>NZ_CP174326.1:1687500-5162457 GCF_052467815.1 Microbulbifer maximicatervae (SeqCode)
GTATAATGGGTCAGCGACTTATTGTCTGTAGCAAGGTTAACCGCTTAGGGGAGCCGTAGAGAAATCGAGTCTTAATAGGGCGTTTAGTTGCAGGCAATAGACCCGAAACCCGGCGATCTATCCATGGGCAGGTTGAAGGTTGAGTAACATCAACTGGAGGACCGAACCCACTAATGTTGAAAAATTAGGGGATGACCTGTGGATCGGAGTGAAAGGCTAATCAAGCCGGGAGATAGCTGGTTCTCCTCGAAAGCTATTTAGGTAGCGCCTCGCGTCTCACCCTCGGGGGTAGAGCACTGTTTGGGCTAGGGGGTCATCCCGACTTACCAACCCCATGCAAACTCCGAATACCGAGGAGTGCAATCGCGGGAGACACACGGCGGGTGCTAACGTCCGTCGTGGAAAGGGAAACAACCCAGACCGCCAGCTAAGGTCCCAAATATCAGTTAAGTGGGAAACGATGTGGGAAGGCCCAGACAGCTAGGAGGTTGGCTTAGAAGCAGCCATCCTTTAAAGAAAGCGTAATAGCTCACTAGTCGAGTCGGCCTGCGCGGAAGATATACCGGGGCTCAAACTGATAACCGAAGCTGCGGATGCTCTTAGGAGCATGGTAGAGGAGCGTTGTGTAAGCCGTTGAAGGTGGATCGGGAGGTCTGCTGGAGGTATCACAAGTGCGAATGCTGACATGAGTAACGATAAGGGAGGTGAAAAACCTCCCCGCCGGAAGACCAAGGGTTCCTGTCCAACGCTAATCGGGACAGGGTTAGTCGACCCCTAAGGCGAGGGCGAAAGCCGTAGTCGATGGGAAACAGGTTAATATTCCTGTACTCGCTATTACTGCGACGGAGTGACGGAGAAGGCTAGGCCGGCATGGCGATTGGTTGTCCATGTTTAAGGTTGTAGGCTGGGGACTTAGGCAAATCCGGGTCCCTAAGGCTGAGAACTGATGACGAAGCCCACTTAGTGGGTGAAGTGGTTGATGCCCTGCTTCCAGGAAAAACTTCTAAGCTTCAGGTAATAGTGAATCGTACTCTAAACCGACACAGGTGGTCAGGTAGAGAATACCAAGGCGCTTGAGAGAACTCTGGTGAAGGAACTAGGCAAAATGGTACCGTAACTTCGGGAGAAGGTACGCCGGTTTTGGTGATGGGACTTGCTCCCTAAGCTGAGGCCGGTCGAAGTGACCAGGTGGCTGCGACTGTTTATTAAAAACATAGCACTCTGCAAACTCGTAAGAGGACGTATAGGGTGTGACGCCTGCCCGGTGCCGGAAGGTTAATTGATGGGGTTAGCTTCGGCGAAGCTCTTGATCGAAGCCCCGGTAAACGGCGGCCGTAACTATAACGGTCCTAAGGTAGCGAAATTCCTTGTCGGGTAAGTTCCGACCTGCACGAATGGCGTAACGATGGCCACGCTGTCTCCACCAGAGACTCAGTGAAATTGAAATCGCTGTTAAGATGCAGTGTACCCGCGGCTAGACGGAAAGACCCCGTGAACCTTTACTACAGCTTTGCACTGAACTTTGAGCCTATTTGTGTAGGATAGGTGGGAGGCTTTGAAGCAGCGACGCTAGTTGTTGTGGAGCCGTCCTTGAAATACCACCCTGGTATGTTTGAGGTTCTAACTCTGGTCCGTTATCCGGATCGAGGACAGTGTATGGTGGGTAGTTTGACTGGGGCGGTCTCCTCCCAAAGAGTAACGGAGGAGTACGAAGGTGCACTCAGCATGGTCGGAAATCATGCAATGAGCATAATGGTATAAGTGCGCTTGACTGCGAGACAGACATGTCGAGCAGGTACGAAAGTAGGTCATAGTGATCCGGTGGTTCTGTATGGAAGGGCCATCGCTCAACGGATAAAAGGTACTCCGGGGATAACAGGCTGATACCGCCCAAGAGTTCACATCGACGGCGGTGTTTGGCACCTCGATGTCGGCTCATCACATCCTGGGGCTGAAGCCGGTCCCAAGGGTATGGCTGTTCGCCATTTAAAGTGGTACGCGAGCTGGGTTTAGAACGTCGTGAGACAGTTCGGTCCCTATCTGCCGTGGGCGTTGGAGATTTGAGAAGAGTTGCTCCTAGTACGAGAGGACCGGAGTGAACGAACCTCTGGTGTTCCGGTTGTCACGCCAGTGGCATTGCCGGGTAGCTATGTTCGGACGGGATAACCGCTGAAAGCATCTAAGCGGGAAGCCTCCTTCAAGATAAGATCTCCCTGAGGCCTTGAGCCTCCTGAAGGGCCGTGGAAGACTACCACGTTGATAGGCTGGGTGTGGAAGCGTTGTGAGGCGTTGAGCTAACCAGTACTAATTGCCCGTGCGGCTTGACCATACAACAGAGATGGTTACTAACGACTAGCCAAGCTAGCGGATTGTGAGTTAGAGACATACGATCGCTTGCGGTGTATTACTACAGATTGTTTTACCGACTTATTTGGGGTTATCGCCGGTCAATAATATGACCGAGGCAAACAGCGATAACGCGGCAGGCCAAGCACTTTGCTTATAAGACCAACGCCAACCCAAGCCAGTTTGCCTGACGACCATAGAGTTGTGGAACCACCTGATCCCTTGCCGAACTCAGAAGTGAAACGCAACATCGCCGATGGTAGTGTGGGGCTTCCCCATGTGAGAGTAGGTCATCGTCAGGCTTCTAATCCGAAAAGGGCCACCCAACAGGGTGGCCCTTTTTTTATGGCTGAAAAAATATTTTAAAAAACAAAAATAAAAAAACTAAGAAAGGGAAGAGAGAGAGCAGAAAGTACTTGGCAAAAATTAAATAGAAAAAATAAAAGTAATTCTGAAAAACTTTAATGCTCAACTTTCTATTTAAAAAATCAGTCAGTAATTAAAAAAAAGAAAAACCTAAAACTACCTGAGCACCTTAAACAGACGCTCTCCTAAAAAGCCTATAAAAATAGGTCTTTACCGACCTCCGTAGCACTTATATAAAAAATAATCCAACAAAAATAACTCGCGTAAAAACCAGAAAAGTACCCATGCCACTCCCGCCAAAAATTAAATTTAGCCAGTAAAAATATCGGTGATTTTTTAGTCTCTGCAGTAACCCCCTGTAACCACGGGGCCTGTAGCCCGTTTATTAAAGTTATGCACAACTCTATCCAGACTTTCTGTTAGTAACGTTCTGATCCTACTTTTAGTGGGTAACCTGACACTTTTTTCGTTGGTTTTTTAATCGAATTATTTCATTGCACGAAATTAAAGGCTTCCAGACCTCTATCCAAAAGTTATGCACAGTACTATCCAAGAATTCTGTTAGTAACATCCCTGTAATGAAGAAAACATCTAAAAAGTTCCATTTTTACGATCTATTATCCAGTGTTGCAGTGTATAACCAGGACTGACTTTTCAGTTCTAAAAAGCTCGCTGGGGTGTGCTGTTAAGGAAGCATTCTATTAGCGACAAATTCGTCCGGGAGGCTTGCTAATGAGAGTTCTACTTTTAATTTCCATGTCATTAGTACTTTTAGCTGCTGGATTGCTAAGGGCGCAGACGTTGGTAGTAGGAAATAAATATGAGGGCACGGTGAGTTTTATTGACCTGGCTTCCGGCCAAGAGGTTAAGAAACCGGAAACTGGAGGTTCGCCCCATGAATTAATAGTGTCGCCGGATAAATCTAAAGTTGTGGTAGTTTCTTACCTTGAAGATGGCTACGTGGGAGAAGAGCTGAATGTATTCGATATCGCGAGCGGTAAGCGCCTGAAAAGAATTGATATCAGTCCACACAAAGGCCCTCACGGTATCGCTTGGCTGGGCGATAGCAATAATGTGATTGTTACGACAGAAGAAACCAGCGACGTGATAAAGGTGGATGTGGCTGAAGGAAAAGTATTGGGCGTTGCCCGTACTGATCAGGTAGGTAGCCATATGCTTGCACTATCACCTGATCTGAAGACCGCCTACGTTACTAGCCGGGGGTCGGATACGTTCAGTGTAATTGATACAGAGACTATGGAGTTGAAATCTACAATACCGGCAGGAGACGGGCCGGAGGCGGTGTGGGTAAGCCCCGATAATAGCGAGCTATGGATAGGAAATAATCAGTCAGAAAATATCTTTATTTTTGATACTGAGACGTTAAAGCAAAAAGAAACGATAGATGTTGGTTTTCTGCCTATCCGAATTAGGTTTCACCCTGATGGCGAAGTGGTAGCTGTAGCAGACTTAAATGGTAATCGTATACTCGTGTATGACGCCAAGACCCGTAAACAGTTACATGAGATTGATGTCGGCAGCGCAGGGGCCAGACAGCCAGCATCGCTATTTTTCTCTCCGGACGGAAAGTTTTTATTTGCCGGTTCTCAGAGAGACGGAAAAGTTGTTGAAATAGATACCGCAACTTGGAAAGTTAAGCGTATATTTAATGCGGGACAAGGGTCAGATGGTATTGAGTGGAGCCCAGTAAATATTCAGAAATAAATATTCCTAAACTCCACAATTAAAATAATGAATCAGGTAGGAACTGTGTAGATTTTTAAGTCCTGAAATATTCCATCAATCGAATAATAATTTGGAATAGTTTCACTATGCACTCCACCTACGCGTTCTGCTACGGCTATGCTGGCCCTGTTTTCAGATAAGCAGTGAATTTTCAACGTTTGAATATCGTGCAGATCTTTCAAGTAGCTAGATATTTTATTTATGATTCGAGTCACGATTCCATTGCCATGGCAGCTTTTACATAACCAATATCCTATTTCTGCATTTTGTTTTTTAAGGTCAATTTCCTTGATACCAAAGATTCCGACTACCTTGTCTGAATAGTGGATCTTGTACCAGAATGCTCCGAAGCTATTGCTGAATATTCTGTCGTTAATATATTTTTTTGTGGTTGGGATGTCGATAACGAGCTTTGCCCAATAGAGATATTTCTCTAGCAGTGGTCTGTTATTTTCAATTAAGGTAAAGATGATTTCTGTGTCACTATCCAAGAGTGGATCGAGTTTGATATCACTGTTTACTACTATAGGCTTCTTAGTCATCCTTTTGCCTCTCTATTTTTTAGCGATATTTTCTAGTCGTTAGCAACCTAACCAACTAGTAGAGTTTTCCTGATTAGGTGAAACAACAGAAAGAGCCTGTGGAAGGTCTCTAGGTTTCCAGCATAAAAGTTACCGGGCCGTCATTGACTAGTGAAACCCGCATATCCGCTGCAAATATTCCAGTGGCCACTGGCGTAAATTGGGCTTTGGAACTTTTAACGAAATAGTTGTAGAGCTCCTCCGCGTATTCTGGTGATGCGCCGCGACTAAAGCTCGGGCGTAAACCTCTATCAGTTTCGGCAACTAGTGTGAACTGACTGACAATCAGGAGCCCACCTCCCGCCTTTTGGAGGTTGAGATTCATACGCCCTTTATCATCGGGAAAAATACGGTAATTCAGGACTTTGTGCAGCAGCTTATCTGCACTATCAGTAGTGTCCTGGGCTTCGATACCTAGCAGCAGGAGGATACCTTTATCTATGGCCCCAACGGCCTCTCCCGCTACATTAACCTGGGCATGGCTTACCCTTTGGATCAATCCTTTCATCTCACTTCTCTCTGCTGCTCTGGAACCGATCGTCTAAATCGCCTAGATTAGCGGACTGTTCCCAGTAGAGAAACCGAGAATAACGGTATGAAGAGACAGCTAGTGGCACTGGTTGCCGGTGCACTTGCTGCGGTGAGTGTTCACGCAGCTGATAGCTATCCGGATAGTAAGCCGGGTGCTCAAATTGATGAATATTTTGGTCAAAAGGTGGCTGACCCCTATCGCTGGATGGAAAAAATGTCCACTGATGAGGTAAATAGTTGGGTGGCCAAACAGAATGACCATTCATTACCGCGTTTGAAGGAGCTGCCCGGGTGGCAGAAAATCAATGACCGGCTTGCAGAACTATGGCGCTACGAGCGCTACGGCGTTCCGTACAAGAAGGGCGATAGCTATTACTACAGCTACAACACCGGTGATTGGGATCAGAATGTTTTCTATAAGGCCTCTAGCCTGTCTGCTGAGGGCGATACGGTTTTAGATCCACGCGCCCTAAGTGAAGATGGCACTATTGCTGCCAAGCGCCTCAAAGTCAGTCCAAAGGGCCGCTATCTGGCTTACGGTATCTCGGATGGTGGCACTGACTGGACCGACTATCGTATTCGCGACCTAAAGACAGGCAAGGATCTGAAGGAACAACTGACCGGTATCAAGTTTAGTGATGCCAGTTGGGCGCCGGATGAGTCCGGTTTTTACTATAGCCGGTACCCGTTTAACAGAGATGGCACGGCGGATGATAGCAAACAGGTAGCCGTATATTTTCACCGACTGGGAGATGCCCAGGAGAGTGATCAACTGGTCTATGAAATTACTGATCATCCCACCCGGAATCCGGGCGCGTCGGTGAGTGATGATGGCAACTATCTCCTGTTTGGTATCTTCGACGGTTATGACTCGAACGGCTTTTACTATCGCGATTTACGCGATGAAAGCGGCAAGGTAGTTAAGCTTTTGGATGACTGGGATGGCCTATACCAGTATCTCGGTAATAAAGGGAGCACCTTTTACTTTGAGACCAGTGCGGGAGCACCGCTGGGCCGTGTAATCGCTATTGATCTGAATAAGCCGCAGCGCAAACACTGGCGCGATCTGGTGCCGGAAACGACTAGTGCCCTGCAGAGTGCCAGTTATATCGGTGGTCGCTTTGTCCTTCATTATCTGGAGGATGCGAAATCGCGAGTCCTGGTGAGCGATACTAACGGTAAGAAACAGTACGAGCTGAAGCTGCCAGGGGTGGGCTCAGTGAAGGGGTTTAATGGTGAGCCGAATGAAGTCGAGACCTTCTACGCTTTCTCTAATTTTATTACCCCGCCGAGTATCTATCACCTGAATGTACAGACTGGCGAAACCAAACTGTTCAAGCAGCCAAAATATGCAGCAGATTTTTCCGACCTGACTGTGAGCCAGCATTTCTATAAGAGTAAGGACGGTACCCGGGTGCCCCTATTCCTGGTGCATAAGAAGGGAATGAAGCGCGATGGCTCCAACCCCACGCTGCTTTATGGGTATGGTGGTTTTAACTCCGCTCAGTTACCGCGCTTCTACAACCGCTTTGTCGGTTGGTTAGATATGGGCGGCACCCTGGCGCTGGCCAACTTGCGCGGTGGTAGCGAGTACGGCAATGCTTGGCACCAGGCGGGTACCAAGACGCAAAAGCAAAATGTCTTCGATGATTTTATCGCTGCAGCTGAGTGGCTGATCGAGGAGAAAGTCACCTCTCCTGAAAAGCTTGCTATCAGTGGTCGCTCCAATGGTGGACTATTGGCCGGGGCAACGTTGGTACAACGCCCAGACTTGTTTGCAGCGGCATTACCGGTGGTCGGTGTCCTGGACATGCTGCGTTACCACACCGCTTCCGCTAATGCCCGGCAGTGGTCGAGCGATTATGGGCTTAGTGAAAATCGTGATGAGTTCAAAGCGCTCCATGCCTATTCTCCGGTCCACAACACCCGTGAGGGCACCTGCTATCCGGCCACGCTAATCACCACTGCCGATCGCGATGATCGAGTGGTTCCCTGGCACAGCTACAAATTTGCGGCAGCCCTACAAAGAGATCAGGGCTGTGACAAACCGGTCTGGCTTGCCGTGGAAACTCGGGCTGGGCACGGTGCAGGCAAGCCGGTATGGATGCAGGTGGAAGACTTCGCCAATCAGTGGAGCTTCCTTGCCTACCAGCTGGGCATGAAAATCGAGTAGCCTTTTCAACTAACCCAACAAAAGTAATAGCGGGATCAATCAAAAAAACTCCCGGTAGGACGATTGTAGATAGGGTTTAGTTTTGGGGCGGTGTCACTAGTGAAGTTAGTGTGCCGCCCACTCTGTCGGAGTGGTGGTATCACCAACCGGTCTGCCCTTCCGGAAGGAGGTGGCTTCGATAGAGCTAATCACTGGGTATGAATAACGATAACAACTCATCCGGTGGATTTATGAAACACGCATTTGTAACCGGGGGAACCGGTTTTCTCGGCGCTAATTTGGTAGAGCAATTGGTTGGTGATGGATGGAAAGTTACCGCCATGCATCGGCGCACCTCCAATACCGATATGTTGCGCTCTCTGGGCGTCAACCTGGTTGAGGCCTCTCTGAATGACCCTCAGTCCCTTCAAGCTGCAATCCCAGATAATGTCGATGCGCTTTTCCATATGGCGGCTAATACCAGTATGTGGCGCGGCGGTAATGCCCAGCAGTGGAAAGATAATGTTGAGGGGGCGGCGAATATTGCCAAAGTTGCCAGGGAGAAAAATGTAGGGCGTATGGTGGTGACCAGCTCAATTTCTGCTTATGGCTACCATAAGGAAAGAATTACTGAAGAAAGTGATAAGCTGGCAGATGACCCTCATCATCACTATCTGTACACGAAAAAAAGAGAGGAAATTGCAGTTCGCAAGGAAATTGAGCGGGGCCTGGATGCGGTATTTCTTAACCCTTGCGCAATTGTGGGTAAATACGATACCACCAGCTGGGCGCAGACCTTTTTTCTGATTGAGAAAAATCAATTACCAGGTGTTCCACCGGGCTGGGGTTCTTTTTGCCATGCCGGTGCAGTAGCGCGAGCCCATATCGATGCGGTTGAAAAGGGGCGGTGCGGCGAAAATTATATCTTGGCCGGAACGGATGCCAGTTTTTTAGAATTCTTTGGAAAGATCGCTGAGTTATTGCATAAACCTGTACCAAAACGCACCACACCGGCATTCCTAATTCAATCTATCGCCTGGTGTTCCGACCTCTGGTCTCGTGTGAGTGGGCAAGAGCCGGTTATTACTCCTGAAAAGGCCACGTTGGTAACGAGGAGAGTCGTTGCTAGTAGTGCGAAAGCTGAACGTGAACTCGGATATCAATCGGGTGTGGCTTTGGATATTATGTTGTGCGAATGTCGCGATTGGTTGGTACAGAACAATTTATTGGAGTCGAAGTGAACCGTAATAATATTATTTTTGGGTTGGTTGCTTTACTTTTGGTTTTACAAATTATTCAGCACTACTTTTTTTCCGGCGCAAACTAGTCATTAATTTGAGAGATAAATATGGCAGAAAAGCGTTGTGATTGGTGCCTGTCTACACCGCTTTATCAAAGTTACCACGATGAAGAGTGGGGTAGGCCGGTTACCGATGATCAAACCCTGTTTGAGTTTTTGTTGTTGGAGGGGGCCCAGGCGGGCTTATCTTGGATTACAGTGCTCAATAAGCGGGAGAATTACCGTAAATTGTTTAATAATTTTGATGCTGAAAAAATTGCTCGGTATACCCCTAAAAAGGTAGAGAAACTACTTCTCAACCCGGGAATTATTCGCAACCGGCTCAAGGTTGAATCGGCCATCAAGAATGCACGGGCAACCCTCGAGTTGCGCGATCGCGGTATATCCTTAAAGGATTTTCTCTGGCAGTTCACCGATGGAAGAGTGATTGTTAATCGCCCCCGCTCCATGAAGCAGGTGCCGGCCACTACAGCAAAGTCTGATGCGATGAGTAAGGCGCTTAAGAAAGCGGGTTTTAGTTTTGTGGGATCAACCATTATGTACGCGCATATGCAGGCTACAGGAATGGTCAATGATCACTTGGAAACTTGTCCGGCTCATCAGCGTTGTGTCGATGAAGCGCAGAACTTAGGTTTGACTTGAATTTAAAATAGGGATTTATTTTCGAGGGTCGATGAATATTAATAGCTTGCTCAATGAGTATTGGCCCCAAGTAACTGCACTATCCTTAAAGTTGGCAGCCGCACTACTGGTAGTTTTGGTGACGCTGTTTGTGGCCCATCTTGCTCGGCGAGCGGTTGATCGTATGCCGGACCGGTTTGATATTACCTTGCGCCCGGTACTGCGCAGTATTTCGAGCTGGGCGGTCTATATTGTTGGCGCACTGCTGGTATTGGATGTCTTTGGTATTAACACTACCAGCTTAATTGCTCTACTCGGCGCTACTGGTGTGGCAGTAGCCTTAGCGTTGAAAGATACCCTGCAAAATATTGCTTCGGGGTTCCTATTGCTGGGATTGCGGCCGTTCCGCGTTGGGGATGTGATTCAGTTCGGTACCATAATGGGCACTGTTCGCGAGGTAGGGCTATTTACTACGGAGCTGGATACCACGGATGGGCTGCGTATTACCGCACCCAACAGTGCTATCTGGGGGCAAGTGCTCACCAATTTCAGTCGCAATAAGACTCGCCGTATCGAGATTGTGGCGAGTATTGCCTATGGCGATGACATCGATCGCGGTCTAACAGTATTACGTCGCTTGGTAGAACAGGAACCCCGTATTCTCACTGAGCCAGAGCCAAGTTTCGCTGTTAAGGCGCTTGCTGACAGCGCGGTCAATTTACAATTGCGGGCTTGGGCTGCCAATGACCAGTACTGGGATGTTTACTGGTCCCTGATGCAAAAGCTTAAGCCTGCACTGGAGGCAGAAGGCTTGACGGTACCCTTTCCCCAGCGAGAGCTACATATCGTGGACCGGGCCACAAGCCGGCGTTAGTCCATTACCGCAGGGTCACTTGTGGCAATATCCTGCTCCAGGTATTGGGTCCACCTAGTCCAAAATCTCCGATTTGCCTCAACTCAACGCAAACATATGGCGTTCTGGGGGGCATGAATCGACACCTCACCGAATTCGTGTCAAAGTTAGCGGCGTTTTTTTGTACAACTTTTGATCGAGATAGGAAGATGCCGATAAAGCTGAACAACCCACTGATCCCCAGCCTGCTGGCTGTCGCTATCCTTGCGGGCTGTCAGGGTGACAAGAGTACCCAGACTGTAGCCAACGTAGATAAGCCCCAAAATGCGGTTGCCGAGGCCTCAGTAACTGTAGATGCGGTTGCCGAAACCAAGCGCCTAACTGAGTGGCTGGATGAGCGTTATGAGGAACAGCTGCAGTTCAGCCCGATTCAGCTGTCCTACCTGGGTCGCAAAGACCACTACGACCAAATCGACGATATGAGTGAAGCCGCAGAGGCTCGCCGCTTGGTTTGGCAAGAGAAAAGTGTTGAAGAGCTCAAGAAGAATTTCGACTACAGCAAGCTGACTCAGGAAGGGAAAACCTCCTACGATATCTGGATTTATCAGTTTGAACAGGCCAAGGCCGCTGCGCCGTTTATCCGTCACGGCTACATCTTTGAGCAGATGGGAGGTGCACAATCGCAGTTGCCCAACTTCCTGCTGAACTTCCACAAGGTCGACAACGTTGAAGATATGCAGGCCTATATCACCCGTATCGGTGGTATCTCCCGCGCGATCAACCAGTTGCTTGACCGCGCCAAGCTGTCGTCCAAAGAAGGTATCCGCCCCCCGCGCTTTGCCTATGAGGGTGCGATTGATCAGTCCAGTAAATTGATTGAAGGCGCGCCGTTTACCGATGGTGAAGACGCTCCTCTGTGGGCCGGTGCCAAAGGGAAAATCGCTGAGCTGCTCGAAGCCGGTACTATTGATCAGAAGCAGGCAGACAAGCTGACGGCGGAAGCGCGCAAGGCATTAGAGACTGAGTTCTTCCCCGCATATGAAGGGCTGGTTACCTGGCTCAAAGCGGATATGCAGAAGGCCTCAGCAGAGCCTCAAGGTGCTAGTAGCTTGCCCAATGGTATGGCCTACTACAATCAGCGCCTGGCCAACACCACAACTACGGACCTGACTGCCGACCAGATCCACAATATCGGCCTGGAAGAAGTGGCGCGTATCCGCGGTGAGATGGAAACTATTAAGAAGCAGGTTGGTTTCGAAGGTAGCCTGCAGGACTTCTTCAAGTTTATTCGTGAAGATGGTCAATTCTACTACCCGAATACCGATGAAGGTCGCCAGGGCTACCTGGATGACTCAACCGCGTTCCTGGACAACATTACCAAGAAATTGCCGGAATACTTTGGCCTTTTGCCGAAAGCTGAGTTGGTCGTAAAGCGGGTTGAGTCCTTCCGTGAGCAGGATGGCGGTGCCCAGCATTACTACCCCGGCACACCCGACGGTTCCCGCCCGGGTATTTACTATGCGCACCTATCCGATATGAGTGCCTATTCCACGACTGATATGGAAACTGTGGCCTACCACGAAGGTAACCCCGGTCACCATATGCAGATCTCAATTGCTCAGGAATTGGAAGGTATCCCGCAGTTCCGCACTCAAGCTCACTTTACTGTCTATGTAGAGGGCTGGGCGCTGTACTCTGAGAAGCTTGCTAAAGAAATGGGGGCCTTCGAAGATCCCTATAACCTGTTTGGCCACCTGACGGCTGAAATGTGGCGAGCCATTCGCCTCGTTGTTGATACCGGCTTGCACGCCAAAGGCTGGAGTGAAGAGCAAGCGGTGGAGTACTTCCTGCAAAACTCCGCAATTCCCGAGACTGCAGTTCGTTCCGAAGTGCGTCGTTACCTGGCGTGGCCGGGCCAGGCGACCGCTTACAAGATCGGTATGCTGAAGATTCAGGAGCTGCGTAAGCAGGCTGAAGATCAGTTGGGTGATAAATTCGATATTCGCGGATTCCACGATACCGTACTGGGTGGCGGTGCTTTGCCAGTGCCTGTATTGGAGAGCCGCGTAGCCTCTTGGGTGGAAACAGTTAAACAGTCTTAAGTAATTCTGTTGATTCTATTAAATTAGCCGGGCATAGTCCGGCTAATTTTTTACCTTTACTCCTTGCGAAGAGCAGAAGATTTTAAAAATCTGATCATGCTACTTTGAGAGCGTAGTACGCAATAAAATCTATATTATATCTAGTCTAAATCATGTAGGTGTTTAATTATCTTTGCCAGGCTTTTCTCGTTGTCCTTGATGAGCTTGTTAGAGTAATTCTTAAGATGATGTAATAAGTCGTGGTCAAATATTCCTACAAAAGGTTTATTGATATCGACGTTTAGAAAATCGTATTCAATTCGTCCTTTCTCTGAAATGATTTTAGCAACTTCCAGCATATAAAGTTGATTTTTGTCCATTGATCTTTGAATATTAGCCATGGCATCACGGGCCCAGTGAATACGTCCCCATTTCCTTAAAGAGTGATATTTCATACTCGAGCTCAATAATCTTGGGTAACCTGAGCACAAGACCAGAACATAATATTTCTTATCGGGAAAGTCTTGAATAATATCCCTTAATATCAAGCTAGCTGGATTGTTTAGGGCGATTGCTGCATCAGCAAATACACTGCCAAAAATATTTTCTTGTGGCGCTGCGATATCTAAGTGGGATGACTGAAAGTTGGCATTCATTTCTTCAAATGCCACAGGGGGGAATGCGGTTTCTGCACTTGCTGCCGCTGTCATTAACTGATAAAGACTGTTTGTCGGTAAGTTGTATACATTTTTCCCTCTATTTTTAAATAGACATACTTCCCCGCTTTCAATATTGAGAGCGGGGATGATCACGTAATTATCTAGGTCGGTAAAATTTAATTCCTTTGTGTAGTACTTTTCCATGATTTCATGCAAACGTTTTCCAAAGTAAGAGGGTGAAAAAAGCCCCGCACCTGTTAATACTATGTGGTACCACGGAGACTTGAATAGGTAGCCAGTTACACTCTTGTATATATTTATTAAATAGTCTAAATGGGATATTTTTTCACCAAAATGATTAGGTATAGCATTACCCGGTATATTAATTCCGGTTACAATAACTGCTCCAGTAGAAACACCTGTGAAAATATCAAATACCTCATTAATGGGCTTTTTAGAATGTTTCTCGATATGCTTTAGTACATATAAGGGGATGAGGCCGCGGACACCACCTCCAGTCACAATAAGAATTTTTATCGTTTCTTTGTTTTTTAGATAATCTAGATTTTTTGTTGATCGTCTTGAGGCCGGGTTCCTACTGAAGGTTACTGATTGAGGAAATTGGGTGTTGTATATATAAGAAATTAGGGCGTAAGCGCCAGATGCTGCGGCCAGGGTTAAAACCACTTTTTTCGTTAGTTTGGTGGCCAGTTTTAGCATGCGTACGGCCCTGTTTACTAATGTGGCATGTATTTGGCTGGTAACTAATACCTATGCATTATTGTAATGTGAGATGTAAAAATCACTTGCTTTAATTTTTGCCGGTGAAGGGAAGAGTAAACCTCTCTGAGGGATTAAAAAGAACTATAGAGTTGCATTTGCAAGGTTAAGAGAATTATAGTTATTTTCAGAATTATTTAAATTTAGTAGAAATATAAATGAAAAATATTATTTTTTACCTATGCCTCTTGATTGCGCAAATAGTCACAATGCCGATTTGCGCTAAAGCTCTCTCTGAGGGCACGCCCACCAATATTACTATCCGCGCCAAGGCCATGGATGCCAAGTTTATTGGCTCCTCCATCGGTGGTGCCATGGTTATTATTCGCGATGCAGATTCAGGGGAAATTCTTGCCAAGGGGCTAACCCAAGGGAGCACCGGTGATACCACCAAAATAATGAAAACGCCCCGAGAGAGGTTCCAATCTATCGCCGATGGCGCTGCACATTTTACCGCTACACTGAATATCAGTGAGCCGGTGTTCCTGACGGTGGAAGTTCTTGCACCGTATATTAAAAAACAGGCTCGAGTGATGGCGCAGACACAGACTTGGCTGGTTCCGGGAAAGCCTATTTCTGATGATGGGCTGATTGTGGAAATTCCGGGGATGTTGGTAGATTTACTTAGCCCACAGACCCATCTCTATACAGGTTTGGACCAGAGTCCCTTTGAGATTCGCGCTAATGTGGTAATGATGTGCGGATGCTCTCTTACCGATGGTGGTCTTTGGGATGGCAGTAAGATTGAAGTTGTGGCATTGGTTAAAAGAGATGGCAAATCATTTGCTCAAGTGCCACTGGAGATACAGGAGGCTATGAATACCTTTAGTGCGCCCTTTGCGACGGATTTACCAGGTGTTTATGAAATTGTGCTATATGCCTATGATCCCATGACTGGAAATACCGGTGTGGATCGGGGGAGCTTTATTGTACGTTAGGCAAGTGCAGCAAGACATCTGAGATATGGATTTCTATGGATATTCGGCAGGCTATAGAGAGTGACCTTGAAGGCATGTGGAGTCTCTTTTTTGTTGTGAGAAACAGAGGGGATCTGCCTTTCTCGAATAAGATCAGTCGAGAAATATTTTCTGCTCAATGGCTTAATGACGACTTACAGACTTATGTTGCCGAAGAGTTACCTCACTTGCTGGGGGTGTATAAACTAGGAGTTAATTTTCCAGGTATTCATAGCCATGTCGCGACAGCTAATTTTCTGGTGCACACAAATGTGCGCGATCGCGATGTAGATCGTGCATTGATCCAGCATGCAATCGCCAGGGCCCAGGACGCCGGCTATTTGGAAATGCAGTTCAACTACGTTCCCAGTGATAATGAGACCGCAATTTCCCTTTATACCGAGCTGGGCTTCACTATTATCACGACGCTTAACAAAGCATTTACTGATCCTTTGGGAAGGTTGCGAGATGCTTATGTTATGCAGCGATTTTTACAGTAGCTCGCCGGATTATGGACCGGCAAAACTCCAAACGCGTACAAGAAAGCCGGGAAGCCCTGATTGAGGAGCATCGACCAGAGCGTATTGAGGCGCGCCTGCGGAGTCGTCCACAATCACAGTGGCTCTCTGATTTTGTTTTGGGGGCGATAGATGGCTGCGTTACTACCTTTGCTATTGTTGCAGGCGCTTTTGGTGCAGGTTTTTCTGAAGCGGTTGTGCTTGTGATGGGCTTTGCCAATCTTATTGCGGATGGCTTTAGCATGGCAGTAAGTAATTATGAGGCTGCCAGTGTGGAGCGCGAGCAACGGGCCGCGGCTATGCGTACAGAGCGTCAGCATATTGCTTTAATTCCCGAGGGAGAACGGGAAGAGATCAGGCAGATTTTCTATCGAAAGGGATTTCGAGGTGAAGTTCTGGATAACATTGTTGCTACTATCACCACGAACCAAAAGTTGTGGATAGAGACAATGCTGGCGGAAGAGTACGGTATAAGTAGTGCAGAGCATAAGCCTCTGGGGGCGGCACTGATAACCTTCGCCGCTTTTTTGTGTGTAGGTGCTATTCCCTTGTTGCCCTACCTTTTCCACAGCCTTAACCCCGCTGAACAATTTTATGCAAGCGCCGTCCTATCGGTCTGCACATTTTTTGCGATTGGTTTGTGCAAAGGTCTGGTGTTTTCCCATCACTTGCTAATGGCGGGCCTAAAAACTCTGATATTTGGCAGTGGAGCAGCGGCCTTGGCTCTCGCCATTGGTTATCTACTGCGCCACTTGGTGAGCTAACGTTTAAGCTGCTACCACCTTATTGCGCCCGCCGTTTTTAGCTCGATACATACGTTTATCTGCTTCAGCTAATAGCTGATTGAGTGGCTTGCCACTGGTGTTGCCTTCGACGACTCCCAGGCTGATTGATATTTTAGCCGGGCGCGTATAGCGGCGGCTCAGAGCCGAAACTCTACGACGCAGTTTTTCCGCGAGGACACTACCGCCTTTCAAGTCAGTATTCGGCAGTAGTAACAAAAACTCTTCACCGCCCCAGCGCGCCACAATATCTTCGGACCGGGTGTTACTTTTCAAAACTTTCGCAACATCTTGCAATACCCGGTCTCCAAAGGAGTGTCCGTAGGTATCGTTGATTGTTTTGAAGTTATCCAAGTCTCCGATAAGAATGACATATTGATCCTGGAGCTCGCCATTGCGGCGTTCGAGTTCGCCAATTGCGCGAAAAGCCTCTCGGCGGTTGGCTAACCCTGTTAGCGTATCCGTCGCCGCGTAACTTTCCAGTTCACCAGTCAATCGCTGCAGCAATTGTTGGGTTTGGTGACGGCTGCTATCCAGTAAGGCTGTCAGGGCTGTGAGAGCGCCAAATACGGCAATAAAACGAGCACGATAGGCCGTATCGTATTTGGCCGTAAGCCCTGGGAAGTCCGGATAAAACAGGATTGCTGCGGTGGCTAAGCCTATGCCCAATAAGGCTGTTGTCCCGGTTTTATAGCCGTACAAGTTGATAAAGCCAGGGACCAGCATAACCGCCCACATTAAGCCGGTATTGTTTACGCCACCGGTCAGCAGTAAGTAGAAATAAAGTACCAACAAGAGAATGCCAACTAGCATCGGCGTTTTTTCGGTGGGGCCAATGACATTGACGGTAATATATGCGAATAAAATAACCACAGCGACGATGAAGAGTGTCGATGCTTGTAGGATATTAGTGGCGGTGAGGGCAATAATTGCCATAGCCCCGGTGATAGCCATAGCGAATATCAGCATATAAGAGGAGGCCAATATCCGTCTGCGCAGATCTATGCGCTGTACCTCATCAATAGAAGTGGATATTGCGGGGTTTTGATTGTTATACCCTGAGCTCATAGTCATTCCCGTTGCTATACCGACTGCAACCTTCCGCTTGCTCGGGACCGTCCTGCATCATACAACTATGCTGGTAGTCACTGCCGGAGTGAAGCAATGCTGAGTATAGGGGGAATCTGTCACCGACCAAAGTAGCAAGCTACAGTATCAGTAACTCAAACTTTAGAACTGAGAAATCGTGACACAAATTCAGCTGACTTGTGGTGATATTTTGACGATGCGTGGAGATGCGCTGGTATGTCCGGCACACAAGCACCTAATTCGGGGGCGGGGGCTCTCGGCACAGATTTATGCCCATTGTGGGACTCGATTACCCCCCCAGTGTGCCAATCAAAGAGCCTGCCCAGTAGGTGAAGCTCGTTTGACTCGAGCCTATGATTTACCGGTCGATTACCTATTGCATACTGTTACGCCCCAATGGAGCAGTGGCGATCAATGGGGGAGCCAGGCCATAGTGCTGTTGAAGCACTGCTATGAGAGCGTTTTGGAGTTGGCGAAAGAGCGCGGCTGCAAAACGATACTGTTTCCGGCATTGGGAGCTGGCACTAACCGCTTTCCTCATGAGATTGCGGCACATCAGGGATTGGCCGTTTTACGCGCTTATGCTCCAATATTCGAGAGACTTACAGTTTGTTTGCACTCACAAACTGCATTGGCTCAGTGGCAGAAAGTTGAGCAGCGCTTTTATGGTCATCATTGATGTGTTGCGGGTGATTGAATGGGCAAAAGCCTTTTGAGTTTATCACCTAGTAAATCACTATTGATACTACAGTTAATGGTTCCTTCAATAACCTAATGTCGCGTATATAAGATAGTTCTGCTGTGCAGGCATATTGAGCCATGGCATTTCAGTCTAACAAGTAACAACTTACCAAGTTATCTTCTGATCTCATGAATTGAGATGTATTCATATGTTATACAGCCTTTTCTAATTCTTCCGTTGATTATTAAGTGCTATACCACCATCTAATTATTTAGCTCTAATGTACTAAATGTTACTTTCGTTGGTTGTAAAGAGCCATCTATTCGCTAAAGGTAGTTATTAATGATTTAATAAATACGTCCGGTTTCTATGTGTATTTTTTAAATCTAATAAATTTTTAGTAGCTATGAATTATTGTAAAGTCTGCATACAGGAGCAAGAAATCTATGAAGATTTAGGGCATAGATGTGCTTTGTGTCTAGGGTGGGAGTCCCCTAAAGTAAAAAATAGATCCTCTTTTTTACAGTTCCCAATGCCGTTGCTGAATAGAAAGCGCGTTATTATTCGCTGCAAGTGGGACTGGTTTGTCATCGTGCTTTCCCTTTTATTAGTGGCTATTATAGCTATTTCTTACTTTAAGTTTTTAGTATCTCGGCGAGTAGAGTCTTTATCTGAGGGCGCTATCTTGGCAGACCTTACTAATGAGGGATATATTTTATCAATACTGACAGTAATGTTTATTTCTATAATATTATTTGCGACCCTCTCTAAGCTGATTTCATACTTAATCCCTGCGGCAAGAGTAGAACTTGATAGGGAACTCAGTCTAAGATATTTTGAGGGCTATGGGTTAAAGCAGTCAATTCGTAACAATTTAAGAATTCTCTCGTTTTTTTGGCTTGTTTTTTACCTTTGATGGTTTTGGGGCTAAATAGTTATTATGTTGTCAGCTCCAACGGGGTGAAATTTAATTCATTATTTTCCCTTTTTCCTAAAGAGTATAATTGGAGCCAAATTCAGGCGGTTGAAACAGTTACTGGTACTGGCGCGGCACGTAGCCGTTGGGTTCCAAAACACATTTTAAGAATGGATGATAATATAAAAATTAATTTAATTAATTATAAGTTGCAGAGATTTATTGCCTCTTACCCCAGTCTCAGAATTTATCTGCGAGATCAAAAGCACATTAAGTACGAGCAAAATTTGACAGATAATGGTATTCGTTGGCTGAGATATAATTTGTCAAAGGATGACTTTGGTGAAGTGATGCATATCTTACAAGATACGCCGTAATAATTATTTTAAACGCAGACTAAATAATAAATAGAAAGGACCCGATAAGGGCCCTTTTATTAGAAGAAACATTCAGCCGCCTTCCTTGAGATGGCGGCCAAAGTGTATCCAGATTACTGGCAGGAACTCGCTTCCCAGTACTGGGGAGCGTTAGCCGGGGACCACCAGTTGGGTCCAAAGGTAGACACGTAAACCTGGCCTTCAAAGGTTACTAGGTCGCCAACTTGATAGCCTTCGTCACCAGCATATGGCTGCTGGAATTCGGGGCAGGAAGCGGTCTCACCTGAACCTTGATCGCTGTCGGTGTTGTCATCGGAACCGTTATCGGCGTTGTCGTCAGAACCGCTATCGGAGCTATTGTCGTTGCTATCGCCAGAGCCGCTGTCGGAACCATTGTCGGAGCCTTCGCCCTCAGTTTGACAGGTGGTTTCGGTCCACAGCGATGGCGCGGAACCTGGAGACCACCAGTTTGGCTCGTGGGTGGACTCGTAGGCGACTCCTTCAAAGACAACAACGTCACCGACTGAATAACCTGGGTCGCCGGCATAGGGCTGTTCAAACGCGACGCAGGCGCTGCTTCCGCCATTATTATTGCCACCGCCACTTCCGGTGTCGCCAGTATCTCCAGTGTCTCCGGTATCTCCAGTGTCTCCGGTATCTCCGGTATCTCCGGTGTCTCCGGTGTCTCCGGTGTCTCCGGTGTCTCCGGTGTCTCCGGTGTCTCCGGTGTCTCCGGTGTCTCCGGTGTCTCCGGTATCGCCAGTGTCTCCGGTATCGCCAGTGTCTCCGGTATCGCTATCACTGGAGCCACCCTGTCCGAAAACTTCGAGTGCGGCATCGAGTAGTGGATACTGGTATTCATTGTTCTCCAATAACATTCCGCCGCGTAGCTGCCAGATCATCACGCCACCAAGGCCCTGGTCGAGCACATATTGGGCGCGTTCGGCAATAGAGGTGGTATCTTCGAACGAGATAAAGCCGCCATCTTCGAACCAACCGTAGTGGGTGACAGCCTCCGCATCGTAAGCGGTCTGGAATGAAGAGTCGCTCTGCATTTTCTCGACGATCTGGTAGTAGCGCGTCTCGGTGTCAGAGCCCCAGTGCGCCACGTCTTGTCCGGATGCAGCTTCACCGATTGCGGTGGCGCCAGCCACGCTGCGGCCGTAGTGGGACATACCCAGGGTGATCTTCTCAGCAGGAATATTGCCCTCAGTCATCCACATATTGCGGCAGCTGTCTGCGTCGAAGCCTTCGTTGACCTGGCCTTCATAGGGGTACAGCGGCGAGGTGTGCTGGGCTACGGTATCCCAGTCGCCACCAAAGTCATAAGTCATCAGGTTGACATAATCGAGGACTTCGCCCACAGCAGCAAAATCATAACCCTCTTCTGCAATCGAGGGGCCACAGGCCACGGCAGCGGTCAGTTCCAGATTTTTGCCGGTCTCCGCTTCAACCTCATCGAAGCGCGCGCGCAGCTCTTGCAGCAGGGTGGTGAAGTTTTCTTTGTCGATCGAGCGGCCGCCGTTCGGCTCATAGCCGGGGTATTCAAAATCGAGATCGAGGCCATCGAAATCCCAGTCAGTAAGCAGTGTCACTGCATTTTCGATAAAGGCTGCACGCGCGGTGTCGCTCTCCATCATCTCGGAGACTTTATGGGAGAGGGTCCAGCCGCCCATGGATAGGATTGCCTTGGCGCCGTCGTCGTGTACCGATTTTACGAAACCTGACTCGTGGTCATTCCAGCCTTGGCAGACCGCAGGCTGAATACTGGAATCGTATTGGCTGTAGGGGTGCCAGAATTGCGGCGAGCATTTTACGGGACCATCACCGGCGCCGCCGGAAAATGATTGGGCGCCCAGGCCGTAGAAAACGTAGGGATCGGTAAAGTAGATGTTGCCGTTTTCGTCATTCCAGGCAAAGGCGTACTGAACGTGAGTGAGCTTGGAGAAATCCACGTTGTCATGGGTGAAGGACGAGTCGGCCCAATATTCCCAATCGGCCCAATAGGCAGATACACGTTTTTCAGTTTCTTGTGCGCTGACATTTCCGCTGATGGCGATTGCTGCTGCGAGAGCTGCTGCTGCTTTTAATTTAAACCCAAGTTTATTAAATCCGCGCTCACTGCGGCTGCCCTTCAACATCCCTGTTCGATCCTGGGATTGCAGGAAAGAAAACATTAGATTGACCTCCCATAGGTCTTATTTATGTATGAAGAGATTTGTCGTTATATTTGAAAAAATTGGAATAAATGGCGGGGTAAAAGTTCCGCGGGAAAATGTGAAATAAATGTGCAAGCCACGGAGAACAGTGGCTGAGTGGCTATATTTATTTCTGCTGTAATTTTGTGAAGGGGACAATAAAAAGTGCGTACATAAATTTAATTGCACCTTCCAGGAATAAATATTTGAGCAGGTCAACGATAAAAATGGTCGATTATTTAATATAAAAAGAAAATAAATTTCCTTTTTAAGTTAAGAGGTGGGAGAAAAATACCGGTTACTGGCGAGCGTTATTTGCGGCCTCTTGCAGGTAGTCTCCCCCGCAGTTTAGTGCAGCACGGCCGCTGTCGAGTTAATCAATCACCTCTTTACTATGTAATGTTGCTACGGAGCAGTTTTTGATTATCTCTCTTCAGGGGTTGAGGATGTCATGAAATGGTAAAACAAAAAAGGGCCCAGGGGGCCCTTTTTAAAGTTGAAGAAAATACTAATTATTTCTTCGCGCGCTTGCGCATATTTTCCTGCAAAATTTTCTTGCGCAGGCGGATAAAGTTAGGAGTCACTTCTACCAATTCATCGTCTTCGATAAATTCCAGAGCCTGCTCAAGGGTATGACGAATGGGTGGTGACAGAGTGAGTGCATCGTCAGTACCTGACGCGCGCACATTAGTGAGCTGTTTAGCCTTGGTGGGGTTTACCACCAGGTCGTTGCCACGGGAGTGAATACCGACGATTTGGCCTTCGTAGACCTCTTCGCCGTGGCCCAGGAACAGGCGACCACGATCTTGCAGTGCGAACAGACCATAGGCGAGGGTTTTGCCTTTGACCATGGAAACCAGTACACCGTTGATGCGCTTGGCCACTTCACCTTGCTTCACCGGACCGTAGTGGTCGAAGATACTGGTCATAATGCCAGAACCACTGGTGATGGTAAGGAATTGGGAGCGGAAGCCGATCATGCCGCGCGAGGGCACGATAAAGGTTAGGCGCACGCGACCTTTGCCATCGGGCTCCATATTGGTGAGATCGGCCTTGCGCAGGCCCAGCTCTTCCATAATGGGCCCCTGATGAGGTTCCTCAACATCGATAACCACTTCTTCATAAGGCTCGTGGATCTCTCCGTCGACCTCTCTCTGCACCACTTCGGGGCGGGAAACGCCCAGCTCGAAACCTTCTCGGCGCATGGATTCGATCAGGACAGACAAGTGCAATTCGCCACGGCCGGAAACCTTGAACTTATCAGGAGAGTCGCCTTGCTCTACACGCAGGGCCACGTTGTGAATCAGCTCCTGGTCAAGACGCTCTTTGATGTTGCGCGAGGTAACGAACTTGCCGTCCTGGCCAGCAAAGGGGGAGTCGTTGACCTGGAAGGTCATGCTTACGGTGGGCTCGTCCACGCTCAGGGCGGGCAGGGCTTCTGGAGTATCCAGATCGCACAGGGTATCGGAGATATTTAGCTCACCCACACCGGTGATACACACGATATCGCCAGCACTGGCTTGCTCCACTTCTACACGCTCCAGGCCGAGGTAACCCATAACCTGCAGGACCTTGGCTTTGCGCGAGTTGCCCTCGCGATCGAGAACTACCACTTGCTGGTTCGGCTTCAGGGTACCGCGAGTGATACGGCCAACGCCGATTACGCCTACGTAGCTGGAGTAGTCCAGAGCGGAAACCTGCATCTGGAAGGCGCCGGTGGGGTCAACCTTCGGGGGCTCAACCTTGTCCACAATCATCTGGAACAGCGGCGTCATATCGTCGGCCAGGTCGGTGTCGTCGAGACCGGCGATGCCGTTCAGGGCGGAGGCGTAGACAACCGGGAAGTCCAACTGCTCGTCGGTGGCGCCGAGGCTGTCGAACAGGTCGAATACCTGGTCCATCACCCAGTCGGGGCGAGCGCCGGGGCGGTCGATCTTGTTAATCACCACGATCGGGTTGAGGCCCTGCTCAAACGCCTTCTGGGTTACGAAGCGGGTCTGCGGCATGGGGCCATCTACTGCGTCTACGAGCAGCAGAACTGAATCCACCATGGACAGTACGCGCTCTACCTCGCCGCCGAAGTCGGCGTGCCCTGGGGTGTCGACAATATTGATGCGGTAGTCATTCCAGCGGATAGCGGTGTTTTTCGCCAGGATGGTGATGCCACGCTCACGCTCTTGATCGTTGGAGTCCATGACGCGCTCGGCGCCTTCGTCGCGGCGGTCGAGAGTGCCGGACTGGGACAACAGCTTGTCCACAAGGGTGGTTTTGCCATGGTCTACGTGGGCGATAATCGCAATATTGCGCAGATTCTCTATCACTGGGGGCCTCTGGGCGTTAAATCTTGGTAAGTCGGGGCGGGGGCCTGCGGGGTTTCTACAGCAGCATTCCGGCCAAAGGCGGCGATTATAGGGGGGCCGCATGACAATTGGGAGTGATTTTGAGTAAAAAATCACCGCCCCGGGGCGCTGATCGCTTTAAAACCCGCGCGGGCGGTGATTGCCCGCGCCTTGAGCAGAAGTTACTTCTTAATGGTTTCCGGTCTGTGGGGAATCAGCGGGCGCAGCACGCCCACATTGCGAAAACCTTCGTCCAGCAGGTGTGAGGCGTGCAGGCGGCTCATAACGCCTTTGGAGCAATACAGGAGGTACTCGCGTTCCTGGTCCAGGTGGGCGAAGCTGTTGTTGAGGCGGTAGAAGGGAATAGTCTGCACCTCACAGCCTAGCTCCAGTGGGTCCAGCTCCTCTTCATCCGGGTGGCGGATATCGATTACCACGGCGCTGCCCGGCTCTTCGCGGATCTCCACATCCGGTGCTTCGCCATCGACTTCTTCGATCACCTGATCAATATTTTGCATCACCCGATTGCTGATAGCGCGATCGAGGACGGTGAAATCGAAGCGGTTTTCCTCGGACTCCACTTTTTCAATCTTGGCGCGGGTGGTGGGTTTTACCGAGATAACGCCGCAGTACTCCGGCATATTGGCGGCAAACTCTTCGGTGCCGATGGCCCGGGAGGTACGGATAATATCGGTCTTGTCGGTGGTGATCAGTGGGCGCAAAACCAGGGTATTGGTAACACTGTCGATCACCGACAGATTTTTCAGGGTCTGGCTGGAAACCTGGGCGATGGCTTCACCGGTGACTACGGCGTCCACCTCCAGCTCCTTGGCGATTACATCGGCAGCGCGCAGCATCATGCGTTTCAAAATGACGCCCATATGGGAATCGTCGACCCGCTCGAGAATCTCTGCCACTACTTCGTCAAACGGCACGGTGATAAAGCGCACCCGGTGGGAAGCGCCGTATTTGTTCCACAGGTAGTAGGCGACTTCTTTCACGCCCAGCTCGTGCTGGCGTCCGCCCAGGTTGAAGAACAGGAAGTGGGTGCGGATACCACGCTTCATGGTCATGTAACTGGCCACGGTAGAGTCGAAGCCACCGGATACCAGCGACAAAACCGGGTCTTGCGTGCCCAGGGGGAAGCCGCCCAGGCCGGGATGTTGCTCTTCGATCACGTTGAGCTTGTCGTGGCGGATCTCCAGTTTAACGGTGATGTCGGGGTTTTTCAGTTTGACTCCGGATGCCTCGGTATTCTTGTTGAGGCCGCCGCCCACATACTGTTCCACATCCAGGGACTGGAAGTCGTGTTTGCCGGTGCGTTTAACCCGTACACAGAAAGTCTTGTCTTTCAGGGCTGCGCCCCAAACCGACAGGGTTTTCTCGTACATGTCGTGCAGGTCACCCAGGGGGAACTGGCGCACGCGGGAGAAGTTGGCGATGCCGGGGGTGTGAGAGAGCACCTCCTCGATACGTCCACCCAGGTGGGACACAGCATCGGGCGCGATCACATCGATCTTTTCCCAATCCTTGCGCACCTGGATACGGTCGTCCAGCTGGCGCAGCAGGCGCTGCAGGTTGTCCTTGAGCTGGCGCGACATGCGCTTGCGCACAGGGTTGCTCTTGATGGTGATCTCTGGAAAAAACTTGACGACAAAGTGCATGGGAATCCGTGGGGTACCGCATGTTGATAGAAGGTGCGGCATTATAAACTAGCCGGAGCCAAGTTGGTTGTGCACTGTTTGCGGGCGAAGCGAGAGCAAATATGATCTATTTTGGTGCGTATTTATGTGGCTGCTCGGCCACAATACATCTATCCTGGCTGCGTCAGCACTTTGCTGGGGCTCGCACCGGCGCCAACCGGGACTATGAGGCGATTGCCCTAATTTGGCACACTCCTTGCTTTATTTCACGCCAGGTAGAGAGTGAATGCCGGCAGCGACAGCAAGGCATAGCGACCAATTACTTTTCAAGACCTGGAGGACTGCAATGTCAGCGAAAACGCTCGGTTTGATTAATGAAAGTGAAGCGAAATGGATAGACCTGCGCTTTACCGATACCAAGGGTAAAGAACAACACGTTTCCATCCCTGCGTCGGAAGTTGACGGTGAGTTCTTTGAAGAAGGCAAAATGTTCGATGGTTCTTCCATCGCCGGTTGGAAGGGCATCAACGAATCCGACATGATCTTGATGCCGGACGACGAGACAGCTTTCCTCGACCCCTTCACCGATGAGAGCACTGTTATCATTCGCTGTAACATCGTCGACCCAATTACTGGTCAGGGTTACGAGCGCGATCCTCGCTCCATCGCATTGCGCGCTGAGGAATACCTGAAGTCCACTGGTCTGGGTGACACCGCTCTGTTCGGTCCCGAGCCCGAGTTCTTCGTATTCGACGATATTACCTGGGGTGCCGAAATGGGTGGCGCCTTCTACAAGATCAACTCCGAAGAAGCAGCCTGGTCCTCTGGTCACAACTTTGCCGAAGGCAATATTGGTCACCGCCCCGGCGTTAAAGGTGGTTACTTCCCGGTTCCTCCGGTGGATTCCCTGCACGACGTTCGCGCCGCTATGTGTTCTGCGATGGAGCAAATGGGCCTGCGCGTAGAAGTGCATCACCACGAAGTGGGTACTGCTGGCCAGTGTGAGATCGGCGTTGCCGCCAACACCCTGACCAAGAAAGCGGACGAAGTACAGATTCTCAAGTACGCTGTACACAACGTTGCCCACGCCTACGGCAAGACCGCGACCTTTATGCCCAAGCCGTTGGTTGGCGATAACGGTTCCGGTATGCACGTTCACCAGTCCTTTAGCAAGGATGGCGTAAACCAGTTTGCCGGTGACGCCTACGCTGGTCTGTCCGAAGCTGCTCTGTACTACATCGGCGGTATCGTTAAGCACGCTCGCGCCCTGAACGCGCTGTGTAACGCTTCCACCAACTCTTACAAGCGTCTGGTACCTGGCTTCGAAGCGCCGGTAATCCTGGCTTACTCTGCGCGCAACCGCTCTGCGTCTATCCGTATTCCTTTCGTGCCCTCCCCGAAAGGCAAGCGCATCGAGACTCGCTTCCCGGACCCGACCGCCAACCCATACCTGTCTTTCGCCGCACTGCTGATGGCGGGTCTCGACGGTATCAAGAACAAGATCCACCCTGGCGATGCTGCGGACAAGGATCTGTACGATCTGCCGCCGGAAGAGCTGGCTGAGTACCCGACTGTCGCTTCCAGCCTGGAAGGCGCCCTGGATGCTCTGGACCAGGATCGTGAGTTCCTGACAGCCGGTGGTGTATTCACTAACGATGCTATCGATGCCTACATCGAGCTGAAGCGTGAAGAAGTAGAGCGTCTGAACATGACCACTCACCCGGTCGAGTTCGATATGTACTACTCTGTGTAATGGCGACCGGCATCTCTGTGATGCCGTCGAGCCGTTCTCGAAAAGCCCGCGCCACTCTGGTGCGGGCTTTTTTATTGCGGGTACACTGTCGGCTGGGACTTAAAGGCGCAGTATTTTGTATCTGTAAAAAACGGTGCCGATAGTATGAAAATCTCTATGACTGGCGTAGGAGAGGAGTTAAAGGATGGCCAATAGCATGTTGGGAGTGCAAACACTACTGAGAGCTGTTTTATTGATTTTGCTCCTAGTGGCTGTGGTAGCCTCCGCAGAAAGTGGCGCTATTTATAAAATAGTGGGTCCCGACGGCCAGATAACCTTTAGCGATACACCGCCACCAAACGGCAGCTCGGAAGAGGTTGAATTAACCCCGCTCAATGTCCAGCCGATCGCCTTGCCGAGGCAACTACCCTCCCGAAAATTGTCTCCGAACACCAAAGGTGAAAGTTCTGAGCCTGTTTCTATCCAGATTGTGAGCCCAATCAATGAGGCCACGATCCCCCCTGGGCAAACCCTGATCGCGCTACAGATACAAGTAACTCCAGCCTACCCAGAGGGTTCGAGTTTTTATGCGATTATTGATGGCCAACGTTGGCAGGGGAGTGCGTACGGTAATGCCTTGGATATTTCGGCCCTTGAGAGAGGAACTCATACCTTACAGGCCGTCTTGGTGGGCTCGAATGGGCAGGTGCTGGCTCAGTCCAAAGTGGTCACCATTTATGTGAAGCGCCCCATAGCTCGGGGTTGATTAACGGCGAGCGAAAGCTCCCGCAAATCCTGCAGCCCCCTCACTTCCTGTTTACGTCTAACCCCAACTGTCTGTTTTTTGACCTTTGCACCGTTGTGGTGCATTCTCCTTGTGGCTGGCGGCATCGTATTTTTTGAGCTCGGTAACTCGCTATGTCACTACAGCTAGCTGCGCACTGAATGTGTCCGGTTGTAGCTACGCCGGCCGGTAAATGCCAGCTTATGCGCCATTTTGGTTTGCTTTTTGCACTGACTGGATACAGCACTTGTCTGCTGGGGGTGACTAAATGGAGTTTGGTCAGAGCCTCGGAATGAACCGGAAATTTTGTGAATGCTGAATGATCGCCAGTTGCGCCAATTACTCGATAGCCTGACTTCCGCAGTGTTGGTATTGGATGAAAACTTATCGCTTTGCTACTTGAACAATGCCGCTGAGGACTTGTTGGCCGCTTCCAGTACCCGAGTCAAAGGCTCGATGTTGGAGGAGGTGGTGAAAGAGTCTCCGGCTGCCTACGAGGCGATGCGGGAAGCGCTGCGAAAAAATGAGAAGTACACAGTCCGCCGCGCCAGTTGGCGACTGAATAATCTTGAAACCCGAACTGTGGATTACTCAGTCAGCCCGGTCCCCGAGTTTTCCGTGTTGCTTGTGGAAGTGCAGCCGATGGATCGCCTGTTGCGGATTGCCAGGGAAGACGCGCTGCTCAGCGCCCAGGAAACGACACGAAACCTGGTTCGCGGTATGGCCCATGAGGTCAAGAACCCCCTCGGTGGTATCCGTGGGGCTGCACAACTATTGCAGCGCGAGTTGCCGGACCGGGAATTAGACGAATATACACAGATTATCATTGAGGAAGTGGATCGCCTGCGCAATCTGGTTGACCGTTTATTGGGGCCACGTCAGCCGGTAGTACTACAACCGGTTAATGTGCACGAGGTTCTGGAGCGGGTTGCCCAGTTGCTGGATGCAGAGTGTATCGGTGAGCTTCAAATTCGCAGGGACTACGATCCGTCTATTCCCGATGTCCCCGCAGATAGCGAACAATTGATTCAGGCGCTGCTCAATATTGCCCGCAATGCCATGCAAGCCATCGATGAAAGTATTGGTCTCAGCAGTGGGGAGATGGTACTGCGCACGCGTATCCAGCGCCAATTCACCATTGGCCGCCGCAATTGCCCATTGGTCTGCCGTATTGAAATTGAAGATAACGGCCCGGGCATACCGGAGGAAATTCGCGAGCGGATATTCTTCCCGATGATCTCCGGCCGCGCCGAGGGTTCAGGTCTTGGACTTTCGATTTCCCAGAACATTATCAATCAGCACAAGGGGTTGATTAAGTGTGACAGCCAACCCGGCCGTAGCATTTTCCAAATTTATCTCCCCCTGACTACCGAATTAGCAAATACAGGAACCTAGAGAATGAGTAATCGCGTTTGGATTATTGACGACGACAGATCAATCCGCTGGGTGCTGGAAAGAGCGCTATCGCGTGAGGGGATTGATACCCAGTGCTACGAAAGTGGTGATCGCGCCCTGGATGATTTTTACAGTGATTCACCGGATGTGGTAATTAGCGATATTCGTATGCCGGGTTCCGATGGTTTTAAATTGTTACAGCGCTTCCAGGCTGAACGACCGAGCTTGCCGATAATTATTATGACTGCGCACTCGGACCTGGATAGCGCTGTAGCCGCTTATCAAGGGGGCGCCTTTGAATACCTGCCCAAGCCATTTGATATTGATGAGGCCGTAGCGGTAACCCGACGCGCCTTGATGCACGCTAGTGAGCAACGTGCTGAAGAGCAGGTTGAGCCGGAAAATGGTCAGGGTAGTAAAGAAATCATTGGAGAAGCGCCGGCGATGCAGGAGGTCTTCCGTGCGATTGGCCGTTTGTCTCATTCCAACATCACGGTTTTAATCAACGGTGAATCCGGTACCGGTAAGGAGTTGGTGGCGCAGGCTCTGCACAATCACAGTCCGCGCAGGGATAAGCCATTTATTGCATTGAACATGGCGGCTATACCCAAGGACCTGATGGAGTCTGAATTATTTGGCCATGAAAAAGGGGCCTTTACCGGTGCCAGCTCCCAGCGTGCCGGACGTTTTGAACAGGCCAATGGTGGCACCCTGTTTCTAGATGAAATTGGTGATATGCCCGCAGATACGCAAACCCGGTTATTGCGCGTGTTGGCTGATGGTGAATTTTACCGTGTCGGTGGCCACACCCCGGTCAAAGTGGATGTGCGTATTATTGCGGCGACTCACCAGGATCTGGAAGAGTTGGTATGTCAGCATAAATTTCGCGAGGACCTGTTTCACCGCCTGAATGTTATTCGCATCCATATTCCAAGACTCGCGGATCGCCGTGAGGATATTCCGCGATTGGTGAGGCATTTCTTTAATGCTGCGGCAAAAGATCTGGGGGTGGAGTCAAAGATCCTAACCAAGGAAACTGAGGAGTACCTCTCTGGGCTGGATTGGCCCGGTAATGTACGACAACTGGAAAATACCTGTCGCTGGATTACCGTGATGGCCTCCGGGCGCGAGGTGCATATTGAAGATTTACCACAGGAGTTACACCAACAGGGAGTGGCGACAGAAACACCGGCGGATTGGCAAAAAGCTCTGCGCCTATGGGCCGACCAGGCCCTGTCTTCCGGCCAGCGTGAAATTTTAAATGAGGCTGTTCCTGCATTCGAACGTGCACTGATAGAAATTGCTCTAAAGCATACGGCGGGGCGCAAACGCGATGCAGCTGATCTGTTGGGATGGGGTAGAAATACCTTGACGCGAAAATTAAAAGAGCTGGAGATAGGCGGAGAATAAATAACGCATAAGGTCTTTCTGGATAAGATAGGAAGACCTATCTAAGACGTCTCTGAATAAGTCTGTAGGCCAGAGGTATCACGGAGTTATTCAGAGGCTCTCTAATTTAATTTATTTTTCTCCTTATAGGTTTTTATTCAATGAAATAAGCCCCTGAATTTAGCTATTTGGAGATAGCCTGAACGATATGCTAATTGCCTGCTAAAATCAGACTTAATTGATAATGTCTGGGTGGTATAGGCGATATGACTGCTGATGAATTGCGAGTAGTTGCCGAGGTTCCATTTTTATTTTGGGTAAAAGATCAAACAGGCGTATATCTATGGGGTAATCGCCAAATATGTCAATTGGCTGGTGGTGAAGTCATTGGTAAGACAGACCGGGAACTTCCCTGGTCAAATAATGCTGATGCATTAAAAGCTGCGGATGATCGGGTTTTTTCCTCAGGGAAACCCGAGCACCTGCAAGAGTATGTCGATAAATCCAGCCGTGGAGAGGTTACGTTAAATGTCTGCAAGTGGTTGGATGAATTTGAAGGGCGGGATTGCTGTTTTGGGATATCTTTTGTCATTGATTCCCAATAGCCCAATAGAGCATTGGGCTATTTCATCGTATATTCAGAGGCTTCTTAGTCGCTCCGGACTATTTATTATCAGGCTGACTCCTTTTTAACACCCAATTCACCAAGCGTTCGCGCTATATCTTCTGCGCTGGTAGCCGGCTTAATATCCTTGTCAATTTTTTTAATTCGTCCATCTTTACCGATATAAATGGTAACGCGACGGGCGATATTCATTACGGGAACAAGTACATCGTACGCTTTAGCCGTTTCACCGGTGGGGTCACTGAGTAACGGGAAGTCCGCTTCGCTTTCTTCAGCAAACCGGGTGTTATCGTTAAGATCATCTGTACTGGCCATAAAGTAGGTGACTTCATAGGCTTTAATTTTATGACCGTTTTGGGCGAGCGATTTACACTCTATGGTGCAGCCACGGGTGAATGCCTTGGGAAACCAGGCGATCACAACAGCGCTTTTGCCTTGGAGGTCCGCCAATGTGTGGGTTTGGCCATCAGACCCCTGCAGAGTAAAATTTGGCGCCATTTCACCAACTTCCAGAGCGAGGCTGGGAAGGCTGATAAACGCCGTAATTAAGAAAGTCAGCAGATATTTCACGAATATTTCCCTTGTAGTTTACCGATACGCCTATGCTACTGCCCTAAGGTCTAACTGGCCAATAGCTCTTCTATAACTGCTATGCTTTATGCGCCAAAGTAAGAAAATTGGTGCGTCAATGCACTGTTTGGACTTGCCGTTTTGCAGGGGCTTAAATGCGCTTTGACAGCCTTTTCTATACTCTGCCACTTCCACTGATCTATACCATTTCAGTTGCCGTAGTGCTTTGCGCTTTAGCTGTGGGAATTTATCTGGGGCGGCGGCGGGTATCGAAAGCCAGTATCAAGGAGGACGCTTCTCTCGGTAGTGCGGTAGCTGCCACTTTGGGCCTGGTCGTATTCGTTTTGGCATTTACCTAAGGAACCTCTGAATAACCCCGTAATGCCTCTGCGGGTCTTGAAGGCTGCAGATGTTAGGCGCAGCTTGCCGCGAATGGCTCTAGCCCTTTGCAAGGGCTGCAACGCAGCAGCTGTGGCCTTCAAGGCCCGCCCTTCGGGGCTTGCAGAGCGATTCACACTCCGCGTTACGACTTCTTGAAAGGTCTGGACATTCCTGCGAAGCCGCGCCTTGATTGTGAACCGCTCTGCATGCCAGAGGTATCACGGAGTTATTCAGAGATTCCTTGATATGACAGCCGACCGATTTAATGAACGCAAGGCATTGCTGTTGCAGGAGGTAAATACCATTCAGGCCGCATATTTGAATGCGAGCTTTCTGCAATTGGATAAGCGGAATAAGGCGCGAGACTTAATAGCTGAATATGTAAATCTCAGGGATATTGACCCATCAATCGCCGTCACTCCGGAAGATGTAGCTCGCAGTGAGGAAATTCACAAAGCTCTTTGGCGTTTGATCGAGGCGCATATCGCACAGGATTACAACGCCGATTATTTACGCCAGTTTGCCGAGCAGGTTAACGGGATGGTAGATCTGCACCGTGCCAGGGTTGTGGTTGGGCTGCAATATCGTATACCGGGTCCACTCTGGCTATCCCTGTACTTCATGACCATTTTGGCGATGCTGGCAATTGGATACCAGTTGGGTATAAGTCGCGGGGGATCTGCCCAGGTAGTTGTAGCTTTAGCCCTGACTTTCTCAACAGTGATTTTACTGGTGGCGGACTTGGATCGGGCAAACGAGGGAGCACTGCTGGTTGATCAGTCGCCGATGAGCGATCTCAATTTGCAGCTAAAAGAGGTACAGGAGGCTGCCCCCTGAGCTGTTGTGTGAACTGACTTTGCATATTAATAGGATGGGGCGGAATTAAGGCTTTTCCGCCCCGGGGAACAGGTTAAAGATCTTCAGGTTTTTGTGGCATTAAGACATCTTCGGGATGCACAAACTCACGCATAAAAATCTCCCAGAAGGCGAGGAATAATGCAGCGAGCAGAGGCCCTATCGCAAAGCCACTGATTCCAAACATAAACAGACCGCCGACAGTGGAGAAAAGCACTAAATAGTCAGGGAGTTTTGTGTCTCGACCGACCAATATTGGGCGCAACAGGTTATCTACCAGGCTGATCACGGTGAAACCATAGGCGAGTAAAATCGTTGCCTTCATAGGTTCGCCAATAGCATAGAGGTAGATAGAAGCGGGGAACCAGATCAATGCGGCACCGACGGCGGGCAATAATGACAACAGGGTCATTAAAACACCCCAAAGCACCGGTGCCGGTAAGCCCAGCACCCAGAAAATAATTCCGCCCAAGCCGCCCTGGGTAATAGCGACTACCAGATTTCCTTTGATGGTTGCGCGAGTGACTTCAGCAAACTTTGCCAGCAAAAGGTGCTCGCGCTCATCACCCAGTGGCAGGGCGTGGATAATCAGGTTTACCAGCCTTTCACCATCGCGAATCAGGAAGAAGGTGAGGTAGAGCATTAAGCCCAACATAACGAAAAAGTTAACAGTATTCTGTCCGACTTCAATCGCATTTTTTGCGACGAAGCTACCGGCATTCATCACACCACCCATCAGGCGCTGCTTGGCTTCCTCGACATCCACGCCAATATTTTCGAGTGTGCTGTTAACCCTGGGGAAAGCACTGCGAATCTGCTCAAAGGATTTAGAAACATCAATTTGTCCTTCCTGAATCCGGTGATAAAGAGTTACCGCTTCATTAATAAAAGAGGTGGCCACTACCAATACGGGTATCACCAATAGAACGATACACATAAACAGGGTTAGCAGAGCCATTAAATTAGGCGAATTGGGAAAGCGCTGCATCAGCAGACGGTAAACGGGATAGAAAATCAGTGCGGTGGCACAAGCCCAAAAAATAGGGGTAAAGAAGGGTTTTATTAGGAGTAAAAAAGCTACGCTGACCAATAACAAGGTCAATATAAATGAGCGCCTTTCCAGTTTTTCTTGCACTGCGACTTCCTCTGCTTCTCTTTCGGCAGCCCAGTGGTAGGGCGCCTAATTTTTGCTCTATCTAAGCAGATGCAGTGGGGTTTTACCAGCGTCTATATCCGCACGTATCCACGTGAAATCGAATGCCCCGATAAATTCCCAGGCCCATTTGCCACTCGCGGCCGTTGCGCTTGTGGATATCCCTCAGTACGGGCACCAATTGCTCTCGGGAGAACTTCTTTTTCGGAACTATATCCAGCCCGCAGAAATGCAGGTGTTTACTTCCCTTGGAACCTCCGGCCTTACGGTTGTAATCTACCGTACGCCACCCGGAGACCACAGTTACCGGGCCGACGCGGGGCACTATTTCCCGCTCGATTACCCGCAAAGTATTTACGATGCCCCACCAGAGCTCCTTGGGAGGGATGGCGAATGCGGGTTCGTCCAAATCCTGCCAGTCACTGCCCTGACGCAATAGCTCATAGGGTTGCACAACCTGTTCAACCCGGTTGGAGCGCAGGAATTTTTTGAGTTGAGTAAAGCGTGCATGGTTATTGCCTTTGCTCAGGAAGCGGCTGAATACCCTCTCGGAAGCTGCCGGATAGCCCTGGATATCGTAAACCTCCGGGATCATTAGCAGCGGTAGGATATCGATAGGGGATTTCACCCGGTCATCAGCCTCGCGCGCTCGTTCGTAAGTAAAAACAAATAGACCGGTGAGAATCGCCAGTGCGATTGCCCCAATGATGATGATCCGCCGGCGCAGTTGACGCTGGCCGATTTCTACGCACTCTTTGTTACTTTGCATAACCATCGGGCAGCTCCCTCAATTACCAGGTGCGATAGCCACAGGTATCGACATGAAACAGGACATCGTCAATCAGGCCCATCCCGACATTGCTGTCGGGACCGAGGCGTGCGTGCAGTGTGCTTAGCTCTTCAGCGAGTTCGTTTTTACCGATATTGGAATTCGGAATTAAGTCCAGCCCGCAAAAGTCACGGTGGCGGGGCTGGTCTTCGGTCGCAAGTTTTCGGTTGTAGGCATCAGTGCGGTAGGCGGAAACCACAGTGACAGGGCCAATTAGCGGTATTACCTGGTCTCGCACCAGGGTGAGGGTTTTCACAATATTGGACCACTGGTCCCTGGGCGGAATGGCGAATGGGGGCTCCCCCAGTTCCAGCCAGTCCCCCCCCTGTCGCAGAAGATCACGAATAGGAAAAACCTCGGCGACACCCCGGTCCCGAAGCAATTGATTGAGTGCTTGTACGCTGGAGCGGTTACTGCCCTCTCGCAGGAATTTGTTAAAGGTCTCCTCGTTGGCGATGCGATAGCCACGCTGCTCGACATAGGACTTCTCTTGCGAGGAGAGGAATAGGTAGAGCCAGAGGGTAAACAGGATGGCACTGAGTATTAAAGTGAGGGCACTGACGACCACCCGATTGACTCTTTGTCCGGGCGGCTTGTGTGGGAACAGAGTTTCGAAGCGAGTAAACGAGTTACCTGCGGACATAGTGCTCGCGATTGCTGCTGAGAGAGTTATTCCACCGACGCTAAAATCGTCGGCGCCTGTTTACTCACTATAGCCGCAAAAATCGACGGGCTGCGGGCTTGGGATCAGCCACAAAAAAAGCCGCTGGTCCCGGGGGAGCAGCGGCTTTTGGGTCACGGACAGCGCACTGTGCCCGACAACCTCTACTTAGGCTTTAGGGCCTGCATTTTTAACGTCTTCGCTGACATTGAACTTCTCAATGTTCTCGGCGAACAGCTTGGCCAGCTTGCCTGCCTGATCGTCGTAAGCAGCTTTGTCAGCCCAGGCTTCACGAGGGTTCAGGTAAGACTTGTCCACGCCGGGCACTTCCATCGGGATATCCAGGTTCAGGGCATCCAGGTGCTCAGTGGCAACGCCTTCCAGGGCGCCGCTCTGGATAGCGGCAACGACAGCGCGGGTTACCGGAATCGGGAAGCGCTTGCCGTTGTCGCCGGAGCCGCCGGTCCAACCGGTGTTTACCAGGTAGACCTTGGAGCCGAACTCTTCTATGCGCTTCATCAGCAGGTCTGCGTATTCGCGCGGTGCACGGGGCATAAACGGCGCGCCAAAGCAGGTGGAGAAAGTCGGGTGGATACCGGCCTCTGCGCCCAGCTCGGTGGAGCCTACGCGGGCGGTGTAGCCAGACAGGAAGTGGTAAGCCGCAGCCTCTTTGGAGAGGATGGATACCGGTGGCAGTACGCCGGATACATCGCAAGTCAGGAAGATAACGTTCTTCGGCTCGCCAGCGCGGTTTTCCAGCTGACGCATTTCGACGTGCTCCAGCGGGTAGGAGCAGCGACCGTTTTCAGTCAGGCTGGTGTCGCAGTAGTCAGCAGTGCCGTGATCGTTGGTTACCACGTTTTCAACGATGGCGCCGAAACGAATGGCATCCCAGATTACCGGCTCATTTTTCTGGCTCAGGTCGATGGTTTTAGCGTAGCAGCCACCTTCCATATTGAAGACGGCACCCTTGGTCCAGCCGTGCTCATCGTCACCGATCAGGTAGCGCTCGGGATCTGCGGACAGGGTGGTCTTGCCGGTACCTGACAGGCCGAAGAACAGGCAGGTATCGCCATCTTCGCCGACGTTAGCCGCGCAGTGCATGGGCATTACGTCTTTTTCCGGCAGCAGGAAGTTCTGTACGGAGAACATTGCCTTTTTCATTTCGCCGGCGTAGCGCATACCGGCCAGCAGTACTTTGCGCTGACCGAAGTTGATAATTACGCAGCCTTCGGAGTTGGTGCCATCGCGCTCGGGCTCACAGACAAAGTGAGGAGCGTGCAGGATTTGCCACTCTTCCTTGGACTTGGGGTTGTACTTTTCGGCGCGGATAAACATGTTGCGGCCGAACAGGTTGTGCCATGCAGTTTGGGTGGTCACTACCACTGGCAGGTAGTGGTCTTCATCCTGGCCCACATGCAGGTGCTGAACAAAAGTATCGTGACCGGCAACAAAAGCCTCTACACGATCCCACAGGGCGTCAAACTTATCCTGCGGGAAAGGACGGTTGACGTTGCCCCAGGCGATGCTGTCGGCAGTGGAGGGCTCTTCTACAACAAAGCGGTCAGCCGGGGAGCGACCGGTGCGTGCGCCGGTTTCAGTCACCAGAGCGCCTGTATCTGACAGCTTGCCCTCGCCGCGCGTCAGAGCCTGCTCTACCAATTGTGCCGGTGATAGGTTCTTGAAGACCATCGCGGAGTCGTCGATCTGTGCCATTCGTGGAATACCCGTGAAAGTTGGACAGTAAATAAAATGGGGCTGCCCAAGGTTTAGACAGCCGTAGAAAATTTTGGGGGCGCATTATTGCAAAATTCAAAATATGCGGATACCAACTATGGCTATTTTGTAGTCAATGACAGCGCTGTCATGGAAAATAATGTCGACTTAAATTCATGATATTAATGACCCAGTTCTTGATTATTCTTTTTCTGAATTTAACAGGGGCAGGTGGCAGGGCTGCGCTGAGGATTTGGCGGTTGCGCAGCCCTGCGCGGATTAGTGAAGAGTGTGGGGGGGAGCGTTGAGGAGTGACTCAATTTGGTCCCGGTCAAAGCGGTACTGGGTGTTACAGAATTGGCAGTCCGCGATAATCTCACCCTGTTGCTCTTCCAGCAGGCGGTAGACATCCTCTGCACCCAGGGAAACCAGCGCGCGGGCGCTGCGCTCTCTCGAGCAGCTGCACTTGAAGCGAATAGTGTCGGTACCCAGGGTTGCCGGCTCCAATTGGTGGAATAGGCGGTGAATCAGCTCTGGGTGGGGAACGGTAAATAACTCCTCGTCAGTTACGGTCTCCGCCAAGTGAATCGCTGTTTCCCAGGCGTCCTGATTTTCCTCTTCCGTGGCGGCATTATTGCCCGGCAGAATCTGTAACATAAGACCGGCGACGGTATTGTCACTGCTTTCCAGCCATACGCGGGTAGCCAGCTGTTCCGATTGCTTAAAGTAGTCTTCCAGGCAGCCGGCCAGGTTGTCTTGCTCCATGGGAACCACACCTTGATAGCGCTCACCGCGCTTTGGCTCAAGGGTAATGGCCAGGGCTCCACGGGGGCCGATCATATCGCGCAGGGTGGCGTTTTCGTCGATTTGTGCACCCTCGGCAACTCGGGCGATGCCGCGCAGGTCGCTGTGGTGAGTGCACTCCGCCATAATCATCGGCACATCGCCTTCGCCACGGGCCTGGAGGCTCAGGACACCTTCGAACTTCAGTGTGGTTGAAAGCAGGCTGGCTGCAGTGAGGAACTCCCCCAGCAGGCGGGCTACTGGTGTAGGCAGTGGATTGTGTTCCAGTACATCGCGGTAGGAATCAGTAAGTGTCACCACCTGTCCGCGAATATCGTGTTTGGAGAAAATAAAGCGTTCCAGCTGATCGGACATAGGTCGGGGGCTCTCGGTATTAAAACCGCAGGATTTTAGAGGTGGATATGCCTAAATGGTAGCTGTCGCTGATCAACGGGGGATAGTCGCGTCTGTGGAGACGGGTAAAGTTAGCCGCAATATAGATTTACCTGGCGTTGATAGTCCTCTGCCATCTGTTCCCGCTCCCTCTCGGTGCGGCGTATTTCCTTGCCGTTATCATCTAAAAATATTACTCGCCCCCTTAAAATCTCAAGGTCTTTGCGGGCTTCGCTACACGCCTTATCCACTTGTTGGCGTCTTTCTTGTGCTTCGCGATTCAGGCGCTCCTGATATTGCTGTTCGATATTCCGAGGTTGTTTTGACTGGCTGCGCTGCGGGGCTGTGGTGGCATCGGCAGAGTTGATGGGGGTCAGGTTACCAGAGACATTCTTGGCATCGGCATGTGCTGGGGGGCGGTCCCCAAAATGTACTCGGCCATCCTCATCGACCCAACGATATAGTTCCCCGGCACTAACATTGGCGGCCAGAAGCAGGCCGCCGAAAATACTGGATAAGTACTGTAACTTCACGGCTGTCCTTCGCCCTTTGTAGTTTCTACTCTTCTTTGTTAGCCAATTGGCTGAACAGCCCCTGTGAATGGCGCTGAGGGATATGGTAGGTCTGGAGAATCAGCGGTTGCTGCTCCTGGGACTCTGCTGCATCCAGTACCATCCGGTAGCCGGAGCGATCGCGCAAATCCACAAAGTCCTGTTTATTGCCCTCCATCAATTGAGCGAACTCGTCGAAGTCTTTGACGCTGTGCCCATTCACTGAGTCGATAATCCAATTCTTCCAGTCGTGATAACCGAGATTTACATTGGCCGGCAACACTTTCAAGGCGACAACTAATTCACGACGTTCCTCATTGCTCCACTGATTGCGGGCATAGAGATAATCAATAGGTGCTTTGGAGTGCCAGTTCTTGCCCCAGCGTTTGATCAGATTCATGTTAAGGGGCACAAAGACCACTCCGCCATAGATATAGTAGCGGGGCTGGCGGTCAAATTGCTCTCCCAGCACCATAGCGCGTGAGGGAGGTGTTGCGGCCAGCGTGACCTCAGCGGTCTGCTCTTTACCATCGCGGGAGAAGCGCACCGGTAAACGCTCACCGACATGGTGGCGGTCCACGGCGTAGTGGTAGTTGGTGCGCTGGTTTTCCCTCCATTCCACCGTCCGGTCCGCCGCTACTTTAAAGCCATCGACTTCTAGCAGAACATCGCCGGGTTTAAATACTTCGGCCGCAGGGGAGTTGTCGAACACTTTTACGATCATGGCGCCATCCTGGTCTTCCTCGAGACCGGCCGCCTTTTTCATCGATGGGCTTTCCAAGCTCTGGGTTACCAGCCCCATTTCGGGGAACCCTTGGTGAACATTGTCCTTGGCATCTTCTAAGACATGAGCGATTACGCTGGGCGGTACAAAGTAGCCCAGGTTTTCAGCACTTTGATTGGTTTGCATGGCCACGCCGACGATGCGGCCATTGGAGATAACCGGACCGCCGCTGTTGCCCGGGTTGATGGCCGCATCTATCTGGCCCGCCATCAGGTAACTTTCCGCATGGGCATAATATTGGTGCTCCACGCGGGAGAGTACTCCGCGGGTAATCGAAAGGGATTTGCCGCCAATTGGATAGCCGTAGACGGTGACCTCTTCCTGCAGATCGGGCAATTTGCCCAGGGTCAGGGGGCGAGTATCGTTGAAAAAGCTTTCGTCATCGACGGTCAGCAGGGCGAGGTCGGCATCGTGAGAGACAAACTTCACTCGGGCGCGGAATTTCTTGGCATCGCCGTGGCGCTGTACCTGGATAAAGCTGCCGTTGGCCACTACGTGTGCGTTGGTCAGAATTTGCTGGTTGCGGATAACGGCACCGGAGCCGGACAGCTGCTTGGGGTTGAGCAGGGCCCAGGGGTTGAAATAATCCGGGGCGGCGGCGGTGGTGTAAATCTTGATGATTGAGCGCTTGAGCTGCTCGTGTTCTCGGCTGTCTGCTAGGGCGGTTTGGGTACCGAGCAAAATCAGCAGGGAAATGGCGATCAGTCGTTTCATCATGGCTGTTTTCTATCCGGTTGAGTGGGGGCAGTTTAGCAGCTAAAGTGGGAAATGGCGGAAATTTCACCACTTTTGTCTGCCGAGTCTACTCTTGTTCCCGCAGGAAGCGGTGTATCTGGCGGCGTTGCTTTTTATTGGGTCGCTCCTGTTGCATCCCGGCATTGGCTGCCTGTCGCTCGGTTTTCTCTTTTTCCCGGCGGGCGATACTGTCTTCGGTCTCGCGGTATAAGGTGCGCGCAATCTCGGCGCCGCGCCGCTGATCCGATAGAGCGATTACTTCAACTTCCAGTAAATCCCAGCCCTGGCGGATGCTCAGTTTGACACCGGTAGTGACTTCCTTGCTGGCTTTGACCCGCTGGCCATCGGCGTGGACTTTTCCACCTTCGATCGCTTGCTTGGCAATACTGCGAGTCTTAAAGAAGCGCGCGGCCCAGAGCCACTTATCGATACGTACTTTTTCCATGGTTTCCTTGTGAAATCAGGCGGACCCGGTGTCCAGTCTGCTGCGGTTAAAAGCCATGATCTCATCAAAATGATGGATCGCCGGGAAGTTGGTGATTTCCCGTTTGGGCCCGCGGCTATCCGGTTGGCGAATACACAATAGGTGGGCGATACCGTAGTCCTGGGCCGCGCTCAGAACAGATTGGTTATCGTCGACAAACAGGGTGTTTTCCGGATCAAATTCCAGGTTATCTCGCAGGGAGTCCCAGAAATTGGCACTCTCCTTGGCATGCCCATAATCATGGGAGGAGATGATGCCGTCAAACCAGCGGTCGATACCGGTGATCTCCAGCTTGTGATCCAGCCCTTGACGGTGCGCATTGGTCACAAGGTAGGTGGGCTTTTGCAGTTGTTGCAGGCCGCTCAGAAACGCCTCAGCGTGAGGGCGCAGGGCGATGCGGGTCTCGATCTCGCGCAATATGCTGAGGATATCCAGCTCCAGTTTTTCCGCCCAGAAGTCCAGGCAGTACCACTCCAGAGTGCCGCGGCGGGCATTGATCTCAGCCTCGAGCTTCAGCTGGGCTTCCTGTGGGTCAAAGCCGTGGACTTCAGCGTAGCGCTTGGGCAGGTGCGTGAGCCAAAAATGATTGTCGTAATGCAAATCCAACAGGGTGCCGTCCATGTCCAGCAATACGGTATCGATACTTCGCCAATCGAGCATGGGAGCTATGTACCTCTTTGAAATGGGGCGGGAAGACAAGTTTAGTTGGCTTGCCACTGCCTTCCCGGATCGTTTGCATTATGCCTGGGCGCGGCGGATTCCGTACAGGATACACAGTTGCGCACTGTAGTAGGTGAGCATGATAGCGGCATCGGCTAGCGGTAGAGGGGTGATGAACTTGTTAATAGCAATCAATGTATCTGAAGTCATAAAGATGACAGCCCCGGCAAATAGCAGGGTGGAGTCGCCCTTGTGCATTGCGGCTGCGACCGCCATGGCGAGGATAGCCAACAGGTACGCTAATACCGGCGGGGCTAAATCCCCAGCAGCAGGGAGGATAATTTGTGCCAAAAGCAGTGCGGCAATCACTACTGGCAGTGTCCGAATAAGAGTGCGCCGATTGGGGGGCTCCGCAAAACGCAGGAAGCCCAGCGCGTAGATTAGCTGGGCAATAAGAAAAGCACCCAGTCCAAACACAAAGTGTTGGGGGAATTGCATTTCGAGGAGTACATCCCCGATGGCGGAGAAACTGAGGGCTAGGAAAGTGAAAAGTAGGGTTTTGCCCCGCAGCTCTAGTCTGGCAATCACCATTAGACACAGTATTGGCAGTGCTTTCAGCGCGGGCATCCACAAGTTATCCAATTTCCAGGTATCCAGAAAGATGAATAAAGTGGCACTGACCAGGAACATCGGTAACAGGTAATTACGAAAGTTGTGCTGGGGTGCGGAATTTTCTACGGGCATAGGTACTTACCTTATTTTTATTTTGTATACCTACCCATCAATTTAACGGTTTTCCTCCGCATCATCGATAGCTTGTACTCTCTAATTCCAATTGAGTTTTCTCCAGTGCCGGTTGCGGGACATTTCTGGGGTAATATGGAGCATCGAACATACATGCCCGGCAGTTGTTTGCCTTGAGCACTAGTCATGGAGAGCCTCACCGATGAAAGCGGCCAATATTCTGGAAACAATCGGCAATACCCCCCACGTAAGAATCAATCACCTCTTCCGCCCCGATATAGAGGTTTGGATGAAGGTAGAACGCTTTAATCCGGGCAGCAGCATTAAGGACCGAATTGCCTTGGCGATGATTGAGGATGCGGAGCGTCGTGGGGCCCTGCAGCCCGGCGGGGTAATAATCGAGCCGACCTCTGGTAACACGGGTATTGGGTTGGCGATGGTTGCTGCCGTGAAGGGTTATCGCCTGATCCTGACCATGCCGGAGTCTATGTCGGTAGAGCGTCGCCAGGTCATGAAAGCAATGGGCGCAGAATTGGTCCTTACACCTAAAGAGCGCGGTATGGGTGGCGCTATTGCTAAGGCGGAGGAGTTATTGGCCTCACATGCGAATAGCTGGATGCCCCAACAATTTAATAACCGCGCCAATGCCCAAGTGCACCGGGATATTACCTCCAAGGAAATCTTGGCAGATTTTCCTGAGGGACTGGATTATATGATTACCGGAGTGGGGACTGGCGGGCATATCACGGGTTGTGGTGAAGTGTTAAAAGAGCACTTTCCTAAATTACAGGTCTATGCGGTAGAGCCGGAGAAATCACCGGTGATTAGCGGTGGAGAGAAAGGCCTGCATCGTTTGCAGGGTATCGGCGCTGGCTTTGTACCCCAGGTGCTCAATACGGAAGTACTCGACGGTACTGTATTGGTGAGTGAGGAAGATAGTTTTGAAATGGCGCGTCGCTGCGCACTAAAAGAGGGAATTTTTGTGGGTATCTCCTCCGGTGCCAGCCTTGCGGCCCTGAAAAAGCGCGAGGGTGAGATGGATGCGGGCAGCCGGGTACTGGTGTTCAGCTATGACACTGGTGAGCGCTACTTGTCCGTACAGGACCTTTTCTCCGCCTAAGACTTTATAATGATGAGTTCACAGAGTATGGAGTTGTAATGGATAAAGCACTTTTAGAACAGGTGATAGAAATCTGTAAACGCGCGGGAGAAGCGATTCTCGAGGTGTATCACAACAGCGCTGAGTTGGAAGTCGAGACGAAGAAAGATGATTCCCCAGTAACTGCTGCAGATCTGGCCGCTCACAAAGTACTGGAGCCGGCGTTGGCACAGCTTATCGAGGGAGTACCGGTTTTATCAGAAGAGCAGGAAATGCCCTCGTTCGAAGAGCGCAGTCAGTGGCAGCGTTACTGGATTGTCGATCCGCTCGATGGCACCAAAGAATTTATCCGACGCAACGGTGAATTTACCGTAAATGTCGCGTTAATCGAAAATGGCGAGCCCGTTTTGGGGGTGGTGTACGTACCGGTACTGAATATCACTTATGCCGGCTGCAAGGGCGAAGGGGCCTTTAAACGCGATGCCAATGGCGAAACTGAAATTCGGGTGCGCCCACTGAAGCCGCGCCTGGATAATAGTGAAGTTGTTGAACTTGTGGCCAGCCGCAGCCATGGAACCGGCACCGTCGACCAGTTGGTACAACGTATCGAGTCTGAACTGGGAGCTGTTGAGTGCAAAAATATGGGCTCCTCGCTGAAATTATGCCTGGTTGCTGAGGGTGCAGCAGATCTGTACCCGCGTCTCGCACCTACTTGCGAGTGGGATACTGCGGCAGCTCAGGCTGTAGTTGAAGCAGCAGGTGGTATTGTTGTGGACGAAGAGTTTAATTTGTTGCGCTACAACACCAAAGACTCTCTGCTAAATCCCTTTTTCTATGTAATTGGCGACTCTTCTTTTGATTGGCAATCCCTACTGCTGGATAAGTCCGCTGCTTAGGGTGTGACGCCAATAAACATATAGAGAGTATTTTTGTGCCTCCACCACCACTGGTGGAGGCTTTAAAGGGGATCTGGATATTTCCAAATTCAGGAGACTCACTGATGTCTGGACCCGATCTGCGCTTTAACCAGGATAAAGGTGAAATTCGCTGTTTGCGTCGGGAACTGGAGGAGGAAATAAGCTGGTTACAGCGGCATTTTGAAGCCCTCTCCAATGCAGTCGATGCAAATGATATTGCATTGCGGCGCACCTATAACAGCATGCTATTTTCCCGCCGGGCCCTATTAGGTAGGATGCCCCGTTAACTAAATTCCAAATATTTTCTTGTGTGAAAAACTGTAGTGCTGCAGGTTTTAATTTGAATGCGGCAGTTCTTCCTACTTAATGCTGTCACTTATAGTGTTTAATCTGTACCAGCGCGAAATATTATTTCCTGGCTAATTAGCTAATTTCTTTGCCAAATTCCCCCGTAAAATGCAAAGCAGTCTACGCTTTGGAAAGCTAATACATAAGAGTATTTTTCAATGCGCTACCCGGTTGTGGTGCACAATATTGAGTATGCCGGATTCGGTGCCATTGCGCCGGATCTACCCCATTGCCACTGCCATGCCGATACCCTTGAGGGAACTCTGCAAAAAATGGCTGAAACTATTTTCCTGCGTCTTGAAGAGCTTCGCCAGGCAGGACAACCAATGCCGCAGGCTGGCGATGTAGATGACCTGAAGAAAAATCCGGCTTTCGTGGGAGGCGTCTGGGCAATTATTGATGTAGAGACAACTTGAAATAATTCATAGGCTTTATGATGACTGGTTTTCAGATGTGAGTGGCGATGATAAAGCTATCCGTCTACCTGCTTTCCTTTTTTATAGCTGCGACCAGTTATGGATTCGAGGCGAATAATCCTTTTGATGGTGTCGCTACAGGAGAGTACCGGATTATCGGTACTGTTGGTTTTGGGAGTGGCGAGCAGCAGCTAAATAAGCAGCGGGATTCATTTGGCTATGCCAGCCTTGGGATTACGCCTGCAGTGGGAGTCTGGCAAGTTGAGCTGCGGGCGTCACATTTCGATGATAATCATGTCACAGTAGATCAGGTAGGTTTAAATTTTAAAATTGATTTTACCCTGAATTGTCACGTTCAATGTCTCTATTGGATGGTGGGATATAATTATGCTGATGTGGATTTGAATAATGTTATAAGAAGAGGCTATTGGTATCGAGAATACCCACCATTCTATCCGGATGACCGCTATATCTATATTATTGATGCCAGTGGCAGTGATACCTTTTGGAATGCCGGAGTGGGTTACCGAATTATGTGGACTCAGGATTTCGATACTTCATTAGAGTATAACTACAATAATATTGGCAAAATTGAACGTGTTAATCTCGGGCATCTGCGCACCCTGAGTTTGAATTTTTCCTACCGATTTTAGTATGTTTTCCACTTTTTAATTTATTTTTAAATAATTTATTCGTAGAAATTTCTTAATTAAATTCTTATTTTGGGGGGATGGCAAAGGGGGCTTGGAGCCCCCAATAGCTTTTAAATTCGATAAATGGCTTTTAGCCAGAAGGTGCGTCCCGGTTCGTTAACCCGGGTCAACTGGTCGAAACCAATAATATTAGCCCCAGAGCGACTGATATGTTCTGCGTAAGTCTCATCGAATAGGTTATCGATACCGGTAGTTACCAATACACTTTTACTGGGTTTCCAGCCGGCATTGATGGAAATGACGTTGGCAGAGTCGGTTGCACCAATATCCTGGCCAACAATATTGCCTTTGCCGATATCCACTCGATCCTGGCTTGCAATAGCGCGCCATAAAACACCTGCTGACCACTGGGCCTGCTCATAGTAGAGTCCCAGGCGGCCCTCCAGAGGAGGCAGTTGTGCCAGGGTGGTGCCATCGGTTTCGTTGGCACCGCGAACTGATGTTACGGTGAATTCAGTGCGCCATTGCTCGCTGAGCTGGTAAGAGGAGTCAAACTCCAAACCCCAGGAGCGCGCCTGGATGTTTCTGACAATGGAGGTGGTGCGAGTATCGGAGGAGTCCATACTATCCATACTCATACTGCTCATAGAATCCATGCTACTCATTACTGCTGCTTTTTCGTAATCCGTCTCAACCATCAGGTAGTCATCAATCTGATTGACGAATCCGGAGACACTGGCGGAGAGTTTTTCACCGCGATAGATATAGCCGATATCCAGCTGGGTGGTCTTTTCTGATTCGATATCCAGTGCGCTGTAGGAGTCTGCTGTCTCGTAGGAAAAAATTTCCCAATAATCAGGGAAGCGCTCGGTGTAGCCGAGCCCGGCAAAGAGTGTGGCAGAACTATTGGGGCCGCTCTCGAGACCATATTCATAGCGCAGGAAGCCGCTGCTCAATAGCTCTGAGCGAGTTTCTCCCGCAGTTGGGTTATCCACTGAGGACATCATGGATAGAGCAACCTCATCGCGGAGATCTTTTACTTCCCAATCATCCACTCGTGCGCCGGCAATCCAGCGCTGATTGGCTGCGACCTGCCAGCTGACCTCGGAAAATAACCCCAGCTGGCTAAATTCGGCATCGGCTTCTCGTTCCATATCCCGGTAGTCCATAGAGGACTGGTCCATGGTCGAGCGGCCGGTGTGGCGATTTTCCCGGGCATCAATGCCACTGGTCAGTTCTACGTCGTCCATAGGCGTAAACATCAGAGCCATCTTGAAGCCTGTGGTCTCGCTATCGAGATTCATGACCATGGGGGTAGCGGTGCTGGATAGCTCGCGCAGGCTGTAGTTATCCATGATATGGTCGATATAGTTGTAGTAGGCCTGGATCTCAATTGAGTCGAGCCAGCTACTGATATTACTGCGGACATATTTCGCTTTGTGGCTCTCACGGGCAAACTTGGAACCGTCGACTCCCCGATCTGCATAGGCAGCTTCACCATCGCTAAATGCAGTATCAAACTCGACCCGTGTATCGTCGCTGGGTGTCCAGGCCAAGTTGACCTGGCTGCTCCAGCGCTCATAACTGGAATTTACCTCATTGCCATCCCCGTCTTCGTAGTCGTCCGCAGATGCCGAGGTCGAGGAGCTGCGGATAGAAAACTGCGGCGAACTATAGGAGATATCGAATAGACCATCGCGACGCTCGGCACTGGCGCCGAGCAGGCTCGCATGCATATTCCAGTCGCTTTCAGTGGGGCGCTCCTGCTGCTGGTTAAACACAACTACGCCGGCGGAATTTCCCGGGCCATAGAGGACGCTCTGTGGCCCTTTAATAACTTCAATTTCGTCCATTGCCTCGGGAAAAATATAGGCGGTAGGTGGGTCCATTCGGCTGGGGCAACCACCCGCCAATGTTTCTCCATCCACTACCATTCCCAGGCGAGAGCCCCCCATTCCGCGAAGCATCGGATCGCCACTGGTGCCGCCTTTACGTACTACGGAAAATCCCGGAATTGTTTTCAGGTAGTCGGCGCCGTCATTGGCAGGTAATGGCTGACGGGGTTTTTTCGGATCGGTTACCAGGTTGAGGGGGAGTTCAGTCTTTACCCCAGTAACCACCATTTGTTCCATTCCACTATCTTTTAATGGTTCTGGCTCTTCGGATTCTTCCGCTGCGAGATGTGCTGAAAAGGTACAGCAGGCAGCGAGTGCCAGGCTGAGAGGTTTTTTCAGAAAAATTTTTGCGTTGATGCTCTGATGCATGGTTTTCAATCCTTTTCGCTGGCGTTTCGAACACGCAGCAGTGAGCGCGCAGGCCTGAGTAATATTTGGCGCACGCGACATATCCCCACCTGAAAAAGTGGTCGTATTTTGGCAAGACCCAAAGCGCTGAAAATGTTAAGACAGCAATGAGACTTGCGCTCCACAGCGAACTGCGGAGTGATGGTGTTGGAATAAAAAAGGAATTAAACCGGGGGGGCGCGAATTAGTGGGCGGCTGTAAGCGCTAGAGATAACGCGGAAAAAAGCCGGATAAGAGGGCGGTTGAGTAAAACCGGGTAGGACTATTTCCAGTTCTGTAGTTGGTGCGCTGGCAATACTGGCAGCGGCGGAAAAATTACAATGGTTATCGGCAAATGAGTGAGCGGTAAGCGTATCGTGGTTGTGGCTTGAAGAGTGGTCGCCGTGATGATCGCTGTGGGAATTCGCTTTGAGGGCATTGAGCAATAATGCGCTGCGGCTATCGCCATGGCAGAGCCCATAGGGCGTTCCCGCTGCAAAATCTGCCGGCATAAAACCGGCAGGAACCAGGCCTCGCGCGCTGAGAAATACCAGCAATAGCAATAGCGCCTGCCACTGGGACAGACGGGAACAGTATTGGATGGTGCGCTTACCGCTCATAAATAAGAAGGTCTGTACTTTGCCCGGGCCCATTTTAAATACCCGGAGATGAGTAACAAGAGGTTAACGGGTGATACAGCAAAGTGCCACTGCCCCAAGTTAACTTTTGCGAACTAATACGAGGTAAATTGAGCTTTATCAGGTTTTGTTGGAATTTAATTTCTTTTCTTCAGCGCATTCTAAAAATAAATCTAACTTTGCTGGAAGCTAAAGGTTCCAGGAGGTAGCGCGCTCAATAAGAGATTCCCGGGATTGGGGAGAGTTCCCGGACAGCCCTGGATTATTGTGAGTAGTGGGAAGGTTATAGAGAAGGTTTAAATAGTGGGGGCTCGGAGAGTCCCCACTCGGTGAATTTGACGATTCAGATTCTGCCGCTGCGCTTTAGGCGCCAATAGGCCTCTACCAGAGACTGGTGCAAAAGCTCCGGCCTCGAGTCAACCACTATGACATTGTGTGCCTGCAAATGCTGAAGTAATTGCTCCCTGCGGCGCAGGAAGTCCCTCGCTGCTGCGCTGTTTACTGCACTATCAAAGTTCTGAATCGGCTGTTGCAGCAATTTGTCCACAGAAGTCTCCCGCAGACTGGCAATCATCACCAGGTGATTGCGCGACAGCAATTTGACTGCTGCTAGGAGTTCGTCACTATCTTCATCGCGCAAGTTGGTAATCAGGATTACCAGGGCACGTCGCTTGTGGTGGGCCATCAGCTGTTGTGCGGCGCTCGTGTAATCTGCGCTACTAGTGCCAGAGTGGAGGTCGTAGACATTATTCAGCAGTAGGTTGATTGCACTTTCGCCTTTTACTGGCGGCAACTGTCCACCACTGCTCTCCTGTGCCGCAGCAAACGCCTGCAAGCCGACCGCGTCCCCCTGTTTGATGGCGACATAAGCTGAAAGTAGCAAGCCATTGAGTGCGTGGTCAAAGTGGCTCAGCTCGCCGTCTTTCGCACGCATCCTGCGGCCGCAATCCAGCATGTAAATAATTTCCTGGTCGCGCTCGTCCTGGTATTCACGGCTGATCAGTTTGCGCAGCCGTGAGCTCGCGCGCCAGTCCACCTGTCGCTGGCTGTCTCCCTGGCGGTATTCACGCAGCTGGCGGAAGTCCATTCCCTCACCGCGACGCTGCTGCTGGTGCAACCCCATCAGGCGCAGGCTCTGTTCGGTGGAGAGAGATTGCAGCGAGGAGATACCAAGAAAATTGGGGTAGACCTTGACGGTCTGCTCCTGTCCCAGCCATACCCTTGTCTGCCAGAGTCCCCAGGGAGAGTTGGCCAGCACCTCGATTCGTCCGAAAGAGGCACTGCCTCGGCGACGGGGTACCAGGTCGTACTCGATGTTGATTTCCTGGTCCGGGTTAAGTTGTGCGGAGCTCGGCAGCCCTGTCGATCCTAGTTGCTGTGGGATTGAGTCGGAAATCTGGAGTAATAGTGGGCGTGGGCCGGTATTGTGAAGTTTTAGCCGCGCAGTATTGCGTACGCCCAGGGCCAGGTTGCCTGGCAATCGCCGCAGCCCCTGCAGACCGGTTACACGGTAACCAGTGAGATAGTCCAGCAGGGTGGCGCTGATTAACAGGGCACTCGTTCCCCACCAAAGGTTGCCGATAAATGAGCCGGCTTGCGGAAACCAAATTCGCGCTGCTGTAATTGCCAGAGCTGCCAGGCACCAGTAGCCGAGCAGTTTGACCAGGCGCGGACTCGGGCCGGTGCGACCGCTTTGTGCTGGTGCTGCCTGTTGCTCTGTTGCAGTTACAGTCTGTGTCACAGTCGCGGCGCCTCAACACTGTCGATAATCATTGCCAGCGCCGTATCAGCAGTTTCACCGTCAATTTCCATATCTGGAGATAGGCCGATACGGTGGCGCATTACCGGGATGGCCATGGCCTTGATATCATCCGGCAGTACAAATTCCCGTCCCTGTAACAGCGCATTGGCGCGAGCTGCCTGCAGCAGGCCGATACTGGCGCGTGGGCCGGCGGGGCTGCGCAGCTGCGGTGATTGGCGGGTGGCGCGCACCAGCCGCACGGCGTAATTCAATACCTGTTCGTCCAATCCCACCAGGGGCACCAGGGCCTGAAGTTGCTGCAATCCCTCGACAGTAATTTCCCCCGCAAGCTTCTCTTGCAGGCTGCGCTCAATTCGGCCACTGCTGGCGGCGGCGGCCAATTTCAGTTCCGCTTCGAGGCTGGGGTAATCGATGAGGACTTTCAGCAGGAATCGGTCCAGTTCCGCCTCTGGTAGCGGGTAGGTACCTTCCTGCTCGATGGGGTTTTGAGTGGCGAGTACCATAAATGGACTGGGTACTTTCAGTGCCTGGCCGTCGATAGTGACCTGCTTCTCCTGCATCACCTCCAGCAGTGCGGCCTGGGTTTTGGCGGGGGCGCGGTTGATTTCATCCGCCAGCAGCAGGTTGGTAAATACCGGCCCGCGACGCACTTCAAAGCGGCTCTCTCCCATGTTGTACATGGCGTGGCCGGTAACGTCGGCGGGCATCAAATCCGGGGTAAACTGGATGCGACGGAAATTGCCGCCAAAGCAGTTGGCCAGGGTGCGCACCAGAAGGGTTTTGCCGAGTCCGGGTACACCTTCGAGTAGTACGTGGCCAGAAGCCAATAGAGCTACGAGTACCTGGTCAACTACCTGCTCCTGGCCAATCAGCAACCGGTTGATATTGTTGCGCAGTATCTGAAGTTTGGCGGACGCAGCCTGCCAGTCAGGTGACGGGCCCGTGGTTTGTTGTTCTGGTTGAAGGGTGGTCTCGTTCATAGGACTGCCTCAATTCGCTGCAGATTACGCATGTGTTCAGTAAATGTTTCTTCGGTTGTGGGGGGCTTTCCCCACAGGGTTTCCACCAGCTGCTGCTCATCCATGCCAGTGGATGCACAGAGCTTGTCGCATAGCTTACGTTTTTTGCCGGCGTTAATATGAGTGGCACCAAGTTGCCGTAAAATTTCTTCGCGGTGGCCGCGCAGTAGCGCTTCACACTGGTCGTCCTGCCAGTAATAGTGCCCGCAGGCGGATATATGTTCCAACAGTGAGCGGCGGGATACCTCCGGCTCTGGTTGTAAGGGACCAAAACGGCGTCCGTGCAGCAACAACCAAGCGAGTAGGGCCAGGGCCCCGGCGATAAAAAATTCGGCGGCGTATTGGCGCGCTACCTTGGGTAGGGATTCAAAGCGTGGGCGAGTGAGGAAGACAAACTCTCCTTCACCTGCCAGCAGCTGTAAGAAGTAGGCGTGATCGAAATGGCCGATGCGCTGGGACTGCCACAGAGTGCTGTCTGTCATCAGGGTAATTACACCGTTGCCGCGTTCGAACTGCATAAAAGGTACGCCGACGTCGTCGCGCCATACCTTTGCCCAAAAGACAGGCCCGTCGGTGATAGTCTCGTCATTGAACGAAGGGTGGTAGAGCAGGTGGCTGGCATTGAGATACAGCTGTATTTCGCTGCCGCCCTCAACAGGCAGGGTTACCAAATTTTCCTCTGACACATCGGGGTTGCGGGGCTCTTCTTGTTTTTCTGATCCCTCTTCCGTCTCACCTTTGTCAAGTTTGCGATTGTGTTCCCGCATGGCGTCGGCAGGACTTTGCTCAGGCTCAAGAACGGCATCCTCGCCGAACAGTTGCTCAAGTGTTTCTTGTAGCTCAAAGTCGCTGTGTCCCTTTCTAAGGGAGACGTTCATACTTTCAAGCAGCCAGTCGCGGTTTTCGCTTCGCCCGGTGTCGCTATCGAAGTTGCCAGTGTAGGCCACTACGATTGCATGGCCGCCACGTTGTACCCACTCAATCAGTTCCTGTGCCTTAGTCGGGTTATAGACCTGGCTGGAGCTGCTGATGAACAGGGTCGCATCCGGCGTGAGTCCTTGAAGTACAGAAATATTATCTGCTTGTCGAGGTGTCAGCTGGATATTGGTGAGATATCGTTCGGCAGCCAGGTAGGGATTGCGCCTGGCCTCCATACTCCAGCCACTATCGATCTCCTTGGAGTAGCGCTCGTAAAACGTGAGGAAAAGCCATACAAGTGCAACGCCACTTATGACCAAAGCTGCCAACAGAATTCTCTTAGCGGTCATTGCCAAATTCCTCCTGCCATTGGCTACAAAGTGAGCTTACCTGAGCCTCTTTTGGCGGCCGGTGGGCATAGGCAAGCTGCTGCCAGTTTGCAGTAAGCTCTTGTACAAATTGACTCAGGGCGGGACTTACAGGGCGTTGTACTTCATTCGGCTCCTGTTGCCTTACTTGTACCAGCTGTGCGCATTCACTTTCGGTAAGGTGATCACCAAAATAAAACTCGAAGTCTTCAATCAAGTGAGAGAGGGTGGCGCGATATAAAAGTCCAAGGCTAGCGCGCTTATCACCTTCTACCCACAGGCGCATAACCTCAGCACATACGTCATCAGGCAGGCTCGACTGACGTACATCCAACCCGAAGAGGGTTTCGGGAGCTGGCTGTATTTTCTTTGGCTTGGATTGCCACTTTAAGCTCTGAAGAATTTTCTCGTGATGCCTCCAAAGTAAATAGCCTAGGCTGCAGACCAGTCCAATCCACAGTAGTAGCTCCAGGATTTTGGCAATTGTTGAGCCCCATTTAACTTCATCGTCAATTTCAGCTTCAGCTTTATCTTTAGAGTTCTCAAAAAGCCATTCGATAAAGTTGATTAACCACTCAGGAATTTTTTCCTTTGCGGCCTCGGTTTCAGGCTTTTCCTTTTTGCGCCAACCGCTGATTTCTCTTACTTGGTGAAAGTCCTCGTCGGCGAGGATCTCATCAATATGTTCCTGGGCTTGTTGCGGGGTTTCCACAGGTGCGGCGCTGGCGGAAGGGGACGGTATCAGCGCACCAAAAATAAGGCTGCAAAGGAAAATCAGGGTGGTGGCGCCTGGTATATGCCTACGCCGGGACTCTTGCTCCCGCTGCTGGCGCTCCAATAGATCGCGGAATTGGATTTCTATATCCCAGCCTTCCAGCTCGATACGACGGCCGATATAGAGGCAAAACCCACTGACTATATAGAAGGGGGCAACAGCTGCCATGACGAGTAAATACAGCGAGAAATAGAGCCATTTGACCCACAGAATATCCCCCTGTAACAAGGGAATCCACTCGATTCCCTCGACGTACTGTTCTGGTATAAACAGAAATACCAGCATCGATAAAGCAATCAGTAGGAAAGTTTCGATGTGGAAAAGCGTGAGCGTCAGCCAGGTAGCGGCGCCAGAGTGTTTGCGATGCAGTACACCGATGCGTGAAGTGCGAGCCCTGCCGGTGGATTGCTCCAACACAGTAATTGGCATATCAAAAGAGCGAGTGGGGCTCAGGCGTCGTAGAGTTAGCCCTAAGAACCAATCGCGACGATTCACGCTAAAAAAGTGCTTCAATGCTGTACGTACTGATTCAGGAGAGCCAAATAGAGCACGGCTGATCATAAATAGGGGCAGCCGATCAAATACCGGTTTTAACCACCATATTAAAAGGATCGAGAGAACTGGCGATTCAGGAAACAGCCAATAGCAGAGGGCAAGTAACGGCGCTGCAGGTATCAGCCAGGCTATAAACAGCTTCCCCCAGTGCTTTCGTGCCAAAGCGATACCGAGATCAACCGACTCCCAAGGGAAGCGTAAGCGGGCACGTACAGCCAGATTCTTAATTTGCATGGGTTGCGTCCTCCCTACGCCCGGCCAGGATAAAGTACGCAAAAACCAGCACCCAAAACAGGGTGCCAACTCCGAGCTTTATCGCAATTGGTGTGCTGGCATTGGAGGACCAGAAGGCTTCGAGGAAGGCGGCAATCACCAGCATCAGGAAAGTGCCGTACATAATTTTCATTGCTTCGACCGCAGCCAGCCGCAGTGCGACTGTGCGCCGGTGCTGGCCCGGATCCACGAGAGAGCGTCCCAGTATCAGGCCCGCTGCACCGGCCAGTACTATGGCGGTTAACTCAAAGGCGCCATGGCCGATCACAAATGGGTAGAAAGTGGAGATAAAGCCCACCCGGGTAATGTGTCCGAAAGCTGCGCCAATATAAATGCCGTTAAACATCAGGAAGAAAATTGAGCCCAGGCCAAACAGTACACCGCCAGCAAAGGTGCGAAAGGCGATGCCAATATTGTTTTTGATATAAAAACCGAACATGAACAGATTGGTATCAGAGCCGCGCTCGCGGCCCAGTACCCGATTGCCCGGGTCATACATGGACTCAAAACCCATAACCTGTTCCGGTGACATTACGGCGTACACCAGGGCATCGTTGTTGTATGTGCCGACTCCCAAAATCAGGGCAGGGATTAAAAATAGAGCGGAGGCCAGCAGTACGGCCCGGCTGTTAGCGCGCACAGCTTGGGGAAAGCCCGCCAGCAAATAGTGCAACCATCCCTTGCGGCGTAGGGTCTCCTGACGGTAGACACGATGGTGCGCTGCCATGACCAATTGGTTGAGGTGGTCGATCAGGCGATTGGTATATTGCCGCTCCTTTGCCATTGCCAACTGCTGACAAAGATTGCGATAGGCGACAGGTAGGTCCAGGGCTGCTGTTTCAGCCTGTTTATGGTCTGTTTTTAGCCAGGCTTCCAATTGCTCCCAGCTATCGCGATAGCGATTTTCAAAATCTCTTTGTTTCATGGGTACCTCTGCCTATCCCCTGCCGCCGAGTAGCCAGCTGCCTACCGAGCGAAGGTAGCTGAGGGCATCGCTGCCTTTTTTACGGGTAATGGGTTCAAGCAGGTTGGCAAGTTCTTGCTGGCGCGCCTCACTTAAATCCTGGTGGCGCTCCAGGAGACTGACCACCGCCTGCTGATCCTGCTGGCGCAGGTTTTGTGGTGGCGGGAGCGGGGTGGTATCGGGCAGGGCAACCGGTGCCCTTTCTTCTTCGCGGTAGACCACTAGTGTCGCCGCAGCCAGGTCTCCAAGGCGTTGGAAGTGACGCCCCAAGGTCATGCTGATAATGCCGGTCGCATAGGCAAATGGCAGAAAATCAGCAAAGCGTAATAGATTGCGTACAAAGGATGCTCCCCATGATATGGGGGTAAGGTTATCGTTGACCACCATTAGGCCAAAAGCTTTTTTACCGGGCGTTTGACCGCCACGTAAGACTTCAAAAAATACCGGGTAGAACCATTCGAGAAGAAAAGCGCAGACTAACCAAATACCGTCACCCGCAATGCCGGCAAATAGCAGTGCAAAGCCAACTGCTGTCAATATCAGTGACCGATAAAATACGTCTACGGCATAGGCGAGGATACGGGGCACGGGCCCGGCAGCCCGCGCGCGTAAATCGATCCCCTCGGGTGTTTCGACGTTATAGGTGGTATCCAGCAAGCCACCGCTCCTGTCTGGTAGTACTAATGATTAGTTGTGATTGGGGGTGCCGAAGACCTGGCGGTAGGCAACGCCGTATGTCGCACAAATCCAAGGAAGGGCAAATATTAACCCAATGAGAAACAGGAGGCTGCCTGCAATGTAAATGACCATCATTACCAGCAATAGACCAAAAAAGGTGAACCAGTTTTTGGTGATGGCTTTACGTGACGCCTCCATTGCCTGCCAGGGGCTTAAATTGTGATCAACAACAAGTGGCAGTGCCATCATGTAAGCCACTGAAAGATAGATACCGGGAATTACTAACAGGTAAAAACCAATTGTTACGAAGAAATATAATAAAACCATCGCCAGGCCGAGAGGCACAATTTTATCGAAATAAGAGAATACTTCGGTAGCGCTAGTCTTTTCTCCCCTGGCAATTTTTATACACACCATCATAGAGCCTGCCATAATGGGGGCCGTTATCACTATTAGTGCGATAGGCCCTAAGAAGGCTAGGAATACCACACCTGATAAGCCGCCAGCTGATGATACAGCACTCCACATTAGTGCGATTAAGATAAGCATTACTGCAGATATGCCTAGTGTGTAAAGGATAAAACTAAGCCAAATAGTTCCCATATTACTTAGTGACAAACGCCAGCCTTCGCTGAGAGCTTCACCGAGAGAAAACGAATAGTCCCCAGCTATCCCCTTCTCTACAGAGCCCAACTCCTCCATTTCTCTTGTGCTTGCCAAATCGGCTTTTGGTGCCGTATAGATGTCACTCATCCTGTTAGCTGTCCTTATTGAGATTTAGATTATTTATGGGGTGCAGAGTCTTGGGAGGGAAATATCTCACAGGCGGGAGTAGTGAACAATGCCACGCCAATACACCGGCAAATTAGGTGATACATCTTTCTCAGCATAAAATCCCAAGGGAGTGATTAAGGAATAGAATTGATGAAAAAAATACTGTGGACGAGCGGCCTGATTTTTGTGTTGATTATCGCCGGATATGTTGCTTTGCCGTTTTATTCCATCGAGCAATTGCAGCGTGCGGCGGAAATGGCTAAGTCCGATCAGCCGCAGATCAGAACTGAGAGTATCGATACATTAGAACGTTATGTCGATTTTCCTGTTTTACGTGACAATTTAAAAGTCCGCTTGCAGCAGCAGCTTCGGAGCTCCTTAAGTGATTCTATTCCTCAGGAGTTTGATGAGTTACTGAGTGCTGGCGCAAATTTTTTTATGGAGCCACTGTTACAGCAGTTTATTACCCCTGAAGGTATTGCCGATCTTCTTCGTGGAGGAGAGGATCTGGAGGTCTTTGAGCGGGAAATTTATCGGCAGGGTAGTGAAGCGGCAGATGGCTCCGAGAGTGGGCCATCTACGCGGGAAGAGAAAGAGGATTCCTGGCAGCGCATGGGGTGGCATTTTACCGACCTCAACCATTTAAGTGTTGATTACGGCGAGCATGGCCGACCTGAATTGCGTCTGCTGATGCAGCGTAATGGCCTGCGCTGGCAGTTAGTTGATATCCAGTTACTCAGTGTTAAGAATGGAGAGGGGCAGGGATGGAGATAGATAAATCGGTCAATGTATTTGGCGACCCATTGGTGCCCTGTAGCCTCGATCCCAAAACCGGTTTCTTTCGCGATGGCTGCTGTAATACCTGTAACGAGGATCTCGGTTCCCACACGGTCTGTGCCGCCGTCACCGATAAGTTCCTGGCGTTCTCGCGCAGTCGCGGCAATGATTTGAGCACTCCGATAGAGGAGTTTAACTTTCCCGGTTTAAAAGAAGGGGGCAGATGGTGTCTCTGTGCCGCGCGCTGGCTTGAAGCGGAGAAATTGGATATGGCTCCCCGGGTATTTTTACAGAGTACACATGTGAAGGCGCTGGAAATTATTCCTATGCAAATATTGCGTCGCTATGCGCTGGATTTGCTTTAGTTGATTGGGTGGATCAGCTTCCTGTCCACCTATTAACCCCCTCAAATGGCGGCACGTCCCTGTGTCGCCACGCTACAGACAAGGTAGCTACTCGGAACTTAAGAGGGCAGGAAGTCGATTGAGTAGTTTTTGGTAGTACTCTCAACGTTGGCAGAACCAAAATTGATCATGCGGATTCTCGCCAGCAACTTGCGTTCAAGTGCCGGGTTATTGAGCTCGCTCTCTACCAATTTGATCGACGCGATAGCACCATTCGGTGCGATCACCAACTGTACTGTAAGCCTTCCCTGTAGAGTTGGGTCCCTGCGCAGCGCACGATTATAGATTCCAATAATGGCCTCTTTATTGGCCTCCATAACACTGCGAATGGAATCGTCGGTACGTATGGATTTCTGTCCCCTGGCTTTGGCCACAGCTTCTTTGGCTGAACCTGCCGCCTGAGTACTCTGGACACGGGTATTTTCACGACCGGCTAGAGAAACACCACCGGTATCGCGGCTCACCTTGCCAGCGGCAACACCGCCACTGGAAGCTTTCGACTTGTCCGCGATCATGCTGCGTTCTATTTTAGTGGCTGTAGCATTACCCGAGCTGAGTTGGCCCCGGCTAATATCCGATGTATTAAAACTCTCGCGCATATCCAATAGGTCATCGGCGAGTGCATTCAGGCCGCTATTGGCCGCTTTCTCTCGGGCCTGCTGTACTTTGGCAACTGGGGGATTTTCAACCTTGCGCGGTTTCTCCACTGGTTTGGGCTTGTCGGGTGTTTCCGCTTTTTTCTCGGGCTTCTCCTCAGGCTTTTTCTTTTCCTCGGGTTTCTTTTGCTCCTTGGGTTTTGGCTTTGGTTTAGCTTTAGGTATTTCTTTCTTTTCCAGAATTACTTTGGCCAACTGTGGTGGTACCCTTTCGGCTTGTTCCCGGGTGAGTTCGGGAACTGGCGCAAGTGCGACAGCAATGCCGCTGATAGCCAGAGCGATCAGGCCTACACGCAACAACTTAATAAAGCGCTGATCCTCCTCTCGCGAGGCAGACCAGGGGAGTACTGTTTCTTGCAGTTGCCAGGGAGCATAACTAATCGTTGCTGTACTCATATCAAGACTCCACCCCAGAAGGATCTTCCGGTGCGGTTTGCTCTACAGCAAAAGACATATCGCGGAAGTCTGCTGTTGCACAGGTGTGCATAATTTGCTTAAGCAACTCATAAGGGACCTGCTCATCCCCCATAATAGTCACAGCGCGCCCCAAAGTTTTCTGGGTTTCGCTCAGTTCTCCCGCCCGCTCAGCGCGATATTTAAGCTCTGTTACCAGTGGTTCAATATTTTCCGCGCTGGGGTCGATATCATCGATATTGATGATAAAGCGATCCCCTACAAACAGCTGTTGATTATTGACCCGCACCACAGTAGTCACCTCGGGTTTTTGTTGAGAGGTGGACTTGGGTAGCTTTATGGTTTTATCAGTCTGCAGAACCTGTACATCACTGGTTGAATTTACCAGAAGGAAAAATACCAAGATGGTAAAGATATCCATCAGTGATACCAGGTTCAGTTTTGACTGCTGCCTTTTTTGCCTTTGTCTGCGTTCTTGCAGTTTCGCGGCTGCATTTATCTTCATAGTTTGGCCCCGCTATTTTGCCTGCTCCGGTGCATCGCCGAGAGATATCTGGGGGAACAGTTCTGCATCAACAACGGATGCAGCCACTACAGCCCGGTAGCTGCGGGCAGTATCCATGGCGGCAACCAATGTCTTGTAGGGCGTACCCTTTTCCGAAAGGATTACCAGATCATCTTTGTCGATAGATTTTTCCCGTAATTGCCGCTTTATTTGTTGTAAAACAACAGAAACCGTAGCGAAATCCGGCGAATTTTCTTCGTGTGGGATGCGTTTAACCCGCTGTCCTGCCGGGTAGTTGATATCGACATACTGCTTGCGTAAAACAAGTTCTAGCTGGCGGTTTTCCTCTACACTACTGGAACTGCCATCACTGATGCCTGGTAGGTTCAGTTTGAGCACAGAAATATGAGAAAACACCATGTTAAGCAGTAACACTGGAACCAAAATGGTCATCAAACTCATAAATGAGGTGATATCAAGCTCTGCTTCCTCGTGTCCACGCCGGCGAATGTTGATGTTCAGCATGGCGGTATCCCCTAGCTGTTAGCGGTGCGCTGTTCAGCTTTCTGTGGGCGTCCCATGGTCAGCAGGTTGAGAAATTTAACTCCAGCCATTTGCAAGCTATCGACAATTTCATTGGTTTTATTTTGCAGCATTGAGTTAAATAGAAGCAGCGGGATGGCGGAAATAAGGCCAAATGCAGTGGTATTCATCGCTACAGAAATACTGGTAGAAAGCATGGTAGCTTTCTCAGAGGGATCAGCGCTGGCTACTGCGGTAAATGCAGCAATCAGACCCATAATAGTGCCGAGAAGTCCCAGCAGGGTAGCGATATTAGCGAGGGTAGCCAGGTAGCTAGTGCGTTTCTCCAGGCGGGGAACTGCTTCAAGAATTCCCTCCTCAATTGCCAGGGCAATATTCTCCTCGCGTTTGGCAAATTGCAACGTATTGATACCTGCTGCGGCAATGCGCCCCATCGCTGCGTCGTTATCGCGGGCCAGCTGCAAGATACTTTGGTAGCTGCGTTTTTGCAGCATGGGTAATACTTGTTGATAAGCCTTCTTATTGGCATTTCTGGCACGGGTTAAGAATATCCAGCGCTCTACGACCATTGCCAGTCCGATTACCAGAACGACCGCAATCGGGTACATAAAAGGTCCGCCATTTTGGAAGAAGCGCAACATCGCTTGAGTGAATTCCATGATTTAATTCTCCACAGATAAAAGTATAAATTTGTAGTGCAAAGGGGAAGAAAATCCGCCCTTACCCTTGTTGTATTAAAAGGGTCGCCGGACACTGAAGCGCAGTGCAGCGTTTCCAATTATTCGCTGAATAAATTCAGTTGCGCCGCCTTCCTTGCACCGCAAAATACATTTTTTTAAGTATTATTTGTAACTTTTTGGGCGCGTCGGCTATTTGGTTTCTTCCTGTTCGGTTTGCAGCAATTTTATTTCGCGGCGAAATTCAGAGTATTCCTGATGCTCGAATACGGAAGAGAAAGTTTGTGGTAGGACGCTGTCGAGCCTTTGCAAACTATCGGCCTGCTTCCAGGGAATAATATATAAAACTTTAGGTTGCTCCTGGCTGCCGATTACGGTGGATTCCAGAGTGGTGATTTCCTCAGCCGCTGCGACTTGTACCCAAGTCAATATGGTCAAGATGAAGCTAATATATAATTTCATTATTAAAGTCTCCGCTCCAGCTCAAGTATCCATGCGTTGAGTAATTTATCCTGTTCAATACTGGCATCTTGTGCTGCAAGATAGTGCTGCAGAGCGCGTTCTGGTTTTTGTAGGTAGAGGTCGTAGAGGATTCCCAGATTACGGTGAGCGTCGACGTAGTGTGGCCAGCGCTCTATAGCGGCCTTGTAGCATTGCTCAGCATCTTCAAAGCGCCCCCGATCGCGCATTAGCGCAGCGAGGTGGTTCCAGGCAAATATATTGTTATCGTTTACGCTAATGGCCTGGCGAAAGCTTTGCTCAGCCTCCGCGTATTTATCAGCAGACTGTTGAACGATAGCAAGATTTAGCCAGGCTCCGGAAAGTACCGGCCATTTTTCAGTAATTTGTAATAATTTTGATTCGGCCGCTGTTAAGTCGTTTGCCTGGAAAGATTGATGAGCTAAATCCATCGCCGCTCGAGCCTGTTGCGGCACTCTTTGAGCATCTTGCAAATACGGGTTTTTCGTCCGTTGCTCCGCAGCCTCCCCATCGGTTGGCGATACGGTCTTTTGCAGGCCACTACATGCGCAGAGTGACAAAGCCAGCACAATGGTAGTTAGGAACCGTACTGCCGATATTTTTTTTACGGTACTCAATTCAGTGCAGTGCATCACTCCACCCCAAAGTTTTTTCATCTTTTTTATATCGCGCAGGTAACAGTTCCCCCAGTGAATGGAAGCTGCGTTTAACCCAGTCGTCGTATATACCCTCAATCGTGCGCTGGATATTGGCCTCATGAAGTTCTATGGACTTCTCCTCAAAAGGGTAGGCCTGTTCTTCCAGTAGAATTTCGTACTGTTCCAGTTCAAGGTCATTCAGGTTTTTAGGGCGCTGTGAGTCCATCAAGTCCCGGCTGAGCTGCCGGTAAACTTCTGCAAGGCGATAGTTGGCTTGAGGGGTGAATTCCGCAATACCAAACTCCAGGACTTTGCGGTAATCAGCTACTGTCGTTTGCATAGCCCGCTTTTTATTAGCGAGACTGGTTTTTAATGGTAGGCGCAGTGCCAGTTCAGCAAACTTTGCATAGCTCTGTTCTGCCAATTCACTTTGCGAATAAGCAGCCAGGTATCGACCGCGAGGCGATTGCAGTGAATTCTGTGCCAGTTGCTGTAGCCAGTAATTCCGTTTCGTGGTTTGTTTGGTCTGAGCATAGATTTCCACAAGTTGGAATTGTGCTTCCAGGCGTTGCTCAGCAGGCTCCGGCCACAATTTGCTGTAGTTGCGGTAGCTTTCAATAGCTTTGTCGTACTCACCAGCTTTTTGCAGGTTTTCTGCGGCCATATATAGGGATTGACGGCGAACTTCCCGATCTGGGTCTGTAGAGGCTAATTGCAGCAACTCTGTGGCTGCCGCTACTGGCATTTCCAGCGCGTCAAAGATAACAACGGCCTTGGCGGCCAGTGTTGGCGTCAAAGTATGCGCGGGATAGAATTGACGAAAATCTGCCAGTTCTGTGCTGGCTCGCTGCCATTGCCCCAGCTGGATAAGGAAATTAATCGCATCGTATTGAGCGGTAGCGGCGATTTCCGTGCGCCCGCTGTCCCGGATACGAAGTAGGTGACTGAGAGCCTCTTCACTGGGAGCGGCATCTTCACTTTCGCGCTGGGCCAGGATGATTTCTGCTTGCCGATAGATCGATAACTGCAATTGGCGCAAGGCATCTTTGCGCAGTGTTTCATTGGGCTGATATGCGAGTGCGCGTGTGTAGGCGGCCTCAGCCTGAGGGTATTGCTTCAGGGAAAAATGGCTGTGCGCCAGTATCATCGCAATACTTAATTGCTGCTGGCGATTTGCCGGGGGTTGCCATTGGTCGGCGAGCTCGGCGGCGGCGATGGCCTCGGCAAAGCGCGATTGTTGTAGCAACTTATCGGCAGCGGCCAGCTGTACAGGCAGTGCCCTTGGGTCTTGGGGCCAGCTCTGTGCGAATTTCAAGCTCGCTTCGATATTGCGATCGAGCCACAGGGTTTTCTGTTCCGACTCTTGATCCGGAGTTTGTTCATGTACTCTAGCTGCACTGAGAATGGCCCCATAGCCGGCTTCGGCGCCATACTTTGGATCTTGGTATTCCCAGGCGACCTGGCTGTAAGCGCGCCAAGCGGCGGGATGATCTGCAGCTTGCTCGAGACACTCCGCCATCAGGAAAACCATGGATGGCGTACGAGGGTCTTGTGGAAAAGTCTGTGCGTATTCCCGATATAAAGCGGCGGCACTGCGATAGGCTCCCAGTGATTGTGCGCTGACAAGGCGGCGTTCTTTCACTTTACTTGCGGGCAGCTTTGCCACCTGCTGAGCCAATTCCTGTGCGCGGGCGTGGTCAAATTGAGCCAATTCGTACAGCCATGGTTGCAGGGTTTTGGCTAACTCTTGTTGTTGAGTTTCACCTGCTGCTTGCCAGTAATCACTGTTCACACCATAGCGACGCACAAAGTCCCGCTTCGTAGGCAGAACTTCTTTATGTAGTCTCCCCGCTTGCAAGGTTTCAACGGCGAGAAGATGAAGCTGTGGGGCTTGCTCGGTTTGCGGGTAGTGATTGACGAATTGCAAAAAGGTATCGGCACTGTTGCGGAACAACTCTTTTTCCCGATACCAGGTACCGAGTGCGCTGTATAGTTGGTGCTGATAGGGACGCGGCTCTCCATCGAGGTTAAAAGACTCAATGGCTTCAGCGCCTCCCAGGTAGCTGAAGTTTAATGCAAGCCCGCGCAGGCTGTCTTCACGCAGGCGCTGCCGCCCAACAGGCAGTTCCTCCCCCTGTTCCTCACTGTGCAAAATATCCAGCGACTGGAGAAAAATTCCTGTTGATGCGCGGTAATTGCTCGATTTAAATTCTGACCAAGCCAGCATATAGCGAGCATTATCCGTAAATGGACTCGGCCCCTGCTTGAGCAATGCACGGAAATCTCGGGCGGCGCTGGGGTAGTCTTTGCGGTTGAATGCCGCCTCGCCACGGCGGAATAAGACTTCGCCGATAAATGGTGAGTCCGGTGCGCTACCGGCAATCTTTTCCAATGCCTGTAAGGCCGCAGGCATCTCCCCATCCAGTGCCCTGGCGCGGGCTAAGCGATAGAGAATGTAATCATCTTTCGGGCGCTGTGCAGAGAGACTTTGGTAATAATCGACCGCGCTGGAGTAGTCGACAATGGTATCCGGATTGTCGGACTGTTTTTGCTCCAGCCGCTCCATTTCCAAGTCAGCCAGGCGCAAATGGATTTGTTGCTGAACTTTGGGGTCGGTGTGGCTTTCCAGTGCAGTGCGGTAACTTTGCACCAGGTTTTCCAGCGCGATAGCCGGTTGCGGGGGTGGGTTTTGTGGTCCTTCACCCTGTGGATTGGGCACAGTGGCTGGGGGTAGGTCAGCCAGGGTTTGAACCGGTTGGTTGCCACAAGCCGTTAATGCACAGTAAATACCAATAGCCAAGGAGCGCAGGGCAAATATACCTGCCCGATGTGGGATGTTATTCATGCTCTTCGGCCCCGGTATTATCTGTGTCGCTGTCAGCACTGGGGCTTGTGGGGACCGCCTGCATTTGAGCATCCTGCAGGCGTGCGATAGCCAGGCGTGTATGAGCCATGTATTTACGAATTTGTTCCTGCTCCCTACCGAGCTGGGCGATGACTTCCCGGCGCAATTCGGCTTCAATCAATTCGCTGGCGCTGTCTATCGCTGCCTGCTGTGCGGGTATTCGGTCACTGGCAGTGACCACTCGATAGGCTAGCTGGCGCAATTGTGGGCCCCGCTGTGCCTCGGTATCTGTTTTCTTGCGTTGTTCCCGCCCACTGCGTAACTGATCTTTGAGCTGCTGTAGGGATTTCCGTTGTTGCCATAACTTGTCGTGATACTGTTCACTGGCTTGCCAGAGCAAAATCCCCCGGGCTTTCGCCAGGGTTTCCGCTTGTTGTTGGCTGGCTTTGCCGCTGTCCTGGATCTTTTTAAGACGCTCTTGTGCGCCGGTGAGAATTTCCAATAATTCCAGGGTTTCACTTTGATCATCTGGAGTGGCGGTGGTCGCCAATAAAGTGAGTGCGTCGCGCTCCCGCTCAATTTGCTCGAGTGCTGCTCTCAAATGATCATATTGCTGTGTTGCCATCTGCAACTGTTGGTCAAACTGAGCGCTATTGTAGTGATCGATAATAGTTGTGCGGCGCAGGTGGCGCTCTTCGATAAGATCGGTGAATTGGGGCAGCTTATTTTCCCAAGCTTGCAGCACCAGGCTCAATTGCTGCAGATCGCGCAACTCGGTAAGCCGCAGCTGGAAACGGTCGCTTTGTAAAATGGGGCGCAAAAAGTGCTGGTTATCACGCAGGAGGGGTGAAGCCTGGGCCAATTGCAACCAGCCATAACGCCATGCTTCCCGTTGAGCGGCATCATAGGCCAGGGGCTCCGATGCCAGGGCTTGCTGTAACTGCTGTAATTCTGTAAGCGTTTCTAGGTAATAAGCTTCAGCGCTTCGATATGTGTGCAGGGCAACAGGTCGATTTTCCAGTTTTTCGTAGCCATAAGGTAGCGCAACCATGGCTTCCCGTGCTGCGGGACTATAGCGGTGTTTATCTAATAAAAATTGCAGTGCATCTATGCCCGCCTGATAGTCTTCACCGTTGATCGAGGACCAGGCCATCCCCAGGAGTGCTCGAGTTGCCCAGGGTGTGTTAAGACGGACCTTGGAAAAAACTTCCTTGGCTGCGGTGTGTTGCTCCGCTAGGGCGAGGGCGTATCCCATCCCAATATGGGCTTTATCGACAAGTATAGGAATCTCTGTTGATGGAATATCGATCGTAGCTGAAAAATCGATGGCCGCTTGATATTCACGGATTGCCGCTGGTAACTCTCCGGACCTAGCGTAGGCTGCGGCCAGATTAATACGTCCAAGTAATCTTTCCGCAGGAAATAGATCACTGGTTTCCAGCAATTTTTTTGCTGCGGTAAGGTCACTGTTACGCAGGGCGAGGTTGAGAGGTAAGGATGATCCCTCGGCAACCCCGGATTTCTCCAGGTGTGTTATTGCTGTAGAAAAATCACCATTCAAGTAATTTAACTCAGCCAATTTTAACCATGCAGTGCGCCGGTATTTGGGCGCTGTACTGGTATTTCCCTGCTGCTCAAATAATTCAGCCGCACGTCTATGTAAGCCAAATCCAAGGCTAATACCGCCCTCAATCAAGGCGGCGTTATCTCGATGAATCTGAATTGAGTCTCTCCGTTGGGCAACTAACAGTGTACTCAGAGCATCAAAATAATTTCCCTGGAAATAATTGTAAAGAGTGGTGCCATAGGCTAGATCCTGAGCCCTTTGGTATTTTTGTTGGACCTGTTTTTCGTCGCCGGAATTTTCCTTATCGGCTATAGATTCAGCTTCTTGAGCGCAAATACTGCCCGTTACAAGGGTGAGTGCCAGGCATAGGGTACGGGTAAGAGATGGGTAGTACATGAGTGATTAGGGGGTCGGCCACTGCACTAACTCAAACTCCGGCTGCTGTTTGCCAGAACTGTCTGAGATTACCAGCTCAATGACGGCAGGCTCATCAGTTTTATTTAATTCCAGCTTGGCCGCTCGCTTGTACTCGCGTCCTTCGGGTCCCAAGCCCGTTACAAAAGCAGAAATAGTGTATTCACCGGATTTCAGGTTGCCTTTGTAGAGTGGTTGAATACCACCGCGAATGAGCGCTTCCCTTTGATGTTGCGTATAGAGATGACTAGCACTTAGTTTATTGTCAATGTGAAGCTTTACTGCATCCAGAGTGAAATAGTGGCCCACGTCCATAGATACATAAAAAGCGATCTGACTCTGTGCCGGATATAACAAATCTTCCTCAAGGATTAATAAATCCCTGTTGAGTTTGAGCACATCGCGCTTTAATTCCTCCAGCTTCTCTGCGGAGAAATCATTTTCTTGGGCCTGCAGGAATACTGAAGCAAAAAAGCTGATAAAGAAAATCAAGCACTGAAGAGGGCGTCTCATGGCAGACCTTTTGATGGGAATCGGCATTATTCTATGGTCGGCGCAAATTATGTCAGGGGATCAATGATCTGATGTGATCTTGTTGGCAAATTTTCTATGAAGATAAATTGGAATACTCAAAGATTCTCTAAACCGCGACTGAAAAACAGCTTCCGGTTACTATCGATAACCACTGCTTCAAATTGGGGCAAGCGATTGATTAGCGCCAAGCCCTTTTCTTTTCCGAGAACAAATACACTGGTAGAAAGTGGATCGGTATCAAATCCACGCGGGCCAATAATGCTGACACTGATCAATTTGTCGGTATCTTCTTCTGATGTTGTAGATGGCTTTCCAGTCGATGGATTAAATATGTGGTGGACTCTGTCCTGCTGTTCATCGATGAAATAGCGCTCATAGTCTCCAGATGTGGAGATAGCGATATCACGCAGGGGAATAACCGCAGCATTTTTACTTTTCTCTCGGGGATGGCGAATACCCACTAACCAGGGTTGCCCCTGTTTATCTCCGAGCATGCGTGCATCGCCGCCAGCACTGACACTGGCACAGCAAATTTCTGCTTGCTTAAGAATCTCAATCGCTCGATCAACAGCATATCCTTTGGCGATACCGCCCAAATCTATTTTTGTATCCTCGTGACCAAAACTCAGGGTGTTGGTCTTTTTATTCAGTTTTAAGTGACGGTAATTCAAAGCTTCTAAAAGGGAGTCTGTCAGCTGGGCACCGGCTTGTTTTTTCTGGCGAAAATCATAGTGCTTACCCAGGGTGGCATAGCTGATATCAAACGCTCCATTGGTAAGTTGGCTAAACCAGAGAGATTTATCAATCAGGCTGGTGAGCTCTTCCGAAATATTGACCTTGCCCAGGCCAGCCGTGCGGTTGACCAGTGATAATTCACTATCTTCCTTGTAAGGAGATAACTGATTGTCGAGGCGCTGGAATTCCGCCATAACCTCTTCAATAAGATGCTCGGCTTCATTACTGTCTTCATGCCAAAGTTGCATGCGCACCTGAGTGCCCATAATGGCACGTTCAGCGTAGTGCCATTCGGCTAAAGTGGAAGTAGCGCACAGGGTGGCACTACACTGTAAAATAACTTTAATAAAGCGGAGCATCACTATTCCAACTTAAACAATGGACTCAAAGGCGGTCATACTGTCTTGTAAAGTGCTATCGCCGAGCCCATGGTCTGGAAATAGCGTGGAGAAATTACCCTGCTCCCCATGCAGGGCCATATAATTGAGTATGACAGTCTCTACCAAAAGGTTGACGTTGTTAGCTGCTGGAGTGGAAGTGGTTTCTACATCACCGGAGCTGCGCATATAGCCGAGTTGTTGGTGGATTGCCTGCTCGTCTACCGTACTGCCAATTAGCTGTGGCCGTCCTGCTGGGTTGTATACCAGGAAAAATGAAGCGGCAGTTTGCTGGTCATCGCCGGTCCAGACTCCCTTGCCACGGCCCTCTACTGAGTCGTCCAGTGTTCCGTTGGAGAAAACAGAACCGTCACTAAAAACATAAATCATCAGCGGCTGGTTGCGGCGTGCGGCATACTCCAGGCAGGCGCCAATACAGCGTCCTGCGCGTAGATCTCGCAGTTCACCGGTAGCTCTATCACCTGTGTGATAATCGTAACCTCCCATACTGATCGTGCCGGCGCCGGCATACCCATTGATCACCAGTTTCATAACTGAAGCAGTTTTTTGGAACTCGCTGTCGCTACTCAGCTCTGAGCTGGTAAATATGCCGGAAGGGCCAACGATATCCGGATCGGATTCGGGGTTTAAGTCGGCGGGGTTGCCGAAGCGATCAGCCAGGTCAGCACTTTTCATATAACCGCAGCGCACCAGGTCTTTAATAACGGCATCGGTGCTCACTTGGGTGTCTACATTACTGAGCTTTGCTTCAGATATGCGGTACATCGACTCCATAACTGCAACGGTGTCTTCCTGGCTGAGTAAGCCCACCAGGTCTCCCACATCTACCAGGCCGGTTACATCGGAAGAGCGATCTACCTTGGTTGGGCGGACTTCGGGATTAATCATGGCGGAAGGAGCCATGGAATTGCCGCCGGAATCGCTGGAGCTGGAGCCAATCAGGGCGAGCAGTGAGCCATTGGCTCCGGCTTGGTTGATACCGTACATCGGATTGTGCGGATTGTTTCCGGTATCATTTTCGGAGCGTGCAGGAATAACCGCACCATTTGTCGCCGATGCCGTGCCGCTGCTGATTTTCTCCAAAATACCGCGCAACATGCCACTATCACTATGAAAGGCGAGGCCCAGGTCAGTGTTGATAAATTCATCACTGAGCGACGGAATCATATCTCCGGGGAGCCCTTGTTTGTTGTAGCCAGCGGTACTGAGGAAATCCATTTGTCCGCCCTCTTTACCTACCAGCACATTGGAGCCTGAGATATTGGCGCCGCCGGCGAGGTCGAAACAAATAAAAGGAATTTTGCCGGCGCCGAAAGAGCTGACATCACAGGGGCCACCATTGCTTTGCCGCAGCGCTTCCAGATCTGAAGACAGGGCTGCATGGGCACTGCGGGGGTCGGCAAACAAGCTAAATACGGAGCCTCCCAGCACGGTTGCCATACCTGCTCGAAAACCCTGGGCGAGAAAGTCGCGACGTGTTACCGGGCGGCGGTGGTCCGGGTGCCGCAGGGGCTGGTCCAGATCAAAATGTTTTTTCTTGCTCATAATATTCCCGGATATAGTTATCGGTATCGCGGCTATTTATTGTTAAGTGGTTTTGCAGGCAGGCGCCATTAGTTATTGCCTGCCTGCAAAGCTGCTGGTTCTTTTCTTGCGAGATTAGTGAATCAGGATCATCGCACTGCCCATTGCTGCAGCGCATACGGCTTTCACAGTGGTTTCTGTGCGGTCTGACTCGCAACTGCTGCCACAAGCAGTCATGGTATCGATTAGTGAGTCAAGTTCAGCCTCTACAGAAGCCAGGTCAGGAGCGCTGGCCAGCTGTGAGACACTGCCGTCGTGCCAGTTCATCTCGTGGCCAAGCAATCCTTCCATAAGTGGATCGATAATCAGCGCCCGCTTGCTGGCACTATCGAAGGCAGTGTCGGCGGAAGCACTGAAGTCAAATCCGCTGAAATAGCTGCTGCGGTCACTGGAGTCCACTAAAGTACTGCAGTATTTCACTGCCAGCTGGGTAATACCCATTTGCTGCGCTGCCAGGAATCCTTCGATATCACTATCTACCGGAAGCTGGCGCTTCACTGTTTCCCAAGTTTCGTAGATATCCGGGTCGGCCATGGAAACTCCGGTCGCCTGGGACAGGTTTGCATGAATTTGTTCAAACCGGCGCAATCCTATGCGGGATTGCGGGTCAAGATCAGCATCCTCGGCCGGTTCCGCTGAAGTGTCTGCTTCCCGGTTATAAGTTTCGCTGCCAATTTTTTCGAAGGTCAGGAAAAATTCATCGTCGAGGGCACCTTTATCCAAAGTGATAATGGTTCCGAGTCTGGATAACTGCTGACCTTCACCTGCCACGTAACTATCGTCGACAGAGGTAGCCAATTTGGCCCAGGCTTGGCCTACTTCTGCCTCGCGACCGTTAATACCGATCCGGATTCCCTCAATGGCGACCCCCGATGGATCGACAGTCTCGTCGAGGCTGACAAAGGTAGGTTCGCTAAAGAGGTAGGCGTAATTATCAAATTGCTGAACAGTAAACATGACATAGCTTTCGGCAATGCCAGTGTGCTCTTCAACCTTAAATAAAAGCAGATATTTTTCACCGACACCGACTTCGTAGTTGGTGGCAATATCCTCTTCAGACAGCGCTCGGGAGTGAATTGCCAAAAGGCGAATGGAGCCCTCCCAGCTATTTCCGTTACTGACTTCACTACCTACGGCGAGCGCGAAGGTATCGTCCCAGGTGGATAGCAAACCGGCTTCGCTGAGGTCAGGCTCCCCTGTGTTTGAGCCATTGACGTAAAGCTTGCGCCCATTAATTGGATCGTAAGTGGCCACCACGTGCTGCAGGCTGGCTTGTACAACCTGGTCAGCGTCATCGGTTTCCAGGGCAGGCATACCATCCGCATCTGTGTTGTCGTTGCGGTTTTGTACGGTGTAGCTGTATTGATCCTGACCGAGGGTAAAGTTGCGAATATCATCACCACCGGAGTAGGTGATGATTCGCGCGGGCCCATCTTGTGAGACATTGGCCGGGGCGGCCCAGATTTCGATAGAGTATTCACCGGTGGCAGTGAGGGTATCGTGAAGTTTGCTGCTGGTGGCTGTAGCCCCCTGTGCTTTTCCCCCTTTTAATTGCAGTCCCCAGGATTCGATCCATTCCACATCGCCGGAGAGGGCGAGATCAATTGCAGGATTTACCCCAGAGGTATCGTAGGCTGTAGTGCCGCTGCCGGTTTTAAATTCGTAAAGAGCAATTGCATTACTCTCGATTCGGCCACCACTACTTGCGACAATACCGTCTGTCAGGCGCAGTGCCTTACTGATAACCCAGTCGGGGTCCACCTCGGTGACACTGATGGTGTCGGCAAAGGCCTGAATTGCATCGGTCATTTCCGCTTCGTTATCTGAGCAGTCATCCCAACAGTTATGATATTCACTACCCAGTCGCACAGAGAATCGAGATTCGCTTGGAGAGTCCAGATTTATTTTACTAACTGCATATTCGTATGCCAGATCAACATCGGAACTGGCGAAATAAGGGGTTTGTGCGGTTGTTGCCTCTTCACTGTGACAGTTGGCGCAGTAGCTGCGTAGAAGTGGATAAACTGTGGAGCTAAATCCGCTGCTAGAGTCAGGAAAACTTTTGCTGGCACCTACTTCACGCTCGACAGGGGCGACAAGGGTTATCGTGTTGCTCAGACTACCGGTCGCTCTAGCCCATTCCTCAATATAGTTGGTAATAATTTCCGCACAGGCATCATCGCTTGATAGCCAGCAATTGTGCCCTCCGCCAACCTTGGTTACCAAGCGGGACTCTTCGGGTGATGATAAATTAATTAGCTCGCGCCCCGCATTGTAGGCAGCATTGATATCGTCACCACGAACAAAATGCGGACTCTGATTATTTTCAACGTGACAACTACCGCAGCGATTTGTTGCCGCCAGGTTATCCCAAATATAGAGTTTGTATTGGTTGACATCTTCGGTCTCTGGGGCTGGCCCGGCATAGGCTGCGGTACCATCACTATCAGTGGTGTCAGGCTGACTTTCCGTGCCCTCGCCACTGCCACCACTACAAGCACTGAGGGCTAAAGCGGCACAAAACAGAGAAGCAATACCCAGGGTGCGGGTGGTTAACGAATTTTCCACTGTTGGGAGACATTTATAGAATTTCATTTTTTAATCTCCCGCGCAGTAAACCGCAGTGTCTGCGTATACCTGCTTGAGTTTGTAGCCGGTATTGCTGAAGTCATCAGTAATCGTTTCTATTCGTGCGCGGTCGGTGGAATCTTCCGGCTCGCGCAGACAAACCTGACGAAAAACCTTTGTCACCTGGCATTCAGCAAAGGCACGGCTATTGGATAGTTCTTCTCCCAGGGATTTCATGCCGTTACCACTGCCGGACAAGCTGTCACTCCAGCCCAAATGCATATTTGTTCCCTCTCGCCAGTAGTTAACCCAGCTGTCGTCGGGAATGATAAATCCGTAGGGGAAATTACCGCTGTTGATCAGGTTTTTGGCCTTGACACGGCTACCTGTTTCGGGATCGACATCGCCGGCTGTGTTGTAGTCAAGGACTCCCTCTTCACCATCGGGATCACTGTCTGCATCGTACACGTAGTCGTAATAGGCAAATGCCTGGGCCATGGGGTCCATGCCGCTATGACAGCCGATACAGTTATTTTGAAATACGCGGCTATCGCCCCCAGGACTGCGACTCACATCCTGGCGGATGCGATCCGGTGAGCGGGAGGTATCCTGTACCTGCTCCATGTCGTTACACAGGTGATTGAGCATCGTGAAGCGAAACATGGCGCGATTGGTTCCGGCACTAAAAAACGCCTTGGCCGCAGCGCGGCTGGTAAGAATACCGGCGGTGGCATTTGCCGGGAGGCCGTTTAGGGAGGATTGAGTTTCCTGCACCAAATTATCCTGTAGGGAATAGCCACCAGCTTCCAGGGACTCATAGTGATCATTGTCGCCAGTGCTATAGGATGGCAAACCAGAAATATTACCGGTATAGAGAATATTGGCTGACAACAGCTGACGGAAGTCCATATCATCCCGAACCATACCGATCACAGTCGCGCTGTAATCATTCAATGGTTCAAACGCGTCCTGTTCCTCATTGGTCCAGGGCGTTGCCAGATTTTTTAACGTTACATTGTAGAAGGCATCACTTTCCATTGCGGTATAGGCCGCAGAGGTAGGATCGCCATTTTCAATATCCTCTGCCATATCCAGTAGTACGCTCTCACTGGGAATGGTTCCTGTGATACGGCTGTGAATTTGCAAGGCCTGGTCCTGCGATGCGGATAGGGCAGAATTACTCCACAGACCCACTCCGAGCAGTGCGGTTGCCGTGGTGAGCCGGAATACACGCGCTCGAGACGAATTATTTTTCATTGGACTATTTTTGTCGGTGAGATCACTGGGGTGTGGCAAAACAGTCTAAAACCAGATTTAAATAATGTCAGAGTGACTTTTAATATTTGCGTCCCAGTTGGCAAACTTTTTGTGCACAACTTGCGAGAATTACCCTTAACGGTCAAAGCCGTAAAAAAGTTCTCAGGCTATAGAGCACAAAAGGCGAGCCCTGCTCATGCCAACCCGGGTGGATAACAAAAATGAAATGTTTGCGTGCGGTGCCGCTTTTACTCCTGGTGGCGGCGTGTAGTGGTGGTGGCAGTTCCAGTAGCGACGAAGATCAAGCTGAAGATCCCGTAGTGGAGGATTATCCTGTTGCTTTTGTGCGTCGCCAGCTAAGTACTGACGATGACGGCGGCTTATTGGAAGACGATATCTATGAGCCCGAAGAATTCTTTGCCGGTGCCGAGCTGATATTAAAGGACCGTGCAACTGCCAGTGCCACAGAAACGGTAATTACTGCGGATATTTTTGACGGTGATTACGATGTTAAAGATCTGAACACTTCAGCGGATGGCAGTCAGCTTATCTTTGCCATGCGGGCACCGGAAATTGAAGACGCCGATGATGACGATCAGCCCACTTGGAATATCTGGATTTACAATAACGAAACAGAAGAACTAAACCGGGTAATTGAGTCAGATTTAACTGCAGAAGAAGGTCAGGATATCGCCCCGGCATTTTTACCCGATGGGCGTATTGTTTTTTCATCTACACGACAGCGTCGCTCCAGGGCTCTACTGCTGGATGATGACAAACCACAGTTTTCAGCTCTGACAGAAAACCGGGAAGACCCAGCGTTCGTACTTCATGTTATGGAGTCGGATGGTACTGATATGACCCAGATATCTTTTAATCAGAGTCATGATTTAAATCCAATTGTACTTAGTGATGGTCGTATTCTCTTTAATCGCTGGGATAATGCTGCGGGTATCGACAAATTAAGTCTTTACACGGTAAAGCCAGATGGTTCTGATCTGTCGGTCTATTACGGTTATCACAGTCAAGATACAGGAACCGAGGATACTGAGGCTGCTTTCAATCGCCCACATGAAATGCCCGATGGCCGCCTTTTGGCTACTCTGCGTGCTCCTTCCGGTCTCACCCTTGGTGGGGATCTAATTACGATTGACGGAATTGTCTATAGCGAAGCCTACAGTGAACCAGAGCAAAGTGGCGAAATGGTCGGACAGGCTTCTATCACTGTGGGAGAAGTTACTACCGACGATACCATTTCCCCTCACGGCACCTTTGCATTTGCGTGGCCGTTCTACGATGGCACCAGTCGATTGCTGGTAGGTTGGAGCGAATGCCGGGTTATCAATGCAGAAACCGAGCTACTGGAGACCTGTCCAGATAGCGTTGCCGAAGATGAAGAAATCCAATTGGCAGACCCATTATACGGTCTGTGGATTTACGACTATATTGCCGGTACCCAGCTTCCCATCGTCGTTGTGGATGAGGGTGAAATGATTTCTGAAGGGGTTATTCTGGAGCCCCGCACTGAGCCCACCTATATTCCGGACCCAGTTGCTGGAATTGATGTCGATGCAGACCTGGTGGAGGAATCTGTTGGCGTCCTGGATATTCGTAGTGTTTACGATTTTGACGGTGAGGATATTGTCGGTATCGCAACCCTGGCAGATCCTGCCCAGACCAGTGCTGATTTGCGTCCAGCTCGATTTCTGAAAGTTTCCAAAGCTGTGGGCATTCCCGATGATGATGTTCTCGACTTCGATGGAGCAGCATTTGGCCGCAATGGCAGTCAGGGGATGCGTGAAATATTAGGTTATACCCCTATACAACCCGATGGCTCCGTCAGGGTAAAAATTCCTGCAGATATGCCCCTGGCAATTTCAGTTGTTGATGCGGATGGTAAGCGTATTTTTGATCCTCATGACAACTGGTTACAGTTGCAGGCGGGAGAAGTGCGCAGCTGCAACGGTTGCCATACCAGCGATAGTGAAATTCCACACGGTCGTACGGACATGCAGTTGGAGTCGGCATGGGATGGAGCACCGACATCGTCTGCACCGTTTGACAATACCGAGCCTGCGTTATTGGCAGAAATGGGCGAGACCATGGCCCAACTGTTGGCCCGTTATGTCGGTGAGGCCGAGCTTGAAGGGGATCTACACTTTACTGATTTGTGGACTGATCCTGCGGTGCGCACAAAGGATGACGAACTATTACTCTCTTATGGCGACTTGAGCACGGATGCACCAGTGGATTCCACCTGTTTAACGGAGTGGGAGGGCAGCTGTCGAATCGTCATTCACTATGAACAGCATATTCAGCCTTTATGGGATTTGTCCCGCGAGGTACTGGATAGTACTGGTGCTGTAATAGATGACTATACCTGTACAGGTTGTCACTCCCCCGTCGATGCCGCTGGAGCAATACAGATCCCCGATGGACAATTAGATCTCACCACCTCAGCGTCTTCAGTTAACGATGCGTGGTTTATTTCTTATTCGGAGCTGGTGGTTGACCGTGCCGAGCTTGAATTGGTCAACGGGGTTTTAACCGCACGACTTGTACAAGAATATGACAATGATGGAAATCCGGTTTACGAAGTCGATGAAGATGGTGAGCTGGTGCTCGACAGTAATGGTGACCCGATCCCTGTAATGGTCACTGTCAATATTTCCTCTCCCTTAGCGAGCTCAGCACTTGAGAGCTCGTTTTTTTCTCTCTTTGAGGATGGTGGTGCACACCAGGGCTATTTAGAGGGTGCCGAGTTGCGCTTGATTGCCGAGTGGTTTGATATTGGCGCTCAGTACTATAACGATCCTTTTGCGGCACCGGCAGATTAAACCATGTTGAAATTACTTCGATATTTTACTGGTTGTTTCCCGGTACTTATATTTCTTCTCGTTTTTGCAGCGCGAGCTTCTTCTGAAGAAGCATCAGCGGATTCTGTTGTGTTAGATGAAACTCCGCCGGCAGAACTGGAAGTTACTGAGCTAATAGATGAGGATGAAAGCCCTAAGAATGCTGAATTGGTCACAGTGGGCAATGCATTTATCAATATTTATCGCGGCCCGGGTCGCGGTTATCCGATTTTCTATGTGGCGGAATATGGTGAAAAGATTTGGTTACTTAAGCGCCGCACCGACTGGGTAAAGGTGCTGACTTCGCGCAATAAAAGTGGCTGGGTAAAAGTAGACGATTTACGGGAAGTCTATGGAGAAAACGGGGAAGTTGTGCGTGTGTCACTACCAGACTTTTCTGATGTTGATGATGGCTACTTTTATCTGGGGTTGAGTTACGGAGATTTTGCTGGAGCAAATTCTCTGGGTGTTAGTCTAAGTTACCAATTTACCCCCAATTTATCTTCAGAATTACGTGCGACCCAAGCGGTAGGTTCCTATTCAGACAGCCAGGTATACCAGGTGGCGATGGTCCACCAGCCATTCCCCCACTGGAAAGTTTCCCCATATTTTGTTTTGGGTGCTGGGGTAAATATCACCTCTCCAAATGCCACGATTGTCGCCACCGAGGATCGACAGGATACAACTATGTTGGCCGGACTGGGGTTGCGCACTTATCTATCGCGCCGTTTTGCCATTAGGGCTGAATACACTAATCATTACTTGCTTACCACGCAGGAAAATAATCAGGAGATTGTCGAGTGGAAACTTGGTTTCGACGTATATCTGTAGGCTCTGCGGCGCTTTCAGCGTTGGTGGGGACTCAGGTATGTAGCGCCCAGCAGGATGATGATGTGCTCGCGGATATTGTCGCACCAGAACTGGAGCGCCGGGAGATACGTGATGCCCTGATAGATAGTGAAAATATAGAAATCGGTCTGTTTGCAGGTGTTATCAACGTCGAGGATTTCGGCTCAAACTCCCTGTACGGTACTTCAGCGGCCTACCACATCAGTGAAGATTTCTTTATTGAAGCCACCTATGCCCAGACCGAGTTAGGAGAATCCAGCTTTGAAAGGTTGAGCGGTGCTGCACCACTGTTGACTGATGAGCAGCGTGAACTCAGTTATTACAATACCTCTGTGGGCTGGAATATTTTCCAGGGTGAGTACTTTGTATTTGATGACTGGGCCTTCAATGCCAATTTTTATGTTGTTGGAGGTGTGGGAAATACCTCGTTTGCTGACGAAGAGCACTTCACTTACAACTTTGGTGCTGGCGTGAGGATGCTTGCCAACGATTGGCTCGCTGTTCGCATGGATGTTCGCGATCATGTTTTTGAGCATGAATTATTTGGCGAAGCACAAGTCACCAATAACCTTTCCGCCCAATTGGGGCTCACCATCTTTTTCTAGATAACCAATAAATAACAAGGACTCTTCCATGAAATACCTGGCTGCTTTCTTGACCCTGCTTTTATCAATATCGCAGACCTACGCCGCAGAGCCCTCTAAGGATTTTACCTTGAGTTCCAATCAGGGCGGAAACCTTAGGCTCGCAGAGCAGCGCGGTGATGTCATCATGCTTAATTTTTGGGCCTCGTGGTGTGGTCCCTGTCGTCAGGAAATGCCGCTGTTGGATCAGTTACACGCCCGCTATGAAGCTGCAGGCTTCCAGGTTTGGGGGGTTAATGTGGATGCTCAACGTAAAGATGCGGACTCTCTACTGGCAAAAATTCCGGTGGATTTTCCGATCCTTTTTGATAGCAAAGGGGAAGTGAGCAAAATGTATGGTGTTGCCGCTATGCCCAGCACCGTGTTTATCGATCGCGATGGAAATGTTCGCTATATCCACAAAGGCTATCGCGATGGAGATGAAGCCGCCTATAAGAAGATGATTAAGGAACTGATTCGGGAGTAGTGTCATGCGTGCATTGTTCCTAGTTTGCACTCTCTTGTTGAGCACAGGTTGTACTGTTAATCCTTGGGTTGCTCCTTATGAACGACAATTTATTGCCGATCCTATTATGGGGTTTGAACAGGACCCTGTAGCGGCTCGTTACATGAATCATGTGTACGAAGCCCGTGAAGCTGCGCGGGGTGCTGAAGGGGGAAGTGGAGGTGGATGTGGCTGTAACTAAGCTTCTATCTCGCTGGAGCGGACTATTATTTTTAGGACCGCTCATGGCCGTTGCCGCAGTTCTTCCCGAGGAGAGAGCGGACAATATGTATCATGCCTATAGCGGTGGTGGAGTGACTATTGATGGGCCCTCCCTATTGATTCGAAAGAATGTCGGCAACAATGTATCCCTGTCTGCAAATTACTATGTGGATATGATATCCGGGGCATCTATTGATGTGGAAGCCACCGCTAGTGAGTACACTGAGCAGCGAGATGAGTTCTCTTTGGGGGCTGACTACCTGGTGGATAAAACCACAATCAGTATGGGGTATACCAATAGTTCCGAGAATGACTATGAGGCGCAAACAGTTGCCTTCGGAATTAGTCAGGGGTTCTTTGGCGATTTGAGCACCCTTGGTTTGCGGGTGAGTTACGGAAGCGATGATGTATTTCGTAATGGCGATGACAATTTTGCTGAGGATGCACAGCATCGCCGCTATGCATTTAGTTGGAATCAGATCCTCACGCAGAAGCTAATTGCTGAATTAAGTGTGGAAACGGTGGCTGACGAAGGTTTTCTTAATAATCCGTATCGCAGTGTCAGATACCTTGACGAATCCTCTGGCAGCGGATTTAGTTATCAAGCTGAAGTTTATCCAACAACTCGCAACAGTGATGCCGTTGCTTTAAGGGCTAAATACCGGCTGCCTTACCGAGCAGCCGTCAAGGCCGAATACAGACACTATGCGGATAGTTGGGGTGTTGTTTCGGATAATGTTGAGTTTCGCTATATCCACCCCTGGAAGGAACGGGATGAATGGGTTTTAGAGGGAAAAATTCGTTATTATCAGCAAAGTAGTGCAGACTTTTACAGCGATCTTTTCCCCTATCTCAACGCTACTAATTTTCGTGCTAGGGATAAAGAGTTGAGTAATTACACAACTCTAGCCCTTGGGTTTGGTGTATCTTACGAGCTGCCAAAACGTTGGTCAGTACTGAAACGACGCAATACGATTAATCTCTATTGGGACCATATCCTATTTGACTATGAGGATTTCCTAGATGTCACCGTGCATGGTTCTGATACATCTATCAGTCCTGGCGAGGAACCGGCTTATAGTTTCTCTGCGAATGTAATTCGATTATTTTGGTCAGTCCGTTTTTAGGAATGGGAGCCTCTGCGTTCTGTTTTTCAACAAAAGAAAAAGATGCAGAGGCTTCATAGTCTGAGCCAAATTTGACTGTTGATTTATTGCATAGAGTAATCCCGAAGAATTTCTCCAATCCTTATACGGTAGTTATCAAATAGTTGTTTTTTGCCTAGGTGTTGTGCATCACAATGTGCCTTGTGATTTTTCCAGTTCACTACAGACTCTTCATCCCGCCAAATAGAGAGCGACAAAATTTTTCTTGGCTGATTGAGGCTTTGAAATCTCTCGACTGAGATAAATCCATCGAAGTTAGTTAGGTGTTCTTTTAGGTCCGCTGCAACGGCCAGATATTTGTCTTTTCCTGAAGGCTTTGGTGTAACTTCAAATATGACGGCGATCATCAGTGACTTTCCTGTGGGAACTTCAGGTAGGTTTCTGGCACAGCATTTAAAAAGCTTCGCTTCTCTTCAAGAATAAACTTCTCTCTCGTCGCAAACTGAAAATTTTCACTGCCCTGAGGAGACTGCTTAAGCAGTTTTCGATATTGTTCATAATGAGCCAAGCTATCGAAATTAATAATACCAAAGGCCTGAAAGTTGGTGCCCTCAGAAGGTAGATAATATCCTAATAGTCGTCCGCCACAATTGGGAATGATTTTGCCCCAGTTCTCAGCATACTGCCGGAAAGCATCAAGCTTAAACGGATCGATCTTGTATTCAATAAAACAGGTTACAGTCATCTAAGTTGCCTCTATTCATAATTTGCTGGCATTCTAGATGGTTTAATTTTCTATACTTCGGTGGTCAGCGAACTGTTGCGAGGGTAACCATGGAACCTGACATTTCGGTAATATCCAGTTTGATTGGGGATCGGGCGCGCTCAAAAATATTGATGGCGCTTATGAGTGGAAAAGCACTGACAGCAACAGAGTTAGCCTGTGAGGCCGATGTGACTGCACAGACTGCAAGCAACCATCTTTCCAAGCTGGTAGATAGCAAGCTGCTGATAGTTCGCAAGCAGGGTAGGCACAAGTACTTTCAGCTGGCGAGTCATCAAATTGCCGAAGCGCTAGAGGCGTTGCTCAATCTGAGTAGCACCCTGGTACCTCAAAAAGTTACCACTGGACCCGCAGATCCAGATTTAAGGAAGTCCCGTATCTGCTATGACCATTTAGCAGGAATGACTGGTGTTCTATTGTACGAGGCGCTATTGGCTAGTGAGTTACTCTCTGAGCAATCACAGCAAGTTTCCTTGACTGAAGAGGGCGAAATATTTTTCCAGGAACGAGGGGCAGCCGTAACGAGTTTTAAGCAACGTAAGCGCCCTGTTTGCAAGTCATGCCTAGACTGGAGCGAACGAAAAAGCCACCTTGCAGGCAGCTTGGGCCAATGGATACTCGAAGATGCCTTGGCAAAGCAGTGGGCGGTTAGAAGAGCGGACTCCAGGGCGATTACTTTCTCCCAGAAAGGGCTTTTACTGTTTTCGAAGCGTTATCAGATTGATTGCTCCAAGTTGCTATAAATTATTTGTCAGCTCGTTATCAGATTAAAGGAAAGCCCCGTTAACCATATCAACTGTGCTCCATAGCTGAGACGTTGGTGCAGGCCGGGGTTGATTTTTTCCTCGTAGGCTTTTTTTAAGGTAACAGTAAAATAGATAGAAGCGAGCAAGCAGGCTGTACTAAATAACCTGAATTCTATTGAGAAGTAACTACTGAAAGTACTTAGCAATGGCGCAATGAGTAAAGAAAACAACATAAACATCCCCGCCCAGGAGTGTATCTGGCATTCAAGACTAGGGGTTTTTGTATAGGGATCTGCATCCATAGGAAAATAACCCGCAACCCAGGTTCCAATACCGTGGATAATAATTAAAACTCCAATGATGGTAAGTACAACTGGGGCCTGTTCAATTTGAATTATATGCAGACCAAATAAGAAGAATAATATGCCAAGTGGGTAGTTGTTAATGAGGGGGGAGAGCTGATCCTACCCACCAACGACGGACACTCTCTTAAGCGATAAACTACGCAGCAGAGGTGCTCTATGACAAGATCAAATAAACCAACCAAAACCACTCGTAAACAGTACTCAGAGGAGTATAGAAAGGATGCCCTAGCACTTGCGCTCAAAGTTGGGGTAAGCGTTGCCGCTAAACAGCTTGGGTTACATCCTTCTCAGATTTACGGATGGCGAAGCAAGGCTAAGTTACATCAGAGCCGAGGGGATGCCGAGAGAGAGCTGGCCACAGAGAATGCTCGCCTTAAGCGGCAGCTGGCTGAGCAGGCAGAGGAGCTGGCGATCTTAAAAAAGGCCGCAGCGTACTTTGCAAAGAGCCTGAAATGAGGTACGCCTTCATGCAAATGCACAGGCATGAATTCAGCATCAAAGCGATGGCCAAGGTATTGAACGTATCTCGCAGTGGGTTTTACGACTGGGTGTCAAGATCGGCCGGCCAATCCAGGTACCAGCAGTACCGAATGCAGCTCGATAGCTTGGTACAGCAGCGCTTTATAGCCAGTAAAGAACGTAGTGGCTCTCCTCGCCTGACGAAGGAGTTGGCCAGTGAGGGGAGTAAATATAATCAAAAAACAATTGCTGCCAGCATGCGTCGACAGGGCCTACGGGCTAAAGCCGCCAAGAGATATAAAGCCACAACCTATTCAAAACATGGTCTGCCAGTAGCTCCAAATCTGCTCGAGCAGAACTTCAATGCTGAAGGGCCGAATCAGAAATGGGCTGGGGATATAACCTACCTGAGAACGGAAGAAGGTTGGTTATATCTGGCTGTAGTGATAGACCTATATAGTCGGCTAGTTATTGGTTGGGCGATGTCAGAAACGATGACAGCTACATTGGTCTGTGACGCTCTTCAAATGGCTTTATGGCGACGTAAGAAACCTACGAATGTTATCGTGCATACTGACAGGGGAAGCCAGTATTGCTCTAAAGATTATCAATCTTTGATTACAGCTTATGGTCTGCGGTGCAGCATGAGCGCCAAAGGTAATTGCTATGATAACGCTTGTGCAGAAACATTCTTTCACTCACTTAAGGTAGAAGCAATCCATGGTAACCGCTTTCCCACAAGGTGCCTCATGCGAGAGACCGTATTTGAGTATATAGAGATAGACTACAATCGAAATCGCTTACACAGCGCCAATGGCTATCTCAGCCCTGAGGCGTTTGAGGAACAACTAGTCGCTTAGTGGTGTGTCCGTTGTTGATGGGTAGGATCAAGCTTCTGGGTTGGGCTTCCAACGGCTCCTAGTTCGCTACAGAATTGTCTTGAATGGCTATAGCCAGAGTATTTTGCTCCTGCCAATGTAACACCTACAACCATCCATACCAGCGAGAGAAACCCCAAGTAAGCAAACACTGTATGAGCCCCGACTGGTTATGTTGGGGCATAAGATAGCACTAGGGAGCCTCTGAATAACTCCGTGATACCTCTGGCATACAGAGCGGTTCACAATCAAGGCGCGGCTTCGCAGGAATGTCTAGACCTTTCAAGAAGTCGCAACGCGGAGTGTGAATCGCTCTGTAAGCCCCGAAGGGCGGGCCTTGAAGGCCACAGCTGCTGCGTTGCAGCTCTTGCAAAGGACTAGGCCATTCGCGGCTAGCTGCGCCTAACATCTGCAGCCTTCAAGACCCGCAGAGGCATTACGGAGTTATTCAGAGGCTCCCTAGATAAAAAGTCCTTTCAAGTTAATCCTTGTCTTCAAACGTGCCAGGTTTATTGCTATTTCAACTTTATCTAAAAGCGATTATTGCCACAAAGATAAGTGTTTTTGTCCTTATTGTTCGTATCGTTTTAATTAATTTTTTATTAGTTTAAGTCTAATAGAGTAATTAATTTTTTATACTAGATCAGGTACTGGAAAAGGAGTCGAGGGTTCGAAAATGGATAATAATGACAGCAAAAATTTTTCTAATGCCATAGAAGTACTATCCCTGGCAGCGCGGTACGCTGAGGAATATGTTGCTGATATTCGCGATCGCCGCGTAAGTCCGTCCGCCTTTGATATTGATCAAATGCAATTTTTTAACAGTGACTTGGCCCGGGCTGGGGAACCGGCAGAGGCTGTTGTCGAGAGCCTGCATCGTTACGGTTCTCCGGCAACAGTTGCCAGTACCGGTGGGCGTTTTTTCGGGCTGGTGGTAGGTGGGGCTACGCCAGCTTCTATGGGCGCGGCGGTAATGAACGCCGTTTGGGACCAAGTGGCGGTTTTGGAGGCATCGGCGCCTTCTGCAATTTATCTGGAGCGTATTGCGGCAATCTGGATATTGGAATTGTTAACCTTGCCGATGGAAAGTAGTGTGGGTTTCACCACAGGGTCATCTATGGCCAATATGGTGTGCTTGGCTGCTGCGCGAAATACGCTTTATCAAAAATTAAATATCGACCTGGCAAAAAGCGGGCTAGCCGGTGCGCCGCCACTGCGTATTGTTGTTTCTGAACAGTCCCATGTCACAGTTCACAAGGCACTCTCTATTCTTGGATTTGGTATGGATCAGGTGATTAAAGCGCCCTGTGATGAACAGGGGAGGGTGCGAGCAGATACTTTTCCCGAGGTTGATGAAACCACCATTATTTGCCTTCAGGCGGGCAACGTAAACTCCGGCAGTTTTGATCCGTTTGCAGGCATAATTCCCGAAGCTAAATCCAAAGGTGCCTGGGTACATGTCGACGGTGCCTTTGGTTTGTGGGCAGCGGCATCTCCAGCGAAATCAGTGTTGACTACTGGAGTAGACCAAGCAGATTCCTGGGCTGTAGATGCTCATAAATGGCTAAATACGCCTTATGACTGCGGTTTGGCAATTTGTCGAAAGCCGGGGGCTGTACACAATGTGATGACAACCCAGGCGCCATACTTGCAAGTGGGATCGCTGGTGCCGCCCAAGGATATGGTGCCAGAATTCTCACGTCGGGCCAGAGGGGTGGAAGTGTGGGCGGCAATTCAGGAGATGGGCCCGAAAGGAGTTGCGGCGATGATTGATCGCTGCTGCATCCATGCCCAACATCTGTGCGAAGGCCTGGCAGAAATGGGCTATGAGATCCTTAACGATGTAGTGTTAAACCAGGTGGTGGCAACTATTGGCACTGCGGAAGATATCCAAGAGATAGTCAGAGCCATACAGGAGGAGGGAGTCTGCTGGTTTGGAGCGACTACCTGGAGAGGAAAAACGGCCCTGCGTATTAGCGTCTCTTCCTGGGCGACTACCGATAATGATATTGCCCTTACCCTGGATGCTATTTGCCGGGCGACGGAGGCTCAGATGTCCAGATAACCCTTTGAGTGACATGAAGTGCTAGGGGGCCTTCTAAAGTAAATAGCACTTAATGTTTACGTCTTTTAGATCAGGCTGAGGTAGTTGGTGAATTATTTGGAGGCCCTCTTGTTTCTACCTTTGGCCGTAGCAGCCAGTTTCAGTGGTGAGCGCCGTCTATCCTTGTTGAATGGGCGCGGATCTGGGCCATTATTTTCAAGCTTTTGCTTGCGGTATTACTATTTCCGCCAACTCAGCCACTTTTTCAGCGCATAAAGGTGAGGGGCTCGGGTAGAACGATGACTTTTTGGCTGGTTTTAATACTTTTTTTAATTCTACTCTGGCTTCTGTGGATGGCGTTTTTTAGTCCCAGTTTAAGTCGCAATGAGCTACTGAAATTCTCTTTTAATCAACTTACGCTGGCTGGTGGTTTATCCGTTAATTATCGCGAGATGGGGCCTGTTGATGGCGTTAATATACTTTGTCTTCACGGTGGTGGTGATTCACTGAGCGCCTGGAATGCCTGGGCGACAAAATTGGCAGAAAAATATCATGTTATTTTGGTGGACTTACCTGGGCATGGATTGACCGACCCGTTACCAGGAGGCACTTATACACCTAAGCATTTTGCCGATTTTATTGCAGAATTTGTCGCAACCCTGAAACTTAGGGACTATGTGATCGCTGGCCATTCATTTGGTGGAAATGGGGTTTTACGCTATTTAACAGGACATCCGAATATACCCAAGGCCGCTATTCTTGTCTCTCCCGGTGGTTATAAATGTGGCAAGGGACTGGAAATGCCTGCTGGTATTGCTCGATTTGCCACCAGCCATTGGGGGCGAAAAATGGTTGCGCACATTGGTAGTCGTGGATTATTGAGAAAAATGCTGGCTTCCAAATTTTTCTACAATCCGCAGGCTCTGCCGGGGGAAATGTTGGAACGAATCTATTTGCTTTCCCGCTATGAGAAGAATCGCGGTACAGCGATCAATTTGGTTGCTAATGCCACAATCAATTTCCAGCCGTTGCCGGACTTGGAGACTATAAAAATTCCAGTTTTATCTATCTGGGGGGCAGAAGATCAAATTATTCCCTTGTCCGTAGGAAAGTATTTCTCTGACAAGTTGCCTAATGGAGAGTTAATCGTGTATCAGAAGATGGGGCATATGTCCCATGTCGAAAATGCCGAACAAAGTGTCACCGACGCAATGGAGTTTTTGCAGCGTCAGGGGCTGTGACAATACTGTGGAAAATTTAAAAAAGAGGCCGCAGTGCGGCCGAGTTTGGGGGGATGAAAATCAAGAGCGCCTAATTGATGACAACCAGGCCGGCTTTCACTATGTCGTAGTGACTGAGTTCTGGTACCTGCTGGTGTAGGTCGCTTTCCAGTCGATCGATGGATTCCAATTGTGTACACAAGCGGTTTGCAGACTGCTCAATACTTTTACCGCGCTGTTCCAGTAACCGCTCCGCCTCTTCAGTGGCCTGTTCTTCAATGCTTTCTCCGCCGGTAAAGGCAGCTTTGAAGGCATGCCAGGCAATAGTTCCCGCGGACTCCATAGCGAGGCGTTCGATACGGGGTTCAAACTCTTCAGAGATGGTTTTCTCTATATAGTTACCCATTTCCTCGTTTCCCAGCTGGTAGATCTCGCCCTCTCGATTGAGGCGGTCCTCAGTGCGCTGGATCAGGTCGGCGGAAAACTGTTGGAGTTCGAGGATATCCGGGTGGTCCGGCCCGGCGAGGGTGCTGATGGCAATGGATAGGCCATCCATTGCAATATCGACCGCCTCAAGGGTGAGTACCAGTGTGTCGCGACCGGCGATGTGTAGCTGTTGGCGGTATTCCTGAAGTAGTTGCTCCTGCTGAGAATTGAGGGACAGCAACTCACCATCCACTGATAGCTGGTTGGGCAGCTGAAATGTCACCAGTTTTCCGTCTTCCCCATCGACGGTAAAGAAGTCCGGGCCTACTTCAATAGCGTAATTCGTAGACACTGTGCAGGTGCTGGTATCGACATGAAAAGAATCGTGGGCCATTGCCTGGGTACTGATACCGAGGCCTATCAGGGTTGAAAGTGCGATTGGCTTCCACATATGCCGGTTTCCTATTGTGTGTCTTTTCAATGTGACGCGCCTGGGTAGCCGAACAGATGCAGGCAGTTAGAAATATTTTTCATTTTTTCCTGACGCAGGCCCGGGGAGTGATGGCCAGGCGTGGATGTTCCAGCGGGTATTCTGTATTTTTAGCCCATAACACTTAATAAATTGAGGGTATTCAATGTTCATAAGCAGGCACATTGCCGCACTGTGCTTCTTGATAGTCAGCACAATGGCACAGGCCGGGAGCATCGCGGAGTACACCGCAGGCATGCATAGGCACAGCGGCTTCCACGACTTTTACTGGGACGAGGCTAACGGCCGGGTGCTACTTGAGATCGATGAGTTTGAGCGCGAGTTGCTCTTGCTCACCGGGCTGGCCCAGGGACTGGGTTCAAACCCGGTGGGCCTGGATCGCAACCAGGTGGGTGAGAGCCGCTTGGTGAAGTTCCAGCAGTCGGGTAACAAAGTATTACTGCATCAGGTGAACCTGAAATACCGTGCCCAATCAGCAAATGCGGCTGAGCGCCGCGCGGTTGAGGAAGCTTTCGCTTCGTCCGTACTCTGGGGCTTCAAGGTGCTTGCCCAGAGCGATAAGGCGGTACTGGTGGACCTTACGCCCTTCCTGTTGAGCGATCAGCACGGTATTGCTACACGTCTTAAGGGCGCAGAGCAGGGCAGTTACAGTGTGGATAAGAGCAAATCGGCAATTTATCTGCCCCGCACAAAAAACTTTCCCAAGAACAGTGAGTTTGAGGCCCAGTTAACTTTTGCTGGATCAGCTCCGGGAAACTATCTGCGCGAAGTGGTTCCGACCCCTACATTGGTGTCCCTGCGCCAGCATATCTCCCTGATTCAATTGCCAGATAACGACTATGAGCCGCGCCGTTTTCACAGCCGCAGTGGCTACTTCCCGTTCGCTTATCGGGATTACGCTACAGCGATTGAAGAGCCCTTGGACCAGCGTTATATCTACCGTCATCGACTGGAGAAGAAGGCGGGTAGCGATGAGGTTGTGGAGCCGATTGTTTACTACGTAGATTCTGGAGTGCCTGAGCCGGTGCGCAGTGCCCTGATAGAAGGGGCGAGCTGGTGGGACCAGGCATTCGCTGCAGCAGGATTTAAAAATGCGTTTCGCGTAGAGATTCTGCCGGAGGGCGTCGATCCTTTGGATGTTCGCTATAACGTGATCAATTGGGTACACCGCTCCACTCGCGGTTGGTCCTATGGTTATTCGGTTTACGATCCCCGTACTGGCGAAATTCTAAAAGGCAATGTTACCTTGGGGTCCCTGCGTGTTCGCCAGGACTTTCTGATTGCTCAAGGGCTTGTACAGCCCTATCGCGGCGATACCGTCAGTACTGAGCAGCTAAAGAATATGGCCCTGGCCCGTATCCGTCAGTTATCCGCTCACGAAGTAGGCCATACCCTGGGTCTGGCGCACAACTTTGCTGCCAGTAGCGAAGAGCGCGCTTCAGTAATGGATTACCCGGCTCCGCTGGTCTCTCTGCTGGGAGGTAAGTTGGACCTGACAGATGCCTACGCCACTGGCATCGGCAGTTGGGATAAGTTGGCGGTTCGCTACGGCTATGGCGAGAGCGATGATGAAAAAAGTTATCTCGACAGTGTTATCGCTGAGGCCGGGGAACAAGAGCTGCGCTTTATTTCAGACCCGGACTCCCGCACCATCAATAATGCTCACGCAGTCTCACACCTTTGGGACAACGGCACTGACCCATTGACGGAATTCCAGCGGATGGTCGACTTGAGGCGTCATGCCCTGGGTAACTTCTCTGCGGCGGCAGCGCCGTTATCCGCGCCCCGTTCTGACCTGGAAGAGACCCTGGTGCCTGTGTACTACGGTCATCGCTACCAGGCGGAGGCTGTGGGCAAATTGATTGGTGGCTTGGACTATGACTATGTCTACAACGGTACCGATCAAAATAGCTATACCCTGGTGCCCGCAGAGCGACAACAGCGGGCAATTGATGCACTGCTGGATACACTTTCGCCGCAGTTTCTCACCTTGCCGGAGCAGGTCTTGCAGCTGATTCCGCCCAAGTCCTATGGCTACGAACGTACTATCGAGAGCTTCCCCTCATATACAGGGGTAGCTTTTGATGGGGTCGCTCTGGCGGAAGCGGCTGCTGGGCATACGCTATCAATCCTGATGGACCCGCAGCGCGCGGCGCGAATGAATCAACAGAGTGCCCGCAGCAGTGAGGTACCGGGGTTTGCTAGCCTATTGCAGCGCTTGAGCGCGCTGGCTCTGCAGGGTGAGGGTTATACCGGTCTGCAGGCGAGTGTGCACCAGCGAGTTAATCACGCCTATATCGAGCAGTTGATGTTACTGGCCAGTAATGCAAAGGCAGACGAATCAGTGCGGGCCAAAGCGCATTTGGAGCTGGCAAAACTTCTTCAGGAAATTGGTTCTATGCGGCTGTTTGGCGATGATCCTGAGGGCTATAGTGCGCACTATTACTATGAGGCACAGCGCATCGATGCCTTTAAGCAGGGCAAGCTGGAAGTAAAACCTGGTGCGGTTAAAGCGTTGCCGCCAGGATCTCCGATCTGATCTGAAACGGATAAAAGGGGTGGGCTGTAAACACTCACCCCCTTTGGGCATTAACCGCGAATAAACTGGGACTTCTTTACCCAGTGATTTCCTCGGTATTGTCGAGTGGGGGTTGGGTTTTTCTTCGCCCAGAAAAAGTGGCGGTTAAACTGAAATTCCGCATCGTAACCCTCCGCCAGCGCTGCCAGGGGCATGGCTTGCCAGCTGGTCTGGCGGCGTTTGCTGGTTGCCTCCAGCAGGTACTCTTGATCGTTCAAGATGGCCACTACCCAGGCGTGACCCTGACCTTTATGGGTTCCGAGTGCCACCCGCGCATCAACTCCCAATTCGATCAGCCAATCTGCCAGTAAAATAGCGTGGTCTTCACAGTCACCCCGCTTTTGGTAATAGGCCTGCCGGGATGTTTGCCAAATGTCTGACAAACCGGCGTATTGCAGGTGATCGTATTGGTACTCTTTATTCATAGCCAGTGTATAAAGAGGCACCCAAAGCTGTTGAGTCTTAAAGGGCTTGAACCCCACCAGGTAGCTGTTGGCAAAGTGGTGTTGCTGGTCCAGTCCCCGGGCGGACGCTGTCGCCGCCTCAATTCCCTGCCAGTTCCACACTGAGACATGAGCGCTCTCTTCCAGTGAGCGTTTGTCGACTACTTTCTGGATGGTTTTTTCTTCCAGAGGGTAGCGGGTACCCACCACTCGCACTACACCTTGTTGTGAGTCCACAATACTGGCTAACTGACTGCCGCTGCTACCAAAGCTCCGTAAATTATCGGAAAGGGGGATTTCCGGTGTGCTTTTAGTTGGCGGCTCCTGTGTATTCGCTCGCCGTACAAGTTCAGGGGTGATCAGTGCGAGGGAAAGTATCAGTGTGATAGCCAGCCACTTGCGCATAGTGCTATCCCTTGAGGCCAAACGAAATAATGATGGCAACAAATATCAATATGGTTGATGCAAATATAGATACGGCGATATTGCCATTTTTTAGCTCGCCTTCGATATCTACAGAGCGAAGCAGTTTCTTATCAATGGTAATCAGTGCGGTGATACCAATAAATAACGCTAGCAGCGTATAAATCAGGTTAATGCCCAGGTTAAACAGGGTTGCCGTTAAAAATTCCAGTTCCATAAATCCTTCAGGCTAATTATGTTTATTAGTGACTGTTAATGGAATAATTTAAGCATAGGGTCTGATTGAGTGCAAAGGATGGCCGACCCAGATAAACCGACAGCTTAATTTACAGGTGATTGTCAACCTTAATTGGCAATCCGGACTTGTTGATTAGTATTTTATTTGGCTGGGTTGCTATTGGGGAATAGCTCTAGACGAAGAGTTGCTCCGTCGAAGGGATTTTACGCTTAATTTACCGGGAAAGCCTTTTGAAGAAGTGTATTTATTAGCTCGGTGTTATCCAGGCGGGAACCTGGATAACACACCGAGTTTGATTAGTTATCAATCTCGGTCATTTCATTCAATACAAACTCTTCAACGGCGCCCTCGGTTGCCTTCATATAGTCTTCCAGGTGCTTATTGTTCATGTGGGTTTGCCACAGATCGCGAGTTTCCCAATTTTCATAAAACAGGAAGTGTGCAGGATTGTCATTGTCTTGATGAAGGTTGTAATTAATGCAACCAGCTTCTGCTCGTGTTGTATTAATGAGTTTTAACAATTCAGATTTCACCAGGTCAATTTTGTCGGCCTTGGCTTTAATGTTGGCAACGATAGTGAGCCTGCTCATGTGAACACCTCTTTGTTTCAATATGTGTTGGATTAAGGTTTGTACTCTTTTCCTTGATCCTTTCAGAGGAGACCTAGTGAACAGCTTAGCTGCCTCCTGGGTAAGGACTGGGATGTCGAGCTGATGAAGTCATTCTAGATCTAGATTGCATTGCTAGAAACACTATAATCTTTGAATCTTTATCAAAAATATATTGAAAATATGCAGCTTGAAGACTTGAGGGTCATTCTTAAAGTGGCCGAGTTTCGTAGTATCACTGCGGCCGCCGCCAGTCTCGACTTACGCACTGCAACTGCCAGCGCAGCGATCAAGCGTGTGGAGAGCGCGCTAGGAGCGGACTTGTTTATTCGCACTACGCGGCAATTGCGGCTATCCAGTGCTGGGGAAAGGTTTATTCCCAAATGTGAGGAGGCCCTCCTGACTTTGGACCTCGCCCGGCAAAATCTCAAGGAAGACAGCGGTCAGATAGATGGCGAGCTTCGCATAGGTGCATCCTCGGACCTAGGAAGGAACCTCGTAACTCCTTGGTTAGATCAATTGTTGCAGGAACACCCGGGGCTGAGTCTAAGAGTGAATATCAGTGATAGCCAAGTGGACTTTTACCGGGATCCTGTGGATATCGCGTTGCGCTACGGCCCCCCAGCGGATGCCAACCTGTATGGTTTTAAGATTTGTGACGTGCCCCGTTTATTGTGTGCAACCCCGGCCTACTTACAGGAAAAGGGTTCCCCGAAAACACCGGAGGATCTCTCCGCACATAATGGCCTTTTTTATCAGCTTCACGAGATTGTGCACAATAATTGGGAATTTTTTCGGGGCGAAGAGATATACAAGATACGTATGTCTGGGAACAGGTCGTCAAATGACGGTGACCTGGTGCGACGTTGGTGTACCTCTGGCTATGGACTTGCCATTAAGTCATGTCTGGATATGTCTGCGGATTTACTTTCCGGTCAGGTAGTGGCCACTATGCGAGACTATAAACCCAAGGCAACGGAGCTATGGTTGGTATCTCCGGGAAGGCAGTCAATTACACCGACGGTAAGGTTGGTGCGGGATACTGTAAGAGATCGGTGCTTGGAGGTTTTAAAGCGGCTGCTGGCAAAGGACATACTTTCTGAGGCTGATTTCAGTAATGGAACGGACGCAATGTTGAGGTCTTAATTTTCTTTGTAGCCATATGGTTATCCTTGAAAACTATTTATTAGTTCCTGAAAAAAAGGGGAGCTTTGCTCCCCTTTTTTATTCAAGCTCTAGTTAATCCAATTGGGATTAGGAGCCTGAGCAGCCGTAGGTATCCAAGTAGTCATAGGCTGCTTTTGCCTGTACAAGGCCGTAGCCATAGGCATTGTCCCTTCCTGCGTCACCGAGATCTTCAGCGGTAGCCGTTAGTGCGTTGCGAATCTCTGTATTGCTGCAGTTGGGGAAGTGGCTCCATACCAACGCGGCAACACCGGCAACGTGTGGGGTAGCCATGGAAGTACCGTTGTAATATTCGTAGCTAGTAGCCTCATTTTCCAAATCCACACTTGCATTTAATTGCGTGAGTAGAGTTGCACCGTCAGTATCTGAAATGCCAACTGAGGGAATTGTGGTTACGGTGTCACTCAGGGTGGCACTGGAAAGTAATCCCTCTTCATTATTGTAAATAATGGCACCGATACCGCCGCCAGACTCACAATTCAAGACTTTCTCGGCGAAGCTGATATTGCCGCGAGCAATCAGGCAAATCTTACCTGCCGCACTGGTGCAAGCGGATTCTGCCGTACCACAATCTTCCATCGAGCCGGTGATTGCACCAGCTGGAGTGCCGGATATCGGGGCTGACTCGATATCAACACTGTCGACAGTCAAGTAGGAAATTCTGCCTGTATCAGTGGGAACAGAAGATAGAACCTGCACGCCGGGGGCGGAGAGTTCTACCTGGTTAGTTTGCTGGGATGAAGACCAGATGGCCTTATCGCTGTCGACAGCACCTACGGATACTACTGAGGAGTAGGAGGCTGGGTAGGAGTGGGCCGTATTCCCATCGTTTCCTGCTGCTGCGATGGACAGGATGCCTTCGCGATTCAGGCTATTAAAGGTGCGCCTCTCGAGGACGTTGGGGCTGTCACCTCCCAAACTCATGTTGATGACGTTGGCACCGTTGTCGGCGCAAACTTCTGCTGCTGCCATAAGGGAGGAGGAGTAGGCCCAGCCATCACCGTCGAAGACTTTTACAATATGCAGGTTGATGTTACTACTAGGCATCACACCTACGACACCAGCACCATTGTTCATTGCAGCAATAGTGCCGGCTACATGGGTGCCGTGACCGCTCTGGTCTTCATACCAATTGCCTGCACCACTGGGATCACTGGTTCCGGTAACGGCATTGCCAGACAAATCTTCATGGACGAGATCGTAGCCAGAATCAATAATACAAACGGTGCGGTTGCCGGCTTGAGAGTCACCCAGCTGGTCTGCTTGCACCATGGTAATTCCGTAGGGCGTTTCCTGAGACATTGGATAACGTTTTACGTCTTCTTCGATAAATGCAACGTTCGGATTGGAGCGCATTTCTTTGAGGGTTTCTGCAGACATATGAGCTGCCATCGCATTCTGACGACGTATTTCAACAGCTTGGCGTCCGCCTCTCTTTTTCATGAAAGACTTAACTGATTCACCTTTTCCTTGCTTGAAAGTCACGATGTAACGCTTGTCTTCTGCAGCTGCAGCGGCGTTTCCGGCTACAGCAAAGGCTAAGACGCCGGCGGCAAATACAGATAGTTTTTTCTTCATTGGATACTCCTGGCAATTTCTATATTTATTGTTGCTTTTGTCGCTGCTCTTATTTCAACATTTTTGATTATTGGTTTTTGTTCGAGATCGACCTGGGGGAATTTAACAGGATTTTAATGGCGTATGAATAATCAAATTGCAGGTATTTTTTTAAAATTTTATTGAGGGATTTTTATTTTGTTGATTTTTGCGATTGCATGATAATTTTTAACGACTTTTGTTGAAATTTCCACATTTTATTTTCTCTTTGCGGTATTTGTTAGGTTGAGTGTTTTTTTGTGGGTATTTTGTGTAAATCTTTTTATGAGTGGTATCTGCAATTGATTTATTTGGTAGTTAGTCTTGTGACTTGTATCAGTTTGTTTCGTAGTGTTGGATAGAAAAATATATCTGGTTGAAAAATCAGATTGAGAAATTTGTGGTGGGCCAGTTATTGGTTGGAAAGTTGGTAGTGGTCGACCAAATAGAGATTGTCTGGTCGACCAGAATTAGTTGTTATTTAGTTTTGTGGGATGCTTGTTAGATTATCTCCTGATTCAAGTTCAGAAATAGATCCTAAATTAAGACTAATCAGTTTTTCCTTAATTTTGCTTTTATCGCCTACAATAACCCAAGTAAATTGATTGGTTTTTAGAGTTTTCCTAGACAGAGTATGAATTAAAGCAAGATCAATATCGCGAATTTGCTGTGTATAAGTCTCCATATAGGTAAGTGGCCGGTCATAGGCTACTATATCTGCAATAGCACTTGAGACTGATCCAATAGTCTCGAAGCGGCCAGGCAGCTCATTAATTCGTTTATCTTTTATCTTTTGTAGTTCCTCTTCCTTTGCTGGGGAATTTCCTATATAGGCCTGTAGTTCATTATATAGCTCTTGTAAAGATTCACTGGTTTTGTCTGTTTGAACCGGTGCGTATACCAATAGAGGCTGCTGCCCTTTGGCTCCTGTTAGGAAAGAGTATGCTCCGTAGGCCCAATGCTTATCTTCTCTCAGGTTCATATTAATTCGTGCGGTGAAAGTGCCTCCAAAGATATCATTCATCATATGAAGGGCTTCACGCTGTGGAATCATTTCAGATGGTGCCAGTAGACCACCAATGATGATGCTTTGTTCGGCTCCTGGTTTATCAATTAAGTAAATATTAGTTTTTTCAGGATGTGAGACCTGTTCAAGTTGCTTGGAGGGCAAGGGCTTTTCAGGTGCTACCCAGTCTGCAAAGTGTTGCTCAAGTTTTTGTTTCAGCTCATCGAGACTAATGTCACCAACGGCAATTAGCGTGGCATTATCTGGACGCATCCAGGTCTGATGAAAACTAACAATATCTTCGCGAGTCAAAGATTGAATGGAATTTTCAGTTCCTGAGCCTGTTAGTGGTACGCCATACGCATGGTCTTTACCGTAAAGTAGCGGTGGTAATTTTCGTAGGGCTATTTGTGCTGGTTGAGTTTTTTCCTGTTGAATACCTGCAATCCATCGGCTCCGCTTACGTTCAATTTCCTCTGTGACGAAAGCTGGCTGCATCACGATATCGGCAAATAAAGATATGGAGTCATCAATATTGCCTTTCAGTGCATTGAGACTAACTGTTGAAGTATCAATAGTTGAATTTGCGCTGATGCGCGCACCTAGTAATTCTTCTTTGGCACTTATCTCAAGAGCACTTAAGCTTGAAGTACCTTCCTTGAGCATGGACATGGCGTAACTGGATGTACCCAGGATATTCCCCTGGTCAGCGGCATACCCGGCATCAAACTGCAATTGGACATCGACGACTGGTACAGCATGGCGTTGAGCCAGTATGACCTTTAAACCATTGGATAGCTCTGTAGTTTGTAATTCGGGGAATGGGACACTGGGAAACTCTCCTGTATCCGGCAATTTGGATCTATCTGCATCAGCTTTAGAAGTGGAGTATTTAGGGAAAGGGTGTACCTCCAGATTGTAATCGCCGCTGGAAAGCCACTTCTGAGCGGCAGCTTTAACATGCTCAGGGCTTATACCCTGCATTTCAGTAAGTGCATCCAGATAGGAGCTGGGGTTGCCCCTATAGAGTTCACCACGAGCAAGAATTACTCCTTTTCCACTCCATCCGCCCACCTGCTCTAAGTTACGGGCATGAGATGCATAGACTTTCATATTGACTCTTGCCAACTCCTCTCTTGTTGGCCCCTCCTCAAGAAAACGCTTTAACTCCTCATCGATAGCGTTTTCTACGGTAGTCAGCTCTATGCCTGGCTTTATATCGGCAACAATAGGAAATATAGAGGAGAGTTCAAATTCATGTAGTCCAATATCTACTTTAGTGGCAATTTGGTCTTGGTAAACTAGGCGCTGGTAGAGACGGGAATTTTTGCCCTCACCCAAAACAGCTGCCGCCAGAGCAATAGCTCCAGCATCCTCATGAGTTAGGTTTGGAGTATTCCAGACTTTATACAGGCGTGATTGTGCGACGCGGTCGAACATTTGCTCGCGGCTGGATTGTTCTCGTTTAGCTATCCATGCTTTCTTTTTAATTAAGGGTGGGCCAGGATGAATGTCCGCAAAATATTGAGTGGCCTTTGCCCTTGCTGTCTCTACATTTATATCTCCGGCAAGTACTAATACTGTGTTGGCGGCACCATAATATTGTTTAAACCACTCGTGGACATCCTCAAGTGAGGCTGCATTCAGATCTTCCATTGAGCCGATCGTAGTCCAGGAGTAGGGGTGGCCGGCCGGGTAAATGGCCTTTTGCATACGCTCCCATACTTTGCCATAGGGTTGGTTTTGACCCTGGCGTTTCTCATTTTGGACTACACCACGCTGTTCATCGAGTTTCTCTTGGGTAATGGCACCGAGTAGATGTCCCATGCGATCGGATTCCATCCATAGGGCCATATCCAATGCATTCGTGGGCACGGTTTCAAAATAGTTTGTTCTATCTAACCAAGTGGTGCCGTTCATACCGGTAGCACCAGCTAATTCAAATGGTTTGAAAAATTCGTCATTGTAGTTTTCTGAACCATTGAACATCAGATGTTCAAATAAGTGTGCAAATCCAGTCCTGCCGGGTTTTTCGTCTTTTGAACCGACGTGATACCAGACTCCGATAGAGACAATAGGCGCTTTGCGGTCTTCATGCACGATTACGCGCAACCCATTAGGTAGTGTGAATTTTTCGTATTTTATTTCCAGTGACGGAAGCTTGTTTTCCGAGGTTGAAACTGAAGTAGGATTTGTCGTTATTTCGGAGTTCTTATGACTCTTGGGGGCTTCGCTACATGCACTTATCGCAACAGCTAGCGCCAAAGGAAGGCTGTACTTTCGTACCGTTTTCATTATTATTTCCTTGTTATTGATTCCTATAAATTTAGTTTTACTTTTTATAGTTATTTTCGGATTTTTAGAATAGCTATAGGCATTTTTTATAGTGAATTGAATCTTGATAGGATAGAACCCCGTACCGGCACTAGTCACAAAGTATGCTTTTGTGCATTGAAACTATCGGAAATCCGATCGTGAAAGGCCGGTTTGGGGTTTAGAGATTAAAAGCTATCTTTTTCTTTGAATCGCAAGAGTCAGTAGGCTTTACGGATGATTTCAATACCTGGCAGGATTGCCCGATGCCAGGAGGCTTCAATTTCTGGTGAGTACTCCTCGTCGTGTTGTCTAATTGTGGCGAGCAGTGCGTCGAGCCAGAGGCGATACCATTCCGGGCGAATATTATAGCCATTACGATCGTGACTTTTCCCTAGGGCGCGCAGTTTGGTGTCCGGCATGCCGCGCGAATAAAGTACCAGTTGCATAATGCCATTACGTAAAAGGTGACGCTGGGCTTTCATATCTGTATTGGCAAAGAGCTGACGGATGTCTGTAGAACTTCCCATAAAGCGATCATAAAAATCTACAAAAAACTTTTCTTTATTGCAGCAGCGTCCATAGCTTTGAAAAACGATATCACTATCCGTTGGTTGCATCGTTTTGTTTACCTCTTAAGTTGGCCATCCCAAGTTCTACTTTTAAATGGCCTCTGTAATTAATGTGCGTTTTGGAAGGGGGCGGCGATTCTAGCGATCGAACTCGAAAGCGGGAAGTACAATTTGGCTATGCCTGCTAGGTATCTGGCGCAATTAAGCAGTAATTCTCAGAGCGGGAATGAAAAATTTACTGTGGAACCCTGATTTCCAGTGAGCTTTATTTCAATTACCTGGTATCAATTGAGACTTGTATTGCAATTACATGGCCTCTTATTTAGCTGCTTAAATGGCTTGGGTAGCCCTTTGGAAGTGGTGGGATTGATTTTGAAAGCATGATCATTAGTTGGCGTTAGGTGTCAGTCCTGCATGAAGTAACTACTTGCTAACCCTCTGAGCGAACAGTTATCAACTAAGGTCGCTTTTGGCTTGATGACCCCTAAGACAGTAACAACTGCGCTAATAATTCGCAGATTGACTGTTATAACAACGTATTCCCCTGTTTTTAATATCGGCATCAACAGGCTCCTGTTGATATAATCGCCGCCCACATTTTTCAGTTAATCGAAGTAGAAGAGGATTGGCGAATGGCGGTCAAACTGATGGCAGATCTCGATCTTGCTGGTAAGCGCTTACTTATCCGTGAGGACTTGAATGTACCGGTTAAGGACGGTTGTGTAACTTCCGATGCACGTATTCGTGCGGCACTACCGACGATAAAAGCCGCCATTGAAGCCGGGGCTAAAGTGCTGTTGATGTCTCATCTGGGGCGCCCCACAGAGGGTGAGTACGCAGAAGAATTCTCCCTGGCCCCAGTAGCTGCACACCTGGGTGAGCTGTTGGGCCGTGATGTGGCGCTGGTCAAAGAGTGGCGCGATGGCGTTGAGTTGGCCGATGGGGAAGTTGCCCTGCTGGAAAATGTACGGTTTAACAGCGGTGAAAAGAAGGACGATGAGTCCCTGGCAAAGGCCTATGCCCAGTTGTGCGATATCTTCGTGATGGATGCCTTTGGTACTGCCCACCGGGCCCAGGCTTCCACCCATGGTGTGGCTAAATTTGCACCGGTTGCTTGTGCCGGTCCTCTGTTGGCTGCTGAGCTGGACGCATTGGAGAAAGCCCTGGCTGAACCGGCGCGCCCGCTGGTTGCTATTGTTGGTGGTTCCAAGGTTTCTACAAAATTGACGGTACTCGAAAGCCTGGCTGACAAAGTCGATCAGCTGATTGTTGGTGGTGGTATTGCCAATACCTTCCTGGCAGCCAGCGGCAAGCCAGTGGGCAAGTCCCTTTGCGAGCACGATCTGGTAGATACCGCCAAGGCCCTGATGCAGAAGTGTGATATCCCTGTGCCTACCGATGTAGTCACAGGCAAAGAGTTCAGTGAATCCGCCGCAGCGGAAACCAAAAGTGCCGATGCTGTGGTTGAAGACGATATGATCTTTGATATCGGCCCGAAATCCTCCGAGCAACTGGAAGATATTCTCAGCAGTGCGAAAACCATTATCTGGAATGGTCCTGTAGGTGTGTTTGAATTTGACCAGTTTGGTGGCGGTACCGAGCACCTCTCTAAAGCCATTGCCGAGAGCGCAGCGTTTTCTATAGCTGGTGGCGGCGACACCCTGGCAGCTGTGGATAAGTATGGCATTGCCGACAAGGTTTCCTATATCTCCACGGGTGGCGGTGCCTTCCTTGAATATGTTGAAGGTAAGAAGCTCCCGGCGGTCGCTATACTGGAAAGCCGCGCACAAGACTAAATAACGAAAAATAAGGCCTGTCGCAATTTGCAGGCAGGTCATAAAAGCAAAAATACAAATACTACGAGTAGACGAGAAAGGAATTAATTATGGCTCTTATCAGCCTGCGCCAAATGTTGGACCATGCCGCAGAGCATGGCTACGGTGTACCCGCATTTAATGTAAACAATCTAGAGCAGATGCGTGCGATTATGGAAGCGGCCAAAGAGACCGATTCTCCAGTAATCGTTCAAGCTTCTGCGGGCGCCCGCAAGTACGCCGGTGCTCCCTTCCTGCGCCACCTTATCCTGGCCGCTATTGAGGAATTCCCTGAGATCCCAGTAGTTATGCACCAGGATCACGGCACCAGCCCTGCCGTTTGCCAGCGCTCTATCCAACTGGGCTTTAGCTCAGTGATGATGGACGGCTCCCTTGAGGAAGACGGCAAGACCCCGGCTTCTTACGAATACAACGTAGATGTCACCAAGCGCGCGGTGGATATGGCCCACGCCTGTGGTGTTTCTGTTGAAGGTGAGCTGGGCTGTCTAGGTTCCCTGGAAACCGGTATGGCGGGAGAGGAGGACGGTGTTGGCGCTGAGGGCAAGCTGTCCCACGACCAGCTGCTGACCGATCCGGAAGAGGCCGCTGACTTCGTACAGAAGACCAAGGTGGATGCCCTGGCAATTGCCTGTGGTACCAGTCACGGTGCTTACAAGTTTACTCGTCCGCCCACCGGGGACATCCTGGCCATCGACCGTATCAAAGAGATTCACGCTCGTATTCCAGGTACCCACCTGGTAATGCACGGTTCCTCTTCTGTACCCCAGGAGTGGCTGGCTGTAATCAATGAGTTTGGTGGTGAGATCCCGGAAACCTACGGCGTTCCTGTTGAGCAGATATGTGAAGGTATCAAGTACGGTGTGCGCAAGGTCAATATCGATACCGACCTGCGCTTGGCCTCGACTGGTGCCACACGTCGCTTCCTGGCTCAGAACCCATCTGAGTTTGACCCGCGTAAGTTCTACAAAGCCGCTATGCAAGCGATGAAGGAAATCTGTATCGCTCGTTATGAGGCATTTGGCACTGCTGGTAATGCCAGCAAGATTCGCCCTGTTAGCCTCGATGTTATGAGCGAACGCTACGCTGCCGGTGAGCTGGAGCCGCAAATCAAGTAACAGTCTTCCACTGTTGCGAAGAGGTGGGCTCTATGCCCACCTTTTTCTTTTCAGGTTGTCTTTCCCGCTACGATATCACTACCCCTATCGCCAAAATGCAGTACCATTGCACTAATGGATACTTTGCAAGACCTCAGCACCTACGATAATAGTCCGGTAATAAAGCGCCCGGACTACTCTGCATTGCGTCAGAAGTTGCCTGAACTGGATTTTGGCGCTGACGAAACCCCTCTGTGCAAAGAGCTGCGGGATTATCGTAATTTTTACGATTTGCATTTTCCACGAGCCCATAAGACCGGGGTAGGCACATTTAAAGTTGCCGGATTTGAATTGGTTTCACAGTATTGGATGGTCGAGAATCCCAAGGGCACTTTGTTTATTTGCCATGGCTATTTTGATCATACGGGTATTTATGGTCCGGCAATCCGCTTTGGCCTGGAGCGGGATCTCAATGTAGTGATTTTTGATTTCCCCGGACATGGTTTATCCAGTGGTGAGCGTGTAGCTATCCATACTTTCCTGCAATACCGCCAGGCGTTTGATGGACTGTTGGAAATTGCGCGAAATAAGTTGCCCGGGCCCTGGCATGCAATGGGCCAGAGCACCGGTGGCGCTGCACTACTGGCCCATCTGCAATACAGCCGCTGGCAGCCTCTGGATAAGGTCTTTTTGTTGGCTCCCTTGGTAAGGCCGTCAAACTGGGCCTGGCTAAATCGCTGGAAATATTATGTGGGCCGCCTGTTTATCCGCGAACCCGGCCGGGCCTTTACGATTAATACCCACGATGTGGAGTTTTCTCGACGTCAGGCACTCAGGGACCCCCTTCAATCTCAATCAATCTCTATGAGCTGGCTCAGGGCGATGGTGGATTGGTTGCAGACATTTCCCCGCACGGCACGCAACCCACGCCCGATCCTTTTGGTACAGGGAACGGATGATAAAACCGTTGATTGGCGTTATGGCCTTCATGCTGTTCGGAATCGTTTTCCCAATTGCCATCGGGTATTGATACGCGGCGCTCGGCACCAGATGATTAACGAAACCCAACCTTATCGCCATCAAATATTAGCGGCGATGGATGAGTGGTTAACCAAATAGGCTGTGAGCGATAACTTGTAGCACTCAACTCGCAGAGTTTTGACTTGCACTTTTCACTCGGAAAGCCTTAGGGAATCTACTTAGTGAGAAGAAATGAACACTCTGTAAATTTCCTCTTTAAGGTCGAAGACGCCATCCATGCCTTATACGGCGGTGCCCAAGCACAATATGTTCTTTCCTTCCTCTTTGGTCAAAAGCTCTATTAATGCTCTTCATGAGGCCAGCGCCAAGCCAACCAAATAATAGCTAATTTGAGCATAATTTCGATAAACCCTAGATAAAAGTAGAAATACCAGGAGGATATTAAAAATGTTGCAAATAAGAAAATAATGAAAGCTGAGGATGTGACAATATTGATCCAGCGAGAGATAGATGGTTTAAGTAATAAAGTTAGGGCAACCATAATACAGGGGAGTGACACAATGATTGATACAGCAAGTAGTGACTCTTGTGTGACCGCTCCAAATGGCCCGAATCCCTCAATTATTCTATCTATTTTCCCAGTCCTAAATAGCCCAAAGAAATCCCCATAGATGTAAAGTAGCACTACTGAAGCCCATAGCCCGGCTATTTTAATCCTAACATCTATATGGTTGTCCGTGAGCTTGGCTGATGTGCTCTTTAAATTGTTTTTATCGTTCATGACATTCCCTCGATCTTGATGGTAGATAACTTTTGATTTGATACAGTAATAGTTGGTGGAGTTCTAACGCCCATAATTAGCAACCATAGACAGGTTCCGATCTCCCCTAGAGAGGCGGGTACTCTAATAAAAGCCGGGATTTGATATTCAGGGAAAAGTAAATTTGCGCAGAACCTTACTAAATAGCTAAGGCCTCCTGCCATTAACATTATGCCCAGTATTTTGGGTAGTAAGTTTGATTTGTAGACCAGGTATCCGAAAGGAAATAGCCATAAACCCCAGAGAATATGGATGATTTGGATTCCGTTGCTATACGATTTTAATAACAATAATACCTGAGTAAAAATTTGTTCTTTTTCAAAAGTTAGGAGATATTCTGCTCCGCTAAGAAGTGTGAGAGCGTCAACTTTGTTAACTATATTGAGTAGAGTAAATGGAATACTGGTGAGGGCCAAAACAACCATTAATGACGCACATCCCCTATTTACAGGTGCAAATGTGCGATATAACGCTAGTGGCAGTATTGAAAATAGTATATAAAGAAGTATCCCGCCTAAAATTCCTAATCTATATAGAAATTCATATTTCAGGATGTTTTGTGCTGTTAATGGTGCGCTTTCCCATATTATGGGAATTTGCGAAGGCACGTATACTAAAGAAAATATTCCCAACAAGATGGTAAGTAAATAAATAAGCCCAGAAAGTCTGGCATATTCTTTTTGAGTCATTTTATATCCTTGTAAAATCAAATTGACAGATAGAGAGCCAAAAGTTGGTTAGGTCCTAGTCGCTGTAGCTATATAAAGGGTGCTACGGTGAACTTCCAACCACGGTAATCAGCTGGAATTTCATAAGAAGAATATGGTCAGCAAAGACGTACTTATGGTGTTGTTCTGTTGTGAATAGAGGTAAAGCTTCTGTATCTCTAGCGGTACTACGACTATTGGGTGTGGGGTACTAGCTATTGACGCCATGGTGGTCTCTTTAGAGTCACTGTATGCAAAGAAACCTATTGGAATATTGAGTTGTGCGCTACCCAGCTAGGCATGGGCTGCGGAAAGCGTGGTTTGAAGTGCGGAATAGTGAGATAAGTGATTTGGGATGGTATGGCCATCCAGAAGTTTTGTGAGCCGCCAACTGTATGCGGCTCACACTGTTTAGCCTGCTGTTAATCGAGTTGTTGACTGGCTTTCTTGGATTCGGAGGGACTCGGTGTGGAGGCTGGCTTCTTGCGGGGTTTATCACTTTTCTCCGAAGTCAGTTTTGCACTTGTGGGAACTCTGTTAGTAGGGTATTCAACCTTACAGGTACCCTGTCCATTGTCCGATAGCACAACTTCATCCAGGTCATCCATTACCCGGATTGGGCCCGAATAGAATTTACGCATTCCCTTTATAAAACCGACCTTGTCAGCTTCAGTAATGGGAGGTGGTATTAGGTGTGTTAAGGCCACCGATTTTACCCCCGCTTTGGTTGCCATCTTGGCAATGTCCAGAGTATTGGAATGGTAGTGGATAATTTGATTTGCCTTCTCATATCGCAAACGAGCGCGACGGTTATCCCCGGTTTGCTTCAGCTTGCTGATGTATTGGGCATAGCTGAGAGCCTCAGAAATCAGTAGATCGGCATCCCGTTCAATTGGCTCTAGCGCATCGAAAACATGGGTATCACCAGTAATGATGACTTTACAGGGGCCAAAACGTATCTCGTAACCAAATGCGGGAAAAACCGGTTCGTGATGTACGGCAAACACAGAGACATAGGTATCCCTGTGGTGCCACACATCTTGTACGACCTCGCTTTGATCCCCGGCAATATTCACTAGGTGGGGAGTGGCGACCGCTAGGACTGGATCGAGAATTCCCTGCCTATTTGCCGATCGAAAAAGGATGTCCGGCCCAAAACTCTTGTTAATTCCATCCAAAATGCGATGGATGCCGTAGGGTCCGTAGACATTAATAGGCGAGTCGGCACCAACAAACCAGGACTCGTTGATCACCATGGCCAAACCACCAAAGTGATCCGAGTGCCAGTGGGTAATAAAAATGGGGTCCAGCTGGGCGAGATTAAGGCCGAGCTGGCCAATTCTTGCTGTAGCTCCTTCGCCGGCATCGACGAGGAATAGTTTCCCACTGCTGCGAATAGCAACGCAGGCGGGATGGCGCAAGTATTGATAGGCCGGATCTGGCGTGCCAGTTCCACAAAAGTAGATGTGCATTTTGCCATCATCTTCCACATAAGGTGGGTAACGCTTCAGAGATTCAGGCTGCTCGGCCAGGCTTGAAATGGCAAAAAATATACCGAGGAAAAGAGAAGCAAAACTATTAACTACCAGTCGCATGATTTTATAGATTCCAGCCAATATGGAAAATATGTATCAAGGATATGCAGTGATCTTTTGGAGTGCCAAAAATAAGATAAAAATCTAGAGGCAAAGATTAGGGCACCTAGCTGCAGTGCTCTGATGTTGTTACTACTAAGTTTGATTAATAAGAATAACCGCCAGTAAGCATTGTTAATGCAAGTGATTAAGAGAAAATTACTTAGGTGGCGCTTAAGTTACATTTGGCGAAACAAGTGTAGATAGCGTCGACTGACAGGTAATACTTCCTCCCGGTTCAGCAGTGTGATTTGGGCAACATCTCCATCTCTCACCACATGGCGGACGGCCTTTAAATTGACGACAACAGAGCGATGAACCTGGGTAAAGAGTTCGGGGTCAAGTTGGTGGGTTAGATCCTTTAATGGTGTGCGAATACAGGCCTCCAGATTGTTATTGCCGGATTCGCTCCAGGCTACCAGGGTATACTTCTCATCTGAACGCAAATAGTGCACATCTTCTACCGGTATCATCCGCAATTGCTGGCCTATGGAAGCGCGAATCCAGCGCAGGTATGGTTTGTCTCCCTTGGATTGAAGCTGTCTCGCTAATTGCTCGAGTAACTCCTGTTGATGATTGACGGGTTTGCAACTGCTGAGCCGTTCCCTAAGCCGCTCGGCGGTATCGGCGAGCCGCTCAATCTCTACCGGTTTTACCAGGTAGTCCAGTGCACCCTGCCTAAAAGCTTCCACGGCATAGTTGTCGTATGCGGTAACGAAAACTAAATGGGCCCGACGCCCAATACTCTGGGCTGCCTCAATACCGGACTTACCCGGCATATGGATATCCAGAAAACAGATATCGGGCTGCTTTTCTTCAAATAGTTCTACGGCTTCACGACCATTACGGGCCTCCGCAACAACCTTCAGCTCCGGCCAGACACTTTTGAGTTTGCGGACCAAAGACTGGCGCAGCAGTGGTTCGTCGTCAGCTACTAGGGCGGTGGCGGTGGCGGTGGCGGTGGCGGTGGCGGTGGCGGGCGTGGCACTCATATTTGCTCCTCGGCGGGGAATAGCAATTCGGCACAAAGACCTGTGGGCTGTTGGTCGATCAAACGCAAGCCTGCACTATCGCCATAGGTGAGTTGTAGCCGCTCTCTCAAAGTTGCCAACCCTGTCCCGAGACTGTTGGAATTGTCCTGGATGCCGATACCGCTATCGGTGATGGTGGCAATACAGAGGCCCTGTTCCAGCTTTATTTCAATATCAATACGTCCCCCTTCCTCACTGGGGTCTATGCCATGGCGGACGGCATTTTCAACCAGTGACATCAGAGACATGGGCAGGCAAGACTGACTTCGCACCTCGTCACCAGCGTTGATAGAAAATTCCAGGCGATCCGGCATACGCATTTGCATCAGGCCCAGGTAAGCCTGCACCAGAGTTAGCTCTTGCTCGACGGTACTTTGCTCCGACTCAAGTTTCGGTACTGCGGCGCGCAGGTAGGCAATCAGGTTGTTCAGTAGTGCGGGTGCCTGAGGGGATGAAGACTCTACCAGCTCTTGTACATTGGCGAGTGTATTAAATAAGAAGTGTGGGGCCACCTGGGATTGTAATAAACGCAGCCGCGCATTGAGCGCCTGGTGCTCCAGGGCACCCCGCTGCCGTTCAAAAAATTGCGCCTGCTCTCGTACAGCAATATCCCGCTGGCGCAACAACGCAGACATAGCGAGCCAGGGCCCGAATAACATGCCGGTCACCGCTATCAGGAGAAAACTCCAGTGTCGGCTGTGGTCCTGCCAAAGTGGAAGTGCCCCCGGTTCTGTCAAGGCAGGAGACAGGATTAGCAATGTCAGTGGAATAGAGATTGCCACACCCACCACCTGTATTACCCAGCGGGGTAATCGTTGAGGCAAGTTGCGCGGCCACTGCTCGAACAGGCAAAAAGTAATCAGTGCTGATATGGCAGCTGTGCTGGTTTGCAGTAGGAGTTCTGTATAAGTACCTTTCCAGCCGAAGCTGAGTAGCAGGGTCCAAAGCAGAGTAGCCAGCAAAACAGTCAGCGACCGCTGCCTGCTGGGTAGCAGTCGCACTTGAGGTGGGTTGGCTGTCGGCGAGTAATTCATGATGGCCGCCTTCGGTAAATTTTAGCGGCCATTCTTACACAGGTTTTACCGTTAAAGCGCTGCTTTACCTTGTAGATGCAGCTTTCTCCGCTGTGCTAGTGCATCGACAGAATAGAGGGCTAGACCCAGCCAGACAAACATAAAGGTGGTGAGCTTTTCTTCGCTGAAAGACTCGCCCAATACCTGGGTGGCGACCACCAGCATCAGTGTGGGGCCGATGTATTGCAGGAAGCCCAGTGTGGATAAGTTGAGCCTGCGCGCGGCGATCGTAAACAGCAGCAGGGGAACCAGGGTAATGGGGCCGGCAAAGAGCAGTAAGCTGTTTAACTCCAGGCTGTTGTTCAGCAAGTTGCTGGTGGGGCTGTCGCTCCAAAACAGGTAGATCATTGCCACTGGCAATATAAAGAGAGTTTCCACCGCGAGGCCGGTAAGGCTTTCCACAGGGGCCTGCTTGCGGGCCAAACCGTATAGCGCAAAGGAGCAGGCCAGGAACAGGGCAATGATCGGTATGCGACCAAACTGCCAAAGCTCATAGGCAATGCCGGTAGCGGCCAGCGCTACAGCGATCCATTGCAGTCGCCGCAGTTTCTCACCCAGGAACAGGACCCCCAGCAAAATATTGATCAGTGGATTGATGTAGTAACCCAGGCTGCCCTCGAGCAAATGGCCATTATTGATCGCCCAGATAAACACCAGCCAATTACCGCCGATCAATACCGTGGTCAGGGCCAGCATCCGCATCTTCTTGCCGTCGCGTAAGGTTGCCAGAAAATCCGGCATCTTGCGTACAATCAGCAGAATACCAATAGCGAGTACCAGCGACCAGATACTGCGGTGGGCAAGGATTTCCGCAGCGGGAATATCCTGTAATTTATTGAAGTACAGTGGCGCCAGCCCCCAAATGAGGAAGGCGGAAATCCCGGCGAGAAGGCCGGTTGAGGCGGAATCATTACTACGCAAGGGAGCACCTGTTGTGGATAACTCTGGCTTTGGTTCAGGGGTGGCACGTGGATGTGGTCACCTGGGCCTGAAGCAAAAGAATAGGTCTGGCCATTGTAGAAGCGGTGGCCGGGGGGGATCAATCTTTTTTACCGCGAGGAAGGCTCCGATTGGCGTGTCATTGGCGGGTATTTGTGGGTACCCGCCAACGACCGAAAGGCTTAGAAAAGCACACGGCAGCGCAGGGTGCCGGGGATACTCTTCAATTTTTCCAGTGCCAGATCAGAATACTCTGCGTCCACATCGATCACTACATAGCCCACTGTCTCATTGGTTTGCAGGAACTGTGCGGAGATATTGATGGCATTTTCTGAGAACACTTGGTTGATGGCGCTCAGTACACCGGGCACATTCTTGTGAATATGCAGCAGGCGGTGGGTATCCAGGTGACCGGGCAGTGCAACTTCCGGGAAGTTCACAGAACTGGTGGTGGTGCCGTTGTCGGAGTAGTGAGCGAGTTTCTCCGATACTTCTGTACCGATATTCTCCTGGGCCTCCACAGTGGAGCCACCTACGTGAGGGGTCAGCAGCGCCTTATCGATTCCGCGTAGGGGAGAGACGAATTCGTCGCTGTTGCCACGGGGCTCAACCGGGAAGACATCGATCGCCGCACCGGCCAGGTGATTGCTCTTGAGTGCTTCTGCCAAGGCATCAATATCTACCACAGTGCCGCGAGAGGCGTTGAGGAGAATACTGCCGGGCTTCATCTGCGCTATCTGCTCGGCGCCCATCATCATTTTGGTGGAAGGCAACTCTGGTACATGCAGGGAGACCACATCGGATTCCGCCAACAATTCCGGAAGTGAGTTTACTTGGGTGGCATTGCCCAGCGGCAACTTGGTAATCACATCGTAGAATCTGACTCGCATCCCGATAGCTTCGGCCATAACAGAAACCTGGGAGCCGATAGCACCGTAGCCGATAATGCCCAGGGTTTTGCCACGGGCCTCGTATGAGCCCACCGCTGACTTCTGCCAGCCGCCGCGATGACACACTGCGTTTTTCTCTGGAATACCGCGCAGCATGAAAATAGTTTCGGCAATAATCAGCTCGGCAACGCTGCGAGTGTTGGAGTAGGGCGCATTAAATACCGCGATACCCAGTTCCGTCGCCGCCTGTAAATCCACCTGATTGGTGCCGATGCAAAAACAGCCTACGGCTACCAGTTTGGACGCATGTTCCAATACTTTGCGGGTTAACTGGGTACGCGAGCGAATACCGATAAAGTGCGCATCGGCAATTTTCTCGATCAATTGATCTTCAGGCAGGGAGGTCTTGAGGTACTCCACATTGGTGTAGCCTCGGGAGCTGAGTAAGTCGACGGCGGACTGGTGTACGCCTTCCAGCAACAGGATGCGGATTTTATCTTTTTGCAGGGACTTCTTTTGATCGGAACTGTGCGCAGCCATAAACTATCTCTTCACTGAGTGCGAATAACAGGTGCAAAGTGCTTAGATCACTTCTTCGGGGGTGCCGCAATTTTGGCGAAGGCGCGATCATAGCACATGCAGCCTCCAAGGCTTTATTCGAAATTTCTATCCTAACTATCTTGTTTATCTATGTACCAACATCAATTTACCTGTGGCAGTGAAGTACCGTTTGGTTTGGGGAAGGTTGTCTGTGTGGGGCGCAATTACGCAGACCACGCGGCGGAGTTAAATAATCCGGTGCCAGAAGAACCCCTGCTATTTATCAAGCCGGCAACAGCAGCGGTACCTATGGCAGACACCATCCATTTACCAGCGGGGCGCGGCAGTTGTCACTTTGAAGGTGAGCTTGCCCTGTTGATTGGCAAGCGCTTGAGTAATGCCAACGTGGCAGAAGTCCCTGGGGCCATTGCTGGCTTGGGCCTCTCCCTGGATTTAACTTTGCGCGACCTCCAAACGAAGCTGAAAAAAGCGGGACATCCTTGGGAAAAGGCCAAGGGGTTCGATAAGTCATGCCCTCTTTCTCCCTTTGTGAAACTCGATTGGTTGCCGGACTGGGACAAGCTCAGTTATTCCCTATGGCTGAACGGTGAACTGCGCCAGCAGGGTAAAACCGAAAATATGCTGACACCAATTCTTGATCTGGTGGCCTATGTCAGCAGTTACTTTACGCTCGAACCCGGTGATGTGGTTTTGACGGGCACACCGGCGGGAGTGGGCGAATTACACCACGGCGATAATCTGGCGATGCAGTTGGAAGATGATTGGCTGCGTGTGGAAACGCAGGTGGCCTAGTTTAGAATGACTTCAGCCCTTTGATTTGTGATCACATTTTCGATATAACCGGGAAAACTATCTCCAAATTAAATGAGGTGTGTCATGTCAGCGAAAAATAATGTCCCCCAAAACCTGCAGGAATGGCAGGCTCTGGCGGCCTCACTGAAAATCGAGGGCCGTGCCTTTATCAATGGCAGCTATGTCGATGCCCTCTCCGGTGAAACTCGCGCCACTTTTAATCCCGCAAATGGTGAAGAGCTGGCGCAAGTTGCCAGCTGCGGTCCAAGTGACGCGGATTTGGTGGTAAAGGTGGCTCGGGAAACCTTCGAGTCTGGTGTTTGGTCGAAAATGCCGCCAATGCAGCGCAAAAAAATTATGGTGCGCTTTGCAGAGCTGATTGAAGAGAGTCTGGTGGAAATTGCCCTGCTCGAGAGCCTCGATGCGGGTAAGCCGATTGGCGATACCATGGCCGTGGATGTCCCTGGAGCGGCCACTACGATTCGCTGGAGCGGTGAAGCAATCGACAAGATTTACGATGAAGTGGCCCCAACCGGCCCCGGTGAGTTGGGCTTGGTTACCCGTATGCCCCTGGGGGTGGTGGCCGCCATTGTGCCCTGGAACTTCCCTTTATCCACCACCGCCTGGAAACTGGGGCCGGCCCTGGCCACCGGCAACAGCGTTATCCTGAAGCCCGCTTCTAACACACCGCTGACAGCGATTAAGCTGGCGGGCCTGGCTAAGGACGCGGGCCTGCCGGATGGCGTGTTAAATGTGCTACCGGGACCGGGAAGTAGCTTGGGCAAGGCCTTGGGTCTGCATATGGATATCGATTGCCTGACATTTACAGGCTCCACCGAAGTAGGCAAAACCCTGACCGAGTACTCAGGTCAGTCCAACCTCAAGCGTACTTTCCTTGAGCTCGGCGGTAAAAGCCCGAATATTGTATTTGCCGATGCAGATCTGGATAAGGCGGCAGAAGCAGCGGCCCTGGCCATTTTCTACAACCAGGGGGAGACCTGCACCGCCGGATCACGTCTGCTGGTTGAAAAATCTATTGCCGATGAATTTATTCAAAAAGTGGCTAAAGCGGCAGAGTGCTTTAAGCCCGGGCATCCTCAAAACCCAAATACCCGTATGGGTGCCCTGATCGATCGCAGCCAGTTTGATACGGTTGAATTTTACGTGGCCAAGGGCCTGGAGCAGGGTGCGCAATTGGTTTGCGGCGGCAAACCGGTAGATGAAGTAGCAGGCGGTTACTACTATGAGCCAACGGTATTTCGCGGTGTTACCGGCGACATGACGATCGCCCGTGAAGAAATCTTTGGCCCGGTGCTGTCTGTTATCGAGTTCGAGACAGAGGAAGAAGCACTCGCCATAGCCAATGACTCAATCTACGGCCTGGCGGCGGGTATCTGGACCAATAACCTGGGTCGTGCCCACCGTATGGCCCGGGATATATACGCCGGCTCTGTTTGGGTAAATAACTATTTTGGCGGTGATATCACCGTACCGTTTGGTGGTTTTAAGCAGTCTGGAAATGGCCGCGATAAGTCGCTACATGCGCTGGATAAGTACTGTGAACTCAAGTCCACCTGGATTGATTTGAGTTAGCTTCTCAGATTTGAGGGCCGGACTCCCGGTCCTCATGCATTTTTCCCACTCACCCCGGAATTGCCACTAGATATACAGGGCTCCGGTGTAGTCAGTGTTTATCTCCCTCTACCTCCATACCAGCTGCTGGATCGACGCGCAGTGGATTTTCTGGCGTGAATTATCTAGTCAGCTATACCTAACTTATTGCCCTGAGAAAAGTTTGGGGCGACATTTTCAGGATATGAGTATTCCAGTTCACGAGTTTTATAGCGTGTAGGGGTGCTGATTTGAACAAAACTACCGTTCTATTTGTGGCTTTAAGTGCCATTGGTGCGACCTATGCCCATGCTGAAAAAGCGCCAATTTTTGGCGAAATAGCAGGGCTTGTTAGCGCAGAAAAAATTTATACGAGTATGTCTCACAATAACAATCTCAAGCAGAGGCAAAGAGAGTGGATCAGGCTATTTGTCAATCGTGGTGATCAAGTCAGAAAAGGGCAGAAAATTGCTGAGCATCGCAATAGAAAAGGAAAAGTTGTCCTTGAATATATTGCCAATCGCTCAGGCAGAATTCTATTGAACAGCCGTTCAGCAGTTGACTCCGTAGAGTCTATTCTGGAGATCATTACGGTTGGAGAAGAGAAATACTGTGAATATGAAAATTGTGGTTTGATCGGTGTGCGCTGAGAATTTTCAGGAATTGCCTGCTTGGCAGAAGCAGGGTTTGTTTGCAGATTAATAGCTGTGTAATCTGGGGATTCCTGATATTTGTGCGGCCCAATTATGAAACTTATTTATACCCATGAAAACCGTTTGTTGGTTGAGTTGGCAAAGAGTCGACTTGAAGTTGCGGGAATAAAAACACAATTAAAAAATGAATATGCCCAGGGGGCTACTGGTGAATTAGCCCCCAACCAGGTTTGGCCAGAATTATGGTTAGAGCGTGACCGCGATTTGGAGCGAGCCCGACAGGTCCTGGCTGAGGCTGAGGTGGATTCGAATAGCTGGTTCTGCCAGGCATGTGGGGAAGATAACGGTGCAGCTTTTGATTACTGCTGGCAATGTGGAGAACCCAAGCCAGCAGGAGCTGACTAAAGCGGAGTTTTGTGGGTCGCATATCACAATGCAAGTACTTCTCAACATTGATGTCGATGACTTAAACCGGGCGATCAATTTTTATCGAGATGCATTTGGCCTCTACGAAGGTCGCCGCCTGGGAACGGATATGATTGAGATGCTCGGTGGCACTGTGCCTATATTTCTACAGCAAAGGGATTCGGGGATCTGGCCGATAAACAGTAAAAAAAATATAGGTAGCTATGATCGGCACTGGACGCCGGTAAATATGGATATTGTTGTAGAGGATTTGCTTCTGGCAATAGAGCAGGTGGTCGATGCTGGTGGACAGATACAGGGTGAAATCCAGCAAAAAGAATGGGGAGTTAAGTCTTCATTAACTGACCCCTTTGGAAATGAGTTCTGTCTGGTACAGTTTGATGGCAGTGGTTCTGATACTATCAGCTTGTAAGAGAGTAGCTATTCAAATACTTAAACCTATCACCTTTCAATTAATATGATCTTTTTATCTTAACTCATGAATTCATGGCTTTTTCGATGATTTAAGTATGGATTATGTAGTGATAATTGGTAAAAGATTTACAGGTGTCTTATGACTGTTACGTCCCATGGTGTGTCTATCGGTTTGGAACAGAAATCCGATTATATTTTCCTTACTGTGAAGGCCCGTGGTAAGTTGACCCATGATGATTACGAAACCATGGTACCAATGTTGACCGCAGCAATAGAAAAAGTTGAGCACCCAAAGATAAACGTATTTATGGATGCTCGAGAATTGGAGGGGTGGGAGCCTCGGGCGGCTTGGGATGATTTTAAGTTGGGTATTGAATACGGCCGGGAGTTTAACCGGGTTGCCGTACTTTCAGATAAACGCTGGCTAAAAGTCGCCGGAAAAGTAGGTAGCTGGTTTATTGGTGGTGAATATCGAACATTTGAATCAGAAACTGAGGCGAAAGCTTGGCTGGAGGAAGCTACCTAGATTTTGAAGTGATAAAGCCAGAATAGGAAAATAAAGTATTTGTCCATTAAAGGCTTATTAAATAATAAATTATATAAGGATTAGACCGTATGTTTGAGTGGATAGCCAACCCTGAGGCCTGGATAGCATTGGCCACGTTGGCGGCGCTGGAGATAGTGCTGGGCATCGATAATATTATCTTTATCTCCATTTTGGTTGGACGGTTGCCTCCAAAACAGAGAGAGCCCGCGCGCTTTATTGGTCTTACCCTGGCAATGGTGACCCGGTTGGCTCTGCTTTTCTCTATTGTATGGATTATGGGCTTAGTCGAGCCACTATTTAGCATCTATGGCATGGAAATTTCAGGGCGCGATATTATTTTGGTTGGCGGAGGACTGTTCCTAATCGCTAAAGCTACCCATGAAATCCACAATAGTCTCGAGGGTGAAGAGGAGAGTGCATCCTCGCTCGGCAGTGCGGGATTTTGGATGGTGCTACTACAAATTGCACTATTGGATATTGTCTTTTCCTTGGATTCTGTAATTACCGCTGTCGGATTGGTCGACGAGATCTCAATCATGGCAATAGCGATTATTCTGGCGGTAATCGTCATGTTGGTAGCGGCTAAACCGATAGGGGATTTTGTTGATCGGCATCCTACCGTGAAAATGCTGGCACTATCCTTCTTAATTATGGTGGGCTTAACTCTGGTGGTTGAAGGGTTTGATGTCCATGTGCCTAAGGGATATATCTACTTTGCCATGGCGTTTTCAATGGCTGTGGAGTTCCTCAATTTGCGTATGCGCAGCAAGAAAGTCCGTAAGACCCCGCCGGTAAGGTTACATCACGCTCTACGTGAGGATAGTTAAAATAGTGAGAGGGTGAAGGTGTTCCTCCACCCTGGATTACTGTCTGGTTTGCAATAGTACCCTTAGTTACTATTTTTAAGCTTCAATATTAAGTAAGTAAGGCCCAGCGCGAGAGTGGCAGTAGATAATCCCAAAAGTTCGCCAGCATTGACCTTATCCAGATCTAAAATAATAAATTTTCTGGATAAAGCCAAAATAGCAATAAGTACGACAACTTTGGTTTGAATAATACTCTGTTGACGTGTAACTACATATTGAAGTGTATGGCTAAATTCCAGTGCAATCAGTAAAGTAATAATCTCGCCAAATATTGTTTGAAATACCTTGTGGTCCAGAGGGTCCTGCATGCCCACCAGTAACATATTGTATACAGAGTATCCCAATCGGCTGATCGCGACTATTACGATTACAACAATAATAAAAGTCAAAATTAAGGCAATCAGGCTTTCAAATTTTCGATAGTAGTTGTGAATTGCCTTATCTGTAATCGAAGTTTTTTCTTCTGGGCTGTCCATGCCTTACTTCTCGTTAAACTCATAAAATTAAAGCTAGTTTCTGTCAGTGAGCTTCTTAATCCAATCCTGATTTAATTTCCTGTTTTAGTAATGAAATTACCTTGCTACTTAGCGGCATCATTCGATGTAGTATCACTGGAACTTCGTAGGATGTTCCCAAGCCCAGGATAGCACTACTATGGGGCATAATGGTTATGTCATAGGGTGTCCAGATTGAAGCCGGTTCGGTAACCTCCAATTTTTGAATGCCTAAGTTCAACGCGCGTAAAAAATCACTGCCGATCCGCAATTGTTTCCCACCTTTGTAAGGAAGAAAGTTTGCCCAGTAACTACCATGGTGGGGAGAGGAAATTGATATAAATTTATGCACCCGCTCCAAACCATTAAGGGCTTGTAAATAATACCGAGCGATTATCCCTCCCATGCTGAATCCCACCAGGGTACAGGTAGTTTCTTTATCTACGATGTGCTCCAATTTTGCGAGAAGCTGGGACGAAAGGTGTTCCATACCATGCCAGCCGGAGTTATAGCGTAGGTGGATATAGTGTACGTCATAATTTTCGGCAGCTAATTCGTGCTGCATTCTAAGCAAGGAGGTTCCTCGATCAAAAATTCCAGGTATTAAAAGAACAGTTCGGCTTTTACGTTTCATTCTTGTCGCAGGAGAAGTAATGCGTTAGGAAAAGCTTCAATCGCAATAGTTATTTGTCTGCCAAAAACTATTGGGAGCTTGATAGAGAAGTGTAGTTGCAGAACTATTGTTGGATGCCACAAAGTAGCAAAGTAGTCTTAAGGGATAAGTTGGATTGCCGGCAACTATGTCTTTTATTTATATAGACGCCGGCATCTGAAATAAAAAAGTAATTCAAGCGTCTGTTTGAGGGTTTCCAAATAGGAATATTAATATTTCACCGAGTCTAGAATTCCATGATTTCTCATCATGGGCATGACCCTCAAATACTTGGGTTTGCCAATTTGAAGAGGAATACCCTTTCCGGCGCATGATTTTATCCACAGCCCGTTGCAGAGGCGGGTAATAAGCATCCAGGGTTTCTGTACCATGGTCAAAATAAAATCGGTGATTTCCAGGCTTAGGTAAATTTGCCTCTAGATAGTCGCGAATAGCCTCAGCTATTGGTAGTTTGTCGTTAGGGTTAATCCCTGGCCAATGGGTGGATATAGCTGCAGCCGTAGAGAACACTTCGGGGTACTCTGTGACCGCATAGAGTGATATCAATCCTCCCATACTCGCGCCGGCAATAAAGGTGTCGCTGGGATCACCACTCACAGCGTAATGACTATCAATATAGGGTTTAACTTTGGTCACCAAAAATTGTAAGTAAAGATCTCCACGCAATTCGGCTTGGCTAAATGGATGTTGGACCTGTGAAGCTTCTTTAGGCAAAAAACTCCGAGCTTTCTGGGGGAAGTAGTCACCGTGGCGAAGTGTCTCAATGTTATCGATAGCGACAACTATGAAGGGACGTACCTTTTTTTCTGCTATTAACCGAGAGGCGACTTCATCCATGCCCCACTCCTGGCCATTCCAGGTGGTTTTACTGTCGAACAGCATCTGTCCATCGTGCATGTAAAGGACTGCATAGGGTTTTTGTGTGGGATATTGATCAGGCAGCCATACACGAATAGGGCGTTCAGCAAGCCCTTCCAGTGTCAGGGAGGGCAGTGTTTCAAGCTTTCCTGCCGATACTTGTACTTCTTTAGGGGGTTCTTCAGCTGTACACGGTGGTATTAGACTGAAAAGAATACCGAATAATAAGGTCTTATAGATATCCATAGCGCCCTGCCTTTGGGGTGTAGATAAAGTTCTACTCTATCTATAAAACCAGTGGCAGGGCTCCTCCCCCTAAGGGGCTGACTTTGGTGTTGAGACTTCTTTAGAAATAACTGCGGACATCCCAAGTTTCACGTTTATCATCCAATTCGAGCATCGGTCTCATTATAGAGCTATGCCCCTGTCCACCAAGAACGAAAACTTTGGTACCCGGTTGGGCGACGGCCTGGATATTGGCATACATACGGAAGTTTCTGGACCACCATTTGGAGGATAGATCGGCCCCAATAAAGTTATCACCTTGGCCAACATCATTGAGCATTATATAGGAGCCTACGTTTATTTTATCTTCAGTGGGGTCATTGTGCTTATCCAGAATTTCCTCCAATGACAGTGAGGCATGCATCTCATTAAATCGAATGCCCCAAGCCTTCAAAAATTCATCAGTTATTTTTTTTCGCTCGGGCGAATTACTTTCTAGATAGGATAAAAGTTCGCCATAGGGGAGATCTTGGCTAGCATCATAGCAGATGACTTTAGGCAGGCCGGACTTCTTGGCTACTCTGAATCCCAGCTGTTCGCTTTCTCCTCTATTTAGCTTGTGCTCACCCTTGACATATTTGGCAAAGCGCTGATTAATTTTACTTTCGTCATTGGTGTGGCATTCCAGAAGAACATGTGTTGGCGAGTCGGCGGCAATCCGTGAGGATAGGTCCTCCAAATACCTTTGACTTTCTTCGGTATAAACATCAATAACTTGTGTTTTCACTACATCTTTACTGGGTTTGCTGAAGTGGCTAAAGTGAAAGCTACCAAAAAGCATAACTTGTGCGGGTTCTGTACTTTCTACTGGCTCTGCATAGGCACTTAGACCAACAAGTCCCAAAGAAAGCATAATTGAGCCAGTGATTTGTCTTGTTAGGTTTTTCATTTAATATCCTTATTTTATTATTTAGCTTCTATAGTTTGGCTAAGTACTACACGAAATGAATAAGTTTGAATTTGACAGCGATAAAACAGCTTAAAATTGAATGCTTTAAATTGGTAATGCCTGCTTATAACAAGATAGATAAAGTGATTTTTCTGATCTGAAAAATTTTTTATTAATTAATTGCGGTGGGACTTGAGAACTCAGGGCTATTTTAGTAATAGCCCCAAGTTGGTACGGTATCATTGTTAATGTATGTTTACTTAAGTACCACTTCTTAATCTGGTCACTTCAACATCTGCATTACGCATTTTAGCTGAATGGGCTACTTCCTTGCTGACAATAGTCTTTCCTATCGGAGAGAGTGAAATTGCCGCAAGCTTAAGGTGCTGCAAACCAAAAGGTATACCAATAATGGTAATAAAACAGGCAATAGCATGCAGAAGGTGGCCAATAGCAAGCCAGATACCAGCCAATAGGAACCAGATAATATTCCCGACTAGACCAAAGCCACTTGTCCCAATATCACCGCGCAGGGTGAGTTCTTCTCGGGAAATTGCCTCCTTACCGAAAGGGAAAAAGGAAAATTTGCCGATTACAAAGCAGGCTCTTCCCCAGGGAATACCAATAATACTGATAAAGGCAATCAGCGAGCAAAACCACCAGCAGAGTCCCATAATGACACCGCCAAGGATAAACCAGAGGAAATTTCCAAGTGTTCGCATAACTACCCCTACCAATTCGGTAAAATATATTAGTGAAAACGGTAATCTACTGATGTTACCGCAAATCCTAATGGCTATATCATTTATTTAAATTACAGTAGTTAGACGCAAATACCCACGCTTTGGATTCATTTATGGGTATTATTGTCGGCCCTTGCGTGACTAAGTAGTCAGATTGGTTGCCGGCTTGGATTTTGCCCTTTGGTTATAAAAGTTACGGTAGCAGCTCATTTGTCGGAGAATTACTATTTAGCAAGCGATGACATTGACTACTTCCTGTTACTGGTAGACCTGACTGCAATATACCCAATTGATCCAAGACAGTCGCTTGGTCCCAGTAAATATGCTCAGAGCTGATTTTTCTATTGGAGAAGCTAATAATTCCCACATGGGGGACTGATAGCTTCTTCCCTGTTGCTTCGATACCAGGTGCGAACCAATCCATACGAATAGAATGGGTAAAGTGAAGAATAAACTCATCCACTAAGCTGTCTTTGCCCACGGTGCGGGAAAGAAGCTGTAAATTTATATCCGCTGGCATTTGAGGAATAAATATATCCCTATAAAATTTTCGTAAGGGTTCTTTTCCCGTTGCGCCGGTATTAACCGGTACATGAATTAATACGGGATTTTCGGTCATGGTAGCAATTGCGGCGTCGGCATCTTTTAGATCGAATTCGGCCTCGGTATGGATTTCCCAAAGTTGAATTAAGTACTTTTCATCGTCATTGTATTCCATCTCTTTCACCTTCCCATTTGAGGCGCAATATTACTGATCGTTGAGTTAATCCATCTTGTGCCAAAGACAGTATTGCGATGTTTATAAATATCAACAAGGTCGAGAGCGTCAACAGTGAATATGACGATTTCGCAGCTACCTATAGTGATGGCTAATTTTTAGTACAGAATCAGAGTGTTTGTAGTACTAATAGACCATAAATTATTGAGGAGGAGATGAAGGGAAATTGTTTGAATGTTTGCAGATCTAGGGAGCCTCTGAATAACTCCGTGATACCTCTGGCTTGCAGAGCGGTTCACAATCAAGGCGCGGCTTCGCAGGAATGTCTAGACCTTTCAATAAGTCGCAACGCGGAGTGTGAATCGCTCTGCGAGCCCCGAAGGGCGGGCCTTGAAGGCTACAGCTGCTGCGTTGCAGCTCTTGCCAAGGGCTACGGCCATTCGCGGCGAGCTGCGCCTAACATCTGCAGCCTTCAAGGCCCGCAGAGGCATTACGGAGTTATTCAGAGGCTCCCTCGAATGCGTTACCCGTTCTACAAAGAGAACGCATTCTTAACCCTTTAGCCGCGCCAGTAATTATTGGCTGCTGCAACGGTTTGGAAGTTAATGGCAACAACCTGAGAGGAGGCGATCAGGCTGTCTGCATTTTCCTCATAGGCGGACCTCAGCTTACCCCGTACTTCATCTGAAGGCTGGGTGTATTTTACTCCCATCCTGGATAGTTTCATTGCAAGTTCAAAGCCTTGTTGTGCATTTTCAGTAATTAGGCTTTCTAACCAGATTTGCGACATGGACATCCCTCTCTACTATCGGGTTGATTGATAAAGTTGTGGGAGCTGCTGAGCCCCAGTTATTTTGTATATTTACTAAGGGTTGATATCAGTCCAATATGTATTGGCTGATATATTTGTTGAACTGAATAAGATCGAAAGAACCTCTTATTTCGAACCTTACCTTACCGATCTCGCTTAAATAAACTTCTATTTCACAATCCAGATCAAAAGTGCCAGCGGTCTCAACAGAAAATGCTTGTATCTTGCTGAAAGGCAAAGAGGTGTAGTCTACTTTTGAGCCGGTGATACCCTGAACATTGGCGGCAATAATGCGTTTGTTAGTGAAAACTACCTGATCGCGAATAGTTTTAAAACCAGCAAAAATAAACTCCCCCTCGATCAGGAACTTATTAAAGTCATCCCTGGCTTCAGAGATATCTATAGGCTTGAGTTTAAAGACCGGTGAGTTTTTAAAATCTATCACGGGTTATCCCTGTAATTCTATTGGAGGAGGAGATTACCACTGTGGCGCATTAAGTTACAGATGATTTACTTTTTGGTTGTGTTTTTATGTTTAAATTTATTTAATTATTATGACAATTTCCACAATAGAGGATCGATCATAAGTAATAGGTAATTTTTGAAATGCTTATCTCTCTATTTATTGGATTCTTGACTCGATTATTTCAGTATCACTAGGGATAAATAGCAGTGGCTATATCTGTCTATTGATTTGCAAGGCTCCCAAAAAAAGCTGCACAGCGGGATGAGTTGCTGCACTTTTCTTGAAGGTGACAGCATTTTGTATTTGGTAGTGAAACTTCTCCGGTAGCAGGGGGAGCAGGGTTCCTTCCCCGACATATCTGCGGGCCAGGTATTCCGGTAGGAAACCCACAAAGCACCCAGAAAGTATCATCGCCAACCTGGCCGCCATATGGTTGGCTGTGGATCGCTTGGGAAACAGTCGATACAGGTGCGCCGCACCAGAGAGAACAGTATGGCTGGGCGCAGCTAACTCCTGCTGGGTGAGTAGCTCCTCATCAATAGCTGACACCTGGGCACAGGGGTGGCTGTTACTGCAATAGAGAATCGATTGGTGATAAAACAGGGGTTGGTACTCCAGCCCCGGTCGACGTGAGTGCAGGGGGTTGATACCGATATCGGCGCGGCCTGCGAGGATTTCCAACTCGAGTTCCTGAGGGGCGGCCAGTTGTACTTCCAGGTGGAGTTGCGGGGCCTTCTCACGCAGTTGTGCAATAGTTCTGGGCAAGTTCAGTTGCGGTATTTCCAATACATCGTCGGGCATTACCAGGCGCAGGGTACCGGTGAGTTGGGATTGGATTGCATTGACCTGGCTTTTGAAGGTATCCAGGTGCCCATCGAGCTCCAAAATAGCCCGATACAAGGCCTCCCCCTCCGGGGTCAGTTTGAAGTCGGCCCTGCCTCGAGAGCGCAAGCACAACTGCATACCCAGCCGTGTCTCCAGGTCGGAGATATGCACACTGATCGTGGAGCGGCTGATATTCAGGGTGACTTCGGCAGGGGTGATGCCTCCGGCGTGCACAACCTCGCGGAAGACGCGCAGCAGGCGCAAATCCATATCGCTGAGGCGGCCTCCCAGGGCGTTTTTGGTTTTGCTCATGGCTGCACTTCCAGGTTGTTTTCGGCGCTGCGGGCTGCGGATTCGATTAAAGTTTGATAAATATAAACTTTAGTTGGAAAAATACTACTATTCTCCTCAGTCAGCTGCGGCCAGAATCGCCGCATACTACTAATAACATCTATTTACTAGGAATTTCCCTGTGAAACTTGCAAATTCGGACCTGTTGAAATTTCAGAACTATATAGCGGGCGAATGGCGTGACGCTGCCGCCACTGTAGATGTATGTGACCCGGCAAATGGCGAGTTGCTGGGCCGTGTGGCCGACGGTACCGCAGAGGATGCCGAGGCGGCGGTGGCGGCTGCCAGTGAAGCCTTCCCCGCTTGGAGCCGCCGTACAGCCGGTGAGAGAGCTGCGGTGCTCAAGCGCTGGTACCAGCTGATCGTGGATAACAGCAATGACCTGGCAATGATCCTTAGTCTGGAGCAGGGCAAGCCGGTTGCGGAAGCGAAAGGTGAGATTATCTACGGGGCTTCCTTTATTGAGTGGTTCGCGGAAGAGTGCCGCCGGGCCTACGGCCAGACGATCCCGACTCACAACCCGGCCATGCGCCTGAATACCATCCGCCAGCCGGTGGGTGTTGTGTCCTGTATTACCCCCTGGAACTTCCCCAATGCCATGATCACCCGCAAGGCGGGTCCGGCACTGGCGGCGGGCTGTACTGTGGTGATCAAACCGGCCCTGGAGACGCCACTATCTGCTCTGGCGCTGTGCCAATTGGCGGAAGAAGCGGGCCTGCCCAAGGGGACTATCAATGTAGTTACCGGCAGTGATTCTCCAGGAATTGGCAAGGTTCTGACCCAAGATCCCCGTGTGGCCAAATTCACCTTCACCGGCTCCACTGCTGTGGGCAAGCTGTTGATGTCCCAGTGCGCCAGCACCGTGAAAAAAATGTCCATGGAGCTTGGCGGCAACGCGCCGTTTATCGTATTTGACGATGCGGATATGGATACCGCAGTCAGCGCCTGTATGGCGACCAAATTCCGCAATGCGGGCCAGGTGTGCGTGGCCACCAACCGTATTTACGTGCACGAATCCGTGCACGATGAGTTTGTGGAAAAGCTGCGCGAGCAGGTTGCCGCCCTGAAGATCGGTCACGCTACCGATGAAGGGGTCAATATGGGCCCGATGATCTTCCGCAGGGCTGTGGACCGGGTTCAGGGGCTGGTACAGGACGCGGTTGAGGCCGGAGCAAAAGTTGAAATTGGCGGTGAGCAGCTGGCCAATGGCGATAACTTTTTTGCGCCAACCATCCTCACTGGAGTTACCGATACCATGCGTATCGCTCAGGAGGAAATTTTTGGCCCTCTGGCGGCGGTTCAGAAGTTTTCCGGTGAGGAAGATGTGGTTCGCCGTGCCAATGAAACGCCCTACGGCTTGGCGGCTTACGTGATGAGTGAAAACATTCGCCGAGCCAATCGTGTGGTAGAGGCGCTCGACTACGGCATGATTGCCTGTAACACCGGGGTTTTCTCCACCACTGTGGCACCCTTCGGTGGTGTTAAAGAGTCCGGTATTGGCCGCGAGGGCGGCGTCGAGGGTATGGCCGAATTTTACGAGACCAAATATTGCTGTTTCGGGGCCTGAGCCCCGGTCTGAACACAACTGGCCTGCGTTTGTCCTAGGTGACAAGCGCCCGAACAGATTTTCGGGAGCCTGTGGCTCCCCTACTTAAGAGTTTGAAACTTCAGGGAACTTGCGGAGATTAATACTATGTCTGAGATGCAAACCGATGCTTTCTGGATGCCGTTTACCCCCAACCGCACCTTTAAGTCTGCACCGAGAATTGTAGAGCACGCCGAGGGGATTTATCTCACGGAGAAAGGCGGTCGCCAGGTTATTGATGCGACTGCGGGTCTGTGGTGCAGCAATGCGGGCCACTGTCGTTCTGAAATTGCAGAGGCAATTTACCAGCAGGCAAAAACACTCGACTACAGCTCTATTTTTAATTTTGGTCACGAGTTGGGTTTTGAGTATTCCGAGCGTCTGGTAAAGCACACTCCCGATGGCCTGGACCATGTGTTCTTCGGTAATTCCGGCTCCGAGGCAGTTGAGAGCGCCCTGAAAATTGCCCTGCAATACCAGCGTGTACGCGGCAAGGGCACTCGCACTATGTTTATCGGCCGTGAGAAAGGTTATCACGGAGTAAACTTCGGCGGTATTTCTGTGGGCGGTATTCCTCCCAACTACCAGGGTTTTGGCCAGCCGGTGAAAGCCAACCATATGCGTCACACCCTGGACATTGAGCGCAATGCATTCAGTCGTGGCCTGCCGGAGCACGGTATTGAGTTGGCTGAAGACCTGGAGAGACTGGTAGCTTTCCACGGCGCCGACCAGATTGCCGCTGTGATTGTTGAGCCGTTTGCCGGTGCCGGCGGTGTGGTACTGCCTCCCAAAGGCTACCTGCAGCGCCTGCGGGAAATCTGCGATAAGCACGACCTGCTGCTGATTTTTGATGAAGTCATCTCCGGCTGGGGTCGTACCGGTTCTGCATTTGCCTCCACGGAGTTCGACGTAACCCCGGATATGATCACCTCCGCGAAGGGGATTACCAATGCCACAGTGCCCCTGAGTGCGGTATTTGTCAGCGACGAAATTTATAAAACCGTGATGAATGCGGCTCCCGATGGTGCGGTGGAATTCTTCCACGGTTATACCTACTCAGCACATCCGGTTGCCTGTGCGGCGGGTATGGCGACTCTGGATATTTACGAGCGCGAAGGCCTGTTGACCCGCGCTGCCGGTGAAATTGGCCAGCACTGGGAAAATGCCCTGCACAGCCTGGCTGACCTGGACAATGTGATCGATGTGCGCAATTACGGTTTGGTCGGCGCTATTGAGTTGCGCGCGCCGCAGGATCTGAAAGGGAAATACGGAGCCAAAGTCTCTGGTATGGCCTGGGAAGCTGGAGTGATGGCTCGTGGTATTGGCGATGCCCTGTGTATGTCCCCACCGCTGATTATCGAGAAGCATGAGATCGATGCCGTTGTGGATAAACTGCGTGGTGTGATCGGCGCTCTGGCCTGATTATGCTATTGCGGCAGCCCGTTCGGGCTGCCGTTCTCTCCAAATTACTTTTGTGCCAGAAGGAAAGAATACACTTCTCTCCAGACGCGCTGTGTATTCTCTCCTTCCTGCCTTATTAGTTTTTCTACCTTCCTCTCCTTTCATGACCCGCAGGGCAGTTTGCATAACTTCCCTATTGTCGTTTAGAGCTACACTGAAAATAGTGGCCTGCGGCGCGGTCACAGTCTTTGCAGAGTCGACTGCCTGGCCGCGCTCGTAGGCTGCCTTTAAAAGCCGCCGGGGAAAAATTCAATTCCCTGATGGTAAGGGACTCTTCAATATGGAAAGTTACTCAACCTGGGGACTTTTCTATGCCCGCTGACACTCCTCCCCTGGCGACCGGACCTATTTTGCAGGTGCTGTCTGCAAACTGGTGGCTACTCCTTCTGCGCGGTATTGTCGCGGTGATTTTTGGCGTGCTGACTTTTGTCTGGCCGGGATTGTCCCTGTTGACCCTGGTGCTGCTTTTTGGGGTTTACGCTTTCCTGGATGGTATTTTTTCCCTGGTTGCAGCGGTGATGGGGCGGCATAAGTCCACTCCACTGTGGTGGTTGATTGTCTCGGGGTTGATCAGTTTAGCTGCGGGAATTGTGACTTTTATTTTCCCGCAGGTTACTGCTTTAGTGTTGGTCGTTTTTATCGGTGCCTGGGCCCTGGTGCGGGGTATCTTTGAAATTGTCGGTGCTGTTCGCCTGCGCAAGGAAATTGATAACGAGTGGCTGCTGATCGCCATTGGTGTTCTCTCGGTGATTTTCGGAATTGCGATTTTAGTCAGCCCCGGGGCTGGGGCCCTGGCGTTGCTCTGGGTAATCGGTGCCTATGCGATTATTTTGGGGCTGCCATTGATCTGGTTATCTTTCCGACTGCGCAAGCACAATAAATCCGCTTCTTCATAACCGTTTAACTCAAATACGCTCAGTAATAAAAAAGGCCGGTATTGCTTAGTAATACCGGCCTTTTCGAATTGCTATTTAAATAACAACTTCTGTTTTTTATTGCTTAGCGGCGAGATTGACTGCCTTCGGCAATGCCCCCATTAACGCTTTGCCTTTTTTCTCCAGTGCCATACACAGCTGGATTCGCTCCTCGGCTTGGGCGAGGCTGCGCTGGTATCCGGGGGCTAAATCACCTTGCTGGGCAAAGAGTTGTTGCAGTTCGCCCAGGTGCTGTTTATCGCAGAAGGCAGCGGCAAGTGATGGGGTGCGGCGGCGGATCTGGGCCGGAATCTTATCTACTACCTTGTCAAAGTTCTGTTGCAGCCACTCCCAGTGCTGTTCCTGAACCCTGGGCTGGGCCAGGGCGTAATGGATCAGGCCAAATGATTCTCTCGGCCCCATTTCGTCGCTGAGCGCTAATGCTTGAATGGTTTCCACTTGCTTGGGATTGTTGCTGGTACCGATGGCATTGGCACTGGCATTTTCAAAGCGGGGATCATCCAGCTCGGCGCGGACTTTGATCAGGTGTGCGAGGAAATCCTCCCCCGCATCCTGTACTGCCACACTCAAGGCTGCCTGGTATAGGTCAGAGCTTAACGCCTTCGCATTCCGTTCCTGTTTAAAGCCGGTAAAGGCGGTTGCCATTTCCTGTAACTGCTTGCGTGAGTCAGGATCTTCTGCAACTTGCGCCATAAAGGTTAGCAGGTCGCTGTGCAGCATCTGCTGGTCGCTATCACTGATATTGGCGCTGCGATTTAGTATCGGCAGGTACAAGTTCTGGGCAAAATTCAGGAATGCAGAGCGCTGGGATTCACCCAGGTAGTTATCCCGGTACTTCTGCAGGTAGCGCAGTGGCATGGTGATCACCTGGCGCTTGTCCGCCACTGCGGATTTGCGCACCACTTCCAGGAGTGGTGCCGCGGTGAGATTGCCGGCCTCGAAAGCTGAGAAGGCGCTGTCGATAATGGACAGCTGCTCAGTGGCAGAGAACTGGGCAAATTGTTTAATCAGTGCCTGCCACTGCGTCTTGGGAAGGTTCCAGCGGTAGTAGCCGCTGCCCTGAGCATTGGGCATTACCCAATTTGGGCAGGCACCGCCGGTAATCTCCAGGGTTTCCCTTGGCTCAGTCAGGATCTGGCACTGCTGCACGCCGCTATCGGTACTGAAGCAGAAAGGGATGCTCCATTTATCGCTGGCGTCGGCGATAGGGGAGCCGAGTGGCTTGTAACGGCTCTGCTGAACCACTAGCGAGGCCTTGCCGTCGCTATTGCAGTCCATGGCGATATCCAGTTGTGGAACCCCTTTTTGCTCGACAAAGCTGCGGAAAGTCTCGGTCAGTTCCGGGGTGTTGGTTTCCTGGCCGATCACTTTGTAGAAGGGTGGTGAGTCGGCCACGCTGTCGGAGAAGGTTTCCAGGTAGCGCCCCAGTGCCGGGCGGAAGTTTTCCGCTCCGAAATAGGTGTCCACCATGTGGATAACGCCCAGGCTCTTCGAGTAAGTGATCGAATCGTAGGCGTTGCGAATATTGTTGTTGTCCGCGATGGGCTCACGAATGGCGCGGGTGCTGGCCAGGGAGTCCAGCTGCATGGCGCCGATCGCATAAGTTGCTGCGTTGAGGTCGTGCCCCTCTTCAGGTTCCATAATGGTGAGGGCCAGCGCCTCCCCCCAGGTAGCGAAACCTTCTTTCAGCCACAGGTCGTCCCACCAGGGAGGGGTGACCTGATTGCCAAACCACATATGGGCAATTTCGTGCGCATGAACTTCTACGAGAGCCAGGCGGGTGCCGGGAGCGGGGTTGTCGCCCACCAGGATACGCTGTTCGCGATAAGTAATTGCCGCAGACAACTCAGTAGCGCCACTGGGCCACTGGGGGGCGGCAATAATGTCCAGCTTCTTGAATGGGTAGGGGCGTTGCAGCTGGGTCTCGAAGGTCTCCACCATTTTGGGGGTGATATCGAGGATGTAGTTCATATCCTCACCGCGACCTTTACGGGCGAAGCCGCGCAGGGGTATGGGGTCTTTGCGGTACTTGCTCGGCGGTATGGCTGGGCGCTCAACTTGGTCAAATGGGCCAACTGATAGGGACAGTAAATAGGTGGACATCGGTGGTGTGGTGGCGAAAGTGACTTTCTCCATGCCGTCACCTGCCGCTTCGCGCTTCAGCTCGGGCCCATTGCTAATCGCTGCGTAGCCTTCGGGTATTGTCAGGCTGACAGTAAAGGGGGCCTTCAGGCCTGGCTCGTCGAAGCCGGGTAAATACTTGCGGGCCTGGATCGATTCAGATTTTGCCAGGGCATAGGCATCGCCCTGCTCCTCGACCTTAAAAAGCCCGGCCAGGTTGCGATCAAATGCAGCACTGTAGTCGATATGCAGTTTGAAACTGCCCGCATCGATCTTCTCCGCAAACTCTACTGCGGCAACACCACTGTCCAGTACTTCCCGGTATTCGGCCGGAATCTGGCGGCCGTCATCGAGCTGTGCGTAGACTTCGCGCACATCCAGGTTTTTGCCATGCAGCCAAATATGTCGGGCACCTTCCGCCAGCTGGATATCGATATCCACCTTGCCGGTGAAGGAGTCTTTGCGCGGGTCCAGCACCAGTTCCAGCTGGTAATCCAAGGGGGTAGTGCCCTCGGGCAGGCGCCCTTCGGGAGCCTTATCAAAATCGAGGCCTTTAGCCTCGACTTCCTGGGCAGTATTGGTTTTTGCTGGTTCCGATGCTTTTTCTGCGGGGTTACAACCTGCTACTGAGAGCAGGGCCGCAGTTAGCAGGGCGAGCGGGATGTTCTTTTTCATGGTAGGGGGAGCACTCAGCCAAAAGGCTGATTGTACCGCTTTGGAGAAAAATTACGCGATGCAAATAGTTGGGCTGAGGGGAAGGTGGGAGGAAACCCGGCAGTGGATGCCGGGTTTCTGTGGGGAGACCTACAGGTGCGGTACGGTCAGGCTAGAGACCTTGCTGCTGCTGTAGGGCACTGTGATGGTGTAATTGGTATTTTCCGGCTTCTGGTAGATATAACCCTGAGTATCGATGGCCAATACTACACGGTGGCCAACCGGGACATCGTAGCTGGTGGTGAAAAAGTCCACTTCGAACTTTTGTTTTTGCCCAGACTTGTCTGAATGCAGGGTAATGGGGGCGTGAGTTATCAGACGCCCCAATCCCAGCGGACCCACATCGTAGAGGTGCACGTTGAGTTGCACTTCTTTTTTGCTGGGTTCCACCCACATTTCGAGTTTGGGTTCGCCGCGAATCTTCAAGGTTTCCCACTGAATCGGTGATTTGTACTCGATGGCGTAGTAGCCGTTGATAGCGATCATGGGCGCGTAAACGGGGATACCGAAGCCTTCCAGTGCATCGGAAACCAGCGGGATACCGGTGCCTGCAAAGGTATCTGAGCCGCCGTGGAATTCGTTACTCCAGCTCCAACCGTCGTACTTGTCGCTCTCCATTTTTGCATTGTTAAACATGGTAAAGCGTGGCTGCAGGTACCAGGTGGTGCTTTCGTCCGTTACCGGGTAGTCCTCGAATTGCTCTAGCTCATTGCTGATACGCACAGTCATATCCACCTTGGGTTCGGTGTCAATCCCATTGTCCTCGCCTTTAAGGTGGTGGTCGAACCAGCGGAAACTGGTGGACCAGATATGGCCATTGTTACCGGTAAGAGTCTCGGTAATCGCGTGGGTGCCGGGGTTTAGCATGAGTTTCTTGGGCCCTTCGAGCAGGGAGTAGAAATCGGTCATGCTATTCGGCTTAAACAGGTAGTCGGCGAAATTGTTTGAGAGCAACACCGCTGTGCCGTTTTGATTGATTTCGTCCACGTAACTCATTGCGGAGCGCTCAGCACCGAAATTAATTACCTGTTCCATATTTTCGCCGTCGCGCAGGTTGCTCCATACCTGCTCGAGTTCGGCCTCTTTCTGGAAGGCCGTAGTAACAAGCAGCGTGCCCCATACCAGGTTGACGGTTTCATTGGGGTACAAAGCTTCTACTACATCTGCCCAACCGGATAGCGCAGCTACTGCATCGACGCGAGGGTGCTTAGCAGCACTCAGTAGTGAAATTCCACCGCCGTAGGAAATTCCGGCCATACCCAGCTTGCCCACCGGGTAATTGGTTTCCAGCCAGTCGATCAGGACTCCCACATCGTTAAGGCTGTTATCCCCTGCGACGTCAACAAGTCCTCCCGAGTGCCCAAATCCCCGGGTGGAGTAGCTGAGCACCAGGTAGCCGTTTTCTGCCAGCTCTTTGGCCTGGAAGTGGTACTGGTGCTTCTCCAGCCCCCAGCTGTTGGTAAAAATAACGGTGGGGTAACCGTCTGCTGGTGCGGGCGTTTCCGGGATAAATAAGTTCGCATCCAGGACCGTACCGTCAAAAGAAGTAATATCCACGTCGGCGATATATTCCGGTGCCGACCAGGCATGAGCAGACATTAGGGCGCCGCCAAGCAGCGCCAGTAGTGGCTTGGTATTCATTAGTTTTCTCTCATCTGATGAAATCATTATTATTTTTTTGACCAGGATTCCCTCCTTGGTCGACCCCGTACTATAGGAGTTCATCCTAGTTTTGTACGTAAATAGGGCTAAATTTGAGACGTTTGTCTCGCTTCATGTCGCAATCTGCTGCAGAAAACTGTTTGTGAACAGCTATCTATTTTGTGTCTTTCCGGTCACACAAAAACAGTCGAAAAGCTGTTTTGTGATCAAATTGATCTTTTTTTGATCAGTGAAAACCGGTACTGTGTCGTCTTCGCTAATCAGCTAGGGAGGGCTTCAGCAACAATGACTCGGTGGCCCGAACTATGGTTTCTCGTTCAGTTGTTCTATTAGTACTTTGTTTCGGATTTATCGCTTCAGCCTACGCCGCGCCGCGTGGTTTGGGGGAGGTGACCTGGTATGAAGTCGACAGTGATAATTTTCGCGTGATTACCGACGGTGATCCCAACGCAGTCAAAAGTCTGGTAGCAGACCTGGAGCGCTATCGAGCAGTGGCCTTGGAGTTACTCGATGCAGATCCAAAAAGTGAGCGATTAACTATTTATGCGGCCGCAGACCGGGACACCTATGCAAACCTGGTGGGTGTTGAGCTGGCGGATATGACCAACGGTTTGTTCGATACCTCTGCGGAGGGTAACTATGCCCTGGTAAACCTGGATGGTCGCAGCGTTGAGAGGCAGCTCAAAGCACGCGAATTCCTGTTCCACGAATACACCCATTTTCTGAGCTATAACGGCAACACTACCCACTACCCCTATTGGTATAGCGAGGGGTTTGCTGAATTTATGGCAACCATGTCATTCCCGGAAAAAGGTACCTACGAAATTGGCTCCATTCCCAGCGAGCGGGCTATGACCCTGATGTATACCGGGCTTATGCCGCTGGAAGACCTGTTGCGTGCGACAGTGTACAACACCGATGCGGACGAAAAGGCGGATGTCTATGCCGGAGGTTGGATTCTGTCTCACTGGTTGATGATGAAAAGCGGCAAGCAGGATAATTTCGATAATTTCGTCAAAGCCTATAACGATGGTGCCGACCCAGTACTCGCCCTGGAAGAAGCGCTGGGGATGTCGGTGAAAGACATTGAAAAGGCCTATGTCGCCACTTATAAGGCGGATAGCTTTGAACATTTTAGTGGCGCTATCCCCGCGGACTTTAAAGAGGCCAGCCCTAGGGTTAAACGCCTCAGCAAAAGAGAGTCGGTGAGCATCCTGGCTGGATTTATCGCCCAGTCCGGTTACAACCTGCTGGCTTTGGATGAGTTGATTGAGTATGCCTACAGCACGGGTATTTACAGTACTGAGCTGGCTGCGATTAAAGCGAGTGCCGATCTGCGATTGGGTAATTTCCCCCAGGCCAGCCACCTTTTGGCCAGTGTCCCCACTAAGGACCGAGGCCAGCTCTGGTACTTGAGTGCCCATGCCTGGTTAACGGTTAATCAGCAGGCGGTGGCGCCCGGTAGTAAGCGGGATCTTCGCAGCTTGAAAATGGCGCGGGAGGAGTTCGACTTCCTGGTGAAGGAAGAACCGAAAAATGCATCTCACTGGTTTGGCCTGGCGATGGCTATGGAGATGCTGGATTACCCCCGAGAGGAATATCTGGAAAAGCTGGAGCAGGCTTACAAGCGTGCCCCCCGTGAGCTGCATATTGCCCAGTGGCTGGCAGAAGAGCTCTACCAAAAGAAAGATGCGGAGTATTTTGCCCGAGTGGCGAAGCCGCTGATGTTCGAGCTTCCAGACGAGGAGCAGAACAAAGAAATAAAAATGAGGTTGGCAGAGCTGAAGGGCAAACCCAAGTCATCATAGCAACCATAAGAGCGCTCACTGAATAAAAAAGGCTTGTCACTCTGTGTAAGAGACATCCGACATTCGCCAACGTATATTTGCCCGGCAATTGATTTTGCCGGGCTTTTTTTAGGGGATAATCTCCCAGCAAACTGGTACGATTTCTGTAACAGCGGCAATTCCATATTGTGAAGCATAGCGTGCGCGTTAAGGGTAATGCTTCTCATAGAATAAGAAAGGGTGCACTGTGAGCAGAAAACAGTTTTTCGTTATATTTCCGCTATTTGTCTTAATATTGCTGCTTGCCGCATGCGAGAGTAATAGAGATCCTGTTGTAGAAAACTCACAGGTTTTAACGGAATCTCCCCAACAACCGATACCAACGCCGCAGAATAAACAGCCCGCAAAGCCGCAGTTTGAAAATTATGTAGAGCAAGGAGATTTGCCAGCCCTGTTAGAGCGAGGTGTATTGCGCCTGTTGGCCCCAAGGGGCCCCCAGGAGAGCGCCTTACCACGAGAAGGACTACCTGCAACAGAGTGGCGAAAACTTGCGGAAAATTTTGCTCGTAGCCGCGGATTAAAGCCTCAGTGGGTTTACGTAGATAACTTTTCCGATTTAATTCCAGCGGTTATTGATGGACGTGGGGATGTAATTGCCACCAATTTTTCTCGCACCGAAGAACGCAAGTTATCACTGGGTTTTACCCGCCCATTACAATATGTTGATGAGTTGCTAATTACTCATAAAGAGTTCGAGGTGGAAGAGGCTGTGCCCTTACAAGTCGTGCTGCGGCGGGGCAGTGCATTTGCTGAAACCCTGGAGCAGCGAGCCGATACGGAAAATTACAGGATCACCTACCTCGATAAGCCGGTTGCAACCAACGAGCTTATCGCGGCTGTAGCAGCGGGTGAATACCCCGCAACAATTATTGATAGTAATTTGGCCGATGTGCTTCTAACTGATTACCCGCAACTTACAGCCACCACAGAACTCGATTCCCGCAGGCTTATCGCCTGGGCTGTACGCAAAGATGCTATCGCTTTGAGGCGTGAGTTGAATGAGTTCTTTACCGCTGAATTGGTATTGGCCAGTCAGAACCGAGAGCAGCCACTGAGAGATTGGCAGGCAATAAAGGAGAGCGGAACTTTAAGGGTACTTACTCGCAATCACCCCGCCTCCTACTTTATCTGGCGCGGTGAGTTGATGGGGTTTGATTACGATCTGCTAAGGAAGTTTGCCCGTGACCATAAATTACGCCTGAGTATGGTTGTGCCCGATAAGGACCAGGATTTGGTCGAAGCATTGAATGATGGAATGGGGGACATGATTGCTGCATCCCTAACTGTTACCGAGGCTCGCCGCCAGCAGGGATTGGCATTTTCCAAGCCTTATATGACAGTTACGGAACAGGTAGTAGCCGCAAAATCAAAGGTGCCTGATAAAGAGCTACCCCTTCCCGAGATCCTGCTTTCAGGGCAAACAGTAGTGGTTAATCCCACCACGAGCTATCACGAGAGTCTGGTCAAAATAATGGAAAAGCAGCACGGGCAAGATATGGTGCCGCTACAGATCCACCGTCTAAAAGGCGCTACCAGTGAGTTTCTTATTGATGCAGTAGCCAGGGGTATTTTTCCCTATACCGTAGTTGACTCACACTTGGCCGCCATTGAAAGCACTTACCGGGATGACTTTACTGTAGTGGGGGAGTTGCCAGGGGAGCGAGATATCGCCTGGGCCGTTCGAACTGGCCAACCGGTATTATTGGAACAACTGAATAACTTTCTGAACAAGCACAATCGGGACCTGTTCTTTAACGTTACTTACAACAAATATTTCAAGGAGCAAAAGCGTATCCTCCGACATCAAGGGCAGCGCCTGCGCAGCACTGATGAGCTATCGCCCTTTGATCCCATAGTAAAGAAATATACTGAGGCTACCGATCGGGATTGGCGTATGGTGGTTGCGCAGATGTACCAGGAGAGTCAATTTAATCCCCAAGCGCGCTCCTTTGCCGGTGCTCAGGGCTTGATGCAGGTATTACCTCGGACTGCACGACAGATGGGAGTTAACAATTTGTATGATCCTGAAAACGGTATCCGCGCAGGTGTATCTTATCTGGGGTGGCTGGATAAACGTTTCCCTGAAAATATACCCCTAGAGCAGAAGATCTATTTTACCCTGGCTGCATATAATGCGGGTCACGGCCATGTCAGGGATGCGAGGGCGTTAGCCCGACGACTGGAGTGGGACCCTAACCAGTGGTTTGGCCATGTTGAAGAGGCCATGTTGCTGCTGTCCCAGCCTGAATACTATCGCAATAGTCGTTTTGGTTACGTGCGCGGCAGGGAGCCAGTTAACTATGTGCGTGAGATACGGGATAGGTATATTGGATATTTAGGAGTTGAGCGCCATCAGATTTATACAGATATTGATGGCAGCATTGCTCCCAATTAATTAATGTATCCCATCAATGGGCCTCTGCAAGCCAGAGGCATTGTGGGTTTGCTCAAGGGCACTTTATTATTGCCCCTTAGCTCCAGTGCAGCTGTATTGCGGAAGCGAGAGTTTCTTGCGGTCCAACTTTAGAGGCTCCACCAATCAAGTAGAGGTTTTCTCCTAGGGCTACTGCTCCGTGACCGTGTCGTGCCTGGGGCAAATGACCCTGATTGTTCCAATCATCTGTGACTGGATCGTAAATCCAAATATTGTTAAATGCTGTACCAGTCTTCCATTTGCCATTGGGGCCAAATGCCTCACCGCCGGTAACTATTAATTTATTATTTAATGGGGTTACTGTGAGTCCGGCAGCAGCCTGGGGTAGGGGGCGGATCTTTTCCCATTTATCCAGGCTGGGGTCATAAACTTCGGCATAAGTTAGATTCCTAGCCTTGCTACTATTGTCGCTAACCTGGCGGCCACCAACAACATAAATTCTGTTATTTAAGTTTGCCCCACCTGCGGAGGTTCGCTTGATACTGGCTGGCGCTGCTTGCTCCCAATGATCCCCTCTTGTAAGCACATAATGAGAATTGGTATCTCTATTTTTAGACTGTTCGTCGGGGGCCCTACCGCCAATGACATGGATGTTCTCCCCAATGTTGGTGTAAATAGATTCAGCCAGTGGCCGGGGGAGAGGGCTGGTTTCTATCCAATGCTTATATTCGCTGGAAAGTTTATAAACGGTATTTCGGGCTTGCCAAGCGCTATCAGAATCGCCAAAAAATCCACCGATGCCATATAGGCTGTTGGAATTACTGGCCATGCCAAGGTGATGTCTTGACTCAGGTAAATTGGGCCCTGGCCTCCAGTTTTGTTCCCGCGGAGAAAAGATATGTGTTTGTTTAGTTGGAGAGAGACCGAAGAAAACTGCTGTATCCGATGGGATAAATCCCCCTGCTACATAGATCTCGCCAGAAAAGACTGCGGGGTAAATCTCCTGTAAAGGCATTTCCAGGCTGGGAAGACTTGATATAGATAGACTGGTAATAGCCTCTTTAGCGGTTAGATTGACTCCACCAAAAGTAAGGGAAGCTAAGCTGGAATATTTAATAAAGGATCTTCTGGATAGCGTCATAGTAACAAACACTCTCACACTGACTGATAAAGAATACCTATTGGTTATAATTTTTTACCTAAAAATAGGCTAAAAGGGTCATTTTTATAGTGACTGAAAGGGTCGCAATCGTCAAATCCATAACGGCGATAGAGAGCGATTGCGGGAGCAAAAGCTTCAGTGCGGCCTGTCTCCAGCTTTATCTCTTTATATTTACGCTGCTTTGCCTCCTCCAATATTCTTTCTATCAAGGCGCGGGCAACGCCTTTGCGCAGAAACAGAGGATGAGTTTTCATGGATTTTATTTCACCCAAATTAGGGTCGATCTCTTTTAGAGCAGCACATCCGGCCAAAACTCCATCAATTCTTGCCCCCCAAAAGGTAATCATGGGGTCATTTAACTCATCAGGATTTAGTGCGTGAACGCTTCCAGGTGGGGAATGTCGGTACATTTCCCGTAGATGAGCTTCGAGAAGATTGTTAATGGAACCGTCGGACAGATCGTCTAATTGTACTGATATATACATCTTTATTTGATTGTCTTTCTTTTTAAAATAATGGCTTAAGCAGGAACGCCCGTTAATCTTTTGGGCTTTGAAATGTCACTTTAACAATATTTTCAGAGAAGGATAAGTATAAGTTGGCTGGTGCAATAGGTATGCTTTATTAGGGGGCATTGAGAAAAAATATATAACTTTTTGCACCGTTTTATTACGCATAATACCCGGCCAAAATCCTGGCAAGGGGAACTAAGGGCTGGATATTGCCCTTAGTTCAACATTAATAGCTAGTTTAAAGAAGATTTAGAGTAATCGCTTCCCGATATTGATACAGCGTTCACCGGAGTAGCGATGATTTTTTAATGCTTTTACCAATATGGGCTTAAGTTGTGGTTTTTCTTTTAGTGACTTAGTAATCTCATTTACATTTTCTCTAGAGCACATTAGCGGTAGGGCGTAAGCATAAGCAGTAAGCAATTCCTGAGATTCATCTTCATTGACCTGAGCCAGTGAATCAAAAATTGGTTGACCGTGGATGTTAAATAGCTCTATTTGCTCTGGTGCAAAAAGGGACTCTGTAATTTTTCGAATTTCGCTTAACTTAAATTTGTCTCGATTAGATATAAGGTTATCTACCCACTTTGATTTGTTTTCGGGTTGGGGGCGAATAACTTCAGCAGATAATGCGTTGAGTTTAGATCTGTCGGAGTTATCTTTTGCTAATTCTCTTGTGATTGCCTGCTCATAATCTGAGAACAGATAACGATTCTGTAACTTGATAAGTTTCCAGCGCATATCAGGATCGAGTTCCAATCCTTTAATGGCAAACTCTCCCTTTAATAGGTCTCTAGCATGACTTAATGCTGGAGTGGAGTGGGCGATATTGGTAAAAACACCAAACCAGACTTTTTGTTGATCACTACCTTCAGCCGCCTCTAGTAGTTGACCCCAGACAAAGCTCTCAACAGTCTGAGTAAGTTCGTTACGGCGCTTTGTGCTTAGGGGGATTTGAGTCAGGAAATCGTAAGTGAACTCAATATATCTGGCATTCAAACGAATAATGTTGATGTCCTTTTCGTCGGCGCCATTATTCACTATAAAACTAATATACTCATCCAGAGGGAGCTTTGCGTCATAGGTACTATCAAATAGGCTTTGCCAGAACATTAGTCGTGCAAACGGCTCTTCAATGTCATTGATATGCTGAGCCATGTTTTTGATGGTAACTTCATCCAGATTTACCTTCACATAGGCCCAATCTTCTTCATTGGGATATAGCCCCTCTGGACAGGGTAGCCCCACGGCTTCTTTTACTTCGGTTCTGGCGCCACTATAAAGCACTGGAAGGGTTGTAACCCGTTTCATACTTCCAGCTTTCATCTGGTAAAACCCCAGCTGTGTACGCTGTTCCCTTAATATTGGGTATTCCTCTGGTGCTGTTTGCTGAATTACCAGATGATTGATTTGGTCATCATCGCACTGGAAACTGGCTTCAATTGTGTTGAGGCCGGCCTGGTAAAGCCACTGTTGCTGCCAGGAATTAAGATCTTTATCCGCAGCTTTGCCCAGGTGGTTGATAAAGTCATTGAGGGTTGAATTGTCATAAGATAAGGCCTTTAAGTAATTACTGACGCCTTTGCGAAATTCTTCTTTGCCCAAATAGTAGGGCAATTGCTTGAGTACTGAGCCGCCTTTGCCATAAGTAATTCCATCAAAATTGGCAAAGGCTTCGTCAGTATTGTTGACTGGTAGTTGAATAGCGTGGGTAGTGGGGCGTTGATCAGTGTGGTAAGCCCATTGCTTGGCGCCTAAGTAATAGTTTTCCCAAGCGGTAGTGAATTCGCTATTTTCGGCTAGAGCCAGATTGGCCATGTAAGTGGCAAAACTCTCATTGAGCCAAAGGTCATCCCACCAATTCATGGTGACCAAATTACCAAACCATTGATGGGCCAGCTCATGGGCAATAACATTGGCGAGGCGCATCCGCTGGGCCTGGGTCTTTTTTCCTCGGGATATGTAAGAATCGTTAAATGTAACAGCCCCAACATTTTCCATAGCGCCCGCGTTAAAATCAGGTACTAGTATTTGATCATATTTTTTAAATGGATAATCAATTTCAAAGTAGGGCTGAAAGAATTCAAAGGATTGTTTGGTGAAGGTAAACCAGTCTTCCGTTTTTACGTAATTTGCCAGGCTCTGTCTAGCCATTAAGCGAAGGGGGATATCTCCTGCCTTGTCTTCCCAGATGTGGTAAGGACCTGCATGTAAAGAGAATATGTAAGATGAAAATTTCTTGGTTTGAGGGAAAAACCAGTGGTTTGATTTTCTTTTCTCTTCTACTCTCTCCTCTCTTTCCGCGCTAACTACTACCCAGTCTTTTGGAGCCTTTACATCCAGGGTGTAACGCGCTTTCAAATTGGGTTGGTCAAAATGTGGGAATAGGCGATTGGCATCATAAGGTTCAAAGTCCGTATATAAATAGACCTTTTCGTCTTTGGGGTCTTTAAAGCGATGTAATCCTGAGCCATTGTTAGAGTACGGGTGTTGATAATTCACCGTAATCGTGTGGGATTTTTCCGGTAGATTTTGATAATCAATAGAAATAAAGTAGTTGTTGTATTCAAATGGAACAGATCTTCCATCGACCTGAATTGAATCAACAGCACCACCGGAAAAGTCTAGAGTCAGTGGTTGTTCAAGTTTTTGATTAAACTTTATATCTGCATGAACGGTTCCGGAAAAATTCTTATCAGGATTTTCCAGGTTGATGCTTAAACGATAATCCACTTCAGAAATTTGTTGCCGTCGGAAGCGGGCATAAGGCTCAGAGAGCCCTGATTCTGTGGCTCGCGGGGAAAATAAGGTTGGCTGTTCTGATGAGGTTGTGTCTTGATCAGGAAGTTTTTGTCCACAGGAACTTATCAAAATACCACATAGAATTGATATAGCCACTTTGCACGTTAGTAATACCTTCGAAAGGTTAGTATATTTTTTCATGGCATTATTTTTAATATAGGGTGATTGAATTTCACTTTGTATCATTAATGACAGGTAGGCGGCGATATAAATTTCGTCTTATCGAAGATGAAGATTTTTGTGGGTAAATAAGGAATGAGTGCTGATTATTGGCCGTTTGCAGTTTCTAAAATTGATTCGGCTAATGCGTTGATAATACCGTCAATTTCCTCTACTTGAGCTATAAACGGTACGCCGAGTTGTAGTGTGTCGCCCCCGTAACGAATATAAAAGCCCTTTTCCCACATCTTCATAGCTATTAAGTAGGGTCTGAGTAGCGGCTCATCTTGAGCCGCTTCGATAGTCAGGCCAGCGGCGAGCCCGCAATTGCGAATATCTTCAACTAACGGCAACCCGTTTAGTTGGTGAATATGGTCTTCCAGGATATGGGCAAGCTCTGCAGATCGATCAAACAATTTTTCCTTCTGCAAAATATCCAGTGTCGCCAATGCTGCTGCGCAGGCCAGTGGGTGCCCAGAATAGGTATAGCCGTGGGGAAGTTCCAGCTGGTAGTCAGGTCCTCCGGTTTCCATGAAGGTATCGTAGATATCCTGGCGCACAGCCACAGCGCCCATGGGAACAGCGCCATTTGTAAGCTGTTTGGCTGTATTGAGCATATCCGGGGTCACTCCAAAAAACTCTGCTCCGGTGGCTTTCCCCATGCGTCCGAAAGCGGTAATGACTTCATCAAATATCAACAATATGTCGTATTGAGTACATATTTCCCTAAGGCGATGGAGATAGCCTTTTGGTGGAGGCAATACCCCCGCAGACCCCGCTACGGGCTCGACAATAACAGCGGCAATGTTTTCAGAACCGTGCAGTTTGATAAGTTCCAGCAACTCGTCTGCCAGGAAACTTCCCTGTTCAGGTTGTCCTTTAGCAAAACGGTTCTGGGGTAAAAGGGTATGGCGAAGGTGATCGGAATCTAAAGATGAACCAAAGATTGCTCGATTAGCACTAATGCCGCCCACACTGAGGCCGCCAAAATTAACTCCGTGATAGCCTTTCACACGTCCAATAAATTTTATCTTTCCCGGAGCGCCCATTTTCTGCCAGTAGGCTCGAGCTATTTTTAGAGAGGTCTCTGTGGATTCGGAGCCGGAATTTGTGAAGAAAATTCGATTGAGACGAGCGGGCATCAATTGGCTGATACGTTCAGCTAGTTGGAATGCTCCAGGATGGCCATATTGGAAAGCTGGGGCATAATCCAAAAGTTCAGCCTGCTGTGTAATGGAATCAATTATCTCCCGGCGGTTGTGTCCGGCACCACAGGTCCACAAGCCGGATAGACCATCGAATATGGGGCGGCCGTCAGCACTACGGTAATAGCAGCCGCTGGCTGAGGTAATAATACGGGGATCTCTTTTGAATTGGCGATTCCCGGTAAAAGGCATCCAGTAAGCATCTAACTGTGATTTACTAAGTCCCGCTGATTTGTCGTTCATTTTTATTTTCCGACATTTGGCCTTATCCCATTAATTTTGGACCAACTTTTCTACTTTATAAATTGATTCTCACTAACTTTAGTTTCATAAGCGGGATTTACTAATAGAGTATTGAAGTATTGCCTATGGCAGGAGTTGAGTGCTGGGGGAGGATTTGCCTGAATGGCCTTAGGGGGAGATGAGAGGAGAAAGAGAACCGGGGGTATTAGCCCCCCCGGTAATGTTGCTGATTAAACAGCAGTGGCGATTCTGTCCACGTAAGGGGCGAGTTCTGGTTTGTTCTCCAGAATCTCCTGCCGGGACAGACCGTCGATCTCGTGGGGGAATACCAACCACTCTTCGGTCTTGTGGATAAAGTAATCCGGCTCGCGCTTGGCCTTGTTGTTCTTCGGCTTGTAGTAAGGGGTCGCGATACGAATCTCCGGCGTGTTCTTCTTACAGGCAGCGCGCAGGTCTTCGATAGTTTGCTCAATGCTCAGGCCAGAGTCGTGCACATCGTCCACGATCAACAGGGAGTCGTGGGACTCCAGGCGTTTGATCAGGTAGTTCAGGCCATGCACGCGCACTTTCTTGTCTCGCTCACCGATACCGAGATAGGAGGAAGTGCGGATAGCAATATGGTCTGCATCCACTCCCATCACATGCAATAGTTCTTGTACGGCGATGCCCACAGGTGCGCCACCGCGCCAAACGCCGACAATATAATTGGGACGGAAGCCGTCCTTATAGATCTGATCAGCGAGAGCATAGGAGTCAATCAGGAGCTGCTGTGCGCTAATAAAGTGCTTTTTCATCAATGTACCCCTCAGAAAAAGGCAAACTTGGCAACAAAGAGTGCCGCTAACACGTACACACTGATACTGACGTCTTTACTGCGCCCGCTCAGCGTTTTAATAACCGCATAGGAAATAAAGCCCAAGGCAATTCCGTGCGCGATAGAGAATGACAGAGGCATCATCACTGCGGCGATAACTGCCGGTGCGGCCTCGGTAATATCATCCCAGTCGATAGATGACATGCCGGAAGTCATCAGGACGCCAACATACAGCAGAGCGCCCGCAGTTGCATAGGCTGGAATCATACCGATAAGGGGGGAGAAGAAGGTCGCCAACAGGAAGAGGCCGGCACAAACTACAGCGGTCAGACCGGTGCGACCACCTGCGGTAATTCCTGCAGTACTCTCTACATAACAGGTAGTAGTGGAGGAACCCAGCACAGAGCCGACGACAGATGCGGAGCTGTCGGCCATCAGGGCCTTGCCCATACCTGGCAACTTGCCATCTTTATCTAGTAGTTTGGCGCGATCAGAAACGCTCAACAGGGTACCTGCGGTATCGAAAAGGTCGACAAACAGGAAGGCAAAGATCACGCTGATCATGCCTACTTCGAAGGCGCCAGCGATATCTAGCTCTAAGTATGTGGGCGCTAGACTGGGAGGTGCGGAAACCAGACCTGTAAACTCTACTTTACCGATTGCCAGGGCGATGACGGTTACCGCAAGGATACCGATCATTACCGAACCCAGCATGCGGCGGTAGGACAGGGCCACAATAATAAAGAAGCCCAGTGCTGCAAGAATCGCCTCAACCGACTTGAGGTCGCCCAGGGTTACCAGAGTCGCAGGGCTGTCCACTACAATACCGGCACTCTTCAGAGCAATGATCGCCAGGAATAAGCCGATACCCGCTGCCAGGGATTGTCGCAGGGAGAGAGGAATACTATCGATTATCCATTCCCGTAGCTTGAAGATACTGAGCAGTAGGAAGATTATCCCCGATATAAACACCGCACCCAGGGCCACTTGCCAGCTGTAGCCCATCTCACCGACGACAACGTAGGCAAAGAAGGCATTGAGGCCCATGCCCGGCGCCAGTGCAATGGGATAATTGGCGTAGAGTCCCATAATCAGGCAGCCAATAGCGGCTGCAAGACAGGTCGCCATAAATACAGCGCCCTTATCCATACCCGCTGCAGCCAGGATATTGGGGTTCACAAAGATGATGTAGGCCATCGTCAGGAATGTGGTAACGCCGGCGATCACTTCGCGGCGTACATTCGTCTGGCGTTCTGAGAGCTTGAACAACTTCTCGAGGAAAGAGGCATTGCCTCCCACCTGGGGAATGTCGGACCCTGCGGTCGCCGATGTTTGGATATCAGTGGGTTTCATATCAGAAGTGGTACTTTACTAACAGGTTAACGTTGCGCTCGTTGGAATCCACACCATGGGTGCCATCTTTGATTCCGAACTTGTCGTTCCAGTGTACGTACTCAATACCCGCGTATAGGGACTTGGGCTCCCCCCAAGAGGCGCCGGCATCCCATTTCAGCTGGGAGGTAAAGTTGGTGCTCGGATGCGCGTCTTCAGAAGCGCTGGTCCAGTCGATAAAACCGTCGTAGACAAAACTGGCATCACCCAGGGTAAAGGGCATCGCCCAAACCAGGGTCAATTGCTCATTGCTGGCTTTGTCATCGTTATCGCGGCGGTAAACATTTGCTTGTACAAAAGAAAAACCGGGTACCGCGAGATCGAAGCCCACTCCCGCCAGATAATTGGTAAAGTGGGGGCCAGTTGTTGCCAAGTGGTCCGGGTCATCCATGTTGCCCAGCTCAACTGCTGTGGCAATCAGTACATCGGTAACCGGCCCGAAAGCCAGTTCACTTCCGCTGAGCTTACCCAAGCTCAGGCGGGGAGAAATCTCACTATACAGCTCATCGGAGCCATCTTCCGAGTCCAGGTAGTCGGCAAAAATAAAGAGGTCACCCCAGCTGTGGCCACTGGCGTGTTCAAAAGTTACTACGGATCTCTCAGAGTCATCCGTGGTCCTGCTGTAGTTGACTTTGTAATCACGGCCGTAAAGAAGGCTCAGGCTGTTGTCACTCCAGGTCATCTCAGCTTGGGCAGCTGCGGACAACAGGCTAGAGGCCAGCAGTAGCAGGGGCTTGGTTGGTTTCATTCTATTACCTCTGTTACAGCGACAGGCGAATTTCGCACTGGCGGCCGATGAGAAAATCGGCAGTTGGTTAAAAAATAGTCGCGGAATGTACCAGAACTTAACCCCTGTTTTCCAGTGTTTTTTCTCGGGATTTACGCTTTTTCCCGGGCTTTTCGAGTAACTCTGCACCAAAAAATCCCGCTTGGGAAAAATAAGATGCTCATTTTTTGGTTAGCGATAGATTGGTGTAGCAAAAAAGTATTGTTTGATTGGTTTGATAGTCGGGAATCCCTAAATTGCAGGGGCTAACTAGGTAAATAGTCCAGAAAGTCGGCATCTGCTCCCCAGTGGTGCTTGAACAGGCAACATGAATACTTTTGGTGCTTTTAGGGGTCGTGATAGCTGTTGTTTAATTTTGATGGTAATGGAAGTCATCCGCTTGGTAGCAGAGCAAGGGTGGTTGAAATGTATCTTCTGAGCGCCCTTCTTATATAGGCAGGCATCGGTCTGAGGTCGATGGTTGGGAAAAGTAAATCGACTTTTAACCAGTATAAAAATTATTTGGCTGTTTGGTTTTTTTGCTAGTTCGTATGAAATTGGCCCTGGAAGGAGTCTGGATGGGATTGCAGTAACGGGGGGCGACTTTAGGGGGGCTCAGGTGATGCCTACCGAGCCCCGTATTATCTGGTGGTGATTGGTTACACTTTCCAGCTTTTGAGACCTGGGGCGAGTATTGTTATCGCCCCAATATGCCTTTTCCGATTCGAGTTTGGAGTCAGGCTACCTGCTGTTCTGTACCTGACTGGTGCGCCAGGTATTCCTCGTAAGTGCCTTGAAAATCGATCAGTGCTTGATCTTTGATTTCAATAACTCGGGTTGCCAGGGATGAGACAAACTGACGATCGTGACTCACAAAAATAAGTGTGCCCTCATATTTCTCCAGTGCCTTGTTCAGGGCTTCGATGGCTTCCATGTCCAAGTGGTTGGTTGGCTCATCCATGATGAGCACATTGGTGTCCATCATCATTAGCTTGCCAAACAGCAGGCGATTTTTCTCGCCGCCAGAGCAGACCTTTGCCTTTTTATTGGCATCATCTGCGGTAAATAATAGTCGGCCCAGAATACCCCGCACGGCCAGATCATCGTGCTTGGGGGTGCGCCATTGGGACATCCACTCAAATATCGTCAGGTCACCATCAAAATCTGCACTGCTGTCTTGCGGACAGTAGCCGATAGCGGCATTTTCTGACCACTTGACGACTCCGCTGTTTGCTTGGATCTCATTGACAAGACAGCGCAGGAAGGTTGTTTTACCAACGCCGTTTTCACCGATAATTGCCAGGCGCGCACCGGCTTCCAGCAGCATTTCGCCACCTTGAAATAGCGTTTCACTGTCAAAACCATGGGTAAGCCCCTCAAGAGTCAGCGCCTGACGGTGCAATTTTTTACACTGGTTAAAGGTAATATAAGGGCTGACCCGACTGGAGGGTTTGATTTCGTCCAGCTTGATTTTTTCCATCTTCTTTGCGCGGGAGCTGGCCTGCTTGGCTTTGGATGCATTGGCAGAAAAGCGGTTCACAAAGCTCTGTAGCTCGTCCAGTTCGGCACTTTTCTTGGCATTCTCTGCGTGAAGTTGTTCTTGTATTAGCGTGGAGGCCGCAACAAAGTCCTCATAATTGCCGGGGAAAACCCGCAATTCACCATAATCTATGTCGGCCATATGGGTGCAGACAGAGTTCAGGAAGTGGCGATCGTGGGAAATGATGACCATGGTGCTTTTGCGTTGATTCAGTACATCTGCCAGCCACTTGATGGTGTGGATGTCCAGGTTATTGGTCGGCTCATCCAACAATAAAATATCTGGGTCGGCAAATAGCGCTTGGGCGAGTAATACACGCAATTTCCAGCCGGGAGCTACCTGTTTCATCAGGCCAAAATGCAGGGATTCGTCGATGCCAGCTTCAAGCAGGATTTCTCCCGCACGGCTCTCTGCACTATAGCCATCCAACTCAGCAAATTGGACTTCAAGCTCGGCTACGCGCATGCCGTCTTCTTCGCTCATTTCCGGTAGCGAGTATATGCGGTCACGTTCCTGTTTAATTTCCCACAGGCGGACATCTCCCATGATGACCGCATCGACGACGGTGTACTCTTCAAATGCAAACTGGTCTTGGCTCAAAGTACCCAAGGTGCATCCAGGCTCAATGGATACGTTGCCGGCCGAGGGCGCCAAGGCACCACTCAGGATCTTCATAAAGGTAGACTTTCCACATCCATTGGCCCCGATAAGGCCATATCGGTTGCCATTGCCGAACTTTACAGAAATGTTTTCAAACAGTGGTTGGGCACCAAACTGCATGGTGATATTCGCGGTGGAGATCAAGAGCGTATTCCTGAGGATTACAAATGGGCTTTGGTAAGCCGGTTTCGCCAAAATAGGAGGCGTGATGTGGGGGCCGCACTATAAGGATTTGGCGCTGAGGTGTCGAGGAGTACGTTCAATAACTAAGCAGTTTCTCTGCGGGTTCGATATTAGAGGTTGAAATATATATGTTAAAGTATGCTTCTAGGCTAGGAGGATATTCCATTTCGGGGTGGGGTGCGATGATATGCATCTGTATACTCCCCAAGTTCGGGTTCTTTAGCTAAAGCTATGGGCCCTAATATTAGGAATATTCCCGGTATAAGTTGCCGGCGCGTAAAGCGGCCACTTTTATTTAAATAATTAACGGGATCACTTGATCTTATTTGTATCCTTTGGGTGGCTCCGACGGCAAAGTAAATGTTAATGCTGTCAGGGGGGGAGGGTTGAAGGGCTAATGACGAGCAGATGTCAGTCAATCAATTTTTGATCTCTATAAGGAGCTAGCAAAGGCTGGAGGCTATATGAAATCGAATTGTTTGCACCTTGCGATTCCGGCAGGGGACCTGGAAACCGCCAAGAAATTCTATTGCGATGTCTTAGGCTGCAAGACCGGCAACAGTGAAGAAGGTCGCTGGGTAGATATCGACTTTTGGGGTAACGAACTCACCCTGCACCAGAGTGAGGAGAAGCTCCCCAATGTTCGCCACAAGGTGGATATGGGAGAAGTGGCTGTTCCTCATTTTGGCATTCACCTGCCGGAAGATGAGTTTCAGGCATTGAAAGGCCGTATCGAAGCTGCCGGGCTGGAATACCTGGACAAGCCCTACCGTCGCTTTGTCGGCAATGAATATGAACAGGAAACTTTCTTTATCGAAGATCCAAATGGCAATGTCCTGGAAATGAAAACGATGGTTAATCCTGAACTGATGTTCAAGTAATCGTCTGGGCCCTGCAGATAATTGAATCTGTGGGGCTGGGTTTCTCCCGCTATTCCCTGTCCTCGCTTATCCTTGTTAAGAATGAGATGCCTTAATCTGGGGTTGAGTTCTGATTGCCTGAATAATACCTCCGATAACTATCAGTAAGCTGCCGGCATAAGTATTCCAGGTTGGGAGTGTGCTATAAACAAACCAATCCAATATGCCGGAGAAAATCAGGCTTGTATATAAATAGGGAGATAGGCTGGCAGGTCTGTTTACCCGACGATAGGCTTTAGTGCGTAAGGATTGATTGCTGATTGTCGCCAGGCTAAAAGCAATAATCACAATCACAAAACTTACCGAGTCCGATAGAGATACAGCGACTTTCGTAAGCTCCCCAAGATTTCCTTCAATCAATAATATGGCAAGCATATAGAGGCTGGATAGGCCGAACATCTTGGTGGTTGAAGATATCGTATTTTGCTTCTTTGAAGAGTGGTGCATTACAAACTGTGAACAAGCTCCAAAGAAGCCCGATAGCAGGCCCACTATCATATAGCTATCAAAGCCAGTAGTTGGCTTCAATATAAAAGCAACGCCGATAAAGCTGATTATACAGGCTGCTAATGTCTTCTTTTTTATCGGATCCTTTTTGGCAAACCGGGTAATAAAAGGGAGAAATAAACCTGACGTTGAAAATAGAAGGGCGGCGACAAGTAGAGAGCCATTGGACAAATAATAAAACAGGCAATACTGAGCGAGACAAGTGAATAACGCCCTTGCACCATCAATCCTGTCTATTCGATGAGTCACAGGGTTTTCATCAAAAACAACGAGGCAAATCCAGGTTAGGAGTAAAAATGGGGCAAAGAAACGAATAAAGACCACCAGGGATAAGGAGCTAAAAGTAGTTAGTTCTTTACCAAATAGCCCGGTTAGCGACATACAGCTGGCCGCCAGAATTGCGGTAATGACACTGAGGGCAAATTCTCTATTGGAAATGCGGGTATTCATGGTTTACTAGCACCCTCACTAGCAATAATCTCATCGACAGTTTTTACACTGGCTATCTTCGTGAGGAAGTTCAGGCTATTCTGTTTATTGTTTTCTGTGTCAGACTCACAGGCATCTGAGGCAATGAATACTGAAAAGTCTCTATCGTGAGCTTCCCTGGCTGTCAGTTCGACTGTATTTTGTGTTGATACCCCACAGAGAATAATCCTTTCTATATTGTTGCTAGCAATAAGTACTGGGAGTTCGGTCCCATAGAAGCCACTGACACGCCTCTTATAAATAGATATATCGCTATCAGTGATATTGAGATCATCAACAAAAGCAGTGCCCCAGCTTTTCTGACGGAGGGCGCCTATATCTTTGATATAGCTGAAGAGGGGGGAGTTAGAGGAAGATTCCCTGTAGTCGGTGGAAAAAGCGACTCTGATATGGCAAATAAGATACTGTCTTGCTCTTCCCCACGTTAGGAGTTTATTAGTGTTCTCAACAACTCTATTCTTATGGACTCTTGGGGCCGCTGCTGATACTTGTCCCTTTGGATGACAAATATCGTTGATAAAATCGAGGGTAATGATTGCAGTCTTCATGACCAGAGCCTATTGAGGCGAGTATTGGCTTAGTTTAGTAATGATTAAGGAAACCTTCGATAACGGATTTTATGATTTATATAGAGCTTACGATTTCTTTTTCATAAATTGCTTTGCCCTTTTTTTTATTGCTGCCACTTCACTCTTCTCAAGCTTATCCAAAAGGCTGAACATCATTGTCATTCTATGATTGCCCTCTAGTATTTTTCTTTTTTCAATTAAGAAATTCCAGTAGAGGCTGTTAAATGGGCAGGCCTTCTCTCCAGTTCGTTGTTTGACGTCATAAATACAGTCGCTGCAATAGTTACTCATTTTGTTGATATAGGAGCCACTACTAATATAGGGCTTTGTTGCAACCAACCCACCATCGGCGAACTGGCTCATTCCCCGGGTGTTAGGCATTTCAACCCACTGAATAGCATCTATGTAAATACCGAGATACCAACTTTCCACCTGGTTAGGGTCAGTTTGTGTTAATAGCGCAAAATTACCGGTAATCATAAGCCTTTGGATATGGTGAGCATAGGCATTTTCCAAGCTATTCCTGATGGTGTTGTGAAGGCAGTTCATGGTCGTCTTTGCATCCCAGAAAAAATCTGGCAAATTATTTTTATTCTTCAACTTATTCTGATGCTCATAACTGGGCATAGACATCCAGTAGACACCGCGCATATATTCTCGCCAGCCCAATATTTGGCGTACAAAACCTTCAATCTGGTTAAGTCCTATTGAAATTTTTCCATCTTCCCAAGATTTTATCGCTGTATCGATAGCCTCTTTTGGAGATATGAGTTTACTATTTAGGGAGAAGCTAATTCGGCTGTGATAAAGAAAGGCTTCATCTGGATCCATTGCGTCCTGAAAATCGCCAAAATGAGCAAGTAGATGTTTACAAAAATGACGAAGTAGTTTTATAGATTCCTCCCTGCTGGTTGGCCATATAAAATTCTCTGGATCAATCTCTCCAATACTCTTAACTCCAGAATTTTTTATACGGGATAAAGTTGAAGTGACATTACTTGTTATTTTTCTCTGCTTGGGTTTGCCCAGCTTTCCATTCCATTTCTTTCTATTGCTTTGGTCGAAATTCCACTTTCCCCCTTCAGGTTTTCCATTGTTCATCAGAATGTCATACTTCTTCCGCATATAGTGGTAGAAGCTCTCCATAAGTAGCGATTTTTTCCCTTGGAAGAAATCTGCCAGCTCTTCTCGAGTGGTTAAAAAGTGCTCAGTGTCGTAGGCTTGAAATTCTATTGATAGCCTCTTTTCTAGTTGTAGCAGCTGCTGATCTAGTCGGTACTCATCGGGAAGTTGGTACTCAAATTTTTCAATTTTGTGTTTTCTAATAATATCTTCGAGATTTTTTGTGAGGTTTTGTTTGTTGTTTTTATCGTCTATTCGATAGTAGATGACATTGCAGCCTCTATTTTTAAGCCACTCTGAGAAAATCTGCATAGCTTCAAAAAAGGCAACGACTTTTTGGATGTGGTGAACAACGTAATCGGTCTCTTGGCGCATTTCAGCCATAAAGTAGATCTTATCCTTTTGGTTACCTCTAAACCAGGAGTGTTTTTGGTTCAATTGATCTCCTAATAGCAAGCGCAGCGTTTTCACATCTCACTTCCTTTATTTAGGTCTTAATATGCCTATAGATAGACCCTTCTATTCACTCCCACATTTTCTACAAAAGTAGAGTCATGGGAGATCAATAAAAATGTTCCGGGGTATTCTACCAGCGCAGTTTCCAGCGCTATACGCGACTCCAGATCCAAGTGATTGTCCGGTTCGTCCAGTAGTAGCAGGTCTGGTGCCTCAGTGCCACGAGTAGCGGCAAGTAAAGCAACCTTTAGTCGCTCCCCTCCACTTAAAGTATTGGTAGAGCGAAGTGCAGAATCACCTCGAATATTCATTGTGGCTAGGGCTGTGCGCCAGAAGTTGGTATCTTTATCAGGGTGCAGGCGGGATAAAGTTTCCAAGGCAGATAGATTTCCATTTAGTTGACTTAGGCTCTGATCCAGATAAAAACAGCTGCCAAAAGTTTTACACAAACCGCTGCGAGGTTTAACTCGACCAGCAATGATCTTTAGTAGCGTTGTCTTTCCGCTACCATTGGCGCCACAAATATGCCAGCGATCGCCACTGTGCATGGTGAGTGATATGGGATCACTCTGAATACCGTAGGGCAGTTTGAGATCCTCAACATACAGACGAATACCACCCGTTAGCCCTGTTTTGCTAAGTTGCATATTGGGGAGCTTATGACTCTTATAGTCCTTTTGGCAACTTTCTAAATCTAGCTTTAACTTATGGTACTGACGATCCAGGTTTCTAGTCAGCTTGCCTAAACTTTGCCCTGCACGATCTTTTTTCGCATCTAGTAGCGATTTACATTGGGAACCTTTTAATTTCTTACCCTGGTTTTTTCTGGTTGTAGTTTTTTCAGCAGAACTTTGCTTAAGTTTGTTTAGGCTTTTTATATTCTTTTTGGTACTTTCAATTTTCTTTTCTACAGACTGTCTCTGTATCTCTTTTTCTTTCTTGTAGTGTGAATAGTTACCACCATATGTGCGTAGTTTTCCTGAAACTAGTTCCACTATCGTGTCAGCTTGTTGGAGTAAGCTTCGATCATGACTGACCATTAGAATTCCGGCAGAATGGTTTCTAATTTTCTGCTGTAACCATTTTCTACCGTCTGAATCTAGGTGATTACTAGGCTCATCCAGTAGCAGGTAGTGTTTTTTATGAGAGAAGGCATTGATTAAAGCCAGTCGGACTCTTTCACCGCCGCTAAGATTGCCGATAGGAGTGTCTAACGTGAGATTTATTCCGGCGCTGTATAAATGCTGTTGCCAAATTGTAGGTAGCTCCCATGAATCTGAGACACGTATCAGATCTTCCTCACTCTGATTGCCAGACTCAATACGTGAAAAACAGTCATAGAGGCCTGTAGGGTCGAATAAATCTACAATTCGCTTGTTGGAATTGCTACTCACTTGATCCACTTTAAGGTAGTCCGTATACCAAGTAATACTTCCCTGTTCAGGCTTTAGTTTCCCAATCAAAGTCTCTAAAAAAGTCGATTTTCCACTGCCATTATTTCCCACTAAGCTAGTAAATCCCGGAGGGAGGTCAAGATGGATCCCCTTAAATAGAGATTTCTCAGGGAAGTTTAAGGAAAGATTTTTTATAGAACAAATGCTCTGCATGTCACCCTCCGGTAGTCGGAATGGGTGGCGCAATACCATGATCTTGAGAGAAAGTTGTAGAGAATGGAGTACGCCACTTGCACGGGAATTGATGGCCTCTTGAGAAGCCGGGTTATCTCCAGTGTGTGCAAGGCTTAATTCATTGGCGTAAATGACTCCAAATAGAAAAGTTGATATGCCGTATCTTAGTAAATGTGGAAAAATACTTCAAGGCCGGTCGGTAAACTTCTACTTGGTACTCTAATCCGTTAAAAGAAGGTGGCATAAAGATCTTTTTGAGATTACATTGCGGTATTTTATTTTTAATGACTTACTTTCGAATGATAAGTATTTAATAACAATGGGAGTTGCTATGGTATTTGAAGGCTTTATGGTGGTTGGTCTATTGATCGTAAGCGCTATGGTTTTTTATTTTATCGAAAAACAGAAAGGCAGCGATTTTTGAGAGAATATCAATTTCATCCTTCGCTTAAACAAAAGGTAAAGAAAACATATCCTCACCTCAGCAACAAACAGCTGGGCATAGTGCTTGATGCTTTAAGAGATTATTTTATTATCTGTCAAACTGCTGGCAGAAAAATGGTTGCTATGCCATCTCAAGTTGTCGATATTGCTTGGCATGAATTTATATTAAGTACACAGTTATATAAGAGTTTCTGTAATAAATCTTTTGGTTATTTTCTACATCATACGCCCAATGAAGTTATGCCAAGTAAGAATACTACTGGTGAGGGGATTAAGAGAGCATGGCGAATAGCTTGTGCTCATGGTGGAATTAACCCATCCAAGCCTAAGTCGCTGCCTCTGATTTTTTCAATTGATAAACAGCTGGAAATTAAAGACGGCTTTCATTATTCACTAAATTGCTGTTCTAGAACTAACCTCTCATCAGATTATTGTGCCAGTCATATTGGTTGTGCCGCGAGTTGTGAGGGCGGTTCATCCGATAGTAGTAACGGTGGATTTTGGAGTAATGACTCTACTTCAGACTCTGGAAGCAGTTGCGGTGGTGGCTGCGGCGGGGGCGGGGATTAGAGGCAGCTATTCGCCGCCTTATCGATCGTATTCAATGTGACTAGTGGGGAACAACTTGAGTTTCACATATTTCCTCGATTTCTTCTGCACTAAAACCGAGCTCACTCAATACGGTATGGTTATGTTCTCCCAGAGATGCTCCCCGGCTGAAAGAAAGTGGCTTCTTGCGATTAAATCTAAAGGGGGTGTTGATCTGTTTGATTCCTCCATCTATTGAGGTGATCATCTCCCTGGATTGGATAAGTTCGCTATCGGCGGCTTCTGTAAAATTGAGTACAGGTTCAATACATGCATCGACGCTCTGAAATACGGCTAACCATTCCTTCTGGGTCTTGCTGGCGATAATCTTGGCGATATCCTCTTTGAGTTTTTCTTGTTGGTCGTCTTGAAGGATTCGATCCATCCACTCTTTATGCCCAATTTTTATGAAAAACTGTTCCGCAAATTGTGGTTCTAAACTGCCTACTGACAAAAAGCGATTGTCCGCCGTTCGGTAGTAATCGTAATAGCTGCCACCATTCAATAGCTCAGACTCAATTTCTGGAGAGCTATTTAAAGCAAGGGCATTAGCTCCACTGATTGCGTTTAAAGCAAAGCTACAGTCTGTCATGCTGATATCGATGTAACTTCCCTCACCAGTTCTCTGGCGATGATATACTGCTGCCAGTATTGACATGACCGCATGATGAGAACCGCCGGCGATATCTGCTATCTGGGTGCCACTCAGGCAAGGGCCATGGCTGCGATTGCCGGAATAACTGGCTAGGCCAGATAGTGCAAGGTAATTGATATCGTGTCCAGCACGCTGTTTTAATGGCCCTGTCTGGCCATATCCAGTGATCGAACAATAGATAATGTCTTCACACTGTTGGCTTAAGTTTTGGTAACCAAGGCCCAGGCGATCCATTACACCTGGGCGAAATTGCTCAATAACGATATCGTATTGCTGAAGTAACCGATGAATTACCTCTTTTGCTTTGGGGCTTTTTAAGTCTATCGCCAATGAGCGCTTGTTGCGGTTAATGGTTGCATGTGCGGCAGATAAGGAAGCAGAGTCATCGACTAGTGGTGGAAATCCCCTCAACAAATCAGGCCGAGAGGGCGACTCAATTCTTAGTACTTCCGCGCCCAGGTCCGCCAATAACATAGTGGCATAGGGACCGGGGAGGAGCGTGGAAAAATCGAGTACCTTAAGCCCTTCCAATGGGGCACAGTGCTTATTCTTTTGCTGTTTCACTTTTTATTTCATTATTTTAATTGAGAACAGAAATTTAAAGCCAGGGCTTTAACTTAGTCGTCGCGTAGAAGTTCACGGGAGATAATCAATTTCATGATTTCATTGGTCCCAGCATAGATTCTTCCTACACGGGCGTCGGCCCAGGATCGGGCGATGGGATATTCCCACATATAACCGTAGCCTCCGTGTAACTGGACACATTCATCCAGAAGTTTGCACTGGAAATCCGTACTCAGTAATTTTGCCTTTGCCGCCGTTGCAACATCGAGCTCCTTTTTATAGTGAAGCTCCAGGCAACGATCGATAAATACTCGAAGGGCAGTTAACTCACTGTCCAACTCTGCCAGCTTGAATTGTGTGTTTTGGAAGGCAGAAATAGGTTTACCAAAAGCCTTGCGATCCCGTACGTAATCAATAGTCCATTGTAGGGCAGCTTCAGCATTGGATATAGCATAAATTGCCACGCTTAAACGCTCTTGAGGCAACTCCTGCATTAAATAAATAAACCCTTGTCCCTCGCCACCGAGAAGGTTTTCCGCAGGAACCCTGACATCATCAAAAAAGAGTTCTGAAGTATCCTGGGCCTTCATTCCTATTTTTTCCAGGTTACTACCTTTCTTGAATCCGGGGCTGTCTGCTTCGACGAGTAACAAGCTGACTCCAGATGCCCCCTCGTGAGGGTCGGTTTTGGCCACGACAATAACCAGATCTGCTTGCTGTCCATTGGTAATAAAAATCTTGGAGCCATTTAGCAGATAGTGATCCCCTTTGCGCACAGCTGTAGTTCTCACGCCTTGTAGATCTGATCCGGCACCAGGTTCGGACATGGCGATAGCGGTAATCATCTCACCACTAATGCATTTGGGAAGGTACTTTTTCTTCTGTTCTTCCGTGCCGTAATTAATAATGTAGGGCACTGCAATATTAGAGTGCAGGCCCCAGCCAATACCGGAAAGTCCCGCCCGGGCTACCTCCTCATCAATAATGGAGTTGTAGCCATAGTCCAACCCCAAGCCACCATACATTTCGTCAACTTGCGGACACAGAAAGCCCATTTCTCCAGCTTTATTCCACAGTTTACGATCTACCTGACCATCTTTTTCCCACTGATGGTGGTAGGGTACAGCTTCATTTTCTAAAAATTTACGTAAAGTTTCTCGAAACTGTTCGTGATCTTCGTTGTAAACAGTTCTTGGTACCATCCTTACACCACCGCATTTTATTGCTGAAAAATTGAACCAGTGTTTTGATAGGCGATGTAAACAGCGAGATTTTAAAAGCCTGTTTACATCGCTCAAACCCCTGGGTTAAGGGTTGTCCGCCAGAGCTTTTCCTGACTCTGCCAGATCCAGCAAAATTGCTGGTGGGGCAAATCGATCTCCATATGCATCAGCCAGTTGCTGGGCGCGTTGGGTAAACGCTTTCAGGCCAAACTGGCTGATGTATTGCAATGCACCACCGGTCCAGGGTGGGAAGCCGATACCGAAGATAGAGCCAATATTGGCATCGCGTACGCTGCGTAGCACATCCTCTTGATAACAGCGAAGTGTCTCCAGAGCCATAATAAACAGCAGCCGTTCCTTCACATCTTCTATCGGCAGTGCCTCTTTGGCGGGAAACTCCTTCTCAAGGCCACTCCATAAGTGCTTTTTCCCGCCCTCAGGGTAAGTATAGAAGCCGCCACCTGCGGCCTTACCAGCGCGACCCACTTCAAGCATTCGGTCGATCACTCCGTCGGCGGGATGCGTGGGGGCGGGTTTACCTTCTTTTTGCAGGTCGTTGATGGTCTGCTGGCGTATCCGGCTCATCAGCGTTAGGGAGACCTCGTCACTAACAGCTAGAGGGCCGACTGGGAAGCCAGCTAAAGCCGCGGCATTTTCAATGGTGGCGGGATTAACCCCTTCGCTGAGCATGCCGATACCTTCATTGGTAAAGCAGCCGAATACCCTTGAGGTGAAGAAGCCACGGCTGTCGTTGACAACGATAGGAGTCTTGCCAATCTGCAATACAAAGGCGAAGGCTTGGGCGAGAGTCTCATCACTGGTTTGCTCTCCACAGATAATTTCCACCAGTGGCATCTTGTCGGCAGGGGAGAAGAAATGTAGGCCGATAAATTGCTGGGGACGGTCGGAAGCTTGAGCGAGCCCAGTGATCGGCAGTGTCGAAGTATTGGAAGCAAATACTGCATTTTTCGGCAGCTGTGCCTCGGCTTCCTGGGTAACTTTACGCTTGAGTTCCCGGTCTTCGAAAACTGCTTCTATCACCAACTCACAATCAGCCAGGTCGGTATTGCTGTCTGTGGGCGTGATACGGGAGAGGATCTGATTGACCTTGTCCTCGGTAATGCGACCCCGCTGTAAGCGTTTTTGCAGGGATTTCTCTGCATATTGTTTGCCGGCTAAGGCACCTTCCATGGATACATCTTTTAATACGACATCAACACCTTTACTGGCACAGGCGTAGGCAATGGCTGAGCCCATCATGCCGGCGCCGAGTATGCCAATTTTTTGCATGGGCGACGTTTTATGATCGCGGGCGGCGGCGGGCAGTGATGCTCCGGCTTTGACCTCATTGAGTGCAAACCAGAAAGTACCAATCATGTTTTTGGCAACCTGCCCGCAAGCGAGGCCTACAAAATGTCGGGATTCAATTCGCGTAGCAGTTTCGAAGTCGACCCGGGACCCTTCGACGACGGTTGCCATTATCGACTCTGGCGCCGGTAGACATCCCTTGGTTTTTTTCTCCAGTATTGCTGGGGCGATCATCAGTAACTGCGCATTTTTAGGGTTCTTTGCGTCCCCTCCCGGCATCCGGTAATCCGGTTGATCCCAGGGTTGAGCAACAGGTTGCTCACTATTCTCTCGAATATAAGAGACAGCCTTCTCTAGTAATTCACTTTCACTGGTAACGAGCTGATGTACCAGACCGGCTTTGAGAGCCTGTTGCGGCCTCACCTGTTTTCCTTCCAGTAAGTAGGGTAGAGACTCCTGGATGCCTAAAAGGCGGGGCATACGTACACAGCCGCCACCACCAGGTAGTAAGCCTAATGTGACTTCAGGCAATCCCAGTTTTATTGCGGTGCTATCGATAACAATGCGCTGATGGCAGCTGAGGGCAATTTCCCAGCCACCGCCCAAAGCTGTGCCATTAATCGCAGCAACGACGGGTTTACCCTGGGTTTCCAGCCAGCGCAGGTTGGCTTTCATTGATTCGCAAGATTCGAAGAAAGGTTTAGCTTCTTCAATTTTTGCCGCATATAAAGACTTAAGGTCGCCTCCGGCAAAAAAGGTATTTTTTGTGGAGCGAACAATAATTCCAGAAAATTCTTGCTGCTTGAGTTGTTGAACCGCTGCGCTCAGCGACTCGGTAAAATCCCGATCCATCACATTGGCTGAGGCATTGGGGTTGTCCATGATCAGGTGGACAATATTGTGATCGTCTTTTTCCAGGCGAATGGATTTCATAGTCTGCCCCCTAAACTCTTTCGATAATGGTTGCTACACCCATACCGCCGCCCACACATAGTGTGACCAGGCCGTAGCGAAGTTGCCGTTGTTCCAGCTCATCCAGTACTGTGCCGATCAGCATTGCACCAGTCGCGCCGAGGGGGTGGCCCATAGCGATTGAGCCGCCGTTAACGTTGAGTTTTTGTGAGTCCACGTCCAACTCGTGTTGGAAACGCATCACCACTGCCGCGAAGGCTTCATTCACCTCAAAGAGGTCAATATCCTGCACCGTCAGGCCTGCGGCCTTCAGGGCTTTGCGAGTGGCGGGCGCGGGGCCTGTGAGCATGATAGTAGGCTCAGTGCCCACTACCGCAGCGGAGACAATACGGGCGCGGGGGCTGAGCCCCAGATCCCGCCCGGCCTGTTCACTGCCGATCAGCAGGGCGGCTGCGCCATCGACGATGCCTGAGGAATTTCCCGCAGTGTGAACATGGTTGATTGATTCGACCTGTGGGTAACGGGATATGGCAATGCTGTCGAAGCACAGGTCACCCATCCCGGCAAAGGACGGCTTGAGTTGTGCCAGGGCCTCTATGGACGCATCTGGGCGCACCAGCTGGTCGTGATCGAGAATGGTCAGGCCATTTTGGTCGCGTACGGGAATCACAGATTTTTCGAAAGCACCGCGCTTCCAGGCGGCTGCCGCCTTGTGCTGAGAGTCCAGCGCAAAGTTATCCACATCCTCGCGGGAAAATCCGCCGAGTGTAGCGATCAAGTCCGCGCCAATGCCTTGGGGTGCAAATCCAGTATCTATTGCTGTGCGTGGGTCCATCGCCCAGGCGCCGCCGTCGCTGCCCATGGGCACCCGCGACATGGACTCTACACCTCCGGCCACTACCAGATGCTCCCACCCGGAGCGAACTTTGGTAGCGGCGAGATTGACCGCTTCGGCACCGGAGGCACAGAAGCGATTCAGGGTTACGCCACCGATATCCCAGTCCCAATTGGCAGCTAAAGCTGCAACTTTTGCGATATCGGCACCCTGATCTCCGATCGGTGTAACACAGCCCATAACGATATCGTCCACTTTGGCAGTGTCGAATCTATTGCGGGTCTGTAATTCTTTCAGGAGATCTGAAAGCAGGGTGATAGGTTTGACTTCGTGAAGGGCACCGCTGGATTTGCCTCTGCCCCGCGGGGTGCGGATAGCATCGTAGATGTAGGCTTCGGTTGGCACGGTTTTAGCCTCTTTTTATTTTATGGTTTCGCTTATTACCATAGTGCGGTGCAGCTTGGGTTCAATGATAAAAATTGCCACGGAAGATGACTCAGCTTCCAGGTACTACCGAAAAATTCCTAGTCAAATATCTTTTTATTTATTCCAAATTAACCTAACCATGTGGAGGTACTGCCGTACACTCAAGTAAGGCGCCTAAATCTATTGAAATTTTGGCACGGTAAATTGGCACTTAAATTATCTTTGCGGCTGGAGGAATTCCATGTCAGGCAGGGTAATGGGTGATTCAGGGCAGCTGAGAAAAATTTGAATGGGTAACACACGGGTGACCCCGGACAAATAAATGTACTTTGATGGTCCCTGAGGTGGTGAGCGAGGTTTGGCTATGGCGGATAATGTTTTGGATATGGCTACCGGCCAATTGGGATCCGGGGGTATTGATGCGCTGACAAAGGCTTTGAATTTGCCAGCAGGGCAAGGTGAAGCTGCACTCTGTTCAGGCGTTGCTTACATACTGGCTGGTATGTTGAACAGGGCCAGTAGTAAAACAGGAATGGGTTATTTATTTAATTTAATTTCTGAAAGTGAAGCGCTGGATTTGTCTAAATTCGCCACCGCTATTTCCTCACCAGAAAAGTTGAAGTCAATTACAGACATCGGTGAGAAAATGCTGGAAAAAATTTTCAGCAGCCGTAAAAAAGAGGTCCTGGAAGTTGCAGCGAATAATTTGGGGAAAGAGGGCGGAGATCTATTGAGTGTATCCGCACCGATAGTTACTTCGTTGATGCAAAGCCAGGCCAAAGCTCAAAAAATGGATGTTTCTGACTTGGCTTCATTCCTGATTGGCCAGCGGGAGCATTTACAGGGGTATATACCGGATAACCTTCTTCAAGCAATCGACGTTCCAGATTTTGGGAAGTTGGGAGACGCTCTGGTTACCCATGGCCACGCCAAACCCCAGGAACCTCGGGCTACAGCAATTCAGGGGCCCGAAGAAAAACGTAAACCGGTTAGTTTCAGTAGCTGGTTTTTTCCTTTGCTGTTGGTACTTGTGGTTCTCTACGCATTGAATATGTGTATGTTGAAAGGGAAAAAGGAAAATTCAGAAAGTAATCCTTCCATGACCTCCCAGGAAGCGAGCTTTATGGAGTCCGCTTCACAGCCGGTAGGGGATTCCCCCCTTGAGAAAGCGGAAGAGGAAGCGCAACTGGGCCCCGATAACTTTTCCAGTAATTTGCGTGATTATCTCAAGAGTTTTTCAGACAATCCCGACCGGGAATTCCCCATGCGGGTGAACTTTGAAAAGGGAACCGCAAAAATCACCAACCCTGCAGCTGAGGATATCGATGCTCTGGCAAAAATCATGCAGGACAACCCCAACTTAACCATTGCTATTGAAGGGCATGTAAAAGGTGAGGGTAATGAAATTGCAGAGCAGGAAATTTCCCAAGAACGTGCGGATGTTGTGAAAGAACTTCTACTGAAGAAGGGGATAGCGGCAAACCGTATCACTGCAACAGGAATGGGCTCAGCTAAGCCTGTTGCGGAAGATATGTCAGAGAAGAGGGACCAAAAAGCCCTCAATGTTGAGCGAGTTAGTATCCGGGTAGTGACAAACTCTCAGGAGTAGCCGGGATACGGGAATCCCTTTAAAGGATATTTTCCAAGGTGGATTTCATTTATAAAAAATCCCGGTCTTTTGACCGGGATTTTTAGTGCCGCCTTAACTACGGAATTTATCCCTGTAAGCTCCGGGAGCTAGCCCTGTCCACTTTTTAAATGCGCGATTAAAAGCGCTGGGCTCGGAAAAGCCCAGGCGCTCGGCAATTTCAGCTACAGCGGTTTCCTGCTGCTTCAACTGGTAAACCGCCATATCCCGTCGAACAGAGTCTTTAATATCCTGCCAGCTGTTGCCCTCCTCTTTGAGGCGGCGGCGCAGCGTCTGTGGAGATGTGTATAAACGTGCGGCGACATCATCCAGTGACAGATTTTCGATACTGTTTTGCTGTTGCAGCATACGGCGAATACGACCGGTGAAACTGTGGTCGGATTTGTATTGGGTCAACAGGCACTCGGGGGCGCGGGACAGGAAGTCTGCCAGCTGTTGCTCATCGCGTACCAGGGGCATTTGCAAATAGCGAGTGTTAAATACCAGGCAGGTTTCACCTTGGTTAAAGTAGTGCCTGCAAGGGAACATATCGCTGTAGTCTTCGTTGTAGTCGGGCGGGGGAAACGCCAGAAGAACGCGCTCTAATAAAATGGTACGGTCGATCAGCCAGCTAAAAAAGCGCAACCAGATTACCGCGATAGATTCGACGAAAATTTGGTTGGGCAATTTTTTTTCATTGGTGTGGTGAATGATCAGTCGAGCTTCTTCACCATCCTCGACCAGCTTGATGTGCAAGTCGTCACTCACCATGCTGATAAAGCGGCTAGAGCGAAGCAGAGCTCGGCGCAGGTTGGGACAGGTGATACAAGCGTGCCCCATCATGGCAAAAGTGCCCGGCAGCCAAGGGCGCGCCAGGAATCCTCCTGACTCATCGTTCAGAAAATCCCACTCAAGGCGTAACAAGTTGGCCATCTGCTCCCGGCCAACGCGGCTATCGGGCTCATCTAGCTGGGCGGGGGCGATTCCGCTATCAATGAGTAGTTGTTGGCAGTCCAGTCCGGTCGCTTGTGCGCCAACCAGATGGGCCTTTACCGCAGCGGCGGGAATACCTAGCCCCGCTTCGCGGAGTTTGGGGTTTTCATTGTCCACTCTTTCAGCCTCACAATTATTTTCTGTCTGCTGCTGTATTACGGTATGGATTATGCGCAAACAGAGAGAGAAAGTCAGGCTTCTGCTTAATTTATATGCAACTGCCTATGCTTTTATTAGTGGTGACAGTTTCGAACTTGATGGGCTTATGGAATAAAAGTTGTCTATTTCTGTCTTTTAATGTGTATTTTTTGCGTTAACGACTGAAAATCCCAGTTTTGCTCTCAACAATTTTCTATGCTTGATCCTCTGTGGACTGACAGTTCTTTTAAAGTTTGATAGCGATAGTGAATCACTATTTCCTCGACCTGTAAGTCATATTCGTCAACAATAGGAAAAATTCCGTTAGTGAAGGACTGGTCAAATGTCACCGACGTCTGTTGCAAGTCTGTTAAACCCGACCATCTGCCGGCGAATGTTGATTGCTTACCTGATTGAGCATATTCCGCGTCCCAATAATCCTACTTTGGAGGAGGCAACTGGATGGCCTCGCCGTACGGTGCAGGACATCATTGCGAAAGGATTGCCGGGGCATGGCACAGTTGTAGAGTTCATTCAGGAAGGCGTGCGCCACAATGACGGCTACTACCTGCTGCGTGATTGGGGGTCTTTTGACAAGAATTGGGTGAAAACCAATTTGCCGATTATTTGCCAGGTGTTAGATGTAAAGCTGGATTTGAGTGACGCAATGAGCTGATCAGAGCGCCACTCACAAAGTTGGATTACTGCTGTGGCGCGTGGCTTTGCTGAAGAATTTTATTCACTTTCTCCAGTAGGGCGGGATTCGATTTAATGCTGTTGGCAATTTCCTGGTATTTGGTTTTGGAAAGGCCGGCTTTTTCAATTGCGGCGATCATTTTTCCCTGTGCTTCTTTGTTGATCGCTTCCGCTTCCTTGATATCGGCAGCCGCTTTCAGTTTGGGAGCGTATTCTCGACTCAGCATCACGATAGAGCGATAGGCGTTGGCAAATTGCTTGAGCTGCGGTTCGCTAAACGAAGCTTTGGGGGCGGTTGTTTGGCTGGTAGCAGGTTGTGCGAAGGTCATCGGCACGCTGAGTGATATTGCCAATACAGCCAGGTATTTCAAAAAGAGCTTCATCGGGCACTCCAAAAAGTATAAGGACGCTTTTGCTTCTCAGAGGGAGCACCCAGCGTCACGTTGGGGCTGTAAATTTATGCTTGTGGCGGAGCTTTAGTGACCTGTACCAAGTCTAAAGCGGGTAGCTATTAGTCTTCAGCGTAGTCAGTTTCTGGCGCCTTGTAGCGCCTTTTTCCGCCAGCAAGGAGAATTTTTCCTGGAGTGGTTGTGAGGTCATAAAATTTAGTGAGCGACTGCCGCCGCTCATAATGCAGGAAAACTGCACCGGATTTAAACCGAGGTGGGCCTTGCGACTAACGGTCGCTGTGATCAGCTAGAAAATCCAGAGAAATTTCTTGCGTTTTTTCAGCGACTGTTCGCAGCTATTGAGTTGTTGCTGATATTTTTGCGCCCTGGCAGATACCTTGTGGGATACATTCTTTAGCCAGGCTTTATTGTGGAAAGTGCGCCGATTAAAACCACCGTGCCCCTCGTGGTAGGCGAGGTAAAGGCTGTAGGTGTCATTGGCGCGTATCTGGCACTGGCGTGCACTGGTGTTGTTATACCAGCCGATAAAATCGATGGCGTCGCCAAAATCATCCCGGTCGGCACCGTAGTTAAAGGAAGACCTTTGGTAGTGGCGCCAAGTGGTCCCCAGAGCCTGAGGATAACCGTAGGCATCGGACGGCCTCGGGCCGGGGATAAAGCCCAGGATCTTGGTGCGCGGGGGCTTGGCATCATGCACAAAACGGGATTCCTGGTGCATGATTGCCATCATCACTGCAATTGGAGAGCCCCATTTTTCCTCCGCGTCTTTTGCCTCGCCGTACCACTTCTTTTTTTCCTGGAAAATAGAGCAGACGTTGTCGAGATTACTTGGAGGCGCGGTTGCACAGCCGCTGCTCAGTGCAACAGCACTGAGCAAAACCAGCAGTCCGCATTTTTTATTTTTTTTGTGCATAACTATTTACGACATGTTTAAACGGTAATGGTCTTCACTCCGGCACTGGTGCCAAGCAGTAAAATATCGGCGGAGCGCTTGGCAAAGATACCGTTGGTCACCACACCAGTAATGTTATTGATGGTTTCTTCAAGGACAGTGGGGTGTTCGATACGCAGATTGTATACATCGAGAATGGCATTGCCATTATCTGTGATCACACCTTGACGATAAACCGGATCACCGCCGAGTTTAACCAGTTCTCGGGCAACCAGCGAGCGCGCCATGGGGATAACTTCAACCGGTAGGGGAAATTCTCCCAGGACTTTTACCCACTTGCTCTCATCGGCAATGCAGATAAATTCTTCAGAGCAGGCCGCTACGATTTTCTCTCTAGTCAATGCAGCACCACCACCTTTGATCATTTCAAGGGCGGGGTTTACTTCATCGGCACCATCCACATAGAACTGGATGCCGTCGACGGCATTAAGTTCATAAACGGGAATGCCGTGGGATTTGAGTCGCTGTGCGGAGGCTTCAGAACTGGCCACAGTACCGTCAAAGGTACCTTTGATCTCCGCCAGGTAATCGATAAAGAAGTTAGCGGTGGAACCGGTACCTACGCCGACAATGGAATTGTCCTCCAGGCGCGGGGCGATATAGTCGATAGCGGCGCGAGCTGTCGCCTGTTTCAATTCATCCTGGGTCATACTCTGGATAGTTTCCTTTGCAATTATTTCGCCTTAATTTGTATCTGACGATAAAAAAAAGCGCGTCTGGTTGTTTTTTGTGGCAAATATGCTTCTCAAGGCTTAGACTGTCATGCCGGTGCTGCGCTGCACACAGGGCCTATGTAACCCTGCTATTAGTCTACGCTGAGTCGCGCACAGTAATTAACCGCTACGGCCGTCAAACACGTCATGCCCAAGTCCTATATCAAGCGCATTTTAGACGCACGTATTTACGATGTCGCTACCGAGACGCCATTGGAGCAAATGCGCCAACTCTCCCATCGCTTTAACAACCGGATTCTGTTGAAGCGCGAAGATCTGCAGCCGGTGTTTTCCTTCAAGATTCGAGGGGCATACAACAAGCTCCTGCAGTTGCCCGCCGAGGAGCGGGCCCGGGGAGTGATCGCTGCATCGGCGGGCAACCATGCCCAGGGGCTTGCCCTGAGCGCAGCTCAAATGGGAGTACGCGCGACTATAGTGATGCCCAAAACCACCCCGCAAATTAAGGTGAGTGCTGTGCGCATGCGCGGTGCCGAAGTCGTGCTACATGGGGATACCTTTGATGAAGCAGCGGCGAGGGCTCGGGAGCTGGTTGAAGAGCGGGGGCTGGTATTTATCCACCCCTACGATGACCCCGATGTGATCGCCGGCCAGGGCACCGTGGCTATGGAGATGTTACGCCAGCACTCGGGCAATCTGGACGCGGTGTTTATTCCGGTCGGAGGGGGTGGTTTAGCCGCAGGCATGGCCGCCTATATCAAATATGTACGTCCGGAAACCAAAGTGTACGGTGTAGAGCCACAGGATGCTGCCTGTCTGGAGGCCGCGCTGAAAGCCGGCGAGCGCGCTCGGCTAGCGGAGGTGGGCTTGTTTGCCGATGGTGTTGCCGTTGCACAAATCGGTGAGGAGACCTTCCGGGTTCTGCGCGAAACCGTGGATGGGGTTATCACTGTAAGTACCGATGAAATCTGTGCGGCCATTAAGGATATATTCGAGGATACACGCTCTATCGCTGAGCCGGCTGGAGCCGTTGGCTTGGCGGGGTTGAAGAAATATTTGGAACAACACGACAATCGCAACGGCACCTTCGCCACAGTGTGTAGTGGAGCCAATATTAATTTTGATCGCCTGCGCTACATTAGCGAGCGCACTGAGATCGGTGAAAAGCGCGAGGCGGTTCTCGCGGTAAAAATTGCTGAGCAACCGGGAAGTTATCTGCAGTTCTGTCGGGATTTAGGGGACCGTTCAATCACTGAGTTTAACTATCGTTTTGCCAGTGATAACGAAGCGCATATCTTTGTGGGTCTGCAGGTGGTATCTGAGGAAGACCGCAGCCAATTGGTTAGTCAGCTTGAGTCCAAAGATTATCAGGTTACCGATCTCACCGATAACGAAATGGCGAAACTGCATATTCGCCATTTAGTGGGAGGTAGAGTACCGGGCTTGCCCGATGAGGTCATTTATCGCTTTGAATTTCCCGAGCGTCCGGGGGCCTTGCGCAAGTTCCTCGAGCATCTTGCCGGGCGCTGGAATATAACCCTGTTTCACTATCGCAACCACGGGGCAGCTTATGGGCGGGTTTTGGTTGGGTTACAGGTAGAGCCGGCTGCGCGGGGCGAGTTGCAGGCACTGCTACATCAGCTTCACTTTCGTTTTTGGGACGAAACGGAGAACCCGGCTTATCGCTTATTTTTGGGCGCTTAAACCATCTCTTTCGGTTACCTGAGAAAGGCGTCTCATTTATTGAAAGGTGTATAGACTGCAAATCCTGTTTTGTCGAACTTGCTTGTCTAATTTTGAGACAAAAAACTCATAAAATATCCAATAAACGGTTACTATTACGCCGCTTCTTGAGTATTGTCTATTCGCGTGGAACTTTTGCTGTGGCTTTGGTCATAAGCGGGGCGAAACGCATATAAAAACAAAATTATCGTACAGGATGGTCCCAATGAAAGCCGATGCGCTGACAATCGCTGTGGTTGTCTTTGTCGCGGGCGTTCTGTTGAGTACCAGTGGTTTATCTGAGGTATTTTCTTCCGAAGCTGAACCGCCGGCTGCTCTGCAACAGGGAGTGGTTACCCGTTAGGCTGATGCCGGGGGGGCGCTCTGCCCACGAGCAAACACAAAAAAAGCCGGACACCCAGGTGTCCGGCTTTTTTTGTGCTCCGCCAATCACTTTTTAGCGGCAGCGATAAATCCTTTGTTCAGTCACCACCATATCCAGTGGAATATCCCAATTGTCCGTGGGTAAGTTATCCACACACTGTAGATGGTGCGCTGCGCCAATAAGTTGTGGCCCCGTGCCTGGAAATAACTGTTTGCGCTCAAAAGTACGGTCGTAGAAACCGGCCCCCATTCCCAGGCGTGCTCCACCGGGATCGAAGGCGACGAGGGGAACTAAAACCAGATCCAGGAGCTTGGGAGCGCGGTAAGTCGTGCGCACTGGCTCCGGAATGCGATAGCGATTGCGAAAAGCCAGGGGTTCGCCTTGCCAACGCCTGAACCGGAGGTGGGGGTGTGGTTCTGCCGGCAGCTGTGGCAAATAAAAATGTTTTTGTGGAAAACGTTGCAGCAGGTAGCGGACATCCAGCTCGCCATCAGTCGGCCAATAGATACCGACATGCGCTGCTCGATTCATTTGTGGGATACGGCTCAGGAGAGTGATGGCTGCACGGCCATGCAAACGCTGTTGATAGGCGCTGAGTTCCCGTCGCCCCGCGCGCATACGGCGGCGCAGTTGCGTTTTGGTTTCAGTCATTGTGGGAAGAGAAGAGCGTGAAGAAATAGGGTACCCCGAGTGTGCGGCTGTAGACGGAGCCTTGAACCGTAAGGTTCAAGGTGGTGGGATCCGGAGTACATAAGGCTTTCCGCTACAAGGCGGACTTGCACACCAGCACTCGCTGGAAACCACCGGGGTAAGATTATCGGCTCAAGGACATAGTCTGCTGGCCAACACCCCAGGGTATGAACCAATTATAACTTGTAGAGCGGGGGGCTGTTAACCAGAAATTTAGATGAAATGACCAGTAGCAGAAAGTGGCTTCTTGTCACCTTACTCCTGAAGTTTTTCTTCCGAGTCTATTTCGCCCAGTGCGTTTTGCACCTTATCAGTAAGTCGCTCCAACATTTCCTCTTGCAGGGGAATGGAGCTGAGCTCAGCTTTCGCCTGGATAAGCTCGTGAGCAATATTAAGCGCTGCCATTACGGCGATACGCTCTAAGCCGATGACAGTACCCGTTGCGCGGATGCGGGACATGCGTTCGTGTAGCAGGTGTGCCGAAGCCTGTAGTCCGGCGCGCTCGCTTTCCGCGCAGGCGACACGGTACTCTTTATCGAGAATAGAAACAGTTACAGTTTCGGAGGGTGATGCGGTTTCAGACATCAGGTATCTTGCGTTAGCCCCTTAAGACGGTTAATCATAGCTTCTACCCGCGAGCGGGCGGCCTCGTTATTTTTTATCAGGCGCTGGCGTTCACGCAGCCAGTCGGCTTCCTGCCGGCGTAATTCACGATTGTCATCCGCCAATTGTTGACAGCGGGCAATGAGTGAATCCACGGTGCTTTCTAGCGCTTGCAGCTTATCCATATTTCCTGCATTTGAGGTCGACGTCTGAGTTCGCAACACGACAGACTGCGAGGGATTCCGCTACTATATTGCCGGCGTATTGGTGGGTCAATCGCTGCACCTGCGCGGACAATCACAAAATTGTCTCTTAATGCCTCAAATTCCCGGTTTGGCACCAGTGTGACGGCCGGATTGAAAAGCCTAATTTACAAAAAGCTGTACGGTAACCATGACTTCTGAAGCTAGCCGATTTGAACTCCTCGCCAACGCCATTCTCTCAGCTGGGGGGCAGGCTGACCCCAGTGAATTGCACGGTTTTATCTGTGGCATTTTGGCGGCGGGCGAGCGACCGGACAAACAGCGTTGGCAGAATGAGCTGGCCGGATTGCTCGATGTGGAAGCGGTGCCGGCAGATCTCAATCGGGATTTTTTCCAGCTGACTGAGGAAAGCCACAAGCAGCTCGACGGCTCTAACTTCGATTTTCAGTTAGTGCTGTGCGATGACGAAGATGTCGTCTCCCGCGCTCTGGCGCTGGGTCATTGGTGCGATGGATTCCTGCACGGCTTTGGTGTCGGCGGGGCCCGGGAAAAATTGATGCCCACCAGTGACGAAGCTTTAAAAGATATTAGCGCCATCGCCCAATTGGATGCCGAGCATGTTGAAGAGGGTGAGGAGACTGAGCTGCAACTGGTGGAACTGCAGGAATACGTGCGCGTAGCCGTACTCAATATATTTACTGAGGTAAAGGGTAAGGACTCCAATAGCGAGCCCACCATTCACTGATGTCTAAGACCCCGAAAACCACAGCGGGAATCAGTCGATCTGAGTACGCCCGCCGACGCAACCGCCTGATGGCAGAATTGCCCGCAGGTAGTTTGGCAATCGTGTCATCTGCTGGGGAGCAACTGCGCTCCCGGGATACTTTTTTTCCGTTTCGCCAGGACAGTGATTTTTTGTATCTCACTGGATTTGATGAACCGGAAGCGCTGCTGGTTTTGGTACCGGGACGAACACAGGGAGAAACCCTGCTGTTCTGTCGCGAGCGCGATGCGGAAAAAGAAAAGTGGGATGGCCCGCGCCTGGGGCCGGAGCGCGCGATGCAGCAGTGCGGCTTGAACGATGCATTTCCCATCGGTGATCTCGATGATATTTTGCCGGGGCTGCTAGAAGGGCGCGAGCTGCTCTATTTCCCCATGGGCCGCTACGCCCATTTGGATAAGCGAATCCGCAATTACCTGGAGCGGATTACTGCAGCGCCGGATACCGGGGGTGCACCGGAAATGGTCGACCTCGATTACCAGTTGCGGGAAATGCGACTGATTAAGTCGGCCCAGGAAATTCGCTTAATGGAGCAGGCGGCCAAAATCAGTGCCGAGGCACACAGCCGGGCTATGACCCGATGCCAGCCGGGCCTTTACGAATACCAGCTGGAGGCTGCCCTCCTGCATACCTTTGTCGACTCTGGAGCCCGGGAAACAGCCTATCCCACTATCGTTGGGGGTGGTGGCAATGCGTTGGTGATGCACTATTGCAGTAATAATGCCCAGTTGCGCGATGGGGACTTGGTGCTGGTGGATGCGGGGTGTGAGTACCGTGGTTATGTGGCCGATATTACTCGCACCTATCCGGTTAATGGTTCATTTAGCGGACCGCAGCGCGCACTTTATGAGATCGTTTTGGCGGCACAGCAAGCGGCGATTGAACAGGTTTCAGTGGGCAATCACTGGGATCATCCCCACGCTGCCAGTGTTGAGATAATCACTCAGGGGTTGGTCGATTTAGGACTGTTGCGAGGCGACACCCAGGGGTTGATAGAGTCTGGCGCTTATCGGCAGTTTTATATGCACCGGGTTGGCCATTGGCTGGGCATGGATGTGCACGATGTGGGTGATTATCGCATTCATGGAGCTTGGCGCCAGCTGGAAGCCGGAATGGTAATGACGGTCGAACCCGGAATTTATGTCCCGGAGGACGATGAGAGTATTCCCGCAGAATTTCGCGGGATCGGGATTCGAATTGAAGATGATGTCGCACTTACCAATAGAGGGCCTCAGATCCTCTCAGCAGCGGCTCCAAAAGCGATTGAAGATATTGAATACACCATGCTTCACGGACGGGACTTACTGACCCGTTAGAAGTGATTGTTGGATTGTTCGGCCAATAATATTTCAATGCCGAATAATCAAAGGGGGAATTGGGATGGGTGAGTCGGCGCGTAAAGTAGATGTGGCCATTGTCGGTGGCGGTATGGCGGGAGCCAGCCTGGCATTAATGTTGTCACATTTTTGTCCTCAACTCAGTGTGGCGCTCCTGGAGCAGAGAGCACTGCCGGATGCCGCTGCCAGTATTCAGTTGCCGAGTTTCGACACGCGAGCCACGGCCATTGCCGCAGGCAGCTTGCAGTTATTTGCGGAGCTTGGGCTCTGGCCTGCTCTGCAAGCCTATAGCGCCCCGATTGATCGTATTCATGTGAGTGATCGGGGGCATGCATTTGGCGCCGCCCTCTCGACCCGTGAGGGACAGGGAGTCAACTTTGAGGGCATTCTGGGCGCAGTGATAGAAAATGCAGCGCTGGGCCCGATTCTCCACAGCGCACTGACTAGCACTTCCACCCAATTATTAGCGCCGGCGCAGGTTACTGACATTACCATGACCTCTGCGGGCGCAAACCTGTTGTGGCGATCCGAGGATAATTCCCCCGATCAGGCACTGTCCTGCGGATTGGTAGTCGTTGCCGATGGGGTGAACTCCCCCCTTTGCCGCCAGCTGGGAATAGAGATCAGCTCGGTTAAGTACCCTCAGAGAGCACTAGTCGCTACGGTCGCTCTGCAACAGCCTCACCAAGGTGTGGCTTACGAGCGCTTCACCCGAATGGGCCCCATGGCACTTTTACCGCTGCCAGATAGAGAAGGGCAGCACCGCGCGGCACTAGTGTGGGCTTGCGAGGAAGCAGAAGCTGAGCGTGTCGGTGTAATGCCTGAGGCTGAACGCCTGAAAAAACTGCAGCAGGTATTTGGCTGGCGTGCCGGACGTTTTATTAAGGTTGGAGCCGTTCAGGGGTATCCATTGAGTTTATCGATCGCCCAGGAACAGTGGCGCCGGAATGTGGTGTTGATGGGCAATTGCGCCCACTTTCTGCACCCAGTAGCAGGGCAGGGTTTTAACCTGACTCTGCGGGACTGTTATGGATTGGCACAAGCCCTGTCGACAGTGACGTCGGATACATTGCCAGGGCGGCTCGATTTCCTGCAGAAATACGGAGAAATGCGCCAGCTGGACCAGCAATTGACGATTGGATTCAGTGACCGTATTCCCACACTGTTTTCCTCTTCCGGTTGGCTGCAACAGGGAATTCGTCAGTTGGGAATGCTCGGCCTTACAATGGTCCCGCCGCTGCGCCGGGAATTTGTCAGTCAAGCGGCGGGATTTGGGCTTTAAAAGGTGCAGGGTCGGGGACGGCTACTGCCACTTCAGCGGAATTGGCTTCTATGAACAGACATCGTTTGGATTTTGCCATTGTGGGTGCGGGCATGGTGGGCATGGCCCAGGCAGCGCTGCTGGCAGTTCGGCACCCGGGCATGCGTCTGGCCTTGCTGGAGGCGTCCCCGGAAACAACGCCGCAATTGTCACCGCAGTATGAACCCCGCGTGGTGGCCCTGACACAGGCCTCCCGCGAGCTGCTCGAAGAGGTGGGAGCCTGGGATGATATTGCCAGCCGCCGCGCCTGCCCCTATGTGGAAATGCGGGTTTGGGATGCAGATGGAACCGGCTCAGTAAGCTTTAACAGCCGCGATGTGCAGCTGCCGAATCTCGGTCATATCGTCGAGAATAATGTCATTGTCGCCGCGTTAAGAGCACGGCTGGAAACCCTACCCAACGTGGAGTTAGTCAATGGTTTTCGCCTGGAGAGCTGGTGGCGCGACTGCGGACTCTGGCATTTACAGCCTCGCGGTGAAGATCGATTAAATGAAGAGGATGGCCTCCGTGAGCAACCAGAGATAGTACGCACCCGCCTGTTAATCGGTGCCGATGGCGCCCGCTCTAAAGTGCGGGACTTACTGCATATCCGCTCCCAGGATACCGATTACCATCAAACTGCGTTGGTGTGTGTCGCGCGCAGTGAGAAATCTCACCGTCACACCGCTTGGCAGCGTTTTTTACAAACGGGTCCACTGGCATTTTTACCTCTCGCGGGGTTGGGGGATGACAATCACTGCGCCGTGGTTTGGTCTGCGGATGAAGCGTTGGCGCAGGAGCTATTGATGCTGGATGACCAGGCCTTTGCCCTGAACCTGGAAAAAGCCTTTGAGAGCCGCTTGGGCAAAGTGGAATCCGTCAGTGAGCGCTTTTCCTTCCCCTTGCGCGCGCGCCATGCGGAACGTTATCGCGGCCCTGGTGCTGTATTGGTGGGAGACGCCGCCCACAGTATCCACCCCCTCGCGGGCCAGGGTGTAAATCTTGGGCTGCAGGATGTACGGGTGCTGGCAGATGAAATTGACCGCGCTATGGCACGCGGCCTGGAGCCCTCTCACTCTTCAGTGTTGGCTCGCTACGAACGCCGCCGTCGCGGCGACAACGCCGCCACTATGAAAGCGATGAGCGCCTTTAAGTCTTTGTTCGGTGCTGGCGATGTGCACTGGCGCTGGCTGCGTAACACTGGGTTGAGCATGGTAGATGCAAGCCCCATGTTAAAGAAGCGGATTATTATGCGGGCTATGGCGGTTTAGTTGTAGCTCGGATTTTGACTCAGATTCTATTAGAAAAAAGGTTGTGATAAGTGAGCCAATGGATAACCGTTTATTCTTTCCCGATGGAGAAAGAATTGACGGAATTAGCCCGTTTTATACAAAGTCACGGTTTGCCGGTACGAATTATTGAAAAAGGCAAACAACAATGCGTAATAGCCGAAGATACTAAATTGGCGGAATTCTTAAGGCCACTGATTAGTCACTGGGATACTGAAAAAATAGATCTTGATTTTTATTTTTCTCAGTTGATCCGGGGTTTGGAAATTAATGAAGTGGATTCAGAGTTAAATGAATCTGAAGGCAAGGAGAGTAGCGAGCCAGATTCTGAGAGGGGTGAGAGGACTTACTATATACCAAGCTTCCCTCTGGATAGTACCCCTTTAACTTTTCTGTTAATTACTCTTTGTTTTCTGGGGTGGTTTTTATTCACTAGTAGCTTGGCGGGCTTGCTTTTAATTACTCCTGACCCGGCTGGCACTAGCGTCGGTCAGTCAACATTGGCTAAGCACTTGCAGGAAGGTGAGTATTGGAGGTTGTGGAGCCCTGCAATTGTACATTTTTCATTCTTGCAGGCCCTTATGAATGCTTTAGCCCTATGGATTTTAGCCCGGCCAATTGAAGTTCGAGGAGGGGCCTCAGTTTTAATTGCGTTGGTGGTGCTTGGAGGGCTTGTGGCAAACCTCACACAGTTCTTGTGGGCTCCACAGTCCTATTTTGCCGGCATGTCGGGAGTAATTTACACACTTGTTGGTTTTGCTTTGGTAGTTCAGCGTTGGCAACCTGCTTGGCAGGATATTCCTAGGAGTATTTTACTCGTAATGACGGCTTGGCTTGTTCTAAGTGCGTTGGGGATATTTGGTTTCATCTTGGGGGTTAATTTTGCCAACCCAGCAAATATTGGAGGGCTACTCAGTGGATTGCTGAGTGGACTGATTTATTGCGCAATAGGTGGAGCGCGAAACTTTTATTCTGGTGATATTTACGCTCGAGAATTATGATTTTACTGATAACCTACATTTTTATTGCCCTTGGCTTTTCTTTTCTGTGCTCGATAGCCGAGTCGGTTATTCTCAGCGTAACAACGCCATACGTGCGCCTAATGGAACGGGAAGGGCATAAAGCGGGGTCTTTGCTGCGCAAATTAAAATCCGATATTAATGCCCCCCTGGCCGCTATCCTCACCCTGAATACCGTCGCGCACACAGCGGGTGCTGCAGGTGCCGGTGCCCAGGCAGCAGCGGTTTTTGGCAATGAATACCTGGGTATCGCATCAGCGATCCTGACTCTGTTGATTCTGGTCTTTTCTGAAATTATCCCCAAGACACTGGGAGCCGTGTACTGGCGCCAACTGGCCCCCACTACCGCTTATGTATTACGCGGCCTGGTTTGGTTACTCCACCCGTTTGTAAAAATGTCCGAGTGGTTGACCAAAGGACTGTCCCACGGCCCAACTCTGACGGGCTTCAGCCGCGATGAGTTCGCCATTATGGCGGAAATTGGCGAGGCCGAAGGGCAGTTAGAGCAGCGGGAGTCCAGCATCCTGCGCAACCTATTCTTCACTCTGCGGGACCACTCCGTACGCGAGGTGATGACTCCCCGCACGGTGGTCTTCTCCCTGCCGCAGGACATCACTGTGGAAGAGGCCTACGAGGATGCAGAGAAAGGGCGTTTCTCCCGTATCCCAGTCTATGAAAATCGCGACCCGGATTGTGTGGTGGGTTTTGTATTGCGACAGGAGCTATTGCTGGCCTACGCCAAAGGTGAGCACCAGAAAACTCTGGCGGATTATCGCCGTGAAATGTTGATCCTGCCGGAAACAGCCACTATCTACCAAGCGTTCCAGAAAATGCTGTCCCGCCGCGTGCAGATTAGTGCTGTTATGGATGAATATGGCAGTCTCGAAGGCTTGGTGACCCTGGAGGATCTGCTGGAGACCCTGCTCGGGGAAGAAATTGTCGACGAAGCAGATAAAACACCCGACCGTCAGGAGCTGGCTAAGCGTTTGTGGCGCTGGAGGTCGAAGAAGTACGGCCTTAAAGTCGACGAATCTGCAAACACAGAAGAGAACGCGGAAGAGGCTGGTCAAGGGCGCGACCGGGGCAGCGACTGATAAGAGCTTCATTGGTTGAAAAATGATCATTTCTGCGCTAGCCCAACACAGTGGGTATTGGGTATTGCCCGATTCCATAACGCGGGCGAAAGCAGGATAGAGCGCCAGCGGAATCTTTGACGGCCTCTGTGAACCTGGACAGGTTTTACTACCAATGCCTGCTAGGCTTGCAGAGCATATATATTGCCGCGCCTGCCCCGCTGGCAAGGCCGGTACCCAAGCCGCTAGAATACGCCGCTTCGGAACCTGACGGACTGAGATTTTAAAAATGGGAAATAGAACTCCTCTGTATGACACGCATGTCGCTATGGGCGGCAAAATGGTGGATTTCGGTGGATGGGACATGCCGCTGCACTACGGTTCGCAGCTGGATGAGCACAACAAGGTGCGCACCGATGCGGGGATGTTCGATGTCTCCCATATGACCGTGGTCGACGTAGATGGCGCCCAGGCCCGCGACTACCTGCGCTACCTGCTGGCCAATGATGTGGCCAAGCTGGATGGCAACCCGGGTAAGGCCCTTTACACCGGCATGCTCAATGACAAAGGCGGTGTGATTGACGACCTGATCGTCTACCTGCGCGATCCCGGCTACCGAGTGGTTGTTAACTGTGCAACTCGCGAGAAAGATCTGGCGTGGATGCGCAAGCAGGCAGAGTCCTTCGATGTGACCCTGACAGAGTGCCCGGATGTAGCGATGGTCGCTATCCAGGGCCCCAATGCCATCGAGAAAACCAAAGAGGTTTTGGGCATTGATTGGACTTCCGCGATTGATGCACTAAAAGTTTTCCAAAGCGTTGCCCGGGGTGGCTGGTTCGTAGCGCGCACCGGTTACACCGGTGAAGATGGCCTGGAAATTATGTTGCCGGGTGAAGACGCCAGTGGTTTCTGGCGCGCCTTGGCCGAAGCGGGCGTTTCTCCATGTGGACTGGGTGCACGCGACACCCTGCGCCTGGAAGCGGGTATGAACCTGTACGGGCATGAGATGGACGATGAGACCTCTCCGTTGGTTGCCAACATGGCCTGGACGGTTGCCTGGGCACCGGAGAGCCGCAACTTTATCGGCCGTGGTGTTCTGGAGCAGGAAAAAGCCGATGGCGTTAAGCACAAGCTTGTAGGTCTGGTGCTTGAAGAGCGCGGTGTATTGCGCGCAGGTCAACCGGTAGTGGTAGACGATAGTGATGACCGGGGTATCATTACCAGCGGCACTTTCTCCCCCACACTGGGTTACTCTATCGCCTTGGCGCGAGTTCCGGTGAGTGTTGGTGATACCGCACAGGTGGAAATCCGTAAGAAACTGCAGCCAGTCAAGGTGGTTAAGCCCTGCTTCGTACGCAACGGCAAGTCAGTTATTTAAGCGTCGCCCAGAGGTGTACGCGTCACTAAGACAATAAACTTAGATGCTTAATCAAGGGATAACAGCATGAGCGAAATCCGCAATGAATTGAAATACCTCTCCAGCCACGAGTGGGCACGCCTGGAAGAGGACGGCACCGTAACCATCGGCATCAGCGATCACGCTCAAGATGCCCTGGGTGATGTGGTTTACGTTGAGACTCCAGAAGTGGGCACCAACCTGGCTGCTGGTGACGAGGCAGGTGTAGTTGAATCCGTTAAAGCTGCCAGCGATATCTACTCCCCGGTTTCCGGTGAAGTAGTTGCTGTCAATGAAGCTCTGGAAGAAGCTCCGGAAACTGTAAACTCCTCTCCTTACGACGATGGCTGGTTCTTCCGCATCAAGCCCTCCGACGTGAGCGAGCTGGATAATATGCTGGATGCAGACACATATCGTTCAGAGTCTGAAGACTAATAGAGCGAATGTGCTGAAAAGCATATTAAAAAAAGGCTGTGGGTAATCCCCACAGCCTTTTTTGTTCTATAAGCGTCTAAATCAATTTCCACTTATTGATCAAACGATACTGCGTTGCGAATTTCCTCATCATTCACAATCTGATCTAGCTGAGCTTTATAGGCCCGCAAGATATTGTTTTGTGGAGATTCACTAGCCTGCTCATCAACGACATCCCTTTCAGCAATATTCTTGGCAAGTAACTTCCCTTCTTCTAGGCTGTATACGAGGATGTCGGTATTCGTGTCGAAGTTGAATGCTGAAACCCAGTTCAAGTTAACACTGAAATACCACTCGTTAAGCACAAGGCTAATCATTTTTTCGGTGTTATTTTCTTCCATCAAGGCTTTGATGGCTTCATCACTCGGCACTTCATCTAAATCTACTGCTGTGGTATTCCAGCCCGTTTCATTCAAGCCGTGTGTCAATCGGCTTTGTAGAAACTGAGCCAGATTCTTTTCTTTATCTCCCGGCTCTGTTGCAAGCACCTGATTAACGTGCCAATCAACGGGGATGCCAAATGAAACGTGGGCTTTACCAATAAAGTTCTTTTCTTTCCCTTCTTGAACACGTTTGCGCTGATCAATAACAGAAATTAAAACAGGCTCTTTAGTTGTGTACTCCGCTTTTGCGGACTGCTCCTGTAACGGAATAGGTGAAACACAGGCAGTGATCATTGTAGCTAGTGCGAGAAGCGCTATCTTTTTTAGCACGATTTCATTCCTTGTTTTATATGCGTTGGTTCATCATTGCGCACAAACTTCTAGTGAGTTTTAAACAAATGGGCGCCTTTATAGTGTATCACTGGGGCTAGATAATTATTTGAAATCATTTGGCAAGAAACTGGTACGTTAGACCTAATATGTATAGTAAGTATTGCTCATTACTTGTTATTTAGACTTTCGAACGCCTCGCTCAAGTTGACAAGCGCACAATAGGATCGTTCACGCAACCAGTGCTTATGATTTATGGGAGATAGATTTTCATGTGATCCGACGAATAATATACCTTCTAGAAACCCAATTAATGCAAGCTCCGATGTTTCTGGATTCCCTGAGTTAAGACCAAGGTCAACAGCTAAGGCTACATTTTCAAGATCTTGAAAGTCATTATTTCTATATTTTGAAAGTACGTAATGAACGATTACGCTTATGTCATTATAGAATCCAGGAATATCACCGTCCCAAAAATCAAGGTGCTCCTGCCATTCCGAGTCGATATCAGAGCAGGCTTCTAAAAGACTATTGATAAATTCATGTGGAGTCATGTGTTCCATGTGGCATAGCGTAGTGATAAACGGCAAATAGTTTACTGGGAGTTCAGAGTGGCTTGTGTACGGTTTTTCAAATTAGGACTCCGAGTCATTGTGTGCATATTTTTTAACAAGCGATTGAAACTCTAAATACATATTTTTATCAATTTTGTATTCTCCACCCAGTTCTTGAGGTAATAGCTCAGGGTGGGCTTTCCATATTGGATCAAGTATTTGCAAATGAGCTTCTCTCATTACCTTTCCAAATTTTTACATATATTTGTAAATTATGTTTCATCTAAAAGTTCTTTGAGATAGTACAAGTGTGAATTCATAATCATACTTGATTGCTGAACTATCAAAGCAGTTTTTTCTGCGACATCAGTTTTAATTATTTACTTAAATTTTCAATTGTATTGGAACAAACTTGTTTTATGTGCTATTCCCCAGTAAAGAGGAAGCTTAGTTGCGTAGCTTTACAAAAAAAGAGGCGCCCAGCCAAAGAGTAGTGCCAATCACAAATCCCCCCGTAGTTACTACTAAAGAATAAAGCAGGCTCCACAGATCCATACCGAAAAATGGAACAGTCAAGATATATAGAAGCAATCCAGCAATGCCACCAGAGATAGCAGCGTTGATTAAAGGGGCCTGAGCACCACGTTTTACCACCACTATGCCTGAGAGAATGGACGATAAAACTAGGAGTACCCCTGTAGCGCTAAGTGGAACGTCTAGAAAATTTATCATCAGAGTCAGCATGATACAAAGAATGCTGAAACTAACTACCCCCCAAGTTATAGCTTTCTTGTTAGCTTTGTTCAATTTTTTTACTCCTATAACACAACTATAATTTAGCCACTCTATTTTTTTGGTTGTCAAGGTTGTAGATTTAGGTATTGAAGAATAGATACATATGATATTAGCACTATATATTTCTGTGATCAGTTCTTTATGTTCTTTTTTGTTAAAGCCAATAAGACTATTCTGGATCAAAGAGAGTTCATATATTAAGACTTGCCGAATAAAGCTCATCCAAAAAAATTTACAGATTCTTGAATATAAAGATATTTGATGAAGTCAAAGCCACCGAGCTAGTTGTTTAGGGTTTGTGGTCTGTTTTAACTAATGCAATAAAAATAAATTGAGATTTATCAATGAGCTTAGATGGTGAGTATCAAGTTGGTATTTTTTCTAAATTATAGCCTCGATGATTCTATCATAAACAGTCGGGTATAAAAATCAGAGAAATTTTTCATTCAATATTAAGATAGTAATGGTAACTGCAAAACATTTTTATATAATCTATACCAAATGTTCTGATGATGGAATACCATTTTGGAGTAAATTAATTGGAGTCCAAGGATAATGAAAAAAGGTATTTTGTTCACGGTGACAGAAAACTATAATGTCGAAGCTGAAGAGGTACTAGAAAGTGATGTTTTAAATTTGACTGACTTTCAGTATTTAATGACCCAGCAAGAACGAGATGATAACCCTAATGGCTACTTGAAAGATGGAGAGCAAATTGTTATAGCCAAAATGCGGCGCAAGAAAGTTTTAGCTGATTTAGCCAAACTTGGCTTATTTCCAGGATGTAAAGCACCTGAATATGCTTATTACGTAGTTTATGGGCAGCCGAATGTCAGAAATATTCCACCGAGTCTTTATTATGAAATTGAGCAAACATTTGAAGATATGGGCTGGGAATTTACTGGCTGCCCACATGCTGATAATGATGGAGGGAAAGATAATGCTTTTACCTGTTACACTTGATGCCAAAGCTCAATAGATTGTGTGGTTGGGCCTTCTCCACATCTTGTTGTGATATTATCCCTACCGAGAATAGATGGGGCATTAATAAAGATAGCCACTTTATTGTTAAAGCTACATGTCTCCAGGTACAGTCAGATAGATTTCGACCTTACCCGAATAAGAGTTGGACTAATTGTATCTGTAAATACAGCCGGAATCTGATCGCCTTTAAGTACTATATTTTCAGAGTTATCCATAAGCTCTAGTGCCGAATGATAAAGAGATGCTAACTGTTCATTAGTCAAACGCTTTGCTGCGACTACTTTATCAGATTGTGCTGTGCACGCGCTTTCACCACAACTTATAATTAAAGCGGTATATTCTATAAGAACTAGAAATTTTAGTTTTACAAATTTACGTGGCAATTGAGATTGGACCCTATTGCTAATAAAAATGTATCTATTGACAAGTTCTCAGTGCCGGTTGAACTAGCATCTAAGACACTATTTACACTTACTTCTGATTTTTCAAAATTAAATACAAGGTCATAAACATTTCCATTAAACTCTCTAAAAGCTATCGATGGGTTAAACTTAGCTTCTTCAACAGTCGCTTCAATACGCCCAATCAAGCGTTCGGAGAGTTCTTCACGAATAAAATTTTCTAGTAACACACCCATTGTTAGGCCTTTCCGCCAATTAGGTTCCATCTCTGTATTAAACCAAGCGAATAGGTTAAGCCGAGAATTAAACATATGCCTGAGCTGGTTAGCCAGAAAGTTAGCGAATTATCTGGGAAGGCTGGCATTATGAAATAAAAACCCAGCGCACGAGCTAAAAATATCGTTGAGATTAGTATCAGGCCAAGCCGAATCAGCGGTAACCTAATAATTAAACCCGCCCCAGAAAAAGCGTAGCTAGCCCAAAGCAGTAGAACGGCTGAAATTACGCTAGTTACAATAGTTGGGTAGGGGTGGCCACTTTCAGCTAGTTGAGCCATATGCTCACCGGCACCAAGAAACCGATACCAATCACCGCCAAATACTATACACCCGATATGAACTAAAGCAGCCAACACTGTGAGTATCCCTGCTACCTGCAAATAGTTAATTCTTTGACTGACCATTTACTCTCCTTGGCTGGTCTATTCGTATATTCGAAAGTGGACGAAATCATATCACTTATCAGCATGCCCAGAGAATGGAAAACGACTCAAATCAGGGAAAGATACCCACTAGTACACTAACCAGTATCGATTGAAGAATATTCCAGTGGCCATATCAGGTGTACAGTATATTCGCCTTGAGCCCTCTTTTGGAAAAAATAAAAATCGTTATAAATCAATGGGTTGGGGTGCTTGCTGCAATATTTGTAATATTAGAATGTATGATAAGTAGCACCCAGCCAAAATATACGGCTTGAGAAGAGTAATTAATGAGTTTTCAGGGACATTGAACTTTTAAATAGGTACGATCATACAGGATATCTCTCCAAAATTATTGGCTGAAAATCAGAGTGCGAATGTCAATGGGTAAGTCACATAAAACCCATGGCAATATATCCAATACTTAGAAGATACTTAGCCTTTTTCTTTTGAAATGAGGAGTACGTTTACGTAGTTATTTTTGATTGTCTTGTGCCTTAAGGTTCTAACGTAAAGGCTATTAAAGATTGCCAATTTTCTACATGCTCCGATATTTTCCAAGGCGGTAACTTACAAAAAATAGGCACAAAAATGATCTTATTGAAATTTATTAAGTTTGTTTCAGTGTCAAATCTGCGTAAAATCGATAGATATTTATTGGTATTTTGGTCGTAAATGAGGCGCTTTTTGAAGGCCTATGACTAAAGAGATTCAATAGAACAAGATTTTTCTAAAAGAACCACTCTCTCAAAGGAGAACGGTAGCGTGACGTAAGAGTAAGTAAAAGGCGCTGACCCAAGGTGCGGGAACACCTGGGGCCAGCTAACCAAATTGATAACATACCTATCAAAGTGGCTATATGGATCATACGCTAGAAACCCGCTCGTCTTCAATAAAGTCGAGTACATCCAGCGGCTTGGAGAAACTCCCCAAGCTCTGGCAGCGTTGCGCCCGCCTTTTCTTCTTCTATGCCTACCGTTCTCGCGCTCCTCCTGCGTTCTTCAACAGATTAGTTTCTCAGCCGTCCATCAATAAAAGTCTACCCATGGCTTGAAAAGCAGAGAATAGAAATATGTTGATCTTAAAGCGCAGAACTGGTGAAAACCTAAGGATCGGAGCCAATGTCTCAATCACAGTATTGGAAGTTAAGGGAAATCAGGTAAAGATAGGAATACAAGCTCCCAGATCACTTCCAGTTCACCGTGAAGAAATTTACATACGTGTCCAGAAGGGAAGGGTGCAGGGGAATAGAAACTGTTGAGAACTTGGCCCTAATTGTGGAACATCCAAAGCATTGGCATCAAAACCTCAGCAGAGCTGCGGTCTTGGTGCCAGGTGCCAGGTGCCGTTGCTAGTGACGTCTATTCACCCGATGGTACCACTTGATAAATACCGGCCTCATCTAGTAAATCGCCATTGGACATCATATAAGCAAAAATTAACATAGATAAGATAACTACAGCTAAATGAACCTTCGTTGCTGAATTGGCGTACTTAGAAAGATAACCCAGGCCATTTTTTTCGTCTGAAGTGGCTGCAATGGCGAATGGTAATAATACAACTATTGCTAGTCCAGCTAAGAAGAAGTATGAAAGATATTCCTCATAATAATAAGGGAACCATGACTCATAGAAAGCTGTAAAAGTAAGATAATATGCAGCAAGTGCAAGTAGGAGTGTAATGGTAAAAATAAATAGTTTCTTCAAATCAAATACCAAGACATTCAAGAGAGCGTAGGCTCTTGTACTTAACAAGTTTTACAGTGAAGGGTTCTTCCTCATAAGAATAATAACAAAAGAACGGTTCTAAAGCTCACCCTATCAATGAGCTTGTTGCAAACTCTCTTCATTATCTATCACGGAGATTGTTCTCTCTATGAATCTTTTGTAAGCCTTTTCAGGTATAAATGTGGCTTTATCGCTCGCGTTGAATTTCTGTAAAATATTCTTTAATTGTGTGTCCGCCATTATTTTCTCTAGATCTGATTCTTTATGGTAAAGTTCTCGAACTCTATTTATCCATGCAAAAGTATTTTCTCTAAATTCAATTAGGGATGATTTATTGGCAGTGACACCATGTCCGGGTATGATTAAGCTTTGATCATCACCCATATTTAAAATAGTATCAATTGCGTTGCTGAAGCCTTTAATTCCACCAGCATAAAATGTGGGGTGCCAGCTAGTATCAAAAATGTCACCAACAAATATTGCGTTACTCTCCTTATGATAAAATATATTGTCAATCGATGAATGAGACTCAACTCTAATGTGAGTAAACCCTTCTAGAGGAATGTCACCCTTTAGAAGCTTTCCACCTTTACCTTCAAAATACTTATTGCCCCCAGTGTGATCAGAGTGTGAATGTGTATTTAAGATAAAAATAACAGGCTTATTGTAGATCGACTGAATTACTTGGTCTAATTCACTCAGATGATTATCTCCCGGCATCGGATCAATTAATATCAAGCCATTTTCTACGGCTATTAAACCGATATTAGTACCATACTCTTTCCCGCTTAAGATATATAATTTTTTAGATATCTTCATCTTAACTATACCTGATGAAGCAGTGGGGCTGATAAGTATAAATATTATTGAAAGCAGAACTTTAAAAATATTCAAAGCTAATCCTTTTACATTTCAGTCAAATTTCATCGATATGTTAAACGCCGTAAGAAATGATAATCACCTATTGTGGGCTTAGATTCCAAAATTTTTCTTACCTTACGTAATTTAGATGTACCTCCGTGTTAGGTCTAAACCTGACTATACAGGGTATCTACTAACCGTGGGTAAGTCTTACACTATAACTCCTATAGCAGGACCGGTCGGAGCAACCTGCCTGTTTTTGTTAAGCATTTTGTGCGAGCTCTTTGATGTGGTCTAACTTTACCGGAAAGAACCCGTAAATAGTAATGTCCGCTTCGTACTCTAGTTGATTTTCTGAGACGAACTCTAGTGTGGGCATGAGATCAGTCAAAATTGGCTTTATAAAATTTGGCTTCGTCATAAGCATTTGCTCCACAAGGCTAATAAAGCAGTTTGCCGCATCTGGAGCATCGAACTGCTCGAAATCACCTTTCTCAATAAATTGTTTAAAACCAAGCATATAGTATTGAAATGGTTTAATTGGCATAAAGCTAAGTTCGGAAGCCCGTTCAAGAACACACCGGCGAAAATCTAACTGAACTTGATCGTTCGTTTTTCCAGCAAAAATTCTGTGTGCATATGCAGAATCGAGGTCATCCCGGTAATTTCCCCAATCGCTTTCCGATGGTACATTCATAGTTCGTGTGCCTCTATTTGTTAGGCATTTCCTGCTCCAATTTGTGAGCCAAGTATGAGACAAGCTTATTTGCCTCCTTAAGTGATATTCCATTTTTTTTGGCTGGGTAGATATAGAAGTTGAAATCGCCAAATGGGTTAACACCTAAGATACTTGAGTCTGGTCGCCACATCATGATTAGAAAGTGTGGATCTGTCGGATGTGTACGTGCAACTTGTAATTTGAATCCATACGCATCTGAAAATGGGCGAAGCACCGATTCAAGAGCTTCTGGTGACGGAACTGTAATCGAAAATTTGCCTTCTGCAATAGGTATACCCTCGTACGCATCGTAATCAAAGACTTGTTTATAGCACCATGTGAGGATGATCATTACAAAAACGAAGACTATTGTATTTCGAAACATAATGATGCCTAACGAGGGTGTAGAAAAACTCAGTCCTATTTCCGTATTGTGCTTGTATGTGAAAAATAGCTTACTCATCAGTGAAAGCTAAATCAGAGTTCACGTAGAACCACTATCTGTGGTTAATATTTGGCTCTCCCTGGAGGGGCATAGATGTACATTAATTTTTCTACCGCCTGAACGCCTTTAGCAGTAGCAGAATGTAGTGAGACCCAGCCAGCTTTTTGCATGGTGATGCTGGCCAAACTTGTTATGAGTTTACTGGCCATATAATTGTTTTGTTGTCCGCCTTAAATAGATAGCTGCACTGCATTTGTGTAAGGTAATTATAGTCAAACCAAAACATTACCTAATTACCACTCATGCTAAGCCAATTTTTAGTAACCTTTCCGGCATCGGCGGCGTCCGAAGAGAGACGTAAACCAGTCTTGGAATGAGTGCCGATAAATCAAACCTCCGATTAAAGCGATATTGAAATTCTGCCAAATAGCGCTGTGCATATTTCGGCCTAATAGAATGGTAAGTACTACGCAGTGCACTCTTTAAATTACCAAGTACCGTATTTACCCAATAGAACTCAGGCTCTTCAACAGAAGCTCTGCCACCACCACAAACAATTTTGTCATGCACACAACCGGCCTCCTTAATGGCATTGAAGCATGGAAGACCATCTGAGATGACTGTGCTGCCACTACAAAGGGATTTTTTACTCCAGGTTGAAATTTCACTGCTTTTGAAGCCCTTGATAATTGAGAGCTTAATACGGGTTGGATGTCCCTCCTTGGTTGTTTCAACGGCAGCTACAAAGGGAGTTTTACCCTTGGCTCCGCGCCCCGGTTTGCATCCAGTACGCTCACCACCGAGATAGGCATCATCTAGTTCAATAAAACCGGATAGTTTGTATCGCTGGTCTCGCTCCATCATCACTTGCATGAGTTTCTGCTTCATGCGCCATGCTGCGTTGTAAGAGATGCCCAGATGTCGAGATAGCTCCATACAGGAAATACCCTTCTTATCCTGTGTAATCAGGAAGATACCGAGAAACCAGGTGGTAAGGGGGAGCTTCGTAGAGTCAAAAATCGTACGGGAGGTAATCGATGTCTGACGTCGACACCGGTTACATTGCTTAAGCTTGCGATAAGCGAGGTCGCAATGCTTGTCATGTCCGCAGTGAGGACAACTAAAGCCATTGGGCCAACGCCATCGCGACAGCGCATCGAAGCACTGTTCCTCGCTGCCGTACATTTTGAGGAATTGGATCAAACTAATCCCCTTCTGAAACTGTACCTTGTTGCGAGCCATGCTGTATTCCCTTGCAGATCAACGAGATATCTGTATTTATATACAGTTAAGATTGACTTAGCAAGAGTGGTAATTAGGAAACATTATACCCAAACCATCGTGAATTAAGCATTTATGATTTGGAAGTTCTTCGGAAGACCAGTCTTCTAGCTTTGCTATTTCTCCAGTATCTTTAGCAATTAACCTTGAAACTTCTTCGACTCCTAAACCGAAGAGTTGCTTTTTAAATAATGAATAACCAGCTCCCATAACTGTTATTGTACCCAAACGAAAGTCATCATCATTATTGAAGGTAAAAGTTAAATTTCTAAGCGAATACCATAATTCTCTATGCCAATCACCGTTGCCCTCAACATACTCGGATTCGTCAATTCGATCTGGCTTACCGAAGAAAGAAATAATTTCTTTCTCTACCATGCCGTACCTAATTTCACCTATTCCAATACCCGGTAATATGTTCATTATCTAGTAGTCATAACAGTAAGCTTTGGGAGCCGCTGTGAAGCGGATACGCAACAGCAGCCCCAGTCATGGTAGCGGCGAATAAGAGCGCTTTGATATGTATTTTCCGGCCAATCAGAAAAACCATTCAATATCTGCTGTATTTAGGCAAAAGCTCCAATTACCTCTCGACAGTCTTTTGCAATTAAAACCAATAATAGGCAGTGGATATTTAAGTATATCCTCTTCATCAGGTAAATCTTGCTCATATCCTTCTAGAATGTTGGAAAATTTAAAGGATTTTCTTTCTTCATGATTATATGTAGGGTAAATAGTGACAATCCAGGTTTTACTATTTTTACTAACGACACAAGCTCATGAGGTGCATCACCATCTAATATAAATTTTTCGATTTCTGATAACACCAATATTGCCTCTATACATAACGCAATGCTAAAAGGCTGGAAGTGCTTATTGCCGGAGGTCCTGCCCACGCTTTGTGGCAATTTTTCAACCTGTTGCTCTATGATTGCTTAGTCAGTGGTGTCATAGCCACCATCGTAGTCCTCCGATGATGAGCCTCTATTATCTGAATTGCTCAAAAGACCTGGTGAATCTTTATACTCCTTGGATAAGTCGTTTTCATTGCAATCAAACTCATCTGGCTTATCAGGAGCTGGCTCATAAAATGGAAAGATGATTACAGGGAGCCCAGATCCAATCCCAATCAAAATTAGAGGGATTTGCCATCGGAGTTCCTCACTGCCTAAATACTGGATAAGAATATCAGCAAAACCACCGATCAGAGATAACCCTGAAATTAGGAAGCAGAATATTTGTACTTGCCGCTTCATACGACTCCTCTTATCACATAACGAGAGTGTAGGAAAACTCAGCCCTCTTTTCGTATTGTGCTTCTACATGAAAAATAGCCTACTCATCAGTGAAAGCTAAATCAGAATTCATGTGGAATCACCATATGTGGTCAATGCTTGATCATACTTGAAGGGCCACAGATGCACATTAGTTTTCTTTACAGTCTGAGCACCCACAGCAGGGGCCGGCGCTAACTGCCTGTGATTGTTAGCTGCCTTTGCGTAATTGCTCATTATATACTTCCTGTATCTCAGCATGGCCAACTACTCTTGAGCCTTCTCGAACCTCCAGATTAGCACCACTCTCTAGGCATTTTGGGTATGCCTCCGGCGTGATGAATTTAACAAACGCTAGAGCGCGTCTGTTAGGTTCCGCAATCCCCGCATCAATAAACCAATGAATTGTAGTCGTGAGGTAGTCGGCTTTAACCCTGTAATGAGGTCGGTATCCATTCTTTACGATGATATCTTTACCGGAAAAACATACCTGCACAAGGGCATCAGGCTCCCAGGCTGGATTTTCATTTCTATCGAATTTATCAGATATCACATTTGCCTCTTACAAGAGTTAACGCCCACAGCACGGGCGGCCGTAGCAACGTGCCTGTGATTGTTAGAGCGGTGCTTGCCCGTGAAACTCGACATAGAGCCCCTTTAGATTCTTAGGCATTACTTCCCAGTACGGCCGAGCATTATCGCTATTTACTTGCCAAAATAGATTCTCTACGAACGCGACGTCAATTGCTTTCATTATTCCACTTTCACCGTGCTCGTATACTGAACTAATAGTTTTAAGGAGTGCCTGATAATTATCAGCTATCACTTTCTTTTTCATTTCACTGTTCAGGGCATTCGCAAGTGATTCAAACCAAGAATATGAAGAGAATTCCGGTTTGGACCAACCTGTTCCAATATTCATCATATAACTTGTCAGCCTGTGCTGATATTTCAGGATAGGCTTCCCTAATTTGCCTACAAAAAGTATCTAAATCCATCTCGTTTCTCAGTCTGGAGCTCTAATGCTTTTAGCACCTGCGCCTTAGGCGTCTGGTACCTAAATTTGCTATGTGTATATCTCAGCTAGTAGATCTTGTGCAATTTTGTAATAGATTTCGGATTCTGCTGTTGCTTGATTTTCGTCCATGAACTGTAGCGCTCGCTCTTTAAGTATTGGTATAGGCCCATCATTCCCCGAAAAATGGAAACCAACTATATTGTTCATCGTACTAACTAGTGAATATATCGGTGTATCTCTTCTAAGTGCTTTCGGCGGTAAATTACCCTGCCGGTTTAACTCTTTAGCAAAGCTAATAATTCTGCTCGTCATATTACCTCCGACACATAACGTTGCCAGCAAGGGCTACAGAAGCGGAGTGTAGGCTGTCCAGTCCAGCCCCCGGTGGGACGAGCTTGCCTGGCCTGGTTATATGGCCTGCGCAGATGAATTGGGTTAATCAATATTTGGTCTCTTTGCTAGCACCGCTTTTACTAGATTGTACTGCGTTTTCCACTTATCTGAAGACTTAAAAACGATACCCCCAAACGGGGAAGATTTGTCTTCTTGCAAATCAGAAAGCTCTATCGATTCCTCACACTGCTGCAACCGATGTAGGTAAGCGAGAAGCCTCTTTGTAGAAAGAGCTTCTAACTCGCGCTGATTCAACGGCTTTACGGGTCTTAGCATTATTGTTTCCAGATTGCATAACGCCCAGCACAACGAAGTTGTCCTTAACGTGCTGCTGCTGGTTAGATTTATTTTTCTGGCTCATATTTATTTTTATATTCAACAAACTTAGTTAGTTGCTTTGCTGATAACTCTGATTCGGGAATCCAATATATAACATGACTCATTTTATCGGTGAATAAGCTATTAGAATGAACTGCTGACTCATATTGTATGTAAACACGACCTCTAGAGTTGCCAATATAGGAAGCCCAATAGGAAGAATTAGTACCAGATACTGCACTCAGTAGCATTTCAATGTCTGCTTTGTCTGCGCGCTTTAGTAAGTCAGCGTGTGCCATGCTGCGAATAAAAAAGAGACTGAATATTGTTGCCATGACTATGCGCATAATCTCTCCAAGTGAATCCAACACTGCCAGCAGAGATCGAAAAATCAGCGCGAAGCGGCGGATTTTTGTCCCTCTCGCTAGCTTTGTTATGCATCATTTTCTATTAACCACTTACAAAAAGGATCCTTTGAATCTTCGTCTCCAAATTCCGCAGGTTCTTTGACTATTTCACTGGCTTTGCTTGGAATAGAAGTTTGAAACTCATGAATTAGCCAATCTTGATATTTTAAATTTGGCTGAACCGTAAAGTTACTATTTTTGAAGCTTTCTCTGGGTGTAAGATCGAACTCTTCATTCCAGCAGATCTCATCGTATCCTATGGCGATAAGCCTTAAAAAGTCCAAAGGATCATCACATAAGATACAAGCGAGCATGGACCCAGAGCCTGATCCTATATGTACAATTTTTTGTTGCCCTTCATCATCAATCCAAAACGCAGCCATTGACCCATCACCACCGGTTCTGGCGAAGACCCTAAGTCGCCCCTTTGTTTTTTCATTTATGAAGTAGAATAAATCACAGTCTTTCTCCGCATAGAATTCAATCAGTGTTCCACCAGGCCTTTCATTGCTACCCCATTCAGATCTAAGCTTGCTGATTGGATATAGGTAGCCAACTCTCCCATCTTCCGTATCTTCGTAGAAGCCTTTTTTTTCAATCCAGCTGAAGAGCCTCTCAAAAGCATCTGGAATCTTCATCGGCTCCAGCAAAATATCGTCTATTTGATTGGATAGAGATATCAACTACAAAGCTCCTTTTGTGCATAACGCCCGCAGTTGTGGACGACCTGTAACGACGAAGGAGCGGAAAGGCGTTCCGACAACCTGAGCTTGTTATGCCTTTTCTTTAAGTTCATTTATGGCCTTTAGTAAAGCGTCTCTATTTTTTGATGACTTTATCCATTTGGGCAGCCTGCTCGCTAAGGACGAGTTACGCCAACCCCACTCTTCATCTTTAGATCTCTCTCTTAGATTCGCAGAAACGTAAGACTCCAAGAATTCTAGGTGCTCATTGTTAAAAGCCCATAGAGAATTGCCGACACAATCAGTTCTTAACCATAAATTAAAACCAAAGTAACCATCTGTTGGATTATCGTCATACCAATAAAAAGAACATCCGATTGAGGGTTTGTCCGTGCTATATCCACATTCAGTACATGAGGCCCGGACTTTATCTTCTACAAGTGGAATAACCACTGCTTTACTTGAGCATTTAGGACAAGCGATCAACACCGGATCAGCTTTTGTAGGCTTACTAATCGTATACCTATGCTCTCGTCCATCTTTAAATCGAATATTACTCATGACTCTCTCTGGGCATAACGCCTAAAACACCTGTGTCAACACCAAAGCGAAGCGGCGGTTTTGACGCAGGTGCCTTTACTTGTTAACTATCCCCCTCGATCCGATCTATCACTTCAACTCGTGCACTTTTTGGACAGTAAATCGTGAGAGTTTCTGAGTGAGGGTTTATTGTTCCCCAGTCTCTTTCAATCCGCCACTCTGGCATATCATCTGAATTTTCACTTGAAGGGCTTACCGCAAAGGACCAGTGGCCTGAGTAGAATACATGAACAAAGATACCTTGAATTTCGCCTGGGACAGTTATTTCAAGAGTACAAACATAGCCACCTTCACATAGTTTAGGGTGAGAAGTTATGTTGAACTCATTTTGACTACAATCTATTCCTTTGCAGCAAACCATTCGATCACTTGCTCCCCAAAACACAGCCTTATTGCCGCTAGATTTGGTATCAGTAGATTCTTTATTTTTGAAAAACACCCCAGATTCCCTAATACAGTTAACGCCGCTAGCAAGGGCAGCCGAAGCAACGCGTAGGCTGTCCAGCCCACCCCGAAGGGGGGGCAAGATTGTCTAGCCTAGTTTTGGCTGGCGCTACCGGGGACCGACTACTAGCACTTTGCCAGCCACGGTTTGGCTGGTCACTATCCAATATTTACGAGGAAAGAATACCGCACTTTCCCCAACCAATTCCTATCTTATTGGCACTCTGCGAAATTGTAGCGGACTGCTCCTTTTGCAGGCGATTTTGCCTACCTTTGTTATAACTTCTACTCATCGGAACTGGCCAAAGAATAAATATCGAAATTCAATGCCAACCCCAAAGTAACGATTCTTTGCAAAAGCTCTTTCTGAAGTATTACTGCCATGTTTGGATAGTAACACGTAGGCACGTATGTGATACCAATACGAGCCTCACCTGATAAATGTGTGAGCTTTTCTTTTCGTGATTCTAGTAGCTCCAACAACTCTTTGAAATGTACGTTTGTATAGTAATCATCGGAACATTCTAAAGTACGATAGGACCAAAAGTTCTCTTTGCGTTTTCGTACGTTATTTGGACCCCATGGCTCTCCCTCGCACCAAAAATGCGTTGGTTCGATATCCAATATTTTGGAAATTGATTCGGGAGAACACTTAAAATCTCTAGCGTAAAAATATGCGTATGTTTGATGATCATTCATAATATTTTAGATTAACGCCGCGCCTGTGTTTTATACACATCATTTAAGCCCATTTAAAGCCTCTGCTGCTTCAATATAATGGAGCAGTTTGGTATATCCCTGCCAAACAGTTTTAACCCCTGGTTCGCCATCACCTTTACGTCCTAGAAATCCCCCTAGGCCTGCCAACATACGCGTTATATCTCTCATGCTTGGAGGTATATTCGGTGGGCAACTTTTATCTCGCATCATCCATACCATGCGCCATTCTTTTTCAGAGTAAGCACTCGTACATGGTTCATCAGGAAGACTTCTTGCTTGTGTAGTTATCGAATGTAGTCGCCATCCAATAATCATATAGATCGCAATACAATTCAACATTCGCTGCTCTGTTCTAAAACGATTACTTTCTATCTGGCATCCGCCTTTTACTACCCGAAAATAGGTTTCAATTTCCCACCGGCTTCGATACCACTCAATGATAACTCTCGCCTGCTTAAAGTCTTCAACTGGAAGATCAGTTAACAGCATCCACTCAATGCCTTTTTCACCCTCTGGTGGGTTTAATTCTTTGGCCAATACAGCATAGAGAGAAAGTGGTCGTTTAGATTTTCCTTTCCCAAGTAGCCGTATCTCAGTAGTGGATACACTGACTTTGGCTTTTCTTCCAGGTTCTCCATTTCGTTTGGGAATGTCTACCGTGTATAGACCAACAGATTTCTGCTCATTCATATGATCCCAAAGCAAAACTGTTTCTTCTCCATCGAGCTCTAAAGTGCGATTGGCCTTAGCTCGAACGATATAGCTCGCCCGCCGCTGTTCACTTTGATCTTCAGCCCGTTGAAACCACTCATGAATATCACCTTCTCTATCAGCAATACTCACAATTGTGCTTTCAGGGCAGCGCTCCTGTATCTGACAAGCCGCTTCGTAATGGTCTAGCCAGCGTCGACTCTCCTTATCCTTTATCGACTTGGTATAGCGAGAATTAGAGATTGATTCCTTGTCTCTCTGCCACATACTACCCTCAACAACACCCAAGTTAACTCTTGATGGCGTTATAGCGATTGAGGTGTGCAAAAGTTGCTGATTGGTGTCTTTCCGTCGAAGAGTTCCCATCTCTTTACTTTCTAGGTCAGTGGCAAAATTTAAAAAGGTAGTATCTTGAGGAATAAGAACAACGGGCTGCGCTTTGATTCTCTCAAGAGTTGCTGATTTATGGCCGCTCATAATAGAGTCAAAGTTGACTTTATCATTTTCGATAAAGCGATAAGCCGCAAACGTTTCTGCCCAAGTTTTGTTTGCGCAGGGAATACTATTCTTTGGGTCGGAACTTAAATTACTGAGAGTATTAGACAGGCGCTTATTCAAGCGTGTATCACCCATAACCTGATTTTTTATTTCGTCCATGACCCAGTCCTGCATAATTATCCAGCCAAATCTATAGTTCTTACTGGGTTAAACTGTAACTTATTGATTTATAAAATAAAACTGAAAAAACTTATGTATAAAACTTAGCGCCGAGCTCATGTGCATAGCGTTGCACGTCCCCTGGAGCGAATTGTTATGGATTACCACTGTGGAGACTTCTGGCACTCAGGAGATCCACATTTTAAGGACTCTAAATGATCGAGATAGCTATTTAACGCTTCCGTCCTGCTTTGTGTAATTTGTGAGATGCAGCTCCATTTCCATTCACCCCATGCCTTGGTCGATTCGCCCATAAAATTACAAGTGCTGTCTCTGAACTCACTCCATTTTTCTTGCGCCAAAATAAACTCATGTTTTGCTTGACGAGAAACATTTTCACTTTCAATTTTATCGACAACCGTTTCGTAGATGGAGTTAAGCTCTTTTTCTAATCCTACGGCGTGCAACCTTCTACACTCAGAGACTGCCCAATTTGTCCCCACCTCACAAGGGTTTATAAGCTTCTTCTTATGGCATATAAGATCGCCATAATCTCCTGTTCCAGAACAGGATTCTCCTCTCTCAGCAGATACTGCATAGCCGCAAAACAAGAATAAGATAAAAAATATTTTCTTCATAAAGCCGTATCCATTTGGGTTCGATAACGCCCAGCACACGGGCGGCCGAAACAGAGCGAAGCGGCGTGTAGGCCGTCCAGCCTGGCGCTTTTTGCCGGGCGTTCGTGCTGCTGCTTGTTAGAGTTTGTGGCACTCATGTTAATTTTTAAATGACAATATTTTGAGACCAAGACAAACCAGCGCTCCAATTAACACGCCTTGCCCAGCAGCTATGATCGGAACTAATGGTACGGCTAAAAGCATATTACCAGGGGCGTCAGGTTGTACCAAAGCAGCAATTAAGAACAGCGGCGTAAAGATAACGGAAACACCCGTAGTCCAACCTTTCCATATTTGTGTGAACATTAATTACACTCGGTTTTATTGGTAGCTCTAACGCCTAGCCGCACGGGCCGGAGGTGCGAAGCACCAGAGGTCCAAAAAATGCGCAGCATTTTTGATCGTGCCGGCTCTTGGTACGCCCAGCATGGGCGTGAACTAATGGGGTGAAAGTCCCCTGTAGGAGGATCACCATTTAATGGATTCCATTAAATGCTAACTACTAGCGAATGGCAACTGCAACACCGTGAGGTTTTGTGGGGAGGAAGCCGCTAGCAAAACTACGAGCTGACGGACAGAAACATCATATAAGGCTTAGCCTGGAGGCGAGGTAGCCAAGGATACCAAAGCCATGTGGTCTAACGGGTAGAGTAAATGATGCAGTTGTGTAGTGAAAGTTCACGTTCTTATCTGGGGAGATCTGTTCAACCTGCTGCTGTAAAGCTGTCAGCGTGGCCGCTGACTCATAAGTAGGCCCAGCCCGCTAGCCACCATCGCGGGGGTAAACAAAATGGGTGGAACACAGCGGCGCCTTGGTCAGTAATGATCAAGGTGATTAAACAGAAGTCAGCCGACGGTATAGTAGCCTAATACCAAGATTAATACCTTGGATACGGTGAAGGCCTGAACCCAAAATCCACGAGTTAAAAGACAGGGCTAGCCTACTGATATGTTGCCAGCCGGATATAAAATTGACGTAGCGCACTGCCATGACACTCAACTCAAATGAAAATCTGCTTGAAGCCATCCTCAGCAAAGAAAATCTTAATGCTGCATGGAAACACGTGCGAAGCAACAAAGGTACCGCAGGCATTGACGGGATTACTGTTGATAATTTTGTGCAGCACTTTAAGGCAGTTGGCGATGACCTCATCGAGACCATTCGACAGGGTCATTACCAGCCGCTTCCCGTCAGGCGCGTCTACATTCGCAAGCCAGATGGTGGCCAGCGTGGTTTCGGGATACCTACGATCTTTGATCGTGTTGTTCAGCAGGCTATAGCCCAAATCATCGGTCCCAGTTTCGATAAAACCTTTTCGGAGTTCAGCTATGGGTTCCGCCCAAAGCGATCTCAGCATCATGCGGTAAAAAGCTGCGAAAGTATATCGAGGGAGGGAAACGAATAGCAGTGGATGTCGATTTATCTAAATTCTTCGATCGGGTAAATCATGATTTCCTCATGAGTTTACTTGGCCAAAGAATCAGCGATAAGCGCTTACTCAAACTGATCGCAAGCTACTTGCGTGCAGGAAGAGTAGAAGATGGATGCTGGAAAGCCTGTCATGAGGGGGTGCCACAAGGTGGCCCTTTATCGCCGCTGCTGTCTAATATTGTACTCGACCTGCTCGACAAAGAGCTGGAAAAACGCCAACACAAAATCGTCCGCTATGCGGACGATTTTGTGATTGTCGTTTCCTCTAAACGCGCGGGTGAGCGGGTTATGACGAGCATTAAACGCTTTGTTGAGCGCAAGCTTAAACTCAAAGTTAACGATGCTAAAAGCAAAGTAGTCCCCGTTAGTCGTTGTAAGTTTCTGGGTTTTTCTTTCCGTGGAGCAAAGCTTGTCTGGCATGATAAGTCACTGCGCCAATTTAAATACCACGTCCGTCAGATTACAGGACGATCCCGTGGCATTTCGATGGAAAAGAAACTGAAAGAACTTACCGTATACCTCCGTGGCTGGATCAACTATTTTGGAATAGCGCAAGGCTATCAAAAATGTATTGATCTAGACTGCTGGATACGGCGGCGATTAAGAATGAGCTATTGGAAGAGTTGGCGCAGAGTGAGAACGAAAGTTCGAAATTTACTGCGTATGGGTGTGAGTGAGTCGCTGGCAGTTACCTGCGGCTCGTCCGGTAAAAGTTACTGGCGAAGTGCAAAAACTGAGGGTATTCATATTGCGCTCAATAATGAGTTCTTCGAAGAGATGGGTTTGATTTCATTGCGAGATCGTTGGGTAGAGATTCATTACGGATAGGGAACCGCCCATTGCGGACCCGCACGATGGGTGGTGTGGGGGCCGGTAGCTAGAAACTACCGGCTACCCGATTTATGTGTATTTTACGTGTCATCTCTCAATCTATTTCTGCACAATTTAATGAAGTCGGTGTAATCTAAATCAGTTTCCTGATGCAAAGCCTTCTCGAAAATACAACAAAGATTCCATAGAGCGCGTTCTTCTGCCGGATCTTCGACGCTGAGCTTATCAGAATCACTAAACCGACGGGTTAGCTCGAATAGAACCCATGCTTCATCTTCGGCAAGTGTTATCTTAACGTCCTTACTCATGATCTCTACTTACACATAACGCAAAGCTAAAAGGCCGGAGGCATTTTTTTTCGGAGGTCCAGCCCACGTTTTTTGGGGGCGAATTTTCAGCGTTTTGTTATAACGTCTCATCTAATCTCTCTGATACAGAAAGGCTTTTTCTAAGTAGCAGCGAGACCAAATATATAATTGCCAGAGGAGGTAATAATGCCATAAATCCACCAACTACAACCGCTCGTTTAACCTTTAAGGTTTTTTTGATAGCTAGCATATAGCTAAGAGCTAATACAACACAAAACCATAGCAATATACCCAGGGCTTCGATATTGGAAATATTAAACAGTTCGTACATTCCGCATTATCCATTAAGGAGCTATAACGCTTAGATAACCTGCACTGCAGGCGGTAAAAAAATTACCTGGCATTGAATTTAGGCCGAACTAAAGAGGCCCATTCCTGCAGTGTCTGGTTCATCGCCATGTTGTACATTCCTGCCGGCACTATCTTGCCGAACCGCCCCCTTTATAAAGAAAATTCCTTTTTTCGCCTTAGACCACACTCTGCCAGTCAACTTTGTAGATTCATGGCACTGCCCACACTCTACCACCAGATCTTGGATTTGCAATCCAACTGGGAGTCGTTGATCTTTCATTAAACCCACTTGATTACTACATAGATCGTGCTTTTTCTTATTGCACCCAGCATATAATCCATAACTCCGTACCATGTGTTTTCCTATTGGAGGTATGTGCTGCAAGACACGTCTTAAGAACTCTTCAGGCTTTAATCTTAGTCGCTTGCGTCGCTGGTCACGGTGATCAAAATGAGGATGTAAAGTTAACTGTCTTCCCCAAGTATGCAGAGCCATAAGCATCCCGGGAGTTACTCCGTGATAGTCTTTACTCGCCATTAATTCAAACAGGGTTTCTTTACTCGACAAAAATAGTATATCTGTAAGCTTCTCTTCGTTGTATTGCCATAACGGCAGATACTCATGAGGTATAGTAAAGACCACATGAAAATGTTCTGTATCAAATAATTTACGACGCTGCTGATCAACCCACTGGAGCTGTTTTCTGCCTGAGCAGAGGGGGCAACTTCTATGCCTACAAGAATGATGCTGCTCAGTGACATGGTTGTGCTTACAACGATAATAACTGCTTCCCATCGATTTTGTACGGCATTCTTGTATCGAGGAGATAGCGTTTAAATTTTTTAGTGGCTGCGCAGTTTTAGATAAATAACCACTGTACGCAGAAAATATATTTTGCAATACCCGGTTATGCATTTTCTAAAATGCCTCTTATAATTTAAAAGTGGCACCACTCCCGCGTAGCGGGTTTGTACAATATTTATATAGTATTCATTCTGACCACTTTTATCATGATTACTATTTCGGAATCAATTTTCCCGCTGTAATGGAAGTTTTAAATTAAAATCATAGAGTTAGATGTAATTGCTACTAAAGTACAAACCACAAAAATGATCACTTTGACTACTATCCTGGTTTTTAACTCAACTTATAACTGACTTATTTGTAAAGTATTTTTATACATTCTATGTAAAGCTCAAAAATAACGGTCAAAATGATCATGATTACCTGAGCTGGCACTCACTAACTTGTCAGAATTATCGGAAATTTAGAAGTGTGATGAGGTCAAGGCTTCAGGATTGAGTGTTGTGAAGGATTAGATATTTTTTTAGTTTGAGTGTACTAATTGAGTATCACGCGTATTTAGTAGTTACTTGTTTTTTCTTTGGGTGGGGGATATTCTGCTATGCCATTGACACGCTTAAAAATAAAGTGAGCTTGCCATTTCTGAAAAGTAGCTTAAGGATTAGGAAACATTGAGAAGTTATTTAGAGGGTCAGAATAATGTAGAGCGATATAGCTCTTCATTAGTCGCTTGGGCAAATAGCCCGCTGTTGCGAGGGACTAACGGTCTGGTTGTTAGATATTTTACTCAGGCTTTATAAAATCGGGTAAATTTAGATTTAAATACCTCATCATTTACGGCTGCAAAGAGACCTTCAATCCCGCCTCATTAAGAAACCCTTTCACGGTACTTTCAATTTGCTCAGGGCTATTCATTTGCAAAACCTGTTGCAGGAGCTGCTCAATATCAGCCCGGCTAACGGCGCGTAGCGTAGCTTTTATTCGTGGTAAGTTAGTGGCGTTCATCGATAGCATATCGTAGCCCATGGCTACTAATAACAATGCACCGCTAGGTTCTCCTGCTAGTTCTCCGCAAATCCCTACTTTGGTGCCAACGGCATGGGCTGCCGTTACGATTTCCTGCAAAGCGCGCAGTACCGCTGGGTGCAGGGCGTGGTAAATATTGGCTACACGGCTGTTATTGCGATCCACCGCCAGGAGATATTGGGTGAGGTCATTACTGCCTACTGATATAAAGTCTGCATGTACGGCGAGTTCCCGCACTTGGTAGACGGCGGAGGGTACCTCTACCATTACCCCGAGTGGGGGCATAACAATTTCGTAACCTTCTTCAAGCAGCTCCCGGTAGGCTCTTTCCACCAGTTTGCGCGCGGCTTCGAGCTCGTTTAGGCCGCTGATCATGGGGAGCATAATTCGCAGGTTATTTAGTCCCAGGCTGGCTTTCATCATGGCGCGTACTTGCGCCAGGAATATTTCCGGGTGGTCGAGAGTTACGCGAATGCCGCGCCACCCCAGAAAGGGATTGGTTTCCTCGATAGGGAAATAGGCCAACGCTTTATCGCCACCGATATCCAAGGTGCGCATAGTGACGGGAAGGGGGGCAAAGGCTTCCAGTTGCTCCCGGTAAATTTCCCGCTGCTCTTCCTCGGAGGGAAAGCGGTCTCGCAATAGGAAAGGTACTTCGGTACGGAAAAGTCCTACTCCTTCAGCCCCGCGCTCCAGGGAGCGAACAACATCAGCCATCAGCCCGGTATTTACCATCAGGCGAATGCGGTGGCCATCGGAGGTGATTGCCGGGAGTTGAGCCAGGTGGTCCAGGTTGCGGGCCAGTTGCTGCTCTTCTGCAACAATATCGTCGTAGCGGCGTTTGAGTTCTGCGCCGGGGTGAATATGCAAATCGCCCCGGTAGCCATCCACCACCATATCGACACCGTCGATGGTTTCGTAGGGTAGGTCCTGGACTCCCATTACTGCGGGCAGTCCCATGGCTCGGGCAATAATAGCCACATGGCTGTTGGAGGAGCCTTTAACGGATACGGCTCCGATCAGCTTTTCCCTGGGTACTTCTGCCAATACTGCTGCGGTTAGCTCTTCGCCGATCAGGATGGTGTTATCGGGGAAGTCTCGGTCGCTCTGTTGCTGTTGTCGCAGGTGCATTAGCACTCGAGCGCCCAGGTCGCGAACATCGGCGGCCCTATCGCGAAAGTAGGAGTCGGACATGGCTTCAAAGCGCCGCACATGTTCCAACATAACTTCGGCCCAGGCCCGCTGGGCACTGAGCTGCTGTTGGATGCGATCGCATACCTCGACGGCGAGGGAGCTGTCATCCAACATGCTGATATAGGCATCGAATAGCGCCCGTTCCTCGGGGCTGAGGTCGCTCTTCAGGCGCTCACCGACTTCGCGAATTTCTTCTTGGGCGGCTGTCAGGGCCTGTTGAAACAGGGCCAGTTCAGTGTCCACATCCTCGCATTCGGAGTAGGGCACTGTGCCGAGATTCGCATGCGGGGTGACAATATGTACCCGCCCGATCGCCACACCGGGGGACGCGGCGATGCCGGAAAAGTGAGTTTCCCGCTGTTGCTTGCCAATACAGGCCAGAAGACCGGTGGCCTCGGCGTGGGCGATAACGCCGGCGAGCTGCGCCGAGAGTGTGACCAGGAAAGCTTCCTCCCACTCGTCGAATCGGCGCTTCTCCTCTTGCTGCACAACCAGGACACCCAGTACGACGCGGTGGTGAATAATCGGTGTGCCGAGAAAGGCGCTGAAGCGCTCTTCTCCTGTGGAGGGGAAATATTGGAAGGCGGGGTGGGCTTCGGCCCTTTCCAGATTAATCGGTTCTTCGCGGGTAACTACATTGCCCACCAGACCTTCGCCCGGGGCCAGGTGGACCTGGCCAACCGCTTTGGGGTTGAGGCCATCGGTGGCCATCAGGACATAGTTGCCGTGTTGCTTATCGCGCAGGTATACGGAGCAGACGCGGGTGTGCATGATTTCCCGCACGCGATGCACAATGATTTCCAGCACCGCGGTGAGATTCCGGGCGGCATTTACTTCCTGAACGATACTGCGCAGAGATCCGAGCAATGGCCTGTCCTCGCCAATCAACGGAGAAATTCGATGGCCCCGGAAAGTAGAAGTTCGATGCTGATCGAGGCCATTTTGTGAAGATACGCTGCTAACTACCCTGTGCGGTCAGCTGTCCTGTCCGCGCAGCCAGCGTCTCTCCAGCTGTATTTGTTGTGGGGCCAGCTCGGTCAGTGCGCGCCGGTATACTTCACGCTTAAAGGTCACCACTTTACTCAGTGGGTGCCAGTAGCTTACCCAGCGCCAGTGGTCGAATTCGGGTTTGTAACCGTTGTCGAAGCTGATAGAGGCCTCTTCTGCCTCGAGCCTCAGCAGGTACCACTTTTGCTTTTGCCCGATGCACAGTGGTTCGGAGCGACGTCGAATCAGCCTTTGAGGCAGGCGATAACGCAGCCAGCCACGGGTACAGGCAATCATACTGACTTGATCGCGAGTAAGGCCTACTTCCTCGTACAGTTCCCTATATAGCGCCTGTTCAGGGGTTTCGCCCGGATTAATACCACCCTGGGGAAATTGCCAGGCGTCCTTGCCACCTACCCGCCGCGCCCACAGTGCCTGACCGCGGGCGTTGAGCACGATAATACCGACATTGGGGCGGAACCCCTCGGCATCGATATTGCTGCTGCTCTCGCCACTCGTGCCCCGGTTCTTGTTACTGGCCGGAGCTTTATCATTGCGATTCGAATGCTTGGCGGGCTTACGGCGGTTCTTTCGTCCGGCCTGTGCCGGCTTGCCGTCGCCCAAAATACCATCCTCAATACTGTTGTGTGCGGCCGTGCGCTGCACTTACTTGTTCTGCATTGTTCCACAGCGGGGGGTTTACAGCAATTCAGTGACGCAGTCCGTGTGCTGTCGTGCGGCGCAAGGTAAAATTAGCGGCCGCGCAGGGGACGTTTCCGGCTTCCTGGCGGTCAAATGCTTATGGGGAACCTATAGTTATGGGAGAGTCGACGGTGCACTTGGCAATCTTTGATCTGGATAACACGCTGATAGGTGGTGATAGCGATCATGCCTGGGGCGAATTTCTGGTGGAGCGTGAACATGTCGACGGGACCCGTTACCGCTCGGCTAACGATCGCTTTTATCAAGATTACCAGCGCGGTGAGCTGGATATTTTTGCCTACCTGGAATTTGCCTTGGAACCCCTGGCGCAGCTTTCCCGTGGCCAATTGGATAACTTGCAAAGCGAGTTTATGCAGGAAGTTATCAGTGAATTGTGGCTGCCTCGGGCCCAGGAGCTGATCGGCGAACACCGCCGCAAAGGCCACCACATCATGATTATCACTGCGACCAATCGCTTTGTGGTTGAGCCTATTGCCTCGCGCCTCGGTGTCGATACCCTGCTGGCCACTGAGCCTGAGGAGGATGAGGGGCAGTTCACCGGAAAGGTCGTTGGTGAACCCTGTTATCAGGGGGGGAAAGTTGTCCGGTTGCGCCAATGGCTGGCCCACAACCCGGAATACGCCAACAGTGAAAAGTGGTTCTACAGTGACTCCATCAATGATCTGCCCTTGCTGGGCGAAGTTGAGCACCCAATTGCGGTGGACCCGGATGATCGCCTACGCGCAGAAGCTGAGGCTCGCGGCTGGCCGGTGATCAGTTTGCGGGAAGAGAGTGAGTAGGTGCTTGCCAGTATTTGTGAAATGCACAAGATGGGGAATTGAGTGAACGGATCTATTATCCAGTACCGGGCCCTGGCTGTTTTAATCGGGGCCCTGGCCGGACTTTCTGCCTGTGAACAAAAAGCGGTAGAAAAACCGCAGCAGGTATCGCAACAAAGTATTGCGCCGCAACCTGTGAATGAAAAGGCTGCGACCGAGTTATCCCTGGCAATTTGGCAGGCGGGTGAGGCCCAGGTTATCCACGCCCATGCCGCTGTTGAAACGTTGCAGCGTGAAGTGGATGGTCTCTTGGCTCAGCCGAATGAAAATAAGCTGGAAAATGCCAGGCTCGCCTGGCTGGATGCCCACAGGGAATTTGCTGCTGCACTGCCTTATATCCAGTTGGCTTTTTCTTCGGGAGAGTTGCGCAGCCAGGGTAGAAAATTACTGTTATCAGTAGATAGTTGGCCGGCCCAGGCGGGCTACCTGGATACAGTGCCGGGTTATTCTGAGAGCGGTATCGTTAACGATACGGCCATTGATCTGACTTTAACGAACTTGCGCAAGCAGCACCGCCTGACGGCACATGAAGAGGCAAGCACCGGTTTTCACGCCCTGGAAATCATGCTCTGGGGACCCACCAGCGAGCGGGTTGCGGAACAGTTTTTGGCTAAGTCCGATGGGGAAAAACCCGAGGCCCTGGCCGTCAATCGGCGCCGTGAACTAACCCGCTTGATCGTTAAAGGTGTGGAAGAGGATATGGCAGGCTTGGCCCGCCGTTGGCCGACGGCAGCCAACAGCCTGTCGCGGCCCTATCTATCCCTTGGCCCGGTTGCCCGATTGCAGCAAATCCGTGCAGCGCACACCCGGGTGATTGATGAGCAGCTGTTGCGCAGGTTGCCGGAGAGTTCTGAGAGCGATGTGGAAAGTAGCCGCGCTGCCGATTCAAAGCAGGCGATATTGGCGATTATGGCAACTCTCCAGTCAAACTGGATTCCCACTGGTGGGGGCGGCTTGGCGGAGCTGTTACTGGATAGACATCAGGTGACAGCTTTAGAGCAGGCTTTTGTGGATTTCGAGAGCTTGTTGTTGCAAATGGAAGACCCGATTGAGCTGGCGGAACTGACCCAATTGGCGCAGGCACGCAAACTTCTCGAGCGTATCGCCGGGTTGATGGCAGGTACTACCCAAGTGCCAGTATCCGATCAGGATGTGATGCCGGTTAGCTTACCGGTTGATGGTGAATAAATCTTGCTCTCACAGGCATAACAAAAAACCCGGCGACTGCCGGGTTTTTTGTATCTGTTGGGTGGGGATTACCAGCGACGTACAGGGCCAGTATCCACGTGTACGAAGTTACTCTTCGGGTAGTATCCGACACCGCCCGCTTTCAGGTTGAGTGCTGCCTGGCGCAACTTCGACAGGGACACTCCCGGCATACGGATATCCAAGGCCATACCACGTGTGTGGTAACTGCGTTTCGCTACGCCTCGGCCAGCTGCACGCAGCTTGGCATTGGTTTTAGGTGAACGGTATCCAGAGATAATCTCAATGGTGCCGTTGTAATTGAACTTCTCCTTCAGCTTGTAGACGATATCCAGAAGCTTGGGGTCCATTCGGGTCACTTCGTTGGCGCGGTGGTCACGAAGCAATTTGTTGAACTGCTTCAGGCCTCCGCTGCTGTAATCTCCGTTAGTCCAGTAGGCGGCCTCCAGCTTCTCCCCGGTGTGCAGGTTGCGCATTTTCAGGGTGCGGGAGCTACCTACTTTTGCGAAAGTCGGTCCGGCGCTGACGGCCGCCGCAGTTGCGCAGGTCACTGCCAGGAATCGACGTCTGGATGGATTCTTCATAATTCCGCCTCGTCGTTAAATCTCTCGTCGGTTTGCCTTAGTTGGCGCAACCGGGTACGGCGGAAAATGTACAAAAAATAACCAGTTGTTACAAACCTGAGGCTGCTAATTCGGAAATAATTAGATGGCCCCGGTGGTATATTTTTTCTTTTCTGCTACCTGAAACCGGAATTTTTACTGCTGATCAGTCGATAGTACTGAATAAGATGGAGACAGCGTTGTCATTGCACGCTAATCGCTAAAAAATTATTTTTCTGCGACTTATAGGTTTTATCGGGCGGTTTCGTCAGTGTACTTGGGAGCTATCCGATCACCCCTTCGGCCATGAGCTCGATAGCCTTCTTTATTAGTGGCTGGTTTATCTATCTATATAGAAAGACAGTTCAGCTCTATCGAGTACACAATTATTTGTATGCACATGTATATACAAGATGTGTAGGTGCTACCAGTGTAGTATTTCTATGGATACCCAACCGTTTAAGTTGGCTAGCATAGCCCGGTCTGTCCCCTAAGGATTTCCAAAGCCAGTCGAATCATCAGTCCAAAACTAATGATCACTTTGCATAGCTGGCCACCGTTATGGATTGTGCACCTTGGTAAGGTTGTGTTTACAAATGTGAAGTTGCCTGAGATCAAAACCAAATAATGCTAGCTTGGTTCTTTTACTTTTTCACTTGCGGTAAAACACTATGGCTAGCATATCTGGGGCCGGGTCTCGGCTGCCCTATATTTCTTTGGTCGCATTGATCTCGGCTTCCTTGAGCCTGATGGCAGCGGCACATGCTGAAAAGAAAATAGACTCTATTAGTTACCCAATAGTAGATACGGCACAGGTCCAATTTTTTGATGATAAGGATGTCATTCCCAAGCCAAAGCCCGGTGATGATTTCTTTGGTCAGGATGCCCAGTATTCTTTCAATAAGATGAATTACTCCCTGGCTAAAGATGGTCTTACTGTGGTTGATAATGTCACCGGTTTGATGTGGACCCAGAGCCCGGATTTAAACAGGGATGGTGAAGTTACCCCTGATGATAAGATCGCTTTCCGCGATGTTGGGGAATATGTTGAAAAATTGAATCAAGCGCGTTTTGGTGGCTATTCTGATTGGCGTCTTCCGACGATAAAACAACTATATTCCCTGATGAACTTCAGCGGTATTGACCCCGCCGGTCCAAGTGAGAGTAATGCTAAGCCCTTTATTGATACCCGGTATTTTGCATTCGCCTATGGTGATGAAGAGAGGGGCGAACGCACTATCGATGCCCAATTCTGGTCCAGTAATATTTACACGGGTGATGTATTCAGAGGATCACTTGCAGTATTCGGCCTGAATTTAGCAGATGGCAGAATCAAAGCTTATGCAATTCCTGGTGGTGGTCCGAGAAACTATGCTTACTTTGTGCGCGGCAACCAGGCTTATGGCAAGAATAAGTTTGTCGATAATAAAGATGGCACCGTTTCCGATCTGGCAACGGGTTTAATGTGGATGAAATCTGATAGCCGGAAAGGAATGAACTGGCAGGAGGCCTTAGCCTGGGCAGAGGAGAAAAATGCACAAAATTTCCTAGGCCACAGCGACTGGCGCCTGCCTAATGCAAAAGAGCTACAGAGTATCGTTGATTACCAACGTTCTCCAAATAAAACGACTTCTGCGTCTATTGATTCTATTTTCGAAATCAGCTCTATCAAGAATGAAAGTAAGGAAAAAGATTTTCCCTGGTTTTGGACTAGTACAACCCATGTGAATAGTAGAAAAGCAGGAGCCTCTGCAAACTACATTAGTTTCGGTCGAGCTATGGGGTATATGGCGGAGAAATGGGTAGATCTGCATGGAGCTGGGGCTCAACGAAGTGATCCAAAATCTGGACAATTGGATGAGGTCGCTGTTTATAAGGATGGGGGATATCACATAAAAGGTTTAGGTAGACCGCAATCTGATGGTGATGGCCCTCAACGGCGCCCACCAATGCCTGAGCCCCCTTTCATGACTGATGGAAATATGCAGAGAGCTATGGGGCCTCCGCCAGGTGGGGCACCTGAGGATGCCATTAGAATTGATAACTATGTAAGACTTGTCAGGAATATCGACGGGTAGTCCGTACGGAGTTATTTATAGATAAGCTCCTTTAATTTGGATAGGGTATCTCTTTGTCACGATGATAAATATCAGGGCGGAATTGGGGGCGCCCATCCCTATCTATCCATGCTGTCATATAAACAATGTAAATACGGGGTGACCCCTTAACCTTTACATTCAGAGCATCATGCCCATTCGCTGCCTGTGCTACCCGAGTTCTATCCCAACCCTGGTCACGGAGAAGAAAGTACGCTAATTCTTCTGGTGCTTGTAGCCTTACGCATCCGTGACTTAATGCCCGCTGGCGAAGTTTAAACAGGCTTTGAGCTTGGGTGTCATGAAGAAAAATAGCCTGCTTATTGGGGATAACAAATTTCACTTTCCCCAGAGTATTCTCAGGGCCACTCAATTGCCTCAAAGTAGCGTGCCCACCGGCTGCCTTGGCAATAGTCTCCTCTGTAATAGGGGACGATTTACCGCTGCGATATTGCACTACTCGATAACCCCGCTTGTGCATGGCTGTTGGGTTGTGTCGTGCCTTGGGCAAAAGCTCGGTGACAAGAATACTTCGGGGGACTGTCCAGGTTGGGCTGAAAACAATATTGGTTATCCGCGTGCGTAAATTCGGTGTGCGCGTACTGCTTTTTCCCACGACGGTTTTCATATCGAGAGCAACCGAACCATCTTCGATAAGCTGTAAGCGATAGTCGGGCACGTTGACAATTACATAGCGGTCATCTTCAGGGAGTTTTAGCTGTTCCCATCGGGATGCATTCAATTCCATTTGCTGAGCGCGCTCCATTGGCGAGACGGCCAAGGCTGCAAGTGTGTCTTCACCGGCGATGCCGGTAACGTTCAGTCCGTGACGTTCCTGAAAGCGCTCCACTGCTGCTTGGAGTGCACTGTCAAATCTTCGGGGATCTTTTTGCGGGGCGGAAAGCGGCCCGGGCTGACCGTGAAAATCCTTATAAAGTGCCAGCAAATTACGTAGTTGCAGGACACGAGGGCCTTTGTCTCCGGGCTGTAAAGTTTTTCCCTGGGCAATCGGTCGCCAGTTTTTCGCTAACACTCGGTAGGCCTGAGCGGTATCGCGCAATTGCTGGGTCGAACTGATTGGCTCAATAATGACATCGGTCTGCCCAGTAAATGAAGCATTCAAAGGGCTGGCCGAGGCAATTACGAGGCTTATCAGTGCGGCGATGCCGAGCTGGAATGGGCCATTTGCCATACTGATAACTCAGTAGTCCCTATAGCTCTTATTCCGCTTCACTCCGTCACCTCCTATTACTGATCCCGGTTATAGATATCCGGCCGAAACTGAAGCTGCCCATTTTCATCGATCCAGGCAGTCCAGTAAGCGATATAAACCGGTAGGGGATTTTTAAGGGCAACGCCATGGGTGCGACCACTTCCCAGCGCGCGATTGATACGGGCATCACTCCACTTGTTTTGCTGGGCTAACATCATGCGAGCAAACTGCAATGGTTTTTCCAGGCGAATACAACCGTGGCTAAAGGCCCTTTGTGATTTTTTAAATAAATGCTTGCTATTTGTGTCGTGGAGAAAAATGGCCTGCCGATTGGGGATAACAAATTTCACTCTTCCCAAAGCATTCCCCGGTCCGCCTTTTTGCTGCAGCGAAACTTGCCCTCGACGCACTGCAGCCACATTTCCACGAGTAAAAGGCACCGATCTGCCCCGATGATTCATCAGGCGATAACCTTTTGCCCTGAGGGCGGAACTGCCCTTGGGTAAAAGTTCCCGCAGCGCAATACTGGGCGGGACACGCCATACAGGATTAAATTCCAGTCGCGTCATACGGGTAGCGATTTGCGGTGTTTTGTGTTTTGGTTTTCCCACAACCACACGCATACGGAACTGCTCTTTATCGCCTTCAATTAGGCGCAAATTAAATTCCGGGACATTCACGATGATATAGCGAGGCCCTAAATCCTTGGGGAGTTGTTTCCAGCGTTCAATATTTGCTGCCAGAATTTTGGCAACTTTATCTGGCGGGGTATTGAGTCGACTCCGGGTTCCCTCATCAACCAGTGCCGTTTGCTTTAATCCGTGACGTTTCTGAAACCGTTTAACGGCCTGCTGCAATTTTTTGTCGTAGACATCTGCTTTAGAAGTATCTGCTCCGTACTCTTCGGGATGGTGATCACCATAGAGCATTAACAGGCTTCTCAATTGCGCAACCCGGGGACTGCGACTGCCCGGTGTGATAGGTTGTCCAGCACTGAGCGGTTTCCAGTAGTTACCTTGTGCCAGGGTTTGATAGCGTGCTAACGCTTCGCTGAGTAGGGAAAATTGCCTGCCCTGAGGTAAAAAAGGATCGCGACTGCCGATCAGGTCAGGTTCGACGGTATCTTTAACTTCGGCGAGTATTTGTGGTGAGTGAATGCCCAGCGATATTGCTATGGCAATCGCAGCGGTACTCGCCCTGAGGGAGGTTAGTTGGTTGCGTGGCAAAAAAGCGCAAAGTGAATTGTTGGCAGCACCCATAAGTCACCCCTGCAAGCACTGAGAAATCAGTGAGATTTATCACTGTGCTCACATTGATAACTTGTGACTGATAGTCTTTAAATAATTTTCAGGAATGGTGCTGCTTAAGAATGGCTAATTAATGGAATAACACGCTCAATAATTCCCTGGTTATAACCGGGGCGACGTATAGCCGCCCCGGTTTCTTTTAAAATTGATTATCGGTCAGTCCATCTTTGCCATAAATATCCGGGCGGAAGTTCAGGTTGCCCTGACCATCGACCCAGGCAGTCCAGTAGGTGATATAAACCTTCACCAATTGGGACATATCCACTTCCGTGGTTTCCTCTCCTGTGGTCAATTGATCGATACGCCACTGATCCCAATCCCCTTGGGGACGAAGTAGTGCTTCGGCCAAATGGCGGGGTTTTTCCAGGCGGATACAGCCATGGCTATAGCCCCGAGTGGTCAGGGAAAAAAGTTTGCGCGCGCGCGTATCGTGCAGGTACACGTCGTGAATATTGGGGATTTCAAATTTGACACGTCCCAATATGTTTTCCTCACCACCCATTTGGCGCATCAGGTAGGAACCCGCACCTGCTGCAGATAGGTTTTGCGGGGTCAGGGGCAGTTTTTCCCCCCTACCGCTAATCACCCGGTATCCCATTTTTTCCATACCCGCAGGGTTTTTACGAGCTTTGGGGAGTATCTCATTCACCAGGATACTGCGCGGTACTGTCCAAGTGGGGTTAAAGACTACCTTGCTGACACGGGTGGTTATTTCAGGCGTTGCGTGCTTTTTCTTGCCGACGACCACATTCATCGCCAGTTTGACCTGGTCGTTTTCCACGTATTTGAGACGATACGCAGGAATATTGACCTGGATAAAACGGCTGCCCAATTGTTCCGGCAACTCTTCGCGGCGCTTGATATTCATTTCCACAATGCGGGCGCGCGCAGCTGGGGATAAGTTCAGGCGTTTGCGAGTTGAGCGACCGACAATACCATCTGCTCTCAGGCCGTGACGCTTCTGGAAGCGCACCACCGCTTGGTGAAGGCCCCGATCGAAGCGATTGCGATCAGTGCCACCGTAGCTGTAGTAAGACTGGTAATCACCGTATAGGGAGAGCAGGTTGCGCAGGAGGCCCACATGTGGGTGGCGTGCACCCATGGTCATGGCGGGACCCGCCGGGATCGGACGCCAGCGACCGCTGGAAGAAATCTTGCGCAGCCGTTGAAGTTCACCGCGCAGCGCTCTTACATCGTTGCCATAGGGCCGGTTTTCCTCGTAGTAAGGCCCCTCACTGTTTTCAGATCTCACCGGTGGGGCGGCAGTATTTGACCGCCCCTGGTTGTAATAAACGCGACTGCCAGAACCCGAGCCACTATTGTTGTCCCGATAGGAACGGTATCGGCTGCGCTCATAGGTGCGAGTGCTACCGGAATAATTGCGTCCTGAGTAATTGCCGGAAGTATCCGCATTGTATTCCCGCGAGTAATAGCGGCTGCGTACATTGCTGCCGAGATTGGCTGCGCGATCATATCCGCGGAAGTACTTGCGTCCGCTGGGTTCACTGGAAGCCTGCTGTTGAGCGGTGCTGGTAGCAACCAAGCGGAAACCTTCGCTATCCCGCAGAACCGGTGTGACACCCCGGCGCGGGCGGGTTTTGGGCTTGAGCCTGTCCAGCTGGGTATCTTGCGCGTAGGACACAAAGGCATCGGTCAGTAAGATATCCAATACGGCTGCCATCTGCAGACGTTGTGGAGTATCGCGGAGGGTGCGATCGAAGTACCCCAGGTGGTAGCGGTAGTCGACCATGCTGCTCGGATTGCCGGAGCTGGCAGCTGTGAGTTGTTTCAGCAGGTCATTGGCACTATCACTTAGGCTGTAGTTATCGAACCAAAGCAAGCGGTAATCCGTGCGCTGGTAGATCTTGCGCACAGCGGCGGGGTTGAAAATGGGGTCCTGGGCTGGCCAGGCATCAGGGTTTTCCTCTAGCCAGTGCACTAAATGAGGGCGAACAGCGTTCTCCGGTAAAACGGGTACGGTCTTCTGGTTTGCTGCGAAAGCATAATAAAGAATGAAGACACAGAGGCTACCCAGTGTCAGCAGTGGAAGTACAGATTTGCGTCTACGATGCTCGGGGTTGAAATACGACATGGTACCTCAGCGATTCTGCGGGGGCCCGGTGCGATATTTTGGAAAATGCCGGGCGCCAGATCGTTCATACCTTCCCAACCTGTGGCGAGCCCATCCAGATACTCAGGGATATTATCGGTGACTCGCACGTGTCATGCGTCCCGCGCGACTTCCTTTTATTAAGACTGCTGTCGGTGTCCTGCTTGCGCGAAACTCAACCAACTTCAGTCTGTGAAAGTAAGTATGGCAATAAATGCAAAATTTGCTTGGCGCTTCATTCTTTTTAGAGTAGGGATTTGCGGATGATGAGTTTTTCGTCAAATTTTTCGCCCGTGGGTGAAAATGGGGCGAGTTTACTGGGGCTTTTTTAAATATGGTGCAGAGGCTTGCACAAAAAGTTATGCACAATTTGTCTGCCATCAGGATTAACCCCGCTTAATTGGGCGACTGGGTAGTGAGGTAGCGCAGGGGGCCACTTTGATTGCCGTTTATAAAAGTTTGCTCCCAAAGTTGGCCACACCCCCTCTGGTCGATGGTGATCACGGTACTCGCGCGGGTGCCGTAGCCTCCATTGCGAAGCATTGGTTCTGTCGCCGAGCTATCGGCATCAATTTGAATGAATATCGGAGAGAGTGCCCGTTCAATCTCCAGTGGTAGCCCGGTATGAGGGAGTTGTTGGTCCGGCGCGCGGGTACGATCTTTGAGCAGTGCCAGTGCTGGCTCCACAAAGCTCTCGATTGTTACCAGTTGGTCGGCCGCAGGTATTATTTCTGCCAGCCCCGCTTTGCCCCTTTCCACCTTTGGCCAGGGCTCGTCCGGCGCTCCGTTGGAGATACCGTGAATGCCCGGTTCAAAAGTAAATGGCTTGTGCCGGTTCCCGGTACAGAAGAGAGAGTTTTGATTCTGAATATCAAACAGCAGGGCGTTAAAGCCTCGATATTGCTGGGATTCCAGGTAGTGGATGAAATGTTCAGGGCTAATTTGTTGGCTGAGGAATTTCTGCGGTATTTCTCCGCGGGAAAGCGCTCCTACAGGTTCCGGTGTCCCAGGCTCCCGGATATTGGTTACAGCCGCGACCCGGCCGGGGGATACGCCGGCCCAGGTTCCCTGAGCTTCAAGGTCTCTACCCGCAATTAGCCCGGTCCCGGGCCAGTGCTCCGCTGCTGCGGTTGGCCTTTGATAGAACTCATCCCGATTGGCGATCAACAGCAGAGGGTATTTCGGGTGGCATTGATAGGCGAATAGCAGTAGACACATGGGGATCTTCCCTAGGGGCAAGCTGCCCTTCCACAGCGGGGGGCTTTACGACCATAATACGCCCTTTATTAGCAATCGCGATTCCCCCATGCTGACCTATCCCGAAATTGACCCGGTAGCCTTTGCAATAGGCCCCTTAAAAGTGCACTGGTATGGGCTGATGTACTTGGCTGGCTTTGTCGCGGCCTGGTGGTTGGCATTGCGCCGAAGTGCCAAACCCTGGTCACCGGTCATTAAATCCGAAGTTGAGGACTTGATTCTCTACTGTGCCATTGGTGTCGTTATCGGTGGCCGCTTGGGGTATATGTTCTTTTACAACTTCCCCCAGTTGCTCGAAGACCCAATATCACTGATCCGGCTGTGGGAAGGGGGAATGAGCTTCCACGGCGGGCTGATAGGGGTAATGTTGGCCACGGCACTCTACGCGCGCAAAATTGGTACAACCTTCCCTGCTCTAATTGATTTCGTCGCCCCCTTGGTGCCCATCGGTCTTGGGCTTGGGCGGATCGGTAATTTTATTGGCCAGGAGCTTTGGGGGCGTGAAACTGAAGGCCCTTGGGGCATGGTCTTTCCAAAGGACCCGGACCTTCTGATCCGGCACCCATCCCAGCTGTATCAAGCCTTCCTCGAGGGGTTGGTACTCTTTGCGCTGCTCTGGTGGTTCTCCAGTAAGCCGCGTCCTCGACTCGCGGTGGGTGGTATGTTCGTGATGCTCTACGGTGTATTCCGCTTCCTGGTGGAATTTGTCCGGGAGCCCGATGGGCATATTGGTTTTGATTTATTTGGATGGATGACTCGTGGGCAGCTTTTGAGCCTGCCGATGATTATTGCCGGCATGGCATTGCTGGTGTGGAGTTATAAGACTCAGCCGCTTCCCGAGGGAAGAACTGAGAAGAAAGGTAAGAAAGCAGGGTCTTCCCGAGTTAAAGGCGGAGCATAGCAGTAGATGAAGCAGTATCTCGATCTAATGCGCCATGTGCGCGATAACGGCACCGTTAAAGGTGACCGCACCGGCACTGGTACTCTCAGTGTATTTGGCTATCAAATGCGCTTTAATTTGGCGGAGGGTTTTCCGCTGATCACCACTAAAAAGTGCCATTTGCGCTCGATTATTCACGAACTTATGTGGTTTTTGCAGGGGGATACCAATATCCGCTATCTCCAGGACAATAAGGTGCGGATTTGGGATGAGTGGGCGACAGAGGACGGGGATCTGGGCCCTGTATATGGCCATCAGTGGCGCTCCTGGCCCACTTCGGATGGTCGCCAGATCGACCAGATTGAGCAGTTGGTACACCAGTTGAAAACCCGCCCGGACTCCCGGCGATTGATGGTTAGCGCCTGGAACCCTGCGGATCTGCCAGATGAAGGTGTTTCACCTGCTGATAATGCCCGTGAAGGACGCATGGCCCTGGCTCCCTGTCACGCCCTGTTCCAGTTCTATGTCGCTGACGGCAAGTTGTCCTGCCAGCTGTACCAGCGAAGCGCAGATATTTTCCTGGGGGTGCCTTTCAATATCGCCTCATATAGCTTGCTGACCCTTATGCTGGCACAGGTATGTGGTTTGCAGCCCGGCGACTTTATTCATACCTTTGGCGATGCTCACCTCTACTCGAACCATGTGGAGCAGGTCGAGCTGCAATTGCAGCGCGATCCACTGCCTCTGCCGCAAATGCACCTGAACCCAGAAGTCAAAGACCTGTTTTCTTTCCGTTTCGAGGACTTTGAGCTCAAGGGTTACGAAGCCTATCCACATATTCCGGCACCCGTAGCGGTTTAAGGAGCAGTAATGACGGTTTCTATTGCTTTGATCGCGGCGGTTGCTTGTAATGGTGCTATCGGCAAGGACAATGAGCTCCCTTGGCGCATCTCCGGCGATTTGCAGTTTTTTAAGCGGACCACCATGGGGAAGCCAGTAGTAATGGGACGAAAGACCTTTGAGTCTATTGGTCGACCACTGCCGGGGCGCGTAAATATTGTCATTACGCGTAATACAGATTGGGTTGCGGATGGCGTTGAGGTGGTCCAGTCTCTGGACAAAGCCCTGAGTCTGGCTCAAGACAGTGCCAAAGATAGCGGGGCAAGCGAAGTGATGGTCATTGGTGGAGCACAAATTTACCGCCAGGCACTGCCGCTTGCTACCCGTTTGTATATCACTGAAGTAGACGCAAAAATCGACGGGGATGCTTTCTTTCCCGATATTGATGACTCTTGGGTCGAGTCGGTACGCGAGTGTTACCCGGCCTCAGACAGGAATGAGTACAACTACTCATTAGTCCAATATGACAGATTTAAATAAAAACAATTTGATCAAAAGTTGATCGATCTGTTAAATTCTCCAACAGCTTACACAAGGAACGTCGCCGCGAATGTGTGCAAGTGACCCGGGGATGTTACCCAAGTGTTACCTTGCTACCCAAGCGGGCCGATGCTGGCAATCGGCATTTGAATAATCAAATCGGCTGTTTACAATGTGCGGCTCTTAGCTGTCTTCTAACCAATGTTTTTAAAACAAAAGGACACCGCGTTGTGGCAGCTAACTCATCGCGACCATGTTGTGAAATATTGAACCCACTGGGGGGTCTAATGAAAACCAAGCGATTCATGGCTGTGGCGCTGACCACTGCGCTGTCTGCCGGCGCGCTCTACGGCAGCGTAGCCACTGCGGATACTCTCGATAACGTACTCGCCGTCGGCCAGCAGAAAACCACTGCGGCCCAGGCATCGCAAAAGCGCATCGACAAGATCGCCGACGAAACCAGCAGCCTGCTGCAGGACTTCAAGGTGGTAAATAAAGAAATCGATGGTCTGCGCGTATACAACCGTCAGCTGGAAAAGCAGCTGGCTAACCAGCTCGAAGTAATTAACGATCTGGATGAGTCTATTGCCAACGTTACTGTCATTGAGCGTCAGATTCAGCCGCTGATCCTGCGTATGCTGGACGGCCTGGAGCAGTTCATTGAGCTGGACGCACCGTTCAAGCTTGAAGAGCGTATGGCTAACCTGAATGGTGTTAAGAGCACCATGGACCGTTCCGATGTCAGTGTTGCGGAGAAATTCCGCCAGGTATTGGAGCTGTATAACTTCGAAGCGGAATATGCCCGTAAGATCGACTCTTACCGCGATACTCTGACTGTTGCTGGTCAGGAGCGTGAGGTAAGCGTCCTGCAAATCGGCCGTATTGCCTTGTTGGCTCAGACTACTGATGCTGAAATTTCCCTCGCTTATGACAAAGGGCAAAAAGCGTGGGTTGAGATCGATGCTGGTGAATACCGCCGCGCTCTCATGAACGGTCTGAAAATTGCCAAGAAGCAGGCCACTATCGACATCATGACCATGCCGATCCCGGCTCCGGAGGCAGCGCAATGAAAACCTCTTTCGCCAAACGCGTTTTAGTAGCGGCAGCAGCTGGTCTGATCAGCTTCTCCGCAGTTGCTCAAGAGAAGGCTGCTTCCCTGGACGATTTGCTGAAAATGGTTCAGCAATCCAAAGTTGCCGAGTCCAAAGAACACAAGCAGCGCGAAGCTGAGTTCCGTCGTCAGAAAGCGAACCAAAACGCCCTGCTGAACCAAGCAAAAAACACCCGTACCGCTGAAGAAAAGCGTTCTGCTGAACTGGAGAAGAAGTACCAGGAGCAGGAAGTTGCTGTAGACCAGAAGCGTCAACAGTTGGATGAGCGTATGGGCTCTCTGAAAGAGCTGTTCGGCCACATGTCTTCTACTGCAGCAGACTTGCGCGCGAATGTTGGTACCTCTCTGGTTTCTGCCCAGTATCCTGGTCGTACAGAGTTCATCGACGGTCTTCTGGCCAAGATGAATACTGCTACCAAACTGCCGACTATCGAGGAAATCGAGCGTCTGTGGTTTGAAATTCAGCGTGAAACCGTTGAATCCGGCAAAATCGTTAAGTTTAACGCGACCGTGATCAAGCCCAACGGTGAACAGGCTGATCAGGAAGTGGTTCGCGTAGGTAACTTCAACCTGGTTTCCAATGGTAAATACCTGGAAATGAACAATGCCTACAAAATGGCTGAGCTGATCCGTCAGCCGGACGCCAAGTTCCAAGGCATGGCTGAAGCTCTGCAATCTTCTACCAGTGGTTTCAGTGCCTTCGGTGTAGACCCGACTGGTCCTACCGGTGGTTCCTACCTGAAAGCCATGATCAACAGCCCTGATATCATAGAGCGTTGGCACCAGGGTGGCATCGTGGGATACATCATCTCTGCTGTTGGTGCTTTCGCGATGCTGTTGGCTATCTTCCGCCTGATCGTCCTGACTGGCGTTGGTGCCAAGGTGAATGCTCAGCTGCGTTCCTCTACTCCGAACACCAATAACCCGCTGGGTCGTGTACTGGCTGTTGCGGAAGAGAACAAAGGTGTAGACGGCGAAACTCTCGAATTGAAGATGGAAGAAGCGGTACTGAAAGAGCGTCCGGCAATCGAATCCGGCCTCAACCTGCTGAAAATCATCGCGATGGTGGCTCCGCTGCTGGGTCTGCTGGGTACCGTTACCGGTATGATTATCACCTTCCAGGCGATCACTATCTTTGGTGCAGGTGATCCTAAGGCCATGGCAGGTGGTATCTCCTCAGCCCTTATCACTACCGTTCTCGGTCTGGTTGTGGCTATCCCAACCGTTCTGATGCACACCGTAGTAAATGGTCGTGCCAAGCGTGTCCTGCACATTCTGGAAGAACAGAGTGCCGGTATCGTGGCAGAAAACGCCGAGCGTAAATAAGAGGAGGCGGCAACATGCACGCATTAAATGACGCATGGGCCGCCGTCAACGCCTTTATGGCGTCGGGCGGGCCAGTACTGTTCCTGATCGCCGGCCTGACCTTCTTTATGTGGACGCTGATTTTTGAACGTGTTTTCTACTTTAACAAAGGTTTGAAAAGTGACGTTCAGGGTGCGGTAGACCAATGGGAGGGGCGCGGTGAGCGCAAATCCTGGGCTTCGCACCAGATCCGTTATGCAATGATTTCCCGGGTATCCGAGAAAATTCAGGACAATATGGACATGATCCAAGCTTGTGTCGCCCTGGCCCCTCTGTTTGGGCTGTTGGGTACGGTTTGGGGCATGATCAACGTGTTCGATGTTCTCGCGATTACAGGTGGTGGTGACGCCAAGCAGATGGCCAGTGGTGTATCCATGGCAACTATCCCGACAATGGCGGGTATGGTTGCAGCGCTGTCAGGCGTATTTGCCAACACTTACCTTGCCCGTAAAGCTGAGCGTGAAACCCAGCTGCTGGAAGATCATCTGACGATGGATCACTAAGCATACACCAGCGAATAAGCCTGCTTATTTACTGTGAAGGTTTAGCCAAGCCAGATACTTTCGCCGGGGGCTCCCTGAGCCCCCGCTGGAAAAGTTCGCTAAGAGAGTTGCTATGAGCAAAAGACAAAATACGGCAGAAGAAGAAGCCGGCGCAATTGACCTCACGCCCATGCTGGACGTGGTGTTTATCATGCTGATCTTCTTTATCGTCACTGCGACCTTTATCAAGGAGCCGGGTGCTGATGTTGAGAAGCCGGAAGCGACGACCGCTGAACTCAAGGCCGCCTCTATCCTGGTAGCGATCAACGACAGTGACGAGGTTTGGATTGCCAAAGAGAAGGTTGATGAGCGTCAGGTACGAATTGTCCTGGAGCGTCTCTACTCGGAAAACCCGAAAGGGTGGTTGGTAATTCAGCCCGATAAGGGAGCAAGCATTGAGAAGATTGCCCTGATTGCAGAAGCAGCCAGGAAGATTGGTATCAAGAAAGTTTCCGTCGCTACAGAGAAGAGTTAACAGCTATGAATCCGGTAAGACTTCTTGGGGCAGGTACATTGGCGGTAGCCACGACCTTTGGCCTCATCTTCACCATGCATCAGCTGATTGCGGCAAATATGAAAGCTCCTGAGGAGAAGGAGCAGTTCAAAGTTGCCGATGTGGTGATGCCTGATACGAAGATTGAAACACAGTACGACACCGCTAAGCCGGTAAAACCAGATGAGCCCGAAACTCCGCCACCGGAGATGCCGGAGCCCGATTTTGAGGAGCCGGATCTTGATGGCAGCATCAATATCGCTGCCCCCTCTGCGGGAGGCAACGTTAAGCTGTCTGGTTTCAGCTTTGGTGAAGGTGACTATCTACCGATCGTAAAAGTACAGCCGCAGTATCCTCGTCGCGCTCTACAGCGTGGTATGGAAGGTTATGTAATCGTTGAGTACACCGTAACGACAAACGGTTCAGTACGTGATCCGATTGTAATTGAAGCCTTCACTCTGCAAGGTAAGCCCACAACGGTTTTCAATCGGTCTGCCCTGAAGTCCGCATTGAAGTACAAGTACAAGCCGCGGGTAGTCGATGGCAAGCCGACCGAAGTTCCTAATGTTAGGACCAAGATCAGCTTTAACATGGCTAAGGACTAAAGGGGAAGCACTATGAAGTTGACGACCATCACTAAAGGTTTGTCCAAGTTCGCTCTGCGCACGTCCGTAGCGCTACCCTTGGTTCTTGCGCCGACGGTCAGCGTCACAGTGTTAGAAGCTGTCGGTGTGTCAGCGCCATTCGCTTCAGCACAAGCGCAGGAAGAAAAAAAGCCGAGCAAGCAAAAGACCCGTAAAGTTCCGGCTATGCGTGAAGCTGCGTACAAGAAGCTGGAAAAAGCTCAAGAGGCTGCTGATGCAGAGGATTGGGCGGGTGCTCTTGCAGCGCTGAAAGAGATGGACGCAAGCAAGAAGCGGTACAACGGCTACGAAGTTGCACAAATGTACAACTTCTTCGGTGTTGTTTATTACAGCACTGAAAACTATAAAGAGGCGATCCCTTACTTTAAAAAGGTACTGGCCCAGGGTGAGAAAAACCTGCCGGTAGCTTTGGAAGTGGGCACCCTGTTTACTCTTGCCCAGCTGTACTTCGTAACTGAGGATTACAAGCAGGCGATCAACTACTTGAATCAGTGGTTTAAAGTTTCTGATCGTATCACTGCTGACTCCTACGCACTACGTGCTCAGGCTTACAACCAGATTGGCAATCAGGATAAGGCTCTCTCGGATATCAATATAGCGGTATCCATGTTTGAAAAAGAGGGCAAGATACCGAAGGAAGGTTGGTTCGGCTTACAGCAATATGTTTACTTCGAGCGCGGAGACTACCCGAAAGTAGCTGCCGTTCTAGAAAAACTGGTGCAGTACTATCCGAAGCCAGCGTATTACAAAACCCTTGGAGCGGTATACGGTGAACTGAAGCGCGATAAGGATCAGCTGCACATGATGGAAGCAGCTTACCTTGCCGGCGCTTTGGAGAAGGATAAAGACCTGCTAAATATGGGGTATCTCTTTATGGGGCATGAAATGCCTTATAAAGGAGCTAAGGTGATTGCCAAGGGTATCGAAGATAAGAAGATCCCACGCACATCTAAAAACCTGGAAACCCTAGCTCAGGCTTACCAGATGTCTCAAGAGCTGCAGAAAGCTATTCCCCAGTTGGAAGCGGCAGCACAGCTTTCTGATAAAGGTGAGATCTATTCACGCCTGGCCGGTATTTACCTGGACCTGGATCAGAACGAGAAAGCCCTTTCTATGGGTAAAAAAGCTCTGGCCAAAGGTGGTATCAAGCGTGTCGATCAGCTGCATATCGTAATGGGTATGGCGAATGCCAACCTTAAGCGTTATGACGCAGCTTTAAAGAGCCTCAAACTTGCACGTAAAGATGAGCGCTCAGAGAAGTTCGCTGAACAGTGGATATCCTTTGTCGAAGGTGAAAAGGAGCGTGAAGAGCAACTGGCAATTTAATTCCGGTTAACTTCTTAGGCCCCTTAAAAGCCACGCAGAAATGCGTGGCTTTTTTTATACCTGTTTGTTTATTAGTGCCGATACAAAATTTTGAGATAACCTGTATTAACAGACTATTTGCATTTTTTTGTAAATTGACTAATGATTAAGTCAGCTGATCAGCTTTTCCATTTTCGGCACAAGAATGCCGCTTATTGCACCCTAAAAATAATAGGAGAGGTGTTATGGATAGAGCTTGTCAGTCAATTCCCAACCCCGTGTTTTTCCCCCAGCATTTACTTGCAGGCTACGTGAAGGGCCTGGGATATGCTGCCGTGACAACAGTGGGGCTGCTCTTTTTAATGAGTCAGCTAGTGGCAACTGATATTGAAGAGCCAACAGTTGAGTTGTTGCCACAAATTAAATCGGTACATATGCCGAAAAAGGTGATTGTTACCGAAAATTATGAGGCACCTGCACCACCACAAACAGTCATTGAACAGCCGAATATGCGAATGGAGCAGGCTGAAGTTTTGCCGGTTAAGCTGAATATTCAAATAGGCTCTCCAACACCAGTTTCTGAGACTGGGATGAAGGTATCGCAAGATCCTTTGCCTGTGTACAAAGCTGCACCGCGATATCCTAGTGCCGCCTTGCGCAGGGGAATAGAAGGATATGTTGTTGTAGAGTTTACAGTGACAAAAACAGGGGCTGTACGAGATGCTCGTGTTGTTGGTGGTTATGACTCTAATGGTAACCCAACCCGTGTGTTCGATCGTTCTGCGATAGCTGCGGCAGAACGATTTAAGTATCGGCCTCAAATGGAAGCTGGCCAACCAGTGGAGCGCTACGGGGTACGCAATCGAATCAGTTACAAAATAGCGGAATAAAAAAAACGGCCCTTAGGGGCCGCTTTTTTCGAGCAGTTTTAATCAGTCAATTTCTCTCACGGCACCTCGGTCTGCGCTGGTGGCGAGCATGGCATAGGCTTTCAGTGCCTTGCTGACCTTGCGGGGGCGCTCCTCAACAGGTTTCCAGCCGTTGGGACTTTCTTCCATTTCCCGGCGTCGCTTGTCGAGCTGACTTTCCTCAATAACGATTTCAATTTTCCTCGCTGGAATATCAATACGTATCAGGTCTCCATTGCGAACCAGAGCGATATTACCTCCGGATGCTGCTTCCGGTGATACATGTCCAATAGAGAGGCCCGAAGTACCGCCTGAGAAGCGGCCATCGGTAATTAATGCGCAGTGCTCCCCAAGCCCCTTGGACTTTAGGTAGCTGGTGGGGTAGAGCATCTCCTGCATACCAGGTCCACCTTTAGGACCTTCGTAGCGGACGATAACAGCCTCACCTTTACTGACCTTCCCTTCGAGGATATTGGAAACCGCCTCTTCCTGGCTTTCTACTACGTGGGCGGGGCCTTCGAATTTCCACAGCGACTCATCGACGCCGGAAGTCTTCACTACACAGCCATTGGGGGCCAGGTTACCAAAGAGAACGGCGAGCCCTCCCTCAGAGGAGTAGGCGTGCTCAGCAGAACGGATACAGCCACGCTGGCGGTCTGCATCTAAAGTGGACCAGCGGCATTCCTGGCTGAAAGCTGTTTGGGTGGGAATGCCTGCGGGGCCCGCGCGATAGAATTCCACTACAGATTGGTCGTCCGTGCGGCAAATATCCCAGCGCGCCAGGGCATCGGCGAGCGAACCACCGTAGGCGGTTGGTAGTGAAGAGTCGATAAGACCTGCGGCCTCCAACTCCCCGAGGATGGCCATTACACCACCGGCGCGGTGTACATCTTCTATATGGTATTTCTCGGTATTGGGGGCAACCTTGCACAGCTGTGGAACCTCACGGGAGAGGCTGTCGATATCTTCCAGGGTAAAGTCAATCTCACCTTCCTGAGCGGTTGCCAGCAGGTGCAGGATGGTATTTGTGGAGCCTCCCATGGCGATATCGAGAGCCATGGCATTGCGGAAGGCTGTGCGGTTGGCGATGTTGCGCGGCAGGGCAGTTTCGTCATCCTGCTCATAGTAGCGTTTGGTCAGGGTTACGATCTCGCGGCCAGCGCGGAGGAATAGCTCCTTGCGGTCGGCGTGAGTCGCTAGCATGGTGCCGTTACCAGGGAGTGAAAGCCCCAGGGCCTCGGTCAGGCAGTTCATGGAGTTCGCTGTAAACATTCCTGAGCAGGAGCCGCAGGTCGGGCAGGCAGAGCGCTCATACTCAGCAACTTCCTCGTCGGAGGCCGTATCTGTAGCGGCGATCACCATAGCATCTACTAAGTCGAGCTTGTGGTCAGCCAACTTGGTTTTGCCGGCCTCCATGGGGCCACCGGAGACAAAGATAACTGGAATGTTCAGGCGCATGGCTGCCATCATCATTCCCGGAGTGATCTTGTCGCAGTTGGAGATACAAACGAGGGCGTCGGCACAGTGGGCATTGACCATGTACTCCACTGAGTCAGCGATAATTTCGCGGCTGGGCAGGCTATAGAGCATGCCGTCGTGACCCATTGCGATACCGTCATCCACAGCGATCGTATTGAATTCCTTGGCCACGCCGCCGGCGCGTTCAATCTCCCGTGCGACAAGCTGTCCCATATCCTTCAGGTGCACATGCCCAGGGACAAATTGGGTAAAAGAATTGGCAATAGCAATGATCGGCTTGTGGAAATCCTCATCCGTCATACCGGTGGCACGCCACAAGGCGCGGGCTCCGGCCATATTGCGACCGGCGGTAGAGGTGCGGGAGCGGTATTGGGGCATAAGTCACAGATTCCAGCTGGCAACAATGAATGCGCCAGCTTAACAAAAAATGGACTTTCCTGGGATATTTTTGCGTAAAAACTACCGATCAAAGGATTATTAAGGATGAGCATTTCAAATTTTTATGACTAAGTGGGCTGACTTTTCCCCAGGCGTTTACGCAGGATTCTCGAATTGCGCTGAATGTTGTACAGGGACTTCCGCGCGGTAGGCAGCTCACTGATACCGACTTGCTCAAAGCCCTGTTCGATAAACCAGTGCTCAGTCTGGGTGGTAAGGACGTAGAGTTCATCGACCTGAACTGATTGTGCTTGTCGCTCAAGGTGGCGCATCAGCTTGGCACCACGCCCGCCACCGCGAAATTCCGGATGGCTGGCAAGGCAGGCGACTTCGGCTGCTGTGGTTGTTCCACTGGCATCTTTAATCGGATATAGGGCTGCACAGGCAACTGGAGTGCCGTCCACTTCTACCAGGGTGAAGTGTTCGATTTCTGCCTCGAGTTTCTCGCGGGAGCGCCGTACCAAAACGCCATCTTTCTCTAGCGGTCGGATTAGGCCGAGGATACCGCCTACATCGGTAATTCGCGCCCTGCGTACCACTTCATAGCTGTCTCGGTAAATCATGGTTCCGGCCCCTTCTCTGCGAAACAGCTCTTGAATTAAGGCTCCATTTTGGCAAAAACTGAGCAAGTGGGTGCGGGCAATTCCGGCGTTACAGGCTCGAATGGCGCAGCTTAGAGTTGCGCTTTGAACTTTGGGTGAGACCTGTTCCGCTTGCAGTATGCTCAGCTCATGTATCGTATTTCCGTCCACTTGGAGTTGCTCAGGTTCGCGGAATAGCACCAGTTTTTCGGCACGTAATACCCTGGAAGCTTCGGCGGCCAAGTCGAGGTAATTGATATTGAATAGCTCCCCAGTCAGGGATGTACCCAGGGGGGAAAGGAGTACTAGAGAGCCTTGGTCCAGAGTTTGCTCCAGGGTGCTCACGTCCATGCGCCTCACGGTGCCGGTCCAGCCCAGATCTACCCCGTCCAGTACGCCACAGGGGCGTGCTGTAACAAAATTGCCTGAGACTACTTTGAGGGCCGAACGCGCCATAGGCGAGTCTGGCAGCCCCTGGGAAAAAGCGGCTTCAATATCGAAGCGCAGTTTACCCACTACGGACTTAACAATCTCCAATGTCTCACGATTGGTAATACGCTGGTTCTCATGAAATCGGTTTTCAATGCCGCGATCATCCAGGGCTCGATTGATTTGCTCTCGCGCACCGTGCACAACAACCAATCTAACCCCAAGGCTGGCAAGCAGGGCCAAATCATGTACCAGATTGCGGAAGTTGGCATGCTCTAGAGCATTGCCGGGAATACCAACTACTAGAGTGCGACCGCGCAGGTCGTTGATGTAAGGTGCCGCGTGGCGAAACCAGTTCAGGGAGGCGTTATCGTCGCTCACTAATTATTACCGTGTGCAAGTCTTCTAGTGTTACTGCCTGGAGGCGGGCGCAGGCTCTTTATAGGCAAAAACGGCCAATCAAGTCGCGCAGAATATTGACCATAGGGTTGATACGATCCAGGGCGAGAAATTCATCCGGCTGATGTGCTTGATCGATATCGCCGGGGCCGAGCACAATAGTGTCAATATTCAAACTCTTCAAGTAGGGCGCTTCGGTGCCAAAGGCAACACTTTCAGCTGGGTGACCACAGAGTTGTTCTGCAGCTTTAACTAACTCTGAATGTGCATCTTGTTCAAAGGGCGCAGTACCGGGGAATAAAGAGGTCACTTTCACCTGAATTTTATTGTCTTGTGGAATGGTAAGTATGCGTTTGTTTAGCTCTTCCCGTAGATCTGCAAGCTGCATCCCAGGCAGCGGACGTATATCAAACTGGAGTTCAGTGTGACCGCAAATTCGATTGGGATTGTCACCCCCATGGATACAGCCTAAGTTCATTGTGGGCACAGGAACAGCAAATCCGGGATTGTTGTATTTTTGCTGCCACTCTTTACGCAAGACTAATAATTCGCCGATGACTTTGTGCATGGCCTCGATAGCATTGGCTCCCAGGCTGGGGTCCGATGAGTGGCCTGATTGCCCGGTAATACGCACCGCCTCCATCATAACGCCCTTGTGCATACGTATCGGGCGAAGTCCGGTGGGTTCACCTATCACAGCGTAGCGCGCCCGAGGCTTGCCGGCCTCAACGAGGGCACGGGCACCGCTCATACTTGTTTCTTCATCGGCTGTAGCGAGGACGATGAGTGGTTTTTGCAATGGTTTATCGAGAAAAGAATTTGCAGCCTCTATGACCAGAGGGAAAAAGCCTTTCATGTCACTAGTGCCGAGGCCGTAGAAGCGGTTGTCACGCTCTAAAACCTTAAAGGGATCTGATTGCCACCGACCTGCATCAAAGGGCACTGTGTCGGTATGCCCTGATAGGACGAGCCCGCCATCGCTGTCACCCTTGCCACCGAGGGTGGCAATCATATTGGCTTTATTGGGTGAGCCCTTTAACGGCATTACCTCAACATTGAAGCCAAGGCTTTCCAACCATCCCCCCAAAAGCTCAACTACGGGGCGATTACCCATATCTAGAGAAGGGTCTGTTGCACTGACACTAGGGCAGGCAATCAACTGATGTAATTGGGTCTTAAGGTCAGGTACTGCGATACTCGTCATGGTGACTTTCCCTTTTCTTGTAGCGCCATTCATTCAAGATAACAGCGACTCCGATCAGGCTTCCCCCCAATGTGAGGCGAGTTAGATCGGCATCCCGATTCCAGATTAACAGATTTACTAACAAACCAGCGGGAATCAGTGCATTGTTCATAGCGGCCAGGGTGCCAGTGGAGACCTGTGTGGCTCCCTTATTCCACAAGAAATAGCCCAGACCTGATGCCACCAGACCCAGCCAGAGTAAAGTACTCCATTGTTGCGCGCCTTGTGGGTACTGCGGCTTTCCAAGAAGGAGCCAAGCTACAAAGGTGACTGCGCTGGCACCGATAAAAAACCAGGCGAAGGTTTGTCTTGGAGGGAGGGATTGCTCGCTGGGCATCAGGCGCTTGTATGCCACCTGCCCTACGGCAAAACATAGGTTGGCGCCCTGGACGACTACAAACCCAATCCAAAAGTCACTACTGGGAGAGCCCCAGCGAATAGTGGCTGCTCCCAATACAGTCATGGCTGCGATAGTGAGGTTCCAGACAGAAAAGTGCCTGTTAAGGAAGTCCTCAAGGGCGGTGATATACAGGGGAGTGAAAATAGTAAATAGAAGTACTTCGGGGACACTGAGCAGTAAGAATGACTGGTAGTAAAACAAGTACATCAGCCCCAGTTGTACAGCACCGATCACAATTAAACGTATCGCGGTACAGGGAGGGCAACCCTTCCATTTCAGCATGGGTATAAATACCGCTGTGGCAAGGAGCACCCGTGTCATTGCGGAAAAATAGCTATCCACCTGTCCGGCCAGGTAGGCGCCTATCAAACTGAAGGAAAAGGCCCACAGAAGAGTGACAAACAACAGTAATGGCATCAGGGTGAATTCGCAGGCATAGATTGGTCGGTGGGTTGGGCCCAGTTTATTTCCCTAAATATTAATGCCAGAGGAGCGAAATAGATATCGACAGGAAGCCTTACTAAAGTGGTGGATATGAGAGGCATAAAAAAAGGGGGCTTTAACCCCCTTTGCTGATCTGCTTTGTGTGCTGCTTCGGTTTTAGCCGAACAAGCCTTTGAAGAAGTAGAAGAACAGGATCGCAATACCTGCACCTGCTGGTAGGGTGACTACCCAGGAAGCGGCGATAGTGGTGATCATACGCAGATTCAACGCACCGATACCTCGCGCAAGACCAACGCCCAATACCGCACCCACCAGAGTGTGAGTTGTGGAGATAGGCAGGCCAGTACCGGAGGCCAGTACCACGGTGGAGGCTGCGCCTAATTCGGCTGCGAAGCCACGGCTTGGTGTCAGCTCGGTGATTTTCTTACCGATAGTGGCCATTACCTTAAAGCCGTATGTCGCCAGGCCCACCACAATACCGATACCGCCGAGCAGTAATATCCAGGAAGGCATAGTGGATTTGACGGTGATAGCGCCGCTCTGGATGGTGTTAACTACGGCTGCCAGGGGACCAACGGCGTTGGCGACGTCGTTGGAGCCGTGAGCGAAGGCCATGGCACAGGCGGTGAAGACCATCAGGATCGCAAATACGCGCTCGACGTTGGCGAAACGGTTTTCAGCTTCAGCTGCCGGGTCGCGCTGGACACGCTTGAGCATGGTGACCCCGATACCGGCGACAGCAAGGCCCACCAGGGCGGCGATACCGGCATCCTGGATAAAGCTGAGCTGGATATTGGCATCTTTAAGAACGTGCTTGAGGCCCTTAGTAAGGGTCACCATGGCAATCATCCAGCCCACTGCAAACATGTAGAAGGGGATGTAGCGCTTGGCATTGTTGAAGGGGTCTTCCGTGTCCAGGATCAGGCGCTGGACACTGCGGAATAACAGGAAAGACAGGGTGCCCGCGAGAACCGGGGAGACCACCCAGCTAGCCACGATACTGCCCACTTTACCCCAGGCCACTGCATCTGGGGATATACCTACCGCAGAGAAGCCGACAATTGCGCCGACAATAGAGTGGGTGGTGGATACCGGCCAGCCGAGAATACTGGCTACCAGCAGCCAGGTACCCGCCGCCAGCAGTGCCGAAAGCATACCGTATACCAACAGCTGCGGTTGGGCGGCGAAGACTTCAGAATCGATAATGCCTTTGCGGATGGTTGCGGTAACCTCTCCGCCTGCCAAATAAGCGCCGGCAAATTCAAAGATCATGGCGATAACAATCGCCTGCTTGATAGTCAGTGCACGGGAACCTACGGAGGTACCCATGGCGTTGGCTACGTCGTTGGCACCGACGCCCCAGGCCATAAAGAAGCCTGCCACACAGGCCAAAATCAATAATATATGGCCGTATTGACTAATAATTTCCACGCTAAACCCCCTAACGTGCTAACAACAACTGCAGTCGGTTACCCACGCTGTGGGCGCGATCGGCAAGTTCACCGATCCATTCAATAACCCGGTAGAGGAACATAACGTCCACCGGAGGTAAGTCTTTCTCAATGGCAAACAGAGACGCACGAATTTCGACTTCGAGTTTGTCTGATTTGCGCTCCAGCTCATCCAGCTCTTCGGTCATGCGTTTGGCGATATCCACCTCACGCCCCGCAAAGCCGCTTTCCAGCAACTCGTCCAGTTCGTTGATGGCACGCAGAGCCTGTGCAGAAGTGGCGACAGCGCTCTCCACAAAGGTGGCCATCAAGGATTGGAGAGGTGCGGGAATCTGCATCTTCCTGCCAACAGCCAGGCCAGCGATATCCTGGGCGGTGTTGGCCACTTCATCCTGGGCATGCAGCAATTCCAGCAAATCGGTTCTGGACACTGGCATAAACAGGCTGTCCGGCAGATGCAGGCGCAGGTCTCTCTTGATATCGTCAGCGCGGTTCTCCGAGGCGGAGATGCGCAGTTGGATCTGTTCCGCCTCTTTGAGGTCACCTTTAATCAGTGCTTCAAAGAAGGGGATCAGGTCAGCCGATGCCTCGTGGGCCGTAGCCATATGCTTCTCGATTGGCTTAATCGGAGAGCGGCCAAATAAGTTGGCAATATTCGACAGGGCCATGGTTAGCTCCATTGCTCAGAATGCGAAAACGGCGGCATGGTACCCCAATCGGGGCAACTTCGTAATAGTGCGTTAACAGCGCACTTTCATAGCTTGATGATAGGGCTACAATGCAACGTCGCCATATGAGAATAAAGGGGTTGCCAATGGCAGAGGGCAGAGTTGCAGACCGACTACTGGAACTGCGCGGTTTATTGGAAGATTTGGTGGAGCAGGGCTTTGTCAGCCGAGAAGATGCCAACCGGATCATCGGCACTCCACGCACTGCTGAGCAGGCCCAGATGCACCCGCTTAGCTATATCGCCAGTTGTGATCTTGCCAATCAAAAACAGCCCGGCAGGCTTCTGAATAGTGAAACTCTCAATGCCTGGCTGGCGGATATTTCCTCTCACCCCTTGTATCATATTGATCCGCTGAAGATTAATGTGAGCGCTGTCACTGAGGTGATGAGCTTTCAGTTTGCCAAGCGTCACCAAATCCTTTGTGTCGAGGCGGGCGCTGAGGAGCTGTTGGTGGCAACTGCCCAGCCGTTTACCCATGGTTGGGAAGAGCAGCTGGAGCATACCAGTGGCCGCAGGGTGCGCCGTGTGGTGGCTGATCCGGCTGATATCAAGCGGCATTGTGTTGAGTTTTATTCGCTTTCCAACTCAATCTCCGGTGCCAGCGGCCTTCAGGGAACCTCAGTAGCCAATAATTTCGAGCAGCTACTGGAGCTGGGCGCTTTAAAGGACCCGGAAGCCAACGATCAGCACATCGTCAATATTGTCGATTGGCTTTTGCAGCACGCCTTTGACCAGCGCGCCAGTGATATCCATATTGAACCTCGCAGGGAGGTGGGGCGTATTCGCTTCCGCATTGATGGCGTGTTGCACCCGATCCACGAGCTACCTGACCAGGTGAATGCCGCGATTACCAGTCGCCTGAAAATTCTTGGTCGCATGAACGTGGCGGAGAAACGCAAACCCCAGGATGGACGTATCAAGACCAAAAGACCCGATGGTAGCGAGGTAGAGTTGCGCCTCTCCACGCTACCCACTGCTTTTGGCGAGAAGCTGGTTATGCGGATCTTCGACCCGGAGGTTCTCGCGCGATCTTATTCTGACCTGGGGTTAGGTGGTGACGACTTGGCTCGTTGGAAAGCGATGCTGTCACGGCCGAATGGTATTGTGTTGGTTACGGGCCCTACCGGTTCGGGTAAAACCACAACTTTGTATACTGGTCTTAAGCAGTTGGCCACCAGTGCAGTGAATGTTTCCACGGTTGAAGATCCTGTCGAAATGGTGGAAGAGAGCTTTAACCAAACCCAGGTTCATCACTCTATCGGCTTTGATTTTGCTGCAGGTATCAGAACCCTGATGCGCCAGGACCCCGATATCATCATGGTTGGTGAAATTCGTGACCTGGAAACCGCTCAGATGGCGGTTCAAGCGGCACTGACAGGCCACCTGGTTATCTCAACCCTGCATACCAATGACGCTCCAACAGCGGTTACCCGCTTATTGGATCTGGGCTTGCCGCATTATTTATTGAAGTCCACCATTCTCGGGGTGATGGCCCAGCGCTTGGTACGGACACTATGTCCCAATTGCAAACAGGAGGACAAAATTGAAGAGGTCGATTGGCAGTCTCTGGTGAAACCCTGGAGAGCGCCGTTGCCGGACAAAGTCTACCGGCCGGGAGGTTGCCTGGAGTGTCGTAATACGGGTTATCGTGGGCGTCAGGGAATTTATGAAATCCTGCCATTTAGCGAATCGGTACAAGCTATTGTCACCTCCGATTGTGATCTACAGCAACTGCGGCGCCAGGCGATGCGCGAAGGTATGAATAGCCTGAGGCTTTCCGGCGCGAAAAAAGTAGCGGCGGGTTTGACCACTGTGGCAGAGGTATTGAGGGTCGCCCCACCGCCGGATATCGCTTTTTAGCTTGGGTGGCCTCTCTGAGATAACTGTTTGAAGATGTAGAGGCCAGTGAAGTGACGCGAGGGGCGGGCTTGCTCGGCCACTCATCATTATCCGATACCACCGCTAGCTATCGGAATGCCGATAGCTAGGCAGAATTGCCCGCTGATATTCGCACCAAGGATCGACCCTCATGTTTGACAACATTCAGTGCCCAAAACCCATCCGCGCTCAACTTCAGTCACTTTGGCATGACTGGTGTGAACTGGCGGAGGCCGCGCTTGTTGTTGAGGTGGAGAGCTTGCTGGCAGAGCCATTGCTTGCGCAAGGAGTGGCTCGGAGCTTAATTGGTTCAGAATTTTTTTATCAACAGTGCTGTCGCCGCCCAGAGCTTTTACGGGATTTGTTGCTTAAACAAGATCTTGGACTCTCCCTGCCGACCATAGAAAGTGATGAGGAGTTAGACCTTCAATTGCGCTTATTGCGCAACCGGGTAACGACTGAGGTCATATTTCGCGATTTTGCCGGACAGTGGGATATTCCCCAGGCATGTCTGCGTCTCAGTGAATTGGCAGAGCTATCCATTCGTACGGCGATGCAATGGCACCATGAGAAGTTAGTTGAACGCTATGGCGAGCCTCGTAGTAGAGCTGGCGATAGTCAGTCGATGGTGGTGTTGGGAATGGGCAAATTGGGAGCCCGGGAACTCAACCTCTCATCGGATATCGATTTGATTTTTGCCTACCCTGAGCCCGGTTATACCGATGGTGAAAAGAGCATAGAAAATCAGCAATTTTTCCAAAAACTTGGCCAGCGCTTGATTAAATCATTAGATGGAATCAATGCGGATGGTTTTGTCTTCCGTGTAGATATGCGTTTGCGCCCCTATGGTGACAGTGGCCCCTTGGTAAGCCATTTCGCCGCTCTGGAGGACTATTACCAGACTCAAGGGCGTGAGTGGGAGCGCTATGCCATGGTTAAAGCTCGCCCAGTTGCTGGCAGGGAGGAGTTTGCTGAAGAGTTGATGGAGCTATTGCGCCCATTTACTTATCGCCGCTATATCGATTTCAGTGCTATTGACGCTTTGCGCGAAATGAAAGCCCTGATACAGCGGCAGGTACGCGCTCGCGGTTTAACAGACAATATCAAACTTGGGCGGGGTGGCATTCGAGAGTTGGAATTTATTGCCCAGGCATTTCAGTTAATTCGCGGAGGGCGGGAGCCCGCGCTGCGCGAGCGCAGTTTGCTCAAATTACTACCCCTTTTGGAAAGTGATGGCCATGTTGAACCGGGTGTGGCCAGTGAATTGACCAGTTGTTATTTGCTGCTGCGGAGAGTTGAACACGCTCTTCAGGCATGCCGGGATCAACAAACACAGGCGCTCCCAGCGGAGAAGGAAGAAAGGGAAAAATTGGCATTTGCCCTGGGCCGTGACAACTGGGAGCAACTGGAGAGTGAGCTGGTCGCCGTTCGTTCCTTAGTTGAACGGGAGTTTGACACAGTGATCGCTCCACCGGAGGAAATGGCTGCCCCCAGTGTGGCTGAGGAGTGGCAGGGACTCTGGGCAAGTTGCGCCGATGAAACTGCTGATGAAGAGAATTTGCAGATTTTGGAGAGTGCAGGGTTTCTTCCGCCACCGCAGGCGCTCGAGCACTTAAAAGAGCTGTGCCAGTCAACAATGGTTGCAGCACTACCGGCTTCTTCCCGTGCGCGCCTGGACCAATTTATGCCTACCCTACTGGCCGCAGCGGGGTTACAGGCTGACAGCTCGTTAGTGCTAACCCGTGTTTTACCTCTAGTGCGATCAGTACTACGTCGCAGTGCCTATCTCGTCCTGATCAATGAAAATCCCCCCGTGCTCAACCAGCTGGTACGCCTCTGTAGCGCCAGTCCATGGATTGCTGAGCAACTTGCGCGCCATCCAATCCTGCTGGATGAGCTGCTGGATTCGCGCAGGTTATTGGCACCCTCTACGGCGGCAGATATTGCCAATGAGCTGCGTCTCGAATTGTTGCGGATTGATCCCGAAGATCTGGAATTGCAAATGGAGGCGCTGCGATATTTTAAACAGAGTCAAAGCCTGCGCATTGCGGCACAAGAAGTGAATGGTGCCCTGCCTTTGATGAAAGTCAGTGATTCCCTTACCTGGTTGGCTGAGGCGATATTGCAGCAGTCATTGCAACTCGCCTGGGCACAGATGGTGGATAAATATGGTGTGCCTGCGGGGGCCTCGGCTGAGGACATGCACTTTGCCATTATCGCCTATGGAAAGCTGGGGGGATTGGAGCTTGGCCACGGTTCTGACTTGGATATTGTTTTTGTGCACGATGCGGATGCGATGCAGGTTACTGACGGTAAAACCAGTATTGATAACTTGAGCTTTTTTACTCGATTGGCACAGCGACTTATCCACATATTACAAACCCGTACATTGAGCGGGCCTCTTTATGAGGTAGATACAAGACTGCGCCCCTCGGGTAATTCAGGACTCTTGGTGACTTCAGTTGCTGCCTTTGAAAAATACCAGAGGGAGAGTGCCTGGACTTGGGAGCATCAGGCTCTGGTGAGAGCCCGATCTGTCGCCGGTAGTCTCCGCCTGAGTGAGTCGTTTCACCAGTTGCGTACGAAATTGCTTTGCCAGTCGCGAAAGAGCGATAAATTGCGTGATGAGGTGGTGGAAATGCGCAATAAAATGCGTGCGCACCTCGATAAGAGCAACGATAAAAAATTTGACCTAAAGCACGGTGAGGGCGGTATTGTCGATATTGAATTTATGGTTCAATATGCTGCTCTGGCCTGGGCAAAAACTTCGCCCTCGATCGTGCGGTATACCGATAATATCCGCATTCTCGAAAGTCTAATTGACGCGGGCCTGATGCCGGCCCAACAAGCCGGACATCTGATCGACGCCTACAAAGCCTACCGATCTGAAGGTCATCGCCTGGCACTACAACAACTGCCAGGGATTGTGAGCGATGACCAATTCACAGCGGAAAGAAAGACCGTTCAAACAAACTGGCAGCAATTACTCGGTTAATACCGGGTTTCCACCTGCTGCCCGATTAAACTGTTTTTCAGGATTTGTAGGAGTTACCCATGTCTTTTGCCGACCGCGACGGCGTTATCTGGTTTGATGGTGAATTGGTTCCCTGGCGCGATGCCCGGGTGCATGTCCTCACTCATACCCTGCACTATGGAATGGGGGTGTTTGAAGGCGTACGGGCTTATGAAACCGACACTGGTACCAGTATCTTTCGTTTGCAGGAGCACACCCGTCGGTTGTTTCGCTCCGCGAAAATAATGAATATCTCGATGCCCTATAGTGCCGATGAGTTGAATGAAGCTCAGCGACTTGTGGTGCGCGAAAATAACTTGCGGCAAGCTTACTTGAGACCAATGGTATTTTACGGGTCAGAGGGAATGGGATTGCGTGCAGAAAACCTGTCAACTCATGTGATTATTGCTTCCTGGGAGTGGCCCAGTTATATGAGCCCCGAGGCCCTGGAGCAGGGTATTAAGGTGAATACCTCCTCATATACCCGACATCATGTGAATATCAGCATGTGTAAGGCGAAGGCCAATGGTAACTATATAAACTCGATGCTGGCGCTACAGGAAGCTGTGCGCAATGGCTGCGAAGAGGCGTTGTTACTGGACCCCGAGGGTTATGTTGCTGAAGGTAGCGGAGAAAATGTCTTCATTGTTCGCGATGGGACGATATATACGCCAGAGCTGACGTCGTGCCTGGATGGAATTACCCGCGACACAGTTATTGAGCTGGCACGGGAGTGCGGCTATAGGGTGGTAGAGAAGCGTATTACCCGAGATGAAGTTTATATCGCTGACGAAGCATTTTTTACCGGTACGGCGGCAGAAGTATTGCCGATTAGTGAATTAGATGGGCGCTCCATCGGCAGCGGTCGCCGTGGCCCTATCACCGGGCGTTTGCAAAATCTTTATTTTGATGTGGTACATGGGCGGAGTGCTGCGCATCGGGGGTGGCTCAGTGATGTGGCGGGTCAGGCTGAAGTGAAAATGCGTATAGCATGAATCAAAATAAAAACCCGGCAGATGCCGGGTTTTTATTTTGATTAAGGTTTACTTAATAAGAGCTGGTGGTGTCCGGGCGTCCCACGCAGTAATAATCAAAGCCTGCCTCGCGCATTTCCTCTGGCTCGTACTGGTTGCGTCCGTCAAACACAACCGGCGCACTGAGAATGGCGCTAACTTCATCAATATCCAGAGATTTGAACTGTTGCCATTCGGTCGCGACAATCAGGGCATCGGCACCTTGTAAGGCCTCTGTTTTGGAGTCGCATAGAGTCAGGTCTTCGCGATCGCCAAAAATTCGCTGGCACTCCTCCATAGCCTCTGGATCAAATGCCCGTACCTTCGCACCCTGCTCCCATAGTCGAGCTAACAGTACGCGGCTGGGGGCTTCGCGCATATCATCTGTATTGGGTTTAAATGACAGTCCCCAGAGCGCGAAAGTTTTGCCCTGAATATCTCCCTTGAAGTGGCGCAGGATTTTTTCGGCGAGATAGTGTTTTTGACGCTCGTTGCGAGATTCCACGGCAGCGAGAATATCTGCGGCAATGCCCAGTTGTTGGGCTGAGGAAATCAGGGCTTTCACATCTTTCGGGAAGCAGGAGCCACCGTAGCCGATACCGGCGTAGATAAACTGGTAACCAACTCGCGGATCTGAACCTATGCCTGCCCGAACTGCCTCAATATCAGCGCCCACTTTATCGGCAATATTTGCCATTTCATTCATAAAGCTGATCTTGGTTGCCAGCATACAGTTGGCGGCATACTTGGTCAGTTCCGCACTTTTAACGTCCATCACCAGGATCTTTTCGTGATTGCGGTTGAATGGCGCATAGAGGTGGCGAAGCTTCTGTTCTGATTCTGCTTCGGAGGTGCCGATAATAATTCGGTCTGGCCGCATACAGTCATTCAGTGCCGAACCTTCCTTGAGGAATTCAGGGTTGGAAATAACATCGAATGGCATATCGGACTTATCCCGCTCGGCCAATTCTTCCTCAACAGCAGCTCGTACTTTGTCGGCCGTACCCACAGGTACTGTGGATTTGTTGATGATGTATTTCTTGCACTCCATGTGCTTGGCAATGGTTCTTGCAACAGTCAACACATGTCGAAGGTCTGCTGAGCCGTCCTCATCTGGAGGAGTGCCCACGGCTATAAAAATCAGCTCACCGTGTTCTACACCGAAGGCCGCATCAGTTGAAAAAGATAGATTGCCAGTGGTGATACTGTTCTTCACCATAGGCTCCAGGCCTGGCTCATAAATAGGGATAATACCCTGCTTGAGGCGGTTGATCTTGTCCGCGTCTATATCGATACAAACTACTTTATTGCCAGCTTCAGCTAAGACTGCTGCTTGCACCAGGCCCACATAGCCGGTGCCAAATACGGTTACATTCATCAGTGTGACTCTATCTCTCAGCGGTTACTGTTTTTGAGGGTTACTTTCCTGGATAGTTTTATATTGACTCAAACCCCGATCTTCAATGCTGCTTCGTGCCAGCAGGATAGCTAGGGGAATCCAGTAAAAGAACCAAATATAATTGGGCTTTGCCAAAGGTTGCTGGGCGTATGTCAGCATTGCTAGTACGCCGAATAGGAACCAGGTGAAATACAAGCCTGGAATCCAGCTCAAAAGTCTCTCCTTGGATCTCACTGTCCACAGGGTTGTAAGCCCCTGCCAGGCACAGGCTGCCAGCCCCAGTAGTCCGCTAAAACGCGCGATATCCAGAAGGAAGTTGTGAGGATGGGGTACCATCCTGTTTAGCTCAATAAATTTCTTGTGCACTAACCCCTGGCCAAGTAGCGGGGCTTGCAGGAACTCCTCAAAGGCTTTTTGCCAGAGTGTCAGGCGAACAGAGTAGGCACTACCCCGATGTAAAAGGGGCAAGTCACCGTACAAGGCAAAATAGGCCAATGGCAGTACACAGACGATAGCCACAACAACTAATATTTTCAGCAGGCGCGAAAGATTGCCGAATACAACCAAGAAGATTGAGAAGCCCGCCATAACAATTGGGACCTTGGTCTGTGACAAAACTATATAGATGCAGGACGTAAGTAAGCCTGCTCCTGATAACCAGCGCCAAATGCGGGGTTTTTGGTAGAGACCGTAGCAGCAAAAAAGAGCGTGGAAGCCAAACAGCATTCCTGTTTTATCAATATTACCCTCGAGAGATATACCGCCAATCCGGCGCAGATCCTGTAATCCGCCGTCAAGGGAGTAATAAATTAATGAGGCAACACCGGATAGCAATCCAATCACAATAAGTGAGAGCAATAGCTTATGGAGGATGTTGTCACCGTACTGCTCTAACAGGAAGAAAACAGCGCAGTAGAATAGAGCTAGGTATAACACCAATTTCCAGTAGTAATCAGGCTGTCTATAAACATCTGCGGTATCCGGTGAGGCCCACAGCGTTGATAGAGCTAGAATGATTGGCAGGCTACAAAAGGTTAGGAATTGCCAGGAAATTAAGAAACGATAGCTCTTTCTCCATGCCAGCAGTAGAAAGGCTGTGGGTAGTAAAGTTAGATAGAAGCTGGTTTGTACCCCTGATACCTTAGGGGAAACATAGTAGCCACATACCAGCAGAAATAACCCGAGAAAGGCCCATTTGAGGAGACCTGAAATCCACAGTGAGCTTTGCTGGCGATAAACGGGCTGGGAAAGCTTGTTTAGAGTACTTCCAAGTTCAGGCATAGGTGCAACTGTCGGCCATTCAGAAAATATTGTAATGATGTGCGCGGAAATAGGCTGTATGGGTGGGTACTATATAAAAGTCTGTTGTCCATGAGCGCTCAAATTTTGCTTTTTGGTGATAATTGTGGGGCTTTACACAAAGTAATAGCGGATATCTATTTGGCTGAGCGCTTTAACGGGGCCTCCTTAGGTATAGATTCACTAGGGGCACCCTTTGGAGCTCCCTGGAAGGGTATGGTAGGCAGTATACTGGATGTTTTGGGGCTCCCATAGCCTTGTTACAGTAGCTCCACTGGCATGCGCTATGTACACTGCGCTATCTCCTCGATGTTTTAGTAGTTTAGGGTTCAATATTGCAACTTACTGTTTGGCGTTTTCTGGATGGCAACCGGGCTCATGAAAAGCAGAGTGCTGCTCTCATAGAAGGGTTGCGCAGGAGCTTTGCCGGGAAGTTACAGGCCTTCGACATACCGCCTGAGTACAGTGCCAGTCGTATTGTTTTTAAACCAGGAAAGTGGCTGGAAAGCCTTCCAACCCCTGATTTTCTGATTGGTACTGGCCGACGCAGTCGTCTTCCCATGTTGTCCGCGCGTTACAGGTTTGGTGGTCGCGCAGTAGCAATTAACCGTCCGTTGTGGCCTTATCGCTGGTTTGATTTTGCCATCGTTCCAGAACACGACCGTCCCCCGCCGCTACCCAATGTCATTGTGAGTCAGGGCGCCCTGACCGAACCTCTACAGGAAGGTGCACTGCAAGCTGGCAAAGGGCTTATTTTATTGGGTGGGCCCAGTAAGCATTACAGCTGGAATTCAGACTCAATCCGGGAGCAGGTTGATAAGTTATTGGCTCAACCCTTGGACTGGTGTATTTCTGACAGTAGGAGAACTCCGGAAGGCACAATGGTGGAGCTGGGGAGGGGGCGCGCGAAGTTGGTTGATTGGCTTTCGTGTCCGGCGGGTTGGCTTCAGGAGCAATTGTCTCAAGCAGAGAGAATCTGGGTTACTGAGGACAGTATCTCCATGCTATTCGAGTCGCTGCAAAGTCGAGCCCAGATAGGTGTGATTCGGGTTCCGAGCCGCAGTCAATCAAATAAAGTACGATCAGCGGTTTTAAGGCTTTTGGACCAAGGATTGGTCAGCGAACGGTTTGAAGTGAAAGAAGGGGCTGGGCGGGATCCCCTTAACCAATATCTGCTTTGTGCCCAAGCATTGCTACGCCGATCAGGATTGCCAAGTCGCTAGCGTTTGAGCCCCTCGGCTTCAAATTTTCGCCAAGGGGTTTCCTTATTGGATATTTCCCACTCGACTCTCAGCCACATACGCGCGATACGACGGTGGATATAGCGTTTTGCGAAGTAGCTGGAAACTTTTGGTAAGGGTAGGAAAGAGGCGCAGCCCAATCCATCAATCAGGTAGGTCTGCAGTTCTCCATTTTCCTTTCGTAGGACCAGATTGTGGGCAATTAGGTTTTTGGTGAGTACTTCATATTCAAGTAGCCACTCGGAAAAGCGCTGTAAAGAGGCACGTACTTCAGTATCAAGGCCATATTCATTCAGGTATTGGCGCAGAGTGGATGCTGGACTGCCATCGCGATCGAGAATCATGTCGGTAACTGCTGCGGGCCCCAAGTTAGTCTCTTGTATCCCATACCACCTTGGCAAATGCTGCCAAAGTCCATCTCGATTACTGGCAAGAGCTCGTTGGCTATAGCCCTCCAGCTCACGAAGATTGTCATCAAAATAAGACTCCCCACGCCAAGTTTTGTACCAGGGCGCCCGTCCCAGTAGCTCAGAGGTTCGCCCTGGTCGCATCACTTTGACGCAGATTTCTGGTCTTTGCGGATGTCGGTAGCAAAAGCGATTGCCTCCACTGGCAAACGGCTCGCTCTGGCTCAAATCAATCACTCGGGCTGGCTCCGGTACGCTCTGTGAGTAGGCTCTTGTAGATTTCAATGGTGTGTTCGGCCTGTCTACCCAAAGTGAATTCGGTAGAAAGGTGAGGCTTCTGTTCAGGGCTGCCGAGCAGCTCTTGAGTACGCGTGAGTAAAGCTTTTGAATCATTGATATCAACTAACCCTTGAGGGAAACAGGCATTCAGCGACTCTGCCGGGCCCCCAATGTTATAACCGATAATAGGAGTGCCAATCGCGGCGGATTCTATAACGGTTCTGCCAAATGGCTCGGGTCGACGTGATAGGTTATACACCAAACTGGACGCACTATACCAGTGACGTATATCACTACGATGACCAACCAAAGTGAGGTGATCCTCAAGCTTCAATGAGCGAATTTTCTGCTCTAATTCATCGGCGTAATGCTGTTTATTCTTTTCTGCTCCACCAAGAATAACACCGTGTATATCTGTTCGGCTTTTGATCAGCTGATGGATGAGGTCGATAAAGTCTTCCTGCCCTTTCCAGCGGGTCAGTCGGCCTGGCAAGAGAAGCCAGCATTTGCCCGCAAGCTCAGGGAATTCCTGGTGTATTTGTTGGTACCAGGTCTCAGGTGGGTAAGTATTGGGTTTGAATTCATCTGTATCTACCCCCCGGTAGACAATCTGCGGAGGGCGTTGCAAGTATTCCGCGTAATTTTCCAGTAAGTAGTTGTTCACACACTCAGAAATGGCAATGACCTGCTCTGTCTGCGCCATGATGGCACTGTAGCGGTTAATTGAGTAGAGGCCGTGAGCCGTGCTGACAAGGCGGGGGCGTTCAACCGGGTCAAGTTTTCTCCAGGCCAAGTAAGTTAGCCATGCTGGAACTCGGGAGCGTACGTGAAGGATATCGGGCTTTTCGCGGGAGATGATTTCCCGGAGTGGCCTGACTTGAAGGAGGCTGAAAAGGGACTTTTTGTGAATTGGTAGCTCAATATGGCTTGAGCCTTCAGCTTTGAGCTGCTCGACCATTGCCCCCCCGCTGGAGATAACGACTGACTGATGCCCTTCTGCTACCAGGAAACGGGCAAGATCAACAGTTCCCCTTTCAACCCCCCCGGAGTTCAGGGCGGGCAAAAGCTGCATAATTTTCATGGGGAGATATACCGGCAGTTAAGGAGGTTGTTTATTAAACTAATTTGACTAGTGAGTTTTGTTTTAGTGGGGAAGGTCGGGCGCAAGCGTATAATGTGGAGCATAGATGCCCTGATAAAGCATTTGGCAAAAGTGGTATTATAGACAGGTCATTGTTAAGGGTATAGGCTGATTCTTTTTTAACCCAATTCAGATGCCTATAACCGACCTGTATTTGGCCGTAATCTGGAGTTTACATTGCACCCCTTGTTAGTGATCTGTATTTGCACCTATCAGCGACCAGAGCGGCTTCGCAACTCCTTGCAAAGCTTGGCCAAACTCCAGCTGCCTTCAGATTTAAATGTGGCTGCACTGATTGTCGATAATGATTCGGATGCTCAGGCGGGTAGGAAAGTTGTAGACGAACTGTCGGAGAGCTTCCCCTTTCCCCTCAATTGTGCCGTGGAAGAGCAGCGAGGTATTCCCTGTGCCCGCAATCGTTGTATCGACGAGCTCAATAATATGGGGGCTGACTACTTGGTTTTCATCGATGATGATGAATGGGTAGAGGCCGATTGGTTAATCCAGCTTTATGATTATTCGCAGAAGCTGGGGGGCAATAGTGTAGTTTGTGGTAGCGTTATTCGACGTTGGCCCGATTCTGTTCCTGCATACTATTCCCATATTTTTTATCGGCAAAAGCGGAAAACTGGTGAAGAGCTCAATTACTGCGCGACCAGTAATGTGCTAATACCGATGAGCAGTATTCGCTCATTAAGTTTGAGATTTAATGAACAAGACCCTCTCGGTGCTGGTACAGATGTGATTTTTTTCACAGAGTACAAAGCAAAGGGGGGAGAGATTCTCTACTGTCTGGAGGCTAAAGTATACGAAGCTGTACCAGAGAGTCGGGCCAATATGCGCTGGTTATCGCGTAGGAAATTCTCAGCTGGTATTACTCTGGCGAAGCATAAACTTGCCAAAGGTCGCAGCCATCCCAGTATCTTTGTATCTGCATTGGGACAGTTATTGATCTCCAGTTTAGGCTGTATTTTAGGAATGGTTATTGGTGGCAAGCGTTTGGGGTCTGGGCCCTGGCTTCGCGCTTGCCGCTCTGCGGGTATGGCCTGTGGTGTTTTTGGAGTGCGTTCAGAGTTTTACCGGGTGGTAGATCACTAATTAGTTTTGGGGCGTCTCTAAGAGGGTGTTTTCCACAGAAGAGATAACCGTCATCATAGCGCCTCCTTTGGTGGCAATATTGATCTTTTGGTGACGCCCGCTCCATGCAAACACTTTATTCCTGGCTCTTCCGTCTGTTTTTACCTGTTGTCCTGCTGCGCCTCTGGTGGAGAGGGCGCAGCCAGCCTGCTTACCGGCAGCGTTTGAGAGAACGATTGGGTCAGGTGCCCAAAAGGCATAGCAGGGCACCGTTGATTTGGGTTCACTCTGTTTCTGTAGGTGAGACCCTGGCCGCTGTACCAGTGATTTCTAAGCTGGCTGCTCGGCACACAGATTGGCAATGGCTGGTAACGACCACAACCCCCACCGGATCTGAGCGCGTTCATGAAGCCCTGAAGCCAATTCTTGGCGGCCGCCTGCTTCACTACTACCTGCCTTACGACCTGCCCGAGTGCCTGGTGCCATTTCTCAATGCGCTAAATCCTAGTGTTCTAGTGATTATAGAAACTGAGCTTTGGCCTAACTTACTCAAGCTCTGCTCAAGTAGGAAGATCCCCACTTTACTGGCTAACGCGCGACTTAGTGAAAAATCTGCGCGGGGCTACGGCCGCTTTCCCTCTTTAACTTGCAGGATGTTGGGTTATCTTGATCGTGTTGTGGCTCAGTATCCTGCCGATATGCAGAGGTTTATCGATCTGGGGTTGCCAAGCGAGCGGGCAGTGGCCAATGGCAATATTAAGTTTGACCTCAGTATTGACTTGGGGTTGGCAAGTGAAGCCCAGGCATTGGCGCACCAGTGGCGGGGGAAGTCAGGCAGGCCTATATGGTTGGCTGCGAGCACTCATGTGGGAGAGGATGAGGTTGTTTTGGAGGCTTTCTCCATCCTAAAGAAAAAATTTAGTGATTTGCTGCTGGTTCTGGTTCCTCGGCACCCTCAGCGATTTGACGGTGTTGCTCGCCTGTGCAAAGAGCGAGGGTTTAGACTCACTCGCAGGAGTGAAGGCACGGCCGTAGAAGCTTCTGATGAGGTTCTCCTGGGAGATACCATGGGGGAATTACTGCGCTTTTATGGAGCCTGTGACATTGCCTTTGTGGGGGGCAGCCTAGTTTCTGTTGGTGGCCATAATATGATTGAACCTGCTGCCTGGGGTGTGCCGGTTATTTCTGGCCCGCATCTGCACAATTTCTCCACCGTATCCAGCTTACTGCAGGAGGCCGGGGCCATGGCTGTAGTTGAGGATGGTGAGTCGATGGCATTACAGGTTCAGGTCTGGCTGGAAGATGTAGGACAGAGAATGGCTGTCGGGCAGAGAGCGAAGGCGGTGGCTTTAGAAAATAGTGGCGCTTTGCAGCGTTTACTGGAGGAAGTGGAGAGCTTAGCAATTCGAGATGGGGGCCAGAGAGAGGATAAAAACCCTGCTCTCTGGTAGTCGCAATTGGGCAGTTACTTCGAGGGAGCTGGAAGGCTAGTGCCGCCAGTTTCCTCGACGCGGGAGACAACGTTTGCGGGATTCAACATCATATCCAGATCTTGAAGATCTTTGGGTGATAGGAGCCCCGCAGCTTGTTTCAAGCTCAATGAGTTCAAGATGTAATCGTACAGTGAGTTGGCGTAATCGGTTTGTGATTCGAATAGGGTCCGCTGTGCCAGAAGCACATCTACAATATTTCGGGTGCCCACTTCATACCCCGCCTGAGTGGCATCCAGGGCACTCTTAGCAGAAACAACAGCCTGCTCTCTGGCTGCGACCCGGGAGACATCAGTGACAACTGCGCGGTGAAGGGTGCGGGTGGTTTGTATAGTATCTCTCTCTGTCAGGATACTCAGGTCTTGGGCCTCGAAGGCTTGGTTTCGAGCTTGGCGACGATTCGCACTGAGGAGACCGCCGGTGAAAAGCGGCATAGTTACGGTAACTGCTGCTGATGATTCCCAAGATTTTGTATCTTGCGGAAATCTATCGAACTGAGTCCCAGATACATCAGTGGTACGGGCCTTTTGTTCTCCAGTAGCGGTGAAATTTGAGTAAGCAAGTGTCCCTGTAACTGTGGGAAGGTGCTCACTGGCTACTGCTCGGGCATTATATCGGGCTGCGTCAGCTCCCAGGCGTGCAGCTTTCAAAACAAAATTATTTGCTAAGGCAAATTCAACCCAGTCGGCGCGATCCGATGGAGTAGGGGGGGTTACCTTAAAGTCGGCAATTAGAGGTGCCACTTCGTCATGATAGCCACCAGTCAAAACAGATAAGGCGTCAAAATTGCTGAGTAAGTCATCCTGAGCGGTGAGGCGGCGGGCGACAGAGCTGTCATAAGCCGCTTGGGAGTCGTAAACGTCAGTAATTGCAGTGAGTCCCACTTCAAAGCGTTGCTGAGTCTGTTCCAGCTGTTTGGCTAGAGCCTGCTCTTCAGCAATCGCAGCTTCTAGAACATCGTAAGCGCGTAACACGTCAAAATACGCAGTGGCAACACGAATCATCATTCCTTGCTGGTTGGCGCTAAATTCTGCCGTTGCCTGTTCCGTAAGTCTCTTGCCCCGCTGGAAATCGAACCAGGCTGGAGCATCAAAAATAGCTTGATTCAGGGTGGCAGCGTAGGTTCTTTCTTGTACGGACTCAGTGACTCTGGGTCTGAAGTTAATCAGTTGAATATCTTCGTCTTCACCCTCTCCACTGACATCCACGAGCTGGAAGTTATTTGCGGCGCTATAGGTATGGCTTCTTTCGGCTATATAGTTGGCTTCCACTTGAGGAAGCAAGAGTGCGCGAAACTGGTACTTAGCCTCGATACCTGCATGGTAAGCAGCGCGATCTGCGGACAGCTCGGGATCATTCTCCAGGGCCTGTGTATAGATATCCCACAGGGTGTCGGCTTGTGCCTGCATAGCGCCCAGGCCCAGCAGCGTAGCGGCGATTAGTTTTTTCAGCGGACGCAACTTGCGGCCTTGCGGCTCTGTGCGGTTACTTCTTTTCATCTGTTTCGACTTCCTGTGGAGGGTACGGTCTTCAAGCTTTTGCAAGTTATTTGGAGCTGGTGTCATGTAGTGGGGATATAGAGGGCTCCAGCTTGCGGTTATTACTAATATTGCCAGTCTCCCCAATAGCAGTCGCGAGAGTTTACCCGGGGTCAAACCGACCGTCGAGACGGCTTTCGGCTTTTTGCTATATCTTCGTTAAACCGACACCTATGTGCGTTTATCGGTAATTTCTTGGCAATAATACGGGCCCATTGAATAATGGTTGAGGGCCTATATTTCAATAGACGCGCCTCATAAGCATTTGGATGCGGCAAAAATTGTGCAGAATAAGGCAAGGACTGACTGTCCATGAATGAGGAGCACAACGCGGTGCTGACCGATTGGCAGAGAGTCTGTCACGAATGCGATCTACTTTTAACCGGCAGCTTGGCGCCCCCGGGGCAAAAGCTGGTTTGTCCCCGATGTCGCTGTACTTTGCATCGCAATGGCAATCACAGTATTTACTACACCCTGGCTCTCAGCCTCACCGGCCTCTTATTATTTATTCCCTCTGTCAGCTTGCCGCTGCTCGACTTTTCCCTGTTCTCATTTGGTGCAGAAAGCACTTTGCTTAATGGCGTTTACTCTCTTTTCAAGGCGGGATTTATTTGGCTCTCGGTGCTAGTGCTTTTCTGTAGCGTTATAGCTCCGGTAGGTAAATTTGCCCTGTTGTTATTTATTTGTTGGGGCAGCGCATGGGCCTGGCTTGACCGGCCGGTATCTAATGCTATTCGCTTTTACCAGCACATAAAAGAGTGGGGCATGCTCGATGTCTATATGCTCGGAATTTTGGTGGCGCTGATTAAATTACGGGATTTGGGCAAGATGGAGGTAGAACCGGGGCTGTACTGTTTTGGTGCCATGATGCTACTGGCAAATCTCTCTTCCCTGAGTTTTGACCAAACAGCAATTTGGCACCGCTTGGCACAACGTCGTGCGCTTAAAGGACAAGCTTGTGAATAGCGTACCAATTAAAGGTTTAAAGAAAGGCTTAACCAGCTGCCTATGCTGTCATCAATTAATTATTCTTCCCCAAATTGGTCGTTGTCGATGTCCGCGCTGTGGAGCGAGAGTGCATAGCAGAATTGAGGGAAGCTTGATGTTGACCTGGGCTCTGACGATTACTGGCACTTTATTGCTTTTACCTGCCAATGTGTTGCCGATAATGACCGTAGTTTATTTAGGTGCCGGTGATCCCAGCACCATCATTAGCGGGGTTATGCAACTCTATAACTCGGGAATGTGGGGAATAGCTTTAGTTGTCTTTGTTGCCAGTATTGCAGTGCCTGTGATGAAGCTGCTGGGACTGGGGCTGCTCCTGATTCAAATCCAGTTGCGTATGTCCTTCGATCCAATTCAGTCCATGAAAATATTCCGGGTGGTTTCCGGCATTGGCCGTTGGTCACTTTTAGACTTATTTATGATTTCAATTTTGGTATCACTAGTGGATATGGGATTTATTTCCCAGGTAACTGCTGGAGCTGGTGCTACGGCTTTTGCCTCTGTGGTAGTGGTGACCATGTTGGCGGCACGAACCTTCGATCCCCGACTAATTTGGGATGCCTACGATGGAGATCTGTATCAGTCTGCTGTAGAGCCGGAGACGGCCCATAGGAGTGCTGCAGAGAATGGCTGAGGAACTGCCCCCGCAGGACATAAGTGAAGAACCTCGCCTGGATGGTGGTGCCCAGCGGGGAGTGGTGCGTACAAGTAAGGGATTGCCTTTGGTGTGGATTTTGCCCTTGATTGCAGGGCTAATTGCACTTTGGTTACTTTATCAGGATTTTTCTGAGGGGGATGTTAAGGCCACTATTCTATTTCACTCCGGTGATGGCCTAGTAAAGGGCAAAACAGTAGTTAAGTATTCTGGAGTCGATATTGGGGTGGTTCAGGATGTTCGTTTGGTACCTAATGCGAAGGAGTTGAATGGTGCTGATGGAGTTTTAGCTGAGGTTAGTTTAAATCGCAGTGCAGAATATTTACTGGTGGAGGGAACTGAGTTTTGGGTAGTAAAACCAGAGCTTTCCATTACAGGGATTAGTGGTTTAGAAACATTGCTATCAGGGAATTATATTGCGGTTGAATCAGGCAGTGGAAATCGCAAGCGCAATTTTGTCGCCCTGGACCAGCCCCCCGCGTTTATTCGTGGGGATGGTTTACGTGTCGTTTTACAGTCCCGTCGCTTGGGCTCTTTAAGTCGCGGGTCGCCGGTATATTATCGTCAATTGCGAGTCGGGCAGGTAGCGGATTACCGTTTGGATCGAAATGGAAGCGAAGTCAGTATCGAATTATTTATTCGCCGCGAATATGCTTATCTGGTCCACCGGGGTAGTCGCTTTTGGAATAGTTCTGGAATTTCTATTGAAGGTGGCATCAGTGGAATCAGCGTCAACTTGGAATCTCTCGCAGCACTTTTTGCTGGCGGGGTCAGTTTTTACACCCCGGAAAATCAACGCCAATCTCCACTTGCTGTAAATGGTAGTGAATTTAAGTTATACAAAAATTTTTCTGCAGCGGATGCGGGAATTCCAGTGACATTGAATTTTGATCAGGGGGTCAATGTCACTCCTGAAACTACAAAAGTTTATTATCAAGGTATCCAGGTCGGGGAAGTCAGCGCTGCCAAAGCGAATAACCGTTTAAATGGTATGGAAGTAAAAGTCCTTATGGATCCGACTACCGATGAATTACTCACCGAAAATACTCGCTTCTGGTTAGCTCCTCCTACCCTGGATTTTACCGGCGGGCTTAATGATCTAATCCAGGGAAATCGTATAGAAGTGGATCTGCGTAAAGGGCAGCGCTCACAGCGGAATTTTACTGCTCGGACATCTGCACCACCGATGGATCCTCGTGTGCCAGGGCTACACTTACGCTTGACTTCGCGTAACCCAGGATCATTGCAGCGCGGTGCTCCAGTTTATTTTCGCCGTATAGAAGTGGGAAAAGTTCAGGGAATGGAGCTACGAAGGGATGGCGAAGGCGTAGAAGTTTATGTCGTGATAGAGCCCCGTTATGCGCACTTTGTGCAGGAGGGCGTTCGATTCTGGAATGTCAGCGGATTGCGAGCCACCGCGAGCTTGACCGAGGGGGTGGAAGTGGAAGCGGATTCGTTGATGTCGCTTCTGCGCGGCGGCGTCGCCTTTGGTATACGTCGGGAAGATCTTGGAAAAGGCGGACAGGCGAAAAATGGAGATCAGTTTCCCCTTTATAGTAGCCGGGAGGCAGCTCTGGAAGGGGGGATACAGATTCAGGTGAGTCTCGTAAGTGCCGAGGGGCTTAGAGTTGGAGCCCCCCTACGTTACCGCGGGGTGCAAGTTGGAGAGATCACCCGCCTGAGGCTCGATCGTTCTTTAGGAGAGGTGTGGGCTAGGGCGAAGTTGTATCATCGAGGGGAACAGTTTGCCCGGGAGGGTACTCGTATATGGGTGGTATCCCCACAAATTGGCATTGATAAGATTGCCCATCTGGATACCCTGATTACAGGGCGCTACCTAGCGCTTGAGCCCGGCTTAGGTGGTCCTCAGACAAAGTTTTACGCTTTGGAACAGGCTCCGGAAGAAGACCTGGCAGAAACTTTTACCCGCCCTGGGCTGGGAATTATCCTGGATGCTGCGAGGCGAGGATCTTTGGTAGCAGGGAGTCCGGTTTATTATCGCCAAGTAAAAGTGGGGGAGGTTACAGGTTTTGCCTTGGGGGAGTATGCTGATCGAGTGTATATCTATGTTCATATTGAACCCCAATACCAGCCCCTGGTGCGAGAGCACACGGTGTTTTGGAATGCCAGTGGCGTCGATGTGAATTTTGGTCTGAAAAGTGGACTTAATATCAATACGGAATCGGCTCAGGCCCTGTTGCAGGGGGGGATCGCATTTGCCACGCCAGAAGCCCCTTTTATGGGATTTGAAGTGGAGTCGGGCAGCCATTTCCCTCTCTACCCGAAAGCTGAACCCAAGTGGTATACCTGGAGTCCTAAGATAGAACTTTACGGCACGGTCGAACCAGTAAAATAAGTACGGGAATGTAGGAGTTTTTATGCGCTATTTATTAACAGGCTTGCTGAGTATCTTGGTATTGGCGGGTTGCCAGGAGATACAGGTTGAAAAAGCCGCTACCGGGGAGCCACCGGTTGCCTTTGCCACGTATAAATGGGGGGTAGCGCCGTTGAGTGGCTCAGAAGATGCCTCTGCCCAGCTGGTGGAGTTGGATGAAGAAATGCGGGATACCGTTGCCGCAGAGTTACAGCAACGAGGATATCGCCAAGTCTCCCAGGACCAGGATGCGGATATGGTGGTGGATTACCAGGTTGCGGTAGTCGATGAGTTTTTCTCCGGTGATACCCGGGATCCCAGCTGGGACAAACAGTTTGATAGCAATGCTCCACAGGATGTAGTGGAACTACCGCCCCTGACAGATGCCCCCTTGGTGATTATGAGTGTGGGTATTGGGCGCCCGGGCGGGGCTGTGATTTGGGGGGGGAGAGCCAGTGAATTGTTAACACGCCCCGATAGTATTGAGCAGCGTCAACGACTGATCGCCAATGGGGTCAGCGCACTCTTGCGGGATTTGCCTCCGGCCTATCAATAAGTACGATTTGGCACGAAACGAAAAACAAGATTTAGCAGCCGCCGGGTTAAAGGTGGCTGCTATTCACCGCTAGCGCCCTTTCTTCATCAGGTTTTCGTATAGATCGATATAGGAGTCGACGATAACCTGTTTCGCATATGTCGTTGCGTACTCCTCGGCCGCATTTTCGATCAGGCTTTGGCGCAATTCCGGCGATTCGATAACGGACTTCATGGCTTTGGCCAGTTCATCGGCATTATCGATAGGGGTAATCAGACCGGTTTTGCCATTGGTAATTACTTCTCCAGGGCCCTGAGAGTCCGTCGCTACTATAGGGCAGCGATGGGCCCAGGATTCCATCACAATAGAGCCCAGGCCCTCATGGCGCGATGGGCACACGAACATATCCGCAGTGCGCATCAGAGTGGTGACATCATTGCGCCAACCGAGGAAGCGAACCCGCTCTTCCAGGCCGAGTTGATGGCACAGGGATTTCAGCTTGCTCTCCTCTGGGCCACTACCCGCGAGCCACAGAGTGGCGTTGGGTACCTGGGTGAGTGAATGGAGGAGAGTGTCGAACCCTTTATTGATATGCAGGCGGCCTGCAGCCAGGATCAGGGGTCGGTCTTCCGGGGTGTTGAAGCTGTTTCTTGGCAGCGGATTAACCGGTGTCTCATCGGCAAAATTGGGGATATGGAAAATTTTATCCTTGGGGATGCCCCCGTCCCTTAAATGCTGGCAGATACCCTTGCTGATGCCGATCCAATAATCTGCGTGACGGTAATACTTCAGGTTGTAATAGTGCCCGAGGCGGCTTACCAACAGGTATTTTTCAGAGTTGGGGGTGATTGAAGTAGCACGCCCCATCCAGGTCATCACGATATCCGGTTGCCATTGGTTCAGGGCATCCCGGTATTTTTTTCGGCCGAGAAAATCCAGCTTGCCACCAAATTTAAAACCTTCGGTTTCAACATTGTTGCCGCGCAGTGCCTGTACCCGGTGATCGTGGTTGCGAATAAACGCTTTTTCTGTAATTTCGCTGCGGGGATTTAATCCACTGACGAGACGCACAAAGAAATTTTCAGCACCACCGTGCTCAGCACCGGCGAGTATCTGTGCGACTCGAATTGGGTTATTACTCATAATCTATTGCATCTGATCGAATAGAGTGGGTCAACACTACCTGAGTGTGCCATCCAGATTGATATCTTGAGCCCAAGCATAGTCGTGGCTAAAAGGCTGTAGGCTTGTGGCTTCGACAATGTACTGAGCGTAGAGCTTCGAGTTCATTTCATTGTGGAAAAACTCCCTGGCCCGTGTGGCCCAGGCGCGTCGCTTGGCATCGTCACTGTTAAATTCGCGGATTTTTTCCAGTAGGTCCTGCTCATCGGAGAAATAAACGACGCTCTCAGCGGGTAACAAGTCATCAAAATGTAATTTATCACTGGTGAACTGCAAAATACCGTTGCCCGCCAACTGCGCCATGCGTGCTGAGGAATACCAGTAATGGGTATCCTGGCGATTGAAATTCAGTCCCATTTTGGTTTGAGATAGAGCGTGGTCGTAGTCGCGGCCCCAAACGGGTGCCTCGCCGAAGCTGCCATAGGTTTTAAAGTTCAGCGAATCCCCCAAGGCATCTTTCAGGTTTTTAACCATTTGCAAACGCTTGGTGAAATTATTGCTGTTACTGCAGAAAAGCAGGTCGATGGCTAAATCTGTGCGTTCAGCGTTATTAAGGTTTTCAATCGAGGGTTCAACCGGGTTCGGCATGTGATAAACACGAGCACCAAAGCCCTCAAAAATTTTCAGTTCTCTTCGCCCGGTGGATACAAAAACTGCATCGGCGACTTCCGCGCGGTATTTGATTCGTTCGACATTGCTGGGAACAAAGAGGGGATCATTATTGCAGTGAGCGATAAAGCAATTGGGCAGGCGTTGCTTAATGGCCTTCAGAGTGTCGTTAGTGATCATATCGCAGTGGCCTGCAATGATGAGGTCTGGCTCAAAGGCCTCGACAGTTTCCATCAAGCGTCGGTTCGCCTTTTTTACACCCAGGTCGCGAATACCAAAGGGTGCCTCAAACGCGGCGATATCGCGGTCGCTGAACACTTGGGTGTAGTGATCATTTTTAATCAGGCCGAAGGTGAGCTTTTGTGCCCAGCTAACCCTTGTCTTGCCATAGCGCCGTAGCTGCTGATAGGCGATATTCAGCACTCTCATGTTGTGTACTCTCGAAATTCAACACGGAAACCCGGATAGCCTCTGTAGTCAGCGGCTGGTACGGTGGGCGCAGAGTATAACAGCTGGTACCCCGGTCTTGTCGCGGAAGCAGCGCAGCAAAACCGAAACCTAGGGAAAGACGAACCATGCCACAAGATAACAGTCGAACTGATTTAAACCCGGAGTTCACCGCTGATTCGGTAGACATAATTTCCAGGGAAACCGTGTTTAAAGGATTTTTTACTATGGTGCGCCTGCGACTGCGCCACCGCTTGTTTCGCGGGGGTTGGAGCAATGAAATAGAGCGGGAGCTGTTTCAGCGTGGTGAGGCCGTGGGAGTCCTACTTTACGATCCTGTCAGGGACCTGTTGGCACTTACCGAGCAATTCCGTACGGGTGCCTTGGGACGCCCTGCAGGACCTTGGTGTCTTGAAGTGGTAGCCGGTATGGTGGAGAAAGGGGAGAATCTGGAGGATGTAGCGCGCAGGGAGGTGTTTGAAGAGTCTGGATGCACCGTGGACGACCTGTACTTTATCCACAGTTATATCCCCAGCCCCGGGGGCAGCTCGGAGCGGATACATCTGTATTGTGCCCTGGTAGATTTGGAGCAGGCCGAGGGCGTATTCGGCCTGGCTGAGGAAAATGAGGATATCCGTTTGCGGGTATTCCCGAGGCAGAACGTCGTAGATGCGATGCGGAGGGATTACGCCCCGGGAGAAAACCCGATAGACAATGCCACAACACTGATTTCGGTGCAGTGGCTAGAGTTAAATCGGAAACAGTTTACTCATATGACGTCACCCGCCTGAGCGGTCACAGCCTTTTGCGCTACTTTACCCGGACAAAAGGCAAACTGAGATGTAAATCACGGCGGCAATTGAATTGGAGTGTTGATAATGGCTCTAGTGCGTGAGGTAGGTGCGCGTCAGCGCAGGCAGACGAAAATGTCGCCAAATGGCAACGGTAAAGCAGTATATCGCGTCGATTTACCGTCTTATCATGCCGACTGCGACGCTAACTACCTACGTCTACTGAGGCTGTTACCTGAGCTTTCAGAGAGAGAGCAATGGTGCTATCAAATCCCTGGTGGCAGCTTAAAGCTGAGAGTGGTAGCGCGATCCAGGTACACCACAGAAGTGTCACTGGACGCAGAGGTAAATCTCAGTGAAAGCCACTGGCTAGTATCTCCCAACCTGACCGCTCGTCTCTATCACGATGCGCGGATGGCAGAGGTGATAGCAGTTAATGGCTGTGGGCCGGTAGGTGGTAAAGGAGTGGATATCGCTTACCCAAATCCCCGTATGCAGCGCGCAGATGAGAGGCCTCAGGCCAACCGTTTTCTCGGTGAGTGGCTTGAGTACTGTCTTGCAAATGGTCGCGCAGAATTTCAATTAGTGCTGGATGGCCGAAAAATTTAATTCTGCGGTAGAACACATGGATGTGATTACAAGGTGAGCAAGTGATTCGCGAGCACAATAAGCCTAGCAGGTCCGATAAGACCAATTCATATCGTCTGATCCAAATAACAGACCCACACATTGGCAGCCGGCCGGATTATCAATTACTGGGTTTGGATACCGGTCATACTTTGGATGAGGTACTGTCCGCAATCGTTTCCAGACAGCAGGCAGCGCAACTGCTGGTGGCGACAGGAGATATTAGCGCGAATGGGGCCGAGGCCTCTTACCGCCGGTTTCTTCAGAAAATGCGCAGGGTGCAGAAACCTTGGTACTGGCTACCGGGGAATCACGACTTAAGCTCTCGTATGAAACAGCTGGCCCCACAACGCTGTACAGAAGTGGTTGCCCTAGGAAATTGGCGCCTCTTGCTTCTTGATACCAGTGTTGAAAACCAGATATGTGGCGGTCTCAGCGAAGCTCAGCTTGAGCGTTTGCAGCTGCTGCTTTGGGAAACCCGGGAACACCCGGTAATGATCATGATGCACCACCAACCGGTACAGGTGGGTAGTAAGTGGATTGATGGCCATATGTTGCGCGATGGACGCGAGCAACTCTTGCAAATGGTATCCAAAGCGCCCCAAGTCAAAGCGCTCGTGTGGGGCCATGTACATCAGCAGTTTGATAATCATGAGGGTCGGGTCGGCTTACATGCGACACCTTCCACGTCTGTACAATTTACTCCGGGTAGTGGGCCTTTTGCTGTAGACGACGAGATGCCGGGATATCGTTGGTTCGATTTATATGATGACGGTAGCTATAAAACCGGGGTCGAACGGGTTGAGGTTTCAAAATACTCTGTCGATTTTGCGTCTTCCGGCTACTGAGTCACTTCTCCTTGAAATGTGCCTACTTTTTTGAAGTCCCACTTTGTGGGATTTCTATCGTTTTATTTGAGAGTTTCTAGCTCGCCTTTATTTGTAAAGCCTCCCTTTACGAACTTACCATTATCTTTTTTGTCTTCTGACCGTACAATAAAATTTCCCCAGACTTATGATCATTGATGATATTTGTTTAATGGGGCATACCAGAATCAATAGTAGTATTTGACAGTTGATAAAATACGCTAATAGGTACTGGGGTTTTATTTGCGCTACTGCCCCTCATTTCATGCGTATTTTGCAGCTACTCCGTCAGTTAAGTGGATAACATCGGGAAGTGAGGAATAATAATGAACAGAATATTTGTTTTACCGCTCATTGGCTTGGCGTTATTAGTCGGCGCCTGTGCACAGAACCCCAGTAAGGTGGGAGAGTCAAAGCTGGCAGTGCAGGAGGATAGCCAAGGTTTGGTTCCCAGATCCAGCTCGCTGGATGAAGTTGCCGCGGCCTTTGCTTTTGATATGAGCGGCTCCAAAGTGTTTATTGCCCCTGTGCAAATTGATTACACCAAGCGCTTTTCTTCGGTGCCGCGCACCCGCTACAGAGAGAAAGATTACGAGCTGGATGATAGGGACCTACAGCAGATGAATGCACTGTTGGTCAAAACGTTTGCCGAGAAGTTTCTCGAACCCCGTAACAGCGTGATAGCAGAGGAGCAGGAAGAGGCAGATTACACATTGTCCTTATCCCTGGAGAAATTTTCGGTAGCTGCGCCACTGGACCCCTCTCCCTGGACCTGGCGCGTCTACACCGAGCAGAGTGCCTATGGTGTACTGGTTGGAACTCTTTATGATCGAGAGGGCAATGCAGTGATGCGCTTCCGGGATCGCCGCGATATCGGTGAGAACTTTGGTGCCTATGGCCCGGGTGGACGCTTGGAGCGCTTTACCAGTGTTACTTTCTGGTCTGATATGCGTGTAGATATGGGGCGGGCCTTTGCCAGTTTGAATCGCACATTGCTGTGATTCCCACACGGTTTGAGGCTTCTGGTTACATAGCGCCCCCGATTGACGATATGGGCGCTATAATCACCGCCTATGCAAACTAATGATCTTCAGGGAAGGCCGGTGCTGATATATCTGCACGGCTTCCTTTCATCACCACAGTCCTTCAAATGCCAGTTGATGCGGGAACGGCTCCAGGCCCAATACCCGCATGTTACCTTCTGTGCACCGCAGATTCCTCCCTATACAGAGGAGGCGCAGAAATCTTTGGTGGCTCTTGTGGAGGATCTCCTTCGGCAGTCCGATAGGGGGCCCATTGGACTGGTAGGGAGTTCTATGGGGGGCTTTTGGTGCACTTACCTTGGTGAGCGCTTCCGATTGCCCGCTGTACTGATAAATCCTGCAGTGCGCCCCGCGCGCTTTATTCCAGCCTATGTGGGGAAGGTTTTAAAACCCTATAGCGGTGAAGAAGAGGAATTCCGTCTTACCCAGGTTGATGTAGATGCCATGCAGCGGGTACAGGCTGAATTGGAGAAGCCATTACAGAGTCGCTACTGGTTACTCGCCCAGCGCGGGGATGAAGTTCTGGATTATCGCGAAGCGCAGGATTTCTACCAAGGGCAACGCCAGACCATTGAAGACGGTGGCGATCATAGTTTTCAGGAGTTCGCACGCTATTGCGACCCTATCACCGAATTTCTATTTAACGAGCAGTAATCAATAAGAATTATGGCTAATTATTCCGCCGAAGATATTGAGGTACTCACGGGACTAGATCCGGTGCGTAAGCGCCCCGGGATGTATACCGATACCGCACGCCCAAATCACCTGGCTCAGGAGGTAATCGACAACAGTGTCGACGAAGCCCTGGCCGGACATGCCAAGAAAATTGAAGTGGTGTTACACAAGGACCACTCGCTTTCTGTCAGCGACAACGGCCGCGGTATGCCTGTCGATATCCACCCTGAGCAGGGACGGCCTGGTGTAGAGGTTATCCTCTCCACTCTGCACGCTGGCGGTAAGTTTTCCAATGATAATTACCAATTCTCCGGCGGCCTTCACGGCGTCGGTGTTTCGGTGGTTAATGCCCTCTCAAAAGTGCTGGAGGTTACTATCCAGCGAGATGGCAAGGTTCATCGCATTGGCTTTAAGGATGGTGAAAAGGCCTCCGACCTGGAAGTAGTAGGTGAGTGCGGCAAGCGCACAACAGGCACCAGTGTTCGCTTCTTGCCAGATCCCCAATATTTTGATTCCGCTAAATTTTCAGTGGTGCGCCTACGACACCTTCTGCGTGCCAAGGCGGTTCTCTGCCCGGGTCTCACGGTTACGTTTATCAATGAGCAGGATGGCGAGTCCGATGAGTGGTATTACGAAGATGGCCTCAAGGACTATTTGGCCGCTGCAAATCAGGGCTGGGAAGTACTGCCAGCAGAACCATTTGTAGGCAGTTTTGCAGCTACTACTGAGGCGGCAGACTGGGCGGTCCAATGGTTACCAGAGGGCGGAGAGGTCACCGCTGAATCCTACGTAAACTTGATTCCTACCGCTCAGGGCGGTACCCATGTCAACGGTTTGCGGGCTGGTCTGCTGGAAGCAATGCGCGAATACTGTGAAATCCGCAATCTGCTACCGCGCGGAATTAAATTGGGACCAGAAGATATTTGGAGCCAATGTTCTTACGTTCTCTCTGCCAAACTGGCTGATCCCCAATTCTCGGGCCAGACAAAAGAAAGACTTTCCTCTCGTGAAGCGACCGCATTTATTTCCGGTGTCGCCAAAGATGCATTCAGCTTGTGGCTGAATCAGCATACGGAAGAGGGCGATAAACTGGCGGAGCTATGTATTGGCAATGCGCAGAAGCGCATGCGTTCCGCGAAAAAAGTTGCGCGTAAAAAAGTCACTCAGGGGCCCGCCTTGCCTGGCAAGCTGGCAGACTGCTCCAGTGGAGATACCACGCGTTCTGAACTCTTCCTGGTGGAGGGTGATTCAGCTGGTGGCTCCGCCAAGCAGGCGCGGGATCGGGAATTCCAGGCTATCATGCCGCTGCGTGGTAAAATCCTGAATACGTGGGAAGTTGACTCTGGGGAAATTCTCGCTAGCCAGGAGGTACATGATATTGCTGTAGCCCTCGGTGTGGACCCGGGCAGCGATAACTTGGAAGGCTTGCGTTACAACAAGATCTGTATCCTCGCCGATGCTGACTCAGACGGGCTGCATATTGCTACGCTGTTATGCGCGCTTTTCTTGCGTCATTTCCGGCCGTTGGTCACTAACGGTCATGTCTATGTGGCCATGCCCCCACTGTTCCGAATTGATATCGGTAAAGACGTTTATTATGCGCTGGATGAATCTGAGAAACAGGGCATTCTCGATCGTATCAGTGCAGAAAAGAAAAAGGGCAAGATTCAGGTAACCCGATTTAAGGGATTGGGAGAAATGAATCCTATGCAATTGCGTGAAACTACGATGGATCCCAATACCCGACGTCTCGTACAGCTTTATATAGATTCAGGAGATGACAGTAATCAACTACTAGATATGCTCCTGGCTAAAAAACGTGCTGGAGACCGGAAGCAGTGGCTGGAAAGTAAGGGGAATTTGGCTGAAGTGGGTTAAGCTCTTAGCTTTCTAACATAGATATTGGTGTTGCCTTAGTGTACTAAGGCAACAGATCAATGCATATGATTAATATGGAGCGCTGAGGGGCTCTATCTCTCTTTCAGAAGTTGTATCAGTTATTCAGCTTAATGGATGCCATTTCAGCTGGATATTATTTAATTCCTTTAGTTTAAATTTTTTGTTTTAGAATGATACTTATTTAAAAGAGGCAACTTCATTGATGCGAAAATATATAGCCTTAGCATCTATGTGATATTTTCGATAAAAAGAAGTACACAAATCAATTCATTCTATTGGTTTTACTATTTTGTCATTTTCTAATTGCTTAGAGTCTAAATTTTTTTTTAAAGATGAAATAAGCACCATGTGACAAGTGCCTATATAATGTCTTGACAGTGAGACTAGCAGTTTCGGGTATTTTCAAAGTCTAAAGCGACAGCATCAAAAGTTATATAATTAATGATTGCTTGACGAGATTAAATTTTGAGTATGCTGTGGGATACATTAAGTGCCGTTGGTGAGCTTGTTGGTGCCTTTGCTGTTGTCGCATCTTTAGTCTATCTTGCCGCTTTAATAAGAGTTCAGAATAAAGAATCGAAGATTGCTTCTATGCATGAGATATCCATTGCTCATCGAGAAGCTGTGGCAGCAATTTGTGATGGACCAATGGCAGACATCTTTGCAAAGGCGATGAAGGATTTTGATTCTTTGTCGAGTGCCGATACTTTAAGGATCATTGGTTTTGTATATCGTTTTTTTAAGATCTGGGAAGAAGCTTATTTCCAATACAAGGCAAACAGGTTGGATTTTACTATTTGGGACTCAATGACTCGTCAATATACAGCATACTTATCAATGGCACCTTTTAAAAGGATATGGGAGTTGCGCTCTGAATATGTGGCTCCCGAATTCCGTGATTATGTTAATTCAAGGAAGCCAGTAGAGTTGGTTTTGCCAAATTCAATTAGAAATATGGGTGATTCCAAAGGTTAATCTTAAATCATGCCTTAATAGGGAGTTGATATATCTAGCTGTTGTAATAGGAATGGTCATATTAAATTTAGCTACTGGTAGTATCACTCTCAACAAAATCAATAATAACCTAATTGTGAAAGAGGTATTTTTCTTCCTGAGTACCAGTGGGAGTTTGTGTGACCGAAAGTCAACCCAAAATATATAATGAAAATTGTGAGGTCATGGGATTTGATAAATCCTGGATGAAACCGTGGATTCGAAAAATACGTGCAGAGCGAGCTAGAAGAGTAGTTGAGTATCTAATAGCTTGAGTTCCAAATAAGTATTGGAATGCTCATAGATTTTTTGTCATAAGAAATGAATAATACACCTTTTTAAACTGCTTTCATGTGTAAAAGGTATGAGATGCGATAAAAATAGTGCTCTATTATTTAAGCGGCTAGAAATCCATATTTCTTCTTTTTGATGCACGAAAATTTTTAAGCTGTCATCTCCTCATCGATTTATTTTGTGCAATCATGTGTGGTATCTGGCTTTAAATTTCTAAAAATATATCCGTATTTTTGTTTGCTAAGAAATTTTGAGTCACATTTCTTTATGAACATGTACCCTCAAGTTCGGACAGATGTCTAGCCATTTAAGACTTTTAGTTGGATCTGTAGTTCTAATTCAGGGAGTAAAAATATTTTTTTTAAAAAAAAGTTCACTCTGTCATTTGAATCTTGTAGGCTGCTTAAAAGTAGCAGAATATTTAGATGGCAGTTTCATTATGAGTGACTTATAAAGTCTTGGCTGCAATGTGAAGAGTGATAGTTTATAGGTTAAATTAACAAGTTATGTTTATAGGTATTGCTATTGATTTTGTATTGGTCGGTTGCTCCATTTGGTGTGCAGGATAATTGGTGCAAACCCAACAATAAAAGATAAATAGTATAGACATTGATGAGAATTTTCCACTTTGTTTGGCAGTTATTACTGCCGGATGCTGAACAAAGGTATAAGTAATAATGTCTGCTCGTCTGAGTGTTTGCTTTATATGTTTTTTATGCTGGTTATTTCGGCGTTAAAATTCATGTAAGCTATTGTGAGTTCAAGAAGTGAAATTCTAAATCTTAATTGGCAAATTAATAGTGCAGTCTGAGCCCTTAATCCTGCAAGGCTCTAAAAGAGAATAAAGCCTTTATCTATAAAAGAGGCTATTTATTTGCGAATATATGCGAAATTTATTCTAATTTTACTTCTCGCATTAGTTCTTGTTGGAGATATTTTATTGCTAAGGCGATGCGAGAGTAGTCTGTATTGTCTGTATTGATAATGAAAATTATATCTACTCCAGCACCAAGAATAAGAGAGTTTTGAAAAATGACATGATGACCTATAAGGAAAACATACGGTGAGATTTAATATTAACTTGGCAATTTTGATGTTCAGTGCATATCTTTCAGGTTGTAGTGGATCTTCGAGCGGGGGAGATGATCCAGACACAGGTGGCGAGCTTGCAGCTGCTGCGATGGCGGTCCATTATGAGAAACCTAAAACGCTAACCTTTCGCTGGAGCGATGTTTCTGGGGCAACTTATTATCAGTTATTTGAAAATGCTGATGGGCACTCTGGGTTTGAACCTATTGGAAATCCCATTGCGCCAAAAGAAGAGCGCATTGAATTAGTGGTGCCTTTATTCAAAAAGCTTAATGCCCAATACTTATTGCAAACCTGCGATGATCAGAGATGTATCGATTCTGATGCAGTAGCGATTGATCAGGATGTGATAGGTAGTATCGGTTATTTTAAACCCAGTAATACGGATGCTGACGATCAGTTTGGTTGGAATCTAGCAATTAGCGATGATGGCAACCTGCTTGCAGTAGGTGCTCCTCGCGAAGATAGCGGTGGTGACCAAGAGGATAACCTGACACCTGATTCAGGTGCAGTTTATATTTTTAGTCGGGAAGATGGCGAATGGACACAGCAAGCCTATCTTAAGTCTCCAGATCCTCAAGAAGCTGCAGAGTTTGGAACTGCATTGAGCCTTAGCGATGATGGTTATACGCTTGCAGTAGGGGCATTCAAGGAGAATGGGGAAAATGATAATTTTTCTGCGGGCGCTGTTCATATTTTTTCCCGAAGTAATGAAGGTTGGGTCCATAGCGCCCGACTTCAAGCGGACAATCAAGGAAATAATGACCTATTTGGTTATGCCCTTAGCCTTAGTGGGAATGGTTCTACTTTAGCAGTAACCGCACCCAGTGAAGATGGTGGTCTTGATGGCGATTCTATTGAAGATTCTGGAGCGGTATATGTGTTCCTTAATGAGGAGGGAAGTTGGTCACAGTATGCCTATATTAAGGCTGCTGATAGTTCTGAGGGGTTAGGTTTTGGTTCTTCGATAAGCCTTGATGATGCCGGGGCTTCATTCGCAGTTGGGGCTTATGCTGACAATACAGAGGCAGGTTCCGTTTATCTATACCAGTTGGATGGTGAATCCTGGGTAGAAGATAGCAAGATATCGGCTAGTAATCCTGTCGCTGGTGATTGGTTTGGATTTGCGCTCAATTTAAGTGGTAATGGGCAAACTCTAGCAGTTGGCGCCCCATTACAAAGTGGATCTAACAGTGGCGCTGTCTACATTTTTTCTCGAAAAGAAAACGCTTGGGAGCAAACTGCCTATTTGAAAGCTTCCAATCCTCATGTATCGGCTTACTTTGGAGAGGCGGTAAACCTGAGTGATGATGGCAGTTTTATAGCCGTGGGAGCATGGGGAGAGAAAAGCTATAGCCAAGGATTGTTCGGAGATAGTACAGACGAATCTTCAAATAAAGCAGGAGCAGTTTATACCTATATATTTAATGGCGTAGACTGGTCTAGTGAGGCTTATATTAAGGCGAGCAACACAGACTCGGGAGACAAATTTGGTGGCTCTGTTGCGCTAAGTGGAGATGGAGCTAGTTTAGCAGTAGGGGCGAACGGTGAAGGAAGTGCCGATAGTGGTTTGCTCGCAAGCCCTGAGAACAATGAAGCTTATTCTGCAGGAGCGGTTTATATTTATTGATTGGGCTGTATAATTTGTATTTACGTATAAAGTTAGTTGTTTGAGTTTAAATGGTATTGTTATCATTAATATAGACCGAACGGAATACGTACAATGTAAATTTTAGAGATCTTTATTCTAAGTATAGATTTTAGGCTGCTCAGGTAAATCAAAAGATTTTCCTAGAGCAGCAATATATCTAGAGTTTTAGCTAAAGCTTAGATGAATAGTGAAAGAAAAGGATATCTTTAATATTTATAACTCTCTTTAAGTCTGAGCTTGTAATCAAGCTCAGCTAGTGAAATGTGAGTTTGGTTCTAAATTTTAATCTCATACTTATATTTAGTTCAATTCTTTAATGCATAAGTATTCCTAATTACCACCTATGCTAAGCTAATTTTCAGCAACCTTTCTGGCATCGGTGGTGTCCGAAGTGAGACAAAGACAAGTCGGGGAATAAGTGCTGACAAATTAAATCTCCGATTAAATCGGTATTGGAACTCAGCCAAATAACGCTGTGCATACTTCGGTCTAATTGCATGGTAGGTGCTACGTAGAGCACTCTTTAAATTACCGAGAACCGTATTCACCCAATAAAATTCAGGCTCCTCAACGGAACTCCGACCGCCACCACAAACGATCTTGTCATGTGCACATCCGGCAGCTGTAACGGCATTGAAACACGCAAGGCCATCAGAGATCACTGTACTGCCGTTACAGAGGTGTTTTTTGCTCCAGGCAGAAATTTCACTGCTCCTGAATCCCTTGACAATAGAGAGCTTGATGCGTGTTGGCCGTCCTTCCTTAGTAGTTTCAACCGCAGCCACAAAGGGCGTTTTACCCTTAGCCCCACGCCCGGGTTTGCATCCTGTACGCTCTCCCCCGAGATAGGCATCATCCAGCTCAATAAAGCCAGATAGCTTGTATTGGTGGTCTCGCTCCATCATCACCTGCATGAGTTTGTGCTTCATACGCCAAGTTGCGTTGTATGAGATACCCAAATGACGTGACAACTCCATACAAGAGATACCTTTCTTATCCTGAGTGATGAGAAAAATCCCAAGGAACCAAGTAGTTAGGGGCAACTTGGTGGAATCGAAGATTGTGCGGGAAGTAATCGATGTCTGGCGCCGACATCGATTACATTGTTTGAGCTTTCGGTGAGATAGATCACAATGCTTGTCATGACCACAGTGAGGACAAGAAAACCCGTTTGGCCAACGCCACTGGCAGAGAGCCTCGAAACACTGCTCTTCAGTACCATATTCTTTAAGGAATTGGGTCAAACTAATGCCTTTTTGGAACTGTACCTTGTTGCGAGCCATGATCTATTCCCTACGTCTAACTGTATTTATATACAGTTAGATATGGCTTTGCAAGGGTGGTAATTGGGTAAGTATTTGTTCGCTTTTTCTTGAGTAGATGGCGCGAAGTACTTTTTTGCTAATCTGAGGCAGTCCTTCTATCGATATTGGGGAGGCAGCAAAATGTGTGGGCTGCTAGCTGTATTTTCAAATACCGTTGTATACAACCGGGAACAGATTTATCGAGCATTACAGACTCTTTCCCATCGAGGGCCTGATGGTGAAGGGTTCTGGTCATCAGGAGATGGACGGGCCTGGCTGGCTCATAAGCGCCTCAGTATCATTGACTTGGAAGGTGGTCAGCAGCCACTATTGAGTGATGATGGAGAGGTAGCCTGCATTGTTAATGGTGAATTTTATAATTATTTAGAGATAAAAGATGATTTGATAAGGCGGAATTATCGTTTTCTTACACAATCGGATAGTGAAATACTTATCGGCCTATATCAAGAGTTTGGTGTTTATTGCCTGGAATATCTACGAGGAGAATTTTCTTTCGTACTTTACGATAAAAGAAAAAACTTAATATTTTCTGCTCGAGATAGGTTTGGAATAAAACCTCTATTTTATTGTTGGGTAGATGGATGCTTGTGTTTTGCATCAGAAGTTAAGGCCTTCAAAGCGCTTGGCTTGCCGATAGATTGGAATCCACATACTTTTTGGCAAGAAATTAGCTTCTTGCATGCTCCAGCTTCTAGTTTGTTTAAAAATATTCATGAGCTTCCTCCTGGTCATTATGGTTTGGCCTATTTGGATGATCTACAATTTTCGACTCATATTTATTGGAATTTACACTTCCCCACTATTGCGGAACAAGGAAGTAATGTTTTCGATGAGAAAGAGGTTATTAGTGAGGTGCGCAAGCGCTTCTCTGAATCGATTAAGTTAAGGCTCAAAGCTGATGTACCTGTTGCCTGCTATTTGAGTGGTGGCATAGATGCCTCTTCCGTGCTTGGTATAGCGCAAGGTATGGTGGATAAGCCGATCGATGCATTCACCTTATCTTTTGATCATCCGGCCTATGATGAGTCCTCTAACGCAAAATCCATGACTGATTACTTGGGAAGTAATTATCACCCTGTTGAAATTGATAGTGACACACTGATCAGTTGCTTTGAGGATACTGCTTATACCGGCGAAAAAATGTTCTTTAACGGTAACGCTATCACTAAATATGTTCTAAGCCGAGTTGTTCGAGAGCACGGTTATAAAGTGGTTCTTACTGGGGATGGAGCAGATGAAGTATTTGCTGGTTACGGTTGGTTCAGGCAAGATTTTATCGAATATTATTTAGATACAATTCCAAAAAAAGAAAAGCAAGCTATCTTGCAGAAATTGCAGTCTGGTGATCCTGTTTCCGAAGGCGTTTTTATGGCCTCTACAAGACTGCATCAGTCACAGGTGGTGAATTCAGCCCTTGGCTTCTTTCCAAACTGGATGCAGAGCTTTATGGATATGGGCAAAAAGATATTCCCATTGTTTTGTGAGGATTATGCCAAGTATATACAGCACTTACAGCCTGCAGAAACCCTGTTGGAACACTTGGGAGGTGCCTTTTCGGTTAAGAACAGGTCTATTTTATCAAAAAGTCTATATACCTTTACCAAGTCTATGCTGCCCCACTATGTTCTTACAATGATGGGGGATAGAACAGAAATGGCTCACTCTATCGAAGGGCGCCTACCGTTTCTGGATCATCACCTGGTTGAGTATGTCTCAGTATTGCCGGATAAATACAAGATTCGCGGGTTAACGGAGAAATATATACTCAGAGAAGCCATGAAACCTGTGTTAACAGAGCAAGTATACAAGAAGCAAAAACAGCCTCTTTGGACTCCGCCACTTACGGATAAGAAAAACAGGAAACTTTATGAATATATGAAGGATATTGTTCATAGCCGTGCTACTTTGGATATGCCGTTTTTGGACCATAAGAAGGCAATTAGATTTTTTGAGAAGAGTGATAGCTTATTGAAAGCCGATCAGAATGTTGTTGATGCTGTAAAATACCTTATCGTGAGTGGCATTTTGTTGCACAAGCGATTGGTTATGTCTTAGGATTTAATTTTCTACTTTTGATGGTTTTGATGGTTTACTCCAGATATTAAAATAAAAGGTAAAATAACCATTCTTTAGCAGGAGCTGCAGTGCAGGAGTTTCTCAAAATTGAGCCCGAATAAAATACTTCTATCCGGGCGTTTTGGTATTCTAGTTTCTCCCAGCAATTACCCCGCCATCAGCGTCCCAAATGGCTCCAGTTACCCAACTTGCTTTGTCGCTTAAAAGAAAGTCTACGACATCAGCGATGTCCTTGGGGGTACCAACTCTGCCAATAGGGTGAAAGCTATCGAAGGAGGCAAGTACTTGGTCTATTTCCCCTGGATCGATAAAGGATTCATAAATAGGCGTCTTAACCACCGCAGGGGATACTGCATTAACCCGAATATTGTGATCGGCCAGCTCCATTGCCATATGTTGGGTGAGCGAATGCAAACCGGCTTTGGCCATAGAATAGGCGGAGGAGGGCGTTGCCTTTACAGATTGCTTGGCCCACATGGAGCCAATATTCACTACACTGCCTCCGCCGTTGTCTACCATGTTTCTTGTTACGGCCTGGCTAATAAAGAAGGTGGCACGATTGAGGTCGAGATAAGTATCGTAGTCAGCCCGAGTATGTTCAAGAAATGCAGTAGGATTAAAATATCCAGCGGCGTTTACCAGGTATTTAAAATGATGATTACTGGATTTTATATATTCGATAATCTTGCTGATATCAGCCTGTTGATAGAGGTCTGCCTGAAGTGCTTCAGCAGAGCCCATCTGAGTTAATTTACTGTGGGCTCTTTCAAGTTTGTTGAGATTATTGCCAATAATAACTGTGTGAACTCCCTGTTTCACCAGCAGGTTTGCAATGGCGAGTCCCATACCACTGGAACCGCCAACGATTAAGGCAACTTCTTTTTGTTCAGCAGACTCTGGTCTTTTAGTGGAGTCACTCATATTATTTCCTCACTGAGATATGCTCATTACGTGAGTGGAGTTTAGAAAAGAACCGGATAGGTTGAAAAGTAAGCACAAAATGGTGCACTAGTTACTTTTTGGTAAGTATTGATGAAATCAGAGAAAAATATGCTCACGCGAAAGCGCCCGCCCAAGAGAAGTGCCAGAATGGTTGAGACTATCTATGGCTGTAAATGGTCCCTTACTGTCTATCAGCTTCTGGCTAGAGGGGTAAATCGACCGGGGGAAATGGTTCGCAGCGTTGAGGGTTTGACTACCAAGGTCCTGAATGAATGTTTACGTAGAAATATGGAGTTCGGGATACTGGAGCGGATCAGCTATGCAGAGATTCCTCCTCGGGTGGAATATAACGTTACAGAATTTGGACAGAAATTTCTGAGAATTCTGGACGACTTGGAAAAGCTACAAGAGGAAATTGACGGCTCAGAATTATCTGAAAGTAAATAACTTTATCCCACCAATACCTTCGAGTTACACTAAGTGTCTAAATGATACTTGTCTCTCCCTATGAATGAAAAAGACTATATAGTTCGCTATGAGAAGCGTAACTTTGACGCTCCTTTAGTTACTGTGGATACAGTTCTATTTACCTATCACGAAGGCTTTCTCAAGGTGTTATTGGTTAAGCGCTCTGCTCACCCAGAGAAAGGGAAGTGGGCTTTGCCTGGAGGATTTGTCTCTGAAACCGAAGATAATAGTCTGGAGGCGACAGCTAACCGAAAGCTAAAAGAAAAGACATCAGTTAAACCACCCTATTTAGAGCAGCTTTATACTTTTGGAGGGCCCAGCAGGGATAAACGGGGGTGGTCGGTAACGGTTGCCTATACTGCCTTGATTGCCCACCAATGCTGTGCAAGTGCAATCAATACTGTGTCGAGTGTGGACTGGTTGCCTTATTCTCAGATATCTCAATTATCTCTGGCTTTTGATCATCAGGAAATTATTAGTCGTGCCCATGAGCGTTTGGTTCAAAAAGCGCTCTATACTATTGTGCCTGCATTTGCATTACCGGAAACTTTTACCTTGCCAGAGTTGCAGCAAGTACATGAGACAATAATTGGGAAACCAATACAGAAAAAATCATTTCGCAGGCGAATTGAGCAGGCAAATCTGTTAGTGGATACTGGTGAAAAACGTTCCGAAAAAGGTCGGCCTGCAGCGCTCTATCGTTTGAGTGAAAGCTCCGCTGATTATAAATTTATAAGAAATTTAGAGCTTTAACTAAAAAATAGTTTAGCTTCTTAAGATAAAAAATTATTAACTAATTTTTTATCTAGCTCAATCAAGTATTGGTATCCATAAGTACTATTTTCCAGGCCAGAGAGTAAACTAAAAGGAAGTTCCGAATCGTACTCTCTGGTAAGTGCTGCAAGCCCGCAGGCAATAGCGGCGACACTATCAGTATCACCACCAAAATCTATACAGGTCTTCAATAGTCCAAGGAAGTCTCGATTACTTTGTAGTGCTGTATTTACCGCAGCCAAGGTTTCTAAGGCATCACAGTTGACCTTGCCAGACCAGCTTCCTATTAATTTTAGGTTGAGCTTTCTCTCAATAAGCTTGGGCAACTCAATTAGAGCTGATTTTTGGTAGATTAATAGATGTGCCATTAGGGCAACTGCTTGAGCAGATAAGATCCCCTCTTCTGTATTGTGCGTAACGCTAGCTTGGCATTTAGCCACTGTTAGTAGTTGATCAATATCGGGAATGAGCCCTAGGGGTACTGAGCGCATTGCAGCACCGTTACGTTTGCTGTGAGGCCTTATCTTGCGAGTTAAATCCTTTCCAGTTTCACAGCTATCGAGAAGGCTTTGAAAGCCTGATGCATATCCAAGGCGAGGATCACGCTTATAAGTGTGGATAAAAACTTGCGCAAAATCCGACTCTTGGGGATTCGACCTCTCAAGAAGGAGCTCAGCAATAGCCAAGCTCATCTGAGTATCGTCGGTATAACAACCGGGTTTGATGCCAAGGGGATGAGAGATATACCCGTTAGCATGATTGTTATTGTTAATAATCTCACGGCTACAAAACTCAAATCCGGCTCCGTAGGCATCTCCAACTGCAATTTCCAATAACATCAAAGCCCCCTAAAAGATTACCGATTAGTTAATATTAACTGGCAACAGCCAATATATCTCTACCCTCAACAATAACTGCCCGCCCTCGAATAGTATCCAGGTCTTGTTCTATGAGTAATTTCCCGTTGCGGTATACGGTTTTTAGCAGATTATTACGGCCGCCAATATCTTGCTCACGAATAGTGTAGGGCGTTCCGTCGGTACGATTTATTAATGCCAAGCGCCCTCTCTTGGAGCGCTTACCGCTATCGGTGGCGGGATCTTTGTAAACATCCCGCCATAGGCCATCGACTCGAACCGCACTGGCTTTCATGGCGAACCTCATGGTATCCCGGTTAACTTTTTGTAAAAGCTCACCTCCCATACCGAAGCTAATATTTTCAGCGCTCTGTTTTCTGGCCTTCATTGCGCTGAGGATGCCCTCAATGGTGTGTAGAGAAATCCCGTCACCCTGGATCACCCGAATAAAGTCAGGAAGTACTCGGAAACCTTTACTATTAATGGTCGCTCCGAATATTCTCATCAAGCGCTCAATAGTCTGAGTGACTATATCAACGGGATCGCCGCTATCCGGGCGAATTACCAGGGTGCCGCCATTATTTTCTACCCTCTCTTTTAATTCACCGCCCCAGATATTCTCGATTGCACTCCAAAGATCGTAGCTGTCACTCACTACGGCGACCAGACAATTGTCACCGCTGAATTGCGTCAGCATATTTTCATAGGCTTTGGCTTCCTGCTCGCGTCCCCAACTGGTCATGGTGCTGTGCTCTGCAGCGGGTATTGAAAATCCGGCCATTGGGGCTGCGTAGTAGCGGCGGCCGGCGAGTACGGCGGCAATGGTGTCTGTGCCTTGGAAATTTACCAGGTGGGCCAGGCCCCCAATCGCAGCTGTCTCTTCGCTGCTAGCACCGCGTGCGCCAAAGTCATGTAGCTTGAAGGGCAGTGAGTCGAGGCCCTCAGCAGTTTCCAGTAAATATCGTTGAATGACCTTTTTGGCTTCCCGGCTTTGGGTGGCAACTGTGGTGGGGTACCAAATTGCGCGCAGCAGGGCGGTTTCGATATAGCTGGTTAGCCAGAAGCACTTGGGGTCTGTATTGACTACTTGGACTAAGACATTCCTAGTCGGGATAACGCTGCCCTCGGGAACTGCTTGAATCTCAATGGGCAGGTAACCCTGATGCTCCTGGAGAATGTATTCCCATCCCTCGCGATTAAATGGCAGGCCATGGGCCAGAAAGAGCTCCTCTGCCTCTTCGATGTGCTCTGCGTTGATCGGGGTAGTCAGGTACTGCTTGATAAATGCCTGTAGGCCAAAGAAAACAGCCTCTTTGAACTGGCCGCCCCGGCTCTCGATATAGCTGCTGACATACTGGGTTCCCTCTGGGTACTGAAGGTAGTGGCTGGTTTTATAGCTGTCGACATTCAGGATTGGGTTGTACTGGTTCATCGCGGAAATCCTCCGTGAGTAGTTGTTAGCACCGGTCTCTCCAGTGCGGGCCTTGCCAATTATTGTCCAAAGGACACTAACTAAGTTAATAGTGTCTTTTCGATACTAAGCTGTCAAGTATTGGCGTGTTTTTTTGGGTATTGGTGGAGGTAATGCGAGTTGTTGAATGTGCAAGAGGCGGCAATTGGCCACCTCTTACAAGCTTTAGGCACCGCCAATCAGGGATTGAATGATGTAATAGTGGTCTTCAAATAGCTGCTGAGGGTCCAGATCAGCGAGGGGAACCCAGCGGGCATGGCGAGCGTCGTCACCGCCCTTTACCTTGGGAAGCTGTTGGCTGGGAGCCAGTTCTATGTAATAGGCGTGCGTGATGGTCCTTCCACGGGCCGAGCGATAGGGTTCATCGAATACATCCTGCCGGCGTATAGATCCTTTCAACACTGGTGTCGGGACTTTAAGGCGTGTTTCCTCTCGCAATTCTCGCAGGCAAGCATCGATCAGTCGCTCACCGGGGTCGACAAAACCACCGGGCAGCGCCCATAAACCCCGCCCGGGAAAAGCTCGTCGCTCTATCAGCAGGATATGGCCAGATTGGACCACTACAGCATCGACAGTAACGTGAGTTGGCGGATAGGGAGCGGTGGCCCAGGAGGATCTGTAGCGCTGGATAAATGCCATTTCTTCGCGCATCTCGCCGTAGGCTGGATTGGTCTCCACAAACTCTCTTAAAGCGCCAACAGTGCCCTCTGGCAATTGCATTTCCTGACTGAGTGAATTCAACAAGCTATCGGCGCTGTCGGTAAATAGTGCCTCCCTAAAGGGGGTTGCACTGATTTCGTTGTGATTCTCCACCCCAAGGGATTCCCACTGGGGGAAGAGGTTGAGGTAAAAACCGCTCTGGTCTTTCTGGTGCCCGATTAATGCAATTTGAGGTGGCTTGTGGGGAATGGTGTGATGAGCGGTCACTATGCCGTTAACGGAGTTTTGTACATTGCGTACCCACAGCTCATCGTTATAGGGCACATCCATTAAAGGTAGGCAGGTCAGGCGCTTGTTGTCACTCTCGCTTAAGCTTTTCCTGATAAATTGTTCCCGCTCGCGATGAGTCCAGGGGTTGCGAGGGTTGCGGGGCTGGTTGGCGGAGCCTATCAGGATAATCAGGTGCTGGGCCTGAGCTAATCCGCACTGGACTACTTTTAGATGTCCGGAATGAAATGGCTGGAATCGACCGATGAAAACGGCAAAATCGTAGTGCTGGGCCATAGCAGCAAGCTCCTTGCTGTGAATAAACCCCGGTCTCTCCAGGGCTTGAATAATAGGTCTTGAAATATTATGTGTCCAATAGACACTAATGGCAAGTGGGCTTAAATTCAATTTTTAGTGGTTTATCGAAGAGGTGGGGTTATATTCCAGTGTTCGAGCCGATTTACTTTTTTCGAGTGTGTGAGTAGAACTGATGTGCCGCTGGTTGTTGTTCATTTCCTTATTGAGTTTGGAAGCCTTTGCGCAGGAAATAGAACCATTTACTACTGATGGTTGTAGCGCATTTCCCGATGGAACTTTTGATCAACAGGAGTTGTGGCTCGACTGCTGTATTGCCCATGATTATGCCTACTGGAAAGGGGGCACATACGATGAACGCGAGCAGGCGGATAAAGATCTTGAAGTCTGTGTAGCTGGAACCGGGGAAGAAGAAGTTGCACTAATGATGTTACTTGGAGTTCGGGTTGGCGGTACGCCTTTTTTACCCACCCCATTTCGCTGGGGGTATGGCTGGCCCTATTTGCGTGGCTACAAGGCTTTGTCACCGGTGGAATTACAGGCAATAAAAAAATCAGAAGGTGAACTTTGACGATAATCAGGAAAAGCTAGTCACAGAGACAAATTGTTCGCGTTTATTTGAGGTACTTTATTCAATAGGACTAACAGTTAAAGCCTGTAAATAAATATCTGCAAAACCCTCCTTGAGCCACTGCATCAAATTGCGCACCCGTAATAATTGGTGGCGTAGGGGCGGGCATACCATCGAGAGCTCGGTAGACTCAGACCAGCCGGGCAGAATTTCAACCAGGCGTCCACTGGCAATATCTGCCTGGACATAGATATCTGCTAGCCGGGTAATTCCAAGTCCCTCAATTGCAGCGCGATGCATTACCCTTCCGCTAATCAATTTAGTGCTGTTTTCAACTTGCACAACCTGTTGATTCTTACCTCGTGTTAGCAGCCATTGATCCACACTGCCGGAAATTAGCGGTACAGATGCTAGGTCAGCAGGTTTTTCTATAGGTCCATATTCCTGAAGGAACTTTGGGCTGGCTACGTATCGGGTTTTGATAGTGTGAAGTTTACGCACGATTAGAGAGGAGTCCGGCAAACTGCCCATACGAATAACCAAATCGTACTGGTCTTGAATCAAATCTACTCGGGTGCTGGAAAAGTCCAGATGAACTCTAACTCCTGGATTGGCCTGCTGAAACTTGATCACCAGCGGAGCAATTAAGCTCTCCCCGATAACGCCACCAACAGCGTTTATGCGGATGTTTCCCTCCAGTCCCCCCTTTGATTCACTGGCCCAATCGGCGGCTGAATCCAACTGCTGCATCGCTTGCTTGCAACGCAAATAGTAACCCTCACCAATCTCGGTAAGACGCAGTTGTCTTGTCGTGCGGTAGAGAAGCTGTATATCCAGGGTTGTTTCCAGCTCAGTGACCAGTTGGCTCAAATTGGCCTTGGAAAAGCCGCTGTCCCGCGCTGCAGCGGTGAAGCTTCCGGCATCGGCCACCTGAATAAATGCACGAATAGCGCGCCATGAGATATTGTTCATAAAAACCAAACAATGTTTTCTAATTGGTTGGGCTAATCATATTAGTCGGAATTCCTATACTGGGTCTACTTAAACAAAACTATCCGCCGGGATAACTCATTGAAGGAGAGAGAGCCCATGTCCAAACCACTCGTTGTTATTACTGGAGCCAGTTCAGGTATTGGTGCTGCCATTGCCCAACATATGTCTGCTGCCGGGCACCCACTATTATTGTTGGCAAGGCGTGTGGACAAACTGGAAGCTTTAAATCTGCCAAATACTCTTTGCAGGAAAGTGGATGTGACTGATATGGCAGCCTTGCGCGAGGCAATTCGTGAGGCTGAGACTCAGTTCGGCCCGGTTGACTGTCTGATTAACAATGCTGGCAAAATGTTACTGGGCAATATTGAAACCCAGAACCCCGATGAGTGGCGGCAAATGTTTGATGTGAATGTATTGGCCTTGCTTAACGGTATGCAGGCGGTTTTGGATGATATGAAAACTCGTCATTCCGGGACCATTATCAATATCAGTTCTATTGCTGGAGTAAAAACATTTATCAATCATGCTGCGTACTGTGGTACCAAGTATGCTGTCTCTGCTATTGGTGAAACCGTGCGTGAGGAAGTGGCACCTACCGGAGTACGTGTAATGACCATATGCCCTGGCGCGGTGGAAACAGAGCTGCTAAGCCACACTACCTCAGCAGAAATTATTGAGGCCTATCAACAATGGAAAGAATCCATTGGTGGTGCAATTAATGCAGAGGATATTGCTCGCACAGCTATGTTCATGTACTCCCAGCCCCAGCATGTAAATATTCGCGAGGTTCAAATTGCAGCAACAGGGCAGGGACAGTAATCCTGATTTTGTACCGCGCAAACACTAATCGTTTTTCCAAGCAATATTTCTTTTGCTAATATTCCCAACTTAAGCCAGCTAACCGGAGCTGGCTTAGGCTGGAATGGATAGTAAAGGATATGGAGATATCAGTGCGAAGAACGATTTTAATTGCCGGCCTGATTTTATGTTCCTCTGCGTTTGCACAGCAAAATACAGATGAGCAAGAGAGTGGCGTAGCGGAAACGGCAAAATCAGTGATGTCTAACATCGTCAGCTTTGGTAAAAACCTGATGGATGGTGCCAGTGAAGGTGTGGTTGATGGACGTAAAACAGGGCAGAGTACTGATGGTGCTGTACTTATCAATACGCTGGAAGATCTCAATAAGTATCTGGAAACCGACGTTATCGCAGTGACCGCCCATGCGGAGAGTGGTTGCTATGTTGAAGTTGGTTTTAAAAATCAAAATGACTTCCCCGTGCGGTTAATCGACCTGGATAGCTCCGAGGCAGTGATCCTTATTGACCAGGATGGCTATGCAACCAACTTGTTTAGGGGCAAAGGAAACCCTGAAGAACTCACGATTCCCAGTAATGCTGGACGCAAACAAAAGTTCTACTTTGCTATAGAGTGGGATCAAGTGCGTGAAATCCGAATTCTCGGTAAAGTCATGCAACCATAGCCAGTAACTGGTGCTGGAGAGAAGTGGAGCTGCGGCTGGGGTTGTGGATACCCAGCCTGCTACGCGGCTAATCCACTTCTTGAAATAGCTTTTGAATAGATGAGAAGTCCAAATCACTACCTCCGCGCAAATTGAGAATTCCATAGAGATTGCGCGCCATTGAGCCGAGAGGCGTATAGCTCTTACTCTGAGTGGCGGCTTCCTGAGCCAATCCCAGGTCCTTACACATAAGTCTTACCATAAAACCACCGCTATAGTTTTTACTCGCTGGAACTTCGGGCATTACTCCGGGATAGGGATTGTAATTTTGTAGGGACCAGTTGGCTCCTGAACTCTTTAACATAATGTCGGAGAGCACATTGGGGTCGAGTCCATTATCTACCCCCATTTGTAGGGCTTCAGCGGTACCAATCATATGAATAGCCAGCAGCATATTGTTACAAATCTTTGCTGTTTGGCCAGATCCCGCTGCTCCGGCATAGAAAATATTGCTACCCATTGGCTCTAGAACTATCCGGGCCCTATCGACATCACCAGCCTCTCCCCCACACATAAAACTCAAAGTTCCTTTGCTAGCACCCGCCACTCCCCCGGATACCGGGGCTTCAATGGCTTGCAGGCCTTTGATTCTGGCTTCACGAATAAGGCGCTTAGAACTGTTGGAAGAAATAGTGGAGCAGTCGATAATCAAACAGTCGCGAGAAATACTGTCGAGCAGTTTGTCGGTATCAATATACAGGCACTCAACCGCCGCGCTATTAGGCAGCATGCTTACCACAAAACCTGCTTCCTCGACGGACTCTTGGGGAGAGGAACACTTTTTGATACCGCTTTCTACAGCGGCATCCAGTATTTCAGTGACCGGGTCAAACCCTTTAACTTCAAAGCCCGCCTTGACCAGGTTGGTGGCCATAGGCAGTCCCATATGGCCCAATCCTAAAAATGCGACTGTTTTAGTCATGCTGCTCTCCGGTTAACATTATTTGAGCTGTATGGTTAAATTGGTGTGCTCTGCATGCTCTATATCGCTGTCAAACCAGCGTGCTGTAACAGTTTTGGTTTCGGTGTAAAACCGTACAGCTTGTTTTCCATAAGCGTGTTGATCACCATAAAAAGACGCTCGCCAGCCGGTAAAGCTAAAGAAAGGTAACGGCACTGGAATAGGCACGTTAATACCGACTTGCCCCACTAATATTTCGTGTTGGAACTTACGTGCGGCAGCGCCACTAGCCGTAAATATTGAGGTGCCATTGCCATAGGGGCAGTTATTGATTAATTGGATTGCTTCTTCCAGGGAGTCGGCATTTACCAGGCAAAGTACGGGACCAAAAATCTCGTCGGTATAGATCGACATGTCCGAGGTAACATCGGCAAATAGGGTGGGACCAACCCAGTTCCCATTGGGAAACCCTTCGACAGTAATTTCAGAGCCATCTAACACACAGCGGGCGCCTTCCTTTTTGCCCTGGGCGATATACCCAAGCACCCTCTCACGAGCAGCGGGTGATATTAGTGGGCCGAAGCCCGCTTGCGTATCCTTCCAATGACCGGGCTTGATAGCTGACATAGCGTCTTTAATGTCGTCTACCCATTGTTGTGTCTCCCCAACAAGTACAGCGACGGAAATCGCCATGCAGCGTTGCCCGGCAGCTCCGATGGATGATCCAACAATATTATTAATAGCCGCAGCCTTATTGGCATCGGGCATCACGACCATATGGTTTTTGGCACCGGCAAAAGCTTGAACTCGTTTTAGGTGCTGGGTACCCGTCTGGTAAATATGCCGCCCCACGGGGACTGAACCAACGAATGAAATGGCCTGAATGCCGGGATGCGTTAGAAGAAAATCCACCTGTTCCCTGCCGCCATGTACTACCTGTAAAACACCTGCAGGAGCCCCAGCTTCAGCAAATAATTCGGCCAGTTTGCAAGGCGTGACAGGGTCCTGTTCAGAAGGTTTCAGAATAAAAGTATTCCCACAGGCAATCGCCATTGGAAACATCCATAGTGGAATCATTGCGGGGAAATTAAATGGTGTGATCCCCGCACAAACTCCAATAGGTTGTAGATAGGAGTAACAGTCGATGGTGTTGGCAACATTCTCTACGGTTTCACCCATCATTAGTGAAGCGATATTGGCTGCATGCTCAACAACCTCAATACCGCGCCAGACGTCCCCTTTGGCATCCTCAAAAGTTTTACCTGTTTCCTCGCTGAGGATTTCAGCCAGCAGCTCCTGATTTTCTTTCAGAAGCGCCTGATACCTCAACATAATCCGCGCTCTTGCGGTAACCGGCGTATTTCGCCATTGGTCAAATGCTTCTTTGGCGGAAATTACTGCATTCTCCAGTTCAGTCTGGGTAGACAATGGCACCTGTGTAAGAACATTGCCGGTAGCGGGGTTGGTTACATCCAGCCACTCAGTACTATTGGACTGAATCCACTCACCACCAATCATTATTGGTAACTTGGAAGGAATATTCTTATTCATGTTAATTAAAGCGCCGAGAGGAGGGGATTTTATCCAACAGTTTAGGTGTTTTTTCGCGATTAAAGAGGAATATCACGCTGCTTTTATGATTATCCACTTTTACTGAGCAGAAGGTTGATGGACCAAAAAATTAAAATAAATGTATTTGATTATCTTTGTAGAATAGATCGCAAATAATTAACACCCATAAGAAATGAAAAAATAATCTTGCACTGTACGGCTAGTATCTTGTGGCTGGCAATTCGGCTTTGGATTAATGCCTAGCTTAAATGTTGTTGTCGTAATGTAACTAGTGAAGAGTAAAAGAGGATTATTCAATGTGTTTTATGATAAAAAGAATACTGATTGCAATCGGATTTATGATATCTCCCATGTTTGTTGGTGCTACCACTCTAAGTGACTTAAGTGCACATGAGCCTAGCTCTGACGAAACCTGGGCCGAGCAATGGTTCTATAACATTGCAATTCCCGATGTGGGATATTTCAAAGTTAGTTTACAAACCTATATTGCACCTGACTTTGCAGTTGCCAAGCCTAAAGCCTATATCCATTTAGCTTTTTCTTCAGAGACCGGAGCTACCACGAAGTATGATCTCTTTTTTGATGAAGTGATCTTGAAGCACCCCGAAGGTATTGATAAGTTCTACTATGAAGTACCGGGAGTAGTTGTGGCCGATGAGCAGGGTGTACAGGTCTTACACCCAGATTTCCTGTTTAATATGGAGTGGGCTGGTGAACACCACCATTACTGGCATGGGTTAAACCCCGGTCAAACCCCTTTTGGGTTTATTCCTGAGATACCTGGGGTAGGAGGAAAGTGGTTCCTATATACGGTCGGTACCCCAGTCAATTACAGTTATTTTGATGGTTCTATGTCTCTAGCCGGTGCTGGCTATGCGCAATTGGATAAGGGCTGGTATGACAAAGAATCCAGTGCCGGTATGATCTATTCAATGGGGCTAACAGATGACCTCTACTATATGATTACCGGAGCTAAACTGGGTGACTCAGAGATTGAAATGTGGGCGGGGCGATATGTTTCTAAAGAGTATGACCTGATTTTTTTACCGGCTTTTAATGGTTTCTCTGTTAAGCGGGAAACAGATGCTTGTTCAGGTTATCTAGAAGTTGAACTTAACAAAATTTCATACAAGTTAGTTGTCGAAGCAAAAGCAGACATTGCCAGCTTTTATCCGCTGGAGTTTCCCTCTGTAATTATTTTTGGTGGTGAGCAGAGTTATATGAAATCCATGCAGGCAGATGTCAACTTCTATCTGTATCAATTTGGACAGCTGAAGGAGCAAATTCAAATGCCTCAGGCCTTACTAGAATTTAGTGGGCCATTGGCGTGTGATGATTTTTTTGATTAAGAAGAGTGGTATAAAAGAAGAAATTATTGGGTTTGCAGGAGTTAAATTAACTCCTGCAAATACTTTATTGTATCTGATGGAGAGCGTATTGTATCCATGCAAAGAAAATAGGTTTTCGAAATTTGTGTGAGCAATTGCAAAGCTTTGAGGCATTTTAGTTGTACATAGTTCTTTATGAAAAAGCTTAAATTCAATGTTTTTGGTAGAGAAGTCTTGATCGAAAGGCAGTCGAATAGCTGGGCCACATTCTATCAGGGCAATGAAGGTAAGCGTCGCAGTGCCGGGATATCAATACCTTCAGAAATTAGTGAGAAAGATTTAGCCCAATACTTGGCAGATATCTGCCATGAATGGGCAAGTGAGCGGTACCCTGCTGTGGAGCGTATAAATACAAAATAAGTATATAGAAATTTGGCGGACGGTGGTGATCCAACTTTTCTTGAGGTCGTATTATAAAAGACCAATAACTGTAAGAAATCTGAGGTCGCCAAGGCTGTATTAGGAAAACGATGTAAAGTTAAGTAGAAAATAGGTGAAGCAAGTACCAAGGGCACCTGCTTCATATAGATAAATAAATATAAATATGGACTTAAATTCTTAAATTACTCACCTACTCCAAATTTATTCGGGAAACTTCCTCTTTGTGACTAAAGCCATTAGTCTCAAGATTGGTTTTCAACTCTAGTGTATAGGTGAGCAGGGTATAGTCTTTGGCATCGGCTTTACAGGTAAAGCCCATGGATTTTGCGAAACTGTCCACTCGTCTATTTTGTGCTGACTCAATCGAATAGATTCGTTCAAGCCCCTGATCCTGAGCGCAGTTGATGAGTCGCTTTAACATTAAGCGTCCCAAACCTAACCCCTGCCAGTCATCGCTCACCACAACGGCACACTCACAAGCGCGTCCGTCAACGTCAAGTGCGTAGTGTGCTATAGCAACGGCTCTCTGTGCTCTGTCACTACTGCAGAGTGCAATAAAAGCTTCATGTACATGGTGGTCGTTATCTGTGAGTAACTCCAATAGCTTTTGGCTGGCTTTACAGCTTCCGCCAATAAAGCGATCGCGGCGAGTTTCTGGAGACAACTGTTCAATTAGTTCTTTCTCAAGCTGGCCATCACTGCGACAGATGGGGCGTATTGAGACTTTGCGTCCATTGCCGAGGGTGATCAGCTCAACTTGGTGTTCAGTATTCACACTGTTGTTGGGTGACATAACGGTTCCTATCCTGGCTGCTTTGAGCAGCTTTGTTTTACAAGTTCGCAACGGGATGGGGTACCTCAAAGATAGACGCTCGCGCTGCGAACGTGAAACTATGTTACGGTCCTGAAGACGACCTCCCCAACAACTGCTCTGTATAAACCTATAAAGGAAAGGAGTTTGGCTGGGTGAAACTATACAGTCAGCCTTTGTGTGGTATAGTACCGCCGCTGATTTTTCTCAGCTGCGTCATTTGTAGGCCGGTGATCCGCCGGTAGCCCCTCCGGAACTTTTCAAAAATTCTTCCAGGAAATTTCTACTGAATGCCGCGCGCCGGTTACGAGGACTGGCGATTAGACGGCTGTACACGCTGGGAGCAATACAGGCTCCCGATGTCGACTCCGATTTCTCTCTTCATTCCCTCAGGGGGAGTGAGTGTGTTTGATTGCGCCTGCGGCGCAGTTCGAGGTTTATTTATGTTGTTTGAAGATCTGGGCCTTGCCCAGGAGATTGCCCGTGCCGTTGCAGAGCAGGGATACACTGCGCCTACGCCAATCCAGGCACAAGCTATTCCAGCGGTAATGAAGGGCAGCGATATTATGGCCGCAGCCCAAACTGGTACCGGTAAGACGGCTGGCTTCACTTTGCCGCTGTTGCATCGTCTTAGCCAGGGTGAGCGCGCTAGAAAAGGGCAAGTACGCGCACTGGTGCTCACTCCAACCCGTGAATTGGCGGCTCAGGTTTTCGATAATGTGCAGGGGTACAGCCAGTACCTGCCTATGCGCCATGCGGTGGTGTTTGGTGGTGTGAAGATCAACCCCCAGATTTCTCGTCTGCGAGGCGGAGCGGATATTTTGGTAGCTACCCCTGGGCGCTTGCTGGATCTGCACAATCAAGGTGCAATTCGCTTCGATCGCTTAGAAGCTCTAGTACTTGATGAAGCAGACCGCATGCTGGATATGGGCTTCATCCACGATATCAAACGAGTATTGAGGATTTTACCGGCTAAGCGTCAGAACCTTCTATTCTCCGCAACTTTTTCACCAGATATTCGTCAGCTGGCGAAAGGCTTGGTAAAAGATCCGCTGGAAATTGATGTCAGTCCACGCAACTCCACTACTAAAACGGTGCGACAGAAGCTCCATCCTGTGGATAAGGCTCGAAAAACGAAACTGCTTAGTCATTTGATTAGGGATAATAACTGGCACCAAGCTTTGGTCTTTAGTCGAACTAAACATGGTGCCAACAGGCTGGTAAAACAGCTCGAAGGTGACGGCATCCTGGCAGCAGCCATTCATGGTAATAAAAGTCAAAATGCACGAACTCGTGCCCTGGCGGACTTTAAAGCCGGCAAAGTACAGATTCTTGTGGCGACTGATATCGCAGCCCGAGGCATCGACATTGACCAGCTGCCCCAGGTAGTAAATTTTGATTTGCCCAATGTGCCTGAGGACTATGTCCACCGTATTGGCCGCACAGGGCGTGCAGGCGCTCAGGGGCAAGCGGTATCCCTTGTTAGCGCTGATGAGATTAAGCAGCTTCGCGATATTGAGCGCTTGATCGGCAAGCCAATTCCGCGCGAGGAAATCGAAGAGTTTGAGCCGGACCACCAGGTGCCCGCATCCGGTAATCCAAAGCGGGGTGGGTTGCAAAAGCCAGGCTCCAGCAAGCGCCCAGCGGGTAACTCTCAGAAGAGTGATGGGCGGCGTGAAGTGCGCGGCAATAGCGAGGAGCGTCGGGGCAACCGCGGTAATGGACGCGGTAAGCCTGAGGGGCGTGGAAATTCTAGCAGCCGCAGTGGTAACGCCTCTGCGGGTAAAGGGGCCCCAGCTAAGCGCACGGGCGGTAACGGTAAAGGGCGCGGTGCTGAGGCTGGTCGCAGTGATGGACAGAAGCCACAACGAGCTCCGAGACGGCGTCCTAGTAGAGGACGTTCGGAAAGCGCTTAGCGTGTTTAATTAAAAGAAATAAAAAAGCGGCTTAGGCCGCTTTTTTATTTCTTAGAAAAAACCTAGGAGGTCCCTTTTAACTTTATCTATTTACCTGCCTAATTTACTTAAAGAAATACATTTTTTGAAAGTTAATTTTTAAATTTATTTTTTCGGTACTAGTGTCTGCTTTTGTGTCTTTTTCTTGATATTTTATTTCATAATTGATCACACTTCATTTTCACATTTTGTGCTAATTTGCTTCCGCTTTTGAAGCGATTTTACACAAGGAGATGTTGTGAAGCTTAAGTTACTCTCGAAATTCTTTGTTCTTCCCTCTATTACCTTTCTATGTGCAAGTGCTGTGAGCGAGGAAGTTCAATTTCAGCCAGCAGAGATTTATTCGACAGGGTCAAGAGCGGAGGCTGTCGCCGTTGCGGACATGAATAATGATGGTCGTGATGATGTGGTAGTGAGTACCTCCAGTAATTTTGATCCTGAGAATGATTTTAAGCTAAAGATATTTTTACAAGATGAGTATGGACAGTTACAGGAGCCCGTAGATTATTTACTGGATGGAGATGGCACAATTCTACCAAAATCCATTGATGTTGGGGATTTAAATGGTGATGGACTTCTGGATATTGCAGTTGCATTTGGCGGTGAGCGAATAGATATTTTCTCGCAGCTTCATGATGGGACACTAGTGTTAAGTGAATCTATCAGTTCATCTCGATCTAGCAAAATAGCTGTTGCAGATGTTACGGGGGATGGAATTGATGATATTGTTGGAATAGGTTCTGAGGAAGTTGGACTTGCCATTTATGCTATGAAGGATGATCCGATAAATAATCGTTTGTCCTATATATATCTTATGGAGCCTGATGATTCAATCAGCTTGGCTCTCAAAGATATGAACAGAGATGGTGTTGAGGATGTTATTACAGTTGTCAAGCAGTCAGAGCGTAGTGCTTTGGCTGTAATGCTTTCCGAGTCAAATGGAAGTTTTGCTCCAATACAATATTATGAAATTGATGAGGCATTTTCAGTAAATAACATTTCAGTTGATGATTTGAATAGTGATGGTCGTGCTGATATATGGCTTTCTGTCGATGGAGATGATTCTGATACTACTGAAATGGTTTTTTATCAAAAAGATAATGGGATATTAGAAAATACTATCTTTGCTCCAGTTGAGAATGCATATGGAATATTGCTGGCCTATGACTTAAATAATGATTTAAGTAGCGAATTTATAGCAGTTCCTTTGCAGGGTAATACGATATCTATTCATAGAAAATTAAGTAGTGATAGGATGTTGGAGCATTTTTCATATGATATACCAGAAGATTCTTATAATAATTTTCAGGGGATAGATGTAGGGGATATTAATAGCGATGGAATTCCCGATGTTGTTATTGCAAGCCCCTCTACCGGTTTGGTCTTGTTGAAGGGAAATACCCAGGGTACTAACTTGGCACCTTTAGCTGATGCAGGAGATGATCAAGAAACCAGAAAAGACCAAATAATATTGTTAGATGGCACTCACTCATCTGATAGAGATGGAAGCATTATAGATTATCGCTGGAGACAGCTGTCAGGTTCCCCTGTAACATTAAATGACACGAGTAATGGGTTTGCTACTTTTCTCGCACCTTTATCTAAATACTCGTATTTGGGTATGGATGAATCTTTGGTTTTCGAATTAGAAATTGAAGATAATGAAAATATAGTTTCTGTTGATAAAGCAATCATTACTTTGGATGGAAATATTCCTCCTACAGCAATTACAAATACCTTTCAGGTAGTAGGTGCGGATGAGGTTGTAACCCTAAATGGTAGTTCCTCAAGAGATTTATTCGGAGAGATTATTAGCTATGAGTGGAAACAAGTAGCGGGTGAGCCTGTAGAGTTGGAGCAAGAGTCAGAAACTACTGTCAGTTTTTCTAGTCCAGTATTAATATCTAGCTATCCGTTTATATCTTTTGAGATATTGGAGTTTGAGTTAGTAGTCACTGATAACGAAGGTCTGGAAAGCAGTGTTATTGCTCAAGTTAATGTACAGAAGCTTGCTCCGCCAATGGCAATTCCCGTCGCTGCCCAAACAGTTTATTCTGGGGAAGAGGTTCTTCTGGATGGTAGAATGTCCAGTGATGCTGACGGTGAAATCATTAGTTATAACTGGCGTTCGCTTTCCGATATTGACGTAGTTAATTATCCTAATGGTACAGCTAGCTTTATCGCACCTATTATTTCTGCTGAATCGAGAGCCCTCCTTACTTTTGAGCTGGAGGTTGAAGATAATGATGGTCTTAAGTCGACTAGTATGATTAACGTGACTGTGGAGCGGAATATGCCTCCAATAGTACCTTCTGATTTAATGAAAATCGTTCAGCCGAACTTTCCCGTTACCCTTGATGCTTCAGGTGCCTTTGATAGGGATGGAGAAATAGTAAGTTATCAATGGCAGCAAGTATCTGGTCCTTCAGTTGCTATAGCTAATTCAAATAGTATTTCCGCTAATTTTACTGCTCCTTCGGAGCAGGCCACGTTAGTTTTTGCTGTAACAGTGATCGATGATGATGGAGAAAGTAGCACTTTTGACACATCAGTTAGAGTTTATGAGTTGATCCCTTCAAATTAATAGATGGAGCCCCAACGGGGCTCTTTTTTACTTTTATTCTGCCTATCTCTATATGCTTATTTGATCTAAGTTTTTTAATAATATTAAAAAATGGTTTTCCTCCAAGCAGTGTGATGGTTGCTTGAGGTTTCTATAAAATATATTTCCTCTAACTCATTGTGTGCGTTCATATTTTAGGTCTTGGTAATTATGATTTGAGACTAGTGTCTGCTTTGCCATTTAATTCTTTGGGTTTTGCTTTTATTTCCATATTTTGTGCTAAATTGCGCCCGCTTTTTAAAGCAAATTACACAAGGAGATGTTGTGAAACTTAAATTACTTGCAAAATATTTTGCTCTTTCCTCAGCTGCTTTTCTGCTTGCAAGCACTGCAATTGGAGAGGTTCAGTTTCAGCCGGTAGAGATTTATTCCACAGGATCAAAAACAGAGGTCATCGCTATTGCTGATTTAAATAATGATGGACTTGATGATGTTGTACTAACTACATCGAGCAATTTTGATCCAGAAAATGACTTTAAGCTAAAAGTATTTCTACAGGACGAATTTGGTGGCCTGACTGAATCTATTGATTACCCCCTTGCAGGTGGAGAGGCAAGTCTGCCTCAGTCTATTACCGTAGGTGATCTTGATAGCGATGGTTTGAAAGATGTTATTGTCGGAGTTGGTGGCGGCGTAACTGAGCTATACCTGCAAGATCCTGCGAACGGTTTAGTATATGCGGAATCCTTGGATAACTCCTATTCTGAGCGAGTCGCAATTGCCGACCTTGGCAATAATAATAAAGGAATCCTTGGAGTTAGTTGGGAAGAGAATGGTGCTGTAATAACCCATAAAGTAGGGGAGCCACCTACCTTTGTGAGTACCGCTAGCGATCTAGCTATTGAAAGTCCAGGGCAGGTGGCACTGGGTGACGTGGATGGAGATGGTATAACAGATATTTCTCTAATTGCTAACGGTTCCCCCCAAAGTAGGTTGGTTGTTCTAGCGCCGGATGATTCTTTGAGGTTGAATGAAATTATCAGTATTGAATTAGATGGAAATGCTGATGTCAATGAAGATATTAAAATAAAAGGAATCGCAATTGGTGACCTTAATAATGATGGCCGCAATGATATTTCGTTATCAATAGTGGGTGGAGGGCAGGATAATTTAAGAATCGCTGTATATTACCAGGGAGAAGATAGCTTATTACAGCAACCTGAAATTCACAGCTTTGGAAGTCCTCCTGGAGAGCTTTTAATAAAAGATATTGATAATGATGGCCTTGCTGATTTAGTTGTCTTGCCGGACAGTGGAGAGTTCTTAAGAATTTATCAACAGCAAGATGATGGTACCTTGGCTTTGAGTGAACAAATTGCCATTCCTGGTGCAACTTATACTAGCCCCCAGAGTATGGCTAGTGGAGATATCAACGGGGATGGTATTGCGGATATCGTTGTCGCAAATCCGTTACAGGGATTGGTTATATTAAAAGGTGGTGCTGGGTATATCAACCAGCCACCCACGGCTATCGCCGGTGAAAATCAAACTGCTGAAGGTAATTCGGCGGTACTGCTCAATGGTACTCTGTCTTCAGATTCCGACGGCAGTATTGTGGCTTACCGCTGGACACAGATTTCCGGTACTCCTGTTATCTTAGATGACTCTGGTAATGGTTTCGCTAGCTTTACCGCGCCCTCCGAAATTACTGGAGTTGTACAGGAGTTAATTTTCGAGCTGGAAGTTGAGGATGATAAGGGTCTAAAGAATACTAGCATAGTGGCGGTTAGTGTTGGAGTTAATTTAGCTCCTGTTTTGATAGTCGACCAGCCAATGTCAGCATTTACTGCCGGCCAAGAGGTTACATTATCCGCAGGCCAGTCTTATGATCCCGATGGAACCATCGTTAGCTATCATTGGCAGCAGGTTTCTAGTGGCCCGCGTATTGAGCTGAAAGAGCTTGATGATGGTTCCGTAACCTTTACTGTTCCAAGGATAGTTGCAGAGCCAGGAGTGTCTTTCTCAGCACTAGTATTTACGATTGAGATTGAAGATAACGGTGGTGCAAAAACTGAACAGAAAAGGTTTTTTTTTGTTAAGGTGTTAACACCTCCTGTGGTCGGAAGCACTTTTCTAATAATAGTAGACCCAGGCGAGGAAGTCTTGCTTAAAGGTTGGGTTGGGGATAGTGACGGCCATATTGTAGATTATCGCTGGCGCTCACTCTCTGATATTGATATCGAATTAACAGTCCACGCCGACGGTAGTGCGAGCTTTTTAGCGCCCCAAGTTCCTTTGGGTACAGAAGTAGAACTGAAGTTTGAACTTGAGGTCGAGGATAACGATGGCCTGACAGCCACGGGTTTATTTACTGTAATTGTTAAGCAGAATATGCCCCCAAATATGGGTGTTGGAACTATGAGAGTGGTTCAACCGAATACAAATGTGACTTTAGATGGTTCCTATTCAAATGATCCAGATGGATATATTGTGAGCCAACAATGGGAGCAAGTATCGGGTCCACCCGTTGAATTAGTAAATGCTAATAATTTAATTGCCAATTTTAAAGCTCCAGCAGAGCCAGCTGTATTGTCATTTAAATTGAGTGTCACTGATGACAGAGGGGCGACAAGCCAAATGACCGTCAGCGTAGATGTTGAGTTAGTTCCCCCGAAAGTAATAAGCACTACTCAAGAAGTTGAGCCCGGTGAAAATGTCTTACTGGTTCCTGGCATTTCTTGGGATGTCCCTGGTGCGCATATTGTCGACTATCGCTGGAGTTCCCTCTCCGATAGGGGGATTGAATTGATAACTCACACTGATGGTAGTGCGAGTTTTATAGCACCGCAAAACCCGGGAAGTGAGTTTACTCTGGAGTTTGAGCTGGAGGTTGAAGACAACAATGGCCAAATAGTAACGAGTATATTTACGGTAATCGTAGAAGGGAACATTCCACCGTTTATGGTTATTGCATATGGGGCTGTTGGCGGTGTTAAGATTAATACAATTTCGACCTTGAGCGGTGGGGCTTCAAGAGATCAGGATGGAACTATTGTGAGCCAGAAATGGGAGCAGGTATCTGGCCCTGCAGTTGAATTGATTGATGCGGACAAGCTGACTGCTTATTTTATGACACCAGCAGAGCCCGCCACTTTGTCTTTCAAATTCAGCATTACGGATGATGATGGAGCAACAACTGAAAAAACTATAACCTTAGATGTTGAGGAATAGATAATTGTGAAAGAGAGCCCCAAGAGGGGCTCCTTTACAATTACTGTTTTTTATAGTTCGCCATATAATCCAAAGTTAACAGGGTCAGCGCTTCAGTACCCTTACGCAAAGCGTCCTCATCCACATAGAAAAGCGGTGAGTGATTGCTTGGAGCTTGGCTAGCATCCTGATCCCTAGGAGTTACTCCCAGGAAGTAGAAAAAGCCAGGGACCTCATTGGCGTAGTAGGAGAAATCTTCTGCCCCCGTGATTTTGGGTACTTCTACAACATTCTTGTCGCCGACAGCAGATCTCAGAATAGGCAGGGCCATTTCTGTCAGCTCCGCATTATTTATCGTTACCGGATAGCCCTCCAGAATCTCCACATCTGCGCTTGCACCGGAGCTTTCAGCAATTAACTCCGCAGTGGTTTTTAAGCGTTTGAAAATTTCTGCACGGTTATCCATATCAAAATTACGGATGGTGCCATTCAGATAGACACTATCGGGAATGATATTGTTACGGACACCACCGTCAATACGTCCGAAGGAAACGACTGCGGGCTCTTTGGTGATGTCGATCTGGCGGCTGACAATGGCTTGGGTGCCCATTACGACTTGTGCGGCGGCGACAATAGGGTCCACTCCACCCCAGGGGCGTGAGCCATGGGTTTGGCGGCCATTGATGGTAATACGGAATTCATCGGCAGCGGCCATAAGCGGGCCCGAGCGATAGCCGATGACGCCGGTGGGTAGTGATGAAGTGACATGCTGGCCAAAGGCCACGTCCGGCTTGTACTTCTTGAAGATCCCTTCTTTGAGCATCAACTCCGCGCCACCTTCTTCATTGTCCGGTGCGCCTTCTTCTGCGGGCTGGAATATAAACAAGACGTTTCCAGCCAGCTCATCGCGAAGGCCTGCCAGGACCTCGGCAGTGCCCATCAGCATGGCCACATGGGTATCGTGGCCACAGGCATGCATAACGCCAACATCTTTACCTTGGTAAGTGGTTCTCGCTTTGGAAGCGAAGGGCACATCGGTTCTCTCGGTGACTGGCAGAGCGTCCATGTCCGCGCGCAAGGCAACAGTTGGTCCCGGTTTGCCGCCTCTCAAAAAGCCCACAAGGCCGGTATGGGCGATACCTGTTTCAACTTCAAGGCCCAGTGCACGTAAGTGTTTTTCAATATATTTGGCTGTTTCAAATTCGCGATTGCCCAGTTCTGGGTTCTGGTGCAGGTGGCGACGCCACTCGATCACTTTGGATTCAGTATTTTCCAGCAATTGCTGAGGCTTAGGATCGCTTGCAAAGGCATGAGTAGCCAGCAGCGATGCACCGATTGCGATGGGCAGGAGTAGTTTTTTCACAGCACAATTCCTTCATTCTCATTATCGTCGCCCGATTTTAACTCAGATCTTGCGCAGCCGACTCCCTCAAGCTGTCTTGCCTTTATATATTTTGAATTTCCGCTGTTGACATGATGTACCGAACGGTTCAAGATGTTCTGTATAGATTGTGGAAAGAGCTATAACCACAGAACAATGAGGGCTGCAGGAGGTTCTCAAGGTTTTCACGAGACTGGGTGATACAGAAATTGATACTGGTTGGTCATAGGTTGGTCATAGGTTGGTCATAGGTTGGTCATAGGTTGGTCATAGGTTGGGCAGGCTGTTGTACTGCTGTTTTAGTGGGCGCAATGGAATGCCCAGAAGTAGCTACGGTGTCCAAGGCTATTGGTATTGCTGACCAATCACTTTGGGCCTAAATACGTGATTAAAGTAATGGTTGGAAACAATTAGAGATGTTTAACTTGTCGAGCCCCTAATTATTTCTTAGAGGATAATTAACGAGTTAATTTATAGTGATAATAATTGGCAGGTTACTAATATATCTGCCTGTCTTAGGCATATATTAATAATTATTATATTTATTGTTAGATTTACGATATTTTAAATTAGGTATTCTCTTAACTCTACGGCTCTCTGGTGGTCGCCCCTGTGTTGGGGAAAGATAAGCTTTGCCTGATAGTTGGCTACCATTAATTACAAAGAAGTGGTTCTTATAGCGCCAAAAGCGATAATTTTTTATTGATGTCTCGGCAATATATACGGTTTGGCTGATGGCATTAGTGTGCCTTTTTATCAAATTTTGTAGCTGATCTTATATTGGCTATTACGGGATTCTGTGGCCGTAAGTAAATACCCATTTGCTTAGGTTGTTGATTAATTATTTTTCTATCAAGTTGTTTGAAGGAGCTGATTTCATGTCATCCCCCCAATTACCTTCGAATTGGGTCAGCCGTTATGCGGATTGGCTTATTCGATATCGATGGCTGGTAGCCATTGGCGCACTACTGTTAGCCTTCTTTGCGGTAAGCGGAGCAAGATTCCTGGGTTTCAACAATGATTACCGGGCATTCTTTAGTGAAGCTAATCCTCAACTACAAGCTTATGAGCAAATCCAGCGCACTTACACTAAGAATGACAATATTCTGTTTGCGGTAGTGCCAAAATATGGCAATGCCTTTTCCAATGATGCCCTGGCAGCCGTAGAGGAGATGACCGAGAAATCCTGGTTGTTACCCTATGCGCTGCGGGTGGATTCAATCACTAACTTCCAGCACACCATTGCTGAAGAAGATGACCTTCTGGTACAGGACTTGGTGGAAAATGCCAGCAGTTTAGATGCAGAAACCCTGGCTTCTATCAAGGCTGTAGCGCTGGCAGATCCCACTTTGAAGGAGCGCCTGGTAAATAGTGATGGCTCCGTTACAGGGATAAATATCACCTTCCAGCTTCCACAAAAATCCATGCATGAAACCCCTGAAGCGGCTGAAGCTGCACAGGCATTGATGGAAGAGATTGAGGCAAAATACGATGTAGAGGTCTATGCGACCGGTATTATTTTACTGAGTAATGCATTTTTTGAAGCCTCTCAGTCAGATATGAGCACCTTAGTTCCGCTCATGTACCTGGTGATTATTGCAGTTGTATTTTTATTGGTGCGGAGCTTCAGTGCGACTTTTGCAGCGCTGTTGGTTATCGTCTTCTCCATGGCCGCAGGCATGGGTTTGGCCGGTTTTATAGGTGTTAAATTGACACCGCCCTCCGCTTCTGCGCCCACCATTATTATGACTCTCGCAGTGGCGGACTCGATACATATATTGGTGAGTCTATTTGCTGCAATGCGCCGTGGACTCAGCAAGCACGATGCAATTAAAGAGAGCTTGCAGCTCAACATGGGGCCCGTGTTCTTAACTTCGATCACTACCGCCATTGGCTTTTTGTCGATGAACTTTTCCGATGCGCCTCCCTTCCACGATCTGGGTAATATTACCGCGATGGGTGTGATGGTGGCTTTCTTCTTATCGGTTACCTTACTGCCTGCATTGATGGCGATACTGCCAGCCAAGAGTCGCGCCAGTGAATCCAAAATTGGACGCTCCATGGATACTCTGGGAGATTTTGTGATTCGCCGTCAGCGCCCGATACTACTGGCGGGAGTCATTGTCTCGTTGGGATTACTGGCAATGATTCCAAACAATGAGATTAATGATGACTTTGTTGGTTACTTTGATGAATCTGTGGAGTTCCGAACCGATTCAGATTATATCAATGACAACCTCTCCGGTATTTACCAGCTGATTTACTCGATCGAATCCGGTGACAACAATGGTGTTAGCAATCCGGAGTTTCTTGCCAATCTGGAGCGTTTCACTGAGTGGATGCAGGCCCAGCCCGGGGTGCGCCATGTCAATACCATTGGCGATACTTTCAAGCGCTTGAACAAAAATCTGCATGCTGACGATCCGGCCTACTACAGGTTGCCTGAAGAGCAGGAATTGGCAGCCCAGTATTTATTACTGTACGAGCTGTCTCTTCCCTACGGCTTGGATTTAAATAATCAGCTGAATGTGGCTAAGTCGTCGACGCAGATTATTGTGACTCTCGATAACCTCAAGTCGAAAGAACTCAAATCGGTAGCGGATGCCGGCAGTAATTGGCTGGAGAAAAACATTGGTGTAACTGCCTATGGTGTAGGTCCGGCGATCATGTTTGCCAATATTGCCGAGCGCAATATGGAGGGCATGTTGGTGGGCACTCTGGTTGCGCTGGTGTTAATTTCTGCACTGATTGGTATTGCCCTGCGCAGTGTCAAACTCGGTTTCTTAAGCTTAATTCCCAACTTGTTGCCGGCCGGCCTGGCATTTGGCCTCTGGGGTGCACTGGTAGCTGAAGTCAATGTGGCTGTCACTATGGTGACCGGTATGGCACTGGGTATTGTGGTAGATGACACAGTGCACTTCCTCAGTAAATACCTGCGCCAGCGCCGTGCAGGCTATAACGTGGAGGACGGACTGCGTTACGCCTTCTCTTCAGTGGGTGTAGCGATAGTTGTGACCTCAGTCATTCTGATTGCCGGATTTATGGTGTTGGCCCAGTCCTCCTTCGGTATGAATTCTTCCATGGCACTTCTGACCGCAATTTGCATTTTGATGGCCTTGCTGGCGGATTTCCTGCTTCTTCCGATTCTCTTGATGAAGCTCGATGCCAAGGCGTACGACCCCGCTATCACCCCTATTGAAAATAAGGAGCAAAACTATGCAACCCAGCCGCTCTAATAAACCGTTTTTGACACGGGCCCTAGCAGGTGCCCTGGCTCTGGCAGCTTTATCTGTTTCTGCCAGTGAACTGGATCTGGCCGCAGAAAAAGGTCTGGAAATTGCCAAGGAGGCGGACCGCCGCGACTTGGGATTCGGCGATCTCAGCAACAGCCTAACAATGACCCTGCGCAATAAATATGGTGAGGAGAGTGTGCGGGCTATGCGCACCAAAACTCTGGAGCAGGAAAATGACGGAGATAAATCCCTGGTGATTTTTGACAACCCTCGGGATGTAAAGGGCACAGCATTTTTGTCCTTTACTCATAAAGTGGGCTCCGATGACCAGTGGCTCTATTTGCCTGCTTTAAAGCGAGTAAAGCGTATTTCCTCCAGTAACAAGTCTGGACCATTTATGGGTAGTGAATTCTCCTATGAAGATATCGCCTCACAGGAGGTGGAGAAATACACCTATAAATATTTGCGCAACGAGTCTTTCGATGGCCGCGATCACTTTGTTCTGGAGTTGGACCCGGTTGATCCTAAATCCGGTTATTCCATTCAACACCTTTGGGTTGATACAGAGGAGTACCGCGCATGGAGAACCGACTATTATGACCGAAAAGGGGACCTGATGAAGACCCTCACGATTTCCGACTACAACCAGTACGGCGATCAATACTGGCGAGCCAATAAAATGGAAATGGTTAATCACCAGACTGGTAAATCCACAGAGTTGTTGTACGGCGACTGGGTATTTGGCAATGGTTTTACCGATCGCGACTTCACCAAAAATAGTCTCTCCAGGGCGAAATAGGGATTGCGCCCATGGTTAACCGAAAAATACTCACTTTGTTGCCACTATTGGCGGCGTTGAGTCATATGGCTGGAGCAAATGAGTTGAGCGGTTATGCGGGCCTGGAGGCCCGCGCATTCACCGCAGACCCTTTGGATTCAGCACAAAGTGATGCCGGTCTTTCTGCGTCTTTAAATCTCGAGTACTACCGAGATTTTGACGATGGAAACCAGCGTGTTGTGGCCAGTGTCTTTGGGCGCTGGGACAGTGAGGATAGCGATCGCAATCACGCGGATCTCGGCGAGCTTTACTGGTGGAAAGCTTACGATAGTTTCGAGCTTTATGCCGGGGTGCGCAAAGTATTTTGGGGAGTTACTGAAACCGTGCACTTGGTGGATGTGATTAACCAGGATGATGCGTTGGAAAATATCGATGGTGAAGACAAGCTTGGCCAACCCATGATTAACCTCCTGATGGAGCGTGATTGGGGAACACTGGAGGTGTACGGTTTACTGGGTTTTCGTGAGCGTCAGTTTGCTGGCCGGGAAGGGCGATTACGTGCTCCGCTGCCGGTGGATGAGGATGCTGCGGTCTATCAATCTGACCGGGAGGAAAAGCACATAGATTGGGCCTTGCGTTACAGCCATGTACTTGGAGATTGGGACCTGGGCCTCAGCCATTTTTCCGGCACTAATCGGGATCCATTATTATTGCTTACGGAAGATGGCTTGCTTGCGCCTTACTATGCACAGATCGATCAGACGGGTGTGGACATCCAAACTACCCGTGGAGATTGGTTGTGGAAGTTTGAAGCTATTTCATTTAAACCTCGCGGTGAAGGTCGCCAGACAGCGGCTGTCGGCGGTTTCGAATATACATTTTATGGTATTGGCGAAACGGTCTCAGATCTTGGGGTATTAATGGAGTATCAATTTGATGATCGTACCGGACCTTGGTCTACGACCAGTCAAAATGACATTGCGATAGGTGCGCGATACGCTCTAAATAATACGCAGGATACGGAGCTTTTATTTGCCGTAAGTACCGATTTGGATAACGGTAGTCGTTTTTCCAATCTGGAACTGACCCACCGACTAAATGACCGCTGGTTAATGGAAGCGGAAGCGCGTTTTTTCGGTAATGCCGATGAAGAAGACCCTACCTACAATTTGCGCAACGACGACTATTTTCAGTTGGAATTACGTCGCTATTTCTAAAAGTTAATTCTCACAGGAATACCCCCATTCCCACCCCAAAGAGGCAAGAAGTTTTGGGGTGGGCTTTTTTAGGGAAGTGTATACTGGTCCAGAATTGTGGATAGCTGTTGGTAACTGTTTTTGCCTGCTGTGGTACTGCCCGTGCCTTTATTCAGGGCCACTACGCCTCGGCTTACCGCCATAACCATCGCGGCGAGGGCGGCACAATCGACACCGGCTTGCAATTGGCCATCGTTAATAGCCTTCTGCATACGGGTTTCGATCCGGTTCAGCATATCATTGGTACCCTTGGCTACCAGGTCAGCGAGAAATCCTTCACTGGCACCCACCTCCATAGCTGCCATAGTAGCGATACAGCCTTCTGGAGTTTCAGAGCTCTCCATACCTGACTGAAGCATTTCCAGGAAGCCGCCCATGGCTGTGCGGAAGTCCGGGTGATTCAAGGTATCCATAGCATCGCAGGCGTATTGGGTGTGGAAATGTTCCAGACAGCGGCCATACAACCCTTCCTTGCTTTGGAAGGTGTTGTAGATACTGGATTTATTCAGTCCCATGGCCGATTCAAGATCCGACAAGGAAGTTGCTTTGTAGCCTTTTTCCCAGAAAACGCGCATGGCCTTGTCTAGTACTTGTGACTCATCGAACTGCTTGCGCCCACTCATTTATCGTTACCAAACCTCAAAAAAATGATAGTGACACATCAATCTGGGGTGGGCAAGACGAGAGCGGGAGAGTCTCGAAATTATAGGGGGAAAATAGGTTTTGGCATGAATAATCCAGCGGATTTGCCGGTTCATGAATAGGTGGTCAGATTATTTTGTACAAAGGCCTGGTGCTGACTAATGAGCCCCTTTTAAGTGGTTGCTCAAAGTCTCTGCTTCAAGTGACCAGCTCGTCTTAACCTTTGCTTGCTGTGACCCCGAGGTGGAGTCAGGGCTACCTGCTTGCGGTTCCTAAAAATAGATATTTAACCTATGATTTCGGCCGCGAATGAATAGAGATGGAATAGTAAATTATGGGTATTTTTGATAAAGCCAAGGAACTCGGTGAAAGGGTCAATGAGTCCGTAACCGCTTTTAGCAGTGATGAAGTAATAGCCAATACCGTTATCAAAGCGGTTGAGAAGCAGGAGAAGGTGAATGCCATTCTTAAAGCCAGGGGATGCAATTATCGTGTTGCGGACATCGATCTGGGGATGGGGATTCCACCAACGGTGACTTTTGGGGTGAGGCGAGTTGATGAGCTGGCAGAAAAAAAGGCTGATGAAAATGGTGTTATGACTACACCTGCGCCTGAAGAACCCGCCTTATAGTTACCGACTCTCTAAATGGTGGTTCCGGAAATTTTATAAAGCGATATTGGAATAAACATTATGAAAATAGTGCGTAGCAGAGATTTTACCGGTAGTAAGCCCTGGGAATCGCAACTTATCGCAAATATGAACGGGATTACCACTAAACTGCATTGGACTAATAAACCTTATATTTGGCATATCAATGATGGCCAGGAAGTCTTCGCTGTTCTCGATGGTCATGTAGAAATGTTTTACAAAGTGGCAGGTAGAACCGAATCGGAACTTCTTGGACCTGGTGATATATTCCACGCTTCTGAGGGCACGGAACATGTAGCTCATCCTGTTGGTGAGGCTCGCATTCTGGTTGTGGAATCTGAGGGAAGTGTCTAAGTTGGTTTTCCTTTCTTAGAAATTAATTAATGTGGTTATCTTATCGAGAGATAGTCATCAATTTGATGGTTTGGATAAGCATTTTGCAATGTTGATTTTGTAACAGTGGATCATGTCGGAATTTGTCGATTTACTGTCATTTTAATACCACTATTGGAGAGAGTAAGTCGTTAATATAAAAAGCTATTTAATCTTCCATATATAAAGCTTATACAGATTTTATGTAGTTATTTTCTGTTGGGATAACTTCCTTTGTGTAGGGAGGTTGAGCGAGAAATTAAGACTAATAAACTTCAAAAAATTATTTAGCGAACAAGGAGGGAACTGGGATGCTGGAGTTAAGGCCGAACTGTGAGAATTGCGATAAAGATCTACCGCCAAACTCGGAAGAGGCGATGATATGTACTTACGAATGTACTTTCTGCCAGCCCTGCGTCGAGACATTACTCAGTAACGTCTGCCCTAACTGTGGCGGTAATTTTTGCCCCCGCCCTATTCGACCCCAGGTTGCGCGGCGTAGCGGTGTGAGTATTAGCTATCAACCGGCCTCACAGAAGCGAGTCAATACTCGATTTAGTAAAGATGAAATCTGCTCGTTTACCGATAGCGTGAAAAATATCCCCCCCGCTGATCGCTAAAATAAAGTGACTGAAAGTTGCAGTTTGGTTTTCTGTTGCGAGGTTTATCGAGCTTATCTGGGTTATGTATGGGGTTATGCGGTTTCTTTATAGGGTGAGTTGTCCTCTGTAGTAAGCTTTGGGGCTGGCAATATTTTGTCTGACGCCTTAAGTTATATCGCCTTTTTTAGGGGGAAGTTAGAAGGATAACTATGACGAGTATCGTAGCGGATATCGGTGGGACCAACGCCCGATTTGCCATCGCCAAGCCTGTAGCAGAGGGTTATCAGCTGGAAGAACTCAAAGTCGTTGATTGCCAACGCTTCGAGGGATTTGATGTAGCATTACAGCACTGGCTCGATGGGTTAAACCAGCCGCGCCCGGAAAAGGCGTGTATTGCAGCAGCCGGTCCGCTGGAGATGACCCCAACTGGTGGAAAGGTTTATATGACTAATCTGGGCTGGACTATTGACGCCGGGGAGCTGGCACAAGAGTTTAGCTTTCCCCACCTAGAGCTGATTAATGATTTTGCCGCCTTGGCTCAGTCTTTGCCCCGTCTGGCCGAATCAGATTACCAGGTACTGCGTGATACTCCCCGGCAGGCAGGTGCCCCTATGGCGGTGCTAGGTCCCGGAACCGGCCTCGGTGTTGCCGGACTGGCTGAAGCCGATGGCCGATACCATGTGCTGGCGGGAGAGGGTGGGCATGCCAACCTGACAGTCTCCACTGAGCGTGAATTGCAGTTGCTGCAAATTCTGATGAAAACCCAGCTACCCGTTTTCAACGAATGGGTTTTGTCGGGCAATGGGCTGGTTAATCTCTATCGCGCAGTTTGCGAGCTGAACGGAGAGATTGCTGAGGACCTGACGCCCCCCGATATCAGCGCCCGTGGCCTTGAAGGTTCAGATCCGCTGTGCCGTGAAGCTCTGATAGATTTCCTCAATTTCCTCGGCAGTGCGGCCGGAGATGCGGCTTTGTATATGGGCGCTCGTGGTGGGGTATTCTTGGGCGGTGGTATACTGCCCAGGATCGCTGAACTGCTACCTGAGAGCGAGTTTGAGCAGCGTTTCCTGACGAAAGGGCGTGTCGCTCAATGGATGGAGGCCGTTCCGGTATACGCGTTGAACGCGGGTTATCAGGCCTTGATTGGCGCTGCAGTACAGCTTGAGGGGTAATTGCCTGGTACTTTTGTTGGGTTATGGCCTGACAAACGTGTATTAAATTACACCTGTGATTGATCTCACACTTTTTCCCGTCTCCTCCCCCCTCGGGGGAGGATGTTATGGATTAGGGGCCGCCCTAGGATGCAGGGTCTCAACATAACGATAAGTCCAGGGAGAAGATGATGAGTCTATCCAATAAAGGTAAAGGGGCGCTCAGACCCACTTTGCTATCTGCTGCCATCGCGGCCTCCGTGTCCACCTCGGTTGGGGCCTATGCGCAGGAGCAGGAAACACTGGAAGAAGTAACAGTTACCGGTATTCGCACCAGCGTTTTGGACTCCGTTGAAGCCAAGCGCGCCGCCGATGTTGTGGCCGATGTGGTAGATGCGGGCGCTCTGTCATCTCTTCCCGACCAATCAATCGCCGATGCCCTGGGCCGTCTGCCCGGCGTAACCACCGTGCGATCCAATGGTCAGTCCTCACAGCTAAATATCCGCGGTATGAACGGCGACTTCCTGCAGACCACCCTGAATGGTCGTGAGCAGGCCTCTACCAGTGGTTATACCGAAAGTACTCGCTGGATATCTTTTGACCAGTACCCAGCTGAGCTGATTAATCAGGCTGCGGTCTACAAGACTCCGAAAGCCTCTCATATCGAAGGTGGTGTAGCGGGCTCTGTAGAGCTGAAAACAGCCAATCCTCTCGACGCCGAGAAAGAACACAACTTTAATGCCAATGTGCGTATGTCGTTTAACGACGCAGCAGACGACGTCGGTGCCGACGAGTTCGGTGAGCGTGTCACCCTGTCGTACATGGGTAAATTTATGGATGACAAGGTGGGCGTCGCCCTGGGTTACTCCCACCTTGAGCAGCCGAATAGCTTCGTAAAGTCCCGCACGGGTGCAGACGCCCAGATTGGCTATGAGCAGGGTGTTGATTACGATGGCGATGGCAGCGCAGATGCCTTGCCGCGCGCATTCCAATGGCAGTCAGGTGATGGTACCGATACTCGTAATGGTTACCTGGCCAGTGTCGTTTTTGAGCCTACCGATGGTTTCAAGGCCCAGTTGGATTACTTTAAATCTGACTTTGAACGTGTGGATACTCGCCACGGCATTACGGTTGGTGGCCTGGCTAATACAGACATGTATACCCTTTCCGATACGGAAGTAAACGGCGGTGTGGTTACCGATGGTACGGTTAGTATTACCGAGCCAAAAACAGTTTACGATTCCAGCCCCTGGTTTGAATCCCGCTCTGAGGATCAATCCACCCAGGCGGACAGCGATAGTGTTGGCCTGAACTTGGAGTGGAATTTTGCTGACCGCCATACCCTGGCCGTTGACTACTCCTACAGTAAGGGCACCAAGACGCGCAAGGACCAAATTGTGTCCATGCACGCTTACGACCTGACCTACGATGACGATGGAAATTTAGAGACTTGGGAAGAAGCTGCTGGGCAGAGCTTTGCCTATTCCCTTAATGGTGACGGTATTCCCTCAGGCGTTTTCTCCGGTGTAGATTTCACCGATCTGGACACCATGCGTCTGTCTCGCTACGAAGAATACCCCCACGAGTACACCGATAAAGTTGAAGCCTTCAAACTAGATTACAAGTTCGACCTGGAGTGGCGAGCCATTGCCTCTATTGAGACTGGATTCCGTGTCTCTGAGCGCACTTTTGACTCTGAGCGAGGAGCCTTCCTTTACGGTAGCCGCGATGGCCAATTCAATGGCTACTGTGCGGATAACCTGTCCGACATCGACTGTGAGCCGCAACTGCTGGATGGCTATGTCAGTGTTGAATCCACTAATGGGATACCACAATTCGTAGTCAACGATATGGATGCCCTGGCTTCCAGTATTTTTGGTGCCGGTAATTACGAAGGTAAAAAGGTATTTAGCCAGGACTGGACTTTCGTTGAGTCCGGTGCTGTGAAAGAGGAAGTTTTTGCCTACTACCTGATGGCCAACATCGAAACCCAGTTGGGTAGTATTCCAGTAACTGGTAATTTCGGTGTACGGGTTGTTGAAACCGATGTGAAGTCCAGCGGTATCCAAAATGTGGGTGCTGGCAATGGTATCGAAATTACTGATGATGTGGGTGTAACATCAGATAGCTACGACTATGTTGAGTACGGCCCCGAATACACAGACACCCTGCCTTCCCTTAACTTGAACTTTGAGCTGACCGAGCAGGACTACATTCGCTTTGCAGCAGCTAAAGTTATGGGCCGTCCGCCGGTTGGGCAGCTGAAGGGGGGCGCAGGCTCCTGGAACAGTGTTAACAACGATGGCGCTACGGAGTACAACGTTTGGACCAAGGGGTCTCCCTACCTCGATCCTTTCCGTGCAAACCAGTTTGACTTGGCTTATGAGCACTATTTCGAAGATGGCGGCGCGGTAACTGCAGCCATTTTCTGGAAAGATATCGAAAGCCTGGTAGAAAAGCAGTATATCTACCTGGACAGCCAGGCAGATCGAACGGCGTTATTTGATTCCCTGGGTATTGAAATTCCAGTTGGCCTGGAAGCCGGTGCTTTCGAAACTTACGTGAATAACGACAAGGGCGGATATATTCGAGGCATTGAGCTTGCGGGTACTAAAACCTTTGATCAGCTGCCGGGTATTTGGGCTGGCCTGGGTATGACCGCCAGCTATTCATATACTGAGAGTGAAACCGAAGTGAGTGGCGGTAGCCTCTATGGTGAAAACCTGCCGTTGCCGGGCCTCTCTGAAAATGTCTGGAGCACTACAGTATTCTGGGATATCGGTAATTTCAGCTCCCACGTCAATGTTCGCTATCGGGATGAATTTATCCTGAATATGCCGGTACCAGGCAGCTCCACACCTGTGGAAGCGCAAGCCTATACTACTGTCGATGCACAGATATCCTACGCATTTGATAATGGTATCGATGTGATTCTCTCAGCGAACAATCTTACGGATGAGGCTGATGTGAAATCATACGGAGTAGATGGTGTCCTCGGTGAATACACTGAGTTTGGGCGTCAGTTCTACCTCGGCTTGAACTATAGCTACTAAGTATCGCTGATTCTTTCGGTGTAAAACTGAAGGTGTGATAAGAGACCGCCCGCTGAGCTACGCTTGCCGGGCGGTTTTTTTTGAAATATCAAATGGCCCGAAAATAAGTGCGGTGCCGAATTTTTGAGAGTCGCCATGAGCAATCAACGCAAAAAAATAATTATTCTTGGCGGGGGTACCGCTGGCTGGATAACTGCCAATCTGATGGCGACCCACTGGCAGGATAAAGGGTTTGAAATCACCTTGGTGGAATCACCGGATATCGGGATTATCGGTGTTGGGGAGGGATCAACTCCACCGCTAAAAGGTTTTATGGAGGCTATAGGAGTTAGCGAATCAGAGTGGATGCCTGCCTGTAACGCTACTTACAAAGTGGGAATTACCTTTAGGGATTGGTCGGTTAAGCCGGGCTTTACTGAGTATGTTCATCCTTTTGTTGGCCAGCCTGACCAATTTACTATCCCGGCATTTTTTCATAATAGTTACTTGCGCAGGAAAGGCGTTGACCTGGAGGGACATCCGGATCATTTCTTTCTGGCTACTGAGATGATACGGCAAAAATTATCTCCAGTCGCGCCGGAAAACTTCCCTTTTGAAATTGCCTATGGCTATCATTTTGATTCTGGTTTATTGGGCCAGTTCCTGCGTCGTGTTGCCGAAAAAAAAGGCGTTCGCTATAAGGTGGCGACAGTGGCTGGCGCCATGCTCGATGCACAGGGGAATATTGATCATCTGAAAACTACTGATGGTGAGGTTCTCAAAGCGGATCTGTATGTGGACAGTTCCGGCTTCCGTGGAAGTCTTATACAACAATCCCTGAAAGTTCCTTTCATTAGTAGCGCTGAGAGTCTGTTTAACGATTCTGCGGTTGTATTTGCTACAGATCAGGATAAAGAGTATGCACCGCATACTATTTCTACTGCGATGAAATATGGCTGGGCCTGGAAAATCCCCCTGACTAATCGCAATGGCAACGGCTATGTTTACAGCTCTCGCTTTGTCGACGATGACAAGGCAGAAACGGAATTTCGCGCTCACTTGGGGTTGTTGGACAGTGATGTCGAGGCGCGTAGATTAAAGTTCAAGGTGGGACGGGTTGCCCAACACTGGGCCAAGAACTGCCTGGCGGTGGGGCTCTCCCAAGGCTTTATTGAGCCTTTGGAGGCAACGGCGCTGGATATGGTTCAGGAAACCGTTGTGCGCTTTATTGAGGCCTACAACAATGGTGATCATACAGATAAGTATAGGGATGATTTTAATAATCGTATCAGTGCTCGTTTTGATGCAGTGCGGGACTATATCGTCTGTCACTACCGTATTAGTTCGAGAACTGATACGGATTATTGGATTGCCAATGGGACTAATGAAAAGATATCTCCCTCCCTGCGCTCAATCTTGATGTCCTGGATGGCAGGCAAGAATATTACTGATGAACTACTGAATCAAAAATTGGATGTCTATTTCCCGAATGTATCCTGGAATTGCCTGTTGACTGGCAAGGGGATTTACCCGGGACAGGAACAGTTGCGTCTAGGTAATGAGCTCGCACACAAATATAAACTGGACGAAATCAGGGATTTTAACCGCCGCTGTGCTCTGAACTTTATGCCGCACATGGATCAGTTAAATCAATTAAGGATGGGGTAGGAGGAAATCTGGAATAGTGCTCGGGTTATCTCTGAGCACTATTCCATTTTAATCAGATAGGGGAATAAATCGTCTTAATTTAACAAATGATTATTCATTGTCCTGAAATTCAATTTTTTCTGACTCTTTAATGCGAAGTGTGCGTTTTTCTCCGCGCTCTCCACGGATTTTCACACGATCTCCCGATTTCATACCTTTGAGCTTGGCCTCATCGGCATCCAGGAAAAAGTAGTGGCCAGTCTGCTCATCTTTCAGGGAAAACTTACGCTTGGATTTTCCTGTTTCAAAATCTTCAGAGATAATTTCTTCCAAGGTGCCAGTTACAATCTCCTCTGCTTGTACAAACAGGGAGAAGCTCAATGCAAACGCTATTAGAATGAACTTTTTCATAGTATTTATCCTACGGTAACGGATTTATAGTCTAATCACTGTAACTGACTAAGATAGTGGCCGACTGTTTGTCTGAGGCCATAGATTGAAACTCAATGGTTAAGCCAATATTTGAGTCGGTAAAGCTATCTCCTGGCTCCTTGAGTTCTGCTACATGGTTAAAGAGTCTATTATCGAGATAATGAACGGATACTGAATTTTCCGTATGAGACGATGGGTTCAGTATGTCATGGCCTACATGGTAGTTCACGTAGTAGTAGTCTTTCCCATTCTGACTACCCGCACTCTCAACTTTCAGCTGCTGGGGCAGATTTCCTGAGAGCTCTCCCGCAGTCAGCTCAATAGCTTCAATCTCCACCTCTTCTGTTCTGCCGGCGGTCTGGGTTACCGTTTGAGTATATTCGGGGAATAAATCATACCAGCCCATATACTCACGGTGACCACTGCCAAACAAGCGAGATCTCCAGGCATTCCCCATAAAGCTCCCGTCTGTTCCATATTCGCTTTCGCCACTATCGAAGGTATCCCCATCATTGTTGTCATCATTGCCAGCATGGCTCAGTCCAATATTGTGTCCAAGCTCGTGGCCCATAATCATCTGATCTGTATAGGCAGTAACGATGCTCCACCTTCCACCAACGGAAGCGACACCAGCCCCTACTAGCCCGGCACTCTTGGCCTCTGGAGGAAAAATGTAGACTCGGTGGCGCCAGTCGCTTAGGTCAATCGGATTGTTGTTGTCATCTACAAAATTGGCCTCAGCCCACTCGGTGGCATTATCCCGCCAAGTATATCCTCCATCGGTATACTCTCCACCCTGACTGGATCGGGCCGATGCATCATCAACACTTAAAGTGCCACCATTCTGGCTATCGGGAATATTGTAGCTGATGCAGTCAATGGAGCTGTCTTCATTACTATCTTCGCCATAACAGTAATGCCCCAGGGAATTGTCACTGATGAGATGACGGAGAAATTTTAGCTGTCCCAATGAATTCTTTAGATAGGTATTATCGAGGGAGTCCTCATCGTTAAATACCATATCTGCAATATCTGAGATGTCAGTAGTATCCGTCGGTGCTGCATCAGAGAAGTTCATAAAAATGAATACGATACTACTTTCGTCAGGCTCGATGGTGACAATAGAAAAAGTAACTGATTGGGTAGAGCCATCACTCAGTTGAAATGAAACGGTATCTTCTGTGGTCTCACCATTATTCAAATTATCTGCTGAGTCATTCAGGCTGTATTCCCAGTCCCCACTGCTGGATAACTCTAAATCACCGTATGAGCCGTTAATAGTTTCCTTGACGAACTCCGGTGTGTTGCCATCGACATCCTCTAAAAGGAATGTACCTGAAGCAAATTCCTTCCCTTCAACAATTAGGGTAGCCAGTGGGCTGGCGGGCTTAAAAGTGTAGGTGTCATCGTATCCAGTGATGGAAATGGATATGGTCGCTTCTGAGTTACTGAAGCCAATGCCAATACTGAACGTGTCGGTAGCTATTTCTGAGCCAGCAATGGGATCGGATAACTCACTGTCCAGAGTGTAGGTCCAGCTGCCATCGCTGGAGATTTCCAGTTCCCCGTAAGTTCCGTGAAAATTTCCAGACTCAAAGGTTTGATTGCTATTTGAGTTATCGATCAGTTGCCCTGAGACCGTGATCTCGTCATCTTCACTGACGCTGCCACTACCTCCGCTTATGCTAGAGGAACTGTCATTGTCAGAGTCGCTATTGCCATTGGAGCCTGAGTTATCACTATCAGAATCAGAGCTGCCATTATCGTTGCCAGAGTTAGATCCAGAATTATTGTCGCTGCCAACAGCAGTGTCTTCAGTACCGCTTTCATCGGAGCTTCCGCCGCCCCCACAAGCAGAAAGAAATACAGCTAAACTGATAGCTGTAAGCAACTTCAATGAATAAGTCATATCGCCTCGATAGATCCGTTATACCAAATATGATTGGTGCGGAGTATAAAGAGATGGTGATCATATTCTGTGATGGCTGGCTTGACTTTGACGTGGGCTTATTGCTGGGATAGGGCAGAACACCATCTGTCATATGATTCGATAAGGCTTATTTATACGGAAGATAAAATAGGGGAAAATTGGCGAATAATTATAGGCGATTTGTATTACTGAATATCAATTTTTTGAGCCTGTTGGCAAAATTAAGTTGATGGCGGTCAACTATTTGGTGTGAATAGTTGACCGCTCAAGAGTTATCACTCTTTAGATAGCTCACTTAGGAACTGTTTTAGATGTGTAACATTACAATCTTTTTTTCCAGTACAGTTTTCCAGTATTTGCTGTAGCTGTTGATCGTCGCTTTGCTCAGTAGCCAGTTTCAAATAATGTAGCATCTGGTTAATGTTCTGGTCGGCAGGCTCTCCCTGACTATAGGCTTCAGCAATTTTCAGTGATGCCATGCCATGCCCCCTTTTGGAAGCCTCATCGTAGAGTGACAGTGCCCGATCCAGATTGGCCTCTACACCAAGTCCCTGCTCATACATGCGAGCTTGATTAAAAAATCCATACTTTGAATTTTTGTTCGCTGCCTGCTCGAACCAATATAAGGCTTTGGAGTAGTTTTTTATATCGTTATTCTCGGAGTCCAAATATATGAGACCCAGCTTATTCATGGCAGAAGCTAATCCACTCTCTGCTGCTTGAGTATAATAATAAATTGCCTGTTCAAGGTCCTTGTATACTCCATTACCCGTTTCATAGAGTCCTGCCAGCCTTGCACTAGAATTGGCTGATCCCTCCTCAGCAGCAAGCCTATAGAGTTCTGCAGCACGAGCTGGGCTTTTTTCAACTCCATAGCCATGTTCGGCGGAGTAACCCATATTGGTAATACACTCCAGATTGCCGGCCCTTCCACAGAGTAAATACCAAGCATAGGCAATCTCAGGATTGGCGTCTGCAATAATGTCTTTGGAATTCAGTATTCCCATTTTTAATTGTGCAGGAAGGTGGTTGCGGAATGCCGCTGCTCGGTATTCCCTGATAGATTGACTGATATTAATTGGCTCGCCATGTACTCCGAATTGAGCGATACGGCCCCTTTCATAGAGTGCTGCTGGATTTCCTGCAACTGCGGCCTCATTGAGAAGTGCCATGCCCTCACTGATTTCTCTTTTCTCTTCCAATAGGTAGCTGGCATAAAAAAATTGCGCCGGGGAAAAGCCGCTATTGGAGGATTTTTGGATATGTTGCTCAAATTGATAATAGTTATTTTGCTCGAGATATCCTATGGCTTGGGTGAAGGAAGCCATTGGATAATTTTTGTTGGCGCTAGCCTGCAGGAGTTGTTTAGCACGGTTTTCGTTGATAGAGGCAAATTCTTCTGAAGCAAAGAGGGAATAGAGCTCGTACTCTGCCTGACCTTTTTTCAGGTGTTGTTCGGCACTGGATAGTAGTGAAATCGCGAGTTCTTCATCTTGCTCAATGCCCAGTCCCATATAGGCCATATAAGCGAGAAGAACTTTTGCCTCTTGCAGGCCCAAATCTGCAGCAGCAACAAATAATTGGGCACACTCGTTGATAGAAAATTTTTCAGTTTTTTCACTGAGGCACAGTCGTCCTAAACTGATGTTGGCAGAAATAGACCCCATAACTATGGCGTCAAGGTAGGCTTGCTCTGCTTGCGAGTACTGTCCCTCAGCATGGAATACAGTGCCTTCGGCGTGCCGAGCTGCGTAATCTGTAGAGGCTAGAACCTGAATTACATCCGTATAGAGCTGATCTGAAGTGCCGGCAAACGGGTACCGAATCGCGAGTAGGCGGTGTAGAAAACGGGCATTATCGAAGTAAATTTTGGATACTTGATTACCTCCGATTTCCCTCACGTTATATACGCGATAGATAGCATTGCGACTATTGGCAAACTCTATATAGCTATCGATAATTTCATAGCCGGATATGGTGAGCAGATCTTCTGCGTCTGCCCAGCTCGCTACTTCGAAAGCACTGTAGCCATATTCACCACTGCGTCCGGAAAGGATGCCCGTCGCAATAAATTCAAACAGGTTTTTGTGATAATTGGCGGCCTCCAGTTGCCCCACAGACTCATAGCATTCGGCGGCAGTGAGGTGGGGCATCAGGGACAGGATGTTGTTATTGACCACGGCCTTCCAATCCACTGCGTCACAGGCTTTTTGTCCAGACTCAATCGCAGCCATTTCTGATTGGTAGTGGTCTCTGGCAGCGATGTTATTCACTGGCTGCTGGGATTCCAGATATGCGAACCAGAAGTCCTCATAAGCGACTGTGTCCGGAGCGCTGGCTACCTGGTTGGTTAACAGCCGGATTTGGTTGTCGCCCGATTCGATCGTGGTTTGGCCGGCACAGGAGGCCAGTAAGTACATGATGGGAGCAAAGATTAGTTTTTTCATTATTTACTTCCTGATCAATGACTTAACCAGGTTTTTCATTGCCTTGCTGGTTTCCTGGGTATTGGAGTTGTCGCCTTTTGCCCAAAACTGATATTGAAGGGCTTCATCCAGTTTATCCAGCTGCTCCATATACTCGGCAATATCTGTGTTGCGAACGTGGTCTGTTTTGGATTTAAAGGCGTAGTTCACTGAGATATTGTTACCAGTATGATCAGAGGTTCTTGAGAAGGTAAACCAGGGGTTGTCAATCTGAAGTTCCTGAGATTCTTCTCGCCACAAGACTTCACCGGTAACCTTGGCTATTGCCTTGTGATGGATATCTACTGGATGCGCTAATGCGAGTGGGCTCTGGCGAATGCGCTTCTGAGGACTGGTGATATAGGACGCGATACTGGAGCCATACAGTGAGAAAATCTTCCGAGCAGAGTTCAACTCGGCAAAATCACTGATCTCATATAGCTCCGATACCTGAAGTACATTTTCACCCCGATTGTCCTGGTGCTTGATATTGGATGTAATTTCAATACCAGGGTAGTAAGTTGCCATAAAGTTTGCGTAATTACTCTTTATGTATTCAGAGTCCGCTGACTGGAAAAATTGACGCATCTGCTCCGCTTTGAGAGCGCTGTAGGTGGACTCAACAGTTAGCCCTGCGGTATTGGCACCGGCATTGATTTCAAAATTTTCGGTGACATCCAGTTGCAGAGTGCCATTGGCGGGATAAATCGTGGTTACTTGTTTTAATGCTCGGGTTCCCTTTCGAATGGGGAGTGCCAATTCATAATCAAAGAAGCCTTTGCTTTTGATATTGGAGCCCTGTCCGGAAGCGGTGCCGTCAACCCAATAATCTTGTCCATTGAGCTCAATGACGCTGATTACATGATCAAACGAACTGGGAGAGGGGATATCATTGGCAAGGTCACGCCCGCGTCCTGAAGACACCAAAGCGGGGTAAGAGCTAACCCCCAGGTGAGACAACATGGCGGTTATTAATATGGCCTTGTCTTTACAGTCGCCATAGCGCTTATCCAAAGTCTCTCTCGGCGTTCGCGGTTGGTGTGAGTTGATTCCAAACTCGATCCCAAAGTAGCGAATATCCTCCTGAACGTAGGCAATAGCCTTGCTGACCGCTCCCTCAAGGCCTTCCTCTGCGCGCCATTGATCCAATTGCCGGGTGAGTTCCTCTGGCAGGGAGAGGTCAATATCGTAGAGTGTCATTGCCCAGTCGTTTACTTCAGCCCAGCTGTTATAGCCTGAATATTGGATGTAGTTGAATGGGTCATGCCAGTGAGGATATTCCCCCTCCTGAAGTATCGGAGATACCTGCTTCAGGTCCAGTGTGTACTGGTAAGTGTCGTTATTGCGGGTAACGTTCACCGGTACTTTTTCATTGTTAAAACGGTAGTTGAGCTTGTTGTCACTGGTAATTTTTACATAGCGCCTGTCGATGGCATCCGGCCATGACAAGTAGAAAGTACCAAAATCCCCGCGTTCAAAAATAGGATTGCTTCCCTCGAGTGTATAAGCGTAGGAGATTTTGTCACCGGGTCGGATATCCTCAAGAATGTAAAGCGCATTCCACATTTCAGAGTAGAGTTTGCTGGACAGCTCCTGCTCAGACTGGAATAACTTGAAGTCCTGTTTGTCCAGGCGATCAATCACTTGATCATTGCGGGTGACGGTAATTTCGTGAACGACCAGCTGCTGGAACGCGGGGTAAAAACTAATGTTCAGTTCCGATACCTGTTTAACCCCTTGCTGATTGAGGGGCTCCATCACCAACTGAAAATAGTATTGGTGTTGTTCGTTCGTATGGGATATCTGGGAGTTACTCAGGTGATACCTAACACTGCCTTCGGGTGCAGTGACACTACTCGAGAGGTCGACGGCATCCACCCAAGTGGGTGTTGGGGCTATGTTAATTTCAGGGGTAGCCTGGGCCAGCGACACAGCAAATAAGAGAGTCACAGCCAGAATTTGGCCGAAGGAACGATATTTCAAAATGAGCCTCGATTGTTATCTACAGCCTATACCGGCGGAGACAGAATAGATCTTGGGTGGGGAGTAAGCAGAAGGGGCACGCAGGGCACCCTACGATTGATTCGCTCCTGTTGAACCCTGGATCTTTCCCTATAGGGCAGTGCCTGTTGCCGCTTGGTGTTGGGATCGTTTAGTGAACAGCCGGTAATATACCCCAATGGCTATGGGCTGAGTATCGGATGGGTATGACCGCTGGCGTTTTGAATAAGTTTTTCGGCGGTTCAAATTGATGAAGGCAGGGATTGATGTGTCCAGGCGATAAAATGGTCAAAAAATAACCGAATCTTGAAGGTGGGAGGCCACCCAGCTTGTAAGCTGAGTGACCTGAGATCTGCTTATTGGGTTTGCTCCTGAACGGGCATTTCTTCGAGCTTAGCCTTTATCTCTTTCAGCTTTTCCTTAACTCGGGCTGCATTGTCGGGGCCCATGCGGATCATCAGCTTTTGTATTCCAGGGAGTTTTTCCAGTTTTGGATCGGCAAATTTGTAATACACCGATGGGCGTATCAATTGAATAGGGCCTTCAACATCTGGCGCTGCCAGTACATTGTCGATTGCTCCAATCACCACCTGGTGGAATGACTTGTTGCGAATCCCCAGCTCGCCATAGGCCTGAGCTAAGCGGGGGTACCAGTACTGATACAAAGTAATGATGGCATCAGTGTTAGCCAGTGCGAACAATCGTACTGGTTGGTCGTAACGGCGATAGTTCTCCGGGGACAGCTGGTAGCCTTCAGCGGATGACCCGGTAACGGTGATGGGGCCGCGAATGGTTTTCAGCGGGCGATGCTTGTGAATCAGCTCACCACGGGATGCTGCGTTGGCAGCGGCCACCCATTTACGTATTACTTCGTCGGGTACCAGCCAGCGGGACAGGGCGCCGTCGGGTGCCAAGGACATTAACTCGTCATATGCGGCCTTGTCGCTCTCGTTCAGGGGGGGAGGCGGCTCTCTGCCGGGCTCCTCTTCAATGACCGGCTCCTCGGGCGGCTGGGCTGGTTCCTGGCTCTCAGGTTGTGCCAGGGCCTCTGGCTCGGGAGCAGTTTGGGGTTCTTCAACAACACCGATGGTGGGAATTTCTTTTTTCTTTTCCTCGCCGGTCCAGAGCCAATAGGCTGCTGCAGCGACAACGACCACCACAATAATGCCGATGATCCACCCTTGCCTAGATTGTTGTTCCGACATTCCCTGCCTCCTTTGACTGCTAACAGAATGTGACGCTTGGACCACGACAAAGCGCTGCGGTTTCTCGCGGTCTGCTGGTTTTACATTACTCTGCAAAAGCGCCGCTCGCAAAATAGTTTTACTATGGGGTAATTGCACAACCTTATTGCCGGTCTTATACCCTGCGCAGCACCTACGCCCCCGCGCGGGAGGATGTTTGATTTACTGGGCCTATTAGAGTGGTCTGGGGAGCTTCTGAACAATTCTGAGCGGCGAATAAAAGAGAGAACAATGGGAAAATTCACCAGCTTATTGATTGGCCTGATGCTGGGTGGTGTACAAGCTGCCTTGGCTGCAGAGCCGGTAGACCCTTTTTGGCGCAATGCGACAGTCTATTTTATGTTGCCGGACCGTTTTAATAACGGCGATAGCAGCAATGATTTCCCCTACGGCCGCAAAGACGATGCAGCATACCTGCGCGGTTTTGAGGGAGGGGATCTGCGCGGTGTTATCGAGAAAATTGAAGCCGGGTATTTTAATGATCTCGGGGTCGATGCTATCTGGATGGCCCCGGTGATTGAGAACATCCATGGCTACAATGAGTCCGATAAACACACCTACGCTTTCCATGGCTACTGGCCTAAGGACTGGACTGCCGTAGATGCCAACTTTGGCACCGAAGCAGAACTGGCAGAATTGATTGAGGTAGCTCACAGCCAGGGGATTCGCGTATTGCTGGATGTAATTCTCAATCACACCGGGCCAGTCACTGAACAGGATTCCAGATGGCCCTCGAGTTGGCTGCGGAATAGCCAGCAATGCGATTGGTCTGACTATGCCGGCAACGTTGAATGTGCAATTCACGCGAATTTGACGGATATCCTCACGGAGAGTGAGAAAGATGTCGAATTGCCGCCGCAACTGGTGGCAAAGTGGAAAAAAGAAGGCCGCCTGCAGCAAGAGCAGCGCGAGCTGGATGCCTTTTTCGAGCGCACTGGCTATCCCCGTGCCCCCAAATATTACCTGATCAAGTGGTTAACCGACTGGGTGCGTGAATACGGTGTCGATGGCTTTCGTGTGGACACCGTTAAACACGTAGAGCCACAAGCCTGGGCAATACTGAAAAAGGAAGCGGACTTAGCCCTGGCGGAGTGGAAGGCTGAGAACCCGAAGAAGAAATTGGATGATCGCAATTTCTTTATGGTGGGTGAAGTTTACCATTTTGGCGTTAACAACTTCGGTCCCAGTGTTGGTCGTTCCTACGATTATAGCGACCGGAAAGTGGACTTTTATCAGTACGGTTTTGACAGCCTGATTAACTTCGACTTTGCCCAGGTTGTGGGCCGGCCAGCGGAGGATATTTTCTCCAGCTATTCTTCCGCCTTGAACAGTGGCGAACTAAAAGGGTTCGGTGTCCTAAATTATCTAGGCTCCCACGATGACCATCACTCATTTGACCGCGAGCGTCAGCACACACTGAATGCCGCAAGTAAACTGATGTTGGCGCCCGGTGCAGTGCAGATATATTACGGTGATGAACTGGCGCGCCCCATGATTGATGATCGCGCATTCGGCGACGCCTCTATGCGCACCAATATGAACTGGGATGACTTGGAAAAGCCGGAAACCCGTGCATTGCTGGCTCATTGGCAGAAGCTGGGGCAGTTTCGTCGATCGCACCCGGCAGTTGGAGCTGGTGTACACCAGAAGCTGGAGGATAAGCCTTATACATTCTCCCGCACCTTATCTGGTGAGCAGCCGGTAGTTGTGGCGATGGAACTGTCTGCGGGTGAGAAGAGCGTATCAGTTAAAGGTGTGTTTGCCGATGGTATCGAACTGACCGATTACTACTCGGGCAAGCGAGCCAAAGTTGAGGATGGCAGGGTGACTTTTGATACCGAGGGAACTGTGCTACTGCTATCTGCTAAATTGCAGTAAATCCAAAAAAGAAAGCCCCGGCAGATAGCACTGCTGGGGCTGTCAGCATCCTTGAAAATGGGATGACTTAATCGTTGTTCATTGTTGTTGTGGTGAACTGGTTACATACCATCACATCAACATCTAACTGGCCAATTACACGCTCGGCAGTATTGCCACGCAGGAATGAACCGGTCTCGCCGTACTGATTCATAGTTCCCATCACGACCAGATCTGCATCGATCTCACGGGCCACCTCCTCAACAACATCACTGGTATAGCCGCGCTTTACGTGAATGCGATGGGTGGGGACACCGGTTTTATCGGCAAGCTTGGCCAAAGCACCGCGATCTGGGTAGAGCATAGAATCCAGGAAGGCGTTTACGAGGTGTAGCTCTGCTCCGTAATGACCTGCGATATAGGTCGCGCGTTCGCTGATCTGGCGATTGAGCTCGCGCTGTTCGAGGGTTTTTGCCTGGTAGTTAACGGTAGCCAATACAACTTTGCGCTCGTCCTTGGCGCCGGGGCGAATCAATACCACTGGGCAGCGCGCTGTTTTCAGGACTCGCCACTTGGACTCGGCGAAGGTAAAGCGACGGCTGTTCTTCGCGTGTACTGGTAGGTAGATCATTTCTGCGTTGCAACGCTTTGATTCCTGCACGATGGCCGCCTGCCAATCACTGGACCAGCAAACAGTGATCTCACAGGAAAGACCAGCTTCTGAGATGGGTTCACGAATTTGTTCACGGAACCACGACTCATCGCGAAATAGGTGGTCGTTTACCGCACGGGTATCCACCGCTTCACCATCAACTGCGACGAATACAGCCAGTCGCGGCTGAGGATTGCGTCCACGTGAAGTAATCAGGGCTCGCTCCAGAGCTACATGCTTCTCATCGTTAGGGTCCACTACAACGAATACGGTGCTTTGCTGCTCCATTTTTTCTCCTCAACTAAGCGTGTTACTGGCCAGTGCGACCTGCAGTTGACCAAGAGGTCTAATCTATCATGATGGGGTGGTCAGCCCGAGTACCTGACTGTCCCATTTGTCGAATTTGGCGCCTATCTCATCGAATAATTTTGTTGCGCATAATGGCGAAGTTGGGGGTGGGGGTATTGAGGTAGATCAAGTTTATAGGTAGCGCGTGCAAGCCCTACTAGAACCAAAATGCGGGTGACCAGAATTCAAAATGTATTCTTGCCTGGTAGCGTTATTGAGAGCTGGTTGGAGTATGTTGGGATTGGAATTACTTAGAGAGTGGGGGGCTAACTACAACACCATAAGTAACTATCGGCTACAGGCTCTTTGAGTTAAGCCGTGATCGGTTCTTTTAGTCTTTCCCAAAGAAACTTACTCGGTGAAGAGGGAGCGCGCACTATACGCGCGTCCCTAGTGCTCAATTCGTAAGGTTTAGACTTCCCGATACTGGTCAATGAGCGCTTTGATATTTTTCTTAAGTACAGCGCCAATATCTCCACCTGCACCGCCCACGGACAGATCACTATCGGCGTGAGCCTTGTATTTAACATCACCGGTTTCGGAGTCCTTAACAGTCAGGACAGAGTCAACGCCTCCCTTTCCTGCGCCAAAGCCAACAGCCCAGCGCAATGCGCGATTTCCGTATTGAACCTTCACATCAAGATCAACGAGCAAAGTCTTGCCTTCAGCTTCATCTAAGGAATTGACGAGTTGATAATCGCTCTCTCTGGCAAATTCCTCGAGTTCACTGCGGGTATGGAGCTCCCAACTTTTCATTTTTTCCTGTAGGGCACTATTGTTTTTGGCTGCACTTTCATTTGAGTACACCCTTACATCTTGTATTAATATATTTTTATAGTCTTCAAAACTTTGCGCTTGAACGTCTGTTTTTACGTGTGCGACACCACATCCGTATAAAGCTGAAAGTGTAACTGCAAGGCAAAACACCTTTATCCCTTTGAAAAATTTCATCCTTTTCCCCTTAATTTGAATATAAAAGCTGAAGCTTCACAGTAGGGATCGAGCCCTAGCTGTCTATTTCAGTTACCGGCTGAGCGGTTTTATAGTTAGTGCAGATGGAATGAACTACATGTTCACTGCCCGGTAAGTTTACAAGGAAAATACATTACTTTCTCTACTGATAAGGTGAGATCACACTTGAATGAAGCTATGGTGCCAAGTTGTAAGGCAATTTCCTTCAGATACACTATGCCAAAACTTGAGCCTGCAGTCTGAGGAACTAATCAAAATTGTCTACCGCAATAGCTTAGATGCATAGCAGGTTTTGTATGGCAGATTGCCACATCTGCTGTAGGAGGTAGGTAGATAAACTAAGTGATTTGGGTGTTTAAGTGACAAATTGAAGTGTTTTTAGAAAGGTTCTATGTTTAACGCCCGCCCCTCTTGCTAGCGACTTGTCCAAGGTTCGATGTATATTTCGTAGTATTTGAACTTTTTATAAAAATCTCATATGACGCTTTGCGAAGGGATAAAATGTGAAACACTTTATCCACTTGCATAATTTTTTATGGATTATTTAGAAAATACGTAAATCATACGATTACTCGAGCCATCACCACCAACAGAGGTTGCCGTCCAGCCCTCTTGTGCTACTTGAGAATAAGTTAAGGATCTTATATCTGAGGGGGCAGATTGTTGAGCGCAGTCATATGAACTGCCATCAATTGGCCATGTATAATGTACAACGCATATTAATTGATCTGTTACAGTTGTTAAAGTAACTGCTTCCAATGCATTAATCCTCAAGTCTTGAGAATTACTTTCTTTTATAGCCTCAGTTAGACTGGATTCCGCTAAACTTATTCTTGAATCTTGTGAATTACTCTCTACCACTAAAGTTGAGAAGTTCTCATTTACTTCTGCGGCAACGGCCTTAGTTCCCGAAGAAAAGGTATGTGGTAACTCAATTTGACCAGCATTCGCATTTAATGAGCAAAGAGAAAGTATCACTGCTGCATATTTAATAAATTTCATATTTAGTCCCAATTATTTTCATTCCAATTACTTTCGTCCCAGATTGCTTGCTCTGCATCGCTATTGGAGGAGTTTCCTTCACTTGATCCGCTACAGCCCGATATGGTTAATGTAAGCATCGCAAAAATAAAATATTTCAGATTCACCTCCTTATTGCTCTTTCATGGTATTTATAGAATATTCATCCTAGCTACTATTATCCTGATTGTTATCTTTGATGCAAGAGTGTGTTAGCCTGCGGGAAATACTATATAAGTCATATGATAATACCTACGTGGTATCATCGTTCAGGTTAAAGAGATGATTATTATGACCGCCATCTTGAAAAAATATCTGATTCGTAACTTACTGTCATTGGTAGCATTCCGAGCGCATACACTCTTCTTGCCTAAATAACGTTCTATAGGCTCTACTTTAATTAAAAGAGACATGCTGAAGTGATGAGTAAAGATAAGATAAATAGTTGGTTCACACATTTGCGGCTAAACGGTCATTCTCGATCAACGCTAAAAAATGGTTTGAATCCAGTAGTAGTTTAATAAAATAATTTTTGGAAGTTGACTAGGGAAGACATGGTCTTGGAAATGTCTGCTTCCCATACGGGTTATCGGCAGTTTTTGCATATGAAGAAGCGGCAGGTGTTTTGAATCAATTAGATATCCATGTGAAGTTTTTGAATTCATTGATGAATGGAGGGAGATTGAGACTTAGGATGAAGACCATCGATTTTTTTAAGCTGTGCATATTTATAAGGGAATTTAAGGGGGATAAATGAAGGATGGTCCAGTTGCTCTATTTTCTTGTTTAGCTTTAACCTGCGTAAATTGTGTATGTACTTTGTTCTTGTCCAGAGAAATAAAAATTGCTAGTTGAAATTTAAAGGGGCCTTAAATGATGCATCAAGTTGTTGAACTGTTGTCCGGACAGCTAAACTTGAAGCCGCTTTACGATTATGCGAGACAGCATAGTGGTGAGTATCCGGCTAATGGTAATGACTCGATTGCGAAGGAATACACAGGGTAAGTACATAAATTTTTAGAAAATTTACCCGAATGTAGCGGAGTATACTTATTGGGTTGTTATGATCCCAAAGGTAGTTGGAAAACTATTTATATTGGCAAAACGGACTCAGCAAAAAAAACTGCTGGATTATGCTTTACAACGTTATGCCAACCTAGGTCCCAAGTCTGCCGCCCACTATAAGTGGGCCATGAAAAAGAGTGGTACCACTCATATCTACTGGGCTGAAACTGCAGCAGGTCAAACCTCGGAGGAAGTGGAAACTAGTTAATTAAACTGATGAACCCTAGCGGTAATCAGCGAAAGATATTAACGAAATCTCTTTATAGGAAGGGAACGCTTAGTATATTGGAGGTATTTGGTCAACTAATCAGTGACCAGCGCTCAGCGATCAAATCCGGTTCAGGGCATAACGAAAACACAGTAGCAATTACACCACATCAGCGCTTCAAGGTTGACTAATTGCAGATGCCGTGGGAAATACCTTGGGGACTCCGGTGGAGTTTATGCGTGCGGAGGATATCAGGAGGAAATTTGGTTGGACCACAGGGGCTTAGCGATCTTGCACCGGTTTATGGGCGTGTGGGGGCAATTACAGACGATACCCAAATGACACTATTTGCTGCGGAGGGATTACTGCGTGCCTTTGTTCGGAGTGTTAGTAGGGGAATTTGTAATGAGGAAAAGACAGTCACAAAAGCTTATCTACGTTGGTTGCACACTCAGTCTGGTGCTCTCGTTAATCGCCCTGATATTGTGAATGGAAGTTACTTGTTGGGTTTATCACAATTACACCACTGCTGGGCTCCGGACACTACATGTTTACAGGCTCTCAATGCCTATGCCACCTGAATTCGGGCAGATAATAATAGTAAAGGGTGTGGTGGGTTAAAGAGGATTGCACCGGTAGCCCAGTACCCGTGGCGTTGGAATGGTGCACATAATATTGAGAGAGCATTTAAGCGGGATGCTGATTTTTCTTCTATTACCCATGGTCATGCCACTGGCCAACTTACTGCTGGTGTACTCGCTGTTGTTATTTTGATGTTGTTAGATGGGCAGTCTTTACGTGCGGGCATTGCTCTAGCTAAAGCGAGGTTGTGTAAACATCCAAATCACATGGAAACGCTAACAGCTCACAGGTGGGTTGAAGAGGCTCTTGCTATTTCAGTCTACTGTGCCCTTAAAGCTCCAAGCCTCAAAGAAATGTTGCTGATGGCTGTTAATCACGATGGTGATTCAGATTCTACCGGGGCTATTACTGGAAACCTAGTCAGCGCGAATTAGGGTATTGGTGCAATTCCTGCAAACTGGCTTGCTTAACTTGAGCTATCTGATGACATATCAGAAATAGCTCAAGATCTACTAGAGTTTCGAGATCGGCCTGTAAATGAATTTGATGAACACTGTGATTATGCCCATGCAATAACTAAGAAATATCCGGGGTAATAATTTCTAACTATCAAAAGTCATTGCTAAGAAGTGCTCACATACCGTCATTATTTCAAGCATTCAAAGCTAATTTTGTAAGTACTTCTGTTTTCCCATCTGTTTAAATTTTGGTCTTAAAAGCCAAATTGTCTTCGTTATTTAGACCTGTAGCACAAATATCTACTACGCCCCCTTTAGGGAGGATGTGCTCTCAAACACTGATTATTAGCCTTTCAAAAGCCCGAATAGTTGTAATTTCGGGTCTGCAGTAGCACAGGAGGTGCATATTACCGCTGCTGTTCGGTATCTGTTCACATACTACCGGTTTATTGATGCCTTTGGTGGTCTGTGGATATCTCAGGATGAGTGATCAATTGGTCGGGTATAGCAATCCAGCGGTTTAGATACTGTGTAGTTGGGATTCCCAAATATCTGGCTTGAATTGCAAAAAATAATAAATGGTCACCTGTGATGATAAGCCTGAACTTTTCTTCGCCGCTTGCGGTGCTTCCCACAAATTCTTTTCTTGAGCGAATGCCTATTGGTTGTGTCGCCTTAGGAGAATATTTCTAGCTCCTACCGTGGGGCGAACGTAATCCAGCTATCTGCAAATGCCTGGGAAAAGGCGTGCTTATAGGTTGACCCTACTTATGTAGAAATGGAGAGCCATTAACTATTCAAAGGCAACTGCCTCTGGGGTTCTCCTTATACAAAAAAGATAACGACTACAGATGAGAGAAAAAGGAAAGCTAAAATGAAAAAACAATTTCCGCTAAAAGGGCTTCTGGGAGGCGCGAGTATCGTACTCGGAGCCATGTCCAGTACCCATGCCAGCGCAGGCACAGCCTTTGTACACCTGTTTGAATGGAGCTGGAATGATATCGCCAGCGAATGTGAGGAGTTCCTGGGGCCGAAAGGATTTGATGCGGTACAGATTTCACCGCCCCAAGAGCATGTCAGCCATTCTACCTGGTGGGCGCGCTACCAGCCGGTAACTTACACTAACCTGACCAGTCGCAGCGGTACCGAGGAGGAGCTGCAGAGTATGATCGACCGCTGTAATGCAGCGGGTGTTAAGGTTTATGCAGATGCTGTGATTAACCACACGGCAGCCTGGAATGGCGGTGGTACGGGTTGGGGCGGTACTGAGTGGACATTATTGAACCACCCGGAATTTTCCTCCTGGGATTACCACTCCGAGTGCACGGTCGATAACTACAGTGATGCCGATAATGTCTGGGATTGTCGCTTGGTTGGATTGCCAGACTTGGATACAGCTTCCAACTATGTACAGCAGACCCTGGCTGATTACCTGAACAAATTGCAGGATATGGGTATTGCCGGTTTCCGCGTAGATGCGGTTAAGCATATGTCTCCCAGTGATATGTACGGCATTATGAGTAAAGCCGGCAATCCGTGGATCTTTTCTGAAGTTATCGGTGCAGACGGCGAAGCCTCTGAAATCCAGCCATCGAATTATACATTCCTGGGCCGTGTGACTGAATTCAAGTACGGCACTGATGTGGCAAGTAATTTTAACGGCCAAATTAAAAACCTCGCCAGTATCGGTGAAAGTTGGGGACTTTTATCTTCCAGCGATGCAGTTCACTTTATCGATAACCACGATCGTGAACGAGGCCACGGTGGCGGCGGTAACCTGACCTATCACGATGGCTACAAGTACAACCTGGCCAACGTGTTTATGTTGGCACACCCCTATGGCTATCCGAAGGTAATGTCGGGTTATGACTTTACCGATACGGATATAGGTCCCCCCAGCACTGGACCGGAAAGCTGTGAAAACAATGAATGGGTATGTCAGCACCGATGGGGAAATATTGCCAATATGGTGGGTTTCCGTAACTACACCGATGGCACCAGTATGGAAAATTGGTGGGATAACGGAGATAACCAGATTGCTTTTGGACGTGGTGATAAAGGCTACGTTGTTATCAATAACGAGGGCAACTCTCTCAGCCAGACGCTGTATACAGGGCTTCCTGCAGGGGACTACTGTAATGTTCTGGCGGGAGATGATGAGTGCAGTGGCGATGTTATTTCCGTAGGCAGCAATGGCTATGCCACTTTCAATGTTGCAGCTTATTCCGCTGCGGCCATTCACGGTGGGCAGCTATCTGGTTCCTGTGGTGATGAATGTTCTGGAACGGGTTTCCCCAGCCTTTATTTCCGTGGTACCGCAAATAATTGGGAAGCAACGGCTTTTGAATTGGTAGCAGATAATACCTGGCAATTGGTAGTTAATTTTGATGGCCAGGCAGACCAACGCTTTAAGTTGGATATCTACGGTGACTGGACCGAAAATTACGGTGACGATGGTGCTGATGGCACATTGGATCAAACCGGAGCAGATATTTATATTTCAGTAACCGGAAACTATCTCATTGAAGTAAATGATGAGACTCTGGCCTATTCGATCACTGAGGTCTCTTCCCAGCAGGCACCTACTGCAACCGTGACTCCAGTATCCAGCACAGTAGAAGTCAATCAGAGTATCACCCTGGATGCCAGCAGCTCTACTGATAGCGACGGTAGTGTGGTTTCCTATAGCTGGAGCAGTGGTGGTAGTTCTTCCACGAAAACTTTGAGCTTCGCCAGTGCGGGCACTTATACCGAGACGGTCACTGTTACTGACAACGATGGCTTAACCGATAGTGCTACGGCAACCATTACCGTGACTGATCCCAATGCTGGTTATGCTCAAAAGTTTACGGCATTAAATTTCCGCGGTACGCCCAATAGCTGGGGCACTCAGGCGATGAGCCTGGTTGCAGATAATACCTGGCGTGCCACTGTGGTGTTTGATGGCAGCAGTAACCAGCGCTTTAAGTTTGATGTCAGCAGTGACTGGGTTGAAAACTATGGGGATAACAATGCGGATGGCTCTCTGGAGCAGGGTGGGGATGATATCTACACCGATGTATCAGGGACTTATATTGTTGAGGTTAATGATGAAACCCTGAGCTACAGCCTGACCTGTGCAGACTGTGGTAGTTACGCATCCAACTTTTCCTCACTTTATTTCCGTGGCACACCAAATAGTTGGGGTGCTGACGCTATGGAATTAGTTGCCGACAATACCTGGGAAATCCAGGTAAATTTTGATGGTCAATCCCAGCAGCGTTTCAAGTTCGATATTAATGCTGACTGGAGTGAAAACTACGGCGATAGCGACTCCGATGGCGACTTGGAGCAGGGTGGATCTGATATCTACACTTCTGTAAGCGGAAGCTACAAGGTGCAGGTGAATGATCAAACTATGATTTATAGTGTGATTGCACTGTAATTGATAAGAGCCTGCAGGCCAGGAAGCTGGTCTGCAGGCTTCTTTAGTTATTTATTTTCTTTTTCTTTAGCCAGCAGTGCTTGTTGTAGCGCCTGCAATTTTGCAATCTCTTCTTGATTTAACTCTGGGTTCGATTCACAACGAGGATCGGTTTTTTGTAACAAGGCCAGGATTTCTTTTGTCAGTGGTATGGGTTCACAGCCGTGTCCGGTCTCGCAAATTAAATCCCACTGCGGTTTGGCCTGGACATGACAGGCAAAGCAGTTACCTCCAAAACGGTTAACTACATCAACAAAACCTCGCTTACGGATTTTGCTGCCTTCCTCAGAAACATCAAGTTCAAAAAACTCCCAATCTTTAGTGGCGGGGTTAAAGCCCTTTTGGTGTTTGACCATCACTTCCCCGGGTACTAACTGGACCACTGATCCAGGAGGATAAACACCTCCAGTGCTGGAGTTTGCGACCTCTAGAGTCCCATCCAGATCTCCCAGTAAATTATCCACATAAAACCCCCGCACCTTGGTCATATCTCGGATGCAGTTAAAAGTCTCGTCTGTTACCTGGATAGGTGCTTCGCCCTGTTCAGCCTTGTTAGTTTCAGCCATTGTAGGAAGTGCTACTGATGCTAAAAGTGCAGCCAAAATTAGGTTTAGTGGTGAAAAATAGCGGCTATCTTGTCGGTTCATAATGTCCCCTTGCATATCAATTTCGGCTTTTATTTAAATTGTGCACAATATAATTGTGAGCAATATACATGGAGTAGTGTTTATGTCAAGCGAGTTACCTGATGAGTATGGTTAGGGATTGTCGGGATTATGTTGTGAGAAAGGGGATAAGGTGGGTATAAATTGCTGTGCTTAAGCGTTCCTGGAGGGGAGTAGTCCCCTCCAGGGCTGAGAGGCTATTTCTGGGGAGCAGTGGATATTGCAAAGATATGGCTTTCGTAGGGTGCCAACAGGATCTTTGTGGAGACTTGGTCTTTTTCCAAGATAAGGTTTGCCACCTTATTGGATATCTGGCTTTCAGCCAGGTAGCTGCCCGGTTGTAGTTTCCAGGCCTCTAGAAGTGCTGTAGGCAACTGAAAATCAAACTCCACTGCCCTGTTATCGAAGTTGGCGATTACCAACAATTTTTCATGTTCACTCCAGCGGGCAAAGGAGAATTGTTTTTCCCCATAGCCTGAGTTTTGCTTGCGGTTGTAGCTGTGCAAGTCCAGGTAATCGCCAAGTAAGGCCGGGCTCTGTTTGGAGAAATTAAGCAGGCGCTGGTAGAAGATGCGCAGCTCTTTTTCTTCTTTTGTCAGCAGTGCAGTGTCAAAAGCGCCCTCATTGTTCCAGCGGCGCACACTGGGTACTGACCAGTAGTCGAAAATGGTGGTGCGGCTGGCTTTACCGAAGCCGGCATCTTTGTTGGCGGGCTCTCCTAACTCCTGGCCAAAGTAAACTAAGGTAGGGGCTGGAGAGAGCGCGGCAGACACCAGCATTGCAGGTTTACCTGCCTCTGGGTTGCCAGAAAATTGTGGGCTGGCAATACGCTGCTCGTCGTGGTTTTCCATAAAGCGCAACATATGAGAGGAGATATCTACCAGGCTTGCCTGCACCTCTGCGATTTTATCTGCACCGCCCTTGTTCTCCATGACCGCACGAATAGCGTCGTAAGTGCCGACTTTATCGTAGAGATAATCCATTTTGCCCAGATGCAGATAATCCCGATAGCGTTCCGGAGTATAGATTTCGGCAAGTAACAGTGTGTTGGGGTTGCGCATTTTGATGGAGGAATTCAGGTAGCTCCAGAATTCTACCGGCACCATACCGGCCATATCATAGCGGAATCCGTCCACGCCAAAGTCCAGCCAGTAGTGGGCGATATCGCGGAATTTTTCCCAGGTGTCCGGGACTTTCTTGTCTGCCCAAAACTGGGCGTGGGCCCGGTAGTCGCGCTCGGCATACTCCTGGGGTAGCTCAGAAAAGTTCTTGCTGTTATCGGGGCGAACGCCAAAATTAATTTTGACGGTTTCATACCAGTCGTGCATGGCAGGTTGTGCACTGCGCGCGCCATTACCGGTCCATTTAGCTGGACTCTCTACAAACTGCCCATCGACAAGATCATTGGCTTCGCCATTGAGTGGCTGATAACTGTCTTCTGCAAGGGGCACGCGGAAGTCTTCGCCCACCACATAGTAGAAATTGTTGTTGCGGGCGTAGGTAACTTGGGTGTTGTCGCCAGCTCCAAAATCCTGCACGCCTTGGGGTTTATCGAGAGAATGATAGGCGCGGGCTACATGGTTAGGCACTATATCGATAATTACTTTCAGGCCGGCCGCGTGGCTGCGTTCCATCAGTGCGCGGAATTCCTGTAATCGCTCTGCTGGGTTATTGGCCAGGTCTGGGTTTACGCTGTAGTAATCCTTGATGGCATAGGGAGAGCCGGCACGGCCTTTGACCACATCTGGATCATCGTTACTGATACCGTATTCCGTATAGTCGCCAACGAGCGCGTGGTGCAGGGCGCCGGTGTACCAGATATGGGTGGCGCCCAGCGCGTGGATTTCATTCAGTGCTTTTGGGGTAAAGTCGGAGAACTTGCCCACACCATTCTCTTCGAGTGTGCCCCAGGGTTTGTTGGTACTGTTAGTGTTGCCAAATAAGCGCGGTAGCACTTGGTAGATAACGGCTTTTTTCTCCACAACTTTTTCAGCGGGCTGTATTTCTTCCGGGCTGCTCTCCTGGCTGCAGCCGGCAGTGCCGAATAGAGCAGCGCCCAGTAGGGAAGCCGAAAGGAGTTTGGCAATAAACAGGGAATGTAACTTCTTCATTGTTTCCTGATGACTTTAAATTTTTTTGTCAGTGAACAGCGGTTTGCTGAATTATTGATTTTTGAGTACTAAATCCAGCGGTTCTTTGTGCCAGTCAAATTTAACCAGCAGTTGCTGCTTGCGCTTGTTGTACCAGGCCCCACGGGGTGCCTGAGCAAAGTCTTTTTCAGTGCCGAAAATAGGCAGGGATTCGCCGGTAACATCGAGCTGCGCAGGCACTTGTTGCCAGTTGTGGATCTTTAAAGTGACCTTGCGGGATTCCGGCATACCGGTATAACCGTCTCCTTCGCGATTAAAGGCGAAGGTTAAACCCTGCTGTTTGTTTTCAGCTGAGAAATGCAGCTTCTCGTATTTGCCTTTTTCAAAAGCCTGCGCGGTAGCGCCATCATCTTCATAAACATAGCGCTCGGACTTTGCTGCTGATGGGTGCGCGTAGTAGTCCAGGATCAGGTTTTTACTGGAGTAATCGCGGCTGCTGTGAATATCGTCAATGGTGGGAATAATGGCGCCGGCCCGCACCAGTACAGGAATCGTTTTCAGGTTCACTTCTACCAGGGCCTGATCGCCAGAATATTGTTCATCAGTCCAGTAATCGAACCAGGTGCCGCCGGGCAGCTTTACCGCGACCTCATCCACATCCTCCTCCACGACTGGGGCAACGAGGAAATCCTGACCCCATAGGTAGGCATCCTTGTAGTCCAGTAGAGATAGATCACTTTCGTTTTCGAAAAACAGCGGACGCATCAGTGGCATGCCGGTCTGGCTATTTTCGAAGGCGAGGGTGTAGTTGTAGGGCAGCAGGCGATAGCGCAGTTTTACATATTCGCGCAGGATATCGCGGGTGCGGCGATCGTGGAAAACCGGTTCGGAAGCAATATGCTCCTGGGCGTGCGGGCGGTAAACCGGTTGGAATACGCCGTACTGTAACCAGCGGATATAGAGTTCGCGGTCAAATTTCTCACCGCCGGCAAAGCCACCCAGGTCTGAATGGGTGTAGCCAAAGCCCAGCAAGCCCATACTCAGAGCCAATTCCACCTGGGGCTGTAAGCCACCCCATTCCCGAGCGACGTCGCCGGTCCAGGGGATCATGCCGTAGCGCTGGGAGCCGGCAAAACCGGCGCGCATCATAATAAAGGGGCGGCGCTCTGGGTATTTTGCCGTTTGGCGTTCGTGCAGTAATTGCGCCCAGGCGTGGCCGAAGGCGTTGTGGATTTCATCGGCCATACCGATTGCGTGAACGGTATCGGAGGGGTGAACTTCCGGCTCACCCAGGTCGCCCCACCAGCCGGCTACGCCCTGTTCCAATAATCCGTCGTAAATATTCCAGAACCAGTCGCCGCCATCTTCAGAGAAGACATCGATCAGGCCGGTATTGCCGAAGTAGAAATCAAAACGCTTGGGTTCTCCGGCCAGGTTTTTGGCCAGGGCATTATTCGCCACGGCTTCCTGCCAGCGCTCGGAGGTGGAGAGGACAAAAGGCTCGGTCACCAGGATGGTATTGATGCCGCGCTTTTTAAGGTCGGTCATCATCTTTTCTGGTTCGGGAAAGGCTTCCTTGTCCCAGGCCAGGTTGCCCATATGACCTTTGATATCCGGGCCAAACCAGTAGAGGTCCAACACCAGGGCGTCCAGGGGGAAATCTTCTTCGGCAAACTTATCCACGGTTGAGCGGACTTCAGCTTCGCTGTGATAGCCAAAGCGGGAGGCGAAGTTACCCAGGGCCCAACGGGGTGGCAGGGGCTGTTTGCCGGTGGTGGATACATAATTTTCCAGTAACTGTGGATAAGTCTCACCGGCTACCACGATGTAAGCGGTGCGTCCGGCTACGGCTTCAAATTGCAGGATATCTTCTTCGTTTGCGCCCAGATCCAGGGTGCCGGTGGCAGAGTTGTCGAACAGCAGAATGTATTTGTTGCTGGACAGTACTGCTGGCAGGGAAAAATACATCTGGTTGGATTCGGTGGTGTATCCGTAATGGGCACGGTTATACAGAGGGAGGCGTTGACCGCGACGGTCCATCCCCATAACCCGCTCTCCGCCGCCCAGCAGTTTTTCCTCTGGCGACAGTGCGAAACGGAATCCGCGCATCGTTTCGGTAGCAAAGAAGCCACGCTCTTCACTCAGGATTTGTTCGCTGCCGCGCAAGTACTCGATTCGGAAGGGAGACTTGTGGATAACGGCAGTAAGCGAGCCAGTGCGGTAAACGAGCTTGTCTCCTTTTTGCTCCAGCGTCGCCTCGGATCGGCCGGCAGAATCGCTGGCCAACGCAAATGAGGGCAACTGCTTCAGGCCTTCGCGGCGATAGTGTACCGATAGCGCTGACGGACCAACCGGGGTGAGGGTGACCTCGCCCTCACTCGTCTGTACAGTTAGTGAGTCTTCGCTCATGGTGTGATCGCGGTAGTTGCGCTGTTCAGCGGCCAGGGATTGAGCGTTCAGGCAGAGTGTAGCTGCGAGACACACCAGGCGCAGGAGTGGGAGTTTTAGGATCATCGCGCGGGACTTCAGTTGCTTGATTAGGATTCACTGTTTTGTGTTGGCCCGGCGTATACGCATGGGCCTGAGTTTATCCTAAAGCGAAGGATCTGGCCCGCATCCTCCCCTATGGGGGAGGATGGATGCTCCGGGAGTGCGTGTGAAAATGGCAGAATAAGCATAACTAGTGATGCGGTGACCTCTATGACCCAATCAGCAAGCAGCGCCGTTGCGCCGCAAGCCCAGCAACCGCGCTTGCCCTTTTGGCAGGTGTGGAATGTCAGTCTCGGTTTTCTCGGGGTGCAATTTGGCTTTTCTCTGCAAAATGCCAATGCTAGTAGAATCTTGTCTGATCTGGGGGCGGACCTTCATTCTCTATCCCTGTTCTGGATAGTGGCGCCGCTAATGGGACTGATCGTACAGCCGATCGTGGGTTCAGCTTCGGATCGGACCTGGAGTCGCTTCGGTCGCCGCAACCCCTTTATCCTTTTTGGTGCCATCGCCGCAGCCCTGGGGATGGCGTTTATGCCCAATGCCGGGATTGTGGTGGCGATAGTGGCCCCAATTATTTTCGGCGGCGTTATGTTGGCCCTGATGGATGCGGCCTTTAACGTGACCATGCAGCCTTTCCGCGCCCTGGTATCCGACATGGTGCCATCAGAGCAGCGCACCCTGGGTTACTCGATACAGTCTTTGCTGATTAACATTGGCGCCATCTTCGGCTCCATGTTGCCATTCATCCTGACTAATGTGATTGGTCTGGAAAATACTGCCCGTGCGGGAGAGGTGGCGCCCTCCGTTATATGGGCTTTCTATATCGGCGCCACAGTGCTGCTGGGCAGTGTGTTGTGGACTGTGCTGCGCACCAAGGAGTATCCGCCGGAGCAGTACAATGCCTATAAAGGTCTCGACTCCGCGCAACTTGAGCGGGAGAGACAGCAAAAAACCCCACTGGCAAAGCGCTTGATCGGTTTTTTCCAGCTGCTAATTAAAATGCCGCGCACTATGCGCCAGCTGGCCCTGGTGCAATTCTTCTCCTGGTTTGCCCTGTTTATTATGTGGGTTTACACCACGCCTGCGATCACTCAGCACGTTTGGGGAGTGGAAGCCAAGTGGTTTGATCCCGCCTATCTGGAAAGCGTCAAAGAAATTCCCGCACATATCGCTGCCGCCAAGGGTGCTGCCGGTGACTGGGTAGGAATTATTTTTGCTGCTTACTCCCTGTTCGCAGCGATCTTCTCTATTGTCCTGGCCCGTTTGTCTCAGGTGCTGGGGCGTAAGCTCACTTATTCCCTATCGCTGGCACTGGGCGGTTTGGGATACATCAGCTTCCTGTTCTTCCAGGGGGGCGATCCCACACAGGTGAATTTGTTGATTACAGAAGTTTCCGTACCCAGTGGCGCCCTGGGATTATTGCTACCGATGGTGGGTGTGGGTATTGCCTGGGCCGCTATTCTGGCGATGCCCTATGCGATCCTCTCCGACTCGCTGCCGGCGGATAAGACTGGTGTTTATATGGGGATTTTTAATTTCACTATCGCAGCCCCGCAGATTGTTTCCGCCCTGGTAGCTGGCTTGATATTGAAAACAGTTTTCGAAAACCAGGCAATTTACATCATTGTTTTGGCGGGGGTGTGTATGTTGCTTGGCGCTATATCGGTGGCGCTTGTGAGGGAGAGTTCTGAACCCGAGCCCGCATTAAAGGCAACTACTACAGCTTGATAAAAAGTTGTAAAAGATTGTTAAAAAAGCCCCTGTTAGGGGCTTTTTTATTGCCGGGATTCCAGGTTTTCCCAAAGTTTTCGCATTTATGGGGCTACGGAGTTTTATGGTGGCATTTTGACAGTCTGGTGTGAGCGTACCTAGACTGGGCGGATCTCACCGGAAATGAATTAAATTATGTCGATATTCCCTGCAATTGATCAGGCATTAGAGGCTTTTGCCAGTTTTGTCTGGGGTCCCCCCTTATTAGTGCTACTCGTTGGTGGCGGCCTCGCGCTATTAATCTATTCTCGTGGCCGTCCCTACCGCCATCTTGGGCACAGTATTGGGCTTTTAAGTGGCCGATATGATGATCCCAATGACCCTGGCGAAGTGAATCATAGCCAAGCGCTATCCACAGCGCTGTCGGGAACCCTAGGGTTGGGCAATATTTCCGGGGTTGCCATCGCAATTACGATTGGTGGGCCTGGGGCGATTTTCTGGATGTGGGTAACCGCCCTGGTGGGGGTGGCTACCAAGTTTTATACAGCGACGCTGGCGGTGATGTTTCGCGGTCGCGATGCCTCCGGGGAACTGCAAGGTGGCCCCATGTATGTTATTCGCGAGGGGTTGGGCCGACGCTGGATGCCGCTCGCGGTACTGTTTGCCGTGGCGGGACTCTGCGGTATGTTGCCGGTGTTTCAGTCCAATCAAACCACGCAGCTACTGCGCGAGTCTTTTGCTGAGCCCTTGGGTTGGGTAGCACCCGGAGGTTCACTCACTTTTGATTTTGTTATTGGCTTATTAATTGCTGTTGCATCGGCCTACGTTATTGCCGGTCGTATCCAGCGTATCGGTAAATTCTCCGCAAGAGTAGTGCCGGGCATGGTGCTGTTTTATCTGGGCATGACCCTTGTGGTGATTGCCAGCTTCTGGGAGCAGGTACCGGCAGCATTTGCGTTAATCTTCTCGGATGCTTTCAGCGGTCAAGCTATTGCTGGAGGTACTCTGGGTTCGGTAATCACAGTAGGGGTGAGCCGGGGTGCATTTTCCAATGAGGCGGGTATAGGCACAGAGTCTTTGGCCCATGGTGCAGCGAAAACCCGTGAGCCCGTTCGAGAAGGCGTAGTTGCCATGCTGGGCCCCATTGTAGACACACTGGTTATCTGCACTTGCACCGCCCTGGTGATATTACTGACTGGCGCTTGGCAGCAGGAAGGGGATATTGCAGGCGTTACCCTGACTGCACAGGCATTTTCTCAGGTGTTTGGGCAGTTCGGCCCAATTTTGCTACTGCTAATGGTCCTTCCGCTGGCTTTCAGCACTATCGTTACCTGCTGGTATTACGGCATGAAGTGCTATGTTTTTCTTTTCGGTGGCCGCTGGCAGGGTCTTTATACCGGACTCTACATGGTGCTGATTATATTGGGTGCGGTGGCTTCTTTAAGTGCGGTAAACAGCATCATCATCGGGATGTATGCGGTAATGGCGATTCCAACAATGGTGTCTACTTTATTGCTGGCAAGGCATGTTAATCGAGCGGCTCACGATTATTTTACCCGTATGGATTTAACAAAGAGAAAAGAGGCCGAGGCTTCTTAATTAAAAAAGGCAGACTAAATAGTCCGCCTTTTTTATGGTTGGTAAAAATTTACCTGTTACTTCCAACTTAAGGCACCACGGACACCTTGGTACCAACCTTGGCGTGGGCATAAAAAATCTTAGCCATATGCCAGGGGATACGAATACAGCCATGAGAGGCGGGATATCCCGGGACGTGGCCGGCATGCATAGTAACGGGGCCATTGATACGCATCATGTAATCCATAGATGCCCCGCGGAATCGAGAACCCGCAGGTTTGCGGTGGCGGCGCACATCCACATTGCTGCGCATTACATAACCCCGTGGGCTGATGTAGTGACCGTACAGATTTGATCGATGGCTGTATTTCTTCTGTGAAATACGGAAGTTACCGGTAGGTGTGCGGTGTCCGGGTTTGCCGGTAGATACCGGGGACATACCGGCCAGGCGCCCGCCCTTATAGAAGTATGCCATTTGATCACTGAGGTCGATCACAATACGCGGTGTTCCCTGAATATTGGATTTAAACCACATATGGCGGCTATGCCGTGGATTCGCCGCGTATCTGGAATGTGTTCCGTATCTGGAGTGAGCCCGATAATTCCTATTGTATCGGGAATGCGCCCTGTAATTTCTGTTGTATCGGGGGTGTGCTCTGTAGTCCCGGTTGTGCCTTGAGTGCGATCTGTAATTCCTGCTATGCCGTGAATTTGCTCGGTAGTCCCTGCTATACCTGGAGTGTGCTCCGTAGTTTCCATGTCCATGTTGAGCGCTGTATCTCGAGTTATAGCGGGAATTGGAATAATCCACGGCATAGGTCAGTGGGGCAAGAATTGCAGATCCCACAATCACTACGGCAGCGGCGAATGATGATTTTTTGCGTAGAGATCCCTTCTGTTTCGTGGAAATGGATTGATGATTTTGCAGCGAAGATCGGCTATGCATTACACACCTCTCTACTACCAGTGGGCCGTGTAAACAACCGTGGATTTTGAATCCAGCTACAGTTTGTCTTAGGGCAAGTATTTCTGCCCTTCTACAGGGACAAGTCCATAGCTGGTGATTTCCCCAAAGCAGATAACCGTATACTCGGCCTCGGCTGCGGGTTGGTACTGCGGCGGTATGAACCACTACAAGTCCAAGGGATGGTAAGGTGGGTCTTAAGGGCTGGTGACAACAAAAAGGAATATACTGGGCCTCTCTTAGAGGATGTTCTTCTAGTTGTTAGTGATTTTGGGGAATTTTGTCTTAGTTGCTAAGGTTTTATGAGTTATCTACCGTAACTTGCGAGTCAATTTCCAGCATTCTTGAATCACACCAGAATAATAGAAATAGCTTTCAAAAAGTTATTGTTATTTATTTCATCTTAGTAAGTGTCGCGACTATATCGTTATCCAAATTTATTCACACTTCTCATTCTTGTTGTGTTGGCCTTTGCGCATTAGAAAATTTAATAAAGAAATTTACTTTTCGGGATCGTTCAAAATATTTATTTCTGATTTGAAAACCAAGTAAACGAACCCACCCTTTTTGCGTTATGTGATAGCTGATTATTGAAAGTTCCCCTGAAAATGAAATACCAGGGTAGAGGTAGTTATTTTTATTATTTACTTTATAGGATTTGGCTATGAGTGGAAGATCGATGTTGCCCACATTTTTTCTAGTATTTATTGTAATACTTTACAGCAATCCGGGCGTGACTGCTGAGGTAGAGCAAGCGAATGAAGCTCTGATTGTTTTGGATGACGAAGTAGAATTAACCCTTTCGATGCATCCACTAAATAGTTTAATGGTTAATGCGCAAGTATCGACTAGCAGTGAGTCACGAGTGGCGATCAGAATCAATTCGGCGGTAACCGACCGTCGGCGGACAAATTATACCGACTGGGGCACAGAGCATGATATGACCCTAGTAGGTTTAAGGGCCGATACCACTTACCGTTTTACTGCACTGGCAATGCTGGAAAGTGGAGACGTTGTACTGAGCTCGACTATTTCTTTCAAGACTGGTTCGTTACCTGAAGGTGCTCCCCCTGTTGAGGTAACTACGTTTACGGAGCAAAGCGAAGGAGGTGTAACTATTTTTGCACCTTCAGGTGACAGGGATAATACCTTTTGGGGATTCGATGAGGAGGGTGAGGTTGTTTGGTACCTTCACGGAGACGTTCCTCTCACCGGATCTCCGGTAGTGCGCAATTTACAGGATGGCAATTTAATGTTGCTGTTGGATCAGGAAGCAAGAATTATCTCCTTTGCCGGTGAAACGCTCCAATCATTTGAGCTACCAGCCTATCACCACGACGCGATTCTTCTTGAAAATGGAAACCTACTGGTATTAACAAACGCCTATGCAACAATTGGTGGCCAACGGATAAAAGGAGATGCGATTCTCGAAGTGGATGGGCAAGGAAATACTGTATGGGAATGGTCTGCATTCGATCATCTCGATACCCAGCGTTTCCCCGGTGAGTTAGCCAGTCGGGAATCGAGCAATGGTGCGCTGGATTGGACTCACTCTAATTCTTTACACTATATTTCTGAGGATAATTCGATTTTATTGTCAAGTCGATCTCAAAGCTGGGTGGTTAATATTGATCATGATAGTGGCGAAGTGAACTGGATTATGGGTAGGGATTTGGATGCTTCCGAGGAATTTCTTGAGAAATTATTTTCATTGCAAGATGGCACCTGGATGGCTTCTCAGCATGCAGCCATGCTTGCGTCAGACGGAGATATTCTGATTTACGATAATAGGAATGAGTCTGAATACAGTGGTGAAATCTATAATAGCCGCGCAGTGAAATTCTCTTTGGATACAGAGGAAATGGTTGCAGTGCAGACTTGGGAGTACGTTGCACCAAAGTACACCAATTCTTTAGGGGATGTAGATGAACTTTCCGGTGGGAATATTCTACTTTGCGTGGGCGGCCCATCCAGTGCTAGTACCGGCAATAATAGAGATGCACATATTGTTGAAGTCGCCGACGATCAGACTGCAGAGACGGTTTGGGAGATGGTAGTCAATGATACGAGTGTATATCGTGCTGAGCGTTTTTCTTGGAATGATATATCAGCGGTAAGTGATTTATCACTTTAGACCCTCTAAATAGTTGGAAGCCAGTAGCATACTTTGTTGCTGGCGATTTTTATTAAAGGACTTCTAACCAGATTTGGCAATCAGTGCTCTATAGCATTGATTATTCTCCTAAGCCGGTATTCCCCGAGTAACTGTTGAATATCACTAGATAGGATTTGAAGTGTTTTAATTAAATATGGTTTTAGCGTGATAATGTTAGCCTTTTTCTGTGGGGGTGTATGATTTGATGGAAAAAGTTCTTCACCTCCTTCGAGGAACTCATCATTTATTTTTTTATTTTCCTGTGAATATCGATCTAAAAAATTAGCTCTATCTTCATCAGAGTTCCATAGGTGTGATGATCTTGGTAGTGTTCGCTTGATTATGTTTTGCGTATTGCGAGATTTTATCCATTTTAATAGTTTTATATTTTCAGCTTTTGAGTGTATTTGCTGATTTAATATTTGCTTTAAAACGGCCTCTTCATTGGAGAGACTCTCCCTTATGATCTTGTTAGAATTTGGTAAGCCGGAAACCCCTAGCGAGCGGAAAAAATTAACTGGTAGGTCGCCATTACATAGCTGCTCGTAAATGAGTATTTGTATATTGGGAAAGAACTTTTTGAATACTGCTATATTTTTATAAAAGTTCAGGTTTCTACCTTCTATCTTTGATAGGAACTCCTTGAATGACAGTTTCGCTAGTGGAGATACTCCTTTCACAATATGTTCTTTGTATAGAGACTGGGCAAAATTATCTTGTCTGCGCAAGGTTAAGATGATTTTGGTTTGCTCTGGGGGTAATGTGTTGGAGAGGTGTTCTAAATAATGGTGCCGAGCCTCAATCCAGGAGCAATCTTTTGTTTTATAAGTATGTCGACAAATAGGCTCTGCACTAATTAATAGATCAAGGTTATTTTTCTGTGACTTTGACTTCCAGTCATATGCTAGCAACTTTCCTCTGGATATAGGCGGGCTTTCAGGATGATCGGAAAATGAGTGTGCAAAAAGATGGTGACCCTTATCTATGCTAATTAAATTGCGATGAATAATGGGATATAAAATACCTTTGCTTCTTAACAGTCTTCTATATTTGTAGGCGTAATATTGTATTGCTGTGGTGCCGGTTTTGTGTAGCCCTGAATGTAAATATATAGTCATTATATGTTCTTTGTATTTTATAGATCGTGATCTGGTATCTATTGTTGTTTAATAGGTGCTCATATTTATTTCGAATGATTTATTTTATGTGTCATGTGAGAGTTGTGTTTTTGGGGCGTCAAAGAGCCAATGTTGATGGTTTAGTAAAAAATATTCTATTTTATAGTCTTGGGCTCATTTTGAATTCGGTTGGCGTATGTTTTTCTATATTAACCCCGATTGTGGAGCCCATTAGTTCTAGTATAGTTGTATTTTTGTAAATTTTCGTTCATGCCGATTTAATGCTAGGGGAGACTTATGGGTAATTTTTTCACTCAACTACCAGGTGATCACTCTAGGGAGCATTTTCAGAGTTTGCTAGAGGGGAAAAGCTGCAGGGTTGAGCGGATTATATCTTACGGGCAGTCCTCGCCGGAAACAGGGTGGTATGATCAAGATGAGCATGAGTGGGTGTTAGTACTTTCCGGTTATGGTGTTATTGAAATGGAAAATGGTGAGAGGCACCACCTGGGGAAGGGGGATAACTTGTTGATTAGGGCAAATCAAAGGCATCGGGTGGTGGAGACAGCTGCAGATGAGGCCACTATATGGTTGGCAGTTTTCTTTCAGTGAAGCAGTTATCTTTTAAGAAATAAATCTTACGAGCTCCTATCGAGAGTTCTATATCTACCAATGTAAATCGGATCTAAAGTCCTCTGACGAGTTAGTATTGTTAGCTTTAAGACTTGAGTGGTTGCTGACTGGCAGGTCAGCCTGTACATATCTCCATATACCGTAGAGGCCTGTTAAAATTTTCGGCGCTTTGCTTAAATTGGACAGCTTTAATTTGGTCTGATCGTTTGATACCAAGTCAAATCCTTTTCGGCCAGGCAGTGTATGCTGCCTGGTTTTTTCTTATAGGGTTATCGTAAGTAATACTATAAAAAAATAATTAATCAAATTTTCAGCTTTCTATAGCTAGGTCAGCGGCTAGGTTATCTGGTGGTTATACCCTGTGTATGTTTACTCTAGAGGTTTTCTTTTCTGAATGAGACATTTGGAAAAGTAAGCTTGTAAAAGCTTCAGTGTTCATAAAAAATCTCTGCGCTCTTCTTACTTGGTCCTGGTAAATGCAATTTAAAATATCTTATGTGTCGGTGAATTAAACTCTTGATTTATTATTTGAGGTGATATATCTGTAATAGATGATGTTGTTCCCATTTTAATAGTAGGGAAATCAAGAATCGACAATTTCCTGGATGTGATTGCGTTTAGGTTGAAATTAGTGATCTGCAGTTAATTTTTTCGTGCTAGGAGGAAACTCTTTCATTAAAAGCCAAATATGATTATGGGGCATTAGTACTAATTGGAAGTGTTTACTTAAAGTTGTGCGCCAATTTCCGCCATAAAACGCGTTACTTCTGACAATCGATATAAATTGCTTGTTCTCGTGTCATTTCTTTGTGAGAAATAAATTAGCATGGTCCTGTGTTGATAAGTAAACATTTTCTTGGGGAAGAAATGAAAGTTCAGTTTTTAAAAGCAACTCTTTGCCTTGCTATTGTCTCATCGCTATACGGTTGTAACGGAGGATCAGGTGGAGGAAAATCTCCTGAAGAGACTGGTGATATTACTGCACCCAGTTTGACCCTTATTCCTGCAGGTGGTAGTACTATCGAAGAAGGTGGTAGGGTATTACTGACTTTTGATGAACCAGTAGAGCTAGGTGATATCTCACTGTCTGGTTCTATGCAGGAACTCGGGGAGCTATACCAAGTTAGTGAAGATTCATTAGAGCTGAGACCGAACGATGTTTGGGGGGAAGGGGAAGAGCTATCCCTAGTAATCAATGCTCAGGACGGCGCTGGTAATCAAATGACGGAGATTACCGTCAAGTATCAAGTTGAGAACATTGCCCCTACTGTAAATAGTATATTTCCGCAGAATATTCGCCTGGAAAAGAATGATTCTTTCAAACTGCAATTTTCTGAGACTATGGATACAGATAGTCTTCAATTAAGCGGAATATTACTTGAAGATGACTATAAGGTTGTTTGGTCTGCTACCGCCGTTGAAAATGATACGCTAACCGTTACTCCAAAAGAATACTGGATCGCCGGACAGAAACGCACAATCAACGTTGATGTAATGGATTTAGCAGGAAATTCCATTCCTACAGTAAACAGCAGTTTTACTGTGCCGATGTATTTCGAGAACTTTACTCCGGCGTCAGTGGTGATTGGTCAGGATAATTTTTCAGACATAGATACAGGGCTCAGTGCTAAAAATCTTGGAGGTTTTCCGGTTGGTACTCCTGCCGTTAGTTCTGATGGAAAACTATTTATAACGGATCGAGAAAATCATCGTGTCTTGGTATTTAATGAAATACCTTCCTCGAATGGGACTTCTGCTGATTTTGCTATAGGTGTCGATAGTCTGGATAGCTCCGATTCATCTGATGATAGAAAGACACTACAAACGCCAATTCAGGCCAGTATTAATGACGGTAAGTTAGTTGTTTCTCAGGCGGAGGGGGAAAGACGGATTTCGCTTTATAATCAAGTCCCTATGGATGGGACGGCAGCTCCTGAAGTGGTTTTAGGGCCATGGGGCAAGGGAGACGAAGGATGTGATAGCTTTAGCACACTAGCATCTGCCATTATAGTTGACGGGAAGATTATAGCTGTAGATGAAGTTAACTCTCGCGTGTTGGTTTGGAATAGTATTCCAACAGAAGATAATACAATTGCAAGCTTAGCTATTGGTCAGCCTACACTGGAGAGTTGCGCCGCTAATACCGATTTGGATGGTAATAGCGGGGGGCCAACAGCTCAAAATCTTGCTTACCCTAGTGCAGTCTGGAGTGATGGAGATAAGCTTGCAATTTTAGATTCTGAAAACAATAGAATTTTGCTCTGGAATGAATTTCCCACAGAAAACTATGCTGCGGCAGATGTTGTACTTGGGCAGGAAAATTTTAGAGTTGCTGAGTGGCCGGATAATGCAACGGAAAAGGATTTACTTTATCCCTGGTTAGGGATTTGGTCAAATGGAATTCAGCTATTCGTAACTGATACAGAGAATAACCGAGTGTTAATTTGGGATCAGTGGCCTGAAGAAAATTATGCTGCTGCGGATTCTGTTTTGGGGCAAAGTGATTTTGTAAAATCTGCTTATAATGACTCTAATCAAGACGGAGTTTATGATACCGGTGAACTACCTAGTGCATCCACTTTAGGCCTTCCAACAGGAGTCTTTGGTTATAAAGATAATCTGTTTGTTACTGACTCAATGAATAATAGGATCTTGGTGTTTAAGTCGCAGTAGTGCTTTCTAGATTGACTTGGCTAGATTGAAATTATAGCTAAGAGAGATGGTAAATAAATTTACCATCTCTCTCACTTTTTAGGGATTTAGTTTATTGCAAATTCTTAAGTTGATGATACTTGGTTTTTATCTCTTCCAGGTTGACGGTGGGGGCAGGAAACTGGGGGTTTAACTTCTTTAATGCTTCAGAAATAATTGAGGCTACAGCCAAGTCCCGGAACCATTTGTGGTTTGCGGGGATAACAAACCAGGGCGCGTATTCGGTGCTGCATTGATTTAGCATATCTTCAAAAGCACAGATATACTCATCCCAATATTTTGCCTCAGTATAATCACTTTCGCTGATTTTCCACTGTTTGGCGGGATCATCAATACGTTGCTTGAATCTCTCCAACTGCTCATCCTGGCTGATGTAAAGGAAAAATTTCAGTATTATTGTGTTGCTTTCAGAGAGTAATTTTTCAAAGTTGTTAATTTGTTCATAGCGTTTGCTCCAAATGTCCATCGGAACCAGGCTATGCACTCGCTCAATCAGCACCCCCTCATACTGAGAGCGGTTAAAGATTGATATATGCCCACGAGCAGGGGTTACTTTATGATATCGCCATAAGAAATCATGCTCGCTCTCTTCTTTTGAAGGTTCCTTAAAGGAAATCGCTCTACACATTTGTGGATTTGTTGCGCCCAATACATGCTTGATGGTGCCATCTTTCCCCGAGGCATCTATTCCCTGCAAGCAGATAAGTAGAGATGTTTTACGCTCAGCGTAAAGCTTGTAAGTGAATGAACGTATCTGCTCATCTATACGCTGGGTATCTGGGAGTGCCTCTTCACGACTTTCGTAACAATGTTTGAAGCCCGGATCTATTTCGGAGAGCTTTATCTTGCTGTCAGGCTTTACCCTGAAATCTTCGAAACAATTCATAGTTCGACTGCCTACCTTTGTTAGGCTTTTGTAGGTGGCTCAGATATCACTTAATCTTCGATAAAGAAGTTTCTTGACCAGGTCCAGGAAAAACATCCAGATAATCATGTATAGCCATACCAGACCGATTATAGTCCAGGGTATTGCCGGCACCAGCCAGCCGAATCCACACATCAGTACGGTAAATGCTTGGGTGCCAACAATTGCGATAAACAGAGGGAATGCGGGTAGTGGTTTTGAAAAGAAAGCTGTACGTGAGCGCACAACGAATAACAGTAGATGTCCTCCCGCTACGATCTGTAAAAATACGATAGTTTGAATTTGCTCTTTATTTAATGCAATCCAGGATTGCCAGTGGGTGTTATTGAGCCATTCCATTCCAATAAAGAGAATACCCATTGTTTGAGCAATAGAAAAAAGGCCGATAATGCTAGAGCCCAGTAATAGGTCTCGCATTTGCCAATGCACAGGTTCCTTGGGAAGCAGGGTATTATCGTAGGCAATGGTCATAATGGGGATGTCATCAAGAAGAGCCACTAGTACGATCATAACCGGGGTTAGGGGCGAGAAACCGAACATTATGGTAGCAAAGACAACCACCACCATAATATCCAGGGTCATGGATACCCGAAAAAGTACGTAATTAATAATGCGTTCAAATATTTTTCGGGCTTCATCAATGGCATCGACGATGGTAGATAGCCCGGGAGAGGTCAGGATAATGGCTGCTGCCGCGCGTGCGGCGTCGGTTGCACCGCTAACGGCGATACCGCAATCAGCTTGCTTAAGGGCTGGCGCATCATTCACACCATCGCCAGTCATGGCAACCTGGTGACCCCTGCCTTGCAATGCTTTCACAATGGCATATTTATGTTCGGGAAACACTCGCCCAAATCCATCTGCACGCTCAACGGTATCGACGATAGTAGATGGCAGGTGGTCCATATCCTGGGACTTTGTAAACACACTACTGGCAGCGAAAATATTTGTTCCAATACCGACTTGAGTAGCGATTTCCTTGCCGATAGCCACATCGTCGCCCGTAATCATTTTTACTTGAAGCCCGTGTTCCCGTGCACGCTGAATAGTGTCTTTGGAGTCATCCCGAGGTGGGTCTTCAAGAGACAGAATACCCAGGAATTGCCACGATGAACCGTTTGCCTTCTGCGCAACGCCCAGGGAGCGCAGTCCCCTGGAGGCCTGTTGTTGCACACAAGCAGTGGCTTTGTCGGCCTCCGCACCACTCAAGTTACATAAGTCGACAATAGCCTGGGGGGCCCCTTTGCTGAAATATAGGGTTTGCCCGTCCTGATCCTGTACCTTAACCTCAGTGCGTTTGCTCACCGGATCAAATGGAGTGAATTCCTCAACCTTATATTTCTTCAGTTCTTCCTTATTTTTCAGGCCGGCAAAAATTGCTTGATCAATTGGATCACTGGCGCCTGCTTCAGATGCGATAGCGGCGGCAAGAATTAACTGGTCGTTCTTTTTCGCGCTGAATAAGGTAGGTTCTTCGAGACACAATTGGTTCTTGGTGAGGGTGCCAGTTTTATCTGAGCAGAGGATATCAACACCGGCCAATTCTTCGATGGATTCCAGCCGCGAGACGATCGCTTTTTTACGGGATAGCGCCAGGGCACCGAGAGCATTGGTCACAGTAATGACCGAAGGCATGGCAACGGGAATCGAAGCGATCAGCAATACCAGTACAGTGCGAAGGATATTGATGATATCTGACCAGTGCCATGTTTCCGCAACCACGATATCGCGGTATAACTCTGTACCCACCAGAATAACGGCCAGCACTAAACACAACACGATGAGGAAGTCACCGATATGGGTGACGGCTTTCTGCGAATGTGAGGCACTTTGCCCAGCGTCTGCAACAAGTTGGGCGGTGCGCCCAAAGAATGTATTGTGCCCGGTACCAATGACAACAGCGGTCATCTCCCCCCGTTTAGCGATACTGCTGGAATAGCCGATATCACCGATGCTCTTACTGACGGGTAGAGATTCTCCGGTAAGGGCGGCTTGATCAATACTGATGGATTTCCCTTCGGTAAATCGCACATCAGCGGGCACGACTTGCCCTAGCTTGATTCGCACTATATCCCCTGGGACCACCATCGCCGCATCGATGGATTGATACCCCCCATCCCTTAATACATTGGCTTTGGGGGCCATGCTGGCCTTCAGTGCTGCCAGCGCATTGGCAGCTTTGTGTTCCTGCCAAAACCCGGCAATCGCGTTGTATAGAAGCAGGGCCATAATGATGGCGAAATCGGGCCAGTGGCCAATTAATGCAGAAAGCAATGCGGCCGCTTCAATCATCCAGGGAATGGGGCCCCAGAAAAATCGCAAGAACTTAGCGAGTGCGCTTTGCTCCCTCTCCTGAATGGTATTGGGACCATATTTTTGCAGGCGGGCGCTGGCTTCATTTTTTGTGAGGCCGGCGGGTGACGTGTTTAGTTCATTGTAAACTGCATCAATATCAGCGTTCTGCAAATCTAACGATTGCTGATCGCTGTTGTTTTGATTATTTGGCGATGATTCTTGACTTTGCACTTTGGGTTTCCCAATGACAAAGGTTTACCTATGGAGTCTGTTCCAGCAATGGATATTTCAATCTAGCAGTTTGCGCCACTCGCTAAGTGGACATTGGTGACGGCGGTAACAGAAATTTGAAGGCATAGAGTCAAAGGCAAAAAAGCCGGTATCCTACTGGCATGAAAAACCACTACTCCTGTGGGCCATTGAAAGGGGTATATCAGTGACAGCTGATTAAGCTGCAGGATTAGCCTATCTCGATAACGTCTCGGTTTTTCTCCGGGGTTTCGAATAGTAAATCTTTGCTAGTCCTTGTCCAACAGGCTCAAGGTATAGGCTATATGCAGGTGCTTTCCGTATATGCCTAAGTTCTCTTTAGCTTATAGTGCACTATCATGATAGGCTGAAGCCTAACTATACAGGGTGTCTACTAAGCGTGGGTAAGTCTTAAACTTAACGCCCAGCACACGGGAGGCCGAAATAAAGCGAAGCGTAATGTAGGCCGTCCTGCCCGGCGTCTTTTTTCGGGCATTCGTGCTGCTTGCTATGCATTTTGATATGCCGAAACCTTTGTAAAGAACAAAACATCGCAAATGCAGCTAAAATATGTACCAGAAGAAGATACAAATTTGAACGAATATAGATCACTTCCCTTAATTTTTTTTACCCTAAATTCGCCGATATTCTCTGACGCCCAATCTTTCATGTGAATCTGTGTACAGGCCCCCAGAACAATTGTTACTTGAACTGTATTAAGTTTCTGATCGCTCCATTTTCTTGGAGCGTTTTCTGGCCATTCACGAAGATCAAACTCGATTTTGACATCTCGATCTTCAAATGACATCCGTATAAGCTCTACAACTTCTCCGAATACCTGGTCTTGAAAGATCCTGTCTAGTGCCTCTCTTGAATTAAGATAGTCTAACCACATATGGTCACTCTATGGATTGCATAACGCCGCTAGCAAGGGCAGCCGGAGATTTACTGCCTGGCGTTGTTAACCATTTTTACAATCTGAAGGTTGATGAGAAAGGTTGAGGATTTGCTTGCCGGCTTTTCCAAGGTATCTGAAATTTACGGTAACTCCGTGATCTACAAATTGCTTCATATCCGAAGATGAGCAGTAATTGTTAAGTACTTTTGGAGACAGATTCTGTTCTAGAGTAGATGCATCAATTTCATCAAATGAGTAATTGGTAAGCGTATAAATATATGTGAATGTGTTATTTAAGCCGACAGTGCTGTCTAGGCGCGTTTCTGAATCTATGATCATCGGCAACAGCTTATTTGTCTCTTCGGCTACTTTCTTTAGGCGATCATTCTGATCTACATTTTCTTTAAATAGATCTTTGACGGCAAAACTCCCTAAGGCAGAACCTATTGCGGTAGCTGCGGTTACTAGGATTATATTCTTTTTGCTTATCTTATTTTCCATTTTACTCTAATTCACTCACTTCTATGGTTAACGCTCCGCTCACCCGCACATACTGCGGAGAGCTTTTTTGTGTAAAGTGGCGCTAGCGACACACAAAAACGAGCGTAGCAGTATGTGTCGGTATGCAGCAGTTTGTTAAGGATTCTAGCTCTCTAGGTCACCATATTCGGATTGTATGTAATAATATGTTTTCTCATAAATACCCATCATTACATCATCATACTTCTCCTCATGAGCTGGATCGTAATTTTCCTCTTCGTCATCAGTGAAAGGATACATTAAAATTGCTTTAGACATCTCAATATCAGCCAAACGCATTAATAGCTTTGCTTCATTCTCATCAATTGATAAATATTCTGAATTGTCCAAATCAATATTTTTAAACACATGCAACAGAGCGTCATATCCTTGATTAACTACAATTTCATTTAGCTCTTTAATCAGTTCGTTAGGGAAATAAATATTTCTTTTAGACATGCTTAGATTGCCTCTGCCTTCTTAAGGGCACCCGGAAACTCTTCGATTATGCGACCAGTGCCTTTTTCTATCTTCACCTTTGTTGACTTTAACTTACTAGCCAACACTTTTAGTTTTTCAGTAAATTCAGCAAGTGACATTTTGCGAGAAACATTCAGAAGCGGATGTGTGAAGTCTTTTACATTAAAAACCAACCCCTCAGGTAAACATTCTCCTCTTGGTAGGACCCAAACGTAACCCGATATTACTGGATTTTTGGATAATTTTTTGATGTTACTAGCAAATGAGAGTCCCTTGCTCGGATTTGGAATGACCATCTCTATTTCATGGTCAGGGTCGTGGATGACAGTAATATCTTTCACTCTTGGGCCACTGGCTCGCACTATTTTTGAGTCTAATGTATTACCACCACCACGATATATTCCAGCCACCCCGTTATAGAACTTCCAAAGGTCATCAGGTCCCAAGATCGTATATTTACTATCTTCTAACTTTTTCTTCATACTCTTCCTCCATTTGTGAAGAACTTTAGATTTTTTGCCCTAACGTTGCTAGCAAGGGCAGCCGAAGCGAAGCGTAGGCTGTCCAGCCCAGCCTCCGGCTGGGCGATCTGGCCTGGTTATAGCTGGCGCGCACTGAATAATCTACTTGCTCTCTGCCAGTCAACTTAGGCTGGCCACAACCCAATAAATTTACAGGGAAAAATACCATACTTTCCCCACCAATTAACTATCTGATTGGCACTCCACAATGCGGCAGCTAACTTGCAGAACTTGTTGACTTAAAATGAAGGACTTGAACGAAACTGCGGTACCAGTTTGCAGGAGAACTCTCTGGCGAAGCGTGTTCAGGTAGAGATTGTTACTTGCAGCAACTACAAACTATCTAATAATTGACCGCCACAATAACGCCTTAAGAAGGGGCTGCCGGTTAGGCAGCCCTTGGTACGCCCAGCATGGGCGTGAACTAATGGGGTGAAAGTCCCCTGTAGGAGGATCACCATTTAATGGGTCCATTAAATGCTAACTACTAGCGAATGGCAACTGCAATACCGCGAGGTCTTGAGGGGAGGAAGCCGCTAGCAAAACTACGAATTGACGGGCAGAAACATCATATAAGGCTTAGCCTGGAGGCGAGGTAGCCAAGGATACCAAAGCCATGTGGTCTAACGGGTAGAGTAAATGATGCAGTTGTGTAGTGAAAGTTCACGTTCTTATCTGGGGAGATCTGTTTAGCTTGGCCTCGGTCAGCGATGATCAAGGTGATTAAACAGAAGTCAGCCGAGGGCATAGTAGCCAAACGCCAAGATTAGTACCTTGGACAAGGTGAAGGCCTGAACCCAAAATCCACGAGTTAAAAGACAGGGCTAGCCTATCGATATATTGCCAGCCGGATATAAAATTGACGTAGCGCACTGCCATGATACTCAACTCAAATGAAGATCTGCTCGACACTATCATTGGATAGAGATTCATTACGGATAGGGAACCGCCCATTGCGGACCCGCACGATGGGTGGTGTGGGGGCCGGTAGCTAGAAACTACCGGCTACCCGATTTAGGCTGTAGTCGTGACAAATACAGCGCCAGTAACTAAAGCTATGATAGCTAGAATAATCAGTACACTAATACCAAAAGCCTTCCAGTTAGAGGACATAGTCCCCCCCGAACTAATATGCTCATTAATTAGAGCTTCTTGCTGGCTTTTGGCGATTTGAACCATTGCAATAACTTGTGGGATTGTGAATGCTATATTAGGAATATTTATGTCCTCGGGAATTAAATAGACAACTCCGAAAATCGCTATTGTTGCAACAATTGAAATGACGATGCATTTCGTTGCTTTGTCATATAGCCCGAGCCTTTTGTAATTCAAGTACATAAGAACCCCCCCAGCTAAGATTGATCCGACAACTGTAGCCACACCGATGCCAGAGATCTTATATAAGGGGGAGACACTTTTCTTCTTAGCCTCTAACTCAGATGCGGGGGGGTGGTAGATTTCATCCATGGTTTTTTTATCTCTATTTGAAGCCTAACGTCGCGGTTTGGGGCTGACATGGAGCGCCAGCGGAGTGGCAGTCCCAGCCGAAGGCGACAACACCGCCTTGTTAGTTGCTTTTGCTAAACACACTTTTGATTATCGCCTTAAATGTATTCTTATTGTAATTACCACCAAATTTCTTTACCCGTAAATCAATAGCATTAAATGTATTTGAGAACGCGACACCCACCCAGAGAATTAACAAAACCAAAGAAAATCCAATAGCAACATAAAATGAAATGGGATCTGTTTTTACGGAATAGTACGCACCCCTTATATTGATTTCTCCAGTAGAGACTGCCGCAACTATAAGGTACGAAACCGTAACCGTAACAACAACGTCAAACAACAACCTCAGCACTAGCCCCCCTCTACTAACGCCCGGCACAGCGGCGGCCGCTTAGGCCGTCGCGTTGCTGCCGCTTGGTACGCCCAGCATGGGCGTGAACTAATGGGGTGAAAGTCCCCTGTAGGAGGATCACCATTTAATGGATTCCATTAAATGCTAACTACTAGCGAATGGCAACTGCAACACCGTGAGGTTTTGTGGGGAGGAAGCCACTAGCAAAACTACGAGCCGACGAACAGAAACATCATATAAGGCTTAGCCTGGAGGCGAGGTGGCCAAGAACACCGAAGCCATGTGATCTAACGGGTAAAGTAAATGATGCAGTTGTGTAGTGAAAGTTCACGTTTTTATCTGGGGAGATCTGTTTAACTTGCCGCTGTGAAGCTGTCAGCGTGGCCGCTGACTCATAAGTAGGCCCAGCCCGCTAGCCACCATCGCGGGGGTAAACAAAATTGGTGGAACACAGCGGCGCCTTGGTCAGTAATGATCAAGGTGATTAAACAGAAGTCAGCCGACGGCATAGTAGCCAAATGCCAAGATTAATACCTTGGATACGGTGAAGGCCTGAACCCAAAATCCACGAGTTAAAAGACAGGGCTAGCCTACTGATATGTTGCCAGCCGGATATAAAATTGACGTAGCGCACTGCCATGACACTCAACTCAAATGAAGAGCTGCTCAACACTATCGTTGGGTAGAGATTCATTACGGATAGGGAACCGCCCATTGCGGACCCGCATGAACTAAAAAAATTTGTGTATAAAACTTAGCGCCTTTGTAAGGGGCAGAATAAGCGAAGCTTAAGCTGACCCGCGCAGCCTGCGATAGCAGGCGTAGTGAACTTCACAAACTGGTTAGGCTTCACGCCTGATACGCCATTTCTTGAGGCCACATACCACTCTTTGCCTGACGTAAAATCATAATGCAAGCCCGCTGGCAAAAAGTATCGTTAGAATCCCATTCCTGCCCTGATTACTGCGTAAATTTTTCCGTTTTCTTATCAAAGCTAATGCGACCGACCTGCCGGCTAGCAAGCTTCATTCTTTCTTTCGTGAACGCTGGCTTAGAGTAATCAGTTTCCCATTTCTCACGATAGTATTCGTAAATCACATGATCGGGATGATCTTCGATTAATGACATTGGGATATTAAATGCCATATATGCTTCCTTGTAGCATAATCGGGATAGGGAGGCACCTCACGATGCCCCTCCTCCCACACCACCAGGCATACGGGTCACGTATCATGGCGGTTCAATTCTATTCCCCTTCCTATCTGCCAATTCCGGCAGCCCCAAGTTCCTAAAGTATCTATTTGGCAATGCTCTGTAAAGGGCAGGACTTTTGCTTAGCCTCCATGGTCCATGCGCTGATTTGGCCGTGTTCCACGCTAAAAACGATCAACGCCCAGCCTTCTTAATCTGCGGTAACCACTACGTCCCCATTGCTTCCATAAATAACATCGCAACTTCCGCCTTATCCACTTGTCCAGATCTTTCAGAGGGCTCAGTACTTCACTGATGTCAAAGTACGCTTTCCAACCAAGCAGGGACTTCTTTAACTCTTCTATGATCTGAGTAAACTTGCGGCCTCGTGTTCGGCGGGTGACCATTCTGATCTTTGCCTTCAATTTATTAATCGATGATTCTGATACCTTTATCCGGGCATCCTTCTTCAGCAATCTAAATCCTAGAAAGCTCCGCTTCCAGAAGTGATCCTCTGCACTCTTCTCAGTATTTACTGTGAGCTTCAGCTTACATTTGATGAAGTGCGTAAGGCTTACTTTTATCCGCTCTGCAGACCGACGACTTCCCACCAGTATTTGAAAATCATCGGCATATCGTACAAAACTGAGTTGCCGCTTGTGCAGCTCCCAGTCCAGTTCATTAAGCACAATATTCGCTAGAAGCGGAGATAACGGCCCACCTTGCGGGACGCCTTTTATTGTAGCTATTACCTTGCCATCGACTACCGTTGGCGCTTTTAGGTATCGGTTTATCAACCCCAGCACATCAGCCGGTATTCCGCTTTGCTTCAGTGTTAGCATGAGCTTGTCATGATTCACTTCATCAAAGAAGGATTTCAAGTCCATATCGATCGTCCAGCGCTTTCCTTGCCGGACAAAGTTTTGGACCTGTCTAATCGCCTGGTGTGCCGATCGATTTGGTCTAAAACCAAAACTAAGAGCATGAAACTTCAGCTCCCATTGCTCACTGAGTATCTGTGCGATAGCTTGCTGGATCAATCTATCTTGCACAGTGGGTATACCCAATGGACGCAGGCCTCCATTGCCTTTTGGTATAAAGACGCGTTTCACCGGTTGAGGGCGATAGCTACCACTTAGCACCTTTTGTCGGGTAGCAATCCAGGTCTGCTTAAGATGTTCCGGCAACTGTTTTACCGTCATACCATCGAGACCTGGTGCACCCTGGTTACGAGAAACTTGTTGTAATGCTCGAAACAGATTATTCCTATCTAGAATTCGCTGCATTAAAAGAGATGGGAAATTGGACAATGTATGATTAAGTTTCCAGTTTGATGTTCACCCAGAAAAAAAATTTTTTTCTCTGGTAACTAAGTTACTTGTCAGATGCAGTCATCAAGCTCTGCATTAATAATACTGTCCAGAATTGTTCAGGCCTTCAGTAGCACGAAATCTACCTACTATGCCTTCTGCTGACTTCTATGGATCGGTCAAAACCAATCTCTCAGTTTTCAGTTACTCCATTAATAACCCATAGACCTCCCAGGGTAAGACATTTAACTTTCTTCACGTAGATGCTGGATTTATAAAACGTAGGCCAATTGTGGATGGAGAGCTTTATGGTCACGTGCCCACTGGCTCCACCTACGTCACACCTCATATCCAGTTCTTGTTCATCACCCCGTGAATTTGCGTTGGGCTTCCTCCAGCCAATACCTCGCGATATTAACCTTGCCCTTTCGCTAACCTTCGGCTCCACGAATACCTGGTAAGAGGACTTTCACCTCTCTAGTTAAATGCCATGCCTGGCACACACGCCCAAAGCAGCGGGCGGCGAAGCCGTCCGACTGCCTTTGCTTGGTACACCCAACATAGGCGTGAACTAATGGGGTGAAAGTCCCCTGTAGGAAGATCACCGTTTAATGGATTCCATTAAATGCTAACTACTAGCGAATGGCAACTGCAACACCGTGAGGTCTTGTGGGGAGGAAGCCGCTAGCAAAGCTACGAGCTGACGGACAGAAACATCCTATAAGGCTTATCCTGGAGGCGAGGTGGCCAAGAACACCTAAGCCGTGTGGTCTAACGGGTAAAGTAAATGATGCAGTTATGTAGTGAAAGTTCACGTTCTTATCTGGGGGGATCTGTTCAACCTGCTGCTGTAAAGCTGTCAGCGTGGACGCTGACTCATAAGTAGGCCCAGCCCGCTAGCCACCATCGCGGGGGTAAACAAAATTGGTGGAACACAGCGGCGCCTTGGTCAGTAATGATCAGGGTGATTAAACAGAAGTCAGCCGACGGCATAGTAGCCTAATACCAAGATTAATACCTTGGACAGGGTGAAGGCCTGAAGCCAAAATCCACGAGTTAAAAGACAGGGCTAGCCTACCGATATGTTTCCAGTCGGATAAGTTGAGGTAGCGCACTGTCATTACACGGAACTCAAATGAAGAGCTGCTCGACGCTATCGTTGGGTAGAGATTCATTACGGATAGGGAGCCGCCCATTGCGGCCCGCACGATGGGTGGTGTGGGGGCCGGTAGCTAGAAACTACCGGCTACCCGATTTAGGCTGGATATTCATCTTTCAGCTTATTTAGCTTATCAATTGTTTGTTTTGCATACAGCTCATCTGGATCTATACGAAAAAGTTCATCCATTACTTTAATGAGTAGATCAACACATTCAACAGGTTTGAATAAATCAGATTTTCTCTCTGCTAATTTATCTAACCCGTCAAATTCCTTGCTCTTATTGTGAGCGAGCTGATTGCGAACTTTAAAGAGTTTTTTTATTACTTCAAAGCATTGACTAGATGGTTCGATGCCTTGGTCATTAAACAGCTTAGTTACAACAAGCCATTTTGATGGTGGATCTAATTTATCAATATAATTTTTAATATATGCTCCAGATGACTTCCTTGCACCATAGTCAAAAATATATGCCTCTAAAAACATCGCAGAGAATATTGTGCTTATATAGAGTGGATCGATTTGATTATGATTTAGTCTAACTATCTCTTCTGGACAAAGTGAATCTATATCAGGCCGTTTATGAATGAAGTCAGAGTAAACTTTATACTGCTCACAGAGTATGGATATAAATGCAGTTAGCTCGCCAAATCGTGCAAGTTCATACCCTTCATCTGTTTTTTTAAACATTGGTTATATTCCTAAATTTCTAAAGCCTAACGCCCAGCGCAGGCGCAGCCAGCGCGAAGCGCATTTTGTGTTAATGTTTGAGCGCCAGCGAGTAACACAAAAGGTGCGTAGCGTTGGCTGTCGCTCTGCCGCTGCTTGGTACGCCCAGCATGGGCGTGAACTAATGGGGTGAAAGTCCCCTGTAGGAGGATCACCGTTTAATGGATTCCATTAAATGCTAACTACTAGCGAATGGCAACTGCAACACCGTGAGGTCTTGTGGGGAGGAAGCCGCTAGCAAAACTACGAGCTGACGGACAGAAACATCATATAAGGCTTAGCCTGGAGGCGAGGTGGCCAAGAACACCGAAGCCATGTGATCTAACGGGTAAAGTAAATGATGCAGTTGTGTAGTGAAAGTTCACGTTCTTATCTTGGGAGATCTGTTCAACCTGCTGCTGTAAAGCTGTCAGCGTGGCCGCTGACTCATAAGTAGGCCCAGCCCGCTAGCCACCATCGCGGGGGTAAACAAAATTGGTGGAACACAGCAGCGCCTCGGCCAGTAATGGCCAAGGTGATTGAACAGAAGTCAGCAGACGGCATAGTAGCCAAATGCCAAGATTAATACCTTGGACAGTGTGAAGGCCTGAATCTAAATCCACGAGTTGAAAGACAGGGCTAGCCTACCGATGTGTTGCCAGCCGGATATAAAATTGACGTAGCGCACTGCCATGACACTCAACTCAAATGAAAATCTGCTTGAAACCATCCTCAGCAAAGAAAATCTTAATGCTGCATGGAAACACGTGCGAAGCAACAAAGGTGCCGCAGGCATTGACGGGATTACTGTCGATAATTTTGTGCAGCACTTCAAGGCAGTTGGTGGCCAGTGTGGGCTCGGGATACCTACGATCTTTGATCGTGTTATTCAGCAGGCTATCGCCCAAATCATCGGTCCCAATTTCGATAAAACCTTTTCGGAGTTCAGCTATAAATTCCGCCCAAAGCGATCACAGCATCATGCGGTGAAAAAGCTACAGAAGTATATCGAAGGCGGGAAGCGAATAGCCGTAGATGTCGATTTATCTAAGTTCTTCGACCGGGTCAACCATGACTTCCTCATGAGTTTACTTGGCCAAAGAATCAGCGATAAGCGTTTACTCAAGTTGATCGCAAGTTACTTGCGTGCAGGAAGTGTAGAAGATGGATGCTGGAAAGCCTGTCATGAGGGGGTGCAACAAGGGGGCCCTTTATCGCCGCTGCTCTCCAACATTGTACTCGACCTGCTCGATAAAGAGCTGGAAAAACGCGGACATGATTTTGTTCGCTATGCGGATGATTTTGTGATTGTTGTTGCTTCTAAGCGCGCGGGTGAACGGGTTATGGCGAGTATTAAACGCTTTGTTGAGCGCAAGCTTAAACTCAAAGTTAACGATACTAAAAGCCAAGTAGTTCCTGCCAGCCGCTGTAAGTTTTTGGGATTCTCTTTTCGCGGTGCAAGGCTCGTCTGGCATGATAAGTCCCTGCTCCAATTTAAATACCGCATCCGCCAGATTACAGGGCGATCCCGTGGTATTTCTATGGAAAAGAAACTGAAAGAACTTACCGTATTCCTCCGTGGTTGGATCAATTACTTTGGTATAGCGCAAGGCTATCAAAAATGTATCGATCTTGACTGCTGGATACGACGAAGATTGAGAATGAGCTACTGGAAAAACTGGCGTAAAGTGAGAACGAAAGTCCGAAACTTACTACGCATGGGTGTGAGTGAATCACTGGCTATCACTTGTGGATCGTCCGGTAAGAGTTACTGGCGAAATGCAAAGACCGAAGGTATTCATATTGCACTCAACAATGAGTTTTTCCAAAAGATGGGCTTGATTTCGTTACGTGACCGCTGGGTAGAGATTCATTACGGATAGGGAACCGCCCATTGCGGACCCGCACGATGGGTGGTGTGGGGGCCGGTAGCTAGAAACTACCGGCTACCCGATTTAGTGTGCTTAATTCCAAGCCCCACCCAAAACTCTGGAGGGTACTGAAGTTCAGGCTTTCCGACCCACCCATTAGTAACGGATAAAGTATAACCGCCTTTAACTCTGCCATACTTTACCGACTGCAAAGCAATTTGATCCCAGTCTCCAATGAACTGGATATCGTTTAATGTTTCTGGATACGAACCAGTACGTATATTATGAAGCTCGATTAAAGAAATCGCTGTTTTAAAGTGTTGATCTCCAAATTTTTGGTTTGCTTCTTTTTGGATTTCACAACCCGTAAACATGACTATACAAAAAGCTATTATTAATCTATTCATTTTAAAACCATAATTAACATTCTGTGCTGCACACTAACGCTCGCAGCACGGGCCGGAGCCGCAAAGCGGCGGAGGTCCAGCAAATACGCAGTATTTGCGATCGTGGCTGCGTTTGGTACGCCCAGCATGGGCGTGAACTAATGGGGTAAAAGTCCCCTGTAGGGAGATCACCATTTAATGGGTTCCATTAAATGCTAACTACTAGCGAATGGCAACTGCAATACCGTGAGGTCTTGTGGGGAGGAAGCCGCTAGCAAAATTACGAGCTGACGGACAGAAACATCATATAAGGCTTAGCCTGGAGGCGAGGTGGCCAAGCACACCGAAGCCATGTGATCTAACGGGTAGAGTAAATGATGCAGTTGTGTAGTGAAAGTTCACGTTCTTATCTGGGGAGATCTGTTCAACCTGCTGCTGTAAAGCTGTCAGCGTGGCCGCTGACTCATAAGTAGGCCCAGCCCGCTAGCCACCATCGCGGGGATAGAAAAAAATGGTGGAACACAGCAGCGCTCCGCTCAGTAATGAGTAGGGTGATTAAACAGAAGTCAGCAGACGGCATAGTAGCCAAATGCCAAGATTAATACCTTGGACAGGGTGAAGGCCTGAACCTAAATCCACGAGTTGAAAGACCGGGCTAGCCTACTGATATATTTCCAGTCGGTTAAAGTTGATGTAGCGCACTGCCATGGCACTCAACTCAAATGAGGATCTGCTCGACACTATCGTTGGGTAGAGATTCATTACGGATAGGAACCGCCCATTGCGGACCCGCATGATGGGTGGTGTGGGGGCCGGTAGCTAAAAACTACCGGCTACCCGATTTAAGCCTACCATCTGGTTGCCAGTTTCCCTCTCCGAGAAAGGAACCAACTATTTGTGTGAGTGACAAGCCTAAACATTCTTGAGCTGCCGACTCGCCTGCATCTTCGTAATTTGAATGATTACTGAACTTTGCAAAAGCCGAAAAATCCTGGGATATATTACGGGCAAGAATGTGAGCTAAGTGATAGCTAAGCTCCTGACCTTCATCTATTGCCATAAAGCTCTCTCCTGACCAAAAATCTTGGATAGTATCTTCATTCCAATACCTTTGGTGGCGCTCAACCATTTCTTTATCCAGGAAAAGGCGATTACCTGCAAGTACATCTTCCATCAGAACAGCCATACCTTCATTGAGCCATAATGGTATCGGGAGATGAACCAAGCAAGCATGGGTTAGCTCATGAACTGCAATGGGCTCAGCAAAATTTATATCTTGAGATGGAAACACAAAATGACCATAGCCTTCATTTATGTACATTCCTGAGCTAAGGCCAAACTCACCTTCATTTGGAAAGAACATACCTATATATTCGTAATATTGGTCAATATCTTGAAAGATTAGCGCTACATGCTTTCCAAACCCTTCGTCGGAAGCAATTCCATCAAGAGTGTTTAAAATTCGTTTTAAAGTTCTTTCTAAGAACCCAGAGAAAACGTGAATGTATCGATCGCTTTCATTCGACATTATCGAGAAATTGGGTGATTCTTCGACTCTATAGTCACTGCCAAATTCACTGGCGATTGACTCTAACCATTTTTTGCATTCTTTAGACCATTCAGAATGCAAGTCATCATGACTTAGATCATCTCCAATCCTTTGAGCTATTTCATTCCAATCTGGCTTAATACTCATCGATCTCTCTATTCATTGGGCTTAACGCCGCAAGCAACGGCCGTAATATAGCAGCGAAGCTGTGAAATGGAGGTCCAGCCCATGCAGTGGGCGATGTTGCCTTGCATTGGTACGCCCAGCATGGGCGTGAACTAATGGGGTAAAAGTCCCCTGTAGGAGGATCACCATTTAATGGATTCCATTAAATGCTAACTACTAGCGAATGGCAACTGCAATACCGCGAGGTCTTGTGGGGAGGAAGCCGCTAGCAAAGCTACGAGCTGACGGACAGAAACATCATATAAGGCTTAGCCTGGAGGCTAGGTGGCCAAGGACACCGAAGCCATGTGATCTAACGGGTAGAGTAAATGATGCAGTTGTGTAGTGAAAGTTCACGTTCTTATCTGGGGAGATCTGTTTAGCTTGCCGCTGTGAAGCTGTCTGCGCGGCTGCTGACTCATAAATAGGCCCTGCCCGCTAGCCACCATAGCGGAGATTAAAAACAAATGGTGGAACACAAAAGCGCCTCGGTCAGCAATGATCAAGGTGATTAAACAGAAGTCAGCCGAGGGCATGGTAGCCAAATGCCAAGTTCAATATTCTGGACAGGGTGAAGGCCTGAACCCAAACTCTACGAGTTAAAAGACAGGGCTAGCCTACCGATATGTTGCCAGTCGGATATAAAATTGACCTAGCGCACTGCCATGACACTCAACTCAAATGAAGAGCTGCTCAACACTATCGTTGGGTAGAGATTCATTACGGATAGGGAACCGCCCATTGCGGACCCGCACGATGGGTGGTGTGGGGGCCGGTAGCTAGAAACTACCGGCTACCCGATTTAGGAGAGATTGCCTCGATTTTATTCTCTACTCCCTCTATTTTTGAGTCTAGATTTTCAATAGCCTTCGAGTAATTATTAAGGTTGCTGAACTTTTTTATATTTTTAAAAGCTATTGCTAAAGCGGCAAACCAGATAGGCACTGAAAGTGGAGTTAGAATTTTAACTATAGGTACAAAAAGAGGATTCATGGACGAAGCTACCGGACCTAAAATCGGTAGTCCTAACCCCAAACTAAGGAGGAAAAGCAACCAAAAAATATCAGAGTAAACAGCCCTGCTAAGAGCTACGCTAGATTTCTTGACTTTCTCAAGATGCTCTTTTTCCCATTTAAGCATATTTAATCTTTGGTTATGTTTTTTTAACCGTCTCTTGTTCCAGTAGTCTGATATTCGGTTTCTTATTGGTGAAAGTAACGCAACTACAATGACTACAGCCAATGAAGCAGCAAACCCCTGCCAAAAGGATTGATTAAAAAATTCCATGGTATTCCTTTATTAACTCCTAACGCCTGGCGTAACGGCGAAGCACATAGTGCTGAGTCCGGCAGCCGATGGCTGCGTATTGCCGCCGCTTGGTACGCCCAGCGTGGGCGTGAACTAATGGGGTGCAAGTCTCCTGTAGGAAGATCACCGTTTAATGGATTCCATTAAATGCTAACTACTAGCGAATGGCAACTGCAACATCGTGAGGTCTTGTGGGGAGGAAGCCGCTAGCAAAACTACGAGCTGACGGACAGAAACATCATATAAGGCTTGGCCTGGAGGCGAGGTGGCCAAGGACACCGAAGCCGTGTGATCTAACGGGTAGAGTAAATGATGCAGTTGTGTAGTGAAAGTTCACGTTCTTATCTGGGGAGATCTGTTCAACCTGCTGCTGTAAAACTGTCAGCGTGGCCGCTGACTCATAAGTAGGCCCCACCATCGCGGGGGTAAACAAAATTGGTGGAACACAGCGGCGCCTTGGTCAGTAATGATCAAGGTGATTAAACAGAAGTCAGCCGACGGCATAGTAGCCAAATGCCAAGATTAATACCTTGGATACGGTGAAGGCCTGAACCTAAATCCACGAGTTGAAAGACAGGGCTAGCCTACAGATATGTTTCCAGTCGGTTAAAGTTGATGTAGCGCACTTCCATGACACTCAACTCAAATGAAAATCTGCTTGAAGCCATCCTCAGCAAAGAAAATCTTAATGCTGCATGGAAACACGTGCGAAGCAACAAAGGTACCGCAGGCATTGACGGGATTACTGTTGATAATTTTGTGCAGCACTTTAAGGCAGTTGGCGATGACCTCATCGAGACCATTCGACAGGGTCATTACCAGCCGCTTCCCGTCAGGCGCGTCTACATTCGCAAGCCAGATGGTGGCCAGCGTGGTTTCGGGATACCTACGATCTTTGATCGTGTTGTTCAGCAGGCTATAGCCCAAATCATCGGTCCCAGTTTCGATAAAACCTTTTCGGAGTTCAGCTATGGGTTCCGCCCAAAGCGATCTCAGCATCATGCGGTAAAAAGCTGCGAAAGTATATCGAGGGAGGGAAACGAATAGCAGTGGATGTCGATTTATCTAAATTCTTCGATCGGGTAAATCATGATTTCCTCATGAGTTTACTTGGCCAAAGAATCAGCGATAAGCGCTTACTCAAACTGATCGCAAGCTACTTGCGTGCAGGAAGAGTAGAAGATGGATGCTGGAAAGCCTGTCATGAGGGGGTGCCACAAGGTGGCCCTTTATCGCCGCTGCTGTCTAATATTGTACTCGACCTGCTCGACAAAGAGCTGGAAAAACGCCAACACAAAATCGTCCGCTATGCGGACGATTTTGTGATTGTCGTTTCCTCTAAACGCGCGGGTGAGCGGGTTATGACGAGCATTAAACGCTTTGTTGAGCGCAAGCTTAAACTCAAAGTTAACGATGCTAAAAGCAAAGTAGTCCCCGTTAGTCGTTGTAAGTTTCTGGGTTTTTCTTTCCGTGGAGCAAAGCTTGTCTGGCATGATAAGTCACTGCGCCAATTTAAATACCACGTCCGTCAGATTACAGGACGATCCCGTGGCATTTCGATGGAAAAGAAACTGAAAGAACTTACCGTATACCTCCGTGGCTGGATCAACTATTTTGGAATAGCGCAAGGCTATCAAAAATGTATTGATCTAGACTGCTGGATACGGCGGCGATTAAGAATGAGCTATTGGAAGAGTTGGCGCAGAGTGAGAACGAAAGTTCGAAATTTACTGCGTATGGGTGTGAGTGAGTCGCTGGCAGTTACCTGCGGCTCGTCCGGTAAAAGTTACTGGCGAAGTGCAAAAACTGAGGGTATTCATATTGCGCTCAATAATGAGTTCTTCGAAGAGATGGGTTTGATTTCATTGCGAGATCGTTGGGTAGAGATTCATTACGGATAGGGAACCGCCCATTGCGGACCCGCACGATGGGTGGTGTGGGGGCCGGTAGCTAGAAACTACCGGCTACCCGATTTATGTTTTTACTACACATTTTAGCTTTACGATTTTTGAGAATTCTAAAACTTCGTATCCTGTACCGACTAAACTTAAAAGCATAAGAGTAACAAAAAAACCTAGCGAAAGAGCGGGAAATAATTTACCGAGAGCAAAGGCCAATCCCAGCATTATTAGCGCAATCCAGCCAAAGTAGCGACGAAATTCACATTTCTTTATATCAGGCAATAGAACGCTATTACATACTGGACATTTGTAGATAACTGGATCGTCACCACGCTCACTTTCCTTTATTGCTACGCCACCACAATTGGGGCAACCTGTATCAATTTTCATAGAGCGATCCCTAAACATAACGCTTCAAACACGGGCTGACAAACGCGTAGCGGTTGGCAGTCCTTGGTGCTTTGACTTGTTACACATTTTCATTCCATCAATATTTTCATCATTTGCTCATGACGATTCAAAAAATCTTTCGTGATGGCATAATGCTCAGTATCTTCGTATTTTACTTCATATATACCTGATTCAGAAAATTGATATATTTTTGAGCGAGGGTAAGCAAGTAATATTGGAGAATGTGTAGCAATAATAAATTGGGAATTTTCTTCTACTAATTGATGAATTGCGGAAATCGCCGCCATTTGACGTGCTGGCGATAATGCAGCCTCAGGTTCATCCATGATATAAAGGCCATTACCTCGAAGTTTGTTTACTAATGTGGCCATGAATGATTCCCCATGTGACTGTTTATGGAGAGACTTTCCTCCATAACCCCCTAGGTAACCTGTTTCATCCATTAGAGTTGCCAAATTATAGAAGCTTTCAGCTCTTAAAAAATATCCATCTTTAGGATGTTTGAAACTCTTAATTGACTTTAAATACTGGTGTAATTCAGAATGAGTTCTACTTGTAGAAAAAGTTGATTGTTTCGTACCACCTTCCGGATTGAAACCTTGTGATACAGCGATAGCTTCTATCAGGGTTGATTTACCCGTTCCATTCTCTCCAACGAAGAAAGTTACATCCGCATGAAAGTCGAGGAAATCAAGCTCTTTTACCGCAGGAATACAAAAAGGATATGAGTTAAAGTTTTCAATATCATTCCTTTTTAACTGTATTTCTCTTAAGTAAGGCCTATCTTGGAAGCTCATTCTTTTCCCTAGGTGTAACGCTTAGATAACCTGCACTGCAGGCGGTAAAAAAAATGACCTGGCATTGAATTTAGGCCGAACTAAAGAGGCCCATTCCTGCAGTGTCTGGTTCATCGCCATGTTGTACATTCCCGCCGGCACTATCTTGCCGAACCGCCCCCTTTATAAAGGAAATTCCTTTTTTCGCCTTAGACCACACTCTGCCAGTCAACTTTGTAGATTCATGGCACTGCCCACACTCTACCACCAGATCTTGGATTTGCAATCCAACTGGGAGTCGTTGATCTTTCATTAAACCCACTTGATTACTACATAGATCGTGCTTTTTCTTATTGCACCCAGCATATAATCCATAACTCCGTACCATGTGTTTTCCTATTGGAGGTATGTGCTGCAAGACACGTCTTAAGAACTCTTCAGGCTTTAATCTTAGTCGCTTGCGTCGCTGGTCACGGTGATCAAAATAACGAAATTCCAGCCCCTTATGATCCACGTTTAATATCTGCTTTGGCTTCAGCGGGCCACCTTTGATATATCGTGAAAAATACAGAAGCACTCCTTGTCCATGCTCATATCGATCCTGAATACGAACTGACCATTCTTTGCGATAGCAAGCTTTAAAGAGAATATCAAACTGGCCAATGGGCCAACTGGGAGGGAGCTTGATTAACCCAGCACGATACTGCTCTAGTAACAGCGCTTGAAACTTTCCCCTATAAAGGCTCTTAACCACTCGCACAGGTAATAAATACTCACCTGTTTCTTTCCACTCTTCCCTTAAAGTCAAGCCGCCAGCAGTTATCAAGCAGTGTATATGAGGATGTAAAGTTAACTGTCTTCCCCAAGTATGCAGAGCCATAAGCATCCCGGGAGTTACTCCGTGATAGTCTTTACTCGCCATTAATTCAAACAGGGTTTCTTTACTCGACAAAAAGAGTATATCTGTAAGCTTCTCTTCGTTGTATTGCCATAACGGCAGATACTCATGAGGTATAGTAAAGACCACATGAAAATGTTCTGTATCAAATAATTTACGACGCTGCTGATCAACCCACTGGAGCTGTTTTCTGCCTGAGCAGAGGGGGCAACTTCTATGCCTACAAGAATGATGCTGCTCAGTGACATGGTTGTGCTTACAACGATAATAACTGCTTCCCATCGATTTTGTACGGCATTCTTGTATCGAGGAGATAGCCTTTAAATTTTTTAGTGGCTGCGCAGTTTTAGATAAATAACCACTGTACGCAGAAAATATATTTTGCAATACCCGGTTATGCATTTTCTAAAATGCCTCTTATAATTTAAAAGTGGCACCACTCCCGCGCAGCGGGTTTGTACAACAGTTAATTCAAAAGAAGCGTCTTTATATCACCCTTCTATATATTTCTGCTGCAGTCATCCAAGATTAACCAAAAAATATAACAATATCAGTAGGTTAGAGGCTCTGACACAGTCCTCAACAGGTAGATATATAACAGCGACTATATATCTACCTGCTTTTCTTGCTCGTGACAATAGTGTCACCCCCTTTAAAGTCAATGACTTAGCTCGCTCTATCCAGAAATAGGAGAAGCTTCTCTTGAATTCTGATATTGAAAGTAGAACAAGATATGAAATACTGTATATCAGACAGTTTGAAGAGCAATGTTATGGAAGATATTCGCGGTTGAATACCAAGTAAGACTGAATGCTTCGCGGGAGTCTCCTGGTAGCATATTTGAAGTTAAGTACGGTTGTTTTAGGAAGGAGAGGTAAACTTATACTCACTGGGAGAAGCAGTTCATGTATTTTGTTAAGGAAAATAGCCTCACTGATAGGGTGGGGAGATTGCGAGAGGCCTCTCTCATCTTGTACTTCAGGGAAGGACTGTCCCATTTCTGAATAGCTAAAATATAAGTCCTATTATCGGTTTTATATAAACGTTCAGAATTTTTCAATTTTTTATTTGAAAAATCATATGACGTGACCCTCCAATGGTAGTGCTTTAAATTGAGATTGAAGGATTCTTAACTCGATGGGTTGGTATTTTCCATTAGTTGATGATTTTGGCTTTGCATTTGGTTATTTCCAATAGCGAAGACTTACCTTGAGAGGGAGCCACACCGGATATCTTTATCTGGTTTTTTGTATTGCAGGCTATAGATGATGAGTTATTGGAGTTAAGGAGAAAAAAGCCGGCATTGTGCCGGCGGGAAAGCAGACGTCGAAAGGAAGAGACGTTGCAGAGAGACTGTAATTCTTACTCGATGCCCAGGCTCGAATATGAGCTGGGCATCTTTTAAATATTGCTAATCAATCAGGCTTTTTTACGCAGTAGCACACAGGCGTCTGCGGCAGCTAGCTCTAAGCTACTTCCTTCCGCATTGCCAGCAAACAATGCCGGGGTAATATTGTGCGCACCGGAGAATTCGGCAGGTAATTTCAGGGTGCCACTGCTTTGCCCAAGGTTGAGAACAACCAGCATTTCTTCGCTGTCGCTGCGCCTTACAAAAGCAAACAAATCACTGCCGGTGTCGATCACTTCCTGCTCTGCTGTTGCCAACGATTGGGGCAGCTCCCGGTGCCATTCGATCAGTGCGCGGAAGCGGTTGAGCATGGAGCGCTGGGCGTCCTGCTGAAGCTCTACCGCCCGTTGCTGGTGCTCCCCAGAGACAGGTAGCCAGGGTTTTGCTGTGGAAAAGCCCGCGTTGTCGTCGCTGGTATTGGTCCAGGGCATCGGTGTGCGGCAGCCATCGCGGCCTTTGAATTCCGGCCACAGATTAATGCCGTAGGGGTCTACCAGGTCTTCAAAGGCAATTTCCGCTTCCGGCAGGCCCAGTTCTTCCCCTTGGTAGAGGCAGACACTGCCGCGTAGTGCCAATTGCATTAACAGGAATAATGGGGCCCTGGCATCGGCTTGGTCATCGCTAAAGCCTTTGTTCCAGCGGGTTATTGAGCGGGGTACATCGTGATTGCTGATCGACCAGCAGGGCCAGCCCTTCTCGATTACGTCGCGGTTTTTTTCCAGGGTTTCGCGCAGGAAGCCCGCACTGCAATCCTCGGTCAATAGATCGAAGGAATAAGCCATGTGCAGGCGTTTTTCCGTGGTGTACTCAGCCATGATCTTGTGGGTGTTGTCGTCGCCAACTTCGCCCACGGTCACAGTGCCGGGATATTGATCCATTAACTGTCGTACCCGCTGGAGAAACACCAGGTTTTCTGGCTGGGATTTATCATTCTGGTGCCACTGGTAATCGTAGTGATTGACCGGTGGCAGGCCTTTCTCATCGAGCTTGAGCGGGCGCGCCGGGTTATTGCCCAGGGCCTGCTGATGGAAAATAAAGTTGACCGCATCCAGTCGGAAACCATCTACACCCCGATCGAGCCAGAACTTCATATCGGCGAGTAGCTGCTCCTGGACTTCCGGGTTGTGCACATTCAGGTCCGGCTGCTCTTTTAGGAAGTTGGCCAAGTAATATTGGCGGCGGCGGGTACACCAGCGCCAGGAGCCTCCTCCGAATACGGAGACCCAATTGTTGGGAGGGGTGCCATCTTCTTGGGGATCAACCCAGACATACCAGTCCGCTTTGGGGTTGTCGCGGTTGGCACGACTCTCCTGGAACCAGGGGTGCTGGTCCGAGGTGTGGCTGAGGATTTGGTCGATAATCACTTTCAGGCCGCGCTCGTGGGCCGCTTCGATCATCCAGTCGAAATCTTCCAGGTTGCCAAAAATAGGGTCTACATCGCGGTAGTCGGCAACGTCATAGCCAAAATCCACCATCGGCGATTTAAAAAAGGGTGAGATCCAGATGGCATCTACGCCGAGGGATTTTACATAATCCAGTTTTTGCGTAATTCCGGGAATATCACCGATGCCATCTCCGTTGGCGTCGCAGAAGCTGCGTGGGTAAATCTGATAAATAACGCTATTGCGCCACCACTCATAGCTGTTGCCGCTCATGGATTACTGCCTTGTTTCATTATTTGAAATGTGGAGATAGTCCACCTTTAAAGGATAGGGTGAGTATGGAGCAGTCATTGGCGGGCTTCCTCCTCCCCGGCGAGGGGGGAGAGGGGGGTAAAGGGTGACCGGCCTGGGGTGGCTTGGTATCGGCGGGCGGGGGATGAGGAGCATAGTGGGCACGTCCCTGTGCCGCTGGAGCAGGACGGTTTAGGGCTTGTCCTGGACCGAGCGAAGCATTTGCTCGGCCAGGGCGATGGCCTCCTGGCGATCCTTGACGTCCAGCTTTTGGTAGAGGCTGCGAATATGGGTCTTGATGGTGCTCGGTGCCACCTTAAAGTGACGGGCGATTTTCTCGTTCGACAGCCCCGAGTGAATCGCATTGAGTACCTGCCATTCCCTTGGGGTGAGAGGGGAGTGGCGAAGGAAGTCCGGCACGGCATCGCTGGCCAGTATCTCGCGGATAATGGTGTCATCCAGTTCGATGCGAATACCACCGTCCAGCTCTGGCTGCTGCTGTGCCGCTTTGATCAGTTGTTGGGCTTTGCTGGACTCCGCCTCTCCCAGGCCATTTTCCAGGGCGGCTTTCAGGATAACGATTAAAGGTTTGCCGATCTGCAGGAAGCTGGCGCGAAAATCCCGTTCGTGGGAGAGAAGCAGGGCTTCACTAATAGCCTCTACAGACTGGGGGTATTGCTCCCGCAGCCACAGCAGGTGAGATTCCAGCACCCGGTTACGCAGGCGATCTGTTTCCAGGCCGCACTCGTTGGCGACTTGCTTCAGGCGGCTCAACAGGCGATTGGCATCGGACCAGTGGTGCAGCTCAATCATCGCGCGCACATGGTTGCGCCCGTGGCACTGTTCAAAGTGATTGCTGGGCCTGTCGGCGACGGGAGTAGCCTGTTCCAACCAGCTTGCGATGGCCTGCTGATTGCCCAGGGCGCGCCAAGTGCGGATGCGGGTGGCATCGGCGTTGGCGATCCAGTCCCGGTGGTAGCGCCCATCTGTGAGCAGCCGCTCGATACGCTCCAGCCACTCCAGGGACTCCTCTTTCTCTCCTCGGGCCTGGGCGATTTTTAACAGCAGGGTGTACTCCGGCAGCAGCCAGTGCTCGCCGACCCGGCGGTTGATTTGCATACCTCGGCGAGCGGATTGCTCGGCACCTTCCAGATCGCCGGACTCCCATTGCAGCTGGCCGCGCAGCCGGCACACAAATTCCGAGATGGGCAGTGTGGACAGGTGATTTTTCTGCACCAGGGTCTGCACCTTTTCCTGCAGCGTGGACGCTTTCTTCAGCAGGCCCTGGGCAAAGGCGATCTCTGTCTGTTGGCAAATGGCCCAGGCGGCACTGGGAATATCCCGCTCGGCGATCGCCAGGGCTTCAACTTCCTGCATATAGCGGTTGGCCTCTTGCAGGGCACCCAGGCAGAAGCTGGTCTCACCGGTGACCAGCAGAGCAGAGATTCTTTCGCCCAGCTGGTCTGAGCGGAGTAGGGCCAGGGCTTCTTCGGCATACTCCTTGGCTTGCAGTGTCTGCCCTCGGGCAATGGCCACCTGGGCGCGCATGGTGGCAAAGGCGCCTTCAAAGTCGCGCCACTGTGCCGGGTCCTCCCGCTGCAGCCAGCTTTCCGAGGCCGCCAGGTTTTTCTCGCACAGGTCGTATTCAAAATTCTCCCGTGCCATTTTGGCGGACAGGAGAGTAAAGCGGGCGCTGTGTTGCAGGGCTTCGTCACCGAGCCAGTCGAGGCAGTCCCGCAGCAGGCGCGACTGCCCCGCGCGCAGAAGCTGTTCCCCCCGATCGTTGAGCAGTTGTTTTAACCGCTCGCGGTCGCCCCCGGCCAGGGCGTGGCGCAGGGCCTCCACTGGCTGGTCTAATTCTTGCCAGGTATCACAGGCAGTGCTGTGCAGTTGCAGCAAGTGTTCGCGGTCATTAATTTGCCGCTGCAGGAAGCGGGCGAAGACCGGGTGAAAGCGGAACCACTGGCGGCTTGAATCCTGCGCCTGCAGGAATAACCCGCGGCGCGCGGCTTCTTCCAGCAACTGCTGACCATCTTGCCGACCGGTAAGGCGCTCCGCCAGCTGGGCGTTAACCCGGGTGAGGATCGATGTGCAGGAAAGGAGCTGGCGCAGTTGGGGTTCCAGCCGCTCCAGCACTTCCTCAGCCAGGTAATCGAGAATATGACTGTGGCCCTGCTCCAGCTCTGCCAGATAGCGATCCACTTCGTTGCTGTCGCGCACCGATAAAGTGAATAGCTGTACGGCGGGGGGCCAGCCCTCACTGAGATGATGCAGCTGGGCTGCGCGGTCGCCGTCGAGATTAAACGGCAGGCGCTGCTTGAGCAGGGTGGCAATTTCCTCAATGTTGAGGGCCAGCTCATTACTGCCCAATTCCAGTAATCGCCCTTGAACCCGCAGGGTGGCCAGGCCCAGGGGCGGTTGGCTGCGACTGGTGAGAACAATACCGACACCGGCGGGGGCGTGGCGCAACAAAAAGCGGGTAGTGTCGTGCACCTGCTGGTTGTCGATCTGGTGGTAATCGTCCAGCACGATGCGCAGTTCGCTGGGCAGGCCCCGCAGTTCCGACAGCAGGTGGCTCACCAGAGTCGAGGGGTCCGGACGCTGGGGCGCGGACAATAATTGGTGAGTCTGGGGGACACCATTGCCGGTCGCCCTGTGCACACTTTCTACCAGGTAGCGGCAGAATTGGCTCGGTTCATTATCGCTGGCATCCAGCGTATACCAGGCGACCGGGTTGTCCTGCTGTGAGGCCCAGGAGGTAACCAGCGTGGTCTTGCCGTATCCCGCAGGAGCCGTCACCAACAGCAGTTGATCGCTGTGGCATTGGTTCAGAACCGACAGCAGGCGCGGGCGCGATAGGGCGTGCTCGGGGCAATCCGGCAGGCTGTATTTGGAAGTTAAAAGCATCGCTGCGGGAGGGATTGTTATAAATGTTTGATTTTTGTACAGCCACTATTATGCACCAGGACCCGGGTATTGTTACAGCACTGTAATAGGCCAGCTTTCTGGTGATTCTGCCTCTTGGGTGGCAAATTGGAGTGGCGCCGGTTTAGCTTTGGGCAGTATATTACTATTCGGGTTAAATCGGTCATCTCAACCCGTCGCAATGCAGTTTCTGCGGCTCACTAGTGGGTACGTTAGTTCATATTTACTGTGATGTATCCACACTGGCTCGTAAAGGGATGCATGACTGTGCAGCTTCCCCTCGCGCCACTTTCAGTATTTTTTCGATTTTTCTTTGGCAGTGAGAATGCCCCTTGTGCGGGTTTTCATCAATGTTCATTCAATTAAAAAAGCCGAGCGCTGCGAAGGCGCGGATAGAATAATAAGAAGAGGAAGCCATGGCGGATATCGTAATCCTTGCTGCTGCGGGTATGGGGGCTGTGGATAACACGTTTGCAAAGCCACTGTTTTTGGCATTGGAAACCGAGCTTGGGGAGGAGTGGTCGCGTCTCTACTGCGCTGAATTACCCGGCCTGGAGCACTTCCAGAGCAATATCGAACGCACCTTTGAGAGTATGCAGAAACGCGAACTGGACTTCCTGCGTGCACGAAAATATTTACTCCTGGGGATGTCGCAGACAGCGGCACAGTCTGGCAATGTGGATCGCCGGGATAGCAACTACGAAAAGACCCAACGCGAGATCTATGCGGCGCTGGCCAAGGCCGCTGATCAGGTTGATGAGCGGGCTCCGGTGATATTGATTAGCCATTCGGTGGGTTGTATCAATCTATCTAATTACCTCTGGGATGCCCAGCGCCCCAATGTCAGTTGCGGTGTTTGGCGTGAAGGCGGTCCCGCAGGAGTTCACAAAGGGTCTGCGCGTGAGAGATTTTTGCGCCTCAAGACCCTGAGCCATTGGTACACCCTGGGGCCGACAATGCCCCTCTGGTGCGCCGATCGACACCGGGAGCAAATTCAGGCGGTCACCTCCAATTCCCGGGGATACAATTTTCGCTGGAAGAATTTTTATCACCCCAATGACCTGTTTGGCTGGCCCCTCAAACCCCTGAGCCCCTCCTATAACCAGGCGGTGTGCCGTGATTATGAGACTTGTTCGCTGAGTGATCACGGCGCTTTGAGTCCAGCGGCTTTTCCCTCGCCCCCTGAGGATTACTGGCGGAACCCGATAGTTGTTGAGCAGCTGATAGAGGATGTGCGCTCCCTGCTCAAGACGGTGAATAAGCCCGCTCATCGGCATCCACAACCCTCTCAGCAGGCTCTCGCGGTATAATCCCCAATTACCTCAATAGTCTCCTGTAAAAGATGAAGGGCCGCTTTCTTATGTCGCTGCAATATCACCTGGTTCCGGTTACTCCTTTCCAGCAAAACTGCTCCTTGCTGTGGTGTGAAGACAGTAAGCGCGCGGCTGTTGTCGATCCCGGTGGCGATCTCGATAAGATTCTGGCGGCGGTGGAGGAGCGCGGTCTCAAGCTGGAGAAAATCCTGCTGACCCACGGCCACCTGGACCATGTAGGCGGCACTGCGGCGTTGTCCAAGCAGCTCCAGCTGCCGATAGAGGGGCCGCATAAAGGCGATGATTTCTGGATTCAGCAGTTGCCCATGCAGGCGCAGATGTTTGGTTTCCCCGCTGTCGAAGTATTTACTCCAGACCGCTGGTTGGAGCAGGGAGATACAGTTACTGTAGGGGATCAGGAACTGGAGGTGCACCACTGCCCGGGCCATACCCCCGGCCATGTGATTTTCTTCCACCGCCCCAGCCAGTTGGCTCTGGTGGGAGATGTTTTGTTTGCCGGTTCGATCGGGCGCACTGACTTCCCCCAGGGAGATCACGATACCCTGATTCGCTCTATCAAAGAGCGCCTATGGCCGCTGGGTGATGAGGTTCAATTTGTACCGGGACATGGCCCCATGTCCACTTTTGGCCAGGAGCGCCAAACCAATCCTTTTGTCGCCGACAAGCGCTTTGGTTAAGTGATACCTGGATTCCAATAACAGGCGGGAAGTACAGCGCCGGGAGTCCCATTTTATGTTTGCAGGAAAAATACGTCTTTTTCTCGCCTTGCTGGTGCTGGGGATAAGCGGCTGCGCAGTAATTTCCGAAGAGGAGTGCCGCGCGGGGCTCTGGTATGAGCGGGGCCTGCAAGACGGCGCTCGCGGTCGCTCACAGTCGCTGGTGTACGATATTGCCCGGGAATGTGATAGCTACGACATGCATGTGGATAGCGATGCATGGTTGCAGGGCCATGAAGAGGGTGTAGAGACTTACTGCACTGCAGAAAATGGCTATCACCAGGGGCGTAGGGGACGGAATTACCAAGGGGTTTGCACTGGCCCTACTGCTGATTTGTTTCTACAGAATTACGAGCGCGGTCTCGCCGAATATCGTATAGAGCAGCATTACCAGCGCCTTTTGTGGCGCCGGGATAATTTAGAACGCGAGTTGCTCTCCCTGCATTACGCCTATCGGAACACTGATAGTGAAGCCCAGGCCCAGGCATTGTACTTGCAGCGCAGCCGCCTTCGCTGGGAGCTGCGGATGTTGGATATGGAGTTGTTTCGTTATGGCTTGTTTGGCCCCACGCATTTAACGCCCGGCTATTATCCCCCCGGATTTTTTTCTGCCAGATTATTTTATTGGTAAGTAGAAAAATTTATTGGTCCTGAATGTAAGTAAAGAAGTCCGGGTTAATGCTCCGGTATCACACGCACAAGAGATTTATTGTAATGGCAATTTGGCATTTAGATCCTTCACTGGAAGAACTGAACCAGGGAATATCCCAATGCATGCCCGGCTACCTGGGAATGGAAATTACGGAAATTGGCGATGATTACCTGGAAGGGACCTTGCCCGTAGACCATCGCACTCGCCAGCCCTTCGGTATTTTGCATGGTGGTGCCAATGTCGTATTGTCGGAGACATTGGGTTCCATAGGTGCCAACTTATTAGTGGATACCGATAAATTTTATTGTGTCGGTCAGGAAGTTAACGCTAATCATCTGCGTCCTGTCCCCGAGGGAGAGGTTCGCGGCCGTGCAAAACCCGTGCATATTGGGCGCAGCAGCCAGGTGTGGGAAATTCTGATCTATGCACCCAATGGGAAACTCAGTTGTATTTCTCGCATTACCATGGCTGTTGTAGCTCATGGTGCTTAGTATTATTTCTTGGGTTGCGAGTGGAGATCCCGCTTGAAACAGGCCCAGGATTTTATTTTTGAAGATATTCCCTATCGCTTGGTGCGTTCTAGCCGGCGCAAGCGACTGGGACTGGTACTGTCTTCGAGTGGTGTGGAAGTGCGAATTCCACAGCGTTGTGCAGCCCGTTATGGGCATGAATTCCTGCAGGACAATATCCAGTGGGTGAGAGCGCAGTTACTCGCAGCCGACCGGCGCGCTGCGCAGGTGCCGCAATATCAGTACGCTTTTGGTGAGAGTTTTCCCTGGCTGGGACAGCCGCTTCCCTTAGAGCGTGCAATGAGCAGTAAAAGTGCCGGTATTGGCGATGGTGCCATCGGGCTTTATACCCGCTATCTCCAGCCCGATGGCACGCAGCTGCAAACCGCTTTACAACGCCTTTACCAGCGGGAAGCATTGGCATTGTTAACGCAAAAATCCCATGTGTTGGCCGAGCAGCTGGGGTTAAGTATTTCATCAGTAAAAGTCCGTCGTACCAAAAGCAAGTGGGGTCACTGTAGTATCCGCGGTGAGCTGCAGTTTAACTGGCTTGTTTGTCTCGCTCCTGAGCCGGTGGTGGATTACCTGGTGGCCCACGAGGTCTGCCATTTGCAACACCATAACCACAGCCGCGCTTTTTGGGATTTAGTCCAAAGTGTGTGCCCCAGATTTAAAGAGTTGCGCCGCTGGTTGCGCGATAACGGTCACTGTCTGACCTTGTAACTTTTCTATTCTTTAGTTGTACTGAATTCTCCCAATTAATTATGAGTAAGAAGCCCCGTTTTATTACTGGCCGCAAGCCAGTTAAAAAAAACTTGCCGAGCCGCGCTGAAGCGACAATAGAAAAATTTAGTCACGATATGCGCGGTATTGCCCGGGTGGGTGGCAAAACGGTGTTTATTGATAGTGCCTTACCGGGAGAGCAGGTTAAATTCCGCTATACCGCACGGCGCGGCCGTTTTGATGAGGGAATTGTTGAGGAAATCCTATCGGCTTCAGCGGATCGGTGCGCGCCGCAGTGCGCCTATGTGGATTCATGTGGAGGCTGTTCGGTTCAGCACCTGCAGCCATCGGCACAAATTATTGAAAAGCAAAAAATTCTTTTGGATCAGTTGTCGCGCTTTGGTGGTATTGAACCCGAAGAAATACTGCCGCCGTTAACTGCTGATGCCTATGGTTATCGGCGCAAGGCCCGTATCGGCATTCGCAAATTAAAAAAGTCCCAGGGTGGCGAGCTGCTTTTTGGTTTTCGAAAAAAGCACAGCAATGATTTGGTAGATATTGATGAGTGCCCGGTACTGCATACAAAAATTGCCGAACATTTAGGGTCGCTAAAAAAACTTGTTGGTGAAAGTGAAGGCCGGGCAAACTTTTCTCATCTGGAAGTGGCGGTTGGAGATGATGTGACAGCTCTGGTGCTCCGCCATTTAAAGCCTCTGTCAGATAAGGACTTGGCGCTCTGGTTAACATTTGCTAAAAGTGCTGGTATACACCTGTATATACAAGGCGGGGGTGATGCTTCACTGGAGAGAATCTGGCCGATAGAAGGGGCCGCTTATCTAAGTTATCAGTTGCCGGAATCTGACCTGACGCTGAGATTTAAACCGCAGGATTTTGTGCAGGTTAATTTTCCGATAAATCGGCAGATGGTGAGTCGAGCCGTTGAGTTACTCGATCCGCAACCCTCCGAGCGCGTATTGGATTTATTTTGTGGGCTGGGGAATTTTACCCTGCCATTGGCGCGTCGTGCAGCGGAAGTGATCGGGGTCGAAGGTGTCGGCGCTTTAACTCAACGGGGTGTGGACAATGCCGCTTTGAACCAATTACAAAATGTGTACTTCTATTCTGCCGACCTGAACGAAAAAATGGCAGGTGCGCCTTGGGCTGAAGCAGGTTTCGATAAAATCCTGTTGGACCCACCGAGGGACGGGGCTCTGGAGGCAGTGCGCGGATTGGCGCGATTTTCTGCCAGTAGGATCGTCTATGTCTCCTGTAACCCGGCCACCCTGGCCCGGGATGCCGGTGAATTGGTGAAGTTGGGGTACCGGCTGAGTAAGGCGGGTGTCATGGATATGTTTCCCCATACCGATCATGTTGAGTCGATGGCGGTATTCGACAGAATTTAGGGCCTATTGAGGCCGGGAAAACTAACGTAAACTGCGGTAAAACCGTTTAAGCGAAGTTGTTATGCAAAGCGAAACCCTAACCGATAATTTTGAAGATAATTGCGCGCGCTTTTTGCCTGAAGCTGTAGGCCAAGGCTGCGTCTGGGCCCTGCAGGGTGAGGAGGGCTTTGCTCTTTGTGAGTCTGAAAAGCGGGCCGATACCGAGGTTATGCCCTTTTGGTCGCAAAGAGAATTTGCACAAGACCACTGCGAAGGAGACTGGGCTGACTATGAGGCAGTGGCAATTGACCTGGAAGAATTTATGGATGACTGGCTCACCGGCATGCATGAAGATGTCTTATTGGTGGGGATAAACTGGAACGCTGAACTGGAAGGGGTTGAGATGGAACCCCTGGACCTACTGGAGCAGTTGGAGCAAGAGCTGCAATAAACTGCGCCATAGTGGCCCACCCAGTGGATAAAAATTACTCAACGGGGTGTCTCAAATGGGGCAGATTCTTGGCTTGCGCAAAACAGTCTACGGAGTTGCCAACATTACCGAGGCTGTGGCCTGGTATACGCAGATACTCGAACAGAAACCCAGCTATGAAAGCGATAGCTATGCGGCGTTTAGTATTGGTGATTGCGAGCTCGGATTAAATGCCGATGCGCGCAGCGCGATCAGCCGGGCCGATGGTGTAGTTGCTTACTGGCAGGTTTTGGATTTGGCCGCGCAGATTGAGCGACTCGGTACTATGGGGGTGCGCCAGCACACGGATATAGAGGAAGTTTCTGGACGTGTGCTGATGGCGAGTTTTCTCGACCCCTATGGCAATGTTTTCGGATTGATTGAGTACCTGCAAACGCCCATTGAGAGATAGGACCATTAAACGGAGCAGTTCCTGTGGATAAGCCGCCCATTTCCAGATTTCGTTCCCCCAATCGAAGTTTTGCTGCGGAAAGCCTTGCGCAAATTGGGCGGGGTTATGTGGTTCCGGATCGAGTGGCTTTAATTACCGGCTGCTCAAGCGGTATTGGGCGGGAGCTGGCTTTGGCGCTACATCGCCGGGGAACCATAGTGATTGCCACGGCGCGCCGCCCGGAAAGTTTACAAGAGCTGGCGGACCTGGGAATTGCCACTGAGGCCTTGGATGTGAATTCCCAGGCGGATATCAATCGAGTGGTTCACGCAGTAAAAGCGGCATACGGGCGGCTCGATATTTTGGTCAATAACGCCGGTTACGGTCAGATGGGGCCGTTGCTGGAACTGGACACGCGAGCACTGGAAAAGCAGTTCCGAACCAATGTATTTGCCCCTCTCGCTCTGATTAGGGCCTGTGTACCTTTAATGCGTTCGGAGCAGGGCGGAATTGTGTGTAATATCGGCTCGGTTTCCGGGGTAATGCCCACACCTTTCTCCGGTGCCTATTGTGCTTCTAAAGCGGCCCTACACTCCATTTCTGATGTTTTGCGACTTGAACTAAAACCTTTTGGCATTCGGGTAATGACGGTGCAACCCGGTGCGATCGCATCGGAATTTGGTCGCCACGCTGAGACATCCCTGCGCGGTCTTTTGCCGCCGGACTCCCTATATAAACGGCAGGAAGAGGCGGTTAGGGCCCGTGCCCAGGAGTCCCAACAGAATGCTACATTGGCAAGCACACTGGCCAAAAAGCTGGTGCGTGAGCTGCTGCGAAAACGCGCTCGTCCTTTGGTGCGTATTGGTAATCGCAGCAGCCTGTTGCCCTGGATGGCCCGCTGGCTGCCGCGCAGTTTTAGGGACTGGTTTTTAATGCGGCGTTTCAAGTTGAATCGTCTGGCACCTAAAACCTGATGGCCTAATTGCCTCTTTTAGTTTACTTGGCAGGAGTCCATTAGCCACTGCTGTACTTCACTATAGGTACCACGGAATAGGATCTCCTGTTTAGATTTCTCCATAAGGTGGTTGTAGCTGCCATCGTAGTAATTCTGCAGTAGCGAGACTACTACTGGGATGTAGGCCTCGCTATTACCATGATGTTCCAGTTCGCGATTAGCTGAAATCAATGCCTCATCTAGCTGCTTATAGCACTGACCACCTAAGCGTTTTTGAATTTTATTGAGATTGAAACGCAGCTCTTCCCCTAAGCATTGTACAGGGGGCTTTTCAATGGCCGCAAAACGCTTGAGTCCTTCATTGATATAATCGCGCACAATACGTTTTGCCCGCTCTTCCAAGGGCACTTCAACAAGTACTCGAGGAGCCGCTTTCATCGCGGTTTGCAGTGTGGGGGGGAGGGCACAGCATCCGATTAACCGGCTTTCATCCTCGATCGCAACATTGCCCGGCTGTTGGGAGAGTTTTAATAAATCAATACTGATTCTATTTTCAAAATTGATTTGTGAAGGCTGCTCGCTGTCAGTGCGGCCAAAACTGGAACCCCGATGTTTAGCGATGCCCTCAAGGTCTATAGATCGTTGAGCCCAATTGATCAGCTCTGTTTTTCCACTTCCCGTATATCCCGAAATTACGACCAGGGGTAGGCTTTTACATTGTTTCTCCAATTCTGACAGAAGGTAATTGCGCATCGCTTTATAGCCCCCTTTTATCATTGGATAGTCAATCCCTTCTGCAAGAAGCAGTTTTTGTGATATGCGGGAGCGTAGCCCCCCCCTAAAACAATAGAGATAGCCATTGGGAGAGTCATTGATGAACCTTTTCCAGTAAGCGAGGCGGGCAGTGATTACTTCTTCTGTGGCCAGCTCCCAGCCCAAATCAATGGCTGCCTGTTGTCCACTATGTTTGTATGCGGTACCAATTAGTTCACGCTGGTGATCATCCAATAGTGGATAATTATTTGCTGAGGGAAATGCGCCTCGGGAAAACTCTATAGGTGCACGTACATCTAAGAGGGGAGTATCCTCTAAAAACAGTTTTTTAAAATTTGCAGTATCTGTCCGCAAAGTAATATTCCCATTAAATTTATAGTGATTTTAGCCCCTATTGTATCGCCATTCTATATGAAGGCCTACTGGGAGTGTCGTGTTTTATATGCTTATAGATGGGCGGGCGATAGTAATTTGTTTTAATATATTATCTGCCCATGCTTAATTGCTGATGCTGTAATGAAATTGGATGTCTATTTCACTTTTAATGTGCATTATACGTATGTGGTTAAAGCTATTTAATATGGTTTTAAATGAGCCCCTAATTTGTTCCTGTCATTTTTATTGTTGAGTATTTGATTGGTCTAAAATTTAGGCTTCATCAAAGTGTTTAATATTTTAGTTTGTTTGTTTTCCCTTCAATTAGTGCTTCTGTTTTGCGTAATTATATCAATGGCTACTACATTTTTGTCATTCGATGAAGTGTGAGAGGTTTTTGTTGAAGTGTCAGGGGTTTTGTGAGTGCAATATTTTTGCAGTTGGCAAGGTGTTTGCGAGTTTCAACGGACAGAAGTCCTGATTATCAAAATAATGTGCAGGAAATAAGATTGTACTGCTGTTTCTTGTTGGTTTGTGAAGGGGGTTTGATGTGAGATAATTTTCCTTGCCATTTTTCTGTTAACGGATTTATTTTTCCTTCTTGAGGTTGTTAATGAAAGGTTTCTCGCTTTTTTGAGATATTTATTGCGGCTCTCATTTTAAAGTTTTTGAGGGGTGACTCGTAGGTGTGGTTTAGTCAGGTTGTTTTTCAATTTGATGGCCATATTTTTATCTATGTATAGCCTGTCATCACTGCTACAAAACCCGATATAAAAAAGTAAGTAAAAATGGCAAAAAAATATATCTATATACCCATAAATAGTGAGGAAATGCAGGAGTTCGCTAAGGATCTTGCGACTGCTTGGAGCATCCCTGTAAATCAGATATTGTCGAATAAAGCAACCTCTGGGCGTGGCAAAGCCATATATCGCTGGGTGGATCAATGTCTGAGTAAGCTCACTCCAGCAGATACACTTTACATCGTTACTCATGGTACTGGAGCTGCTGATGGTAAAGTGATTGGTGCAGAGCGATCGGTTGGCAGTAATAAGCAGAAGAAAGTCGTTAACAGGGGGGCTGTTACCTGGCAAGGCGGAGAGTGGAAAACATATACTCCAGAGCAGCTGGCTACTACCCTTTCAAAAGAAGGCCTACCAGCCAACTTTGTAAACCTACATGTTTGTGCTTGTGGTTCAGGCTATGATGGAAAAAAGCTGAGGCCCTGGGCTCAGCGCCTTCGTCAACAAATGGTGGGTACCTATAAAGACATTCAAGTTACGGGCTACTTGGGTTGGTTCTCATGTAGTGCAAATAAGGTATGTATTAAAGTGGGGCATGAGTTTTTCCCAATGGAGGATCGTGCAGTTACTTTTTCTTAAGAGTGACATAACACGGAATATTTCTAATGTCTAACTAAGTTTGCTCTTCAGGGATGAGGGCAAACAGAAAGTTGGTGCATGTTAGTTCATTTACCAGTAAATGATACTCACATATATAACTCCACAAATAAGTTGTTCAAGTGTAAGCCAAATATCTGTATAAATATTTAGCTTGTACTCTTCCATACTCTCCCTTTGCCTATAAAAAGGGCCGGGCATCTAAAGCACTTGGCGACTTATTTAAACACTCCGTTCCGTATTTCCAACTGTGCACTTTATGTGTCACCAAATACCGATTAGTCCTGGCCTGTGTATATTGGTCATTTCTTAGCTAAAATTTAAGTTCGTTTGTACATTGATAGTTATTCAGTAGTGAAATTCTTCTATGGAAAGATAAGTTTCGTTGGCCAGTCATGAGCAAAGCAGGATTCATAAAACTGACCTTGAAAATTACAGTATCTGCTCGCCAGTAAGTCCCCTATTCCTCCAGATTTAATGCCCTGATGTTTTGTAGAGAGTTCCGTGAATAATAAATAGGCATGTTGTCTAAAGTCTAATTGTTAGTGTTTGCCGTTAGGTGACAGATTGATATTTCTGACAAATATTGACAGTCAATATGAGAGAATGAATTTTAATTTGTTGCCCCTGAAATCAGATTTTGAGTTCACTTTTTGAACCTGATACTGACGACGGTCACGAGGAGTAATATTCGAACTCCAAAAAATAGTGCGGCTTATTAAATATAGTTTTGGAAGTGCATAGATTTTACAAGAGCGAATTGCTCTGGAATCTAGAAAGGATAGAAAAATGGCAAAAGAATATATCTATATCCCTATTGGCAGTGGAGAAATGCAGGAGTACGCTGAAAATTTAGCTAAGGCCTGGAAAATACCTGTAAATCAAATTCTGGCCAATAAGGTTACATCGGGCGTTGGTAAAGCCATGTATCGATGGGTGAACCAGTGCCTGAGTAAGCTGAATCCGGCAGACACGCTCTATATTGTAACTCATGGCACAGGGGCAGCAGACGGAAAATATATTGGTGCTGAACGTTCCACCAGCGACAATAAACAGAAAAAAATTTATGTAAATGGTCGGGAAGAGTGGCAAGGGGGAGAGTGGAAAACCTATACGCCTCAGCAACTGGCAACTACTCTGGTCAAAGAAGGGCTTCCCGCTAATTTTGTGAATTTACATGTATGTGCCTGTGGTTCTGGGTACGATGGAGAAAAGTTAAGACCTTGGGCTCAACGTTTGCGCCAAGCAATGGGCGGCACTCATAAAAATATTCAGGTGACTGGGTATAGAGGTTGGTTCTCCTGTAGTCCTGGTAAGGTTTGTATTAAAGTAGGTACTCAATTTTATCCATTGGAAGAGCGCGCGGTTACTTTTTCTTAAGTTTGGTACCTCTAATATGGGGGCTTCTGGCGTAGAAGTGCGCTCCATGTAGTTTCCCGGGTATACCCTGAATAGATAGCTGAACAGAAATCTGATCAGCTTTAATATTCAGGGATATCTTTCTCTATGACTGTTGACCAGTTACTAATCCTGATTATTTTAAGCATCACTATAACCCTGTTTATATGGGGGCGGTGGCGCCACGACATGGTTGCTTTAGCAGCCTTATTGACTTGTGTCTTTACCGGTCTGATTCCCCCGGAAAATGCTTTTATTGGTTTTGGGCATCCAGCAGTCGTGACTGTTGCTTGTGTGTTAATCCTGAGTCGCGGTTTACAAAATACCGGTGCAATGGATGCACTTGCACAACGAGTTGTTCGCAAAAGCGGGAGTATCTCAGTATCCATATTGTTACTCATTGGGCTCGGTGCGTTTTTATCGAGCTTTATGAATAATGTCGGCGCGTTGGCCTTATTAATGCCCGTGGCTGTGGATATGGCTGAGAAACAGAAAGTGGCATTGGGGAGGGTTTTGATGCCCCTGTCTTTCGCAACGATTCTGGGAGGGATGACCACACTGATAGGTACACCGCCAAACTTGGTCGTTTCCGGTTTTCGGGCGGATTCTGGCGCCGGTAGCTATGGTATGTTTGATTTCACCCCGGTGGGGCTGGCAGTTGCGATAGCTGGAGTTTTGTTTATTGCATTTGTTGGGTGGCGCTTGGTGCCTGTCCGCAACCGAACGGGGGCCTCCTCCTTTGAAACTGGCACATATTTAACAGAAGCACTTGTTGAGGAAAAAAGTGTAGCTGCCGGTAAGAATCTACGTGAAATTTCCAAGATGCTGGGAACAGAAGATGCCCAAGTTGTGGGTGTCGTACACAATGATGCCAGGGTCTCTCCCGCGACTCCCTGGCATAAAGTAAATAGTGGTGACATTTTGGTCATTGAGGCGGAGCCGGAGAGCCTTGCCACCTGCTTGTCCAATCTCAGTTTGAAAACAGTGGGAGCCCTTGGGGCAGATTCATCGGGTAAGGCTCGACAATCGGGCAGCAATAATACCGAGAGTGATTCTCAGAATAAGCCCCCAATAAAAGCACTTGCGGATCGTACCGAAATGCAGCTGCGGGAGTTGGTTGTTATGCCAGACTCCCCTTTAGTGGGACGCCCTATGAGGTTTTCACGCCTTGCAGCGAGATACCAGATTCACTTGCTAGCACTCTCGCGCCAGGGGCGCCGCTCGGTGCGCCGGTTGCGTTCGACACCATTACTGGCCGGTGATGCTCTGTTAATGATGGGGGCCGATGAAAACCTAAACAGCTTTGCTAGGGAAAAGGGCTGTGTGCCTCTGGCCTCAAGGGATATTAGCATTCCCAACAAGGAGAAGGCGGCCATTGCCCTATTGGCTATGGTGCTTGGTGTCGCTGGTGCAGCGTTCGGCCTATTGCCGGCAGCAATCTCGTTCGCCACTTGTGTATTGGCTTTTATGGCGTTGAAGATAGTGCCGCTGCGAAATGTTTATGACTCTATCGACGGGTCCGTAGTCGTGCTATTGGGGACTTTGATTGCTGTTGCTGATGTGATGGAGTCAACGGGAGCTGCAGACTTGGTCGCTCAGGTTCTGTTGGATGTCCTGGCTCAGGGCAGCGCTGTTTTGGCCCTGGGGCTGATCCTGGTAGTTACCATGACGCTGTCTGATTTCATGAATAATGTCGCCACTGCGGCTGTGATGTGTTCAATTGCCATGAGTACTGCAGAACAACTGGCGGTGAATCCAGATAGCTTCCTGATGGCTGTCGCAATTGGAGCCTCTTGCGCATTTCTAACACCGGTTGGGCACCAAAATAACACCCTAATTCTGGGGCCGGGAGGGTTTGAATTTGGTGATTACTGGAAAATGGGGCTGCCACTAGAATTGTTGGTACTGGTTGTGAGTATCCCCATGTTGCTTTGGGTTTGGCCCCTGTAATCGCAGTGAGTTCAAGCAATAGAATCGTCTACCGGCTGGGCCAACTCCGCCATAAACTTGCTACAAAAGCGCAAAATATCAGTCACAGTTACAATTCCAACCAGCTCGCCTTCCCGCATAACCAGTACCGAACCAATACTGGTATCTGCCATAGCTAAGAGAATTTTATCTAACGGGTCGTGGATATCTGCAATAAAGGGACGTCTGGCACATAGGTCATGTACATAAAGTTGCTGCTCTTCTAAACGGTGTCCCGGTGCATTGGCTCTTTCGATATCCCCTCGGGAAATGACCGTCTCCAAGTCGCCTGCACGTGTTACCGGCAGGTGGCGTACTTTGTGCTCCTCCATCATTGCCAGAGCATCCTCTACCGTGGCATTGATATCGATATGGTAGGGAAATGGCGTCATCAGAGCGGCCAAAGTCGGTATATGGTGGATATTATTGTGAGTGGACATAGTATGATCTGGGTATCCAATTGTATTTGGCAATATGCTCGATTACCGTTACACAGCGACTAATTTGCAATTGACGACTGCAGCTACAATATAGCTAATTGCGCTCCCTAGGGATATCCTTTTAAGATTGCAGATATGGCCGCCTTTGTTACACTTTTTAGCCCTTATTTTGAATTATTCCTATTATATTCAAAGGTAGGGACACAAATGGTTGATATTTGCCGGTGAAAGATTATTATTCGCGACCTCAGTCGAAAAATATAATCAGTGATTCGGAGTGTTTGCCGAACCGAGCTGAAATCGGCTAGTTTTTAATAATGTATTTGCCGAATATACCTAACACCAGAACTACACGATGTGTAGTGGTATCTACTCATGTATATCGGGCAATTCATAATATGCCGGACTAAACATCACTAAATTGCTTGCCATTGGCCAGCCATGGTGTTTGTTGATTTTTTACACGGTATATCCGAAATAACAATCTGTGTCGCCCAGCGCCACAGATATATCTCTGTGTTTTTTAATAACCGTCGTTGAGGTTTATTGAATGTTTCAGGAATACGAACAACTTGAACAACAAATCGCCGAACATCAGGCAAGAATCGAAGAGTTACAAGAGCAAATGGCTCAGGCTGAACGCAAGAAAGATGGCGTAATTGCCTATGATAAAGCACTGGTAAACCTTGCTGCTGAATACCACATGGATGAAGAGGAGTTCTTCGTTGCCCGTGGCCAGCAAATCGTTGAATGGCTGGTAGCACAGCTGGGTGATGAAGATCCAGCAGACTACGTACAAACCCTGAAGGCTCGCGTTGCCCGTCACCTCAAGAAGGAAGGTGACAGCCCCCGTCGCGGCCGTCGAGCAGCACCGGCAGCAAAGGCAGCAGAGCCCAAGCTGGAAACTGGTCACTATCGCAACCCGTATACCGGCGCTACTGTTGAAAAGAAAAAGCGTAATCCTAAGGCCCTGAGCCAGTGGATTGATGAGTACGGTCTGGACACCGTAAAAGAGTGGAAAATCTAATTCTGGATGACCACTAATTTGATGCCGGATATCCGGCATCAAATATTTTTTCAAAAATCGTTCGATTTTAATTCATCGCATTATTTGGCATTTTCACCGCATCCTCTCTTTACTTACCTTATTATATTCAGCATATGTCTGCCCCGTTATTTACCTGGGAGTTTATACTGTGCTTTCAAGACTTAAGCTGTTTATTTTCTGTACACTTTTTGTTCTGGTTGGGGCTTCAAATTGGGTTTTAGCCGACTCTTCTCAGTCTCAGGTTATTTACTTAATACGCCATGCAGAAAAAGAGAAAGGGCCCGGGGTGGGTCGCGACCCTCATTTGACTGAGGTGGGCCAGCAGCGTGCACGGCAACTCGCCTATATTCTTGGGGGAGTGGGTATAGATGCTATCTATAGCACTGACTACAACCGCACCCGGGAAACGGTTGAGCCTCTGTCAAAAGAGCTGGGGCTTGAAGTGGAAATTTATAACCCCAGAGATTTAAAAGAATTTGCTAACTCTTTGCAGCAGGCGGGAAATCGAATTTTAGTGGTTGGGCACAGCAATACCACTCCAAAACTGGCGGAATTGCTCGGCGGTGAAAAAGGGCGACCCATTCGAGAGGCCAGTGAGTTTGACCGACTCTATATCCTTGTGCGTGATAATGAGGGAGTAACCACTTTGATACAGCGCTATGGCCCGATGAAATCCTCGCAGGCAGAAAATGCAGTTTCAGAGTCATCTTAATTAATAATTTCTTTTATAAAAGTATCGACTACCTGTGACGCCAGTCCATGGCGGTGTTCCTTGAAGGCATCGCCGACACTACTGCGCTCCAGGTTCAACTCTATGGTGTGAGCTCCAGCCTGATTGGCACATTCAACAAATCCCGCTGCTGGATAGACGTTTCCAGATGTGCCAATGCTGATAAATAGGTCGCAATCGGACAACGCCTGATAGATAGTTTCCATTTCCAGAGGCATTTCTCCAAACCAGACCACATGGGGGCGAAGGTTTCCCGCCTGCTGACAGCAACTACAGGTATCAGCTATCGAAAGATCCGAATTGAGGGGATATAGTTTTCCGCTCCTACGGCATCGCGCTTTTAGTAGCTCTCCGTGCATATGAATTAGCTGCTCACTGCCCGCGCGCTCATGCAGGTTGTCAATATTTTGAGAAACCAGTAAGTAATCCCCTTGGAATTTCTGTTCCAGTTCGGCCAAGGCGAGATGGGCGGGGTTGGGATGGATATCTGCAGATAGCAGCTGCTGGCGGCGTTCATTGTAAAATCTATGTACCAGTGCCGGATTGCGATCAAATGCCTCTGGCGTTGCGACATCTTCCAGGCGATGGTTTTCCCACAGGCCATCGGCACCGCGAAAAGTACCTATGCCAGATTCAGCTGAAATTCCTGCGCCGGTAAGTACAACGATTTTTTGATACTGTTTTTTCATTTTATATTTTCACGCTAGGGCTTTGCCTGGATCTACAGAGGAGCTCGCATCCAGCTCAGAGGTCTTAATTGATGGGCTGGTGTGACTCATAATGTTACCGCCCTGGCACTTCCATGTGCAGGGTTTATTGGTAGCACTATTAGTTAATTTTGCACTAACTTTCTAATTTTCCCTTAGCTCCATGGAATTGATCCTTTAGTGCATCTTGAGCTTCGGCTTCACAAACCGGTTCGCCTGTCCGATTAGGTAGAGCAGCATAGCTCTCGGCCAGCCGTGAATTGCCGCCAAGTGCATACGGTAGAGCGAGCGATAGGCAAGGCCAGCAAGGCGCCCTTCTACGGTAAGACTGCCTTTAACCAGCGCCCCCATCAGGTTGCCAACGGCAGTGTACTGACTGAGGGATACCAGAGAACCTCGATCGCGATAATAAAAATGATGCAAAGGTCTATCTTCAAATAGGGCAATAATATTGTCGCCAACCAGGGTAGCCATTTGCTGTGCTGCCTGGGCGCGCGGAGGCACTCGCTGGTGATTGCCATCGATGCAACTGGCGCAGTCCCCCATGGCAAATATCTTTGCGTCAGTTTGGGTCTGCAAAGTAGTTTCCACTTCGATTTGATTGAGTCGGTTGGTACTGAGGCCATCCAGCTGGGTGAGGAATCCCGGAGCTTTGACGCCGGCAGCCCACACTCGGATTGCGGCTGGGAGTTCCCTGCCACAGGAGGTGGTAAGTCCACGTTCGTTTGCTGAAGCAATATGGTGGCCCGTAAGGATATTAACCCCCATCTTGGCCAGTTCGCGTTCAGCATTATTTCCAATTCGTTTTGGTAGTGCTGGGAGTAGGTGCTCACCCCCTTCTATCAAGGTGATTTCCATCGCATTGGGACGAATGCGTCCATAGTTGCCGACTTGTTTTACGGCATCCACCAATTCAGCAGAGAGTTCTACACCGGTTGCACCGCCGCCAACAATTGCCACTTTTAACTTATCATCAACATGTGTCTCCAGCCGCAGGAAACGATTGAGAAGGTTTTGGTGAAATTTTTGTGCTTCGTTGCTGCTATCCAGGAAAAAGCAGTTTTCTCTGACGCCGGGGATATGAAAGTCGTTACTGTGCCCGCCGATACACAGCACTAAATAATCGTATTCCAATTCCCGTGCGGGTACTAACTCGCTACCGTCCTCATCATTAACAGGTCCGAGCCCGACTACCTGTCGTTCACGATCCAGGGACTGCAGGCTACCCAACTGAAATTCATAGCCGTGAATGCGGGCATGCACCTGATAATTCAGTGCATCCATATTGGCATCCAATGCGCCGGAGGCAACCTGGTGTAGCAGTGGTTTCCACAGGTGGGTGCGATTTCGATCAACCAGAGTAACTTGTGCAGCGGGGGACTTGCGGCGGCGCTTAAAGAAAGGGGTAAAAGAAAAATATTGACCGAGCCGTGTAGCCAAATGCAGGCCGCTGGCACCGCCGCCAATAATGACGATCTTTTTCATAGGGGTCTTCCTGTCGATTGCTAAAAGCCGACTCCCCAATCTGTGAAGACCTTTTTTGGTATCGGGAAATATGTCACCGATGTTTTTTCTAACGCCAGTATGTCGCGCTGAAAGACAGATGACAAGTTAATAAAGTCGGTGAAGGCCTCTCTCAATAGAAATCATACAAAGCTCATAACCGGCTGTTGTTTCGGTTTCGCAAAATCCTTAAACCTGGCCTGGTACTGTCTCGTTGTCCTGTGAAATTAGCGCTCGCCAGTCTGCAGACTTGCGCAAGTGTACGCTCACTTCTGGATTCTGTGAGTCCGTTACTACACCGATTATTGACGCCTGGGTGTAACCGCGTTCTAGCAGTGCGCCCACGCAGGCTTCGGCTTGGTCAATAGGAACAGCAGCGAGGAGCCCCCCGCAAGTCTGTGGATCGGTAATCAGCGACCACTGGGGTAACCGCTGCCACTCCTGGGGGTTTTCCACAAAGGCGTAGGCATTGGCATTTTGCGGTTGCAGGCTGGATAGCCATCCGCGCTCGATACAAGTGGCGGCGCCGGAGATTAGCGGTAGATTCTCAGCGATCAGTGTCGCGCTTAATCCTTCAGGGCCGAGCATTTCCAATAGGTGGCCCAGCAGGCCAAAGCCCGTGACATCTGTCAGCGCATTGGCGTTATGGCGGGCAAATATCTCTGCGGCGTCGGCATTACTATGCAACATGGTTTCCAGCGCCTGCTGCAACCATAGGCCTTTAGCCTCTCCCGCGCCCTCTGCTGCCAGGATAGTACCTACTCCCAATGGCTTGCTCAGGATCAAGCTGTCTCCCCCGCGGGCCCCCGTTTTTTCCAGGAGTTGCTCCCGCTCGGAAAATCCATTGACGGTTAGGCCCATTAGCATTTCAGAACCTTCGGCGGTATGCCCTCCAGATAGGGCACAGTGGTGCCGGTTCAGCTCGTGGATGGCGCCTGCGAGCAACTGCTGTAGGTCTCGCCGGGTAATTTCCTCTGCAGCCGTAGGCAGGGTTGCAAGGATTTGTGCAGTGGCGGGTCGAGCATTCATAGCAAATAGGTCGGATAGGGCGTGCAGAGCCGCCAGGCGACCAAATATCCACGGATCATCTACAGGTGCACGCAGTTGGTCGGAGCTCTGCACTAATAAATGATTAGCCGGCAGGTCCATAACTGCGGCATCATCACCGACGCCCTTTAACAGGTATTCCGAATGCTGATCCGGAAGGGTCGCCAGCGTGCGGCGCAGGATGTCGGCTCCAACTTTTGCGCCACAGCCATTACAGCGCATAGGAGATAGAGAAGAGCCTGAGCGCTGGTCGACGATGTCTTTGGTTTTGGCAGTGTGATCAGCCATGTCCATTGGCAGCTCACTGAAGCGTCGCATAAATGTGCGGTCGATAGAGTCTTTCCATCGCCACATCAGACCGCTTGCAGCGGCGAAGCCATTTCGAACTGCCACAGCCCGCTTGCCACCACAGGAGAGCAGGCTGAGAAAATCTTTTTGTGGCCGGTATTGTTTTAAGCGGCGTCCGGTCAGGGAGGCGCGCAGATTGTGAAATAGAACTGGCCCCTGGCGAACGGCGTAAACCCCGGCCTTGGGTAGAGGCTCTGGGGCGAAACTGGCCACATCACCAGCTGCAAAAACGTCTTCCCGCCCCTGGGCGCGAAGTGTTTGATCCACCACCACAAAGCCTTTGTCATCGAGGGACAGGCCCGAGTTGGCCAGCCAGGGGGGAGCACAGGCATTGGTGGTGAGTATTACCTGATCGAGGGGCAGGCAGTCACCGCTCCCATTAACGACACCCTGTTCGGTAATTTCATTAACGGTCCAGTTATGGTGTAACTGAACCCCTAGCTCTTGCATCTCCTTTGAGACTAATTTGCGCGCTCTGACCGGATAGCCCTGGGGAATCGCTGCGGCACCATGAATCAGGTGAACCTCTACCTGCTTTTTCTTAACGGCACCTTGTAAAGCGTGAGCCATTGACATCGACAGCTCGCAGCCTCCGGCACCGCCGCCGACAACTCCCAAGCGGAAGGGCGAGGTGTTTTCACCAACCTGTTTTTGCAGCTTTTGCCAGAAACGGTAGAAATGCCCGATAGGCTTTACCGGGATTGCCAATTCGGAGCCCGGTAACTCGCGGGCGGGAGTCGCACCGACATCCAAAGAGAGCAGGTCGTACTCTACGGGAGGCCTGCCCAATAGGGATACGGTGCGATTATCGATGTCAATTTCGTGTGCACAGGCTTGAATAAAGCGGGCACCAGCGGCCCGGCAGAGCCTGGCCAGATCTATATGAGTGTCTTCCAGGGAGTAATGGCCCGCAACCATTCCGGGCAACATGCCGGAGTAGGCGGTTTGCACCTGGGGAGAGACCAGGGTCAGACGCGCGCCTGGCAGAGGGTTCATGGCCCACATTTGCAGCACAATAGCATGGCTATGGCCGCCGCCGACCAAAAGGATGTCCTGGTAGTTTGGATGCTCCTGCATGTCTACTCACTGGCTGGGTAACAGAAAAAATGAGAGGCGGTAAGGATACTGGCTTCCCAAACTTCCGCGCCGCGCAAATACACCCCTGGATAAATAGTAGACAGTTCGCATTTGACTGCGAGCGAATGGACGACGCAGCTGGTTATTATCGCGAATAGCAGCGCCAAGGCAAAAAAATCCCCAGGTGCTGGTCTTTACTGTATGGGCCTAATTGCAGTTGCAATCTGCGTAAAATTCATTTTCTGGCGCTTAATTCTAATGCCCCCAGAGCCCGCTTCTCAGAGTGCCTTTTTTCGTCGCTTAATCTGGTGGCTACTAGCTGGGCTATTGCTGGTGGAAGTTCTTCACTGGTGGGCAGCAAATTGGGTGCGGGTAAAAGCTGGCGACTGGATGGAGGAGCGAGGCCTTGAATTCCGCGTGGATCACCTACGCGTATCGCTGCTGGATCTAAGTGTTATAGCGGTTGATGTAAAAGCTGAGAATCGCGAAGGGCGGGGGTTCTCTGCTCATGAGGTAATGCTCGATTACAGCTGGTGGCAACTGATATGGGGGCGAGCTCATTTGCCCAAGGCATCGGTGAGCGGTGCCTATATGGACCTGCAATCTTACCCGGGTGAACTGTACCGGGAGTGGGAGGTGGGTGGCTGGAATCTTGGAGGTGGAGCGCGGCAGGATCGCGATTTCAGGCTGCTAATCGGTCGCGCCCAGATACGGGATAGTGAACTTTGCTACCTGCACAAGCCTATTTGGAACCAAGCTACCTGCGCAGCCATCGGCAAACTCCAAACCGATAAATTTACGCTGGCATTATGGCGCAAAGGTGATGTTCCCCTGAATGTAGATATTGCTATTGGGGATGTACAGGTCAGTGATTTATTGGCCTGGGAGGGAGGTAAATCACGATACAACACGGTGATAGGCAGTTTGGAAGGAACTCAGGTCAATTTTTCCTGGCCGAGCCTCAATACAGATCTTAACAAGTTTACTGCGGAATACTTTATAGGATGCCCGCCACAGCGTTGGGCCGATGCAATAGCAGGGCTGCAAAGCCTGATTGGACATTGCGCCTCCGCCCGTCGGCTTGCCGCAGAAGGTGATATGAAATTCGGGTTTGGCCGCAAAGCTCGTGCCCAGTGGCGGCAGCTCAATGGTGAGAGTGTTGTACTGAGGCACAGTGATCGCCTTTGGCAGGATTGGCGGGCCGGGGTTATTAGCATCAGTGAGTTTAATTTTGAGCGCCCGAAAAAGCGCTTGGGATGGAGGCGAGGCTTTGCCCAGGCATTTGATTGGTGTCCACGACATCTGCGTAACGCCAATTCCCACCTGTGCCTGCGAGCGGCTAATTTAGACCTGTCGGAAAAAACGGTTTTCGACTGGAACGATCGCTTAAAAATAAATACAGGGGCCAGTTCAATTAATCGGGGCTACCTCTTGGATATGGCTCGATCTACCAGCCATCCCATCAGGGCTAATAATGGTGTATTTGGTCCTCTTCAGTTTCATGCCAAAACGCGAATATTATCTTTTGCCCATCTTGCGATAGAAACAGCCAATGGGTGTGTACCGGGCGGTCTGTGGAAGAAGCCCGATCACTGTGTCTCTATGGTTGGTCTCAAAAGTACAGAGGAATTTGCCTTTCAGTTCGGCTCTGCTGAACACAATATTGATTGGGGGCTTTCCAGCGGTCCTCTGCAATTGGCTCAATTTTCAATAGGTGCCAGAGGTCGTCCCAGAGCTAAACTACAGGACCTACGCTGGCGGGCCATTGATACAATAGGTCGTAACGGCCCGCTATCTGCTCAGGACTTTTTTATCCAGTCACTATCAGGGTGTTTGCCGCAGGACTTTCTCCCCTCGGATTGGCAGCCTTTGTGCGCACGTTTAAACAGCTTTTCAGGGCAGGGACATTTTGCCTGGCAGGGAGGTGAAGATGGCTATGCCATTTTGGGAAAACTGCGCCTTCACCGATTACTTCTAAATGATTCCGCTGGTGCAGGAAATGGCTTACTGATACAGCAGTTTGAAAGTGGCGATAGCTTATATAAAAGAAAGGTTACAATTAATCCTTGGGTGGCGACCAGTCAGTTACCGGGTATTCCTCAAGGAGTTGGTGATGATAATTACGGCACCGAAAAAGGAAGACTGGATCAACAAAATATTGATGCGGATAAAAATCCTGACGACTTAGGGCTGGCCACCATAGAAAACCCAAATCTGGAAATAAAAAACCTTGTTTTGAAGAAACTGGCTGGTTGTCTTACTGAAGGTTGGGAAAGGCTATTTTATCGCGCCAACAAAAGTCACGAAAACCTGCCAGTTTGCTTTGATATCCACTCATTAGAGCAAAGGGAGCCACTCTTTATATCTTGGCAGCAGGGGATAGATCTCTCTGTAAAAAAATTTTCCGTGGTTAGTGCTGAAGCGAAGACAAAGGGAGGCAGGAAATTATTTGACTTAAAAAAGATAGAGCTGCCCCTTGCCAGACTAAGACATAGGCGTACACCAGGCTCTGAATCTTATCTCGCTTTGCCCGGTGCAAATGCTGAGCAGGTGAGTGGCTGCTTTCCCGGCGGTAGGCAAGTGAGTTCACTAAATATTCACTGTGTAGATGTTGAGCGCCTTTCACTGGGAGATTACTCCTTCGTTTATTTCAGCCAACGCAATCTAATTGCCAATATGGATGACTCAGCAATTCAATCCGTGCAGCTGAAAAACCTGTCTGGCGAGAATGTCTTCGACCTTGGGCGTGTACTTATACCAAAGCTAGAGTTGCTATGGTCCCGGGAAAAACCTACCCAGTCAAAAATTGCATTGCAGGATGTTGTTGCTGACAGAGTAACCTTGTGTATTCCCTGGCTAGCGAAGACTAATAAATCGATACCGACCTGTGTATTTGGGCAAGACATCCATTCGGTAGGACAAAGCGGTTGGTCGATCGAAGAAGTGGAATTAAAGGAGGACTTTGAAACTGTACCCATGTTGCAACTGGGGCGAGTATTCACGAAGAGAACGTCTTTTTCCTCCAATACTCTCGATTTTTATGGGCTCAATATCGATGATGTTCTGCTTTGTGGGTTGAGATCTTATTCTTCTGAAAATAATGAAGATATGGGTCTTGCCGATTGCATTGAGACCCCACAAATAAGCTTTGGTGATTCCTGGGTAAAATTGGGTATAGATTCAGGCGCCCCCCGCTTGGATTTAGGGCCGTTAAAGAGTAAGCCTATCGCTTTTTGGCAAAAGGGTAGCGACTATTTAGAAGCTGGTGTGCAGGGCTTGAGTTGGAGTCGATTTATCTGGGATAGAGGTGCAGAGTTCTCAGTGTCGAATCTAAGCTTGCAGAATATCCGGGTGTGTACGCGGGATACGGGGCTTGCAGTAACTGTGGATAAGCTGAGTCGGGCCAGGGCAGGTGACTCCCACCATTGTTTTGGGGTTGATAAATTATCCATGCCGGGATTACAGAAAATCAAATTGTCACACCCCTGGTCAGTTCAAGGTTCTGTAGAAATGGTTGGGTTATCAATACCCAGGAAAAATTTGGGGCCACTGAAAATACCAAAATTTGAAATTGATAATATCTCCTTGCAAGGGGAATCTTTGGCGAAAGCCTCTGGTGCGAGGGGATGTATGCCAGGGGGACTATTAAAAGACGAAAAGATAGCGCCCTGTTATGAATTTGGGGCCTTTAGTATTGGCAAGGCAGAAGGTATTACTGGCACTGGCGGAAGGCAGCTTATCCTTTCTGGGATAAAAATAAGTAATGTACAGTTGCATGAGCAAAATTTTCCACAGGAATTGCCACTTAAACTTTTATCGGTATCCGGTATGGGGGCCGGGCAATTAAACATCAGTCGACAGGGAGTTGATTTCAAGGATTTACAGTTTAAGGAAATTGCAGGATGTTTTCCCAGTGGTTACTTGGATCAGGGAGATCATTGCTTCAGCTTCTCGAGTTTAATGCTGGAGGGGAACTACCGCCGTGGTCAGGGGGCAGAACTTGCTGTTGTGAGGGTCAATGGCATCACTTTACTTTCACCCTCTGGGGAAGAGTTAGTGCACGGTGAGAGCATAACCTTGTCGCATTTGCTCTTTACCGATACTGAATGGCGCTTTGCCAGTGGTGAGGCAATTCACTTTCATTTTTTTGAGAGAAACCCGGACAGTTTGGATTTTGATCGCCATAGATGGGTGGCTGATTTTAAGTCCCTGTGGGTTGAAGGTTTGAGCTACTACCGCCCTAAGAAAACACTCACTATTGGTTTTATCGACTTTCTGCGCCCTCGATTTATTCTCTTAAGGGATTTATCGGGGAAGTTTCCGGTGGCCCGAAAAATTAATGAACTGCGAGGCTTTGGTGGTATTGACACATTTGCTTTCAGGGAGAAGGGCAGCCCGCCGCTACTTTATCATCTCGGTGACCTCTACCTAAAACACGGCACTTTTAGTTGGGTAGACTATCAAGATGAATTCAGGGCCCGCTTACCGGTCCGGGATATCAACTTTAATCTCAGTGATTTAAGTAACTTGGCCGAACACCCCCCTGCGGTGATTGTTGTTAATGGAAGGCCTGGCGGATTTGGTGAGGTTCAGATAGGGGGAACTGTAGATTACTTGGGAGATAAAAAGTGGAATGCTGATCTTACCGGATATCTCACCAGCGTAAATTTGATACCTGCTACGCCTTATATGGCCAAGTTGTTAGGTTACAAAATCCTTCAGGGGCAGGGAGATGCGGTAGTTAATATTCGGGTATTTGAAAATGAACTCGATGGCTTTGCCGATATACGACTGGAAAAACTAAAAGTTCGCCGGGTGCGGAAAGATGATCAGCTACCGGTGAAGTCCACGCTGATTCCCTTGAATATTGCTCTATGGTTGCTGAAAGACGGGCGGGGGGATATCAAGTTTGGCATGCCTGTTAGCGGCAATATTCGCGATCCCAAGTTCTCCTTTAGTTTTGTATTTAGTGAGTTGCTACAAAAGGCAATTATAGATGCCTTGATAAGCTATTTGACTCCCTATGGCGTATATTTGTTGGCACGTTATGCCTGGGGGCGTTTCAGGGCGAAATCATTTGCGTCTATTGACTTTGAGCCTGGAAGTGCAAAATTAACTAATTTAGCACTGACACAACTACAGCGTATGGTCTTTGTTTTACTTAAGAACCCTGACGCACGACCAGGAGTATGCGGCATCTCTAATGCCCGGGACTGGCAAGCCCTGTACCCCTATTCCATGGCAGGTATGAGCAGAAGCGGAAGAACTCAAGTTGCTTTTTATCAAAACCCATCTCTGGAACTTCGTGAGGAACTTGAAAATTTGGCAATGGAGCGAAGCCGAAATGTCGAAAAGTATTTGATTGATGCGGGAATAGAGGCTTCAGAATTAATCCCTTGCGCATCTGACTATATTGGTAAGGATTTTGGTGATCCAAGGGTGGAATTTTCGAATTAAATAAGTATGTAACATTTATATCTATATAAATAATGGTACAAATTTCCGTCGTCCCTTCCTGCCTTACAGATTGTGGTAGCTTCGTATCGCTATAGGTTTGTTAGGGTGTCAAGGCCGTTATTGAGGGCAGCGTTAATTATTTATTTTGCTGTAATTAGTACGTATAAGATTGTTTGCCTTATTTTTGTGAAACGATTCACTGTGTTTAAATATGCATCAGTTTTTCGGCTTTTTCTAAGATTTGTTATTTGCAGGGTGAGAGTTGGGACATTTTTACAGGTTGTTATGGGGTTAAGTAGTCTCCAGCTCTGCCTTTAGATTAACGTAATTTTCAAATTAATTTGAATTATGGCTTGCAAGTTGCTTCCTTGATGCGGTCGTAGAATTCCGGCATAGTGAGTCTGACATTCAATATATCAAAAATTTTTCTCCTAACATTGTGTGTGTTTTTAAGTTCTGAATACTCATTAGGGCTGCATATGAAAAAAATACTAATTATGCTTGTTTTTTTATTCGCCCCTCTTCTTTCCGCAGAGCAGGCGAAGGAAGAGCGGCAACCCCTAAAAACTATGTCCACTTGTTTGATCATGAATGGTTGGAATGCTTGGGGTATATGGCAGTATGATGTTTATGCGCTTGCCCGAGATAAGGTTCTTATTGGGAGTAAAGATAATCACTTTCTAATTTCTTCTGTTGATACTGGGTATTCTCATGTAATCAACGGGAAAACTGTGGCTTATTATCCCGAGGCTAAGTCTTTAAATGATCTAGGTGAAGCTTGCCAGGAAAATTGCCCGGTTAATTATGAGAAGCGGGTCAGCTGGTTTCAGCGACGCTGCAAGGAATATTAATAAAAGTTAGTTTGTAGTTTTATTTGTGAAAGGTTTCACAAATATTTGATTCTATTCGTTTCCTGATATAAGTAATAGTAAGGTAAAACAATATGACTCAAGTGCACGGAAGTTGCCTCTGTGGTTCAGTGACAATTAGCGCATCTTTGCCCTCTTCAAATCTGGGGGTTTGTCACTGCGGTATGTGCAAAAAATGGGGCGGTGGTCCTCTGTTGGCGGTGGATTGTCAAACCAGTGTTGAGATTACCGGTGAGGAACATGTCAGTGTATTTGATTCATCAATTTGGGCTGAACGGGGTTTTTGTTCAAAGTGCGGTTCGCACCTCTTTTATCGCTTAAAGGAAACTTCCCAGTACTCAGTGCCAGCGGGGATCTTTGATCTTCCGGCCGAGACAACAATGACCCATCAAATCTTTATCGATGAAAAGCCGGATTACTACGAATTTGCCAACGATACCCAGAAGATCACGGGGCTGGAGATAGTTACCGAGTACTCATGATAGTGAGTGCTCGCTATCTATATGGGTATCTTTTAGTCAAGACGGAATATGCGCCCGGGATTCACTTTAGGGTTACTATAGCGTCCTAGGGCTGTATCGCCGCTCCCCTCAATGGTGATTTCAGCTTAGAAGGGTACCAAAAGGGTCATCTGCATGGGTTTCGCTCACTGCGGCGGCTCTTTTAGCATCTTTGCGTTGGTATCCGGATGTCTCGTTCTGGAAGCACCTAATCTTTTAAGGTGCCGAGAGCATTAAGATGTAATCGGAAGGTAATACGGACTGGCTAAATTCCATGACTGAAACCCAAATTGTAGAAATTTTCCTGGCCAACCAATGGTGGTCCATCCTGGCGTTGGTGGTAATTGTAATTGGCGTAACTTTATGCTGGTTTGGTGGCCTGATGGCTGCGTTGACGGCCTTGGGTAACAAGCGCTGGGTTTGGGGGATTGTAACGATCGTCCTCGGGCCGATTACCGGTATTCCCTATGCATTGCGTTACAAAGAGGCGGAATATGCCCGATCGCTGATGCTGCGGGGTGTATGGGCCTTGCTGGTAGGTCTGATTATCGCCGGGGCTATCTTATTCTTTGGCCGTTAAAGGTTAATAGAGCGCTGGTTCTCAGGAGTCCAGCGCTCCCTCCTTCGATCGAATCACCTCTCCACAGACTTTTAGACATTTTTGATCAGGCGATCAGTACGCAGGCGCTCCCGCTTATCAAAGAGCTGCCTTGAGGCCAGGGCAACGGCGAGAAAAGTGCCGAAACCGGTGCCTGATGCAATCGCAAAAAGAATCAGAATTTGATATTTGACGGCAATTGTGGGGGAGGTACCTGAGAGAATCTGTCCTGTCATCATTCCTGGCAAAAATACTATCCCAGCGGCAGCCATGGAATTAATTGTCGGCATCAATCCTGCACGCATCGCATCCCGTCGAAACTCCAAGCTGGCTTGTTGCCAGGTATGCCCCAGCATCAAGCGGTTCTCAATAATATCCTTGGAGCGGTGCATACTTTCGGTTAGACGGTCCAGGCTTAGGGCAACACCAGTCATTGTATTACCCAGCAACATACCTAAAAGAGGAATGGAATACTGTGGTTGGTACCAGGGAGTAGGGCCAATCAGTACGGCCAAACTTAATATGGTGATACTGAAAGCGGACACCAGCATCGATAAGGTGCCCACGGCAAAGCTCCAACCACCGAGCAGGCGATACTTTTGTCGGGCTGCCACTTGCTGCCCGGCAAATAGCAGCATTGCCAAGGCCAGAAGTCCCATCCAAAGTAGGGTGCCAACCGCAAAAAGGGTTTCCAGTACCAGTCCAACCAGGGTGAGCTGAATAGCCGTGCGTAGAGCGGCAACAATTAACGATCTACTTAGTTGCAGTCGCGCTACATGAGTGCATACGGCTAGAGCCAGTACCAACCCCGCTGCCAAAGACAGCTGCCACCAGGATAGGTCGATTACACTCATCGACGGATCTCCTGTTCTTCCAGTTGATTATCAACAATGGCCAAGTGGCGGTGAGCTACCCTTCGAATCTGCTCCTGGCTATGAGCTACCCAAATCGTAGGTAGCTTGTGCTCCTCAATGAGCCCTGTCAGCCATTGCTCTACCTCATGCGCAGATTTGGCGTCTAGGTTGGCCGTAGGCTCATCTAGAAGAAGCGCTTGAGGTTTGTAGGATATTGCGCGAATAAGAGCCAGGCGCTGCTTTTCTCCCGAAGAGAGTCGATTTACTTGCCACTTTACCGCGTCCTCAGGAAAGCTGAGAAGTTTAAGTGCATCATTCATGGGTGTTGCGAAGTGATCGCCGACAGTTTCTTCCCACCAGGCAGTCTGCGCGGGAACCAACATCACATGCTTTCTCCACTGGTGTGCTGGATATGTACTCTGGGATTTATTCTTAAAGCATATGTCGCCTGTGTAGGGTTCAAGGTCAGCTATGGCTCTGAGTAAGCGGCTTTTCCCTGAGCCAGATGGACCCGATAAGCAAATAATTTGGCCAGATGCCATGGTTAAATTTATATTTTGAAGACAACCTACAAAAATATTTTTTAGCACCAGAGTTGACATGAGCTTCGTGGAGATTAGTGTTTACTAGAAATTATCAGCAAATGATCATTTGTGTAAAGTAAGTTTTATCTTTTAATTTGTTATTCTTTGTATATGAATTTTTGGTCTTTCTTGGATTGGGGAACGTCTTGATGCTCTGGGGTTATGGATTAAATCTATAACCTGTAAAAATTGTAGGATCTGTTAAGGACGGTGACAATGAAAATCTGGTGATATAAATTTTGTAGGTGTTGTTGTGGTTGTTATTTTGTAATTTTATCTAAAAACCAGTGGAGGAGAAAATTTTAGTTGTATCGATATTTTAATCTGTATGCCGGAAGCTATTATTTGAAGGGCTTGATTTTTAATAAGTGCAGTCGGTAAGGGGTGGGTCGGTTGATGGAGTTGGTTCTTATCCTGATCATGAGGAAGGCACTAATGAGATAATTATAGTTGAGCGAGAACGGTATCAATTTTACAGCCTAAGAAAATTGGCACTTACAGAAAGTAGTAGAAAAACTGTTGAAAAGACACCCCTTGTCGATCAGGTAAGAATTGCGATGCGCGGATGCTGACAAGGATAGGCACAGAAAGTGACTGCTGGTGAGTAGCAACAAATAGACATCACAATTCGGAAAGAAATAGGTTCCCAGTAGAGGGAAAGTTACATAAAGAGACATACGGTTGTATCGTTGCATTATGAGATGATCTATTAACTAATTTATTTTCAGCCCAAATGGTGGAGCCTTATACAAGGTACCAATAGCGATAAGGACTTCCAGTATGACCTCGACAAGAGGCAATTGAACCGCTGTGCGTACTGCCGCGACAATCAGTGGCTTGCTGCGCTGTGATCGTGTGATATTGGAGCAAGTTGCCAGGACGACTACCAACGTCGCAGCCAACGATAATTGCCACCATCAAAGATGATCACACTAATTGTGACTTAATAAGCTACTCCCATTAATTTCAAAATGCCTGCTCTACACTCGTTGGATCTGCCCTTTCTTATGGGGCGTCCAGGTGGTGGGATATTGGTGATTGCTGATTTCAACCATAAGTCATGCTTCTATTTTACTAGTAGTATCTGTCTCCATATTGACACTGGGCCCATCCTGTAAAAAAGCTTGTGCGGTGTAGGAAAGCTCGAGAATAAGTGCCAAGCGTTGTTTCTCTATGAAGGATAGCCGGCTTATCTGCCGGTCTGTCGTATTCTCGGGAAATCTTAAAGTGTTTAATGTATGTCCCATTGGTTGATTAAAGTTTTCGCCTATTGTTTCGTCCCACCAGGTATTTTGCAGTGGTACCAACATAACTTGCTGCCGCCACCTGTGATTTGCCATTTCCTTCTGGCTTTCGTCATCATTAGTTGTACTTTTTTAAGTGGGCCAATGCTCAGTGATTCCAGCTTTAGCTCAGGTATAATCGTGTCTATTTATTTCAATTTCCTTCACCTTAAAAGTCGGTGGAATACTCAAGCTTTGTGGATATGGCTGAAGAGTCGAGTTTTTTCTCCCTGATCAATTTGATTAAAGGTTCTAGTTGGTAGTCAAGCTGATATGATGCGCGTCTGTTAACACAGAAGCTGTACAAAAAACAGTCGTTAGCAGGTGTTAAATTATATTGGGGATAAAACATGTACAAAAAATTAGCGGTGCTTTCTATAGCTACATCTCTTTTTGCGGGTTGCGCGTCGGTTCCTATGGAGAGTGATGAGTTATCTAATAAAGCTAAAGAGTTCAATTCACCTACTGAGGGGAATGCTGGTCTCTACATCTATAGAGCTTCTGGTCCCGGTACTACTCTGAAGAAAGATATCTGGGTTAATGATGAATGTGTTGGTCAATCTGCACCCAACGTCTTTTTCTACCAGGAGGTTATTGGGGATAAAGAACATAAGGTCTCAACCGAGTCGGAGTTCTCCCCGAATGACCTACTGGTTGATGTAAAAGCAGGTGAAAATTACTTTATCGAACAATACATTAAGATGGGTGTGTTCGTTGGTGGTGCAGATTTGAAGCTTGTTGAGTCTGAAGAAGGTAAAGCTGATATTACAAAATTAAAGCTTGCTAAAGCTGGCGAGTGCAGCCAGAAATAAAGTTGGCTCTGAGAGAGGCACACTCAGTAGGTGTGCTTCTCGAAATTTTACCTGGGAGTCCTATTTCCTTAAGAATGCATTAGGCTGGTTCGATACCCGCCGGACTTTTTGGGTAAGCTTTAGAGATTGTATTGAACTTACAATGAGCTTCTCCCCTTCCTTTTTCAGCTTCCCTTTGAACCTCCCGCTCCAGTCCGCCATAATCCGCTCCTTCCGAATCGAATAACGAGAGCTGTATGACCGACACCTCTGTTTATGAGGCCACAGAGCGCCTGCCGTTAAAGGAGTACACCGAAAAGGCGTACCTGGATTACTCCATGTATGTGATCCTAGACCGCGCCCTGCCGAATATCGGTGACGGCCTTAAGCCTGTACAGCGGCGTATCGTTTACGCCATGAGCGAGCTGGGCCTGAAGAATACTGCCAAGTATAAGAAGTCCGCGCGCACCGTTGGTGATGTGATCGGTAAGTACCATCCCCACGGTGATAGTGCCGTGTACGAGGCGATGGTATTGATGGCACAGCCGTTTAGTTATCGCTACCCCCTGATTGATGGCCAGGGCAACTGGGGCTCGCCGGATGATCCCAAGTCCTTTGCCGCGATGCGTTACACCGAGTCGCGCATGGGTAAATATTCGGAAGTGCTGCTGTCGGAGCTGGGTCAGGGCACTGTGGACTGGCAGCCTAACTTTGACGGGACCATGGATGAGCCCTGCGTACTGCCTGCGCGGGTGCCCAATATTCTATTGAACGGTACCACCGGTATTGCCGTGGGTATGGCTACGGATATTCCCCCGCATAACCTGCGCGAAGTGGTCAACGCGACTGTAGAGCTGCTGGAAAATCCCAAGGCCACAGTAGAAGAGCTGTGTGAGCATATTCTCGGCCCGGATATGCCCACTGAGGCAGAAATTATTACGCCGCGGGATGATATCCGTAAGATTTACACCTCCGGTCGCGGTTCTATCAAGATGCGCGCCCTGTGGAGTAAGGAAGACGGCGATATTGTCATTACTGCGCTGCCCCATCAGGTGAGCGGTGCCAAGGTGTTGGAGCAGATTGCCCAGCAGATGCAGGCGAAGAAGCTGCCCATGGTGAGCGACCTGCGTGATGAGTCGGATCACGAAAACCCGACGCGCTTGGTAATTGTGCCGAAATCCAATCGGGTGGATATGGAATCGGTGATGAATCACCTGTTTGCCACTACCGATCTTGAGCGCAACTACCGCGTCAATATGAATATGATCGGTATCGACGGGCGCCCGCAGGTGAAGTCCCTCGATAAAATCCTGCGGGAGTGGCTGACTTTCCGCGCCACTACCACCCGCCGTCGTCTGCAGTTCCGTCTGGATAAAGTTGAGAGGCGCCTGCACCTGTTGGCAGGTTTATTGGTTGCCTTCCTCAATATTGATGAAGTGATCGAAATTATCCGTACCTGTGACGAGCCCAAGCAGGAGCTGATGGATCGCTTTGAGCTCACGGATATCCAAGCGGACTACATTCTCGATACCAAGCTGCGCCAGTTGGCGCGCCTCGAAGAGATGAAGATTCGCGGCGAGCAGGCGGAGCTGGAAAAAGAGCGCGATACCCTCACCAAGACCCTGAATAGCGAGCGTCGCCTCAAGACCCTGATCAAGAAAGAGCTTCTGGCCGCAGCCAAAGAGTTTGGCGACGATCGCCGCTCCCCGATTGTGGCTCGTGAAGAGGCCAAGGCATTTAGTGAATCCGAGCTGCTGTCTTCAGATCCCATCACCGTTATCGTTTCTGAAAAAGGTTGGATTCGCGCGGCCAAGGGCCATGAAATTGATGCGGCAGCACTCAGTTATAAGGCGGGGGACAGTCTCGGTTTTGCCGCGCGGGGCAAGAGTAACCAGCCCGCGCTACTACTCGATAGCACCGGTCGCAGTTATTCCATTGCCTCCCATACTTTGCCCTCGGCACGAGGGCAGGGCGAACCCCTCAGCGGGCGTATCAATCCCCCCTCCGGTGCCACCTTTGAGGGCTTGTTGATGGGCCCTGATGAGCAGCGAGTGTTACTGGCTTCCGATGCGGGCTATGGCTTTATCGCCAAGCTCTCGGATTTGCAGTCGCGCAATAAGGCGGGTAAAGCCATGCTGACCCTGCCCAAGGGAGCCCAGGTGCTTTCCCCTCAATTGCTGGAGAGCCTCGATGATGTTCTGCTGGCAGCGGTGACCACCGAGGGGCGCATGTTGGTGTTCCCGGTGACTGAATTGCCGGAATTGTCCAAAGGCAAGGGCAACAAGATTATTAATATCACTTCAGCCCGCGCTGCGGCCCGCGAAGAGGTGGTCATCGGTGTTGCCGTATTGAAGGGCAGGGACCAACTGGTCGTTCACGCCGGTAAGCGCCATACCAAGATCAAGATCTCGGAGATGGATCACTATCGCGGCGAGCGTGGCCGGCGCGGCAACAAGCTGCCCCGGGGCTTCCAGAAGGTCGATAAGATCGAGGTTCTGGAGAAATAGACCCATCCCGGATGCAGGTCGAAAGGGCGGTCCTAGTGACCGCCTTTTTTAATGGGGTTTTGGGATATTGATAACTCGCACATTGATGAAATAATAAGCAGGCTTATAATGAGCGGCCTTAGACAGGGAGAGCGGATATGTCCAGGGAAGATGCCGTTACTGAAATGAGTTTTGAGCTACACAGTGCAGCACGGCTGCTGCGGCGAAACTTCGACCGCAGAGCCAAGGACCACGGACTGAGTGGATCCCGCTGGCAGGTGCTTTGGCATCTACTGCGTGAGGAGGGCCTCAAGCAGGCAGAGTTGGCCGAGCGCCTGGACCTAGCGCCGATCAGTCTGGCGCGCCAGCTGGATAACCTCCAGAAGGAGGGGCTGGTGGAGCGGAGACCCGATCCCGAGGACCGGCGCTGTTTCCGTATTTATCTGATGGAGCAGGCAATGCCGGCCCTTGAGTTACTGGGCGGCGTAGCCCAGCAGACCCGCAGTGAGGCACTTGCGGGCTTTTCCGCCGCAGAGGTGGATCAATTGCAGTCGCTGCTATTGCGGTTGCGCAAGAATTTGACACGTGAAGAGATTGAATGTGACTGAAAAGCTGTCAATTAAGCTAGACCGCGCCGGGCAACGAGAGTTCGCACTCTCCTTTTTTCTGGTACTGGCCGTCCTGATAGGGGGATGGAACCTGTTGCGCGGCAGCGATATTGTCGAGACAGAGAACGCTTACGTGAAAGCGGATAAGATTTCCCTGGCGCCTGAGGTTAGTGGTGTTGTCACCCAGGTGCTGGTGAGTGCCAACCAGGTAGTGGAGAAAGGGCAATTATTGATTCAGATCGACCGCACGGCCTTCGAACTGGCGGTGACTGAGGCGGAGGCGCGCCTGGCCCAGGTGCGCAACGAATTGCTCGCTCGTCGTTCAGAATATGCTGAAGCAGATGCAGCGTTGCAGCAGGCGCGCAAAGATGCGGACTTTTACCGCCGCCAATTGGAGCGCAATGAAAAACTGAGCAAGGTGGCGTTTTCCGAGGCGGAGCTGGACAGCGCCCGCCAGCAGCTGGAGCGCGCTCGCGCCCAGATCACCATTAATGCTGAGAAGCTCTCCAGCTTGCGCGCTGAATTGGGAGGCGACCCGAGTATTGCCCTGGAAGAGCAGGCAGATTTAAAAGTGGCTCAAGCGCAACTGGATACCGCCCGCTACCAATTATCGCGCACGCGCATTATTGCTCCCGTGGATGGCACTATCGCCAATACCGTACCCAAGGTGGGGGAGATGGCCACCCTGGGCATTAACCTGCTGCAAATGATTGGCTCCACTGGCCTTTGGGTGGAGGCCAACCTGAAAGAGACCGAGCTGGGTCGCGTGCGCACGGGCCAGCAGGCGGAAGTGACCCTGGATGCCTACCCGGATTTTGAGTGGCAGGCTCAGGTGGACAGTATGAGTCCCGCCAGTGGCAGTGAGTTTGCTTCCACACCGCCGCAGAATGCCAGTGGCAAGTGGGAGAAAGTCGTGCAGCGGGTGCCAGTGCGCCTGCGTCTTTATCCCCTCAAGGATTCTCCGCCTCTGCGCGCAGGTATGAGCGCCAAGGTACGAATTGATACCAGTGAAGACGATAAAGTGGTTTCGGCTCGTGCAACGAGCGGTGAAAGCGGCAGGGTGGTGCTTTAACTGGATCTGAGAGAGAGGGTTCTGGGCCCGATAGAACTCGGGCCCGAGAGCTGCACCTAGTTGCTTATTGAACTCGGTGCCAAGTTTGGGTGCGGTAGAGGAAGCCCAGGTAGCCGCGCAGCTTAAGGGTGTTGTCATCCCCGAGCCAGACTTTCAGGTCGTATACCTTGCCTTTTACCGGGTCGAGAATTTCCCCGTCCTCGTATTTTTTCCCTTTCTTTTCCAGCCCGCTGATGACATCCATGCCGACAATGGGCTTACCTTTCAGGTCGCCTGGGCACTTGTCGCAAACGGTGTCGTTAGGCTTCATCAGAAGATCTACTACCTTGCCGTAATACTTCCCATCCTTTTCATAGATGTTGACGATGGACTTTGTCTCTCCAGTCTCGTCATCGATAGTGCGCCAGTTGCCCAGGATATCTGCAGCACTGGCCTGCAGGGCGAACAGCAGGCCAAAAGTGGCCAGAAGCAGGTTTCTAATCATCACTTATTTTCCTATGTAAAGTAGGGTGACCCAGATATTACATCAAGTCACCTGCGAGGGCAGTGGGCTAGTCGTCATCAGGTAAAATCTAACAGTCAAAAAGTAGCATTTGGCCACATATCCCTGCCTTTTCTCTCTATTTGTCCCAATTTCGGGACCTTTGTGAGTTACCCAAAGGCACCTTTAAGAGGAACAGCTCAAGGGGATACGCTTGCCGGATTCTGGCGGTGCACTGGCCCAGACTTCTCGCTCCGGGTGCTCGGCGAAAGGGGATTGCAGTAACTGGCGCAGAGTCCGCAAAGGATGATAGTCGCCATCTTCAGCAGCCTCGATGACCTTCTGTGCCAAATAGTTGCGCAGAATGTATTTCGGGTTAACCGACAGCATGGCTAGATTGCGCTCCCGGGAGTTATTTGTCTCCCGGGTGAGGCGGCGATCGTAGTGCTCCAGCCATTGATCCAGGGCGCTGTGGTGAGAGGGTTTGAGTAACTCGTGTAAAGCGCTGGCCGGACGCTCCCCCCGGTAGTGGGCCAGGGCGCGGAAAAACAGGCTGTAGTCAGCCTGGCCGTGTTGAAGCAACTTCAGCAGTTCCGAGCAGAGGGCCTGGTCGCCATCTTCTTCTTTTTCCAGGCCCAGTTTGGCCCGCATACGTTGCGCATAGGCCTCACTTACCACCGGCTGGAATTGCTCCAGGCATTCGCGCAGAGCGTCTACACCGACAAAGGCCGACAGTGCATGGGCGAGAGCATTTAGGTTCCACAGTACGACACCGGGCTGTTGTTCAAAGGCGTAGCGGCCGGTGTGGTCGGAGTGATTGCAGATAAAAGTGGGGTCGTAGTCGTCCAGGAAGGCGTAGGGACCGTAGTCAAAGGTGTCGCCAATAATCGACATGTTGTCGGTGTTGAGCACGCCGTGGGCAAAGCCTACGGACTGCCAGGCTGCAACCAGCTCTGCACTGCGGCGGGTGGTAAAGCGCAGCAGTGCTTCAGCTTGGTCGCCCACTGCCATACCCTCTGTACCCGGTATAAAGCGTCGACAAGTAACCCCGATCAACTCCTGCAGGGCCTCCAGTTGTTTGGTGTAAAACAGGTATTCAAAGTGACCGAAACGCACATGGCTTTCCGCCACTCGGATCAGCATGGCCCCGGTTTCGATTTTCTCTCGGGTGACTGGTTCGTCGCTTCCAACAATGCACAGTGCCCGGGTGCTGGGAATACCGAGGCCGTAGAGTGCCTCACTGGCAAGGTACTCCCGTATGGTGGAGCGCAATACCGCGCGGCCATCGCCAAAGCGGGAGTAGGGCGTTTTTCCTGCACCCTTTAAATGCAGTTCCCAGCGCCGGCCTTCACTCTCGATTTCACCCAATAGCAGTGCTCGCCCATCCCCCAGGTCCGGGTTGTAGACCCCGAACTGGTGACCGGTGTATTTCATCGCAAATGGGCGGCTTCCTTTAAACAGGCGGGCGCCGCAGCCCAGCTCGGCCCAGGCGGGATCGGATTTCTCGTTGGGGTCTATTCCCAATAGTTGCAGCACTGAAGGGTTGGTGTCGATTACCTTGGGGCGGCGGAAAGGAGTGGGTGCTATGGGGGTGCCAAAGGCTTCCCCCATATCCGCATAGTGGTGTTCGAGAGTGACTTCGCTCAGTTTCATAGCTTTTGATTGTAGGGTGAATATTCGTGTAAAACGCCAGTGTCCAGTGTGGCTCACAGGGGCCCCTGGCTCTTATATCGCCGTTATCTGTAGGGGCCGATTTTGTGAGCGCCAGTGTTGCTCTTCCTGCTCCAACAATTCTGCAATTGCCGGGCTATCCTCCAGCCACTGTTGATCGGCTTCCAGGTGATAGGCGTCTCCCTGGTCATATAGCTTTAAGCCGTCCAGGCTGCGTTCGGTGCGGTCCCGGTGAATAATACATCCGAGGCGCAGGCATAACAGAAGGTCTGGGCTGGGGTGGAAGCCATAGTGCTCCCGTGGCGGTTTGATTCTTCCCCGTTGGTTGTGCACCAGATAGGCCAGGTGCTCCTGTTCACTTTTGGCAAATCCGGCCATATCGGCGTGTTTAACCATATAGGCCCCCAGCTTGCGGAAGCTGCTGTGAGTTAGGGCCAGGCCGGTTTCGTGCAACTGGATAGCCCAGTGCAGCCGCACCTTGCCTTCTGGTGGGTACTGGGGACGCAACTGTTGCAGGAGCTTGAGTGAGGTTGAACTGACACGTTGTGCCTGGTTGGTATCTATCTGCCAACGTTTTACCATGGCGGCAATCGTATCTGCACGTCGATCCCCGCCGTGCAAGCGCCCGGCCAAGTCGTGCACTATGCCTTCACGGATCGCATAGGGGGAGACTGCCATACGCGTAATGTCGAGTTCGCAAAATATTGCATACAGTATCGCCAGACCGGCAGCGAATACCGGGCGACGCTCCGCATCCAGGTAGGGCAAATCGAGATCTGCGATATGTTTGGCGGAGGAAACCCTGTGCGAGAGATGTTCGATATCTTCCCGTCTGATTGCCTTTACTTCACCATCATTACAAATCCTGGCAACCGCTTTGATAGTCCCGGAGCAACCGGTGACTTCCGTGCCCTCGGCAATATGCTGTAACTCCTGCAATTCGGCCCGCGCTGCGCGCTGTGCGCGCTGAAAGTGGTTTACGGTATTGCGGCTGATCAGGCCATCGGCAAAGAAACGTTTACTGTAGGAAACACAACCTATATCCAGGCTTTCCAGTTGCTGTGGAGTATCACCACCGCGAACCAGCTCCGTAGAGCCACCGCCAATATCAATAATGCAGCGCAAGCGAGTGGGGCCATTGGCGGCGGCGAGAACTCCGGTAAAGATCAGGCGGGCCTCCTCGATGCCGCTGATAATTTCTACCGGTACACCGAGTATTGATTCCACTTCTTCCAAAAAACCATCGGCATTGGCCGCAGCCAAGCGCAGTGTATTTGTACCCACAACACGAACATGGTCGAGGGGTAGCTTATCCATCACTGGCTGAAAGCGTTGCAGAGCAGCCAGGGCCCGTTCGGTTACTGCCGGGTCCAATTGGTGGTTAATATCCAGCCCCTCGGCCAGACGCACCATGGCTCTATCTGTGTGCAGACGTACCATACGCTGATCGCGAAATTCCGCCAGGAGCAGATGAAAACTGTTTGAGCCCAAATCTAGGGCTGCGTAGCGTTCGTTTGGAGCTTGCATCGATATCCCGTTGAAAGCGCTAATGGATGTAGTCAGACGCTCTATTATTCATTTTGCCACTTTTCAGTCCAAAAGTCGGTGCAGTCAATTTATAACGCACCAAAAAGGCGCCATTCATAGAAATATGACAAAATTATTCAATATCTTTTATAAATAAAAGATGTTTTTTATTTGTTTGTGCCAATTTATGTGTTGGATTAGTGTGGCAGAAAATTGTGAAGCCATACTAGGTCGTTAAAATGTTATAGGTGCTTGCCCAAAGTTGCATTTCAGTGGCATATTTATTTACTTAATGTTGACCCCTTAGCCCCGTATTTAAGCTGTTTTTGGAATGATCTGGATTTCTAGGCTGTCGTTAGATACTGGGTGCTTTTCATGGTTTTGTAATGTCTAACGATGTGCCTTTATTTCCCAAAGAATTGAGCTGGCTTTCATTTAACGAGCGTGTTTTACAGGAGGTGGAAGATGAAAGTGTGCCTGTTATTGAGCGCGTACATTTTTTGGGAATCTTCTCTAATAACCTGGATGAGTTTTTCCGTGTGCATGTTGCAGCGGTACGTCGTTTAGCAGCCTTTTCCGTTGGCGGAGAAAAGAAGGAATATTACAGTAATCTATTGCAATCGATTAATAATCGAGTGTTGAGGTTACAGTTGCGCTATGCGAAGGCCTATAACAAAGCATTAAAGGATCTGGCAAAGCATGATATCCATGTGGTTAGGGAGACTTCGCTTAGCGATAACCAGCGCCAGTTTGTAGAAAGTTACTTTCACCGGGAAGTGCTGCCGGAGTTGGAGCCATTCTTTATCGATGGGCGCAAGCCCATGCCATTAATTAATGAAACCAGTATCTATTTTGCGATAGCACTTGAATTGGATGATGGTACCGAGCGCTATGTGGCAATGGAGATTCCTACGGATACGCTTCCCCGCTTTGTGGAGATTCCTCCACGGGAGGGAAAGCGGGAGAAGGTCTACATCGTTCTCGATAATATTATCCGAGGATGTCTTAAAGAAATATTTCGCCATGTGGTACCTATCGCTAAAGCCAGCGCCTATACCTTTAAAATCAGTCGCGATGCTGAGCTGGAGCTGAGTGAAGAGGTAACCCAGAATATCCTCGATCGAATGGAGCGCTCACTAAAAAAGAGAAAGCGTGCAGATCCGGTGCGTATGGCATACGACGGTGATATGCCTGAGGCTCTACTGGAGCTGGTGAAGAAGAAACTGAAAATGGGGCGTTATGATACCTATACCCCCGGTGGGCGTTATCACAATTCCAAAGATCTGATGAAATTCCCGGGGGAATCCGCCCGACTACGCTATAAGCGCCTCACACCTCTGCCAGCATTACCGAAAAATGAAAGTGTATTTTCACAGCTGCGCGCAGGGGACCGGCTTTATTATTATCCCTATTATGACTTCCATGCGATTGTCAATTTCCTGGCATCTGCCGCACTAGATCCCCAGGTTAAAGAAATTCGGATTAATCTCTACCGGGTAGCAAAAAACTCCCGTGTAGTTGCAGCTCTGGTTAATGCGGTTCGCAATAACAAAAAGGTGACTGCGGTGGTGGAGTTGCGGGCGCGCTTTGATGAAAAGGCCAATATCCATTGGTCCCATGAGTTGAGCGATGCCGGGGTGAATGTAGTGTACGGCATGCCTAACCTAAAAGTACATTGCAAGTTAATTTCTGTGCTTCGCCGCGAGGATGGCAAAGACCGTTTCTACAGTCATCTTGGAACCGGTAACTTTAATGAGAACACTGCGAAGGTCTATTGCGATTTCAGCTTATTGACCAATAATCAGGAGCTGGGTAGGGACGTTTACAATGTATTTGAGTTTATGCAGGCACCGAGTAAGCGCCCTTCTTTTAAACGTATTATCACTTCACCATTTTTCTATCGGGATGCGATTACTGCGGCGATAGATCGTGAAATTGATGCCGCCCAGGCAGGGAAGGAAGCGGCGCTATTTTTCAAGTGTAATAACCTTGTGGATAGTCAGATTATTGAGCAGCTGTATCGTGCCAGTGCCGCAGGTGTAAAAATTCGTATTATCGTTCGTGGGATGTGTGCATTGGTTTGTGAAACTCCGGGCGTATCAGATAATATTCGTATTATCAGTTTGGTAGATAAGTACCTGGAGCATGCCCGGATCTATATTTTTCACAATGGTGGTGATGAGATGATGTGGTTGTCTTCGGCGGACCTGATGAAACGAAACCTGGATCAGCGAGTTGAAGTCACTTTCCCGCTTATGAATCCGGAGCACCAGGCTACAGTTCGCAAAATTATGGAATTGCAGTGGGGTGATAATCAGAAGGCGCGGCTGATTGATGCCAAGCAAACAAATTCCAAGTTAGCTAATGAGGGACGAAAAGGTTGTCGATCTCAGGATGCCATCTATCGCTTTTTAAAGCAGCGCGAGGCGGAGTAGTATAGATCGCCAGTAATGGGCTGTAGACCTTCCCTAGATTAAAAGGTGACCCTTCAGTTTGTCTGTGGGGTCACAAATACCATTTGTACTGCTAACATCATTATTCTACCCAGTGTAGGCTTCACTCTTGACAGAGTGCATCTTTCCTTTATTTATGGACCCCGCTGCCAAGATAGAAACTCTAATGTTGGTTTTAGAACCGATATCACAAGGAGTGAATCCAAAAATACGCTGTCACCTTGTTCTATTATTTTATAGTTAGCCAGATTTTAAGCTCTGTACCAGTAGGGCGGATTTGGGGAGGCTGGTATTTGGATTTTGGTGATCAATAGTAGAAGCGTTGGTGAAGTGCTCTATTTATGCTGAATGATATTCCTCTATTTCCCAGCGAATTAAGCTGGCTATCTTTTAATGAGCGAGTACTACAGGAAGCCGAGGATGAAAAAGTCCCGGCTATCGAACGGGTACACTTTCTCGGAATTTTCTCCCAGAATATGGATGAGTTTTTCCGCATTAAGGTGGCTGGTGTACGGAGGTTGGCGAGTATTGATTCTGGTGTGGGGCAGAGGGAGCACTTTTCCCAGCTATTGAAAACTATTAACGATCGTATTTTGACACTTGAAAAGCGCTATGCCGAAGCTTATGTCAAAGTGTTATCGGGATTGAAAAAACATAGTATTTATCTTGTTCGAGAAGATAGCTTAAATAGCCATCAGTTGGGATTTGTAAAAAACTATTTCCATAGCCTGGTTTTACCGGAGTTAGAGCCTTTTTTTATCGATGGCAGGTCAGCAATGCCATTGCTGAGTGACAATAATATCTATTTCGCTATCACTTTGAATTTAAAAGGGGAGCCAAGCAGATATGCAGTTATGGAAATCCCCACTGCTATTCTTCCCCGCTTCCTGGAAATTCCATCGCGCCAAGGCAGGAAAGAGAAAGTTTACATCGTTCTGGATAATATTATTCGAGTGTGCCTGGAAGAAGTCTTCCGCAATGTCCTGCCTATTCTTTCTGCCAAGGCCTATATGTTCAAGATAAGTCGGGATGCAGATATTGAACTGGGGGAGTACGTCAACCGGGATATTCTCGAACGTGTTGAACGGTCGCTCAAGCAGCGTAAGCGTGCAGAGCCGGTACGTCTTGCTTACGACATGGAAATGCCTAATACACTGTTGGAGCTGATTAAGAAAAAGCTGAAGATGGGGTCCAGGGATAGTTATACCCCTGGTGGGCGTTATCACAACTCCAAAGATCTTATGGGCTTTGCCCCGGACTCCAAAAGTTGTCGGTATAGAAGGCCGGCACCGCTCTTGGCTTTATCCACCAGTAAAAATATTTTTGACCAATTGCAAGACGATGATGGATTGTTCTGTTATCCGTACCATGATTTTTGGGCAATAACAAATTTCCTTGCTTCGGCCTCTATTGACCCGCAGGTAAAAGAGATACGTATTACCTTGTATCGAATGGCGAAAAAATCAAGGGTAATTGCGGCGTTAATTAATGCGGCAAGAAATAATAAAAAAGTAATTGCGGTTGTTGAATTGCGGGCGAGTTTTGATGAAAAAGCCAATATTTATTGGTCCCGTAAATTAATAGAAGCAGGAGTATTGGTTGTTTACGGCGTTCCTGAAATGGAGGTTCATGCGAAGTTAATTTCTGTAGTTCGACGTGAGCAGGGAAAGAATCGTTTTTATACCCAGTTGGGAACAGGGAATTTTAACGAAAGTACTGCCCGTGTCTACTGTGATTTCAGTGTATTGACTAATGATCAGGGAGTTGGGCGCGACATCTATAACTTGTTTGAATTTATGCGATTCCCCAATACAAAACAGGTTTTCAAGCATATAATCGTTTCTCCTTTCTCATTGAGAAGTTCCTTTGAGCAGGCCATAAACCGGGAAATAGAGGCTGCCCTTGCTGGGCGTAAAGCTGGCATATTTTTTAAGTGCAACAGCCTGATAGACAGCAAACTGATTGCCCACCTTTATCGGGCGAGCGCTGTGGGAGTAGATATTCGATTACTCGTTCGCGGTGAGTGCTCTTTGGTATGCGACACCCCTGGATTATCCGACAATATTAAGGTGATCAGTTTGGTGGATAAGTTTCTGGAGCACGCAAGGATTTATGTGTTTCATAATGGTGGCGATGAACTGATGTGGATGTCCTCTGCGAACCTGAAAAACCGCTGTCTGGATCAACGGATCGAAGTCACTTATCCGGTAACCAATTCTCGACACCTCCGAACCATTAAGAAGATCATGGAACTACAGTGGCATGATAATCAGAAGGCCCGCTTAATTGATGCCGGTCAAACCAATACCAGGTTGGCTAATGAAGGGAGTAGGGGCTGTCGGGCCCAGGACGCTATTTACCGCTACTTGAAGAAGCATTCCCAGAGGTACTAAAAAGGACAGAAGAAAAGCAGTGTGGGGCTCAAGAGTGTATGGAGCATAGAAGCTTTACAGGCTTAAGTGAGTGTATCCACGTTATGTTTCAAATACGGTCTACTCACACTAGTGGCAACTCTTTTCTTTAGTTGGGGCTAAATCCCACCAGTTGTCCATCACTAAATGAAAAGCGATAGCCCTGGCCCACCTTCAGTCGCTGGCCGCAGGGGGATTGAATTGTAATACGGGGATATTGCGGGGTGGAAATCCAAGTTGCAAAGTCGCCTCTGGGTCCGCGTCCCAGCAGTTGGTAATAATCTCCATAGTTACAGAAGGCTGCTGGCGTACAACTTTCCGCGCCCCAGACATAGGCAATCACGTCGAACTGTTGGGGGAGGGCGTATGACTCTACGAAGGGTTGGCGTGGGTTTTCAGTAAAAGTAAAGACCTCATCAAAGGACAGGGTTGGAAACCCCCGGGCGGGGGTTGCACAGCTAACCACGTGGGGTTTTCCTGTGATTCGTGCGTAAGGTGGGGGGCGTTTTGCTGGAGGGAGCTTGCCGGGGATGGACATCTCGCTGGGGAAATAGCCGCAACCGCTGGTCGTCAGCAGGGAAACAGTTGCGGCAACTAGAGCCCAGCGAAAAATATGCACGGATTATCCGCTCCCTTGGAAAAGTCCTCCTACCAATATAGTCATAGATTGGTCGTCTACTTTTGTTGTGCACGGTTATGGGAACGGCGCGGGAAACGCCACTTGCGTCGATAGGGGAAAGCACTCTCCACATGTCCGGCGCGAATACGATCTTGTAAGAGTTTCCAGAAGCGATAGTTGTATAAATCGCCGTGCAGCTTTTCGAATGCCGCGCGCGCGGTGGGATTTCCAGAGAAGAATAAGCGGAATTCTTCCGGGAAGACGTCGGCTTCTGCGACGGTATACCAGGGCTTGTCGGCCAGCTCCTGCTCAGAGGTATGAGCTTCGGGAATCTTGCGGAAGTTACATTCCGTCAATGGGCAGAGTTCATCGTAATCGTAGAATACTACCCGCCCGTGACGGGTAACCCCAAAGTTTTTCAGCAACATGTCACCTGGGAAGATATTTGCGGCTGCCAGCTGTTTGATGGCATTGCCATACTCTTCCATGGCCTCCTTGGTTTGCTCTTCATTGGCGTGTTGCAGGTAGAGGTTAAGCGGTTCCATACGCCGCTCTACATACAGGTGTTTGATGATGACCCGCTTCTCATCAATGATCAGTTTTGATGGTGCCACTTCCTGCAGTTCTTTGATCAGCTCTTCACTGAAGCGATTGCGGTAGAAAATAAAGTAAGAATACTCTTGGGTGTCAGCCATACGGCCGACCCGGTCAGAGCGGGATACGAACTTGTATTTTTCTTTTACGATCTTTTCGGTGACAGTTTTCGGCTGGTCGAACTCGTCTTTAATGACTTTAAATACCACCGGGTAGGAGGGTAATGTGAATACACTCATCACCATCCCTTTAATGCCGGGTGCAATAACAAACTTGTCGTTACTGACCTTCATATGGGCGAGGATATGGCGGTAGAACTCGGTCTTACCGTGTTTGTGGAAGCCGATAGAGTTGTAAAGCTCAGACTTCTCCTTGAGCGGCATAATGGTGGATAGGAAGCGCACAAAGCGGGAGGGGATTGGCGCATCCACCATAAAGTAGGAACGGGTAAAACTGAAAATAATACTGGCGGAGTCGTTATTGTAGATAAGGGTGTCGACAAAAATACCGCCGCGCCCGTTGTTTAGGCAGGGCAGGATCATGGGGATAACTTCGCCGTTCAGGATAATGCGCCCCACCAGATAGGCCGCTTTGTTACGGTAGAAAACCGACTCCAGCATATCCACCCGCAAGTGTTTCTCGTTGTCCACATTGGCCAGAGGTGCGCTGCGCAGGGATTCGCAGATATGGGCAATGTCGCGCTCCATATTCTCCCAGGGCGTGGAGAAGCTGAAATCCTTGAGAATATCTTCGACCATACACTCGAGGCCGTGGCGGCCGCTGTAACTGATATAGATGCTGTAATCCCGTAGCGGTTTGTCTTCCGGTGCTCGGGACGGCTTGACGAAGATATTGCTGTCGTGAATGTTGGTGTGGTGAAACTGGCTGCAAAACACCGAGTTAAAAAAGGTCTCGGCGATCTCATAATTGCTGTGATTGGCAATCAGCTGTGCATAAGTGGCGCGGGCATCACGCCACAGCTCCAGCTGGCTGGTGTCCTTGCTGGTTACCGAATGGACCAGGTCCACCACTTGGGTGACCTTGGTTTTGTAAAGATCGATCCGGGCTTTATTGGCCTCATGTGCCGCTTGCCAGGAGGCGGTTTCAAAACGGGCCTTGGCGCCCAAAGTGATGTTCTGATAGTCTGCGAAATAGGCGTCAAAACCATTGAGGATGGTTTTAGCGATGCGTCGGGCGGTCGGTGAGTGATTCGTCATGCACTAGACTTTTTTTCTAAGTTACAAGTTACGCTTGCGCCAGCAGTTACCGTAGATAACGGCGTTGGACCCCCTAAGCACACCTCGCTCCGGTCCTGCCCATACTGCCTGGGGCTCTAATTAAGCGGATAGTAGCACGGCACGTCGGAGTCCCAATTGAACGATTGGATCAGTAGCTTTGTCTTTTTCTTTGCTGTGATTGACCCGGTGGGTACTCTGCCAGTGTTTATCGCAGTCACTTCACGACATGCAGAGTGGCAAAAGCGCAGGATAGCCTGGCTGGCAGTACTCGTTGCCACCGGGATCTTGTTGTTCTTTTTGGTCGCAGGGCAATTCTTCCTCGAGGCGATTGGCGTGCCCCTTTCTGCATTTCAGGTAGCTGGAGGCGTCGTCCTGTTCCTGTTTGCCTTAACCATGATATTTGGTGAGAGCAAGCCAGAGCAGGAGATAGAAATCATCCGTGAGGGGCATGAGACAGCGATTTTCCCTCTTGCGGTGCCCTCCATTGCCTCACCCGGAGCCATGCTCGCGGCTGTGGTACTCACAGATAACCATCGATTTGATGTGGTTCATCAGCTGAGTACAGCATCTGCCATGATAGCTGTATTGGCGATAGTGATATTGCTGCTGCTAACTGCCAACTGGATATATCGATTTATTGGTGATGCCGGGGCCAGTATCGTAAGTCGCGTTATGGGGCTGATCCTGGCCTCCGTAGCAACAACCAATGTACTTGTCGGGATTCAGCAGTTCTTTTCAATTTAACTACTGGCATTTGGTTTTGTACTGGTTGAGCTAAGGCTGCGTTTCTTCTAGTGAAGAGAGTATTGGATTGCCGGTTAGTGTTGGAATTGCGCCCAAGCCTGAATTTCTACTTTATTCATTGTGATTTTGGTGACTTCTGAAGCGGTAAAATGATAGAGCTATTGCTGCTGATTTTTGGCGTCTTGATTTGGTATATCAGCACGCTTGCGGCCGGGGGCGGGGCACTGCTCCTTGTTCCAGTGATTAGCTTTATCGTTGGCCCACACCTGGTTGCACCAACGGTAACCATTGCCAAGTGCCTGGCTTCACCCTACCGGGCCCTGATTTTTTGGTCCTATATTGATTGGCGGGTAGTACGCTGGCTTACCCCGGGAAGCTTAGTCGGGGCATTGCTAGGTGCATATTCCTATACACAGATGTCCCCAGAGTGGATACAAATAGTGGTTGGGCTTTTTTTAATGTCCACGATACTTCAGTATCGCTTTGGCCATAGGGAAAGATCTTTTCCCATGTCACTTCCCTATTTTTTACCTTTGGGATTGGTGACCGCTTTTGCTTCCGGTCTTATTGGGGCAATGGGTCCCCTTAAGAACCCTTTCTTGCTGAATTATGGCCTCGAGAAAGAATCCCTGATAGCCACTAAGGCCTTTAATGGGCTGTTAATGCAGCTTGTAAAGCTGGGAACTTATATTACATTCTCGGCGGTATCCCTAGAGTTGGCATTCTATGGTGTGGCGGCTGGGCTTGGGGGGATTATTGGTGTAACCCTCGCTAAAAAGAGATTGCACCAGGTCAGCTTTAAAAAATTTAGGAAATACACTCTATTGGTAATGTTTTTGTGTGGCTTGGTATTAGTGATAAAAGCGCTTTATGACATGGCTTAAATTTTTAGGGATAGTATTTATAATTTATTGCTAGAACTAACCCTTTGGAAAGCAAAGAATTAAAATTCGCTCCCCTAATTACAATACTATCATCATAAGAATTGGGGAGCCTCTGAATAACTCCGTGATACCTCTGGCATGCAGAGCGGTTCTCAATCAAGGCGCGGCTTCGCAGGAATGTCTAGACCTTTCAAGAAGTCGCAACGCGGAGTGTGAATCGCTCTGCAAGCCCCGAAGGGCGGGCCTTGAAGGCCACAGCTGCTGCGTTGCCGCTCTTGCAAAGGGCTTACGGCCATTCACGGCGAGCTGCGCCTAACATCTGCAGCCTTCAAGACCCGCAGAGGCATTACGGAGTTATTCAGAGGCTCCTTAGTACAATTTTTATATCCAGTTTATTAATGGCTGCGTTCGAATCCTGCATAGGTGTGATACTGCTGGGGGGTTAGGCCTGCATGGCGTGCCTGAAGATCCTTGGGAAGATCGCCTAAATAGATGACGCGAGTGGGTTCTGCCGTCTTGAGCCAGCGCTCTGAATAATTCTCCCAGGTATCCACATGTTTATGTGCGGCACTTACATCCTTGAAATGCTCGTATACAATAATTTCTCCACTATCAGAAATATAGTACTGGTAATTCAATGTCCCCGCTTCTTTCTGCGAGACTACCTCTACCATTTCATCAACAATTGACCTAAAGGCCTGCTCCTGTCCGTTCTTTATTTTCGCCTCCACAAGCCAGCCAACATTATTAAACATAAGTATCTCCAATACGGTTTAAGAGGCTTTGACATAAGTGGTAGAGCAACAATTTTTAGGTCCTGGGAGCATGCTGACTGATAAGCAACCTATCGCTAAATACCAGAGGGGGAGTAACTGCTCTACTCAGGAGGAAGATCAAGCGATGCTCCTAGATATTGTAGACGACATCGTGGCGTCTAGTTTGGTAAGGCTAGCTATTTGATAGCTCTCCAGTTGCACTGAAATTCACCGGGCTCCTTATATCAGAAACCTGCTTCACGAATGACTAATGGTTCATTGTTTGGCCTAAGGGAGGGTTCAATGCTTGTGTTGTGAGATAAGCCCAATTGTATTCAGCTGTTCTTTAGAGGCTCCTTAATATCTAAGAGTGGCATATTTTCCGTATGTACTGATTGGTAAACAACGATGAGATCCCCGGATCAGCAACAATTTCTAAATTTAGCGTTCTAGGGACAATATTTAAATTTGATGTGGGTAGTCAAATGTAATCGTTAACAGGAATTTTCTCTTTGGCGTATTTAAGATTTTGTATTCTTTGTCTCTCCTAATTAATACCAGACTTTAAGGCTTAGCCCCAAGGTGTAAGACGGCGTAACAGCCTGTGTACCCTTATTTCAAGCTAAAAGGCATAAAACACATTACTTAAGCGCTTGATAAATGAAGAGTGAAACTGCCAAATAGGGGGAGTAGAAAAAAGTTGTACCTGATAATTTAAAGTCCTTGCTAGTGTGTTTTTTGTACAGGTGTGGACTTGTAGAATTCATACATAGCTATTTTATTTAAGTATGAATTGATGACTTTCTTGTATGGAAGCTATTTCTCTGAAATACAACAAGCATTATCAATTCACTTTGGAAGTCAGTATCCATTATGACTGATTTGGTCTTTATGAAGACGGAAATTGTTGCGTATCTACATAGTAAGAATGAAAAAAACAATTGGTGAATTTGAACTGTGGACTCAAAAGGGCGGCCCTAAATGGCACAACCGTTTGGTTTGTTGTGCAGTGCTGATGTTTGCCATACTTCTTTCTATGCCCAGCTACTCCCATACGGTTGTGGATGTCACCTCGTTGGATGGAGGAAGTAAACCGAGTGGCCTAAATGCAATTTGGCATGACCCAGCGGGGTTTGGAAACATTATTGAAGCTGAAAGAGCTTACAAAAATAAACTTTTTCTTCCCTTGGGAACTGCCGGATCTACCGGGCTTAAATCCGGAGCCTTCTGGTCTCACTTCATATTAAAAAATTTCAGTAGTGAAACAGTTTATGTCTCGATTGAATATGTGGATAACCAGCTCGATGGGCTGACGGCCTTTTCCAGGATTCAGGGCGGCAGTCAGCCTTACACGGAGCTGGCAAGCCTGTCTGCGAATCAGACTTTTTCCAGTCGAGAAATCAAGCATCATCGCTTTGCTTTCCCACTTAAAATCCCCCCCTTCGCATCAAAGGAAATTATGGTTAAATTTGATGTTGGAGTTTTAGGTGTTGCCTTTCCCAGTATGCGCATTTGGCGACCTGAACAACTTGAAGAGAGGAGTAAGGCTGAGGCCATTTTAACGTCATTTCTTTTTGGTGGTTATTTTTTGATGGCCATTCTTGCGCTGATTGGTGCTATTACTGCGCGTAAGAATATCCTGTATCTATACTCGTTATATTCCGTAACGAAAATTTGGGTGTGGGGATCTCTGCTGGGATATACCCATCAATATTTGCTCCAAGAGCAATTTGATTGGCGCTATCAATCGATTAGTAGTGCTGTGGCGATTCTGACTGGAATTCTTTTTGCTCGATACTTTCTTGAAACGGCAAAGTACACTCCAAGACTGGATTACTTTTTAAAATTAATTTTACTCAATGGTTTATTTCTGATTATTTGCGTTGTTCTGCAGTGGGAAGCTCTGGCGCACATTTCCATGATACTCGCTCTATTTTTCTATCCTGGCGTTGTTGTTGTCGCATTGGTGCGTTGGAGACAGGGGGACACCTCGGCGGCCGTTTTCGCTTTAGCCTGGGGCGTTTTGGTGTTGGGGCTTTTGGTGCAGGCGATGAGGGATCTCGGTTATGTGGTGCACAATCCAATTAATTATTATTGGCCCCCGGTTGCCTCTTTTGTTGAGATGTTGGCAATAATGATAGCTATTGGATTACTGGTAAAACGTTTACGGCAACAAAAAGAGACTGCAGAAAAGAAGTACCTACTACACCTGGAAGCCTCGAGAACCGAGCTGGAGCAACAGGTAAAACTTCGCACACAGGAATTGGAGTACGCTAAGGCCAGAGCTGAAGAAGAAGCTCGGACAGACCCATTAACGGGTATTTTTAATCGTCGCTGTTTTTTTGAAGAGGCTAGTAACCTGATAAAAGTGTTGATTAATAATAAAATGCCACTGTGTGTATTAATGTTGGATATCGACAACTTTAAATCTGTAAATGACATTCATGGCCACTTGATCGGTGATCAGGCACTCTGCGCGACGGCTAGGGTAATCTCCCAACATGTGCGGGATGTGGATATCTTCGGGCGTATTGGTGGGGAGGAATTTGCTCTGGTACTCAGTACCAATGTCGAAGGAGCAATGAAGGTTGCCAATCGTATACACCGGGATATTGCTAAAATCGTGATTAAAAGTGCAGTTGGCCAAGCTCAATTTACCGCAAGTATTGGCATAGCCCACCTGCAGGGGCGGGAAGACATCCTGGAGTTAATGCGGCGGGCGGACTCTGCGTTATATCAGGCTAAACGAGCTGGCCGTAATCGTATTGTGGAGTGCGCTGAAACTACGTGAGTTAGCGCACAAAAGTGACAGCGTTTAACACTTTGAGCCTTATGTTTTCTGGAAGAGGGACCAAACCCAAGGTCCCGGCTTGACTTTGAGATGCGTTACTCAACATAAAGACCAGCATTTGCCGCAATGCTTGTGCTTTTTGATCATCCTGGTCTGCGTAGAGTAACAGCCAGGAAAAGCTGGTAATGGGATAGGCGGTTTCTCCCTTGGGGTCCCAGATCCAGGCGATAAGATTGGGAGCACCACTAATTGGCAGTGATGCTTTTGGAAACTCAACCTCTGATAGTGCCTCTGCTCCGCTCTTGGGGCCGGCAGCAATATAATTGCCCGCTCGGTTTTCCAGTAAAGCCACGGGCAGGTTTACCAGTTGGGCAAACCCGTGCTCGACATAGCCAATGGCCCCAACTTTCTTGCGAACCTTAGCAGCGACGCCTTGATTGCCCGGTGCTCTTTTAAATCGGGGCAACTTTGGCCAACTGGGTGTCCTGTCCAAACCAATTTTTTCGCGGAAATCCTGGCTCACGCTACTCATATGTCCAGAAAAGATATATGAGGTCCCCGAACTTTCAGAACGGGTAACAACGGTGATCTCATCTCTGGGCAACTTGATATCGGGGTTTGCGGCCGCGATCTTGGGATCATCCCAGTGGGTGATCTCTCCCAGGAAAATCCCCACATATGCTTCCCTGGACAGTTTTAGCTTGTCGATTCCTGGGAGGTTAAATACCAGTACCACTTCCCCAGCAGTAACCGGTAGTACCACGCCACCGCCTTTCAGGTTGCGTAACTCATCGATCTCAATAGCGGCATCTGAGGCGGCAAAATCAACTGTATGACCGAGGAAGTCCCTGATGCCGTCACCGCTACTGCTCATCTCGTAGAAAATAAATATGTTGTTTTCCCGATGGGTAAACTGCCGAAACCACTCCACATAGATTGGGTAGGGGAAACTGGCGCCGCTGCCGCGGAGATTTACAGGATTTTCTGGTACCTGGGCAGTTCCCGGTGTGGCGGCAAGGATAAAACTGGCGATTGCCAGCACAGCGGTAAGGCGGCGTATAAGGGTTGCACACCTCGATATCATAGGGACCTCGGCTTATAGGCCTCCGACAACCTGCCTATAGGCGGGGTGAGAGGCCAAAAACTGCTTTAGATTAAAATTTTAGCAGGGTCCCTGGTTTGTCATATCCATTGCCTAGCTACCGACTATTTGGTCGTCCTCACGGTAAATGGCCAGTACTGATGGCCGAGGTGGTAACAGGGGATTATTATCTGGCCAGCGGTGCAGGGGTTGGTCATAAGTGGAGTTGCGCGAATCGGCCGGGTGTTGCACGGCAATAAACAGGGTTTTTCCATCGGGAGTAAATTCCGGCCCGCATACTTCAGCCCCTTGCGGGCAGCCAAAGAAATGCTTGGGTGCCGCCCGCAAAGGCCCCTCAGTAGCCATTGCCCAAAGTCCATCGTGGAAGCCAAAGCGCTCACAGCCATCGGTAGCAATCCACATATTGCCCCTGGGATCGAAAGCGACGTTATCGGGATTGGCAAACCAGCCGTGCTCAGAGATATCGTAAGGGGACTGTTGTCCATAGGCGCCCCTTTCAGCAGGGTCTTCAGCATTGGGGTTTCCACCAAGTAGAAATTGCTGCCACTGAAATTGGGCGCTGGTGTGGTCGCGGTCTCCCTTCTCCCCGGGGGGCGCTATTTCCAATACATGGCCGGCAGTATTGCGGGCGCGGGGGTTGGCGGCATCGGTATCGCTGCGCTTCTTGTTTTTGGTCAGCATTACATAGGTGCAATCATTGTGGGGGTTAGTCTCCACGTCCTCCGGCCGATCCATCGGCGTGGCTCCCAGTAGCGCGGCTGCGCGGCGCGCATCAATCATTACATCTGCTTGATTGCGAAAACCATTCTCTGCGGTCAGTGGGCCCTGGCCATATATCAGTGGCAGCCATTCGCCACCGCCATCATCGGCAAAGCGTGCGGCATAGAGTGTGCCATTAACGAGTAGCTTTCGGTTTGCATCGGGATCTTTGGGCTGATAGTTATCTTGGGATACATAGCGATAGACAAATTGATGTTCATCATCATCGCCACCGTAAGCAACGATCGGTTGCCCCGGTTTACAGACCAGGGTAAAGCCTTCGTGCTCAAAACGCCCCAAACTGGTCAGCTTGCGCGGTTTTGATTGGGGGTTATAGGGGTCAAACTCCACCATCCAACCGAATCGATTGGGCTCATGGGGTTCTACCTGAATATCAAATCGGCGGTCGTGGTCACCCCAGTTGCGATTTTCTGGTCTTATACCAAAAAGTTGATGGTTTTCGATCTCCCGGGAATCTTCGAGCTTTTTTGGGTCTCCCTGAAAAGCGCCGCCAAACCCCTCTTCGGCAATTAATACAGTTCCCCATGGAGTTTTCCCTCCTGCACAGTTGCCTATGGTGCCGAGGACCTGGGTTCCACTGGGGTCTTGGCGGGTCTTCAAACGTTCGTCGCCTGCGGCCGGGCCAGTGATTTTCATTGGCGTCGTAGAAGTTATCCGCCGGTTATAGGGACTGTCAGCCACTACTTTCCAGCCCTGTTTACTTCTTCGAATTTCCACGATGGAGTGTCCGCAGGCGGCCTGTTCAATGGCCACATGCTCGGCACTCACTCCTCGGGTGGCACTGTATTCGTCGTTATAACCGGGGAACATTAGATGGGGCTGGGTGTATTCGTGGTTGACACATAAAAGCCCGCGATCACTATTTTTGCTTTGTATATGCAGGTACCCCTGGGTAGAACTGGTCCCCACTGCCAAGGGCATAAAAGCAATAAAATCGTTGTTGTAACCGAATCGCTGTTCCTGGCCGCTGGCGCTAAGTTCTTCAGGCTGAAAAGGTGTTCCCTCTCTATTTAAGGGATCTCCCCACCTCAATAGAACCGTGGATTTATAACCCTCTGGTAGATGGTGTTGGTAATCCAGTCTATGGGGGATTTCTTTAAAGGTGAGGGAGTTGTGTGTGGGCTTTTCATTTTCACTACAGCCGGGTAGTAAGCTGCTTACAGCACCGGTGGCGGTTACACCACCCAGGACTTTAAATAGAGATCTGCGTGCTGGGTTTTTGGGGCTATCGTTCATGACTGCTCCATATTTGGCTTCAGTATATGACGCTTTTTACTGTTAATTGCCTTGATGGTTCTTTTTAAGGCGATTGATATCTGTGTAAATAGCAGGGCTTACATCTATCGTCGCAGTACTAATTGACTATGTGATGACAAGCTTAAAAAAAATGTCACGTAAAGTTCATAGCGGCCTTCTACTCTGCGTCCAATTCAAACAACCACCGGTAATGTGGGAGTGGGACGCAATGAAATACAGAACTTCAGGCTTGCGGTTACTGGGAATGCCATTGGCGGCTCTGGCGACTGCCATCATTAGTGCAAATGCTGTCGCAGAAAATGAGCAGGTAATGGAAACTGTGACGGTTACCGCCCAGGCAAGTAATGCGCGTAGCGACTTGGACCGACAGCGGGACGCCAATAAGGTCGTAGCGGTGCAAACTTCTGATGCGATTGGCGAACTCCCCGATGCCAATGTCACAGAAGCGTTACAGCGGATGCCCGGTGTATTTATTGCGAGAGATCAGGGTGAGGGGCGTTTCGTTGGGGTGCGGGGTATAGACCCAAATTTGAATGCGGCGACAATTAATGGTGTGAGCTTGCCTGCACCGGAAACAAACACCCGGGCGGTAGCCCTGGATGTTATTCCATCGGACTTACTGGCGAGTTTGGAGGTATTTAAAACTCTTACACCGGATATGAGCGCAGATTCTATTGGCGGTGCCATTGAGATCAAAAGTCTGAATGCGCTGGATTATGACAGCAATCGCTACAAGTTCAGCGTAGAGAATAGCTACAGCGAGCTTCAGGAAGAGTACAGCCCCAAAGTGGCTGCGACCATGACCAACATTTTTGAACTTGATGGAGAGCGCCGTCTCGGGGTGGCCTTGGCGCTAAGTCACCAGGAGCGGGATTTTGGCTCAGATAATATTGAGACTGATGGTAGCTGGGAAGAGCTGACCGCTGAAGACGGCTCTGTCGCTAAGGGCGCGACCGAAATAGAGCATCGCGATTACAGTATTACCCGGGAGCGCACAGGTCTTGCTGCCAACTTTGACCTGGATCTGGGCAGTGACTCAAGTATCTATCTCCACAGTTTGTACTCCGATTTTTCTGATCAGGAAATCCGCCAGCGCAATTCCTGGAAGCTCGATGATGAGCGCGATGAGCCGGAGACTATTTCGGCCAACTCGGCAGAGTGGGAAGAGGCAGCACTAGAGAAGTCCCTGAAGGACCGCCTGGAAGAACAGGAAATTATTTCTGCGGTATTTGGCGGAGAGCATAATTTTGATCAATGGGGATTGTCCTATGCCTTGGGATATTCCCATGCAGAGGAATCTGAACCCAATCGCCGCGATACCGATTTTGTCTTGGACTCCCTGCGTTTGGGGTATGTTGAAGCTGGTGATACTCCCCGTATGGCGGTGGGAAGTGAGGATGTTGAAGCAGTATTGGACCCGGCCAGTTATCAACTCGATGAGTTGGTCATTGAAGATAACTTTACTGAAGATGAAGAAATCAGCTTCCGTATTGATCTCAGTAGAGAAATGGATTGGGCTGGCAATCCTTCAGTAGTTAAATTCGGATTACATGAGCGTCAGCGAGAAAAGGCTGGTGACTTAAATGCGACTGTATATGAAGGGTTTGGTGGGGATTACACTCTGGCGGACTTTTCTCGCAATAGTATCGATTATGGTTTGGATGCATTTGGACCTGGCGTCAATGTTGGAAGCCTGAATAGTTTTATCAATGCTAACCTCAGTGATTTTGACATAGATGAGACGGAGACCGCTTTGGCATCCGCCCGTGACTACGCAATGAATGAAGACATCACGGCCTTGTATGTGATGAATTCTATTGAGTTGGATCGCTCCCAGCTGGTTTTTGGGGTTCGCTATGAGCGCACCGAATTTACTGCTGAAGGCGTGAATGTGGCAGAGTCGGAAGAGTCCCTGCCGGGTGCCGATTTAATTTCAGAAGGGGTTTATGCCACTGAGGTTAACTACGAGCGGGACTACGACAATTTCTTCCCCAGTATTAATTACAAGTTTGATTACAACGATAATTTTGTTCTCCGTGCAGCTTATTCGGAGTCCTTATCGCGTCCATCATTTGGCTATTTGAACCCCTCTCCGGCCAAAATTGAATACGATGATGGGGAACTGGAGGTTGAAGCTGGAAATCCAGAATTAGACCCCTATGAATCCCGCAATATCGACCTGTCTGCCGAATACTATGCGGACGACCTGGGTATGTTCTCTGTGGGACTTTTCCATAAGAGTATCGATAACTTTATTGTCATGTCTGAGGTTTCCAGTAATACCGATTTTACCCGTTTTGTAGGTGATTTAGCGGTTGATGATGCTGAAGTATGGCAACCGATTAACGGAGACAACGCCCGTATCAGTGGTGCCGAACTGGCCTGGACTCAAGGTTTTGAAAATGGGTTCTTACTCAGGGCCAATGCAACATTTACCGATTCAGAAGCTGATCTGGGTCTCAATAGCAGTGATCGCAGTGACAAAATATCTATGCCTTCCCAGGCGGATTTTGTCGGCAACTTTATTGTAGGCTATGAGCGCGATGCCTTTAGTATGCGCCTGTCAGCAGCTTTTCGCAGTGAACGCCTGCTGGAAGTAGACCTTGAAAATGAGGCTAATGATCGCTACGAAGAAGACCATTTGCAATTGGATTTGTCGGCCCGCTACCGCTTTGATAATGGCCTTCAACTTACTTTTACTGGGGTTAACCTCACGGATGAACCTTACTATGTTCACACGTCTGGGTTTAATGGTCAGTACGAAGAATACGGTCCGACTTATGCGATTGGGCTGAGCTATAGCACTTTCTAGAATTTTCACTGGAATTTTTGGATTAGTGTAATTTTTTTCCCTGATAAAGCCCCTGCAATATTGTGGGGGCTTTGTTTTTGTAAAAATAATATTTTCTGTCATTTACCGGTAAGTCCTAAGCAGGTTTTATTATGCGTTTTTCAATAGTGGGTGTTTTGTCCTGCCTTATATTACTCGGATGTGATCTTGAAAAGGATAGTCAAAGATTATCTTCACAAAAGATCATCTCTTTAAAGGGGGTGATAGCTGAACAGATTCAGCTGGTCAGTTTCCCTGAGCAGCAATACTTGTTGCTATCCAGTAAAGATAAGGGGCTAGTGCTTCTAGATGAGTCCGCAGAAATACAAGTTCAAAAGGATGGCAGAGTAGAGGCACTTGCCATTCAGCCAAGGGAAGATGGCAGCTACCTGGTGGCGGCTTACGAAGAGCAGGAAGCGCAATTACAGCTATATCAATTATTTACTGATCTAAACGATGATTTGCAGCTTCAACTTTTAGGAAAGCTTGAGAATGCTAAGCCTGTGAGCGCACTCTGTTTTTCACTACAAGCAGGAAGAGATCACCTGTTTGCCATTGGAGAGGACGGACTGGGGTTTGAGTACCTGCTTTCTCCCAGTGATGAGCACTGGGACTTTACCGAGATCCGGCCAATATATTTGGGGGAGGAGGTTAATAGTTGTAGCGTGGATAACCGTCGGGGGCGATTATTGGTATCACAGCCACCTGTTGGGATATTGGCATTGAATGCCGATGCAGAGCGAGATGAGGAGCGTGAGCTTTTAATCTCGGCGGAACAGCTCGGTGATGATTTCGGCAGCTTGCGACTGGGTTATCAGCAGGACCAAATCTGGATTACTGTGGAACAGGGGGTACAGGCTTTCGACTTGTCAGGAAGTGATAGGCCCCACCAGCTTTGGACTTTGCCTGCAGAAAGTTCTGCTTCAATAGCAGTTTTTGGTGATAGGTTGGCCGTGTTAAATGATAAGCAGAGTGAAATAACCTATTTCCCGATAAATACCAAGCTGACCAGCGCTACAGATAATTCGCTTGAAATTATTCCCACTGTTGCCGCCAGGGGACAAACTGACCCCGTTCACTCTTATGGGGATGCTGCTGATGATCCCGCTATTTGGGTGAACTCTTATTCGCCGGCAAACAGCCTGATTTTTGCTACAGATAAAAAAAAGGGGCTCAATATTTATCATCTATCAGGCGGCTTAAAACAGCACTTTCCGGTAGGCAGGGTTAATAATGTTGATATCCGTAAAATTTCCCACCCTAATATTGATGCGATTGCCGTTGCCTCTAATCGTACTAACCCCGGTTTGGATCTATTTACTATTAGTACAACGGGCGAGGTGGGGTATCTTGGATACCGGGGTATAGGGCTTCGTGATCCCTATGGCTTGTGCCTGCAACAGGACGATAGTGGACTTTATGCTTGGGTTTCTGACAAGGAGGCCAGCTTGCATCAGCTCAAAATCAATGTCTCTGAGTCCTCCAATGAGTTTGAGATTGAGCAGGGTATCCAGTTTGATGACTATGGACAGGTTGAAGGCTGTGTTGTGGATGACCAGTTCGGAACCCTGTTTTTTGCTGAGGAAGACCGGGGGATTTGGCGGCTGGACCTAAAGTCCTTATCAGAGGCCTCTCCAGAGTTGGTGGCAGAAGTGGATGGTGACAAGCTGGTGGCAGATATAGAGGGATTGGCACTTTATCAGGATGGCGATAAGGGCTATCTAGTGATATCCAGTCAAGGTAATGATAGCTATGCACTATTCAGCCGTAGTGGGAATGAATTTATTACCTATTTTCGGGTTGGTATGAATCCCCAGCTAGGTGTGGATGGCAGTTCGGCGACCGATGGTTTGGCCGTTACCAGTTCAGCTTTGGGTGCGGAATATCCTCAAGGTTTGTTAGTTGTCCAGGATGGGCGCAACCGAATGCCCAGCGCAACCCAGAATTTTAAATTGGTTGATTGGAGAGATATCAATCGTCTGTTGTCTCACTAGCGGTATCGGGGTTTTCAGGCTGGCTTAAATTGTTAATATTGCGGGCTCTCTGAACCAGGTAAACCAGAGAGCTCGCAAGTATCACTCCAACGATATCGGCGGCCAGATCAAGTAAGTCAAAAGTCCTTGAGCGAACAAATGCCTGGCTTATCTCTTCAATCAGGGCAAAGCCAAGCACTGCGATAGCACCATAGTAAATTCTAATAAAGCCGAGCTTAAAATAAGTGGCGCGGGTGGCAGGTATCAGGATAAGACCAAAAGTACCAAACAAGGCGATATGGCCTAGTTTATCGCCATAGGGGATAGCACGGACAAGGTCAAAAAATATACTACTCGATCCGGTATTGGCTAGATAGATAATCCAAAGAATAAAGAGAAAAAACAGTAGGGCTGAAGCCTTGAGAAATCTTGACATAATACTTATTGATACTGTTTCGTCTAATCTTGTGAAGCTTGACTATTGATTTTATAGATATCTAATTGGATCGGAAAGATAGGCCATTTGGCTATGTGAATTAGCCAGAATGTGATGGCTCAGTATCAATTATTTTCGACTTACAGTCCCTACATAGGTAGGCGATACCATTAATATCTAGTGATTTACTTTTAGATCGAAACTCATAGGGCTCCATGTTTTTCTTACAGTCGGTGCAAATAGGTGGGTTTTCAAGTTTTTCTTGCTCTAGCTGTTTTTTTGTTCCGAATATTAACAGCACAAACACTATAAGAATGGTCCATTGATAATTGTCTGGCTGCCTAGAGCTTCTCGAAACGAAGATTGAATAAATTAATAGTATAGAAACTATTGTAATGTATATAATTGAATGAGTTTTTTTGGTTTCTTTTAGCGTGTTTTCATAATCTATTTTCGCTCGATAGTCTTCTTGGTATTCCTCCAGATCTTTTTCATTCAGTATTTTATTCTTTTTGTTGTTCATTTTGGAATGTGTTAGTTAATGGCTGTTTATGGAGAGGAGTTCTATCAGTATTTAACAGGGTTTTATCATTAAAAATGCATACTCCACCCCATGGTGATAGCTTCACTATCTATTTCATCCAGAAACGTATCGCCCCCAATTTTTGAAAACTGTTCCCACTCTATCCGTAGGCTCCACTTGCCCCTGTAGCTATAGTTAACACCAGCACCATATGCCCAGTGGAATCCATTGCTGCTATCGGTTAATTCACCTCTGACAGGAGTTAATTGTTCTATTAAACTGCCATCTTCAAGCTGGTATAGGATAAAAACTTCACCCTTCTGAATCTCATTGGTTTCCGCGTACCAGATGCCGGTGCCAAGTTTCCCGAATAAGCTAAATGACTCTCCCAGGGGAAGATACGCCAGGGAAAATATATTGAAAAGCTGGCTATCAAAATCAGAGAAATAGTTTAAATATTCACCATCCCCATATGAGATATGGGTATCCAGCTGGTACTTATTGAAATTTTGATAGCTGGCTTCAATTGCCAGGTAAGGTGTCCATCGAATTCCTGCAAATAGTTTCCAGGCGTTATTTTTATCATCACACCGACTGAGATCCACTTGATCTAAGCTGGTGCTAATTTGTTGAACACGCTTTTCTGCTTCGCTACACAAGTTATTGGCATGCTGGTTACCGAAAGAGATACCAGCATATTTGTGTGAGTAGAAATCGGCGCAAGTAAGGGCAGGCAAGGAAAGTAGAAAAATAATGAATAGGGGGCTAAAGCGGTTCATGGTTTGACCTTGTTTAGCTTATATGGGGGGACCGCTGAAGATGATTTTAGAGTGAAATTTGATTAAGGCAACCACCAAAATAATAACGTCTTTTAGATTGATCGAAGGTAGGACCTACTCTATTAACTGGATTCGGCGCCTAAAGATAGAGTTCCCAGTAATAGTTCGCGGGAACTCTATTTAATTTGTATAAAGTTATAGGTGTCAATTAACAAAATTCAAAAAAGCCGCCCTAAACCCAGTGATAGTGTTTCTGCATTGAAGTCTACTCCAGTGGGCTCCAGTTTCTCCCACTCCAGTCTCCAAATCCAGTGATTCCTATAGATATAATTCATGCCGACCCCAACTCCCCAGTGAGGGCCTTTGTGGTTTTGGGACTTGTCTTTATCGAACGTCTGAAGTTGTGCCGTGAATTGTCCATTGGATAATTGCTGGGGGATATAAAATTGAGCGGATTGTTGCTCTGATAATTTTCCTCTCCAAGCTCCAGCCCCGACTCTGGCAAACATATTTATATTGGAGTTAACAGGATAAAAACCCAATAAAAAGGCGGTCAATAAATGTGTCTCAACCTGGTATGCAGCCTTTGCATACTCTCCATTTTCATTATTGGTATAAAAGCTGCTTTGCGCAGCTGAAGGTTTTAGATAGCTGATTTCAAGGGCGAGGTATCTGTTCCAACGCAAGCCGCCATAAAACTTAATCGTACTGCCGCTACTATTGCAATGAAAACGTCCGTCTGTAGATCCTTGAGGAATCTGTGATTTTATCCGGGGGTTTGCAGATGAGCAAAATTGAGGATAAGAGGTTTCACCGAGGGTAGCCCCAATATATTTCCTGTTGGCAAAGTCAGCGCTGGTATTTGTAGCGAAAGTGAATATAAGGCTGGAAAACAAACTTGTTTTTACGGTGGTCTTAAAATTATTCATGATCTGTCCTGTGCTTTGTTTATTTTTATTTCAAGCACAGTAAAGCTAGATCAGGGCTTTTACTTCACAAGTCATTGGCGTGAGGGCCTTTAGGTATCAGGCCCTGTATTCAAAGTCAGAGTAAGCAGTTGGCTGTTAATTTCTAAATGCCAAGCTTTGCTCGCATCTCCGAGAGTCTTTTCGAATTTTCTTCCTTGGAAAGTGGTGAGCCGGGGTTTTCCTCCAGCTTTAATTGCTCTGGAGCGGTTAGTTTTTCTCCCCCCAGGACTCGTTCACATATTTTTCGATAGTGCTCAGCAAAGACCGGGTAGGCGATAGACTCGGGGTTATTGGCAAGAAAAAACCAGTTGGATTCCCGCCCTGCGTGATAGATCGCTAAGTGGCTCCAGTTGTAATTGGTTTTGGGGCTGGGGGCATTGCAGGCTTCGCGATAGGCGGCGCGTGCTTCCGGTAAACCATTCTCCCCAGCGGCGCACAGCTGCAGCATTTTATGTACGGTGGGCAGGTACTCGCTTTGCAGGATCGCTCGCTTGGCACCCTGCATAATATCCTGGGGAGCGAAAGCAAGCAGGGCCTCCAGCCAGAGGCGCTTGGCGTGGTGAAGGGTTTCAGTGTCTGGAAACGCTGCGCTGAACTGATTGTGATAATTCAGTTTAAACAGCGCAAATACTTCATTGATTGCGCGCTTCTTTTCGTTCAGCAGTTCCTGGCCCTGTTCACTACCAGTTTGTGTCTGTGAGTATGTCGCCGATTGACCGGTCGCGGGTGCGCTGGTTGGTGTTGTTGTGGGAGTCTTGTGGATTGCCATAAGAGTTTCCTATTGCCAGTTTGTTGCGCTCCGCCCACTGGTGGCGCGCGTGACGCACAAATACGGCGTCCCAGCTTTTACGTGCGGCATTTTGACCGCGCCAGTAAATAATAAATTCCGGAACCAGGGATAGAGCGAAGTCGCGATCTATCTCGCATTGGTTCATCAAATGACTCAGGCAGTCACCACTGGGCTGCCAGTTGCGGGAGATGGGTTTGGCCACCGGGTTTTTCTCAATACCCTGGCAGTAATAGGCCCACTCTTCCCGCGCATACTCGATAAACAGTTCACCCCAGCGGGCACTGTGGCCACCGCGCTCGGTCCATTTATAAATGAATTCCGGCAGCAATTCGGCAGCAAAGCGCGGATTGATGGCCAGGCGCTGCAACTGCTCCCAGGTGTGCTCGCTGGGCTGCCAGTCGCGGGACATAGCAGTGGGCTTGCGCTTTTCGATAAATGGCGTGTCCTGCTTTTCCCAGTCTTCCATAATCCAGTCATTGAATTCCAAATCCCAGGAAATGGACTGCTTGCCACTGGAGCGGTGGTAATCGAGAAAGCGCTGTAGGCCGCGACCGACAAAAGTGCTGGGGACTCCCTCGTCTGCCAGCTTGCGCAGGGTCTCATCGCTGGGTTGCCAGCCGTTGGGCAGTGGCTGTTTGCGCTGAGCAGTTGCGCGAAAAGCCTCCCACTTGCTTTTAACCTGGCGCAGGAATAGGGAGCCAAAGGAGTGGCGGGGCTCGGCGCGCTCGCGCCAGTAAGTGACAAACTCCGGCAGTTGCTCCCTTACAAAGTGCTCGGGAATACCCAACTGGGCGATACGCGCCATGGTTTCACTATCCGGCTGCCAACTGGGGGCAATGGTGTTGGCATTGCGGTTGGATGGGGTAGGGGGTGTTGCCACCGGGCGCTTGTACTCACCGGGCAGGGCGAACTTCAGAATCTCGCTACTGCCGAATGGTGCCGCCCCCAGCAGAAGGGCACCCTGGTTGCGCAAGCTGGTGGCTACCCGCTGGATATCCGCCGCCTGCCAGAAGGGCAGCAGCAGATATAGCTGCTCCCCCTCGGCGGTATACCAATCCCGACCTCCGTAGGGCTCCAGGGGAAGGAATGGAGCCAGGTCGCCAAGTGCAGTGAGCAGCACAGCTTCCTCCAGGCCGACAGTGGCAGCCAGAGAAGGAGAGATACTCAGGGGTCTTTCGGGAAGCAGGGGATGTGTCATGGCGCGATAATAACATTCCGTCGCATCGCATGCGCGATCATTGGCGAATCCTCAGCCTTTTCCTGCCCCTGGTGCCAACCACTAAGCTGAAGGATGAATTGACTGCGAAATTTCGGCAGACGGTGCGCTGCCAACTGTTGCCTTCCCCTAGCGGTAAGGTTGTAACTTTGTCGCTGTAATTGGTGTTGCGGGAGAGCAAGATGACGAAGGAGCAACAATCTGCGCCAACGGTGTTCCGTTTGAGTGGAGTCAATTGTGCCGGTTGTATCAACAAAATTGAGACTGCGGTTAAGGCCGTAGCCGGGGTGACTGATGCCCGGGTAAACCTGTCCGATAAAATCCTGTCGGTATACGGCCCGGCGGAGGCTGAATCCTGTATCGAAGCCGTCCGAGGCGCGGGCTACGGCGCTGAACTCCTGCGAAGTAGTGAACGAGAGCAGCGCGCGGAACAGCGGGAGCAGACACAGCGGCACTACCGCCAGCAGTTGTGGCGCTCGGCATTTGCTCTGGGCGTGGGCGTGCCAATGATGGCCTGGGGGCTGATCACCGACAAGGTATCGGTGAATACCCCTGCGGAGCAGCTGGCCTGGGGTGTCATGGGGCTGATTACCCTGGCGGTGCTGGTCTTCTGTGGCGGCAACTTCTTCAGTGGTGCCTGGAAGGCACTGCGTCACCACAATGCCACTATGGATACGCTGGTGGCCCTGGGCACGGGAACGGCCTGGCTCTTCTCCATGATCGTGGTATTGGTTCCCCATCTCTTACCGGAAGCGGCACGACATGTGTACTTCGAGGCCAGTGCCATGATTATTGGCCTGATCAGCCTCGGCCAGGCACTGGAGATTCGGGCGCGCGGGCGCACCAGTGCAGCAGTGGAGAAGTTGTTGGAGCTCCAGGATACATCCGCGCGGGTATTGAGAGACGGCCGAGAGGTGGATCTGCCTATCGAGCAGGTGCAGCAGGGAGACCAGCTGCGCGTCCGCCCCGGAGAGAAAATTCCGGTGGATGGCACTGTGCTTGAAGGGCGCAGCCTGGTGGATGAATCCATGCTCACCGGGGAACCAGTGCCGGTGAAAAAGGCGGAGGGTGACAGCCTCGCCGCCGGCACCCTGAATAAAAATGGCAGCCTGTTGTTTCGCGCAGATAAAGTGGGTTCCGACACCCGCCTCGCGCAGATTATCGAGATGGTAAAGAATGCCCAGAGCTCCCGGGTACCTATCGCGCGCTTGGCGGACAAGATTTCCGGCATCTTTGTGCCAGTGGTGATGATTATTGCCCTGGTGGCCGCACTGGTTTGGTTCAACTTGGGCCCCGATCCTCGGGTTGCCCATATGTTAGTAGTACTGACTTCGGTGCTGATTATCGCCTGTCCTTGTGCCTTGGGTTTGGCGACTCCCATGTCGGTTATGGTGGGGGTGGGCAAAGGTGCTGAGTACGGTGTACTGGTGCGCAACGGCAAGGCCCTGCAACAATCCTGCACCTTGGATGTCCTGGTTGTGGATAAAACCGGGACTCTCACCGAGGGTTCTCCGCGTCTGACAGATATCGATAGTGATGGCGACAGCGATGAACTGCTGCGTTTGGTAGCGAGCCTGGAGCAGGGCTCAGAGCACCCCTTGGCCGAAGCCATAGTGACGGCAGCTCACGATAAAAACCTTGAATTGCAGTCTCCAGCCAACTTTGAAGCCATCACAGCTCACGGTGTGAGTGGTGATATTGGTGGCAGTCGCGTGCTGTTGGGGAATACCAAGTTAATGCAAAAGGAAGCCATTTCCCTGGACGCCTGGAATGAGCGGGCAGCCACGTTGGCTGCGGCGGGGCGCACGGTGATGTACGCCGCCGTGGACGGCAAGTTGCGGGGGATTATTGCCGTAGCCGATCCGATTCGCGCTGATGCGCAAGCTGCAATCGAGCGACTGAGCAAACTGGGTTTACGCATTGAAATGCTTACCGGGGACAATCACGGCAGTGCCGAAGCGGTTGCCCGGCAACTGGGCATCGATCGAGTTCACGCAGAACTATTGCCGGAAGATAAAGAGGGGATCGTCGCTGAATTGCAAAAAAAAGGCGAGCGAGTGGGTATGGTGGGTGACGGGATTAACGATGCCCCGGCCCTGGCGCGAGCCGATGTGGGCTTTGCGATAGGTGCCGGTACCGATGTTGCTATTGAGAGCGCCGATGTCACCCTAATGCGTTCCTCCCTGCACGGGGTCGCCAATGCCGTGGAGTTGTCCCGGGCCACTTTGCACAACATCAAGCAAAACCTGTTTGGAGCTTTTATTTATAACACTCTGGGTATTCCCATCGCCGCCGGCGTCCTCTACCCGATTACGGGTATGTTACTGAGCCCCATTGTTGCCGGTGGTGCTATGGCGCTTTCCTCCCTGACGGTGGTCAGTAATGCCAACCGCCTGCGCTTCTTTAAACCATCGGAGGCTCGCTAAATGGCTGAAGTTCTCGTAAATATCGTCGGTGTGCTGATGATTCTGGCTGTTATCTGGTGGTTTTGGTTGGGGCCAAAACGAAGTGCCAGTAAGGCGACGCCGAGCACGGATAATTTACAGATTCTGGTTAAGGACGGTGTTTACGAACCGGATCTTATCCGCCTGCCCGCCGGTCGCACCGCGACTTTGCATTTTCACCGGGAGGACCCCAGTCCCTGCTCCGAGTGGGTATTGTTTCCAGACTTGGAAGTCAGCGCTCAGCTTGCCCTGAACCAGGATACCTTGGTGGAAATACCAAAAGCCGAGCCGGGTGAATACCCGTTCAACTGCCAGATGCAAATGTATCGGGGCACATTGATACTGGAGTAACAGTAAATGTGATTCTCTATGGGGGTGTAATAATTCCCCGAGCCAAGACGACATAGATTTAACCAATACCCCAGAGCCGCCTTTCACCTGTATGGAGAGAGGGGCTCTGGTCAGGCTGGTGACTAAGCTCTAATTTGTTAAGAGGTCGTCAACAAATGTCATTTCTTCTTCGAAAACTTCCCTTCGCCCTGGTGGCCATCGCCTTTGCGCTTATTGCGGCGGCGCTTTTTTCCGGCCAATGGGGTGGTATCAAGCGCGTATTTGAATTTTACGGTGTCACTAATGAGGAAGTGCTTTCCTCTATACGTTTACTGACTGCCATTATTTTTTCAGTCGCCGCTATTTTGGGGGCGCTCGTCCTTCGCTTTGAGCGAGTTGTTAAGCCCCTGGCAATCCTTCTGATTTTAATATCGCTAGTGCCCCTACTGAGTCTTCTTGGCAGCGGCCATTGGATCGACTCCCTGGGCGGCTTTCCGGCAATTGGCTCAGGACAGGGGATAATTAAGTACTTTGCCCTGTTAACCTTGGGTATTACCTGGTTGTATCGGGATTCGTTGAGTCCACTAAAGCTGATATGGCTCAATTATTTCCCTGTCGGCTTGGTATTACTCTGGATTGGTGGGATGAAATTCACAGCGCTTGAGGCTGAGGGGATTGAAGGTCTGGTAAGCACTTCGCCACTGATGTCGTGGTTATACAGTGTATTTAGCGTGCAGGTGGCCTCAAATTTTATCGGTATATATGACTTGATTGCGCTGGCTATCCTCGCCTTGGGTATTTATATCCGGCAGCTGTTTTGGCCGGGACTATTGCTTTGTGCCGCAGTATTTATAACAACCCAGACCTTCCTCTACTCCTACCCGGGCAGTTGGGTAGCTCCCTGGAAACTTAGCTCTAGCGGTATTTTTATTATTAAAGACCTGTGGTTTATCGCAAATCTGATATTAATCTTGGGCTTTAGAAACTCCATGATTAAATCTTAAAGCTGATGGGGCCAAAGAGTTGTTCCGAGGCCCCCAGAATGCCAGCTTTGATACATTGGGGATACTATTTGTAAGTTATGGAAAGGTAGAATTTTCTGTGGGCTCTGGGAGATCTGGCCGGTATGAATTCAGTGAGGTGAAAGCTTGAAAAATAACTCATATCTTTAATTGTTATTACAAAGCCCTCTGCTTACTTTGCTATAGAAGATGTGTTGGCCGTTGTTTTCCAGATTTTTCTATTTCTATTTTATCTTGGATACACTGAGTTTTTGCCGATAAGCGATAGGTGGTGTTGGTTAAAATTTCATATTGAGTTTCGGGAGGATTTAAGTGTGAAATTCATAGTTCTTCCATATTTCGTTTTTATATTTTCATAAACGTTATTTTCGGGTTTGTACCTGATTACTTTTGCTGGAATAAAGTTCCATCAAAGGTGCTGCATATTGATATTGTGTTGTAGTAAAGTTCCGATAATGTGGTCTTTCTTTGTTTTAGATTGTCATTTTTATATTTTGCAAGAAGTTGTTTTGTCATTATTTGTATTTTTATTTTTGTGTGTATATGGAACTTTTAATGGAATGGTATTTATTAAAAGTTGGGCTTATCTTTCGGTGACACACTAAAGGTTGTTTGTCTAAATTATAAAAATAATAGGAACCGTGCCAGTTAGTGGCGGTCCATAACTCTGTCGCTAGCGTTGCAGGATTTACATCCTCTAAAAGTAAAAATTTGTGTTCAGCTGGGGAAGGAAGTTGAACGCAAAGTAATAAATGGGCAGAGATATGATTCTACGTAAGAAAAAATTAGCATCCGTATTTAAACAACCGATAGTCAATCGCACATTAATGGCAGTGGTATTAGCCGGTGTCAGTTCTAATGCTTTCAGTCATGGTTATGTTGAGGCCGCTGACGGTGGTGTAGCTTCTGCGCGCGGTACTTTGTGTAAATACGCATTAGATACCGGTGAAATGAACTTGAATTGCGGTGCAGTTCAGTGGGAACCTCAGAGTATTGAAGGTCCTGAAGGCTTTCCCGATAGCGGCCCTGCCGATGGGCAGATTGCCAGTGGAGGAAGCAGTGCCTGGTCTGAGCTTAATGAACAGACATCAGATCGCTGGGTAAAAAATTATATTAGCTCCGGTTGGCAAACCTTTAAATGGTACTTCACCGCCAATCATGTAACTCGTGATTGGAAATACTATATTACTAAAGAAGATTGGAATCCGAATTCAGTCTTGACTCGTGATCAATTTGATCTCGATCCATTCTGTGAGATAGATGGCAATTATGAACAGCCAGATGTAAATACAACTCATGAGTGTCAGGTGCCGGATCGCGAGGGCTATCATGTAATTCTGGCTGTTTGGGATGTGGGTGATACGGTTAACGCTTTCTACAATGTTATCGATGTAGAGTTCGATGGCGATAATGTCACTAATACCGAGTGGAGCGCTGCGGGTACCATCAATCCGACGCAGGACTTGAACGTTGGCGATAAAGTATATACCCGCGTATTTGATGGCTCAGGTGAAAACTCATCTTACAGCACTGTTTTGGAAATTGCCTCCGAAGAGCAGGGCATCGCTGAAAACTGGTCACACGATTTGGCTGAGTTGATTAATGCAGAGCAGACCGATATCCGTGCCGGTGATTTTGATGGTGATAATAGTTTTGAACCTCTGTACGGTATCAACCGAATTTATCTGAAAGATGGCAGTGGCCTGGAAAATGTCGAGATCGGTTACGAGTTGAGCGAAGAAGAACCCAGCTATGAAGTAACGGTAAGTGGCCTTGAAAGTGAATATACAATTACCGGTGGTGCTATTTCTCTAGACTTGGCTCTCAGTGCAACGGGAGATGTCAGCGTTGAGGTTACAGTGGTGAATCATGGCGGTGATACTTTAGCAAGCTATAGCAATAACATTGATGATGGTGATACTGCCAGTACTAGCTTGACCCTTTCAGAGACTGTAGCAGGGCACCATATGGTTGTAGTGGTGGTAAAAGACCGCGATGGCAACATGGTTGATCAAAACACTCTGAACTTCTACCTGGTTGAAGATACCTCTGGTGATGATGACTCCTCGAATGGGGATGACGATACTTCCAATGGGGATGACGATAGCTCCAACGGCGATGACGACACCTCCAATGGAGACGACGATACTTCGAACGGGGACGACGATACTTCGAACGGAGATGATGATAGCTCCAATGACGATGATCAATCTTCGAGTGATCAGGATTACGATTATGTCTTCCCTAGAGGTCATAGAAACTATGCTGCGGGCACCAAAGTTCTGGGCCGTGACGGTAATGTCTACGAATGTAAGGACTCTGCTTACTCCCACTATTGTAAGGAAGTAAAAAGAGGTGCAGTACAGTTCGAGCCAGGTGTTGGCGGGAACTGGGAAATACTCTGGGAAAGACTGTAATTTGTTCCCGATAAAATAAAAAAGGCCCCTTTTGGGGCCTTTTTTATAGGTAAACTAGTTGGTAATAAATGGCCTTTTAGGGAAGCGATTTAAGCTTGGTAATAACTTAAAAACATCGCTGCGGTGCGCTTGGCCAGTGTCTCTTGCTCGACGGAACTCGGTGGGCCGGAGAGTTGGAGTAACTGAGGCCAGTAGCAACCACCCTTAATCAGGTTGTGAATCTGCCCACTGGCGACCTCTATGTCGAGAGACTTTAGTCGCCCATCAGCTACGGCAGATTTAATCCAGCGCTGCACCCCGGTTTCATGGGCCTTATATTTTTCCATTTCCTTCTGTAGTGCTTCTGGCTGGTGGAAGAAGTAGTCGAAGGCCATGCGGTTAAGCTCAATATACTGCGGGTTGCAGATCGTTTTTATTTCCTGCTCTAACAGTGTACGGAGTTGTGACTGCATATCACTATCTGGGTTGTAGTCACAACCGGAGGGCTGGGTGGCTTGCTGCCAGAGTTCACCGATCAAATACATCACCAGGGCTTCTTTACTGGAGAAGTGGTTGTACACGGTGCGTTTTGATACCTGAGCTCGGGCTGCCAGCTCGTCCATACTCGTGCCCTGCACCCCCAGCTCCTGAAAAGCCTGCTTGGCGGCATCAATAATAGCTTGGCGTTTCAGCTCACTTCTGGTTGGTTTTTTTTCAGTCATGGGTATCTCTGTGAAATCTGGGCCGGGGGATTCCATTGCCGGCGAGTTACTTCTTACGCAAATTTTACACTATATAGTTTACTTTTATATAGTTAGTTTATACACTGCACTGTATAGTTTACATGGTAAGTGAAATGAAGAAGCGCTGGTGGATTCTGGCAGGAGTGATTGTTATGTCGGTAAGTCTCTTTGGTAGCTGTACAAATCAACCCGAGAAGTTCCGCAACAGTGATATGGACTACAAAGTCAGTAGTGGCGGTATAGTTGAGATGATTGGCGCCTACATTAAGGCGGATCGTGCAGCCCCCGCACCGGTGAAGCCAATTCCATTGCGGCAGATTCCCGCCGCAGAGCTGGCAGCCCCTGTCGCTGAGAGTGCCGTATATCGCGTTGGGCACTCCACAGTACTGATTCGAATGGATGATCAGTATGTTTTGACAGATCCGGTATTTAGCAAGCGGGCATCCCCGGTTCAGTGGCTGGGCCCAAAGCGCTTTCATCCATTGCCCATAGATATTCGAGACTTGCCTTCGATTAAAGCGGTCGTTATCAGCCATGATCACTATGATCATTTAGACAAAAATAGTATTCGCGCACTGAAGGATAAAGTAGAGCAATTTGTCGTTCCTACCGGGGTGGGGAGTCGTTTGCGTAATTGGGGAATTCCGGCCGAAAAAATTGAGGAGTTGGCCTGGTGGGAATCGTTTGCCCTGGGCAGTTTGCACTTTACCGCGACCCCGGCTCAACATTTTTCCGGGCGTGGACTCACGGATAAAGACTCAACACTGTGGGCCAGCTGGGTAATTGAAGGGCGCGAGGGCCGTATGTTTTTTAGCGGTGACAGTGGCTATTTTAGTGGCTTTCGTGAAATTGGTGAGCGATTTGGTCCGTTCGACCTGACACTGATGGAAACGGGTGCTTACAACAAGCTTTGGAGCTCGGTTCATATGTTGCCCGAAGAGAGTGTACAGGCACATCTCGATCTTGGAGGGCGAGCAATGTTACCTATCCACAACAGTACTTTTGATCTTGCCCTACACGATTGGTATGAACCCCTGGAGCGCGCACAGGCGGCAGCCAAAGACCAGGGTGTCACTTTGGTAACGCCTATCATTGGAGAGGTTGTTCGTCTGCGATCTCCCACCACAACAAAGGCCTGGTGGAAAGATGAGGTGAGGGCAGCTGATAATTTAAACCTAGTGACTAAATAGCTCGGATTTGAAGTTTATATTCGAAGGAGGGGGCAAATGTATTGTGGTTTGTGGCTCAGGTTGGGTGTAATTTAAATTGCTAAGCATAGGGTTACCAGAGTTAAGTTCCGGTAACCCCAATTTTTTATTCAGAAGTAGACGTCCTGGAAAATATTATTTCCTTTTAGTCTCTAAACATTGCAACTGCTTTTCCAAGAATCTCATACTGTGATCTTACAAGTGGCAGAGTTTTTACACCATAATAACTGTACTCATCATGTTCATTATTCCCAGCTGTGCGCCAGACAAAGGGAAAGATTGTTACAATTTTTTCATTACTTGCAGCAAAATCATAAGCATCCCAAGCACGGAGAACTAACTCCTCTTCCGTCATGACACTATAGCTTGGGCTGTCGGTTTTAAATGCGCGGGGTACTATGTGGTATTTTACATCCATGTCTTGTGTTGCATACATAAGGTCGTTAACAACATCGGACTGAAAATTTTTATGCTTGTAGTAATCTGCGCCAAACATATCATAATTATTGGGGGGTTCTGGGGCTTTGAGGCAATAAGAGGCTAAAGAGTCATTGTATGGATCGTCATCAGTTAGATAGTCATAGTCATCGTCATAGTAGCAGGAATTGTACTCATCCTTCATTTCCCCGACGGTATCTTTTGTGAAAGTTATTCCTCTGCGTGCGTTGGGGAAGTCTGCTTTAAGTAGAAGTCCGATTTCTTCCAAGTACACCTTTAATTCATTATTGCTCAAGTCTGAGCGATGGTATGGCTCGTCAAGAGGGTCAAATGCATAGATCATGTCTTCGTAAGGTTTTAGCTTTTCCTTGGCTTCTAACCAACGTTCATAATAATCACTGTTCTTTTTATAGCCGTCATCATAACCACTAAAGAAAATTGATTGAAGTGATATCCAGACTTTGGTACCACTGCTTTTAGCAATATCCATATATGTGTCAACCTTTCCATAGTCAATATTGACAAAAGTTGACAATGTTGCAGCATCAGGAATGTCGTCTTTTTCCCATCCTGACTGGTAGAAGCCAAATGCTTCTAGATGATCAGGAACAACATTTCCTGGGTCAGCATAGAGGGGGATAGATACAGGCCCATGGATTATCACCATTGGAGGTTCTTTTAAATCCATTGCCGGGGTGGGTTCTACTTCTTCTGCCACTAGAGAACTTGAGATTGCAGTCAAAAAACAAGTACAAATAGATAAAATTTGAAAGTGTTTCATCGATAAACTCCTTTTATTGCTCAATATGATGCTCTATCTAAGTTTTATTTGGGGTTTGCTTTTTGTGTGAATAGCTAGGTTAGAATGTCGTTTGATACTATATGTTGATATGTAAACTATAGTAGCTTGGCAGTCTATAGTCTTTATTAAATTAGCTTTATTTTATTGATCTTTCAAAAGGTTTTCCCTTTCAGTAATATATTCAATATTGGTACGATTTAACCAGTCAGCTTGATTTGCTTGACTGGGCATGCATTTTTTATGCGTTATTACAACACTAAACATGTTAACATATGAGGGTTGGTTGTTCTTGTCCTTTTGTGTGGCAACCTGTAAAGAGGTACCTGGGAAAATCAGATAACTGCTAAAATTAGTATTTTATCACAATCTGCATTATTTTTTCCTTTTGTTCTCTAAAACAACATTTCCTGGATTGATAGTTGCCCGGAATCCCCGTCCGTAAATTGAAAATTAATTATTCTCTCAAGATCACATAACGTTGTTTTTCGAGAGAAGTTGATTAGCCAGGAATCGTAGGTGTCTCAATTGTGTTATCTGAAGAAAACAGCTCCTGTGTTTCGGTAATGCGGCTGATAAACAGACTGTCGACCACCGCAGTATGATTGAGTATACGGATAAAGAAGCTCGCACCTTCCTTGGGTAGAAGATGAAGTTGCTTTTCTCCAGCTGATAATAGCTCTAAGTTGGCCCATTTTTTATATTGAAAAGCACTGGTGAAATCCATATATATTTATCTCCTTTTATTTTTAGTAAATACGATTTTTAATCGTATGCTAATTGAGCTTGAGTTCATCTATTTGCCGATTTATCGCCGCCGTTTTGCTTTTATCCTGATTGCGAGAAATTTCTAGTGCTTTCTTCAAGATATCAGAAGCCTCTGAAATTCCATCATTCTGTTGTAGCGCCTGGGCCAAACTTTGGCGGGCGTCAATAGAATTTGGCCGATATTCCACCCATCGCCTTGCGACATTGATGGCTTCTTGGATACGACCATCCTTTAGTAACAAATTGGTGATATGGCTTAATTTGTTAACATTTCTCCAACGTGTAGCCCTGGGTAAAATAGGAAAGCCATATTTCTGTGATAGTGATTGATAGAAATGATCGATATTTTGTAAGGCGTCACCAGGCTGGGATATCAATTCTCGATAATTTGCGGACCATTCTTCGTGGGGGTAATTAAGCTCAATAGCCGATAACGTGGCTTTTATAAAGGCGCCGTAATGGTTTTCATTGTTAATAATTTCTATTTTTAGTTTGAGGTTCTCTTTTGCGTAAGGAGAAAGTTTGGTGTTAATTTGACTTAAGATTTTTTCATGGCGCTTATCTTTACGCATGTCACTGTCAGCCATCGCGAAATAAAAAGCACTAATCTTGTTTGATGAGGTCTGCATACTTGTGGTTATTTCATCAATAAAAGTACTCTCTGAAGTGGGCCCCATACCAAATATATCGGCTGCAGATAAAAAGAAGTAAGACTGAAACAATCCAGGTTTGTTAGTTAGGGCGTATAGAGGAAAGATACTGCTAGTTGAGACACCAATAATCATCCTGTTGTCGAGAGCGCGGTAATTACTTTCTAAATATGGGAGTAGTTCTTCAGTTAGAAATTTACTATAGGTCTCAGGGTTTCCCTGGGCGCTAAATTTCTCCTCAGCGGTATGCTTCCACATTCCATGTAGGTAGGTTTCCGGTTCATCACCGCCATCATTAAGACTGATTACAATACTTTCCGGCATACGTTCTACGCCACTTAGATGCTTTACCACCCCGGTTAAGGCGTGGAAAAATTCTTTGCCGTGAGTGCCATTAATAAAGATAACCGGGTATCTATGCTGCTCTGATGCTTGGTGGAACGTTTGCGGTAAATATATGTTGATTGGTATTTCACGACTCAAGATTCTGGATGAGAAAAGAATTTCATCGCCATAATTCAGGTGTTTGGTCGTGTTAACAGAAGAGTGGCTCTGTGGACTTTCAGGTTCTGCTGATAGTCCCACACACAGTAAAGAAACTGCGATTAACAGTATTCGGGGAAAAATCATATCACCGGCATCCTTGCTGAATTTAAATTTTCTTAAAAAGGCGATTAAGATCTATTAGATGCTATGACAGATTGAGGGGGTGGTAAAGTTGGTTATAGCTGATGCGAAGTGGTACACCTTGTATAGATATAAAAGTTGGATTTTTTCAAAACCAAGCTCTAAACCCCAGTACCCATACGGTTGAGTCCACATCCTCCCCTTCTTCACGGGCGAAATCAGCGGCATTGCCCACTTCCCGTTCATAGTGGACGCCAATATAGGGTGAGAATTTCCTGGTGACTTCATACATGAGCCGAAAGCCGACTTCCGCTTCCGATAAGCCAGAGCCGCTACCTCGGGCCTCATCGTTCTGCCCAAAAAAGTTCAGCTCGATACGTGGGACCAGATTCCAGTCCTGTGCCAACTTTATTTCATACTCGCCTTCCAGGCGAAATGCAGTACTGCCATGTTCTCCATAGAAAAATACTGCATCCATTTCGAATTTGTAGGGAGACTCTCCAGTAATACCCACAGCAGCCCAATTCCGGCTAGTAGTCTCCAGATTAAAATCGTGGCGAATTCCAATTAGGAAATTCCAGTTTGCCGAAATTGCCCGGCTATAGAGCGCCCAGAGTTCATTTTTTTCAATTTCCCCACTACTTCGTTCATAGTCAACTTCGGCAACAAACTTATTTTGCTCTCCGCCATAGCTGAAGTCTCCCTCGATCTCCCCGCCGTTATCACCTCGCAATTCCACATAGTCGAGGCTGACTTCAGCCATGGGTTCTTCTTCGTTATCCTCGCCAGAGGACTGGTAGCTGTGGTGTTGATGCTGAGGGTCTGCCTGCCCATAGCTGGCCTGGGCAGCAAGTAGCCATAGTGTTGCTGCTATCCCTGAAATATTCTTAAACAATGCGCACCTCCCGATACATACCGGGCCTCTGGTAAAGCAATTGACTGTGTAGAGCCCAGCGGCCATAGGTGTCGGCGCTGATTAAGTAACTGATGCTTGATCCGGGTTGCACGATCACCGTGTGCTTGCGGGGTAAATACTCTCCGTCGCCGGTTTCCAACTCACTCCAAAAACCGTGTAAGTGCATGGGCTGGGGAAGCGTGGTGTCATTGACCAGGGTAATGCGCAGGCGCTCCTGGTGCCGCAATAATAATGGGCTGGCATCGCGAAAATTTTCACCATTTATTGACCAGAGATAGCGTTCATAATTGCCGGTCAGGTGTAACTGTAATTCCCGCTGTGGCTCTCGCTGATCCTGGGTAGGCTTATTGCTGCGCAAGTCGCAGTAAGTCAGTACGCGGCGGTTATAGCGATTTTTGTGGATTCTGAGCCCTACACCGGGGTCAGAGATGCCGTTTGCTGGCGTCAATGCGCGATGATCCACCCTGAAGTTGGATTCACTTGGCTGATGAATAATAGGGCTATTACTACCGAGTCCCGCTGCGGCGAGGCTTCCGTAAAACCATCCCCCCTCAGTTGCCTCGGGCAAATCGGAATGTTTTTCGGTGTGAGCAGCCTGGGTTGTTTTAAAGTGTGTATCTGTCTCTTCGGTTTTTCTCGCCAGTCCCAGATCTTGCAGAGTGAGCACTGGGCGGTGATCCATCGCAGGAATCTCTGCGCTCAGACGTATATCACTTGTCAGTGTGCCTCGCGCATAGCCACTGCGGTCCATGGACTGCGCAAATATACTGTAGGCCTGTTCACTCTCTGGCTCGACAATTACGTCATAGGTTTCGCCGCTGCCAATGCGAATTTCATCGACGCTAACGGGCTCGACATTTTGTCCATCGGCCGCCACCACCTTCATTTTCAGGCCAGGGATACGCAGGTCGAATAAGGTCATCGAAGCTGAGTTAATTAATCGCAGGCGAACCCTCTCACCAGGTTTAAATAATGCAGTCCAATTGGTATCGGGTGTATGCCCGTTCATCAGGTAGGTGTAAGTCTCGCCTGTGACCTGGGAGATACTGCGGTCGGAAAGCTGTTTCCAGTTCCATTGATGCCGGTCCCGCCAGGTTCGTGCGACACCTTTTGTTCTCACTTCACGCCATAAATCTGTAGCCGTGCGCTGTTGCCGGTTGTAGTAGTCCGGGTCTTTTTTTAAATGGGTATAAATAGTTTGGGGAGATTCATCGCTCCAATCGGATAGGACAACAACATAATCCCGCTCGTAAGAAAATGGTTCTGGAGATATCGGATCAATGACTATTGCCCCAATTAGCCCCAGTTGTTGTTGAAACCCGGATTGGCTGTGATACCAATAAGTACCACTTTGGCGCACAGGGAATCGGTAGCGAAATGTTTGCCCAGGTCGAATGCCGCTAAAGCTCAACCCCGGTTCGCCGTCCATATCGCTGGGTACCCTAACACCGTGCCAGTGTAGGGAGGATTTGTCGGGTAATTGGTTGTGGACATTCAGGGTGACGGTTTCCCCTTCCCGCCAGCGTAAAATGGGGCCCGGTAGACCGCCATTAATGGTAAGGGCTTGTCGTTCGCGCCCGGTAAGATTTACCTGGCGGTACCCGATGGATAAATCAAAGTGGTTACCGCGCAGGGTTGCTGTCGAAGCTGTTGGCGAGTTTGGGTGCGAACTGTGGGGTATCCCCAGCAGCAAGGCTCCCGCTCCGAGACCTGTGACGAAAGTACGCCTCGATACGGCGTCGGTGCGGAAGCTCTCTGTCATCGATGTCCCTTTTAAAACTGCTCCTGTGCCGTATTGATTTCGGCGTAAATTTCGCTGCTGCCGTTTTTGTTAAGCAGCATTACCTGATAGGGCGTAAAACGGTCGCCCACTTCCATACCGGGGCTGCCCAGGGGCATACCTGGCACTGCGAGGCCAATGGCATTTTGCGGTGGATTCTGCAAGAAACGCTGTATCAGCTTTGCAGGTACATGCCCTTCAAAAACATAGCCCTGTTCTGACACTGTGGTGTGGCAGGATTGGTAGCGCGGAGAGATATGGTGCTGCTTTTTCACGCCGTTAAGGTCTTCGACATCCTTTGCTACGACGTTAAAGCCACTTTGTTGGGCATGCTCAACCCAAATTTTGCAGCAGCCGCAGGTGGCGGATTTGTAAGTGGTCAGGCTCACAGATTCCTTTTTGGGGTCTGGAGATTCGGCACAGGCACTTAATGCCAGGGTAGTGAGTAGCGCAGCAATAGCGATCAAAATTGAACGGTTCATATGAACTCCGATGATGAGATTAAGGGCGCACACAGGCGCGCGAGTATTTATAAAAAATATTTGGAGTAAAACTGGGGAGTGCGCGTATGCCTAGGCATACGGGGCCCGTTAAGTGCGGAATATGGGTGGGCGTAGTGCCATTTCCGGATCTGGAGAGGAATTAAATTCCCGGTAGGCAGTGACAAGTAGATTGCGGTTGTATACAAGAATTTTATATTGAGCGTTTACCGCAGAGCTGGTGCCTGGCCCTGCACAGCAGCTGCATTCAGCAGTGCAACTGGAGGGATGGCTGTCGCTGCAGTTCTCAAGGGTTGCCTCGTCGCAGTGGGTTTTTTCTTCTGCAGCGATGGATGCCGCTGGGGATTCGTGTGTTTCCGCACAGGATGACGCAACTGCCTGGCCGCCGAAGGCCAGTAGTAGTATGAGCAAAAATAGGCGGAAGATCCCGGAGTGCATGGCGGTATTCAGAAAACAAGCCAGCCCGCAGTGTATGGGCTGGCCTCTGCCGGTGCAACTTTCCCGCTTGCGGGATGGCGGGTTAAGAGCGGCTCAGGGGTAGGCGGAAGTCCTGGTGTCGCAACAGGTCCGGCCCACATTCGAGGCGCTCGAGCCAGCCCAGGAAGCGCTCTTTGACATCGCCTGAGGCAAAGTAACCGCCGTGCTGGGGCACAATCATTGCGGGGTTGAGCTCCCGAATCATCTTGGCCCAGAGACGACAGGTCCAGTTCCCGCCCATATAGCGGCGGTGGAACCCTTCCATCGACGGCAGGTGCTCGTCGAAATCTTTGACTTCGCCCTCCTCACCACCGAGTGAGGCACCGATATCGCCGGAAAATAATATGCGGCTGACCGGATCATAAAAACTGAAGTTGCCACAGGAGTGCATAAAGTGGGCTGGCAGCGCCCAGATCTCGCTGTCGCTGAAGGGGATAATTTCTCCCTTGTCGTCCAGAGGCATGATGCGTTCCTGCCAGCGTTCAGCACCGGCACGCGAGGCGACAAAGCCGGAAACCAGGTGTGGCAAAAACCGCGACCACAGCTTCGACACTGCCACCTTACAGCGCGAATGCAGCATCCAGCGCGGCAGCGAGGCGATAATATCCGGATCCTGGTGAGAGGCCAGGATCAGGTCCAGTTCGCTCAGGTTCAAATGGCGGCTGAGCTCAATGGTGAGGTGTGTGTAAGTCAGATCGCCGCCGGGATCGATAAGCGCCCCTTTGGTGCCGCGGCGAATAACAAATTGATTGGCCTGTACCCCATCGCTGCCATTCTGCTCTTTAACCAAATCGCCGAACCGCGCAACCAGGTGGTGACCTTTTTCAAATAGGATGTCCACGCCGCGACTCCTCTTATTGGACTTGGCCGAGGTATTGAGTGAGCCTCTCCTTGTTCATGGCGATGGTGGCATTCATGCCTTCGGCATGCTTCTTGGCTTCTTCCAAGTTGGTTGCCTTACCTACCTGAATTACCCCAACCATACCCAGCGGCAGATGTGGGTCGCACTGGTATACGTAGACACCTTCCTGGTTCAAAGTGACAGTCACCTTTTCTCCCATGCTGCCATTCCAGGTAGCGCCCTCGGCAGGGGACAAAACTGAGTGAGTGTTGTGGGCCGCATCAGTGGGCAGGAAGGTGACAGAATCGCCCGGTGCTACTGCGAGAAATGCCGGTTCAAAAGTCATCATGCCGTCCTTGCCCTGGTTCAGCATCTTAACTTCGTGATCCGCAGCCAGGGCGGAGGTCGAGGCCATGGCGAGCGCCAGAATCGCGCCGCGAAGAGTAATAGACGACATACTTACTTCCTGTTCGATGGTTAGTCAGTGTTGTTCAGCGCCTCCCCATTAGTGGGTAGAGGCAGCGGCGGATGTTATCTCGGAGGGGGCTGGGTGAATTGATCTAGATCAATCGCGTAGATAGACCAATTAGAAGGAGAAGATGCCAATAGAAGGGATCCGTGTAGGAGAGTCATTTTAGACTGCTGAGCACCACCCGCCTTGGCCGGATAAGGGGTAAACTGTGCGCCGATCAATTCTGTGACTTTTCGGGAGAGTGCTTTGGCCACAAAACGTAAAACTGCCTACGTGTGTAATGAATGCGGCGCTGACTACACCAAATGGGCAGGGCAGTGTAGTGCTTGTGGCACTTGGAATAGCCTATCGGAAGTACGCCTGGGACCGGATCACAAAGACAGTCGCGCCGCGAATTTTACCGATGCACAAAGTGGTTACGCCGGTTCCGCTGGTGCTGGCAAAGTACAAAAACTATCGGAAATCGACCTCAGTGAATTGCCGCGTATTCCCACTACGGCCTCGGAACTGGATCGGGTACTGGGCGGCGGGCTGGTGCCGGGCTCCGTTGTATTGATCGGCGGCCACCCCGGTGCGGGGAAATCCACTGTTTTACTCCAGACCTTATGCCATCTCGCCACATCAATGCCGGCGCTTTATATCACCGGCGAGGAATCTCTCCAGCAGGTTGCTATGCGCGCTAAGCGCTTGGGGCTGCCCACGGACTCCCTGCAATTGCTCAGCGAAACCGATGTGGAGCGTATTTGCCTGGCGGCCAAGGAAGTGAATCCTCGGGTTATGGTAGTGGACTCGATCCAGGTGATGCACATGAGCGATGTGCAATCGGCACCCGGTTCTGTGGCACAGGTGCGCGAGAGTGCGGCCTACCTGACCCGCTTTGCCAAGCAGACCGGCACGGCGCTCATTCTGGTGGGGCATGTCACCAAAGATGGCAGCCTCGCAGGCCCCAAGGTGCTGGAACATATTATCGACTGCTCCATTCTCCTCGAAGGCACCCACGACTCCCGCTTCCGCACATTGCGTGCCCATAAAAATCGCTTTGGGGCCGTCAATGAACTCGGCGTGTTTGCCATGACAGAGCAGGGCTTGAAAGAGGTATCCAATCCCTCAGCCATTTTCCTGCAAAGGGCTGAGGAGATCGCAGCCGGTTCTGTGGTGACCTCGGTGTGGGAGGGCACCCGGCCGCTGTTAGTGGAGTTGCAGGCCCTGGTGGACGATAGCAGTCTTGGCAACCCCCGCCGGGTAGCGGTGGGCCTCGACCAGAACCGCTTGAACATGCTGCTCGCTGTGTTGCATCGCCACGGTGGTGTCTTGGTGGGGGACCAGGATGTCTTTATCAATGTGGTCGGCGGGGTAAAGGTGATGGAAACCAGCGCCGACCTGACACTGTTATTGGCGGTAGTCTCCAGTTTCCGCAACCGTGTCCTGCCCCGGGATCTGGTGGTATTCGGGGAAGTTGGGCTGTCAGGCGAGATTCGCCCAGTGCCTTCGGGCCAGGAGCGTTTGCGCGAGGCGGCCAAACACGGTTTCCGCAAAGCCATTGTGCCTGCAGCCAACCGTCTTAAGAACGATATCGAGGGAATGGAAATGCACTCGGTCAAGACCTTGGCGGAAGCGCTGGCAGTAATTGATATGAGCTGACAGCCCAGCCGGGGCGGCTGTTTTGACAGGGGAATACCTTGCGTATTCCCCTGGAGAAGTGAGTTTTCAGAGCCTCCTGCGCTAGGGGCGCCTAGTTGCTCCCTTGCGCTGGTTGTTACCGGGGCCCCGACGAAAATCCTCTGACGGAGTGCCCTTGTAACAGCGCGGGATAATGGGCCAGTCCTCTGTTAGAAAATAGGCATAGGTGCCCTTGGGGAATTCCGGGGTGCTTACCATTCTGCCGTTGCACTCATCCAATGTGCCGGAGCCAGCCACATAGTGGTAATCATCCACAAAGGTACCATCGTAGTAGCCTCCAGGTTCTTTACTGCCCTTGGGGCGTTTCCCGGATTTCACCTGATAACTTGAAGTCATTGCCGCAATCCCGGATTTAGGTTCCCAACCATCGGCATAGGCGTACAGGGCATAAATGGGGAATCCATCGGCAGCCCAGCCAATCAGCGGCGAATGCCTTTCCTTAGATACCCCCAGGCGCTGTAATAAACCGGTGGGAATTCCGTGATAGTGATAGGCACCATTGGGCTGAACATGGGCGTAGTTATCGTCTACACCCAGCTGAATCGCGCCGGATAGGGCTTCGTAGCGCCAGCGTCCGCGATTGCCCAGGTACCATTCCGCAGCACTGGGGTCGAAAGGCACTCCGTTCAGGCCGATACCAAAGTCCTGTAACGGAACTGGTGTGGATTGAGCGGCGATCTGGGGATTTGCAGGAATCCGAAAACGGTAGCGCTGCACCTCGATTTCATGGGGATTGCCGCGATTGGGGAAGGTGCCAGTCTTGTGCTCGGAAATACCGTTGGCCTCAATAACGCGCCAGGGCCCTTGAATACTGATACTCACTTCACTAAAGGTGATGGGCGCCTCGGTAGCAGGGACTGTGTGCTGCAGGCCGTCGGATTGTACCACTGTATGTTTACGGGCGGCGGGGGGCCCACCAGCGGCGCCACCCCCTGTAGCGCGAGCAGCCGATTTACGCTCGGGAACACAAGCTAGCCCGTGTGATTGGGGGAGGTTGCGGCAGCGACCAGTGACTAGTCCGCTGGGCAGCTCTATAGTGCAGCTGGCGCCACTGGATAGCTTCTTGCAAGCCTGTAGGGCGCTGTCAGGAACGTGAGCCAGTGCGAGCGGTGCAATACTGCAAAGCCCCGCAAATAACCACTTCTTCATAATCACATCTCAAGATTTACAGTACCGCTGGCCGGCCTCGATCGATTTATTAGGATTTATTGCGCTTCATCTTCCATTGGGCGAGGGCCACCTTTGCCCTTACCGCCGGCAGGTACACAGACCAACTGCTCAACCTCTGGGGGCATACGGCAGGTGCCTTCCAGAGTGCCTCGCGGGGTCTCGACAGTGCAGGCGTCTCCTTCTGCCAGGCTGCTGCAGGCATCAATCGCTTCCTGCGGCGGCTGGCGGGGCTGTGCGGACACATTAGTGGCCAGTAAAAGGGCTGCTACTGGAATAAATATTCTTTTCATCATGATCTCCTGTCGTAGGCACTTTGGGGGAGTCCCACAAGCTGTGATTTTGCTCTTTGGGTTTTGACAATAGTTATTGGTGTCGCCCAAAACTAAAACTATAGGCTCTGGTAGTGGCGATTACCGCTCAACAGAAAGTTGGCTTCTCGGTACCGCCCTGGGACTTCAATCGAAAATAGTTGAGGAATGAGTAAGTAATGTGGACAGCTTGTAAAGAAGTGTGGTGCAGGGGAGATGGAACTATGACCTTCTAGTCCGGGTACCGGCCAATTCCATGAAGAAAAGCTAGTATGGTCGGCGTAATTGGAGGGCTAGAAGGTAAGGCCTTAGATAAGACCATCGGGACACATACCTAGAGTAGGTTTGTGTCCCGATTTATTACTTGTGAGGTTTAACTCTCAGCTTCCAGTGCGGCTTTTGCTGCGGCTTCACTTAGCAGCTTACGCCGGACTTTCATCGGGGTAATACCAAACCAGCGATCGCAAGCCCGGTTGAATGAGCTTTGCTCTCGGTATCCCAGCATGTTGGAAATCTGAGCCATCGGTGGCAACTTCCGACTGAGATAATGTTCCGCGCGTTCTCGGCGAATTCGATCCAGAATATCCTCAAACACCAATTCTTGGTCTCGCAACCTGCGCTGTAGAGTGCGCTTGTGCATACCTAGCTGGTTGGCAACTTCTTGCAGACTGCAACGCTTCAGAGGCATCAGACAGTAGATCAGCTGCTCTACCTGATGAATCAAATTTGATTCGCCTTCGCTCAGTACTTTATCGATATAGGATTTCAGTAGGGGTCTTAATACCGGGTTGCACTTCTCTGTAGGTTGGGCCAGCTGGCCGCTATTGAGAATTAAGGTATCGCTATTTTTCGAAAAAAGTACTTCCGTGCCAAAAAAGTTTTCGTATTGGTCGTGTAGCGGACGCTTGGATTTTAAGTGAACTGCCTCCAGGTTGAATTTTTCCCCACAGAGTATTTGTAGGGCGACAACGGACACCCCGAGTAAAAATTCCCTGAATAGTTCTAGCGGCAATGAAGAGTCCGAGGGTATATAACTTTCCAGGTCATTTAAGCAATGAAAAGTTATATATGTTTGCAGCCCCTTAACCTCCAATTCAACTCGGAGGTTATAAGGGGGAGCAGCAAATTGTTTTACGGCAGCATTGAGGAACTCTCCCAGGGTAAGCGACTGCAATACTGCTGCCCCCAGAGAGCTCAGGGCTGCAGCCCCCTGGCTTTTTGCTAGTCTCAGTCCAAAGTCTGCACAGTTGAGTTGCCGCGCAGCCTTTTCTACAAGGTCTGTCACTTTACTCAAAGGGAGGTACCCCTCGAGTTTTTCAACTTGCTCGGGGTTTATACCGGCGCTATTAAGCAGAGTTTCCGGACAGCCGTTTAGCTGGGATACTTGGTCATAAAAGCCGGTTAACAGCTTAGCTCTTATTTGTTGGGTCAATTTCTTCCAAATCCTTCCAAGAACCCAGCCTGATTTAAATTATTAGGCGTGCCGGGTCGCAACTTCAATTTGAGCGGAAATCTTCAACTGATAGGGGCACCCGATAATTTTGGGAGTCTGCAATTAAATCAGATTCCAGAATTATGCTTTCCTGGGCTTTGTCTGACAGGTTTATGAAACCGTCATATTGGCGAATGCCTGTTTTATTTCGATTTCCTGATATGTAATGTGCGCGATGAATAATTGTTACTGCACTAACTACCACAAAGTGCACACGGCTCATCCTGAGAGAGTAATATTTGAGATTAAAACAGGGCAGGCGAAACTGGCGCAATCCGCCTATCAGTCTCCGCTAAGTATTATTTCAAGGTCTATATTACTTGTTTTTTTTTCCGGATTCGAAGGGCTTCTGGATTTTACCCATAAACAAACTGTCACCTAATGAAAAAAAATACCAGTTGAACCTGATATATTGAAACTTTATTCCCGTATGACAGCAATAAAATCTTTTTGTTTTATGGTGACTTCATATCTGGGAATAATAATTTTTTCATACTTTATCCACTTTTTTTTCTGCTCGCTAAAGCTAGCTTGAATGACTGGTGATTTCAGGAACGCTTTAACACTTTTAGGGTAGTTACAGCCGGATATAAATGACTCGGTCAAAAGAGTAGTCATTCTGCGCAGACAAAAAAGCCCGCAAAAGCGGGCTTGTGGATCACTGTTTGGAGAAAAGCTTAGCCACCGTAGTAGGTAGCGGCACCTGGGCCTACCGGCAGTCCCAAGGCAAATACCCAGATAAAGAACAGCGCTGTCCAACCGATGAAGAAGAAGATGGAGTAGGGGATCATAGTAGCGATCAAAGTACCCATCCCTAGATCTTTCTTGTAGCGTGCGGCAAATGTAATGATTAGACCGAAGTAACTCATCATCGGCGTGATTACGTTAGTCACAGAGTCACCGATACGGTAGGCAGCCTGGATCACTTCCGGAGCGTAACCGAGCAACATCAGCATTGGCACAAATATGGGGGCTGTCACTGCCCACTGAGCTGAGGCACTGCCTAGCATCAGGTTCACAAAGCCACACATTATGATAAAGAACAGGAATAGCAGTGGCCCAGTAAGACCGATGCTCTGCAGCGTATCTGCGCCCAGGACGGCGAAGATGGTACCCAAATTGGTGATTTTAAAGAAGGCAACAAATTGTGCAGCAAAGAATACCAGCACAATGTACATACCCATGCTGTTCATACTCTTGGCCATGGCATCAATGACATCTCGGTCATTTTTCATTGTGCCAACAACTTTGCCGTATACAAAACCAGGAATTGCAAAAAATACCAGAATCAATGAGACGATCCCTTTAAGGAAGGGGGAGCCCGCGACCAGGCCTGTCTCAGGGTTACGTAAAACACCCCACTCAGGTACTACTGTCAAGGCAAGCACAGCAGATACACCTAAAACTGCCAAGCCCGCGTACTTGAGGCCGCGTTTCTCAGCCTCGGTCAGAGTGCCGACCTTGTCTTGAGTCAGGTCGACAGATGCTTCGCTGGGATCATATTTCCCCAACTTTGGCTCAACGATCTTCATGGTCACCCAGCTGCCAACAGCGGTAATCAGGAAGGTGCTGACAATCATAAAGAACCAGTTTACTTCCGGGCCCACTGAATAGTTCGGGTCGATCATATGGGCCGCAGATTCAGTGATTCCAGACAACAAAGGGTCCACAGTTCCTAACAGTAAGTTGGCACTATAGCCTCCAGAGACACCGGCAAATGCAGCGGCCAAGCCAGCGATGGGGTGTCGACCGAGGGAGTGAAAGATCATCGCGGCGAGGGGAATTAGCACCACATAGCCCAGCTCTGAGGCTGTGTTGGAAATGATGCCGGCAAAAACCACAATAACCGTAACGGTGCGCTTAGAAGCCTGGAGTACCAAGCCACGCACAGCGGCACTCAGCAGGCCCGAGTGCTCGGCAATCGCGACTCCCAAAAGAGCTACCAAAACTGTGCCCAAGGGCGCAAATCCGGTGAAATTCTTTACCAGGCTGGTAACGATCATCCTGAGCCCATCACCGCTCATGAGATTAAAGACTTCAATAACGCCATCTGGCGCGCGGCCAGCGGCGCCAACTGGGCGAGGATCAGGGACAGATAGGCCAAAGTAAGAGGCGACACCGCTAATGACTATCACACCAACGGCAAATAGTGCGAATAGTGTTATTGGATGGGGAAGAAGGTTGCCGAGCCATTCCACGGCGTCTAAGAAGCGGATAAAGGCGGTCTTGCGCCCAGGTGGGCTGTCCTGCCGATCACTCGGGGAGGTTGTTGTGGTCATTGTTTGTCCTCAATCGTAACTGCAAGCGGCCCTAATTGCCTCTGGGCCGCCCTGTAGCCGAAGGGTTGGCTGAAAAATGTGCTAAAGCCGAGATCATACACAAAACTACTTCAGCTAAGAATGCCTTGGAAGAAATGTTGCTCCTAGATGTCAGGGTTAAACGCTATAGAGAAGCCTAGATAGAATAGAGATCTATGATGGGTGGTGTGCTGGCGGTAGTGTATGGCCTCGAGTGTCAAATACCCTAGATGACGCTCTCTGATGCATAGGTATGCCATAATCTCAACACCAAGCAGTCAATTCAGCGGTGAAAATAATGAAGATTGGAATATTAAAGACCGATGATGTGCGCAAAGAGCTCGTCGACGAATTTGGGGAGTACCCGGAGATGTTTGTCAACTTGCTGCACGACCAGGACTCCGGGCTGGAGTTTATCACCTTTGAAGTCCAACACGGTCAGTATCCAGAGCAGATAGATGAAGTAGACGCATACCTTATTACAGGTAGCAAGACCGGCGTCTATGACGATAAGCCATGGATTGCCCCTTTAATGGAATTCGTTCGCAAATTACATGAGAAGCAAAAGCCGACTATTGGCATTTGCTTTGGTCATCAGATAATAGCTCAGGCTCTGGGAGGTCGGGCGCGTAAATCGGATAAAGGATGGGGGTTGGGGGTACACACTTATGAGATGCAAGAGACGCCAAGCTGGATGTCTGAGCCAACGCTTAATTTCAGCCTTTTAGTAACACATCAGGATCAGGTGGATCAGCTGCCCCCGGGGGGGCGAGTATTGGCATCCAGTGAGTTCTGTCCTATGGCAATGGTGCAAGTGGACGACCATATGCTCAGTTTCCAGGCGCACCCGGAATTTACCAAGATTTATTCAAATAGCTTGATGGAGCTCCGCCGAGAGGCGTTTGGTGAAGCTGTTGTTGATAAAGGACAGGAGTCGCTGAAGAACGATATCCATGAGAATACGGTTGCCAAGTGGATGTTGGAGTTTTTACGCAAGTAAATTCCTGTAAGGAAGTGAATGGCCTCACTTCCTTACAATTCACCCATTCCTGACTTTACTTATCCTGACTCACTCTATTTCTTGATATTGAGAATATATTCTGGCTTACCCTGCATTTTTTGTATGTTAATTATTATTCTGAATGGCGTAGTAAATTAGTGTGACAAAAAGCAATTATAATTTAGATATGCTTGAGCATAGATTGTAATTTATTTTATTTGGCTCTAACTGTCTTCTGTTGAAGTTGCCTTCGCATTTTGACAGGGATCTGAACGTGGAACAAATTTGTTAGTTCGGCTTTAAATAGTTTCTATTTGCTAATTGTGTCCGGTTTTGGCGGTATTTCTGTCTTTTTTATTTGATGTATATTAAAGAGCGGTAGAAAATATTTTTATTGGTTGTTTTAAAAAAGGATGATTGCTTAATATGTGGGGTGCCAAGAGGGGCTAATTTAAGTAATTGAAATGATTGTCCCAATTTTAACTTTTCTAGATCTGTCAATATTGAAGGTTGGATAATTTTTTGAAGCGCTTTTTCATACTTTTTTATAGTTGTTTGGTGGAATAAATAACTTGATGGGGGTGAGTAGGCAATAGAAGGTTGGTTTAATTAACATAATTAATAAACATTTTAATAATCAAAAGGATGGGTTTATGAATCTGTTTAAAAGGACACTTTTAGCGACGTCGATAGGGTTGTCGTTTGTTGGTAGCCAAGTGTATGCGACAGGTAATTCAAGTTCCAACATCGTTGGGGTTATCGAAGCTTCTGAGCAAAAAGCGGAAGAAGAGTACATCGTCACTGTTAATAATTTGAGTACGGGCCTGACGCGATCGATTGAGACATTGCCGGGAGAGAACTTCAGATTTACCAAGCTGCCTATTGGCATGTATCAAGTCGTGGTCACGCAAGACGGGGAGCAAGTCGGTGAGCGCACAGTAAGGGTCGCTCTTGGAGCAAATGCTAGTGCCAATTTTGACATTGATAATGTCACTTACGAAGAGGTTGTTGTTGAAGGCAGGCTTCTGACCTCTGTTGACACCTATACGATGGATTCTGGTTTGGTTATGGGAGAGGCTGAGCTTGATGCGATGCCAATCGCAAGAAACCTGACAGCAGTGTCATTGTTGGCGCCAGGAGTTATTGCCGGGGATACAGGCTTTGGTACTGGTAATGGTTTTGGTGCCGCTTCTTTCGGTGGCGCATCAATTGCGGAAAACTCCTGCTACATCAATGGGCTTGAAGTCACAAATACCCGGCAAGGGATAGGCTGTAGTTCTGTTCCTTTTGAATTCTACCAAGAGTTTCAGGTGAAGACCGGCGGTTATTCAGCAGAATTTGGTCGCACAACTGGCGGTGTTGTTAATGCAGTTACTAAAAGTGGTGGGAATACCTGGGAGTTCGGCAGTACGGTCTATTGGGATCCAGATTTCTTCCGCTCAGAAGGGTCTGTTTCGAGGGGCAATGGTGGAACTGGAGATGTTTTCCGCAATGAATCCCAAAATGAATATGATGAAATCTCTTACACATTTTCTGCTTCGGGTCCAATTGTTCAGGATAAGCTTTTTTTCTATGGCTTGATAAACCCTAGGGATAAAACTGATAAGTTTGCTTATCGATCTGGGTTCGACCAGGGAAATCCAGATACTCAGTTTCGTACTCGCGAATCATCTGGTACTGACAATCTATTTTGGGGGGCCAAAATAGATTGGGATATTACTGATAGTCATAGGTTGAGTTATTTCGGTTTTTCCGATCGGAATGAAACGGAGGAGCTCATCTTTGAATTTGATGCGAATACCGGGTCAATTGGGCCAAATATTGGCGCTGCAGCGGGGGTTGTTACGGGTAATACCCGAATAAGGGGATCTGAAGCTCATTCCTTTAATTATACCGGATATATAACCGACGATTTAAGTATATCCGCTATGGCTGGCCAAATTGAAACTGAGTATACCACTGAGCCCTTAGCTCTAGAATGTCCAGCAATTGCAGATGAAGCTGGGCTTGGGGTGAGCACCTGTGGTGGTGGAACTATTGGGTCAAATTTCGATGAAAATACTCAATATCGTTTTGATATCAATTACTCACTGGGGGATCATAGCCTTAAAGCGGGAGTTGATATTCAGGAGCGTTCATCAACTCGTACTACAGCTCCAGTTGCTGGTCATAGTTGGACTTATGAAACTATTGGCATTGGCGGTAGTGTACAGGGTGATCAGGGAGCTTTATTTACAAATGAAACTGGAGAACCGCTGCAAGTCGTTAGCGATAGAATCTTCGAAGGTGGAGGCGGTTTTAGTTCAGATTTAACTGCTTTCTATATTGAAGATCAGTGGCAGATAATGGATGACTTGATGATAAGTATCGGTCTTCGGAAGGATATTTATGAGGGAGATGGTACTACTGGGAAACAGCTGTTCGAGTTCGATACGGATATTGCCCCTCGATTAGGATTTTCCTGGGACCCCTTTGGTGATGGTGAGACAAAGGTTTACGGTACTTGGGGACGGTATTATCTACCTATTGCGAATAATACTATCTATAGAGCCGCATCCGGCGTTAGCGATGTAACAACCTATTATACTTATACTGGCATTGATCCTGTAACTAATGCGCCTACAGGAATTACGCCTATAAATGGTGATGTTGCGTCTTCCTCCTATGTAAGTTCTGTGCCTGTAATTCCAGAGAAGGACATATTCCAGGCCCAAGAAGCTGAGCCATTTGCCCGAGACGAGTATATTTTGGGCTTTGAAACAGCGGTTAACGATGAACTAAGTGTAGGAGTTCGAGGGGTTTATCGTGAAGTTGTTTCCGCTCTTGATGATTACTGTGGACGCTATGCATGGCCATACTGCGTTATGGTAAATCCGGGTGAGTCGATGTCCTGGTATGCCGATGGGTATTACTGGGATGGCTCCGAACTTGTAGTGAAAGGGGAGTTATTTGATGGCTCGCCAGATCCAGATTCCCTCAGGAAATTCTCTGCAGGAACAATCGGTCTACCTGAAGCTAAAAATATCTATCGTGCCCTTCAAGCGGATCTGACCTATAGTACAGATCAGATGACCTGGAAGTTCATTTATACTTGGTCTCGTAGCACAGGTAATTTTGAAGGTGCAGTGAAGTCTGATATTGACCAGGCTGACGCCGGTGTTACTCAGGATTTCGACTTCCCCGCCCTTATGGATGGGGCAGAAGGATACCAGCCTAATGATCGCAGACATGTCTTTAAATTATTTGGAAGTTATGATTTTACTGAAGACCTAACATTCGGTTTAAACGCTACTTTAGCAAGTGGGCGACCAATATCAGCATTTGGCCATAGTTACCCGAGTGACGATCCAAATATTTATGGTAGTTATGGTGATACCTTCTACCATCTGGACCCTGAAACAGGCGAATATGTGTACATCCCAAGAGGAGAAGTTGGCAGAACTCCGTGGACATTTAATGTAGATGCCTCTATGAGGTATAGATTCTCATTAAATGGAGTTGACATGACGGCTTCTCTTGATATTTATAATGTATTTGATAATCAAGAGGCGACTAATGTTAATGAGCACTACGAGCTAAATTCTGCTGAAGTTAACGATTGGTATGGCGCTGCATACGACTGGACAGCGCCAAGGTCTGCAAGAATTGGCTTAGTAGCAACCTTCTAATACGATTAGTAAATCCCCCTGTAGTAATGATTTGATAAGATTACTACAGGGGTTCTTGTTTTAGTTTACATTACTGATTTCTCTTAATTTTAAGCTGGCCTTTAACTGCAGTATAATGGCCCTTTTTTATTTTTAACTGATCATTTAGTTTATTCCAGTAATGAAATCTTCTTCGAGTATTAGTACTCTTACTCGAATCGGATCTTCAATTTGAAAATAACTTCGAGCCCGCTCATCAAGCTGGATGGATAGTGTTTGTAGTTTTTGATGTGTTAGGCTGGGTTTCTTCGAGCAGATTATTTCTATATAGCACTCGCCTGGTGTTATTTGAAGGGCGTTAATTATTTCTATACTAGGGTCTTCCTCTGTATCTAACTCCTTAATAATTAGATCTTGGAATAGTTCAGAGGCTGAATCCGGAGCTAATTTTAGTGGGGTCAAAAAAATCTTGCAGCTAACCATAGGGAAGTTCCTATTGGGAAAATTAATAGCTATATTAATTGTCTTTATATTACTTTTTTAAAGGCGATAGTGTTAAGAGGAGTTTTAAATGCCCCTTGGGTGTCCGTATGTTTAGGTGTGCAAAGATAATAGCAGAAGATTGTGTTTTTTCTTTGGGGTCGTCTTGCTTAGTTATAACTTTTTGTAATTTAGAGTAGCTTTTTTGAATTTGAGTTTGACGGTTTTGGCCAAGCTTATTAGCTTCTTTAAGATTTTAGGTAGGAGTTGTTCAGGTGGGCGGCTCTTTGTAGTGGTCTAATCCTTCCGGACACTTCGTTAAGATGGTAAAACTACCTAGCGAGGTGAAGTATGACAACAAAAGGTACACGCCGGAAATTCAAGCCGGAGTTCAAGAAAGACGCCGTAGCTCTTGTCTCAGAACAAGGGTATTCGATTTCCAAGGCCGCAGAGGCTGTAGGAACCACTGCTAACAATCTGCGACGCTGGATAAAGGAGCTGGAGCAGGAAGAGAGCGGAGTAAGGTTGGATTCGGGCGAACGAGCTGAACTGGATCAACTGCGACGTGAAGTAAAGCAATTGCGGATGGAGAAGGAAATCCTAAAAAAGGCCAGCGCCTTCTTTGCGAAAGAAATGAAATAAAGTACGAATTTATTAAAAAGCAGCAAGGTAGCTTTCCAGTTAGAGTGCTCTGCCGAGTAATGCAAGTAAATAAGAGCAGCTATTACGAATGGTGTCGTCGTAGTGATAGCCCAATAGATGGCCAGATTTGGCAACTATGCCATCGATTGAAGGCCTTATTTGCAGAATCTCGTGAGAGTCTCGGAAGTCGTCGGTTAATGAAGCTGTTGCGCAAAGAAGGCTTTGAAATTGGGCGTTATCGAGTCCGCAAACTCATGAAAAAGCTCGGCTTGGTAGTAAAACAGAAGAAGCGATTTACACTAACCACAAATAGCAAGCACCAACTGCCAGTTGCTGAGAATCTTCTAAATAGGGATTTCTCACCGAGTGCTAAAAATCAAGTTTGGACTACGGATATTACCTATATCTGGACTTTGCAGGGTTGGTTATACCTAGCAGTGGTAATTGATCTTTATTCACGCCGGATTGTTGGCTGGCACTTAGACCGCCAGATGGAGACGGCCCTGGCAAGTCGTGCACTGATTATGGCTATCAATTTGCGCACCCCAACAAAAGGTCTGCTGCATCACTCTGATCGAGGTAGCCAGTATGCCAGCCATAGCTACCAAGCGCTACTAAAGCAGCATGGAATGGTGTGCTCAATGAGCCGCAAGGGAAATTGTTGGGACAATGCACCTACTGAGCGTTTTTTTAGTAGCCTGAAGCGGGAATGGTTAACAGGAAACCTCTATCCGACAAGGGAGGGTGCGATAACAGACGTGAGGGCCTATATTGCGTATTACAATTCACGCAGGATACATACAACACTGGGGGACGTAACCCCTATCGAATTTGAAAAATGTGCTTAGGAAAGTGTCCGGTTGGAGTTGACCACAACACTTCGTGTTAGGTAGTAATTAGGTAAGAATAAACTCTGTGGGTGGGAGAGGTTGGAGGTCAATAGATTTATCTGGATATATACATTATTCCACCTTTAGTGTTGCCGGGTATTTTTTTGCTAGAAAATTTAGGTTTACAGCATAAATTGATGAAATTTAAATAGTATTTCTTTAGCGATAGGTTTAGGAGGCTACAAAGCGCTTTAGAGATACTTTTGTGTAACAAAACACTAGTGCTAGCTAAGGGTGGGTTAGTGGGTAGGTGTAGTTAGAGTAGATGCTACAAGTTTGAATGGGTTGAATTTTATGCAGCGGGCTTTACGGTAGTCCGTTACTCCAGCCTTAAGAATGAGTTTGATTATGCTCGGAGTATGTCAATATTTATTGTTGTGATCTGGTTGCTGTTTAAGTTTTTACTTATTTTTTCAAAGTTAGTTGATTTTTGGGGCTGGCATTTAGTCTTTCCTGGGGGGGGGCTGTAGAAGTTAATTCAATTTAATAGGAGCTGTGAATAATCTTTAGGGGATTTAGACCCAGATTACCCTACATTAATTGGTACGAAAGTTCCGCCAGCAATATGAAAGCTCAGTTTAATTTGGCTGTATCAAGGATTGGTTTAATGAAAGTTACACTAGGAAGTTGTGGGCAGTGTTAAGCTAGTTGAGGTTTTCATCGATTCCATTAAAGAGGTCGATAATTATTTTATAAATGTTGATCGATGTAGGATGGATGTTACACCATAAGAGAATTAGTAGGCTGTGAATAGGATAGATAATCCTGAAAAGTGAAGAGTAGAGCCTATTGGGCTAAGATAGTTTTTGCTCAATTTAGGAGGCTTATGCATGTATGCAGGATGTTTCTAGCGGTAGACAAAAATTTTTGTTGTGATCACTCACCCATAATTACCAGTCAACATTGGCATATTGGGGCATAATCGAGTTAAGCTTTAGTTTGCTGGGTAGAGGTTCCTATCCAGCAAACTATACGAACTTACTGAAAGGAAGGTGCGCTATGTACACTGAAACTGATATTAAAGCTGGTCCTGATGCACAAATAGAGCTGCCTTGGGATGAAGATTAAGTAATCTTTCCCTTGACCCCCAAAGTTAGGCTGTTTGGAGTGCTTTTACAGATTGATCTCGATAGGTTTTGGGGCTATTTTCAGTATTGCTTTATTGAAAACTTCGAATAACCTTGTAGTTATATCTGCTTGCACTGCAGGCTTTGCTTTCCTGAGGGGGGATTGCCGGCCCTAACTTACCTGTCGAGTTTATTCCAGTGTACGTAAATGGTTGTAGCTCGCACTGATTGTTCGACACACCTATTTTGTAAGAGTTCATTCGTGAATTTGCAATTTTTCTACATGACTCTTATCGCTTGGTCTACTTTCGATGGGATAATATGGGTTTGCAGGCGCCAGTCGTCAAATGATGTCGATTGGTGCCACTTTATTTCCGCTATAGGAATAGCTCTAGCTGTTTATTTTTAAATACTAGAACCAATCTAAATGAGTTTGCTCCCCTCTACTTTTTGCTTTCAGTTGGCGGTGAAAGTGAGCTATGATTTTTTAACTATAAAACCTATGTCCTAATATGATTATTGCTATTTAGCTCATAATTTAAGCCTATCTTTGTCAGCTTTGACTTTATCAGTAATTTAGCGAGAATATGTCTCGACAACTATCCTTGCGAAAAGCAGGGCCGAAAAAGGAGGTCTGTTGCTAGTAGAATCTTGACGGTGCTGATACAATGCTTGGTTCACAAGTGGCAGCTTTGTTAGAGCTTTATCCAATCAGATAACACCCTGAATTCATTTTAATTGTGTGTTTTTAGGTGGAGTCAATAAGTTTTTTGTTCAATAAAAATTCTGGATGGTGTTTATTTCAGACTCTTGATAGCGCCGTCTCGTAGATTTTATATTGGCCCGATTTGCCACTTTTCTACCGAGATCTCTAATAAAAATCTTTGAGCCACCTTTTGTGATTGAGCTCTAGCATGTGTATTGGCTTTGCAATTTCGGAAATGCTGTAAAGTATTAAGCAAGTCTCGAATCTATATTGATGGTAAGCCGAATTTATGCTTTTGATTTTAACTCTTGTGCTTTGCTTTTAGATTTACTTTATCAAAAAATGGGTTCTTGCCTATCCTATATAGTACTATGGCTACTTAGCTGAAATATGTAAAAAATGTGAAATTCTTGTTTTTCGACAGCTACTTTGATCAGTATCAAGGTTTTAGTGATGGAGTATAACTATAAGTGAACAGGCCACTATACCTACCGTTAGTTTGTACTTACTTTCCATGTTAGATGAATATGACTTGAGAGTGTTTAGGTGCACCCCAGGTCTATATTTCATTTTCTCCTCAATGATTTTTGGTTGAAAAGCTTCATCTTGCCTGCTTTGGCTGTGGAGTAAAAATCATTGCATGGATCATCACTTTAGTTTAGGGGGATAGTTATAAATCACTATGTTAGAGCGAGTAATATACAGATTCCAATTGACTCCATAACCTGAGAAATCTAAATTTGTATTTCCTGTATTCTAAGTAGAAAAATACAAAAGATCGAATGAATAGAGTCAAATTTTACTCCTGTTCAATGCGATAACTATTGATAGGTTTCTTATATTGTCAACTCCTTTTTTTCACACTTCACGTTCCATTGTTTCAGATTCTATTCGTGGTCTGATTGTAGCTATTGCTCTCGGTGTCCTGCTTTTATCGGCTTGGGTTATATGGTTTTTTACAATGGAAATCACAACATATAGCGTGAGTGAAGATGCGAGGTTGGAGCAAGATCACAATACTGTCCATGTAAGTACCCAGAGAGTTGGGCGTGTTGTGCATATTGAAGCAGAGCTGGGAGATGCCTTAGAGCAAGGCGATATATTAATTCGTCTTGATACGTCCGTACTTGATTTGAGCTTGCAGGGAGATAACAAGATATCCGGAAGCTTGCGAGATCAGTTTGAATCAGTTCAAAGAGAACAAGAGCTACTCGATAAAAAATTTGGTGAAGACGAGAAGGCCCTTAGCGATCAATTAAAATTACTGGAACAACAGTACCAGCTTCAAGTGAGTAATCAGAAAATTCAAGCGGATGTTACTGATCGTTATGAGCGACTGTTACAAAAACAACAAAGTTCAGAATTGGATTACCTCGCCGCAAAGCGAACGTACCAACAAATGGCGATGGCAACCTTGAAAGTACAAGCGGATATTCGTGCTTTGGAGGATCGTCGAGCGCAACTGATTAGTGAATATCAACTTGAGGTGAGCGCATTAAAGCAGCGACATCAGGATATCGATGGAAAACTTGCGGAAGTTGATACCCGTATCCAGCAAAGCCATCTTGCAGTACGTGAACAGAACTTACGTGCCCCAATTACCGGGGTATTGGCTTCGCTGGCGAAAATTCGGGAAGGTGAAGTACTGGTTGCCGGGCAACAAGTTGCAACGATTCAGGCAGAAGGCGTTATTTCTATACAGGCATTTTTCCCGCCCGCATTAGCACTTGGACATATTCAGCCTGGGCAGCAGGCCCAAGTAAAATTGGATGGATTTTCCTGGGCTCGTTACGGGCAATTGGAGGCTCGTGTAGAGCGGGTGGCGAGTGCCGTCCAGCAAGGTAAAGTTCTTGTACAGCTATCCTTGCAAGGTGAGACACCGCCCCACCTCCCTTTATTACACGATTTACCGGCCAGAGTAGAAATTGCCACAGGTAAGAAAACACCTTATCAGCTGCTGCTACAAAGGACGGGCGAAATACTTTCAGGTAAAGCTTCCGCAGAAATAGTAGAAGAGGGAGCGTGATAGTGAAATGCAAAACACGCTGGTTAGTTCCAGAGGTTGTTCAGACCTCTAATATGGACTGTGGCCCGGCTTCCCTGAAGTGCTTGCTTGAAGGCTTTGGTGTAAACACACATTACGGCCATTTACGCGATGCTTGCCAGACTGATGTAGATGGCACCTCAATAAATACTCTGGAAAAGATTGCGATAGAGTTAGGGCTGGATGCCGCCCAGATGGTAGTTCCCGTGGATCACCTTTTACTGAGTTCCACTGATTACTTACCAGGATTGGTTGTGGTGCGCCTACCTAATGGCAACACTCATTTTGTTGTGGCGTGGAGAAATCATCGCGGTATCGTGCAGGTGATGGACCCTGCCAGTGGCAGGCGTTGGCCTAGCGCACGTCGTTTTTTGGATGAGTTGCATGTCCACATCCTACGGGTGCCTCCTCAGGGCTGGAGAAGCTGGGCAGGTGGTGATGACTTTATTGCCCCGCTTAAAGAGCGTATTGCACACTTAAAGGTTGGCGATACTGTGGCCACCACGCTCTGTGACAAAGGGCTAAAAGATAAGAGTTGGCTGTCGCTGGCATTTCTCGATGCATCCGTTCGAATGCTCACCTCATTAGTTACGTCCGGGGCGATAAAGCGAGGAACTGAAGTCAGTGGTATGTTGCAGCGGCTGTTTGTTGAGTTTTCTACAGATACCAGTCAAGCATTTTCTCTAGTGCCAGAGAGTTACTGGTGCGCTAGGCCGTCCCGTCCCAGTGGAAGTGAGCCGGCAGAGACAATTGAACTGTCGCCAGAGCAGCTGGCATTTAGTGGTGCGGTCATCGTGAGTGTTAAAGGGGTTCGCGATGTCAGTGAAGTTAAACCGAAATCGGAAGCGCTATCGAGGGCTTTGCGAGAGCCACAGGTTCAACCTCTCAAGCAACTATGGGGGTTGATGCGTGAAGATGGAATGATTGCGCCACTCTCTATATTTATTGCTATGCTCGGAGCGGTATTGGGGCTGATGTTCGAGGCCTTGCTTTTCCGTGGCCTGATTGATATTCACAGTGAGTTAGCGACAGAGATACAGCGAGCAGGCACGATTGCACTACTGCTGGTCTTTATGATCACATTACTGCTATTGCAGTTTCCTGCAGCAAAAATCCAAATGGTGGTAGGGCGGCGTTTAGAAAATCGATTTCGCATGCGTTTTTTAGCGGCGCTGCCCCAAGTACCCGATCACTTCTTTCAGAGCCGCCCGACCTCTGACACAGCCGAGCGCTCACATCGTATTGCCGCCTTAAGAGGTTTGCCTGTTCTTGGAACGAGTATCGTTTTTAAAATTTTCTCCCTGCTCGCTACTGCACTGGGAATAATTTGGCTTGCGCCTGTTGCTGCTCCTTTGGTGCTAATGATGTCGGTATTGCAAGTTGCTGTACCTTTGATGTTCCACCCAGTACTCACTGATTACAGTATGAGAGTACAAACTCATGCGGGAGCCTTGGCTCGCTTCTATATGGATGCGCTGCTGGGAGTTATTCCAATTCGTACGCACGGCGCAGGTGAGTCTGTACGGCGTGAGCATGAAAACCTGCTCACCGAATGGATAAGGGCTGGATACTCATCATTGAGTTTTCAACTCAATAGCCAGGCGGTACAACTGTTGGTTAATTGCACTCTCAGTAGTGTATTGGTGATTTATTGTGTTAATGCACGAGGGGCAAGTCCCGATCTGCTTTTATTGATTTATTGGGTGTTGGCACTGCCGCCACTGGGTGAAGAAATTGCGGGGCTGATGCGAAGTTATCCACGGCAGCGAAATTTTTTACTGAGAGCCCTCGAACCGCTGCAAGCAGTCACTGAAACTGATACAGACAAAAATTCCGCTGATAGTGTGGCATTTTCCCCGGCAAAACCGGTGGGAATTAAGTTTGAGAATGTCACCGTTAATGCCAGCGGTCGCACTATTCTCGACAGGGTAAATCTGGAAATCAGCCCCGGTGAGCAAATTGCTGTGGTCGGAGCATCCGGCGCTGGAAAATCTAGCCTTGCAGGGTTATTGCTGGGGTGGCACAAGCCCGCCAGTGGCCGTGTAATGCTCAACGGTGGAGAATTGAAGGGAGAATTACTGCATCGTTTTCGCCTTCACTGTGCCTGGGTTGATCCCGCAATTCAGCTGTGGAATAGCAGCCTTTTGGAGAACCTGAGTTACGGCAATAAGCTGGAAACTCCCCTTTACCCCATTTTACAGCAAGCGGATTTACTCAAGCTGGTAGCAGCGCTACCGGAGGGGCTGCAAAGCCCGCTAGGTGAAAGTGGTGCTTTGGTCAGTGGTGGTGAAGGGCAGCGCGTACGTCTGGGGCGCGCACTTGGCTGTGAGGAAACTGCTTGTGTGATTCTGGATGAACCGTTCCGGGGTCTTGATCGCCAACAGCGGCAGCGCTTGATGAACCGGGTGCGGGAGGTTTGGCAGGGGGTTACCCTGATCTGTATTACCCACGATATCAGCGAAACCCGGGACTTTCCTCGTGTTTTGGTCGTGGACGATGGTTGCATTATTGAAGATGGCAAGCCCAGTGAGCTTCAAGCCCAGGGCGATACGCGCTATGCACAGCTACTGGCAGCTGAAAGCAGTCTCTGGCAAGAGTGTTGGCAGAGTAGCAGTTGGCGTCACTTGCGTATGGCCAGCGGTCAATTGACAGAAGTGCAAGGAGTCCCTGGGGCGACACCGGCCTCCCGGTTTACGGAGGTTGCCAGTGAGCAGTAAAGAATTAATGCCCTATTGCTGGCCAGTGTCACAGCTGGAGGCCGCCTTACAAGCGTTAGCAAAATACAGCGGCTTGGAGCCAGAGGTAGCGGAGCACAAATCCCAGGGAAGCACCCTGGAGTTGAATGCCAGGTTGCAGGCAGGTGCCGAAGCTTTGGACTTGCAAGTGGAGCAGGTGAGTTGTAGCTATCCAGAGATGGAAACCATGTTGTTGGGAGCCGCCCCGGCACTGTTGCGGGTTCGCTTTCCCGAGGGGGAATATTTTATCGCACTGTGTGGTGGCAGGGGGCATAAGTTACAGCTGCTCACACCGGCACTGAATGTGGAGAAAGTTTGCCTAGAGCTGGTTATTCAGCAGCTGGCTCGCGAGCTTGAAGGGCCTCAGCGCGAACGAATCGAGCAACTGTTGGATAGTGCATGCATTAAAGGGCGTCGCCGCAAGAAAGCCATGGCTGCTCTGCTGCGGGAAAATCTTGCGGGCGTACGCCTGGATGATTTCTGGCTGTTGCGTCAACCCTCTCACCGGTCTTTCCGCTTACAGCTTCGCCAGCGCGGGTTGTATTGGCGCTTTGCCGCCATGCTTGCCTGTCACAGTGCCCAGATGACTATTTTTCTGTGCAGTTGGTGGGTAATAGGTAGGGCTGTGCTCGAGGGCCATATTGATACCGGCTGGCTATCTGCCTGGGTATTGCTATTGGTGACTCAGGTTCCCCTATCTTTGCTCACAGCCCGAATGCGAGGAGTGCTCTCTGTTGAGACAGGTGCACTCCTGAAGCAGCGACTGCTTGCCAGCGCGCTGCGCGTTATTCCCAGTCGTATTCGCCATATGGGGTCGGGTCAGGTATTGGGCAGGGTTTATGATGCGGAGAATATAGAAGCCAGTGCATTGCAGGGTGCCTTTTTATTGTTGCTTGGCGCTGTAGAACTGTTAATTGCAGCCTCAATTTTACTGATGGGAGCTGGTGGCCTTATCTACGCAGCAATTTTGCCCCTATTTTTAGCGGTTGCGTTTTTCCTGGGGCGGGCACAGTACTACGGCCGCAAAGAGTGGACGTTACAGCGCCTTTCAATGACCCACCGTTTGATTGAGAAAATGATCGGCCACCGCACCCGCCTCGCGCAGCAGGCACCTGGCGACTGGCACCGGGGCGAAGACAGTGAGTTAAATAACTACCTGGAAATTTCCTCTCACATGGATAACACCATGGCGCGTTTGCAGGCTTTTTTGCCGCGCCTCTGGTTACTTCTTGGGGTAGTGGGGTTGGCTCCAATATTTATCGCTAACAGTGTCAGTAGTACCCAGCTCGCGATTGCCTTTGGAGGCATGTTGTTGGGGTATCGCGCGGTCTTGAAGTGTATGAGTGGCTTTACCAGTGCTTTGAATGCAGCAATTTCCTGGGAAAAAGCACGTGAATTATTTTTCTTGGAAGAGCGCATTGTAAAGGGAAGCGTGGGGTCGGCAATGGTTACGCCGTCGGGCCAGCAAAGTTCCTCGCAACCACTGTGTTATTTACGCGATATCGGCTTTACTTACAAAGGAAAAGATCAAGCGGCGTTGGCGGGTTGCAATCTCAGTATTTATCCTGGCGATCGGCTTTTACTACAGGGCGCTTCTGGTTCAGGTAAATCTACTTTAGCGAATATTCTTACCGGTATTCAGCGGCCGGATGAAGGTTTATTACTACTTAATGGCTACGACCGGGCGAGTATTGGTGCTGAGCCTTGGCGCAGGATGGTCGCCTCCTCTCCCCAATTTCATGAAAACCATGTGTTGGGAGACTCATTTTTATTCAATTTATTGATGGGAGATCAGTGGCCGCCACGTCAGGAGAGCCTGCGCAAGGCTTATGCAATTTGTGATGAGTTGGGTCTCACCCCGCTTCTTCGAAAAATGCCTGCGGGAATTTTACAGACGGTAGGGGAAATGGGGTGGCGGTTGTCTCACGGAGAGATGAGCCGTTTATTTATCGCCCGTGCACTTTTGCAAAATGCTGAGTTAGTGGTGCTGGATGAAAGTTTTGCGGCACTCGATCCGGAAAACCTCCGTATGGCGGTAGCCTGCGTACAGAAAAACGCAAAAACTTTGATGGTGATTGCCCACCCATAGAGCGATAAGTTTTTTATTGGGAATTTTTACCTCCACTTTACTTAAGTAATCTATGGGAGGATAAGTCTTATGTACCTCGAACCTGATATTCAGACTGATCTAACAGCTGTATACCTTTCTTTCCATAGTTGGTTAGAGCTTAAGCCTATGGCTAGCTATTCTAAGGCCCTCCCATAAAAAAGCCCGCTGACGCGGGCTTTTTTGTTATCAGGGTTAAGTCTTAAGCTTCTTATAATGCATGCGATGGGGTGTTGCATCCTCACCTTTGCGCTGCACAAAGTCCTCGTGGTACTCGGTATAGTTACCCTCGAAGAATATCGCTTCACTCTCACCCTCATAGGCGAGGATATGGGTGGCAACGCGGTCCAGGAACCAGCGATCGTGCGAGATTACCAGGGCGCAGCCGGGGAAGTTGAGCAGGGCTTCTTCCAGGGCGCGCAGGGTTTCGATATCCAGATCGTTGGAGGGTTCGTCCAGCAGCAGTACATTGGCGCCCTGCTTGAGGGTATAGGCCAGGTGCAGGCGTCCGCGTTCACCGCCGGAGAGTTCGCCTACGCGCTTCTGTTGGTCACTGCCCTTGAAGTTAAAGCGGCCAACATAGTTGCGCGAGCCCACTTCGTAGTTGTTGATCTTGAGCATATCGTGGCCGTCTGAGATGGCTTCCCATACGGTCTTGCTGTCATCCAGATTTTCACGGCCCTGTTCAACGTAGGCGACCTTAACGGTTTCCCCCATCTTGATCTCGCCGGAGTCTGGCTGCTCGGTGCCGCTGATCATTCGGAACAGGGTGGACTTACCGGCACCGTTACCGCCGACGATACCTACAATTGCGCCCTTGGGCACGCGGAAAGACAGGCTGTCGATCAGCAGGCGCTCGCCGAAGCCTTTGCTCACACCTTTAAACTCAATCACATTGTCGCCGAGACGCTCGCCGGGCGGAATGTAGATTTCGTTGGTCTCATTGCGGGCCTGGAAGTCCTGGGACTGCATTTCTTCCAGGCGGGACAAACGGGCCTTGTTTTTGGACTGACGGCCCTTGGGGTTTTGGCGGGCCCACTCGAGTTCCTTTTGCATAGCTTTGGCGCGAGCCTGTTCGCCGCGCTGCTCTTGCTCCAGGCGTTTTTCTTTCTGTTCCAGCCAAGTGGTGTAGTTGCCTTCCCAGGGGATGCCGTGGCCGCGGTCCAGTTCCAGAATCCAGCCGGCAACATTGTCGAGGAAGTAGCGATCGTGGGTGATGGCAACCACAGTGCCGGTGAAATCGTGCAGGAAGCGCTCCAGCCAGAATACGGATTCCGCATCCAGGTGGTTGGTGGGTTCGTCGAGAAGCAGCATATCCGGGCGGGACAGCAGCAGGCGGCACAGGGCCACACGACGTTTTTCACCGCCGGACAGGTTGTTGACGTCCGCATCCCAGGGTGGCAGGCGCAGTGCGTCTGCGGCGACTTCCAGGCGGTGCTCCAGGTTGTGGGCGTCCCAGGCCTGGATAATGTCTTCGAACTGTTGCTGTTTCTTGGCCAGGGCATCGAAGTCCGCGTCGGGCTCGGCGTAATCGGCGTAGACCTGTTCCAGGCCGGCGAGGGCGTCGATGGCTTCGCGTACACCGTCCTCTACGTTACCGCGCACGGTCTTGCTGGCATCGAGTTGCGGTTCCTGGGGCAGGTAGCCGACCTTGATGCCGGGCATTGCGCGGGCTTCGCCGTTAAAGTCCTGGTCGACCCCGGCCATGATGCGCAGCAGGGTGGATTTACCTGCGCCGTTTAGACCGAGTACGCCGATCTTGGCGCCGGGGAAGAAGGAGAGGGAGATGTCCTTGAGGATCTCGCGCTTGGGGGGCACTACTTTGCCCACCCGGTTCATGGTGTATACGTATTCGGCCATTTGGGGTTCCGTAATGGGTGTTGGAATCGGTCAGATTTTGCGCGCAACTTATCAGTTTGCGTAAAAAGTGCAACCGGGCATGTCTGAGGTAGCCCGCTGTACTCGCGTGTGGCTGACGTCAAATGTGATCTGTGTTTAACTGCGACACTATCTAGTACAAGAGCTATAAGACGAATAAAAATGGATCAGGATTCCCCGGTGTTGTTTTCCCGACGCGGCGCCCTGGCGATCGCGACGTTAAACCTCCCCAAGGCTCTCAATGCCTTAAATTCACCCATGATCGACTTGTTGTCGGCCCAGTTGGACCGCTGGGCTGAAGACACTGAAGTCGCAGCAGTCTGGATCGATGGCAGTGGCGACAAGGCGCTGTGCGCTGGCGGCGATGTGGTGGCGCTGTATCGGGAGTCCGCCGCCTATGGTGAGACACCGGACTACGGCTTCACCACCGACTTCTTCTCCCGCGAATATCGCCTGGACTACCAGATTCACACTTACGCCAAGCCCGTCGTGGTGTGGGGCGGTGGCTTCGTGATGGGAGGCGGTATCGGCATTATGGCGGGAGCCAGCCACCGGATTGTGACGGAAACCACTCGCATGGCAATGCCGGAGATTACGATTGGTTTGTTTCCCGATGTGGGGGGCAGCTGGTTCCTGAATCGTATGCCCGGGCGCCTTGGACTTTTCCTGGGACTGACCGGTGCGCAGTTTAATGGCGCCGATGCCCTGTTTGCCGGTATGGCGGACCGCATAATCGGTCAGGGCCAGCGGGAGTCAGTCTTGTCTGCGTTAGCGGAGCTCAGTTTTGGTGAAAACCTGGAAGCCAATCACCAGTTAATTAGCAATTGCCTTAAATCCCAGGAGCTGCCCCTTCTGGAGCGGCCTGAGTCTGCTCTGCGAGAGCATTATGACCAAATCCAGCAGCTTACCGATTTTGCCACCTTGCCAGAGGTTTGTGCCGCCATCAGTGCATACCAGGGTGTGGATAAGTGGTTGCAGCGGGCAGCTGCCACTTTGGCAGGTGGCTCTCCGCTGACCCCCTGGATTGTGTGGGAGCAATTACAGCGGGCTCGACACCTCTCCCTGGCGGATATCTACCGCATGGAGTTGGCACTCGCGGTAAACCTCTGTGCCAGTGGCCACTTCAAGGAAGGGGTGCGCGCGCTGTTGATTGATAAAGACCGCGAACCCCAGTGGCAACCTGACAGCTTGGAACAGATTACACCTGCGCAGGTGGAAAGCTGCTTTGAGGGCCCCTGGGGCGGTGAGCACCCGCTGGCCGACCTGTAGATATCGTATTTACCGAGCGTCCCGGGCTGTTAATCGCCAGGGATACCAACAACAAAATAGGGAGTGGCTTTTATGGAAAAGATAGCCTTTTTTGGTTTGGGTAATATGGGTGGCCCCATGGCTGCCAACTTGGCGAAGGCCGGCTATACCGTAGCGGCATTTGATTTGAGCCCTGTTGCTCTGGAGCAGGCACAGCGAGACGGCTGCCTGCCCTGTGACAGTGCCCAGCAGGCTGTTGAGGGCGCGGATATCGTAATTTCCATGTTGCCCAGTGGCGACGCGGTGAAAGGGCTTTACCTGGGAGGGGCTGGGTTGTTGCAGCAACTCCCGGCCGATACCCTGATTATCGACTGTTCGACTATCTCTGCAGAGGATGCCTGCCAGGTCAGCCAGGCTGCGGGGGAGCATGGGTTGAGAGCGATAGATGCCCCGGTATCCGGAGGTACAGCTGCGGCACAGGCGGGGACGCTTTGCTTTATGTGCGGCGGGGATGAAGCGGCATTCGATGCAGCGCGGGCCCCGCTGCAGGTGATGGGCAGCAAGATATTTCTCGCCGGTGCTGCCGGTGCTGGGCAGGTGGCAAAGATCTGCAACAATCTGTTGCTTGCGATCCATATGACCGGTACCGCAGAAGCTTTACAGCTGGGGGTGGATAAGGGGCTGGATGCCAAGGTACTGAGCGATATTATGCGGGAAAGTTCGGGTAATAATTGGTCCCTGGCTAACTATAATCCCTACCCGGGCACTATGGAGAGCGTACCTTCGGCAAAGGGCTATGCCGGCGGTTTCAGTGTGGCATTGATGCTCAAGGACCTGGGACTGGCTATGGATGCCGCCTCAACCAGTGCATCTTCTACTCCGATGGGAGCCCTGGCGAAAAATCTTTTCCAACTGCATGGCGCTAGTGAGGAAAACCAGCAGCTGGATTTCTCCAGTATTCAGAACATGTTCCGGCGCCCGGCGGGTAGCCTTACCTAGGGCTTATCTATAGGTCCTACACCGCAGTCAGGCAGCATTGGCTGTGGTGTAGTTTTAGGCGGTTTTACATAGTTGTACTGATGTCGCCTAATGGAAAAATTTGCGACAGTTCGCAAATTGGCAATTAGGTGCCAAATAGTGCAGGCTGCTCTGTTCCCAGCGGCAGCGAGAGTCGCTATCTTGCCAATCCCTTCCCGGAAATGGGCCCCCCTTTACCAACGCAATAGCTGTGCAGTCGTATGGCTTCAGTGGATTTTTTTCCAGGTAATTCGGCAGCTTGATTTGGATCAAGCTGTTCCAGTTAGCCTGCGGGTAACCTGTCCGCGACTTGTGATTGTGCCTGGAGGGGGGCCCTTCCTGAGTCGGGAAAAATGCCTAATCGCTTTATGGAGAAGTTAATGAATCGTATAACTGCTTGTGCGACAGCCGCTTTGACCGCCGTACTTACTGCACCCGCACTGGCCTATGAACAAGGCAGTTTAATTCTGCGCGGTGGCATGGCCACTGTAGCACCCGATGCTAATTCCAGCGTGCTTTCCTTGAATGGGACCGGCATCAACCAAACTGGCGTTGATGTGGATAATGGTTCCGCACTGGGCCTGACCGGCGTCTACATGTTCCGCGATCACTGGGGCTTGGAACTGGTTGCTGCAACGCCGTTCAGCCACGATATCGAAGTTGTGGGCGAGGGCCTGGGCAGCTTTGATCTGGGGGAAACCAAGCACCTGCCACCGACTCTGTTGGTTCAATGGTATCCGATGGAGCCGCAGTCCAACATTCAGCCGTATGTTGGCCTGGGTGTGAACTACACCGCTTTCTTTGATGAAGAAATCAGCAGCACCGCCGATAGTGCTTTCGCAAGCCTTGGCGCTACCGGTGATGCAGAGCTCTCCCTGGACAATTCATTTGGCCTGGCAGCAGAAGCTGGTATCGATTTTACCTTCGGTGCCGATCAACGCTGGCTGTTCAATATGTCCGTGTTCTGGATGGACATCGAGACCGACGCCACAGTCAAAGTACCTGGCCTGGGTGAAGTGACGGCCAATGTGGATATTGATCCGCTGGTTTACATGGCTGGTCTGGGCTACCGCTTCTAACAGGTAGCAATAAATAGGTCTGGGGTAGAGCAGTCACTGCGGTTTTCTGGTCGAAGACCCGGTGGCTGCTTTTTTGTTTGTGTCGGATTTTCAAGCAAACTACCGAACGAGGTGTGAATGAATATGAAGCAAGAGATTAAAAGCCCCGTGGGAGGGTTGTCTGAAGAACTCTTATCCCGTTATAGCGGACCCTGCCCGCGCTACACCTCGTATCCTACCGCCGATCGTTTTCACACATTAAATGGAATTGAGCCTTGGGCAGCACTGCAGGATATTCGCAGCTTGTCCCTTTATGTTCATATTCCTTTTTGCCGTTCTCTTTGTTACTTCTGCGCCTGTAATAAAGTAATTACTCACCAGTATGGATTGGCTTCCAGTTATCTGGATCACCTGCTGCAGGAGGCCCAGTGGTACCGGGATAAAGTGGCTGATGTCCCCGTCACCCAATTACACTTGGGCGGTGGTACGCCGACTTTCTTGAGTGATAGTGATATGCGTCGCTTAATGGGGGGGCTGGCTGAAGTTTTTGATTTGCGCCCAGGCGATGGGGTTGAATACAGTATTGAGGCCGATCCACGTACCCTTGAGTTAGAGACCCTGGATACTCTGCGAGAACTGGGTTTTAACCGCTTGAGCTTGGGGGTGCAGGATTTCGATATCGAAGTGCAGCGTTCAATCAATCGTATCTGCAGTGCCGACCAAGTCACGGAGTTGACCGTAGCGGCGCGTGAGCGCGGGTTTGAGTCTATTTCCTACGATCTGATTTACGGACTACCCAAGCAGGGACTGAGCAGCCTGCACCGCACTTTGGATAAAGTGCTGGAGCTGCAACCGGACCGCATCGCTCTCTATCACTATGCACACCTGCCGCACCGATTTAAGGCCCAGCGCCTGATTGATACGGATTTAATTCCTTCCGCCGCAGAAAAAGTGGCGATGCAGCTGGCGGCTGTAGAGCACCTGGGTAAGGCTGGGTATGAATTTTTGGGGATGGATCACTTTGCCCGCCCTGGGGATGAACTGGCTAAGGCAGCCCATGCCGGTATGTTGCAACGCAATTTCCAGGGGTACACCCTAATGCCGGCAGATGCTTTGGTTGGATTGGGAGCGTCTGCAATCAGCTACAGTCGCGATGGCTACTGGCAAAATTTACATCGCTTAAAAGAATATACTCAGGCGATTGGAGAAGGGAAATCTGCAGCCTGTCGCGGCTGGTTAATGGATGATGAAGATCGTTTGCGCCAGTGGATTATTAGTGAATTAATGTGTCGTTTGCGCTTGGATAAAAACCTTGTTGAACAGCGTATAGGTGCTTGCTTTGAGGAGTATTTCTCTGAGGAATTAGCGCGCTTACAGCCTATGTTTGACGATGGTCTAATTTATCAGGATAACGAAAATATTATTGTTACCGAGGAAGGCCGCTGGTTCGTGAGAAATGTTGCTGCTGCATTTGATATGTATTTGCACAGTCAAGAAACAGATGCGAAATATTCACGTGTTCTATAGCTACCGGCAGGAGACTAACGGCTCAACAGCCGTTACAATTGCGGCAAATTAGTTTACCGACCGGTTTAGTATGATGGATTCCTCTACAGCTGTTAGTTGCGGCAACTGTTCAGTCAGACGTTTGTGCTTGCCAGCTGGTTTGTGTCAGTCTGATATTGATCGGCTAGAGCAGATCACGCGTCGAAAGAAAATAATTAAAGCGGGGGAGACCCTTTACCGAGCTGGCGATCCATTTGCCAACCTCTATGCAATTCGTTCAGGTAGTTTTAAAACTGTGGTGATTGCTGCAGATGGTGACACTCAGGTCACCCACTTCGCTTTACCTGGGGAACTGCTCGGTCTGGATGCCTACAGTACTCGGGTACATCCGAGTTATGCGGAAGCATTGGAAGACAGTAGTGTTTGTCTGCTGCCTTTTACTCAACTGGAAATTTTGGCCCAGCAGGTGACAGCCCTGCAGCAGCAGATTTACAGCATTTTTTCTGAAGAGTTACGCCAGGAAAATGATATTTTAATGTTGTTGGGTAAACGCTCTGCCGATACTCGTTTGGCGGCTCTTCTGATTAATATTTCCAGCCGTTACGCTCGTCGTGGATACTCTCACAGTGCCTTTGTTTTATCGATGCCGCGCACTGATATCGCCAATTATCTGGGTTTGACAGCGGAAACTGTCAGCCGGCTTTTCTCGCGTTTTCAGCGAGAAAAATTAATTAAGGTGAGTGGCCGATCAGTTGAGATTGTTAATTTAATTGAACTCAGTGAGCTAGCGGGTACTCACTGCGGATATGATGAAGACTGAATCTTGAAATAGTGTCCTGGCTTTATGGTCAGCCAGGACACTACCCAACTCACTAAACTCCAGCAACCGTTTCGATTGCTGATATTGCCTCCGCCCACTTTTCTTTATCTGCCTCTGAAATGTAGCTCGCTTTAAAACTATTCAGGGCCAGTTTTTTCGCCTGCTCTTTGGTCATGCCCAGACTTTCGCTAAGGGCCAGATAATTTTTATTCACGTAACCGCCAAAGTAAGCGGGATCATCTGCATTAACCGTGACACACAGCCCGCGCTCGAGGAGTGACAAAATGGGGTGTTGGCTCATATTGTCGTACACACAGAGTGCGGTATTGGAGAGCGGGCAAACAGTCAGGGGAATATTTTCTGCTTTCAGGCGCTCAATTAGTGCTTCGTCCTCAACGCAGCGAACCCCATGGTCGACACGGCTCACGTCCAGAAGATCGAGAGCCTCTACGATATAATCGGCAGGTCCCTCTTCACCGGCGTGGGCAACTCTCTCAAGCCCTAGCTCTTTGGCCATAGCAAAAACTTTTTGAAATTTTCTGGGTGGATGACCCAGCTCAGAAGAGTCCAGCCCTACACCTTTTATTAAGTTCAGGTATGGTTTTGCCGCTTCCAAGGTGGCAATTGCTTCCTCTTCACTCAGGTGGCGTAAGAAGCACAAAATAAGGTGACTACTTATTCCCCACTCATTTCTTGCATCATCAAGAGCACTGTTAATACCCTTGATAACCACACCGATATCAATGCCCCTCTCTGTATGGGTTTGGGGGTCAAAGAAGATCTCTGTGTGGACAACATTGTCTTCACGACAGCGCTTGAGATAAGCCATGGTCAGATCATAAAAATCCCGCTCATGGATCAGGACCGAAGCGCCTTGATAATAAATATCGAGGAACGACTGTAAATTATGAAATTTATAGGCTGCTTTAATTTCCTCAATACTGGAAAAGGGAATTTCAATATTGTTGCGCTTGCTCAACTCGAACATTAGCTCCGGTTCCAGTGAACCCTCGATATGGAGATGAAGCTCGGCTTTTGGCAGTGCTTTCAAAAAGTTCAAATCAGCAATGGACATAGAAATACCTTGTTGCGGGACTACCTGTGAATGTGAATGCGCCGGAGGCAATCCAACATTCCTACTCACAGAAACTGTCTGGGCTATAAAAGGGCGCTAATGGTATCAGGTTACGTTCTCTGAGAATAAAGCTGGTTACGGATTATTCTGGCAAGTTAGCCCTATGCTTAGCAGCAGCCAGCTACACCGCCAGAAAATACACTGATCGGTTTACTTGTTGCTTTTTATGTGTATACTGCACCGAGTAGTTTACATCTTGAGATTGATTAACGGATACTGAGGAGAGAGCAATGAGTAAGGTTGCCTTGATTACCGGGACTTCCACAGGGCTGGGGCAGAGTCTGGCGCTGCAAATGGTCAAGCAGGGGTTTAGGGTCTTTGCCACCATGAGAGATCTCTCCAAGGCCGACCAGCTGATAAATGCGGCTCCTCAGGGGGCGGCTCTCGAAGTGATGGAATTGGATGTAACAGATTCTGACAGTATTCAGAACTGCGTAGATACCATTATCCGGGATGCTGGGCATATCGATTTATTGATCAACAATGCTGGCGCTGGTTTTGTAAAGACCACTGAACACGCCAGCGAAGAAGAGATACGCTGGGTGACGGATGTGAACTACCTCGGTGTAGTTCGCTGCACTAAAGCAGTTTTACCCCATATGCGCGAAGCTCGTAGTGGACACGTTATCAATATTTCGTCGGTGGGCGGGCTAGTTGGGCAGCCGTTCAATGAGCTGTATTGTGCGGCAAAATTTGCTGTTGAGGGTTATACAGAAGCCATGGCAAGTTATATAACTCCTGCCTTTAATATCAATTTTACCGCTGTCGAGCCCGGTGGTATCCACTCGGAGTTTGCCAATAATGTACTTTCGCAGTTGGAGCAGAGCCAGGGGTACCCCGAAGATGAATACCAGGGGGTCTTCAATCAGTATATTGGTGGTATGAGGTCTCGGAGCCCAGAGAAGACGGCAGAAATATATCAAACTTGTGACCAAGTAGTTGGCGTGGTTTTGCAGGTTGTACAGGCTGAGGATCCACCAATTAGAGTCAGGACATCCTCCTGGGCCAATGAATTGTGTAATTTTAAGATAGGCTTAGATGATAATGGGAAAAAACAGCAGAAAATGGTGGTCGAGAGTTTTTTGCCGAATATCTAGACCTTCATTTCTTGGTAGGTTAGTAATTCCCCGTGAGCTAAATGAGTAAAATCCAGTTTTAATTTTGAGAATTTTACGTCTAGGGTGATCTATTAGGTGTCCAGCGGGTTCATTTTTTCAGTTGGCAAAGTAGCCCGCTCGGGTGTGTAATTTATTCACGGCAGGATGAATTCCCTATTTGATGCCCTGATTAACAGTACAATAGAGAACATATTTTTTTGGCTGCCTTTTTATGAGTAAGGCATCAGCAGCGGTAAGCTGCAGTAACTGTTCAGTCAGACGTTTATGTTTGCCTGCGGGGCTGGAACAAGCGGATATTGATCGGCTTGAGTGCGTTAGTCGTAGGAAAAAAGTGATTAAAGCGGGAGAGCCTCTTTATCGTGCAGGTGACCCGTTCCAAAGCCTCTTTGCAATCCGCTCCGGAAGCTTTAAAAGCGTGGTTATTGCTGCAGATGGAGATTCTCAGGTAACCCATTTTGCCCTTCCTGGAGAGCTTCTAGGGCTCGATGCTTATAGTAGTCGGCTCCACCCGAGCTATGCAGTGGCCCTTGAAGATAGCAGTGTATGTCTTCTTCCATTCGATCAGTTGGAAAATCTCGCTCAGGAAGTTCCAGCTTTACAGCAGCAAATCTATAGCATCTTTTCTGAAGAGTTGCGCCAGGAGAATGAGATTTTAATGCTGCTTGGTAAGCGTTCAGCGGATGCTCGTCTCGCTGCTTTACTTATGAATATATCCAGCCGTTATGCCTGCCGAGGTTACTCCCCTCGCGAATTTGTGCTTTCTATGCCTAGAATAGATATTGCCGACTATCTCGGATTAACGGCAGAAACGATAAGTCGTATATTTTCTCGTTTTCAGCGTGAGGGGCTGATAAAAGTTAGTGGTAGGATGATTGAGATTTTAAATATAGTTGCACTAAGTGATTTGGCGGGTACCCATCTTAGTTATGAGAATGATCAATGAATTTTTTTGGGGCTTATTTGAATTGCTGCATGTTATAGAAAGATATTAATTGACTGTCGTAAAGTTCAACTTTCTGTTTTATAAATTACTCTGCTATTTTTCTAGGTTTGTGGGTGTTTTAGCTGTAAATGCTGATACTAGATTATTTATACGGTGGCATCAGTTGGCAGGTGCCATGTAATTATAATTTATTTTCAGGCCTGTTTTTTATGACTGATTAATAATTCATTCGTGGAAAACGATTTTCCCCGATCTCTGTTAGCTATAAGTTTTCCAGGAAATGTTTACCTGAGCATAGTAATCTTTCAGTTAAGGTGCTGAAAAGTGCAAAAAAATAATAAGGTGAAAAGGGAAGAAATCATGCCAGTTAGAAGGCTTGACCTAGTTAAGAGTTTTGCAGTGGATGGGGCTTAGGTCGAAGCTGCGCCCAACTTAGCTATTTCTACTCATGGGGCGATAATCAAGCAATTTTTTACCCGAAAAGGGCATGGGGGAGATGATCTATTTTTCTTTTCTCCACATGATTGCTTTCTAGATGATCCGGGTATTAGTAGTGCCTTAACGGGTAATGCGAAATGTCGCGAGTAGGTAGGCAAAGGAAAGCTTTGTCATAATTATACGCTAAGTAAATTTTAAGAATCCCATGGCACAACTACAGGTCAGATTCCCGGTCGTGTCACACGCTTTTCATAAAAGGCGCGAGCTATGCTGGCGTACAAAAGGCAGTGGATAGCACCCATTAGCGCATTGAAATTGTGAATAGTCCGGATCTAAACAATCCTATAGACCAGTAATATATTGCAAAAGGGGTGGAGTCGGTAGACTTATTAACTATTCGCCATCGAATAAAGATGGGTAATCTCACTCTGGCTGATGTTCTCAATATTCGGCATAAAAATAAACTGCATTATGAAAATGTTTATTGCTCTTTTTGTCGCAGTGAAATGAGTTTTGGAGATATTGTTATTGGAGCTCCATTCTGGGGTAGCAAAATGCAGGGGGCAGCTACTAAATCAGTATTTTTGGACTGTAATACAAATGAGGTGGTGCTTGTTTGGCGGTGGTATAAATCTACTTATATTTCTAAGTACCTTTTTGATTTTAATGTTGGTCTTGCAGAGTTTTCTTTATTTTCCATATTTCCTCCTTATTTCTTTCGTATTTTATCTGGTTTTTTAAGAAACCTTCCTGGTTTGTCGCCTCACTTCCAAAATTATCTGTTCATGACAAACATCAAAAATTACTGAATATAACTTGAGTGTGAATGGCTGGTCATAGTACGTTAGTAGTACGGTTATGAGGGGTAACCCTCTTATTTTTATACTAGACGTTAAATAGGTGTCTTATGCCTGTTCGTGAACTTGATTTAGTTAAAATTTTTGCGCCTGAAGGTACCAATGTTGGGGATGCGCCGAACCTAGTCATCTCTGCCCACGGTGCCGCAACCAAAGAAGTTTTTTGTAGCAAGGGACATGGCGGTGATAATCTATTCTTTTTTGCCCCCCACGGTTATACGTTAGATGATCCGGGTCTGGAAAATGTAGTTAATGGGACCGCGAAATATCACGAGTGGGTTGGTAAAGGTAAATGGTGCAAAAACTATACTCTGAGTAAATTCCAGGGTTATCACGGATCTATGGCGGGGCAAATATTCGGTCGCCTAACGCGGCGATTCATTACTGATGGTGAAAGCTATAACGATATTCAGAGAGTTGTAGACTCGGCACATAAAAATAATCAATTTGTTGAGCGCAAGAAGACGGAGCTGGCAAAATATGATTTATCTGATCCGTTCCAAAAGTCTATGTACGATGCAAAATCCAGCTCGCTTGAAACCAGAATGGAAGCTAATTTTCTGACGATTCGAAATCGGCATAACCAAAAGAATCCGACACTGGTTGATGTGCTCAATATTCTGCATCGAAATAACTTGCATTATGAAAATATTTATTGCTCCTTCTGCCGCAATGAGCTGAATTTCAATAACTTTGTTATTGGTACACCTTCTTGGGATAGCCATAAGCAAAAAGTGTCTAGCTGAAGCAGTTAGATTGTCAAATTTCAGGCAAAAAAAAGGGGGGCGTAAACGCCCCCTTAATCCACTACTTATCAGGAGTGTGTGGAGAAAGCTAATTCCTTTTCAGATTCCTTGTGACCAATACCCGTCTTCCTTGTTTCCTGTAGCCAATCCATGGCCTCTTGTTGCTGTTTGAAATAGCGGACTTCACCGCTAACAAACCAGCTCCCGACTTTTGTGGCTATTTGCTGCCACTCCTCATCCCCAAGTACAGCGACATGCGAGAATTCATTGCCGTGCTTTAAGGCCAGCTTGAACTCATCCCAGATCGCGTGCATCCCCCAGCCCTCGAAATCCCGGAGATCAATCAGTAATTGAACCTGAGGTTTTTTTACCCCTTCCAGAGCATATTCTAATAGTGGTGTTATATGCTCATAATCCTCATGGGTTAACTCACCAATTGCCTTTATGTAAAGGAAAAACTCATCATTTATACGTTCCATGCCAATGGATATGCCGTGGCGTTTAAACTGCATTAACATTTCCTCCCTGCTGTTTTGGTGACCTAAGCTAATGCCTGCGCGGGCATTTGATGTTGTGTCAGATCTTCGTGCAGGGACTCGTAAATTTTTCTGGTTGCCCTGTCGAAATATCTGCAGCTTAATTCACTGACCTGTTTCTGAATATAAATCCAGTCGGTAGTCCCCAGGTACTGTTCGATCTGTGGGAAAATAGATTTATTTTCCAACTCCATATGCTTGCGTTGCAGCTTCAGGTAGGTGTTGCAAGCTCCTTGCAGCACTCTCCGTTCAACGGTCGCATCATTGGCAATAGCGTAAAATAAAGCGCACATGTGTTTTGTCGCTGCGGCTATATTTTCATGCTGCATTTGCGCTTCGTAAATTGATTCCCTGTCATGTACTGGCTTAGTCAACAGCCGGGAAAATATTAAATCCTCAACTGGGTGGTGATACCTATCCGGGTATGCCGATAAATAATCCAAAGCATCAAGGATCAGTGACAAGGTGTTTGGATCGCGGTCGCCGCAGCCAAAAAGATCCAGGAGTAATTGCTCAAAGGCGTTGAGCAACTCTTGCATATGTTTATGGTCACAGCACAGTTGTCGGTAGATGGCATTCATCCCAGACCTCCGCGATTTGTCGATGGGTCTATTGTTGCCATATGTACCAATCCAAAGTTGATTTGGATCAAGTGAGGGGGACTTAGTGGGACTCAAGGTGGAACTTACCGCTACCTACTCAGGGGAGGGCTGAGGTTATCAATAGGTATGAGGCTGACCATGCCGCTGAATTCCTTGGGCCAACTCTTATCTGTACCTCGTTGTATTTGACCACAAGATAAATTAAACCTATTTTCGAGTAGCCCTTTCTTCAGTTTTTTCCACAAGTACGCTCTTCTGTCGGACCTAGATAAGGGTGTGTCTGATCCTTCATATTTTAATAATTTCTAATGACGTGTTGTTGCACATTTAAGCATGCTGCGATGTTTCCCGTTGTTCAATAAATTTATTGGTGCTGAAGTCGTAGGTTGTCATCGAATTATTCTGCAGCGCTCTATTTATGTGTCACGACAAAGTTAATGCAACAGGATGGGAGTGTTAATGAAAATAGTTAAGGCTGGTATAGGTGTGCTGGCACTCGTTGTTTCAGCGGGCGCAATTGCCGAGGGCGCCTACTGGGGGGGTGTGGCCGGAATAACAGATTTTGATTTCAAGGGGGTCGATAATCCACTGAATTTGGGACTGCGAGCAGGTTATGTGCGGGCCTCGGGTTTTGGGGTGGAAGGTGAATATACTAGTTCACTATTAAGTGGTGAGACTGAGGCTTATGGTCGGAATGTGGGTGTAGACATACGTACTCTTGCTACTTATGCGACTTACAGAACAGAGGGGGACTGGTACCTGAAAGGACGCCTGGGCCTTCTCTATGAAGACGTTTCTGTTGGCAGCGAAAGTAGTGATGACCTGGGTGTCAGCTTAGGGGCTGGAATTGGTTATAGCCTGAATGAAATTTATCACCTGGAGCTTGAGTACACCATATTAGAGAAGGATGTCAGTTATTGGTCAGGCGGGTTTAGCCTGAGATTTTAATTGTCCCTTTCCTAAATTTAACTAGTGGAGACATCTCTTTTTAGAAGCTCCTAGGTTACATACTGACCTGTCTAAGTAAACACTTGTGCCAATTGATCGTGCCCCTATAATCCCTGCCCTTTGATCAGACTTCGAGATTTAAGGGGAAGATGGTGGGCTTTAATCTCAAGGCAATGGCTGCAGTTGCCGCTCTGTTGTGTTCCGCTACCGCTTATGGGCAGGGTGCGTATATCGGTGGCGTTTTCGGTGTTTTGGATGTTGATGCCAGGGGGGAGAGCCCTTTAAATGGGGGGATTCGAGCCGGTTATACCTGGGGTTCTGGCTGGGGATTCGAGGCAGAAGTCACCGACTCTGTCATTGATGGTGAGTTCGACTACTACTGGTACGATTACAACTACTCCCTGGCAACACAAGCTGTTTATGCCACCTATCGCAGCCCGGGCAACATTTATCTGAAAGGTCGTATCGGCTACCTCCATGAGGAGTTGGAGATAGATAATTGGGAGAAAGAGTACTCGGATAACGGTGCATCTGCCGGGCTCGGGGCTGGTTTCAAACTGACCGACGAGGCGACCCTGGAACTGGATTACACCATCATTGAGTCAGATGTGAATTACTGGTCTGGCTCTGTGGTGTACAAATTCTGACCGCCTTTTTAAGGTGGACGGGTTGGTCCCGCCACGTCTCTGCATTTGCGCATTCATGCTGCCCTTGGTGTACAATGCGCGCCTTTCTAAAATGCCCAGAATGCATTGAGCAGTAGGGCCATCCCACGCTGGGAGCCTTTGGTCCTACTCATAAGTCTGGGCGCTGTGGTATCGAGTTTTAAAAGCCTCTACTCAAGCCCGCTTTACCGAGGGAACACCATGTTTGATTCATCTGTCACTTTAGCTTCTTACGACCCGGAAATTTGGGAAGCCATCCAGGAGGAAGACTCTCGTCAGGAAGACCATATCGAGTTAATCGCCTCTGAGAACTACACCAGCCCAATGGTAATGGAAGCTCAGGGCAGCAGCCTGACTAACAAGTATGCCGAGGGCTATCCAGGCAAGCGTTATTACGGCGGTTGTGAGTACGTGGACAAAGTGGAAACCCTGGCCATTGAGCGCGCCAAGGAGCTGTTTGGTGCTGACTACGCGAATGTGCAGCCGCACTCTGGATCACAGGCTAATGCGGCTGTTTACCAGGCGCTCTGTGCCCCAGGTGACACTGTACTGGGCATGAGTCTGGCCCACGGTGGCCACCTTACCCACGGTGCCCGCGTTAACTTTTCCGGCAAGATCTACAATGCAGTGCAGTACGGTCTGAACCCGGAAACTGGCGAAGTGGATTACGAGGAAGTTGAACGCCTGGCGCTTGAGCACAAGCCGAAGATGATCGTGGCTGGTTTCTCTGCCTATAGCCGAGTGATGGATTGGGCGCGTTTCCGCGAGATCGCTGACAAAGTGGGTGCTTACCTGTTTGTGGATATGGCTCACATTGCAGGCCTGGTTGCCGCTGGTGAGTATCCCTCCCCAATCTCCCACGCCGATGTTGTGACTTCTACTACTCACAAAACCCTGCGTGGCCCCCGCGGCGGTATCATCCTGGCGCGCGCCAACGAAGAAATTGAGAAGAAGCTCAACTCCGCTGTATTCCCCGGTGGTCAGGGTGGCCCGCTGATGCATGTGATCGCGGCGAAAGCGGTTTCTTTCAAAGAGGCCATGACCCCTGAATACAAGGCCTACCAGAAGAAGGTTGTGGAAAATGCCCGCGCAATGGCGGAGACCTTCCTCGATCGCGGTATCAACATTGTATCCGGTGGGACCGATGATCACCTGATGCTGGTTGACCTGATTGGCAAAGAGTACACCGGTAAGGATGCGGATGAAGCCCTGGGTAACGCCAACATCACCGTTAATAAGAACGCGGTACCCAACGATCCGCGCTCTCCTTTCATTACCAGCGGCCTGCGTGTCGGTACCCCGGCAATCACTACTCGCGGCTTTGGTGTAAAGGAAACCCAACAGCTCACTCACTGGATCTGCGACGTGCTGGATGCACTGGAGAAAGGTGATGTTGAAGCCACTATCGCCGATGTGAAGCAGAAGGTTCTGGGGATTTGCGCAGAGTTTCCTGTGTATAAAAAAGGCTGATCAGCACTGCTGACAAAAAAGCGGCTCATAGAGCCGCTTTTTTTATGTGTCCCTGTTGAATTTGCGATGCACTGTGGCTGTGCGTGCCGCGGTCACACAGTGCAACGGCTGTGGTAAACTGCGGCCCATTTTCCATTCCGGGGATAATCCCACATGCACTGTCCGTTCTGCAGCGCAGAAGAAACAAAAGTAGTCGATTCCCGATTGGTGGCTGAGGGCGACCAAGTACGCCGCCGGCGCGAGTGCCTGGAGTGCCACGAGAGGTTTACCACATTTGAAACTGCGGAGCTGCTGCTGCCGCGAGTGATCAAGCAAAACGGCCAGCGCGAGCCGTTTAATGAAGACAAGTTGCGCGCGGGTATTCAGCGCGCTGTGGAAAAGCGCCCGGTGAGTATTGAGCGGGTGGAGTCGGCGGTATCTCAAATAAAACACGCTCTGCAGGCGACCGGAGAACGGGAGTTGCCGGCGCGTGCTATTGGTGAATTGGTGATGGAGCAGCTGCGTGAGCTGGACCAGGTGGCCTATGTGCGCTTTGCTTCTGTCTATCGCCGTTTTGAGGATGTCAGCGAGTTTAGAGAAGAGATTGAGCGACTGACCAGTAAGGGATCGAAGACAGAATGAGTCAAACGGTTGTACACAGTGCGGAAGCACTGATGGCCCGCGCTATTCAGTTGGCAGAGCGCGGTCTCTACACCACTATGCCGAATCCGCGAGTGGGCTGTGTGATTACTGACGGGGATGGCAATGTTGTCGGCGAAGGCTGGCACAAGCGGGCCGGCGAACCCCACGCTGAGATCGAAGCCTTGAGTGATGCCGGCGACCTGGCTCAGGGGGCTACGGTTTATGTCACTCTTGAGCCCTGCAGTCATACCGGCCGCACAGGTCCCTGTGCCGAGGCGTTGGTAAAGGCCGGCGTGGCCCGGGTTATTTACGGAATGCAGGATCCGAATCCGAATGTCAGCGGTGCCGGATTGCAAATATTGCGCGATGCTGGGATCGAAGTGGAAGGCCCCATCCTGGAAGAGAGGTGTCGCGCTCTAAACCCCGGCTTTATCAAGCGTATGACCCTGGGACTGCCCCTGGTGCGAAGCAAATCCGCCATGAGCCTGGATGGGCGCACCGCTATGGCCAGTGGGGAGTCAAAGTGGGTATCGGGCCCTGCGGCTCGCGCCGATGTACAGCGCCTGCGCGCTCGCAGTTGTGCAGTGATTACCGGGGTTGAGACGGTGCGCTTCGACAATCCCAATCTCAATGTGCGCGCCGATGAAATGGCACTGGAAATGCTGGCCGCAGAGCGAGCCGCCGAAGTGCAGCCGCTGCGAGTAATTGTTGACAGCCAGCTGCGTACCCCAGCGAGAGCCTTTATTTTGCAGGGGGATGCCCCCACATTGGTGTGCACGACAGAGCGCGCGGAGGCCGAGCGCCGCGAGCGTATTGAGAAAACGGGTGCGGAAGTCGTGGTTTTACCCCACGACAAAGAGGGCCGCGTAGACCTGCTCGCCCTGCTCAAGGAGTTGGCGCGACGCCAGTGCAATGAAGTTTTGGTAGAGAGCGGTGCGACCCTCTCTGGTGAATTCCTCTACCGGGGCCATGTCGACGAAATAATTGTTTATATGGCGCCAAAACTGCTGGGTAGCACCGGGCGACCGCTGTTTGAACTGCCTATCGAGCGTATGGGCTCGATGCTGCCGATTACGATTACCGATATGCGCGCAGTTGGTCACGACTGGCGCATTACTGCAACAACCGATATCGAGCGCTGATGTTTACCGGAATTATTGAAGCCTTAGGCGAGATTGCAGAGTTAAAACCCCAGGGCGGCGACCTGCGTGTGCGTGTGCGCAGCGGTAAGCTGGATCTGGGTGATGTGCAACTGGGGGACAGTATTGCCACCAATGGTGTTTGTCTCACGGTTGTTGACCTGCCCGGTGATGGTTACTGGGCGGATGTCTCTGCGGAAACCCTGGATGTGACAACGGTGGGCCGCTGGAAAAAAGGCGACCGGGTCAATCTGGAAAAAGCACTAACACCCCAGACCCGCCTGGGTGGACACATTGTCAGCGGCCATGTGGATGGTATTGGCGAGGTGGTATGGCGCAAGTCCGAGGCTCGCGCCGAGCGATTCCGCCTGCGCGCACCGGAAAACCTGGCTCGCTATATTGCCCATAAAGGGTCTATCACCGTCGACGGCACCAGCCTCACGGTCAATGCCGTGGATGGGGCTGAGTTTGAACTCACCATAGTGCCACACACGTTGCAGGAAACGATTATGGCCGGCTATACCGCCGGTACTCGGGTCAACCTGGAAGTGGACCTGATTGCGCGCTACTTGGAGCGGCTACTCCTCGGTGATGAGGCAGCCAAGCCTAGTGGTGGGGGTATGACCCTCGAATTTTTGGCCCAGAACGGGTTTTACAAGCGCTAAAGATGGGCCGTGCACCACGGCGAAAACAGCAGCGATAGCCGCTCTATTTGCAATTGATAAATTTATCCAGAGTTAACCATGGAACTAAATACGGTTGAAGAACTGATCGACGATATCCGCCAGGGCAAAATGGTAATCCTGATGGATGATGAAGATCGCGAGAACGAGGGCGACCTGGTGATGGCTGCGGAGCAGATTCGCGCTGAAGACATCAACTTTATGGCCACTCATGCCCGTGGCCTGATTTGTATGCCCATGTCCAAAGAGCGCTGTGAGCAGTTGGATCTGCCGCTGATGTCGCGGGACAACGGAGCCCAGTTCAGCACCAACTTCACCGTATCCATTGAGGCGGCAGAGGGTGTCACCACCGGTATTTCCGCCGCCGATCGCGCGCGCACGGTTCGCGCCGCTGTGGCCAGAAATGCCAAGCCCAGCGATATTGTACAGCCCGGCCATATCTTCCCCATTATGGCCCAGCCCGGCGGTGTATTAAGCCGCGCAGGCCACACCGAAGCCGGTTGCGACCTGGCCCGCCTGGCGGGTTTTGAGGCGGCTGCGGTGATTGTTGAGATCATGAATGAAGACGGCACCATGTCCCGCCGCCCGGACCTGGAAAAGTTCGCGAAAGAGCACAACCTGAAAATCGGCACTATCGCCGATCTGATTACCTATCGCGCCCTGAATGAGAAAACCGTCGAGTGCGTTAATGAGCGCAAGGTGCGCACCGAGTTCGGTGAGTTCAAGCTGCGCACCTATCTCGATAAGGCTCGCCGCGAACGCCACTTTGCCTTTGTTAAAGGCGACCCCACCCCAGAAGAGCCGACCCTGGTTCGTGTGCATGTGGGAAATACTCTGCGCGATGTGCTTACGATTCAGCGCGGCGATGAAAAATTCACCCCGTGGACCTTCCGCCGCGCGATGCAGCGTATTGAAGAAGAGGGCAAGGGTGTTGTCGTACTGATCTGCCACAACGAAACCACCGAAGAAATCGAAGAGAGCATTGATTGGCTGATCAGCGGCAAGCAACAGCGCCCCAGCCAGGACTTGGTGTACAAGCAGGTAGGTACCGGTTCGCAAATTCTGCGGGATCTCAAGGTGCGCAAAATGCGCCTGATGAGCGCACCGTTCAAGTTCAGTGCTATTTCCGGGTTTGACCTGGAGGTAGAGGAATACCTGAACGTGGAAGCGCCGCAACCCTAGTAAAAGAGTAACAATACTGAAGCGCCGCTACTGTCCTGATAGCGGCGGCGATGGACAAGAAATACGGATTGAAAATTATGAGTAATATTCAAGTGATCGAAGGGGACTTTGTCGGCAGTACGGGCAAATACGCACTGTTGGTGAGCCGCTGGAACAGCTTTGTGGTTGAAAGCCTAAAGGATGGTGCACTGGACACCCTGCGCCGCAAGGGTATCAAGGATGAAGATATCACTATCTACTACGCCCCGGGCGCATTCGAATTTCCCCTGGCGGCACAGAAGTTGGCTGAGACTAAAAAGTTCGATGCCATTATTGCCCTGGGCGCGGTTATCCGTGGTGGCACCCCGCACTTTGAGTATGTGGCTGGCGAGTGCACCAAAGGCCTGGCTCAGGTATCCATGAATACTGGCATTCCCGTCACCTTTGGCGTGCTGACTGTGGACTCCATTGAGCAGGCTATCGAGCGCTCAGGCACCAAGGCTGGCAACAAAGGTTGTGAAGCCGCCGAAACCGCCCTGGAAATGGTTTCCCTACTCGGCAAGATTTAATTGCCGGCGCGCCGGCACAAAAGGTGTGTCGGTGCAGCCCATTCTGTGAAGTATCTACCGGAAAAGACAATGACCGTAACTGCATCCGCCCGCCGTAAGGCACGTCACTACGCCATGCAGGCGCTCTATCAGTGGCAGATGGCCGGCGCCAGCCTTAATTCCATTGAGGCCGAGTTTCACGCCGATAATGATATGAGCAAAACCGACGTGGAATATTTTCGTGATATTTTCCACGGCGTAGCGAAAAACCTTGATGAGGTAGAGGGCGCTTACACGTCGCACCTGGATCGCAAAGTGGAAGACCTGGACCCTGTATCCCGCGCGCTGTTGCGCATGGCCACTTACGAGCTGAAAAACCGTATCGATGTGCCTTACAAGGTTGTCATTAATGAGGCGGTGGCCCTGGCGAAAAAATTTGGTCCCACCGATGCCTTCAAGTTTATCAATGGCATTTTGGATAAGACCGCTGCGGACCTGCGCTCGGCAGAGGTAGCCGCAGACAAGAAGGGCTGAGCCAGCAATTATGTCTAAAGCGCCGGGGGAGTTTGAGATCATCCGCGATTACTTCGCCCGCGCTCCCCAGGGCGAAGGTGTAGCCCTGGGGATTGGCGATGACTGCGCGCTATTGCAAGCACCTGTCAGCGGGCAGCTGGCCACTTCTATGGACACCCTGGTAGCAGGCCGTCACTTCCCCGCAGGTGCTGACCCATTCATGGTTGCGAGCCGTGCACTGCGTGTGAATATCAGTGATCTGGCGGCAATGAATGCCCGCCCCCTCTGGTTTACCCTTGCCCTGACCTTACCCGATAGCGACTCCGTTTGGCTGGAGAAATTCGCCAGTGGCCTACTGGAAACTGCTGGCAAGTTTGGGGTTTCCCTTGTGGGTGGTGACACTACCGCTGGCCCCTTATCCATTACGATTCAGGTGATCGGCCATACCGAAAAGCCCCTCCGGCGGGACGGCGCTTCTGTCGGCGACAATATTTATGTGAGCGGCCCACTGGGCGCTGCCGCGGCAGCCCTGCCCGTTGTTTTGGCAGAGCGGAATGTGACTGAGTCAGTGCGGCGGGAAGCGGAGCAGGCTTTCTATTTTCCCGAGCCGCAATTAGAAACTGCCAGCGCGATTGCAGGCATTGCTACCAGTGCTTTGGATATTTCCGACGGATTACTGGGGGATCTGGGCCATATCTGCAAAGCGAGCGGTGTGGCAGCAGAAATAAACCTGGAGTCTCTTCCCATAGCCCCCCTAGCCAATCGATTGGCAGCTGATACTGCCGTAGAGCTGGCGGCCTGTGGAGGGGATGACTACCAGCTTTGTTTTACCGCACCGGCAGCCGCAGTTGAGCAAGTTCGTCAGTTGGGTTTTACACCCATAGGGAAACTCGTTGAGGGGGAGCCGCAGGTACGTTGCTCCTATCACGGGAACCCCTGGGTTGCTCAATCGCCAGGCTATAGGCACTTTTAAGTCATTGTGTAGACCATAGTGCCTTTGTGAGAATTCAATAATATGAGCATTAACAACCCGACATTTTCCCAGCTGTTGCGCGATCCCACCTTACTGTTGGCATTTGGGTTCGGCTCCGGGCTGGCACCCAAAGCGCCGGGTACGTTTGGTACCCTGGCAGCGATTCCTTTTTGGTGGTTGATGAAGGATTTGCCTCCATTCTGGTATCTGGCCATTGTGTTTGTTACCGGTGTGGTAGGTTGCTATCTATGTGGTGCAGCTGCCAAGAAAATGGGAGTTCACGATCACGGCGGTATTGTTTGGGATGAAATGGTGGGCTACTGGCTCACCATGTTTATGGCTCCTGCAGGTTGGGCTTGGGCGCTATACGGCTTTGTCCTCTTCCGGGTATTTGATATTGCCAAGCCCCCGCCCATTGGCTGGGCCGATCGCAAGGTGCAAGGTGGCGTTGGGATTATGCTCGACGATATACTGGCCGCCGTTTATGCCTCCCTGGTACTGCAAGTAACGGCGTGGGTACTGGGCGCTTAGATTGATAGGGAAGATCAATGCGCAGCTATTTTGTATTTTTTTTCAGTCTCTTTATTGCTCTGAGTGCTAATGCGCAGCAGGTTCAATTAAAGGGGTTATTTGGCGATAGCGCCATGCTGGAAATTGATGGCCGCCAGAAAATTCTTAAGGCGGGACAAAAATCCCCAGAGGGTGTCACCCTGTTGGAAGCGACTACTCGTTATGCACGGATTAGTGTGTCTGGACGAGAGCAAAAGCTGACCTTGGATGCACCTATAGCAACCAGTTTTGCCAAGGCGGCGAAAGCAGAAGTACGGCTTCCCGCCGATAGCCGTGGACATTATTTAACAAATGCCTGGGTCAATGGCCTGAGAGTACCGATGATGGTGGATACCGGCGCTACCAATATTGCTATTAATTATCCTACCGCTCGTCGCCTAAGGCTGAATCTGGATAATGCCGAGGAAGTACTAGTCTCTACTGCTAATGGTATTACTAGTGTTTATCGAGTGAATCTTAGCAGTGTCACCATAGGTGGAATCAAGGTTCACAATGTTGATGCGACAGTTCATGCCGATGACTTCCCCCAGGTGGTACTTCTTGGCAACAGCTTTCTCAGCCAGGTTGATATGGAACAGCAGGGCGGTGTGCTGGTACTGCGCGCCCGACACTGATTTAAAGAGGTATTAAGTTGACCATTCGTTTTGTGGAATCCTCAAAACTACCCACCTCTTGGGGTATGTTTGAGATGCACGGTTTCGAGGAAGTGGAATCCGGAAAAGAGCACGTGGTGCTCACCATGGGTGACTTCGATACCGAAGAGCCTCTGTTGGCCCGTATTCATTCTGAGTGCCTGACCGGAGATGCACTATTCTCCCTGCGCTGTGATTGTGGTGCCCAGCTACAACATGCTATGCATCGTATTGCGATGGAGGGGCGTGGAGCTATTTTCTATCTCCGCCAGGAGGGCCGTGGTATCGGTCTGTTAAATAAGATTCGCGCTTACCACTTGCAGGATTGTGGTGCGGATACGGTGGAAGCTAATGAGCAGTTGGGCTTTGGCGCCGATATGCGGGATTACTCGATTCTGAAAGCAATGATCGAACACCTGGGTATTCATGCCATTCGCTTGATGACCAATAACCCGCGTAAGGTAAAAGCGCTGGAGGACTTGGGCATCAATGTGACTGAGCGCCTGCCGCACCAGTCCGGACGCAATCCCCACAATGCCAAGTATTTGTCTACCAAAAAAGGCAAACTTGGTCACTTGATCGAAAATGAGGATGAAGAAGGAAAAGAGGAAAACTAACTTTCACTTTTCTTGAAGCACCCCAATAAAAAAGGCCGGAAAATCCGGCCTTTTAAAATTTATAAAGAATTAATATCTACGGCGTGGCTGCACAAATACTGTGGTAGTTCGGCCGGGCAGAGTAAAGGTGCCGCTGCTCCTATCAAATTTTACTTTGTGCAGGCGTGAGTCTACTGATCGGCGCTGACGTGGGTGCTTGAACAGGTACTCACCAATAAGGTTTTCGCTGGTAAATTCCAATGATTCGTCATCGCCATTAAACAGCACCACAATACGTTCAAAGCGGCGATCGATGTTGCCATTGGAATCGGATAACTCCATCACAATCAGCCCAGGAATCTGGTCGGGTCCGGTGTTGAGGAAATTGAGATGTGCTTCTACGGACTCTGCATCAGACAAGCGGAACAGGGGAGAGCTGTTGCGAATCGCCAGCTGCTCGCGGAATAGAGCAGAGCTCCACAAGCGGTGCCGGCGCTCGGGAGCCAATTCCGGGTTTGCCAGTAAAGGTTGCATCAGGGACCAGTTATCTTCGTTTTTATCTGCGATAGGTAAACCCGCAGCCCAATTATCGGTGGCGAGGCTGAAGTCCAGTGCATTAAACCAGTCACCGGAGTTGTAGCTGTCCCGATCCATCGACTTTGAGCGCAGGAAATCCTGGCCTGCGTGGATAAACGGCACTCCCTGGGCGAACAGAACCAGGGAATTACTGAATGCCTGGATACGCACTCGTTCAGCCAAGTCGGCGCTGTCGCTGGCTTTGATCTGTACTCCGTCGAACAGCGTCTCGTTGTCGTGGGCGGCAATATAATTAATGGATTCCTGCGGGTCGGCGGTATAGCCGGTGGGCTGGCCGTTATAGACCAGCTCGCTGCCGGTAATGATATTGCCGTTGGCATCTTCAAAAGGATAATCCGCCAGGTTGCCGGCGAGGGAAATGCGGACTTTATCTGCCAGGGTTAGCAGTGTGGCACGCTCATCTTCTCCCTCAAACTTACCGTTGCTGTCGGTGAACAGACCGGTACCAAAGCCCTGCTCCTCAAAACCTCCAAAGGGGTTGCCGCCACGCACGGAATCGCGCAGGCGATCGTTAAAGGTGCCGACACCGCTGCCGGCCATATTGCCCTGGCGGGCCTGTACAAAGCGAGCATCGTCAGCCACTTCGCCAAAATTCCAGCCCTCGCCGTACAGGTAGATAGCTTTGCCGTCGACACCATCGGCTGCCGGGGTCAGTGATTGCAATGCCGCTTGCGCCTTGAGGATATTGTCGAGGCTGTGGTGTCCCATGAGATCGAAACGGAAGCTGTCCACCTTGTAGGACCGGGCCCAGGTGACCAGGGAATCGATCATCAGCTTTTCCATCATGGCGTGCTCACTGGCGGTATTTGCGCAGCAGCTGCTCATCTCCACTCCGCCCTCCAGATTGCGGCGGTGGTAATAGCCGGGGACGATTTTATCGAGTACGGAGTTGTCGTATTGGCCATAGGAGCTGGTGTGGTTGTAAACCACGTCCATTACCAGTCGCAGGCCGGAGTGGGATAGCCCTTGCACCATTTGACGGAATTCGCGAATGCGCGCAGGTCCATCGGGAGCGCTGCTATAGCTGCCTTCGGGGACCGTGTAGTGCAATGGATCGTAGCCCCAGTTAAAGCCATCGGTATCGCGAATAGCATCTACCTGGGCCTGCTGCTCGCTGCTGTCCGGCGCGTAGTCTGAGAGGTCCGGGGTTTGCTGCTGCTGGGTGCGATCCTCATTGACTGTGGCAAAGTCAAAGGCCGGCAGCAAGTGGATATGGGTGAGGCCGGCGCGGGCCAGTTTATTGAGGTGGCGCATGCCGTCGCTGTGCTTGCGGGTGAAAGCCTTGAAGGTGCCGCGCTCTGCTTCGGGGACAGTTTGATCCACAATACTGAAATCGCGTACGTGCAGCTCGTAGACACTGATATCTTCCGGCTGGGTTAACCTGGGCTTGCGCAGGCGATCCCAACCGCGCGGCTTCAGGTCCCGGTCATTCAGGTTAATGATCTGGCTTTTGCCACTATTGATGGAGAGACTCAGGGAATAGGGGTCGGTGACCAGGTTGGTTTCAATCTGGCGGCTGAAGTAGGAGTACACCTCGACCTCATAGAGATAAAAGTTGCGGTCCCACTGCTTATCGATATCGGCACTCCAAACCCCGGTAGATTCATCGCGCAGCATGGATACCACCTGACCGGCGCTATCGCTGCTGGGGTCTGTAAACAGGTGCAGCTTTACTGCCCGTGCAGTGGGTGCCCAAAGATCGAGCTGGATAATCTCCTCGCCGACACGGGCACCGAGTTCACCGTCGTAGTAGAAGCGATCATCGAGCGCGCCTGCTATCTGCACACCAGTCGCATCCAGTAACGTGCCCTCCGCATCGTAAGCGGCGAGGGCCAGCTGCTGGGTGACCAGATCACTGATGGAGGCCTGCCCTGGCAATTGCCAGGCACTGAAACTGGCCAGGTGCGGGAATTTTTGTTGGGCGCTGTCGGGCAGGGTGGCGAGAGGGGTGAGATCGATGGTGCCGTCGGAACGGATATCACCGTCCTCCAGTTCTAGCTCGGCGCTGTTGCTGTAGTGCAATTTAACCTCGATACCTTCCTGCACCTGGATATCCCAGGCAAAGCTGCTGGTATCCACCCAGTGAGCTTTATCACTGCTCAGGTCACCCTTGGCGAAGCCATCACTGCTGACGGTGACTTCTTTACTATTCGAGTCAAAAGCAAAGTAGATTTCGTCGTAATCGGCGGCCACGGTAAAGCTGACGTTGGTTCCATTGTTGCCGTAGCTCTCCTCCCAGCCTTCGTGCAGGGCTACCTTGAATTCATAGGAACCGGCAGGCAGTGCTGAGGTGATAAAGGTGTAGGTGCCATCTCCATCGGCATCCTGCATCCAGCTGCGTAGGCAACCGGGTTGCCAGTCTCCCGGGCACCCCAGCAGGGATTGGAAGTTGCCGGCTACAGTGGCGACCACGCTATTGTGGTTGTCGGTGATCCAGTGACTCTCGTGGTCGTAGATAAATTTAACTTCGCGGGCCTCATCCAGGCTAAGGGAAATATTACCGCCGTCCCGCTGGCCGCCCCAGCCATAATTTTCATCCCAGCTGTTGTTGAGAGCGGCTTTGTACTCCCAGTTGCCGGCGGGTATCCAAAAGTTGCCTTGCCATTTGTCGTCTTCGCTGTCATAGCTGAGCAGGGTGGCGACACAACCTGGTTGCCAGTCGCCATCGCAGCCCAGTTGGCTTTGTAGGTTGCCGGGAATATTGACCTCTGTGGGGTCTGGTGTGTCAGATGCCCACACCGGTATTTGGATGGAGCAGAAGACTGCCCCCAGAATCAGCCCCGCCTTTGTGCCGGGCCCTGTAAATTTTGTTGTTGGCATAGCGCTTCCCATTTTTTTTGTACTTGTTGCGGTTCTCTCAGTTGGTATTGAATCGCAGTCACGCATTGACGGCCTCCCACCCCGAGGAGGTGGAGGTCTGGGGGAGGTGGTTGGGGGTGTCATAAAAGCTTTATAAATTCGTCACTTGGTGGAAACACCCGCAGGAGAAGATGCTTCTCGAGTAAACGCGATGGCGAAAGAAAAAGCCGGATCTATACTCAACTGATCGGGTTATGGTGAGTCGAGAAAGGTGATGCACTCGCTGTAATCGGATTCGAAGGCCGGCTTTTGCCGGCTTTGCTTTTTGTGGCGGGGCAATTACTAAGAGGCTTCCCGGGATTATCCTTGCTCCTATCCCCGGGTAGTGCTAATTTGCCCATAGCCCGCCAGGTACTATGGCGGAATCCAGAACTCAATGACTGCGGAGGATGATTGATGATTGTTGCAACCCTCCGTCGGGTCCAGTAGCAGCCTCCAGCTGCCCACGCCCGGCGATAGATTCCTAGACGTCGGGCTTTCCCTGAGAAAGCTCTGTTGGCCGCGTATCTGCGGTCGCTTGGTGCTTTGTTGCGCCCAGAGGGTTTCAATCTTGAGTAAATCTCACTTTACCCGCCGGTCTGTTAATAGATTCGGCACTAAATCCCTATCTATCAAAATTGAGCGGGAAACCTCTCCGCTACAAAAACTCGGTTGGAAGTCTTTTTTCCAACAGCAGCTGACGCTCGAAGAACTCGAGCAGTGTTTGCCGCTGCGGATTATGGCTGTACACCGCAGTCGCCTGGAATTGGCCGGCGAGCAGGGGGCTGTGTCCCTTCCCCTAACCGGGAGTCTTGTGGCTAATTTGCCCGCGGTGGGGGATTGGCTGTTGTTAGAGAAGAGCAGTGGATATTTCGTGCGTTTGTTGAGCCGCAGCAGCCAGTTTGAGCGCATGGCACCTGGGGGGCATCAGGTGCAGATGATCGCCGCCAATGTCGATAGTGTTTTTATTGTTTCGTCTCTGAATGATGACTTTAACCTCTCACGTATTGAGCGCTATTTGGCTCTGGCTCGGGAGTCTGGTTGCAGCCCACACCTGATACTGACTAAGGCCGATCTGTGTGAAGATACAGCCCCTTTTCTTCAGGCATTGCGTCCATTCGGCGAATTACCCGCTGCAATGGTAAATAGCCTGGATCGAGAGAGCGTGGCACAGCTGCGCCAGTGGTGTTTACCGGGAGAAACTATCGCGCTGTTAGGTTCTTCTGGAGTGGGTAAATCCACTTTGCTAAATACGCTGTCTGGCGAATCCCTGGCTGAGACTGGGACCATTCGCGAGGCCGACAGTAAAGGGCGTCACACTACACGGAAACGCTCTCTTCACTCCCTGAGTTGGGGAGCGCTGTTACTCGATAGCCCTGGAATGCGGGAGCTGGGGTTGGTGCATGTTGAAGATGGCGTGGCGGAGACTTTTTCTGATATTGAGGCCTTGTCCAGAGAGTGTCACTTCTCTGACTGCCAGCACCAGTCAGAGCCAGGCTGTGCGGTACAAGAGGCAATAACGGGCGGTTCGTTGGATGATCGGCGCTTGCGCAATTGGCAAAAACTGCAACAGGAATTAAGCCGTAACGGTCTAACTCTGGCACAGAAGCGGGCAGGGGAGAGAGCGCTATCCCAGATGTATCGATCTGTACAAAACCAGGCGCGTAAACACAAATATTCAGAGGATTAATAGAACTGGCCCCCGGGAATTTTCCCGGGGGCTTCTCAATTAATGAGAGAGTTTTAACGTGACAACACCTAAGATAATGAGCAAAACTCCCAGATAGCGTCCAAGGCTGGTGGAGTCTCCAAAGAACAGCACCCCTACCGCAAAGGCTCCGGCGGCACCAATTCCTGTCCAGACCGCATAGGAAGTACCAATAGGTATCTCCCGCTGCGCCAGCCATAGAAGAAATCCACTGACCCCAATAAATACCACAGCCATAACCACACCCAGAAGGCGGGTGTTACTTCCCTGTGAAATTTTCAGTCCCAGCACCCAACCAATTTCGCATAGTCCGGCGAGTATTAAGTAGAACCAGGCCATGATATTCCTTTAAAAATAGCTTTGGGGATTTCAACTTCAGCGCCGCTTGTGACGCTTGCTTGTTGATAAACATATTGAAGGGTCAATAGAAAAGATATAGCTGAGAATGGAGGAAACGCTTTTTATGAGGCTTGGGGCAGGCCAAGCGGCAGACCATACTTGTCTTTAGCAGCTGCAACTTCCGATATAATCAGGTTTGAAGGGAAGTATCCGACGATAAAAATAAAATCAGTTATAGGGAGTTTGGCCAAGTTGAAAATGATCCATGGAATAAAAGGAGTCTTATTATTTTTTGTGTCTGTCTGGTTATGTTTCCTCTCTGACTTTTCGTATGGTAATGAGACGAAGATAGAAACCCTGGTTGTTACAGCGGGCAGGTATGCTCAGGGCATTGCGGAGCGGGTAGAGAGCATTTCCGTTGTCGACAATGATGTACTCAAGAAAGCGGGTAACACCCATATCCAACAAAGCTTGGCGAGTGTGCCCGGAGCAAATCTGGCTCGAGGAAATGGGCAGGAATATCTGCCTGCCCTGCGCTCCCCAGTACTGACGGGTGCGGGAGCTTGTGGGGGAGTTCTGACAGCAGAGGATGGTATTCCACTGCGAGCAAATGGCTTTTGCAATATTAATGAGTTATTTGAATCTTTTAGTGAGACAGCACGTCATATCGAAGTCATAAGAGGGCCTGCTGGTACGCTATATGGTTCAAATGCCCTACATGGATTGATCAATATTATTAGCCGTGACCCTGTTGAGGATAAGGGTGGATTACTCAATGTTGAGACGGGGCCGCACGATTATCACCGAGTGGGTGTGTCGGCGAATCATCATTTTAATACTGAAGGTGATGGAATAAGTACGGATTTGTATCTGACGACCGATGGTGGCTATAGAGATCACTCAGGTGTGGACCAGCAAAAAGCCAGTGTTCAGTATGTTAGCCACATCGGAGATAGCAGGGTTCGAACCCGTTTGGTAGCTACAAACCTGAACCAGGAAACTGCGGGTTACGTTGAGGGAGAGAGCGCTTATCGAGATCCTCGATTGAGCCGTACAAACCCCAATCCAGAGGCATTTCGGGATGCCTATGCTATCAGGATGTATTCCCTGATCGATATACCTATTAATCGTGACAGCCAAATACAGTTGTCGCCGTATTTTCGAAAAACCAAAATGCGTTTTCTGCAACATTATTTACCGGGCCAGCCTTTGGAAGAAAATGGTCAGGAAAGTATTGGAATTAGAACTAGTTATTATCTGGAGCTGGATAAAAAACTGAATCTGGTTTCGGGTATTGATACGGAATTAAGCGAGGGATATCTCTTGGAGGTGCAAGAGAGTACTACCGAGGGATCTGAATTTCTTCAGGCGACGATTCCAGTGGGGAAGCACTATGATTACGAAGTGACGGCTTGGAATCTCGCTCCTTACGCATCGGTAAACTGGCAGGTTAGTGATAAATTAGAAATTACTGGCGGAGTGAGGTTTGAGTCTGCACGTTACAATTACGACAATAACATGCTCTCCGGGCGTACCGATGAAAATGGAATGGCTTGTGACTTCGGCGGCTGCCGGTTTAGCCGACCGAGTGACCGAAAAGATAGATTTAGCAATATCTCCCCCAAGCTGGGTGCTCTGTTACAGTTAGATAGTGAATTTCAACTATTTACCCAAATCGCTCAGGGATATCGGGTACCCCAGGCGACAGAATTATATCGCTTACAGAGGGAGCAAACGGTTGCAGAATTGGACGCTGAAGAGCTCAATAGCTTTGAAATAGGACTGAGGAAGCTGGGTGATCCCCTTTCATTTGAGTGGGTGGCCTATGCAATGGAAAAGGAAAATGTAATTTTTCGCGACGCTGATTACTTTAACCAGTCCAATGGGAAGACCCGGCACTGGGGACTGGAATTAGCGGTTAATTATGAGTTCTCTGAAAGTCTGCGCTTTGAGGGTAGTACCAGCTATGCTGAACATCGCTATGACGATCAACGGGAGTTAGAGGGCGTAGAACTGGATGGGAATTTTGTAGATTCCGCACCAAGAACTTTTGGTAGCTATCGCCTGCAGTGGTCGCCTGGCTCTCTTATATCGGCGGAACTGGAGTGGTTACATCAGGGCAGTTATTTTACCGACCCTCAAAATGCTCACCGCTATCCGGGGCATGATTTGCTCAATTTCCAATTGGCCTGGCAGTGGGATCAATATGGATTTTCGACACGATTATTGAATATTACTGACAGAGCTTATGCTGAGCGCGCCGATTACAGCAGCTTTAGTGGCAGCCGGTATTTTCCCGGAGAGCCTCGCTCAATTTATTTTGGAATTGATGTTGAGTGGTAATGGGGAAATTAGGGTTGTTTTATCGAAACTTCCTCTTTGCAATAGGTTTGAAATCTATTGCAAAGAGGAAGTAGAAGCCGACAGGTTTGGATTAACTGGTAGCGGGCTTCTCGATCTGTTGCGCATCGATATGGGCAGATGCTGAGGCCTGGCTTTCCAGCCAGTTGTCCATACGCTCTTCAAGAATATTCAGTGGCAGTGCTCCAGATCCCAACAGAGCATCATGGAAACTGCGAATATCAAAATTGCTGTCCAGGGTTTCCTCCGCTTCCGCACGCAGCTCTTTAATTTTGAGCTGCCCCAGTTTGTAGGCCAGGGCCTGGCCCGGCCAAACCAGATAGCGGTCGATCTCGACGGTCACATCGTGGAGTGGCTTGGCGCTGTTTTCCATAAAGTACTCGATCGCTTCCTCGCGACTCCAGCCCAGCTGGTGCATACCGGTATCCACTACCAAACGCACTGCACGCCACATATCGTAAGTGAGTGCACCGAACTCGCTGTAGGGGTTTTTATACAGGCCCAGGTCGTAACCGAGGCTTTCGGAGTAAAGGCCCCAACCCTCTACAAATGCGGTGTAGAGAGCCATACGGCGCAGCGGGTGAATATCAGTTTGCTCTTGTGCCAGGGCGATTTGCAGGTGATGACCCGGCATCGCCTCGTGCACTGTGAGCGCCTCCATTTCCCATTTCGGGCGGCTGGGCAGGTTGTAGGTATTGGCAAAGAAGATACCTGCACGGCCTGCCTCATTGGAGCCCGGTTGGTAGTAGGCAGTAGTCTGGGCCTGTTCTGAGTAACCGGGAATTGGTTTCACACCATAGGGCAGGCGCGGCAAGGTGCCGAACAGGGCGGGCAGCTCTGCATCAATGCGTTTGGCAATATCGCGATAATCCCGCAGTAACCCCTCCCGGCTGGTGTGGTAAAAGCGCGGGTCGGTACGCAGGAAGTCGGTAAAGGCCTTAAAGTCCCCCTGGAAGCCCGTCTTCTGGATGATTTTATCCATCTCCCCTCGAATTCGCTTCACTTCCGCAAGCCCAATGCGGTGGATCTCTTCGGGGCTAAGATCGGTGGTGGTACTCTCTTCCACTTTATGGGCGTACCAGCGCAGACCGTCAGGGCGGCTGGTTAAAGCTGTATCCACCTGGGCCTCGGGAATATATTTTCGCTCAACAAATTCAGCCATACCCTGCCAGGCCGGTACCAGTTGTTTGCTGTAAATGGCATAGGCGCGTTGCTGCAGGCTTTTCCGCTTAGTTGCTGGGATGGCCTCAGGCATTTGATTAAATGCCGTCAGCAATGGGCTGTGCTCCGGCGCGGCAGGTACCAGTGCGCGTATCTGACGCGGCAGGTCGCGCAGGGTAATTTGTGGTGGTGTGACCCCTTTGCGCAGGCCCCGGCGCATCAGCCCCTGGGTTTGTTCAATCAGGATTGGCAACCTTTCCAAGCGGCTGATTATTGTTTCGTAATCGGCTGCAGTGCGCTTGGGCATGCTATTGATAACAGCCGGTACATTGCGCTGAATACCGCTCATATGGGTAATTGGTTGCAAGTGCTCTGGAAACTGGAAGCCTTTTACTTCTCCCAATAAGTCCTGGTAAAGCAGCTGGTAATCCAATTGTTGCCCGGCTGGCAGGTCGCTCTGGTCGATATTGCGTGTAGCGCCCAATAGGATTCGGGTCTGCTTCTGCCTGAGTTCCACAGATTTCAGGGAGTTATCTACCCAGCGATGATTTTGCCCGGGGTAGCCCTCGTAGGTTGCCTGGCTGGGATAACTCTCCATAATCCAGCGATAGCGTAAATCCTGTAAGGCGATGAGGCGCTCGGAGGCGCTGGTCTCCGGAAGGGACTTGTATGCTTTCCGGAAGGTATCCTGATCCATCGCCGAGGTATTGAGGCTGGCAATAAGTCCCAGGGAAGTGAATAGGGCTTTTCTGATAAACGACATAGTCCCCTCGAGTGAAAGCGTGTGGTCCAAATAGTGGCCGGATTTAGTCAATGGGTGGTTTGTTACCACTGCCGGCAATTTATTGCCGGGCATTCGAAGAGCAGCCAGCCGCATTAGCTGGCTGCCAAAGGCGGGCTGGGTCAGTTGGCTGCCGCTGTGCGACTGCCAAACTCCTGGTGATTGATCAGTTGCAAGCGCCTGCGAATCTGTTCCTCAATACCGGAAGCATTGAGGCCGATGGCCGCCAGCAGGTCTTTGTGCTTGCCGTGCTCAATAATTTGATCTGGAAGCCCCAGTTGCAGCACCGGTACCGACCGCGCAGTGCTATTGAGGTATTCGAGTACGGCACTGCCAGCACCACCAGCAATAGTGTTCTCTTCGATGGTAACTAAGAGTTGGTGACTCTCGGCAAGTTCATCGATCAGTGCTTCGTCCAGGGGTTTTACCCAGCGCATATCGGCTACGGAGGCCCCCAGTTGCTCTGCAGCGGTCATAGCGGGGCCGAGTAAGGTTCCGAAGCTGAGGATGGCTACACCACTGCCCTGGCGCAACAGGCGCCCCTTGCCGATCGGCAGCTCTATCATTTCCTTGTTAATGGCGGTACCCATACCAGTTCCGCGCGGATAGCGCACAGCAGTGGGGCCGTTGTGTTTGTAGGCGGTATAGAGCAGCTGGCGGCATTCGTTTTCGTCACTGGGCGCGGCGATAGCCAGGTAGGGCAGGCAGCGCATAAATGTGAGGTCAAAACTACCCGCGTGCGTGGGGCCGTCTTCGCCCACCAGGCCGGCGCGGTCGATGGCGAAAGTGACATCCAGGTTTTGGATTGCCACATCGTGCACCATTTGGTCGTAGCCGCGCTGTAAAAATGTCGAATAAATAGCAACTACCGGCTTCTGGTCTTCACAGGCGAGGCCCGCAGCGAGAGTGACTGCGTGCTGTTCGGCAATGGCTACGTCGTGGAAGCGGTCCGGGAAGCGCTTGGAGAACTCCACCATACCGGAACCCTCGCACATGGCCGGGGTAATTGCGACCAGGCGCTCGTCCTGTTCTGCGGCATCGCACAGCCACTGGCCAAAAATATCCTGGTACTTGGGCAGTTTCTTCTTGCCGGGTACGGCCACTTGCACCTTGGCTTCCGGCTCCAGCTTGTTCAGCGCGTGGTAGCCCACCGGGTCTTCTTCAGCAGGGCCGAAGCCTTTGCCCTTGGTGGTGGCAATATGTAGGAGTTGCGGGCCCGGCTGGCTGCGCAAGTTGCGCAGGGTATGTACCAGGTCGTGCATGTTGTGGCCATCCAGGGGGCCTACGTAGTTAAAGCCCAGTTCTTCGAACAGGGTGCCCGGCGTGATCATGCCTTTGACGTGCTCTTCGGTACGTCGCGCCAATTGCCAGGCTTTGGGGATGGCAGACAGTATCTTACGGCTGCCCTCGCGCATATTCAGGTAGGTTTTACTGGCCAGGATTTTGGCGAAATAGGTAGCCAGGCCGCCGACATTTTTTGAAATAGACATACTGTTGTCATTGAGAACAACCAACATGTCCTTGCCGGTATGCGAGGCGTGGTTCAGGGCTTCGAAAGCCATTCCCGCCGTCATGGCGCCATCGCCAATCACCGCCACTACCTTGCGATCGTCAGGGGAGCCCAGGGCCATACCCAGGGCGGCGCTGATCGAAGTGCTGGAGTGACCGACACCAAAGGTATCGTAGGGGCTCTCACTGCGCTTGGGGAAGCCGGACAGGCCCCCTTGCTGACGCATGGACAGCATCTGTTCGCGGCGACCGGTGAGGATTTTATGGGGGTAGGTCTGGTGGCCCACATCCCAAACCAGCCGGTCCTCCGGGGTATTGAATATGTAATGCAGGGCGATGGTCAGTTCCACCACACCGAGACCGGCACCAAAGTGCCCGCCGGTCTGGCCGACACAATACAGCAGGTACTCGCGCAATTGGCTGGCGAGTTCCGGCAATTGGCGTTCATCGAGGGCGCGCAGCTGCGCCGGGTCGTCGATCGAGTCGAGAAGCGGTGTCTGCGGGCGTGTGCGTGGAATTTCTTCGAGCATCAAATGTATCAGTTGCAACAGATGGTGTTATTGAGGGGGATTGTATGCCCGTGGCGGGCATATTGCATCCCAAACCCCACAGGCAAGGCTGTGACTCAGTGTCCGCGCTGCACGATATAGTCTGCGAGCTGCTGTAGTAGCAGGGTATCGCCATCGAGACTTTGCAGTGCCTGGGCGGCCTGGGCGTGCAGTTTTGCCAGCTTGTCCCGGGCGCCGTCGACGCCGAGCAGAGAGACATAAGTGGGTTTGTTGCGCAGGGCATCGGCGCCCTGGGTTTTGCCCAGAACTGCGGTTTCAGCAGTGATATCGAGAATATCGTCCTGAACCTGGAATGCCAGGCCAATAGCTTGGGCGTAGCGGGTAATAATCTCCAGCTCCCTCTCGCTGGCACCGCCCAGCAGTGCGCCCATACGTGCGCTGGCACAAATCAGAGCCCCAGTCTTGAGGCGGTGCATGGGCTCCAGCTGATCCAGGGTGAGGGTTTGGTCAACGGAGTCCAGGTCGATAGCCTGGCCGGCGACCATACCTCGGGCCCCCGCCGCAGTGGCGAGCTCACGCATAAGCTGTAACTGCAATTGAGGGGCGAGGGGTTCAGCGAGAAGCAACTCGAAAGCCTGAGTTTGCAGTGCGTCGCCGGCGAGAATGGCTGTGGCTTCGTCATAGGCGATATGACAGGTGGGGCGACCTCGACGAAGGTCGTCGTCATCCATTGCCGGCAGGTCGTCGTGGACCAGGGAGTAGGCGTGAATGCACTCCAGGGCCGCCGCTGTGCTATCGCAATAGGCCAGGTCAAAATCGACACCCCGAAAAACCTGGGCACAGGCGTAGACGAGAGCGGGGCGCAGGCGTTTGCCGGGGCCCAGTGCGGCATAGCGCATTGCTTCGAACAGCTTTTCTGAGCCGTCGATCGGGGTGTTGAGCGCCTGCTGGATTCGGCTTTCGACGCGTGTGGAGGAGGCCTGTAGAAAGGCTTTCAGCTCCTCTGGCAGGTTTGCGGAACTCACTTAAACTGGGTCCCCGGAGTTGTCGTCGGCATCAAAGGGGAGCTCGCGGATATTGCCGCTTTCTTCAATTAACAGCTTCACTTTCTGCTCGGCTTTGGCGAGCTTCTGTTGGCACTCCCGGGTGAGTTTCACTCCCTTTTCAAAATCAGCGAGAGCCTCCTCCAATGGGAGATCTCCGCCTTCGAGTCGCTCAACCAGCTGTTCCAACGCCTCGAGACTCTCTTCAAAAGTTGCTGTTTTTTTCTTTGCCGCCATAGGATTGCCTCTTAATTGCGGGGCAACCTTAGCGGCTGGCGCTGCGGGGGTCAATTCCATGGCACCCTCATCCGGGAGCCTCTTCTCAGTGTCGTTTAGACGTGCAATTCCTAGAGGCTCGACTCCCGGGATAAAAGATAGTGCGCCAGGGCTTTTTTCTGCACCGCCGTAAAGTTGTAGTTGGGCATTGGTGGTGTTGGGGCATCGAAGTAGTCAGCCAGGGTCTGCGCTGTGTATTTAGCGGACAGGTTGCGCAGGGGAAACTGGGCCTGATGGCAGTGGGCACAATCGTTAGACCGATAGAGCTGCGCGCCCAGTTGCACCATCTCGGCATCTATTGAAAGCGCGTTGGCCGTGGATGTTTTTTGCAGTTGTGGCTGCTGTGTTGTCAATACAGCTTGGCGAGGGGCCCCTTGGCTCACACGATAAACTGCACCGGCGTAGTCATCGGAAATATAGATGTTGCCCAGTTTATCCTCGGCGATGGCGACAGGGCGGCCGTAAACCGTTTGGCGGTCATCGCTGAGAAATCCCCACAGGAAATCCCTCTGTTGAATTTCCCCGTCGTCACTCCAGTGCAGGGAGACAACTTTATAGCCATCTTTCACGCTGCGGTTCCACGAGCCGTGCAGGGCGACCAGCGCTGCATGGCGATAATCCTTAGGCTGTTCCACACTGCGCAAAAATTTAATCCCGAGTGGCGCGTTGTGAGCGCGAAATTCGTATACGGGGGGAATTGAGGCAGCAATCTTTTGCTGGATTTCAGGGCTTGCATCCACCCCAAGATCCGGATCGGGAACCCGGTCACCGTAGGCGTAGGGCCATCCGTAGAATTGGTCTTTGCGAATCAGGTTGAGCTCATCTGGCGGCAGGTTGTCGCCGAGCCAATCGCGGCCATTATCTGTTGCGTAAAGTCCGCCATCTTTTGGAGACCAATCGAACCCCACACTATTGCGCAGGCCGGTGGCGTATATTTCAAAATCATGTCCATTTGGCTTCATCCTCATAACAGTTGCGCGGCGAGGATCTTTTTCAATACAAACGTTGCAGCTGGAACCACTGCTGAGAAAAAGCCACCCATCGGGACTCATATCAATAGTTTTGGTCCAGTGTCCATCGTCCTCAAGATTTTCAATAATTCGCTGGTAGCGCCCAGCCAGCCGCCCATCGGAATGATCAAAGGGCACCCGTCCAACTGCGTCACTTTCGGCAATATATAACCAACCGTCGTGTAGCAATAATCCGTGGGGCCGCTGAAGATTATCAATTAGGACTTTTTGTCCGTCACTGCGACCATCGCCGTCTTTATCTTGTAATAAAAGTGAAACTTTGCCGTGTCTCGGCTGAGAGACAATGATGTCTCCGCTGCGGGTCACTATGAGCCAGCGCGCGCCAGGAACATCCCTTGCGAATAATTCGACCGAATATCCATCCGCTGTCGTTAGCCTGCCTGTCACTTCTTTTTCTGTTGTTTTGACACCACCGACCAGTTGGCGCCAGGGTACACTGACACTGGATTTAAAGGTGGCCAAGGCGGTAGAAAGCACCGCTCCCAGGGCAATAAAAAATATTAGCGTATATTTCAACGTTTTCTTCATGGTATCGATTGAACTTGAAATAAAGATGTTTATAGTTGCCGCGCTTACTTTTTTACCCCTATAGTTAACGCGGGATTAATTTCCTGTCTCCCCTCCCTTTTGTAACAGGTAACTCAGTTTGTGAGATATCTCTTACATAAAATTCAGCAGATTTCCCCTACTTTTTTCTCCCTTGATGTCCATAATTAACTTGCAAGGACGCGAAAGGGACTGCACTACTGCGGCAATGGATAAATGGATTGCGCCGCTCGCCCTAGGGATATGGGCATCATCCTGTGAGACGCACCGCCCTGGCCGGATTGCCTGGGCGGTGTTTTACATTCTGCTTTAATCTGCCTGTTGCTGCCTACAACACTTTCCAGAATTTATACCTATCCTATGTAATTTGCTGTAATTCCACCATCGGCTTGTCACTGTCTGGAATTTGTAATAGTTATCCGCTTTAATGTTGATAGGCCGGCCAAATTACCCATGGGCCGGCGGAGGGTGGCGCATTCAGTAATCTACCAGCAGAAGTGCCCGTATTACCCAAGGCAAAACTACGCCTGTGGGCATCTGTATTTTCGTTGGTAAAAAAACTTTCAGGCTTTTCCATACTGTCTGGGAGCAAGCTTTTACTTTCGAAGGTGGCAGTTTTTTCTAATGCTGCGAATTGCGCCAGCCTCTGTCATCGTCATCCAGTCCCTTCGATCTGTCACTCCAAAACTTCTTTTTTCTTCTTTATAAAAAATATTGTGATTACACGGAAACAGTTCCGGGGCTGCCTTGTTCTATTCGACTGTGGGGAGGCGAGGTTATGCACGCGAGAATATTGCGTTTAAATCTGGCGGGACAACCGCTGGAGTGGCTGAGTTGGCAAGAGGCATCCTGTCTGTACGTGCGGGAGCTGGTTACATGGTCGCTGGGAGGTGTTGTCCAGCGGGTGAGAGGAGGTTTTAATCGCAATGGCGATCGTTCCAGCCTCGATCTGGCCGCTATTATCGCCTGTGGCGGTGCACGTATGGCCCGTCCGCGCCGGCGCCCACCTCTAACAAATCGAGCACTGTTTTTTCGCGATTCCCATACCTGTCTTTATTGCGGTAATTTCTTTAAAAGTGTGGATTTGACACGGGACCATGTTATTCCTGTTTCCAAAGGTGGAGTTGATTCCTGGGAAAATGTGGTCGCGGCCTGCAGGCGCTGTAACCAGCATAAGGGCAATCAACTATTGGAAAATATTGACATGGAGCTGTTGGCCTTGCCCTTCTGCCCCAATGCAGCTGAATACCTTGCCCTGATTAACAGTGAGCGGATTCGCGGCGATCAGATGGAGTTTCTGCGCGGCCAGTTTTCACGGCGGCGTCAACAGGGGTGGTTGTTGCACTAGCCCATCGGATCAAAATGAGCAAAAAAGAAAAGGGGCCAACAGGCCCCTTTTAATTATGTCTTGTCGTTAGGTGAAGATACCGCAGAGCGGATCAGGCCGGCCAGGTATTCGGTGAAATTGTGCCCGTGGTTTTCCATCATTTTGGGGAACATGGAGTTTGGCGTCATACCGGGAAAAGTATTGACCTCATTGAGGTAGAGTTCGCCGGTCTCTGTCAGGAAAAAGTCTATGCGGGACAAATCCTTCAGCTTTAGGGCTTTAAAAGTGCGCAGGGATACTTCGGCTATCCATTGAAGCTGTTCTTCGTGAAGATCAGCAGCTTCGATAAAGGTGACCGCGCGGCTGCCCTCGGCATACTTTTCCTTATAAGTGTAAAAAGTATCCGTTGGGGCGCGTACTTCTCCCGGGCGGGTTGCGATCACATCATCGTTGTAGTGGTAAACCGCAACTTCCAGCTCTCTGGCTTTCAATGCTTTTTCTATCAGCACATAAGGGGAGAGTTTAAAGGCGTCCTCGATCGCGGCCTCTAACTCCTCTTTGTCATGGACCTTAAAGCAACCTACGGAAGATCCCTGATTGGAGGCTTTTACAAATACCTCACCCCAGTTCTCTAGGGCATCGTGAGCTTTTTGTAGTTCCTCGACTTCAGTGCTGTGCAAAAACTCGTAAGGTGTGTTTTCAATACCCAGGGCACTGAGCCACATCTTGGTTTTAATTTTGTTAAAGCAGATTTTGCTGGGTTCAGGTGCAGAGCCGAAATAGGGAATGCGGAACATATCCAGTTGCGACTGCAAATCGCCGGTTTCTCCCGGGTAGCCGTGAATTGCAGGAATTACGTAGTCCACATCCCAGGAGTTACCCTCTTCATCGCGAATTTTACGATCGTAAAAGATATGGTAAACCCGGCCCTGGCTGTCGGTAAGGCAGCCACTGTTATCCATTTCCACCCGCAATAGGGCGATGTCCTCTGCCGCTGACAACTTGTCCTCGATAAAATCAGCAGTTCTGAGGGATACGTCGTGCTCGCTGCCACCACCGCCGCAGATAAGCAAGGTGTTAATCATAAAATTATTCCGTCGTAGTGCCTGCCGAAGGTGCGGTTAATACCTGTTCACACTGTTGGGGCAAGGTCTTTGGTTTCGGCTTTTTCTGTTTCGGCTGGGGTTTAGTGCCATTGAGAATTGCATAGAAGTCATCGCTAAACCACCAATCCAAGTCACTGCCACAGGCTGCAGTGGTCACCGGAGCCTGGGGCTTACAGTTGGTGCTTCCCTCTGGGCAGGCCAGGCGCACATGAAAATGGTAATTGTGCCCCCACCAGGGGCGCACTTTGCGCAGCCACTCGTTATCTTCGCCGGATATTTCACACAGGTGGCGCTTAATGGTCGGGTGTACAAATATTCGTTCGACCCGCTGGTCCTCTGCGGCCATGCGCAGGATTTTGGGAACCCGGTCGTCCCAATTTTCAGGGATCAGGCGGTGTTTGCGCTCATCAGCCAAGGCAACAGCAGAGATATTATCACGCTCCCACGGGGTGAGGGGACGCTCTGCGGCCCGCCGATCCTGGGAATACCAGATGTCTACGTCTAGGCCGGTTTGGTGGCTGTTGTGCCCACCACTGCCGAAAGGGCCCCCTCGAGCCATAGACATGTCACCGATCTGGATTCTGCCCAGATCTTTCTGCGCCACGCTCTGGGAAAACTCCTTCAGGAAGTTAATGGTCTGGGGATGGGCAAAATGTCGATCGCGGCCAGTCCTCACCAACTGATAGCCCTCTCCCCTCAATGGCAGGGTCTCCCCGCCACTCAGGCAGCCATTGGTGTAGGTGCCAATACTCGATGGTGTCTGTGCACTGGGCCCTTCGACCTTATCCCAGTCGTTGGCACTTGCGGCGCCGCTCGCCAGGGCCGAGGCGAGAATCAGGGTGTGGGTTAATTGCCGTAAAAATCCCGCTTTAAAGGGGCTGACGGCCTCGGTAGTGGATACTGAATTTTGAGCTTTCGGGTGCATAGGTCCCTGGATACCAATAAGTCACAGTTGTCGGGCCACCTCAAGTGGCGCCCGACGAGTATAGACAGACAGAGTGCTAGCTCTGTGACGCAAGTATCTCTTTGCAGTTCCGTATCAGCTGCTCCATTTCTTCATCGGTGCCAATAGAGATACGCAAGTACTCACTGATCCGGGGCTTGTTGAAGTAGCGTACGAGAATATTACGCTCCCGCAGTGCCAGGTACAGGGCTTCTGCGCCGGGCTCCGGTGGTTTGGCCAGGAGGAAATTGGCCTGGGAAGGAATCACTTCGAACCCCAGGTCTATAAGCGCCCGCTCACAGCGCTCCCGAGTCGCGATGACCTTGCCGCAATTGTCGCTGTGCCAGGCGGTATCGTGGATCGCTGCGGTGGCCACACGCTGGGCAATGGCATCAATGGGGTAGGAGTTAAAGGAGTTCTTGGCTCTCAGCAATCCTTCAATCAGGTGCTTCTGCCCCATGGCAAAGCCGAGGCGAAGCCCTGCGAGGGCATAGGACTTTGACAGTGTGTGTATCACCAACAGGTTGGGGTAGCGATCGATGAGTGTTGCTGCACTTTGTCCGCCAAAATCGATATAGGCCTCATCAATAACCACCACTCTCTCAGGCTGTGAGCGCAAGAGCTGTTCAATTTGCTCTAGCGGCAGGTACCGTCCCGTGGGTGCATTGGGGTTGGGAATAATTACACCGGCTGCGGGAGCGGCATAGTCCTCAAGCTGGATAGAGAAATCGCCGTGCAGGGGAACAGTGCGGCTTTTGATATTGAAGAGCTGGCAATAAACCGGGTAAAAACTGTAGGTGATATCCGGAAATAGCAGGGGCTCGCTGCGGCGGAAAAAACTGTAAAAGCTCAGCGCCAGCACTTCATCGGAGCCATTGCCCACAAATACTTGTTCGGCAGAGAGATTGTGCTTATCGGCAATAGCGCGGCGTAATTCACAGGACTCCGGGTCGGGATAGCGGCGCAATGCATCGGCAAAGTCGTGCTGCTCCAAGAGCCTTAAAGCTTCGGGGGAGGCAGGGTAGGGGTTCTCATTGGTATTGAGCTTTATCAGGGTTTCACTCTTGGGCTGCTCCCCAGGTGTATAGGGTTCCAGCTGGTCGAGCCCTGGGCTCCAATAAATCTTGCTCATGATTCTACCTCTGCGGTACTACTTTGATTGTCGCTGGAGGAGCCTTCAGCGCCTTCTTTAGTTTCTTTTTTCTTGATGGGGATATCAAACAGGTCGGCCGAATTTCCAATAAATTCCTGCATGGGAACAGGGTTGCGGAATAGCATATTATCGTATTTCAGCTCTGTGGATATCGGTGGAACCTCGCTGAATTCGTCCATGTTGTTAACGCTTTCAGCTAAACCCAGGCCGAGGAATGCCAGTGGCAGTGTCAGTGCCACTGTCCAGCGCCAGCCCCTGGCGAGGTTGGTGGCCAGATAGCAGGCGGACCAGAGCATTGCCGGTAATATGATGGCGAGTACCAGGAAGTCCAGGACCTGAATAGTGGTGCCGATGGCAAAATTGAAATTGATTAGCCCCCTCAGCCATTCCCAAAAGGTGTAAGTAAGTGCACCTATGGCGGCGATGGATAGATGGGTGAAAAAGTGTGTTTCATGCCTGACTACCCTGCTGATAAACGCCCAGACTCCGGCGTAAATCACCATGCCAATTATGGCCGTGGCAAGAATGTTGACGGCAATGGTCCATTGATAGTTACGGGCGTAACCGAGGTAGCTCATCAGTACGCTGGCGAAGCCAAAACACAACAGCAGCAGTATTGCTCCCAGGGGGTGGGACAAGCTGGAAAACAGGTTTTCCAGTGAATGGAGAGGGGTAGCTTCAGGTACCGGGTCATCCGTATGGAAAACCCGGAAGCGTGACTTCCCACACTGCAGCAAGTCACCGGAGGATATCCTGTGTTGAGCGATGGTATCGGGTTTAACGGACTTGTCTTTCAGGTTTCCCAAAAGCTGGCAGCCGTTGATCGAATTGAGGTCGTGTAAGACGTACTGGCCGTCCTCTCCCCGCTTGATTTCGGCATGGTGGGCATCGGAGTGGATGTCCTCCAGAATTGCATCATTGTCGTAAGCGCGGCCCAGGGTAAATTTATCCCCGTCCATTCGGTAGCGCAGCTGCACCCGGTGGGCGCGATTGAGTTCTTCAATAATCAGGGCCATTGGATCTCGCTCGTAAACTTCTGGGTAAAGGCGTCGGCGGACTCCTGGGTAAAGCCGGACAAGGTAAAGTGGCTGACCAGTGCGCGATTTTTCTGATCCACACTTAGGCTCAGGAAGAAAATATCGTAGAGGTCTGGGAAGTCCTTGTAGCGCCTGACGCAGTAGCTGGTGCGCGCGATCAGGGGCTCGCGATTGCGATCCGGCTTGGACACTGAGGTTTCATTGCCGCGCTCCTGAGAGGTAAATCCTTGCTGGCAGCGGAAATTGGTTACATCTTCTTCTCCAGCGCTATTGCCTGGGTAAAAGGAGTCCATCTGTCCTTCGTACTCCGCATAAAAGCGCGCGGGCAGAAGATCCTCCGCCTGCAGCCAGAAAAATTCGTACTCTACCCGCCCGGTGTTGAAGTCGTCGGAAAGGAAAATAACATCTTGTCCGGTGCAGCCTTTATCAATTCGCTTGATCGGATTGGTTTCGCTCTCTTGGGTGTTTCCCCAGCATTTAATGGCTGGAATTATTTCACCGACAACCTGGGCCTCACCGAGGGCGCGACGCTGCCAGTCGGCCCTCAGTATTGAGTCGATAATTTTTTGCTGGTTATCCAAAAGCTGTTGATAAGTTACTTGCTTCAGGTTGAGAGTGCCGCCTTCAGCGCGGTAGTGTTTTAAAAGTGACGACAGCTTATCCACTGGTACCAGGAAGCTAACCTGGTTGCCTGCAGTCGCCACATTAATGCCCACTACCTGCCCTTGGGTATTGATCGCTGGCCCACCGCTCATTCCCGGATTAATAGATCCGGCAAAGTGAATACGATCGTAGAAGCTACCGCCGGCAATACCGTTATAGGTCCCGGGAATCAAGGTCATGCCCAGGTCCAATGGGTTGCCCAGGGAGACAATGGTTTCCCCTTTTTTGGGGGTGTCTGTCGCCAATTCCAGGTATTCGCCTCCCGGTTTCTCCTGGCGCAGCAGCGCCAGGTCATTGACTACATCAATATCCAGTAGAGTTAATTTTCCCCGGGTGCCATTAACTGCAAGGTATTCCAGGGAATATTCGTCCGGCTCACTAACCGCTTGAGCCACTACGTGGTAGTTGGTGGCGATCAATCCATCGGGGGAGATTTGAAAGCCTGACCCCAGGCCGGCTTTTGAATTGGAGGATTTTTCGATAAGTCGAATTTGATAGAGGCTGCCGCGATAATCACTGTAGAGCTTTTCATAGCCTTGCGCCATTGCAACAGTGGATAAGCAGCACAGAATCCAGGCGAAGAGCCACGTGGAAAGTTTCGGCATTTTGAATTGATTAAATTGTGGACAGAAAGCGTGATACTACGGGATATAGGATAGTGCAACAAGCGCCCATCACCGGCGCTATCTACCGGTGATGGATTTGTTTTGGATGGTTAGAGATAGTCCACAATTTTTGGCTGTGTCTCTATCACTTTTTGGTGCGACTCGAGATAAAAGCGGCTGAAGAGTTTGTCGGCTTCTTCCGGGGCGATAAAGCCCTCGCTAAAATCAGGGCTAACTGGATCGAGATGCAGGCGCGCGCAGTTGATCACATGAGCGGCCATCTGCGCCATATTTTCATCCCCAACAGAAATTCGGATGGTGGTTGGGAATATACCCGCCGCTTCCATCGCTTCAGGTGATAGCTCTGAGTGAGATGTCAGGGCAGGGCAGAGCACCATGGTATTTGTCTGGCCCAAGCTCACCATCTGCCCGAAAGCGGGCTCCAGCGCGTCAAAGAAACTTTTAAAGGCTTCGGTGGGAATTTGCGCAGCTTCCATGTCAATGCTGAATAATGGTGTGGGGAACTGGTAGCGCATCAGCGATTCTCGCAGCCCGGAATTGGGATGGGTTTCCACTGCATGGCTGTTGACACGAATCTTGCTGTGACTGGCAAAGAAATGGCTGAGGCTCAAAGTATTAATACACTTGGTGAGCATACGCATTTCCAAGGTGCGCATACCGCAATGCACTTCCCAGGCCTTGTCTGCATCCAGGAAAGCCCCCTTGATGTAATAAACATCCCAGAACATGCACTGATCCCAATTAAGGCCTTTTGCGCTGTCGCCTTTAGGGATAAACATGCGGTGGTTTTCGCCGATAACCACACCGGCAGTGGCGGCGCCGGTGCCACCGATATCCTTGGTGTAGGAGTGAACAACAAAATCCGGTCTCTCTTCCCTATCTTTGCGGCGTAGTGGCTGATATAGAAAAGGGGTTGCCAGGGTGGCATCCAGGCTTACCAGGATATTTTCCCGGTGAGCGGTTTTACAAATAGCCGGTGCATCCAGCATGATCCCGTGGGGATTGCATGGCGATTCAATATAGACATGTATTTTTGCTCCGGCACTGATTGCGTCTGCGTATGCTTGCTGGGTATCAGCCAGTAGCTTTTCGAACTCTTCACCGGTAGTGCCATCAAACCAGGCCAGATTGATAGACAGTTTATCTTTGCGGGCGTAGAAATCCTGTAACAGCTGGTGAGTGCCGCCATAGATATTCCTGGAAACAATTAAGATATCCCCGTGGCGCAATTGATTTGACAGGAGTGCATCGATTGCAGCCATACCGGAATTAAAATTCCAGGCCATATATTCACTGGCTTCAGGTCCGCATTCCAAATCCACAATAGCATTGGCCAGGGAAATGGAAGTGGGGTTGAGTAAACGTGAATAAATATCGTGGCTCGGCTCGCGCCCACGGAAAGCATCGTCCACCCACTCGGTGCAGGCATAAATGTAAGTTGCTGTGCGGGCAATTACCGGGGTTGCAGAAAAAATAGCGGGAATATTATCGAACAGGGGGTAACCGCCCCGTGTGGTGATATTAAAGTCGTCCCCTTGCAGGCTTTGAAAGCTGGCTCGCAATGGGTTTTGTAAGGTGTCCAATAATTTCGCCAGCTGGAAACTCATAAAGCGCTTGGCATTGAAATAGGCAATCTTGTCAGACTTGTCCAAGCGCTGGAGTGTGTCCGTTACCTGGCTCCACAGCTGGCTCAGATTTCCTTGTGCCTGGTAGAGCAGGGTTGCGGTTTGTTCTAACAGTTTTCCATGTTCTGATTCACTATCAATACAAAAGTGCTGCAATTGCTCTTTTGACAGCTCATCAATATTTTTTGCCTCGGTGCTGTTGCGGCGGGGAGAGAGAATTTTTACATCTTCTAGGTTCGCTTCCATTGTGTCCTCACTACGTGATGCTTTTTGTTATATGGTGACTCTAACAGTCCTGTGCGGCGCATAAAACACTTGGCGAGTAATTAGTGTGTAATTTGCTGTGTTTTGGCGTGATCGATCTGTAATTTGGAAATCTGTACAGTAGCTTCCAGTTGAGGGGGTAGGTGGCTGTGATAATGGTTACCTCGCCATGGAAAGGCAGCCCCCACAATTTTCGAAAGGATTTAATTTCCTTGCCCCCTCAGGTGGCGTGAGGAAACAAAGGAATTCAGCGCAAGCTGAACGGTCAAGCTGGAATCGACAGGTGTAGAGTCTTAGTCGATCCATCTTGGATGAGCTTGTCCGGGCATGGATGCCAAATTTTGCTCTTGATAGTGTTGTTGTAACCGTCGATGGTTGGGACCATCATTTCGGGCCGGCAGTTTTGTGACTGCCGGCTTTTTTTATTTTCTGATTTAGTTGTAAAGGTTATTGCTTGGCTAAAGAGATTGTCTGCCATTGGTTTTGCTGAATAGCTTTGAATAAACATTTTTGGTGTGGCCTTGATAAGAATAAATTATCTGAGGGGGCGTTAGTCTCTTTCAGTAAGAGTTCAAAATATTTTTATATTTATTTTAATAATATAGCGTCTTATCTTTATTTAGATATTCACGTGATGGGGAAGGAAAAACTTTTCCACTCTTCTTTTTTCTTTTATTATGAATTTATCGTGTAATTATTTTGGCATATGATGACTTTATGCCTTTCAACAAATATATTTTGCGAAATTATCTGTAATGGCGTGTGATCGACCTGTAATCCTTAAGTATGTACATTGTGTTCCAGTTGAGGGGGGTAGGTGCTTGTGGGAACAATTACCTCGCCATGGAAAGGCAGCCCGCAGCAAAATTCGGATAGATTTACTTACCCCTTATCCCCAATGTGATGCCAGGGGTTGAAGGGGGGGGGCACAGGCTGAGTGGCCAAGCTGGGATCGATAGGTGCAAAGTCTTAATCGAGTCAATTGGATAGGGTTGCCCGGGCACGGGTGCCAAATTTTGCGCTTGATAAGATTGTTGTAGCCGTCGATGGTCGAAGCCATCAATCAGGGGCGGTAAGTTTCAGCCCTGCTGGATGATTTAAGATTGGGGCTGGTTATGATGACGCAGTCACGGACGTAGTTTACACAAGATAATACGCCCTTTGGTGACACCATATAACAAATTTTTAGAGGGGAATGGAAATATGGTCAATTGTGCTGACCTACCTGTACTTGACGTGAAGGTGCCTAAAGAAGGGTTAAAGCTAGATTTGGTTCTTCAGCCTAAAGAGCAAGAAGATGGTAAGCCTCAATACTGGCCGCTGTTTAATGCGGCTAACCCTGAAGAGCACTTTGGCAATATGCACTTCAAAATCCATAAGCGTGCAGTATTGACTCTGGAGGTGACTCTGGATTTATCGCAAGTACCGGGTCGTGAGTTGGAGTTTGTTCGCTATCGTCAGAACCATAAGTTAGATGGTCTTATTGCCCTGAGCCCGGATTTTCGTCACCAGTTCCGTGCTCGCGCTAAAGAGGTGGATGGCGAATTCACTAAACTGATTATTAAAATCAGGGATAGAGAGGATATCCCCGATAACTTCTCTTTCCTGTGGATGTGCGTGGATGCGGAAACCGGTGTGCACTTTGTCTCTGGGGATCCAGATGCGCAGATTGATCCTTATCCGGTTAACGACCCTCAATAATTGCAGATAGTTTGTAAAACCTTTTGTGATGTCTGAGGCTGGGTGCAGAGCTTTTGAAACGCTGGCAGGGCAAACCACTCTGCGCCCATGCCTTGCTCGATTAACTCTTCAATATAGTAGTTTGCTGATCGCCATTCCTCAGAAAGGGCATAAATAAGAGCTGCACTATACTTGATGTCAGTTTCATCTTGGTTCAGCTTAAGCAATTTATTGAGTATTACTATTGATTCGGCATGCCGGTTGAGGTTGGCCAGGGCTATGGCTCGAAATCGATATTTTTGGGTGTTCAGTCCTTCATTTTCAATGTTTGAGGTTATTTGAAGTATTTTTTCATATCCATTGATTGCAAGCTGGTTGTTTCCTAGCATTTGATGAGTTTCTGCAACTTGATAAATTGCAGTTAAATTGTTCGGGGATATAGATATAACTTTTCTATATTTTTCCAGCGCCAGCTGATACTTTCCTTGAAGGAAATACACCACTCCCAAGTTGGCTTCAGAACTTAATGTTCGGAACTGTTCTGGGATCGTAGTGATAGCCCTCTTGGCTCGCTCCAGATTACCTTGCTCTAACTCAATAACTCCAATAACTGCGTAAGCAGACCAAAACTCTGGATACTTATCTAAAAGATCGTTTAAGGTTTTGCGTGCATCATTATAGTTTGCAATCTGAATCTGGTTTATCGCAACTATGTATAGATTGTGTGCAGAAGGATTTAGGGCTGAGGCTTGCTCTGCATAATAAAGGCCTTGCTTATAATTTCCTTGGGAATAATGGAATCGGGCATACTGTGCAAGTAGATGTGCTGAGGGATACCCTTTAGCCTGGAGCCTGCTTAAAATTGACTCAAACCCTTCTCTGTCTGTACCTGTGGATTTAATGTAGAGTTGAGCTTCAAGAAGAACACTTTTATCTGTGCTGGTAGATTCTGCGCTGGCCAATATTCCAAGTGCTGAAGTCAATAACTTACTATCATTGGTCGAAAGATATAGTTTGGTGGCAATACTAGCATAAAGTGAATATAGGTTTGAGTTCTTTGGGTACTTGCCTATTAGCTCTTTTGAAGCTTCCAGGTCGGCAGGCTCCGTTGCCGTAGTGGCAAGTTTAGAGAGGATGTGAAGGTAGTGATTATAGTCCTCGGGTGACATTCGGATATCAGAGCCGGGTTCCCTATGGTATCTTTTGGGGAATAAGTCTATAGCACTATTTCGAATAGAGTATTGGGCTTCTTGTCTTAGCTGGCCAGGTAAAAAAGCAAAAGCAGTTTGCTTTTTTACCTGTTTGTCAAGAGGGTTAATAACCTGTATTTCAATATTGCAACGGGACTGTACGCAATCTAATCGAGCAGATAACGCATCCGTAATGCCTTGCGCTCCAAGATGCCGGAGCTGCTCATTTAAAGTGGCCTCTCTTCTAGGGATATAGCTTACAAGAGCACTGGACTTTAGGTGGCTGGGGGTGCTCATAAGCGCTTGGCGCACCATTGCTTTTACTAAGCTGTCTGTACTCTCATCAATTGTTTTGCCGCTTAATTCGATAGGAAGAATTGCGATATATTGTGGCGGTAGACGAGAATAGGTTTTCCATCCCCAAAAGCCAGTAGCGCCCAGTGCAATTAGAGCAACTAAAAATGACGTGAGACGGCGATGTTTCTTGCGTGGTTTAATAAGTAACTGCGTTACTGTTTCAGAGTATTGTTGGGTGTCAGCATCAATGCCATGATGGCGGACTAAAGAAAGAGCCTCGAAAACTTGCTGGGCAGAGTCTGGACGTTGCTCGGGGCGCTTACTCAAGAGTCTATCGAGTAGTGCTACAAGTGGCTTAGGTATTTCTGGCCAGTGGGTTTGTGGAGGAATATGGGGAGCGCTACAGATTTGTTGGGCAAATGCCAGCGCATTTAAGTCCCCGCGTTCAAAGGGCTTGTTGTTGCAAAGCAGTTCGTAAGCAATACTGCCCAAGCTAAACAAGTCACTCCGAGCATCCAGAGGGGCACCTTGAACCTGCTCTGGGGACATCGCCTGAATGCTGCCAGCAATATGATCCTCTCTGGTCAGCTGTTGATCACAGTCCAGCGCTTTGGCGATGCCAAAGTCAGTAATCTTTGCTACGCCATCATTAGTGACAAGGATATTTTCCAGCTTAAGATCGCGATGAATAATACCTAGGGAGTGAGCTTTACTGAGCCCTTGACATATTTGCATCAATAAATCGAGCTTTATTGCCAGGGTAGGGCTGTTTTCGCGAAGCCATTCTTTAAGAGTGACGCCTTCAACCAGCTCCATAACCAGGGCGATACCGGTATTCTCCTCCAGTACGTCATAAAGCCGCACAATATTTGGGTGATTCAACCTGGCTAAAAGTTCAGCTTCGCTGCGAAAACGGGCCTCTGCAGAATTTCCACTTAAGTCAGAGCGGAGGCGCTTAATAGCTACTTTTCGCCGAAGTTTGACATCTTCGGCCAAGTAAACAACCCCCATACCACCAGCACCCAGGGTGCGCTCAACCCTGTAACGGCCTTGATATTCCTCAGTTTTCTCCAACGCAACTACGTCCATTGTATTGTATTCTTCTCGGATGGATAGGGGATTTTACCTGATAGTACAATTTCGTGAAGGCATCTGTCCCCTCTTAAAGGGAAATGGTTCACGTTATTCCATTCTGTTTGATTTGTTTTTGACTGTTTAAGTGTCAGTCCTGTCAGAGCATAAGGTAGGGTATCTGGCGCGTATATCATCAAAACTTGCCAGAGTACAAATAGGTTGAAAGCCAATTGTTGTGAACCAGACTGGAGCCATGCCTAACTCCAAAGTTTTTCGTATATAGGCTTTGGCGGAAAGCATATCGCCGCAGGCCATGTAAACCTGGGCGCGGCTGTAATTGACAAATAGGCCGTCTGGAGCGGTGTTATCCATCTTTAATAGTGTCTCAATGGCTTGCTCACCCTGCCCCAGTTCAGAATAGGCCTTTGCCCGCAGTAACAGTCCAAGCCAGTCCTCCTGCTTTTGTGCCAAGGTTAGGGCGCGCTGGGCAAATTCTTGTGATTGCAGCTGTCTATTTTCCAGGCGGGCAATCTCTGCCAGCAGCAGATATACGTGGGGATCGTTAGGGGCCCGTTCAGCAACATGACTCAGGCAGTTTTTTGTATCCTGCAGCTGCTGTTCGATGTAATAGGACAAGCAAAGGTTGAAGGTATCCCGGTCTCCTAAATGCTTTAAGCCCACCTCACTAAGGAGCCGGATAGACTCTTTGGGTCGGCCTGAATCCAATTCATTGGCTGCAAGCAAGGAGATAGCATCAATATATTGATTGTTGAGACGGATGGCCTGTAAAAGATGAGGCCTCGCTTTTTCCATTTGCCCCATCAGGGTCAGGGTCAAAGCCTTTTGGCGAAGATAAAGAGGGCTGGTTCGAATGTTGAGTGCTTGGTTAATGACTTCAAGCGCACGGTTGTAATTCCCCCCTCGCTGATAGGCTTTCGCGCGCAGGAAGTAGTAGAGAGCCTGATCAGGTAGTTGCAGCTTTAGTTTTGCAAGTAAGGACTCTGTAAGCTCTGTATCTGCCAGGAAGATGGCAATACGCAACTTAGTGATCAACACCGTTGGGTGGTTGGAAATCTTTGTTGGTATGTTGTTGAGAAGCCCTGTGAGTCGGCCGCGTATTTTGGTATCCCGCGAGTGATATAGGTGGGTGGCTAATAGATCCGCTAACAGTTCATAGTAGGAGGGGAAGTAGGGGTTCCTTTTTAGCAGAGCCTCAACTTTGGTAATTGCCTCGGCAACATTAGCTTCATTATTGCGCTGTTCGAATATCTCGAGGTATTGCTGGTAATCTTCAGGGCTAAGGCTGAACTGAACTCTTAGGCTTCCTGTTGGGTGGTTGGGAAGTAGATAGTGCAGTTGCTGCAAGACACGTGCGCGGCTCTCCAGCGGTGCATCCAGGTTCAGCATGGCACTACGGTTGGCGACTTCAGCAAACCCCTCGGTTTCTATAAGGGCAAATGAAGCTTCACAGGCGGCGGCCTCACAGTTTAGGGCAAATTGCATCAGCAGCTGTGCGTTGAGCGCTTGCGCCTGCTCCCGCAAAGGCTTGCCTTTTAGTTGCTGGGATTCCGAATAGGGTACCAGTAGTAGCGCTGGTTGATCGGAAAGCCCCTGTTTGATGGAGCTGAGAAGGTTATTGGCCAGTAGCTTTTCCTCTCGGCTGCGCAGGTTTGATAAGTCTGGCTCAATAATCGCAATGTACTTTGCCGAGGGTTCTTTACTTCCCCATAGAGAAAGTTCAGGAAAAACAGCGGCGGTTAAGCCGAGTAACATCGCACCGGATGCCAGGAGTATGCCGGCTAGAAGTTTGTGTCCTTTGTTTGTACGTCGATGTTGTACATGAAAGTCTTCCGTGGTGATCGTGATGTCATGGTCATCGGCGGTTTCATGATCCGATGTTAATTGGCTCAGTATCACATCCAAATTGGTGGCTACAACGGCAGCACTGACGGGGCGTTTGTCCGGGTTTTTGGCCAGCAGCTTATCCAGTAACTTGCACAGCGCCGTAGGAAGTCCGGGGTTTATGGCCCCTGCGGGTGGGTGCGGGTTGTTGATGATCCGATCGATAATAATGTATGGGCTTCCATGCTTGCCGAAGGGAGGCTGATCACACAGTAGGTGATAGGCGAGCATTCCCAGGGCAAATAAGTCACAGCGGTTATCCAGATTCTCGCCGAGGGCCTGCTCGGGAGACATTGCGTACCAGCTGCCAGCGATATGCTGCTCGCGGGTAATTTCTTTCGTATCCTGCCAGCTCCGCGCAATTCCAAAATCAGCGATTTTTGCGATGTTATTGCTGTCAATAAGGATGTTGTCAGCTTTCAAGTCGCGGTGAATAATTCCGGCAGCATGGGCACGCGCAAGACCGGCAGTGATTTGCTTGAGTAGCTGGATTTTCTGGCGGAGGCTGGGGTTAAACTCCCGTGCCCAATAGGTGAGTGGGCGGCCATCAACATACTCCATAACCAGGGCTACATCGTTCTGCTCCTCAACAACATCATAAATTTGTACGATATGGTTGTGGTTTAGTTGTGCGAGCAGTAATGCTTCCTGGCGAATTCGCCGTGAGGCAGATTCGTCTTCAGGGTTGTTGAGCAATCGCTTTATAGCGACCTCTCGGTTAAGTCGCTCATCTTTGGCGAGGTACACAACTCCCATTCCCCCGGCTCCAAGCTGCCTGATGATCTTGTACCGGCCGATATAAGAGGGTGGTTGCGCTGACATTGTAATTCTTGCCGAGGGATAAGAGATTCAGCTCCGCCACCCTGGCAAATAATTACTGAATAGATAATAAGGGGCTTAGCCTTAAGCCCCCTTTCTGGAGATGAAGCTATACCGTTTCCGGCTCTGCTCTTGCCTCGAGTTGGTTGCCTTTATAAATTTCGAATTGCGGGCAACCAATACGGATTTCCCAGGATCGACGCTCTACCAGGCTCGATGTATCCACTGCATCAGGTAGGGATTCAGAGATTTGTTTGCGGGCGCGGAAAATTTGGGTGTTTAAGTGGTTAACAGTGATACCCAGCTCGTGAGTGGCTACCTGAATAGAAACCCAGCCCTGGGAGTCAGTGTCCATGCCGCTCTGCATATCTTTGTGGCGGGCACGAGCAAGGTACAACAAGAGATAGTTGTGGATTCTTGCTGGTAAGGATTGCTTCATGCCTTCCCGCTGAAGTTGTAACTGCACATGCTCTTCGTGGGAACTCACAGAGAACTTCAGCTCAAAGTCGATAATAGACAGTTGTTGCAGTGACAACTCTTTCGTTGCCCCTTGGTTGTCCGCCAGGAAGAGCTGCCAGCTATGCAGGCCGCAATCGATACGATCGCCATGATTTACCAGGATCTTATCGCCGTCCTCAGCAGATGGGCCGGTGAACTCGTACAACCACTGTCCTGTTAGGGGGCTGTACTGAAGACTGGCGAGAGGCTCATTTTCGTCGGGCAGCAGGTGGTATTGTTCCAGCGGTTGTGCCTCGCCGGAGTGAATATCGATCAGCAAATTCTCGGGAGCGTCGAGGTTTTCGACGATCCAGGCTGGGTTATTAGCCCGGCCAAAAGCGATTTTGTCACCGGTCTGGAGTGGGTAGCTCTTAGCGGGCACCAGCTGCTGGCCATTTAGCCAGGTACCATTGCGACTCAAGTCGCGAATATTCCAATGAGTACCGGTCCACTGCACTGCGGCATGGATGCCCGATATCTCAGCACTTGTGATTCTTGTGTCTACTGCACCCTGCCGGCGCCCAATGGTGTGGTGTGCCATTAAGTAAACTGGTTGTTCCCTATCTGGATGCTGTAAGCAAGCCATATTCCTACCCTTCTGCCGTGGCCAACTCAAGTTGTGGCCTGATTGCGACAAAGCTCATTCATACTGGTGGATGCCCGCTGTGCTTGTCCTGCGAATACCTCAGCAGTACGGAGTCTTGGCTTACCATCTGCGGCGATTATTTCCCTTGAGCTGAGACACTACTTGTTGTGATGGGCGCTGCTCTGCGCCGCTGTCTCACTGCTTGTCTCGGAGAGGATTGCCCCAGTTCTGAATGATTTAGTCACTACGATTTTTGGAAATTGTTCTATTTTTGCGCTCCCTTGATAACTGTCTCTAGAGGGAGTGCAATAATTGTCAGTAATTGCTTCCATTTTCGCTGAAAAGTTGTGCCGCCGTCAAAAATCTTAAAGACCTTTTCGTACTTTTACTTGTGACTTGGTTAATGTTCTCCAAGTACACGGCTGCACACTAGTTTAATGGATACTTACATGCATCTTTGTCGATCGCATCTTCTTTAATCGATGGCTACACAATATATTTCACAGTTGTGCGCCAGTGCTAGCGGCATTACTGCTAATTTGGTAAATGGATACCACTTTTACTGTTATTGAAAATAAGTCTCAATTGTAAAAGAGAATATATATTATTAACTGTTAAATTTGGCACTTATGACGGCTTGTATGTCATTGTTGAAAAGGTTGATTTGAAGTAGCTGCTTTGGCGCGTTATTAATCAAATGCACTTAGGTGACACTTTGCAGCTAAAGAATGAAAATTTAGCGGTGGTGAAGCCCGAAGCAAAACGCTGGGGCACTCTGACGATCTTTAACCTTTGGGCCAACGCTGCACAAAGTCTCGCTGGCTATACCCTGGCGGCAACTCTATTCCTCGGTCCCAATACGAATGCTTGGCTGGTTCTCGCTGGGATCGCTATTGCAGCAATTTTAATTATCATCTTATTAAATTTAATCGGTGAACCGAGTGTTAAATACGGTATACCGTTTCCTGTATTGGCCAGGGCGAGTATGGGGATCCGAGGTGCTAACGTCCCTGCGTTGCTTCGGGGGAGCGTGGCAATATTTTGGTACGGTGCGCAGACTTGGTTTGCTGCCCATGCCATGTCTTTGTTGCTGAGAGAGTGGTGGCCACAAGCTGTCGGAGGGCAGTGGCTGGCAATGGACCGGATCGATTGGGCTTCCCTCGTACTTGTCTCCTTATTTCAGGCTCTTCTATTTTTCAAAGGTATCAATACGATCCGTTGGTTTATCAACCTGGCTGCGCCATGTGTCTATGGAGTGATGCTCGCGCTGTTGTGGATGCTAGTGGTTCGAAGTGACGGACAGTTTGTATTTGCAGTTGCTACTTTCTTTGATCGGTCTATAGCATCCTGGGGCGATGGCTTGGTCCAGCTCATCAAAGTCACAGGTACTATGTTGGCTCTCTATGCGCCGATAATCCTAAGTTACGGAGATTTTGCTCGTTTCTGTAAGAACGAGTCTGTTATGCGAAGGGGGAATTGGCTGGGAATCACTATAAACATGACTGGCTTTGCGATAATTGTTCTGTTCACCACTATCGCCGCCCAGTCAGTTTTCCACCAGAACTTGGCAAACCCCACTGATATCGTGCAGAAGCTTGGGAATCTGGAGCTGTCATTGATCGCCGCGGTTGTTTTTTTTACAGCAACGGCCGGTATCAATGTGGTGGCGAACTTTGTGGCTCCAGTTAACGATATTTCAAATTTTCTGCCAAAGTACCTGGGGTTTCGCAGGGCGGCATTGATAACGCTGTTTCTGGCCTTTCTGATTAGTGCTTTGTGGCCCGCTGTTATCAAACAAATCGGTTTAGTGGCGTTCGTAAACTGGGTGGGGGTTTTTCTGGCGCCTGCCTACGGTGTCATATTGTCTCACTACTACTTAGTAGAGAAGCGCCAGATGGATGTAGGGCAGTTGTATTACAGCGAAAGTGATGGGCGTTATTACTATTTCTGTGGCTGGAACCCGCGAGCACTGCTGACTTTATTGGGGACATGTATTGTCATCACAATGCTAGCTTTTTTCTTACCGAAAGGGTTGATGGCAGGCGTCGACTGGCTATTGGCTGCGGCTGCTGCTTGCGTAGTTTATTGGAGTGTTGCGAAGCGCAGTTAGGGGGGAGCCCGGAGGTATTTCCGGGCTCAGGGGGCGTACTTTTTTGTTGTTAGATACGGATACCTTCGATATCCAGGATCATCTCAACTTTCTGGGAGGCTGGGCCTAGGGATTTGATACCGAATTCTTTCAGCTCGAACTCAGTGGTTCCACTGAAGCCCTGGCGGTAGCCACCCCAAGGGTCTTTACCGCCACCGATATTGGTAACGTCAATTGTGATTGGCTTAGTGATACCGCGGAGGGTCAGTTCGCCATTTAGACGGGCTTTGCCGTCTTCCAAAGGTTCAAAGCTAGTGCTCTTAAAAGTAGCAGTGGGGAATTTGGCAGCGTCGAGGAAGTCATCGCTGCGCAGGTGCTTGTCGCGCTCAGCGTGATTGCTATTGAGGCTGGTTACATCGATGTCGACATTGATAGAAGATTTTTCCGGCTGCTTTTCATCGTAAAAGAAGGAGCCGTTGAAGTCATCGAAACGGCCGTATAGCCAGCTGTATCCAAGGTGCTTGATACGAAACTGCACAAAAGCGTGAGCCCCTTTGGTGTCGATTTTGTATTCCGCTGCTTGAGCTACAGTCCCCATCAGAGCTGCAATAAGAAATACAGAGAGCTTCTTCATGTCATTTTTTCCTTATTTGGTGGTTGAGAGTGTTGTTTGTACGTGTGAGTGATTGTCTGTAGAACTTTTTACACGGATGCCGATGATTCTGCGCAGTGTGCCGTCACGGTCAATAAAGTGGTGCTTGAGGGCTGCCAAGACATGTGCTGCTACGAGTCCAATCAGGCCCCAGGCAAGGATTTCGTGGATAGATCCCGCAATGTCTTCCTGATTGGGAATTCCTTGTAAGGTTGCAGGGATGCTCACTATGCCGAAGACATCGATAGGGCGGCCATCGGCGGTAGAAATCAGATAGCCGGAAACCATGATTGCCAGTAGTAACAGGTAAATCAGTCCATGAGTGGCGGTGGCGGCAAATTTCTGCCAGTTGGGAGTTTGGGGGTTGCTCGCCGGAGATGGGTTGGCAAAGCGCCAAGCCAGCCTGAAGAGTAGAAACACAAGCAGGATGATGCCTACCCCTTTGTGAATTTCAGGGCCTCGTTGATACCATGGATCGTAGTAGGATAGCTGGCGCATCCACCAACCGAGAATAAAAGTCCCTATGATCGCAGGGGCCATTATCCAATGGAGGACGATGGCTACCCAGCCGTAGCTGGAGGAGCTGTTTTTGGCCTGCACTTCTCTCTCCTATTGGTAGTACGTCACACTTAGATTTGCTAAGTGCCACTAGGGTACAGCCTTTGGGCTCTACCACCAATGGGGAGTTCATGAGTATGGGAAAGGAGTCAAAGGTGTTAGTAGGTAATGCCGCGCTATATCGAGCGCCCCGGAGAGCTTTCGCGCTCGGCCGCCTGAAGGATGCGCTCACAAGATAGCCGATCAAGCGCGGAAGAGCGCTGTGCCAGTTGGTCCGCCAGCCAGCTGGTGGAGTGCTCTTCATCCCCAAGGGCTAGTTGTTCCAGCTGCCAGATAACATTCAGTAGGGTCTCACGCTCAAACCCGGTCTCAACCGCCTGGCTGGTAAACAGATGGGGTTCCAGTTGTTCCAAATCGTTGCGCTTGAGCACTAACTCCGCATAGGTAGGGTACCAGCGGCTGCTAAACGGTTCTGGCCGCTGGTGGTAGTCGAAGGTGATTCGCAGCCGGTTTCCGTCGGCATCTTCCAGAAGCGGGGTGTCATGTTCGTAGGCGGGCAGCGCTGGATTGTTCCGCAAGATATCCACGATGGCGTGCCAGTCACTGGCATTTTCGTAACAGAGCCGGACGGGCTCTACCAGTTCACGGGTCCCCTTGTGATCTTCCAAGGACAGTTTTTGGCCTGGACGGTACCAGTACAGGTTAAGAAGCTGCTCATCGGCCAGGTCTGCAAGATGTGCACTGGTTAGTGGCTCTTCAGACAATGCACTCAGGTGGTCAACGGCCTGCTGTACGCTGAGCCATTGCTTGCGGTGGAAGTGTTGCTTATTACCTGTAATTCCCATTCTATTCTCCCGGCGCAATTCTACGACCTGGAGCCCCAAGTTTAGCAGGATGCAATGCTGCTCCAGTTACTATCGTGCCTTTGCGGCGTGGGAAGATAAAAGTTACTAATTCATGGTTATAGAAAGGGTACAATGGCGCCTTTTCATATCCAGGACATACTGAAAAAATGAGGCCGCTCACCGGGCTGCTGTCACTGGTTTTATCCGTGCAGTTTGCGCTGATGTATCGCCGATAGATTCAGACTATTCAGTCAAAAAATATGGAGTTGAAATGCGTGTTACTCTCCCAGAGTTGCAGCGGTTTGATATTGCCTCTGGCGCGGCTAAAGCCTAGGCGCTCGGCGCATGAATTTATTGTAGTGGAGCAGTTTCCCATGAGCCATAAATATACACAGCCATGTTAATTGCGATAGGCAGCCTGTAGCCCGGATTATGTAAATACACTGATGAGAGCAGAGTCCGCTTAGTTTTTGATAAGTGGATTTCAAGATATTAAAAAAGAAACGGGTAACCTGTGAATATGGCGTGACAGCCTGACCTGTAAGCCCGGAAAATTAAAAGAGCCTTTAGATGTTTAACTTTCTCCCCTCGTTTTTACTGTTGGTCATATCTTCGGTGTTGCTGGCCATTAGCACATTGGTTTGTGCAGCCCCCATACTCTTGTTTTCAGTTTTTAGGTTTATTCTCCCTTTTGCCTTTCTGCAAAAACTTTTCATGGGTTTTTTTATTTCTTGGGCAGAAATGTGGATAACCCTAAATAAAGGCTGGATGAAGCTAACCCAAAGAGCCCAGGTGGATGTACAGGGGATAGAGCATCTCGATCAACATGGATGGTATCTGGTCACAGCGAACCATCAAAGCTGGGTTGATATCTTTATTATGCAGTCGATTTTTAATCGAAGAATTCCATTCCTGAAATTTTTTGTGAAGCAAGAGTTGATCAAAGTTCCTGTGATTGGAATGTGCTGGTGGGCACTCGACTTTCCATTTATGAAGCGTTACAGCAAAGAATTTTTGAAAAAACATCCAGAGATGCGCGGTAAGGATCTTGAAGCGACGAAAAAATCTTGCGAAAAGTTTAAACTAATGCCCACCAGTATTATGAACTTCCTTGAAGGAACAAGGTTTAGCAAAGAGAAGCATCAAAGACAGCAATCGCCTTTCAAACATCTTCTAAAGCCCAAGTCCGGAGGGATTGCTTTTGCAATGCACTGTATGGGTGAGCAGTTGAACCAGCTACTGAATGTCACCATTGTTTACCCTGATGGTATACCTACTTTTAAAGATTTCCTTTCTGGTAAGTTAAAGAAAGTGATTGTTCGTATTGAGAAAGTCCAGTTGCCCAGCCGGTTTTTTGAGAGAGACTACGCAACCGATCAGGAGTTTCGGGTGGAGTTTAATCAGTGGGTAAATGAGTTATGGACTGAAAAGGATGCCCTGATTGATAAACTTTTAACAGAAAGCAGGGCTTAAGTGGGGTTCGTAGAGAGGTTCACTCGTGAGCCTCTCTACTGGCCGAACGTTACTATAGCCAAATAGGGAGCTGAGCCCGGATCTCCTCGGGTTCACAAGCCACCAGATTTTTTCCTGTTTCTCCTGCTATTGTTGCGCGGGTTGGAGATTTCAAGGCATCCCTCAAGCTGCCAACCATATAGGGTTCTGCGACAATATACAGCTTTTCGTACTGGCCCTCCTGTCTTCCCCTCTCCAGGGTATGTGCAATTTCTCTGGCGAAATTCTCACCTTCACGGCGATGTAATCCTGCAGAATTACCTACTGAGTGCCTTCCTTGACCATAGCTGTCGAAAGTGCGTCCGGGCGCATCACTCTCTTGGTCTCTTCCAGAGAGCCGTGATTCTGGATGGAGAAGTGCCTGGATTTCATTGAGATTTCCCGCGCGTTTGTTGGCTTCAAAAATTCGCGCTTGGGACTGGTTAGCCACAAGGACCCATGCTAAGGCCATGAACATATCCTCGTTTAACTGCCTTATTTAATCCTAGTAAATAGCCATATTGGCCACGAGCCCTGGTTGCTTATTGATGGATATGGAGGTGGAAATTCTCTTTAGGTGCACTTGGAAAGGAAGTTTTTAATATTTATATGTACAAAAGAAATATACGACAGCTCTCATATTCAATTTGTAATGGCTTTTATCGGCACTTAATCCCTTCGTTTGTCGCAGTATTTCCTAGACTGTACTCAAGATGTAACAGGCGCAAGACGGACTCTTGAGTTTTCTGGCGCCTTTTGCGGCTTAGCGTAAAAAGAGGTTGTAGATATGAGTCTGATTCCCAGAGGGTCCCTATTGGACCTTGATAATATGTTTGAACAAATGCTCTCACCGACCCGTGCAATCGGATCTGAACGCGAGGGATTTTTTTCTCCGCGTATTGATGTGAGTGAGCGCAAGAATATGTATGAAATTAGCGCTGAGCTGCCGGGAGTGGGTAAGGACGATATCAGTGTAACCCTAGAAAATGGGGTTTTGACCCTTGAAGCTGAGGTGCACCGCGAGGTTAAGGAGAAGAAGGATGGCCGCGTGCTTCGTCAGGAGCGGCGTTACGGCAAGTTCTTGCGAAGTTTCAATCTTGGTGAAGATGTTCGCGAAAGTGAGATTGATGCAAATTTCAAAGATGGGATTCTCACGCTCACGGTACCAAAACATGAGGGGCATCCCCCGCAAAGAAAGCGGATTGAAGTGCACTGATCTATAGGGGTTAAGGGTGATGGGTGTTACCCATCACTCTCTTTGGCATTTGTCTTAAGAGTTTTGAGGTACCTATGAAAGTTAAACACGCAATGCATGAGGGGGCTACCTGGTGCACCCCGGATACTCCACTACAGGAGTTGGCAAAAATATTGCGCGATGAGGATATTGGTGCAGTACCGATTGGAGAAAATGACAAGCTTGTAGGAATAGTGACTGATAGAGATATTGTATGTCGCGGTGTGGTTCAGGGAGGTAATCTAAGCTCTCTATCTGCCCGCGATGTTATGACAGAAGGGATTGAATGGTGCTGGGAGGAGGATGATCTGCTGTCTGCTGTCCACAAAATGGAGCAACAGCTGTTACGCCGGATGCCGGTACTCAATAGTGAAAAGCGCATGGTCGGTATTCTCAGCTTAGGGGACATCACCAGTGCCATCGCCAGCAAGCAGGGTGGGCAGTTCGCAGCAGCGGTCTCCTCGCACCACTGAGTGTGGGACTTAACGCATAATGCTCTTTACAGTCGTCAATCTATATTGGCGGCTGTTGGAAGTTTTAGTACCCTAGAGTGTCTTGTCTGAAGCCTGTGAATCCCTCGGCAACCTAATGGCTCCATCTACTACTGGGCTGTTGATAGTCTTATTTACTTCCTGTCTGAGCTTGATCATGTTCACGGTCGACCTCGATGTCCGTTAAATGTGATTATTTGGGAGGCGTGCAGGAAGAATCAGTCGTATAATCCCTACTTTTTTTGAGGTTACTTATGGCTGTGACTCAGGAGCAGTTGGCACAACGCAGTGGAAATCAGTGTGAGCTCTGTAAGGCAGAAAATGGCTTGGCGGTTTATGACGTACCCCAGTCAGAGGGTTATCCAGATGCGGCGGTATTATTGTGTCAAACCTGTAGGGACCAGCTGGAAAATCCTGCACAGCTGGAAAGTGCGCATTGGCAGTGTCTGTCGGAGTCTATGTGGAGTACCGAGCCGGCAATTCAAGTGTTGGCATGGCGTATTCTAAAGCGCTTATCTGGCGAGACCTGGGCCCAAGACTTGTTTGATATGTTGTATTTGGATGGCGATTTGCTGGCCTGGGCAGAGGCCGGGGCAATACCAGAGGCTGGTGAGTTGGTGATTCATCGGGATAGTAATGGTGCCCAGTTACAAGCTGGAGATAATGTAGTTATTATCAAAGACTTGGATGTAAAAGGAAGCAGTTTGGTTGCAAAACGGGGAACGGCAGTTCGCGGTATCAGCTTAAGCGATAATCCTGAGCATATCGAAGGGCGGGTCGAGGGTCAGAGAATTGTTATTCTGACAAAGTTTGTGAAAAAGAGTGGCTGATAAATATTTTAGAAATATCTTAATTTTCTGAAAAGGGGATCTGCCGGCGGACCCGAAATACTCTCCCTATCCGTCTTAAATATGAAAATAAGAAAGGTATAGTTTACCTTTCTTATTTTTTTGCAAAATATTTCCGCTTTTATCAATTAACTGATAATTTTTAGAGCAAAATACGGTGTAATATTGAAGACGATAATAGCAATTTTGTATTGTGCCAGATATTGAAAGTATGCACGGCCTAAATCTTGTTCATTAAGCTCAAATATTCGGGCGTGAATCCTGGTGATCGACTTTCTCAGGCAGACAAGTCCAAGAGTTGATAGCAGTAGTATCAATATGTTTATAATCGAAGCCCAGCCTAAAAATAGTGTTAGATTTTCAGTTTCCATGTGAAATTTCCTTGCGGTTTTTTCTCGTATAAAACCGACAGTTTTATGAGTAGATAGTGGAAAGTGCCACAATAGTCAGGCACTAGCCTCCAAATAAATTTCGTTTGTGGATAGGGGCAGTCCCAGTTAGTTGCAAAGCTATTTTATATGATACAGCTATTGTCCGATGCTCTTTATTCCTAGACACTGTGTGATAGTGAAAATGAGAGGTTGGCAATATGGTAGCTATAAAACATGAAGCCTATCTATGAAATTCGCAGTGGTGCGCTGGCTGGGTTTAATCTATTGGTGCCACAGCTCGGTGGTCAGTCATCAGATTTTTTAGCGCAAGTGGGGCTTCCTGCGGATTGTACACGTCGTCCAAATATCTTGATCCCCATTGCAACGCTGGTAGACCTCCTTAATTTGTGTTCACGGGACTTGTCCTGTAGTGACTTTGGCTTGCGATTGGCGGGGAAGCAAGGGCTGCGTATGCTGGGTGTCCTTGGTAAGCTGATACTGGAAAGTGAGAATCTATCCAGTGCTTTGACAGTAACTCATCGGTATATGGTGTTACACAACCAGGCGGACCACTGGAAAATTTACCAAACCGATGACTGCTTGATTGCAGAGAGAGTTAATCACTTCCCCGACGCAATTCCCGCGCAACAGTATACTGAACTTTCAGTAGGAGCCGCCTATCGCCTGATACAGGAGATGGTTGGCTCCAAAGTATCTCCCCGCTCTGTTTCATTTCGGCATAAACCCCAATCTTCGTTGAGTAGTTACCAAAATTTTTTTGGCATTGAGGCTAGTTTTGAGCAAGATCGAGATCGCTTGGTTTTTGATGGATCATTGATGAACTATCCCCTCGCTAAACCCAGCAGCGGTCTTATGAGATATTTTGAGGAGTTTTCCAAGTGCTTATTGGCAGAGCACAAGGGTGATATCAGCCGACAGGTTCAAGTCTTAATCCTTCAAACTCTCGGGGCCCAGCAGCACTCCCTGGAGCAAGTTTCTCGGTTACTCGGTATGCCAATGAGAACGCTTCAGCGCCGCTTAAATGAAGCGGGAACCTCCTTTAAGCAGTTGGTACAGGGGGCGCGAATGAAGACTGCCCGCTGGCATCTACGGGCCTCAAGTATTGACGTGGGATTACTATCAGCAAGTTTGGGCTACACCGATATCAGTGCTTTCTCAAAAGCATTTCGAGCCATTCATGGAAGCTCCCCACTGCAGTGGAGGAAGCGACAAGCTATTAATTGTTAATCAATTAAAGGAATTATTTTTAATAATGGTTCAGCGCTACCACTTATTACTATAAGGGTGAGCTTTTAGATTTTTCCTGATTTTACTTCAGCAGCGGCGCTTGGCTTTGCACCAATAATCCTAGGGGACTATGCTGGGCGCCACTGGAACGAATGATGAAAGGCAGAATTGAAAATGAGTGCAGAGACAATCCGTTGTAAAGCAGCTGTAGCTTGGGGGCCTGGGGAGCGTTTGGTTATTGAGGATGTCGATGTTATGCCTCCCCAACAGGGTGAAGTTCGCGTGAAATTACACGCCACCGGCGTTTGTCACACAGATGCGTTCACTTTGTCAGGAGATGATCCTGAAGGGGTATTCCCGGCAATCCTCGGCCACGAAGGTGCGGGTGTTGTTGAGTCCGTTGGTGAGGGGGTGACCAGTGTCTCTGTCGGGGATCATGTGATTCCTTTGTATACCCCTGAATGTGGCGAATGTAAGTTTTGTCTCTCTGGAAAGACCAATTTGTGCCAAAAAATCCGGGGCACCCAGGGCAAAGGATTAATGCCTGACGGTTCGACACGCTTTTCGGTAGATGGGAAACCCATTTTCCATTATATGGGTTGCTCTACTTTTTCTGAGTACACAGTCCTTCCTGAGATATCTGTGGCCAAAATTAATCCCGAAGCCCCCTCAAATGAGGTTTGTTTGCTGGGCTGTGGTGTTACTACGGGAATGGGAGCCGTTACCAATACAGCCAAGGTTGAGCCGGGTTCCTGTGTGGCAATTTTTGGTTTGGGTGGAATTGGTTTATCCGCAGTGATCGGAGCCAAGATGGCTGGCGCCTCACGAATTATTGGTGTCGATATTAATGAGGACAAATTTGCGCTGGCGAAGAAACTGGGGGCCACTGAGTGTATTAACCCCAAGGCTTACGATAAGCCTATCCAAGAGGTTATCGTAGAGCTTACCGATGGCGGAGTGGATTATTCTTTTGAGTGTGTGGGCAATGTTAACCTGATGAGAGCTGCCTTGGAGTCTTGCCACAAAGGATGGGGGGAATCCATTATTATTGGAGTGGCAGGTGCGGGACAGGAAATCAGTACACGCCCATTCCAGTTGGTTACAGGGCGGGTTTGGAAGGGATCAGCATTCGGCGGTGTAAAGGGGCGCTCTGAATTGCCTTCTTTCGTAGAGCGTTACCTGGCTGGAGAATTTAAATTGAATGACTTTATTACTCACTCAATGCCCCTTGAGCAAATAAATGATGCCTTCGATTTAATGCACGAAGGTAAAAGTATTCGCAGTGTTATTCATTTCCAGCAGGCTTGATAGGAACACTTAAAATGTCGATTGAATTGGTTGGCAGTACTAAATCTTTTGACGGTTTGCAGCAGCGTTACCGACATAAATCCAGCACGCTCAACTGTTCTATGGTCTTCTCCATTTTTTTACCACAGGATGCAGAGGGGAATACACAGAGGAAATATCCTGTTGTTTATTGGCTATCGGGCTTGACGTGCACGGATGAAAACTTCAGTCAAAAGGCTGGTGCTCAGAGAGTCGCTGCAGAGTTAGGGATTATCTTAGTGATACCCGATACGAGCCCCAGAGGAGACGATGTGGCGGATGACCCGGGTTATGATCTGGGGCAGGGGGCTGGTTTTTATGTAAATGCGACTCAAGAACCCTGGAAGCAGCATTATCAAATGTATGACTACATCGTGGATGAACTTCCAAGCCTGGTAGAACTTCATTTCCCCACCAATGATCGACGCGGGATTTGCGGACATTCTATGGGCGGGCACGGTGCCCTGGTCATCGGTCTGCGAAACCCCAAGCGATATCAATCAATTTCTGCTTTTAGTCCAATTTGTAATCCTATTGCTTGCCCTTGGGGAGAAAAGGCGCTGGGAACTTACTTGGGAGCTGATCCCAAGAGCTGGGAGCCATATGACGCAACAGTGCTAATGGGGCGCGCTGTAGAGAAAACGCCGATTTTGGTTTCTCAGGGAGAACAGGATGAGTTTCTTGAGGAGCAGCTGAGACCACATTCCCTGCAAACAGCTGCCGAAGCCAGTGATTATCCTCTTCGGATAGAGCACCATGCAGGCTACGATCACAATTACTATTTCATCGCTTCATTTATTGAGGAGCACTTAAGGTTCCATGCAGACTCATTGTTGAGCAGACATATATATTAGGCTGGATAAATTACGGACTAGTGAAATTAGCCCCTCAGTTGAGGGGCTGTTTGGGCAAAGGGCTTTGCGCCCTGGCAAGTTGCTATGTATAAAGCGATACGAGCAGAATACATAGAGCCAAAGTGAGAGGCGTAAGCTTATCGTGCAACCGCCCGACACTCGCCAATAATTTCAGCTCTGTTCTGGTCAAAAGTTTGTTCGATCAGGAACCAGCCATTGGGACAGAAGCCACTTTCGGCTAGCAAGAGTTCCATTCTCTGCCGGGCAACTTTCTTCACATCTCCAGAATTGGCGCCGCTGGGACCGCCACTGCCGCTGGGACCACCACCGCCTGGGCCACCACTACCCTTACCGCCGCCGGGACCACCACCGGGACCACCGCCACCCGGACCTCCACGCCTACTGCCTTGGCCCTTGGGACCAGCCCCAATGGTTGCCTTGTAGGTAAAGCGACGATGGCCCAGTTCAGTGATGTCAGTGACAAATGATTCAGTGGTGGGGATCTCTGGTGTAGAGCTACAGCCAGCAGCGATCAAAATCACAGCTGCAGATGCAAAGAGATGAACCTTCATTATTGTTACCCCGTATTTTGATAAAAGCTTTAGTCAGACATTAGCTAACCACAAATGTTGGTTAAGCAGAGTAAACATTTGTAAAGGGGGGGCAATAGCAGCAGGATTGTTTGTGCTCAAACCCAAAACTGTAAGGTACTGCATGTCCCGGAAGGTTCCGTTGTAGAATCCTCAATAGTTTGCTCTATCCACAATATAGCTGCATTTTTTAGAGGGTTTCCGATAAATTTGAGATACTTCTGGTGATCAGAACAAGTCCCAAAGAGAAGCTATGGTTTATCTGGATGCCATTTAGGCCGACTCTTAAGGAAGCCGGAGATAATATGGAATTAATCAGAGTTTTCTAAATAATACCCTTGGTAGCAAAGTGGTACGTGAATTGCCAACAATACTTAATATAAAGAGTTTTCCTATGAAACAAGCACTGCTTGCATTACTTGGATGCACTTTTGCAGGAATATGTTCTGCAGAGTCACTCAGCATTGAACGGTTATTCTCCGACCCGGCTCTGGGTGGTACTGCTCCCCGTGCGCTGGAATATTCACCTGATGGGCAGCGCGTAACTTTCCTCAAAGGTAGAGCTGAAGATTACAACCGTTACGATCTTTGGGAGTACAACCTGAAAGACGGTCAGTCCCGAATTTTGGTCAATTCCGATAGCTTGCACAGCGGTAGTGAAACTCTTTCGGATGAGGAAAAGGCAAGACGGGAGCGCCAGCGAATTTATGGTAGTGGAATAATGGAGTACAGCTGGTCCGAGGATGGTCGGTCTCTGTTGTTCCCTTTGGCCGGCGATATTTACTATTACGATCTCAAAGACCGTTCTTCGCGTCGACTGACTGAAACGGAAACCTTTGAAACCGATGTAAAGGTCTCTCCCGAGGGGCACTTTGTTTCGTTTATTCGCAACCAAAATATCTATATTGTCGATCTGAAAACCGGTAGGGAAAAGCAGCTAACCAGCGACGGCAAAGATCATATTAAAAATGGAATGGCTGAGTTTGTTGCCCAGGAGGAAATGGACCGGATGACCGGTTATTGGTGGTCTCCTGATGATCGGCATATTGCTTTCCTGCAAGTTGATGAGTCGCCAGTTGATCAGGTAACCCGTAGCGAAATCTATGCGGATCGTATCGAAATGATACAGCAACGTTACCCCGCTGCTGGGCGTGCGAACGCAAAAATCCGACTTGGCCTTATAGATATTGATTCGGGAGATATCCGTTGGATCAACCTGGGAGATAATCAGGATATTTATATTCCCCGAGTAAAATGGGCCCGTGATCACCTGTTAACTTTCCAGTGGCAATCTCGAGACCAGCAAAAGTTAGAGCTTCGCGCTTACAATCTCAATACGGGAAAAACCCGAACGCTCCTTGCCGAGTCCAGCGATACCTGGGTTAACCTGAGCCATGATCTCCACTTTTTGGAAAATAGCGATGCTTTTATTTGGTCATCGGAGAGGGATGGCTTCAAACACCTGTATAAATATGATTTTGGCGGCAGATTACAGGCACAATTGACTAAGGGAGATTGGGTGGTTGACGAGTTAGAGGCTGTTGATGAGCGGGCTAACCGTTTGTATTTTACCGCACGAAAAGATACTCCAATCGAGAGGCATCTCTATGCAGTCTCCCTGCAAGGGGAGAGCGACATTAAGAGAATTTCACAGCGTACTGGTATGCACTCTATCGAATTTTCTGAGGATGCCTCTGGATATATTGATAAATTTTCCAGCGTTACCACGCCCCCTCAGGTGAGCCTGCACAGCAGCTCAGGGACCAGAGTTACCTGGCTTGAGCAGAACGCTGTAAATCGTGATCACCCTCTCTATCCTTTTAAAGATCAATGGATCACCCCGGAATTTGGCAGTATTAAGGCGCCCCATGGCCAGGAGCTTTTCTACCGCTTGTACAAACCTGCTAATTTTGATGCGAAGAAAAGTTACCCGGTAATGGTGTTTGTCTATGGTGGTCCACACGCTCAGGTGGTTACCAATAGCTGGGATAAACTATTCAACCAGTATATGGCCCAACAGGGTTATATTGTTTTTTCCCTAGATAATCGTGGTTCAGCAAACCGCGGTACCGCTTTTGAGAATCCTATCTTTAAGAATATGGGATCTCCTGAAGTGGAAGATCAAATTACCGGCGTTGAATTCCTGCGCACCCTGCCTTACGTTGATAAAAATAAAGTAGGCATCTTCGGCCACAGCTACGGTGGTTACATGGCACTGATGAGTATGTTCAAAGCCGGAGACTACTTTAAGGCGGGGGTATCGGGTGCGCCGGTTACGGACTGGACGCTGTATGATACTCATTATACTGAGCGTTATATGGGCAATCCAACCAAGGATATGGATGCCTATGAGGCATCTTCTGTGTTTCCCTATGCGAAGGGCTTACAAGGTGATCTGCTGATTTATCATGGTATGGCGGATGACAATGTGTTGTTTACCAATACCACCAAACTCATAAAACAGTTGCAGGATAACGGCCAACAATTTGAACTGATGACTTATCCAGGCAAGAAGCATAGCTTGCGCGGTAAGCAGACTCGCATCCACCAATACAGCATGATCAAGCGCTTTTTTGATCGGTATTTAAAGGGGCAGGATTAAAAATTAAATAATCTCCCAGAAGAAAAAAACCGAGGCTAGCCTCGGTTTTTTTCTTTATTGAGGTATATGACCCCTAAGACTGAGGCTGATCAACCCGATCCAAATTCATTACTTTGGTCCAGGCCAGCACAAAATCATTTACAAACTTGTCAGCGCCATCACTAGAAGCATAAACCTCTGCGACTGCCCTTAATTCAGAGTTTGAACCAAAAATCAGATCTACAGGTGTGGCTGTCCACTTTGCCTGGCCACTTTTGCGATCTTTTCCTTCATAGATACCCTCTGATTTTGCCGACTTGGACCAGACAGTAGACATATCGAGCAGGTTCACAAAGAAATCATTCGTCAGTGTGCCGGGGTGCTGAGTAAGTACACCATTCTGTGAGGAGTCGGTATTTGCATTAAGTGCCCGCATTCCTCCAACCAGAACAGTCATTTCAGGCACACTTAGGGTTAACAGACTGGCTTTATCAACTAATAACTCTGTAGGGGTTCTTCCATAACCATCGCCAAAGTAGTTGCGGAAGCCATCGGCCAGAGGTTGTAGTACCGCAAAAGAATTAACATCTGTTTGTTCCTGGGAAGCATCGGTGCGTCCAGGCTTGAAAGGGACCTGAATTTTATGTCCGCCTTGCTCTGCAGCTTTTTCAATGGCTGCTGCGCCCCCAAGTACAATGATATCTGCCATTGAGATTTTTTTGCCCCCGGATTGGGAACTGTTAAATTCCTGCTGGACTTTTTCCAGCGATGCCAGGACTTGTGATAGTTCAGAGGGATCATTTACCGACCAGTCTTTTTGGGGTTTCAGGCGAAGACGGCCACCATTGGCGCCACCGCGAAAATCTGAACCACGGAAGGTAGAAGCTGAGGCCCAGGCAGTCCTCACCAGATCGGGAACGCTAATGCCCGCCGCCAGTATTTTTGCTTTGAGAGAATCTATATCCCGGCTGTCAATTAGAGGGTGATCAACTTTGGGGATAGGGTCTTGCCAAATTAAATCTTCTTCAGGCACCTCCGCTCCCAAATAGCGCGCACGAGGGCCCATATCCCGATGAGTCAACTTGAACCAGGCTTTGGCAAAGGCGCGTTGAAACTCTTCCGGATTTTCCTGAAACCGCCTGGCAATTTCTTTGTAGCTGGGATCGAACTTAAGGGATAAATCCGTGGTAAACATGATGGGGGCATGGCGCTTGTTCTTGTCGAATGCATCGGGCACCAGATTTTCCGCGCTCTGATCATCGGGAATCCACTGAACGGCACCAGCTGGACTTTTTGTTTTGACCCAATTGAATTTAAACAGGTTGTCCAGATACTGCTGGCTCCAATTGATTGGGGCGGCAGACCAGGCCCCTTCCAGGCCGGATGTCATTGTGTCGTCGGCATTTCCTTTCCCACACTTATTTTTCCAGCCAAGCCCCTGTTGCTCTATCGGGGCGGCGGCGGGCTCTGGGCCGAGGCAATCAGCTTTCACTGCACCGTGAGCCTTACCAAAGGTATGGCCTCCGGCAATCAAGGCTACTGTCTCTTCGTCATTCATCGCCATGCGGGCAAAAGTTTCGCGGATATCTGTGGCGGCAGCCACCGGATCGGGATTGCCATTGGGTCCCTCAGGGTTGACATAAATAAGCCCCATTTGCACTGCGCCAAGAGGTTTGTCCAACTCCCGGTTGCCGGTGTAACGCTCATCCGCCAGCATCTTGGTTTCGGGCCCCCAATAAACCAGGTCGGGCTCCCAGTCATCCTGTCGCCCCCCGGCAAATCCGTACGTAGGGAATCCCATGGACTCCAGAGCTACATTGCCGGTTAGCACCATAAGATCAGCCCAGGACAATTTGCGCCCATATTTTTGTTTGATGGGCCAGAGTAGACGGCGGGCTTTATCCAGGTTGGCATTATCAGGCCAGCTGTTGAGGGGATCGAAACGCTGCTGACCACCACGGGCACCACCGCGACCATCACCGATCCGGTAGGTGCCTGCGCTGTGCCAGGCCATTCGGATCATAAATGGGCCGTAATGACCGTAGTCTGCGGGCCACCAGTCCTGTGAAGTTTTGAGCTGAGTTTCGATGTCCTGTTTTACCGCTTTAAGGTCCAGGGTTTGGAATTCGGCAGCGTAATTAAAGTTGTCACCCATTGGATTGGATCTGGGGGAGTGCTGTCTGAGCGGGCGTAGGTCGAGTTGGTCTGGCCACCAGAACCTATTGGACTTTGGTTGCCCTTCAACTGCGCCCTCAAGAATGACGGGATCAGTCACCACTTCCTCATTGGTGTCTGCGGCATAGAGTGGCGCGGTTATAAATATTGAGATTATTAAAGCGGCACAACTACGATTATATTTTATTAGCATCGAAAGTGTCTCCGTACGATCGTTGATACATCCTTCGTTTTACTATTACTCTCGTAATGATATAGGCGACTTGCTGCGATTTAGTAAGGTGACTTTCGGTTTACGATAGCACCTGATTCATCTATCCAGCAGATAGTATAGCGGGTAAATAGTATAAGAATTTACCGGTATAAGGATTAAAAGTAATCAATAAGGTAAATTGAATAACTTAATAACCAAGCCTATTTGTTGATTGGCGATATGGGCTGAGGTAGTTTTATTTATAGAGTGTTTTGTCTGGGGCCTATTGTATTATCATGTGGGTGTCGTTAGGTGGAATATATAGGTTATGGGTTATATGACTCCGGGAATTGCCTTATTAAAAAAGAATAATATCAGTCACAAGGTTCATGAGTATAGACACGACTCTTCAAGTGATTCTTACGGTTTGGAAGCATCGCAAAAATTGGGAGTTGCTGAGGAGAGAGTGTTTAAAACGTTGGTAGTTGCGCTGGACAATAAAAAGTTAGTTGTTGGTGTTGTTCCGGTTTCGACCATGCTTAACCTGAAGCTTATTGCAAGAGCTGCCGAGGCAAAGAGGGCGATAATGGCCGCTCCAGCTGATGTAGAGAGATCAACAGGTTATGTTTTGGGGGGCGTTAGCCCTCTTGGACAAAAAAAGCGCTTGAAGACTATCCTTGATCTATCGATTCAAAATCACTCAACCATTTTTGTGAGTGCTGGCCGTAGGGGACTGGAAATAGAGTTAAGTCCAGATGACCTGATAAAGGCTGTCGATGGAAATCTAGCTAAAATTTGTGAGTAACTGAGCCGGGCAGTTCCTGATGTGAGGGTTTATTAGCTTCAAGGTGAATAGCTATTGCCTTCTTAAAAGTAGTGCATGAAGAAATCAGTAAGTTAGTTGTTATTGAAGCTGGGCTCTCCCTGGGGAGAGCCCAAAAAGTATTAATTACAGAGTGTCTGCATTGTCAGGAGAGGGCTCTGTCCACTCTCTTTGGAGCTTATATCGAGGCCATTAATGCCTCCCTCTGAAGCGATCACCAGGCCGTGATTACTAGCGTTGAGCCAGCGGTCCACTATACCGGAGGCTCCCAGGTCAATGAGGTGTCGACCAGTAGAAGAGGGCGTAAAGCTACCCACCTGAAGCCCAAGAATCGAGCTGCCGCCAACAGAGTCCCATGTAGCGGATTCCTCTTGCCAGCTTTGTGTCGCCATATATATGCCATAGCTGTTGCTGGATGTATTGATGACATTCAGTTCGAGTGTCGCATCAATATATTGCTGACAACTTAAATCGGATAAATCGAAGCGAATCAGGCTATACATTGTGCCGTAGATCAAATCGCTACCATCGGCGAGAAGTCCATCGCTGTCACCATCGAAATTGTCATCTTCCTTTCTGGAGGAGATAAAGACATCATCTGAGGCAACTTGGGATATCTTTTCGCTGACAGTGTCACTGCAGTCTGCAACCACCTTGAGGGCTGGTGCAATACCGGTTTCCTTTGATGAGATATCTACGCCATTGCTTCCATTTTGCGCGGCGATGACCATCCCGGTATTTTCAGCGTTTAGCCAGTCTTCCAGAATACCAGAAGAGCTTAAATCCAGGGTTAGGGTTCCAGTGGATGAAGGAATAAAGCTGGCTGCCAATTGTGAAAGCACCCCCGATCCGCCGACTGAATCCCAAGTGACTGATTCTTCGTCCCAGTCAGATTCGGCCAGGTAAATTCCATAATCGTTGGTGGAGCGGTTGGTAATATTTAATTCAAGCTTAACTGAATTTATTGCTGAACAATTGGCGATATTGGAGAGGCCAAATTTGATTAATGAGTAGAGAGTTCCGTAGGTACTATCGCTACCATCTGCCAGTAGCCCGTCTGAGTCACTGTCGAAATTACTGAATGAATAGCGGGAAGAGATAAAGGCATCATCTGCTACGGGTAGGGTTACCTCACCGTTGTCACTGCTATCCTCGATAATGACACTCCTGCCAACACTATTTTGTGCAAGAACCATAGATTCGCCAATTCGGTTGGCACTCCACCAGTTAATGTCCTCTGGTAAAGCAAGGGGGTCATTGGCGCGATCTTCACGGGTCAGGATACTGGCGCTGTCGTCAAATTGGGCCGTGCGGACGCTCAGCTCATCAGGACTAACTTGTATCACTTTAAACTGCTGGATGCTGGCCATATCGATGGTCCAAAACTTGGCATCATTGGCGGAACGGGCCGGAGCCCCCCAACTGCCTTCACCCACATAGACAGTGCCTCCGGTATCACTGGTAGAAAAATCACTATTGCCCGGGGCGACGACTTCAGTGAGTTTGGTCAGGTGGGTATCTGATTCGACCACTAGGTTCATGGCGTAGTCATAAAATGGCTCTGCCCACCAATTGAATAATGTGGGGTTATCGGACTTGCCACTGTAATGGGGGAACATTGGCTTGTGGTATTGGGCAAAACGCCAATTGCTGTAGGCGCCACTTGTAGCTAAATCATCTTCCAGCCAGTTGTTCATAGCCGTTGCATAAGATGACCAGCCACTTTCCTGAAATTGGCTGTTTAGGGTGTAGACGCGTAAGAGGGGGGAAATCTGTACGGCGCCGTAAGTATCGCTGGGGCTACAGCTACTATCTGCATTGAAGTCGACTCCAAATACCTGGCAAATAGTGGAGTAGTTGTCATCTTCATGATTTCCATGGGTGGGAATTAAGGGGTAAATGCGTTGGTAGCTATACCCATCAATTTCATCGCTGGAATAAGTCAGGGTCCAGTCTTGTAAAAACTCATCCATCTCTGATGCGCTGTTGGCGTTAGTAAAATCGCCGCCGTGCATAACAGCCAGCGGACGGATCTTAGCCAGCAGTGCATTCCCCTCGCGCCGGGTTGTGTGTCCGGTGCGGGTATCGCCTCCAGCAATAATCACAAATGGGGACTCATCGTCAGGTGCAGTTTTAAACCAGAAACGATCGCCACAGCCATCCTGGTCACAGACCCGGTAATAAACCTCTGAATTCGGTGTCAGGTTTTCCAGTCTTACAAAGTAGCTATTTAAGCTACCGTCGAACGTAGCTGCGGTATCAACTGCTCGACTGCTCCAACTATTTTCATTGGTTGAGTAGCCAAAATTGATATAAGGGTTATTACTATTACCGTCCGGTGAAAATCCAATGACAGCACTGGTAGAGGCATCGCCATCCCAGGCCAATCTGTGATATTTGGTCGCTGAGTTGGCATCAATTGCCAAACATAGAGTCGAGAAAGCAAAAGCAGTACTTAAGAACCGTCTCATGGGGGATTCCTGTAAGTAGTGGTTATTATCTGAAGGCGCTGCAATTTGAAAGGTTAGTTGTGAAAGCTGGATGCAGCGCGCCGGAATTATTCGGGATTATTATTACAGGCGGTTGAATGGTTGGAGACTAAGCGTACAAAAGCGGCGTTTCTATAAGGAATTGTGATAGTTTCTGCGTTCATGAAATTAACTGCTCCCGCCCCTGTTTTCAGGTACTGGTAAACATCGTATAAAGGCCTGTCAAAATTACGGGTCCAGTAATCACCCCGTTGAGTTTTTGGGAAATACTCCGTCGCAATTTGAGGCCTCACAGATTTACTCTCCTTTAGGAGAATGGAGCGAAGTTCTGTAATATCCGGAAGTCTCCAGTTTTGTATTGCACATAGTTTTTCCTGATTGGTCCGACGAATCAGATCTTCTGTATCACATCGGTCCTCCTCAAAGTAGCAATCCCCATTGTTTTTTATCCCTTTTTCATATTGATACCACGAGTAGGTCCACCTTCCATCGTGAATTCCGTCGTCGTCGGTTTTTACTTCCCAAAGAAGCCCTGTATCGGTATCGCAGATACAGGACCAAGGGCCTGCCCAAGCCTCGATAGGCTCCCCATTTTTATCAATTTTAACTAAGTGGTATTCCCTTGGCAGAGGTTGTGATGGTTGGTGCAGTATGACTGCACAGACCGTGATTGCAGGAAAAATGAATACCCAAAATATACGCACAAACATTATTGATCTGCCAACTTGATTTTGACGGGGAGAGAGTGGCGAGTGTGGGCGATTTGCGAGTGATCAAAGGCAGAAACCCAGAGGCAAATACCGTCTTTTATTGCTACATCTAACGCTGATCCAGTATCTAATTTTCGCACCATCTCCATAGACCAGTAGCCGTCCTGCCAAACAGCATAGGCCCTTACATCGGCACGATCTCCCTCAAAGCGATTTGAGGTATAGAGGACTGAAGGCATAATCGTATTGATAGGATAATTGTCATCTTCAGCCGTGTATGACTGGTAATCAAACCAGGAAATAGTCCAATCGCTTTTTGTATCCTCGTTTTGATATGGCGTCAGGCTGGAGGGACTTTTGGGTAGTCGTTTTGGTGTAACGTTTTTTGCGGAGTACCACTTCCAGTTCATTAAGTATGCCCCGGACTCTTTGCCATCCTGGAGATATCCTGCGGTATAGCGGCGTGCTCCTGGCCTTACAATATCAGGCTTGCCAATATAATTGTCATCTGCCAGGTGCATTTTATTGGTTCTTACTGCTTTCCAGTGCCAGAGATCGTGTATTTCATCGGATGAGCTGTAATGGTAGCCCTTGCCATGCCAATTTGCGGGCAACTGTGCTGATGGTTTGCGGCCCAGGTGAGAGGTTCCCGAAGCACCGAAATCACAGGAATTGGAGAGCAGGATGGCAAACTTATCTTCATAGTGACGGGTTTCATTAAAATTTTGAAAACCTTGCTGTTGTATTTCCCAGCCAGAATCTACTTTTTTCAGTGGTAGGTGTTTCAGGCTTTCAGTAGGGTCTTCCCAGGTGATATGAAAAAATATTTCTTGTTGGTTATGCAAGGCTCTCAAGTTGACGGTTGAGCTACCATCAATAAAGTTAGCACCTCCGTCAGTATGGATTTTAAGTGATATGGCTGAGGACCATGCGGATTCTTGAGGGATTCCATCTATGTTGATAAAGGTTTCCGGACTTATTTTCTCAACTGTAAGATCGTGGTAACTGTTATTTGTAACAATAATCCAAAGTAATAAAGTGATACAGACGGTAGATAAGTAGGTGAAAATTGAAGTTCGATAGCCCGATCGAGTAATGGGAAGTAAATAACTCAAAGTCTTCAGGCCATAGGTTGTTAGGTAAACGCCAGCGTGAAGGAATATATAGAATAAGATCGCAAAAGCACTATAAAAGTGTGCCTGGCGAAAGATAGAAGCATTGTCGGAACCAATAAATAAAATCCAGCCACTTAAGACCATGAGCACTAAAAAAAATGAGCCAATGCGTGTTACTACCCTATGGTAGCTAATTGATGTTTTATAAGGTTTACTTTGTGAGGTTGTATTTTTTATTTTAATTGTTACTTTATAGGATAAGTAGCAGATAAGGATGGCCGAAGTAACAATTGCTACAAAGAAGTGAATATCATGAATCTGTCCCTGGGGTAACAGTTCTTCGATATTTCCAATACTTGGCTTAGTTAAGGTGGAGATACGGAGCCCCGTTAGCAGGTTACATAAAACTGCAACAATGGCCACACTGTGCAGAATTATCCAAAGAGTACTCTTCGGTTGTTTGGCCATGGGAGTATTCCAAAAGGGATTAGGCTAGTAAAAAAGTGTGGCATTTATATTAATTAAAATAGACTACATTCTGCTGATGGAGTCACGGCGCCTAAAAAAGGAAGAATGAACTGTGCTGTAGAAGCGCATTAAGAATGAATGCCGGTTCCTATCTTACCGAGATGTAATCACAGCGAGTCTCAGTTGCAGAGTTTCCTTTCCGCCTGACACAATAGTGCACTACTCAGTATTTTGACCTGCTCAGAACAAATAGCGGGATAACTTATTCTTGTTGGTATTCCGCATTTTGTAACTATTCATGCAGCTGACACTTACTCAGGCTTTCACTTTTCTCCAAATCTTCCGATATGGCCATAAGTTTCGGGTGGTCACTTCTCCAGTCAAAATCTTCATGGCGAAAATCAAGATAGGATAGTGCTGAGCACAAGTTAATATGTGGCAAGCTAAGACTGGCGGGTAATCGATCCAGGTGCTTTTCCAGGTAATCTAGAGATCTCTCAATAGCACTGAAATAGCGCTGCCACCAAAAATCAGACCTAAGTTCTTCCCGTGCGCGCAGCTTTTCCATTTGCAGATGCACTGCTGCGTCCATTAATCCAGAGCTGACACTGTGAAAAGTATACAGATCCCAATTGTTATCCAGTGGCGCAGATAAGTGACCATCCCCCAAGCTTTTATCCAGAAACGCACAGATGACTTCGCTGTCAATGATCGAGGAGCCATTATCCAGGGTTAGGCAGGGGACTTTTCCCAAGGGGTTGCTGGAAATAAGTTCGTCGTCATTGTGAAAGGGGTGAGAGAAATGCTCTGTTACCACAGAGTGCAGACGCTGTTCTTGCACAACAATGCGCGCCTTGCGAGCAAAAGGAGAGGAAAAGGTCAGGTACAGTTGCATAGGCCAAGCTCTTTTAGGCTGCGTGCCCTTTCAGCAACTGCAGTGACCGCCAGTGCTGCTACGAGCAACTGTTAACGCGTACTTTAGTGATGGGTAATCACTGAAGTAATGCGGTTATAGAGGTGCTGTTTTAAGTAGGCTCTCTGTTTTTTGAGGCTGGAATAGTGATCGTCGTCGGTGCCAATACCACTATCCTGAAGGCCTCTTATTTGTTTATCCAGTTTGCTGTAAATGTCGTTTTCAAGTTTGAATTGAATATCGTCTTCGATGAGCTGCTTGATTGTGTCTGCATATTCTGGGAAATCCACCGAGAGCTCGTGTGAAGCAATGGGCATAAGGGACCTCCACAATCGATATTAGTTAATGAAGTGTAGGTTCAGTCTTGCCAGTCACAAAAATGCAATTCTAGCGCTGCTCCCCTTAATCAACATAGTTATAAAGTGAAGTTAATATAAGTTTGTATATAGCCATTTGATATATATAAAAGTTGAAGCTATTTTATTAGCAAATATTTTTTACCCTCTTTTTTTTGATTATTGGTAATTGTTAGTCAGGTGAGGCTTAAACAGAGGGCTGGGAGGAAGTGACGGGCACAAAAAAGCCCGACAATTACTTGTCGGGCTTTTTTGTTGCGGTTCTGCTACTGGGCTTAGGCCGAAGCCTCCAGTGGGGCAAAGCGCAATTGGCGCCTCTGCAAAAGCTCACCGAGGTAGAGCTTTAAGTAGGCTGCAGCGGCCCGTTTCCCCTCTGCTGCGGAGTCTTCTGTTATTTTCCCAAAGCGGGAATAAGACTGGGAGCAGAAAGAGTCGTTAATGTTGATGGCACACATAAACCGGTCTCGCCAATCCTGAGAGGGTGGCAACTCAAACTCCCGAGACAGGTTTTTGATCAGAGTATCTGCCAGGCGCCAATTGTTTTCCATTTGTAGTTGGCGTAATGCCCAACTGGACTGAGGTCCAAAATGTACTTTTAGTGCCGCGAGATTCTCTTCATAGTAGCCGCGCACAAGGTCGCACAGCTGATTCAGCATATCCTGCCAGCTTTCTGACGGAGAAAAATCCGAATGGCCCAATACTACGTCACCGAAAGACTTATAGTGACGCTCGGCCAGGGCGGTTAAGCTGGCATCTACACTTGGGAAGAAATGATAAACAGACGCTGCTGGAACACCTGCAACCTGACTAAGGTTTGCGAGGCTAATATCCGTAGAGTCTTGTTCAGTAATTAATACTTCAAGGGCGTCAAGAAGCTTTTCATACTTCTCCCGACCATTTTTGCGTTGTGGTTTGCGCGGACTGGCAGTGTCGCGCCGGCTGATAGCTCGTCGATCGATTTGGTTCAAATTACCTCCCCCTATAGACAAGCGGTACTGGCCATGGGCTAGCATACGCTTTACTTCCATGTAAAAAATTGTCTTTTGGAATTGATTATTATAATCGTACCAAATTCAGGCGAGCAAGAAGAACTTGTTTGATTTGTGGGGTAGTTCCACATTAATTAATTAAATTCGGCTAGCAGGTATTTCTGCCAGCCGAATGGAAATGAAGCTAGTGATAATGTAGCTCTGTCGCCTTTCCTCGGAAGACGTAATAAGAGAAAACGGTATAGGCGAGGATGACGGGAACTACTATTACCGCACCCACAAGAATAAATTTTAATGAGGCGGTGGCACTGGCTGCCTGCCAAATATTTAGTTGGCCGGGAACAATATCAGGGAAAAAGCTGAAAGCCAGGCCGATAAAGCACATCAGGAAAATAACAACGACGGTAAAAAAAGGAACCGCTTTATGTCTGTCCGCAGGCTTAGGCATTCTCGCCAGCAGAACATCATTGGAGACAAAGGCAATAAAGCACAGGGTGGGGACGAGTAGTACAAACATAACCAGAGGGTAGGTAAACCATCGGTCAAATACTGTTGGGTTTACCAGAGGATTGATGGCCGATACTGCAACCACCCCAAGCAGGGTGGCCCGCCCTGCGTAACGGGTCCACGTAGTCGCTCGTTTTTGCAGCTCCGACTCGGTTTTAAGAACCAACCAGGCGCCGCCAATATAGGCGTATGCGGCGGTAACTCCCAGAGCGCTGAGCGCTGAAAAAAGCTGTGCAGACCAGTCGGGCTTAAAGCCAATCACGTACTGCCCCAGCATGTACCCCTGCGCAAGGCTGGTAATAATAGACCCCGCCTTAAAGGTTCGATCCCAGGTTAGCTTTTTGTCGATGGCAGCCTTGGCACGAAAGTCGAATGCCACTCCTCGCATGATTAGCCCGACCAGCATAATCGCAGCTGGTATATATAGATGCATTAACACCAGGTTGTGTGCGATTGGGAATGCAATCAGGAGCAAACCGATTGCCAGCACCAGCCAAGTTTCGTTGGCATCCCAAAAGGGGCCAATGGATGCGATCATGGTATCCCGCTGCGATTCCTCCTCTTCTCCCATGGGGAGCAAAATGCCCACACCAAGATCGTAGCCATCCAGAATTGCGTAGACTATTACCGCCAGGCCCATAAGGGCCACAAAGGCGACAGGCAGCCAATAGGCCGCTGCAGAAGCGCTACCGGTCATTTGCCTTCTCCCTTGTCATTTTTCTCGGTATCTTTTGGGCGGTTGGTTAAGCTAGTGCCGGCGAATAGTTCCTGAGTTTCAAACTCCTCGACTTTTACAGACTTCAGGGCCATCACTTTCAGGGTTCTTATGTACGCATAGAGCAATATCACGTAGACAACCAGATAAAGGGTTAGGGAAAAACCGACATGAGAAGGTGGTACTGGAGTAACAGCGTCGGCGGTTTTCAGTACTCCTGTTACGAGCCAGGGTTGGCGTCCAATTTCTGTGACATACCAACCGGCCAAAGTGGCTATCCAGCCGGAGAATGTCATCGCGACCAGGGTTTTGAGCATCCAGCGAGGCAGCTCACCTTTACGCAATAGATAGACCCCTCCCCAAGCGGTTAGCAGCATCAATATTCCTATGCCGACCATAATGCGGAAGGCGAAAAATACGGGGGCTACCGGTGGGTGATTATCGGGGAATTCATTAATTCCCTTGATCTCACCATCCCACTCATGGGTAAGGATAAGGCTGGCCATCTTGGGAATGCCGATCGCCAAATGGTTGGTTTTCTCTTCTCCGTCGGGTATCGCAAATAACAGTAGGGGTGCGCCGCGCTCTGTTTCCCAGACCCCCTCCATTGCGGCGACTTTTTGCGGCTGGTGCTCAAAAGTGTTGAGTCCGTGTAAGTCACCAACATAGATTTGAATCGGAATAAAGATGGCAGCGAGAACCAGTCCTGTTTTAAGGGCGAGCCGGGGCGCGCGTTTGGGGTCTCCTTTAAGAATCCGATAAGCGGAAATCCCCGCAACAAAGAAAGATGCCGTCAGACCCGAAGCCAGCAGCATATGTGTAAGTCGGTAGGGGAAAGAGGCGTTAAAGATAATTTCCATCCAGCTTGCCGGGTAGGCGACCCCATCCCGTAAATCGAATCCGGCAGGTGTTTGCATCCAGGAGTTGAGAGCGATAATCCAAAAAGCGGATAGAGTGGTCCCTGTTGCCACAATAAAGGCAGATAAAGTATGTATTTTGCTTGGCACCTTATTAATGCCAAACAACATAATGCCGAGAAAGGTTGCTTCGAGAAAGAATGCAGTAAGTACTTCGTATCCGAGAAGCGGGCCGGCGATATTGCCGACCTGGGCCATAAAGCCGGGCCAGTTTGTCCCGAACTGGAATGACATAGTGATGCCACTCACTACGCCGAGAGCAAATGTCAGGGCAAAGACTTTTACCCAAAAACGATATGCGCGCATCCAGACCGGATTATTAGTTTGGTCGTAGCGTAATTTAAAAAAGAAAACGATCCACGCGAGTGCGATGGTGATTGTTGGAAATAGAATATGAAAGCTAATATTTGCGGCAAACTGTATCCTGGAAAGGATCAGGGTATCTAGCATGAGAGCCTCTGCTGGTCTGAGATCTTTGAACCAGTGAGCCGATTAGCACCTCCTGTGCTAATCGGCACTGCAAGAAAATATAGAGGCAGGTGTGTGTTCCCGCGTATACAATCCTGCAGGAGCCGACTTTGGATCGGCAGCGGCACGGCCTTGTGCCGTTATTAATCCAGCACTATGGGCTGCTGGATTAAAAATATGCCGGGGCTTTTAGCCATGGATTTGGCCCTATGGGTTTCTCCCCGGAATAAGTGCTTCAGATGAAAGTGTTATTTCGCTTTGAGTGCAGCGGTATATTCCTCGTACTAGCGTTTTTTTCGCTAGTTTGAGGTGTTCTGTCCACCTGTCATCTTACTTTTGAGTTCCAGTAGCTTGACGATACCGGAGCCTAGCTTCATCAATTTAAGCAGGTCCTGGTGTTCTAGCTTGCTGAGTGTGTTGGCAAATTCTTCGAGCAGCTCCAGCAAGCTGTAAACTTCCTGGATTTTTTCCTGTGCCTGGGCATCCAGCTCATCTTGGGGTTCATTGAGCAGCAGCTGGCGAAGCAGACTTAATGTAGGGTCGAGCTCTCGCTTGCGGCGCTCCTCGAAGACAGTGCGAGCGAGGTCCCAGATTGACCCAGCTGCAGTGAAATAATCTTTGCGATCGCCCGGTTGATGGTGCAGCTCAACCAAGCGCCAGGCCTGTAGCTCTTTGAGCCCCATACTGACATTGCCACGACTGATCTTCAGTGCCTGGGCCAATTGCTCGGCATTGAGTGGCGTGGGATGAATGGTGAGTAGTGCAAACATTTGTCCCACCGTGCGATTGAATCCCCAGCGGCTACCCATTTCACCAAAGTGCAGTACGAATGCCTGGGCTTGACTCGATAGTTTCATTTACTTCTTAAGTTTCAGAAATTTCTGAAAATTGTAAATGTAAATTGATCTATGTCAATCACCAATTTAGAAAATAATGTGAGGCCAGCGAGAGGCTCCCGGATTCTGATTTGGGGAGAGGCTGGCGCAGCCGGGGTTATATGCTCAAGCTACTTTTGGCTCTTTGGTACCAGTTGTCGGGCACGATAAAGCCTCTGCAGGCTTCGCCGTTTTTATCGACGGCGGCGATGCACAGTGGGCGGGTAAAGCTTTCGGGCAGCAGCGCCTCTAGCAATTGATCGGCAGTCATGCCGGTGGTGCTGCTCTGAGGCGCCAGCCAGGCTTGCTTGGGGAGTGCCAGCCACTCGAGAGCACTGCGGTTTGCCTGGCGCAGGGAGAATGACCGAAACTCAGATAACGATACCCACCAAAGATCATGACTGGAGGGCCGGTGAAGTGTATCCAGCGGTTTGAATAGTCTCCCAGGCATTAGCGCCCATTGGCGATCTATCTCTAGGCCGTGCTCTTTCAGCATTGATTGAACTGCCGGCATTTCAATCAGTGGCAGTTGATGATCTGCCATTCTTGCCAGTTTGATATTCAGTCGGTCCTTGATTCCAGGCCCTACCCAATGGATATCGGTAACCTGGAGATAAAATTTTACGGCAATTTCCCAGTGTTCACACTGGTTGCTGGGCAGGTGTTGCACGACGAAGTCGAGTTCCCCCAGTGTCTTGCCGCCGGACCTTAGAGGGAGGTTTTGGTAGAGCAGCTGGTAGTCGGGATGTTTGTCAAAGGCAAATGACCAGAGCCTTTCAAAGTAAGTGCCCAAGCGGTTATTGGGTTTATTGAGGCTGAGTTCGTGCAGGTAATTATCCAGTTCAGGGGAAAGTACATCTTTTACTTTCGGGCAGGAAAAGTATTCCAATAGGGACTTTCGTCGCGTGGGTAGAAGCCAGGGGAGTTGGTTAGCTGCACTAAAAGCTGTAACGGAGCCCTCGCTAGTGGGAATATCCGAACTTCCCACGGACCACATTAAGTTGTCCCAATTATCTACCTGTCCGCTTTTCAGGGAGGAAATCATGGCCTTCTGTATCGTTTCCTGAGTCATTAAACTTCTGTATATTGCTAAAATACAAGACACATTGGTGAAGTCATCTATGATTGCTTTACCATCTGAACTAAAAATAATAATTACACTTATAAGAATCGATCCGAGCACCAAGAAAATCAGCGAATTACCGATGTCGAAATAAGTCCCCTGGCAGTGAAGTTTCTGCCTTGATTTCGTTATCCATCTCCAGTGCCAGCTGTATTCTGGAAGTTGATTTTGGTCGGGTATTTTTCTTACAGTGACTGATACTGGAGAAAATCATGGAATCAGGTCCCCTTATTTCGATCGGCTTACCTATCTCGCTGTTTATCATCATGGTGGGAATAGGGATGACCCTAACTGCCAGGGATTTCCATCAGGTAACGGTAAAGCCTATTGGCCTTATTATCGGAACTTTTACCCAAATTCTCCTGATGCCAGCTATAGCAATTGGCCTCTGCTGGGGATTAAATCTACCACCGGCCATTGCTGTTGGCCTAGTCATTATTGCCGCCTGTCCGGGAGGCACAACATCGAACCTGTTTACCTTGATGGCTCGCGGTAACGTGGCGCTTTCTATTGTATTAACAGTTTCTGCTAGCCTGATTACTATTGCCAGTTTACCGCTTTTCGCAAATTATGCGCTTCGAACTTATTTCGGCGCTGACCAGACTATAACTCTGCCATTCGCGAGTACAGTGGTGATGTTATCCAGTATTGTCCTCTTGCCTGTTGTGATAGGGATGCTATTTCGCGCCTGGAGACCGCACCTGGCTCGCCGCGCAGAGGGAATAGTCAGTATTTTTGGCGGGGTTGTATTGCTTGCACTGGTAGCAGGCCTTATCTGGGGAATTCGCGATCGCCTTGCAGACTTGATGGTTCAAGCTGGACCCTCGGTCATTCTATTGAATCTCTGTGGTGTGCTATTGGGGCTTCTTATCAGCCGGGTTGCTGGCCTGCCAAAGCGGGAAGGGGTTGCGGTTGCAACGGAACTCGGTATTAAGAACAGTACCATCGGAATGATGGTAACCCTCACGCTCTTACACTCGAGTGAGATGTCCGTGCCCTCAGCAGTTTACGGTGTATTGATGTTCCCATCTGGCGTTCTTTTGGCGTTATATGGTCGCCGTGGCGCAACGAAAAAACTGGCCTCTGAGACGGAAGGAGCAGGTGAAGTAGGGTAGTAAATGTTGCATTTACCGAAAACTAGACCATACCTTTACTATTGAGGGTGTGGTCGATCTCGGAAAATTGTGCTCGCCTATACCAATTTCTGTTACTGCACTATGAATTTCAATAATTCTAATGTGCGGCCACGGATTACTGAATGTCCTTTTTAGGTATATGTCTAAAACCAGGCATTGAGTTGTCTCAACCCCAGATTGTAAAGTCAATATGTTCAAGGGTTTTACGGCGAAGCGCAGCAAGAAAAATACAATCAACAACAACCTAAAATTAGATGCTCTGGTCTGGAAGAGAATATTGGAGCAGTCGACCCTCAGTGGTAATGATTCTGGGGTAGGTAATGCGGCTAAACACAGTATTGTTGTTTCTCTGACTAGCTATGGAAAGCGAATCCATGATATCCATTTGTGTATCGAGAGTTTATTTCAGCAGTCGCTAAAGGCGGATTTAATTGTACTTTGGCTATCGACCAAAGAATTTCCAGATTATATGTTGCCCAATATTTTAATGAGGCAGGTAGATCGTGGATTGAGAATTGAATTTGTTGATGAAGATCTAGGACCTTACACAAAGTATTATTACGCGCTTCAAAAATTTCCTGATAGCCTGATAATCACGGTGGATGACGATATCCTCTACCCGATGGATACCATCGATATGCTGTATCAGTCATATTTAAAGTTCCCATCACATATTTTCTGTCATCGAGCTCACAGGATAGGTGTTGATAAAAAAGGCAATGTATTGCCTTACAACAAATGGAGGACAACGCGGGAAACTTGGAGGTGCAATATGAATATTAAACCTTCTTATCGTGTTTTTCCTACTGGAGTTGGGGGTGTTTTATATTATCCCGGCTCTTTACATCCCGATGTTCTAAATAAAGATAAGTTTTTGGAGTTATGTCCTAATGCGGATGATATCTGGCTTAAAGCCATGAGTATGAGGCAAGGAATTCGTTGTGCAAGAGTGCCAGATGTTCGTTTCTGGAGGGATAGGTTTTTAACAATCCCTGGGTGTCAGGCTAGCGGCTTGAAGAAACAAAATTTAAAGGGAAAGTGTGGTAACGATAAGAAAATACGCAGAGTATTCTCTGAATATAATTTATCTCAGTTACTCTTAGAGTGAATAGGCGCTGCTTAATCTATAGGTAATGTAGCTGTCGTACTCTAAGGTTGATATTTGGCTTTCAGTTTGATCTCAAATTGCTACCACTTATAACGAAATCCTAATTCCAAGCCTCCGGAAAAACTATTCCCCAGGTTTTCCAAACTGCTACTGTAATAAATTTCTGAATAGATAGAACAGTGATCACCGCACTCATCGTAGCTCGCGCCCAAGCGCAATTCACCGTACCAGGTATCAGGTTTTTGACTGAGTCGGGTTTCCGATACGAGTAAATTAGTCCTCTGGTCGATATTGTAAATAAGGCTCGGAGTTGCGAATAGAGAGAACCTTTCCAGGGGAATTGAGCCATACATATTGCGACTGCTCTTACGCTGGCTCTTGCGCTTTTCAAAGATGGTTCCCAAACGTAAGAGGAAGCCATTGTTATTGATATCTGTAGCTTGTACTGCATAGATATCCTGCAAGTTGTTGGCTTCCTCCGAGGTGTAAATCAATTGCGCATGGGGTGTCCAGGAATAGTAATCATGCAGTTTAAAACTCTTGCCGCCCTCGATAGACAAGGCGTAACCAAATGCTTCATCGCTATTATTGAGTTCGCGCAGTGATTTGGCATCCATTTCAAAGTCAAACCAATTTAGCTTAAGTTGACTATCAATAAAAATGCCATCCAATCCATACCAGGTGACAAATGCGCTGACGCCGTAGTTACTCGCATCGATTGAGCCATCACCAAAAAATGAACTCACATCGTTATTTGAATCGCCGTAGTGCAAAGCGGCGCTGCCAATAAGTTGGCTTCCAAATACGGAGACTTGTATTGGTAAATCAAAGCCCACTTGTACTTGATAGTAAGTCTGTTTCCAGTTTGCACGGGTACTGGACTCATTGGGGTCAAGGGTAATATGCCGGGCAGAGTTCCTGATCCAAAGTCCACGATTATCAATTGCCTGCTCTTGGGCATCGCTATACTCGCTACTGGCCAGGTCCAAATAGCTTGTACCTACCCAATAGCGATTACCCAGGCGGCTGCGCAGTGAAGAGGGAATATTGAGTGTTCTGAGAATTTGCGGGAGGGCTTCGTAGAGTACTGCAGTAGGTTGCCAGCGGATCATTCCGCTTTCAGGAAATACTGAAGAGTTATCCACAGTTGAACGCAAATACCAGCTGCCATCATCACTTCCTCCTGCGCCATTCTGGTGCAATGTGTAAGCATAGGCTCCACCTATCACTGCCTGCTGATCATCTTTGCTGACAAAATCCCCAGCCAGGGTAAATTGTGCATTTGACTCCCCTTCGACGGAGACCACTTTGATCCCGTTGCCCACTGTCCGTTTTCCTTTACCTGAACGGTTAAAGACAGAGATGGTCGTAGTGCCGGATGTGTCTCCCTCTATAATTAGCTGATCGCTTTGTGAAAAATCATCTTCTAGAACGGCGTCTACCCATAAGCGCCCGTTGTCAGAGCGATAATTTCCATAGTTTCCTGTGTCGTCTTTGGCTATGGTGAGGGTGTTGAATTTATTATTAGATAGGTCAATGGTTCCGTTATTGGATATATCTCCTGTAATCACATAACTGTCGCTGTCAAAAAATGCTTGCCCTCCCCATCGAATATCCAGGCCAAGCGGGTTTCCCTCTGCGTCGAGGCCTCCACCGACGGCTAAGCTCCCGGTAAATATCATTTTGGAACTACCCCAAATAACTATCCTTTCCCAGTTATTTAAAAGTGTCCCATCAACGGAGTAATCCAGCTTGAATATCAAGTTGTCAACCTCTCCGTCATCTGCACTGAGATCATCACCACCATCCAGTACTACATCACCGTCGAATGAGTGTGAGTCAATCAGGAGGGTATCTGATCCGGAGCCGCCTCGAACTTCGTTGCTGATGCCCTCATCCCAATAGATATAATCATCACCATTACCGGCATCCAGGTAATTAAAAATAAAACCTCCATCCAGGGTAATGGTATCGTTTCCATCACCTCCCCAAACATGGAAAGACAGCCCATCGAGTAGGATCAGGTTGTCATCGCCCTCGCCTCCATGAATGCCGCCTCCCTCCAGATAATCTCCAACATCACTGGAACGCTCATCGAGGGTTATCGTATCGTTACCAGCGCCGCCATTGACAAACAAATTGACTATGCCGCCGGTAATATTTATTTCATCATTTCCCTCACCGGCAAGTACATTTTCTGCCGTTCCTCCATTCAGGGTGATGGTGTCGTTGCCGGCGAAGGTTTCTATATCTGCGCCATTGGGGTCATTATCTTCATCACAAGTGATTTGATCTGCGCTGGCAGTACCGCTATTACCTGGGTTGCATTGCGCAATAGATTTATTGTAAAAAATAAGCACAAGAGGAATTACCAAGGTGAGTTGTACCAGCCTTACGAGCAATGCCGGGTGTCCAATTTTATGGATAGACACAGTTATTCCTTTTATCGTGCCAAATATTTACAGTAAATGTTTGCGATTTAACCGCACGGTTCTAGTTGGGCGAAATACAATTCATGTATTCACAGGCTTTAGAAACTGGCTTCTATTCTCGCCCAACTTTAAAAATCATTCCCATAAACTAGAATTTAGTGCCGACGCCAAAATTTATGATCCAAGGGTTGTAGTCAAAATGGGCGTAAAGGCGATCTCTGCCCAGTTCTGTGGGAAAATCGATAGTGGCATCAGTATCCGCTAGGTAATAAACCGTGGATAAATTAAGCAGGATCGGATAGCGCCAATCTCGGAAGTCTAGGCTGTAGTCCAAGCCAGCCTGTAGCCCCCAATCCCAGGAGTGTCCCATATTAAATGATCCTGGTGCGACCGAGAGCCCAGAGTCCAACAGGTACTCGTTAAACTGGCGGCTGATTTCAACCGTGTGGAAGTTGGTGTAATTTATTCCCGCGCCTATATAAGGTCGTGTACGATAGGAGGGGTCCATGAAGTACCAGTTGCCAAACACCATGGTTGTAGTGGTACTAAAGTCGCCCAGCTGGATTTGGTTTCGCCCGACGTTGCCGGTGAAGTTATCCAGTTTTGTACCGTAGTTGGCGCCATTAATATGCATCAACTCAATACCCCAACGGTCGCTGGGGCGCCAGACCCCCGATATTTGCCAGGCGTGAGCGGTATCGATCTGCCAGCTGCTGTTATATAAATCCCACTGCTGTAAAACCCGATATTTTAGCGCTGTGCCCTCGTCATTTGGTTGGACGTAAGTTAATCCGAAGCGAACAATAAATTCCCCCCACTCGATATCACGCCAATCATCCTGGGCATGAGTTGACAATGTAGAGAGAGTAAAAATCAGGGTAATAATTCCTTTGCTAAATCCTTTTGCGATCATCGCGATATCCATCTCTGAAAATCCAGGTACAGGCAAAACTACTTAATTGCCATAGGGAGGTGTAAATAAATACCGGCAATACATGGGCCAAGTACCCCAAAAAGTAGCAGGGTTGAGAAAGCTCGCAGTAAATTTTTCAAATTTTGAGGACTAAATTATTCAACAGGCATGATGTCAGGGGAGTGCTAGAGATATGACTTTGGGGGAAGCCAATATCTCTGGAAGATTGGGGTGAGAGGGGGAAATTGAGGGTTAAGAGAGTTTCCCCAAGGGCACCTTTTCCAGATTGCGTGCATACTCCAGGAATTTCTGTGCGGCGGGAGACAGCGGACGGGATTTGCGTCGGGCTAAATACCAGTGGGTAACAATAGGAAGCTCCTCAATATCGAGAATCGATAAACCTGCACGCCCGCCAAATGCCAGGGTATGTTCCGATAATATAGAGACCCCCAGGCCGGACATAACCGCATGCTTAATGGCTTCATTGCTCTCAATGGTCATACGGAGCTTGAGGTCTACATTGCGTTTGCGCAGGAACTGTTCAATGGCGTGGCGTGTACCGGAACCCTCCTCTCGATGCAGGAACTGACAGTCTGCAAATTCTTGCAAGGAGATTTTTTTACGGGAGGCCAGTGGGTGGTTTTCCGGTGCTATCGCCAGTAAGCGGTTGGGTAGAAACTCCACAAGCTCCAGATCCTGGCTTTTTGGAGGGTGGCTGAAAACGTAGAAATCATCTTCATCCTCACCGGTGTAATCAATAATCTGTTGGCGATTGCCCACCCTGAAGTGGATATCCAGTCGCGGATGCTGCTGATAAAACTCCCCGATCAGGTGAGGGATAAAGTATTTGGCGGTGGTCACTACTGCCAGCTGTAGGCTGCCGGTATCCAACCCTCGCAATTGGGCCAGTTTCAGGTCCAGATACTCGTAACTCTTCAGGATCTCCCTGGCACTTTCTACCAGGGTTTGCCCGGCCTCCGTAAATTGCAGTTGCCTGCCCACCGAGTAATACAGAGGTAGACCCACCGCATCGGAAAGTTTGGCCAGCTGCATCGATACGCTTGGCTGGGTCAGGTGCAGTTTTCTGGCAGCGGCGCTGATATTGCCCAACTCGTAGACACAGAGCAGGATCTCCAGTTGTCGAACGGTTCCAATGCGGGCATGGGCACGAGTTAAGGGCACAAAATCACCTATATAGGTTTTGGTTTATAGTTTACATAATAAATATCTATTTTTATCTATCAATAGCAATTCCGATAATGCGTCAATTTCAATAACCAGTGGGGGCATTATCAATGCAGAGATCACAACTCTTATTTGGCGTGATTGTCGGCTTGTTAGTTTTATGCGCAGGCTTGTCAGTAAATCTTGCCGGTATGAACGGGGTTCCATTGATGGCTGTAGGCCTAGTGGTGGTTCTGGCCAATGCTGCTTACTGGCTGATGGCGCAGCAAACTCCGAAACGCATACGTATCTCCAATAATCGCTCCAGACAGCGCCGGGGACAGCGATAGAGATGCAGTTGGATATTGTTGTTGGTTTCTTTCTGCTGGGCGCCTTTGCCCAGCTGGTTCGCAGTGACCTGCGTTTACCCAAAGGTCTTTACCAGAGCTGCGTTACCTTCCTGCTAATCGCCATCGGCTTGAAAGGTGGTGCTGCTCTAAGTGCGTATTCCGCTGCCACCCTGGTTCCCCAGTCCCTGGCGGTGGTGGCTTTTGGTGCTCTGTTACCCCTGGTGGCTTTCCCTATCTTGCGCTGGATTGGCAAGTGGTCACGTGTGGATGCGGCGGCAACGGCGGCGCACTATGGGTCTGTCAGTGTTGCCACCTACGCGGTGGCGGTGGCCCTGCTACAGTCACAGAATATTGAATACGAAGCGTATTTCCCTCTGTTTGTAGCACTTCTTGAAGTCCCGGCAATCATTGTCGGCATGCTGTTGGCGCGGCAATCGATGGGCAGTTCGAGCAAGCGCCGGGTGTTTCACGAGGTCACCTGCAACCAGGGAGTACTGTTGCTCCTGGGGGGAATCGTTATCGGAGCCTGGGCTGGAGAGCGTACCGCTTCAGTAATGCCTTTGTTTGGGACCCTGTTTCATGGCATATTGGCGCTCTTTCTGCTGGAAATGGGGCGTGTCGCTGCGGCGCGGTTGGCCGATGTTAGAGGGCAGGGGGCTTTCCTGCTCAGCTTCGGCATTTTTATGCCGCTGATTGGCGGTGCCGCTGGCGGTATCTTGGGGAGTTTGTTGGGTTTGTCGCCTGGTGGTATCTTTCTGCTCGCGGTGCTCGGTAGCAGTGCCTCTTATATCGCTGTGCCTGCGGCTATGTCCGTTGCCCTGCCGCAGGCCAATGCTAGTGTGTCCATCACTTTGTCCCTGGCAGTTACCTTTCCTTTCAATGTGCTGGTGGCGATTCCCGTCTATCTGGCGCTCGTTCAATATTGGAGTTAATCGCAAGTGAAGCCGATTCCCTTTGAAAAAGTCACTATCGTAATGGGTTCCCGCTCAGATTGGGCCACCATGAGCAACGCGACTAAGCCTCTGGAAGAGCTCGAAGTTCCCTTTGCTACTGCTGTGGTTTCGGCCCACAGAACTCCCCAGCGCATGGTTGAATTTGCCAGCCGTGCCCACGAATCCGGTACCGAAGTGATTATTGCCGGCGCCGGCGGCTCCGCCCACTTACCGGGTATGATCGCTGCTTTGACTCCCCTGCCTGTGATCGCAGTGCCGGTTGAGAGCCGTTTTATGACGGGTATGGACAGCTTGTTATCCATTGTGCAGATGCCTCGCGGTGTGGCGGTAGCAACCCAGGCGGTCGGTGCTTCCGGTGCTTACAATGCAGGTTTGATGGCTGCGCAGATGTTGTCTTTGGCTGATGCGGAATTGCAGAAGCGCCTGATCGCCTGGCGTGAGCGTCAGACCGAGCAAGTCCCGATCACGGTTGAGTGATAGGAGATCGTTGTGAGTAAGAGACGAGTTGCCATTATTGGCTGTGGGCAGTTGGCACAGATGATGGCTCAAGAGGGGCAGCCCCTCGGAGTGGAGTTCAGTTTCCTGGCTGAGACCGGTGAAAACACCGACTGTGTGAAGGGGCTGGGGACTATCGTGGAGATGGAACCGGGACAGGACCCTGAGGCCTTGTATCAGGCACTGGGACGCCCGGAAGTGATCACCAGTGAGAGAGAGCAAGTGAGTGTGGACTTGCTGCGCTCTTTTCAGCCCTTTTGCCCGGTATATCCGGACCCGCATATTACAGAGAAGGCCCAGCACCGTTTGCGTGAGAAGCGAGCACTCACAGACTCTGGACTGCCTGTTGCACCTTTCGCAGCAGCACAGGGTGAAAAAGAGCTGCGGGAAGCGGTCGACCAACTGGGATATCCGGCGTTTATTAAGAGCTGTGAAAATGGCTACGACGGCAAGAATCAATGGTGTGTGAAGAGTGCTGCAGACTTGGATGCTGCCATTCCCCAAGCTGGTGATCAGGAGTGTGTCGTTGAGGCTGGGGTGAATTTCGCCTGTGAAGTTTCCATTATCGGTGCTCGTTCGGCATCTGGTGAAATTAAAGCCTATCCGCTGACGGAAAACCGCCACCGCAACGGCACCTTACTGCTGTCCACCGCTCCCTACGACAACCCGGAGCTGCTCAAGGCCGCAGAGGGTTACCTGGCGACCCTGCTGAAGGACTGGGACTATGTGGGTGTATTGGCCGTTGAGTGTTTTGTCAGTGAGAGTGGCCTGATTGTCAACGAAGTGGCACCGCGAGTTCACAACAGCGGTCACTGGACCTTTGTCGGCCCTGAGGCCAGCCAATTTGCCAATCATATCCGCGCGATACTGGATATGCCCCTGGGCGATACTGTCTGCCCGGTGCCAGTTGCGATGGTCAATATGTTGGGGGTTGATGTAGCTCCAAAGCAGGATAACGATGGTGTTTGGCTGTACGGCAAAGCACTTCGCCCTGGGCGCAAAATGGGTCATGTCATTTTACAGGACCCGGATATGGATCAGTTGCGTGAACGCAGTGAGAAGATGATCGAAGAGCTTTACGGCGAAAAGATTTAGTCCTTACTGAATATTGCGCATCGGGTTCTTGAACTTGATCTTGGAGCCGGTACCTCGCCACATGGGAGTGCCGGCCCGGTAGGCTGCCCGGGCAATCATATGTACACCGATTGGAACTGTCAGTAATAAGAATAAGATGGCAGCAATGGCCCTGGCGGTCACTTGGGCATCGCTAAAGAGAATTGCTACGCCCGCCAGTAATAACCCACAACATACCGTAGCCCCTTTTCCCGATGTACTCATTCGAGTGTAAAAGTCCGGCATTCGCAGCAAGCCCAAAGCGGCGCTGAACCCAAAAAAACTGCCCACCAGAATTATCAAAGCGATAAAAATTTCATCAAATGTCATCACGACCCCTATGGCTGTGGGTGACTGTGCGCGAGCCGCTTTTTTCAATAAAGCGGGCAAAGGCCACACTCACTAAAAATGCGACCAGGGCCAGGGCGATGGCAGCGTCCAGGTACACGGGTTGTCCCGAGGCGATTGCCAGTAGTGCACAGTAGGCCACGGCCAAAATGTTGAGAACATCCAGAGCGACAACCCTGTCCGCTAAGGTGGGGCCCAAAGCGATACGCAGGAAGCACATTACCAGGGCGAGTAATAATAGAAAGGAGGCAATATTGATTGCTACTGTGACCAGTGGTGAATGAATATCGATAATTGTGAGAAACATCAGGAAACCGCCTCCTTAACCCGTTTCTCAAACCCCTCTCTAATTTCTTCGCGAAAGGTGTCTGGATCACTGACAAACATAGTATGTACGATTAAGGCATCATTATTGGGGGTGACGTCCAATACCATCGTACCCGGTGTCAGCGAAATTAAGTTGGTAAGAATAAAAATCTGGTTTCTATCGAGTCTCTCCATGGGTAGTCGTACGACCAGAGGCCGGCTTTGTAAGCGGGGTGAAAAGACTTCGTAGGCGGCGCGCAGGCTGGATAATACTAGCTCCTCGAGAAAGAAAAAAAATAAATGAGCCAAGCGCGGCAGGCGGGTAAAGTAGGTTTGTGCCCCAGGCAGTATGGGAGATACTCGAAGTGCCAAAAAACCGATCAAAAAGCCAAAGAAAAAGTTCGCCATGGAAGCATTTCCCGTCAGCGCAGACCAACTGATGGCGAGCAGCAAATTTAATAGAAAAATACGCATTTCTATTCAGTTATCCGTAATTGAATGAACAATACCTGGCAACACTGCGTTCAGGTAATCATCAGGCTCCAATAACTCTCCGGCAGCACCCAGGGAGTACTCTATAAAAGGTTCAGGAACAAATCCCAAGGTCAAGGTGATAAGTGCGAGCAATATGACTGGAAGCAGCCGCTGGAAGCGCTCCGCACCACTTAAGCTGTATAAATTCTTGCAATGCTCCTCGGGGTGAGGTTTCCAGAATGCTTCCGCCCATATCTTGCTCATTGAAAATAGAGTCAGTGCCCCGGTAATTAACGCGACAGCAGCGACGATATAGGCGGCCTGGTCCAGGCTAGCCTTGACCAATAGCAGTTTTGCCCAAAAACCTGATAGTGGAGGAAATCCAGCCAAGCTGAATGCGGCTATAAAAAATAATGTCGATAGAAACGGACTGGACCGATATAAACCGCCAATCTCATTCAATTCATAACTGCCTGTGAGGCGCTGAGCAGTACCACTGATCAGGAATAAGTTCGTTTTTGCCACAATGTTGTGGACCATATAGAAAACAGATCCGGCCAGTGCCAGGGGGCTGTTCAGAGCTAGCCCCAAGACCAGGAATCCAATCTGGCTGATGATATGAAATGCAAGTATTTTCCGAAATTCATAATGTGCCGCAGCGCCCAACACACCTGTCAGCATGGTGAGCAATGCTGCCCATAATAAAATATCCCGGGTGAACTCAAGATCATTGGGAAATATTAAAGTAAAGGTGCGAATAAGCGCGTAGACGCCGACCTTAGTCAATAGACCGGCAAATACAGCGGTAACGGCGACCGGCGGAACATGGTATGAAGCGGGCAACCAAAAAAACAGGGGAAATATTGCCGCCTTGATCCCAAAAGCACAGATAAATATAACTGCCAATGTTGAAATCGCGACAGGATTTTGCACCTCTGCCAGGGAAATATGCAGCTGAGCCATATTCAGGGTGCCAGTGAGCCCATAAAGGAGCCCGATAGAGGTCAGCATCAACAGTGTGGATACCAGATTTAACGCTACATATTTAATACCGCCATCCAGTTGTATTTTCTCACCACCGAGTACCAGTAGAGCGAAAGAGGCAATTAACATTACCTCAAACCACACATATAAATTGAATAAATCACCAGTGATAAAGCTACCGCTGACGCCCGCTAAAAGCAGCTGGAAGAAGCTGTGAAATCCCATCTTCACACGTTTTTCACTGATGTCTGATATTGCAAATAGTGAGACACATAATCCCACAATGGCACTGATCAACAGCATTACCGCACTGAGCCGATCGGCGACCAATGTGATTCCGAAGGGGGCCTGCCAATCCCCCATCTGCCCGGCCTGAGGACCATTGGTTTCAACCAGGATTAGAATAAAAATATTAACGCAAAGGGCGGTAAGGCATCCCAATATAGAAATGGCAGAGCAAAGATATTGACGGCCGCGTGCGGGAAATGTAATTAACGCCGTGGCGATAGGGATTAAGAATGGCAGGGCCAATAACCAACTCAAGGGGCTTTCTTCCTCTTGGGCTTAACTGGTTCAGCAATTCTCATACTATCCACATCTAATGTACCCAGCTCCCGGTAAGCTTGTGCAATTAGTGCCAGGGCAAAGGCCAGCAGGCCAAAGCCAATTACGATTGCGGTTAGGATCAGGGCCTGGGGTAGGGGATTGGCAACGATAATTTGCGGGGCTTCCTGGCCCTTGGGGACCAGCGGTGGCGAGGCACGGGTCAGTCGTCCGGCGATAAAAATTGCCAAATTGGCGGCATTGCTGATCAGTACCAAGCCAAACAGGTAGTGTAACAGGTGGCGGGCCAGCATAAGGTAAACGCCGGTAGCTATCAGGATGCCGACGACAACGGCGAGTGGAGCTTCCATTTTAGCTGGCCTCTTCCAGTGCGAAAATCAGTGTGAGAACGGCTCCGAGTACTGTTAGGTAAACTCCAATATCAAAAAATAAAACATTGCTGATAATAATTCCGCCAGTTTCCTTGCTCCCTACCATGGCAAACCACTGTCCGGAAAAGGGGCCATCTCCCCAAAATAGAGCCATTAATCCAGATAACCCGGCAATGACAACTCCCCAGGCGGCGAGGGTCCCTGGAGGTATGCGCAGAGCACTTTGTGCAGCCTCCATCCCCCAAGCCATAGCAAACAGGGCAAAAGCAGAAGCGGCAATTAATCCAGCAATAAATCCGCCTCCGGGATAATTGTGTCCACGTAACAGCATATAAATGGAGAAGACCAAGATCAGGGCTACCAACACACGGGTCGCTGTCTGTAGGATAATAGAGTTCACTGCTTGCCCCGTCTTAAATGATGACCGAGTAATGTCACCGCAGCGACAGCTGCGGTGAACACCACAATAATCTCCCCGAAAGTATCCAGGGCCCGGAAGTCCACCAGAATGACATTGACAATATTGCGTCCATGGGCCTCGGGTACTGCTGCCTCTTTGTAAAATTCACTTACAGGGCTCTCGAATGGGGTTTGCAGGACCACCAAAATACTGATAGTAAATAAAAGGCCGACTGTGGCACCCAGCAGTGCATCCCTGGGACGGAAGCCTTCCTTCTTACCGGGAGTAAATACGGGCAGGCGTGGAAGAATCGCAGCAATTAATACCAGATACAGCGTTTCTACCAGAATCTGTGTAATGGCTACATCCGGTGCGCCAAAGAAAAGATAAATTAGTGCTATACCCACACCGAGAGCGCCGAGTGCGCAAATGGCGGTCAGAGGTTTACGCGCAATGCCCGCAGTAAAGGTGCCTCCTACCGTCAGCAGTATGGCTGCCCACTCTTTTAAATTGAGGCGTGGTGCAGTGTACTCCAGTGAGAAGTGGCCGGTATGTATAAAGGCATAAATTAAAGCCATCGAGAGAGTAACAAAAATAACAGTGAGATAACGCCGCATAATTCCATTTTGCAATATACGTGTTTGCAGTGCGGCAAAAGCTTTTAATAGTTCTAAGGATTTATCCCACAGTAAATCGGCGCTAGTTGGCGCATGGGTAAAGTCCCAGTTTAACCAAGCTCGCATACGTTTGAGATTGACATACATAATCACCCCGAGCACAAAAGTAAGAATACTCATCAGGAGAGGAATGTTAATACCGTGCCAGAGTTTTAGGTCGATGGTTTCTGGAAGTCCGAGTATCGCTGTGAGAGCCGGTTCCACCAGTCCGCCACCGACTAAGTCCGGGGCTAGGCCAAATGTGAGGCCGAAAGCGCTTAAAACTATTGGGCTTATCCATAAACCGGGAGGTGCGCTTCGAATACGGCTGGCATCTTTGGGTGGAGGACCAAAGAAGGGTTTGATGGCTACCATACCGGCTACTGTCACCGTTACCGCATTGGCAAAAATTGCTGCTGTGCCCACCAATGCGGGCTCTGAAGCTACCGCCAAGGCACCTTCATATTTCAGTTCTTTGCCAATAAATCCAAGGAACGGCGGGAACCCTGCCATGGATAGGGCTGAAGCCAGCGCAGCGATAAACGCAAAGGGCAATAATTTTGCCAGGCCGTGTAGCTTGGTTAAATCCCGGGTACCGGTCTGCCGATCGATAATGCCCACCACCATAAACAGTGCAGCTTTGTAAAAAGAGTGAACCAGCAAGAAAGTAATTGCAGCGGCGACGGCAGCTGAAGCATCAGAACCCAGAAACATGGTGATAGTGCCGAGAGCGATTACGGTGGTATAGGCGAGGGCCCGTTTCAGGTCTGTTTGACGCAGGGCAGCCACTGCCGCTACTGCGGCAGTGGCAATACCGGTGCAGGTTAAAATCCACTCCCAGTATTCAGTGTGGGCTAGTACCGGATGTAGGCGAGCAAGAAGGTAAATACCGGCTTTGACCATAGTGGCGGAGTGCAGATATGCGCTCACCGGTGTTGGAGCCGCCATGGCATTGGGTAACCAAAAATGGAAAGGCAATTGTGCCGACTTTGAGAATGCTCCGATAAGTACCAGAATCAAAATAGGAAGATAGAGTGAACTGGATTTAATTTGTTCCCCTTTTATTAACAACTCTTCAAGGTCATAGCTATCGACAATTTGTCCCATTAATAAGAAAGCGGTAAGTAAGCAAAGCCCCCCTAAGGCAGTTACTAGTAAAGCCTGTAAAGCTGATCGCCGCGCAACAGCACTGGAGTGGTTAAAGCCAATCAGGAGGTAGCTCGCGACTGTCGTCACTTCCCAAAACACAAATAAAGTAATGAGATCGGATGCCAATACCAAACCCAGCATTCCGATCATAAAGAGATAGAGATAGAGGAAGAAGCGTCGCAATAGTGGATTGCCGCGCAAATACTCGGCGGCATAAATGGTGATAAAAAATCCAATACCACTGATTAATAAGGCAAATAAAAAACTGAGTCCGTCGATATAGAAACGCAGGGATATGCCCAGATCTGGAACCCAGCTAATGCCAAAGGAAAACTCTCTGCCTGCAGAAATATCGGGTAGATGAAAAAGCAATAACAAGGCGACAATGGCCGGAGGAATCGGAGAAAGCAGGGAGATCCATCTTCCCGGCGCTTTTCTATCGCCATTGCGACTTTCCATGTCGCCTACTGATCCCATTATTTTATCCCTGGTGACTCGATGTCAGTATCTAGCAGTGAATCACTGCCAAGTTAATAGTTTAGGTGTAAACCGGAGATTGTCGCTTTTAGGGTGAGTAGTCTTGTGCTTGTAAAGATGAATGTTCTGGTTAGATAGATTCCAATGCCTGTTACAAGAAGCGGTATCTCAGAGCAGGTTTACAGCTCCAACAGAATCAGTCTGTTGATAGATTGCCTATTATCGAGGCAAGTCGAACCATAGTGCGAGAACATTATTTGCTGAAGCGGTTAACTCTATTTTTTCCCGATAAACTCCCAAGCCATCTCCCGCCACTAGCAGATGACTGCCATTGAGTTCGACATTACCAGCGATGATATGAAGATATCCTGGGCGCTTAAGGGTGTTCAATCTTAAACTCTCACCGGTACGTAGTTGGAGGCGAAACAAGCTGGCATTCTGGTGAATAATTAGTGAGTTATCGCGTCCATCGGGAGTTACCAATGGAGTTAGCGCCCCAGTTTGAGTAATTGTCCTTTGTTCATAGCTGGGTTGAATATCTTTCCGGTTAGGTTGAATCCAGATTTGCAGGAATTTAAGGTTTTTAGTCTTTGAGTGGTTATACTCTGAATGGGTAATACCTTTACCTGCACTCATTCTTTGAATCTCACCAGCGGGAACGATAAAGTGGTTTCCCTCGCTATCTAAATGTTCGATAGCACCCTCCAGAATGTAGGAAATAATTTCCATATCCTGATGGCCATGAGTGTCAAAACCTGCCCCAGGCTTTACGGTATCATCGTTAATAACTCGCAGCGCGGAAAACCCCAGATGATTCGGGTCATAATAGTGCCCAAATGAAAAACTGTGTTTGCTGTGTAGCCAACCAAAACGGGCTTGCCCCCGTTCCCCTGATGGTCTGAAGTAGTACATAGCCGGTTCCTTATCGGTAGAAATAATTTGGCTATGGTAGGCTGCTGTGGTTATAGGAGATATTGGATAAAAATGAATTGGTTGTTCGTATTAATAGAATGTTTAAGATTCTTCAGAGGTTGGCATATCTAAGGTCAGCAATCTTAGCTCACCAATAAACTCTCTAGCGGCAGGGCCTAATTTATCCTGGTCTTTAAAGTTCAAGAAAAAGCTTGTGGAGCGTAGGCTACCGTTTTTTAATTTAAGCTTTTTAAGCGTCCCCGCATTGAGTAACTTGGAAATTAGGGGTATGGGTAGCCAGGCGAAACCGAGGCCCTGTTCAATAAGATCTAAGGAGGCCCGTAAACTACCCACCTTCCAGCGCTGTTCCGCTCCCAGCCAGCCTGAATCCCTGTTTGTCTGCATAGCTGAGTCCCGCACAATAATCTGTCGATATAATTTCAGATTCTCGTACGTCAGTTCGCAATTTAATTGATGTAGCGGATGATCTCTATGAGCGACAGCGACAAATTCTATACGGCAAATTTCATCGTTGAGAGCATTTTTCATAGGAAAGGCAGAAAGGCCTAAATCCACAAGCCCTTCTTGGATCAACTCATTGGTACCGGACAATATGGTATCGACAATATCGATATTCACCTGGGGATATCTCGCCGAAACTTTCTCCAGTGCCTGAAAAACCACACTTTGGGGGAAGGCGCCATCTACAGCGATACGCAGTTCTGATTCCACGCCTTCACCAAGGGTTTTGGCAATATCCTCGATACGGGAGACTTCATCCAGCAGGTATTGGCCGCGGCGCAGCATTAGGTTGCCAACTTCCGTGAGTATCACTTTGCGGCCAGATATCTCAAAAAGCTTGACTCCGAGAGCAGCTTCCAGGTTGCTAACCGCATTGTGAATACTGGATTGGCTTTTATGGACTCGCGCAGAAGCCTGATTAAAACCTCCGGCATCCACTACCGCTTTAAACATGCGCCATTGTTCTAAGGTGGTTTTTTGCATTATGTAAACCCTGATTCTTATACCGGCAGTTGTGGATAAATATCAAGGGCAAAGCTGCACTGCCTAGAACCCCAAATACTTGCCCCAAGCGCGGGGCAAGCGTATTTATACCCGATTGTGGGGACTGTTGTAATCGATCATTGGACCCACAGGTACCACCTGGCTGGGGTTGATGGATTTATGGCTAAAATAGTAGTGGCGTTTAATATGGTGGAAATTCACTGTCTCTGAGACCTGCGGCCATTGGTATAGCTCGCGGACATAATTGCGCAGGTTGGGGAAGTCTTCCAGACGCTGCCGGTTACACTTGAAGTGGCCGTGATAAACGGAATCAAAGCGAATTAAAGTTGTGAATAGTCGCCAATCTGCTTCAGAGACCTTATCGCCTACCAGATACCGCTGTTTACCTAATATTGCCTCTACCTTATCCAGGGCATCAAATAAGTTTCGGTAGGCCTCTTCATAAGCGGATTGAGTCGTCGCGAAACCACAGCGATAAACCCCGTTATTTATGTTTTCATAGACCAATTGATTGATGGCTTCGATATCTTTCTGTTTGTCTTTGGGATAAAAGTCCTGTGTATCACCAGTAATTTCATTAAACGCACTATTAAACATGCGAATTATTTCGGATGACTCATTGCTGACAATACAGTTTTGCTGTTTGTCCCAAAGTACTGGGACCGTAACGCGGCCGGAGTAGTCGGATTTATTGCGAGTGTAAACCTGATGCATAAAGTCATAACCAAATAGTGCATCACCGCTACTACCCTCATCGGTATTGAAGCTCCATCCCTGCTCAAGCATATCCGGGCTTACAACGGAGGTACTGATATGTTCTTCCAGCTTTTTCAATTTGCGGAAAATCAAGGTGCGATGAGCCCAGGGGCAGGCCAGGGATACATATAGATGGTAGCGCCCAGACTCAGCTTTAAAGCCACCTATGCCACTAGGCCCTGCGCTGCCATCGACAGTAATCCAGTTGCGTAACTGTGCAGCCTCTCGCTTAAATGCGCCACCTGAATTCTTGGTGTCATACCACTGGTCGTGCCACTGGCCATTAATTAACAATCCCATTTCATACTCCTAAATAGCGGTTGTTTTGTGACTGGCTTCAGATGGAATCAATGTGTTTTCTTTCTGTTGTCCAAGCTGAAACGCCCAGCGCCATGGGCTGCTATCACCAGAAAACCACCGGCTATAGCCAGGTTCTTAAAGAACATTAGAAACTGCATTTGATCTTCCAGGTTGCTATGGAACAGGAACGCAGTGAGTAAGCTAAATCCGGCGAATGCCAGAGCAGTTAATCGAGTTTGAAAACCCGCAATCAGAGCTAAGGCACCGCCTATCTCAAACAGGATTACCAATGGGAGCAGAAACTCGGGTAGACCACCGTAGGCCAGGTACTGAGCGCTACCCTCATAGTTTTGGATCTTGTTAACACCTGCCAGTAAGAAGATTGCTGCCAAGCCAATACGTCCGGAAAGGTCTGCGACGGCTGGAAACAAGGAACCACTGGGGGCATTTGATGCTGTGGATAAAGTGGAAGTATTCATTGTGTCGGTCCTTAAACTGTAAATTGAGCGCCACTGCGGAGTAGCTGCTGTGGATAAGGGGCAGTTTATAGAGGACGAGTAGAATGAAAATTGGTTAAATTCGACCATATCATTCGAATAAATCGAACATCGGGTGGGTCAGGTTCATTCAGAAGTGGACAAAAGGCCGCTCAGAAGTGATAGCCGATACCTATTGAGTAGACCCAGGGGTCAATATCTACATTTACATTGATGCGGTCGTAGTCGTTATCTTCTGTGCGGAAGCGAATTTTGGCCTTGGTATCGATGCTCAAGTACCAGATGGCCGCATTAAACAGCCAGTTGCTCTCTCGTCCAAAGGCAATATCTACGCCCACTTCCCATGCCAGGCCCCAGGAATTGCTCAGGCTCAGGGATGCCCTTGAGTCTGCACCCAGGGCCGTCTCGAAGTAGTTTTGTGCCGTGCGGCTGATATCTTCATCGAAGAAATGGGTGTAGTTAATTCCCACACCAATATAAGGCTGTACCCAGGACTCGGTGCATACCGGATACCACTGTACGCTGAGAGTTGGCGGAAGGTGCTTGATGTCACCCAGGGATACCCGACCCAGTGGATCACCGGTATCCGGGTCCGGTAAACCGCGAACATCGAGATCGTGCCGGAAAGGTACAGCTGCCAGTAATTCCAGTCCCCAGTGGTCTGCAAATAACCAGGTACCAGTGATGCTAGCGGAGTAGCCGGTATCCACGTAGACCCGGGTGTAGTCCAAGGGGGTGCCATTTAGGCGAAGTCTACCAGAATCGTCGTTTGGATCGACCGCAGCAGCGCCAACGCGAACGATAAAATCTCCCTTTTTATAGTCCGCAACCGACGGGCTGGTAAGCAACAGTACTGCACAAAAAACTAATGTCAGATTGATTCCGTTCATGCCCAACCTTCCAGAGGTGCGACTGGTAATAAGTAGGAGGTCTGATAGCGATATGAATACCGCAACTTACCGCCAGATTATTAGTGTAGATGTCTTGGAGATCCGGGAAAGAAGATAGTAAAAGCTGTGGCGCGGTATTTTATTGATATAACTTTGCTGGCTCCCTTTGAGAATAATTTCCCATCTGTGAGAGAGTGCAAGCCAGAAAAGAGTCTTATTTCCTATTGCGGCGATAATTGTCGAATCGGTTAATCTATTGATTGAATTCGCCCTGTATTATTTTGTGTTTCTACGTTGATATATATTTAGCGATTCTTGATCAGTGTATTTTTCTTAATGCTTAGGAGCCTCTGAATAACTCCATGATACCTCTGGCATGCAGAGCGGTTCACAATCAAGGCGCGGCTTCGCAGGAATGTCTAGACCTTTCAAGAAGTCGCAACGCGGAGTGTGAATCGCTCTGCAAGCCCCGAAGGGCGGGCCTTGAAGGCCACAGCTGCTGCGTTGCAGCTCTTGCAAAGGGCTACGGCCATTCGCGGCGAGCTACGCCTAACATCTGCAGCCTTCAAGACCCGCAGAGGCATTACGGAGTTATTCAGAGGCTCCCTTAGCAAAACCCACTATCAATGATGATATAAGACACTTGGCTAGAGATTTAATAACATGCTTAAGATAATACAGGGAACAATGCAACTCACAGGGCGGCTATCCCCAAAGTTATCGGCCAATATTGCAATGTACCTGTCTTCACGACCCAGACGCTATTCTGATTCAGAGCGTGAGAAGGCGCAGCAGTCTCAAGCCAAGAAGATTACTTACCGAGGTGCTTTAGGAACAGAAAATACGGCCTGGTCCTGGGGGGAGGGGCCTGTAGTGATTCTCTGCCACGGCTGGGAAGCCAAAGCCGCAAAAATGGCAACCTTGGCGATGGCAATTGCTGAGCAGGGTTTCCAAGCGGTGGCTATCGATGCTACCGCTCACGGTCACTCTGAGGGCAAGGTTTGTAATTTCGATATTATGGCGAAAGATATCTGCTCTCTGGCCAGCCAGTTTTCGGAAATATTTGCCATCGTCGGTCACTCGATGGGCGGAATGATGACAATGCGCGCGCGGGAGTTTGGGCTTAAAGCCCAGTGCTACGCAATACTCGGCGCACCGAGTGCTCCCTTGCCCATTATAGAAATTATGAAAAATATGCTGAAGGTAAGCCCTGAAACTGCAGAGCTATGCCAAGACAAGATAGCGAATCAAATAGGCTACTCTTGGCAGGAGTTGTTGCAGTGCAAAATGTATACTCCAGAAGATACCCCGCTCTTAATGATCTACGATACTGAAGACGATGAAGTACCTGTCTTCCACGGAGAAAGAATTCATAAAACCTGGCCCGCAGCGGAGATGATTAAAATTAACGGTGTGGGGCATCGGAAAATGGTTTGGGATGCTGAAGTAATAGAGTCAGTGGTAGAATTTCTGCAAATGGAAAAGGCCAAGAAGGTAATGGTAGGGGCAGATTTGGGGAAGCGCGTGGGCTAACCAAGCTATTGAGGTTTAGAGGTACGGCGGGCCTTGAATGCTCGCCTTACGGAGCTTTTAATAGTTCCCTGTATAAGGCCCTTTTATTTTTGTTTGTAAGTATTGCTGGAATAATTTTTTATTTTATTGCTATTTTGTAGTCCTTCTGATTTAAAGCCTGCCAGTTTTTCTCGTTTGAAGTATTCTTCGACTGTCTCTAATACCCCTATCAACTCTTTGTTTCTCACTGTCTCAATTTCTGCGTATCACTTTTAGTGGTTGATACATTGGTACCAATAAACAAGGGCTAGCGGTAGGCGCTTGCAATATGGTTAGAGGCGAGAAATTGAATCCAGTAGAGATAGCTTAATAGACTTGCTGGTTGGTACAAATCCACAAAGCTTCCACAATTCCTGTAGGACAGCCAAGTAGCTAAAGCCAGTTTGCCACCACACTTGTTGTTCAATATCTTTGAAAGCTTAGGCTAGCTCTTGCCCTTTATTATTTCAAACTGGAAATAAATCACATTATGTATAAAAGCTATCTGTTAATAACGTGATTTTGGCCGATTTTTATAGATAATAACGCCCGATCAAACCGATTGTTATGTATAAGGGAGGGATTCTCGAATGAAGGTATTTGGTTCTGGTTTAGCGGCTTCTCCTGCAATGGAGGTACATGGCTTTAAGGCTATGGGGGATAACTCAAACGGCTACCTCCTGATTTCAGACGCTAAAGATGGCCGTAAGGTTTATATTGATGCAGCCATCGCCGGGAAGTTTGCCAGCTGGCTAGCAAGAAGTGGCTACAAAGGATCAATGGTGATGTCCCGCCTTGCCCAACTGCGGGCCACCGCTGGAGGCTTGAAGAGCTATAACAATACCGGTAATGCCTTTGAGCATATGGATATCATTGAGAACCTACAGATCGGTTACAAGATTATCCAGCCCAGTGCAGATAATCGGCGCGGTGGTGTCTATATCACTCGTATTGATTTTGCCGAGCATGCTGGAGGGGATGTAACGCCGGGCTTGTATCATGTTGATTATAAAACAGACGAGGAAGTGTGGGGGCTGGACAAGAAAGAGCAATTTCAAATCCGCCGTACTAATATGGCTGTTAATGGGCTCTGTGAAGATGCTGAAGTTGCAGCCAGGGATATTATGCCGGGAATGGTGAATGGCGCCTATAAAGATATCAGCGGCAGTCAGGGGATTAAAGACGAGGGGTTTGGTTTATTTTATAATCCACGCCCGCTTTACAGCGCTGGCCAGCAGTGGAAGACCCCCCAACAGAAACAGGTTTCTTTTGAAGTGACAGCGAACAAGCTGGGTAACCTGATATTGGCATCACAAAAGGAAGGAAGGGATACCCAGTGGGTGATTCACGGTGATGGCTGCCACTTATTCCGCAAGACCTTGCTGCGTTTGCAGGGGCAGGTACTAGACAAGCATACGGTGTTTTTTGCGGCTCCCAAGGGGAATTTTCAAACCCTATTGCCATTGGTGCGGGGGGCTGGATTAAAACTTCATAAAGACGTTTTTAAATATCATCCCCATGACTGGAGTCAACCCCTGAATCGGGTTAACCCGCGTATCTCTAAAGAGATAAAGGCCTTTGGATCTGATTATAAAGAAGTTGCAGGTGTGGTATCACTGAACATGCAGCGGAGTTCTACAACTGCAATCGCAGCTCTCATGTCATCCGCTACTGGTGGTTTTACACTTGGGCTTGGTGGATTGAGTGCCGGTGCTGGTGGTGTGGGCATGGCAGTAAAAGCGCGAGCATTAAGAAATATGCTGGCCAACCACGCTAATGATTCTACTCTAAATCCCCATATGCACCCCTTTAAAAGCATAGATGAAATGGATATGCATGTGAGATCGGAGAATGGAGCAGGGCTAAGCTCGTTCCTAAAACTGGCCGGGAGTCTGCGCCGCGAGTATGCGAGATGATAAAAAAATTACTATTGTGGCCGCCCATTTACAAGCGCCTGCCGGCCGCATGGCAGGCCAGTAAGCTGAACCTTTACGGGCCAGACTTTGAGCAAGCCCCCTGGAAGCAAATTGACCTTTCCGGGATCAAACTCAAATTTAAAAACCCTCCTCAGACGAGAATGTTCCCTAATGATATCCGGGTGGAGGGGATGAATATCTACGACGATCAATCTTTTAGCCCCCCCTGGGATGGTGGTAGGACTAAGACACTATATAAGAGTGGCTGGGTCTACACAGATGGCCTGTTCGGCGATGGAGTTGTGGGGGGCGGTACCCTACAGATGATTATTCAGCGGCGGGATTTAAAAAAGTATGGTTTGCGGAGCCTGTTTATTCCCAAGCAGATGGCCATGATTCTACTGGATGATTTAGCGAGGGATTACGAGGCTAGGAATAAGGAACTACGGGAAGGTGATAATCACGTAGAGCCCTATAATCCGGAAGTTGATGTTTGGCTGTACCCCAAAAGCGTTGAAGCGCTGAATCCATCGGAGTGCGGGGGGCTGGCCTGTTACTCATTTTCAATATGGCAGCCATTTGAGTTGAAAAGATACACATGGGCTACCGCTATTACTGATGAACATATCCTTAAATTTTTCTATATGCCCAGCGCCAGCGGTGTGAATCACCTGGCGGATGACAATAACTTTGCTGAAGCGGCGGAAAGAACAGCGCGTGAGTTTGCTGAGAATATTGATATTACTCTGACGCCAGATGCTGAAAGACAGCGGCAGGCGGCTTTAACTGAAGCCTCGAAATTGGCACAGCAGCGGGCCTAGATCTGGCCCGAAGTTTGTGTAGAGAAACTTACGATGCTAAAAAAACTGCTATTGTGGCCGCCCATTTACAAGCGCCTGCCGGCCGCATGGCAGGCCAGTAAGCTAAACCTTTACGGCCCGGACTTTGAGAAAGCTCCCTGGAAGGAAATTGACCTTTCCGGGATCAAGCTTAAATTTAAAAATCCCCCTCAAACTGAGATGTTCCCCAATGATATTTGGGTGGAGCGAATGAATATCTATGATACTCGCAGCTTTGAACAATGGGATGGTGGTGAAACCGAAATTGTTTATAAAAGCGGTTGGATCTATACGGATGGTTTGTTCGGTGACGGAGTTGTGGGGGGCGGTACCCTTCAGATGATTATCCAGCGGCGGGATTTAAAAAAATACGGCATACACAGTCTGTTTATTCCCGAACAGTTGGCGATGATTTTATTGGATGATTTGGCGAGAGATTACGAGGCTAGGAATAAAAAACTGAGAGAAGGCGATTACCTGGAACCCTACAATCCGGAAGTTGATGTTTGGCTATACCCCAAAACCGTTGAAGCGTTGCATCCAGCTGAGCATAGGGGCCTAACTTGCTATTCATTTTCTATATGGAGACCATTTGAACTGAAGAGGCACACCTGGGCTACCGCTATTACCGACGAACATATTCTTAAATTTTCCTATATGCCCAGTGCCAGCGGTGTAGATCACCTAGCGGATGACAATAACTTTGCCGAAGCGGCAGAAAAAACGGCACGTGAGTTTGCTGAGAATATAGATATTACCCTGACGCCAGATGCTGAAAGGCAGCGGCAGGCGGCTTTAACTGAAGCCTCAAAATTGGCACAGCAGCGGGCCTAAATCTGGCCCGAAGTTTGTGTAGAGAGACGGTGTGGTGCTGAAGAAATTATTATTATGGCCTCCCATTTATAAGCGCCTACCGGCCGCATGGCAGGCCAGTAAGCTAAATCTTTACGGCCCGGATTTTGAGCAAGCCCCCTGGAAGGAAATTGACCTTTCCGGGATTAAGCTTAAGTTTAAAAATCCCCCTCAAACTGAGATGTTCCCAAATGATATCCGGGTGGAGGGGATGAATATCTACGACGATAGTTCCTATAATCCACCTTGGGATGGTGGCAGGACTAAAACGTTGTATAAAAGCGGCTGGGTCTATACGGATGGCCTGTTCGGCGATGGGGTTGTGGGGGGCGGTACCTTACAGATGATTATCCAGCGGCGGGATTTGAAAAAGTATGGCTTGCAGAGCCTGCTTATTCCCGGGCAGTTGGAAAGCATTTTACTGAAGAGTTTAGCGAGGAAGTATGAGGAAAAGAATAGAAAGCTACGCGAAGGCGATTACTTGGAGCCCTACAATCCGGAAGTAGACATTTGGTTATACCCCAAAACTACTGAAGCGCTAAATCCTGCGGAGCATCAGGGGCTAACTTGCTGCTCATTTTCGGTACGAAAGCCCTTAAAGCCAAAGATTCATACGTGGACCACCGCTATAACCGATGAACATATCCTAGAATTTTTTTACATGCCCAGTGCCAGCGGTGTAGATCACCTAGCGGATGATAACAACTTTGCCGAAGCAGCGGAAAGGACAGCGCGTGAGTTTGCTGAGAATATTGATATTACTCTGACGCCAGATGCTGAAAGGCAGCGGCAGGCGGCTTTAACTGAAGCCTCGAAATTGGCACAGCAGCGGGCCTAGATCTGGCCCGAAGTTTGTGTAGAGAAACTTACGATGCTAAAAAAACTGCTATTGTGGCCGCCCATTTACAAGCGCCTGCCGGCCGCATGGCAGGCCAGTAAGCTGAACCTTTACGGCCCGGATTTTGAGCAAGCTCCCTGGAAGGAAATTGACCTTTCTGGGATCAAGCTTAAATTTAAAAATCCCCCTCAGACGAGAATGTTCCCCAATGATATCAGGGTGGAGGGGATGAATATCTATGACGATCAATCCTATAGCCCCCCTTGGGATGGCGGTAGGACTAAAGCGCTATACAAGAGTGGCTGGGTCTATACGGATGGCCTGTTTGGTGATGGGGTTGTGGGGGGCGGTACCCTACAGATGATTATCCAGCGACGGGATTTAAAAAAATACGGTTTGCAGAGCCTGTTTATTCCCGGGCAGCTGGAAACTATTTTATTGGATGACTTAACAAAGAAATACGAAGCAAGGAATAAAAAACTTCGTGAAGGCGATTATTTGGAGCCCTACAATCCAGAGGTTGATGTTTGGCTGTACCCCAAAAGCGTTGAAGCGCTGAATCCATCGGAGAAACGGGGGTTGGCCTGTTACTCATTTGCAATATGGCAGCCATTCGAACTAAAGAGGCACACCTGGTCTACCGCTATTACCGATGAGCATATCCTTGAGTTTTCCTATATGCCTAGTGCTAGCGGCGTGAATCACCTAGCGGATGATAACAATTTTGCCGAAGCGGCGGAAAGAACAGCACGTGAGTTTGCTGAGAATATTGATATTACCCTGACGCCAGATGCTGAAAGACAGCGGCAGGCGGCTTTAAGTGAAGCCTCGAAATTGGCACAACAGCGGGCCTAAACCTGGCCCGAAGTTTGTGTGGAGAGATTCTGTGATACTAAAAAAACTGCTACTGTGGCCGCCCATTTACAAGCGTCTGCCGGCCGCATGGCAGGCCAGTAAGCTAAATCTTTACGGCCCGGATTTTGAGAAAGCTCCCTGGAAGGAAGTTGACCTTTCCGGGATCAAGCTCAAGTTTAAAAATCCCCCTCAAACGAGAATGTTCCCCAATGATATTTGGGTGGAGCGAATGAATATCTATGATACTCGCAGCTTTGAACAATGGGATGGTGGTGAAACCGAAATTGTCTATAAAAGCGGTTGGATCTATACGGATGGTTTGTTCGGTGACGGAGTTGTTGGGGGCGGTACCCTACAGATGATTATCCAGCGCCGGGATCTGAGAAAATACGGTTTGCAGAGTCTGTTTATCCCCGAGCAGCTGGCCATGATTTTGCTGGATGATTTGGCACGAGATTACGAAGAGCGAAATAGAGAACTGCGAGAAGGTGATTACCTGGAACCCTACAATCCGGAAGTTGATGTTTGGCTATACCCCAAATCTATTGAAGCGCTAAATCCTGCGGAGCACCAGGGGCTAACTTGCTGCTCATTTTCGGTTCGAAAGCCCTTAAAGCCAAAGATTCATACGTGGACCACCGCTATAACCGATGAACATATTCTCGAATTTTTTTACATGCCCAGTGCCAGCGGTGTAGATCACCTGGCGGATGACAATAACTTTGCCGAAGCGGCAGAAAAAACGGCACGTGAGTTTGCTGAGAATCTCTATATTACCCTGACGCCAGATGCTGAAAGACAGCGGCAGGCGGCTTTAACTGAAGCCTCGAAATTGGCGCAGCAGCGGGCCTAAATCTCGCTCGAAGTTTGTGCAGAGAGACGGTGTGATGCTGAAGAAACTATTATTATGGCCGCCCATTTATAAGCGCCTGCCGGCCGCATGGCAGGCCAGCAAGCTGAATCTTTACGGCCCGGATTTTGAGCAAGCCCCCTGGAAGGAAATTGACCTTTCCGGGATCAAGCTTAAATTTAAAAATCCCCCTCAGACGAGAATGTTCCCCAATGATATCTGGGTGGAGGGGATGAATATCTACGACGATCAATCCTATAGCCCCCCTTGGGATGGCGGTAGGACTAAAGCGCTATACAAGAGTGGCTGGGTCTATACGGATGGCCTGTTTGGTGATGGGGTTGTGGGGGGCGGTACCCTACAGATGATTATCCAGCGACGGGATTTAAAAAAATACGGTTTGCAGAGCCTGTTTATTCCCGGGCAGCTGGAAACTATTTTATTGGATGACTTAACAAAGAAATACGAAGCAAGGAATAAAAAACTTCGCGAAGGCGATTATTTGGAGTCCTACAATCCAGAGGTTGATGTTTGGCTGTACCCCAAAAGCGTTGAAGCGCTGAATCCATCGGAGAAACGGGGGTTGGCCTGTTACTCATTTGCAATATGGCAGCCATTCGAACTAAAGAGGCACACCTGGTCTACCGCTATTACCGATGAACATATCCTTGAGTTTTCCTATATGCCTAGTGCTAGCGGCGTGAATCACCTAGAGGATGATAACAATTTTGCTGAAGCGGCGGAAAGAACGGCACGTGAGTTTGCTGAGAATATTTATATTACCCTGACGCCAGATGCTGAAAGGCAGCAGCGGGCCTAGATCTGGCCCGAAGTTTGTGTAGAGAAACTTACGATGCTAAAAAAACTGCTATTGTGGCCGCCCATTTATAAGCGTCTGCCGGCCGCATGGCAGGCCAGCAAGCTGAATCTTTACGGCCCGGATTTTGAGCAAGCCCTCTGGAAGGAAATTGACCTTTCCGGGATTAAGCTTAAGTTTAAAAATCCCCCTCAAACTGAGATGTTCCCAAATGATATCCGGGTGGAGGGGATGAATATCTACGACGATAGTTCCTATAATCCACCTTGGGATGGTGGCAGGACTAAAACGTTGTATAAAAGCGGCTGGGTCTATACGGATGGCCTGTTCGGCGATGGGGTTGTGGGGGGCGGTACCCTACAGATGATTATTCAGCGGCGGGATTTAAAAAAATACGGTTTGCAGAGCCTGTTTATTCCTGAGCAGTTTGCAGTGATTTTGCTGGATGATTTGGCGAAAGATTATGGAGAGCGGAATAGAGAGCTGCGCGAAGGCGATTATCTGGAGCCCTACAATCCGGAAGTTGATGTTTGGCTATATCCCCAAACCGTTGAAGCACTGAATCCATCGGAGCATCGGGGTCTGGCGTGTTACTCGTTTCCTATATGGCAGCCATTCGAACTAAAGAGGCACACATGGGCTACCGCTATTACCGATGAACATATCCTTAAATTTTCCTACAGACCCAGCGCCAATGCTGTCAACCACTTGGCGGATGACAATAACTTTGCTGAAGCGGCAGAAAGAACGGCGCGTGACTTTGCTGAGAATCTCTATATTACCCTGACGCCAGATGCTGAAAGGCAGCGGCAGGCGGCTTTAACTGAAGCCTCAAAATTGGCACAACTGCGGGCCTAAATCTGGCCCGAAGTTTGTGTAGAGAGACGGTGTGGTGCTGAAGAAATTATTATTATGGCCTCCCATGTACAAGCGCCTACCGGCCGCATGGCAGGCCGGTAAGCTGACCAATATATCAATTGGTTTATAAAATCAAACACCAATCTATTTTTATTCGCCACTAAAATAGGCAGCTTTACCCCTGCTCACTAACCGAATTTGATCGGTGCTGTTTCAGGGATAGCTTTAGCAGAATCCAGGCATGGTAAATACTCCCCAAGAAGTACATCATTATGCCGAGTGCAACAAGAATGCCTGCTGGGATAAAGGCGTCGCTTTGTATGATCAAGCTAGAGAAATACTGGTACTCAAAAATATCGCCCTCATTAGATAGTTGAAAAATAAATAAGAAAAAATAGCTATACCAAATATTTGAATTTATTTTTCTAAAATGTTTTTTTTGTAGTTCAGATATGAAAGGTTTGCCGGTTTGTAGGTGTCGTATGCGATAAATAATGCAGGCTGAGCAAGAGGTGAATAGAAACGCAAGAAAACTTATCGCAAAGAGAGTGTTGGTGTTCTTCATATCCAAGTTGGATAGGTACTGGAGGTCAAGAATGTCGCCTTCGGTGTACACTTGATAGATAAATAAAGTTAAATATAGATAGCCGATATTCAAGAAAATCTTTTCAAGATGTTCTCTCGCTGGCTTTGAAATGGATAAATTTCTCATTGTTTTACAAAATGTCTACTGCGCTGAATTATTAGTTGAAATAATTGTTTTCCCTAAATGCCATAATAACAATGGCCTTAATCGTTGCTTATTCTTCGCTGGTGGCTTGCCAATCGGAAAGGCGCAGGTCGCCGGTTTGGTAGAAGTGGCGGATACTTTTGATATAGGCGAGAAAGTCTTTGTTCTCTTTCGCGAGGCGGTTGGCGATATCCCAGTCGATGGCGGCGCGTTCGCGGGCGGGGATCAGGATTTGGCTTTCCGCTGGGTTTTCGGCATCCAGCAGCATTAAGCCGATACCGTGGGCGGCGCTGAGCAAGCGCAGTTCTTTTAGGGTGTCGCTGCCCTCAATCTCGGCGGCGACCAGATAGCCCAGGTTGGCCCAGGAGGAGTTGGACAGGGCCTGGAAGAAGCACTCGCGGCTATTGGAACGGTTCAGCCGGCATTTGACTTCGAAGGACCAGAGGCGGGTGCGCTGGTCGGCGTATTGGCTGGCACAGGCGCGGATCTCTGCATCCCAGCCGTCGGTGAGATCCTCCAGGGCGACAATATCCGGGTAGAGCCAGCGGTTGCCATTGGGGCCCTTGTTATTGGAGCTGCGCTTTTCGTCGATACGCTTGCTGTACAGATTTAACTCGGCATAGAGATATTCGCTGAGCAGCGGGTAGAGTTGGAACTCCTTGGACTTTCTGCGCGCTGGGAAAGTTTTAGTGGCACTCGCCGGGGCGGATTCCGCGTGAGCGATCTCTTCGGTGGCGCTGGCCTCGCTGTAATAGAATTTGCGCGGCCGGGTTTCCAGGGTTTTTATCTGTGGGTGTTCAGCTCTTATTTTTCTATGTCGAGAATATACTTGGTTGGTGAGCCGTGTTAAAAGCTCTTCTTCACTATTAATCGTGCTGCTACGAGCAAGCTTGTCTTTACACATATCAGGATATGTATCGAGAAGCTTTTGCGCTATCTGTGTGGCGGTAAACTTTTGCTCACGGTGTTCGCGTAGAATTACAAATATACATTCGCGTAAGGTCATGGCTAAGTGACTTCCTTGTCTGCTGCCCGGCAGGGGGCTGCCGGGGGTATTTTGGCTTTTACCGATTAAGCGGCTGTGGTTTTGCGGCGCTTGCGCGGGGCCGGTTTGGCGGCGGCGCGCTCGGCTTGGATTCGCGCCAGCAGGGCGGCGGCGCTATTGTCGCCGCTAATCAGGTCAGGATTGTCGCGGCGCCACTGCTCGGTCAGCTCGCCCCTAAACGCCTTGGCCAGAATCGACTGGCTGAGCTGATCCACCTTGGCTAGAGCGCTACTGACCTGCAGTTCGATTTTATCGGCGTAGGCGAAGAGATGCTCTACTTGCTGAACAATTTCTTTTTGCTCTTCTGTACTAGGGAGTAAGATTGGCATCTCCTTCATCGAACGAACATTGAAATGTTGTTGAGCCACGCCAACTTGGTTTGCGGCAACATTTCTCTGTGCGACCTCTGAGTTCATGAAGATACAACCATACTCAGAAATAAGTCTGTTTCCAGGCCGGGCAATAACTAGGTCTGAGCAATTAGCAACTCCTAGATTCTTAGGTATTACACATGTTGTTCCTGGAGCGCCAGAACGGACAATAGCAAGATCACCCTTTTCAAGCCTGGATTTAATAATTTTCTGGTGAAATTCTTCCGAAATGTACAGTAGATTTTTTTCTGAAAACCGGAAAGGCCTAATATTTTGTGACCTTAGAAATGGAATTCCGGATTCCGTGTATTTATCAGACATTTTTCCAACATAGCCAACAGTTATTTCATCGCAAACTTCAAAAAAAATTGTATCTTGCCAGGACTCTATTTCTATTTTTTTTGTATCTCGCCATTCTTTAGTTAACTCCCCACTAACCGCCGCCGCCAATACCGCTTGGCGAAAGCGTTTTAGGATCTGCGGGATGTGTTGCAGGCGCGCTTTGCTGCTCTCCACCTGCGCCAATAAGCGGTCGAGTTTTTCGGCGATTACTTTTTGTTCAGCTAATGGGGGGAAAGTTAATTCAGTAGCTTCAAATTTCCCTTTAGTGACATGTCGCAGACCCACCCCGCCATGAGCACCGTCAATTAGGATGTCAAGGGTTTGATTTATCGCATATCGTAAAAATATTTTATTTATAAATTTTTTATTATATGAAACTTTAAATATATGCTGGTTCAGTGCGGCAGTTGCACCTTTCCATTCGTGCGCGCCAAAAGATGTGCCTGGAGTTCCTGACCATGCAAAAAGTAAATCGCCCGGGTTTATCTTATGTTTGTCTGCTAGTTCACCGTCAAAATAATTAAATTTTGCGTTTGTGTTATTTAAATTTTGAATTCGAATAATAGGTAAGCCTTGCTCTGACCATTCACTAGACTTGAAAGCTCTACCATTAAATAAATTGCACAGGTCACCAACCTTTACCAATTGCCAGCTTGAGGGCCGATTGTGCTTCATACGGCCTCCGTACGTGTAAGGTTGAGAATATGGGAGAGGTGCATCTCGCTTTTACTAATCTCTTCTTCACTTCCCAACTCCCGCATTAACCCATCCAATTCCCCCAAGGCCTGCACCAACTCCCCCATGGCCTCAGCAGCCAACTCCGCCGGCTCCGGCAGTTCACCGGCATCGACACTGTCGGCATCTTTTAGCCAGCTAATATCCAGGGAATCGCCTTTTTGCTCGGCGATCCAGTCGCGGGAGAAGCGGCGCCAGCGGCTGTTTTCTATGGTCTGTTCGGCACCCTTATCACAAAAAGACCAGTCGCCCTCGCTGCGTTTGCTGGTGCCATCGGGCTTGTTGCCGTAGCACTTTTCAAACGGTTTTAAGTGTTCCTCTCTAAACGGATTGCGCTTGCCGAAGCTGGGCATATTGGTGCGGAGGTCGTAGACCCAGGTATGTTGGGTGCAGTTTTCCTCCTGGTAGGGGTCTTTGGCGGAACCCTTGTTAAAAAACAGCACATTGGTTTTCACCCCGGCGGCATAAAAGATGCCGGTGGGCAGGCGCAAGATGGTGTGCAGGTTGCACTTGTGCATCAGGTCGCGGCGGATCTCGGTGCCCACGCCCGCTTCAAACAGCACGTTATCCGGCAGTACCACAGCGGCGCAGCCGCCGGGTTTGAGGGTGCGGTAGATATGCTGCACAAAGGCCAGCTGTTTGTTGCTGGTTTTATAGGTGAGGTCGTCGCGGCTGATACTGGCTTCGCCGCCCTTGGCGGTGCCAAACGGCGGGTTGGCCAGCACGATATCCACCGGCTCCAGGCTGGCGCCGGCCTGGCCGAGGGCATTGCCCAGATGCACCACGCCTTCGGCATCGCCCTCCATACCGTGCAGCAGGCAGTTCATCAGGGCCAGGCGGCGGGTACCGGGCACCAGCTCGATGCCGATAAACGCCTTGTTTTTCTGGAAGTGCTGGGCCTTGGCATCCAGGTCGAAGAGGTCGTCGGTGTGGTCCTTGATATAGCGGTCGGCGGCAATCAGGAAGCCGCCGGTGCCGGCGGCGGGGTCCTGGATCACTTCGCCGGCCTCGGGTTTGACACAGCGCACCATGGCGTCGATCAGGACGCGGGGGGTGAAGTACTGGCCGGCGCCGGATTTGGTCTCGGTGGCGTTCTTCTGCAACAGGCCCTCGTAGAGGTCGCCGAGGCCGTCTTTCTGCGCGCTGAACCAGTCGATCTGGTCGAGGGATTTGATCATCTGCTCCAGGTGGCGGGGCTCGCGCAGGCGGGTCTGGGCGTCGGCGTAAATGGCGCTGATCAGCGGGTCCTCGTGGGCGATATCGCCGCTGGCGTGGCGGCCGGTGGACAGCGCCAGCAGTATGCGCTTGTAGTCGTTCAGCAGGTTGATGCCGGACTGGCGGTTGAGATCGGTCCAGCGGCAGCCCTGCGGCAGCGGGTGTTGCTTGAGGGCGCCGCTCTCGGTGTTCTCGTGCACCATCTTGATAAACAGCAGCAGCACCAGTTCGGTGACATAGTCGGAGTAGTTGATACCGTCGTCGCGGAGCACGTCGCAGAGGTTCCAGAGTTTCTGCACGATATGGTTGTTGGTCATGGGTTTTAAACTTCCTGTTGGCGGGGGAGCGGGGCTCCCTGGCAAATATTGAGTAGTTGGGGAAAGGCGTAAATGGTGGGCGTGCGGCCCTGGCCCTGGCGCAATATGGTCAGGGGCCCCTGTGCTTGGCTGAGTTGGCGCAGCAACCCCTGTAGAGTCTGTTTGTTGATCTGGTTGCGCCGGGCAAAATCGGCGGCATTAAAAATGGGCTGGTCGAAGATGCCGTCTAATAACTGCGGGCTGTGCTGGGTGTGGGTAATCTCGCGAATCTGGTTTTTGGTGGTCTCGTACAGGGCCATAATGCGCCGCACCTGCAATAGGTTGGTATGGGCCTGTTGGGTAATCGCCTCCAGGAAAAACTGAATCCAGCCGCTCCAGTCGTTGTGGCGGGAGATATTGGCGAGCCGCTGGTAATACTCTTCGCTGTGGGATTCCAGGTAGGCGGAGAGGTAAAACATGGGGCTCGATAGCCGCTGGCGGGCGTAGAGAAACAGGGGAATCAGCAGGCGGCCAATGCGTCCATTGCCATCTTTAAACGGATGCAGCAGTTCAAATTGGGCGTGCACTATGGCGGTCTGTGCCAGTACATCGAAGTCCTGATGTTGCAGGTATTCTTGCCAGTGTTGCAGGTGGTCCGCTAACTGTAACGGGCTGGGGGGCACAAAGGTGGCCTGCTCCAGGGTACAGCCGGCATGGCCAATCCAGTTTTGATCCCTGCGGAAGTGCCCGGGGGATTTGTCCTGCCCGCGCACATTGTCGAGCAGGATTTCGTGCAACTGGCGCAGCAGACTCAAGCTGATTGGGCGCCCAGCCTGTAGGTGTTGCTGGGATAACAGCAGGGCTTTGCGGTAGTTGCGGACTTCATGAATATCGGCACTTTTACGCCCTTCAAAGTGCTGCCCGGCCTCTTGCTCCAATACTTCTTCCACCGTCGCCTGGGTGCCCTCAATCTTTGAGGACAATACGGCTTCCTGCTGGGTGAGGGGCGATAGCATCACGGCGGGATTAATAATGCCCTGTAGCAGGCCGCTGTATTCGGCGAGCTTGGCGTTTGCCTCACCTACGGGGGTAATCAGGCGTGCGTAGTCCAGTTGCTTCAGGGGCAGGGCGTCGGGGGTGTAGGGATTCATGGGTGTATGGCTGCTTGGCGTGTATTTTTCCACTGTGTTCAGGCACTACAGGCCCCGTGGCACTATACCAATGGCCCTATTCGTTGTGTATCAAATACTGGCAAATTTGATATGAGAGGGGGCTTGTGTGGGGTGGCTCATACACAAACCCTCTTGTGTATCAAAAATCTGTAAATTTAATACATAATTGGGGGCTTATGCAGGCACCGGCTTGGGGGTTGCCCAGATAGCCATATTCAGCTCCTCTAACACCGTGTCCAGCTGGTCGTCCAGCACCTTGTCCAGTTGGCGGGCGCCGCCCTGGAAGGCGGGCAGTTTGTTGATGGTGTCGCGGTCGATAATCACCTCGTGGGTCAGCTGTTTGGCCAGGCGCTCCAGCCAGCGGCGCTGGGCAGTTTTCCAGGGGTGGCGGGCGTAGATTTTCTCCATGGCCGCCGCCACGCGCTGGGCAAAGGGCACCAGGGCCTCCCCCAGGGCGGCACGGCGGATATGGCCGATAATACTGGCGGCGATATCCCGGTTGGTCTGGCTGCGCACGGCGGCCTGTAATTTGGCCTCGGTGTAGCCGTGGCTATCCAGCAGCAGCTTGATCTCCTTGAGTTGGGCACGGGTGAGATCGCGGGGGCGCTTGGCGACCACGGTGATGGCGGCGGACTCGTTAATCTGCTCGCCAATAAAACGGGTGAAGCTGTCGAGGTAGTCTTCGGGCTTGCTGTGCTCGCCGTAGCCCTGGCTGCGTTCGAGGACTTCATCTGCGTGTGTGGAGATCACCGGATGGCGCTCGCTGCCGAGCAGGGCTTTCACTTCGGCCAGCTGATGCAGCAGGCCGCCGTGCTGGTTGAGAAATTCGGCGGCTTTGTGTGGGCCGAGGCCGTGCAGGTGGCTGTGCAGGGATTTGGCGGGGACACCCCAGCTCTGTTCCAATTCATTGAGCTTTTCCCGCAGGGCCGGGCGCTTCTCTGCGCTGTTCTCCGCTTTGCGCAATACCCGCATGAGTTTTTGGCTGAGCTGGCTCAGGACCACATCGGCCTGGCTGTCCATGCCCGGTTCGCCGGGGCTCTGTAGGGCGCGCTGCAGTTGCTCTGGGTCGGTGAGTTCGCCGGCCAACTGCTCCAGGGTGATATTGGGGTCTTTGACCAGGGGTTTCATGGTGTTGACGTTTTGCAGCGCTGCGTAAATATCTACGGGGTCGTAGATGCGAAAGACGGTTTTGCCGATTTCATCGCAGCGGCGGGTGGCGCGGCCGATCATCTGTTCGTAGAGAATGCGCGAGCGCACCCGGCGCATAAAGACCAGGTTGCAGATTTTGGGTACGTCGATGCCGGTGCTGAGCAGGTCGACGGTGATGGCGATATTGGGGTAGCGCTCGTTTTTATACTGGCGAATTAACTGTTTGACGCTGGGACTTTGCCCGGTAATTTTGGCCACGGCGGCCTGGTTGTAGTCGTCGCCGCAATAGTCGCTAAAAGCTTGGTCCAGCAAGCTTTTGACTCTGTCGGCGTGGCTGTCAGTGGTACAGAAAATCAGGGTTTTCTCCCCGCCGAGCGGGTCCAGCTCCTGCGCCAGTTGCTCGCAGATCACCCGGTCAAAGTTTTCGTTAATCACGCGGCGGTTAAAGGCGTCCACGTCGAAGTGCAGTTCGTCTTCCAGTTCGGCGCTGTCTATTTCACCGGTTTGGGTGTCCACCGTTTCCACGGTGCTGCCGGGCGCAAAGGTGATGCCGTTTTTACTGAGCAGGGTTTGGTAGCGAATGGGGGGCTCGTGGTCGATCAGCCAGTCATCGGCAACGGCCTCGCGGTAGGAGTAGGTGTATACCGGCTTGCCGAAAATTTCGCTGGTGTGTTTGGCGGGAGTGGCGGTGAGGCCTACTTTCACTGCGTCAAAATAGTCCAGCACGCGGCGGTAGCTAGATAGATATTGGCTGGCATCGCGGGTGGCCAGTTCGCCTTCAGTCATCTCCTGGTCGAGGGTGTAGCCTCGGTGGGCTTCGTCCACGATCAGGCAATCGTAGTGATCCACGGTGGGGGTTGGTTCGCTGGCGAACAGGCGGCTCACCATGGCCTGCACGGTGGCGACCTGGATGCGGGTTTCCGCCTCGACGGCCATATCACCCAGCTCGGCCAGGTTATAAATTTTGGAGATGGGGTGGTTCTGCTCCAGCGGCGCTTCCTTAAAGGCATCCTGGGCCTGCTCGCCCAGAGCGGTGCGGTCCACTAAAAACAGGATGCGGTTAAAGCGTTCGGCTTTGAGCAGGCGGTACATCAGGCCGATCACGGTGCGGGTTTTGCCGGTGCCGGTGGCCATGGCCAACAGGGCGCGGCGTTGGCCGGAAGTTATCGCAGCTTCTGCGGCGAGAATGGCTTTTTCCTGGTAATCGCGCAGTTTGAGGTAGCCAAAAGGTTCCCGCTTGAGTTGATCTTCGGCGTCCTGTTTGCTGCGCTGGAGTCGATCGAGCAGGCCCTGGGGGCTGTGGAAATTGGGCAGGGCGTGGGCGCGATTTCTGGGGCTGCGTACATCCCGAAACCAGATACCGGACAATTCCTGTATCTGTGGCAGGTAGGGGCGCCCATTGCCGGAGTAGACAAACGGTACTAAATAGTGGCCGCTGTGGTTGTCTGGCCAAGCAATGGTGCGCCCGGCAAACTCCCAGGCACTGGTGAGCGGCGCTTGTATAACGATATTGCGGCTGTAACCTTCGGCCTGGGGAATCTTGCCGGCAACATTTTTATTTTTCCGCTTTGCTTCCACTACCGCGATGGGCATCAGGCCGACAAACAGCACATAGTCTGCACGCCCTTTGTTAGTCGGCCATTCGGCGATGGCCCTATTGATACCTTTCTCTGGGCGTGCGCCTTTGGCGTATCTGAGTTCCTCTGTATCTACCTCCCAGCCGGCATCGGTGAGTTGTCGGTCGATCAGGATGCGGGTGAGATCTTCGTCGAGATCGAGGTCGAGCTTTACCGCCCTGGTTTTGCGCACGGCTTCTTTGCGCTGGCCGACCCTCTCTTTGGCCTCGCTTGCAGTCAGCTGTTTTTGCAACGCCTGGATTTTGTCTTCGTAGCCGCGCTTGGTCTCTTGTAGGGCCTGTTCGTGAGCGGCGACCTGAGCGGCATTGGCGCGCGCCTCTTCATCCATGGCCAGGGCCAGGGACTCGTAGTCGGACTTCTCCTGGGCGATCAAGTCGTTGAGCTTTTGGCTGGAGTCGAGCTGTACGTTGGCCTCTGTCAGCTCGCTGCGCAGCTGTGCGATTTTTTCGTGCAGTTGGTGGAGATCTTTACTGGGGTCTTCGGGAGCCTGGAAACGGCCCGCTTTAAATTGAGCACCGTTGCGGCCAAAGGCGCGGTGAAACCAAACGGCCAGGGTGCGGGCTACGCGCAGGCCATCCATGGCTTCTTTGTGCCGGGTTTTGAACTGGTGCGTGGCGCGGTTGCCCTCGACGCGCAGGGTGCGAAACAGCTGCCGCACCGCCGGCTCAAAGTTGAGTTCGCGCCCCAGCCGTTCCACCAGTTCCAGCTGTGTGGTTTGCTCAGTAAATGCCACTCCACTGATGCTGGCGATATGCTGGGCGAGCGCTTCTCCCAGCTGGCGCAGCTTGATCAGGGTGGTGTTGGGGTCGCTGCTGAAGGCACGCTCGGCGGCGCAGGCTAATTGAACAAAAAGGGGGTCGTGCTCGGCAAGAAAACCGAAGTTGTCGGATTGACAGGGCTCTATCGCTGACACATTCCCTCCAATGGCTGTTCAGCTGGTGTAAGGAAGGCTAAGGCTCGCTACCACTTGGCTTAGCGCTTATTTTTTTACCTTTATACGACGGTGATGCTACCTGAAATTGGCGGATTGTTTAACTATTAGGCGGGAAAGGGGGTTAAGGGGCGCTGTTGGGGTTTATCGATGGGATCAATCGGGCGGGAAAAATAGGGGCTCCACCGGAGCCCCTATTAAATGATTTAACCCTGGAACAGTGACAACCACTGCTCCGAATCCAAGGCAGCACTTTTCCCATCTTTACTGTAAATCGCATCTGCCAGCGCCTGCTTGTGCGCTTGCATATCGATGATTTTTTCTTCGACGGTATTTTCGCAGATAAATTTATACACAAAGACTGGCTTATCCTGGCCGATGCGATATGCGCGGTCGGTTGCCTGGTTTTCTACTGCCGGATTCCACCAGGGATCGTAATGAATAACCGTATCGGCAGCGGTAAGGTTTAGGCCTACCCCTCCTGCTTTTAAGCTGATCAGGAATACGGGAACATCACCATTTTGGAAAGCGTCAATTGCTTCCTGGCGTTTGCGCGTGCGCCCGGTGAGTTTTACATAGGGTATGGCTTGACCTTCCAGGGCAGTTTCAATTTTGCCGAGCATCTCGGTAAATTGGGAGAATACAAGTATCTTGCGGCCTTCCTCCACCATTTCCGGGAGGATGTCCATCAGTGCTTCCAGTTTGGCCGATTGTTTAACCTTTTTTGCCTTTTCCAGTTTGACCAGCCCGGGATCGCAGCAAATTTGTCGCAGCTTTAATAGGGCATCCAAGATTTCAATATGAGAGCGATTTAGACCTTTCTTCTTCATCAGGTCCCTAACCCGCTTCTCCATCACTGAGCGTACGGTTTCGTAAAGCGCGGCTTGGGCGGTATCGAAAGTCACCCGCTGGATAATTTCTGTTTTTGGGGGGAGTTCAGTGGCCACTTCTTGTTTGGTGCGGCGTAAAATAAATGGGGAGATTCTCTGGTTCAGAGTCTGTTGCTTGTGCTCATTAGCCTGCTTCTCAATGGGGGTGCGATAAAGACCATTAAACCTTTTCTGGCTGTGCAGAAAACCGGGCATCAGGTAGTCAAACAGTGCCCACAACTCGCCCAAGTGGTTTTCCAGTGGCGTACCTGTCATGCACATTTTGTGCTTTGCACTTAGAGTACGGAGTAATTGTGCCGCTTTTGATTTGGGATTTTTAATCACCTGGGCTTCATCGAGAATCAATAGATGAAAATCATACTCTTTTAATATTTCACTATCTCGAACAATCAACGGGTAGGTGGTTATGACCAGATCAGACTCGGGAATGAGTGAGAAATTCTCATGCCGCTCACTGCCGTGAAGTAGTAGCGCTTTTAATGTTGGAGTAAAGCGCAGGGCTTCGTTGAGCCAGTTACCCACCAAGCTGGTGGGTACAACCACCAGGGCGGGGGCGGTTAAGCGGCGGCTCTCTTTTTCTTTGAGAATATGAGCCAATCCCTGCAAGGTTTTACCCAGGCCCATGTCGTCGGCCAAAATACCATTCATATCGAGCTTGCGTAGGTGTTGCAGCCATTCAAAACCCGATTGCTGGTAGGGGCGTAATTGTGCTTTCAGTGCCCTGGGAGGTTTTACACTTTGCGGGCCCTTTTGTAGATTCTTGGCCAGGGCTTTTAGATCTTTATTGCCCTGCCAGGCTGAATCGGCATGCGGCAGCTCCGGCATAGCAAACCTGGGTACCTTGAGGCTTTGGGACTCGCTGTCATACCACTCTTCTAAAACGGCATATAAATTGCGGAATAGTGCACTGGGCAGACGAATATACTGGTCTGAGCCGAGGGGAACTAATATGTCTTCTTCATCAGCGGCCGCATAACCCGATTCCAAATACTGTAATATTAGCGGCGCCAGGTGAATGGGTTGACCTTCAATATCTACGGTAGCACTCAGGGAAAACCAGTCATTGTCAGACTCTTCTGTTTGCCATTCCCAATCTTCAACTTCGTGTACTTTTAAAGAAAAATCATTCTCGAATTCGACTATCCACCCAGCTTCCTCAAGTCTTGGGATACCCTCGTTGAGGAAATCGTGCCAGCGCTCAATAGGCGTTTGACCGGTTTCGCCATCATCGAAGAACAGAGAGATCTCACCGGCTTCATTACCCCCTAAACTCCACTGCCATTGCATAAGATCCTTCAGTACAGCGATTTCGTGATGAAAATTTCGCTCTACTTTATAAAGCTTATCTTGTTGAGAGTAGATATTAGTTTCTGGCGGATTCTCGGCAAGTATTTCTTCTGCACGGATTACTACCGGGCCATACTTAATGTGAAAATTGGCCGTGTGAATACTTTCAATCTCTCCCGGAATGGGGATCGATTTAAGGGTTAAGACCGGCCTTAGTGAATCGTCTACCTGTATGATAGGTAGTGATTTTGGTGTGGGTAAATGTTCACTGCCATAGTGATTATTAAGAAAGGTAATAGCACTGCCCATTTCTTTTTTGGAAATGGCTGGCATTGTTGCAAAGTCATTTAAAGCTCCACCACCCACAGGGCTTATGATAGGACCAATGATGTCTTCTTGTGGTGAAAAATAGCAAGGTGGCTCGGTGGGGATTAGTTTCCAGTCATCGGGAAGGTCAGGCACATCTAATTGCAGCTGTGCGCTGTTATTACTTTCTTCCCAGTTGAGCTCCAGCTTGACTGCGTCCCCCCCATGAATCGGAGTTAGAGAATCGATATCGCTGAAGAAACGTCCACTGTCTAGCAGGCTTCTCAACAGAAGCGCACCTTCCTCTCCAGATATGGTTTTCCTGAAAAAGGACTGTGACAGCAGTTGTTGAAGGCCAAAAATTCTCTGGTCGATTTTTGATATGGCAAGGCTGCTGTTGATATGGAAGTATTCTCGCTGGGGCTTACCATAGCCGCCTTTTTTGAGTGGACGGGCAGAATAGACATTAATCCTGGCATGTGCAGGGGAATGCCGATCATCCCAATCCAAGGTATACAGTAGGTCTCGTTGTGCTGGTGAATCAAGCACGAGTTCACGCTGTTTCCCTGTAATATTGTTTTGCCAATGCTCCCAGGTTGTACTATTTGAGACCCGCCTGGGTGTCTTCTGGACTTCATTAACCGCTGCCATCAGTACAGCGGCTACATGTTTGCAGTTGTACCCCACTGGGCAGGAACATTCTCCATCAATTTCGAATCCCCCCAAAATAGGGTCTTCGACTATTTCTATAAGTTGTTTGTAGTGGCTGGCATAGGAACCCTTTACCCTCCCGGTGATGGTTTTGCCATCGTGGGAAACATTAAATTCCTGAACTTTGCCGTTTCGAAAGTAATCTTTTCCCCTAACCAGGCTGTTACTAGGGAGTTGCTGGGAAATGCTTCTAAAATCTATCGGGATGTTCATTTATTTTGGAATTGCCTAATACTAGCCGGTTAGCGATTACAGTTCTAAGAGAGTCTTTTGTGTTAATGGTACTTGCTTTTAAACGTAGGGGTAAGTAATCGGGAGCTTGTCGGTATCAAACTCCCGGTATAGCGTCTAATTAACCGGCGGCCTATTCGGGTAACGTGTGTCGGGGTAAGAACTTCTGATACTGAAACGCCGCGCCCAACATACACAGTCCCACTAACATACAAACGACTATCTTTTGTATTAGTGAGAAGTCCTGCATATCCCAGAGCACAATCTTCAGTGCAGCTATGCCATAGATAATTAGTGATAACTTGAGTAACTTCTGGGTTTCAGGCTTTAATGTCTGGAACAGCAGTAGGGTCGCATGCACAACGAGAGCGAAAGAAACTGCCGGTAGCCACATGGCATCAAATAGCTGTGCTAATAGAGCTACGTAAACAATAATCGCGGTAACATGCACCAGCCACATATTTGCTATTCGATGACCAGACCAAACGGCTCTTGTAGGCAGGGTTTTGTGGTAAACCAGCAGGACAGCGATGCCAAGAGAGACTAGGTTATAGGCTCCAATCCACTCTGCATTGTGCGATTTTACAATGACAGCTCCGACTTGAATCAGTGTGATTAATTCAAAAATACCCAGTGTCAGCATGTAGAAGGGCGTTAGCTGGTTGCGTACAGGTGCCAGCTTGGGTTGGCCGAAAAAGAGGCTCCCAAAATAGAGCTGAGTGAGTAGTAATGACAGTACATAGTCACGAGTCAAAGTGTAACTGACAGCTATCAGTACTGCTGCAAAATAGTAGAAGGCCAGCGGGAATACAGGCTTCAGTGCCCAGTGGATAGCTTGCTGCCACTCCCTACCTGCGGGAGATCGCTTTAAGCCCTGGCCAAGCCATATGAGCCCTATGAAGCTGGCGACTCCCAGCAATAGCCCCTCCATCGCCTTGCCCTGCCAGCCGACAAACTCTTGTAGGAGACAACCGCCGATAGTGATAAGGCTTGCAGCAGAAATCAAAATGCGAAATTCTTGTTTTAGATGTTCCATCCGCAGCCATATGTAGAGGTATAGGGCAATACCACACGAGAACCACATAGCAACAGTGAAGTAGTCACTGGCCTTATACAGTATGGTAGGTAAGGCAATAATGGGCAGTAAAGCGTAAAAGAGTTTACGCAGTGCCAATGCCAGCTTCTGCCCTGGTGATTGTATATTCAGCTGGTGATAGAGCTCGGCAATCAACCAAAGCGCCAGGAAAGCTTCAACACTGGCGATTTTGCCGTAGGGAATTTGATCATAGAAATGGAGGTTGCCCACAACTGATGCACTGGCCAGTAGTGGAATAAACAACAGAAGGTAATGCCAGAGGCCGAGCCACTCGCTAAATGCTGAATTCATGCGTTGGCTGCGCCAGATCAGGAAAGTCATTGGCAGTGGTGCAAGCAACCACATTCCCTGTGGCCAGATAATACCTACCGATAACAGGAAGCTAGCCGATAAAAGCAGCCCAAAAGCATTATCGGCAACAAGGGTGAAACCTTGCTCTGCGGGAGTGGTTTTTCCTGCACTATGGCGCAATAGCTGAGTGAGGGCAAAGGCAGCGGCACTTAGGGTCAGCCAATTTGTCCAGCCTGCGCTGACGTCAAGGGATAGCAGAAGTGGTGCTGGCACCAGACTTTCAGCTACCCATACCAGGGCTTGCAAAAACAAGGTTATACCGGCTAAGGCAAGGGCGATATAGCCCTCACAACGCACGCTGATAAAACCGAAATGTAGACCGAGGTAAATCAGTAGGAGTCCTTCAATACACCAGACGATACCCAACAATTCGGGGCTGCAAAGAGCCAAAATAGCCAAGCCTGCTAGCAAGCCCCCATGGAGTAATGCCATTGCGAGGATACTGCGGGCTGAGTCACTATCAGTACCGTAGCCGAATAACGGTCGAGAGCAGATAGCGAGCGCCGCCCAGGGCAAAAGGTTGAACAACCAAATTACCCCCAGGGCGTTGCTAGAAGGGGTCAAAGACCAGCTTATATGGATAAATAGCACCAGGTTGGCTACCAGCATACCGATGCGTTTCCCATCCAACTCCCTGCCACTAAGTCCACTTAAAATGTAGTGAGCAAAACCATAGAAGAAACCATGAACTATCAGCAATAGGCTCCAGGTAGAGGTAGACTCCCCCAGATTCGCGACCGAGAACTCGAACATGCCAGCACTCAGTGCCATAGTGACCAGTGCGAGCTGAGGCCAGTGAATCAGCTTGGATAAATGGAGCATGGCGAGAGCGAGAACCAACAAGTAGCTTAGATATACAACAGCAGTTGGATCAACATGATTAGCCACCAGTGGCATGGTGGCGCCGCCCAATAAGGTCACCATGGAGACAACCCGGGTCTCAAACAGCAGGGCAAGTAAATAGGAGATCGATGTCGTTGCTACTAATAGTCCGACCCCGACTGGAATCGGGACTAACTGATAGTATGGCCCGGCAAAATAACCACACAAATAAAGGAGTATGACCCCGAGTGCGATTAGCCCGGAACCATAGTCAGCCATATTGGGCATACGCCGTCTAAACGTTACACCGCCCACAGTGGTTGCCGCCGCGACTAGGAAGCCAAGAGTCACTTTACCGGCGGGGCCCAGGTAGGCATTGAAAGAAAACTGCAATAGGTAAGCAAAGCCAAACACCAATGCCAATATACCGGCAGCCGTCATAAAGAAGACCGGAGCCTTCCCCTGGTTTTGATAGTGCCGGTAGAAGCTCATCAAGGAACCCCAAACCCGGTTCAGTGGTTCCAGGGTAGGTTCTAATAGGCTCGGTAGTTCCTCAGATATCCATTTAGCCAATTTACTTGGTTTGCCCACGCTTTGGGGGCGTGGCGTGGAGATAGTATTCTTCGGATGGACTGGAACTGTAGGAGGGGAAGTTGTTTGGTCTGGTTCTGGGGACTTAGAGTGGGCGGGCCCCATCAACTGAGCCAGTTCATCCTCTGGATTATCCTCTATCGGGAGCTTGGCTGCTAACTGATCCGCTGTATCTTGCTGAAGCTGTGCTTCTAGAGCGGATAACCGCTGTTCGAATATCTCAAGACGACGGCGATTGTCCCGCTCCAGTAGGGCCAATTCTGCGCGAAGTGATTGAAGTTCACTTTCCATAACTTGCTCTAAGTACTTTTCTCCGAGGCTACATTGACCTGAGCAGCGGAACAAGTAGTTATATTGCTGTATTCATTTGTTCAATTAATTTTGATAAATGTATCACTATTTGTTATGTAAGTATTCGCAAGCTGTTCGTTGACAACTATTAAAATAGTAAGAAAATTCAGTACAGTGAAGATTGTTATTTTTGTTCTGTCCGTGTTTACCGTGGTTGGGTCAAGAGAGATCGTTTGTCGTCACTAAGCTTAAGTAGCCAGATTGATCTCGATAAGATAGTCCTTTCACCATATGGAGCTTACCAAAACTACTTTTTCTATATTTTTGCTTTTTTGCACTTGATATTTCAATGTAAAAAAATCAGTTGACCCTCTGGAGTTCAAAATATATAAGTCCCGTCGGATTAAAGACTAAATGATTAAAGGTTTCACGAAGAAAAATGGAGGCAAGATTTCAGTATTTCCCTGGTCGGATGCTAATAATTATTGCTTATCATCATTCCCGTATTGTCAGTTGTTAACCTCTGGTACAACTTTGTAAGTTTGTATCAGATAAAACAGTAAACAATCCCTAATTGTAAAAATTGTCAGTTATTATCATGAATTTTCAAAGAGCCATTCCCGCAGAAAGATCGCATTCACTTGGGATGGCAGCAGTACTTGATACTTTGCCATTAGCAATAGCCGTAATTCCATGGGGGATTCTTTGTGGTTCTTTAGGAATTAAAATGGGCTTGAGCCCACTAGAATCACAGCTAATGTCCTTGCTGGTATTTGCCGGGGCAGCGCAGTTATCGGCTCTTTCCATTATTGGTGTGGGCGGTGGTCTTTCTTCTATCCTAGGTAGTACGGCAGTTGTAAGTTCTCGCCATCTACTCTACTCTGCGACTTTTAGAGGTGAAGCTTTAAAGCTGCCTCTATACAAGCGAATTGCATTTGCATTTCTTCTTACGGATGAAATGTTTGCAGTTGCCGAGAATAAAAAGAGAACACTTGGATATTTCTCATTTGAGTATGCACTAATATCCGGATTTACTTTCTACTTAATATGGAATCTATCTACCTTTGCAGGAATTATAGCCGGAAAGGGTATCCCCAACCTGGAGGCACTTGGGTTGGAATTTGCAATTGCTGCAACTTTTATTGCTATGGTCGTTCCAAATATTAAATCTCGAGCTACTCTCATAGCTGTTTTGGTTTCGGCAGCGAGTTCAGTAATATTTCATATTTATGCAGTATTCCATGGGTTGCTATTTTCAGGATTGATGGGTATGTGTATAGGCTATCTCCTAGAAGACAAGGCTGAGGAGGAAGAGGTATGAGTATTTATACCATCTTAGCAATGTCTGCTATTACTTTTTACATGCGTTATGCTTTCTTTATAAAGAATCTTCCAATAAAGTTAAACAATAATACTCAACGTTTTTTAAGGTTTACTGCACCTTGTATATTGGCCTCAATGGCGGCTCCAATTGTTTTTGGAGAGGTTGAACTTTCCAATTCCGATCTAACTAACCCCTTCCTTGTGGCAGGTCTATTCACTATTTTAGTTAGTTGCGTGATTAGAAATACTCTTGCCGTTGTCTTTCTTAGTATATTTGCGTTTTCAGCAATGAAGTTCTTCTTTGGCTAATTAAGTATATTTCTATTCAGGTAGGATTGAAGTTTTTGTTTCGGATAGTTTTAGCTGTTTAGAATGAAAGGGTATGAGAAGCAAGTTATTCTGGGCCTCCTTAACTATGCTGAAGTTAGGCCAATTCAATTGCTTTTGGTAAGGTAGCTAGGGAGCCCCTGAATAGCTCCGTAATGCCTCTGCGGGTCTTGAAGGGTGCTGATGTTAGGCGCAGCTCGCCGCGAATGGCCGTAGCCCTTTGCAAGAGCTGCAACGCAGCAGATGCGGCCTTCAAGGCCCGCCCTTCGGGGCTTGCAGAGCGATTCACACTCCGCGTTGCGACTTCTTGAAAGGTCTAGACATTCCTGCAAAGCCGCGCCTTGATTGTGAACCGCTCTGCATGCCAGAGGTATCACGGAGCTATTCAGAGGCTCCCTAGGTATCAGCTTTAATTGAGTTGGCCTCTTGCTAATGGCTTAAGTATTATCAGGAGTTAACTGAATAGTTTCACGATAGCGTGCAAGCTCATCTAAAAGCCACTGCTGGGATTCTTCTTTGGGTTGGTCTGCACACTGTATATGATAAGGTTTGCCGCTAAAAGTGCTTGCGCTGGCACTTAGTTTAATAAAATCCTCAGCGCTAACAATTTTATTGGAGAAATATTTGTATTTTTTCTCCATATGCTCCACGGCTTCCTGGCTGGTATGCTTGCTATCATTACGGATAAATGTGCACTCTGAAGCCGAAACAAACTCCATCAGATGATTTATCTCCTTGGTAGCTGTGTCAGCCTGAACCAGGGCAGGGAGCATACTCAGAGAGAGAATAGTGAGTGAATTTGAGAGGCTTTTAATCATTTTCCCATTCCTTGGCTATGGAAATCAGGATAGTCCACTAAGCGGACTTGAAAGAGTTGGAATAGAGCCCCGGAGGGGCTCTACCAGAAACATATATCAAGGCCTATAGTTTGGAGCTTTAGATGTTCTTGGTAACCACTACTTTCGCGGTGCACTGAACACTTTTACTGCCTTCCTCTCCAATAACTTCAGAGGACTCGGTCAAGATTTGAGAGACTGAAAGTTCAGAGGCAGAGATAACCTCCATCATTTCCTTTTTGCAGTTGGTGATATTGATAGCATTGGATATGGCTGGGTCATAGCTAATTTTGTGAGAAAAGTCTCTCTCTTCTTCACCATTGCGGCTTCTCTTGATACTTTGGAACGCATCTTTGCCCGCATCTACTGTGTCCCCGATAACGTTGCCAGGTTGTACTTCGAGTTTCATACAGGAGGTAGTAGCAATGGCCAGTGCAATAATGCTCAAGATTTTTTTCATTTTTTAGCTCTATAAAATATAAAAGCTTAACTTTGAATAGGCCAAAATGACTCAAAAAGCCAGGGGCTTGATGGTGGCCTATATATTAATTGGATTTATTCCAAGTTAAATTATACAAAATTTTGCGATGATTATTATCTAAATAAACCGTCATTGAAAATTTGGTCTATTTTTTGTTCATAGTGAACAAAAAGTCATCGAAAAACCTTGTGACGTTTGTGCGAAGGTACCTGTTGGGCGCTATCTGGTTCAAGCCATTTAAAGTAGTGCAAGGTTGTAGCGATTGGGTAGTTTTCTGGAGCATCCTGCATCCTCAGGATGTGTGTATCTATATACGAGAGATACTATATAGAGTGGAAATCTTTGTATTTTTTACATCGCCAAATAAGAGCAGAGATTGGAATACCTTTATAGAGGGTCGCAAAGAGTTCTAATTATCTAATTAGGGTAAGCACCAATTGATTTGAATCACTTATTTATAAATTCAATTTCTTTTCCCAGTGATGCTAGAAATATATTCAAGCAATAAGGCTCAGCGGCATATTTAAGAAGTGCCCGCAGTTAATTTGCATTTAATGTCACCCCTCCCTATTGTAGAAAAATCAACCATGAATGTTCAGTCACTGACCAACTTGGTACGTTTCGGCTCGAAATAAGGAAGAAAAAAGGATTTTCCAGCAATTTTATTTGATAAAGTCCCTGCGCAACAAAAATTCTTACAAAAGATATTCTATTAAAAGTTTTTGGGGAGATTTATCTGTGGGTAGCTTTAATAAAGCTTTATATCTTAGTTCTGTCTTTGTGCTTTCCGCTTGCGGAGGAGGTGGTGGCGGTGGCGGTGATTCATCTGGATCACAATCTCAATCAAATAATCAATCACCTCCAGCCGCAACGGCTCCGACAGCTGTTATTTCCGGACCTGCAAGAGTTGTTGATGGCGAACTGGTTACACTAAGTGCCGCAGAAAGTACGTCAAATAATGATTCCAATTTAACTTATCAGTGGCGTAGATTGACATCGGGGGGAGGAAGCCTCGAAGGAGATGATACTGATACGGTAACCTTTTATCCGTCATATAATCTTGACCCAACAGCAGGGGCACATCCTATTACACTGGAGCTAACGGTCGATAACGGGGAGACGACAGATACCTCACAATTTACCATTATTTCTGCTGCTAGCTTAAAAGAAAATCCGTTCAAGAACTATGCGACGGAAGGAGTTTGGGTAGCGGAAGATTTTTATCTTTCAGATGAGCGTATTTACTTTGTTGACAATAGCAGCTCGTTTATAAATCGCCCACTACCTGAGTTGGGGCAGCCAACTCCTAAGGAAGTTCATCAACAGATAGATGTTTATTCATGGCATGAAAAAAATATTGTCCAATATGAAAACTGGGCAATAGTGGTCTCTACGAAAAACTTGGAGTTTATTCAAACTTCTACTGAAGGACAAATATTACAAACAGTCACGGTTCCAACCAGTGCTGCAGATAACGGAGCTGAAAAAGCTTTTGGTGCTGTCTATGGTGACTATCTGGCTGTAGCTTTTAATAATAGTACAAACGGACTTAAAATCTATGATATTTCCGATCTACCCAATGTGAATTTGGTTGGCGTGGAGGCAAATATAGATTACCCAAAAAAAATATTAGTTTCGGAGGGTAGGGCTGTTGTAGCTACTGGCAGTAAATTATATACCTTTGATATATTAACCGATCCAGGCATGAGTACCCCGACTGCCTCTTCTTCAATTTCATGTTATGACATTGAACTTCATAAAGATCAGCTTTTCTGTGTTGAAAAAGATCACCTTGCAAAATATGAACTTGATGATGATGGTAGCCTAACTGCAAGTCAGTCATTTGTTTTTGAAAATATAGATACTGAAGCCCCGTACAATTTTACTATATCCAAAGGTGAAACCTTTCTCTATCTCAATACACAGGGGCTGACCACTACCTTTCCACTAGGTGAAGATATAAACATTCTTCATCCTGAAGTTAAATACCTCCAAACAGGAGCTGATTACGTTACAGACAATGGGGAAATCGTTGCTATAAAGCATTTTGATGGAAGTGTGGCAACGAGTGAAGTAAAAAAAATGGGTTCAGCACAATTGAATACCCTTTCAGAGGGTAAATCTCTAGAGTACTTGGCATTTCCTAGTGAAAGCCTGCTTGCCGCATCAGATGCTGAAGGCAGTATTAACTTCTACGATATATCAGAAAGGCTGAATCCAGAATTTGATTTTTCTATTTCCCGATCTTCAGCGGACTCTTATATAGGCAATATTGAATCATATAAGAATGATATAGTTAGTATTCCATTTAGCGGTGGTCTTTCTGATATAGATGTTTCCGGCGGTGAAAATATTGTTGAGTTATTCCAAGCCAATCCTACTTCAAAGAGGATTCTGGACTCCGCCTATAAGAGTACAAAGCTGCAAAAAGGACACTTTACGGTTGAACAGTATCCAGCTGTAAATGATGAAGAAGATTACTCCTTGATACGTTTTTTAGTTGATGGATCTCAATGGAGTGAATTTGAAGCGCCAGGATTAGTATATGAAATTACAGCCCATGGTGACTCACTCTATATGGCGTCAAGTCTAGGCGTTCAGATCGCAGACATCTCTTTACCTACAGCGGTAATACTAAGCGAAACCAGATTCTGTCATAGGACTATTTACTCTCTAGATGTTGAGGACTCAACCCTGGTAGCTTTCTCAGGATTTACCCTTTGCGCCACTACATTGGATGAAAATGGTTTGCCAATTGTAGATACGACATCGGCAGTCGATATCAGCAGTGGGTTTAGAGGGTATCAGCCTAAAGTCGTTCTCAATGATGGACTGGCCTTCCTTAATGGAAATGGTGTGACAATTTATGATGTTGGAGTTACCCGAGCACCTGAAATAGTAGGGCATTTCAGTACTTCTGGCCCTTCAAATGATGTGGAAGTCATTGATAACCTAATCTACTCTGCTGATGGTATGGGAGGGCTAACGGTTATTGAAAATACATTAGAGAATAATCCCGCCATAACTCAAGTTAGTGATAACGATGGTTCCATTACTTATGATTTAAGTTGGACAACTCCAAGTCAAGGACAACGGGTTCTAGATATTCCTGTTTGTATTGTGGACATGGGAACTTGTGAGATTAGTGAAGTAAACCGTGAAAATAAAACTGCAAAATTAATATGGAATAATAGTGACTTTGAAGGTGAAGCTGCTCTGAGGGTTATGGTCGGTAATGATATTTGGTTTAACTCTCAGGTAATCGTTACTCACTTTGACTAACTGATTATCCTTCTTGATTAATTGTTTATATAGTTTCCGATAAACGTTGGTAGGCTATTTTGACTGGAGTGGTTTTTAGAACTGCTCCGGTCTCTTTCTTCGACGTCTGGTTGCTAACTTTAAAGTCAGAGCTATTTGGCCATGTTCTCGCATGAGAATTAAAGTTAATAAATATTAATTGGTGCTATGAAATCAAGGTATCAATGAAGGTCACAATAAATAATATTGCAGTAGTTATATTAAAGGAGAACGGTTAACCATCTACTAATTTAAATGATGAGTTATAGTGTTATTTTCCCTACAAAGCCTCAAGTTGCTTGTAAACTCAAGGCCTATCAAAAAGTGCAGAGCCCCTTAAGAACGTTTTATTTTCTTAAGAATAACTCAGCCACTTCTTTTTTAGCGGCAACAACATAGGTAATCATTAGATTTTTCTGATTAATATCAGTCAAGTAATCGATGTCTCTATGCACTGCTCTCAAAATAGAAAAGTCACCAGTGCTGAGATCGTATGACCACAGCTGGTCATCTCGATTGATTGAGTAAATCACATTCTCTTTGACTACAAACCTTTTCTCACTGCCCTGATCAATCAGCTTTTCAATAAGCTGGTCTTCCGCAGGGCCGGGCTGCCAGAAGCGGTTCATATGATCCATATAGATCAGCCGGCCATCCTCGCTTCGTTGGGCCCAGTTAACTTGGGTATCGCTGATAATGCTAACTTCGAGATTATCCAAGTTTACTTCTGCAAACTTTGTAACGCCTTTAACCGTTAAAGTTAACAGTGCGAGGTTACTCACGCTATCCCACTGGAATAGTCGGTCAACTGGATGCGCTAGTGAGAAGGCTTCTCTGCTACCGTCTAGGGAGATTTTAGTCAGTATCTGATTGGCACTCGCCAGTATGCTTTGGCCGTCGGCAGACCAGCTAATACCGTAGATATTGGTATCCATAGGAAACAGGCTGACTTGCCGTAAATCACTGCCATCACTTATCCACACCTGATCTTCACCAGAGCGCCTGGATGTAAACGCAATCAAGTTACCATTGGGTTGGAAAATGCCATCATCTTCTCCCAAAATCGACCGTGTTGTGCTTGGGTAGAGTTCGCTGACATCTTCGTCCGAAGGTGTATCGATTGACTCAGGTTGGTTAAGCGGTATTGATGCAATATCACTATCGTATCGGCCCTTAATCAGAAGTGCCCTCTGCCCATTTGGGTGGAATTCCGGCGAGCTAGCAGACTGATCCAGGGGTAAATCAAGCTTACTGACCTTTCCATCATAAGTGAGAGAGAAGAGTCGCCGCCCTGTGCTAAAGATTAACTCATCTGTAAGCGGTGAAAAGTTAGGGGATATGGTCCTGCGCTGAGGGATTTCATCCGGATAGTCTATCGGGTGGCTGGATAAAAGCGCCCCCTTGGAATCCAGCATATCGATATAAAGCTGGCCATCTTGATGATGGCTGGTTACTGCTATTAACCCTTCACTTATTGAGTAATCAAAATAGGCCAGGTTTCCATTCTCCAGGTCATAAAGGACTCGACTGGTATTATCCTTGACTGAATAGTTGATCAACCGCCAACGGTCAGTCTCTTTGTGCAAAATAGCGAGATCATTATTATTTAGCCATACCGGGTTCTTAATTGCGGAATTTCTACAGCGCATTAATACATTTGGCTGCTGTGGGCTGGCTAATGCCTTTTGAAAATCCAGGCTTACCAGGTTGTAACAAGTATTTTGGGTTAGCGGTATGGTGCAGTCTTCTTCAGAAATAAATACCAGTTTCTTGCCATCCGGTGATAGTGTATGGCGGCCATAAGTACCCCATTCTGGAGTTAACTCTGTTTCCTTCTGTGTATGAATATTTCTGGCCCAGATTTTATTAACGCAGAGCTTATCTAAGTAACGATTAAATATAATATATTCACCGTCAGGCGAATAAGAGGGGCTAAACTCTTTACGGTCAGTTGCAGTTACCGCCTGTAATCGATCAAATACAAGCTGAGAGCTTTGCTCGGGCGGAGAGTATTTAAATATAACAAATACTAATAATACCAACCCGACAAGTGCAAAGATTGGAAATCGATTTGGTTTGATCGTCTGGGTTTGGTGGTTTGGATTAACCGGTGTTATATCAATTTCATGCTCAGGGGGAGTAGGGGAGGGAGCTTCCTCTTCCGGTGCTGTCTTACCCTGTGGAATAGAATCACCATCTTGCCAAACAATATCGCATTCCAGGCTATAACCCTGTTTCGCATGGGTCCTAATATAAGACTGCTGCTTCCGATCTTCCCCAAAGGCTTTTCTAAGTTGCGCAATACTTCTTTGCAGCGTATTGGGTGTGACTATTGTATCCGGCCAGACCTCAGACAGTAGCTCATCCTGGCTCACCACTTTTCGCTGATGTCTTGCTAAGTGGGTTAAGACAGCAAGGGCTTTAGGGGGGACAGTTTGCGAGTGCTCATGTCGGGTGATCTGGTTTCTGGATAAATCAACAAAGAAGTCACCCACCCAATATTGTGAAGTCATTGATGTATCTACCTGAACAAAATATGAGCTAAATTTTGGCAATGGATACTAGCATAAACCCTGATTACAGCTAAAGCAGACTTTGTAAGCTGTTGATAAATAAGCAATTTATAGCAACAGAACAAAGTCATTTAAAAGTCAGGGGCACTTCAGGTGTTTCATAGGCTCCTTGTTTAGATTCAACGCTTCTCCGATCACATGTAACGGTATAAATACTGATATGAAAAAGCGTTTACTAGTTGCCTTCCTCTTGCTACTACCTATAACGGCTCTTAAAGCCGGTGAGCATAAAGCCCTGGAGTTATCCACAATCCAAGTGATACCCATTCAGGACTCCAGCAATAACAGGGAATACGAGCTGTATATCAAGCTGCCTGAGAAATATAAGGAGAGTGACACCAAAAAGCATCCGGTCATTTATTATACAGATGCTTTGTGGGCGGTTGAAATACTGTCGGCCACCACTGAGTATGCACTGGAAGATGCAATTTTGGTGGGCATTGGCTGGCGGAAAGGTATGCCAGCTGATGAAAATGAATGGTCGAGTCGATATCGGGACTTTAAACCAGCACTACCCTCAGATGATAAAGCTAACGATAAAGAATCCTTTAAAGGAGAGGCCCATCAGCATCTCGCCTTTATCAGAAATGACGTTATAAAGTATATCGAAAGCAATTACCGCGCGAATCCAGATAATCGGACATATTTCGGTTACTCATTTGGTGGTCTCTTTGGAGTCTATGCCTTAATAAGCCAACCGGATACTTTTCAGAACTACATTATCGGTAGCCCATCAAGATTGATAGGCACTTATATGGATTCTCGTCTTGAACTAGAGCCTAACAAACCATTGATAGAACTACCAAAACAAACCAATGTATTTATTGCCTACGGCGCTTTAGAAAAGGAGCTGGGTGCAACGGTAGAAAGGTTTGTTAGTGAGTTAAAGAGCCAAAAGCTGGCTAACTTATCCATAGAACCGGTGGTTATTGAATCGGCTAATCACACAACGGCGTTTCCAAAGACTTCAGTGCGCAGTATTTATTGGCTTGCGGATAAAGTGAAGCACTAATCAATAGTATATCGAGCCATATTAATAAACCGTTAAAAATTAAATATAGGATATAAAATGCTTATCAAGAAGCTAATCACAATCGGGCTAACGTACGGGGTATTTACTACTGTAAGCGCAGGAGACCTACAGGCACCAGAAGTCAATATGGTCGACTATAGTAGCGACCTCACAGGCCTGGAGAGATCAATACCAAAGCTTAAAACAGCATTTATAGATACAGCCCCAGCGGATAGAAAAGACGGTATTCCTGTTGGTGAAATCGATACCATCAAGGAGAGCTTGGAAAAACTGGCACGGGAAATAGCAGACAACCAACACACACCCTACGATAGCCTACTAATTGCTCAAAATAACAAACTGGTATTTGAATCCTACTACTCCCTTGGTCGTGTTAATTTTCCTCACCCGCAAGCATCTGCCACAAAGGCTTATACAGCCCTGGCAATTGGTCGGGCGATACAGTTAGGTTATTTGACCATGGCAGACTTAGACAAGCCTGTCATTTCCTTTCTAAAGGGGTTGGATAGGAAACAGCTTGTTAAAGGCGCAGACCTTGTCACACTAAATCATGCTATGAGCATGCAGTCGGGAATCCGTATTGCAGAGGAAAAACTCGATGCTCTACTGGAAAGCAAAGAGCAGTTAACCGGGAAAAAGCTGGCTCAAATCTATTTAAGTCACAGTAAGCCGATCACTCTTGATTCGCAAACCTATTTATACCAAGGCTCAGATCCAATGATTGCAATGTTGGTACTGGACGCCGTTGTCCCCGGTTCCGCAAGCGACTTTATTAAAAAAGAGCTGCTAGAGAAGATGGGGATCGACAACTATCACTGGAAGGAAGCCGTCAGCGGCGTGCCCCAGGCAGGGTCAAGGGCCATGATGACATCTCGCAGTATGGTTAAGTGGGGCACCTTGGTACTCAATAAAGGCAGATGGAATGGCGATCAGTTAATCCCTGAAGCGTTTATTGCTAAGGCCACCGGAAAAGTAGCTGTTCCCACAGGTGATGAGTTTGACTATACCAACTTCTCATACGGCTACTTCTTCTGGCGAACGCCCCTGAAGGTTGGCAACAAGAAATATATCGCAAAATTTGGTTGGGGCGGTGGTGGCCAGTATGTCATGGCTATTGAAGATCTTGATTTAGTAATTGCCGTCACCGGCCACAGAGATGATGACAAAACCCTGGGCTTGATAGAACAACGTATTTTGCCAGCTTTTGTATCTTCTGCATTAAGTGGTACAACTGGCTAAATTGTTACATTAATTTACCTTGCCTAGGCACTGTTAAAGTTTTCTGTCCAGCATTTAGGGCCTTTGGAATAAGGAAGCCCTAAATGCTGGATAGATTGTTCGATTACACAAGGGTTGCGGTAGTTATCGTTTTGGAGTAGTAGGACCAAAGCAGGATTGTTAGGGCTCACTCTACTGGGAAAATTTGCTTTTTATCCCCATTGTCTTGCCTCTGTTGTCTTTTGATTCTCCTATAAATCTCTTCACGGTGAACCGCCAAGGTCTTGGGAGCGATTATGCCTACCCGCACCTGATTACCTTTAACTTCTAATATCGTGATTGAGACGTTTTCCCCAATCCTGAGGTTCTCGCCAGTACGGCGGTTTAAAATCAACATATTGGTTTCCTAATGAGACGCAAAGCATTGGCAAACCTCCCGCAACGGGAGGGCAAGGAAAGTAAGAACGGTTGCAGGTATTAGGAGGGGCGCGAGAACGGTAGGCGTAAAAGAAGAAAAGGCGGGCGCTAGACTCCCAGTGCTTAGGGAATCGCCTCAGGCTACTGAAAGTGCAACCTTTTATTGAAGACGAGCGGGTTTCTAGCGTACCATTCATGGAGCCACTTTGATAACTGTGATATCAACTTGGTTAGCTGGCCCCGGGTGTTGCCGCACCTTGGGTCAGCGCCTTTTACTGTCTCTTACGTCACGCTACCGTTCTCCTTTGAGAATGGGTCTTTTATACAACTCTTGATGTTCTTGTTTTATCTTGGGCTGCTGGCTTGTCGAAGCCGATTTGATCACGGCCCAAAATATTGCTAAATATCTATCGATTCTACGCAGCTTTGACGCTGAAGAAAACTGAATAAAATCCAATAAGATTATTTGGGCGCCTAAATTTTTTTCTGTCTGTCTTGTGGGTATCAGTTTCTTATTGGATGTATCGGGTTAAATTGAGTTTGGCTTTATGTGTTGGTTAAATATTTAAACTGAATTATCCTGCCATAATTTATTTGATATTGAGTTAGTCGGTAAGTGCAGGATAATGAATTTTTCCTGAGGTCTACTTATTAAATTTGCCGGTTAGCCTCCATGTACGATAAGAAAAAATGGCAGTGGATTTGCCCCGATACGGGAAATATCTACAACCTAAAGCACACACAGGAATTCGAGACTTCATATGGTGTGAAGCTTGAAAAGGGAGAGCCTGCGAAAGATATTGCTTGCCGAGTTATTTTTTCCAACCATTGTTTTACGCGGTTACGAAATCCTGAAGACTTAGATAGTCACGTAATGGTTCGTGAATCAAAGCGTGGCGGCAATGTGGAAGAGAGAGTTTTTTGCCCTGTTCGATGGGACTTCTCGCAACAGTTACCGGAGATTATTCGTGACCTGACATACCGAAATTGCCTTATAGGGGGAAGTAGGTAAATTATTTACCGGCAAGAAGGTCGCTCTGGGTTTAAGGAGCAGCAGGGTTGGTATATCTGTATGCGTTTAAATTTCAAAAGTAAACGTAATCCACAGTTGGGGCTTTGGGTTCGCAGTGTGCATTGGCGGAGAAATCGTCCGTTTGATGTGCGGGGGCACGGCGGTAAACGCTTTTGTATGATTTTGTCGGAATATCTCAGAAAACGATTATAAGCATCAAAAATGCAAAAGCCCCGGAAAACCGGGGCTCTGCATAATCACTGTCGGGCGTCTTGATTATGACCACACTTTGGTGGAAACCAGTGTTAACTGGTGCCATGAGAGCTACCCCAAAGGGACACCGACTATCGCTACTCACGTTGATTAATATATTAATATCTGGCGGCTTCGTCAATGAGAGAGGGGTAATTACAGGATTCTTATCGGCATTTGGTCTCCAATTAAGTCTTCTTGATTTTTAAGTTAAGAGATTCTAATAGCCTAACTAACTGATTTATATGGAAAATACAGATTTTAAAGGTTTTAGCGGCAATCTGAGGGAATATTTATCGCCTTTGCTCTGTCTAGATGGCACACCAGTCCGAGCTTCTGGAGGTCAATAATGATTAAGATGGTTATAGCAATGAGTTATAAGGGCAAGGGGGTAGGTTTTGTTGAGCGCTTGCAGAAGAATCGTATTAATTGGTAGCTAGAATCGCTAAATATCAATTATGTAAACTATTTTTACGCGCCGTTAATTCTGTTGGGGTCTTCAACCCATTCCTGGTTAATGCCTGTTTTTTGGTATGGCCGATGAAGGTATTCATTAAAAACAGATAGATCTATGTGAGCATTGATCAGATGGTGGAAAGCAAACTCAAAAGTTTGAGGTTGTAACTGCCCTTCGAAGTTGATTACGATCATGGCATCTTGGTTGTAATCATAGTTCTTGGAGTTGGGTGTGTATAGGATCTCAATATTGAGGCTCCATTTTATCAAAAAACACAAACCTCTAAGCGTTTTTCTACAGACTGAATGCCCCGTTAAGATCCCCAAGCAAGCCTGGCAAATCGGACCATGCTTGCTTGGGTATGCTTCAACGGCTTCTTATGTGTATCCTGCGATATTAATTAAACTTATTCCCAGATGCTTATCCATTCAATTTCATGTGCATCTGAAGATATACCGCTCGACTCTTTAACATTTACGCTTACTTTTTTTCCTGAAGCCTGCGCAGATAGCAGAGTAGATAAAATACTTGGATAAGATGGTTCTGAGTTTTCAAGATATGCGTATTTGACTCCTTCACAATCTCCCTGGCTATTTACAAATATACGTAAAGTATCTGCATAAGCACTACCATTGTCACGAGTTGCTTGTACCGTTATTCCTTTCACATCAATGTAACCGCATTCTAAGTAAGCATGAGATTGAACAGAAAAAACAGAGAGTGCTACTGCACCAGAAATAATAGAAAATGCCTTTTTAAACATTAGAGATTCCTTACGTTAATTATCAATAGAAAATATATTATTTTACGTTATCATAAAAAATGAAAGAGTGAATTTCTTCTTGCACGATAAAATCCACTGCATGCAAGGCTTTTAAATGAAGACGAAACCGAAATATAAAAGTCGTCGCTGTGTCCGAGATTGCTGATTGGGGTCTATCCACTAGCTTGCGACCTAGGTGAAATGCAGAGCTGTAGTCGCTAACTATTGTCTGGACCTCTTGATTTATCATACCCTAAAAAGGGTTGACCACTACATAAGCCTCTAATAGGGGGCAAACTTTTCACTAAAAAGCTTTGCCAGATTAGCTTCTACACCTTTAAGGATTTCTGCATCGTTAAGCAGATCAGACAGGGTGTCTTCATTAATTGAATTCTCATCAAGGTTTTCAATTTGTTTAAGATGGTATCGCATTGAATCCAGGATTAGGGTTAAGTTGGTATAGGGGAGCTTTAAGTCTAATGTTTCCACAATAATCTCTGAGTGTACTCTCTAGTGTGGTCCATGAGGGCATGAGATTCACCGAGTTGCATTGTTCTTGAGGGGGTGGACATTGTAGTGGTTTGCATACCTTGGCCTTCTGTATACGACAAACTTCACCCCATTTCTTGCTTGAAGTAACGCATCTTTCATGAGGCGAATATGATTAAGTCTAGGTTTTTTAGAATTCCCATATCGATGTGAATCCAAGAATAGTTCTGTATGATCTGTAATGTAAAACTGATCCTACCCATCAACAACGGACACACCACTAAGCGACTAGTTGTTCCTCAAACGCCTCAGGGCTGAGATAGCCATTGGCGCTGTGTAAGCGATTTCGATTGTAGTCTATCTCTATATACTCAAATACGGTCTCTCGCATGAGGCACCTTGTGGGAAAGCGGTTACCATGGATTGCTTCTACCTTAAGTGAGTGAAAGAATGTTTCTGCACAAGCGTTATCATAGCAATTACCTTTGGCGCTCATGCTGCACCGCAGACCATAAGCTGTAATCAAAGATTGATAATCTTTAGAGCAATACTGGCTTCCCCTGTCAGTATGCACGATAACATTCGTAGGTTTCTTACGTCGCCATAAAGCCATTTGAAGAGCGTCACAGACCAATGTAGCTGTCATCGTTTCTGACATCGCCCAACCAATAACTAGCCGACTATATAGGTCTATCACTACAGCCAGATATAACCAACCTTCTTCCGTTCTCAGGTAGGTTATATCCCCAGCCCATTTCTGATTCGGCCCTTCAGCATTGAAGTTCTGCTCGAGCAGATTTGGAGCTACTGGCAGGCCATGTTTTGAATAGGTTGTGGCTTTATATCTCTTGGCGGCTTTAGCCCGTAGGCCCTGTCGACGCATGCTGGCAGCAATTGTTTTTTGATTATATTTACTCCCCTCACTGGCCAACTCCTTCGTCAGGCGAGGAGAGCCACTACGTTCTTTACTGGCTATAAAGCGCTGCTGTACCAAGCTATCGAGCTGCATTCGGTACTGCTGGTACCTGGATTGGCCGGCCGATCTTGACACCCAGTCGTAAAACCCACTGCGAGATACGTTCAATACCTTGGCCATCGCTTTGATGCTGAATTCATGCCTGTGCATTTGCATGAAGGCGTACCTCATTTCAGGCTCTTTGCAAAGTACGCTGCGGCCTTTTTTAAGATCGCCAGCTCCTCTGCCTGCTCAGCCAGCTGCCGCTTAAGGCGAGCATTCTCTGTGGCCAGCTCTCTCTCGGCATCCCCTCGGCTCTGATGTAACTTAGCCTTGCTTCGCCATCCGTAAATCTGAGAAGGATGTAACCCAAGCTGTTTAGCGGCAACGCTTACCCCAACTTTGAGCGCAAGTGCTAGGGCATCCTTTCTATACTCCTCTGAGTACTGTTTACGAGTGGTTTTGGTTGGTTTATTTGATCTTGTCATAGAGCACCTCTGCTGCGTAGTTTATCGCTTAAGAGAGTGTCCGTCGTTGGTGGGTAGGATCAAACCTCTTCCTTTGTTAGCACTACTATCTCCCTTTAGTAACTCGTCCCCACCATGTTTGCGCCAGAGTGATCCTTGCTTGATGTGTAGTAATCGAGCGCTAACTTTGGCCATTAATAAGTGGCGGCTAAGCGGGTGCAGGGAATATTTCGTAGAGATTGTAAAACTTGATTAGATTAGTTTGGGTAGAATTACGTGCCGTTTAAGTGACTGGTGCGGACGTGCAAAATTTAGGAGCGTGATGCTCATAAATGAAATTGTCTCTCTTGTGTGTAATTAAAAGTAGTCAGAGCTTTAGGAGGAGATATTAATTTTTGCTTAGTCAATCCTTTTGCTGATTACCCTTGTCGCTGTTTGTTTTAGGGCGGTGATTTATTCTCAATGAAAAACGCCTCCCAAAGGGCACTACTGAATATCAAAAGTTGAGAAAGGAGTGCGCTAAAAAGTGTGATGAAGAGCTGTTATCAGGTTCCGAAGAAGTAGATCAGACAGAGCTACTGAGCGGGGAAAGATGGAATGCGAGATGATAATCCTGAGGGGAAGCCGGATTTAAAAGAAGTTAAGAGGTAGTGTATACAGTGTTGGATAGTTGCACTTTAATGATGTCGACTTTTTGGGCAAGGAAATTGTTTAGCTCTTGAACCTGAAGGTTTTCTGGATGTGAGCTAGAAATAAAAAAGGCCAACCTCACGGTTGGCCTTTTTCGATTTGGTGGAGATGGCGGGAGTCGAATAGTTGGCTGTAGGCCCCGTATTTACTGGTTTCACAATTTGCTTAATCACAAAACCCCACAGATAAACCCACCATCAGAGCAAAGTAACCCCCCATTCTGGCACCTCGTTAAACAGTTCTCTTTGCCTATTGATGATAGGAATTTATTCTCACTTGGTGCTCTAAGAAATGTAATTCAGCTGGAGGCATTATGAATAGGTTGGGGGTAGTTTTATCGTGGGGTGGCTTGGTGTTGTTGGCCCTGAAAGCATTGGGAGCGGTGAGCTGGCCTTGGGTGTGGGTAGCTATGCCCTGGATAGTTTACTCTTCGGCAATACTTGGGAGCATTCAGGCGGCAAAGGCGGTAGATGATTCCTATGGCCCGATGGTGCATGAGCTAACTCAGAGGGTAGCGGAGCTTGAGCAGCAATAGGCCGTAATTAGATGGCCTTCTCGGGGATTATACTGATGCGAACAAAACCTTTGCTGATGTCAACATTTGTCAACAGGAGAGCGCCGCTCCTCTTTGTGCTGGTGTCCTGTCCCGGTCTGACCCCGCATAAACCTTCCTGGCAGTGAGACAGCCCGCAGATAAGGCGAGGCAACTGATTGTGGAAAAACCTTCCCCTTGATGGTGCCTAGTTTTTTTAGTCCATAAAAAGTACCGAGATTCTGGTTTCCCAGCTGTAGTTTCAAGATGAGCTTATTTGTAATAATTGGCGACAGATAAGGGATTATGAGTCATAGGGTTATGAGTACACTAATACCATTTGCGATAAATAGGGAAAGTGGCGAACTTTGTGGTGTTGAAGATGTGCCACGTGGGCGCAGCTGTAATTGTGTCTGTCCCTCTTGCGGGCAGAGCGTTGTTGCTAGGCGTGGTGAGAAGGTGGAATGGCACTTTGCTCATGATAGCCGCGCTGAAGTAATGGCTGAAAAGGAGTGTGAACTATCTTTCGAGTTGGTCTGTGCGCAAATGCTAAGGCAGATGCTACTTGACGCGAAAAATGAACCTTTAGCGCTTCCAGTATATGAGGAGTTTTTGTGCCTGAATAAGGGTGGATATAAGCGTCGTGACTCAATCACGATAACTGAAGCCTCAACCAATTCAGTGAGTGAGTACAAAGAGTTTTCGATTCCGTATACGCTCATAGCAACGATACAAAATCATAAGCTGCTTCTCGATATCATACACAGAGAGCGTGTGGCAATAAGCCTTGATGATTATCCTGATAAAGTGTCAGGCCACTTGGAGTTTGACGTGTCAGATTATCTATCTTCACTAGAGAGCAAGGTGCCTCGCGGAATTACTTATAAGGCTGCTATGCGTAGATGGGTAACTGAAGAGGTTATAGCTAAAAGATGGCTTAATCACAAAAGAAAAGAGAGGCAGCTTGATAAGCTAAGAAAGGAGCTAAATAAAAGTCTTGATAATGAGATAGCACATTCGAAAAATATGTTACGCGAACAACGCCGAACATCAAGAAATGCAGATAATTCTATAGGGGTACATAGGTATCAGAGAGTTAGCCCCCCTAAAGTTCCTAGCGATAAGTATACTCATGAAGCAATGAGAAGAAGGGTTCAAGAAGAAGAAAGAAAAGAAAAAGAATCTAGAAGGCGGTTACTAGAAGGTGAATGGCCTAATACTCAAAGCTACTGTCCAGTTTGTAAGCATAAACTTGTTGCTCAGAAGTGCTCCTCTTGTTCTTCAAGCGAATATACCAGGGCTTCGTGCCAACACTGTGTTGGGACAGGTACGGTAAAAACATGCCCGAACTGTGGAGCCTCAACCAAAAATGAAGTTCAGGTATTCTCAGGCTAGGGCCCATGTCTGGCGGCGGCTGCAGCCTTCATCGATTGGACCCACCTACTGCACTTTAAATCTACGGTGTCATATTTCCAGCTAATATAGAATTTAACTTATCGTGATGATTTGCACTTTCTACTTGCGTAGCTTTTAAGGTGCATCATTGCGGCAGACTTAGGTTTTAATCCGCGTAGTTCGGTTGTTTGAATCTCTCCATCAGGCAGGTATACATGCAAGATGTCATCATCAACACTATATTCCGCTGATATTTCTTGCCCATTGAACTCAGTCGATATTTCTTGATTCACATCGGTTTCCTTTCGATATCAGAAAGTGAAACTACACACCGTAGTTACTCACCAAAAGCCCATTGCTGCTCTTTATTCACAGATGAGATTGTTACTTTTTGATGGTACATAGTTATCCACCCAATGTCTTCCATCGCTAGCTGGGCCCAAATGAAAATTGGGTGCTGAATGTGCAGTGTTGAATTAAGAAAGTGGCTTATTTTCCTAAATATTTTTATTGGTACCATGGTGTGATAAATATAGGTAAGTCTTGCAAGTTCAGCACATTGCCGCATAAACATGTGTATCGTAATATCCCCTTGCTTCGTTAAGCAGGGGAAAGGATTCGATGCTTGCAACACATCAAGACGCTGAAAGGCGTTATGGGGTAATTAGAACTCAGGTATTGGCGGTGGCTGAGGAACTAGTTAAGGGTGATTATCCAGGGTTAAAACTCACAACTATCAACGAGGTGGTTTTAAAGGCAGCTAAAGGCTGGGAGGCTCACCCTAATCGGCGCGTCAACTGGGAGTGGGCTGAGGTTTATCCTGAAATTAAGTTCCGCTACCCAAAGCGCTTTGAGTGTGCTGTATGGAATGGGGAGTGCCTTAACGCTTTATCATTTGGTCGTCCTACCTACTCTAGTGGTAGTCTTCGGTTGGATTTCGTAGAGGCCAGCCCTGCTAAGCGGGAGAACTCGGTATTCAATATTATTATTGTTGCGATGCAGACCTACGCAGATGTGTTAGGGGCTAATGAGCTGCGAATCATGCGCCCGATTAATGATGTAGTGAAATCATATTATGCAACGTATGGGTTTACTTATGTTGCCAAGGGCGACTACCTATTTAAGAGGATTTAGTTATGGGGAAGGTCACTGATATCCGTGATAAAAAGCCCCGGAAACCTGTCTCTGTCGAAGAGGCTGCTAAACGCGCATACAGGGAGCTTTATCGAAAAACCCCGGTAGAAGATGAGCCGCAAGAATTGATTTCAGGCAAAACTGACGCTGAAGGCCGCATGGTGCTAGAGGATGACGACGATGAAAAAACCGAGTAATAAGAAAGACCCCAGGCACTTAAGCCCAGCTGAAAAGCAGATAGTCCCACTACCGGAAGAGGTGGACCCTAAAGATGTGGCGATGAGAGCGCGAATTGTAGCCTTTCAGCACATGGTTAAGGTAAAGCACAACACTCGAAACAAATAGCAGACCGCTTGTGTAGCGCAGCATGGCCGGTGAAACGCATCCCCTTAAAGGGACTCCAGAATACGAGCAATGGGGAAAGGAGTGGTTGAAGAAGCGGACTCAAGAACTGCTTTCCGCTGATTGTGATTTTGACCAGGTAGGGCTTCTTAGTGGTGGCAAGCGCGCTATGCGTGATGAGAACCCGGACGGGAAACCTGACCTGAAAGTAGTTAAATAGACTGCATATCGGCCACCCACCCAAAAACGCTTAAGCTGGCCAGCTGTTAATACCGGAATCCCGGTATTTAGACCTAGCTCTTTGGCCCCTTAAGGGCTCTTGATAACTGGACAAATTTGTACGGTTTCTCTCCAATCGATGCCCTTGGCCGCAAGGGTATCTCTATCGCCTCCTTGTATAAATAAACAGTGCTTTCAATTCCGAAGATTTCCCCACTTTACTTGCTGAGCTAATGACTGACAGTTGTGGATAAGCCTTCTCTCTACGGCTAAGCCAGAATTCTAGCTTAGGTCAAAAAGTAATCGTCTTAGCTGGGCATGGCAGTGCGACCCATCTATTTCATGCCTAGCTCAGGCGACAGGTCCCAACCGTAAAACGGTCATCACAGCAATGGAGCAGCTAGAGGAATCGGGGCTAACTGTCCGCGTCAAATCTAACGGCTCCAGCAATCAATTCACTTTAAATTTTGGCCAAACAACCAGGCCCAAAAACGGTACTAGTCCCAAAAGCGGGCCAGGTCCAAAAACGGACAAAACCAGTACCAAAAACGGACCACGAATCTAAAAAGAAACTAAATGAACCTAAAAATATTACTAGGGGATTGGATTTTTCATCTTGGCCGAACGAGCCAGGTGCGGAAGTTCTTCGGGATTGGAAAAAAGTACGCAAAGCCACGCTGGCTCAAAATGTTGTCAGCCAGGTTGCCCACAGCTCCACCTGGCTAACCAGCACGGCTACAGCGTTGACGACTGCCTCGCCGTTTGCTGTGAGTGCGAGGGATGAGGATTCCAGTTCCAGTTGCGGCTGAATCATGAAAACCAAGGGAATGGATTCCCTGTGTAACTCTCTCCGTTTCCCGCTGCCCTTAAAGCTGCCTCTAAGGCTTCCTGATGGCTTTTATCGCTCAATTGGTATGATGGGGTGGGCAAGGATTAAAACCCAACAGTAAGCCTCTGAGGTGCGTTTTCGAGTGTTGAAGGTGCAGGCGCAAAATCTATCGTGTGATGTTTGATTTTCAAGCTTGTACGGCAGTGCCAGAAATGGGTGAATCCTGGGTTGCGCACTCTCAGACTGGTTACTTAGTCCAGTATTTACTTTGTTATATTCTTTACTTTGTTGTGTCGGATTTACCGTATCCGGTGAAACCGTATCTGGATTATCCGTATCCGGTTTTTCAGGAAGTGGATTGGGAAAAGCGGGTCTGCGTTTGGACAGCGTTGAAACTGCCTAACTTCAGCTCTGCTCGAATTGTTTCTGGGCTTTATCTTTCTCGACCATCACTAAGGCGGTTCTAAGCGCTCCTGCCGGGATTTATTTCTTTCTTGCTGTGATGGGGTGGCCTTTAGTTAAAGGCCGCGAAACAACCTCTCAATTGGCCTCAACGCGATTTCGCTAAATTCATTCTTTTGTGCTGGTTTGTATGGCTGGGGGTGATTTTCAAATCTCCCTGCGAGAGTAAGCCCAAGCCGGTTTCTTGTTCGGTGTTTGGTTGCCATTGCGCCTTAGGTGAATTGGCAGATTTATTTTGAATTTATTTTAACCTGCAAGGTAGGTTCATTGACTGGTTCAAAAGAGTGACTGGTTCTGGGTGCAGGAGATTCACTACCCCCTAGTGCAGGAGATTCACCACGTGGTGCAGGAGATTCACTACCCTGCTCCAATCGAGTTAACGAAGTATTAGATTAACTGACTGGTTCAAAGAGTGACTGGTTCTGGTGCCATCTCTTACCCCACCCCCTATGCCAGGAGCTGCTATAGGTGTGCTATCTCCTGCTACACCCCCAGAGCGGGAGATTGTTTATCAGGGGCTCGCATGTGTAATGAGAAAATATGCAAATCTGCACAGTTTCTAATTCGAACGAATTTCAGTTTTACATCTGCGAGGTGAGTCCAGATTCAAAGTGTAGATTTACACTGTGGTACATCGATTAAGTGTGCCTGCGCCTTGTTTCGTGCCTGCTGGTTTACTACTGGTTCTTACTGGTTTTATAGAGACGGACGTGTTGTCATTTTCACCGGTTGGGTGCTCAGATTTCACCGGTTCGTGTTTTATTTTCACCGGTTGAGAAGCTGCATTCAATGCTCTTGTGTACCAAGATGTGAATTTACATCTTGCCCAACCCATATCATCCAGGGCGATTTAGTGCAGTGCATTTTTGCTTGTCGCTTGCCGAAGGGGGCCCATTTTAGGGCTCCCATGTCGCTGACGGCAGGGCTAGAGCCAGCGCCTGAAGCTCTTCAATTTCATCCTGTGATTTACCCATAAAATCAATGGCATACTAGACATGACCCCATGCCTTGAAAGCGGTCGATAAGTGCAGCCAACCCCCACAAACGACTTCCAAAAAACCTTCACTTTAGCCATCACGCAACGCTATTCAGGTGTTTTGGCCAAGGCGTTGAGGGTTGAGGCTCTTAGATATGAAATCCAGAAGGGTAAGCGCTGGGCGCACACCCCGGGAACATTGGTTTCAATCCCGTCATTTCGATGGGTTAGGGTTTCGACCGTGCATATACCTTGCGCGCACCGAGGCAGCCTCAAAGGGTTGCGTTTGAAACGTGACTCCTGACTCTGCTAGCGCGCGTACTGGTCGCAAAACTCTGAGAGGGTGACAATGGGGCGCACCTTGTGCTGAAAGGGCCTCTGTGGCTCTCTGGGCCGCTTTGCTGGCCTTGGGGGGTGCGTTTTAGTGCTGCTTAGGGAGCACCTCAGTATTTCTCAGTAAGAATTGCGAACAAAGACCATATTGGTACGTTAGTGCACCTCATGTCTGTGGCTTGCTAATTGAGCTGCAAAAATCTTTCCTTTGATTGTTTTAATGAGTCAGGCAAATCGACACGGTTCCACATCCGGATTAACCTCTGAGTTTCTGGCACACATGCCACATGTCTGTTTTCTTGTGGCAAGTGATGTAAATAAGCCTCAAGACTAGGGGCGTTTATGTCATTCATAATCGTATAGCTGAGTAGTAAGGGAGTTCTCAGGGTGGAAGTAGATACTAATCAAATAGATACCGCTCCTAAGTGGAGGTCACTAATTAGAGACTTCAAGTGGCTAATTGCTATGTCACTTATCATCGCTATTTGCGCTGGGGTGATGTACGCATCTATGTTTAATGGAGGGCTTTCTACTGACAATGGGGATTGGGGTGCTTTTGGGGATTTTATGGGTGGGGTCTTAAATCCTATTTTTGGCTTTACCGGGCTTATGGCTCTATTGCTGACTATCTCCATGCAGAGTGAGGAGTTAAGTAACTCAACGAAGGAGCTGAGGAATTCAGCAGACGCCCTCAAGGAACAAAGTGAATCTTTAAAGAGACAGAATTTTGAGAACACTTTTTTCCAGTTGATACGGCTTCACAATGATATCGTGAGTGATATTGACCTGATAGCTACGCACGTTAATCGCGCCACAAAGGGCAGGGACTGCTTCACTGTATTTTTTAAGCGCTTAGAGAGAGAATATAAGAAAGCTGAGCCAGCTAAAGTTGGTTTGCGAGACATCATTGAATCTTCCTTTTTAAAGGTTTACCGAGAATCAGAAGGAGATTTAAGTCATTATTTCAGGAATTTATATTCTTTATTGAGATTTGTTGATGAGGGAGGGGGAGCCAAGGAAGACAAGCAGTTCTATGTCAGAATTATTCGGTCGCAATTATCCATTTATGAAATTGGTATGCTCTTTTACAATGGTCTTTATGGGGAAGGCAGAGATAAATTTAAACCATTAATTGAGAGGCATGCGCTATTCGACAATCTAGATTCGAGCATATTAATAAATGGAGATATTTATAGCGATATCTATTCCCTAGGTGCTTTCAGCAATGGGAGTACAGGCACAACCGGTAATGCATTACCTTCAGTAAATGTAGCCTGTGACACTGCTTAATAACTTCATGAGGGTATCTGTGGCTGTAAGGGCTCCTGTGGCCTTCCGGGTCATTTTACTGTTCTCGGAGGTGTATTGTACTGGTGTCTCTGAGTAACGCTTAGAGGTCACCTCAGTATCTCTCAGTAATTCCACTTCGCTATCACTCGCATTTCAAATGTGAGTGGGCTAAAAGCCTCTCAACTCACGCTCAGAGCACCAGACCCCGAATTCGGGGTTTGGGCTGCCAGCTCTCAATATCACCTTAATATTTCTTAATGTTTTGGGGCTGAGTGGTCCCACGCTCGTTTTGTACTCTGACTCCTTGAAACCAAGGAGTGAGATAGTCCTGCCCTGCGGTAAGGCTTTACCCTTCGAGGTTTCAAATGTGAAAGGGCCAAAGCGGGAATTCCCGCTCTGGTATGACCTTGAAGGTCTGCTGGCCTCCCTCGGTAAGGATGCCCTGTTTCAAGGCCCCCTTGCACTATGAGCCAGCTAAAAACCTCTCACTGCTTGCCCTCCAAGCGCTCCAGGTCTTCCCTCTCACAGTCGATTAGGTTTGCCCATTCATCGGCAAGGTGGGCGCCGATAACTGCTAGCTCTTGGCTGGTGGTGTTGCTCTCGGATATCTGGCTGATGCTGTGGAAGAGAGTGCGCAGCTTGTTCAGTGACTCAAGGCTGAGGTTTGCGAGGTCGATTGAACGGCTAAGGAAGTTATCGGCTTGAGGGATAGATTCAACTGGGGCTTGGTTTGCCATGGTCTGGGCTCCTGATATTGGGTGAGCCGCTGCCCTTGAGGTTCCAATCTCAATTGGGCGGCGGGCTGACTGGGTTGGAACTACCGCTATCAGGAACGGCGGGCACAAGGCCCCCCAGAAAGCCCACCATAACAGGGTGAGACCATAGAGGTCTGGGCACAAAAAAACCGCATACAGGGTAGGCGGCTTCGGGGCGCCTGATAGTTTCGGGGTTCCAATCCCGGTTACGGATTTTGCCGCAACGCCTCCAGTATGCTTGCCCAGTGTAAAGCCTTTCAATGCTGGGCGTCGAATGTGATGCCAATATTTTTGGGGGCGCTTGGCTGCCCAAAACTCTCACATGTGAATCAGGCTTGATGGCGTCACGAATTGTTGCCCCACTTTGGGCGCTAACTGCATGAAAGGCGTTTGCAAGCTGATGAACCCGAATTAATCATCTGGCACCAGAGGTGGGCTTCGATTCAAGCCGACCTACTCTCATAACAGACTAACGATTTCCCATCGGGCAGCTGTTAGGGGTATCAGTTATCAGGTGGTCAACCCCTATTGCTTAACCGCTATTCTCACGCTGACTCAGTGATGTGAGGCCCACGCACTGTATGGAGCATTAGAATTGGTTAACTATGGGTATGGCTAAGTATAAGACTCTCCAATATGAGACTAGTGAGGCCCAAAAAAGGGCTGTTAGTCCTTCATATTGGTACTGCTGGCGCTCGTATCATCTGTTTTCCTCTTTAACTTGTCTCATATTGGAGTAGGTAGAGGTAGTTAGTCCTCCAATATGAGACTGGTAAAATCGAAATTTGCAGGAGCCTTGAGGGTTGGTTTTAGCTTCCAGGTTGAGGGGTGGGTGCACCAATACCCCAGTGACTGGCGTCCTGGCATAATCCCTTCTCGAAATTCAGTTCCATTTTTTGGTTCATCAATCCCAAACCAAGTCGCAGCTAACAGGGTTGGGCAGCCTCGCTTCTTAACTCCTTTTCGAGTGACAACGAATATTCCTGAGTGCTCCAGCTCCCCAAGAGCCCGGTAAAGTGTTCCCTTGGCCCATCCATAGTCCCTCATAATCGAAAAGCAGGCCGACAGGTGGCCATTGTTATTTCCTTTGTACTGAACCATGACGTTATTCAGCAGCTTATGGGCTTGGGCGCCTAGCCCCCGGAAGCGGGGGCTATCGTAAACACGGTGCGGGCATTGGATGTAGCTGCCGTTTTCAGGCTTCTGTCTCCGTTTTGCCATTAGTCCTCCAGCAGATTTAAGGACTTTACTCGCTGGCATTCGCTGTCAGGTAGCCAGTAAACGCCATGACTTCCTGCAATTCCGTCTCGGTCAATATGCCCCTCCATTCGGCATTTAACAGCTATTCCTCGCTTTCTAAGTTGCGATACGATTTCGGGACTATTACTTGCCCCGGTGACTTTATCTAACTCCTCTCGGCAGCATGACCGCTTAACAAGAGTTTTGAGTGCTCGCATTTGCCTGGCGGTAAGGCGGCGTTGTTTACCCGGCGGGAAAAGTGCCAGCTGCTCTTTATTGGGGGTCGCCCAGTTGGTGCTGTGGGGCGTGCTTAAAACTACTCCAAATAGCGATTCACTGGTATTATTTATGGGCTTGGTTTTTTGGTCGGGGCCGCTCTGTTCTGGGGCGGTTCTGATTGTTTTCATGATTCCTCCCGTTAGCTCTGAGCTTCTCTAATGAGTTTTTGGCGAAGGTCTACTAAATACTCTCCCTCCCATACGGTTGTTTTTGGTCCCAGCTTAATGCCGGGTTTGACACGTCCATCTGAAACCCACTTCCACCATGTCGAAAGGCCAACGCTATATAAATTCGCGCAGTCCTTTGCTCGATAAAGAGCGTCTCGGTTAATGGTGTTTGTGTGCTCGACAGTCCCAGCCATAAGGCTTCCTCTCTTTAGAAACAAAAAAACCCGCACTAGGCGGGTTGGGTTTGAAAACTAGATGTAAAAAACTTTGCTGCTACGCGGCCTCTCTTGAAGAGGTGTTTAAAAGTGCTCCTCCTTTGAACTCAAATTTCAGGCATAAAAAAACCCGCACGCGGCGGGTTTAGTGGTTTGAATCTGTAATCTTCGGGGCTGCAGGCGCCTGACTAGAGGCGCTTAATTTATCAGCGATTCTCTATCTTTCAGGCACAAAAAAGCCCGCTCGCGGCGGGCCTTCTAAGATTTTGTGGGCTGCTCATACTGCTCGGCAGCCTTGCATATATTCGACCATACGGGCGTATGTGTTGCAAGTTTTCTGGGGCTTTTGTGGGTTGCTCCGCACGAATCGGCAGCTTGCCTCAATTTAATGTCTAGACGGCTAGCCGTCAAGGTGGTTTTGTGCGCCACAAGCTTCGACTGGATTAAAATACAGTACTTGTCTCAAGCCCTTCGCAGAAATCGGCAGCTTGCCAAAAAATAGCGTGTACACGTGTAAACTGTCAAGGCGGCACAGGGCCACAGTAGGTTTGTAGGGGCCAATTTAAGTCGGCTTGGTAGTTAAGTATGAAATTATATTTTGTTTCAACAGTAAGAGGCAGTGTGGTTTTAATTGTGACAATTAGAGGCTTTAAGAATCCTTGAAGAGAGGCGTCGTGCAGAAATCGACAGCCTACCTAAATTTAATCCCCGGGCGCCCGGGGAGTCAAGGCAAGCTTAGATTTACTGGGTGTTATTCCTGAGTGTTAAGTGCTTGAATTGTTTAATCTGAAATTAGCGACTACTACATTTTCTATCCCTACTTGAGCTCTCAGGTTGTCTAAATAATCTGCCCACTTCTGCATCATTGCAGCTCTCTGCTCAAGGTGCTTGGTGCGGTTATAGGCACGCCCTAGTGTGTCTTTCACTTCATGGGCCAGCTGGTGCTCGATGTAGTCCACACGGAAGCCCAGAACTTCATCCAGCAGGGTGCGGGCCATAGCGCGGAAGCCGTGGGCAGTCATGGTTTCATTGTCATAGCCCAGCGACCTGAGCGCAGTCCTCACGCCGTTGTCAGACAGTGGGCGGCTCTGGCCTCGAGCTGATGGGAAAATATATTTGCCACGGCCAGTTAGCGGCTCCAGTTCTTGAAGTAGTGCTAGTGCTTGTTCTGCCAGCGGGATAATGTGCGGCTGGCCCATTTTCATTTTTTCGCCGGGCAGCTCTATTTGCTTGGCTTCCCAATTAATTTCGGTCCACTCCAGCTTACGCAGCTCTCCAGGGCGGCAGAATAGGAGCGGCGACAGCTTCAGGGCTGCTCTCACTACTGGGGTGCCTTGGTATTCGTTTATGGCAGTTAGTAGGCGCCCAACTTCAGCAGGGTCGGTAATGGCTGCCAGGTGTTTTTTCTTGGTGGGGGTGAGTGCGCCGGTCAGGTCTGTGGTGGGGTCGCGGTCGGCCCTTCCGGTGGCCACGGCAAAGCGGAACACTTGGCTGGCTACCCGCTTTACCCGGTGGGCTGTCTCCAGGGTGCCCCGGCTTTCAATACGACGCAGACAGCGCAGCACTTCCGGTGGGGCTATCTCGGAGATAGGGCGCTTGCCCAAATAGGGTTTTAGGTCACGCTCTAAAGCGAGGGTGGCGCGGTCCTTTGATGAGTTGGATAGGTGTGCCATCTTGGCGGCGAACCATTCATCACTAACAGCGGCGAAGCTGTTGCGATTGGCTTCCAGGTTGGATTCTCGACGGACGCGCTTTACATCGCGTGGGTCTATACCTTGGGCAACATATTCCTTAGCCTCCCTGGCTGCCTCACGGGCTTTAGCAAGGCTGACCGATGGGTACACCCCCAGCGCCAGGTCGCAGCGTTTTTCATGTAAGCGAAAGCGGAATATCCAGCGCTTGGTGCCGTTGGGCTTTATCTCCAGGTAGAGGCCCTTGCTATCACTCTCCAGGTATTTCTTGTCTCTGGGCTTGAGGGCTTTAGCTTTGGTATCTGAAAGAGGCACGCTCTTGTCTCCCTGCGACTATCTGAGGGCGACGGGTCAACCCCGCGTACTTCCTTGCCCTCCGGCAATTTGGTGGGGTCAGTGGCGCAAATCTGCTCGACCCCACAATTAACCCCACCAAAAATGGCTGGATTTGGTGGGTTTGAGTTAGATTAACTGGGATTGGTCAGATAAGCAAAAACCCCGGAAACACTAGGTTTGCGGGGCTTTCGTGGGCTGTCTGAGACAGCAATTTGGTGGAGATGGCGGGAGTCGAACCCGCGTCCGTCAGCACTCTGCCAGAGGCTCTACATGCTTAGCTCCGTCTATTGATTTAACCCATTACAGCCCGGCGGTCAGGACGTATAGGGCGATCCCGAAATTTGTTTAACCGCTTACCCACGGGTATGGCTTGCGGCGATCCAGTTCTGTATAACAGTCTACAGCGCGATACTGGAACCTTGCTGAAGACTGCTAAGGGGCGAACCCTTAGTTAGCGCTTCACAAGCTGCTTACGCAGCGAGTTGGGCACCGTAGTTGTCGTCGTTGGCAACTAATAAAATACAGCTTTGGATTTACGAGATTCGCTGCCATCTCGGCATGCACCCAAGGTTTCGTAACCGGCGTCGAATCCAAGTCATCCCCGATAAGAAACACTCATGTGTGTCACCTAAGTATACCTCAAAATTCACGTTAGCAATAAATTTTATGTAATTGGCATTTGAGCGATCAGAGTCGCTTTAGTCAGGCGCTTTGAGGGAGGGCTTAGGTGGGAAGGGGGTTCCCGGCGGTGAGGTACCGCCGGGAGGGAGATCAGCTTAGCGAATGGACTGCACGAAAGCGGTCAGGATCAGCAGTGGGCAGACGATGCGCACGTACCAGGGCCAGATCTTCCAGAACAGGGTCTGTTCGATATCTTCGTGGCCTTTTTTGAGCTCACTCAGCAGCTGATCGCGGCGCCAGATCCAGCCAGCAAAGATACATAGTGCAATGCCGAGCAGAGGTTGGCCGTATTCGGTGCTGATGCTGACTGCCAGTCCGAAGAGGGCGTCGAAGTTGTAGATGATGCCGCAACTCACGCCGAAGATGATCAGGCCAACGATCGGGGTGGCGATGCGGCGAGGGATATTCAGGTTCTCGATAGAGAAGGCCACCGGTACTTCCAACATGGAAATGGAGGAAGTGAGGGAGGCGATAACCATCAGCGCGAAGAAGGCGATGGCGACGAATATCCCGGCTTCACCCATGGTGTCGAACAGTGCCGGCAGCACTTGTAGGATCAGGCTTGGGCCGGCGATCAGGGAGCCGTCGGCAGAGAAAATCTGGGTGCCGGCTTCCTGGGCTACGTACATGGCGGGTAGGATCAGCAGGCCCGCTGTGAAGGCGATGCCCACATCAATCAGGGTTACCAGGGCGCCGAGGCGCGGCAAGCTCTCCTGCTTGCTCAGGTAGGAGCCGTAGATCAGCATGGTGCCTACACCCAAGGACAGGGAGAAGAAAGCCTGGCCCATGGCGGAAATTAGCAGATCCGGGGTGAAGTGGTCGAAATTGGGCATCAGGTACACTTCCAGGCCGGTCAGGGCGCCGGGCTGGGTGAGTACGTAGCAGATCAACAGCAATAACAGGATGATCAGCGATGGCATCAACAGGGTGGACCAGCGCTCGATCCCCTTTTCAACACCACTGGCGATAATCAGCATGGTAAGACCACTGAAGATGGCAGTCATGATCATATTGCGATCGGTGCTGTTGCCGGCCAACCACTGGGCCGCCTCTTGGGCGCCGAACAGGCCGGCGAAAGGTTCGGCCAGGTGGGCTACCATCCAGCCCGCCACAATGGCGTAGAAGCTCAGGATCAGGGAGGCCACCAGGATGCCGCCGAAGCCGGTCAGGCCCCCGAAAAAGCGGCTGATGGGCCCGTTGGAAATGGAGCGTAGCGCCTGCACCATATTGCGGCGCGCGTGGCGGCCGATGGTGAGTTCGGCCATCAGGGCCGGATAGGCGAGCGCAAAGGCTAGAAATAAGTAGGCGACTACAAAGGCGGCGCCGCCGTTACTGGCGGCCTTGGTTGGAAAGCCCCAAATATTGCCGAGACCAACGGCGGAGCCCGCCGCAGCCATCAAAAAGCCAATATTCGAGCTGAACTGTCCTCGCGGTGCACTCATGGTAAATCCCGTAATTATTCTTCTAATAGTTCACTGTGCACTATTTGTGCGCCGAGCGCATTAGGCGCTGCTTTTCGCGGTTCCAATCGCGCTTCTTCTCAGTCTCGCGCTTGTCATGGCTCGCCTTACCTTTAGCAAGGCAGACTTCGCACTTCACCAGATGCCCTTTCCAATACATGGCTGTAGCAACCACAGTGTGGCCTTTCTGCTCAACAGCGGCGATCAGCTTGGAAAGCTCGCGCTTGGTGAGCAGCAGGCGACGGGTGCGGTCGGGCTCGGTAACAAAGTGGGTGGAGGCACTGGGTAGCGGCTGGATGTTGGCACCCAGCAGCCAGGCTTCCCCGTTTTTGAAAATGACATAGCTGTCGGTCAGCTGGGCTTTGCCCTCCCGACAGCTTTTGACTTCCCAGCCTTTCATCTCAACGCCCGCCTCAAACTTTTCTTCAATGAAATAGTCGTGGCGGGCCTTCTTGTTGAGGGCGATGGTATTGGATGTTTGTGCTTTCTTTTTCTTGGCCATGAAAACTACGAGTGACTATATAAAACTGTGTCCAAAAAACTTCAGGGCCACGGTATTGATAAAGATAAGCAGCAGTATCAATGGGATAAAAGTGCCCAGGGAGAAGTTAACGTATTTTTGCGAAAACGAGCCTGCAAAGTTGCTGTCACCTTCTTGCAGCTCTTTATCAAAATTGGATTTCTTCCATTTGTAGATCACGAACAGACATACCAGCAGGCCGTTTAAAGGCAGGATGGTGTCGTAGAAGATGATCTCCACCAAATCGAAGAACGACTTGTTTGCGCCGGCCAGTTGTACAAACTCTGTAAACCAAGTGGCCATACCGAATGATACGGCGCAAGCGATGGCGAGTACAAATTGAACTGCCGCGACGATGTAAATGGCCTTCTTACGCTCCATGTTGCGCTCGTCGCGCAGGGTGGCGATAGGCACTTCGATAATGGAAACCAGTGAGGTGATGGCGGCAACCAGTACCAGGAAGAAGAAGATGGCCGCTACGGCGCTGGCGCCTATGTAACCGATTCCGTCTTGCAAAGCGAGGAAAATCTTTGGCAGGAACAGGAAGATCATACCGGCGGAGGAGTCGCTCAATTCTGCCGGATCAATCTGCGGGTTAAAGTGGAAAATACTCGGCAAAATCAGCAGGCCAGCAGTAAAGGCTACCAATGTGTCAGTAATCGCTACGGCGCGGGAGGAACCGGGGATGGAGTCCTTCTTCTTCATATAGGAGCCGTAGGTAATCATGATGCCCATTCCCAGAGACAGGGAGAAGAAGGCCTGGGCCATGGCTTTACTGATTACGTTGCCATCAATTTTGCTGAAGTCGGGTACCAGGTAGTACTGCAAACCGAGGGCGGCGTTATCCAGGGTCAATACAAAGAAGACCAGTCCCAGTAACATCACAAACAGCATGGGCATCAGGGTTTTTGCGGCCCGCTCAATACCGTCTTTAACACCCATAGCGAGAATGGCATTAATGATCAGCATCAGGATGACCAGGTAAATAAATACCGTGGGAGTATTGATAAAGTGGATAAAGAAATCCGGGGTGGCGAGCTTATCCAGGTTGCCGGAGAAGATTTCTACCAGGTACCCCATTACCCAAACGGTGACTACCAAATAAAAAACCGCGATCATAAATGGGGTGATTAGGGCCAGCCAACCGGGAATACTCCACAGCGTGGAGCCCTTGGATATCTCGCGATAGGCCCCGACAGGGTCTTTGTCTGAGCGGCGACCCATAGCGAGTTCAGCCATCATCACCGGCAGGCAGATCAGGAATACGAAGAGAGCGTAGACCAGTAAGAAGGCGCCGCCCCCGCTTTTGGTGGCTGCTACAGGGAATGCGACCAGGTTGCCAATACCGACGGCGGAACCTGCGGCGGCCAGGATAAAGCCCAGCCTTGACCCAAAATGCTCTCTCACTGCGGTCATAAGTACTCTCGCTATTATTTTTTGAATGCTTGTAGTTTTTGATACATCGGCTGGGGCAAATTGCTCCCCACCAGTAAAAAATGCGATTGTTACAGGAATTGTCTTGCTTGAGTAGCGTCGACTGGCAAAATTAGCCGTTCAACGGCAATCCCAGGTAATTTTGCCTGATGGACTGGATTAGACAGTAGGAATGACTGAAATAGAACGCAGTGCGCTGGTGATGTACAGCGCAGAACAAATGTTTGATCTGGTCAACGATGTGGCCAGCTACCCGCAATTTTTGCCCGGCTGTCGCGCTGCGGAGATTATTCACAGCGATGACACCACTTTAGAGGCGCGCCTGGATTTGTCGCGCGCGGGTATAAAGCAGAGCTTTGTGACTCGAAATCAGTTGGTGCGTCCCAAGTCGATGACACTCAAACTGGTGGATGGCCCCTTCGAGCAGTTTGAAGGGCTGTGGGAATTTACTCCACTGGCTGAAAATGCCTGTAAGGTGAGTTTCACCCTTTCGTTTTCGATGAAAAATCGATTGATCGCGGCGGCTGCGGGAAAAATTTTCAGTGACCTGGCTAACCAGATGGTTGCAGTTATGTGTGAGCGCGCTGAAGAAGTTTATGGGAAACCCCAATGACAGAAGAGAAAACAATCTCGGTGGAGGTGGTGTACGCACTGCCCCATGAACAGCGATTGATGCGTTTGTTGGTGTCTGAGGGCACCACTGCGCGGGAGGCGCTAATTCGCTCGGGAATTCCCAGGGAGTATCCTGAAGTTGATCCGGATACTGCAAAGATGGGCATTTTTGCCCAGGTGCTGGGGAGTAAGGGGCTGCCGCCGGCAGAAAGTTATGTCCTGCAACCTGGGGACCGGGTTGAGGTATATCGCCCTTTGATCGCCGATCCCAAAGAGGCGCGCAAGCAGCGCGCCGAAAAAGCCAAGCGTATGGCTGAGAAGAAGAAAGGCGCCGCGGGGGCGTCCTCTTAGGGCCAGCCTGTGGGCTGCCAGTCGCCGCTGGTGGCTACCAGGGAGTCTTCGTCAAAGTAAACGCTAAAGGTCTTTTGGGTGATATTGCCTTTCTTGTCGCGAAGGCGATTGACGTAATCCCAGCGGTTGGGATTGTAGGTATCTTCCAGCAGCGGAGTGCCCAAGACAAACTGTACCTGGCGTCGAGTCATCCCTGGCTTCAGCTGATCCACCATCTCCTGGGTAATGATATTGCCCTGCTGCACTTCAATACGGTGTACACCGGGGAATTTTACGAGTGTGCAGGCTCCCAGCAAGCTGCAGAAGAAGGCGATGGTGAGAAATCTCAGACTAGGCGGCATTCATTGCTCCATTATTCGGTTTCAAACGGCAGCGCTCACGCTGATTTCTTACAAACAGTCAGTTTAGTCCCAAGTGGAGAAAAAAAGTTCCTCCACCTACCAGTTCTGCTCTAAGTGAGCAGTACGGGGTTTCTCTGACTCCGTAGGGCATGGGATAATACCTGAAGAGTTGGCTCGCTGACAGACGGGACTCCAGGGTCGGAATCCTTTATAAATGGCCGCTGTGGGTTTGGGCAACTTCGGATAACTTTTAAAATCCTGCCGGGAAATATTGATACATGTCGAATGAAAACCAGGAATTGCGCAAGGCTGGCCTCAAGGTCACTCTGCCGCGGGTAAAAATTCTGCAATTGCTCGAAAGCACCAGTGAGCAGCATTTGAGTGCTGAGGATGTCTATAAGCTATTGCTGGAAGCGGGAGAGGATGTTGGCCTAGCTACTGTGTACCGGGTGTTAACCCAGTTTGAGAGCGCGGGCCTGGTTGTGCGCCACAATTTCGATGGTGGCCACTCTGTATTTGAGTTGGACCGTGGTGATCACCACGATCACATGGTGTGCACCGATACCGGTAAGGTTATCGAGTTCCACAATGAAGAGATTGAGGAGCTACAACGCCAGATCGCTGAAGAGCACGGCTATGAGCTGACTGGCCACAGCCTGGTTCTGTATGTGACAGAAAAAGAGAAGTAATTCTTCCGGGTGCGGTATTCACCGCACCCTTCAAATGCTTATCCTGAGTGTTACGACTGGCAGGGTGGAGTGTAAAGCTCTGGGAACTTGCCAATTTTATCCGCGTAAAATTCCTTGAGCTTCAACAGCTCGGCTTCCAGGTTTTCACCGAATTGAGCTATCGGGCCGATGCCCACTTCTTTTTTGGGGAAGCTGATATAGCCCAGTACCACCGGGACCCTGGCGTTGCGGGCGATATGGTAAAAGCCGGTCTTCCAGCGTTCCGCCAAACCGCGAGTGCCCTCGGGGGGGATAGCGATAACCAGTTCTTTGCGCAGTTTGAATTGCCTGGCGGTGGCATCCACCAGGTTGTTGGCTTTGCTGCGGTCTACGGCGATACCGCCGAACCAGCGCATGGGGCCACCCAGGGGGAAAGTAAATAGCTTGTCTTTGCCCATCCACTGCGGGGTCATCTTCAGTTTGAGTGCGGCGAGGATAAAGTAATAGCCATCCCAGTTAGTGGTATGGGGGGCGCCGATCAAAACATACTGCTTTAGTTTGAGAGACTGCTCGTCAGCTTTGACACGCCAGCCGTGCAACTTCAGTAGCACCCGTGCAACCAAGCGGAGGATTGGGGTGACAATGGGGGTGTTGAAAATCGTTCTCTGCATAACCTCGGCCGGGACTACTCATACATCGAAAAATAAGCCGCCAAGTATATGGTGACTTTACCTGCCACTCCCAGTCATATTTGTTCGTTTGTCCTAAATCGGCACATATATCCGACGAAAGGGGTGGTTTACCGGATTGTGTGGCGGTCAATTATTGATCTACGGTATAAGATTGCTTACCAAAATGCACCATTTTTGACCTTTGGTGACGCTTGGTGCTGGTACCGTATGGAGGGAGCGAGGCTGACTCTATAGCCAGCCCGAGAGAGGAATTTGGAGAGTTAAATTCTCTCCAGCATTTCCTCGGCATGAGCCAGGGATTGGGCGGTGGGGGCGCCGCCGAGCATGCGCGCCACTTCTTCGCGGCGCTCGCCGTTGGTGAGTTCGCGCAGGGCCACAAAAACACTTTCGCCATCGCTGTGCTTCTCCACCAGGTATTGGCGGTGGGCTCGCGCCGCTACCTGGGCCAAGTGGGTCACACAGATCACCTGGCCGCTGCGGCCATTGCGGGTTTCCCCCAGTTGGCGCAGCAGGCGGCCCACCACATCACCGGTGGCACCGCCAATACCCACATCCACCTCGTCGAATACCAGGGTGGGGGTGCGGGAGGTTTGCGCAGTTACCACCTGGATTGCCAGGCTGACCCGGGAGAGCTCACCGCCGGAGGCAATCTTGCCTAGGGGGCGAGGCGGTTGGCCCGGGTTGGTGGATATTAAAATTTCCGCTTCCTCGAGTCCCTGGCTATTAGGCGTATCCAGCTTTTGAAGTGATAGCTCTACTCGAGCGTGAGGCATGGCCAAATCGGCCAGCTGGTCGTTCACGGCTTCTGCCAGTGAAGTTGCTGCTTTGCTGCGCAGTTTGCTGAGCTTGCCGGCAACTTTTCTGTACTGCCTTTCCAGTTCTTCACAATCTGCGGCTAGGCGCTCCAGGGCATCTGGGCTGCCGATATCGTCCAGCTCTGCCTGTAACTGTTGCTGTAGTGCCGGCAGCTCCTGCGGTTGGACTCGGTGTTTGCGCGCCGCCTGGTAGATGGCGCTGAGCCTGTCTTCAACCTCGGAGAGTCGCTCCGGGTCCATCTCGAAGCGGTCGATATGTCGGGAGAGGGTGGCTGCGGCTTCATCCACCTGGATGCGCGCGCTGTCGAGCATCTGCGCCACTTCCACTAACGCCGGAGCCTGCCCGGGCATGGAGGACAGCAGTTGCAGGGCGCGGTGTAGCTGTTCGGCGATATCGCCCTCACCGCCGGACAGGAAAGCGGCCAGCTGGTAGCTGCCATTGAGGATTTCTCCGGCATTGGCCAGCTGTTGTTGTTCGCTCTCGAGGGACTCTATTTCCCCTTCGCTCAAGCCAAGTTGATCCAGTTCCTTAAGCTGGTATTCCAGCAAGTGGCGGCGGGCTTCGGCTTCTTCGGCGCTGTCGGCCAGGGTGCGATAGCGGCGATAGTGATCCCGCCAGGTTTTGAAGCGGCTGCGGGTCTCTGCGGCGAGTTCCTGGGCCTGGGCGTATTCATCCAACAGGCGCAGGTGCGTTTCTTTCTTCAGCAGGGATTGGTGCTCGTGCTGGCTGTGGATATCGATCAGCTGTTCGCCCAGGGCGCGCAGCTGCAACAGCGTGACCGGTTGGCCGTTGATATAGGCGCGGGAGCGGCCGTCGGCGCCGATGGTGCGGCGCAGAATGACTTCCTGCCCGGCGTCCAGCTCCTGGGATTCGAGCCAGCTGGCGGCGCTGGGGTGCTCGGCGATATCAAAGGTGGCGCTGATATCGGCGCGATTGGCGCCGGTGCGTACAAGCTCAGCGCTGCCGCGACCGCCCAGCGCCAGGCCGAGGGCATCCAGGGTGATTGACTTACCCGCGCCGGTCTCACCGGTCAGGGTGCTGGTACCGGGACCAAACTCCAACTCCAGTTGGTCCACCAGGGTGAATTGGCTGATAGACAGATGCAGCAGCATAGAGATCGCTTGTGTCCTTGCTAATCGGCGGGCGCCCGGCCCAATTAGTGGTTATTTATACAGTATTCGCTCCCGCTTAGCTATAGGGGCGGGGCCACATTACTCTGAGGATGTGCGCTAGCGCGAAAAACCACTTGAACTGTGCGGGGATGTCCCCATATAGGCTCCAGTGCCCGCGAGACGGGCTCAACTCACATTACTGACAGAGTCGACGCGACGGAGAAAGCAGTGGCCAGAGAGCGCAGCGAAGAAGATCAGATTAAAGAGGGGGCGGAGCACGCACCAGCTACAGACGAGGGTGTTTCAGCAGAGATTGAAGATCCTTCCTCTATAGAAAGCGAACTTGCCGAGGAAGCCCTGCGGGAAGAGGCCGAAGGTGCCGATGCCCTGCACGAGGAAATTATCAAGTTGCAGGAGCAACTGGCAGCGCACAAGGATATGGCCCTGCGCGCCCAGGCGGAAGAGCAGAATGCCCGCCGCCGCGCGCAACAGGATATCGAACGCGCGCGCAAATTTGCGGTAGAGAAGTTGCTGCAGGACTTGCTGCCTGTAGTGGACAACCTCGAGCGCGCACTGGCGACGATCGATACGGCTGACGAAGCCAACAAGGCCTTGGTAGAGGGTATCGAGCTGACTCACAAATCTTTCGTTGAAACCCTGACGAAAAATGCTGTGGAAGTTGTCGATCCAGCGGGAGAGCCCTTCGATCCGGAATTGCACCAGGCCATGACCCAGGTGCCCAACGGCGAGGTGGAGCCGAACACGGTTCTGGATGTGTTTCAGAAAGGTTATCGCCTCAATGGCCGCCTGGTTCGCCCGGCCATGGTGGTGGTCAGCAAAGCGCCGTAACGGCAGAAGTGTAAAGCGGCCTTGAAATTTTTCGGCCGGCACCAATATAGCTGACATCAAGAATTATTCGCGCGATGCAAATAGAACAGAGCTGGCAGCGCGCATCAAAAGAGGATTTTACAGATGGGAAAAATTATCGGCATCGACCTGGGTACCACTAACAGCTGTGTAGCGGTACTGGATGGTGACAAAGCGCGTGTAATCGAAAACGCCGAAGGCGATCGCACTACACCTTCTATTGTTGCCTTCACTGACGACAACGAAATTCTGGTAGGTCAGTCTGCCAAGCGTCAGGCGGTGACCAATCCCCAAAATACTCTGTTTGCGGTTAAGCGTTTGATCGGTCGTAAATTCAAAGATGACGTTGTCCAGAAAGATATCAAGATGGTTCCTTACACCATCACTGAAGCTGACAACGGCGACGCTTGGGTAGAAGTGAAAGGCGATAAAAAAGCTCCGCCGCAGATCTCTGCCGAAGTCCTGAAGAAAATGAAAAAGACTGCAGAAGATTTCCTCGGTGAGAAAGTTGAAGCTGCAGTAATTACCGTACCGGCTTACTTCAATGACTCCCAGCGTCAGGCCACTAAAGACGCCGGCCGCATCGCGGGCCTGGACGTTAAGCGTATTATCAACGAGCCGACTGCCGCTGCACTGGCATACGGCCTGGACAAGCAGGGCGGTGACCGCACTGTAGCGGTATACGACCTGGGTGGTGGTACCTTCGATATCTCCATCATCGAAATTGCCGACGTAGACGGCGAGAAGCAGTTCGAAGTACTGTCCACCAACGGTGACACTTTCCTCGGTGGTGAAGATTTCGACCTGCGCCTGATCGAATACCTCGCAGACGAGTTCAAGAAAGACCAGGGCATCGACCTGAAAGGTGACCCCCTGGCAATGCAGCGCCTGAAAGAAGCTGCGGAAAAAGCCAAGATCGAGCTGTCCTCCAGCCAGCAGACCGAAGTCAACCTGCCGTACATCACTGCAGACGCCACTGGTCCCAAGCACTTGGTGGTTAAACTGACCCGCGCCAAGCTGGAAAGCCTGGTAGAAGAGCTGGTTACCCGCTCCCTGGAGCCGGTAAAAATCGCTCTGCAAGATGCCGACCTGTCCGCTTCCGGTGTAGACGAAGTGATCCTGGTAGGCGGTCAGACCCGTATGCCAATGGTTCAGCAGAAAGTAACCGAGTTCTTCGGCAAAGAGCCGCGCAAAGACGTTAACCCCGACGAAGCCGTTGCCATGGGTGCTGCTATCCAGGGCGCCGTACTGTCCGGTGACGTTAAAGATGTACTCCTGCTGGACGTAACCCCGCTGACCCTGGGTATCGAAACCATGGGTGGTGTTGCGACTCCGCTGATCGACAAGAACACCACTATCCCCACCAAGAAGTCCCAGGTTTTCTCCACTGCGGATGACAACCAGACTGCGGTAACCATTCACGTGGTTCAGGGTGAGCGCAAACAGGCTGCACAGAACAAATCCCTGGGTCGTTTCGACCTGGCCGATATCCCACCGGCACCGCGCGGCATGCCGCAGATCGAAGTAACCTTCGACATCGATGCCAACGGTATCCTGCACGTACACGCGAAGGACAAGGCCACTGGTAAAGAGCAGTCCATCGTGATCCAGGCTTCCTCCGGCCTGTCCGAGGACGAGATCGATAAGATGGTTCAGGACGCTGAAGCCAATGCTGAAGCGGACAAGCAGTTCGAAGAGCTGGTGCAGACTCGCAACACGCTCGACGGCCTGATTTCTGCGACCAAGAAGACTCTGGAAGAAGCTGGGGACAAAGCTACCGCTGAAGAGAAAGCAGCTATTGAAGCGGCTGTTACCGAAGCGGAAGAAGCGGTTAAAGGCAATGACAAGGCCGCTATGGAAGCTGCAACTACCAAGCTGACTGAAGCTTCCGGTCCGGTTGCCCAGAAGATGTACGCCGAGCAGGCTCAAGCCGCTGGTGCTGAAGGTGCCGCTGGCGCTGGTGCCCAGGGTGAGCAGCAGTCCTCCGCTGGCGACGACGCAGTAGACGCAGAGTTCGAAGAAGTTAAGGACGACAAAAAAGAAGGTAAGTAAGCGTTCGCTTGCAATTCCGGTGGCAGCTTTTAAAGTGGCCACCGGAGAACTTCAGGGGCGCGGCGCCTTACTTTCAGAGGCCCGCGCCCTGTGTTGTTTCAGGTATCCGCCAATATTTGCCGAGTTTTCGCAGTTTTGGTGGTGCTCCGTTCGCGGAGCTTAGTTAGAAACCGAGAAGTAGAAAGAGAGTTTGGCCGTTCTTGATGCCGGACCAGAGAACATAGTTTTATGTCGAAACGCGATTATTACGAAGTCCTCGGCGTCGAGCGCGGCGCTTCGGATGCAGAGCTGAAAAAAGCCTACCGCCGGGTGGCAATGAAGTTTCACCCGGACCGCAATCCCGATGACAAGGAATCGGAGAACAAATTCAAGGAGGCCAATGAGGCCTACGAGGTTTTGTCGGATTCCGAGAAACGCGCAGCTTATGACCAGTTTGGCCACGCCGGTGTGGAAGGCCAGATGGGCGGTGGCGGCGCCGGTGGATTCGGTGGCTTCTCCGATATTTTCGGCGATGTGTTCGGCGATATCTTCGGTGGTGGCGGCGGTGGCCGTCGCGGCGGCCCTGCTCGCGGTTCCGATCTGCGCTATGACCTGGAATTGGACCTGGAAGACGCAGTGCGCGGCACCACGGTCAAGATTCGCGTTCCGACTCTGGCAGCCTGTGGTACCTGTAGCGGTTCCGGTGCCAAGCCCGGTTCCTCTCCGCAAACCTGTGGCACCTGTGGTGGTGCTGGCCAGGTGCGTATGCAGCAGGGTTTCTTCTCTGTTCAGCAAACCTGCCCCAACTGTCGCGGTCGCGGGACCACTATTTCGGATCCCTGTGGCAGCTGTCACGGTCGCGGTCGTGTAGAGGAAACCAAAACCCTGTCCGTTAAGGTACCGCCCGGTGTGGATACCGGCGATCGCATTCGCCTGTCTGGTGAAGGTGAAGCCGGGCCCGATGGCGGCCCCGCTGGTGACCTCTATGTACAGGTAGTGGTAAAAGAGCACGATCTGTTCCAGCGCGATGGCAAGAACCTCTACTGCGAAGTGCCGATTAGTTTCGTTTCCGCTGCCCTCGGTGGTGAGCTGGAAGTGCCGACTCTCGACGGTAAAGTGAAGCTGAAGATTCCTGCGGAAAGCCAGACCGGCAAGCTGTTCCGCCTGCGCGGCAAGGGTGTTTCCCCGGTTCGCGGTGGTGCAACTGGCGACCTGCTGTGTCGCGTTGTGGTAGAAACTCCAGTGAACTTGTCCGGCAAGCAAAAAGACTTGCTGCAAGAGTTCTCTAATACCCTTAGCGAAAAGAAAAATTCACCGCGTCAGACCGGTTGGTTTGAAGGGGTGAAAAACTTCTTTGGTGATATGAAGCTTTAATCGCTGTTAGCACCGGCAAAACCTTAAATTGTTTTGCGGGTTGCCTATTCAAAAAGGCTCGAGAGCATTAGCTTTCGAGCCTTTTTTATTTCCGGGTGAGTTTTATCCCCCCAATTGAATACCTTCTATTTGGAAGTTTTGGTTCTCAAACGGGCCGCGAATTCACTCAGGAATTCCTGTTGGATTTTTTGCGCTTTGCGCAGTTGCTCCTTATTTAAAATACCTTCCAATTCTTTGTGTGTTTCCAGACTGATAGCTGCGAATTGAGCGCCAATTTCGCCGCGTTGCTTGGGGGTTAGAGCGACCTTTTCACCACTGAGTAATCCGTATTTTTCCAGCACTGCTTTTTTCTCTGCGAAGCTTTTTTGCATAATGGGTAATACGGTTTTTTCCTGTCCCGGGGTGAGCTGCAAACGCAGCGTCACCCAATCGGTAATATCATCATACTTCTCCCAAAAGTCTGGATTGGCATTTTGCTGCTGGGCAGATGCCGGCGTGCTGCCAAAAGCCAGGCTCAGAGAGATCACTACCACCATGATGTGCGGTAGATGGTTGGACAGGATCATCAGTCGCATATTGGCGCTCCATTTACCCCTCACAGTAAAGCGTAGCAGTGGCCGCTGATATCGCGTTTTGCGCAAGTATCCTCTTGGCAATTTAAAAATATGTGGATATTTCTTTTTGTTTTACTTTTGCGGAGTGACTAGCGATTTTTAGACTCGCTAATACTGGCTTACTGGTATCTATGCGCTCTACCGGGTGCGTTGTAGAATCCAGAACCTTATAGATTTGGACTGGAGTGCTGTGATGGCGGTAAAAGTGGCGGTGACGGGATTTGGTGGTCGAATGGGGCGAGCGTTGGCGGAGGCTTTGTCCCTGTCTGATAAAGCCGAACTGTCAGCGGCTATAGTGCGGCCTGGCTCCAGCTTGGTCGGCGCCGATGCCGGTGAAGTTGCCGGTCTGGGCCGCAGCGGCCTCGCTATTGTGGACAGCCTCGATAAGGCAGGCTTTGACGTACTTATTGATTTCACTGCCCCTAAAGCGACTGTGGAAAATACTGCCTATTGTGCGGAGAAAAACCTCCCCATTGTAATCGGCACCACGGGCTTTGATAGCGAGCAAAAAAATAAAGTATTGGCTTATACGGATCAGGTGCCGCTGTGCCTCGCCAGTAATTTTTCCACCGGGGTAAACCTGTGCTTTAAATTGTTGGAAACTGCTGCGCGGGTAATGGCGGAAGAGGCCGATATCGAGATTGTCGAAGCCCATCATCGCCACAAAGTGGATGCACCTTCCGGCACGGCACTGAGTATGGGAGAAGTGATTGCCGAAACTCTGGGGCGCAACCTGGATAAAGTGGCAGTTTACGGCCGCGAAGGTCAAACCGGTGCCCGCGATAGGGATACTATCGGTTTTGCCACAGTGCGCGGTGGTGACGTAGTGGGTGAACACTCGGTGATGTTCCTGGCAGAAGGTGAGCGGGTCGAAATTAGCCACCGCGCCAGCAGCAGGCTCTCTTTTGCTCGCGGTGCTGTGCGCGCGGCACTGTGGATGATGGGAGAGGAAGGGAGTGCGCGGGCACCGGGGCACTACGATATGCGCGATGTGCTCGGCCTTAACTAGTCTTACTTAGAGTAAATAAATTCAGCGCCTGCAGGGGCGCTGTGAAAGAAATTTTCGATTTTCATTTGCCCGCCATTTTTGCGGGTAAAACTAAAAGGCCGGCGACATTCGTTCGACCGGCCACCCTGTAACCTTCCTTTGAGGATTCTTGCTTGGAAAGAAAGTTGATTGTCGGCAGCGAGGAGTGGTGCGGATTTCCCGCGCTAGGTATCCCGGCGATTAAGGCGCGTGTGGATTCAGGAGCTAAAACCTCGTGTTTGCATGCCTATAACATCCATACCTTTAAGCGCGATGGCGAACCCTGGGTGAGTTTTGAAGCGCATCCATTACAACACCAGCGCCGCCCATCGGTCCGCTGTGAAGCCCGACTTCTGGATAAGCGGCTAGTGCGCAGCTCTTCCGGTGAAAGTGAAAAGCGCCCGGTAATCCGCACCTCCATTTCCATTGGTGGCAGTGTCTGGGATATCGAACTGACCCTGACCAATCGGGACAGCATGGGTTATCGCATGTTGTTGGGGCGCGAAGCCATGATGGGGCGTATGCTGGTGGACCCTTCGGAAAGCTTTTGCCTCGGTGATATCCCCCAGAGCCAGTTGGATGAGTACTACCGGGATGAGCACCATATTGCCGGTACCGGATTGCGTATCGGGCTGCTGGCATCGAACCCGGACCTCTACAGCAACCGGCGCATTATGGAGGCGGGGGCCGAGCGCGGGCATCGCATGAGTTTTCTCGATATCCGCCAGTGCTATATGAAGCTCGACCCTGATGAGCCGGAAGTACACTACCGTGATGGCCGAATACTGAATGGCCTGGATGCGGTGATTCCCCGTATTCGCCCCAGCCAGACTTTTTACGGTTGTGCACTGACGCGGCACTTCGAGAGCCTGGATATCTTTGCCCTGAATGGCTCTGCCGCTATCAGCCAGTCGCGGGATAAGTTATTTTCCCTACAGTTGCTGCAACAAAATGGCCTAAATATCCCGACTTCCGGATTTGCCAATTCTCCGGTGGATACCAACGAGCTGATTGAGATGGTGGGCGGTGCGCCACTGGTGGTGAAGTTGCTGGAGGGAACCCAGGGGCGCGGCGTGGTTTTGGCAGAAACCCGCAAGGCTGGGGAGTCGGTGATTAATGCGTTTAAGTCCCTCAAGGCCAACCTTCTGGTACAGGAGTTTATTCGCGAGGCGCAAGGCAAGGATCTGCGCCTGTTTGTTATCGATGGTCGTGTGGTGGCCTCAATCCAGCGCGAGGCGGCACCAGGGGAGTTTCGCGCCAATATTCACCAAGGCGGTACGGCTTCAGTAGTGAAGGTCACCGCTGAGGAAAAGCGCCTGGCGGTCAAGGCTGCCAAGGTGTTGGGGCTCAAGGTGGCGGGTGTGGATATTATTCGCTCTCGCAAGGGGCCGCTGTTATTGGAGGTGAATTCGTCACCGGGTCTTGAAGGTATTGAGAGTGCCACGCGCAAGGATGTCGCTGGAGCCATGATCATGTCTATCGAGAAGGCGCTGAAATGGCGCCCGATTGTGGCGGGCGAGGACGACTAGTTATTGTAACTTCGGCCCCGGCGGGGGCCTTTGCGTTGGGCTAACCTGAGTAGGTGGCCGGGCTTTTCGCTGGCGCGCAAATAGAGCCGCAGCGAGCTTTGGCCGCTGCGGGTAACAGCCCACCGCAGCTTCCTTTCGGGAGGTGCAAACCGCAGGGTTTGAGCTTCTATGACGATATCCAGCCCAGGTTCACTTCGCATTATTCCCGCCCTGCTATTTTTCCTGTCAGTACTTTTCACCGGCGTGGGTGCCCAGGCTGCGGTGCAGCTCTCAGATACGCCTTTGGGGCGGCGGGTAATGGTGGATTACATAGTGCACTTCGCCTACCACCTACAGTGGCCGGTCAATGCCTTTGCCAACAGTAGTGCCCCGTTCAAGGTGTGCCTGATGGGTGGGGATTCTCTCGGTGAGCCACTGGCGGCCCGATTCAAGAATCAGCGTATTGATGGACGGGATGTGGAGCTTGAGAAAATTGAGGTCAAGGAGATGCTGCGGGCGCGCAAGTGCCAGATTGTGGTGCTGAGTACCCTGGATCGCCCCACACTGCTCAAGGCGTTGGTGGCACTGGAGTTTTTCCCGGTACTGACGGTTAGCGATGCTGAGCGCTTTGCCGCCACTGGCGGTATGATCGAGTTTGCCGACAGCGGCCGGGAGGTGGCCCTGCGGATGAATAAGACCATGCTGGAGAAGGCGGAGCTGAAAATGGGCAGCAGTCTTTTCCGGTTGGGACGCAAGCCGGAGTGAGATTTTCAGGGAAAGTAGCCTGGCGTATTTTTGCACTAGCGTCCAGAGGTGAATTCGCGTAGAATCTGCGCCCGATTTGGGCCGGTGCCGCGAAGCTGAATCGCGCAGCGTGAGCCTACTAAAAAGCTGGCGGCAACCGTCGGCCACTTTGTGAGAATCACGCGTGAACAGATTTTTAAAGCGAGATGAAGCTGCGATGTTTCATCTCGCTTTTTTATGCGCGCACCAGTCAGGAGCCCGCGTGCTCCGAAGCCCGCAAACCCCGCCCGGAAGCAGTTCTGAAGATTGGAGTTCAATTTGACTAAAGCTGTCCCTACGTCGGAGGCTTTCATGCCCCACAACTTTATGCAGAGTACAACTCCCGCGCTGCTGGTGCTCGCGGATGGTAGTGTCTTTGAAGGACGCGCAATCGGTGCCCATGGCAGTTCTGTTGGCGAGGTCGTGTTCAACACATCCATGACCGGCTACCAGGAGATCCTCACCGATCCCTCCTACGCCCGCCAGATTGTGACTCTGACCTACCCGCACATCGGCAACACTGGCACCAACCAGGAAGACGAAGAGTGCGCTGATATCTGGGCCGCCGGCCTGGTAATCCGCGACCTGCCGCTGCTGGCCAGCAGCTTCCGCAACGAGCAGTCCCTGGAGGACTACCTGCGCGAGCGCAATATCGTTGGTATCGCCGATATCGACACTCGTCGCCTGACACGCCTGCTGCGCGACAAAGGTGCGCAGAGCGGTTGCATCGTTGCCGGTGATAATATCGACCGCGAAGAAGCCCTGGCCAAGGCCAAGGAATTTGCTGGTCTGAAAGGGATGGACCTGGCCAAGGTAGTGAGCACCAAGGAAGCCTACCCCTTTAGCGAAGGTACCTGGGAACTGGGCGAAGGCCACAAGGCCGCGCCGGAACAGCCCTTCAAAGTAGTGGCTTACGACTTCGGTGTGAAGCGCAACATCCTGCGTATGCTGGTGGATCGCGGCTGTGACATCACCGTAGTACCGGCGGAGACTCCGGCTTCCGAAGTACTGGCGATGAATCCCACCGGTGTATTCCTGTCCAATGGCCCCGGCGACCCCGAGCCCTGTGAATACGCGATCACCGCTATCCGCGAAATCCTGGACGCGGGCATTCCCACCTACGGCATCTGCCTGGGCCACCAGTTGTTGGGCCTGGCGGTGGGCGGTAAAACTGCCAAGATGAAGTTTGGTCACCACGGTGGTAACCACCCGGTACAAGACCTGAACAGCACCAAGGTGATGATCACCGCGCAGAACCACGGTTTTGAAGTGGACGCCGACAGCCTGCCGGACAATGTGGAAGTTACCCACAAGTCCCTGTTCGACGGTACCTTGCAGGGTATTCACCTGAAGGACAAGCCGGCCTTCAGCTTCCAGGGACACCCGGAAGCGAGCCCGGGCCCACACGATGTGGCGCCGTTGTTCGACCACTTTATCGATTTGATGAAAGAGCGCGCCTAAGGGCGTAGCCGCCCAGGGTAGGGCATTTAACCGCCGCTTTTGCGGCGGTTTTAACAAGAAACGAATGAAATTTAGCGCAGCCGGCCTTTGCCGGTAGTAGAACGGAAGAAAGATGCCAAAACGCACAGATATCCAAAGCATTCTGATTATCGGCGCAGGCCCCATCGTGATCGGCCAGGCGTGCGAATTTGACTACTCCGGCGCCCAGGCCTGTAAGGCGCTGCGCGAAGAGGGTTACCGGGTGATCCTGGTGAACTCCAACCCGGCCACCATCATGACCGACCCGGCCATGGCTGATGCCACTTACATCGAGCCGGTGGAGTGGCGCACCGTTGCCAAGATTATCGAGCAGGAGCGCCCCGACGCCATCCTGCCTACCATGGGTGGCCAGACAGCACTGAACTGCGCCCTGGACCTGGACAAGCACGGTGTCCTGAAGGAATTCAATGTCGAGCTGATCGGTGCGGACAAAGACGCTATCGAGAAAGCGGAAGACCGCGACCTGTTCGACAAGGCGATGAAGGCGATCGGCCTGGAAACTCCGCGCGCCAAGATCGTTCACTCCATGGAAGAGGCGAAGAAAGTACCAGAAGAGTTCGGCTTCCCGGTAATTATCCGTCCGTCCTTCACCATGGGCGGTTCCGGTGGCGGTGTGGCCTACAACTGGCCGGAGTTTGAAGAGATCTGTAAGCGCGGTCTCGACCTCTCCCCCACCAACGAACTGTTGATCGACGAATCCCTGCTCGGCTGGAAAGAGTACGAGATGGAAGTGGTTCGCGATAAGAACGACAACTGCATCATCGTGTGTTCCATTGAGAACTTCGACCCGATGGGCGTACACACCGGTGACTCCATCACTGTGGCCCCGGCGCAGACGCTGACCGACAAGGAATACCAGCTGATGCGCAACGCCTCCATCGCGGTATTGCGCGAGATCGGCGTTGAGACTGGCGGCTCCAACGTACAGTTCGGCGTCTGCCCGAAGACTGGCCGCGTAGTTGTGATCGAGATGAACCCCCGCGTATCCCGCTCCTCCGCACTGGCCTCCAAGGCCACCGGTTTCCCGATCGCCAAGGTCGCGGCCAAGCTGGCAGTGGGTTACACCCTGGACGAACTGCAAAACGATATCACCGGTGGTGCTACCCCGGCGTCCTTCGAGCCGTCCATCGATTACGTTGTCACCAAGATTCCGCGCTTCACCTTCGAGAAATTCGGTGAAGCCGATGCGCGCCTGACCACCCAGATGAAGTCTGTGGGTGAAGTGATGGCGATTGGTCGCACATTCCAGGAATCCCTGCAGAAAGCCTTGCGCGGCCTGGAAGTGGGCAGCTTCGGCCTGGAAAGCAAAATTGATCCGAGCAAAGACGGCGCTGAGACTCGTCTGCGCAGCGAACTCTCCATTCCGGGTGCCGAGCGCATCTGGTACGTGGGCGATGCCTTCCGTATGGGCATGAGCGTCGGCGAAGTTTACGACCTGTCTGGTATCGACCCCTGGTTCCTGGTACAGCTCGAAGAGCTGATCAAAATTGAAGAGCCGCTCAAGTCTCTGCCTACCTCGGCGTTGACCACTGAGCATATGCGCTTCCTCAAGCGCAAAGGCTTCTCCGATCGCCGCCTGGCGGACCTGCTGGGGGTGAGCCAGAAGACTGTGCGCGAATTCCGCCACAAGCTGGGTGTATTCCCGTCTTACAAGCGCGTAGATACCTGTGCTGCTGAGTTCAGCACCTCCACTGCTTACATGTACTCCACCTACGATGAGGAGTGCGAAGCGCAGCCGTCTGACAAGAAGAAAATCATGGTACTCGGCGGTGGCCCCAACCGTATCGGCCAGGGCATCGAGTTCGACTACTGCTGCGTACACGCCGCTCTGGCGATGCGCGAAGACGGTTATGAGACCATCATGGTCAACTGTAACCCGGAGACTGTCTCCACCGACTACGACACTTCCGACCGCCTCTACTTTGAGCCGGTAACCCTGGAAGACGTGCTGGAAATTGTTGCCAAAGAGAAGCCGGAAGGCGTGATCGTACAGTTCGGTGGCCAGACTCCGCTGAACCTGGCGCGCTACCTGGCCAACGAAGGTGTGCCTATTATCGGTACCACCCCAGAGCAGATTGACCGCGCGGAAGACCGCGAGCGCTTCCAGCAGATGATTATGCGTCTCGGCCTCAAGCAGCCGAAGAATGCCATCGTGCGCTCTGTCTCCGAAGCCATCCAGGCGGCGAAAGACGTGGGCTACCCGCTGGTTGTGCGCCCGTCATACGTACTGGGCGGCCGCGCCATGGAGATCGTCTACAAAGAAGACGAGCTACTCACCTACATGAAAGAAGCGGTACAGGTTTCTGACGAAGCACCGGTACTGCTGGATCACTTCCTCAACGCCGCCATTGAGGTGGATATCGATGCGGTATCCGATGGCAAGGACGTTGTGATCGGCGCCATCATGCAGCACATTGAACAGTGTGGTGTTCACTCCGGTGACTCCGCCTGCTCCCTGCCGCCTTACAGCCTTCCGGCGGATGTGCAGGACCGTATGCGCGAAGAAGTCAAAGCCATGGCCCGCGAGCTGGGCGTAGTTGGTCTGATGAATACCCAGCTGGCCTACCAGGACGGCGAGATCTACGTGATCGAGGTGAACCCGCGCGCTTCCCGTACTGTACCTTTCGTCTCCAAGTGCATCGGCACTTCACTGGCGAAAGTGGCTGCGCGCTGTCAGGCGGGTATCAGCTTGCAGGAGCAGGGCTTTACCGAAGAAATCGTACCGGACTACTACTCCGTTAAAGAGTCTGTATTCCCGTTCAACAAGTTCCCGAAAGTGGACCCGATTCTCGGCCCCGAGATGAAATCCACCGGCGAAGTAATGGGCGTAGGCGCTACCTTCGCAGAAGCCTTCGACAAGGGCCTGGTTGCCGCTGGCGACCGCCTGCCGGAGTCCGGACGCGCATTTATCTCTGTGCGTGACTTCGACAAGGCCGACGCAGTGGGCGTAGCTCGCGATCTGGTGGAACTGGGCTTCGAAGTAATTGCCAGCCGCGGCACCGCCAAGGTCTTGCAAGAAAACGATATTCCCGTTACAACCGTCAACAAGATGAGTGAAGGTCGCCCGCATATCGTCGATATGATTAAAAACGACGAGATTGCGCTGGTGGTGAATACCACCGAAGGGCGTCAGGCGATTCGCGACTCTGCGGATATCCGCCGCAGTGCCGAGAATCACCGGGTGTGTTACACCACCACCCTGGCAGCGGCCCAGGCCATGGCGATGGCCATGCGTCAGGAGCAGCCGCTACAGGTTCGCCGCCTGCAAGACCTTCACCAGCGTGTCGTAAAGCTGTCTTAATAGCTTTAAAACCAACTTGTGAAATCCAACCGGGCCCCGTGATCTCACTGGGCCCGGTTTCGTCGTAACAATAATGGAGGTCCCACATTGAACCGGGTACCAATGACCGTTGAAGGCGCAGAAGCGCTGCGCTCAGAGCTGGACAATCTGAAGAAAGTTGAACGCCCTACTGTTGTACAGGCGATTGCTGAAGCGCGCGAACACGGTGATTTAAAGGAAAATGCCGAATACCACGCGGCGCGGGAAAAGCAGGGCTTTATCGAAGGCCGTATCCAGGAAATCGAAAGCAAGCTTTCCCACTCTCTGGTCATTGATGTGAAAAGCATTGAGCCCAGTGACAAGGTAATTTTCGGCACTACGGTAACGATTATTCACCTGGATGATGAGAAGGAAGTCACATACAAAATTGTGGGTGACGACGAAGCCGATGTGAAAAAGCACAAGATCTCGGTGAACTCCCCGATTGCCCGTGCGCTGATTGGAAAGGAAGTAGGTGATGTGGTGGTAGTCCAAACACCTTCCGGTGCGGTGGAGTACGAAATCGATGCAGTGGAGCACCTGTAAACTACAGGTGATAAAAAAAGGGCGGCCCATGGCCGCCCTTTTTTGTTGTTGCCAGCTCTACTGGAAAACGTAACTCTGGTTAGCATGGCCAGACTGCATTACCGTGGCAGTTTCGTAGAGGCCAAATTGTCCAACCAGGCTATTGTTGTTGTGTCCTGATTGACGTGCCATAGCGGTATGCCCGACACCAACCTGTCCTAAATACACATCATTGTGGTGGCCTCTCTGGCGAGTACGTCCGCTGTGATCGAACCCGGCCTGGGAAATATCTGCTTCTTGGTTGTGGCCGCGCTGGCGCATACGAGCGTAGTGGTCACCACCTAGCTGACGGATATCACCATCGTTGGATTCACCAGACTGGCGCATGCCTGCATCATGGCCGAATCCGCTCTGGTAGGTATCTGCGTTATGCAACTCCCCTCTCTGGCGGATAACTGTCTCAGAACCAACACTTAAAACCTGGGTAGCGGTTGCGGTGTTGTGGCTGTCATTCTGAATAATTACTGCGGAGTTACCAGCACCGACAAACTGATAGGTGAGGGCGTAGTGGTTGTCGCCGGATTGCTGGTGGGCGGAATAGCTGCCGAGCTGCCCGATTTGGTATGTCTCCGAAACATTGGTTTCGCCAGACTGAAAGCTGAACGACTCATTTCCGGCGCCGCCGGTTTGCAGTAATTCCGCTGAGTGGTGATCACCCTCTTGGTACTGGTAGCCATAGCTACCGAGCTCAATGCTATGAGTGATCTCTGCGTCATTACCATGGCCGTGCTGTTCCTGCATGGCGTTGTTATCCCATGTCAGCGGTCCGGTTTGATCGATGGTGGCATTGTTGTGGCCGCCATTCTGGTCCTGAGTGGCAGTGTTGCCGCCCGCGTAAGCGGTTCCACTGATGGCCAGGGTTAGGGCTACAGCGATAGGGGTCAAAGTCTTCATGAGTGTCTCCATTACTACAAACTTCAATGAGCATCACATGGTGAAATACCAGCCTAAATGGCTGAAAGGGGGTGGCACGTCATCCTGCGCCGAGGGTTTTACAGCAGGTGCACCTAGCCTGGGGGGCAGGTATCACTGTAAAGAGGGGGAGCAGCGTTGCCACAAAGGCATTGCCGCCAATCAAACAGGTAAGTGGGAGAGTAGGACTGATACATTTTGATGGCTTCCCTGATACTGCTTAGGAGTCCAAAATTTCGTTCCGTCCCCAATATTCTTGCTGGGAATTGAGGCAGTCGCTATAGGAGAGAAGTTGTAAATCCTTGAGAAGAAAGTTCTATTGCAGAGTGCCGAATTTAGCTTTTCTCTCTCTATAGCTTTTGCCCGTCGTTATGAATAGCGCAGAGGTTTAAGTCGGATTTCTCGATTGGCAGTTTTGCTGCGAGTCGATTTACTGGGAAATATTGCTGCTATTGGAAATGCCGATCTGTAGGGTATTACTGGACGCCCCCGCTCTCATCTGGCTGGCTTGGACCTGGTTAAATAAGCCAATCTGGGTACTGCTGGCCATCTGGTTAAGGCCCTGTTGAGAAAATGAGACAGTATTTTCAAGCCCAATTTGGTTTGATTGGTTGGTATTACTTACACCAGCTTGCAGAGAATTTGCTGAATTCAATAAACCCTCTTGTGAAGCTGATGATGAATTTCCCGTGCCCAGCTGCTCCATTTCGGAAAAGTTAAGTGCGCCTGCCTGGGTAATTGAAGATTCATGAGCGATGCCGGTTTGCTCACTGATACCTAAATTAAGCAAACCCGCCTGTGAGATTGAGGCATTACCCGTAAAACTGAATACTTGTGCCACAGCGGCGACATTGGCTCTATCTGTCTGCTCAATATTGACGCTGTTATTGGCCCCGGAAATTTGTACCGTGGTGGCAACCTGCCCCTGGCCATCCTGAGTGTGCAGGGAGAAACCGTTTATTTGGTTAACTTGCCGGGTGAGCGATCTGCTATTAGAGCCAATCTGTACGCTCTGTCCCGCATTGTCGCTCCCTGTAGATTGGGAGACTCTGGAAAAATGATTGCGGCCAGTTTGAAATTGGGAAATTGTGCTGTTGATTTCTATGGATTGAATGCCGGTGGCGTCATTAAAAAAGCCAATTTGCTCTTGCAGGATTAAGTTGCCCTCATTAAGTGGAAACCTCTGGTTGGCAACAGCATTGTTGCCAATACCAATTTGTATCTGCTCTACGGTTTGGTCATTTCCAAAAGCGGAATTGGCAGAAAGAAATGCGATAAATGTGACTACCGGCGAGTAAATAACTTTTTTCACGAATACCTCCACGACTACATAACAAGGAGCATGAAAATTACGGCTTTTAAGTGCGGTATCGGCAAGCAAGCATAGGGAAATTACTATCGGAAATTAAATCCTGGACAGTAATTTTTAAGAGTGCTAAAGGCGAATTGATCCAATTACCGCTATTTTCATTGTTGATGGCGGTATAGTAAGTTGCTATAGGGCTTTATTCTCAATTTAATGAGACATAAATATCAAGAAATGAGTGCTTTTAACTCAGGAATCCAGTCGGAATAAGTTGATCTTACTCCGACTGGTAATAACTCCGTTACTGTAAAACCACTGCCGTATTACCGGTACCGGTTTGGGTAATATTGGCGGATTGGGAGAAACCATTTTGAATCACAGTTGCGTCATTCATACTGCCAGACTGATTGACGATCACCATATGGCCACCGCCTAGTCCGCCGTTACCGGCTTGCATAATGTTGGCGGAATTCAAGAAACCATCTTGAGTGACAAAAGCACTGTTATACCAGGATACTTGTACGATGGTGGCCATGTTGCCCTCGCCATCCTGATAGAGGTCCAGTTCGTTGTACATATCGGACTGGGCAACATCTGCACTATTGGCAGCGCCGATTTGCTGAATGCTGGCGTAGTGTCCAGTACCTTCCTGACTGATCATGGCCTCGTGGCTTGAGCCTTGCTGGAATATCAACGCATCGGAATTAAAGCTTGCGTATTGACCAATCAATGCGCCGTGGAGTTCGCCCATTTGCTCAATAACAGAGACATTATCGCTACCTAGGTGTTGTTGGATTTCTGCTTCATTACCCGATCCCACCTGCCGTATTGTTGATTGCCCATGCTGTGTGGCCAATTGGTAACTATTGGCACGATTATTAGAGCCCGACTGGAATATTTCTACGCTATTTGCGATCCCATCCATTTGCAGGCTATAGGCGTCGTTAAGACTGCCTTCTTGTATTTGGATGATTGAGCTTTCAATTTCGTTTTGCTGTACGGCCTCTGCAATATGAGCAGAGCCGTCTTGACTGATCTCCAGGTGATTGTCGATAGCGCTTGGATCAGTTTGATCTGCTACAGCTGAGTTACTGGAGCCACTTTGGGTGATTAATGTAGTATTTTCTGCAGCATAACCCAAGCTGGTGGCAGATATCGCCAATACCAGTGGAATTACGGTAATCTTCTGCACGGCTAACTCCTGTGTATTACCGTCTAGTGGTAAATCCGGTCGTTAAAACTTTTGCCTGTGTTACCTCTGAAGTGAGTAACGTCAAAATGTGAGAAATCGTTTACATGGAAAACTGTAGACGAAGAATTTTGAAACCTCTGCTACGTAAGGAAATATTGATGCAGTATTTTTATCAGCTAAGGAAAGAATGCCATTCTTTGGGCAGCTCTGTGAGTGACTCATAAATTAAAGCTGGCATTGAAAAATGCATTCTTTCCTCTATCTACATTGAAAATATAATAACCTTCAGCTGGAACGAATATGCCGCTACTGTATGATAAATCCTTGGTTTAACACACCATTCTGAATGCCAACGGCCGTTTGATTGTCAACGCTCTGGGTAATAGTGTGAAGATTAGTTGTTCCTATCTGGGTACTGCTTGCTGATTGCATTGCTCCAGCTTGATCCACGATGGACATATTGCCAATACCATCTTGTAGCGTAGAAACCAACAAAATATCTCCCGTCTGGGTCTGGGTACTAATGTTTCCATCTCCTATCTGGGTACTTATTGCTACCAGGATGTCACCCGTTTGTATAGAAAAATAAGTATTCAGATTGCCCGTTTGCGAGGAGGTCAATAGATTATCAAACCCTGTTTGTTCGGCATCTGCGCTATTTTGATCACCCGTTTGAGACACATTTAGGCTGTTAAACGTGGTGGTAGTTTGAGTCACTAACATCTGGTTATCAAAACCAGACTGATAGAGGTTGACTGTATCGAAACTACTGTCTATTTGGGAGAAAATGATGTCATTTGCAGAATTGAACTGAGAAATGTCAACAAAGCTGGAAGAAGTACTGTCCTGTAAAGTAGAGGCGAAATTTCCAGCGCCCTCCTGATAGATATTTACCTCTGCATCATCTGAGAAATTAGTTTGAGTCGAGTCAGCTTCATTCCCCAGTGTTACCTGTTCATGTCTGATGATACTCAAGTTGGTTGAAGTGTCTTGCAGGCTATTGCTAACCTGTGCTTCATCTGCCTGAATAACCTCAATAAGGTTGTTAGTTGCTGTTGGGTCTACTTGGTTTGCAGTCACCTGGTGATTGTTACCCGTTTGTTCCACGGTAGTTGTATTTCCATCCGCATAAGTAATTGACCCGACAAGGCATAGACTGATGCCCACGGAAATTGGTGTATGGATTCGCATCGATATCTCCGATTGAAGGTAAGGTGGATTTTTCTTATCCCCATGATTTCAGTTGCGGTGAAGCATCAAGCCTAGGAAGGACAAAAGACTCCATAGATAGGGCGTGGCATTTATTGCGCAAGGAGTTGGCACACCTTGTTTTATTGCTATCCCTAATAGGTATTATCACTGGAGTACCTGATAATACCCTGATGCTTGTTTGAGTTTTATCGTAAGCCTCAAGTATTGCTATGGGAAGTTAGTGCCTAAAAAATAGGAAAAACTTCTTTGTTGTTGTTTTCGGCGTTAACTGAATATGCCCGTAAAGGGATACGATAAACGGATTTAAGCGAAAGGTTTGTAGAGTTATAGAGAGGTTCAGATTGGGCTACCTGTTAGAGTAGCCCGTTAATAAACAACTAAATGTGATGTTATTGAAAAATAAAGCCCATATTATTGCTGCCATTTTGAGTGGCATTGGCTGTTTGGCTGATGCCATTCTGGCTGGTCTGGTGTGAGTTGTTTGTTCCTATTTGTAAGGTGGTTGCCAAGTTATTGGTACCGCCTTGATTCATATTAATCATATTCATAGAGCCTATCTGAGTCGATGATCCGGTTGCGAATGTCCCGAACTGTCCATGAAAAGAGGTGTTATTATCACCATCCTGCATAATGGTGATCGAACCCTGCTGACTACTTTGTACAGCACTGATTGTGTTTGAAGTACCAATCTGAGTGGCATCAATCAAGTGGGCCAGACCTGTCTGCGTATATCCAGCACCATTTGAATCTCCAGATTGTGAAGATATGGTGGTACTTGAGTCGCTATTTGCTTGGGTAACTGTAGCCAGGTTTTGAGTGCCAAATTGCTCAAAGTCGGCATTGTCAGAAACGCTATTTACCTGGCTGATAGTGGCAGACTGAAGGGTTCCGAATTGCTCAACACTACCGCTGCTGGTTGTTGTATTAGTTTGGCTTGTAGTTACGCTGTGACTAACGCCGTCCTGGTAGACAGTCGCTGTTGTATTAGTAGCTGCCGTTTGAGTTGAAAAAATGGAATTGCTGTCTCCGAGTTGTTCCTGATCAATTCCATTAGAGGTGCTGTTTGTTATCTGCGTAGCATTAGCAGTATTTAGATTCCCGGACTGAATTTGAGTAACTAAATTTCCAATAGCAGTAGGATCACCCTGATCCACAGTGGCGCTATTGGTTAATCCGCTTTGTAAAACTGTAGCGGTATTATTGGATGCGATAGCACTGTAGCTTGGGATACACAGTAAGAGTCCAATGGTTAACGTTTGGTAGCGTATCATTTTATCTCCGTGGGATTTTAATTTTGAATATAAAAGATCTTGAACAGCTTGAATGAAACGAAGAAGCTGATTATCTGGTAGATATAGTGATTTTTACTTCTTAAACACTATATATGCAGAACTATTGTAGAGTGTTCACCTATGGTGGCTATGAGAACTTAGTATGGATAAATTGAGATTAAAGTTTGTGAGATAATTTTTTCGTTAAAAAAAGGCCGACTTTAACAGTCGGCCTTTATCTTGATTACTGAATAATTACTGCCACATTGCCATCGCCCACTTGTGCAGGAGCGGCTGCGTTGAAATCACCTACTTGGGTCACAGTTATGGTGTTGAAGTTGCCAACTTGTGATGATGTGGCGCTATTAAAATCGCCAGGTTGTGTCACGGTCAGGTTATTGAAAGTACCATCCTGAGCCGCCTGGGAGAAGTTATCGAAACCACTTTGGGTAACGACAGCAACATTAGTGAGTCCCACTTGTTCTGTGTATGCCCAGTGGTCACCGCCACTTTGGTTGTGGACCAAAGTCTGGGTAGTACCGTCTTGCAAGCCCTCACTGTAGTTTCCGTCATCAGTCTGGCTAAAGAACAAGGTGTTGAAAGAGCCATCCTGGAAGGAGAAGGTGGTGCTGTTGCTCGCAGATATTTGCTGGTGAGCGACAGTGTTAGTATCACCGGCCTGGATCATATTCATGGTGTTCTGCGTGCTATTACTTTGCGTTGCAGAAGCGGTGCCATTGGTGCCGGTTTGAGTAATAATTGCGCTATTCAGTGAAGTCAGGGTTTGAATGGCGACTGCCACATTACCGTCACCGGATTGATTAACTACGGCGGTGTCATTTGCACTGGTAGTCTGGGCAATAGTTGCATCTTGCGGGCCACCGCTTTGATTTATCACGGCAACACTGGTATCTACAAAGCTCTGAGTAGTCGATGCAAACTGGCCGTCATTTATCTGGGTGATAGTAGCCACTGGCACATTGGAATCGTTCTGGAATGATTCCGCGTAATTCATATCTCCTACTTGAGTTTGAGTAATTACTCCTGAATCATTATTGCTGGATTGCTCAGCATAAACTTCATTCGTATCACCAGTTTGAGTCTGGGTGATAACGTTGTTGGTTACCGTTGGATCACTCTGATCAGCGGTTGCCATGTTACCAGTGCCGTTCTGATTGAGAATGGCGGTATTGTTCGTGGCGAGGGCTCCGGTGCTGGCAATCGCCAGAAGAACACTGGCGGCAATAGGTGTGTACTTGGTCATCTGTAACTCCATATAGATGTCAAATATCGCTGTACAGCTTTTACAAACAAAAAGAAAACAGCATCATTTGATATTGGAAGAGTCTCATCCTCAGGCATATTACAACTGTGTCTGAAGTATGTGAGGAAACTGGGATGAACCCGACTGCTTAATAACCTTCACATTCCTTGTGAAAACCTAGCAATATCATTTAAACAGCAGCTTGATGCTGATTAGAGTTTTGTCGTCTTCTGGAGTTACAGCCATAGGACGGAAGTGCCGAAACCTTAGGAATAAAGTTCTTTTTTGAACTAGCTATGGCAAATAATGTCAGCTGATTTGAGGGACGGCATTAAATGCATGAAATGGTTGTTTCATGCGAATTTAGGGGCTAGTAATAATAATTGAAGCTTGCACTTAGCCCACCAAGTTGAAAATAGGCCGGTATTTTAAGCCGGCCTATTCCCTTGATTATTGAATAATAACTGCGACGTTGAAATCACCTATCTGGGTAGGTGTAGCCATGTTGGTATCGGTTGCCTGGGTCACAGTAATCGTGTTGTTGTTACCTGTCTGCGAGGCAACAGTGGTATTGAAATCGCCGGGCTGGGTAACGGTTAAGCTATTGAATGTTCCATCCTGGTAGCCTTCAGAATAGTTATCAAAGCCTGTTTGGGAGATAACACCAATATTGGTGGTGCCCACTTGCTCAGTATAAGCCCAGTGATCATCTCCAACTTGAATATGAGTCAAGCCCTGAGTAGTACCATTTTGGAAGCCCTCGCTGTAGTTCCCATCACCTGCTGTCTGTGATGAAGTGAATGTGTTGGAAGTGCCATCCTGGAACGAAACTGAGGTGCTGTTGGTTACCAGATTTTGGATAAGTACTACAGAGTTTGTGGTACCTGCCTGGAGAGCATTAACAGTGCTCGATGTACTGGAAATTTGAGTAGAAGTTGCAGTATTGGTGGTTCCTGTTTGGGTTAATGTTGCGGTGTTAAATGAACCATTAGTTTGAATAACATTACCTACGTTACCGTCTCCGGACTGAGTCACTACAGCAGTGTCATTCGCACTGATAGTTTGAGTTACTGCTGCTGTTTGTGGACTACCACTTTGAGTGACAACAGCAACGCTGGTGTCTACAAAGCTTTGTGTAGTCGTTGCAAAGTGACCGTCGTTGATTTGGGTGATAGTAACAATCGCAGTACTGGAATCATTCTGGAAGGACTCTGCGTCATTCATATCCCCGGCTTGAGTTTGGGTAATTACACCGGAGTCATTAAAGCTGGTTTGCTCTGCATAAACTACGTTGTTGTCACCGGTTTGGGTTTGGGTGATCAGGTTGTTGGATACAGTGGCATCACTCTGATCAGCAGTGGCCATGTTGCCAGTGCCATTTTGGGTGAGAATGGCAGTATTGTTGGCCGCGAGGGCTCCGGTACTGGCGATCGCCAGAAGAACACTGGCGGCAATAGGTGTGTACTTAGTCATCAGTAACTCCATAGAGATGTCAAATATAGCTGTACAGCTTTTTACAAATAAAAAGAATTCAGCATCATTAGATATTGGGAGCGTTTTGTCTCAGGACACGATACCGCTGTGCCAGGCGTATGTGAGTTATCTGGAGTGAAACCGACAGCTTTTAACCTTCACATTCCTTGTGAAACATCTAGCAATATCATTTTTAACAGCAGCTTGATGCTGACTAGAGTTTTGTCGGCTTCGGGAGTTGCGGCTATAGGACGGAAGTGTCGAAATTTTAGGAATAAAGTTCTTTTTTAGGCCTTTGATGACAAATGTGAGCAGCTGGTTTTTTGAAATGACACAAAATTTGAGGAATTGTTGCTGCAGGCGATCCGGCTACTCAAATGGATAATTTAACTTTTGTAGTTGTGACTGTTGATAAATTAATCAGTAAAAATGTAGGACTGAATAAGTCGAGGTAATCGGTTTTTGGAGAATTGATATATGCTTTAAATATTAGTCATACTGACTTATTTGTGTTGTTATGGCAGTTCCGACAACGGTGACTGAAGTATGTAAGCCGTTCCCACTTTGGTAAATATTTACGTTATGAAAGCTGCCGATTTCTTCCACTTGTGCACTATTTTGTATTCCAATTTGAGATATGCCTGCTGTGTTTCCAACTCCATACTGATCGATATCTATAAAATTCTCAAAGCCCACCTGTATTAATAATGCAAAGTTGTAATCTCCGACTTGGCTGGATGAGACTATATTGTCTTTGCCGGATTGGGTGACAGCTAAGTTATTTCTATTGCCGTCCTGATGGGCAGAAGTGTAGTTGCTGCTACCTGTTTGGTAGGTGTGGACTCTATTTCCCCCGCCCTCCTGATTTATGACGCTTAAATTTGAGATCGAATAAAGATTGGCTGCGCTCAATTCGCTGGCGACAGCCAATTCACTACTGCTATCCAAGTCTGAACAAAATCCTGTGCCAGGGAAGATTGCTACTGCCAGCAAAAAGGTGGCAGGGTAAGTGCTACTGATTTTATGGTACATCTTTTCAACCTTTCGAATTTCAGGATAGGCACAAAGTAAATTTTGAAGGCTTTAATTTCTACATAATGACGGTGCTGTCATTTAAGTAGTACTGTAATATTGGATTCTCAATTTCATCCGGGTTGGCGAGTGCCCAGGAGTTGTGGACAATGCCTTCACTGATCAAGTGAATTACAGCGGATTCCATCGCTGAAAGCATAGCAAGCTGTGCCGGTTCGTTATAGGTAGTACCTGCTTCCAATTCCAATAGGCGTCGATATTTAACATAGCGGAATACATCGGCACTAATTGCTTTTGAATAGACCGTTTTGGAGGTTAATACTGAGTGTAATACCCGCCCGGAGCGAATATCAATGGCTCTCAAGTTAACTGTTACCTGGTCCACACGGTATTGCTCATCAGCGCCAATACCAAAGTATCGAGCGCCTGCGCCACCGGTTTGAATATTTTGGTCGTAGGCAACAATGCCACCTTCCAATAAGACGTTCGCAGCTACGAGAGTGGGAAGTGGCACACTGTTATTGACGGGAATATCCGGCTTGGTTAATCCTGCACGGATAATTTTCCGTTCAGTTAACAGATTTTGTAAGCCCTCACGCTCTAGCGGGATAAACCAGCCAGATTCATTGAGCACGTCCATCAGCATAGCCGCGCCACCCTGAGTAACCGCAGTCGAGAAACTACTATTCGGTGCGGGCTTATACTGACCGGTTTGGTCGCGGAAGCCATAAACCGCTACCAATATTTTACCTTTTGGTTCAGGAAGATTGATTAGGTCCCGGTAGGTATTTTTCCTAGGGGTGAGCATTGCATCTGTGATGCCCGGACCAAAAAGTGCATCGCCCACATCTTTGACTGCAGAGCAGCTGCTTAGCGTCATTAATGTTGTTACGATGGGCAAAGCTATCACTTTTTTTATTGCATTACGCATTGCCAAAGAATCCTTTGATATTTAAAGGTTCATTAGTTTGTCGGGTTTAATCCGCTTACAACGATTTCGCTTTTATCTCCGGTACTTCGATCGGTGATAAGTACTGTTAGGACACCATCGTTATCAACAATTTGTACGATAAAGTCGTCGGTAATCAGCTCTCCACTATTGCCGTCACCAACATCGGTAAGGAGTTGGTTTAGTAGACGGGTTTCCAGTGAATCGCTGAATCTATCCAGGGCACTGGGCTGCTCATAGAGGCTGTCAACCTTGTCAGGGTCTTCGTGGGTATCTTGGGACTGTGCATTTTGCAGTAAGTAGGTGCCGTTGAGTGGGTTGCCACCAAAGTTAGGGTTTACCGGTTCATAGATTAATTCGGTGGCGGAGATATGGTGGTAGGAGACCGCTGCCAGAGAAAAGACGGCGGTTCCTAGTAATGACTTGATTTTCATTAGAATTCATCCTTACCCAAATCAAAGGTGTCTGTGAGTGAGCTGCGAACACGCGATTGCAGTACTTCCTGGTGAATATACTGAGCGGCCTCATCGGCCAAGCGATGTATATTGTTGGTGCTTGGACTGATAAAACGCCTAAAAACAATTTTGTCGTTATAGGTAACCCAAATTAGATTTCCCCATCGGGCCGACGGCCTTTCATAAATTGTTAAGTTGTACGTAGCATCTGGGTAATTGAGGTTTCTGTATTCGCTCATGAAGCGAGCAAAATCATGCCCGGTGCGAGTTATTGTTCGATCTATATTAAATCCGCTGATTTCATCTTCGAGTTTTCCAGAATCGGTATCTGCTGGAGGAACCTCTGTGTCATCCTGGCCAAAGGCCAGGGATGCACACAGTGTCAACATCAACAGGGTTAGTCTCATATCCTCTCTTCCTGGAGATTGAGCTTGGCCCAATTACTGGCCTGCAGCCGGTTTTTAACTCCAATTTTTCGGAAAATGTTGTACATGTGATTTTTCACAGTGTGTTCGCTAAGGTGCAATTTTGTTGCGATAACACTGTTGGGTTCACCGGTAGTGAGTTGTCCGAGTATTTCCTGTTCCCTGCGGGTAAGAGGGAGGGAGTTTTGTGGGCTGATATGTTGTCGCCCCTCGGCACTGTGAATCGCGGTATCCAATTTGTGAATAAGGTTTTCCTGACTGGTATTGCTGTCACAAAGTAGGTGAAAACCTTTCTGGCGTAACTTTTCCGATATATGAATGGGTAGGTTGGCTGGGAGATTAATCAGTAAAGCTTTTGCATGACTAATCTTCTTTAGATCTGAAAGAAACTGTTTTGAGTCAGAGCTCACACCAATTTGCCAGCAATCTATCACGATAGCCTGATAATGCTGCAGGCAGTTTTTTTGTTTTCCAATGCTAGATTTTTCCCAGGGTATGGGAATAGCTTGTGAAAACAGTGAAAATAATAGATCGCCTTGAAGGCCGGAGTTGCTAAAAAAAAGAACCGGCATATACCTCGTACCTCTCCTTGATACAGATAGATCTCTCTCGAAATAAGAGTTTGACCTTCCATCGACTCCTGTCGTTTAGGTTCCCAAAATTACCCCACGTTATCTGCCATGACGACGTGGGAGTCAGCGTAAAATCGTATCTGCCATGTTAGGGAAAAACACTCACTCAATGAGAATTTAGTTTGGAGTGTAGACGTAGGAGGGATAAGTCTTAGGAAAAAATGTGCCTTATTTATTTGTAAATATTTTTAGTGTTTTTTTGCTGTAGTTTAAGATCGCTAAATAATTGCTTTTGTTCAGTTAGAATATCTGAAAATAAGCGTTCAATTTATTTTTTTGGCATTTTGTGTCTTGTGTTTGGTGCTGTTTTTTTATTTGGCAAGTATTGCATTTAATTGATGCTTAATTGTACTCGTTAAAGACCTTTATTCGCTTTGCTCTGTCGCTGGAGTGCAATTAATTTTCTGCAGAAAAAGAGGTTTTCAGGTGCCTTTCCTATGTCACCTCTTATGCCTTTTTTTGTTGAGTTGTCGCAACTGCCTAATGCCTATGTCAGTTTTCCCTGTGTTTCCTATGATTGGAGCCGATTACAATGGTGAAACTGTCGTCATACTACTGTACAAATTGTGAACTTTTGGGCGGATGTGCTGTCCGCAGCTGTTAGGATAGAGGCCAATTGGGCTGATAATGAAGGGGGGAGAGATGAGTCAACTAATGCAAAGTTTACCACTTTGGCTTTGGGGCATCCTGGGTTTGATTGTATTGTTCTTGGCCCGTGAGCCTGTGCATCGCGCCGTATATGCGATAGCACGTCTGGGCCATCGGGCGTTGCGCTTTGTGGCGAGTAATATTGATTCTGCAGAACAAAGACTGGTAGAGCGCAATCGAGAAGTACTTTTTGCTGAAGGCCGGGACACGGCAGAGCGCCAGATTGAAAGAGAATTTGAACGTATTGAGCAAACCGTAAAGCGGGATTTGGCACTGTATCCAACCTTGCATCGAAAGCTCTGTGAACAGCTCAGCAGCTTGGATGAGGACTATGTACGCAGTGCTGAAATAGCACCGGAACCGTCGAACTGGGCCAGGGCTATTCGAGCTGTTTCGGAAATTCCCGGTAAAGAAGACCCAGTGGTAGCTGATGTTCTCGATACTATTAATCAGTCTATGCGCAAGGCCGAGTCCAAAGCTCTGGAGTCCTATCGTGAGTCCACCCGGGAGAGGCACCAATTACTAAAACGTATGCTGCCCAGTTGGCGTGCAATGCTTTCGACATTGGGACGTATTAACAAAAATGTAGAATCGGTTATTCGGCGGGCCAAAGCGCTGGATGGCCATATGGAGCGCTACGAAGAGATTTTGCAGGAAACGGATAAAAGCCTTCACTTGCTGTCTTCATCCTCTTTCAGCCGCTTTCTGACAGCTTCTCTGGTATTAGTGGTTGCTTTAGCTGGCGCTATGGTGAATTTCCAGTTACTGGCACAGCCTATGGCGGCAGTACTGGGCGCTGAAGCTTCACTTGGCAGTTATAGCCTCGCCAGTATTTCAGCCGCAGTGGTTATCTTTTTGCAGATCACTGTCGGATTGTTGATTATGGAATGCTTGCAGGTTACTCGAATGTTTCCTGCGGTAGGTTCCCTCGGTGAGAGTACGCGCAGGTTATTGCTGGGAGTAGCTTTGGCACTCTTATTGGTTTTGGCTGTAGTCGGTGGAAACCTGGCTTTCTCCCGTGAGTTGATTCTGCAACAGCAGTTATTAGGTTCTGAGCAGCTTTGGCCAATTCCTCTGGCACAGATGGGACTTGGGTTTGTGCTTCCCTTGATTCTGGCTTTTCTGGCAATTCCTTTGGAGCAGTTTATCCGTTCAGCGCGAACGGTGATTGGTATTGGGGTGGGCTTATCCCTGCGAGGAATGACCTTAATACTGCGGTTTTTGGCGATGGCTTCACTGCACTTAGGTGTTTTGGTTAATCGTTTTTACGACATCGTTATTTTTGTTCCCCTCTGGTTACAGGCTTTGTATGTGCGTCAGAAACAGGGAATTGGCAATGAGCCTAAAGAACCGGCGGGGAAAGAAGAGTCCAAAAAGAGTGCCGTGCTTGCTGACACTGATTCTGTTGCCAAATTAGTGGAAGAGGCGTGATCGAAGCTAACACTATCCAGCTTGAAAACTGACAAAATAATAAGTGTGGTGAAGCATGTTTTGGTTGTCGTTCTTTTTAATTGCCCTAGTCGTCCTATTTCTTTATGCCCGGTCTGCACCGGGCAAACCTTGTCCTCTGTGGTTTCCTCAGGGGGAGGGGCCGATGGTGATCGCACATGGTAATGACTGCGGCAATGGCCTCTACCCAGGAAACACGGCGATTTACCTTGAAAAAATGGTGCAACTGGGCGTGGATGCTATTGAAGTGGATTTGTGGCTCACTGCCGATGGCCATTTAGTGTTGATTCACGACAGGGAGCTGGAAATGTTCTCTAATGGTGCGGGGTTTGTAGAGGATAAAACCTTAGAGCAGCTGCGTCAGTTAAATGTTGCCTATCTCTGGACTCGGGATGGAGAGCATTACCCCTATAGAGAAAAGCCCCTGCGAGTGTTGACTCTGGAAGAGGCGATGGCAATGGTAGGGGATATGCCTATGATACTGGAGATTAAGAGCCGCCAGTATCGCGCTGCAAAAGTGTTGAAGGATGTGCTGGCAAAGTGTGGAAAAGGCGAGCAGGTCGTCGTTTCCTCATTTCACCAAGGAGTGATTAATGAGTTTCGTCGACTCTGTCCGCAAGTAGCGACGGGCACGCCTACCGTAGAGGCGGTGGTATTTTATATTGCACAGTTACTTCGAGCAGAGAAACTGCTGCGTCCAAGCTATAGTGCGATGCAGCTACCGATGGAGCAAAAAGGTATTCCCGTAGTTACTGAAAGTATGGTGCGCGCCGCTAATAAGAAGAACGTCCACTTGGCGGTATGGACAGTGAATGGCACGGAAAACTACCGGCGCTATATTGATCTGGGCGTACACGGCATTGTGACTGACCGACCGGATCTGCTGTTGGAGATGTTGGCGCAGCAGCGAGAAACTTTATTGAAGCAGGCAGCCTGACTCGATTGATATAAGGAATAAGTCAACTGATGGAGATCGTAGTGTTTCTATTTACGACTATTTGTATTATTGGCTTCATTTCAGGTCTTACTGCTGCCATTAGTATCTCTGTTTTGAGTAAGTATGCTGTTGGCGCGCCACGACTTCTTAAGTTGTCAGGGGTTTCGTTACTCTTTAAAAAGTACTATCCAAACCACAATAAACAGAGAAAAGTGACTCTCGCTCTAGAGGTTATTTGCGTGGCTTGTATCTTGCTTGCGTTTTTGGTGCTAATTATCTGTATTCCAGAGATGAGAGATCTGGTTTTTAAATCCATTGGTAGCCACAGTACTTTATAGGAGTAGGCAAGAACGTCTAGCCTTTCAGTTTGATTGGAGGGCTGACCAAAATATTTGGCATACTAAAAGCAACAGGCGCATTTTATGTTGTCAGATCAACTTCTGATAATTTTCGGAAAGAAATAATAACAACTGGGAGTTTTTATGAAGAACGTAGTAGGTTCCGTCGCCCTGGCAGTTTCTGTATTGGTTGCATCTTTTGCTTCCGCACAAGATCGGTTTGCCAATGTGGAAATTAGTAGTGAACTCGTGTCTGGCAATGTTTATATGCTCAAAGGGGCTGGGGGCAATATTGCGGTACTGGTGGGAGAGGACGGCACCTTTATGGTGGATGACCAATACGCGCCTTTGACCGCAAAAATTCAACAGGCAGTAGCTGAGTTAGCTAAGCAACCTTTGCGTTTTGTCATTAATACCCACTGGCATGGCGATCATACCGGCGGTAATGAAAACCTGGGTAAAAGCGGCGCCCTGATTGTGGCTCATGAGAATGTGCGCAAACGGGTAAGTACCGAGCAGTTTATTGAGGCGTTTAAGCGGAAGGTTGAGCCGTCTCCTCCAGAAGCATTACCGGTGATAACCTTTACCGATGCCACTACCTTTTACTGGAATGGCGATAGGGTAAAGGTCCAACATGTGGGGTCGGCGCATACGGATGGTGACTCCATCGTGCATTTTGCCGAAGCCGATGTGATTCATATGGGGGATATTTATTTTAACGGCAACTATCCCTTTATCGATCTCTCTTCCGGCGGCTCGGTGGATGGCATGATCGCAGCTATGGACACCGCTCTGGCGATGGCGGGGGAAGATACCAAAATTATTCCCGGTCACGGCCCCCTCAGTAATCGGGCAGAACTGCAACAGCAGCGCAATATACTGGCAGGGCTTAGGGACAAAGTGAAAGCGATGGTCGATGAGGGGAAAACCCGGCAGGAAGTGATTTCTGCAAAACCGACAGCGGAATTTGATGCGCAGTATGGCCAGGGTTTTATGACACCGGATATTTGGACCGGGATTGTTTACGACTCCCTGACACAATCTTAGAAAATAAAAAAAGGCGGCGCAGTGAAAACCTGAGCCGCCTTTTTTGTTGGATTACCCGGTGAGTTTAATCTGTAGTGGCATTCGGGGTCATGGGCCCGCCAAATTCAGGGCTGTTTTCCACCGCCTCTTCATTGTGTTCTTCCCGCACTCGGAACCAAGCGGCATAGAGTGCTGGCAGGAACAGTAGGGTGAGTCCGGTTGCGACAATCAACCCCCCCATAATGGCGACCGCCATAGGGCCAAAGAAGTCACTGCGGGACAGTGGAATCATTGCCAATACTGCAGTCAGTGCGGTCAAAACAATCGGCCTGAAGCGTCTTACCGTCGACTCGACAATTGCATCCCAGGGGCTGAGGCCCTGGCTGATATCCTGCTGTATCTGGTCCACCAAAATCACCGAGTTACGCATAATCATTCCCGCCAGGGCGATGGTGCCCAGCATGGCGACAAAACCAAAGGGCTTGCCAAACAGCAGCAGGAACAGGGTAACGCCAATCAGGCCCAGGGGAGCGGTGAGGAATACCATGGTGGACAGGGACATACTGCGCAATTGCAGCATCAGCAGGGTAAAGACCACCAGTACGAACAGTGGCATACCGGCATTGACCGATTCTTGTCCCCGCGCAGATTCTTCCACGGTACCACCTACTTCCAGCAAGTAGCCCGGCGGTAATTTATCGCGAATGGATTGAAGCTGAGGCCACACGGCATTGACGACGGTCGCCGGTAACTCTTCCCCATAAATATCAGCGCGCACGGTAACGGTGGGCAGCCGATCCCGGTGCCAGATAATGCCTTCCTCAAAACCGTATTCCAGGGTGGCAATCTGGTTCAGGGGGACACTGCGACCGCTGTCGGTTTGTACCGCGAGGTTGCCCAACTGGCGCAGGGCATAGCGATCGTCTTCATTACCGCGCACACGCACGTCGATCAGCTCGTTATCTTCCCGGTATTGGCTCACAGTGATACCGGTCAAGGAGCTTTGCAGAGCCTGGGACAAGGTTGCACTGTTGACGCCCATGGCGCGAGCGCGGTCCTGGTCGATATTGAGGTTGATAGATTTACTCGGTTCTTCCCAATCCAGGTGCACGTTGGTCACCTGTGGATTGTCCCGCAGGCGCTCGGCCACTTCCCGAGCCAGCCCCCGCACTTCGCGAATATGTTCGCCGGACAAGCGGAACTGCACCGGGTAGCCCACGGGTGGGCCGTTCTCCAGGCGGGACACACGGCTGCGCAGGGTGGGGAATTCCTCATTCATCGTATTGATTAGCCAGCTGCGCACTTGCTCGCGTTCTTCAACGCTGCGGGTCATCACAACAAACTGGGCGAAACTGGCAGCGGGCAGTTGCTGGTCCAAAGGCAGGTAGAAGCGCGGGGAGCCGGTGCCCACATAGGCCACGTAATTTTCCACCTGATCGTTTTGTGCCAGCAGGGTTTCCAATCTTTTGGCCTGGTGCTCGGTGGATTTCAGCGAGGCACCTTCGGCCAGCTTCAGGTCCACCATCAATTCGAGGCGTCCGGAAGAGGGGAAGAACTGTTGCGGAACCAGTTTGAACAGAGCGAGCGAGCCGACAAAAATCGCCAGGGTGGCCGCGATCACTGTTTTGCGATTGCGCAGGCACCAGGTAATAAAGCGGCGGAAGCGCTGGTAAAAGGGTTTCTGGTAGGGGTCTTTGACTTCACCGCCGTGGCCGTGTCGCGCCAGGTTTGGCAGCAGGTAGTGGCCCAGATAGGGTACGAAGACCACGGCGGCAATCCAGGAAACGATTAGCGACAGGGTGACCACCTGGAAAATAGATCGGGTGTATTCACCGGTACCGGACTGGGCGGTGGCAATCGGTAAAAAACCGGCGGCGGTAATCAATGTACCGGTGAGCATGGGAAAAGCGGTACTGGTCCAGGCGAAGCCGGCGGCTTTTAGCCGGCTGAGCCCCTGCTCCATTTTTATCGCCATCATCTCCACCGCGATAATGGCGTCGTCCACCATCAAGCCCAGGGCGAGTACCAGTGCCCCCAGCGAGATCTTGTGCAGGCCGATATTGAAGTAGTACATCAGCGCGAAGGTCATCGCCAATACCAGTGGGATCGACAGCGCCACAATTAATCCGGGGCGGCTGCCGAGGGAGAAAAAACTCACCAGCAGTACGATACCCAGGGCTTCAGCCAGCACTTGCAGGAATTCGCCAACGCCGCGTTTTACTGCTGCCGGTTGGTCGGAGACCTTGCGCAGTTCCATACCTATGGGCAGATCTTCCTGTAGTCGGGCAAAGGTTTCGTCGAGGGCTTTACCCAACTTTAAAATATCTCCCCCTTCCTTCATGGACACGGCGAGGCCGATGGCATCCTCTCCCATAAAGCGCATGCGGGGCTGGGCCGGATCGCTAAAGCCGCGGTGGACCTGGGCGATATCTCCCAGGCGCTGGGTGCGGCCATCTGCGGTAATAGGAAACTGGCGTATTTCATTGACGGAGGTGAACTGTCCGCTCACACGAATGCGCACCCGGTCGCTGACGGTATCCACAAAGCCGCCATCGGTGACCTGGTTTTGCGCTTGCAGGGCGTTTTGAACCGCAGACAGTGGAATGCCCATGGAGGCCAATTTGGTGTTGGATATTTCCACCCAAATTTTTTCGTCCTGCAGTCCCAGTAACTCGACCTTGCCTACATCCTTAACTCGCTGAAGGGCCAGTTGCAGCCGCTCAGCGTAGTCCTTCATCAGTGCGTAATCGAAGCCACTGCCGGTGAGGGCATAAATATTGCCGAAGGTGGTGCCAAACTCGTCGTTAAAAAATGGGCCCTGGATATCCGGCGGCAGGGTGTGGCGAATATCCCCCACCTTTTTGCGCACTTCATACCAGAGATCCGGAATGTCACGGGAGTGCATATCGTCCCGGGCAACAAACAATACTTGGGATTGTCCCGGACGGGAAAAAGAGGAGATACGCTGGTAGTCACCGGTCTCCAGTAATTTCTTTTCTACCCGTTCGGTAATCTGGCGGGACACATCCTCGGCACTGGCGCCGGGCCAGACGGTGTTGATCACCATCACCTTAAAGGTAAAGGGTGGATCTTCACTTTGCCCCAATTGGGTATAGGAAAAGGTTCCCAGCAGTCCCAGGACGATCATTGCGTAAAGCACCAACGGGCGGTTTTTCAAGGCCCACTCGGAGAGGTTAAAACCCATGGCAGTTTCTCTGTTTCAAGGGCGGCTCTGCTGTTCGCGGCCGCACTTTGGAAATTGTTATCGAGGCTTTATTGGGAATTAATTTGCGCGGGCAGGCATTATTGTTCCCGCGCCTTTAATTTATTCCTGATGGGCGAGAGACGGCCCCTGTTCGATGGGGCGGTTCATACGGTCCACAGGGCGCACCACCATACCTTCCTGCAATAAATGGGTACCTGCGGCCACAATCCAGTTATTGCGTTCCAACCCGGAAAATACCGAGACAAACTCCTCACCGTAGGGGCCCAGGCTAACCGGGGTTTTATGCAGTGTTTTTGTCTCTGGATTTAATACCCATACAAATGCGGCGCCATCGTCGGCACTGACTGCTGACATCGGAACTTGCAGTACATCAGTTTTTTCCGCCCTGGGGACAAATGCCCGTGCACTCTGGCCGATTTCTACACCGCTCACTTTATTTTCGAAAGCGACCCTGGCTTCAAAGGTGCGGGATATGGGATCGGCTGCCGGCGATAGTTCGCGGATGCGTGCGGGGAAAGATTGGCCCGGTTGGGACCAGAGTTCGACAGTTAGCGGTTGCCCCACTTTAAAGCGGCTGATGGATTGTTCCGGCAGGTCGATACGCACTTCCCGTTCACCATCGGCTGCCAGCTCAAAAATGCCTTGTCCTGCGGCAACGACCTGGCCGGCCTCGGCCATGCGGCGGGCGATCACGCCACTTTCCGGCGCCTTGAGTACGGCGTAGGCAGCCTGGTTGCGGGCAACATCCAGCTGTGCCTTGGCCTGCTGTAGTCGCGCTTCGCTGGCTTCGAATTGGGTTTCTACGGTATCGAATTGGGAGAGGCTCACCAGCTGCTTTTCCAATAGCTTGCGGTGGCGCGAGAGTTCACTGCTAGCCAGGCGCTGGTCTGCCTCGGCGGAAGTATGGCTGGCGCGGGCTGAATCCAGTTGTAGTAGCAGGTCTTCAGTGTCCAGTTCCGCCAGGGGCTGGCCCTGTTCCACACGGTCGCCGACATTTACCAGGCGCCGCTGGATTTTCCCGCCGATACGGAAGGCCAGTGCCGGCTCGAAGCGGGCTCTTACCTCACCGGGATACACATCGGTTTGGGCGCTGGCCAGGGTGGGGCGGACCATAACAGCGGGGCGCGGTTTGGTTTCTTGTTCCTGGGATTCAGAGGGGGCACAAGCGCTCAGCAAAAGGCTGAGTGAGAGCGCAGCGAGGATTAGCATTCGGTACATATTGGCTTCCTTCCCCGGCGCTGGCGCGTCGAGGCAGATCCGTGACTGGGTCAAGCATGGCCGGGCGGCCATCAATGTTATACTGGCGAGTATAGTATATTTAATGAACTAACGAGTCTAGTATATGGAGAGCTATGTCTGAGCAGACCCAGACGGCCGCCCAGCGCGGTCGCCCCAAGGATCCGGTGAAACGCCAAGCCATTCTGGATGCCGCCCGGGACCTGTTTTTATCCCACGGTTTTGCCGCTACCAGCGTGGATGCGGTGGCCTCGGCCGCGGGAGTATCCAAACTTACGGTCTACAGCCACTTCTCCGATAAGGAGACGCTCTTTAGCGCCGCTATTGCTTCTCGCTGCGAAATGATGATGCCCCTGCCCATCTTTGCTTTAGAAGAGGGGGAATCGGTAGAGCAGGTCCTGGAGCGTATTGGCGACGCTTTTATGGGGATGGTGGAGAGCGAGGATAGCGTGCGTCTGTTACGCCTTTTGTGTGCCCTGGCATCCCAGGAGTCGGAAATGGCCCAGCTATTTTTTGACGCCGGTCCCCAGCGGATTTTGGGGGAGATAGAGCAGCTACTGCGCAGAGCCAATCAGTTACAGATGTTGAAGGTGGATAATCCCGCCGTAGCGGCGGAAGATTTTATCGGCTTGTTGCTGGGTTGCCACCATATGCAGGTCTTGATCGGTTGCCGACAAATGTCGACACAGGAAGAGCGCCGTGAGCGCGTACAAAAGGCGGTGAGAACCTTTATGTGTGCCCACCACTAGCGCCGGGATTATTGCCTGTATTCTTGGGCTGTTCCGCCATCGCGGGGCACAGGACAATATCAGTGGCTACCTGGAGCCACTCAGGTTTGTTGCGGCTGTAAACATAGCGCTCGGGATAAATAAACTCCGGTGCATCAAAGGCGCCGCCGCCAAAGCCCCGATATTCGGGTAGGAACTCCAGTGTCCAGGTGAGCGTGCTGCCGCAATCGGGGCAGAACTGGCTCTTTATCCAGCGACCGGCATCGGAGTAAAGAGTGTGAGTTTGCAAATGGCCCTGAAGAAAGGCTATTTGTTTCTTTTTGAAGTAGACCGATAAGCCGATGGGGCTACCGCTGCGCTTTCTGCACCACTGGCAAGAGCACAGGCTGACCCGGCGAGGGGAGCCGAGGGCGCGAAAGCGCAGTTGCCCGCAAACGCAGCCCCCTTCGTGATATTCCTCCACCATGCTAAGTCCACCGCTGTACCGCCTTTACTAAGGTTGGCACAGCGGCGTGGGGGGAGGAATCAGGTTTTGATGCGGTATCCGGTGCGGAAAATCCACCAGACGGTGGTGAGACACAGCACCAGAAAGAGCAAAGTCATGCCGATACTCAGCCCCAGGTTAACATCGGCTACGCCGTAAAAAGCCCAGCGGAAGCCGCTGATCAAATAAACTACCGGGTTGAACAAGGTAATTTTTTGCCACATTTCCGGCAGCATACTGATCGAATAAAATGCACCGCCGAGAAAAGTGAGCGGCGTAATAATCATCAGCGGAATAACTTGCAGCTTCTGAAAGTCATCGGCCCAAACTCCGATAATAAATCCGAACAGGCTAAAAGTGACGGCAGTCAGCGCGAGGAATGTCAGCATCCACCAGGGGTGTACAATTTCGTAATCCACAAAAAAGCGAGCGGTCAGCAATATCAACAGCCCTAATAAAATGGACTTTGTCGCTGCGGCACCCACATATCCGGTGACGATTTCGAATGAGGATATGGGAGCGGACAGTACTTCATAAATGGTGCCGGAAAATTTAGGAAAAAATATTCCGAAAGAGGCGTTGGAAATACTCTCGCTGAGCAGTGCCAGCATTACCAATCCTGGAATAATAAAGGCCCCATAACTGACTCCGTCGATATTCCCCATACGCGATCCAATCGCCGCACCAAACACAATAAAATAGAGAGATGTGGAGAGCACCGGTGAGGCGATGCTCTGCATCAGGGTGCGCCAGGTGCGGGCCATCTCAAACTTATAGATGGCGCCAATTCCATACCAATTCATGCCTGTGCCTCCTTGCTGAGCTGCTCTTCCCGTTCAAGGCGGGCACCGTGAACCAAGTTGACGAAAATTTCCTCCAGGGAGCTTTCCCGGGTGTGTAAATCGCGGAATTCAATATTGGCGGCATTTAAACGGCGCAGAAATTCCGCAAGACCAGTGTCTTCACTTTTGATATCAAAGCGGTAAACCAGCTGGCTGCCATCGCTGCTGAGACTGAGTGGCAGGTCAGCGAGACTCTCTGGAATTTGTTGCAGTGGTGTGGGCAGTTGCAGGCTGAGTTCTTTCTCCCCCATTTTCTTCATCAGTGCATTTTTCTCCTCAACCAGAACCAGTTGGCCGTGATTGATAACACCGACACGATCGGCCATTTCCTCGGCCTCTTCGATATAGTGGGTGGTGAGGATAACGGTTACTCCCGACTCTTTCAGTTCGCGCACCATTTGCCACATATCCTGGCGCAGCTCCACATCGACCCCGGCGGTGGGTTCGTCGAGGAAGAGCACATTGGGCTCGTGGGATAGCGCTTTGGCGATCATCAGGCGGCGTTTCATTCCTCCTGAAAGCGTAATAATTTTGTTATCTTTTTTCTCCCATAGGGATAGCTGCCGTAGAATTTTCTCCAGATAGGCGGGATTGGGAGCCTTGCCGAATAGACCGCGGCTGAATTTCACTGCCGCCCAAACGGTTTCAAAGGCATCGGTGGATATCTCCTGGGGCACCAGACCAATCTCATTGCGGGCATTGCGATAGTCCCGCTGAATATTGTAACCATTGACAGTGACCTCACCGCAGCTCGGATTTACGATGCCGCAGATAATGCTGATCATGGTTGTCTTGCCCGCGCCGTTGGGGCCGAGCAAGGCAAAGAGTTCTCCCCGCTGAATTTCCAGGTCGATATTCTTCAGGGCGGTAAACCCCTCGGCATAGGTTTTTCCCAAGCCTTTGATAGAAATAATCGATTCCACTTTTTCTCCTTGCCAAAATTACCGTACGGCTTTGGCTGTGTGTTGTCAGGTGGATTTATCGGGCAGAAAGGAGGAATACCTTTCCTGTCGGATCAGTTTCCCGATCCCAGCCCGGAAGTATATGCCAATGAGAATTCTTTTTTAATTTTAATGATGTATATCAAAGCAGCGCTGGATGCGGCGAACATCAAAATTAAAGCCATGGATGAAAATGCACTGGAATATCCCATGTTATCAATCCAGGGCTGGCTGATGAAAGGCGAAATAAATTGCCCAAGAAAAATTCCAGTCGTCAGAAATCCAGCCTGCTAATGGAGCGCAGAGGGCGATGCTCAAAGCGGGCAGGGTCACTACCAGTCGGCTCCACAAATCACTATTGGGTGTCCCTGAGAAATACTGCTGCAGTGCAGGTAGTGACGGGGCTACAGTGGCCCCCGACATGATAGTGAGTGCTGCCAGGCACAGTAATGTGATACGGCTCTGAGACGGTATCCCGCTGGTCGTGTGCTTCATGATTATTAGTCGCTGCTTCTAGGTCCCAGGGTTTCTCTTCGCGGTATCTCCAGACTCGCGTATTTCATTAGCAAATTTGGGGTTCAGGCTTGCAGCTGCCACTAGTAGTAAGAACAGGTTTGGGGTGGCTTGACCGGCTGGTTGCGCAACGCCGTTTGCTTGGTGCTTTTCCATCACTTTTCTCCCTCGCTTGCATTAGGTTGCGCAGCAGTGTAAAACCTCAACTAATGTTTAGGTCAATGGTTGGTGGGCATTTTTATGGCAGCTGAAGAATCGGCCGAAAAAGGAGCGGTAAAGTCAAAGCAAATCAAGCGGGAGCTGACTGTTGGCGAGGTGGCCGAGCGCAGCGGCGTGGCAGTCAGCGCCCTCCATTTCTATGAAAGCAAAGGCCTGATTGCCAGCTGGCGGACCTCCGGAAATCAAAGGCGTTACTCACGGGATGTGTTGCGCCGAGTGGCCATTATCAAGGTGGCCCAGAGTACCGGGATTCCATTGTCGGAAATACGCGAGGCCTTCGGGGAGCTTCCCAATAAGCGCACGCCCAATGCGGGGGATTGGTCATCACTCTCTTCTCACTGGCGTGAAGAGTTGGATCAGCGTATCCAGCAGTTAACCAAGTTGCGCGATGACCTTGAGGGATGTATTGGCTGCGGTTGTTTGTCTATGCAGAAATGCCCTTTACGGAATCCTGGGGATGAAGCTGCGGAGCAGGGAGGGGGAGCTCGCTATTTGGATTTGACCGAGTAGGAAAGTGGTAGCAATACACGAGTACTGCTACCAACTCGCAAGGCGTACCTTTATCACTGCTAAAAGGTTGCTAGCGGTTTTCCGACGCTCACCTCAAGAGAAAATTTTCTCGTAAAATGCCAGCGTTCCCCGCCAAGCATCCTCAGCAGCTTCACGGTTATAGGCCAGCGGTAGGCCGAATTTTTCTCCACGGTCTGTCGCACAAGGGTTGGTAAATCCGTGTAGGACTCCAGGGTAACTGACCAGAGTTAACTTTGCGTTGGACTCTTGCATCTCAGTTACAAACTGGCCGACCTGGTCCGGTGGGACCATCACATCGGCGCCACCGGTGTAGACTTGTATTTCGGGTTTGATAGGTTCGTTCTGTGCAGGCGTACTTCTAGCCAGGGCGCCGTGGTAACTGACAACGCCGCGCAAGTCTACTCCAATTCGAGCCATGGCGAGTACGACTCCGCCGCCAAAACAATAGCCCTGTGCTGCGATCTGGTCCGGGTCTGCTAGGGGCTGTTGCTGGAGCAGTGATAATGCTGTGCGAAAGCGCGCCTCGAGGGCCACCGGATCTTTCAGGGCTTCATCCCTGAACTGTTGTGCCTCCTGTGGATCATCGGTCTGTTTGCCTGCGCCAAACATATCTACCGCAAAAGCGAGGTAGCCGCAGTTGGCCAGTTTCTCCGCCTGCTCGCGGACAAAGGCATTGTGACCCCACCATTCGTGTACCAGTAAAACCCCCGGCCGTTTGTTACTGATATTTTCATCCCATGCGAGATATCCGCAAAAAGTGTCACCGTTTACGGTGTAGTCAATTACTTCCGCTTCCATAGTGAATCGCCTGGCTGATCGAGAAAGAGTCGTTGGGAAACCGGTAAGGGCCCGGCTACTCCGCAAGCGTGGCACAAACTTCAGTTGTTGCCAGTGGGTGGTCCTTTCAGCTCAATCACATTGTCCTCGGGATCTGAGATGTAAATTGACAGGCCAATTCCATCGGCGCCAAAGCGTTCTTCTGCTGGCGAAAACTTTACCTGTTCCTGCGCTAAAAAGGCTTGAATACTCTCCGGATTAAAGGGTTCAACCCGGAAGCAAAAATGATCCAGGTTCCGCCCTTCCTTTCCTGGTGCTGCTCCCCCTCTCTGGCCTATAGGTTTATCAACTGGCACTAAATCTATCATGCAAGTGCCTGCGCGGAGTTGGTAGAGGCCAATATCGTCCCGTTGGCGCACAATGCTGCATCCAAGAATATTTTGGTAAAAGTCGAGCATGGGTTTTAGAGATTGGACACGCAATACAATATGGTCAATATGGTGGAGCTTAATCATAGGCGGCCCAAGCTTAGTTTTTACTAAGACTAGGTGGACCCTAAGGTAGTTGTCGAGTGAATTAAATGTTAGAGATTTTCTAGTTAATCTGTAAAAGTCTGGCTGTAGAGAAGGTAGGTAGCGCAAATAATCAGAAGGCTCCCCATGGATCTGTTAAATACTTTGCGCCGGTGTTGACTCCCTAATAGTAAGCTAGCTCGATCTCCGGCAATAGCCCAAGTACTTAATGATATGTAGCAAACCAGAAAGTAAATCAGGGTAAATGTGAGTAAATTGCTGTGGTTATCGCTGCTGGAGAAAATAGCCACTCCAGAAAGGCAGGCGATCCAGGCCTTTGGGTTAAACCATTGCAATAAAAACCCCTGGTAAAAGCGTGGCTCCTGTAACCGCTCAATATCTGCATGATTAGCAGGTGCAGCCGCTGTTTGGTAGCCGATAAAGGCCACATAAATTGATCCTGGTATCGCAACATATCGTAGTAACTGGGGATAAATTTCTATTACCTGATAGAGCCCAAGGCCCATAGCTGCAAGTAACAGTGTAAAGCCTATTGTGGCTCCTGATACAAAGGGCAAGGTGCGGATAAATCCATAATTCACCCCGGAGGAAATGATAACCATATTGACCGGCCCCGGTGTAATGGACATAGCCAGGGAAAACCCAAACATAGCAAGAAGTAGTGACATTCGCTGCTCCTGGCAGTTATCAATTGTTTGGAGACTTTAATGGCCTGGTAGGAAAATGATTAGATACTTAAAACTGAAATATATTGTTTATAAAAATTTACTTACTAAAAAGGGAGAAGGAAAGAATACATTGAACTCGGGACCCTATGAGGCATGGATGCCGATTAGGAGCTTACAGGGATGTATTCACTGCGTGTCTCGAGTACGGTGCATTCTTTCCTTTCACCCCAGTAGTAAGTATGGACGAGTGTGCTGCATGAGACTGGATGCCGATTAGGCGCTAACAGCAATATATTCACAGATCTTCGCAAGAGCGGTGTATTCTTTCCTGTTGACCCAGAAGTATCTTTAGAGAATTCATAGGGAGTTGCTATTGTGCTAAAGGATATTCGCTATTTACTGGTGTTTGCCAAGGTTGTGGAAAGCGGCTCTTTTAGAGGCGCTTCTTCGGAACTGGATATTTCTGTCGCCAGCGTTAGTTCCTATGTGGCGAGGTTGGAGGAAAGTCTTGGCGTTGCGCTCTTGTATCGCAATACCCGCAAGTTGTCCCTGACCGAAGATGGGGAAAAGATTTATAAAACGGCACAGAATATATTGGATTTGTACGCCGATGGTCTCGGAGAATACAAAGCGCGAGAGGAACGCAGTATCAGTCGGCTTAAAATTGCAATCCCCGCCGTTTTGATCCACAGCCGCTTGCTGAGCAAAATAGTGGACTTTGTCCGGCGGGATCTGGCTATTCATTTACAACTTCAATGCAGCGACCAGCACGAGGATGTAATTGGCGGTGGTTTTGACTTGGCAATTCGCCTGGGTAATATGCCTGACAGCAATTTGAAAGCGCGTAAGATATTTGAATTGGAGCGGGTGTTAATTGCCAGTGGCGATATGCTGGATCGTTATGGTTTTCCGGGTCATCCTCGCGACCTTGCTGTCTGGCCCTGGATTGGGCTGGCCATGCGGCCCAATCACCGGCAATTTCTAAATCGGCAGCAGGGCGAATATGAAGTTAGCTACACTCCGGTAGCGACTGTCGACAGCGTTGAAGCGGCTTATCGACTGACGAGCTGTGGCCTGGGACTATCGGCGCCACCTCGATTTTTAATAAGCGCACAGGATGATGTACAAGAGTTATTGCCAGACTGGCAGCTTCCGAATTTACCCGCCTATGCAGTTAGGCCTTCAAACGGAGTCTCCGAAGGTCCTATACAGAAACTGATTGATTATTTGGCCGATAGTGATACCCAGCTTGCTGCCTGCCATCCTCGCGATTTAACGCAAAAGCTAGCTGCAGAAGCGGTTGATTGATTGTCCCGGAAGGTTCTCAATAGCTCGGTAGAGGCCTCTGCCGTCAAGGTTGGTCACTTGCGGGCAGAGGTTCTTTTATTCATGGGGGAATTTAAAACCTTACTGCGGAATAAATTCCTGAACCATATTTATTTGGGCATTACTGCTTATTTCTACCGGATCTTGCTTTATCGGAGTTGACTCCATGGATGTGTCTTCAGAGGCATTAACTGTGCGAATAATACTGGCGATTTCTGGTTTGCAGGAACCGCAGCTGGTACCGCAGCCAAGAGTTTCTCCCAGTGCTTCGACGGTGTTAATGCCCTGGGCGATGGCTTCCTCTATCTGTGGCCGGGATATCTGGAGGCAGGTACAAATCATCTTCACACCGGGCTTTATGGGATGAAGCAATTGCCCCGGTGATTCAGGCAGGGGAGTGGCCAGGTAGTTTTCCAGGTGCTGTCGGCTGGGTAATTGGTGCCAGTCTCTACCAGAGAAAATCAGAAGTTTTAAGCTATTATCGTAGGCTATCCAGCGCTGACTTTTAGGGGTAACCAATTCCTGCCAGAACAATTGGGGCTGCTCGTCCATTATCTTGGATGCCAGTTCCCGCCCGTGGATAAGTTGGTTTGCGGCAATTTCATAGCGAAAGCCATTTTCCAAGGGGACTCGATACCAGTGCAGGATACTGCTGTCGTTGGACTGCTGTAACCAATCCCATACTCTATCGGCAGTCTCTTCGGCACAGATCATTGTGGCAAAGTATTCAGCTGCCAGGGGACTGACATTGACGGGAACCTGTTTGAATTCAGGTTGACCGGAATAGGGATCAATACTGGAGTCCGCCAGGGCACTGGGCTTGGAATCCTGTGAGAAGGTTTCACTCCAGTGAATGGGGGCAAAGATCTCCCCTCTTTTTTGCCCGCCGTTGAGAGCGGCGCGGCCGACCATTTTAGATGAGGCGCTGTTTAACCGAACTAATTCCCCATCTTTAACCTGGAAGCGAGCGGCATCCTTGGGGTTTATTTGTATTTCCGGCAGTTCGCTGTGATCGAGTAATTTTCTTACCCGCCCGGTTCGGGTCATGGTATGCCACTGGTCGCGCATACGGCCGGTATTGAGCCATATAGGATACTCGCCACTGATCTGCTGTTCCGGAGGCTGCGGCGTTATGGGGATAAAGCGAGCACGCTTGTCCGGGGTAAAAAACTGTCCACTGGTGAATAAGCGTTTGCACCCGGCTGGATGCTCCTGGTTGACCGGCCACTGTACCGGGGCCAGTGCATCGTATTCACTGCGATTGATATTGGCGAGTGCGGAGATATCAAAAGCCCTGGAGCCGTGGTTTTCGAAGCCGGAAAGCTGGGCGTGCTCACGAAAAATATCGGCGGGGTGTGAATAATTAAACTGATCTCCATAACCAAGATGCTGGGCCAGTCCGCACAGGGCTTGCCAGTCGTGGCGAGCTTCTCCCGCTGGGGATAAAAATCCACGTTGCCGAGAGATACGTCGTTCTGCATTGGTGACAGTGCCGTTTTTTTCTCCCCAGCCCGTTGCGGGAAGTAGCAAATCGGCACAGCGAGCGGTATCGGTATTGGCAATGCAGTCGGAGACAATAACCAACGGGCATTTCTGTAGTGCGGCTTTGACTCTATCGGCTTCGGGCATACTGACGGCGGGGTTGGTAGCCATAATCCAAATGGCTTTAATTTTTCCGCTTTCTACCGCGCGGAACATATCCACAGCCTTCATTCCTGGCTTGGTAGCAATTTGATCGGAATTCCAGAATCGTGATACCCGGTCAATATCCTGCTCGTTAAACTCCATATGCGCGGCGAGGGTATTGGCAAGTCCGCCCACCTCGCGTCCACCCATCGCGTTGGGTTGGCCGGTAATAGAAAATGGTCCTGCACCAATTTTGCCCACGCGTCCGGTGGCTAAATGGCAGTTTATGATTGCGTTGTTTTTATCAGTGCCGCTGCTGGACTGATTGATTCCCATGGAATAAAAACTAATGGTTTTTTCTGTTGCTGCAAATGCCTGAAAAAATTCCAATAGTTTTTCGATAGATATGCCACAGGTAGCCGCAGTTAATTCTGGTGACCAGTCTTGAGCCGCAGCTAAGGTATCGGCAAATCCCTGTGTATGATTTTTTATATAGCCGGTATCTAGATAATAGTGCCGGCTGAGAAAACGCAGTAGTCCATTGAATAGTGCCGCATCAGTGCCGGGTTTAATTGCCAGGTGCAGATCTGCCATTTCACTGGTAGCGCTGCCACGGGGGTCGATAACGACAAGCTTTGCAGCACCTGCCTGCATTCGCTGGAATAAGATCGGATGTGTCCAGGCTGCATTGGAACCGACAAGCACGATAAGTTCAGCCTGTTCCAGATCCTCATAGGAGCAGGGAACCGCATCGGCACCAAATGCGCGTTTATATCCCACCACTGCAGAGGCCATACAAAGCCGGGAATTGGTATCAATATTGGCAGAGCCAATAAATCCCTTCATTAACTTGTTGGCTACATAGTAGTCTTCGGTGAGAAGCTGACCGGACAGATAAAAAGCTACCGAGTCAGGGCCATGGTCGCGAATTGTCTGCTTAAAGGCATCGGCCATATAAGAAAGCGCAGTATCCCAGTCACAATCTTTTCCGTGCAGGCGAGGGTGCAGGAGACGGCCGTGTTCGCCCAGCGTTTCGCCGAGCGCAGAACCTTTTACGCACAATTTGCCGAAATTTGAAGGGTGCTGGGAGTCGCCACTAACAGTAATCGCTGTAGTATTTACGCGCTCTTCCCTGTTAACCGAAACCCCACAACCGACACCACAATAGGGGCAGGTAGTGCAGGAGCGGTGCGCGCTCAGAAATTCCTGTACTGCCATTACTGTAGCTTATTGTTGCCGATGTAAACCGTGTTCCCACTAAATGCCAGCGGGTAGGTGGCAAGCTTGATATCGCTGTCTTCCATGCAGACTCCATCGCTAAGGCGGAAATGGTTTTTATACATTGGGGAAGCAATGGTTAATTCCCCTTCCAACTCCGCAATAATTCCTCTTGCAATCACACCAGCTTGTGCGATTGGGTCCCAGTTGTCAACGGCATAAAGCTGTTGTTCCTGGTCGGGTAAAAAAAACAGGGCGATGCTTCTTTGATAGACAGTTTTAGTCACTGTATTCAAAGCCTTCGTTGGGTATACGGAGGTATCGCCCCAAAGCGCACATACCCCAGAGTTGGTGACCAAATCTGATCGCTGACAGATTGGAGACCATTGGGGGTGGGTTATGGCAACTGAATTTGGGGGAGTTTCTTGCAGGGCAGCCAGGCTCATAATAATTTCCTCACAATGGATGGAAAGGATTCAAAAGCAATTTATTAATAACGGTATAACTGGCGGCTTGCGCCGCCGGGTGAAGCTTTAGGCGGATTCGGCTGTTTCCACTAGCTCGTCAGTGGTCGCCGGACGCGGTTGTCCGCGCTCTTTAACGAAAACAATCTTTTCGTCGGTTTCGTTGCTATTAACGAATTGACGGAAGCGCTTGAGTTTTTCCGGATCGTTAATGGCTGTTTTCCATTCGCACTGGTAGGTGTCTACTACTCGGGCCATCTGGGCTTCCAGCTCAGCACAAATCCCCAGCTTGTCATCGATAATGACTTCGCGCAGGTAATCCAGGCCGCCGTCAAGATTTTCCAGCCACACAGATGTGCGCTGTAATTTATCGGCGGTGCGCACATAGAACATCAGGAAACGGTCGATATAGCGGATAAGGGTTTCGTCATCCAAGTCGGTGGCGAACAAATCTGCATGGCGGGGGCGCATGCCACCGTTGCCACAAACAAATAGATTCCAACCTTTTTCAGTGGCGATAACCCCGACATCTTTGCTTTGAGCCTCAGCGCATTCACGGGTACAGCCGGAAACGGCCATTTTTATTTTGTGTGGAGAGCGTAGTCCCTTGTAGCGGTTTTCTACTTGAAGGGCCATTGAAACGCTGTCCTGAACTCCAAAGCGACACCAGGTGCTACCAACACAAGACTTAACCGTGCGCAGGGATTTGCCGTAGGCATGGCCGGTTTCAAATCCTGCATCAATCAGCTCTCGCCAAATTTCCGGTAGCTGCTCCAGGCGCGCGCCAAACAAGTCGATACGCTGGCCACCGGTAATTTTGGTATAGAGGTTGTAGCGTTTGGCGACTTCGCCGATCACTATTAATTTTTCCGGTGTGATCTCGCCGCCGGGAATACGCGGAACTACGGAATAGCTGCCGTTTTTCTGCATATTCGCCATAAAAGTATCGTTGGTGTCCTGTAAGCCGACGTGAGTCTGCTCCAGAATATGTTCATTCCACAGGGAGGCAAATATGGATGCGGCCGCAGGTTTACAAATTTCACAGCCGCGCCCTGAACCGTGTTTACTTAATAATTCACTAAAGGTTTTTATTTCTTCCACCTGGATAATGTGGAATAACTCCTGGCGGGAGAAGGGGAAGTGCACGCATAAGTGATTGTTCACTTCCATGCCGAGCGCCGCTAGCTCTTCATCGACAATACTTTTCAGTAGCCCAGCACAACCACCGCAACCTGTAGATGCTTTTGTTACATCCTTAACATCAGCCAGTGAGTGGCAGCCACCGGCAACGGCGTCGATAATCTGGCCTTTACTTACATTGTGGCAGGAACATACGGTAGCCGAAGCGGGGAGTGCAGCAGCACCCAGCCCGGGAGTGGCGCCATCGGTTGCCGGTAAAATTAATTGTTCCGGGTGTTCGGGCAGATCAATATCGTTGAGGTGATATTGCAGCAGGGTATCGTAGTCATCCGTATCCCCCACCATCACCGCACCCAGCAGCTTTTTGCCCTCGCTATCGGTGATCATACGTTTGTAAACACCGCTCTGCTCGTCTACAAAAGTAATAGCGGCAGCGCCGTTGGTGCGACCATGGGCATCGCCAATAGAGCCGACCTGTACACCCAGGAGTTTCAGCTTGGTGCTCATGTCAGCACCGTTAAAACTTTCCTCTCCACCGGTCAGTTGAGCGACAGCAGTACGCGCCATGCTGTAACCGGGAGCGACCAGGCCAAAAATTTTCTGATCGTAAAGTGCGCATTCGCCGATAGCGAAAATATTCGGGTCTGAAGTACGGCAGCAGCTGTCAATTACGATCCCGCCGCGTTCGCCAACTTCCAGCCCGCTGGATTTTGCCAGTTCATCCTGGGGGCGAATGCCTGCGGAGAAAACAATCAAATCGGTAAGCAGTTCTTTATCTCCCTTGAACTGCATACGTAGGCGGCCGTCTACTTCTTCAATCAATTCCGTGGCAGTACTGGTGTGTACCTGAACCCCGAGTGCTTCAATTTTTGTTCTTAATAGGGCTGAACCACCTTCATCCAACTGAGTGGCCATAAGGCCTGGGGCGAACTCGACAACGTGGGCTTCAAGTCCCAGGGCTTTCAGGGCATTGGCAGCTTCCAGGCCCAGTAGGCCACCGCCGACAACTACACCACTTTTTGCACTGGCGGCAATCGAGCGGATGGAATCGAGATCTTCCAGGGTTCGATATACAAAGCAGCGCTGGTGTTGATGACCGGGTATTGGCGGAACAAAAGGGTAGGAGCCGGTGGCAAGTATTAATTGGTCGTAAGAGAGGCTGGCTCCACTTGCCGCAGTAATTGTTTTATTGTCCCGATCAATTTGCACCACTTTGTCATTGAGCAGGATATTAAAACCCCACTGCTGATACTGCTCCAAGTTTCCCATGGACAGGTCTTCAGCTGTGCGTCCGGCAAAGTATTCGGAAAGGTGGACCCTGTCATAAGCGGGACGGGGCTCTGCACAGAATATGGTGATATCAAACTGGTTGGCGAATTGATGGTTGGCGAGCTGTTCCAGGAAATGGTGCCCGACCATACCGTTGCCAATCACAATCAGCTTTTGAGGTTTAACATTTGCCTTCATTTACAATCCTGCCGTCTCAATTCGTTTTATTCGGCAGGAAGAGGGCCCGTCTGAAATGGCAAGGGCGTCTCCTCTTCTGCCGAAGAGTACAGGCGCCGTTGCCTCGTAATGGGGGAATAATTTGTTGGTAATTAAATACATTCAATCTCTATGCCAATTTTATTTTTAGTAATAAAGGGGGTTTGGCCTGATTGTCCACAATTTTTGCGACAAAGTGGTGCATTTAATTAATTTTCTGCGCTGTAAATGTGCTTATTCAAATCTTATGTATTAGCGCCAAAAGAAGTAGAGCAGATGAGAGAGCAGTAGAATTAAAGTTAGTAGCTGCCAGACAAGAACCGGATTTCTTTCTAGCAGGGGACGGCTTTGGGGGGCTTTAAATTCCGGGCTGGGAGATTGCAGATCCTGGATAAATTCTGACAATGCGTTGTAGCGCTTTTTAGGATCAGGAGCACAAGCCTTTTGTAGGGCGCTATCAATCCAGTAGGGAATATCTTTGCGGTGTGCGGATGCGCGAGTAAAGCGCATTTGGTTATAGTTCTTTAAACGGTAGTGGTAGCTGCCAAAGCGCTCGGGATAGGGATATTTGCCCGTGAGCAATTCATAAGCAATGATTCCCAGGGAAAAGATGTCTGATCGATGGCTGGCGCTATCCCCAAAAAAGAATTCCGGAGCTGCATAATTCTTACTGCCGGGCGCTGTTTCACCAGATAGATGTAATTGCTCTCTGAGCCCTGGGCCATCGGCACCACCGAGATCAATGATTGCCAGGCGCCCGTCGTTGCGCATCATAATATTCTCTGGCTTGAGATCGCCGTGAACGATCTCCAACCGCTGTAAACTTCGCAACGCACTAACCAGTTGTCCCATTAGCCCCCGCACTTGGGGAATTTGAGGTTGTGGATGTAATTGCATCCACTGACGCAAAGTCTGTCCTTCAATATATTCGAGAATATGATAGAGACAGTGCCTTTCAGAGGTCGGAGCGAAAACTTTAATAACTCCTGGATGGGAAATTCGTCGCCCGGTCCACTCCTCAGCAATAAATCGTTCGATGTAGTGGGGGTCATCACAGAAATTAACCGAGGGAGTTTTTATCACCCGCAATGCTTCGGTATTGAGGTCTCGGGCCAGATAGAGATGGCTGCGGCTGCTGGCATGTAATTCCTGTAAAACAAGAAAGTTGTCGAGCTTTTGGCCTGGGCGCAGATCAGGTGCGAACGGGAGTTCGCGATTGCGCATAGCCAATTCATCGCACTGAGGCAGCCCTACATAATTTATCCGGCAAGTGACAGCAGTCAGGTTATCGGTGGAGCCCGCTTTCAGAGCAGCATCAATAAGCCCTTGTGGGGTTGAGCTGGAAAAATTAAGCAATAATTCAATTAACTCTGTCTCAGGCAGAAAATCGTGAATACCATCGCTACTCACCAGGAAAATATCCCCGGGTTGCAGTTCCTCACAGCGGTAGTCCACTTCAATATGGGCATCCATTCCCAGGGCGCGGCTCAAAAAGGTGCGTCCAGGTCCGAGGCTGTGGCTGTGATCGCTACTCAAGCACTCTAATTTCCTGTCGCGGAGTCGGTAGATCCGGGAGTCGCCGATGTGAACCAGGTGTGCGCTGGTGCCTTTGAAAATAACGGCAGAAAAAGTGGTCAACCAACCCCGTTTAATTTCGGCACTGCCGCCACTCTGTCGAAATAGCCAGCTATTGAGCGAGTGCAAAACCCGCGCAACAGCGTGCTTTGTCGACCAGGTTTGCGGGGTGCTGTAATAATCGGAAAAGAATCCATTGATGGCAGCGCGGGCTGCTTCACCGCCGGCTTCTGCATTGGCAACACCGTCGGCTACTGCGGCAAGGCTGCCGTGGCGCTGTAATTCAGCGCCTTCGGGAAGCCTCACTGCGCAGGCGTCGTCATTGTGTTGGCGAAGTCCGGCGCAGGAGGCAGTGAACAGTTGCAGGGCATCTTCTTTATCGCCCTGCGAACTGTCACTGGCAGCGAACCCGGATTCTTTTGTGCTCGCTGCAGTGGGTAGATCGTTATTAGGCAACATCGATCATGGATACGCTGCCATCCGGGTGTACTTCTGCCATTTGTCCCTCCGGTTCTTCCAGTAGAAGCAGGGCGGCAAAGCCGAGCAATGCGGTAGCGCAGATTACCAGGAAAAAGACCTGGTAAGACACCATGCTGAGAACGGTGAGATAGAAAACGGCTCCGACATTGCCGTAGGCGCCAGTCATGCCGGCAATCTGCCCGGTTAGGCGGCGTTTGATCAAGGGCACCACTGCGAATACAGCGCCCTCACCAGCTTGCACAAAGAAGGAACAGGCCATGGCAGCGGCGACCGCCAGGTACAGGGGCCACTCGGCATCGATCATGCTCATAGTGAAGTAACCCAGAGCCAGGCCAGCGGTGAGGATCAGCAGGGTAGGTTTGCGGCCCCAGCGGTCGCTAATCAATCCGCCGGCAGGGCGTGACATGAGGTTCATAAAGGCATAGGCGGAGGCCAGCAAGCCAGCTTTTACCGGGTCCAGTGTAAAGGTCTCGGAGAAGAACAGGGGCAGCATGGAAACCACAGCCAATTCGGAACCGAAAGTCGCGAAGTAGAGCAGATTCAAAACTGCTACTTGCTTAAACTTATAGCGGTGTACCGGTGCTGGTGGGTTGCTGAGTACTTCACGGTTAATACTGTAGGTTTTATACGCGTCCAGAAGATACAGTAATACCAGGCCTGCATAGATCAGGTTGGCAGTAAGGTTGGATATTAATGCAACGCCGCTGGATAATTTCCAGGTTAGCAGAGCCAGTGCCGCATACATGGGCACTTTCATCACCAGAAGCAGGATAAAATCCCCGGGACTGGTGACTTCCATAGCACCAATTTTTTTTGGCTTGAAATAGGTTGACCCCTTGGGCGTATCAGTCACAGAGAAGTAATAAACTACGCTGTAAACCAGTGCGATTGCACCGGTGAGGCCAATGGCGTAGCGCCAGCCGTCGTCACCGCCAAAAAACAGGGCGATGGTGGGTAGGGACATGGCCGCTGCGGCTGAGCCAAAATTTCCCCATCCCCCGTAAATACCCTCTGCGGTACCCAGCTGTCGAGCCGGGAACCACTCGGACACCATGCGGATACCTACAACAAAACCTGCACCAATAAAGCCCAAAAGGAATCGGCCAATGGCTGCTTGCACAAAATTGTCTGCCAGGGCAAAAATAAAGCAAGGCACACTGCCGATTGCCAGTAATAGCGAATAGGTGAGTCTGGGGCCATATTTATCAGTGAGCATCCCGATTACAATGCGTGCGGGAATTGTCAGGGCCACGTTTAAAATAAGTAGGGTTTTGACCTGGTCCGGAGTTAATGAAAGGCTTTTCGCAATTGCCATTAACAGTGGTGCGTGGTTAAACCAGGCAAAGAAAGTGATAAAGAAGGCCACCCAGGTTAGGTGGAGCACTTTTATCTTCCCGCGGAACGAGAATAGATTGAGTGAGTCACTGGACATGCGCATTTCCTTTGTTTGCTAATTCCGCAGGCACAAAAAAAGCCCACAGCTGCAGCCGCTTGACTGCAGACGATGGACTTCGTTGCCCGTTATATTCGGCGAACAACCGCTTCACCGCGCTGATGCGCCTGAGGGAAGGCAATTGCATCATCGAATTATTTCCATTCAATTAATGTGCCACTATTTTTTTGCGAGCAGGAAATCCACTGTCTGCCGATAGAGGTCTGGACGATAGGCTTCTGCTGCACGGAGTGTCGAACTCCCCAGGTCTGAATACATCTCCAGCAGCTGCCGTGCTTTTTCCTGAGTTGGACGCCCGCAGTCGTTATCAATATGGGCAAAGAGGTGCCAGCCGGGATTGGCGAGAATCTCCCGGTCCCGGTGGTAGAGAATCTGGTCATTGAGGGAGCGCTGAATCAGCTCCTCAGGCAAGTTGAGGTATTGCCCCAGGGACAAGAGCTTGGCAGCTTCGGCTCTGTTTGCGCGTGCGGCAAGCCAGGTACAGGCTTTGAGAAGAGCGGCCCTTAGGGCCAGGTGGGTCGCAGGGTTGGCTTGGTGCCAGCTTTCAGTGACTGTCAGCACTTTTTCCGGCATAGCTGGCAGCAGTGTATTACAGGCTGCAATGACTACGCCGGACCCTTTGTGGGCGGCCAGGGAGTTCCAGGGTTCGCCTACACAATAGCCATCGATAACGCCACTGTGGAGGTTTTCCAGCATTTGTTCAGGCGGTAATACCACCAGTTTTATATCCCGGTCCGGGTCGATATCGGCAGAGCGCAACCAGTATCTTAATTGCAAGCTATGACTGGAGAATGGATAAACCGTGGCGAGCCTGACAGTAGGTGGGTATTTATTGTCGTGCAGGTAGCGCTTTAGCGCCAAGGCTATATCACTTTGTGAGTCACCTTCACAGTAATTTTGCAGGCGTTCGAATAATTCTGCGGAAAGGGTAATAGCATTACCATTGCAGCTGAGAATTAATCCACTTAACAAGCGTTCGTGGCAATTGGGTAACGCTTGTTCAAGTGTCAGGGGCATAGGAGCGAGCATTGCTGCAGCATCTGCTTTGCGCGCAATTAACTTGTCTCGCAGGGTGGCCCAGCTTGTTTCTTTTTGCAGCTGTACCTTTAATCCATATTCTTGGAAGTAGCCTAGCTCCTTGGCGACAATCAGCGGTGCGCTGTCGGTCAGGCGCAGGTAAAGCAGTTTGATGATCTTTTTTTCCGGGCACAGAAGGGCTGACATCGGTACTCTAATGCTCTTTCTGAAAATATTGGATTACTTGCTCGGCAACTGTATGGATGGTCGAGTTGCTGTTCATCGCGAGATTGCGCAAGGTCTTATGGGCATCCTCTTCACTGAGGTTCTTCTTGGCCATTAATAGCCCTTTGGCCCGCTCGATCGCTTTTCGCTCTGTGAGTTGCTGCTGGGTGCGCTCGAGAGACTGACGCAATTGCTGGAAATGTTTAAATTGTGCCATAGCGATTTCGATCGCCGGTGCCACGCGCTCAGGAGTCATTCCCTCGGCCATATAAGCGCTTACCCCGGAGTCGACTGCACGACTAATAAAGTCTGCGTTGCCGCTACCTGAAAACATAGCCACTGGGGTTGGCGCCTCACGATTGACTATGGCCAGGCTTTCCAGGATATCCCTGTCCGGGGATTCGATGTCTATCAGCACAATATCTGGACGGTATTTTTCCACCTGGAAGAGGAGGCCTTCGGCACTGTTGATCTGGGCGAGAATGCTGTAGCCAGCAGCACGTAATCGCTCACAAACCAAGTGGGCGCGCTCGGGATTGTCATCGACCAGCATGATTCCAGGGCTTGGATTAGTCACAATTTACTGCGGCACTCATCTAATAATTTTTATTGGGCTTTACCAACTTTTAATCAATAGTTGTGCCAAATACGCAGAGGTGGGGGAGTGGATATATGTCTCTAATTCCATGAGATAAATCTGATGTTACTGCTTTTTCCTGGTGCGACATTCTGCGGATATTGTTTTTTTTGCACAAGTAGGGGGCTAGTACATATTTTTCAGGCAGAAAAGTGTGACTTGGTACTATGGAAGCAAAATCATCTGCACATTTGTGGTTTGCGTGAATAGACTGTCACATGGCGCGTTATTTTTTATTATAGGTGTAATGCGATAGTCGCCTTTATCGACAATATTTAACTAACACGGTGTGTTTGGCGATCTATTTGCGGTTATTAAAAGTAGTCAGTTACCCCTAAATTATTGTAGTTTTTTGTTTGTTTGTAGGTGGTCACTCCACTGTGGGGATTTTCTTGGGTTGAAAATTCATAGTGAATTGAGCGGTAAGGCCATTTAAAAAGGAAAACTCCTTATATTTTGGATAAACAAATAGCAATTTAACTTCAGGGAAAAGGTTTCGAGCGAGACTAATTTTTGCTTATTTCTCCCAAGTCTATATAGCCAATTCAGGATATATAGTCTTATTAATTTCACCAATTACGGCTATCAGGTTATCCCTCTTTTCATCCCCTTTGACGACGTTTACACTCGATCTGTTTATAAATTGGGCAATCCAATACTTTTTGAGGTAGATGTAGCTGTAAGTTCATAAAATCAACTAAGAGGGGCACGGCGGTGATTATAGCCATACCTAGAGAGACCGCAGAGGGAGAAGCACGTGTTGCAGCGACTCCCGATAGCGTAAGACGATTACGCGATTTGGGTTTTTCCGTAGCGGTGGAGAAGGGGGCTGGTAACAGGGCCAGTTTTACTGATGAAGCTTATGCTGAAGCCGGTGCAGAAATCCGTGAGGATATGCAACAGTGCCTGGCTGACGCGGGCATAGTATTAAAAGTACAAGCACCAACTGATCAAGAGTTGGCCCTGATTCCCAAAGGGGCTACGCTGATCGCCTTTCTGAAGCCGGCACAAAATGCCGAGTTCCTACAGAAGCTTGCCGAGCGCGATATCAATGCGCTAGCGGTCGAGTCGATTCCAAGAATTTCCCGCGCGCAAAAAATGGATGCGCTCAGCTCCATGGCAAATATTGCCGGCTATCGTGCGGTTGTGGAGGCTGCCCATAATTTCGGTCGCTTCTTTACCGGGCAGATCACAGCTGCAGGAAAAATTCCCCCGGCAAAAGTACTTGTTATTGGTGCTGGTGTAGCGGGGCTCTCTGCAATAGGTACGGCAAAAAGCATGGGAGCTATTGTGCGGGCCTTCGATACCCGCGCTGAAGTACGTGAGCAAGTGGAGTCCATGGGGGCTGAATTCCTTACCGTAGAAATTGAGGAGGAAGGCTCGGGCTCCGGTGGTTACGCCAAGGTGATGTCCAAGGAATTTATTGATGCTGAAATGGCACTGTTCCGCGAGCAGGCCAAAGAAGTGGATATTGTGATCACCACTGCCTTAATTCCGGGGAAACCAGCTCCGAAATTATGGCTTGCAGATATGGTCGACAGTATGCCTAAGGGTTCTGTCGTCGTGGATTTAGCGGCAGAAATGGGCGGTAACTGTGACTATACGGTGGCTCATGAAAAAGTGGAGCAGAATGGCGTCACTATTCTTGGTTATACCAATTTGCCCAGTCGAGCAGCTGCACAATCCTCGCGCCTGTATTCAACCAATCTCGCTCACCTGCTTGGGGAGCTAACGCCGGAGAAAGATGGCGAGATTAATCTCAATTTTGATGATGAAGTGATTCGTGGTGCCACAGTGGTTAAATCCGGTGAGATTACCTGGCCTCCACCCGCACCAAAAATTTCCGCTCAGCCCAAGCCATCGGCGAAAGCTACTGAGGAAGTGAAAATTGTTGAGGAGAAAGCTGAGAAACGAAAATCTCCCGTATCTATTTTTGCATTTTGGGCGATCGCGGCAATCTTATTGTTGTGGTTGGGGCGCGTCGCACCTCCTGATTTCGTCTCGCACTTTACCGTATTTGTCCTGGCAATATTTGTTGGCTGGCAAGTGATTTGGAATGTTACCCATGCGCTACACACTCCGTTAATGAGTGTTACTAATGCAATTTCCGGCATTGTGGTTGTTGGTGCATTAGTACAGCTTGGAATTGCCAATTCGGGTTTGGTGAGCCTGCTTGCTTTCATCGGCGTGTTGGTGGCCAGTATTAATATATTCGGTGGTTTCTTTGTGACCTACCGTATGTTGAAAATGTTTCGCCGGTAAGGGGAGGAGAGAGTGATGAACGGTATGATTGCAATGGCTTATCTCTTCTCGGCAGTGATGTTTATCTTGAGTCTGGGAGGTTTATCCAGTCACGAAACTGCGCGCAGGGGAAATATTTACGGCATGGTGGGAATGGCAGTTGCCATTATCGCCACTATTGCTGGAGTGGCCGCCGGGGCTTACTGGATGGTCGCCATCGCCATGATCGTCGGTGCGGTGATTGGTTTGGCACTGGCCAAGCGTGTGGCTATGACTCAAATGCCACAAATGGTGGCTTTGCTACACAGCTTCGTCGGCTTAGCTGCGGTATTAATTGGTTGGGGCGGTTTCCTTGATCCGGTTGTGGAGTTACACGGAGCTGCTCATGTTGTCCACAGCACTGAGATATACCTGGGTGTATTTATTGGAGCAATTACCCTGACCGGTTCTTTGGTTGCTTTTTGTAAGTTGCAGGGATTGGTTTCCGGGAAACCATTAATGCTACCGGCCCGGCACTGGCTTAACTTGATTGCCATTTTGGCTTGTATTGTTCTGGGTGTGTTGTTTGTACCGGCAGATGTGCATGCGGGTACGGTTATTAACTTACTGTTAATGACCTCAATTGCATTGCTGTTAGGTATTCACCTTGTGGCAGCTATTGGCGGCGCTGATATGCCGGTGGTTATATCCATGCTGAACAGCTACTCCGGTTGGGCCGCTGCCGCTACCGGATTTATGCTGGGCAATGACCTGTTAATTGTAGTGGGCGCCCTGGTGGGTTCTTCCGGTGCCATCCTGAGTTACATCATGTGCCGGGGAATGAATCGCTCTTTTATCAGCGTTATTCTCGGTGGATTTGGCTCTGATGGTGGTGAAGTCTCCGATGAGGAAGTCGATGGTGAAGTAATTGCCATTGATCAACAGGAGCTTGCGGATGAACTGGATGCGGCGGACAGTATCATTATTGTTCCCGGATTCGGAATGGCGGTAGCCCATGCCCAGCAGGCGGTTAGTGACTTGACCGATCGTTTGAGAAAAGCGGGCAAAACAGTGCGCTTTGGTATTCACCCGGTAGCTGGACGTCTTCCCGGACATATGAATGTGCTCTTGGCTGAGGCTAATGTGCCCTACGATATCGTTCTGGAAATGGATGAGATTAATCCAGATTTTCCCGCTACAGATTTGGTTTTGGTGATCGGTGCTAACGACACGGTAAACCCGGATGCAGTGGAAAAACCGGGCTCGCCTATTGCCGGTATGCCGGTGTTGGAAGTTTGGAAGGCCGGTAAGGTTGTTATCCTTAAGCGCTCTATGGCTTCAGGGTATGCGGGAGTTGCTAACCCGCTGTTTTACAAAGAAAACTCACGCATGCTGTTCGGTGATGCAAAAGATAGTTTGCAGGGGGTTTTGGGTAAGCTCGGAAGCTAATCCCTGACCCGGGTTATCAAATGTAATTAAACCTACTTTGCACAGAAGGGCTTGGAGGGGTACAAATTGGACAGTGCCTCTTCAGGCCTTTCTGCGTTTAGGTTTGGTGATTTATTTTGATGAAAATATGGTTATCGAACCTCGCATCAAATAATGATAATCTGCCAGCCTTTACATATCTTTACAGTAGAGAGTTACAAGGAGTTTGGGGATGGAAATCCGTCTACGTAAGCTAGCTTTAACAGGGGTGGTTACTCTGGGAGTTTTGGGTCTGGCAGCTTGTGGGGGGGGAGGCGGTTCTGATTCTGGGGCTCCAACAACAGATAGTGGTACTTGGGAAGAGGGTAATTTCCTGACCTCCTCTACCTATGCTAACCAGTGTGTTTCTCCTCGCAGTGGCACAGATCCAGCAACCGGTTCAGCCTACGCTGATGTAGCGGGCAGCCGTGAAGATGAGAATAACTGGCTGCGCTCAATGAGCAATGAACTCTACTTGTGGTATGACGAGATTGAGGATCAAAACCCAGCTGATTTCGATGACTCTTTAGCTTATTTCGAAGAGCTAAGAACTTTCGCCCTGACTCCCTCCGGTCGGGAAAAGGATCGTTTCCATTACACTGTCCCCTCAGATGAATGGTATTCAGAATCAGAATCCGGTGTTTACGTTGGCTATGGTGTTCAGTGGGCCCTACTTTCCAGCACCCCGCCACGTAAAGCAGTAGTCGCCTACCTGGATGAGGAAAGCGGTGGTGATTTGCCCGATATTATGACCCGTGGTGCAGAAGTTATTAGTGTCGACGGTGTTGATCTGGCCTACGGCGATGATGTGGATACCCTGAATTACGGTATGTGGCCAGAAAATGATGGTGAGTCCCACGTATTTGAAATAAGACCTTTGGGTTCTTCAATGATCGAGACTGTCACGCTGGTTGCGTCACCGGTGCAATCTGACCCGGTTCAATATGTTAAAACTGAAGTGACAGATTCGGGCCGTAAAGTCGGTTATATGCTCTTCAATGATCATATTGCGACAGCGGAAGCGGAGCTGATTGATGCTGTTACCGAGCTTGAATCGGAATCTATTGAAGAGTTAGTGCTTGATCTTCGCTATAACGGCGGTGGCTATCTCGATATCGCTGCGGAACTGGCCTATATGATTGCCGGTGATACTACTGTGGGGCAAGTATTTGAAATTGCCCAATTTAATGACCAGCACCCGGAAACTAACCCAATTACCGGAGCGCCTTTGGATGGGACTCCATTCTATTCGACCGGCTTAGGCTTTATTGATGAGTCTTTATACGGAAAAGAACTGCCGACTTTAAACCTCTCGCGGCTGTTTGTCCTAACCAGTGAAAATACCTGCTCTGCCAGTGAAGCCATTATCAATGGCTTGCGCGGCATTGATATCGAGGTTATTCAGATAGGTGAGACTACCTGTGGTAAGCCCTATGGTTTTTATCCTTTGGATAATTGTGGCACCACTTATTTCACAATTCAGTTCTCCGGTGTGAATGCAAAAGGCTTTGGTGATTACTCCGATGGCTTTATGCCCAATGGTGATTACGGAACTGATGCCGATTTGCCAGGGTGTGTGATCGGTGACGATTTTGACAATCTCCTGGGGGATGTCGATGAAGCGCGCTTTGCTACCGCACTGAATTATATCGAGACCGGAGTGTGTGGAGATATTTCCACCAGTGCATTCTCCATATCAGGTGAAAGTGAAGATGCTCCCGTTTTCAATGCGAGAGTGACCAAGGAAGTTTCCCGCAGTAACCGCATAATGGTGAAATAAAATGAGAATGGCAGCTCTGGCTAAACTTTGTGGTTTTGCATTAATGTGCCTTGGCTGCTCCTCTCAGCAAAGTGTTGAAACTGCAACACCGGCGCTGTTACTGGAAACAAGCCCGGAGATTCAAAGCAAGTTGCAAACTGCAGTTTCGCAAGCGTTGGGTGGAGCTAAAGTGACCCTTGGCCCGAAGGTGTTTGTAGATGATACCGTTTTAGTGCTTGAGAATACCCCGAAGCAGATGGCATTGATTGGTAGGGATATGGGGCGGCCGATTAAGTTTCAGCTGGTCGGCAATGGTGAAAAGTGTTGGTTGACACGGCTGTCCACTGGAGAATCCTGGGAGTTGCCTGTGCTGTGTAAGCCAGTGTCCACTGGTTGAGAAAAGAAAGGGGAGCATTAGCTCCCCTTTTTGTTTAACGCAGCAGGTTGGACTTGCGAATATCCGGCTTCTGCGCCGCGCGGAAAATCAGGGCAATCTTGCCGATTTCCTGTACCAGCTCGGATGAGGATTTTTCGCAAAGCTCACCAACGATTTGGTGGCGTACTTCCCGGTCGGCGATCATCAGTTTGACTTTGATCAGCTCGTGGTCTTCGAGTGCACGGTTCAGTTCTTCCATCACCCCCTCGCTCAGCCCATTGCCGGCTACGGTCACGACAGGTTTCAGATTGTGACCTAGAGAGCGAAGAGCTTTTTTGCGGTCGGCGGTTAAAGGCATACAATACTCCATTACCACTTTGTGGAATTCGATGTGGGAGCGGCCACAGACCGCGATCGTCGCCAGCGTTTGTTCGGCGGACCCGATCGCGGCCAGTGGCCGCTCTTATAATTAAGCTGTAGTGATTGTAGGCATTGTACCCGATGGGCCGATCTAAGAGCAGCCACCGTTGGCTGCGTGAACATTTTAATGACCATTACGTCAAACAGTCCCAAAAAGAGGGCTATCGCTCCCGTGCCAGCTACAAGCTGCAGGAGCTACAAAATAAGGACCGCTTATTCAAGCCAGGAATGACTGTTGTCGACCTGGGTGCGGCTCCAGGGGGCTGGTCCCAGGTAGCGATGGAGTTGGTAGGGCACAAAGGCAAGGTTTTGGCGTCAGATATATTGCCGATGGACCCACTGGCCGGTGTGGACTTTGTCCAGGGGGACTTTACCGAGGAGTCGGTGCTCAGTGAACTGTTACAGCGCATGGGCGATGAACTGGCAGACCTTGTGATTTCCGATATGGCCCCCAATATGAGTGGGATACGCGATGTTGATCAGCCCGCCTCCATGTATTTGGTGGAACTGGCGGTCGATATGGCCCGGCAGGTACTTAAGCCCGGTGGTGCATTTGTTGCAAAGGTATTCCAGGGAGAGGGTTTCGACGAGTTGATCCGCGACTTGCGTGGGAGCTACAACAGTGTCGTAACTCGCAAACCTGGTGCTTCCCGCCCCCGTTCACGTGAAGTATACGTGGTGGCGCGAGGATTTAAGGGCTGAGAGCGACTGAGAACATCGGCGTATTTCTAGTCTGACTCCCCGTATGGTATAAGCGATACCTGTATCGGGGGCGAAGGCTGTTGACCCCCCGCACCTATACTGGTTTTATCCGGTATTGATGTGGCCGGCATTGCCGGAATGAACGGATTTTGATTGCGAAAGCGAGAGGGCTATCCCTTTGAATGATATGGCAAAGAACCTGGTACTGTGGTTGATCATCGCAGCGGTACTGCTGATGGTTTTTCAAAACTTTAAACCGCAGTCACGGGATGAGGCTCTCAGTTACTCCGACTTTGTTCAGGATGTGCAGTCGGGCCAAGTAAAGAACGTGATCGTAGACGGTCTGGTGATCACCGGCGAAAAAGCCGATGGCAGCCGCTTCAAGACTATCCAGCCACAGATTATCGACGATGAACTGACCAATGAGCTGGTGCGCAGCAATGTGCAATTTGTTGGTCGCGAGCCTGAGTCACCGAGCATCTGGCAGCAGCTCCTGGTAGCCAGCTTCCCGATCCTGATTATTATCGCTGTATTTATGTTCTTTATGCGCCAAATGCAGGGCGGAGCCGGCGGTCGCTCAGGCCCTATGGCATTTGGTAAGAGCAAGGCGCGCCTGCTGGGTGAAGACCAGATCAAGACAACTTTTTCCGATGTTGCCGGTGTAGACGAAGCTAAGGAAGAGGTACAGGAGCTGGTCGAGTTCCTACGCGATCCCACCAAGTTCCAGCGCCTGGGTGGCAATATCCCTCGCGGCGTACTGATGTGTGGTCCTCCCGGTACCGGTAAGACCCTGCTTGCCAAAGCAATTGCCGGCGAAGCAAAAGTACCTTTCTTCTCCATCTCCGGTTCTGACTTTGTTGAGATGTTCGTTGGTGTGGGCGCTTCCCGGGTGCGGGATATGTTTGACCAAGCCAAGAAGCAGGCTCCCTGCATCATCTTTATCGATGAGATTGACGCTGTTGGCCGTCACCGTGGAGCCGGCGTTGGCGGCGGTCACGATGAGCGTGAGCAAACCCTGAACCAGTTGCTGGTTGAAATGGACGGTTTCGAAGGTAATGAGGGCGTGATCGTTATTGCCGCGACCAACCGCCCGGATGTACTGGACCACGCCCTGCTGCGCCCAGGTCGCTTTGACCGCCAGGTATTTGTCGGACTGCCGGATATTCGCGGCCGCGAACAAATCCTCAAGGTCCATATGCGCAAGGTGCCTATGGACGACAAGGTGAACCCGCAGACGATTGCCCGTGGAACCCCTGGTTTCTCCGGTGCCGATCTGGCCAACCTGGTCAACGAAGCCGCCCTGTTTGCTGCGCGGGCCAATAGACGCACCGTGACCATGGAAGAGTTTGAGCGCGCCCGTGACAAGATCATGATGGGCGCCGAGCGCAAGTCCATGGTGATGAATGAAAAGGAGAAGGTGAATACCGCCTATCACGAGGCCGGTCACGCCATTATTGGTCGACTGGTACCGGAGCATGACCCGGTACACAAAGTAACTATTATCCCCCGTGGCCGCGCTCTGGGTGTGACCCAGTTCCTGCCAGAGGAAGACAAGTACAGCCTGTCAAAGCGCGCGATTGAATCGCAATTGTGCTCCCTGTTTGGCGGCCGTATTGCTGAGGAAATGACCCTGGGTATCGACGGCGTTACTACCGGCGCTTCCAATGACATCGAGCGGGCCACCGACTTGGCGCGCAGTATGGTGACCAAGTGGGGCTTGTCTGAAAAGCTCGGCCCATTGCATTACGGCGAAGATGAAAGCGGTCAGCCCGGCCAGGGTAATCCGGTTTCCGGCAAGACCACTTATGAAATCGAAGCCGAAGTACGCCGTATTATTGACGGCTGTTACGACCGCGCTCAGAAACTGCTGGAAGACAATCGAGATATTCTTGAAGCTATGAAAGATGCGCTGATGGAATATGAAACCCTGGATGCGGACCAGGTTAGTGATTTGATGGCTCGTCGCAAAGTTCGCGCACCAAGGGACTGGGAAGACAATAACTTCGGCTCTGGTGGAAACAGCCCGACTCAGGATACTGAAACCACAGAGGCCTCAACTGAGGCAGATAAGAGCAATACCGTCGGCGGCCCATTAAACGGCCACTGATTCTCCGAAGCGACTAACTGGACAAAACCAAATGCCGGGTTGGGGATAGGGCGATAGCCTGTTCCGATCCGGCATTTTTTTATTTCAGCCAATGAAAATTATCTGTGGTAACCACACCTTAGACCTCTCCCAACCGGTGGTTATGGGGGTTCTGAATACGACGCCGGACTCCTTTTCCGACGGTGGCAATTACTATGCCTCCGGTACCCTGGACTTGACCCTGGCTCTGCAGAGAGCGGAACAGATGCTCTCTGAGGGAGCGACAATCCTGGATATTGGCGGAGAATCGACACGCCCTGGCGCATCGCCGGTCACCGAGCAGCAGGAGCTGGATCGGGTAGTGCCGGTGGTGGAGGCAATCAATGCGAACTTTGACGCGATTATCTCTGTCGATACCAGTACTCCGGCAGTGATGCGTGAGTCAGCTGCGGTAGGGGCGGGACTGATCAATGATGTTCGTGCCCTGGAGCGCCCGGGTGCACTGGAAGCAGCCGTCGAGAGTGGCTTGGCGATCTGCCTGATGCATATGCAGGGTCAGCCCGGCACTATGCAGGATGATCCGTCTTACACTGATGTTGTAGAGGATGTCGCCAGGTATCTGCAGAAACGGGTCGATCTCTGTATCGAACTGGGAGTGGCACGGGACCGGCTTATTCTCGACCCGGGTTTTGGCTTTGGCAAAACCGATGAGCACAATTTGGCGTTGTTGCGTAATTTGTCGCAGCTGGCGCCAGTGGATATGCCCATACTGGCGGGCTTGTCGCGGAAATCGATGATTGGCCGCCTGCTCGATCGAGATGTAGATGGCCGACTCCCCGGTAGCCTGGCCCTGGCCATGTTAGCTGCGCAAAAGGGTGCAAGAATTTTACGTGTCCACGATGTTGCGGAAACCGTGGATGTGTTGCGCATGCAGCAATTGGTTTGCAGCGAAATTTGATGAGTGATGTCTTACAGAGACCTTAAGCCGCAGGGTCCTGTTGTGGTTTTCCGACAGAACAGAAAAGCGGCGAAGTACACAATTGAGAAGCGTTATGGAAAGAAAGTATTTTGGCACTGATGGTATTCGTGGTCGCGTTGGCGAGGGAGCAATTACTCCCGATTTTATGTTGCGCCTGGGATATGCAGCGGGCAAGGTACTGGGAAGAATTTCCAAAGCTAAACACCACCGGCGCCCCCGCATCCTGATTGGTAAGGACACCCGGGTCTCCGGCTACATGTTTGAGGCAGCGCTGCAGGCGGGCCTGATTAATGCTGGCGTGGATGTCGCCTTATTGGGACCAATGCCAACTCCGGCGATCGCCTACCTGACCCGAACTTTCCATGCCGGTGCAGGCATTGTTATCAGCGCCTCCCATAACCCTTACCACGACAATGGCATTAAGTTTTTCAGCGCTGAAGGTTCCAAGTTACCGGATGAGGTTGAATTGGAGATTGAAGCGGCTCTCGAGCTGCCGATGGAAACTTCTGACGATCTCGGTCGCGCCTATCGAGTTGATGATGCAGCCGCGCGTTACATCGAGTTCTGCAAGGCTTCTACGCCCTGGGGTTTCTCCTTGGAGGGTTTGAAAATTGTCCTCGACTGCGCCAATGGTGCCACTTATCACGTAGCGCCAATGGTGTTTCGTGAGCAGGGAGCAGAAGTCAGCGTAATTGGAGCAGGTCCAGATGGACTCAATATCAATCTTGATTGCGGCTCCACTAAACCACAGCAGTTGCAACGGGCCGTGGTTAAGCGCGGTGCAGACTTGGGCATAGCCTTTGATGGTGACGGGGACAGGGTGTTGTTCGTCGATGCCAATGGGGAATTGGTCGATGGCGATCAGCTGTTGTATATCATTGCTATGCACCAGCATAAATTCCTGGGCGGTTGCAGTGGTGTTGTCGGCACCTTGATGAGCAATTACGGTTTTGAGCTCGCATTGCGCGAAAACAAAATCCCGTTTGAGAGAGCCAAAGTGGGCGACCGCCATGTGCTTGAAAAAATGTCAGCTAATCAGTGGAAGCTGGGAGGCGAGTCGTCAGGCCATATTATCTGTGCCGATGCATCTACCACCGGCGACGGTATCATTGCCGCACTGCAGGTACTGCGTGGCTTGTGTGAATTTGATGAGCCCTTGCATCAGCTTAAATCCCGTATGACAATGTTCCCCCAGCACATGATTAATGTGCAACTGGCTCATCGCGATGGTGTTCTCGATCACACAGACGTTAAGGCCATTGTTGTCGATGCGGAACGTCAGCTCGCAGACAGCGGACGTGTGCTGCTGCGGCCATCGGGCACAGAGCCTCTGATCCGGGTAATGGTTGAAGGCCGCGACAGCGCCCTGGTGGAACAGCTGGCCAAAGATATTTCCTCCGTGGTGGAGCGAATTGGAAATAACTGATCTGCTGCAATTTAACCCGTAGTAAATCGGTCCTCTTGGGGCGCAGAAGAAACTCGTATAATTTTGGTTGTATGTTGGCGTCAATGTCGCTAAGATTTGCGCCCCTTGAAGGAGCACACATGCGAACACCGCTAGTAGCAGCAAACTGGAAAATGAACGGCAGCCGCGAGTTTGCCGAACGTTTTTTCACCGAACTCAACCTCGAAGGTGTGAAGTTCGGTGTTGTTGTTTGCCCATCTTTTCCATACCTCGGCCTGGTGGCTGATGCAGCGGAAAAGAGCGGAGGTTTCAGCTTGGGTGCCCAGGACCTTAGCCAGGAGCCCGAAGGGGCGTTTACTGGTGAGGTTTCCGCTAGCATGTTACTGGATTGGAATACCCGTTACGTTATTGTCGGGCATTCTGAGCGCCGTAGTCTCTACGGAGAAACCAGTGAGTTAGTGGCGAAAAAATTTGTTGCGGCCCAAGAGGCGGGATTGACTCCAATACTTTGCGTCGGGGAAACCCTTGAAGAACGCGAGCAGGAGCGCACTCTCGAAGTGGTTGCAAAACAACTTCAAGCGGTTGCCGATATCATTGATTCGGCTGGCTGGAAGCAGTCCGTGATTGCCTATGAGCCGGTATGGGCCATTGGCACCGGAAAAACTGCTACTCCTGATGAAGCCCAAGCTGTACATGCATTTATTCGCTCGCAGTTGGGAGATTTGGGCGCTGAAGTACAGATTTTATATGGCGGTAGTGTAAAATCCGCAAATGCCAGGGAGCTTTTTGCCCAGGCAGATATTGATGGTGCCCTGGTGGGTGGAGCCTCGCTGGATGCCGGCGAGTTTGCTGAGATTTGTCGCGCTGCTGTTTAAATTGACAGCACGCGGGTTGGCGAATACTGAATAACGGGTTGTTTAGACCCCGGTAGAGAGTTTCCAGAAAATGGAAAAATTGGTATTAGTTGTACACGTTTTGACCGCATTGGGCATTATTGGCCTGATTTTGTTGCAGCAAGGTAAAGGTGCCGAAGCCGGTGCATCCTTTGGTGCGGGCGCGTCCCAGACAGTTTTTGGTAGTCAAGGTAGCGGAAATTTCTTTTCCCGCTTGACAGCAATTTTTGCGACGGTATTCTTCGTCACCAGTTTCGGCCTGGCCATCCTGGCTAAGCAAGGTGCAGGCGCCAACGTTGATGCGGACCTTCCGCAAATTCCAGCAATGGAGCAGCAAATTGGCCCAGCCGAAGAACTGCCGGCTATCGACAGCGATATCCCGCAGCTCGAAACAGATTTGGAAACTGGCGATATCCCGCAGATTCCTGCAGACAGCACCGGCTCAGAAGAGCCAGCTGCTAACCAGGAAAGTGAGGAACAGCAGTAAAAGATTTTTGCCCAGGTGGTGGAATTGGTAGACACGCTATCTTGAGGGGGTAGTGAGCTATGCTCGTGCGGGTTCAAGTCCCGCCCTGGGCACCACATCAAGATCCGAAGAAGTTCGGAATCATTCAAAAAGCCCGGTAAATCCGGGCTTTTTGCTATCTGGAGGGTACACAGCCCTCCGTTCTTGTTCGTTGTCATCCGGTGTTACATTTGGTGCTACCTGGTTCAATTTAGAAACTGGTAGTACCACCATGGCTATGACAGGTGCTCAAATCAAGTAGGCCAAGCCAAGCGACAAGGATTAGTGGCTTGTGGATATCTGGTTGTTCTGTATATGGCTCTTATGCTCAGAGTTCAATACGCAAAGTAATGTAGCCAATAAAACTTGAGCGCTGGAATCAGCTTTAGATCTTAACTTTGGCCAAGTAGAGAGCCAGTCATTTCAACAAAAAATGATATGGACCACTAGCTGTTTGACTAAGTCAGGGAATAATTATGTATACCTTACGCCGTTGCTTATTTATAAGCTCCAGTATATTCACCCTAATTTATGTCTTGCGATGGCTTCTTGCCTATTCATGGTTGTGGGTGATTGGCTATCTTGTAGTTGGTGCAATATTCGTAGGTTTCTCAATGTGGCTTTACTCTGGTATGTATAACGAAGACGAATGAAAATTTTTGCAAGCGCGCATATGCATAGCTGAATAGTGTCGTCTTGGCGGTCTATGCGGTTTGAGTTTCTGTACTTTACCGACCACCAAGGGTTCTAGGGGGGCATGATTCTGGGCGCCCTTTGGGATGTTTTGGAAATCACTTCAACTAAAGTAGGGCTACCTTCAGAGCATTAGGTAAACCGATACGTTGTCGATTTGGAGTAGGTGAAGCCACGCTTGAATTTCAGTATCACGCTCAATCGTTGAGCCCCCTCAGTAGGGGGCAGGATTCAAAGTGGTGTTACTTTTTTGTTGTGCTTTCCTATACGTCCCGCACTGATCAAGAAACGAAGAGGCTCCGAATCATCCAAAATGCCCGGCTGGTCCGGGCTTTTTACTATTTAGAAAATAAAAATATTAACCTTTCACTTTGTCAGGAATTGCCCTGTATAGCCTTGAATATCCCTTCCTGGCTCACTCATTTATGACCAGGTGCCTCTCCAATAATTTATAAGCCATCTGCAGAGCTCATCGGTGGTTGATGTGATTTTGTAGACAGGAAACATTCACTAGTAGGCCTGTAATTCTATGTAATAGCTTTTCCGGGAGGTTTGGTTGCGGGTTTATTTGGGGGGATGGATACTGGATTACTCCAGTTGCTCGGTATCAAGTTAGTAACTATTTTGCTTCCCATTCGCGATCCCTATTCTCGGCACCAGTTCTGAAAGTGAATTCAATATCGGCTGAGATTTTTGGTAAATATAGAAAAAGGAGTTTTCGATTGAAGTCTTATACCACTAAATACAAAAAGCTTTCGACACTTCGGGGGCTAATAATATTTGTCGGGCTACTGTCCATGGAAGGTGTATCAGCTGACGCCTCTCCTTCTGATCTTGATATTGATAATGATGGTCTGATTGAAATTCGTAATTTAACAGACCTTAATGAGATTCGTAACAACCTAGACGGATCAACTTTATACAGTAGTAACTATGGTTGCCCAGAAAGTGGCTGTTATGGCTTTGAGCTGACCAAAGACCTGAATTTTGATACCAATGACGATAGTTATGTTGATGCGAATGATGAGTACTGGAACGAGGGCTTGGGCTGGGAGCCAATCGGTACGAGTGAAAACCCGTTTACTGCGACCTTTGAAGGTAATGGCTATTCCATCAATAACCTCTATATAAACCTCAATGGAGGAGTATTAATGGTTCTGAATGGATACACAGGCCTGCTGGGAATCGTTCAATCGGCGGAAATACGCAATTTTACTATAGTTGATACTCTCGTTTCTTTTATTGGCACTATTTCCGCTGGGGGAGACTCTACAAGCCCAAGTGAAGGGTGCTCGGGAGATATGGCTGAGTCTAGTACTATTTCCAATAGTGAATTAGGTTCTATATGTGAATTAAGCTCGATTGTGCTGACCTTAGATTTATCCGATACCGAGATAGCATTACCCTATATTAATTTTGAATCTCCAGTAGAGGGTAATGAAGTATTTGTTATTGATTTATCTGAATTCCCTTCAGTTGATGAAGAGTGCGGGGCTAACGATTTTTCTGGGGACAACGATAGCTTTTGTGTTACTGGATCAACAATTAGTTTCCAGGAGGGGGCTGATGGTGACAGTTTAGTTGCTATTTCAAGTATTCCAGTTATACCTAGCGCTACGTTTAACTTTTACCCCATAGTTACGGCAAAGCTATCTCAAGCTGGTCAGTTCAGGGCTGTAATTTATGAGGATCAGGGACCGGCAGAGATTCAAGCCTGGGTTACAGATGAGTATGAGCTGGACCCATTTACCTATAGTTGGAACAGCCCAAAGCTAGTTCAGCTCAACGACTCTGGTGAAAGCGTATTTACCTTTGATCCAGCAGGTTTGTCGGGAGCTTTCGAAGTTACTGTTACTGTTACAGATTCTGGTGGTTTGTCAGATACTGCGAAGCTGATATTACGAGTGGATGGCAGTGCCCCTGTATTGTCTGATAATGAGGATGCTGATCAGGATGGGCTGAGTGACAGCCTTGAGGGATTCTTAGATTTAGATGGTGATCGCATACCGGACTATCTAGATAGGGTGGCGGTTCGTTCCCAGCTGCCGGTAAATAGAACTGGTGCAGTGATGCAAAGCTCTGAAGGGACAAGCTTGAGACTTGGTGATAGTGCCTATATTGCCGGTCAACAAGTGGGCCAGGTTACGTTGGAGGATATAGATAATCTCTTTGAGGATAATTTGGCAGGACAGAATAGCTATAAATTCCTGCATGGTATTTTTGACTTTGTTGTTTACGATACAGATTTTGGGGAAAGCGCTAACATCGTTGTCCCTTTAAATGCCGCCTTGCTCGAAGGTGCTCGTTATCTGAAATATCGCCAAAGTGTTGGATGGGTGGATTTTATTGAGGATGAATTTAACCATGTATCTTCTGCACTGGGGCAGTTGGGTGATTGTCCTGAGCCTGGCAGTGATGAGTACCAGCCAGGGCTCCATGAAGGCCATTTTTGCATCCAGCTCAGTTTACAAGATGGTGGCCCTAACGATGATGACGGGGAGGTGAATGGTATTATCGTTGATCCCGGTGCTGTTGCGACTCTCAATGTCAATGAGCCAATTGTAAGCATAAACTCCTATTTACTTGAGCGTTCACAGTTTCTGCTAGAGCAGGAAGCCCCGGTATTAGCTTTCTCTCTGCAGAGCGATTCTGCCGATGCGATATTGAAGTCATTCACAATTAAGGCCGATGGCGAGCTGAATGAAGTGTCAGACTTACAGCAGGTGCGTTTGTATTTGGATCGGGACAGTGACGGGATTGCCGCTGAATCGGAACTGATCGGCAATGGGTTTTATTCAATTGATAACGGCTCCCTGACGTTAGATTTATTCAATAAGTTTCAGTTGCCTGTCGGCGAGACCCGGTTTCTGGTGACGTATGAATTCTAAGTTTCAGAGAATTTTTTGGGTTTTCTGCTAATGGTAGGTGGATATATGAAATCTTTAAAATCTGATATATGTTTATATCTTTTATTGGCTATGATTGCCTTTGTTGGGGCTTGTGCTGATTCATCGAATAATGTGGTAGAGCCGGATGAAAAATCGGCAAGTAAAGCCTTTTTAGTTAGCCTGGAGTCAGTTGAGGTTGAGAGGCTCAGTAATGGTGATGCTGTGTCTGTGGATACAAATGAGACTGAAAATAAAGATCTTGTTTTGGAATTTCCCCCCGACTAAATAATGTTTTAATAAGTAAGAACATAATGCCCCTTTTTAGGGGCTTTTTTGTGCGTAATTTTTAAGAAACTTATAAGGGGGATAATAGAGAGTGACTAATCATTTGTTAATGATTTTGTCATAAAGGATTTAAGTATCCAGATAAAGGCTGAAGTTGATGCAAATATCCTTACATTTATAAGGGTTGATATGGCAGTAGTCGATTCGTAGCGGGTAAACGGCCGTGCATATAATTTTCTGTCTGTGAGAGGGAAAAGATGCCCAGACTTGAGCCAGATCATTTTTCCCTAGTCAGAGTGGCATAAGGTAATGGAATTAGTGTCCCGGCAGTGACGCTGAGAGATTGAGCACTCAAAAATGAGGCAGAGGCGCTCGCACTGCTCTGAGTGTAACTGTTCCCTCTAGCTCTTAAAAAAAGCATGGCTATAGCAGAGTAAGAGGGCGGAGACTGGATCAGGGAGGATCGTGGTGAATTTGGTTGAAGATTCCTGGCTGCCAATTATCCGGCGATGCGGTAAGCAGGAAAGAATTGCTCCTTGGCAAATTGTCGAGGTGGATAATCCTGTCGTAGATATTTGCACGGTACGACCGGATTTTCGCGGGGCGCTGTTCCAGTTTTTAATTGGCCTGTTGCAAACAGCTTTTGCACCTGAAAGTGTCGATGATTGGGGAGTCTACTGGAAAAAGGCGCCTACTGAGGAAACACTGAAATCACGGCTGCAAAACTACGCTCCCAATTTTGAATTGTTTCAAGAGTCCGGGCCTGCATTTATGCAGGACTTGGAATTGAGTGTGGGGGAATCAAAGTCGATTGCTGCCCTACTGATTGAGGCGCCGGGCAGTAAAACCTGTAGAGATAATCAGGATCTATTTATTAAGGGCGGTAGGGTGCAGGGTGTATGTCCCAGCTGTGCCGCTAGTGCCTTGTTTACCTTGCAAATTAACGCCCCCTCCGGAGGAGTGGGGCATAGAACCAGTTTGCGTGGTGGTGGCCCTTTGACCACATTGATAATTCCAGAGGCAGAAGATGCCAACCTTTGGCAGAAATTGTGGCTCAATATCTTGCCACAAAAGGAGTTTGGGGCGAGGTCTGAAAGTTCTGATAGTTGTATCTTTCCCTGGCTCGCTCCCTCCCGCCTCTCTGACAAACAAGGTTCCTCTACGTCTCCCAATGATACCCATCCCCTGCAAATGTACTGGGGTATGCCGCGCAGGATACGTTTCTATATCCCGAGAGAAGGCAAGGGTTACTGCGATCTTTGTGGAGAGCAGACGAATCAGTTAATTCGGGAATATACCACTAAGAATTATGGCATTAATTACGAGGGTCCCTGGATTCATCCCCTGACGCCCTATCGACGTGATCCCAAGAAAAAAGCCCCACCCTTGAGTTTGAAAGGTCAACAGAGTGGCCTCGGTTATCGGCATTGGTTGGGGCTTATGTGGAATGACCATTCACATGGCGATGAAGCGAGCCGGGCGGTGCGCTTCTTCCATGAGGAATATGCGGAAATTCTCGAAGAACTGGATTCGAATGTCGATGTGCGTCTGTGGGGATTTGGCTATGACATGGACAATATGAAAGCGCGTTGCTGGTATGAACAGGAAATGCCAGTACTGCCTATTTCCCCCGAGTACCGGTCGCTATTTATTCAGCTGGCAGGGCAGCTTTTAACGGCTGCAAAAGATACTTTGAAAGAGCTGCGCTTTAGGGTCAAGGCTGCCTGGTTTAATAACCCTAATGAGGCTAAAGGGGATTTTTCATTTGTCGATCAGGCGTTTTGGCAGGCGACGGAAAGCCAGTTTTATCACTCGCTCAAGCAATTATCCCTCGAATCCAAGAAATCCCAATTTACACCTGCACCGGTGGCTATTGCCTGGGCACACATATTGAAAAAAACGGCCTTGGCGCAGTTTGACCATTGGTCAATGGAGGGCTCTGCGGAAGACCTGAAATTGCAGCGAGTGACTCGGGCGCGACGTCTTTTAAGGAATAAGCTCGCCAGTCTGGCAAGTTTAAAGACTCTGGATAATACAGCCAAAGTTGAGCAACAACAGGAGGAATTGTGATGGCCGGATATCAATATCTTAGCGATACAGATGTGAGCCGACTGCGCGAGTGGCACCGCTGGCTCAATGACAAAGCTGGCCGGGCCGACCGAGCGCGTTTGCGCCGTGCGGTAGAGCCTATGGATGTAATGCCTACTCCCGCCTTTATCCGTTTTTTAAAGGATATGCCCGAGCGCTGGCAGAAAGATGAGCAAATTCGTATCGAAGATGCGGCTCTGGTAGCCACAGTAATTGCACACGTAAAAGCTGATAACACGAGCAAAACAATTGATATTGATAGCAGCGAGGCTATGGATGTCAGCTTTGCCCGATCCCTGGCTATGCCCCGGGAGAGGGGCGGGCGCCCCCCTTTAAGTGAGCTGCGCTTTTTTCAGTTGCAAAAAAGTCGCGATACGGCCGAGTTTTATCGCCGCATAGTACGGGCCCTGGCCCTGCTGGATGGCAGAGCCAATATAGCTTCTCTTGCCAATGATTTGCTGCACTGGCAAAGAGAAATGCGCACAATTCCCGCAAGACATCCACAGGAACGCCTGGCTGTGCGTTGGGCAACTGATTACTACGCCGTATTACCAGACTGAGAAGTATTTAGAGAATTCCAAATTAAAGGGGTCTTAGGGGCCTAAAAATATTTTAAATGCTATTCCCATAACAACACTAAGCACTAAGCACTAAGCACTAAGCACAGAGCAAAGCCAGACCGATTGACAGTGACTGTTGATCAGATACCTGAGAAATGAATCGAAGTAATGTGATGGCCTGACGGTCGCAACAAGGAGAGATTTATGAGCCGCTTTATTCAATTGCATGTATTGACCGCCTATCCCCCTGCGAACCTGAACCGGGATGACTTGGGGCGGCCAAAAACAGCGAAGATGGGAGGTTGTGATCGCCTGCGAATCTCTTCCCAGAGCCTTAAGCGTCACTGGCGAACGTCAGAGTTGTTCCAGCAGGTATTGGCTACGGAGCAGGGGGATAGCCTCATTGGCACCAGAACCAAGCGTCAGGGGGTACTGGCCTATGAGACTTTATTGGATCTGGGTGTCTCTGAAAAAAAGGCCAAATTGTGGGCACAGAAAATTGCCGAGCAATTCGGTAAGTTAAAAAAGCCGGAAAAAGATAACCCTCTGGCCGATTTGGAAATCGAGCAGTTGGTTCACCTCAGTAGTGCCGAGCAAAACGGGATCAATGCACTACTGAAAACCTTGGCAGAAGAGGGGCGGGAGCCGGAGAAGACAGAGTTGGATTTATTGCGCAAGGAAAACATGGCAGTGGATATCGCCTTGTTTGGCCGTATGCTCGCTTCCAAGCCCACCTATAACGTTGAAGCGGCGTGCCAAGTGGCCCATGCACTCTCGGCTCACTCTGTAGTGATTGAAGATGATTATTTTACTGCGGTAGACGACCTGAATGATCGCAGCGAGGATGCCGGTGCTGCTCACTTGGGGGAGGCGGGTTTTGCTGCGGGATTATTTTATTCTTATATCTGCATTAACAAAGAGCTGCTCATTGAAAACCTGGGCGGGAATAAACCCCTGGCCGATCGAGCTGTAGCTGCGCTGACTGAGACAATCCTTAAAGTTTCTCCCAGCGGTAAACAAAACAGCTATGCCAGCCGTGCCTATGCCTCATATGTCGTGGCCGAAGCCGGTGACCAGCAACCGCGCTCTCTCTCTGCGGCCTACCTGAAGCCGGTTGATCGCTATAGCGAGGATTACGCCCATGACGCTATTGATGCACTGCAAAAGCAATTGCAGAGTTTCGATAAGGTGTACGGGGATTGTGCTGATAGCCGCTATGTTCTCAATGCCGTAACTGGCGAAGGTAATATCGAGGAACTTTTGGCCTTTGTCAGCGAATAGGTGGCGCTATGGAATACCTAGTATTTCGTCTTTACGGTGCCATGGCTTCCTGGGGGGAAGTGGCTGTGGGGGAATCCCGCCACAGCGCACACTATCCGGGTAAATCCGCTATTGCGGGACTATTTGGTGCGGCACTGGGGATACCCCGGGAGCGAGAGGATTTACATCAGAACCTGGCCCGGCAATATCGCCAGGCGGTAAAGGTGCTGAATGTCGGTACTTTGCTGAAGGATTTCCACACGGTACAGGTCCCAGATTCCGCCGGCAAGCGCCGCTACCATACGCGCCGGGATGAGCTGGTTGTAGGGAGAGCGCGTCTGGGAACCCTGTTATCCCGCAGGGAGTATCTGGTGGATGCGCAGGCGATAGTGGCCCTGAGATCCTGTGAAGAGGCTAACTGGACTCTGGCGGAGCTGTGTGAAGCCCTGGCCCGGCCAAAGTATCACCTCTACCTGGGGCGCAAGGCATTTCCCCTTTCAGCCCCCACTGCCGCACGGGTGATTGGTGCGGATAATTTCCGCAGCGCCCTGGATCATTATGAATCCCCGGAGTTGCTGGATTACCAACCGGAATGGGCCCGGCAGGAGCGCTGGTTGCCCACTGAAGAGAGTTGTCGTTACTACTGGGAGGGTAGCTTGGATGATTTCTCTGCGGAAGATGGAGTGTTTTCAGCAGGATCTGTACAGCGGCTTAGCCGTCTCGATCAGCCCCTATCTCGCAAGCGCTGGCAGTTCCAGCCGCGTATTGAAAATCTCTGGCAGTCATAAGGGAGCGGCTATGTATTTATCCAGAGTTCAACTATCTCCCTCGCTGGCGGAGCAGAAGCAGCTGGCGCGGTTGCTCAGCGAAAACAGCTACGGTATCCATCAAATCTTGTGGGATCTTTTTGAGGGTGATGAGCGCTTTTTATTTCGTGAGGAATCCTCGCGGGAACAGCTGCTTAGCAAACGCAATCTACCGGTGTATTACCTGCTGTCTAAAGTCCGGCCTGCGCAGGACAATCCGATATTTTTGGTAGAGACTAAAATCTTTGAGCCCCGCTTAAACCCCGGCGATCGGCTGGCCTTCCGCCTGCGGGCGAACCCTACAGTTGCTCGTAAAACTGAAGGGCAAAAGCGCGGCAAGCGGCACGATGTGCTGATGGATGCTCAATACCATTGGTTGAGGGAGCAGTGCGAATTGCATGGTTTACCTGTTGAAGGTGGCAAAGGGCAGCTGAAGCAGAGCTTGGTGCAGGAAAAGCCGGAGCAGTTTGACCAGGGGCAGATTGAAACCCGGTTACAGGATGTCAGCCAGACTGCCGCCCGCAGCTGGTTAATTCACCGGGGGACGCGCCTCGGATTTGATATTTACCCACCAAAGCTTCACTGCAATGGGTATCGTTGGAATTTGTTACATAAAAAGCAGCGCGGTGCTGGTTTCAGTTCTGTGGATTACCGGGGAGAGCTTTTGGTTACTGAACCCGAATTATTTATAAAAAATATTTTTGCGGGTATGGGGCCGGCCAAAGCATTTGGTTGTGGATTGATGTTAATCCGCCGAATCTGATTGGGATAATTAGAGTTGTTATACAGCTGGAAGTGTTTGAAGAGCGAGGGCTGGGATTCAATAGTATCGGCAACGATACTAAGACTTTAGCGGATAGCAAATAGGCATATTTAGAAAGTTCCCCGCATCAGCGGAGATAAATCGACCGGTGGGATGATGGTCAAGCCAGCGTCATACTGTTCCCCGTATATACGGGGCTAAACCGGAGGGTATCCTGTTATACACTCCTTTCCGAATAGGTTCTCCGCATAAGCGGAGTTGCACCGGTAATTGCGCAATAAGGCGATCTTAACTGAGGCTGTTCCCCGCCCAGGCGGGGTTAAACCGTGGAAAATCGTCAAAGCTGCACGGTAATGATTCGGGCTATTCCCCGCTGCTGCGGGGGTAAACCGAGTGTGGGGTTGGGTTGTGCCGACACCTGAGTTTGTTCCCCCGCTGGGCGGGGCTGGACCGTAGCCGATAGCGAACGGACATTAGTTCTGAAAATGTTTCCCCGAAAGCTCGGGGATGCAATGGGGGTGTGCTATGATCGCGCTCCTTTTGCGCGACTGTTCCCTGTTTGTACAGGGGTAAACCGGATAAGGCATAGCCTTAGTGCTTTGCGCAAGGTGTTCCCTGAATGCTCGGGGATAAACCGACGATGGAGAAGTTGTCGGAGTGCATCCTAGTTGTTCCCCGCTCTCGCGGGGCTGCACAACGACTTTTCCCTTCTTCTTTTTCCTGTAGATTTCGCAATCGAAAGCCCCGCAGTGTATTACCGGGGGCTTCTGAATTTTGGCTGAAATTACTGGATGATTACGCCGGTATTACTCTCGCCGCCGATCTGGAAGTTAAAAGCGCGGCCATTAGAACCTGTCTGAGTAATTTCCTTGGTGTGATTGTTACCAATTTGCAGGCTAAAGGCTGAGTTGGAGTCACCACTCTGGGTGATGGTGATGTTATTACTATCGCCAAATTGTCGGGAACTTATTGAAAGAGACTCACCAGCTTGTTCGAACGTTGCCCGGTTATCAAAACCCAATTGACGGGTGAATATATCTACCTCTGTTCCTGCCTGCTCGATATTGGCAACATTCTGCAACCCGGTTTGTTCATTGGTCGCGCTGATCAGGAAGCCGCCTTGATTAATAACAACCACATTATCAATCAGGAACTGTTCGCTGTTCATGGAGTTGAATTCGGCACCCAGCTGGGAACCAGTGATCTGGTTGGTGGTACCGGTCTGGTGTATATCGATACTGCTACTCAGTGCGGATTGTTCTAAAGCCGCGTTGTTGCCCCCACCATTTTGGCGCAGCTCAAGGGTATTAAAGGCACCGGTTTGGGTAATCGAGGTGATATTGGCATCGCCGAGCCTTTGGATAATCAGAAGGTCATTGAACAGACTGTCTACTTGGGTTGCAAACGCGAAGTGGCGATTGTTTGTTTGCCGTAAGGTCATACTGCTGCTGACACTGGCAAATTGTGCGAGCCCGCCATAGATATCGCTGCCATCCTGCAGTATGTCCAAGGTGCCATCGATTGTGGCAACCAGGCTGGCGGTGGCGAAGTCGTCCCGATCAAACTGAAAGATTAAAACGGAACTGCCTATATTGCCTGCGGTTTCGTCTACCACGGCACTTTGCCTTTCGCCGTCCTGGAATACAAAAATGCTGCCGTTAGCACTGGCTTCCTGGCGACCAATAAAAAAGTGACTGTCTCCATCCTGGATATTGGTAATGGTATTACCGCTGCCAAAGCGCTGTTCGATAGTGGAAGCATTGGAGGTACCGAGTTGCAGAATAGATACCTGGCTGTCGAGAGAGAGTTCTTGGGTGATCTCGGAAGTATTTTGCGATCCGATTTGTGTATTGGTTGCGCTTAGAGAAGCACCACCGGATTGAGATATCGTGGTCTCATTTTGACTGCCGATCTGGGAACTCTGAATACTACTGTTAATAACACCGCCACTTTGAGTGGCGGTAGCAGTATTAGTATCACCTATTTGGCGTTTGATAATAGTATTGCCGAAACCTGCTTCAGTTTGATCGGAATTTGCTGAGTTACCTGAACCGATTTGTTCCAAGTCAGTAGAGTTGGTGCCCAGCGCATTGCCGCTAAAGGCAACCAGTGCGAGTGTCGCAATACTGGCGCATAACTTCATGAGTAACTCCTTTACTACAAAACTTCCAAGGAGCCCATTCGGGGCTGCTAATGAATATCGTCCACTCGCGCTTCACAAGTGGACATCAAAAACTACGAGCCGAATACATCAGTATGGGATCTTAGCTACTTCTAGCCGTCTATCTAAGCGCCAAATTATCCCTATAGGATAAACGGATGCCAGGTAGCTTTTACTTTCAGTAGCTATTTCCCGCCGAATAGAAAAATTATTGCTGGCATCGAAGGGGTAGGATATGAGAAATAAGTATTGAAAATGTAGGAAGAAAGTCCCAGGGATGTGACTGGGAAATGGCGGCGATAATTGCCTTTCATTCTCTCGGGAATTATCGTGGGGACTTTCGACACTCGCGGTCCACGCGTTTCAATAAAGTGGGGATACGGTGGTCTCCATGCATCTTTTTCACCAATTTTTTGGCTTCCAGCAAAGGGAGACCGAGGCTGCTGATATACAGCGGTTTTATACTTTTTCCCCGCAGCAGCTCCGCCTCAACAGGGGTGTCCTTAAATGGTTTCTTGGCGACACCGATGATGGGAACTTCCTGCTGGAGAGCAGAATAGAGATGGGCACCCAGTCCCGGTTTTTGTTCCCCTCCGAGAAATACATAACCATCGATAACAATCAGTTCTGCTTCTATCTTGTGCTCCTCGATTAGGGTGAGGATACAGGGGAGTTCTCGCTTGTAGAAAGCACCGGGCTCATAGGCCAAGGTACTCTCTATTTTACTGAGATAGAGTTGCTCGGGCTCAGGAGCTGACCAATTCTCAAAGCCGACCCCGGCTACCATTGCTCCGGGGTCCCGGTAATCTACATCTACCGCCAAAATCATATTGGGAGCCTTTTTTTTCCATTGAGCCGAATGTTGCGATTGGTTCAGGATACTTCCAGTTTTGCCTGCTTTAACAGCTGCTTATGAGTCGCTTTGTAGTGCTTGCCCAGTGTTTTGGATTTATCAAGGATTTCATTGAACAAGACATTGGCCTTTTCCGCCTGGGATTGATCTTTTAAGAATAAGGCAAAGTAAAAAGTCGCTTCTGGTCCGCTGTAGTATTGGTACAACGTTTCATACTCGTGGTAGGCCTCTTTTACTTGCTTCAATGCCGCTAGTGTACGAGCGTAAAGTAAGTGAGCATCCTGATTTTTAAAATCGGGGTTTTTTTCGATTAATTGGTCCAGTGTTTCCTTGGTTAGTTCAAACAGATTGAGAGCAAACTGACAGCGTGCCAACCCAAACATCAGCTCAGGGTCATCCTGATGAACCCCCTGGAGGCACTTTTCATAGAGAGTTTTTGCTTCATGATAAAGGCCACGCTTCACGCATTCATCGGCCATGCGCATAGAGTTTTCCACATTATTGGAGCGGGACAATTCTTGTGCAGCCTGGTGGATATCCCGATTGGGATTTAGAGTTTCCCGCACCGTCCTGCGCGCATTTTTGGCACTGCGTGATTGGTTTACTTCCGGCAGGATTTCCAGGACCAGGTAAGCAATAACTCCGGCCATGGGCAGCATCACCAGAACCCAAATCCAAGTGGTGTTGCGCCCGGTTTTGAGCACGTGAATTACAAAAGCTGCCTGAATAAGGATGGATAGAATAAGAAACGGCATAGGGATTACTCTTCTTATTTTCGCTACTAACTTTTCGTGGGCAAGGTTAACCGAGTTCGCTTAGAACACAAGGACTGTGGATCATGGAGTTGTGCACTATGGTACCACTCTGTATTGAGTGTACAGTTGTCGCAATATACTACTGGGCCATTGGAATAAGCCGTCTAAGATTTCTGGGGATAAAAATGACCAGTGCCCTAGACACTTGGAGCTATGGCGCATAGGGAGGTGGACCCATGGCTCAATTGTCGCGACGGAAATTTTGTTTTGCCACTGGCGCATTGGGGGCGGCCTTACTAACAGGGGTGTCGACTTCCAAAGCTGCCCAGGCACAGAAGGGCCGCCGTCAGGCTTTACCGATTCCCCCGGAGTTGCGTGCAGATAGGCAAGGCCGGATTAAATTGGCAGCGCGCCCGGGCAAGCAGTCTTTCCTACCGGGGGTGACTACGCGTACTTATGGGTTCAATGGTCCGTTTTTAGGTCCGGCGATACGGGTGCGCAAGGGCGAGAAAGTAACCGTCAGCGTGGTCAATCATCTGCCGCAAAATGTAACTGCGCATTGGCATGGACTGATCGTACCCGGCAATGCCGATGGTGGCCCCTATATGCCATTGAAGCCTGGAGAAACCTGGACCGTAGATTGGAACATAATCCAGCCCGCCGCCACCTTATGGTTTCATCCCCACCTCTACCCGACAACCGCCGAGTTGGTACTCAAAGGCTTGGCGGGATTGATTATTATCGACGATGAAGAAGGCGATGCACTGCCGATACCTTCGCGGTGGGGTGTGGATGACATTCCGCTAGTGATTCAGGATCGCCGCTTCACCGATGATGGTCAGTTCTTCCATCGCTTTAACGAAGTGACGGTTGCGGCGGGCTATTGTGGGGATCGACTTCTGGTTAATGGCGTTATTAATCCGGTGGTCAGGCCACCTAAAGGCTGGGTGCGCTTTCGTATTTTGGATGGCTCCAACGGACGCAACTATCGGCTTGCCACCAGTGACAAGCGACCGCTCTACGTGATCGCCAGCGATGGCGGTTTTCTCTCGGAACCAGTGAAAGTGGACGTACTACCTATTGCTGCGGGAGAGCGCTACGAAGTAATGATCGATACCCGCGATGGCAAGCCTTTCGACTTCCAAACACTGCCAGTGCCCCAGCCAATAATGCACCTGCCGCCATTTGATCAGGCCCACAGTTTTCTCAGTGTGGTGCCTGGAACATCTGAGGGGAAAGGAAAATTGCCGGAGCGCCTGGTATCCCTGCCGACAATTCCCCAAAACCTGCCACCAATCAGTCAGAAGCTGGTGATGCAAATGAATCGACAGAAGCAGGCGCAAGCTGTGATCGGTGCAACGGGGCTGCCGCAGATGGTTGCCGCAGGTACGACCAACCCCGATGTGGTGGCCAAAGTATTGAAGCTAATTACTGAGGGGCCGGCATTGCCGTTAAAAGAGCAATTAACTGCGAATGCGATTAATGGGGTTTCCTTCGCATTTACCGAGCCCGGGTTTAAGGTCGCGAGGAATAAGGATCTGCGCTGGGAGATCTCTGAAGGACAGGACCGAATGCTACACCCGGTACATATCCATGGCTGCCAGTTCCGAGTCACGAAATACAATAATGCAGAACCGCCTCTCTATATGCGTGGCTGGAAAGATACGATGCCCATATCCGATGGCGGCAAAGCGGAAATATTTGTTCGCTTCCCGCTGCCGGCGATGCCGGATATGCCCTATATGGCGCACTGCCATGTTTTGGAGCACGAGGACTCGGGAATGATGACAGAGTTTAGTGTCTCCTGACTTTATTCGCTGCTATTCTGTCAGCGTCGCTTCTGTTTCCTGTCTTCCTTATGCTGTAACTTGGTAGCTTTCCTGATCAGGTTTTGGAAGTTGGGGCACTCCAGCTGATTGACTTCGGGACAGTTGGCCACATGGCGTAGCCCATCGCGCATAGCTTCGAGTCGGCGGATATTCTTTTCCAGGTCGTCGGCCCTGGCGAGGAGCTGCTCCCTGTCGATAGCGGGGTTGCCATTAGAGGAAAACATCTCGCCAATTTCATCCAGGGAAAAACTGGCGTAGCGGCCAAGGGAGATAAGGGACAGCTGTTCTATCACTGTGGCTTTAAAAATTCGGGTAATTCCCCGACGACCACATGACTTTATCAGGCCTTTTTCCTCATAATACCGAAGTGTGGAAGAGGGGAGTCCCGACAGTTTGGAGACTTCGCGTATATCCAGTTCTTCCCTGTTATTCATCGCTTATTGACCTCAAGCTCACTTGAAGTTGTATGCTAGTTTCACGCGTCATTACTGGCAAGTCAAAGTTCAGCTTATGCACACCGCGAAAAGTTATTCCGAAGACCCAATTTCCCAAGAGGCTGCTCAGGTTTCCAAAAGAGGAGTCCTGGTCACCTTGTGTTTGGCGACCTTGCTCGCAGCCTTGGGAGTCAGCGCAATTAATATGGCGCTGCCTGTATTAATCGAAAGCTTGGGGGCTTCCTTCAGTAATACTCAGTGGATTACCGTGGCCTACATGATGTGTATGACTGCGACTCTGCCTATTGCCGGCAGTCTCAGTGATAAGCTGGGTCGCAGAAAATTGTTTCTAAGCGGCGGATTGATATTCACCTTATCGACATTACTTTGCGCGCTGTCTTTTAATGTTTGGACTCTGGTTTTTTTCCGCGCAATACAAGGGGTCGGTGCGGCGATGTTCGTGGCTGTGTCTATGGCTATTGCCAGCGACGTTTTCGATAAAAGTGAAACGGGAAAGATAATTGGATTGTTGGGTAGCCTGTCTGCGGTTGGGACTGGTATGGGCCCTATCGTGGGCGGCTTGATTGTCGAAAACCTGAATTGGCAGGCTATCTTTTGGTTGGTAGTGCCGGTGGGATTGGGGGTGTTTTTCCTCGCATATCGAACTCTACCGGAAAACATAGTCGGCGAAGTTGTTGATGGCAGAAGTCGACTCAAACGCTACCTGGCTGCAGCATTCCTGTTCTTTAACATTGTTTTTTATACCCTGGCGATTAAGCCATTGGGAGAGGGATATTCCGCAGTTAATGGAATTGCTATTGCTCTATCGGTGATATTTGGTGTGGGGTTGTTTTATGTCAGGCAGAAAGTACAACCCCTGCGTGAAGGATTTACGGAGTCTTCTGGAAAGCAGACATTCTTGGCGAATGTGGCTGGAAACTTTTTGGTGGCTTCATCGGTAATGAGTAGCCTGATTGTAGGGCCTTTTTATTTGACCCTGGCACTGGATCTGGACCTTTTTATCGCAGGGCTGGTGATGACAACCGGATCATTTATGGTGGCTGCTTGTTCAAATCTTGCCGGTCGAGCCGTGGATCGATTCAATAGTCGAGGTATCGTATTACTGGGTCTGTTAATTTTACTTTGTGGAGCCATGGGAATGGGACTGCTCAGGGTGGAGCAGGGCTTGGTAGGCTATCTGGTTTTTTCCGTCACTATGGCAATGGGTTACGGAACCTACCTTTCGACAGTTAATACCATGACCATGAATAGCGCCCGGGCCGAAGTTCGTGGGCGTATTTCCGGGTTTCTCAGCCTTTCACGAGGATTGGGTTTATTGACTGGAGCTTCTGTGATGAGTGTGATTTTTGTAGGGCTTGTACCCAGCCAGCCCCTGCAAGACATGAGTCCGTCGCAGATAGCGGATGGTCTCAATGCCGTTTATCGCCTGGCATCAGTGTTCTTGTTAACCGCATTAACAATACAGATCGTGTCTATTCTTGCCAGCAAGCTTGCTTCCCGAGCGCAAAATTAACGATTACCTCCAGAGCTATAAAGTAAACCCATTAGCGAGTGCTTCGTTTTAGTGAGCACTCGCGGGTATTTATAGCTGCTGGAGCTATTAATACCCATCTCTATTTCCTGATTTATTCCTATTTTCCAGGCCAACGCCTTTACACTTCACCCACGACTTAAATAGCTAAAAATACAGGCACAGATCTGGTTGACTTAAAGCTGGCTTCAAGTTGTATCTTAAATTTGTGGATTCGCAGTAATTTTCAACAAGATATCGAGAGAGCTCTAGGAGGACCAATCAGTGACGAATTCTTTGAGACAGTGCGTTGAAGCACTTAAAGCGAATTGGCAGGGACTTGATACTTCATCAATTGTGAGATGTCGAGAAGCCCTGGGAAAATTGGCGGCATCAAATTCTAATGAGGCATGGTTGGCTGATCTACACAGTCGCCAAGAACCCAGTGTAGAGTTATACCGGGATGAAGGTAAGGGTTTTATCTTGCTGGCTCATGTGGAGCCTCGTGGGCTCTATCGTCCACCACATAATCATGGCAATGGCTGGGTATTTTACGCGGTGCAACATGGTGAAGTGGAGATGTCTACCTATGGTTTACTTAATCAAGACGATGGTGAACAACTGGTGAGCCGGGGCTGTTATCAGATGACGCCCGGTGACTGTAGTGCGTTCTTACCAGGGGATATTCACGATACTCGCTGCCTTTCTGAGTATGTGTTGATGTTTAGATTGACCAGCTGTGACTTTAGCGAGGAGAAGCGTGAGGGACGTCTTAGGGTCTTTGCACCTTAAGCAAGAGTTTAACAATTGCCCGCTGGCCAGTTGCTAACGGGCAATTATCGATTGGACGGTTCCTAAGGAGCCTCTGAATAACGCCGTAATGCCTCTGCGGGTCTTGAAGGCTGCAGATGTTAGGCGCAGCTCGCCGCGAATGGCTCTAGTCCTTTGTAAGAGCTGCAACGCAGCAGCTGTGGCCTTCAAGGCCCGCCCTTCGGGGCTTGCAGAGGTATCACGGAGTTATTCAGAGGCTCCCTAAGCCCAGTTCAATCAAAACTTTCGATTAAAAATCGTAATCTCTATTATTGGGATATCATCCCAATATTGCCATTGCCCACTTGACTGGCTGAGATATTTCCATTGACTTCACTCTGTGAAATATCAATAAAATTATCCAGCCCATTTTGTTGAGATAAGGCGAAACTCGAAGTGCCCTCCTGAAATGCAAAAGCCTCATTAAACATACCTTCCTGTGTGGTGGTGATGCTCATGAGTTCACCTTCTTGTCGAGAGGAAGAGATATTGTCTGACCCGATCTGACTTGTTTGGGCGTAGCTGTTTTCATTGAATATTTGCCAGAGAGTGGCATTGTTGCTATCACCTAATTGGGTGACTTCACTAGTAAGGGACTCGCCAAAGTTCTGCAAGCTGGTCGCCTCATTTCCTGTTCCGTTTTGTGTCACGGTAGAGGTATAGAAGGTACCGCGTAATTGAATTAGGACACCATCATTCAGCGTTCCTGTTTGGAGAAGTGAGCCTGAGTGGAAATCACCACTCGTGGCGCGGACAAACCCCATATTACTTTGTCCAGATTGGAACAAGTAGCCTGTATTGCCAGTGGAGTCACTTTGGAAGAGTTCACCGTCATTCAATAGCCCCTCCTGATAGATTTCCCCATTAGTCGTAGTGGTAAGTATCTGGGTACTGAGTGCGGTCTGATTATCACCCAACTGCACAACTTGCACCGTGGTTGAAGTGCTTTCTTCTTGACTGGCGATGGCGCTATTACTGTCTCCAGTTTGCATTTGAAGTATGTAGCCCAAGGATGAATTCACAGATTGCATCGCTTCGGCAGAATTGGAACTACCCGCTTGCCTTTGTTCTATTAAGTTATTTTCAATGGTTGGGTCAGCTTGATCGGCAGTTGCCAGATTGCCATCGCCGTATTGCTCTACAGTGGTAATACTTGTGTCCGCGTGGCTAATAGTACCTAACAACAGAATTGTGGATGAAAAAAGGATAGGGTAAGGCTTCACAAAGATCTCCCTTTGTTGAACTAATCTAAGCTCTTTCCTGTTTGGGGCACGGGGTGCTAGCCAAAGGATAAATGACTGCTAGTTGCGGCTTATTACTGCTGATATTGCCGATCTAAAGTGTCGCCATGGAGTAAGGGAAATACTATGGGCCAGAAGTACTTTTATTTTGAGAGAAAAGTCACTGACAAAAGATTCAGGAATTGTGAAAAGCTGTATTTATCAGTTGTGGTTCCTGGTTAGGTTGGGAACTTTTTCTCACTTAGTCGATGGAAACTGCCGTGAGCTTTTCTATAGGTGACTGTTGACTAGGTAATTATCCTCATATTTTGATCCTGTATTGCTATTAGTAAAAATTTTTGCTGTTGTGGTTTTTTGTAGATATAAAAACCTATAATTTATGCTTTTTACGTGCTTTTGATCTTTAATTTAGATATTTACTCACTGGCGCACGCGGCCTGTGTCGATATGGTCACGAAATATTCTGTTTAAATCTGGAACCATTCCGTTTGGTATTTATCGAAACTGCTGAGTACGTATGGGGCTATTTGAACAGCGTACAGAAATAAAGTAAGTGTTTGTGATAATTACTAAAGGTGCAGGGGCAGTTGCACCCAGTTGAGTAAATAAAAACGAGGAAGGGGAGTGGGTTCCTTACAATTTAGAGCATCCTGGCAGTGTATAAATATTCATGCCAAGAATGCCTGCTCTATTTATTAATGCTTTCCGTTATACGTTATTCACACAAGCTCTTGATCTCTATTTTTGCAAATAATACCTGTCAGTTTGGTATTTGCCTCATCGCGTAAAACTTTAAATAGAACCCTAAAAACGACAATTGGAGATTCTATGAGCCATATTTTTATTCGCACAGCCATAGCATCGGCGCTGATGCTGGGCGCTCAAGGTTTGAGTGCGGCACAACCCGCCGACGACTACGTTGCGGGGCAGAGTTATACCGGTGGAAGCCAGGTTTGCTACGGGGGAAACTTATATAAAGCTCAATGGTGGGCAACAGCTTCTCAAGTTCCCTCGGATGCCCTGACAGCAGAAAACCGATGGGACTCCCCCTGGATTTTGGAAGAGTCAGGTGCGTGCGATACCAGTGGTGGCGATGACTCCAATTCCGGTGATGGTGATGGCACCGATTCTGATGATGATACTGATACCGGAAATAACGGTGATACGGATTCTGGTAACAATGATGATGCAGGTTCCGGCAGTGGTGGTGGCACTGGTGGCTCTGATGACTCCGATACTTATATTTCTGGTCAAAACTATCGCAAAGGCGAAGAAGTTTGTTACGACGGTGACCTATTTGTTGCCCAGTGGTGGGCTAATAGTGACGACCACCCCACCGATGCATTAACGGCTGAAAATACCTGGGGTTCCCCTTGGCTTCTTAAGGAAGCGGATGGTTGCTCCAGTGACGGTGGCTCCGATGATGACACCGGCACCGGTGGCAATGATGGCGGCAGTGATAACGACGATAACGACAACAGTGGCGATGGCAACGATAATTCTGACAGCACTCCCATTACGATAAGTGCTTCAGTGTCGCAGTCACAAATTACCGGTGGTGGCACTGTAATACTTGATGCCAGTGCCTCCGGTGGCGAGGGCAATTTATCTTACAGCTGGGCCCAATTATCCCCGGCCTCTCCTGAAGCAGATATTGCCTCTGCGACCAGCGCATCCACCACTGTTACCCTACCTTCAAGCACCTTTGATGTGAGCTATGTCTTTAGCCTGATCGTCAGTGATGGTGACTCTACTGAAGAAGCACAGGTAACCGTGCAAAACCTCGCTGTGGACGATACCGATGAAGACGACGATGATAATACCGATGGTTCTGAAAGCTCAGTAACCGCAAATATCTCGGCCTCAAGTATCAATGTTGGCTGTAGTGGAACGGTTAATCTGGATGGCTCTGGCAGCACCGGCGGCAGCGATATCTCTTATATCTGGAGCCAAACTAGTGGGCCGGTTGTAAAGATGACCAACTATACCGGCAGCGCTACCTCAGTGACCCTGTCTGAGGTATACAGCGATGTAACCTATACCTTCCAGCTGACGGCTTCTGACTCCACTCAGGCTAGTGATGTGGACGAGGTCTCCATTAGCCAGGAAGGCTGTGCCGCAGCCGATGGCTATGTGATGGGCATCAGCGAACTGGAAGCTGCAGAAGAGTCGATTACCAGCAGCGATTCCCTGCTTCAGGAAGTAAAGGATACTGTCGAAACCCGGGACAATGCCGTGGTTGAGGCGGTACAACCTGGCCGCAGTGCAAACCCTGAAAATGTCCTCCGCGTTGAGAGCATCCTGTCTGAAGAAGATTGGGATTACCTTTTCGCCCTCAGAGCGGAAGAGTACACCTACACCAATTTCCTCCGTGCCGTAGCCAAGTTCCCAGCTTTCTGTGGTGACTATACCGATGGCCGCGATGCCGAGGCGATCTGTCGCAAGTCGATGGCGGTAATGTTTGCACACTACGCCCAGGAAACCGGTGCCCACGCAACAGGTTGGGAAGTGCCGGAATGGCGCCAGGGTCTGTACTGGTTGCGGGAAATTGGCTGGACTGAAGATACTTCCGGTGGCTACGGCGCCTGTGATGCCAGCAGCAGCTGGGCAGCGGAAGCATGGCCCTGTGCGATCAATGATGACGGTGGCTATAAGAGCTACTTCGGCCGCGGTGCCAAGCAGTTGAGCTGGAACTATAACTACGGTCCCTTCTCCCAGGCGATGTACGGCGATATTTACACCCTGCTGGAAGCCCCGGAATTGGTAGCGGATACCTGGTTGAACCTGGCGAGCTCTATCTTCTTCTTCGTCTATCCACAGCCACCCAAGCCAAGCATATTGCATGTAATCGATGGTACCTGGGAACCGAATAGTGTGGATCTGGCTAATAACCTGACTTCTGGATTCGGTGTTACCACCAATATTATTAATGGAGCGATCGAATGTAGTTCTGGTACTGAAGACTACCGCTCACAGTATCGGATCGAGTACTACCAGAGCACAGCGGATTACTTCGGTGTAGAAATTCCGGCAGATGAAGAACTCGGTTGTGCCAATATGGGGCAATTCCAGACTGGCGGTGCAGCCTCCCTGGATATTTACTGGGATAAAGATTGGGGATGGTCTGCGGATACCCCAAATAATGAGAGCTACGCATGTCAGTTGGTGAATTACCAGACTGCCTACTCAGCACTGAATGAGGGCGACTATGCCAAGTGTGTTGAAGGCAATTTTGATATGACCATCGATTACCAAGACTAAAAACCAGGGGGCTAATTAGCCCCCACTCAAACCCTTTCAGTGACCTGGTTCTCCCCCGCAGCCAGGTCACTTTTTTATTACCTTTCCTTCGGTGTTATCTTTCTCTAAACCTATCTACAGGCATATACATTCCTGTTAGACAAAATTTTAATCCAGGCAGTTGGGGTTAGCCGTTGTAAAAGTGTTGGAGATCCATGTATTGGAAGACGTACAGGCATCGGCATTGGCGTCATTAAGGTCGAAGCCAATGCCGGCGCCGCCCGAATCAACTCTGTTGCCGGTAATAAGGTAATTGGTTTGCGCAAACTCCTGCATCAATATGCCGCTAAACATAATATTTAAAACGGTATTTTGCGTAATAATCCCTCCGGACGAGCTTCCGATAACGATACCATTCAATCCTGTTGTGAGACCTCCAGTTATTGGCTCTATGGTGTTTTGTGAAACGAGTGCATAGTCCCCTTGGATAACAATAGAGTCCCTCTCGTTATTTACAATTTCATTTGAAAGTATGCTGTTAAAATCCCCATCGGAAGAGATACCCATTTCGGTATTTAAAGAAATTGTCGAACTGCTAACAAAGTTGTTATTGCTGGTTAGGGAAATACCTATTTCGTTAGTTTGCACTAGGATATTGTAAATTCCATGAAATCCCGAGTCCTCTGCGCTGACGCCGGTATAACAATTCTCAATGGTCCCGTTTGAGAGAAAAGCCCCCTGACCAGACAAAATGATGCCAGTATTCAGCACGGGAAGTTCGGCACAGTGCACGGTAAACCCGTTCATATCCAGATTGCCGCTGGGACCGGATATGGTGATTGGCGGTGTGGCAGTGCAGAATAATATGTCTTCAGTCATTATTTCAGCGGTGGTAATGGTATCGCCGCACTGAACGTCGGCAAAAGATAGGGCTGGTAAAAGCACGGGTGCAAAAATGAATGGGAAATATTTTCCTGCCTGCATAGGGTTTCTTCTCTGTCAGTTGCTTTAAGGTAGCGCTTAAAAGAGATCCTTTGAGCGGATCTTCTGAGAAAAATATAGATATGATTGATTGGGAGGTGAGGTAATAGGTGACGGAGATCAGGCGTGGGAAATGGGTGCATATTATCGCTATTTACATAGATCCGAGCCAAATAAGTAGGAATAATCAGAGGCTCCGAACTCCCTGGACGGGCCGTTTTTATAGGTACAGATTACTCTTTCCCCTCTGTGGCATCGTGCCCGCGCCATGCGTATAAAGCGGAAATATACAATAGGTTTGATAAACTACAATGCCGCCGGATATTGCAAGGAATATTGGCGGCATGGTGTAGCAAATTATTCAGGGGCTGCTTGAGGTTACTCCTACTGTGCGACCTGGGCAAAGTTGGCGCTGCCGACTTGGATAGTGAAGGAGGATTGACCTACGCCAGTCTGCGATATTTCTTTATAATGCCCATCACCGATTTGAAGCAGTGTCAGGGAATTACCCAGGCCACTTTGGGTGATAACCGCATCATTGGAGCTACCAATTTGGGCGACATCTGCACTGAGAATAACGCCATCCTGTTGTAGGCTGACAGTATTCCCTGTTCCTACCTGTGCAACCAGAAGATGTACGTCAACCCCTAACTGATCAGTATCTGATGAATTTTGGCTCCCCAATTGAGCGATCTCACCACTGCTGATCAACGTATTTTGATCGGCATCAACACTATTTCCTGTGCCGCCTTGGGTAATGATGAGAGAGCCATCTTCCGATAGGCTTTGATTGGTAATTGCTGTATTTAAAGTTCCCAGTTGAGCGATAAATACACTATTGGAATTACTTATGGTCTGGGTAGTTTCGGCAGAGTTCTGTGTACCGGTTTGAAGTATTTCCGCACTATCTGAATTTGCGTCCAGCTGCGAAATTTTTGCGTAGTTATCACCTCCTATTTGGGTAATAGCCCCTTGGGCGGAGTCACTATCAATCTGGTCAATACGCCCCGTATTTAGTGAACCGACCTGAAGTAGGGTTCCAGTGCTACCTGACCCTAACAACTGCAGAATATTCCCCGTGTTTGACACTCCAAATTGTTGAAGTGTGCCACTAGCGGAGCTTATATTCTCCTGGTAAATTTCTGCGGAGTTTTGTTCTCCCAATTGAGTGGTGAGTGATGAGATTGAAGAGGTCACAACCTGTTGGGAGGTAGCGGTATTCGATACGCCGATTTGATTGACGATAATCGATCCGTCTGATGAGCTTCCCTGGCCAGCATTAGCGCTGTTACTATCCCCTGTCTGAGAAGTGTTGATATGCCCATTACTGGTATTTTCCTGGGCAGTCTCACTGTCATTGGCGACACCGATCTGGCTTTGCACGATGGTGCTTTCAGTGGTTCCATCAATTTGGAGGGCATCCTCGCTGTTGTTGACTCCAATTTGAGTTTGTACTATTAAGCTGTTGTTAACATCAGAGTCTGCATTATTGGCTGTGGCGGTATTACCTATGCCAGTTTGGTTTTGGATTACAAAATTGTTTTCGGCAAAAACCACACTGCTGATTGCCAACGCAAGTGAGCTAAAGATAAGTGGTGAGATTTTCATAAGTTACTCCTTTAAACTAAAAATCCCCAAATCATTGTCCGTTCAGTTACTGCTTCCTCCTTGTAAATCGAATTGACCACTGATATCCACTTGAGGCTCTGCCGATGAACGATACTGCATACAGAGCCTAATCCTGTGAGTTTTGGATATAACTATTGCTGCATACTGGCAAAGTTGGCATTACCAATTTGTAACGTAAATGAGGTTTGGTTTACATACACTTTGTGAAGTTTCTTCAGAATGACAGCAGCCAATCTGGATTAATATCATCAAATTTCTCAGATCCGTATGGGTACATGGTACTGCCATTTTGTGTTACAGCGGTGCTCAGAAAGGCCCCACCTTGCTGTGAAGTAACAAAATTATTCTCGGCGATAGCAGCACTGCTGATGGTCAGCGCCAGGGAATCGGTAAGGAAGGAAGAGATTTTCATAAGATACTCCTTGACTACAAAATCTCTATGACAGCATATGGTGATGTTTAGGCGATGTGCTCATTAACTTTTGCATATTGAGTAGGTTAAGATGCCCAAAGGGCACCTTAACGAAAGTCTCTATTAGTCTACTGTATAAATGTAGCGCTATTGCCGTCTCCAAGTTGGGTAACACTGATAGCATCATTAAAGCCAGTTTGCGTAACCGATATGTAGTTACTGCTACCGTCTTGAGATAATGTTGCAGTGTTTTGCATGCCGCTCTGGGCCAACTCAATCAAATTCAAGTTACCTGCCTGCAACATGGTTGCTGTCTCCGTATCTCCATCCTGTGTTGAGGTAATTTCGTTCTCATCACCTTCCTGGGTGATATCCAGTGAGCCACTGAATGCTGATTGGCTAGCTGAAACCATATTCATATTTCCAATTTGTTCAACAGAGGATGTATCCGATGAACCACTTTGTGTGACAGTAGCATCGTTTTGTGTACCGTCCTGGGAAATAATATTGGAGCTATTGTCAGTCGACGCCTGTAAGGCTGTAGCCATATTGGATGAGCCCGACTGATAAATTTCAATGTTGTCACTGGCTCCTGATTGTGTTGCCAAAGCCATATTATTGTCATCACTTTGGCTAATATAAATGTTACTTTCAAAAGCACTACTTTGTGTGGCAACCGCTGATTGATTATCCCCATATTGGTAGATGGATAATGTATTGTCTGCAGTATCAAAACTAGTAGCACTGGCAAAATTGGAGTCTCCGGACTGTACTACGATAGCACTATCGGAACTTGAGGTGTTTCTGTTAATTGAGGCATTGTTGAAATCACCAACCTGACTTATCAAGTCTGAATTGGTAAAGGAGTTAAGGTGAGATATCCCAGCAGCATTTTGTTGCCCGAATTGAATTGTGGTAGCGCTGTTACCAGAGCTTGCTGTGTTTTGCAATGTAGTTGAAATATTTAAGTCACCGGATTGGGTAATGACTACAATATTGCTGGAACTCGTGTCCTGAGTACTAGTAGCCAGGTTTTGATCGCCATACTGGCTGATTGAAATAGAATCAGAATCTGAGGAGGTTTGTTCAGAGCTGGCAAAGTTAGTGTCACCATTCTGGAGGATTTCACTGCTACCGTTTGAAGCGGTTTCCTGACTGGTTAAAACGATATTGTTATCCCCGACCTGGAGTGCTGATGCCGTAGTGCTGGTTGTGGCATCTTGTGTCGAGGTGACACTATTATTATCTCCCTGCTGTGTTTGATAAATGGCGCCGCTGACATTGCCATTAGTTTGACTGGCATCAGCGTCGTTGTTATCACCAATTTGTGTTTGCACAATAAGGTTATCAAATACGGTCGGATCACTTTGATCAGCTGTCGCGTTATTATCTGTACCCATCTGGTTCTGGATGACAGTATTTTCCGCATAGGAAATCCCACTGATCATAAAGGATAAGGCCGTGGCTATAAGGGAATAGGTCTTCATTGGATAACTCCTTTACCAATTTGGACTTTGGGTAGTAAGCATATACTCTGCCTTTAACATCCATATAAAGGCAGAGTGTTTTTCGTGTTTCTACGAAAAATTATGTGCGGTCAATAATGATTGGGAATCTTAAGTGGAGGCTAGTACATAAAAAATATCACTCTACTACACGATGATATGGTTTAAAGCCATAGGTTGGGTTGTTAGCCATTTGATTTATAGCGTCAGATCAATCAAAGGCTACTTTAATTTTTGTCGATGAATTGGTATGTAGCTATGAGAATTTAGTTTGGCAAAGTTAGGAATAAAGTCGAGTTTGCGTTTTGACTGACTACGTACTGGGCTGATCTATATTTTATAGATTGACAAGAATATAGGGAGGTTGCGCCCTGATGATCAAATCAGCTCACCGATCAGCACAGCTTTCGAGACAACCTTGAAAGGGCTAGATTATTGCTGCTGGTAGTTTGCGCTGTTGTCACCACCTATTCGTAGTATGTCAGCACTGCTATTAACCCCCAGTTTGCATCATTTGTATAAAGTTATTGCTACCAATTGGGGAGAGTTCGACAGTATTTTGTCTCCCACTCTGGGTTAGACTGAGCCCATGATCGCTACCTATTTGGTGAGTGTAGAGGTGAGTCTCTTCTCCACTCTAAGTGACGTTTACACTATTAATATATCCCTCCTGCAGTAGTTGCAGTTCGCTACTTGTGCCGCCCAAATTCACTGTTTTAATATTACTACTGCCGAGTTGATTAATAATAACCTCATTATTAGCTGTAGAGATAAGACTAATATCGATAGTGCGTCTGGCCCCAGCTTGTATAATCTCTACTTTGTCATTATCACTAGTACTGTGAATTAGAAAAACCTGGTTGTCCGCACCAACTTTCTTGATATAGTCTATTGCCGAGTTTGTCGTGCTAATAAACACCTGGTTTGTTTTGAGCAGAAATCGTACTATTGTTAGAGCTATTGTTAGAGCTATTGTTTGAATCTATTATTGTTGGTTTGTTGCTAAGTCCTATCTGATGAAATTGCATTTCTCCATTGATAATATTACCTTGTGAACTAGTGGCAGAATTTTCTGTGTTTTTTTGATAGACAGAAATAGAAGCATTTTTAGAGTAGGTTTGAACACCTTGGGCGTTATTTTAATGGTCTAACTGGATATAGTTAAAATGGCTGTTAGTAATGGAGTCTTGTAGTGAACTTCCCTGGTTGCTATTGCTAATCTGTTAGCCACTGGAGCTTGTGTCTCTTGTATTTTCCTGAGAAGCAAAGGTATCGTTATCATCGCCGAATTGTATTTGTATGATCTGGTTGCCAATACTAGTAATATCGCTTTGGTAAGTAGTGGCACTATTAACGCTACCCTACTGATGCAGTGATTTAATATTTGTTTCAGCCTAAGAATCTGTGGTAACAAGTGAAGCTAGAGCAATGTAAATACGAGCCTTGGTGTACATGATAACTCCTTTCTATGATCGAACATTAAGTAATAGTTTTCCGGAGCAAGTACTTCTATCATGAGTAAGTTTTATATAAATAATCTAAGTCTTTCCTAATAAGCTGCATACATTAGCTGGCGAATAAAATCGTACTTTCCCAAGTTGGATCAGAGTATGGTGTTCTGGATTAAATGTTAGTAATACTTAGAAAGTAATTGCGCCAGCTTAGGGTTCTGTTTTTAATCTTTGTTGTCGATTTAGCTGCGTTAGATTCTTCAAAGGAATGACTTGGTTTTTTTATTCATTCGAACGTCAATTACTTTGGGCAATTTTTCTTATGGTGGAAGTTATTATTGCATCCAAACTTAGGGGACTCAGTATCTCTGTGCTGAGGTATATTATTTTTTCTGAACTGATAGGAGTTGGATGTGAAAATTAAGCAATCTGTAGATAAGGTGGCACTATTAGCGATAATGGCTTTTTCGGCGTCTTCATATTCATCAATTACCTTGGCTGAAGTGGCTTGTGGCGATGTAATTACAACTGCAGAAGTGCTTACTGAGGACTTATCTTGTGATCTAACAACCGATGAACCTGATGCACTTACTATTGTCGGCCCAAGTGGCAGCTTAAATATGGGCGACTATTCCCTGACCTGTACTACAGGAGGGGATCTAGGTGGTGCAGGAATTCGAATCGAAGGCAATGGCGCCACCCTCACTGGAGGCGTTATTGATGGCTGTTTTGATGGAATTTTCTTAGAGGGAGAGGGGTATCACAAAGTACTTAATACCGAAGTTGTTAATAGTGTTAATGATGGGATAGATATAGATAGTATTTACAATACTATAAATGACTGCGTTATTACTGATAGTGGTAGAGTCGGAGTCGATATGGATGATGACTACAATACTTTTTCTGGCTGTACTGTAACAGGAAGTGTTGCCGACGGAATCCAGGTGGATGATAGTTTTTCACGAGTTTTTAACAACACTTCAAGTGGAAATGGAGGGGCTGGTATTCTAATAGAAGGATCGTCAAATAATGTGATATCACAGAATACAACTACCGACAATGGCAACGGTGATAGCCAAGATGGTGGTATAGTTCTTATTTTTACTAATTCCAACTTCAATATTATTTCTGCGAACTCTTCTTTTGATAATGATCCTTTTGATCTGAGGGATACAGTTGACCCTGATTGCAGTGGTACTAATATTTGGGTAAACAATGAATATCTCACTAAAGATCCAGATTGCCTGGATTGACAATTTTTTCGAGCGAGTCTTTTTTCAAAGTCTCTTAAACTGGTGGCTACATCTTGTAGGATTTCATAGCGGGCTTTATTTAACTTGTCTATAAAATTTATCAATCAGTTGTCTATTGGGAGCTTGTATGTTAAATATATGAGCTTCCTTTTTTGTGATTAGATTCTGGTAGAGTTCTACTGTACTTTCACATAAAGTAAAAAACGTTCAAGATCAGTAGCTTATATAAGGCTCTCGAGTACGTGGCTGGTAGCATTTTCTTTCATTAGATGTTTTTGTATAAATCAAATTATACTTTTTCCTTAATATTAAAGCCTATGGTTCATCTCTTTCGGATAGCTGCATTTTTTAGTGGTTAATGCCTTGAAACTGCGCGATATTGTAAGCAATATTCCAGTTTTGTACGGCTCGGCTGTAAACATCCAATGTCCTTGTAATTTGTACTATAGATTCTGATTTCATCCATAGCTTTACGGTAGTTCGACGTTTTTCTTTCTTAGCGGAAGTGGGTGGTTTTCTTACATCATAATATCCACTTGGACATTATTGGAAATCAGCAGATGCCTCACCATCGGATAGGCGTGCCACAATAAAATAACTGCCATCGTGTGCCTTAGCGATAGCGGGCAGCATGGCATTACTCAGATCGCTGACATCAGACGCTAGCTGCTTGGCCTTTAACGTAAGGACCTTGGTTGCTTGTAGGAGCTGGGTATCAGAAAAGGATTGTCCTTCATGACCAAACTGGTGGGAAAGTTGATCAGGCTCAGCAGGCAATTGATGGAAACGCGCTATGGCAACCAGCGCATGCAATCCTGTGTCGATCTCTGAAACTGCCTCCATCTTACTACTACGCCGCAACATCCATGTTAAATACAACTTTATAGCAAGCAAAAGCCCTGCTATACCATCTGCCATCCCGGAATCATTCCAGAGCGCACGCAGTATAAACAAACTTGAGAATCGATCTCAATAAATAGAAAATAAAATAAAATATAGTTTATGTGACTAACTTATCAGTCATTGTGTAAATAATTCACTTTCTTCGTCGGCCTATGATCTTGCCCCGTTTTAACGGGTACCAAAGTCAAACAGATGAGGTGTCCGTTAAAACGAGGCAAGATCAGTAGGTTTTTGTTCGTTTCGACATACAATGTTCTTTGGTTCAAAAGAGGAAGCTGATGTTTACGTGTACTACTGATCCAGAAGGAATACACTGTTTCTGAGTGCTGCTGTGAATGCACATCGGTAAGCTCGTATTTGGCATCCACAGCTCATACAGCCTTAAATACAGTTTTTCTTTCTCTCCTGACTTCTTGTAGTTGGTAACTCCTAAGGCGTAGCCTACTGCTGTTGATAGCTTGCGCTATTGTTACTGCCAAGTTGCAATATGTTAATGTTGCTATTAATTCCTGTTTGCATCATATAGATATAGTTGCTGTTACCAAATTGGGAGAGTGTGGCAGTATTTTGTCGCCCACCCTGGGTTAGATCCAGCTCATTATTACTACCTATTTGATGGGCGTATAGGTTAGCTCCCTCTCCACCCTGAGTAAGATTGACACTATTAAGATATCCATCCTGTTGCAGTTGCGTTCCGCTACTTGTGCCGCTCAAATTTAAGGTACCAATATTACTACTACCTAATTGATTAATAGTGACTTCATTATCAGCCGTAGAGATAAGACTAATATTGAGCGTTTGTTGTGTCCCTACTTGCAGAATCTCTACTGTATCATTGTCACTGATACTGTGGACCAGGAAAATCTGGTTGTCTGAACCGGTTTGCTGGATATGATCTGTTGCGGAGTTTGTCGCGTTAAGAAACACATTGTTTTGATTGCTGTCCCCGCTCTGGGTAGAAGTTAATCTGTTATCAGAGCCGTTATTGGAATCCGCTACTGTAGATTTATTGCTAATACCGGTTTGGTAAAACTGCATTTCTCCCCTGGTAATAGTGTCCTGTGAACTAGTAACTGTATTTCCTGTGCCCTCTTGAGCGATAGAAATAGAAGCATTGTCGGAATTCGTTTGGACGCCTTGAGCGCTATTTTGACTGCCCAACTGGGTATAGTTGAACTGACTGTTGGTAACTGAGCCTTGTAATGAGCTTCCCTGGTTGTTATTACCAATCTGGTAACCACTGGAACTTGTATCTCTTGTGCCTTCTTGTGAAGCAAAGGCATTGTTACTATCACCGATCTGCGTCTGTAATATGGAGCCACGCAAATTGCTGTCGCTCTGTGTTGCCTCTAGTGAGTTATCGTTACCAATTTGTATTTGCGTAATCTGGTTGCCAATACTGGTAATGTCGCTTTGATCGGCAGTGGCACTATTATCACTTCCTTCCTGATAGAGAAAAGTATTATTGTTTTCAGCCAGTGAAAATGTGGCAGAGAATGAAACTAGAGCGGCGCAAATACCAACCTTGGTGTGCATGATAACTCCTTTCTATGACTGAACAGCAAATAGCAGTTTCTTGAAGTGAGTACTTCTATCATAAATACAGTTTATATGGAGATATCTAGAATTTCATGGCCTATTTTTTCTTATTTATTTTTAAACGTTGTATCTGGAGATGGCTCCCCACTTTATTTAGGAAAGCCATTTAATCCATTTTTTAGTAAAAATAGCGCTATTGTTATCTCCCAGCTGAGCAATGTGTATACTCTCGTTCGCACCCATTTGGGTAAGCATTAGAAAATTATTGTTGCGATCCTGAGTTCAGGTGGCGGTATTTTGTTGGCCAATCTGCATGAGATCTAACTCGTTCATCATTGCGGTCAAACTTAGTGTTGCTATTTCATTAACACTATCTTGGAGTAAATTGATAAGATTCTATTCTCTATGTTGTTCGGCCAAAAGGTCAAGACCAGAACTGAATTGCTATTACCGCTTTGAAAAATTACTATAGACATATTTGAGGTGCTATCTTGAACAGAAACAATAAAGTTATTATTTCCCTCCCGGGTCTGGATAATACCTCCTCCAGTATTTCCATTTATCTGACGTGCATCTATATCATTGTGATTTCCAGTTTGTGTCTGGTCTATAAGGTTATTACTAATAGTTGGCTCTGGTGTGTGCATTGTGGCCGTATAGCTTTCTGAGCTACTTAGAGGTTCCCGGGTGGGAATATATTTTCAAGTCATAGTTTCCGAACAATCGATTAAATTAAAATATAATACCTACTGAACTTGAGGTGTTAAATTGTCACTCTAAATGGCGATAAAGGTCGATATGGCTTTGCACTGCAAACTTCGAATCCATCTAATTGCTATTGATGTCTTAATCTGCCTTGGTATTACTCGCATACTGGCTGTTTAGATGTGAATCGATAATCTCAAGAGCGCTACTAATATATCCCTAAATCGATATTTCTATATGGGTCACCTCCTATGGTCAATGAGCCAGTCGCATCGAGTGTTGTCAGGCCTGGCTGTACCTTTAATTTGTGCGGATAGTAAATTGCTGATCAGAATCTCTGGGATGTTGAAAATAATGACGCTCTAAAAAGTTATTGTGCAGTAAAGAATTCTTAGCAAGTTGGAAAAGTATGGATTTATTAGGAAAAAATTCCTGGAGAGATATTGCACATCTCTCCAGGTGTGAGTATTTAATGCGGGTTTAAATAAAATTAGGTTATCGGTAGGGTGCTTGCTGTTTGTTGATTGCCCCTAAATTCAATCACTGGGAAATGGTGCCGCTATTGTTATCCCCCAACTGGATCGCGGTGATAGTATCGCTGGTGCCAGTTTGAGTAACGGTTAAAGTATTGTCATTGCCGTTTTGGGTGAGGATGGCGGTATTCAGCGTGCCGCTTTGGGTCAGATCTATCTCATTGACCGTGCCGGTCTGGCTCAACATAGCTATTTCACTAACGCCATTCTGCACCGCATCGATCAGATTATCTACACCATTTTGTAGAGCGTACAGGCTGTTGTCGGCGTTATCTTGGTCGACATTTATGTTACTGGAGTCATCCATTTGGATAACTTCCGCCATATGACCGGAACCCGATTGATTAACTACGGCAACATTTATAATATCGCTTTGGGTAACCGATACATAACTATCTGAAACGTTAGTTTGAAAGATTGTAAGATTATGGAAGCGCCCACTCTGAAGGGCAACCGCTGTACTATTGTTTGCATTGTTTATTTCTGCATTGATAGAGTTGCCATTCCCATTTTGTACTAAGTTGTTGGTCTGATTAAAGCTCGAGGCAATGGTGGAGTTGGTAAGGTGGGAATTTCCAGTCTGGATAAGGCTGCTGATATTGTTGGCGCCGCCAGTGCGATCTTGTACAGTGCCAACATGGGTGTTGCCCGTTTGAAAAATCGTAATGGTAGAATTTGAAACATCAGTTTGGATTGGAGTGGGATCGTTGCTATCGCCATAAGTTTCCGAAATTGCTGTTGAGGAATCCGAATTCTGCTGATTTAAATCGGGGCGGTTACCCTCACCAACAACGGTAAAACTAGCACTGACATTGCTGTTATTCGCTTGAAATGATTCCCCGTCGTTATTATTTCCTTCAATGGCATAGATCACCGTTGTATCTGAATTTCCTGTTTGCATATTTTCTATTTCATTGCCGTTTCCTGTTACATAAACGCCGATAAAGCTAGTGGCGTTGGAAGTCTGAGTGGTTTCTAAGTCGTTGTTGTCACCGATAGCACTGGTTTCTACCGTTGAGTTAGTGTTGCCGTCTTGGGTGCTAAGCGATACATTATTGCTGCCCTCCTGATACTGGCTAATGGTGCTACTGTTATTGCCATTGGTCTGCGATGCATCGACGGAGTTGGTTGTTCCGATCTGGACTTGTTCAATCAGGTTGTCGCTAATCGTGGGGTCGCTCTGATCCGCGTTAGCGGTATTGCCGCTACCATCTTGAAACAGAATATATTCATTGTTGTCAGCATAGGCGGGGCCACTGATGGCGAGGGCCAGTGCGGTTAGGGGTAGTACAGTCGCGGCGATAGGTAAGATTTTCACAAATAAGTCCTTTATGTTAATTGGCTATGACACATTAATTGCAGTCGCAGCGCTTCCTGCATCACACAGGCGGCATCGATATCCAATTCCGGTGTTGGTTAACAACAAATTAGTCTGCCGTTGTAATTCGCCCGATGTTGGGGAATTTTATTGGCCCTTAATGGAGAGAATTAGTGAGACTACTGACTGACACTGGTTTCAAGCCATTATTGTTAGCATGAATACTTGGTTATGCTGGGATATTGACCTTTGACTTCCTTCTCTACAGTCTCTGGACCGAATAAATCCGCGCTATTTGAATCCCGAATTATTGGTAGAAGTATTAAAAGAAGGCGTAGGAAAGGAAATGGGATAAAAGCACTGAAAAACTAGTAATAAAGTAGGTCTGGACGTTTTCGTAAGTGTGTCTATTCTATAGTGATTTTCTAGGATCAGAGCTAGTTGACAGTAGGGGGGGAGTCTATATGCGACGTATACAGACTCCCCTGGTCAATTCATTGTGTAAAAGTAGCGCTGTTGTTATCACCTAGCTGGGTGACACTAATGGTATCGCTAAAGCCGGTTTGAGTAACCATAAGGAAATTACTGTTACCGTCTTGCGAAAGGGTGGCGATATCCTGCTGGCCGCTCTGGGTGAGGTCTATCTCATTTAAGGTGCCGGTCTGGTTCAGTGTTCCTGTCTCACTATCGCCGTCCTGCAGAGAATTGATCAGGTTTTCCTCACCGTTTTGCAGAGCGTACAGATCGTTATCAAAGCTTTGTTGATCCGCATTGATTTCGTTCATATCGCTCATTTGAATCGTTTCTATCGTATGATCAGAGCCGGTCTGTTCCAGAAAAACAGAGTTGCTATCGCCAAATTGGCTGAGGTCAAAACTGTTATTGGAAACCGTCTGTATTATAGCGCCTATGGAGTTGTTGTCCCCCTGCTGCAAAACAATCCCGGTACCGTCACTGGAGTCTGTTACCGAGGTGGACACCACATTGCTATCGCCAATTTGTTCGAAATAGTTGTTTTGCGAGAAGCTGTTGAAGTTGGCAAAGCTGCCAATATTGGAGTCGCCAACCTGGACAATGGTGCCGGTATTGTTGGCGCTGCCAGTTTGATCCCCCGTGGCTCCCGTATTGCCATTTCCGGTTTGGAAAATCATAACGCTGGTGTTGGAGCTGTTACTTTGGGTGGTGGAGATAATATTACTATCGCCGTAGCTTTCTGAAACCAGTATCGCTGAGTCGGAATCTGCTTGCAGGGACGATGCGATATTGCCATCACCAACAAAGGTGAAATCCATCAAGCTATTCGATAAGTTCTCCTGGAGCGAGATCCCGAAGTTGTTATCCCCATCCATGGTATATAGCTGCGATGTATCGGATGTCGTATCTTGGGTGCCGCCCCCGGTATTACTATTACCCGTTATATATACGCCCATGGTGCTATTGCTGGTAGCCGTCTGCGACGTATCTGAATCATTACTATCACCGGTCAGATAGGCTTCTGCGGTTGAATCAGTGGTGCCATTCTGATCGCTGGTCGAGGTGTTGTTGTCACCTTGCTGGTACTGAATTATCACACCGTTGGTATTGCCGTTAGACTGGGTGGCATCCGCATCGTTGTTGTCACCAATTTGGGTCTGCTCGATCAGGTTGTTAAAAATGGTGGGGTCGCTTTGATCCCCGCTGGCGGTATTGCCGGTACCATCCTGGTAGAGGATATATTCATTGTCATCTGCATGAACCAGACCACTGATGGCAAGGGATAGAGCGGTAACGGCTATAGGTAAAATCTTCACAAGTAACTCCTTTACTTCAACTCGTTATGGGGCTTTGACTGCGCCCACAGTACTTCCTGTACAACACAGGTGAAATCTGTATCCAATCCCGGTGTAAACGAACGGCGACTACATTCCGCCTCTACCGTCCGCTGGGCATTGGGGGGTGATTTGATCGGCCCTAAATGGTGAGAGAAGTAGTGAGAATGCTTGCTTACACTAATCCCAAGCCATTTTTTTGGCATTAATGCTTGGAGATGCCGAGGCTATATTCATTTTGCTTCGATTGAAGTGAAATATTTATTCCAAGTTTTTCACCTGTATTAGGTGATTGTACTATTCATTTAATTTGCTCCTATTTGGTTTGTTGGTCGGTCAAGCTATAGTGAAGTGATGAATGACTCCTACTTTCGGTATCGCTTTTAGTATTATTAATAAATAAGATGATTGGTATGAGATAAAAGCACTGAGATGCTAGTAAAAAAGTCTGCTTTACATAGTACTTTCATTACAGAGTAATATTGATGTTTGGTAGTGGATAGAATATGGACGGTAACGAGGAGCCCATATATAAGTATATGGGCTTCCATTAACTAGTTACTGTGTAAAAGTAGCACTATTATTGTCACCCAACTGGGTAACGCTAATACTATCGCTAAAGCCGGTTTGGGTCACCATTAGGAAGTTATTGTTACCATCCTGAGATAGGGTGGCAGCGTCCTGTTGTCCGCTTTGGATAAGGTCTATTTCATTGAGGGTACCCACTTGGTTGAGCGATGCCATTTCGCTATCGCCATCCTGTAAAGAGGTGATCAGGTTTTGTTCACCATCCTGATAGGCGTAGAGGTCAGCCTCGAATCCTGTTTGCTCGGCGTCGATCATATTCATAGTATCGTTCTGAATTATATCGGCACTATGTGATGAGCCGGACTGAAATAAGAAAGATTCGTTACTCTCACCTGTCTGGGAAACACTTGAAATACTGTCAAATGCGAGATCTGCATTAGTGAAAGCATTATTGTTGTCACCCTGTTGAATAATGATTGAGTTCAGATTGGCAGAGTCAGAGATCAGTATAAATGCATCATTTTGATCACCAGACTGCAATATATAATTGGTAATATCGCTGCCAGTATTTGTAGTGGCGCCGGCAGAGTTATCGTCCCCATACTGCTCCATGAGATCCATCTGGTTAAAGCTGGGAGTATGGTTAAATCCTACGTTATTTGAACTGCCAGACTGTATAGCGGATATGCTGTTATTCGAGCTATCAATATCGTTACCGGAAAATGCATTAAAGTCTCCAGTTTGCTGAATGACTATGGTTGTGTTGAAGCTGTCAGTCTGGTTTGTGGATGCGATGTTGTTATCACCATTTATTTCGGCATTGAATGATACTGAATCTGAGTTTGTTTGACCTGATCCAAATATATTATTATTCCCATTAACGGTGAATATCATTACACCATTGGAGGTTGATATTTGCCCCGATCCTCCGAGGTTGTCATTACCTGTAACGGTATATTCCTGCGTCGTATTGCTTGTATTCTGTTGAAGGGGGGAAACGTCATTCGTATCGCCAATCAGGGTAATTACTAAGGTAGTGTCAGTGGTTCCATCCTGAAGCGCGATAGAACCGTTAGAGTCACCCTCCTGATACTGAGTAATTACACCATTGGTGTTGCCGTTGGATTGTGTTGCATCTACAGAATTATTATCCCCGATTTGAGTCTGTTCGATTAGGTTGTTAAATATAGTGGGGTCGCTTTGGTCTCCAGAGGCCGTATTGCCTGTACCATCCTGATAGAGGATATACTCATTGTCGTCAGCATGAACGAGCCCACTAATGGCAAGGGATAGAGCGGTAACGGCTATAGGTAAAATCTTCACAAGTAACTCCTTTACTTGAACTCGTTATGGGGCATTGACTGCGCCCACAGTACTTCCTGTACAACACAGGTGAAATCTGTATCCAATCCCGGTGTAAACGAACGGAGACTACATTCCGCCTCTACCGTCCGCTGGGTATTGGGGGGTGATTTGATCGGCCCTAAATGGTGAGTGAAGTAGTGAGACTGCTTACTTGCACTGGCTCCAAGCCATTGTCATTGGCATTAGTACTTGGATATGCCGGGGCTATGATCATTGGCGGCTTTCAAAAAAAGACTCAATGATTTCAAATTTCTGGTGAGCATAAGTGCCCACCATTTGTCATAGATTTTTCTCCTCTGTAATCCGTTTGATAAGATCCCCCAAAAGTTGAAACCCAAAGCGTTTCAGGCATTGAAGCCTTGAAAAAGTATTGGCAAGGAGAATCCTTAGGGAAATGAGATAAAAGCACTGAGATACTGGGAATAAAGTCGGATAATTTTTATTATTTTTAGGGTTTTCGGAAGTGGGAGTAGGGCAGGATGGTAGATTTCATGAGATTGATACATAGCTTTACTGCATAGAAATCATAGTATTATTGTTGCCAAACTGGGTGGTGGTGATGCTATCGTTAAACCTTACCTGGATAGTCGCTAAAGACTTGTTATTTCCATTTTGGGTCAAAATGGTGCTATCCGCTTGGCCACTTTAAATCAGATCTATTCCACTAAAAGTTCTCGTCTGATTAATTGTAGAAACTTCTGAGATGCCAGTTTGGAATACATCAACCTAGTTAATTTTGCATCTTATAGTACCAAAGGGTTTTAATTGGAGTCGGCTCGTTCAGCTATTATAGGGCCCGAGTTAACTTGCAGGAGTATACTGGTGCTATGATCTGATCCAGTCTGTAGTGATTCTATGGCAGTAAAGTTTCTAGTTTGAGTGATATTAGACTTGCTATCAACTACTGTAGCGCCTTCATGGGAAAATCCTGTAACCCTTGACTTGTAGTTAATGAGAGTGGAAGTAGAAGGTCCCGCTCAAGCTAGTCGATCAACCCTGATTGATCATCGACTGATAGCTTTAAATACTTCTGCTACCAAGAACTGCTTCTAGATTGATTCGACCTGCTTAACATGGGATGAAGGGAAGTGAGACTACGGACTTGCACTGACATCATGCCATTGTTGTTGGCATTAATGCTTGTCTATGCCTGAGCTGGGACCTAAACAGAGTATTGTGGATAAGTGCTGGCCAGGGTATAGGAAAAAAGCACTGAGATTCTAGTAATAAAGTTTATATGACCCCCTAGCTAGTACGTCTCCCTTTAGAGCTATACGCTGATTAGTACTGCAACCGGGCTCCTGTTGGTCCAAGCTTTTATATCCATTGCATAATTTGCAAAGTGTAAAGTTTGGCATTTATGGCAGCCTCAAAGACCCCGCTATCGCGATCACAGATTATTGGCTTAACAGCATTGTCGTTGGCAGTCTTTTTGGTGGCCAATGATTTTACGGCCTTCTCAGTCGCTATCCCTGCAATGGAAAAACACTTTAACGCAGATATCTCCACTCTTCAGTGGGTGATTAACGGTTATGCATTGGTGTTCGGGATTTTTATAGTTACTGGCGGGCGCTTGGCGGATATGTTTGGTCGGCGCCGGCTATTTTTTGTTGGAACCTCAATCTTCGTCTTTTTCTCAGTTTTGGGTGGTCTGGCCGTTAATGAATGGATGTTGCTGGGGAGTCGGGCATTAATGGGGGTTGGTGGCGCCCTTATGTGGCCCGCTGTACTCGGCATGACTTACCAAATAATGCCTGATGATAGGGCGGGGCAGGCTGGCGGCTTGATAATGACGGTATGTGGTTTTGCCAATTCTATAGGGCCATTATTGGGAGGTTTCTTTACAGAGTTTGTCAGTTGGCGCTGGATTTTTTTTATTAATTTCCCCATTGCGCTGGCGGCAATGTTGGTGGGCTGGAAGGTAATTGAGGATGATAAGCCCGCAGAGAGCAAGGAAAAGGTTGACTATTGGGGCATGGTCTCTCTATCTATCAGCTTACTGGCATTAATGCTGTCCTTGGATTTTGTTATTGATGTGGGATTTAGAAGCCCTCTGGTAATAGGACTTTTCAGCGCTTCGGTGATGTTTTTCCTAGTGTTTGCCTGGGTGGAGCCTCATACCCAGTCGGACCCACTTATTCCCTCTGATGTCGCTAGCAACTGGCGTTTTTTTGCTATCGGTGTAGTGACCCTGCTTCTGTCTGTCACTTTCGTATCTATGTTGCTTTATATCCCGCAGTTTCTGATTAAGGAGCTGAGTTTTTCTGCCGTTTGGTCCGGCGCAGGGTTATTGCCGGTGATGATTACCTATGCGGTAGTGTCCTATATCGCGGGTTGGCTGTACGAATCTTTGGGAGCACGGTTAATTTTGGCTGCCGCTGCTCTATTTTTAGGATTGGGAATGTTCTTGCTTTCTGGATTGATAGTCCATGATCGCTATCTGCACTTGGTGCCAGGCATGCTTTCTCTCGGGGTAGGCTTGGGTCTATATTTTCCTACGATAACGACGACCGCTGTTACAGTACTGGGGCCAGCCAGGGCAAGCTTGGCGGCGGCTTTAATTTATATGTTCCAAATTATTGGCGGTGCTATTGGATTGGCGATGAATACAACAGTTGTAGCCATGGCTCCCGAATTATCGGAAGGTATTGATCGGGCATTTACTGTTAATGCGTGTTTGGCTGCTGCAGCACTGATTGTAAGTTTGCTGTTTGTGAAAGGGGATGTTTCCCAGAAAGAAAAAATCTGAGCAATAAATAATATGGTTTTTCTTAGCCTCTTTCTCTACTGTATGTATATCGCAGAATTGTTACTGCCAATCTGTGAAATGGAGATAGTAGCACCAAAACTCAATTGAATTACCTGGAGAAAGTTGTCTGTACCAAGTTGTAGTAGCTCTGCACTATTAAAGCTGCCGGTTTGAGTGAGATTGATAGTGTTTAGCTCACCCAATTGAATGATGTCCGCATCATCAATATAACCAGACTGCGTTGAACTTACTTGATTCTGTAGACCTTGTTGCAGCAACTGTAGTCTTGCACTAAAGCCATCTTGAATGGCTATTAATGTGTTTTGATCAAATTCCTGGTCTATAGCTGCCTCAGAGACTGATCCACTTTGACTAATATCAGCGCTATTATCCGATCCACTTTGTGTGACAACACTACTAGCCCCTTCAATAGCGAGTTGTATTGACGTGGCGCTATTGCTTGTTCCTGTTTGTGTTATCTCGGAAAAATTATTGATGTTTATCTGGTTGATTGTGGACCCGTTGTTTGTTCCGCTTTGAGATGTAAAGGCCTGATTATTTAGAGCAAGATTAACAATGATAGAAGCGCGATTACTCTGTCCTTGCTGGATGGAACTGTTAAATCCCTGAATAGAGTTGCTTGTTTGGATGCTAGTAGCACTGGAATCTGTCAGTTGTACTATTGAGTTGGTATTAAAGGCGCCGTTAATATTTGTTATCCGGGCAGTGTTGTTATTGCCAAATTGCTGAATTTGATTATTGGTTCCCAGAGACTGTATCAGGGTAATTCTAGTATCAATATTCTGGCTTCCACTTTGGATAATACTGGCAGAGTTTGCTATGCCACTTTCTTTATCGATAATCTCAGCTCTATTAAAATTACCTAACTGGCTAATAGAGACATCACTAAGAGCAACACCATCTTGGATAGATTCTGAAAAATTTAGGGTTCCTATCTGCGAGATGTTAGCAGTTGTACCAGTGGAAAGGTTTTGTATGCTGGTAATATGATTTAGGGATTGTTCCTGACTGATGCTTATAGTGCTAAACAGTGTACTTGTCTGTGAGGTTTCGGCCTTGTTGAGAACATTAAGCTGGGAGACTGATGTCGTGCTACCCAGGCTGCTGGATTGGACTGACATTAGCTCGTTTGATACGCCTCTCTGCAACTGGATAATAGATCCTTCAGTATTGCCGTTGGATTGCTGAGCCACCACATTATTAAATTCACCATCTTGTGTTTGCATGATGAGATTGTTAATGATGGTTGGGTCGCTTTGGTCCCCTATAGCCCGATTGCCAATGCCCTGTTGTGACAGGATATAAGTGTTGGTTGCGAGGGCCTGGCAGCAGAATAGTAAGGTTGATGCCGCGATAAGATGGCCTGGTATGGGCATAATTCCTCCACTGCACAGGCTGGCGTAAATCTCTAACTTAGGCTGTATCTTACCGGCACTGGGCACGGTGTGATGATTGCCATATAAAATTATGGTGAAAACTTAATGGTTTGTATATGAGAGATAAGCACTGAATTACTAGGGAAATGGGTTCAAGCTTTATTCCTGGTTGAGTGTTTGTTTATTGGTGGCTCCGTGTATATTTCTGTAAATGGAAGTGCTTCCCAATCTGAGTAAACTTGTGAGATACTTCAAGTCCACTTCACCTTTGCCCAGTTTTTCCTGAAAATAGAAATAACCCTATAAAACGTGTGGTTTTTTTAGGTTAGCTACACAGAAAAAGATTCTTCACCCCAGTTAGATTAATTCACAGACTGCTCATTTTTTTGTTAACTATTTTTGTTAATTGAGTGAGAATAGGGTTCTTTCCCAATCCCTGGAAATGGAATCTCGGGCGATATCCCGCACTGATGCGGATGACTGAAAAGTCGGCGCTTTCGCTTAGGTTGCGGCGCCGCCGGACAGATAAACCCCTGTGTCCTGCTTTTTATAGGACGCCTTTGATTCTCCAAGCAAAGCAGGCCTGTCGGGGTGGTCTTGTACTGCGAATTATTTGTGTAGGGAGCCTGGTGTTCCCGTAGTTGGTAAGGAGAATGGATTTTGATACCTATCGTTGACCGCGCGCGCGCGGAGTCTATTGCACCTATTTGGCGTATGCCGTTTCGACCTTTTTTCTGGGGAGCTGCTCTGTGGAGTATGGTTGCCCTGGTTATCTGGCAGGGGCAGTTATCCGGTTGGCAGATGCCGGCTTTTCGTATGGGGGTAGTCTGGCACTCCCATGAGATGCTGTTTGGGTTCGCGGCTACCGTTGTTGTGGGTTTTCTGGGTACGGCTATGCAAACCTGGACTGGTATCCCCTCGCCAAAGGGCACTCAGCTTATTGCTTTGGTCGGCTTGTGGCTCTTAGCCCGTTTGGGCTATCTGTTGGCGGCGGTTCCTATTTGGATGCCGGTGATTGCTGAAGTGTCCTTTTTCCTGTTCTCAGCGTTCTTGCTCGGAGCCAGGGTGTTGCGAACCAAGCAGTGGCGAAATATGTTTGTATTGCCTGCGATGCTGATGTTTGCCGCATTGTCCGCTAGCCACTGGCTGCTGCCAGGGGCACAGAGTCGAATCGCCTTACTGGCTTTGCTGTTGGTGACGGCGATTATTCTGATAATCGGCGGGCGGGTTATACCCTTCTTTACGGCGCGCCGCTTTCACTTGAGCCCAAGGGATAAGATACCGGCTGTAGAGTGGGGTACCCATATTGCTGCGGTGGGCTTGTTACTGTCGGTAGCTGTTGGTTTGCCGCAAATGGTTTGGGCCTTTTTTGCGGTCTCTCTGGGTATTTTGCAGGTGATCCGGGTAGTGCGCTGGCACCCGACAAAAATATGGGCAGAACCGATGGTTTGGTCTCTGCATGTGAGCTACTGGTTGGTTATTTTGGGGTGTTTTCTCGCGGCTCTGGCCTGGAGCCAAATTGCCCCTTCCTGGCAGAGTCCCGCTTTACACGCATTTGCCGTTGGCGGTATCGGCGGATTGATCTTGTCTATGACCAGTCGCGTCAGTCTCGGCCACACAGGTCGGATATTGAAGGCGCCGCGCTTGATGCCCCTGGCTTTTATGGCTCTGGCGTTATCTGCTCTCGCACGTGTGTTTTGGGCACCCGCCCCGAGTGGTTTGCTCGCAGCAATTATTGCCTGGGTAGTCGGTTACACGCTTTTCTTACTGTATTACACCCCGGTGCTTTTCCAGCCGCGCGTTGACGGTCATCCCGGCTAATTCTCTCTATGTGACCTTCAGTTGCTGCGAGAAACCTTATCATCGCAGCAACTGTGGTCGAGTAAAGCCATCATTGACAGGTCTATTCAGAGTCCGCACTAGCCACCTGGGGTAGTTTGTCTACTTTAGGTACTGATTCCAGTTCCCGATCCCACTCGGCTTTACTGGCCATAAAGATATGGGCATTAGGCCTTACATCTATTGGGCGATCCAGACTCCCAGCGGGAACCGCTAAGAGGCCAACTTCAGGATCTTCTCGTGGCACTGCGGAACCGCATTGATTGCAAAAGCTTTTGCTGTGCCTCGTCCCTGCCAGCTTAAAGGTTTTGACTTGTTCTGCACCGGATAGCCATTCAAGTTTCGCTGATGCGAAGAATAGGTTTGCTGCATGGGCTGTACCGGTATCTTTGCGGCAGTAACTACAGTGGCAGAGAAAGAAGCCGCCAAAGTCACCTTCAATTTCGAAGTTAATAGTGCCACATAGGCACGATCCTTTTTGTTCCATTGCTCAATGCTCCTCTGTTTAGTTGTACTTATCGTAATTGGGGGAAATTGTGATTTATTTTGGATGTTTCGGCGGGTTTTCGGGGTATCAAACCCGTATGGTTCCATTCAAATAGGGTGCTGCTTTGCCTGAGATAATGACCCTGTCCCCGGCGATGGTGCAATTCAGCAGGCCACCGCGCTTGGAGGCTTGATAGGCAACCAGCTCTTTCTTATCCAGGATTTGTGACCAGTAAGGGGCGAGCCCTGTGTGAATAGAACCGGTCACCGGATCTTCGGCGCCACCATTGGATGGCCAGAAGTATCGGGAGATAAAATCGTACTTATCGGATTTTGCCGTGACGACCACATCGTAGGGGGCGAGCTTTCGCAGGCTGCTCGCATCCTGTTGTACATCCAATACTTCTCGCTCACTATCGTAGATGGCAAAGTAAGCTTGGTTGTTAAGTAGCACCTGGTTTGGTGTTATTGAAAGCCCCTCCAGTAATTCCGGCGGTATGCGATTTACGGGTTGTGGCTCCCTTCGTGGAAAGTCCATGGAAATAATTCCATTTTCTCCTCGGTTTATTGTCATTTTGCCCACTGCGGCCGCATGGAGCTGGAGTTGTTCGCATTGAGGGTTTTGAGAAAAAAGAACATGGGCTGACGCCAGGGTAGCATGACCACAAAAATCAATTTCCGTTAACGGTGAAAACCAACGAATTCCATAACTGGTATCTGGGCGTTTTACCAGGAAAGCCGTTTCGGAAAGATTATTTTCTGCGGCGATGGATTGCATTAAATTTTCATCCAGCCAATCCTCAGTAACAACAACTCCGGCTGAATTTCCGTGAAAGACTTTGTCGGTAAAGGCGTTAATGAAATGAATTTCAAGTTCCATATTTGAACTCCATAGTGCTCCAGTTTTTTCGGAAGTGCTGGTGGCGGGCGTGATATTTTATACCCCTAAAGTTCACCAATTTATACCTCTGTAGAGCAGCTTGGGATTGGCTTTAACCTGATCTGGATCAGTTTATCCCGGATGTGAGTCTCTAGAGTGACTTGTATTTGTTGCGTGCAAATCAAGGGTGTGAAAATGACGGAGTCCGATGTAGCTATCGTAGGTGCTGGACCGGCGGGACTTTCCTTGGCGGTGATGCTCGCCCGCAAAGGGTGTCAGGTGGCAATTATTGAGCGCCAGGATAAGTCGGCGCTGTCCGCTCCCGTTGACGATGGTCGCGAGATTGCCCTGACACACAAATCCTACAAGTTGCTGCAAGAATTGGGGGCTTGGCAGAGGTTATCCCCGGAAGAGATTAGCCCGCTAAATGCTGCCGAAGTAGTCGATGGTAATTCCCCTTCGACACTCCACTTTGGCCCGGGAGAGAGGGGGCCTCTGGGTTTTATTGTCTCCAACTCTGCAATCCGGCGAATCTTATATGAGACAGTTTTGGAGACTGAGAATATAACGCTGCTCGATAACTCGACCGTTACCGGGATGACATTGAGTGGCGCCATGCGTCATCTTGAGTTGGCAGAGGGGGAGGGCGTGCGCGCTTCCCTGGTGGTTGCAGCCGACAGCCGTTTTTCTGAAGTGCGGCGCATGGCGGGCATTGGCGCCGATATGCGGGACTTTGGCCGAGTGGCGATTGTCGGCCCTGTACGCACCGAATTACCCCACGATGGTATTGCCCGGGAGTGTTTCCGCTACGGCTCGACACTGGCGCTGTTGCCTTTGCCCAAGGCAAATATTTCATCGGCCGTGGTTACTGTTCCCGCCAGTCTCTCTGCCCAGATTATGGCGATGGGTAATGAAGAGTTTGCCGGGCACGTATCCCGCGAAAGCGCGTCCCAGCTCGGCGGTGTCGAAGCTTTTGGTGAGCGCCACTGTTATCCATTGGTTGCGGTATATGCACATCACTTTTTCACTGAGCGCTTTGCCTTGGTGGGAGATGCCGCTGTGGGGATGCATCCAGTGACCGCACATGGATTTAATTTGGGCTTGGCCGGTGCGGATACTTTGGCCCGTCAACTGGATAGCGTTAGCCGTCTATATAACCCGGCCAAGCTGACTCGGGCCTTGGCCCGTTACCAGATGCTGCACCGGGTTGAATCCAAGCCGATTTACTCTGGAACTAATAGGGTGGTGGATTTGTTTACCGACGATCGCCTGCCGGCCAAGTTGCTGCGCAAAATGGTGTTGCGAGTCAGTGATCGCTTCCCTCCTATTCGAAAAGCAATAGTGCACCAGTTAACTCGCTAGCTTATTCAGAGGCGCCTTGAAAGAGTTTTACTCTTCGTTCTTTTTATAAAAAGTACATGTGCAAGAAAGAAGACGGTATATGGAAGTGGCCTGCTTGCGGGATTTTCTTCCTTTTCTATACTGATTTGCGAGATGGTAGAGACGGCTTTAACCCCCCGGTGAAAACAAATGCCAATTACGGCTTGACTCACCGGGTCAGCACCAATAGAATGCGCAGCCTCTTGAGTGGTTGGGCTGGTCCCGCCGCAGGGAAACAAAGATCAACCAGGCTTTGTTTCTTGGAGTTGTTGCGGGGTGGAGCAGCCTGGTAGCTCGTCGGGCTCATAACCCGAAGGTCGTAGGTTCAAATCCTGCCCCCGCTACCAATTTTACCTTCGGGTAAAATATTTGATTGCGCATTTGTTGTTGCGGGGTGGAGCAGCCTGGTAGCTCGTCGGGCTCATAACCCGAAGGTCGTAGGTTCAAATCCTGCCCCCGCTACCAACTTTCCTTAGGGAAGCTTTGATTGCGCTTTCGTTGTTGCGGGGTGGAGCAGCCTGGTAGCTCGTCGGGCTCATAACCCGAAGGTCGTAGGTTCAAATCCTGCCCCCGCTACCAAATTCAGGTACCAGTGGTACTTAGGTCGATGCCCGACGAATCGGGCTCCCCTTTTACCTCTGGCGGCATGGCCGGGCGAAGGTCCCAGATTATATCTGCCCCCGCTACCAAATTTTGCATTCGTGCACACTGACTGCACGAATGTGCGGTCAAAGCCCCGTCAGGGGCTTTTTCGTATCTGCAAGAAAAGTTGCAGATATTTTTCGAAGTGGGCCGTAGGCCCATTTTTTGTATGTGGTGACGAGAATGGCGAGCAAACGCGAATTGCTGGAAGAGCTTCTGGCGCCGGTGGTGGCATCGCTGGGGTGTGAGTTGTGGGGTATTGAGTACCAAACCCACGGTCGCAACGCGCTGCTGCGCATTTATATCGACTCCGAAAACGGTATTTCCGTTGAGGATTGCGAGAAAGTGAGCCGCCAATCCAGTGCTGTACTGGATGTGGAAGATCCCATCAGTAGTAAGTACACACTTGAAGTCTCTTCCCCAGGGCTCGACCGCCCTCTTTATAAGCTGGCCCAGTACGAGCGCTTTATCGGCGCCCAGATTGAAGTTCGCCTGCGTATGCCTCTGGATGGGCAGCGTAAGTGGCGCGGACTGCTGGCCGGTGTAGAGGGTGATGAAGTGGTTCTGCGTGTAGATAGTGAAAACGAATACCTTTTACCGATCGACAGTATCGAAAAAGCAAATATCATTCCCCAATTTACCAAATAACCTGTAGGAGCCTGAGCTCAGGCGATTTTGAGGCACAGTTGCATGAACAAAGAGATCTTGCTGGTAGCCGAGGCGGTATCCAACGAGAAGGGCGTTGACCAGGAGATTATTTTCCAGGCCATCGAAGCGGCATTGGCAACGGCCACGAAGAAGCGCTACGACGAAGATTCAACCATTGAGGTTATCATTGATCGTCGTTCAGGCGATTACGAGACTTTCCGCAGCTGGGAAGTGGTCGGTGATGAAGTCTTGGCTGAGTTGGGTACCCAGTTCACCCTGGAAGAAGCCCACGAAAAAGATGCTGACCTGAAAGCAGGTGACGTTTTCCGCGAGCAGGTGGAAAATGTAGAATTTGGACGCATCGCCGCACAGACCGCAAAGCAGGTCATCGTACAAAAGGTACGTGAAGCCGAGCGTGCCAAAGTTGTAGACGAGTACCGCGATCGCGTCGGCGAAATGGTTAGCGGCACTGTGAAGAAGGTGACCCGCGACTTTATCGCTGTAGACCTGGGTAATAACGCCGAAGCGCGCCTGCCTCGCGATCAGCTGGTTGGTCGCGAAATTTTCCGACTCGGCGATCGCGTGCGCGCAATCCTGTTGGAAATCCAACCGGAAGCCCGCGGCCCCCAGCTGATGCTGAGCCGCTCCTGCCCGGAAATGATTGTCGAATTGTTCCGCATTGAAGTGCCGGAAATTTCCGAGCAGGTAATCGAAATTAAAGGCGCGGCCCGCGATCCCGGTCTGCGTGCAAAAATCGCTGTAAATACCAACGACGGTCGCATCGACCCGGTGGGTGCCTGTGTGGGCATGCGCGGCGCGCGTGTTCAGGCGGTATCCAACGAACTGTCTGGTGAGCGCGTAGATATCGTTCTGTGGGACGAGAATCCCGCTCAGTTCGTTATCAATGCGATGGCGCCAGCAGAAATTGAATCCATCGTAGTCGACGAAGACACCGGTTCTATGGACGTAGCCGTAGCAGAGGAAAACCTCGCAATGGCTATCGGCCGCAGCGGTCAGAACGTGCGCTTGGCCTCAGAGCTGACCCAGTGGCAGATCAATGTCATGAGCAGTGACGAGTGGCAGAGCAAGCAGGAAGCCGAGTCCAGCTCGATCATGCAGGTGTTTATGGATCGCCTGGATATCGATGAAGATGTGGCTGGTGTACTGGTTGAAGAGGGCTTTGCCTCTCTGGAAGAAGTAGCATATGTACCCATTGAAGAGATGCTCACGATTGAGGGCTTCGATGAGGATATCGCTGAAGAGCTGCGCGCCCGCGCCAAGGACACCCTGTTGACCCAAGCGCTGGCATCTGAAGAGAAGCTGGATGCGTCCGAGCCTCAGGAAGATCTTTTGAATATGGACGGTATGGAGCGCCAGCTGGCATTCCAACTGGCCAGCCGTGGCATTGCCACAATGGAAGACCTGGCAGAGCAGGCTGTCGATGACCTGCTGGATATCGAAGGTCTCGACCAGGAGCGTGCTGCTGCGCTGATTATGAAGGCGCGTGAGCCCTGGTTTGCCGACGATAGCGGCGAAGAAGCTTAAGTGCAGCGACATATAACTTACGTATAAATAACCCCCTCCGACCAAGTGACTTTTAGGAGAGAGAATGGCCGAAGTAACAGTTAGTGAACTCGCCAAATCGGTTGGTGCCACCGAAGACCGTCTGCTCAAGCAGATGAAAGAAGCGGGTTTGCCTCACACCTCTGCAAATGCGGTGGTGTCAGATGAGGAAAAGCAGGTCTTGCTCAGCTTCCTGAAAAGCAGTCACGGGGAGCAGGGCGCGACGCCGCGCAAGATCACCTTGAAGCGCAAAACCACAAGCACGCTGAAGACTGGCTCTGGCACCGGCCGCAAGACTGTGAATGTGGAAGTGCGCAAGAAGCGCACTTATGTGAAGCGCCCTCAAGCTGAGCTTGAAACCGTAGCAGCAGGCGAAGAATCGAGCAGCCCCGAGCAGGAAGCGGCAGTCGATGCCCTGCAAAATGAGCAGGAAAGACTGGAGGCCGAAGCCGAGCGCGCACGCGCAGAAGCTGAGGCAGAAGCTGCACGCCTAGCGGCGGAAGAAGAGGCGCTAGCCAAAGCCGAAGCCGAGGCGAAAGCCAAGGCTGAAGCAGAAGCGAAAGCCAAGGCCGAAGCAGAAGCGAAAGCCAAGGCTGAAGCCGAAGCGAAAGCAAAAAATGAAGTAAAAGCCGATCAAGATGCGGCTAAATCAGAGGATAAGACCGCGGAAAACGTAGTGAAAAAGGCAGAGCCCGCCGCACCAATCCGCTCAAGCTACTCCGACGATATCGAGGCAATGCGAATTGCCGCGATGGAGCGTCGCAAGCAGCAGGCTGAGCAGGAAAAGCGTGAACTTGAAGAGAAGAAAGCTAAAGTAGAAGCTGACCGACGCGCAGCCCAGGAAAAGAAAGAGAAAGCTGCACAGGCTGCACAGGCTGCACAAGCAGCCAAGGCTAAGCCAGCACCGGCAAAAAGTGCTGAGAAGACCTCTGAGGTCAAGCCAGCTCTGCGTCGCAAGCTGGAGGCAGCATCCACTGCTCCCGCTGAAGCTGATCGCTCTGAGGACGAGCCGCGCAAGCGTCGCGGTCGCCGCTCCAAGTCCGGCCCGAAAAAATCCAGCAAAACCGCTCTGTACGAACAGGCGCTGGAAGTATTTGAGGAAGACGAAGCATCCAAGCGCAGCACGCGCTCCCTGTCTCGTCCGACCTTGAAGGTTAAACCTACGCACGGCTTTAAAAGGCCCACGGAGAAACAGGTGTACGAAGTACAGTTGGGCGAAACCATCACTGTTGGCGAGCTGGCCAAACAGATGAATGTGAAAGCCGGTGACCTGATCAAGCGCCTGATGAAAATGGGCGAGATGGTTACTATCAACCAGAGCCTGGACCGTGAAACTGCACAGCTGATCATCGAAGAGATGGGCCACAAGGTGGTATTCCGCTCTGAGAGCGAGCTGGAGGAAGCGCTGGTTGCCGAGACCCAGGCCAGTGAAGGCACTGAGGTGTCCCGCGCACCGGTAGTTACCGTTATGGGTCACGTTGACCACGGTAAAACCTCCCTGCTGGACTACATCCGTAAGACCAAGGTGGCTTCCGGTGAGGCCGGTGGTATTACCCAGCACATCGGTGCTTACCGAGTAAAAACCAGCCAGGGCGAGATCGCTTTCCTGGATACCCCGGGACACGCCGCCTTTACCGCAATGCGCGCCCGTGGCGCCCAGGCAACTGACGTGGTTATCCTGGTAGTGGCTGCTGACGACGGTGTGATGCCGCAGACTGAAGAAGCTGTGAACCACGCCCGCGCTGCCGGTGTGCCGCTGGTTGTTGCAATCAACAAGTGCGACAAAGAAGCTGCCGATCCCGATCGTGTTAAAAACGAGCTGGCTGCGAAAGATGTAATTCCTGAAGACTGGGGCGGTGATACCCAGTTTATCAATGTGTCTGCACACACCGGTGAAGGCATCGATGACCTGCTGGAAGCGATTTCCCTGCAAGCAGAGATGTTGGAGCTGAAGGCCAAGGTCAAGGTACCGGCAACGGGTGTTGTGATCGAATCCCGCCTGGAAAAAGGTCGCGGTGTTGTGGCCACCCTGTTGGTACAGAACGGCGAGCTGAAGCGCGGCGATATCATACTGGCAGGCCAGAGCTACGGCCGTGTTCGCGCCATGACCAACGAGCTGGGCAAGCAGGTTAAAGAAGCTGGCCCTTCAACCCCGGTTGAGCTGCTGGGTCTGGACACTACTCCCAACGCCGGTGACGAGTTCATGGTGGTTGCGGATGAGCGCAGAGCCCGTGAAGTGGCTGAGCAGCGCGGTGACAAAGAGCGTCGCGAGCGCATGCAGCGCCAGCAGGCGGCCAAGCTGGAAAACATGTTTGCGAACATGGAAGCCGGCGAGCGCAAAGTACTGCCGGTTGTGATCAAAGCGGACGTTCGCGGCTCCCTGGAAGCTATCCTGGGCGCACTGGCGGATATCGGCAACGAAGAAGTTTCTGTCAACGTCGTGTCCAGCGGTGTAGGTGGTATCGCCGAGAACGATATCAACCTGGCCCTGACCTCCGGCGCTATCGTACTGGGCTTCAACACCCGTGCTGATGTGGCTGCCCGAAAGGTTGCTGAGACAGAAGGCGTAGAGATTCGTTACTACAGCGTGATCTACAACCTGCTGGACGAAGTGAAGCAGGCGCTGTCCGGTATGCTTGATCCGGAAATACGCGAAGAAATCGTGGGTATTGCCCAGGTTCGCGATGTATTCCGCTCACCGAAATTTGGCGCCATTGCCGGTTGTATGGTTACCGAAGGTACCGTCTACCGCAACAAGCCGATCCGCGTACTGCGCGACAACGTTGTGATCTACCAGGGCGAACTGGAATCCCTGCGTCGCTTCAAAGACGATGTGCAGGATGTGCGCAACGGCATGGAGTGTGGTATCGGGGTTAAGGACTACAACGACGTTAAGTCCGGTGACCAGATCGAAGTTTACGATATCGTTAAGGTTGCTCGCGAACTCTAAGGAGTTCCGCAGCGGATCGAGGATAAACCCGCGCGGCGCTAGCCGTGCGGGTTTTCCTGTCTTTAAACCGCCATTCTCAATAGGTAAACAATGGCAAGAGAATTTCATCGCGCAGACCGCGTCGCCGACGCCATGCGCCGCGAGCTGGCCCAGCTGATCCAACACGAGATTCGCGATCCTCGCCTGGGTATGATCAATGTCAACGATGTTGAAGTCAGCCGCGACTTAACCGTTGCTAAAGTTTTTGTCACCCTGGTGGGTGAGGATGATCGCAGCAAAATTAATACCTCTATCGAAGTGCTGAACAAAGCCGCCGGCTTTTTGCGTACGCAGCTCGCGCGTGCAATCCAGATTCGCACTATTCCCCGTTTGCACTTCCGCTACGACGAGACCTCGGTGCGCGGCCAGGCGCTGTCTGCCCTGATCGACAAGGCGGTTAAAGAAGATCGCAAACACCAAGACGACGATAGCGACTCCAACGAAGATTAATCCATGGGCCGCAGACCAAAATGGGGCCGGCCGGTTCACGGCGTGCTGTTATTGAACAAGCCCGCCGGGATTACCGCCAACGACGCCCTGCAAAAAGCCAAACGACTCTTTTTCGCCAATCGCGCCGGTCACACCGGAGCGCTGGACCCCCTGGCAACCGGCGTGTTGCCGATCTGTTTCGGCGAAGCGACCAAGTTTTCCCAGTACCTGCTCGATGCGGACAAACGCTATCGCAGTACTTTTGTTTTCGGCATGACCACTGCAAGTGGCGATGCCGATGGCGATGTGCTGGAGACTAAAGATGCTTCCGATTTGACCGAAGAAGCCGTGCTGAAAGCGATGGAAGCCTTTCGCGGTCCCATCAAGCAAGTGCCGTCTATGTACTCGGCCCTCAAGCACAAGGGGCAGCCGCTGTATAAGTTGGCGCGCCAGGGCTTGGAAGTGGAGCGCGAGGCGCGGGAAGTAGAGATTTTTGAGTTTGAACTGCTGAGCTTTACACCGGGCGCCCAGCCCCGTGCAGAAGTTGAGGTTCACTGCTCCAAGGGCACTTATATTCGCAGTATTGCCGAAGACCTGGGTCAAGCCCTGGGTGTCGGTGCCTATGTGGAAGAGTTGCACCGCAGCGCAGCCGGTCCCTACGTCGAGGCCGATTCAGTGACTCTGGATGAGCTCACCGCAGAGCGCGGTGAGGGAATGGCGGAGGAGTTGGATCACCACCTGTTATCGGTGGATTCTCCTGCCTCCTCGCTGCCCAAACTCACCCTTCCGGACGAGTCTGGTTACTATGTGCGTCAGGGGCAGCCGGTAATGGATTTGCAGGTCTACCGTATCGGTGAAGAAGGTGATATGGTGCGCCTCTTCCTGGAAAATGGCGATTTTCTGGGCGTAGGAGAAATTACTGACGACGGGTGTGTAGCGCCTCGGCGTCTGGTAAGTAGTACTTAAGCAGAAAACGCTATATTGGTGAGAGCCGATAGCGGTTGATGTGAGAGTATTGCAGTGGACTAAGTCCACAACAGTGAGTAGCTGGTCTGTAAATATGCACGGGCCAGCCGAATCTTTTAAAGCATATTACGACGAGGTTAATCGTTATGGCACTGTCTGCAGTAGAAAAAGCAGCAATCCTGAAAGAGCACGGCCAATCTGAAGGCGACACCGGTTCTCCGGAAGTCCAGGTAGCCCTGCTGACTGCCAACATCAACAAACTGCAGGGTCACTTCTCTGCGCACAAGCAGGATCACCACTCTCGCCGTGGTCTGATCCGCATGGTAAACCAGCGTCGCAAGCTGCTGGACTACCTGAAGCGCAAGGATCTGAACCGTTACGCACAGCTGATCGCTAAGCTCGGCCTGCGTCGCTAAGACCCTGGAATGCCCGCCTCTGGCGGGCTTTCTTCTTTAATGCTTGCTGAAAAGTGGCGCTGTTGTCACTTTTCGGCAGTTTCGCAACACAACCCCAGGGACAAATATCCCGGCGGATGTGCTGCGTTTGCACCGGCCACCCGGGTCGGTAGCGGTACATCCCCGTATCGCTCTGGATTGAAGGTTTGGAACTTCTATCCAGGCAACCACTGTAGGGGTTACTGGAATGGGCCAGTAACCGTAAGGAAATAGGAAAAAAACTAGTGAATCCAGTAAGCAAAACTTTCCAATACGGACAACACCAAGTCACCATCGAGACCGGCCGTATCGCGCGCCAGGCTACCGGTGCTGCCCTGGTTAGCATGGGAGAGACTGTTGTCCTGTGTACTGTTGTCGGCGCTAAAGAAGCCAAGCCTGATCAGGGCTTCTTCCCGTTGTCCGTGCACTATCAAGAAAAAGCCTACGCGGCTGGCAAAATTCCCGGTGGTTTCTTCAAGCGTGAAGGCCGCCCGTCTGAAAAAGAAACCCTGACTTCCCGTCTGATCGATCGCCCGATCCGCCCGCTGTTCCCGAACGGCTTTATGAACGAAGTTCAGGTGATGTGTACTGTTCTCTCCGCTGAGAAGGACATGGACCCGGATATCGCTGCCATGATCGGCACTTCCGCAGCGCTGTCTGTTTCCGGTATTCCTTTCGCAGGCCCAATCGGTGCTGCGCGCGTAGGTTACACCCAGCAAGACGGCTACCTGCTGAACCCGGGCTACGAAGCTCTGAAGACCTCCGAGCTGGACATGGTCGTTGCCGGTACCAAAGACGCCGTACTGATGGTGGAGTCCGAAGCCCAGGAGCTGCCGGAAGACATCATGCTGGGTGCCGTACTCTACGCACACCAGGAAATGCAGGCCATTATCAAGGTTTGTGAAGAGCTGAAAGCGGAAGCGGGCAAGCCCCAGTGGGACTGGCAGGCTCCGGCGGAAAACACCGAGCTGAAAGCTGCCCTGGACGCTCAGTTTGGCGAAAAGGTTGCCGAAGCCTACCGCATCACCAACAAGCAAGAGCGCAGCACCCGCCTGGCGGAACTGCGCAGCGAAGCCGCTGAAGCCCTGGCTACTGAAGAAATCAGCGCCGATCTGGTAAAAAGCTACTTCGGCAAGCTGGAGAAGAAGCTGGTGCGCGGCGCTGTCGTTCGCGGCGAGCCCCGTATCGACGGTCGCGACAGCAAAACTGTACGTTCGATTGCTGTGGAAGTTGGCGCTCTGCCCAAGTCCCACGGCTCTGCGCTGTTCACCCGTGGTGAGACCCAGGCTCTGGTAGTGGCTACCCTCGGTTCCACTGGCGATGCACAGATCATCGACGCCCTGGAAGGTGAGCGCAAAGACTACTTTATGCTGCACTACAACTTCCCTCCCTACTCTGTAGGTGAAGCGGGTCGTGTAGGTGCTACCGGTCGTCGCGAAATCGGTCACGGCCGCCTCGCTCGTCGCGGTATCGCTGCAGTTCTGCCGAGCCCGGATAGCTTCCCCTACACCGTGCGTGTAGTTTCCGAGATCACTGAATCCAACGGTTCCAGCTCCATGGCTTCCGTATGTGGTTCCAGCCTGGCGCTGATGGATGCGGGTGTTCCGCTGAAGGCACCGGTAGCCGGTATCGCTATGGGTCTGGTGAAGGAAGAAGAAGGCTACGCGGTTCTGACCGATATCCTCGGTGACGAGGACCACCTCGGCGATATGGACTTCAAAGTAGCGGGTACCGCCTCTGGTGTGACCGCGCTACAGATGGACATCAAGATCGAAGGTATTACCGAAGAGATCATGGAGACCGCTCTGGAGCAGGCTCTGCACGCGCGTCTGCATATCCTCGCGGAAATGAACAAGGTGATCGACTCTTCCCGTACCACCGTGAATGAGAACGCACCGCGCTACGCGACCCTGAAGATCCATCCGGATAAGATCCGCGACGTGATCGGTAAGGGCGGTGCGACTATCCGCTCCATCACTGAAGAGACCGGCGCCTCCATCGATATCGAAGATGACGGCACTATCAAAGTCTTCGGTGAAGACGGTGAGAGCCTGGAAGCGGCGGTAACCCGCATCGAGGAGATCACTGCGGAAGCTGAGATTGGCGCTATCTACGAAGGTACCGTGGTACGTATCGTAGACTTCGGTGCGTTCGTTAACTTCCTGCCGGGCAAAGACGGTCTGGTGCATATCTCCCAGATCGCTGAAGAGCGCGTAAATGCCGTAACTGATTACCTGAGTGAAGGTGAGAAGATTAAGGTTAAGGTACTCGACGTTGACCAGCGTGGACGTATCAAGCTTTCTATCAAGGAAGCTAAGGCCGATGCAGCTGCCGCTGAAGAAGCCAAGCAAGCTTCCGACGAAGCTTAAGTCTACGGACTGAAAAAACCCGGCTTTTAAGCCGGGTTTTTTTGTATCTGCCGAAGCGGAATTGTCGCTTATTACCGGTTTTCTATTAGAATTCTGGAAAAAAAGGGCAAAACATTGGACAACTTCTGGCTGATCGACATTCTCCTCACCCTCGCCGCACTGCTGATTGCCAATCAGTACTGGCGTCTTACCAATGATCGCTTCCAATCAGCTGCACTCTTGGTGATAGCGGGTCTCCTATTTATCGCTGTCTCCGCGATTGTCGGTGCTTATCGCTACGGTATTGATCCCGGGGCAACCCAATTACACCGGGCTTTACTGCAACTATCCGGGTTTAGTTCGCTGTTGCTAATTGGAATAGGGTTGGTTTGGGCACGTTTCGAGATAGGTATTGGACAGAGTACCCGGGGACCCGCTTATGTAGTGCTGGTGCTGGTATTGGCCTCGTCTATTGGCGTCTCGGAAAGTGGCAGGTTATCGCCGCAGGAAGTGACAGAGGTATTTTCCGCCCTGGGGCTTCTATTGTGGTTGTGGGTTGCAATGATGGAATTGATGTCACCGCGACGACTATCGCCACCGGGTCCTTTGTTACTGGGGGCAGGGGCAGTAGTCATTGCAATGGATGGATTGTTTGTGGGTACTGGCGCTCCGCGAGTGCTGGGCTTGGCGCGTACAAACTGGTTCCACCTGCTGCTGGGCCTTTCGCTGTTTTCACTGTTGGCTGCCCGCCCGTTATTTGAAAAGGACAATAATTCAAATGAGTAAAGTTACTACTGAACTTCGCGGAGGTTGCCACTGTGGAGCTATTCGCTATCGGGCGCGGCACGAGCGCGACTCAGAGGAGAAACTGGTAGCCCATGCGTGCAATTGCTCGATGTGTGAGAAAGTGGGGTTCCTGCACGTCATTATTCCCGCTGAAAACTTTGAGCTGGAGTCTGGGGAAAAAGACCTGCATTGTTATACGTTTAATACGGGGGTGGCCAAGCACCTGTTTTGTCGCCACTGTGGCGTTAAATCCTTTTATGTGCCCCGCTCCAACCCGGATGGCTATAGTCTTAATGCGCGCTGTTTTGATGAGAGGCCCAGGGACTTGGAGGTAAAACCTTTCGATGGTCAAAACTGGGAGCAGAACGCCGCAGAGCTGGCCCATCTCAGTAAATAAGTCGCGCAAAGAAAGTGATACTCCAACCAATATCAGGTGATATGAGAGCCTATGGAAACTGGTCTGGTCTACGCTGTCTTACTCGATCGCAAAGGCTCGGGCCGGGAGCTTTCCTGGACCGAGGTGCAATCATGGCAGCCGAGCCAGGGGCTTCTCTGGTTGCACTTTGACTACGCCAATAGCAAGACCGTCGAGTGGCTCCAGCAGCACAGTGGGCTTACAACGACAGCGGTAGAGACCCTGTCAGCAAAGGCAGTTCGCCCCTGTGTAGCTACTGTGGAGGATGGGCTGATTTTGGCCATGTATGGTATTGAGAGAAAATCCAAACCTCGCTCAAAGGATATGATCGCCGTGCGAATTTGGGCTGAGAAAGACCGCATTATCAGTACTGGCCGACGAAAGTTACTTGCGGAGGATGATTTACTTTCCCGTTTGCGCAGTGGCTTTGGACCTCGTGGAACTGCAGCTCTGTTGATGTCGCTGGCTGATTTGCTGGTCTTGCGGATGTGTGAAAAAGCTGAGGATTTCGAAGAAAAAATTGATGAGTTGGAAAACCTGTTATTAGGTAAGGGGGGGGCGGAGCTATCTTCTTTATTAGTGCGTCTGCGCAAGAAAACTATCGTGTTACGGCGCTATTTATGCCTGCAAAGAGAGGTTCTGAGACGTCTACAACAGGAATCCTTACCCTGGTTTGATAAGCATAGTCACGCTCTTTTGGGTGAAGCAAATGATCGACTGCAAAGGCATATCGATGATATTGATACAGTGCGGGAGCGCGCCGCCATCGCCCAGGAAGAGTTGTTGAGCCTCACATCAGATCAGTTGAATAGCCGTATGTATGTGCTATCGGTGGTGGCTGCAGTTTTTCTGCCCCTGAGTTTTCTTACCGGGCTATTCGGGATCAATGTCGGTGGTATTCCCTGGGGGCAATCATCTCTGGGTTTTATTGCTTTTTGTATATTGCTGATCGTGGCATTGACTGGGCAGATCGCTTTTTTCTACTGGAAAAAGTGGTTGTAGTCATCTTTTCAAATATTCCAATTGAATAGTCTGTTTAAGCTAACTGGTTGCTAATCAGCCATTAAATCCTATGGATCTTACGATTCGATCAGCATTTGCCATAATGGTAAAGGTGATGGTTGAACCCGCAATATTGGGAAAATTGGCAGAATCTACAATGTGGACATTTTTAAAATGCGCTGGTCGTCCTAATAGGTCTGAGTGAAATATTTCATGATTGCCCTGCATAGGGAAACTGCCTCCAAGGTGGAAGCTTTTACCTGGTGGTAGCACGGTGAGAAAGAAGGGGGGAACCATACCAAGCCTTATCAAAGAACGCCTTATCAAAGACTGTGTTCTTTGAGTGATTTCCCGGGTTCTGGAATTTTCAATCCCCCTTATCTCTACTGTAGAGCTATCTGAGTGTTTGGCGGTTAAGGTCAGCTCCAGTGAGTCAGAATCCTCAGAGGACATAAAACCCTGAATTACGTATAAGCGATCCAAGGCGACTTGCTTCGGGAAAAAGGCGGGAAGTAGAGATATTAATTGCTTTTCAATAATTTGGCTTCGGCCATAAAGTTGAAGGTGTATTTGCTCTGCGCTTATGTTTGGGTTGTTAATCTCCAGAAAGATTTCTGCTAATGTAAATTCGATTTCATAGCGATATCCTTTGTAGAGGAAGAGGGGAAAGAAAAAATACTGACTGTTTTTGATTTTGATAGGGGTATTTAGTAAGTTTAGAGATCTTGCCAATATCGTGGTGGTCGCAAATTGCCCAGCCCCAAGAAACACTCTCTGTGCGGTAAATTTATTTATTTTGCCATTAGTTATATCAACTGCAATTACTTCCACACCTTGCCCTGTTTCATGAATCTCCAGGACAAGGAGGCCCTGATGTATGATAAGTCCGCCTTTTTGTAGTTTCTCAAATAAATACTTAGGGTTAAAAATAGATTGGTATGGGCATCCGTCAAAACAGTGACCACAATATCTACACCCGTGTTTCCCCATGCTTGCATCTACCGCTAATCGGGCTCGACCAAATTCAATGCCATTTTTTTGGAGGGTACTTTCAATAACCTTCAATTTTTTCAATAAGAAATCTGTAGGTGTATTTCTCTTAATGGCAGTGAAGTTATCAGGGAATAGCGGATACTTGTTGTTGAGATTATCTATCTCCGCACTTATTGGCATATAGCGGAGTACATTTTTGTAGGATGATGTCAGCTCATTTAAGGAAATAGGCCAATTCTGCAGCTGATTTTCACTGTAGGGCATAACCGCTGCACCCCATACGTTCCCAAGCCCGCCAAAGCCATGGGAGAATTCTGTATTGCAGTTTTTTGTCGTAATGCTGAGTTGCTTTGGTACTCTGTACGGAAAGTCTGAACCAAATAGATATCTCCTTTCCAGGCCTTTGCGGGAGGCTACTGGTGGTGGAAACAGTTTATCTTTCTCTTCCTGAGTCCATACATCAAAGTTTTTTTTGGATAAGATATTAACTTGGCGTTTGATGTCGCTTTCAAGGTCGTATGCAACATCAATAACTTCAACGGTCTGCCCTATATCCTGTAACGCCTTGACTGTAGCGATACTCGCAGGACCACTCCCGACAACCAGATTCTTAATCCTGTCCACTGAAAGTCCTTCCCGACAATATTCGTTTTTTGCGTGGATTAAAGTTCTGCTCAATAAACGAAATTGTAGCCGGGTTGAATTTTCAGCTCTGTATTCCTGGTCAATCAGTGAAGTGATTGTTAAAGCCTCTTCTGATCCCCGGCAGAAGAGGCTGTATCCATCGTTTAGTTTTTAACCCAGGAGAAGTCTACAAATACAGGGTCGTGATCACTCAATCCTGTGTACGCTGAAGAACCGATGTAGTAGTTGGTTATGTCCAGAGTGTAATTGGGATTGTTGTTAATGACGACTACATGATCGGTATCATCCTGAAGTTCATCGTCACAGGCTTCCAAGCTGGTGTCGCTGCCGGACAGCATATATTGGCATGCATGTTTGCCACCGGTCTTGGCAAAAAATGCTTTCCAAGCCTGATAGTTAGCACCGCGCCAGTCATTGTCATTTTCATCGAATGCCATATTGAAATCACCGCCCAGGATAACGGTAGCGTTGCTTGAATGGGCGACAATCATATCGGCAATCTGGTCGAGCTGCTTGGCTTTGGCATCCAGGTCTTGGTCGTCACGGCCCGCATCCATATGGGTGTTGTAAACATGAATATGGAAGTTTTTAGTCACCTCAATTTTTGCCACAGTAAAGCCTTTCTCGGTATCACAGTCATTGCCGGCGCAGTCGTCAAAAGTTTCCTCTTCATAAGTGGCAAAGGAGTAGTCGTCGTCATCGCGGTTATCGCGATCAAATGGAAATTTGGAGAAGGTCAGCAAGCCATTACCAAAACTGGTACCAGAGCCTTTCCAGTGCTTGGAGCGGTAGGGCACCGTATCATTATCGAGCTTGTCATTGTCGTCCAAATAATTGGCTTTGGTTTTGTTCCAGACTTCCTGCATTAGCCAGAGGTCTTTGGGGTTGCTGTCAAAAGTGTTAATAATCTGCTTAAAGTCAGACTTGCTATTTCCGCCAATGCATTCCAAAAAACCATCCATGTTGTAGACGATCATGTCAAAGCTGCCTGAGTTGGCGTCGGAAAATTCAGTGGCACCGTATTCATAGCCATCCAGATCCTTTGAACCCGTATCGTCGACGTCATCAATAAATTCAAACCAGTTACAGGAAGTAATTGCATCCCATACATCTTCAAAGTCTGCTGCAGCAGCGGGATAACTGAATAAAAACATAAGGGAAATAAATATTCTTTTTATCATTATTGCTCTCCAAATTTGTTATTACCGACGGTTTTGTAGTGGTGTCGAAAATTGGTGGCGCTTCTCTGGCGGCCCCTTTGTTTTCGAAGGAGGGGATGATGGATAGCGTAGATTACAAATTGGAGTAAGGGAGGTTTATTTTATTTTATTTCTCTGTAAGAGTGGCGCGAATTGTTTTTATCATAAAAAAATAATAAAAATCACGGAAGTTGTATATTTTTATGCGGGTAATAATTGGTTCGTTAGGCGGGTTAAGCAGAATCGGGAAGTATTATTTAGAGTGGTCTGAAGGTCGCAGAAAAGTTATAAAATTCTTTAGGGCCGCTTAAATGGTTCCATCCGTGGAGCCAAGGCACTCAATGAGTGGCGGTAAAGGGATAGTTGATCGACGAGTGCTGGTTAACCAAAGATAGTGACCATTTGGCGGGAGAGGGCGGTTAAACGTCCATCGGCATCCCATAAGCGGGCCTGGATCACTGCGTAACCATCCTCGGCCTGCTCAACTTCGGCCTCGTATTGCCACCAGTCAGAAGCAGTGCGCTCTGGGAGTGGCTCCATAAACTCCACTGTCCATGTTAATGAGCTGGCGGGAGCCGGCTCTTTCATCATCGGGAGTGTCGCCGGTGGCCAGGCATCGATCAGTGCGAGTAAGTGGCTGATACCGGTACGGCCTTTACTTCCATCCTTAAATCGCACCCAGCCACCTAAAACTCTCTCTTTCGCGCCGCTGAAAGGCAGGCCCCCACATGCGATACGGTAATCGAACTTTTGTGTAAATTCCGGCACTACACCTTCGATATAGGGCAGGGGCAGGCATTTATCCGGGGCGGGGTATTCCGGTGCTGAGGGACCTTTGGCGAGAACCGATGACTCCCTGCCGCGGCCAAAACTGGCGAGGCCCGCCAGCATAACGGCATCATCCTGATCGAGGTGCCCCTGCACCTGGGTGACAGAGCGGCCTGCGCGAAGGACATCCGCGCGGGTGTTAATCGCCCCTGGGGCAACAGGGCCTACGAATGAGGTGGTAAAAGAGCGCAAGCTGCTGTCAGAAGGCAGCTCTGAAGCCATCTGCTCATACAACATTGCGGCTACAAGGCCGCCAAATGTAGCCCGCCCCTGGGTCCAGCCTTCGGGCACAGAAGTGGCGCCATTGGTCGAGAGCCAATCCTGGATTAGTTGGTCGAAAGTCATAGTGTTACCGCTTGAGAGCGGCAGGTGGGACCTGCCGCAGAAAAATACCGGGTGAGAAGCACCCGGATGAGGGGAGTATTATTTAAATATGTGTTCCTCGCCGGGGAAAACGCCTTGTTTGACGTCCTCGGCGTATTTGCGCAGGGCCCCGGGAATATCCTCGGCCTCTACCAGGAAGTTTTTGGAAAACTTGGGGGGCTGTTGGGTGAGGCCCAGGATGTCATTGATTACCAGTACCTGGGCATCGCAGTCGCGGCCCGCGCCTATGCCGATGGTGGGCATGGATACGGCTTTGGTAATACGCTTTGCCAGGTCGGCGGGAACACATTCCAACACCAGCAGATCAGCTCCGGCTTCGTCGAGTTGTAGGGCGTCTTCGAGGATTTGCTTGGCGTGTTCTTCGTCGCGCCCCTGAACCCGATAGCCTCCCAGTTTGTGTACTGATTGAGGGGTGAGGCCCAGGTGGGCGCAAACGGGAATACCGCGATCAGTAAGGATCTTCACGGTGTCGGCGAGCCAGGCGCCTCCCTCGATCTTCACCATATGTGCACCGGCCTGCATGATCCGGGTTGCATTCTGGAGTGCCTGCTCCGGGGTGGCGTAAGTCATAAACGGCATATCCCCCATAATCAGGGACTTCTTATTGCCGCGCGCGACCGCCTCGACGTGGTAAATCATTTGCTCCATCGTCACTGGCACGGTGCTGTCGTAACCCAGCACGGTCATGCCCAGGGAATCTCCGACGAGCAGTGTCTCAACCCCGGACTTTTGTGCCATCGCAGCCATAGGGGCATCGTAGAGAGCAACGGTAATAAACTTCTCACCATTCGCTTTCATTTTTCGCAGGGTTTGAACGGTTACGAGCTTTTCTAATTCAGAGGGTGCATACATAACGATTAACTTCCTGGGTTGTAATAGTGCCGGCCACTGGTGATCGTGAACAGATATTCGACCAGCTGTTGGTAGTCCTCTGGGCTATCGACAATGTCGATCTCCTCGGTATTGACGATGAGTAGAGGCGCCTCATCGTAAAAATGGAAAAAGCGGGTGTAGGCGTTGTTGAGGGTGGCGAGGTACTCATTGCTTATCGCCTGCTCAGCCGGGATTCCCCGATTGCGGATTCGGGCTTGCAGTACATCGAGGGGGGCTTGCAAATAGATCACCAGGTCCGGCTTGGGTGCTTCCAGGGTGAGGTGTTTGTACACCTGTTGGTATAGGTGCAGCTCATCCTTATCCAGGGTGACTTCAGCAAACAGCTGGTCTTTTTCGATCAAAAAGTCCGACACCCGCACCGGCTCAAAGATATCGTCCTGCCGGAGTGCCTGGATTTGCTGTGATCGCTGGAGGAGAAAGTGCAGCTGGGTGGGCAGTGCGGCATTTTGGGGGTCCCGGTAGAAACGCTCCAAAAAGGGGTTCTCCTCGGGTAATTCCAACAGCGTGTCGTAATTGAATGTGGAGGCCAGCTTCTTTGCCAGTGTGGTTTTTCCCACACCAATATTGCCTTCCACCGCGATAAATTTAGGCGGTGTTTTATTAGACAGGTTGAGTTCAGCTGTGCTGGTCTCGGGTTTTTCGATAACCACTTGAGCGACTCCTCTTTGTCTGGGGTCTTCCCTGATGAGTTGCAAACGCAAAAGTACTATTGAGAGGGCCGCCCGTCGAGTAGTTGGGGAGCCTCAGTCGATCAAACCTTTTCCAGGCGGTTTTCCGGGCAGCCCTGTAAGAGTGCTGGAAGGGCTCCCAATCCGGGCAGTTCCATCGCGGGAGCCAGTTCAGAAAGGGGTAGCAGTACGAAGTTGCGCTCGGCCATGCGCGGGTGTGGGACCTGTAGGCGGGGCTCATCGATTTGAGATTCCCCAAACAACAGGATATCCAGGTCCAGGGTGCGGGCGCCCCAGCGGATGGAGCGCTCGCGCCCGTGGGACAGCTCGATAGATTGGAGCTGGTCCAGTAGTGCTAGCGGGGACAGTGCTGTTTTCAATGCTGCGACGGCATTGATGTAATCGGGTTGATCGCCGGGGCCGACCGGGGCGCTTCGGTAAAAGCTCGAACACCCCAATAATTCTGTACTGGGGATTCGTTCCATGGCCGATAGGGCGCTGCGCAGTTGTTTGCCGGGCTCTGCCAGGTTACTGCCCAGGCCGATGTATACCGTTTCCATTACTGTTCTGCTCTCGGCTTGCGACGGCGGCCGCGAGAGTTGCGGTTGCGGCGCCCACCGCTGCCTGTGCGCTGTAGCTTGCGCACCATTTGCTGGCGCTGCTCATCGTCAGCCTGTTGGAAGTCGGTCCACCATTTGCCCAGGCCCGCTTCAATCTCGCCACTTTCTTCCCGCAGCAACAGGAAGTCGTAGGCGGCGCGGAAACGGGGGTGTTCCAGCAAACGCTGGGCCCGGCTGCCACCGCGCTGGGGCAGGCGCTGTTGTAGGTCCCAGATTTCCCGCATTGGGATTGAGAAGCGCTTGGGAATAGCGGTGTGGGCCAGCTGTGAACTGGTAACTTTTTGTGCTGCTTGGGCCAGCGCTGGCGCTGGCGGGGTGCCCTTGGCAATCAGCTTTTGTTGCTCGGTGCTCACCGCAGGCCAGAGTAGGGCGGCGTAGAGGAACGCTGGGGTAACACGCATATCGGCGCGGATACGCTGGTCCGTATTGCGCAGGGCTTGCTGGGATAGTTTCAGGGCCGCGTTGTTGGCCTCAATTTGTGCGGCGTTATCCGGGAACAGGTGTTGCCAGAGCTGGTACTGGCGCAGCAGCTCAAAGGTGTGCTCTCCGTGGCCACTCATCAGCAGCTTGAGAATCTCATCGAACAGGCGAGCCGGGGCAATATTGCGTAACAGTGGCGCCAGCTCGTGCAGGGGGGCTTCCGTCTTGCCTTCAATAGTGAAATCCAACTTGGCGGCGAAGCGCACTGCGCGCAGCATGCGCACCGGGTCTTCTTTGTAGCGGACCTCTGGGGAGCCGATCATTCGAATCAGGCGCTTTTCAATATCCTCGACACCGCCGGTGTAGTCGTGGATTTCAAACCCTTTGGTGGTGTAGTAGAGCGCGTTGACCGTGAAATCCCGGCGCATGGCATCACTTTCCAGGTCGCCATAGACATTGTCACGCAGCAGCATACCGTGTTCGGACTGCTTGGCCTCGTGGGTCTCGCCATCGCTGTGGTGACCGCGGAAGGTAGTCACTTCGATAACTTCACGGCCTATACGGGCGTGCAGGATGCGAAAGCGGCGACCGACAATGCGGGCGCCGCGAAAAAGCACCTTGGCTTGCTCTGGAGTGGCGTCGGTGGCCACATCAAAGTCCTTGGGGTGACCGCCGAGCATCAGGTCGCGCACACCTCCACCTACGATATACGCCTGGTATCCGGCATCCTGAAGGCGCTTCATAACGGTTAAGGCCGCGCGGCTGATTTCCCGGCGCGAGATGCTGTGGTCGTTGCGGGCGATAACCCTGGGGCCTTTACTGGCCGGCTTGCGCCAGCGTTTGATACTACTAATCAGGTTGTTGAGCATACGGCTGTCTATGTTGACTGCTGCCATTTAGGGATGGCCGGGAAAGCCCCGCTGTGCTTGGCCACGCATTGGTTGGCGGCCTGTATAAGTGGTGGTCCCTCTGGGGAGATTCACGATGGCACTGCTGGAGCCTCTATACCTGGGCTACCCCAGGAGCGAGTCCGGAAAGGAGCCTCAGTGGCTGTTTATCCTCAGAGATCGGGACTCGCGGGCGCGATTCTAACACACGCAAAGGAATGCGCCCGCAATATGCGGGTGCCTGTAAGTTCGGGGGAAAAGAAATATGGGAATTATTATTACCAGTATGAAGGCAGCGGCTTCCTTGCGCTCTCAATTTGCTTTCAAGCAAACACCCTCTCCCAGGTACAGTTCAGTCAGTTTGCAACGCGCTTGTTGTTATTCTTATTCTTCTTGAGTTTTATTGTTATTGTTTATTGTTGTTCTTGCGGTTTTGGCCACTCATTGCTTTTATTGTCGGCCGCCCCATTATTTTTATTATGTTTCGCCCCACTTATTGTTAGTTGTTATAGGGCTTTTAACAGTCATTTATTTTTATTGTTGGCTGTTTTCAATTTTTGTACTAAGAGTGAAGCACTTAGTATGCCAACTTTTAAAAATCCTTATAAATCAATAGGTTGCGATCTTTACGAAATTTGACGGAACTTTTCCTGGAGCTATTGCGTTACGGAAGGTGCGAGAGTTGTTACTTCTGGGTGGGTGTGGGTAACACTCTGGTTGGTAACCCCTGTGGGGGTGGGGTAACAAAGTAATGGAGGAGACTGGCAGGTGGGGGAGGAATGGGAGCAGGGGGCGGAAGCCCCCAGGGGATAGGGTTAGTTTTTACACTTCTGCGGCAGCGCTGCGGCGACTCTTCTTGCGGGGGATACCCAGCTTTTGGCGTCGTTCCCACAGACATTTGCGGCTGACGCCGAGCTTCTTGGCCAGGTCCGTCTCACTCATGGTGTCCTGGTGTTCAATAACAAAGCGGGCGAAGTAGTCCTCCAGGGACAGGTCCTCGCGGGGGTCAGTGTGCAGGCTGCGTGGGCGAGGGATGCCATCGGCTTCTTCGATCGGTACCAGGTCCAGATCGATGTCCAGGGTTTTGTGGTCGATCTCACGGCTGTTCTTATCCGTCAGGATCACAGCGCGCTGAATGGCGTTTTCGAGTTCGCGCACGTTACCGGGCCAGGTGTAGGTGGTAACAGCCTGGATGGCTTCCGGTGACAAGCGCAATAAAGGACGCTCGATCTTGGTGCAGAACTTTTCCAACAGGTGCTCTGCCAGTGCTAGGACGTCTCTGCCTCGCTCGCGCAAGGGGGCAAGCGTCATTTGCACCACATTGATGCGGTAGTAGAGGTCTTCCCGGAATTTACGCTCCGCTGACAGCTGGCGCAGGTTGCGGTGGGTGGCTGTTACCAGGCGCACATCCACTTTGCGGGATTCGATCGAGCCAATTGGCCGCACTTCGCCCTCTTGCAATACACGCAGCAGGCGGGCCTGTGCCTCCAGGGGCAGCTCACCGATCTCGTCGAGGAACAGGGTTCCTCCATCGGCTGCCGCTACCAGTCCCTCGCGGGAACTCTGGGCACCGGTAAATGCGCCTTTCTCGTAGCCGAACAGCTCCGATTCAATCAGAGTGTCGGGAATTGCGGCACAGTTGACGGAGATCAGCGGTTTGTTGGCCCGGCGGCTCTCCTCGTGAATAGCCCGGGCGACCAGTTCCTTACCGGTGCCGGTTTCACCGTGCACCAGGACGGTGGCGTCTGTGGGGGCAACTTTATGGATGCGACCGTAGAGCTCCCTCATCACAGGGCTGCTGCCAATCATGCCGGCGATAGTGCCGGTATTTTCTTTCTCGTTGATGGGCTGGGCGCGATTCTGCTCCGCTTTGCCAATGACCCGGCGGACGGTTGCGAGCATTTCGTCGTGATCAAAGGGTTTGGCGATGTAGTCGGCGGCCCCCATACGCATGGAGTCCACCGCAGAGCGGAGGCTGGCGTAACTGGTCATGATCAGTACCGGAATATCACCGGCGTGCTTGAGCAGGTCGGTGCCCGGTGCGCCGGGCAGGCGCAAATCGGAAATAACCAGGTCAACTTCATTGAGGCGGTACTTGGTGAGCGCCTCCTTTACCGAACCCGCTTCACTGATTTTGTAGCGGTGCCGCTCTAAAAGCTTGCGCAGCGCCGTTCGGATAATGGCTTCATCTTCGACGATGAGGATGTGGCTCATATGTTACGCCTGGTTACAAAATGCTCAGTAAGCGCCTAGTTTTACCCGGGCGCCGTTTCGATGCAACTCAAAAACGGTTAATCGGGTTATTTTTGCACAAATAATGATCGATTTGGATGTCTAGCCATCTCAGTCTCCCAGGGGGAGTTGCACAATAAAGCGGGCGCCAGTCCCGGTTTCCGGATTTGCGGGACTGACCAATTCCAGCTGGCCGCCGTGCTCCTCGACAATGCTGTAAACCATTGCCAGGCCCAGTCCTGTACCCTCGCCGGGCTCTTTCGTTGTGAAGAAGGGCTCCAGAATCCGTTCACGATGCTGAGCTGAAATTCCCGGTCCGCTGTCGGTGACAGAGACACAGGCACTGCCGCTCTTGCGATAGCCCTCAATTAGAATCTGGCCGCCATCGGGGCTGGCATCGCGGGCATTGCTGAGCAGGTTGATAAACACCTGGATCAGGCGCTGGTTGTCTCCCGGGGCGATCAGGTCTTCGGGTACCCGATTCTCAAACTGGACCTCGGTCTTATCCCGTTGCAGGGACAGCAGGTTGACCGCCTCCTGTACACAGGCATAGAGGTCCACTGGGGCCCGCTCACTGTCTTCCTGGTTGCCGCTGTGAGAGAAGTTGACCAGGGAGTGGACGATACGGCTGATACGCTGGGTCTGGCTCAAGATCTGGTCGGCGGTTTCCAGGACTTCCGGATTGTCACAGTCGTACTGGAGGTTTTGCGCCAGGCAGGCGATTCCCGTTACCGGGTTACCCACTTCGTGGGCTACGCCGGCGGCCAGGCGACCCACAGAGGCCAGGCGCTCGCTGTGGATAAGTTCCTGTTCCAAGACCTGTGTTTCGGTAATGTCCTCCAGCAACAACATTTGTGCATCGCCGCGCTCGTCGCGGGAGCGATCGCTGCGGCTGCGTTTTTGCCGCGCCTTGTGCAGGTTGAGCCAGTGGCTATTGCCGTCGAGGCTCACCTGTTGCTTAAAGCGGCTGGCATCGGTGGATAGGGCGAACTCCCCTAGCAGGCTGCGCCAGGGTTCCGCCAAGTATTCCAGTTTCGAGCCGATTACCTCGCTGGCACTGATACCAGTGAGGTCCTGCATGGCGTAGTTCCACAGCAGGACTTCTCCGTCGCGCCCCAGGGAGCAAGCGGCCATCGGCAGCTCTTCCAGCATTTGGCGGTGATACAGGCGCAGGTTATTGAGTTCTGCGGCCAAGCCGGTGAGCTGGTGCTTATAACGGCCCAATCGGGTCTCGATCAGGTGAATGTCTTTGTTTGCCGGCTGATCGCTGTTCTGGAACGGGAAGTGTCGATCAATAATTTGCACCGCCAGAACACGCCCCAGCAGGCCGGAGAGATTGGACTCCAGCTTGTTGCGCAGTTGGCGCAGGGCGTAGGGGCGGCGCTCGTTGTCCGGCAGATTGAGGGCGGCGAGGGCGCGTTTAACTTCTTTATTCGCCGTAGCGGCCCCGAGGCTTTCAGCCAAGCGCAGGCGAAAATCTGCGGCGGATTCCACATCCAGTCCCAGGCGCAGAGCCTGGGCGATGGTGTCGTCGCTACATAGGTCAGCGGCGTACTGCTCCAGGCTGCTGGTGCGGGTGAACAGAGACAGGCCGACAAATAACAGGACATTGACCCCCAGTGACAGGGTGGTGATCTGTGTCCAGATAGACATCCCCAGGGGGATCTGGAGGGAGGTGCCGGGCAGGGTGATGCCGGTAATCCCAAAAATTGACGGAATTAACAGGCCGCCCCCCCAAAGCAACATGCCCGCCAGCAGGCCACCGACAAATCCGCGCCGATTGCCTCGTGGCCAGTGGATTACAGCAAAAATTCCAGGCAGGAACTGGAGTGATCCGATAAATGCCAGCAGGGCCAGGTCCGACAGGGAGAGTCGGTTGTTGAGTAACAGGTAAAAGGCAAAGCCGGCAATAAATAGAGCGGCGATCAGCGCGCGGCGCAGCCACACCAGCTGCCGGTACATATTGTCTTCAGAGTGCCAGCGGGTGCCGGGCAGCAGCCAGTGGTTCATCACCATGGTGGCGAGGGCCAGGGTGATCATAATCAGTGCGCCAGTGGCTGCCGACAGGCCGCCGATAAAGGCCAGGGTGGTGAGCAGTGCCGAGCCACTGGCGCGGGGAACCGCCAGGGAGAAGTACTGCACCGGGCCGGCCACATCCAGGGCAAAGCCCGCCCACATGATGGGGAAGATAGGCAGGGCCATCAGCAGCAGGAACAGGGGGAAGCCCCAGCTGGCGGTGCGCATTGCCTGTCCGGTGGGGCGCTCGGCAATACTCAGGTAAAAAATATGTGGCATAGCCACGGCAGTGGCGATAAACACCAGTAGCAGGGTGTGGGATGAGCCCTGCTTGATGGGGGTGTAGAGCAGCTGGTGCATATCGGGGTTCTCCAGCAGCCACTCATCCAGGCCGGAAAATCCACCGAAGACGCCGTAAATGGCATAGCCGCCCACCGCGGTTAGCGCCACCAGTTTTACCAGGGACTCCAGGGCCATGGCACTGGCCAGGCCCTCGCCACGCTCGCGGGTGGCGCCGTACATACTGGTGAATACCGCTAGCAGTACGCAGTAAAAAAATGCGATTAGGTTTTTGCTCGATACACCGCTGTCCGGCAGTGCCAGGGCAGCCACACTATCCCGCGATAAAAGGGCCAGGGTCTCAGATACTGCCTGGATTTGCAGGGCGATCAGGGGGAGCAGCGCCAACAGCATAAACAGGGTGGCGAGAGTCCCCGCCTGGCGGCTGTGATAGCGGAACACCAGAAGATCTGCCGGGGAGTACAGCTGGTAGCGCTGTGCCAGGCGCGCCAGTGGTTCCAGGGCTACTGGCGCAAACAGGAACATGGCGCCGGTGCCCAGATAGTAGGCGAGTACCCCGTAACCATATTGCCAGGCCAGGTCGACGATACCGTAGAAGGTCCAGGCCGATAACGATACGCCCAGGGAGAGCACATAAACCAGTGGATGCCGCACCCAGCGGGAAGGCAGCCAGCCCTTGGAGGTGGCGAAGGCGACAAAAAACAGGGTGGCGATATAGGCCACTCCCACCAGGGCAATGTGGGCAATATCAAAGCTCATTCGATTTGCGCCTCCACTGGATAAAAATCGCCAGCAGGATCAGCACGAACCAGAGGATAAAAGGCCGGTACCAGGCGCCGACGGGATTGATCATCCAGGTGAAGATGGTGGGGGAGAATACATAACCCACCAACACCAGCAGAATTAATAGTGTGCGGTTACTCATAGATCGCCTTGAAAACCCGCTAGAGAAATTTGTTGCCCGCGCACTGTACCGGTGAGAAGTCATCCCTGTGTAATCGTCAACGCGGGTTATCAGCCGGACCCCTAAGGGCGGCTGGCGCGGAAATGGTAAGTGCAGCTTGGAATCAGTGCAATTGGCGGTTGCGCATATCTATCTGGTGGCGGCGCCAGCGTGCGGTAGCCCACTTGAGAATATGCTCGGGGGATTCTGTTGGGGCAGTGTTTGGCAGTTTGAAGCCGAGGAACTGTAAAGCCTTACACAGGTTACCGGAAGCCATGTTGTCGTCGATAGCCGGCGCGTGATTTTGTTTGCTGAGTTTTTGCCTGTCGTCAGGGCCCATCACCAGCGGCAGATGGCCGAACTGGGGGGGAGTGGCGCCGAGGATTTTATGCAAGCGCTGTTGTGCACCGGTGGTATCCAATAGGTCTGAGCCGCGCACCACCTGGTTGACCTGTTGGTCGATATCGTCGACAACGACTGCCAGTTGGTAGGCATAGAGGCCGTCGCGGCGCTTGAGAATCGTGTCTTCGCGGATTAGCTGCCGTTGCTCTCCATGCCAAATATCCACAAAGCCTTCCTCGCCGCCTGCGCATTGCAACCGCAGCGCTGAGGGTTCGCTCACATCGTATTTAAGGCGACAGAAGTCGTTCGCATGTCCACCATTTTTCTTAATCTGGCTGCGTGAGCAGTCGCAGGGGTAAATAAGTTGCCGTTGGCGCAGTGTGGACAGGGTTTCCTCGTAGAGTGCGTAGCGCTTGCTCTGCCATTCGACGGGGCCGTGCCAGTGCAGTCCGTGGGCTTCCAGGGATTTCAGGATGCGGGTTGCCGCGCCGGGCTCTTCCCGGGGAGGGTCGAGGTCTTCCATGCGCAGGAGCCAGTGTCCACCATGGGCGAGGGCGTCGAGGTAGCTGCCGACGGCGCACACCAGTGAGCCGAAGTGGAGCGGTCCACTCGGGGAGGGTGCGAAGCGACCAATATAGGGAGTTGTGCTGTTCAAAATGAATAGGGGCGATACATTGATCGCCCCCTCCGAGCAGGGCGATCGCAAGCGAACGCCGTGCCGCTATCGGTTGTGGATCAGCCGGAGATCTGCCGTTCCTTGATTTCCGCGAGGGTTTTGCAGTCCACGCACAGAGTGGCGGTTGGACGGGCTTCCAGGCGGCGAATGCCGATATCAACACCACAGGCTTCGCAGAAACCGTAGTCATCCTGGTCGATAAGCTCCAGGGTGGCATCGATCTTCTTGATCAGCTTGCGCTCGCGATCGCGGGTGCGCAATTCCAGGCTAAATTCTTCTTCCTGGCTGGCGCGGTCTGCGGGATCGGGGAAGTTTGCGGCCTCGTCTTTCATGTGGGAAACGGTGCGGTCCACTTCCGCCATCAGCTCGGCCTTCCAGGCCAACAGCAAGTTGCGGAAATGCTCCTGCTGCTTCTCATTCATGTACTCTTCGCCCTGCGTCTCCTTGTAGGGCTCAAAGCCGTGCAGAGATTCGGTGCTCGCAGCAGTTTTGGGCATAGTCGTTGCCTCTCTTTCTATACGGGCCCCCCTTTATGGGGGCGATACCACCAAATTCAATCTAGCCTAGACCGGAATCTTTCTAAGTGATGCTTTTTTCACCTATCAAATTCGCTGCGGTGTCAGGCTAATCCTGTTCTCGGTACCGATACCCCTGGCGACCGAGAGCGAGGAAGCTATCAAATCTGCGCGATTCGCGCCACAAATAGTTGTCTGCTATTTTGTGGCGCCTGAAATTACAGCCAAGTGGTCCAGCCCGTGAAATTTACCCCCCCGTTGCAAAAGGCAACACTTTTGCGCCGATACAAGCGCTTTCTCGCCGATGTGGAATCTGCCAGTGGCGAAGTGTTTACCATCCACTGCCCAAATACGGGGTCTATGAAGAATTGTTGGGTGGAGGGGGGAGACTGCTGGTACTCCGATTCTGGCAATCCCAAGCGCAAGTACCGTCACACTCTGGAAATCTGTACGACCCCGGATGGAGCCCTGGCGGGGGTGAACACAGGCCGCGCCAATGCTCTGGTTGAAGAGGCCATTCTGTCCGGTGTAGTCAGCGAGTTACAGGGCTATGAATCCCTGCGCAGGGAAGTGCGCTACGGCGAGGAAAACAGCCGTATCGATCTGTTGTTGTCCGGTGCCGATGGGGACTGCTACGTAGAAGTGAAAAATGTGACCCTGGCAGATGGGGCACGGGGTTACTTCCCCGATGCGGTAAGTACCCGGGGCGCCAAGCACCTGCGCGAACTGCAAAAGCTGGCTGAGAGCGGAGTGCGGGCGGTACTTTTTTACTGCGTTCAACACAGCGGTATCGAGACGGTGCAGGCGGCGCGGGAAATTGATCCCGCTTATGCTGAGGCCCTGGATTCCGCTGTCGATGCTGGTGTGCAAGTGCTCGCATACCGCGCGAAGCTCGGTGCTGAAGGCGTCGAGCTGGTGGAGGCCCTGCCTTTTCTCCCGTGAGGGAAAGGCAGGGAGCTGTCAGTCGGCCAGTAATGCGTAGAGACCGTCCTGTGCATATTCCACCGGTACTGGCGTCAGGGCATCACCAGTACAGGGCCCGGCGATACACTCCCCGGATTCAATCAGGAATAGCGCGCCGTGGGAGGCGCACTGAATAAGTGCGCCATCGGGATCGAGGAACTGGTCTTCCTGCCAGTCCAGATTGATGCCCCGGTGAGGGCAGGTGTTTTTGTAGGCGTAGACCTCGCCATCTTTCATCACAGCAAACACATTGTCAGTGCCGGCGGCAGTGTCTCCGAGGGAGAACCCTTTGGATTGACCTTCGCTTAATTCGTCATAGCGACACAGGAAGTACTTCTGCATAGATTATCGGCTCCCGGCCTAATTCTTGTTCAGGGCGCAAGCGCCTGCTTATTCGGGTGCCGCGAGTCTAATGGACGTGTAGCGAATTGTCCCGTCACGCAGTATGCCGATAGTGATTTCGTCACCGGCACTGTGCTTTTCCAGGGCATTGAGCAGATCGTCGTAGCTGCGAATCGGCTGTTGTTCTATTTCTACAATCACATCACCCAATTCCCAGCCCCCACCCCGGGTGCGGTGGATACCGCGCAAGCCGGCTTTCTCTGCGGGAAGCCCGGGAGCGGTACGCAAAACGGCGACCCCTTCAAAGCCGTAGCGGCTACTCCACTGGTCCGGGGCGGATTCGATACCAATAATCGGGCGCACCAGGCGGCCGTGATTGATCAGTTCCGGCACAATTTTTTTGACCGTATCCACTGGAATCGCAAAGCCAATACCGACACTGGCGCCACTGGGGCTGTAAATTGCGGTGTTGACCCCGATTAAACGCGCCTGGGAATCCAGCAACGGGCCGCCGGAGTTACCTGGATTAATAGCCGCATCTGTTTGGATAACATTGCGAATGGTGCGGTTGTTGGCGGCTTCAATTTCCCGCCCCAGGGCGCTGACCACACCGGTGGTGAGAGTGGTATCCAGGCCGAACGGGTTGCCGATAGCCAGTACTTTACGGCCTACCGCGAGATTGCTGGAGGTGCCCACAACCAGCGGTTTTAGCAACTCCCTGGGAGCGTTAATTTTCAGAACGGCCAGATCTTTTTCCGGCGCAGATCCCACCAGCTCGGCCGGCCACTCACTGCGATCCTGCAAAGTAATGGTGATTTGCCGCGCACCCTCAATGACGTGAAAATTGGTGACAATATGGCCCTGAGTGTCCCAGATAAATCCGCTGCCGGCGCCTTTGGGCACTGAGTGGAGGCGCAGGGTCCTGCGATCCCGTACCAGGGTTTCATTGGTGACATAGACCACTGACGGACTGGCAAAATTGAACACCTGCATGGTGTTGCGTTCGTCGTCGGTGGCAAAGGTTTCCGCCTGTGCAGATATTGCCGGGGTAAGCAGTAAAAAGACTGAGATTAAGCTGGCGCGTAGAGTTTTAAGTAGAGTCATTAATACAATCCTCCCTTTGAACTACCGGATTGGAAGAGACGTCTGTAATTGTCGTCTTCCTTTTTGTTTGTTGCTGTTTTAAAAGTGTATCTTGTTTGCAATCGTTATGCGGTGTTGGCTGTTTATTGGGGGCTGCTGGCGAGATTTAAAGCTGGGAGCTATGGAGACGACATACACGGTAGTTTTATCGAACAGTACAAAACCTCTCTCTACCTGTCAGGTTGCCTCGCCACGGCCCTGGTGATTAAAAAACAGTACCAGATTCCGGACCGTTGTTACCTTGCCGTAATAGGGATTGCTTTGATAGTCCTCAAGGGTTCGCCCGGTTCTTTGTGCGATCTCCTCAAATAAGTCCAGATAGAGATCATCTTCATCCAGTTTTAGGGTATTAAAGAAATCATCTGATGCTTGAATTGGGACCAGTTGTTTGGTGGGAAGTGCCGCTTGTAGTTGCTCATACACCGCTCTAATAATCCATGTATCTACAATTTTACAATCAAACTCCCGGGCAAATTCACAAATGGATAAACCTTTGCGGTTGTCACGTAGATGTTGGAAATGCCTATCAATTTTGGGTTGTTTGAGATAGCCCCAAATTATGGCCAATAATACTAAGCCAACTAAAGCTAAAAGATACATTGGCTGGTAAATAAGGATAGCTATAACTGCTGGTAGAAAAGCAAATAGTGTAAATTTACTTGCCCTTTTAGGCTTGTATTTAGGCATAAATCTTGATGCTTTTCTCATGTTTTTATTATTGCTCCAATGTTGGTAGTTTTAGCTTTTGTTCCAATTGAAAAAAGGTTTTTTCTGTGTAGGGGCCAAAAACAAACTCGGAAGAATCTGCAAATTTGTGGTCTTTAATTCGATCTATGTAATAGTAAGCGCAGGCACCCTCAGGGCAAGCGTAGACTGAGACGAACATCTCGTTTGCACTGATATGATGTGGCTTATCGATACGGCGGATGTAGGCATCGTCCCCCAAATAAAAACCAAGGGCTTTTTCGCCATCTATCCAATAAATCTCGTAAGGGCCGTCACTCCATGAAGGAGAACACCCAATTAAAAATGTGGCGACGAGTAGTGGGATGTACTTCAGGACACTTCTTTGCATAAATGCTTTTACTTTGCATCCGTCCACATAGAAAGTAACTACGTTTTAGTGGCAGCTCTGTGAGAAATTGAAACTACAGCTCTGATCACTTATCTATCCAATTAGACACTAATTACGGAAGTTTTGCAGGGCGAGAATACGATCATCCAGTGGTGGGTGCGTAGCCATAAGCGCTCCCATGCTACCGAATATACCGAAGGCTTTCATATTGCCGGGTAGGGGTTCCTCGTGGCCGCGATCGGACTCCACTTTGAGCCGTTGTAGTGCGGCAATCATGGATTGAGGACTGGCCAGTGTGGCACCGGCATGGTCGGCTCGATATTCACGGCGGCGACTGAACCAGGCGACAATCATCATGGCGAAGAAGCCGAATATGATGTCCATAACAATAGATGTGACAAAATAGCCGATGCCCAATCCCTCTTCGTTGCGCAAGATAACCCGGTCTACGAAGAACCCAACCAAGCGGGCGAGGAACATCACAAAGGTATTTACCACGCCCTGGATCAGTGCCAGCGTCACCATATCGCCATTGGCCACGTGACCAATTTCATGGCCAATAACGGCGCGGGCTTCCTCTCGGCTGAAGCGCTGCAACAGACCGGCACTGACAGAGACCAGGGCGCTGTTGCGATTCCAACCGGTGGCGAAGGCATTCGCCTGGGGCATTGGAAATATCCCCACATCTGGCATACCGATGCCCGCTTTGCGGGAGAGTTCCCGTACGGTTTCTACCAACCACTGTTCATCGGCACTGCGGGGCTGCTCGATAATTTGTGTGCGGGTACTGACCCGTGCGATGGTTTTCGATAAGAGCAGGGAAATAAAAGACCCGCCAAAACCAAAAATTGCGCACATCAGCAACAAGGCGCCGAGGTTGAGATCGACACCGTTTGCCTGAAGAATTCCCCCAATTCCAAAAATATTGAAAATAATGCCAACCAATACAAGGACAGCAAGGTTGGTCAGCAGGAATAGCCCAATGCGCAACATCGGATCTCTCCTTTGAGTGAGTGTCTTTACGGAATTATTCCGTGGCTCCACCGGTAAGTTTAGATAGGGTTGGCGCAACTTGCCTTACTGTAGACCGGCACAGCTTGGCCTGCTGTGCCGAGTCCGTCGAGTGCGTGTGTCTGCGACTCTTTCCGCGGTGTTTGAGGGGAATTGCTAGTCAGAGTTTTGGGTGGCAAGGAGGCGGTCGACCTCGCTGGTGAGGTGTTGTTTCAGCTCCGGCTCCAGGTCGTTCCAGTGCACATCCATCAGCGCGCCCTGAAGAGCGTAGAGCATTACTTTGGAGGCGTTAATCCCCCGATTGCGAATGCTGATAAAGGCCTCGACAGGCCCAACCCTGCGCAGGTCATCGTGGGAGCGAATGCCAATAGAGTGGAGAATATTGACCGAGGCCAGGCCCAGGTTTTTTAGTTTTAATAGTTCTGATTGACTCGGGTGCATTCGGTTTTCCCTACCAGTTTGAGCGTCCGTTGTCGCAGCCAACCCCTCGACTGCGGCTTTGAACTTAACATAAATTAACAGGTGGCTAACAAACATTACCGCCAGATTATTGTGCGGCGCGCCTGCTTTTGGTGCCCCTGCTTTGGTGCCATAGTTAAGGGCGATTGTCTGCGCTCTGTTAAAGTAGGCATAGCCTGTTGAATAATTTAGCCTGCCCTTTGGAGTTCGCCTAATAATGAGATGCAAATGTTATCGACACCGCTGAAGCGTATGTTATTTGGGCTCGGCGATGAGCATGTCATTGTTGACCCAGCTTCTGACCAGCTTTTACATCCCGAAGCACTGATCGCCTTTCAGCGCTTGAGTCGGGATGCCCGTGAAGAGGGGTTTGCCCCTAAAATCGTGTCCGGTTTTCGCGCTTTTGATCGACAACTGTTGATTTGGAATGCCAAAGCACAAGGTCACCGCCCGGTTCTTGATAGTCACGGTACTCCCCTGGATATTGAACAGTTAAGCGAGCGGGGGCTGATCTTCGCCATTCTGCGCTGGTCCGCATTGCCGGGAGCATCCCGTCACCACTGGGGTACCGATTTCGATATTATCGATGCGGCGGCAGTCCCCGCTGACTATGCAGTCCAGCTCACTCCCCAGGAGGTGGCGGACGACGGAGTTTTTGGCGCCTTCCACCGCTGGCTGGATAACCAAATCAGCACGGGTAATAGTTATGGGCTGTTCCGGCCCTATGCAGAGGATCGCGGCGGAGTCGCACCGGAACGCTGGCACCTGAGCTATGCCCCCAGGGCCCGAGAGCTTCAGGAACTTCTCAGCGTGGAGCGCCTGTCCGAGTTGCTACAAGAGTCAGAACTATCCCTGGGCACTGCGGTTTGCGAGCACCTTCAGGAAATCTATACGCGCTATATCTGGGTTCCGGATCACTGCTACCCCCCATTTAATGGGCAACTATAGCGGTCTGTTGAGATAGGTTGGTTACAGTTTATTACCACCTCAATGGCGGGTGGCAAGAAAGCTACTTTGCGATGGAGGCTTCCTCTTGAAAGGGGCTAGTGATCCTGCCAAGCTGCGCCGCAGTGAATGCCCTGGGAAATATAAGGGAGATGAATTATGGGTGAGGAAGCGGCCGTTCAAGGGCAGCGGGATATTTGGCAGGCGATGCGGGCTGAAGCCTCAGAGGCGGCTGCTGGCGAACCTATCCTGGCAAGTTATTTCCACAATACCATTTTGCGCCACAAGTCTCTGGGTGATGCTATGGCGGATCACCTGGCTTCGGTGTTGGAGCACAATGCCCTCACGGCAACCGCACTTCAGGAAGTGATTGCCACTGCTCTGGCTAATGATCCGAGTATTTCCCACTGTATGAGCGAGGATATTTGCGCTTGGTATGACCGGGACCCGGCTTGCGACCAGTACCTGACGCCTTTCCTGTATTTTAAGGGTTTTCACGCCCTGCAATCCCACCGGATAGCGCACTGGTTGTGGAATCAAGGCCGCCATACCTTGGCGCTCTATTTCCAGAGCCAGGTATCGGAACAGTTCTCGGTGGATATCCACCCAGCAGCGCGATTTGGCTGCGGGATTATGATCGATCACGCCACTGGATTAGTGGTGGGGGAGACCTGTGCGGTTGAGGACAATGTCTCGATTCTCCACTCGGTGACATTGGGCGGCAGTGGCAGCGGCAGCGGCGATCGTCATCCGAAAATTGGCCCCGGAGTGATGATTGGCGCCGGTGCTAAAGTATTGGGTCCGGTTAAGGTGGGAGAGGACGTCAAAATTGCCGCCGGTAGCCTGGTCTTGCACGATGTGCCGGCCCATACAACCGTCGCCGGTGTTCCCGCCCGCCAGGTAGGAGGGCGTGTAGAAGGGGCTCCGGCTTATACCATGGACCAGACTCTGGATTCGGAAGAGTAACTCAGGGAAATATTATTGATGTCGCAATCTGCCTACAGTTTGGTTTTTCGCGGTGATTTGGTGGCGGGTTTTACCGCCGGTGATGTAAAGGCCAGTATGGTGCGCCTGTTTAAAAGCAATCCCCAGGCGATAGAGAAATTATTCAGTGGGCGCCCGCTGGTACTGAAGAAAGGGTTATCTCTGCCCCAGGCACAGAAGTTTCGTGCAAACCTGGCCAAAATAGGCGCACAGGTCACTATTAAGGACGAAAGCAGCGGCGCAGCTGTTGCTGAGCAAACCAAGCCCAAGATGGAAGCTGCGGCTAGCCCGAAGTGGACCTTGGCGCCCATGGAGGGAAACTTGGTTAAGGAGCACGAACGCAAGTCGGTGGAACCGGTCAGCGTTGAGGTAGAGCACCTCAGTTTGCGTGCAGCGGAAGGCCAGCTTCTGGATGAGAGTGAGCGCAAAGGGGAGGAGCTATCTCCTGTCTCTGTTCCCAATTGGGAAGTTAACTGACAGGGTCTCTCCTAACAGGCAGTAAAAAACCGGCACTAGGCCGGTTTTTTATTGCTCAGAGTCTGCTGAAAGAAGAGGGGATTAGCCTTCTTCTTTCAGGTAGCGCTCGCGGGAAGCCATAACTTCTTTGCGTGCAGCTTCGGCGTCAGCCCAGCCTTCTACTTTAACCCACTTGCCCGCTTCCAGGGCTTTGTAGTTTTCGAAGTAGTGCTCGATCTGCTTGATCAGCAGCTCGGGCAGGTCGCTGATTTCTTCAACGTGATCGTACAGCTTGGTCAGCTTGGTGTGCGGTACGGCCAGCAGTTTGGCATCAACACCGGATTCGTCGGTCATGTTCAGAACGCCCACAACGCGGGAGCGGACTACAGAGCCAACCATTACCGGGTAAGGTGCTACAACCAGCACGTCCAGGGGGTCACCGTCTTCAGACAGAGTCTGGGGCACGTAGCCGTAGTTTGCTGGGTAGAACATCGGAGTGGCAACGAAGCGATCCACAAATACTGCGTCAGAGTCCTTGTCCACTTCGTACTTGATCGGGTCGTGGTTGGCAGGGATCTCGATGATTACGTTGATATCGTTGGGCAGTTCTTTACCTGCCGGGATCTTTTCGAAGCTCATTGCTGGTCCTGAATGAATAGATAACTGAAAATCTGGAGCGCGGATTATATATGCTGAGGGGCTCGGCTGAAAGTCACGCCTGCGCCGGGTTTATGGCGTCGAAGCTCGTCTGGCGGGTCTATCCTGTAACTCGGAGATAACAACAACGGGGCAGGACCAGTCATGGTAAAGGCACGGGAGGTAAAAACCGCTCAGGAGGCCCGCGCAATTGTCGAAGAACGAGGCCTCAGTCATGTCAAAGTGGGCTTATTCGATACCGATGGTGTAATGCGTGGCAAATATATGAGCCGCGCCAAGTTCCTCTCATCCCTGGAAAAGGGCTTCTCGTTTTGCGATGTGGTCCTGGGCTGGGATGTTAAGGATCAGCTCTACGACAATACCCGCTATACCGGTTGGCACACCGGATATCCAGACGCTCCGGTCCGCATTCTTCCAGAAAGTTGCCGGGATGTACCTTTTGAAGATGACATGCTGCTATTTCTCGCCGAGTTTGACGGTCGCGCCCAGGCGTTGTGTCCCCGCGCAGTTCTGCGCAGGGTAATTGAGCGCTGCCGCTCACTGGGATTTGATCCCTATGCCGCCCTGGAGTACGAATTTTTCCTGTTTGATGAAACGCCCGAGTCAGTGCGGAGCAAGGGTTTCCGCAACCTCAAGCCTTTTACCCCTGATGTGTTTGGTTATTCCATACTGCGAAATTCTGTCCACGGTGAGCTGTACCGGGAAATCCTGGAACTGAGTGAGCGCATGGACTTCCCCTTGGAGGGCTTACACACAGAAACAGGTCCGGGAGTTTTAGAGGCGGCTATTGCAGTGGATGGTGTTGAGGCCGCTGGAGACAAAGCTGCCTTGTTTAAAACCTTTATAAAAGTATTGGCACAGCGAATGGGCTTGATGGCCACTTTCATGTCCCGCTGGTCCAGTGAGTACCCGGGGCAAAGCGGGCATATTCATTTATCACTGCGCAATAGTGGCAGCGGTGATTCGGCTTTTTTCGATTCGGGCCAGCCAGACGGTATCAGCCAGGTAATGCGTCAGTTTATTGCTGGGCAGCAAAGGTTGATGCCGCAATTCCTTGCCCTGATGGCGCCGACTGTCAACAGTTATCGCCGCTTGGTACCAGGGTATTGGGCGCCAACAGGAGCCAGCTGGGGAGTGGAAAACCGCACAACGGCTCTGCGCGCTATCCCGGGTGGCGATACTTCCCAGCGCATCGAATACCGCTTGGGGGCCGCCGACGCCAATCCCTATTTAGCACTGGCAGCAGCTTTGGGCTCGGGTCTTTACGGTGTTATGCAGCAATGGCATCCCGGTGAGCCTGTCACCGGCAATGCTTATTCGCTGGAGTTGGAAGGCGAGCAGGTTCTGCCGGGCACACTGTGGGAATCCACTCAGCAATTTAAGGCGTCAGAAGCAGCACAGGAACTATTTGGCAGCGACTTTGTTGAACACTTTTCTGCCAGTCGCGAGTGGGAGGAGCGGGAATATCGCCGCCATGTGAGTGACTGGGAGTTGGAGCGGTACTTCGAAATTATTTAATTGGGAGTATCGACGCCGATGAAGACTACAAAAATCATGCACCACCTTCAGTGTATTTCTCCTATTGATAACAGTGTTTATGTAGAGCGCGCTCTGGCGGGAGAGGTGGAAATCCGTGTAGTGCTGGATAGGGCCAGTAAAGCACAAAAAGCATGGAGGCGAACTCCCCTCAATGAGCGCATCGCTATTATCGAGCGGGCTGTGGAAATATTTGCCGTTAAGAAAGAGCGTTTGGGGCGGGAGCTGTGTTGGATGATGGGGCGCCCAATCCGTTATGCAGGAGGGGAAATTAGCGGGTTTATGGATCGTGCGCAAACCATGGCACAGCTTGCTACTGAAGCCCTTGCTGACATTCAATTACCCGAGAAGCCGGGTTTTACCCGGTTTATGCGCCGCGAGCCCTTAGGGGTCTCCCTGGTAATTGCCCCGTGGAATTACCCTTACCTAACGGCGGTTAATGCAGTGGTACCGGCACTGCTATCGGGCAATGCAGTTATTTTAAAACACTCGGCACAGACGCCGCTGTGTGCTGAGCGAATGGTGGAGATTTTTCGCGAGGCGGGACTGCCCTACGGTGTTTTTCAGTTTCTTCATTTAAATCATGCTTATACCCAGCGATTAGCTTGTGCAGGGGAAATCCAGCATGTTGCCTTCACCGGCTCGGTTGGCGCTGGCGCGAATCTAGAACGCACAGTTGCCGGTCGATTTATTCAAGTGGGACTTGAACTGGGGGGAAAAGATCCAGCCTATGTTCGCGCCGACGCCGATATTAACCAGGCTGTGGCAGCGGTAGTCGACGGCGCCTATTTTAATTCCGGGCAGTCCTGTTGCGGTATTGAGCGGGCCTATGTGCATGAAGATATTTTTTCTGAGTTTATTTCCCAAACGGTCGACTTACTGCGCGACTATCGACTGGGGCGCCCGGATCAAGTGGAGACCACTTTGGGGCCTTTGGTGCGTGCGGAAGCTGCCGATCGGGTTCGCGCGCAGGTGGATGAAGCGATAGCGGAGGGCGCGAAGGTCCACTTGGATGTGAGTGAATTCCCAATGGACAAGCGGGGCACCCAATATATGGCACCGCAACTGTTAACCCGGGTGCGACACCATATGCGAGTGATGCGCGAGGAGACTTTTGGGCCGGTGCTGGGGGTGCAGAAAGTGCATGATGATGGCGAAGCTCTAGAATTTATGAATAACAGCCCATTTGGTCTTACTGCGGCTATTTTTACCCGCGATGAAGATGTAGCAATGGAGATGGGAGGGTATTTAGAGGCCGGCACTGTTTTTTTAAATCGTTGTGATTACCTGGATCCGGAATTGGCCTGGACGGGTGTTAAGCAATCTGGTCGTGGATGTACGCTTTCTAAAATTGGATTTGAGAATTTAACCCGCCCCAAGTCATTTCATTTTAAACATGATGGTTAGCGGGAACGGTTGCCGGATGCAGAAAGTGAAATTGTCTGCCTGTTTTCCGAAAGGTCACAGCCTATTTTGAATATGCAAAAGTGACAGAACGTCAGAGAGGAAATTGTGGATAAATACCATGTCAATTGGAATTATCCCACGACCGTTTGGGTTGGTCCCGGTCGCATTACTGAATTGGCTGAAGCTTGCCTGGAGCTGAATATTCACAAGCCTCTGTTAGTTACTGATCCTACAGTCGCCGCATTGCCACTGATCGATAGTGCGGTTAACCCATGCCAACAGGTGGGTCTGGAAGTTAGCGTTTTTTCCAAAATCAAAGGTAATCCCAATGAGATAAATATCGCCGATGGGGTGGCCAAGCTGCGTGAGCAGAAGTGCGATGGGGTCATTGCCTTGGGCGGGGGCTCGGCCCTGGATGCGGGCAAAGCCATTGCCCTTATGGCGGGACAGCAGCACAGTATTTGGGATTTTGAGGATATAGGCGACAACTACAGGCGTGTGGACCCAGAGGGTATTTTACCGCTGATTGCCATTCCCACGACGGCTGGCACAGGTTCTGAAGTTGGCCGGGTTGCGGTAATTACCGATGAGAAAGCACAGGTTAAGAGGCTGATTTTCCATCCGCGCATGATGCCGGACATCGTTATTCTCGATGCTCAATTGACTATGGGGTTGCCGCCAGACCTCACCGCAGCGACGGGAATGGATGCGCTGTCACACAATCTGGAGTCTTTTTACTCCCCTCAATACCATCCTATGGCCGAGGGAATTGCTCTGGAGGGGATGCGCCTGATCAAGGAGTATTTGCCTCGAGCTTATGCTATAGGCGCAGAACTCGAGGCGCGCCAGCAAATGTTGGTAGCGTCCTGTATGGGGGCTACAGCTTTCCAGCGGGGCTTAGGCGCTATCCACGCCCTGGCACATCCACTGGGAGCCCTGTATGACAAGCACCACGGTTTGTTAAATGCGATATTGATGCCCTACGTCCTGATCGCCAACCGTCCAGCCATCCAGGTGCCTATGGGGCATCTGGCACTTTATCTACAACTGGCCGGTAATGAAATGTTTGATAGCGGATTTGATGCGGTACTCAACTGGTTGCTCGGATTGCGCAAGCAGCTGGGGATTCCCCACAGCCTGTCGGAGATTGGAATTGATGACACTGATGCCGACAGAGTTGGGAAAATGGCATCGGTAGAGCCTTCCGCTAGTACTAACCCGATGCGTTTTAATGGGATAGAGTATCGGGATATTTTCTTGCGCGCCTGTGAGGGTACCGTCACTCTGTAATAAATTCCTGCGAATAGACGACAGAAGAGAATGTGTTCCATCGACAATCGGTAAAGGACTGAATGATGCGCAGTATTATTGCTCTCTTGTTCCTCTCATTGGCCAGTATTTCCCTGGCTCAGGATTCATCGAATATTCGCACGGCTATTTTTGCAGGAGGGTGTTTCTGGTGCATGGAGCCGCCATTCGACAAGGTCGATGGCGTCCTGGAAACCACCTCAGGGTACAGCGGTGGCCATGTCAAAAACCCGACCTATGAACAGGTGTCTTCCGGTGGTACGGGGCATGCGGAAGTTGTTCAGGTAAAGTACGATGCGAATAAAGTCAGCTATTCCGACTTACTGAATATTTTTTGGCACAACGTTGACCCTTTTGATTCCGGTGGTCAATTTTGCGATCGAGGTGACCAGTACCGAGCCGAGATTTTTTACGACAATCAAGAAGAAAAGGTGTTAGCAGAGGAAAGCAAGAAAAAGGTAGAAGCGGAGTTGGGTAAAAAGGTGGTGACACAAATAAAACCCGCTGCAACCTTTTATCCCGCAGAGGCCTACCATCAGGACTATTACCAACGTAATCCCCTGCGTTACAAGTATTATCGCTACCGCTGTGGGCGTGATAAGCGCTTAGAGGAGGTCTGGGGGAAAGCGCCAAGTTAACGGATTGCCTCTTCGCAGGGTGAATATGGCACCGAGTCCCACTTTGTTTGACGGGGAAGTCCTGGAAACAATCAATGGTTTTCCAGTGCTTTACCGTTATATTCCGGCGGTTAGTACCAATCCGCTAATGGTATTTATTCCAGGCACAGCGCATCTAGCGCGTATTTTCTACGGCTATCCCGGTGGCCGCCCAGATGATTTTATAAGTCACTGGGTCAATCGAGCGGGTTTTCCCTTCCTTGCTATTTCTTACCCTATGGAAAATGCGGTTTTTTGCAGTACTCACCCGGAGTTTACAATTCAAGATTGGGGAGGTCAGGCTGCAGAAATTATTGCCAAGATTTTGTCTGAATATAACCTTCCAAATTCGGTAGTGGTGTGCGGCTGGAGTATGGGAGGGAAAATCGCTGGGGCTCTAGCGCGGGCGGCGAAAGCCTTGAATTTTTCGATTGAATGCTTTGTGGCTATGGCCGCAGAACCCGCGTTGCCGGGCTTTCTTCCCGAAGCTAATGCCAAGGCCATCGAAATGACAGTTGATGGGATGGCCAGTCGAAAGGGCATATATCCTGCCTTTTTGGCCGCGCTTGATGAGCAGAACACCTTAAACCAACACACAATTATCCCCAAAGATATCTATCTGGAGGCGTTCCTTGGAGCAATTCCCATCGCGCTTATTGGCACTGGATTAATGTATGATGGGCAAGGGTTTAAGGAAGATCTTTCCAGGGCATTGAAAACGGCAAACACCTTTGACTTCTTGGACTATCCAATTCCCGTTGTTATTCAGAGTGATTCAATGGGGGATTTGGAAAATGTGCTGTGCAATATTGATGATTGGGCATTTATTCGCAATCGAGTTCTTGCCAGTAAACTTTTAGGAGGTGCATCTCCAGAGCAGATTCCAAGGGAAAGGTGGGAGCTAGTACAGCTTATAATCCGCTCGTCTTCCGCTTATTTTTCACAGACCGTTACAGGTAACCATTTCTTCTTTGTTGGCGCTATTGGGGCGCGCACTACTGTTGATAGTATCGAAAAGCTTTTGGCCAGGGTGAGAAGTATCCAGTCCTAATAAAGCACTTCTTAATAGCCTCATGGTGCTCTGGTTAAGCTGTCAGAGATTTTTAAATTAACATTTTGGTTATTTTACGATCCGCTCTACTTTTTTAAGGCTTACTACTGGGGTGAAAGGAAAGAATACACCGCACTCGAGACTCACCGCGAATACATCCCTGTAAGCTTCTAATCGGCATCCATGCCTCATAGGGTCCAAGCGCGGTGTATTCTTCCCTTTTCCCTTTTTAGTAGGCTATGCGGGTTGTAAGGCTTGTTCATGCTGATATTGGGTGAAATAGAGTTTCTCAGAAAGCTCGGTAATAAAATCGATGTTTTCGACCTTGTCGGCCATGCTTTCCATTCGGTCTTCTCCATTTAATGCTCCCCAGATGCTAGCAGCCATGGCACCCAAGGTATCTGTGTCACCACTTAAGGAAAAAATATTAGCTAATACAGACGTTAAAGGAGAGTTTCGATACTTAAGTCCAAAATAAATGGCAGTGATACAGGACTCTGGCGCGGTAATACCATTACCTAGCCATTGCTTGATTTGCTGCGGATGTGGAATCTTCTGGTTAAACAGTAGAGTCGCACACTTTTCCAGTTTGTAGCGATATATTTCGGACTTACAACTTACTTCAAGTTTGTTCAATATCTCTCTGTTTGAATGGTCTTGCAGGGATTCACAGATGGTTATAGCGATCAAGTATGCTCCCTCGACAGCAACTGGATGGGCGTGGGTGATTTCAGACACCGATTGTACATATTGCTTGAGGCGGTAGTCATTTTGGGAATGGCAGAGGGCAATAATAGGTGCCCTCATGGCGGCCCCATTGCCGATAGAACCGTGCTTAAATTTTTTTCGGTTTAAATCTTGCCAGCGTTTACCGTCCCTGACGCCTTTTAATAGTTTCGCTGCACTGGGACCATATCCTCTGCTCCAGCGATAACTTTGGGCAAATTTTTTGGCTATGTGGTCTTGATCAAGGTAATTATGTTCAAGAAAGGAGGTCGCAATATCAATAGACATTTGCGTGTCATCGGTGTAGCGCTTTTTGCCCTGTTCGGTTTTCCCAATAATTTTCCAGAGTTGTCTTTCTAGAACGCCACCCTCGTATGGGGCGCCAAATGAATCGCCGATGGCTATTCCTTTAAAGCAGCCTCTGTATTTACTGAGCTTTATCATTCTTTGATTTCTATACCTTATTCTCAGGGGAAGTCGCTACTAGCTATAAGGATCACTATTAATTGCTGTTATAAGTAACAATTTTATTCTAGAAAACATCTGTTGGTAGTTAATGGCTCGCGAGTGGAAGGATTTTATTTTAGGTGAGAGCGAGCCGATATTTAAAACTAATCGGCTCGCCACTAAAGTCGCTATATTATTTAATTAATACAGGCATCGTTAGCACTTCCAAAAGTATTTCTAATCCATACATTGCCAGTGCAAGCAGGGTGGTTGTGGTCAGCAAGATCTGCACCGGCATTATTTTCTGCGGTATTGCCAATGATCAAGTATCCGACTTGACCCAATCCCAACATCATAATGCCGTTAACGCCGTTATTATCTGATAGATTATTGGCAACAATGCCGCCATCCCCACTATCAATTACAATCCCACTCGATGTATTGAGAATCGTCTCATTGAATCTGATGAGAGTATTGTCACCAACGATCTTTATTCCTTGGAGACCGTTACTTGATGCATAAGAGTATCTCACACGATTACCGTCACCCATAACGCGTATACCCATTCCCCCATTGCCGCTAGCATCGGTGGCTTCAACTGTATTACCTGAACTCCAAAGTGCGATTCCTGCAATAGAGTTTGATGAAGCAGTGATATCAAAGATTTGATGGCTGCCATCACCTTCGGCTGATACGCCATTGTTACAGTTTGTGATAGTGCTTCCACCAACAGTATCCTCAAGGACTCTATCACTGTCTTTCAATTGAATGCCAATTCCGCTGCCATCGCAACTGAGGTGGTAACCCGCCATATCGAGTGATCCGCCAGCATCTATCACGAGTGCAGGATGGCTTGCGCAGCCAAGAATATCGCCGGTGAGTACTTCTGCTGTTGTAATGGTATCTCCACAGCTGACAGCTGAAGCGACGGCGGAGAGCGATAGTGCTGCAATACCGGATACAGCGAGCAATGATGCTTTTATAGAATTCATATTTCTATTTTTCATATCAAATTTCCCTAATTATCTGAGTAATTAAAAAAGAGAGTGAACACCCAAAGCCATGGAGATTGTGACCTAGGTTTGAGAAAGAGCCATAGGAAATTCTTCCTAATTTATTGGGTTTTATTTGATATTTTGGTGATAATAGACTGTTTTTATTCTATTAAAATATTTACTTTTTTATTTTAGGTGGAGGTGCTTAATGCTGGTGCGAAGAATGAAGAAACCTGCATTATAAAAATAAGTTTCGTTTGGGTGTGCAATGGCTACTTTTTCAGGATTTTTGCGAGAATCTTTACGCAATCTGTCCTCTGTTCGAAAGTTGTATTGGCAAATCCGAGCACCAACCCTGAATCTTCATTTTTATTGGAATAGAAGAGCGATAGTGGTGTGCTGCCAAATCCGTATTCACGTAGTTTCTTTGAAAGGGTGATGTCGTCGTGTCCCGGCGTGGATATAACCAAGTGCATACCAGCGCTATTGGCAATTAGTCCGGCTGGAGGTGGTATTTCTTCCCGAATAAGCTGACAGAGATGTTCCCATTTCTTCATATAACTAGCGCGCATTTTGCGAAGATGTCGCACAAAATGCCCCTCATCGAGAAAGTCTGCCACGACAGCTTGTGTGACTAAGGGGGAGTGGCCAGATAACATTTCTTTTGCTTGGGTAAATGCCGCTACTGTAGATTTAGGCACCACTAAATAGCCCAATCGTAGGCTGGGTAGCAAGGTCTTACTAAAGCTCCCCATGTAGAGTACAGGTGTATTTTCTCCCATCCCCTGGAGTGCTGCGATGGGTTTGTGTTGGAATGAAAATTCACTGTCGTAATCATCTTCAATTATCCAGCAGCTTGCCTGTGTCGCCCAATCCAATAATTTGATTCGTTCACCAGCAGGCATAACACCACCCATTGGGTACTGATGTGTTGGTGTGGTAAAAAGTAACTTGGCTTCGGTTGCACTACTGACCAGCTTATCCACATCCAAGTGCTTATCTTTCAGGTTCGCTGGTACGAGCTTTGCTCCAACAGATTGGAAAGCTGCTCGAGCACGGCGATATCCCGGATTTTCTATATAAACCTTGTCTCCCTGGTTAATCGCGACTAGTGCACATAAATTCAGGGCCTCCTGAGCTCCATTGGTAATAATAATTTGTTCAGCATTACAGCGAACTCCCCGGGAGTTGCGCAAGTATTCCGTAAGTGCCATACGCAAAGGTAAATAACCTTGGCTTTGCCCGTAACCTGTGAGAGCTAACCTGGATTGGTGGCGGCGGTATAATTTGTTCCAAATAGTGAATGGAAATGCGCTTAGATCCGGTAGGCCGGGGGTGAAGGGGAGAGATTGATCTTCACTTTTCTCACCCCAAGATAATGTCTGTGCAAAATCACCATAGTGAGAAAGTGATGGCAGGTACCTATTCCTCTGTGCTTGCCAACCTTGCCTATGTGTTTTCTTTGTGTAGGCCGGCAATTCGGGAGATACAAATACGCCTTTCCCAGGATGGCTGGTAAGGAAGCCCTCCGCTTTCAGCTGGTCCAGAACTAATGTCACTGTATTGCGGCTGATAGAGAGGAATTCTGCCAACCGGCGCGAGGAGGGGAGCTTGGTACCAGCAGCCAGCCGGCCGTTGCAGATCCAATCTACCAATTGCCGATACAATTGTTCCTGTAGCGGCTGGCCTGATTCGAGAGTTAGGTCTGTAAGTTCGGCGGCACTCAAAACTGGCACCATAAAATAATTAAAACTGGCGCTTATCAGCGTACCAGTAAGATCCTACATTGGCGATATCTATTTCATACCAGAGTGAATTAAAGGAGGTTTTATGAATTTACATTCGCCAATCTCTGATGAATTGCCAACCTCAGCGAAGAGTCGTGTACGTCGTGCTCCCAAGCGTGCCAGTTATCGGCGAGAGGATGTTTATAAGCTTGTCGACGAGCTAAAACTGGGCCATGTCGGATTTATTGAAGACGGTGAAGTCATCATTATTCCTTTAACCGTTTGGCGCCTGGGGGAGTTTTTGTATTTTCACCTGGCTAACAAGAGTCGGCTACAAAAACTATTGGAGGCAGGAGAGCAGGTCTGTATTTCATTTGCCCGTTATGATGAGTGGGTACTGGCCAAGTCAGCCTTTCATCACAGTGCTAATTATCGCTCTGCGGTATTGTTTTGCCGAGGTGAGAGGGTCAAAGAGCAGCGGGAATTTGATGCGGTTTTTAAAGCGATTATTGATGATATAGAGCCGGAGCGCTGGGATCAGGTGCGCCTCCCCAGCCTACAGGAGCGCAAGGGAACAGCTTTGATGCGCCTGACTATAGAGGAGGGGGCTTTCAAAAGCCGAACTGGCGCGCCATCCGATAATAAAGAGGATTTGGCTCTGCCTGTGTGGAGCGGGGTCAAGCCTGTGTGCCCGTTTCGCTAGTGCTCAATTTAGCAAAGTAAAGGGAGCCTTATAGGGCCTCTGCCACTACTTTTAATGCGATTTGAATGATCTCCTGCTGGCCGGCTTCAATATCGGGGATCACACCCTGTCCTTCCCAGTTGGGGCGGCTGCCGACAATCGTAGAAACTGGGCGTTTATCTGGGATACCGATTTCAAAGCCATAGGGGAGGGATTGGGGAGACTCCATCATATGTGCCCCACCGGCGCTGGCAGTACCTATAACCGTGGCTCGGCCCAGCTGTTGTAGTGAGAAGGCGGTACTCTCAGATGCAGAGAAGGATCTTCCATCAATCAGAATGACCATTGGCCTGTCACTACCATAGCTGGGCCAGGGTTGAGGTGAAATACGTTTCGGTATTTCTCTCCCCTTGCGGCTTTCAATAACAAAGGGAAAGGGAGAATGGGGGGCAATAAATGACTGCAGAACAGCATTGGCGGTTTCTTCGTCTCCGCCGCCATTACTGCGTAAATCGAGTATTAGGCCCTCGCTGTGGCGAAGCAGGGTGAAAGCCGCAGCGAGGGTTTGGTGGGCATTTTTATAGGTGTGGAAGGAGGAGAGGGAAAGGTAGCCAATGTTACCGGGAAGAATTTCAATTTTCTTAACGCCGTAGTTATTGCTGGGCGCTTCAGCCTGCCACTGTTCAATCCAATTATGGGCTTCTTTTTGGTTATCTATATGCTCTATATAGAAATGCTTATCACCGGAAAGGGTGCGAATTTCTTTGGTAAGTGCGCTGGCTAATTGTTGGTAGTCACTACAAAGATGATTAAAGTGTTTGGATTCAGCCAGGCTATTGAGTTGAGTAGATAGCGCCTGTCCTTTTTCCTCCAATATATAGTGCTTCTGAATAGCTACTGCAGCAGCTTTAATAACCGGGCCTGTCTCAAACTGGCAGGAACTCATTGCGCCGGAACTTGCCGCGAGAGACATGGAAAAAAAACTGATTAATACCGCTAAACTCATCTTGAGTTGGCGTTTCATATTTATGTAGCCTCTATTGATAGATTTTCTTGTATCCGCTCTAAATAAGGACGTTTCTCTAAAGCTTGAATTGCTTGATTGAGCAGCTCTGAGAGTTCTGTCGGTAATTCGCTATTGAGGGACTGCTCAGCTTCCAGAGTTGCTATCCACTGCTGTTTTAACTTGGGTATCAACGCACTGCCTTTGCGGGTCAAGCGTATTTTGCGCTGGCGAGCATCTTCTCCAGAAGAGGTCTGTACCAGCCCTTGTTTAATCATGTCTTTTACAGTTTGACTCACTGCGGGCTGGGAAATGTGGGTGCTCGCTACCACCTCACTAATGGTGATATCTCTCTTGTGGATAAGTGCACGCATTATCGGGGTGTAGCGGGGTTTGTAATTCTCCAGGCCACAGGCCCTATAGCTCTCTGCTACATCGCCATCCAGTAATTCCAGAATGTGACGAAGCTGAGTCCCCAGTTGGCTGTATTTCATAAAAGCTGCTCCATAAGCACTTATATAAGTGACTATATAATTTTTGGCGAACTTTTCAAGCTTCTTTGCCGCTATTCATCACCCCGTACAAATTCTTTGGCGCTTTTTTTGCATTGTGTGGCGAGTTTGGCGGGTTCTGTGTGAAATGGATTTTTGAACAAAGAGCTGAAATTTAAATTTCATATTTCATTCATCGAACTTTAGGAATTAACCGCCAATCTTTGCGCCGCGTGATCTGTGTCAGGTACGAGTGAAGAGAACATTATGAAAGAGATTGGCTTGGCTGCCCTTGCAGCCCTGGGGTTACCATTTTTGGCTGAAGAGGTCCAAGCCAGCGACCTCATTATTTCTGAATATATCGAGGGCAGTAGTAACAATAAGGCCCTTGAAATTTACAATGGCACGGGTGCAGCGGTTGACCTCAGTAGCTACAGCATTGAACTTTACTTCAATGGCTCCTCTGCGGCGGCTTCAATCATCGCCCTAAGTGGCAGCTTGGCAGACGGCGATGTTTACGTATTCGCCCACGCCAGTGCTGACTCCTCAATCCTGTCAGTAGCCGATCAGATTTATACCAGCGGCCTGTTTAATGGGGATGATGCGGTTGCCCTGAGTGGCCCCAATGGATATGTGGATGTTATCGGCCAGATCGGTGTTGATCCCGGTAGCCAATGGGGCGATAGCAGTCTGGGTACCCAGAACCAAACCTTAACTCGCAACTGGAGTGTGAGTGAAGGTCGTGTTGATGGCAGCACGGATTTTGACCCTGCTGCGCAGTGGTCCAGCTTGGGCCAGGACGACTTTTCCAACCTCGGTTGGCACAGTGAAGACGGCACTGGTGGCGGAGATGACGGCGGTGATGACGATGTTGTTCTCGGCGATTGCGGAGATATTTCTACGTCAATCAGCCAGGTTCAGGGTGATGAGTTTGAAAGCGCTCTGGAGAATGAGCGCCACGAAATTGAAGCGGTTGTTGTTGGTGATTTCCAAGATACCAGCACTGGCCTTTCCGGCTTCTTCCTGCAAGAGGAAGACAGTGACCAGGATGGCCAGATAAATACCTCTGAGGGGCTGTTTGTACACGACAAAGGCTTCGGTGTAGATGTGCAAGTCGGGGACTTGGTTCGCGTCGGTGGTGTGGTTACTGAATACTATGACTTTACCGAATTAGACGGGGTTGATGGCGTTACGGTTTGTGGTAGCGGCTTCAGTGTGACTGCCGAGGAAGTCACACTGCCGTTTAGTTCTGCCGAAGAGCAGGAGCAATACGAGGGGATGTTGGTTGAGTTCCCGCAAGCCCTGATGGTGAATGACCACTATAACCTGGGGCGCTATGGTGAAGTCACCCTGGCAAATGGCCGCCTCTATATCCCCACCCACAACAATGAGCCTGGGGTTGCAGCTGTAGCACAGGAAAGCGCTAATGATCTGAACAGGATTGTGTTGGACGATGGTTCCAGCGTGCAGAACCCGGAAGCGGTGCCGTACCCGGTCTCCGGTCTCAGTGCCAGTAATACCTTACGCAATGGCGACACGGTAGAGGGACTGCGCGGTGTAATGGGGTATAGCTACAGCGCCTACCGAGTACATCCCGTGGAGGCGCCAGAATTTGTTGCTGCCAACCTGCGTGAAAGCGCTCCACAATTACCGGGTAAGGGCGGTTTAAAGATCGCCAGCTTTAATGTTCTGAATTATTTTAATGGCGATGGTTATGGCGGCGGTTTCCCTACTTCCCGTGGGGCTGATACTGAAGAAGAATTCCTGCGCCAGAGAAATAAAATTATCTCCGCTATTTTAGACCTGGATGCCGATGTAGTTGGCTTAATGGAAATTGAGAACGATGGCTACGGTTCAGAAAGTGCTATTCAGGATTTAATTAATGGCCTTAACACGGCTACTGGCAGTGAAATCTATCAATTTATTAATCCAGACCTGACTCAACTGGGCACCGATGAAATTTCTGTGGGGCTGATTTATCGCAGCGATCGGGTAATGCCTGTAGGCGCTGCTGCGACAACTGATAGCTATCCCTTTGATGACGGTAACCGCCAACCACTGCTACAAGCTTTTGCCGAACTATCAAGTGGTGAAGAGCTGGCCGTGGTGGTCAATCACTTTAAATCAAAGGGAAGTTGTCCTGACGATGGCAGTTTGAACGATGATCTGGGTGATGGACAGGGCTGCTGGAACTCGCTGCGCACCGAAGCCGCAGATGCCCTGGTTTCATGGATTGATTCTGACCCGACAGGTAGCGGCACCGATCGTGTTCTGGTGCTCGGTGACCTCAATAGCTACGCCCGTGAAAACCCAATTAGCACTCTAAAGGACGCTGGTTACGCTGATTTGTTGGAGGTTTTCGGTGAAGGAGAAGCTTACTCCTATGTCTACAGCGGTGAGTCCGGCTACTTGGATCACGCCCTCGCCAGTGAATCACTGGCTCCTTTGGTAACAGGTGCGGCCGATTGGCATATCAATGCCGACGAGCCTCGGGTGCTGGATTACAACATCGAGAATAAAACCGATGAGCAGGTGGAGAGTTTCTACTCGACTGATGCATTCCGCGCTTCAGATCACGATCCGCTTGTGGTTGAACTGGATCTGGGGGCAGATAACCAGGAGCCGGTTGCTGGGTTTGAGTGGGGTGTTGAAGGCTTCGAAGTGAACTACTTCGACAGCAGCATCGATACCGATGGCACTATCGTTAGCTGGGCCTGGGATTTTGGTGATGGCACTACCAGTACTGAGCAAAACCCCAGTCATAGCTACGATGCAGCAGGCACTTATTCAGTAATCCTCCAGGTTGAGGACGATAGGGGAGCGATCTCCACTGTTGAGCAGCTTGTACCACTTGAAGAAGTTGTTGATCTTCGGGCTGATTTTAAAGTCCACACCTTCCTGCGCTGGGTGTGGGTTGAAGAGCGCAGTAATTACGATGGCGACGGTAACCTGAGCTACAAGTGGGACTTTGGCGATGGCACCAGCCGCTCCGGTCCCATGGCACTGCACCGCTATGCCACCGGTGGTAGTTATGAAATTACCCTGACTGTGAAAGACGATCTGGGTAATGAAGATAAAGCCTACCGTGAAATTGAGATTCGCAAGCCGTTTTGGCACTGAGATGGATATCAACAACAATAAATAATTAAGGAGCCTCTGAATAACTCCATGATACCTCTGGCATGCAGAGCGGTTCACAATCAAGGCGCGGCCTCGCAGGAATGTCTAGACCTTTCAAGAAGTCGCAACGCGGAGTGTGAATCGCTCTGCAAGCCCCGAAGGGCGGGCCTTGAAGGCCACAGCTGCTGCGTTGCAGCTCTTGCAAAGGGCTACGGCCATTCGCGGCGAGCTACGCCTAACATCTGCAGCCTTCAAGACCCGCAGAGGCATTACGGAGTTATTCAGAGGCTCCTTAACTCCACATATTGAACGGTCGGATATTAAGGCAAGAGATATTCGGCCGTTTTCTTTCCTCCCCGCGTTAATTACGTCTTTTTCATCTTTACCTCCTTGGGCATATGCCCGAGTGTTTCACTTCCTCGTTTTCATATTGGTAGCCCGGCAAGACTCCATTGCGAGCCATTAAAATCTTTATTATATGGATTATTGGAGGGGAAAGTGTTTGTGCGTGCCCGATCCCTGAATTGGAAAAATACTTAAGTAAAGTGCCTAATGTGTCTTTCTGGAGTGTCGAGATATCATTGGGGCCTATCGGAGACGTATCAAAATAGATAAATATTTAATGCAAGGAGTGTCGTTTTCAGTCAGCGTGTGTTTTATTGCTTCAGGTAAATCAGTTACTAGTGATCAGCGAAGCTATTAAACCACTGGGGGAGACATAGTTTGCAGGCATTTAAGACATTGGAAGGTTTAAGCCTGGAATGGACCGGCACACACTATTCAAAACAAGGTGATTTCCCCGACCTTTCTACCCACACGGTAACCTATGAAACCGCGACACATTGTTACGTTACGGCGTCAGGAAAGTTAGTTGGGGAAGCTTCATATACCTATGAAGCCATGGACGATAGGATGGCGGCGTTGATTTATCGGCCTGATATATATCAGGGGCGAAAAGGTGTGGTGCTTTATGCGATGCTCGATTTTGTACAGATGATGGATCGCGCCATTATTCTCTATCAGGATCGGCCACTAGCGCTGGCAAATGGCAGTTTTCAGGTGGTGAATACTCCGGTGCGACCTACAGCCTGAAAATTGAAAAATAAGGAAAATGGTGAGCTTATGAGAGAGTGCGAGAAAATTAATTATATTGAGTTGCCCTCCAGGGATTTGGGTAAGACAAAAGCATTCTTTACCGAGGCTTTTAATTGGACTTTTACCGATTACGGTCCGGAGTACACCGCTTTTTCAAATGCGGGATTGGACGGTGGCTTTTTCAAGGCAGAGCTGCAGAGCACTACTGAAAATGGATCTGCATTAGTGGTGTTATACAGCCGCGACCTGGAGGGTACCCTGGAGAAGGTCACGCGATGCGGAGCCGAAATAGCCAAGCCAATTTTCCCGTTTCCCGGTGGCAGGCGCTTCCATTTTAGGGAACCTTGCGGCAATGAATTTGCGGTTTGGTCTGATGTGGAGTCTGCGTAGAGGCGTTTACAGAAAAAAGCCCCCGATTTTACTCGGAGGCTTTTGGGAGACTGGCAACCGTTTCTATTAAGCTTCGAAATCGGTACCCAGCTTCTTTTCCACCAGCTGCTTTTTCAGGGTGGCGTACTGGGGAATGCCATTTTTGTAGGGAGGGTAATCCTCGCCTTGAATTAATGGCAGCAGGTACTTGCGTCCCTCTTCAGTAATTCCAAAGCCATCTTCGCTGATATATTCGCGCGGCATAAATTTTTCTACGTTGGCGACTTCAGACAGCGGCGCCTCTGCGATGGACCAGCTGTACTCTTCACTTTCTGCGCGAATAATGGCTGGCATAATGGCATTTTTGCCTGCTACAGCCATTTCCACTGCGGCGCGACCTACGGCGTAGGCTTGCTCAACGTCAGTAGCAGAAGCGATATGGCGGGCGGCGCGCTGGAGGTAATCTGCCAGGGCCCAGTGATACTTCAGGCCGAGTTCGCTTTTGACCATGTTGGCCAGGGTCGGTGCAACACCGCCCAGCTGCTTGTGACCAAAGGCGTCGGTGGTGCCGGCATCGGCAAGGAAGGTGCCGTCGCCGTACTGGGCGCCTTCGGAGGCGACGATAACGCAGTAGCCTTTCTCGTCTACGGTCTTTTGTACCTTGGCGAGGAACTTCTCTTTATCGAAAGCGATTTCCGGGAACAGGATAATGTGGGGTGCATCGCCTTCCTGTTCCTGGGCCAGAGCGCCGGCAGCGGCAATCCAGCCCGCGTGACGGCCCATCACCTCGAGAATAAATACCTTGGTGGAAGTAGCGCACATGGAGGCCACGTCCATGGCCGCTTCCTTGGTGGAAACGGCAACATATTTGGCAACGGAGCCAAAGCCCGGGCAGTTGTCGGTCAGGGGCAGGTCGTTATCTACAGTTTTGGGAATATGGATGGCCTGGATTGGATAACCCATGGTCTCGGACAGCTGGGATACTTTCAGGCAGGTGTCTGCTGAGTCGCCACCACCGTTGTAAAAAAAGTAGCCAATATTGTGCGCTTTGAAGACTTCGATCAGGCGCTCGTATTCTGCGCGGTTCTCTTCCAGGCTCTTCAGCTTATAGCGGCAGGAACCAAAGGCACCGGAGGGGGTGTGGCGCAGTGCAGCAATATCCTCTGCGCTCTCTTGGCTCACGTCGATCAGCTCCTCGCGCAGCGCGCCGAGAATACCGTTTAGCCCTGCGTAGACATTGCCAATCTGGTCCGGGTTTTCACGCGCAGCTTCAATTACGCCGCAGGCGGATGCGTTGATCACGGCGGTAACGCCACCGGACTGCGCATAAAAGGCGTTCTTTTTCGACATGGTTATCCTGTGCTTATAGAGATATAGAGAAGTATCCCGATCCGGTAGTCCGCCTCGCATCTAGTTTTAAACATTTGTGCCAGTGGGGATAACCGGGAGCTCGTATCGGGTGTCGACCCTTTCGGGAAAATTCCTACCACCGTACCGGGGATGAGGCCGACCAATGCGGGGGCGGAGTCTAATGGAATAGCGAGTAAATTGCATGGTAACTGGGGTATTTGGCAATTACTGGCCCGAATTGCCGTGTTAAGCTTGCGCCGCAACCCGTAGGAGTACATTTTTCCGCTATGCATATTCATATTCTAGGTATTTGCGGCACATTTATGGGCAGTTTGGCCCAACTGGCGGTGGCGGAAGGGCACCGCGTAACCGGCAGTGACGCCAATGTTTATCCACCTATGAGCACCCAGTTGCAACAGGCGGGTATCCAAATTACCGAGGGCTATGATCCCGCACAGCTGGAGCCCGTCCCGGACCTGGTGATTATTGGTAATGCCATGTCCCGGGGAAATCCGGCGGTAGAGGCGGTGTTGGAAAAAGGGTTGGCTTACACCTCTGGCGCCCAGTGGTTGTGCGATCATTTCCTGGGTGGCCGCTGGGTATTGGCGGTTTCCGGAACCCACGGTAAAACCACCACCGCCAGTATGCTGGCCTGGATTTTGGAAGCGGCAGATATGCAGCCCGGCTTCCTGATTGGTGGAGTTCCGGCTAATTTTGGTGTCTCTGCTCGTTTGGGAGAGTCTCCCTTCTTTATTGTCGAGGCGGATGAGTATGACACTGCCTTTTTCGACAAGCGTTCCAAGTTTGTGCACTACCGCCCGCGCACGGTGATTATCAACAATCTCGAATTTGACCACGCAGATATCTTTGAGGACCTGGCGGCAATCCAGAAACAATTCCATCACCTGGTACGAACTGTGCCTGCTAGCGGCCTGATAGTGGCCTCTGCCGAAAAGAATGTAGAGCAGGTGCTTGATAAAGGCTGCTGGAGTGAAGTGCAGCGGGTTGGCAGCGAGTCTGCCGAAGGTGTGCGAGTGGGTGATTGGTGCGCAGTGGATATTGCCGCCGATGGCAGCAGTTTTACGGTTCAGTTCAAAGGCGAAGCTGTGGCGCGGGTCGAGTGGGACCTGACCGGGCAGCACAATGTGCAAAATGGCCTCGCGGCTATGGCTGCGGCGCGGCATGTGGGTGTCACCCCAGATTTGAGTGCGGCAGCTCTGGCACGCTTCCAGGGGGTTAAACGCCGTATGGAGTGCCTGGGAGAAGTGGCCGGCATCCGTGTTTACGATGATTTTGCCCATCACCCTACCGCGATTGAATCCACCCTCAATGGTCTGCGGGCGAAGGTAGGGGAGGATAAAATCATTGCCCTGATTGAACCGCGTTCCAATACCATGCGTATGGGAGTGCACCAGGGCAAGCTGGCCGACTCCTGCTCCGGAGCCGATATGGTGCTCTGGTATCAGCCTGAGGGAGTTAACTGGTCCCTGGAAGACGTCGCCCACCACTCATCGGTGCCGGCCAAAACTTTTGATTCGATTGAAGATGGTGTGGAATCTGTGTTGCAGCTAGCCGATTCCGGTAGCCATATCGTAGTGATGAGCAACGGCGGCTTTGGCGGTATCCACCAGCGCCTTATCGGTGCCCTGGAACAGAAATACGATCTCTAAGTCAGAAGACTAATGTTTCCTGCGCAGTCCTATGCTCGCAGGGCTTAATAAGGTATCGACTTTGCATCAATCCTCTTTCGAAAAGACCGTGACCCTGGCTATGACCGGGGCCTCCGGCGCTCAGTATGGTTTGCGCCTGTTGCAATGCCTGCTGGCATCGAATGTGCGCGTGTGGTTGCTGTTGTCTGAGGCGGCTCAGGTGGTCATCAACACCGAAACTGATATGCAGTTGCCGGAGGGCGATGAACGCGAGTTGCAGAATTTCCTCGCTGATCGTTTTGCCGCGCAGGAAGGTCAGCTAACTCTGTTCAGCAAGCGCGATTGGTTTTCCCCGGTGGCTTCTGGAACCGGGGCGCCAGCCAGTATGGTGATCTGCCCGGCAAGTGGTGGCACCTTGTCTGCGGTGGCCTGCGGAGCATCGAACAACTTGATTGAGCGGGCTGCGGATGTAGCCCTGAAAGAGCGCCGCCAGCTCATTCTGGTTCCCCGCGAGGCACCTTACTCCGAGATTCACCTGGAAAATATGCTGAAACTCACCCGCATGGGGGCCATGATCCTGCCGGCCAGCCCTGGCTTTTACCAGAGGCCCAGTTCGGTGGAAGATATTGTGGACTTCGTGGTGGCTCGACTGCTCGACCAACTGGGCATCGAGCAGAAGCTGTTGCCCAGCTGGGGAGAGCAGGATGGGCAATGAGATAAAACCGAGTATTACGATTCATTACTGTGTGCAGTGCAACTGGATGTTGCGAGCCACCTGGATGGCCCAGGAATTGCTGCACACTTTCGCCGATGACCTCAATCAGGTTGCATTGCAACCGGGTACTGGGGGAGTATTCGAGATTCGGATTGGCGAAATTTTGATCTGGGAGCGCAAGCGTGAGGGCGGCTTTCCCGGTGCCAAGGAGCTCAAACGTCGCGTCAGGGACACCCTGTTTCCCGAACGCGACCTGGGGCATATCGACAATCCCTGAAAAAAGTTCCAATAAAACGGTGCGGTGGCAAATTTTAGGTTTGCTAATTCATCGCATAGGCGAACAATATGCGCGCCGCAATGCGGCCAGTTTTTAGTTTGGAAAGAAGCGGAAATTTATGCTGTCAGCTTTACAGAAGTCTTATGAATACTTGGTGACCAAGCGGCCCGCTGTGGTGTTGGTGGTTATCGGCCTGTTAACCCTGCTGGCAGCCCTCGGATTGTCCCGCCTGAAGATCGACGCCTCTGCCGATTCCCTCACTCTGGAAGCTGATAAGTCCCTGGATTATTTCCGCGAGATTTCCGAGCGCTATGCCAGTGGTGACTTCCTGGTCGTCACTTACCGCTCCAAGACTGGGGACCTGTTCAGTGATGAGTCCCTGGAAACCCTGGGCAAGTTGCGGGATGAATTGGCCAAGGTAGATGGTGTGTCCAGTGTGCAGAGCATTCTCGATGTCCCACTGCTATACAGCCCCAAGCTAGTTCTCACCGATATCAGCGATGAGGTGCGCACGCTCTCCAGGCCCGATGTCGACCGGGATATGGCCCGTCAAGAGTTCCTTTCCAGTCCGATTTATCGGGAGTTGATCCTGAGTCCGGACGGGCAGACGACCGCCATTCTGGCGAACCTGAAACTGGATAGCCGCGGCATCGAGATGGTGCGCGAGCGGGATGCTTTGCGCAGCAAGCGCAATACAGAGGGGCTGACTCCGGAAGAGGCCGTTCTCCTGGAGGAGATCAGCGCGGTCTATCTGGCCCACCGTACTGAGCAAGAGAAAATTGCCCACCAGCGAGTCGATACCGTGCGCGGAATTCTGGCTGGCTACAACGGCGAAGCGGAGCTGTTCCTCGGTGGTGTCACCATGATTACCGCCGATATGATTTCGTTTATTAAGAGCGACCTGCTGGTATTCGGTGTGGGGATTCTCGCTTTTATCGTGATTACTCTGTTGCTGATTTTCCGCCAGCCGCGCTGGGTGCTGTTGCCGCTGATGACTTGTGTTACCACTGCGGTGGTGATGCTGGGGCTACTCGGCTGGCTGGACTGGCGACTGACAGTGATCTCGGCCAACTTTGTCGCACTGCTGTTAATTATTACCTTGGCAATTACCATCCACCTGGCGGTGCGCTACCGGGAATATATTGCCCAGAACCCGGATTGGGATCTTGAAAAGCTGGTATTGCAGACAGTGCGCTTTATGGCCAAGCCCTGCCTGTATACCGCACTGACCACCATCGTGGCTTTTGTGTCCCTGGTGGTGAGCGGCATTCGCCCGGTTATCGATTTTGGCTGGATGATGACGATGGGTGTGACTGTGGCTCTGCTGCTGTCGTTCCTGATTATTCCCAGTTTCCTGATGGTGCTGCCGAAGCGTGTGGGCAGTGTGAGTGCAGATAACTCCCACGCATTTACCCTGCAGTTTTCCCGCTTTGCTGAGCGCCACAAGTTTGTGGTGCTAGGTATTTCACTGCTGGCAGCCGTCGTGAGTGTGGTGGGCATATCCCAGCTGAAAGTGGAAAACCGCTTTATCGATTACTTCGATGATTCCACGGAAATTTATCAGGGCATGCTGGTGATTGACCGCCGCTTGGGTGGCACTGTGACCTTGGATATTATTCTGGATCAGCCCGAGGAGCAGGAGGCAGCTTTCGAGGGAGAAGAAGATCCCTTTGCGATGGAAGCAGAGGAAGATCCCTTCGCTGTAGAAGAGGACCCCTTTGCCTCCGATGATCCATTTGGCGGTGAAGAGGAGTCAGTGGAGCAGAGCTACTGGTTTACGGTTGCCGGTTTGGCAAAGCTGGAGCAGCTGCATGATTACCTGGAGGAGCAGCCGGAGATAGGCAAGGTTCAATCTCTGGCGACCCTGTATAAAGTTGCCGTGGATCTGAATGGCGGCCCCCTCAATGACTTTGAGCTGGCGGTGGCCAATACCAGCCTGCCGGCCGAAATTCGCTCCGTTCTGGTAGACCCCTATTTATCCGTGGAGAATAATCAGGCTCGTATCACCCTGCGAGTGATGGAGACAGACCCCACCCTACGTCGCGATGAGCTGATCCAGCGCATCTACAACTACGCTCATAATGAGATGGGTATTGCTCCAGAGAATGTCCATCAGACTGGCCTGTTGGTGCTGTACAACAATATGTTACAGAGCCTGTTTAAGTCCCAGATCCTGACCCTGGGTGCCGTTTTTGTCGGAATCCTGCTGATGTTCCTGGTGCTATTCCGCTCTCTGTGGATTGCTCTGATTGCACTGGTGCCAAATATGCTGGCGGCCTGTGTGGTACTTGGTGGTATGGGGCTCGCGGGTATCCCGCTGGATATGATGACCATCACTATCGCCGCGATTACCGTGGGTATCGGGGTGGACCACGCGATTCACTACCTGTATCGCTTCCGCGCTGAGTTTGCCAAAGATGGCAATTACCTGGCGACCATGCATCGCAGCCATGCGACGATTGGTCGTGCCATGTTCTACACTGCGATCACGATTATTGTCGGTTTCTCAATTTTGGCGCTGTCGAAGTTTGTTCCGTCGATCTATTTCGGTCTCCTCACCGCGCTGGCGATGTCCGCCGCACTGTTGGGTTCCCTGACACTTCTGCCCCTGTTGCTGGTGATGTTCAAGCCCCTCGGTCGTCAGAGGCAAGCTGATAAAGTTGAGCCCGAGGCACCGATGCAGGAGGCGCCCAGCGCCTGAAGCGAAGGAATTTGAAGAATAAAAAAAGCCGGGATAACCCCGGCTTTTTTTATGTCTGCTCAACAGTCGGGACTCAGTCCTGGCGGCTGGTAATTTCCAGCAAGTGGTAGCCAAACTGGGTTTTGACTGGGCCATGTACCTTGTGCAGCTCTTCGGAAAATACGACCTTGTCAAACTCGGGAACCATCATTCCCTTGCTGAAAGAGCCCAGGTCACCGCCGGAACGGCTAGAGGGGCACTGGGAGTACTGCTCGGCAATTTTACCGAAGTCAGCACCGTTCTCGATTTGCTGTTTCAGGTCCTGGCACTGCTGTTCATTTTCAACCAGGATATGGCGAGCGGTTGCTGTAGGCATGAAAAATCTCCGTTTGGTCAATTTACCGCAGCAGCTTAAAGGCTGGGTGTTGGGCTTGCCAGCGACAATTACCGCAAAGTGGAAAAACTTGCTCGCAATCCAACCGGTTGGCGGTAAAAAGTCTCTTAACCTGCCGCAGAGTTCCCTAGGGCGATGTTATCTTTAGGGCACACAAAAAATAATGAGTGATGACTTTGCAACAGATACCCCTTTTTCCCCTGAGTGTCCCTCTATACCCCGGCGTGACTTTGCCCCTGCGGATTTTTGAGCAGCGCTATATTCACCTTGTCAGTGAGTCCATGAAAACCAATAGCGGCTTCGGCATTGTATTGATTCGCTCCGGGGGTGAAGTGGGGCGCGCTTCAGTATGGCCTCTCGGTGTTTATGTCGACATCGTGGATTGGGGACAGGGCGAGGGAGGGCTGCTAAACGTGGAGGTGAAAGGTCGGCGTCGCTTTCGCATTGTCCACACCCGTCGCGCAGAAGATGACCTGCTTCTGGGGGACGTGGAATGGATACCAGATGAAGATGAAAAGCCGATTCCAGCTGATTGCGATGGTCTTCTGTCGGTGTTGGAGGAGTTGAAGGAGCGGGCGCAGTCGCTATCACTTAAATTTGAGCCGGTGGAGTCTGCGGACTCACTTTCCTGGCAATTGGCTCAGCTTCTGCCACTGGAGGATAAGGTTCGTACAGATCTGTTGGCGGTAGAAGATCCTCTTATGCGGCTTGCCACCATCGCCGAGAACCTGGACCGTTGGACGCGGGAATAGCTAGATACAAAGCTGTGCGGCCCGGTAATCGGCACTTTAAACCGGGTCTCGCTGGGTTATACTGCGCGGCCGACCGGATTTTGCACGGAGAGCCAAGTGACCGCCACAGACACCGCTGATCAGCAATCCACTCGCGCCAAGCTCGAACAGATGGGGCGCGCCGCCCGTACCGCAGCCAAACAGATAGCTGCCGCGGATACCTCCACCAAAAATAATGCTCTCAAAGCCATCGCTGTCCAATTGGAGACTCAGCGGGTGTCTCTACTGAAGGCCAATACATTGGATATGCAGGCGGGTCGCGAGCGCGGCCTGGATGCGGCTCTTCTAGATCGCCTGGAGCTTAACGATGCCCGCATCGATGGCATGATCGAGGGCCTGGTGCAGGTGGCAGAGCTGCCCGATCCGGTGGGAGAAGTTGAAGATTTACGCTATCGCCCCAGCGGCATTCAAGTGGGCAAAATGCGTGTGCCCCTGGGGGTGGTGGGCATTATTTATGAGTCCAGGCCCAATGTGACCATTGATGCAGCGAGTCTGTGCTTAAAATCCGGCAATGCCACAATTTTGCGTGGAGGCAGTGAAGCGCTGCACTCGAACAAGGCAATTGCCACCTGTATTACCGCCGGCTTGCGAGAAGCGGGTTTGCCGGAAACGGCGGTGCAGGTTGTCGATACCACCGATCGAGCGGCGGTGGGTGCCCTGATCACCATGCCGGAGTATGTGGATGTAATTGTACCCAGGGGCGGAACCGGCCTGATTGAAAGGGTCAGTCGCGAAGCCCGGGTGCCGGTGATCAAACACCTGCACGGTGTTTGTCATGTGTATATCGATGATCGGGCTGACCTGGACAAAGCTTTCGATATCGCCCTCAATGCCAAGACCCATCGCTATGGTGTTTGTAACGCCATGGAGACACTTTTAGTTGCCGAGATGGTTGCGGCGGATATACTGCCGCGCTTGGCTAGTGCCTACGAAGAAAAAGGGGTTGAATTGCGCGGTTGTGACCGGACCCGTGAAATCATTCCTCACTGTGTAGCGGCGACAGAAGATGACTGGAGTGAGGAATACCTTGCCCCGGTTCTCGCTGTGCGTGTTGTTGCGGATATGGAAGCGGCTATGGACCATATTGCCTGTTACGGATCCGGCCACACCGAGGCAATTGTCACTCAGGATTACAGTCGCAGCCGCCGCTTTATGAGTGCTGTGGATGCCAGCTCAGTGATGATTAATGCCTCAACCCGTTTTGCTGACGGTTTCGAGTACGGCTTGGGGGCGGAAATTGGTATCAGTACTGATAAAATCCACGCCCGCGGCCCGGTTGGCCTGGAAGGGCTCACTTCGCAAAAATGGATTGTGTTCGGAGATGGCCATATCCGGCAATAAGCATTTTTCCCTTTGGGGCAGCGAGTGCGAGAGGTACGAGAAATAATTGTGGCGAGCAAAAGGCATACGTTGGCCCTGTTTGGCGGAACCTTTGATCCGATTCATCTCGGTCATTTGCGCATGGCGCTGGAGCTGCGCCAGGTGCTCGAATTTGATGAAATGCGCCTGCTACCCAGCCACCAGCCTGCCCACCGGCAGACGCCAGGTGTATCGTCCCGCCAGCGCAGCGAAATGCTGGCTCTGGCGCTGGAGGGGTGTGAGGAGCTCACCCTGGATGAGCGAGAACTCCATCGTGGCGGAGCTACTTATACGGTAGATACCCTGGAGGAGCTGCGCAGTGAACTGGGAGGTGAAACCTCCATCAGTTTCTGTATGGGATTGGACTCCCTATTGAGTCTGCACCGCTGGCACCGCTGGGAGCGCCTCTTGGAGCTGGCACATCTGGTGGTGGTAACAAGACCGGGCTGGCACCTGCCAGATCGCGATAGCGAAGAGCATGGCCCTCTGGCAGAACTGCTGGAGAATCATCGGAGCACGGTTGCAGACTTGCATACACGAGCATGTGGTTGCCTGCTGTTGCGGGAGCAGACCATGTTGCCGATTTCCGCGACGCAAATTCGCGAATTAATTAAAAGTGGCCAGTCGCCACGCTATTTGCTGCCCGCAACTGTGTTGCAGTACATAGAAGATCATCGACTTTATACAGAGGTTGCTTCAGGCGACCCGCAATGAATCAAGGTGTTATGACAAATATTAAAGATATCGCTCTCAATGCGCTGGAAGATTTGAAAGGTAAGGATATTGTTTCCCTGGATGTTTCCGGGCTTTCAGATGTAATGGACAATCTGCTGATCTGTACTGGTACTTCCAGCCGCCAGGTTAAGTCCCTGGCAGAGAACGTTGTAGACGAGCTGAAAAAAGAAGGTATTCGCCCCATTGGTGTTGAAGGTGTCGACCAGGGCGAGTGGGTATTAGTCGACTACGGTGACTTGGTTGTCCACGTTATGCTCGCAGATGTTCGCGGTTTCTACGATCTGGAGAAACTCTGGTCTATGACTCCGAATACCCGTGACGATGCCGATGGCAGTGATCCGCACCAGGGTTAATTGTTGTGAAAATCCGCATTCTTGCCGCCGGTGGAAAAATGCCGGCTTGGGTGCAGGAGGGCTACGCCGAGTACGCTAAGCGCCTGCCCCGAGAAATTGCTCTGGAAATGGTGGAAATTCCACTCGGCCAACGAGGTCAAAAGAGCTCTGCAGCCCTGATTGAAAAAGCGCGAAAAAAAGAGGGCGAGGCGATGCTCGCCGCTTTGGGGCCGCGGGATCACGTGGTAGCACTCGATGTGAAAGGCAAGCCCTGGAGTACCGAGCAGTTGTCGGCGCAATTAAGTGATTGGCAAATGCTCGGGGAAAATATCAGCCTGTTAATTGGCGGACCCGACGGTTTATCCGAAGACTGCCTCGCTCGTGCGCGCCAGCGCTGGTCCCTGTCTCCACTGACCTTGCCGCACCCGCTGGTGAGGGTGGTTCTGGCTGAACAAATTTATCGCGCCTGGACATTATTAGCCGGCCATCCCTACCACAAATAAAGCATTTGCGATAAGTCGCGGAGAGATTTGCCGACTCGGTTCTCTCTCCTGACTCGCCCTGTGTTAATGTAGGGAATTAGTTTTTTTGTACGCCAGTCAAAAACCATCGAATAAATTCTGATGCCGCACGATTACCACCTCAAGGACCCTCATACCGAGCAGCGATTGTTTCGCAATCGTATGTTGGTGGCGCTTTTGGGTGTTGTCTTCTTGTTGGGAGTCCTCGTTGCACGTTTCTATAACCTGCAGGTCGTCAATTATGAGGACTACCGCACCCAGTCTGATGAGAACCGCATCCAGGTGCGTCCGGTTGCGCCAACCCGGGGGTTGATCTACGACCGCAACGGCATTCTATTGGCAGATAATCGCGCCAGTTATAACTTGTCGATTGTTCGCGAGCGTGTTCGTGATATGGACGCGACCTTGGAGTTGATCGGTAATCTGGTGCGACTCGATGAAAACGATGTTGCCAAATTTCAGAAACGCCTCAAGCGCCGTCGCCCCTCATATGAGCCGGTGCCTCTCCGGTTTCGATTGAATGATGATGAAATTGCTCGGATCAGTGTTAACCAGTTCCGTATGCCGGGAGTGTTGGTGGAGGCGGAGCTGGTGCGTTACTACTCCCTGGGGGATCTATTTGCCCACAGTGTGGGTTATGTGGGGAGAATCAGTGATAGCGATCTGAATAACTTTACCGAAGATGATGTGCGCCGCTATCGGGGTACCCGCAGTATCGGTAAGGTCGGGTTGGAACGCTCCTACGAGGACCTTCTGCTCGGGGAGGTTGGTTACGAAAATGTTGAAATTAATGCTCTTAGCCGAGTGCTGCGCGTACTTGAGCGACAAGATCCCAAACCGGGCGCTGATCTGGTGCTCAACCTGGATGCTCGGCTGCAACAAGTCGCCTCTGATGCCCTGGGAGATCGACGCGGCGCAGTAGTTGCAATCGATGTAAATAGCGGTGGAGTGCTGGCGTTTGTTAGCAAGCCATCGTTCGACCCCAATCTGTTTGTGACCGGCATTAGCTTTGCCGACTATCGGGCGCTCAGCGATTCCCTCGATGTACCTCTGTTTAATAGGGCTGTCCAGGGTCGGTATCCACCAGGTTCTACTTTAAAGCCGCTGATGGGGCTCGGTGGACTCCAGGCAGGCATTATTTCCCGGGAGACTACGGTTAAGGACCCAGGCTTTTACAAGCTACCTAATGATCCCCGCATCTATCGTGACCACGTGCGCTGGGGGCATGGTGAAAAAGTAGATCTTGTGCAGGCTATGGCGCAAAGCTGTGATGTTTACTTCTGGGATATGGCGCACCGTTGGGATATTGATGATATGCATAGTATCGCCTCCCATTTCGGCCTGGGTGCCAAGACTGGAATTGATTTGCCGATTGAGAATTCTGGGCTATTTCCCTCTAGGGATTGGAAGCGTGGTGCCCGCGGAATGCCCTGGTTCCCCGGAGATAGTTTAAATGCGGTGTTGGGGCAGGGGTTTGTATTGGCCACGCCACTGCAATTGGCAGTGATGACTGCCACGATAGCCAATCGAGGAACTCATTATCGCCCGCAAATGGTCAAGTCGATCAACGGGGTGGAGCAGCCATCGGAGATATTGCATAACCTCGAGGCACGCCCGGATCACTGGGATCTGGTATTCGAGGGAATGGAGGCTGTAGTCAACCACAGTACAGGTACTGGGAAGCGGGCAGGTAAAGATCTGGATTTTCGCGTGGCGGGTAAGTCAGGCACTGCTCAGGTGGTCGGCATTGCCCAGGGGGCACGTTACGATTCCGAAGCGCTGCAGGAGAGGCATCGCGATCACGCCCTATTTGTGGCCTTTGCGCCTGTGGATAACCCCCGTATTGCCGTTTCAGTGCTGGTCGAGAATGGCGAGGGTGGCGGCAAGGTTGCTGCACCGGTGGCTCGGGAGTTGTTTGCGGAGTGGATGTCACGCCCGCAGCAAGAGCTGCAGAAAGCTGCGAATGCTACCCATTTGGGCGAGGGGGCGAGCAATGGCTAGTCGTGACTTCTCCCACCGTTTGTCAGATGTCCATGGAAGTCTGCGCAGACCGGTCAGCCTATCCCGCCGCCTGCATATGGATATACCGCTATTAGTGTTGTTGTTAGTGTTGGCAGCCTTGGGACTTGGGGTGCTATACAGTGCCTCCGGCGGTGATATGAATTATGTGCGACGCCAATCGATTTTTATGTGTGTAGCCTTTGTGGGCATGTTTATCGTTGCACAAATCCCCCTGGATTTTTACCGACGCTGGTCCCCCTGGGCCTATTTGGCCGGATGTGTACTCCTAGTTGGGGTATTGTTCTTTGGTACCAAAGCGATGGGAGCGCAGCGATGGTTGGAAATTGGTGGATTTCGCTTCCAGCCATCGGAAGTGATGAAGCTCGGTGTCCCCATGGCAGTGGCGGCTTATCTGCATCAGCGCCGGCTGCCGCCCTCGTTGATAACAGTGATAGGGGCGCTGGCAATTGTGGCAGTTCCCGCAGCCCTGATTGTGCGCCAGCCGGATTTGGGAACTTCAATCCTGATTGCGGCATCGGGCTTATTTGCCCTGTATCTAGCGGGGTTGAGTTGGAAGATGATCAGTGTGGCGGCAATGGCTTTACTGGTTGCCGCCTATCCTATTTGGCACTGGGGGCTACACGATTACCAGCGCCAGCGAATTTTGACCCTGCTCAACCCAGACGATGACCGTTTTAATACTGGCTGGAATATATTTAACTCCAAAGCTGCTATCGGCTCTGGTGGCATTTATGGCAAGGGCTATCTGCAGGGAACTCAGTCACAGTTGGACTTCCTGCCGGAGAGTCATACCGATTTTATTATCGCGGTACTGTCGGAGGAGTGGGGCATGCGCGGCGCCCTGTTGCTGCTTTTGCTATATGTACTGATTATCGCCCGTGGCATTTACATTAGCTTTATGGCCCAGCACGTATTTGGTCGATTGTTGGCGGGGAGTATTACCCTCACTTTTTTTGTCTATGTATTTGTAAACATTGGTATGGTTACAGGATTGTTGCCGGTAGTTGGGGTGCCCTTGCCAGTGATTAGTTACGGCGGGACATCCTTGATTACATTGATGGCCGGGTTTGGCCTTCTTATGGCTGTTGGCACGGAGAGGCGCAGAGTGCATTTTTGATGGGCACTGCACAGGGACAATAACCGGATTTAGAGACGCGAGATGAAGACAGGAGCGGTCGTTTTGAAGTGGACCTCGGGATTATTAATCGGGATGGGACTGGCCCTCGCTGCCTGTGCGCAGGAACCGGGTCATGGGGACAATAAACAAGCGCAACAATTCGTTGATTATATGGTGGAAGAGCACGATTTTAATCGCGAAGAAATGCAGACCTTGATGCGTGAGGCCAAGCGCAAAGACTCCATCCTAAAAGCGATCAAACGGCCAGCTGAGAAAGCCAAGCCCTGGCACGAGTATCGCAAAATGTTTCTCACCCCGCAGAGCATTGCTGGTGGGGTGGACTTCTGGGATCAAAATGCTGAGGCCCTGGCTGAGGCTGAAAAGAAATACGGTGTACCCGCTGAAATGATCGTCGCTATTATCGGTATTGAAACCCGGTACGGCGGTAATATGGGCGGCTACCGAGTTCTGGATGCTCTTTCCACGCTGGCATTTAACTACCCTCGTCGCTCGGCGTTTTTTACCAAAGAGTTAGAAAATTACCTACTGCTGACTCGTGAGCAGGATATGGACCCCCTGGCTCTCAAGGGCTCTTATGCTGGGGCTATGGGCTACGGTCAATTCATGCCTTCAAGCTACCGCTCTTATGCGGTGGACTTCAGCGACGATGGCAAGGCGGATATATGGAATAATCCTACCGATGCGATCGGCAGTGTGGCTAACTATTTCGTGAAGCACGGTTGGAAGCCCGGCGAACCGGTCGCGGTACTGGCCAGCCCCCGGCCGAATGCAGATATGACAATCGTCAACGATACTCTGCAGCCGCAGTGGACCGTTGGAGAATTGGCGGACAAAGGCTTTAACGCTACTAGCCAGGTGGCTCCGGAAATGCCAGCCAACGTATTCTCCCTGCAAACTGAGCAGGGGAAACAGTATTGGCTCGGTTTGAATAATTTCGCGACTATCACCCGCTATAACCGTAGTCGTCTCTACGCTATGGCCGTCAATGACCTGGCCCAAGAGATCGTTAAAGCGAGAGGCGGCAAGTCTTAAGGCGGCTTCAGTCCCGCAGCTAAATTTAACCCAAATGGAGGGAACCATTTGGGTTTTTAGTGTTCATATTTTTCTATTTTATTTAGCAGTTCCAGATAATAGCGGCTTGGAGACGGCAGCAATAAGTTGTCGCGCGCCGGGGGGATTATGTTTCAGTGCAAAGCGCGTTGGGGAGTGGCCCTGGCGGTCCTGATATTAGCGGCCTGTAGTGGCCCGCAGCCAAAACCACAGAAAACCGAAAACACAAAGCAGCCGGACTTTAATAGCATCAAGGATAGTGGCCCTGCTGCTCCGGTAAATATGCAAGCAGCCCCTGAACCGATCCCTGTCCGCGAGCCGATCGGCGACGCCGGCAATAAATCCCCTTATAAGGTCAACGGTGTCACGTATCGTGTACGCAATGACGTCAAGGGTTATAAAGAGGTGGGGCAGGCTTCCTGGTATGGAACAAAATTCCACGGCCGACGCACTGCAAATGGCGAGGTCTACAATATGTATGCCATGTCTGCTGCCCATAAAACGCTACCACTGCCCAGCTATGCCAAGGTCACCAATCTCGACAATGGCCGCAGTATTATCGTGCGGGTAAACGATCGGGGGCCCTTTGTGCACGGGCGCATCATCGACCTCAGTTATACTGCTGCGCAAAAGCTCGGATACATTGATAAAGGCATTGCTCGGGTTGAGGTAGAGGCTCTGGACCCGGCCGCGTTGCCGGCGGCCAATGAAGTACTGGCCAATAGTGATGGCACCGCTGGTTTGGCGGAAGATACGACTATCAAGTTGCCCGACAATACCTATCTGCAAGTTGGTGCTTATAGCAGTTCCGCGCAGGCCCAGGAAATTCGCACCCAATTGGCAGCGGCCATTGACTATCCTGTTGCTGTTAGTTCTGTTCAGAGTGGCGGCAAGACTTATTATCGAGTTCGAATTGGCCCACTCACCCAGCAGAGAGCTTTGGCAACAGCGCGGGAAACTGTTGAGCAAAAGCAATTTGGACAGCCACAAGTAGTTTACGAATAGTGTTGTGGGCTTTTGGGTATCAATAGGTAAGGGTGATATCTGCCTTAAATGATTGTGACTGATGCTGTCGGCGGCAGTCATTTGAATACCCGTTCACAAAATAGTGCGCATTGACGCGTTTTTTCTTGTATTTTGTAATTTTGTAATGATAGGCGGCGTTTGGTGACAAGCTCTAGTGCCGCTGATTAACCTTGTAGATTTCGTTGCAGGTTAAGCCAACGAAAACGAGGAATGACGAGACATATACCTATGATCACACGGATTATCGCCTGTTCTTTCCTGTTGTTATGTGCGGGCCTGGCCCAGGCGCAATCTCTTATCCCTGCACCGCCTCAATTGGCGGCAAAGTCTTACCTGCTCTTAGATGCCAATACCGGTCAGGTCCTGGTTGAGCACGAGGCGGATACTCCGGTACCGCCGGCAAGCCTAACCAAGATGATGACGGCCTATATCGTTTCTGAGGAGATCCTTAAGGGGAGCATCAAAGAAAACGATATGGTTCGTATCTCTGAAAAGGCCTGGCGTAAGGGTGGCTCCAAGATGTTTGTCAAAGTGGGTGACCAGGTGCCGGTTATCGACTTGATGCGCGGTGTGATTATTCAGTCCGGTAACGATGCGAGTATCGCCCTGGCAGAACACGTCTCCGGTAGCGAAGAGGTCTTTGCCGAAGTTATGAACCAGCAGGCAGAGCTGCTGGGCATGGAAGATACTAACTTTGTCAACGCCACTGGCTGGCCTGCAGAGGGGCATGTAACGACTGCCCATGACCTGGGTGTACTGGCGCGTGCGCTGATAATGGACCACCCGGAGCATTACGATATTTATTCCGAGAAGTATTTCAGCTACTCCGGCATTAACCAGCCCAACCGCAACCGTTTGCTGTGGCGCGACTCCTCTGTAGACGGAATTAAGACCGGTCATACGGAAGAAGCAGGGTACTGCCTGGTGGCTTCTGCAATGAAGCGCGGCATGCGCCTGGTTGCTATTGTTGTCGGCACCGACAGTGATGAGAAGCGCGCCTCTGAAACCCAAAAACTGCTCGCCTACGGCTTCCGCTACTACCAAACCCACAAGGTCTATGGTCAGGGTGAAGAGTTGCAGACGGAGCGTGTCTGGGGTGGTAAAGAGCCCAGCGTGGGTATTGCCGTAGCTAAAGATGTATTCGTTACCATCCCCCGAGGCGGTGAGGAAGGCATTAAGGCCGACCTGATTGTGGATGGCGAGCTGGAAGCGCCTGTGCAAAAGGGCCAGCCAGTAGGTAAAGTTGTTGTGACCCTGGATGGTGAGACTGTCGCCGATGTTAAAGCAGTTGCTGCCGAAGATGTGGAGCGTGCCGGTTTCTTCAAGCGCATGTGGGACTCCATCAAGCGCTTTGTAATGGGCTTTTTTAGCTAATTGCTGATTTAGGGATGGGAATGATTCCCATCCCTGTCCATCCCTCCCCACTCTCTGTCCACTTCCCCTTTTGCTCACTGTCCACTGCTGTTTAGCCGCTGTATAATCGCCGCCCGGCTGTGCCTAAGCTTTTCTCAATATCTAACAGCCCGGCCCCGGAGAGTGGTATGAGTCAAGATCCCAATCAAAAAGCCCCGAAAATTGAATTTCCCTGCGAAGACTACATGGTCAAGGTCGTGCGTGATGCCAATGATGAGGCGCACGAATTTGTACTGGATGTGATGCGTCGCCATGCCCCCGGCCTGGATGAAGAGCGCGTTACCTTGCGTGACAGTAGTACTGGTAAATTCACCTCAATGACTTTCTTTATCCTCGCCACTGGTGAGGAGCAGCTCAAAGCGTTATTTGAAGAACTGAAACAGCACCCCGCTGTGCATATGGTGCTCTGATGACCATTGTTCGCGATCTTGCGCGGCGAGATTACAAGAGTGTCTGGCAGGCCATGTCGCGCTATACCGATAGTCGCGATGGCGAAACTGCCGACGAGATCTGGTGTGTAGAGCACGAGCCGGTTTTCACCCAGGGGCAGGCAGGCAAAGCCGAGCACCTGCTGAATACTGGTGATATACCCGTGGTTCAGGTGGATCGTGGGGGACAGGTGACTTATCACGGCCCCGGCCAGTTGGTGGTGTACCCATTGCTGGACCTGCGCAGAGCAAAAATCGGCGTGCGTGATCTGGTCACTGCCCTGGAGACTGCCACGGTGGCAATGCTGGAAACTTTTGGTGTTGCAGCGGCACCCAGGGCCGATGCACCTGGGGTCTACCTCACTGAAGGCCCACGTGCGGGAAGTAAGATTGCCTCTATCGGATTGCGAGTTCGGCGGGGGTGCAGTTTCCACGGTATTGCCATCAATATCGATATGGATCTGGCTCCATTCCTGCGGATCAACCCCTGTGGTTACGCGGGGATGCAGATGGTGCAGATGGCCGAAATATTGGAACCCACCCCGAGTTGGAGCCAGGTCGCCGAGATTTTTGTACGCGAGCTGCTCCACACTCTTCAGTTGCCCGACGCCCAGTGGCAACCCATTGATGAAAAAGTATTTGCGCAGCTGAGCGCAGAACAGCAGGAATTAAGTAATGGCTGATAAACCCGACCTGGTGCCCGTTAAGCGCACTCGCCGCCTCCAGCAGGGGGAGAAACTTCGCGATGGCGATAAGGTAGAGCGTATCCCGGTGAAGGTAATTGCCAGCGATAACCTACTGCGTAAGCCTGACTGGATTCGCGTAAAGGTTCCCGCTTCAAAAGAAGTGGATCGCATCAAAAATATTCTCCGCTCACAAAAACTGTCAACGGTTTGTGAAGAGGCGAGCTGCCCTAATTTGGGAGAGTGCTTTAGTGGCGGTACCGCGACATTTATGATCATGGGTGAAATCTGTACCCGTCGCTGTCCTTTCTGCGACGTGGGCCACGGTAAGCCCAATCCACTGGACCCGGAAGAGCCTAAGAACCTGGCGGATGCCATTGCTGCAATGAGTTTGCGCTATGTGGTAATCACCTCTGTTGACCGGGATGACTTGCGCGATGGTGGCGCCGAGCATTTTGCCAATTGTATTCGTGAATCGAGAGCGCAATCCCCGAACCTGCAAGTGGAAATTCTCACTCCGGATTTCCGAGGCCGTATGGATGTAGCGCTGGACATTCTGGAGAAAGAAGCTCCAGATGTGTTTAACCACAATTTGGAAACTGTGCCACGCCTGTATAAAGAGTCTCGTCCCGGTGCTAATTACAAGTGGTCTTTAAAGCTGCTACAGGAATACAAAAAGCGCCGCCCTGACGTACTGACCAAGTCCGGGTTGATGGTTGGCCTGGGTGAGGAGAAAGAGGAAATTTTCCAGGTAATGGACGATATGCGCGAGCATGATATCGATATGCTTACGATCGGCCAGTATCTGCAACCGAGTAAAGAACACTTGCCGGTACAACGCTACGTCCATCCGGATGAGTTTGAAGAGTATCGCCGCTACGCCGAGCAAATCGGCTTTAAGCACGCGGCCTGTGGTCCCTTGGTACGCTCCTCTTATCACGCTGATAAGCAGGCCCACGGGGAGAAAGTGGGCTAACATAAGTTCAGAGTGGGGGAGTGGAATTTCATTTTCCTCTCCCTGTTTATTCTTTCGCTACTCTTCTACGAGAGTTCATTTTCTTTTTATCAGCTATTGGCAGTTAGTCGGTATAGCAGTGAGTTTATTTTCTTGATAAAGCGGATTAACTTTAGATCGCTTAATTGTCGAGATAAATATTTCTGAGATACGTAAAAGTTAATTGTTTCATTTCTAATATAGTGCTGTTTTAAGAAATCTCCATTTTCTATCTGGGGGCTTTTATAGTGCCTGTTGATGAGGCTTCTCCGTGATCTGACCTTGGACCTTTAAATTAAAAGGTTTAATAGTGGCTGTCTGTATATAGAATAATAATCTTTGACGGAAACATGTATTTAATGACCAGAGGCTTTTGTTGGTTGCGTGATAGGTTTCTGAATTGAATGTGGTTGTTTTTGATCAAACTCCAGTAGAAATAAAATTAATGTTTGTAAATACGAATTGCTCTCTGATTGGAGCAGCAATTTTAATTTGTGCCAACATCAACGTTTTTTACTAACGTACTTTGGGCTCTCTATTGGCCTAGCAAATTAAACTCTACTAGTAAGCATACTTTTGTTAGATCTTATGTCCCAATTAGAAGCTAGAAGCCCCTCTGTATGTGACTAACCGTCCGAGCTTTCTATGCGATAACAGTAATTGCACTAATAGGCGATCTTCAGTAACTTTAGATAAAACAATAACTGTCAGAGATTCTGCCTTTTTAGGTGTCTCATCTGCCATATTCAATGGGCTGATCTAGCCAAGCTAGGCAAAAGTCGTTATTTAATTACTTTAGTGCTAAGCAACCTTGGTAATTTTGTCTACGGTATGCTGCATATTGGTGCAGTCTACCCGGACATATAACGTTATCCATAATTAAAAAAACACAATAATCAGAGAGGACTAGCGATGACCCCAGAAGAAAAGTACGAGAAGGTGAAAGACCTGCAACCCTTGGAGATTCTTTACCGGAGGGAGGCTCAGCAGGCTGAAACCGTTTTTCTTCGCCAAATGCAGCAGCGCCAATGGAGAGATTATACTTGGGGTGAGGTAATGGATCGGGCTCGGAGGATCGCTGGCTATTTACGCAGCAAGTACGAGCCCGGTGATCGCATCGCTATTCACGGTAAGAACTGTGCGGACTGGATCATTGTGGACGTGGGTATCATGTTGGCGGGAATGATCAGCGTGCCACTTTACCCGGGCCAATCTGTCTCCTCGATGACCTATGTATTACAGCACTCAGAATCGAAGATGCTTTTTTGTGGTGCCACTGACAATAATGCTGCTCTGCAGGAAGTCGCTGATATGCTGCCTTCCGTCGCTATCCAGCGCTGTGAAATCCGTTGTGATCAGGACCTGGAAACCTTAATCAAAGATAGTGAGCGCTATGAGGAAAAACCAGTATTCGGTCTGGATGATATTTTCACGATCATGTATACCTCTGGAACTACCGGCAATCCAAAAGGCGTTATGCATAGCTGGTCTTCAGTGGTCTTTGTCTCTCCGAATATGATCCGCGGTTATGGAATGGATGAGAATGATCGCGTTCTTTCCTATTTGCCTCTAGCCCATGCCGCAGAGCGAATACTGGTTGAATTCCATTGCTTATATTCGGGTACACCAATTCACTTCCCAGAATCCCTGGATACTTTCCTTGAGGATTTAAAGCGCACGCGTCCAACTATGTTCTTCTCGGTTCCCCGGCTCTGGACCAAATTTAAAGAGGGGATTGACGAGAAAATTCCGCCGTCACTGCAAGAGGTGTTACTGCGCATTCCGGGAATTAATACCTGGCTGAGAAAGAAAGTTCGCAATGGCTTAGGGCTGGATGATGCCGAAATATTGGTTAGTGGTGCATCCCCTATTTCCATTGAATTGCTTCGTTGGTACCACCGCATGGGGATGAAGGTAGCGGATGGTTATGGAATGACTGAGAACTTTATTTATGGTTGTTTTGCACCGCCGGGAGAGGACCCGGTACCGGGAACGGTTGGTAAGCCTTATCATGGATGTGAAGTCAAAATTTCTGAAGATGGGGAGATACTTTTCAAGAGTGACTCCTTGATGAAGGGGTACTATCTAGAGCCTGAAAAAACAGCGGAGGTAATAAGGGATGGTTATTACCACACAGGCGATTCAGGTTTTATTGATGCAGATGGCCTAGTTCATATTACCGGTCGAATTTCAGAGACCTTTAAAACCAGTAAAGGAAAATTTATTCAGCCCAGTCGTCTCGAAGGTTATTTTGGTAATGAAACATCATTGGCTCAGCTGTGTGTACTTGGGCATGGCATGGATCAGCCTGTGATGTTGGTGACTATTTCTGAGTCTGCTGAAAAATTAGCGCGTGAGGAGGTAAACGAGCATTTACAGAAGCTGCTTGCCTCCGTGAATGATAAATTGCCGCAACATGAGAGAATTAAGACCATCTTTATTACCAAGGAAGAATGGACACCCCTCAATGAGTTCTTGACGCCGACATTGAAAATTAAGCGAAAGGTGCTTGAGGCTCATTATCAGCCCTTATTTAAACAGCATGTGGATACCTTAGGGGTGGTGTGGGAGCCTCGTACTTCAGTTGGAGTGGATTCAAAAGAGGCTTCACTTGAGCCTGTAAGTTAATAAATCGAGTAGAAATAAAAAGCCCGGCGAGTTTTAAACCGGGCTTTTTATTGAGTTATTAATAGTCTAATTAATGGGTGTAGCTCTGGCAGTGTTGGGAATTTCCTCTCAATCCAATTTGAATACTTTCTGCTGAGCACTCGAAGTCATCATTAAATTTGCAATCTTCCATTTTGCAGGCGCCGACACCGGCGGTGCGAGAGCTGCTTGTGTGGCGAGAATTTGTGAAGAAAGTGTCACAGTCGGGATCTGCGCCATCACCAATGGTAATTGCTCTGGCGTGGCAGGCATCGTTGGCATTATAAGCGCATTGGCTGGCAGCACATTGACTGACTTCTGGCATATCTGTTGCGATAATCATGGCAGTCCTCTCCTTAATAGTAAGTTGGAGACTAGCTCAGCATACTTACATGTCAATGGAAAGCCATATGATCTGTAGGGAATTTTTACTTTCAGTATTTAGCTACAATATTTGTTGCTAAATGTTTTTTAGAATCTGATTTATATTGCAGAAAGTTATTTAGTTTGACGCTTCTTTTTGCCAGGTCATTAATAATAATTCTTTAGTCTCACCCGGTAAGACAACATTTGACTCGCAGTTCAAACCAAGCTTTTCTAGTAGTCGAATAGATGGTGTATTTTCTGGCTGTGTAATAGCAAGGATTCGCTGAAGTCCCAACTTCTTCTTGGCATATGCCATTACGGCTTGCGCGGACTCTAGAGCAAAGCCCCGACCACGGTAATCGGGCAAAAAGGCAAAGCCGATATCCACTCCATCGAGTCCCTCCCGTTTAACCAATCCGCAGATACCTATTGCTGTGCCATCTTTCAAAGATACTTTGTACATACCAAAGCCGTGCTCGCGATACATGGCGATAGGGCCGTTTAGAATATAGTGACGAGCTTCAACCTCAGTGCGAACTCCGCGATCGCCAATATTCTGCAAGAAGTCAGAGTCGTTAAGTAATGCCAGCATTAACATAGTATCTCGATCTTCATTTAACTCTTGAATAACCAAGCTGGAAGTTTCCAATTTGAGCATTTGATGATCTCTATTTCTGTTGGATTAAATTGGGTGGGGCCGAGGTGCGTCAATTACTGGAGGTGAGAAGTAGGGAGGGGGATGTGCCCCCGGTTGGGGGCACAGTTACCACTTAGAAGCGGTAGGTCAAATTAACGGATGCAGATTCAGTTGTTGGACGGGAAGCAACAGTTGCACTTACGGCAATAGTGTCAGCTGCTTGCCAGCGAATACCAGCAATCATACCCATACCGCCGTTGAAGATACCTTCGTCAACACTGGCATAGCTTGGCATCGCATTCATGTTGCCTTCCATGGATTTAACGCCCACTTCGATAGTGTCTTCTTCGGTACCATTGGAATCTTCGTACCAAATTTCTGCGTAGGCATTGATGTTATCCCAGCTCTTATTGGTGAAAGCACCAAAACGCATATTTCTCAAGCGGCGATCCTGATCGCCATAGTTCATACCCAGGGGATCGAGCTCGTTGCCACTCAGGTCGGTGTAGGTGAACCCTTCAATAGCATCTTCGGTATAGCCATCTACATCAGTGGTCACTCTGGTGAAGCTCACAAAGGGCCCAAACTGGAAGCTTTCGCTGCTGAGCAGGTTCGCACCCGCGGTAATGCCCAGAGATAGGTTTTCACCAGAGGTGCTACCGGTCAAGTCACCATTGTAAGTATCACCCAAGGAGATAGAGCGGCTAACCTCGTCATAGTCCACATCAGTCAAGGTCGCATTGGTTTCGACAAAGAAGATGTCGTAGTGCATGCGACCGAATACGCTGTAGTTGGTAGAAGTCGATTCGATAGCCAGTTGTGAGTTGTCCACATCAATATTGGAGCGACTCACGGCAAAACCGATCTCAGCGTTATCGCGCAAAGCAAAGGTCATACCGAGGACATTCGAATAACCATCACCTCTGACATTGGCGGTGTAGTCAGTGTCGTAGTCAATGTTGCCGAGGGAGCTACCAGCGAAAACGCCAGTCTGAGCAGAGCGATAACGAACACTCGCCAGACTCTCGTCCAGGCTATTGGTGTGGCTACGACCAGCTTGTATAGCGATATCCGGCAGTTGGCCGGCAACCTGGGCTGCATTTACGATAGCGGTGTAGTAGTCGGCAAGAACTTCCTGGCCAACTTGAGTTGGGTGCACGCTGTCATTGAAAATCAGCTGGTCCGCATCGGGGTCGGAGCCATCAATGCCGTATACTGGGTGCTCGATGCAGTCGTTGCCGCTGTCATCGTAGCAGTATTGGCTTTGATCAACATCGCCGGCCAAGCCCAGTTGTTCCGCATTATTCAGTGCGACTTTCAGTAAGCCCGCCTGGTCTACCATCAGCACGCCATCAATATCCTTGGCCTTGCTCAATAGACCAGAGTTAAAGCTTTCAGAAGCTGCGCTGGCTTCCAGTAAAATGCTGTCGATAGCTGCAGTTAACTCGGCAGTGGCTTCATCTTCAGTCATCAATCCAGCTGCAACAGCAGCTTCTAGTGTCGCTGCATCATCGCTGGAGTAAACCGCTTCATAAGCGGCAGCATAAACCCCTGGGGTTTTGCTGATATCCGGTACATTGGAAACCAAAATATAGTTGGCGCCAGCGTCAGATAGGGCTCCAGCTGCACTCGCCAGCATGGTAGATGCGAGGGAGAGATCTTCAGTTACTTCGTCGATAGTAGATGTGCCAGCGACGACATTGGCAAAGCCATTAAGCAGGTCATTACCGCCGCCATTTACCCAGTAGAGCGCATTGTGATCGGTGCTTCCCAGGGTGCTTTCCAGGTAGCCCAGGCCCAGAGGGTGCGGGTTACCGGTTGTGCCTGAGTCGGCGATGATAGTTGCAGGAGCTGCATCGATCTGAGCCTGAACGGCCTCCGCCTGGGCAGTGTAATAAGCGGCAGTGTCACTATCGCCGGCAGCTTCATATTGTTCAGCAGCTGCGGTTAACTCTGCAACAATAGAAGGCCCTTGAAGTATCAGTGCCAGCTGGGTCAGGTCCGCGTACATTTCTGTATCGGTTTCGCGGGTTGGATCTGGGAGTAGCGCGCTGGCAAAGTTATGAATGCTGGAGTCATAAGTCAGGCCGTTGGCACTCAGGTACTCATAGTAATTTTCAGTACCAATTACATTCAGTAGGACATCTGCTGCTCTGTGGCCGCCAACGGCCCAGCCGTTACCAGAGTCGGAGAAAGCTTCCAATACTTGTACTTCAGCTTCCGCCAGCAGTTCTTCTGTTGTCATGCTGGTATCGGTCAGATCGATATTGGGCAGGCAAAGAGTTAAATCTGCACAGGAGGGAGTTACTTCACCCAGACCTAAGTTCTGCGACAAGATGCTGATTGCAACTTCACGGTCGTCGCCGCCATTAGTGAATACATCGTAGTTGCCGACATCGGTCAGGCTGTCACCAAAGGCGATAACCTGGGAAAAGGCTGTGTCTTCGGCAAAAGCCGCAGAGCTTGTCATTGTTGCGAGTGCAATGGCCGCTGCGAGGCTACGCTTGGCGTTATGCATGGTTTTCTCCTTGTCGCGGTAATCTCACACCCGCTGAGACATCGGGAGCAGTCCAGAGGAAACTACAGGGCGAGAGTCTTTATTGTTCTTTGCTCCAATACTTCAAAGGAGCTAGGCAATGTTAGCGGATTTGACTGAAACTTTGAAACAAGTCACAAGTAATTTCGCATGTTTTAGCCGGCCTTTACGGACGTTTTAATAGCTTTTATTCGGCTGGCGCAATATTACTTAATACAGGTTTCCTGGTAAATGAGGTTTACCCCTTGATACTCTCACTTTATAGAAAGTATTTTTTTGTAAATTGATTTCTGTCAATGGCGAATTGTATCTGTGTAGCGGGGCTGGTTAATAGCTGCACTATTTGGGCAAAATTGTCATTGGTTTTTGCATTTTTAGTAAAATGAAGTAGCTCGGATTTTGGATATTTATGGTTTTTAAAAAAAGTGGGGTATCAATTTCTCAAGATGAGATTGAGCTGAGTGCGATACGTGCTCAAGGCGCCGGTGGCCAGAATGTAAATAAAGTTTCCAGTGCAATTCATCTGCGCTTTGACATTAAGGCTTCTTCCCTTCCGCAGTTGATTAAGGAAGGCCTTTTAAAGCTAAAAGACCGTAGGATTTCCTCTGATGGAGTGGTGGTCATCAAGGCGCAGAGGTTTCGCACTCAGGAAAAAAACCGTGCTGATGCCTTGGAGCGGTTGCAGGAGTTGGTGGATAAAGCCGCATTTAAGCCTAAGTTTCGCGTGGCGACCAAGCCTAGTCGTGGCGCCAAAGAGCGTCGTCTACAAGCAAAAAACCACCGCTCCCAGGTAAAATCAATGAGAGGCAGGGTAAAAGACCAGCATTGATCAGAGGTTTTCTTTGAGGGGGAGAGCTATTTTTTGATTATTTGGTTCTTTGGTACAATTTTTTGACCGACCATCAAAGGCCAACAAATTTTGTTTCATCCTGCCATTTGTGAAAATAATTTATTTTCTGTATTTTGTGCCAGCCGGTATCATTAGGTTCTTGAAGCAATTGTGGCTGGTTGGTGGTAGCTGGCAGGGGTAAATGGAAGTGGGATGAATCTCTGCAGATTTAAATGTCCACAGAGATTTATGGTTGAGGAACTTTTAGTAAGGAGAGTGGGCTAGAACTTTCTGATATGTCGCTTCCCGTTGCATTAGCTCGAATTGCAAGTCTGTGATTTCCATCCCCAGCTCTGAATGCTTAACCTTTAAGCGAGTAATATCGGCAAGAAGTGTCACCCGTTCAGAGTTGTCGATCGTCTCATCCATCAATAGCGAACCAATTTCTGTCATGTCATCAAGAATGTGCTCTCTTTGCAATTCCAGGTCATGAATTGTAGACACAAGTTCCTCGACGGCTGCTTTGGCAAGAAAAATATCCTGGCCGGAGTTGTACCCCTTCAGGAATAACCCCTCGAGATCTGCAGGGCAAACACCGTTGTAGTTGTTGCCAGAGCGCCCCTGGTCGAACCCGCGCAGTTCGGTACAAAAAAGCTCAAGCCCTTCACCCCGCCCATTGCGGTATGCCTCTGTTTTGACTGATATTCCATACTTTGCACAAGACTCGCGGCGCGCTCCTAAGTAAGAAAGGTCCCGGCCAGCTGCACCATCTTCATATCCGATTGCCTGCCAGTCCGCGACATAGCATTCGTCTTTACTCATTGTGGCACATCCTGAAATCAACGACGCAAAAAGAAAGCAGAGGGCAGTTGTAGAAGTCAATTTCACAGCGGTTTTCCATGTCGGTGATTTCGCTATAGCTTAATTCCCAAATCCTGTCTGGAAGCTGAAGATGTAGGATAGTGTGAAATCATTTCACTAAGTCTTTTCACTGGGGTGCTCTAGTAATTATCTATTGGCGACTAGTCTGATGGTGTCAGCTAGTCAGTAATTGAGAGTCCTTGTCGATGAGCGATTTTGTTGGGATGACAGCCCTTGAAATGTTGCGGGGATATAGAGCGAAATCATTTTCGCCAGTTGAGGTTGCCCAAGAATTGCTCAGCCAAATTGAACGTCTAAATAGACATGTCAATGCTTTTTGCTTAATTGACTGCGAGACGAGTCTCGCCTACGCGCGTGAATCTGAGCGACGTTATATGTCCGGTGCCGCAAAAGGGATGCTCGACGGGGTGCCAGTAGCAATAAAGGATGTTTTCTATACACCCATGTGGCCGACAGTTTTTGGTTCCCAAACTATTGATCCAGAAACGACGCTAGGGTGTACGGCCCCTAGTATTGCAGCATTACAGCGCCACGGTTATACGCCAATAGGGAAAACCACGACACCGGAATTTGGGTGGAAAGCGGTTACAGATAATGCCATTGATGGTATCACGAGAAACCCTTGGGACAGGGATAAGACTTCAGGTGGCTCAAGTGGCGGGGCTGCTGTATCCGTATCATTGGGGCTGAGTCCCTTGGCGTTGGGAGCCGATGGTGGTGGATCTATCCGGATTCCAGCGAGCTTCTGTGGGGTTGTTGGATTTAAACCTAGTTTTGGGCAGATTCCCCATTGGCCTTTGGGAGCTTTCTCCTCTCTGGCGCAGGTGGGACCCTTGGCTTCGACTGTGCAGGATTGTGCGCTGTTGATGAATGTCATCAGTGAACCGGATCATCGGGATATCCGTGCAATACCTCGACGTGAAATAGATTTCCTTGCTGTCACTGGGGAGGGGGAGTTTGATGGTATAAAAGAGTTACGTATTGCCTATAGTCCCAGTCTTGGCTATGTCGAACCCGACCCTATAGTTGAGCGTAGAGTTTCTGACAGTGTAATGCTGTTCCAAGAAATGGGTGCCGACGTTGTAGAAGTTGCCCCCAGTATTGATGACTCAAGTGCAGTTTTTGGGTGCCTGTTTAGTGCGGGTATCGGGAGTACCCTGAGGGGGATGGATAGTGCAAGACGTCAGTTGGTGGAACCTCAGTTACTGGAGGTTGCAGAGCAAGCAGACAGAATATCCTTAACCGGTTACCTCGATGTATTGAAGCGGCGAGATAACTTTGTTGAGCGATTGCAGGACTTTTTTCTGAGATATGATCTGTTGGTAACCCCGACTTTGCCTATCACAGCATTTGCTGCGGGTCTTAATATGCCGGATAAGGCCCCCGGTTCTCTTTGGTATTCCTGGACACCATATACGTATCCCTTCAATTTATCCGGTCATCCCGCAATATCGCTGAATTGTGGTTTCTCATCAAGTGGCCTGCCTATTGGCTTGCAAATCGTCGGTAGGAAATATGTCGATGAGATGGTTTTATGTGCGGCCGCTGCATTGCAAAGTCGGCAAGGGTTAAAATTGGTGCTTCCCGATTGGGTGCATTTTGTGTAAGTCACTGCCTTGAAAATAATCTCGTAGATCCAATTAAAATAAAGGGCTAAAAAACTCTTTAGTTCAGAAATTACTCCTAGTTCCATTTGCTATTAATAATCTTTTTATATTCTAGGTTTTTTGTATATATGTGATCGACTTATAGTTTGTTGCGGCTCCTACGTTGAATGGTGCCAAATTGTTTTAGTATTTATTTGAATGTGCTAGCTTTTCCTTGCCGGGTTGATCAACCCGGTTTTGTTTGTTCTCTCTGCGCTTTTCAAAATTTGAATAATAAAAATATTTTTGGATTGTCTGTGGTTGTGTGTTGGTGAGGCGTGTCGTTCCATATCTCGATATTTTTTATATTATTTGAATATTATTGATATTCAAGACTGTTGTTTTGTGCAGGCTTCTTGCATGTGTATTTATTGCCTGCCTGTGTTTTTGAGATATTTGGAATTCGCAGAGGGCTAACTCAATGTGGAGAAGATAATGAAAAAAATTATTAGTAGATCTTTGGTTGGGGTTCTTGCACTCCCCGGCGCTGTTGTGGCAGAAGAGCTGTGGATAACTATAGGTAGTGATGGCTATCAATCGTTAAAGAAAAACAGCAGCCTTGTTGCCAAGCAACCACTCACGATCCAAGGTGAGGAGCGTAATGGAGTTGCTATCTTAAAGGTTGATGAAAGCAACCTTTCCGATATATCAACACTGATGCATATTAATCATAATCGCTGCGGTGGCTTTATGGTGCATGACTCACTGGAGGAGGCAGAAGCTGCACAGGTTTCATCCCTGACGACAACCATAAATAATTTGGTCACTTACTCTATTGATAATGCAGATGTGGTTAATGCCCTACAGGCAGAAATCTCAGAATCCAATATACGATCAACTATTGAAAGTTTGTCGAACTTTACTAATCGCTATTACACCACTTCAACCGGTGTAGATGGTGCTGAGTGGATAAGGGATGAATGGCAGGCACTAACGAATTCACGTAGTGATGCCTCTGTCGAACTTTATAACCACAGTTGGGCACAGCCTTCAGTAATTTTGACTATCGAAGGGCAAACAGATCCGGATGAGATTGTTGTACTTGGGGCGCACCTGGATTCAACGGTCGGCTTTGGCACTGGTGAAGGTACAAGGGCGCCGGGGGCCGACGATGATGCTTCGGGTATCGCAACGCTGACAGATGTTATTAATGCAATTGTTAGTACAGGCTATAAACCGGATAAAACACTAGCATTTATGGGGTACGCTGCTGAGGAAGTGGGGCTAAGGGGGTCGGATGATATTGCCAGCGATTACAAGTCACAGAATAAGAATGTGATTGGTGCATTGCAGTTGGATATGACTAATTATTATGGTTCGAATAGTGATATCTACATTATTGGCGATTACACCGATAGCAGTCAGAATAGCTTCCTCGAAGACTTGGCTGAGACTTACCTGAGTGATCTTACTGTTGCAACAACGTATTGTGGTTATGCTTGTTCCGATCATGCATCCTGGTACAACCAAGGTTACCCTGTTTCATTCCCTTTTGAGGCGACTTTTAATGGCTCAAATCCTTATATCCACACTTCAAGTGACACCTTAGCCAATAGTGGTGGAGATGCCAGTCACGCAGTGAAGTTTGGAAAGCTTGCTGCGGCCTATGTCGCAGAGTTGGCCAAAGGTTATATAGGGGATGATCCTGGCCCGGATCCCGACCCGGATCCCGATCCAGACCCCGGTGAGGAACAAACAGAAACCTTTAGTGGTGATGTGGGCCGTGGTTCGGAGGATCACTATGGACCTCTCAGTGTAACGCCTGGTACAGACTTTATTGTAGACATGACAGGCACCAACGATGCCGACCTATATGTCCGTTTTGGTGCGGCACCTACTTGGCGCTATTACGATTGTCGTCCCTATGAGGGGGATAGTTCGGAAAACTGCTCTTTAACCGTGCCTAGTGGTGAGAGTGAAGCCTATTTTATGGTGCGGGGTTATAGTCGTCTGGGATCGGATTATGAGGTTGATGTTACATATACGCCTCAATAAACAGCGTTGATCTTGCATATTAAATTTTATGATTAAGTCTCTTGTAGTTAGCCGCATTTAAAACTTACTAAAAGTCACGTTTGACAGTTTTTGGTTTTTGTTAAACGTGTACTCCCTCCGTTGAAAAGAAATATCGCGTCATTAATTTTTTGATTTGTTGGATGTTGGGATTTAATCGCGTAAAAGATCTAACCGAGGTGTGCACTTACATCTGGCATGGATGCAAATTAACGAAATTTCAGTATGTGACTAGCTCCTGCACAGATTTTAGTTCTGGTGTGCATTGCTTCGAGTATCTGGTGGTTTTCTGCTTGACGTTAATAAAGATAAGAGAGGGTGGTGAATATGAAGTGTTACTTGTTAAGGCCTTTGTCGCTGGCGGTAGCAATTGCCATTTTTAACTCTGGTGCGTATGCCATTGATGAGGAGCGGGAAGATTCCTCCAATGCTGCGAATCAGACAATGGAAGAGGTAATAACCACTGGTACACGCAAAGAAGGTGTATCTCCTACCGAAACGCTCTCTCCTGTAGATGTTGTAGGTGGAGAGGAAATCGCCGATCAAGCGAGCTTTGATCTTACAGAGTCCCTGGCAAAAATTGCTCCTTCATTTAATACACAACGATTTCCCATTGCCGATGGAACTGCTTTTATCCGCCCGGTAACTTTGCGCAACTTATCGCCAGATCAAACGCTGGTGTTGGTTAATGGAACCCGCCGACACCGTTCTGCACTAGTCAACTTACAGCTCGCCCCTTTGGGAACAGTCAATCAGGGAGCTCAGGCTGTGGATTTTTCGGCATTACCTTCTATGGCAATTGAGCGAGTTGAGATTTTGCGCGATGGAGCTTCAGCGCAATATGGCTCTGATGCAATTGCTGGTGTCGTTAATATTATCCTGAAGGATGATTCTGAAGGGTTTAGTTTATCCGCACAGACAGGGGAGTATTTTGAGGGTGATGGGACTCGGATGAGCATTGCGGCAAATACAGGATTTGCCCTGGGGAATGCTGGATTTATTAACGGAACCATCGAATTTTCTCGTGCTGATAAAACCTGGCGCAGTGAAGCAAGGCCGGATGCGCAGTTTGTAGGGTCAGTTGTGGGGGATAATCTAGTGCCTCTGGAAGGATTGGGGCAGCGGTGGGGAGATCCTGATGTCGAGTCCCTAAAGCTTTTTGTTAATAGTGGTTTAGAAATCTCGGATTCGGTAGAACTTTACGGAAACCTGGGTTATTCACAGAATGAGACAATTTCAGATTTCTTCTATCGCGGCCCGGTTCTCGATCCGGAATATCAATTTACCGCTAGGGGTACTCTGCAAGTAGATAGCCCAAATGATCCTTTGGACCCGGGCAGTATTGACTACACTCCCGATCCGGCGCCTCAATCCTTAGTGGACTCTATTTTAGCGCAGGGCCTTAACCCGTCTGATTATCTGGTAGAGGATTCATCCAGCGACAGCGGCTACGTATTGCGCAATCCGATTTATACCCAGTTCCCCGGTGGCTATAACCCTGAATTTGGTGCAGATATTTATGATATTGCCGCTGTTGTAGGAGCGCGTGGGGAATTTGCTAGTGGTCTCTCGTGGGATGTGCGTGGCCGCTTGGCAGAAAATGAAGTTGATTATGTTCTGAAGAATTCCATTAACCCAAGTTTGGGTATTCTGTCTCCTACTTCCTTTAAGCCGGGAACGCTCACGCAGGAAGAGTCCAGTCTTAATGCAGACTTTGTCTATCCCATTGATGTTGTGGCTTTTGCCTCCCCACTAAATCTTGCGTTTGGGGCTGAGTGGCGCGAAGAGACCTATTCAATAGGCAGGGGAGACACTGCATCCACAGAGGTGGGACCAACAGCCGCATATTTTGGTGTGGGTTCAGATGGTTTTCAGGGTTTCCCTATAGAGGCGTTAGGCAGTTTCAGTAGTGAGAGCATTGCTGCTTATATCGATCTTGAAGCCGATGTGACTGATAAATTGACCTTGGGTGCTGCCCTACGATTGGAGGAATATGATGAATTTGGTTCAACGTCAGATTGGAAGTTATCGGCTCGATATGATGTGAATGAACAACTGGCACTGCGGGCAACAGTGAATACTGGTTTTAGAGCACCGACTCCTGGTCAGGTCAACACCTTGAACGTTACTACTACGACTGATTCCAGTGGCAATTTGATACCCAACGGTACCTACCCCGTAGCTCATCCAGTAGCGTCTGCGCTCGGAGCGGTTGAACTGGAGCCGGAAGAGTCCACCAGTTTTACATTGGGTGCAGTTTTTTCTCCAATGGACAATACCAGTGTGACAATTGACTATTACAGCATCGATATCGAAGATCGCTTGGCCTTGCGCAATAATGCCATTGGGGATGACGAAGTGCTTTTGTTGCAAAATGCCGGCATAGAGAATGCGGCACTTCTTAATGGCAGCAATGCAAATTACTTCGTTAATGCTTATGACTCGGAAGTGTCCGGTGTAGATCTGGCAATTACTAGTGATTTTGAGATTCTTGAGAGTTTATTGGTGGTGGACTTACGCCATAATCACAATCGCCAGGAAGTTACAAGTGTTGCGGCAAACACAATCAATGCCTCGCGAGTATTTGACCTAGAAAATCAAGTACCCAGCGATCGGACGACTTTAACCTTTGATATCGATACCGGTAGTTTATTTGAAGGGTACCTGCGTTTAAATCGATATAGTAGCTGGGAATCAACCGGTGGTCTGTTTGGCGCAGGAGACGCCAGTGATACTTATAGATATGGCAGCGAAATTCTCGTAGATATCGAAGCGACTTTTAACATTTATGAAAATTACAAATTGTCGCTGGGTGGTGAAAATATATTTGATGTAATGCCGGATGATGAGCAGGAACCAACGCTGCGATACCTTGGGGTGCGTCATGCCCTTACATCGCCATTTGGATTTAATGGTGGTTATTGGTATGTACGTGCGAGCGCAGAGTTTTAGGTAGCCTGCGTTAAAAGTCGATCCTTTCCCTAGTTTAACCACAGCAGTAGCTCGGTAGTTAGTCCGGGTTACTGTCTGTTCTTCAGGTTTTCAGAGGTTATCTTTGTTGGTCCCTGGACTTGCAGCAACTCCCTATGTGCCAGTTTTTGTGAATTCAGCACGGGCATTAAAATCTAATACGATTTGGGGTTCATCGGTGAAAACCCCATCCACCCCTTGAGCTGCTAAAAGTACCAAGTCGTTAGGGTCGTTGACAGTAAATACGTAGTTCTTAAGCCCGCGTTGTTTTGCATCAGCTATTAAATCTGCATTTATAAAATCCACGTTGGTATGTAATGAGTAGGCTTTTAAGGGGGAAGAGCAGGCCGCAAGATCGAGTGGAACACCGGAAATCAGCACTCCCCTTCTGACTTCTGGAGCTAATTGCAAGCACTGGAACAGCTGTCGGTGGTCGAAAGACGAGACGATATACTGCTCGTAGCTTGCGCCAGTATCCTGAGTAAAGGTGTGGATTTCATCTGCGAAAAGACCTGCACAGTTGGGTCCTTTAAGTTCGATATTGAGCAGGGCACTATTGCCTACAAGCTCCAGAACTTCCCGCAATGTGGGGATTTTATTTCCGCAAGGGAGAGGTCTCTCCTTTAGGGCATCGGGGTGCATTTCGGTGATTAGCTCTGAGCCCGCTATAAGGCGCCCTAGACGTCGGTCGTGCTTTACTAGAAGCTGTCCACCAATATTCCATACATCAATTTCAATACCCCCTACGTTGAGTTCCAACGCATGCCCGATTGCCTGGAGACTATTTTCACTGGCCCGCTGTTGATAACCCCGATGGGCGAAACAGAAGAGCGTAGCTGAAGTCATGGTTTATCAGTCCATTTTCACGGTTTGTTGCAGACTGCCCTTAAATTATTACGAGGTCACTAAAGCAACACCAAGGTTTCTACCAAATACTGGTTAATTGGCATTAAAAATTTATTTTTATAGCTTTTGGGAAGATTCACCAGTTTGGAAGCTTTGTTGTTATTCTCCAGCCAGGGCACGATAACACCCCTGATGGAAAACCAAAGGTTCACCGCCAAAAGCAGCAAATTCGAGAACCTCACCTAAAAGTATCGTGTGGTCACCACCATCAATGCACTGTATCCGGCGACAATGGAAGTAGGCTGCACACTCTTCAAGACGGGGTATTCCATTGGGGCCTTCATACCAACTGACTTGTCCAAACTTGTCTGCTCCCCGACCGGCAAAGAGGTTGGAGACATGCTGTTGGTCTGCCCGCAGGATATGCACCGCAAAGTGCTCTCGAGTGGTAAATGCCTTATAGCCCATGGATTGCTTGTCTATGCTCCATAGAACCAGGGCGGGGTTCAGAGAGACGGAATTAAAGCTATTAGCTGTCATTCCAGCTGGTTGGCCGTTGGTATCCTGAGTGGTAATGACAGTCACACCGGTAGCAAAGTGGCCGAGGGTGTCCCGTAACAGCCGGCTTTGCTCGGGTGACGGGGAAATCGTACGGCTTTTCTCTGTCGTCATACTAAGGCTACTTGTACCAAAACTGTAAAGGGCGGCCATTTTAAGGCAAAAGAGAGCGATTTGCGCGCTTTACCTCGAATTGTTATTGAAATAAAAACGATTACCAGTCATTTTATGACTAATCGTTCATTATTGGTTGGCATACCTGGCTGAGCCTTTCCTTGTGGATAATCGCACTGCCTGTAAGAGCAAAGCCTAGTAAGTCGCCCTTTTGATTACGAAATTCGGCACAAACTCCAGAGTCTTCCCGGCTGACCTTCCAGCTTCCTTTGGTATTGGGACGAGGAGGGCAAACGATAGTTGGGTGTAGGGTTGTTTTTACGGCTACGGGAATTACACCAAAACAAATTTGGCTCGGATTGCCAGATAAGGTTCGTGCCAGGTTTTTTGCACAAGTGATTAGGGGAGCGACAAAGAGCAGCTGGTAGCCGTCAATTTCCGCACAATCCCCCAAGGCGTAGATATTTGGATCGCTTGTTTGTAAGTACCGATCTACAGCAATACCTTTTTGTGTGTTTAGGCCGGCCATGGTGGCTAATCCTGTATTGGCTTCGAGACCTAATGCAGCCAACACAATATCGGCTTCTATTTGCCCTCCCTCTTTCAAACATGCACGGATACCGGTGTTTGACTTTTCGATATGGGTTAGTGGTGCGCCCCCATAAAAGCGTACGCCATAGCTCTCCAAAGAACTCTGAAGATCGCGGGCGGCAATTTCGGGAAGTAGTGTTGCCAGTGGCCATTTCTCCTTGTCAACCAGGCTCACTTCGAAGCCCGCCTGAATCAGGTCGTTGGCAAATTCACAACCGATCAAGCCGGCACCCAAGAGCAGTATGCGCTTGTGACCTATCAAGGCGGTACGAAAACGGTGGTAATCCTTGAGATTATTAATGCGAAAGATATGTGCCAGGGCATTGCCCTCGAAGTGGGGAAGCTTGTGACATTTGGCTCCGATTGCAAGTACCAGCTTCCCGTAGGAAAGCTTGGATATATGCTCTGCGCCATCCTGTTGAATCGTCAGGACTCTTTTGGTGCGATCTATATGTATGACCCGAGTGTGAACCAGAATCTGTGCTCTGAGTTCCCTGGCCATATCTTCGGCACTGGCAGAGCTGAGCTGTTGCGCCGTCTTACCGTGGGAAAAAGAGGCTGACAGCAGAGGTTTGGAGTAAAAGGCTCCGTCATCAGAAGTAATCAACAGGAGGGGGGACAGGGGAGCAAGCTTGCGAAATTCCCGCGCCAAATTGTATCCAGCTAGCCCTGTTCCAATAATTACCAGGGGTATTGAGGTTGTATTATTGGCATCCTCGATTGCCAAAGGGGGAGTTTCGATAGGACCTTGCCTTACAAGGACCATATCGAACTCTTGCTTACTCACACCACACTGTGGACAGCTCCAGTCTTCGGGAATATCCTCCCAGCGAGTACCGGGATCTATGCCATCATGAGGACGTCCTTCGGCTTCATTATATGTCCAGCCACATACCATGCATTCCCAGATGCGAAAGCCAGTTTGACTATCTTGAGCAGTATCGCCACTGATCTGCAGCATGGAGAAATCTTGCTTGGCGGCACCACACTCAGGGCAGTACCAATCTTCAGGTATATCTTCCCAGCGAGTGCCGGGAGCTATTCCGTCCTCAGGCCAACCTTTTGATTCATCGTATATCCAGCCGCAGTTCTGGCACTGCCACTTTTTGTATGCCGACATGTTTATCCACCAAGCAGGGATGGACCCGGTAGCTAAAATGGCCGGGTCTTTTCCATTTATAGTGGTAAAAACACAGGATGTAGTGAGTAGGTTGTATTATTCAGCGCCGCGCTGGGCGATTTTACTGAGAGCACTTTGGTAAATATCAGCAATTTCCCCGGGATGCTTGATTGAAATACCTAAATCATGCACCAGACCATCTTTGAGACCATATACCCACCCATTAACGGTGAGTTCCTGGCCCGCTCGCCAAGCATCGCGAACAATAGTGGTCTGGCAAACGTGTATTACCTGCTCCAGAACATTGAGTTCACACAGTAAGTCTGTGCGCTGTTGTTGCTGGAAAAGATCGATCAAGGTGTGGTGTTTATCCCTGACATCTTGAATATGTCTCAGCCAGTTATCTATCAGGCCCAGTTGCTCATTATTTAAAGCTGCCTGGACGCCGCCACATCCGTAATGACCACAGACAATAATATGTTTTACTTTTAGGATCTCTACGGCATATTGCAGTACTGATAGGCAGTTCAGGTCTGTATGAACAACGACATTGGCTACATTTCTGTGCACAAAAAGCTCGCCGGGTAGCAGGCCGACAATTTCATTGGCGGGAACGCGGCTATCAGCGCAGCCAATCCAGAGGTATTCGGGGCTTTGCTGCTCGGACAGTTTAAGGAAAAAGTCAGGTTCGTCTTCGCGAGTGGCCTCTGACCAATGCTGGTTATTCTCTATTAAATGATTGAGCGGGTGCAATGAATCTATCCTGATGTGACCGTTTGGACAATTAGCCCGCAGCATAGCGACTTTGTTCGTGCGCGCCAAGTGCATCTGGTCTAATCTAAAAAAGTGACTATTGGCTCGAACCTGGTCTATAAAGGAATCTAAGATCATGGGAAGAAAAAAAAGCGCCATTCCAGGAAAGCGGCAGAGGGTTTCCAGGCGCTCCAACTCAGTGGGGCGGCATCGCCTAAGGGTGCGCCAATTGCTGGCTAGGAGGACACGTTTACGCAGTTATTTACAGTATTTCCTAGCGGAGGATAATGGAAAGTTCGAATCGATATCAGGGCAAAGGGATACTGAAGTTACCTAGGGAATTCGTTATTCTACCTTTCTAGAGTGGGGCTCAAGAAATCATATTTAATGAAGTTTTGAATGAATAGGGAAGTAAAAACGAGAAATATATGGTGTTAGCAGGTTTTGATGTCGATATTCATTTAAAGGTTGATCTGGCAAATTACGATGAACCAGAGGATGCGAAGAGCGTAGTCGCTTTGATGGAGGAGTACGCGCTCCATCCATTCGGTGGGGGAGAACCTCTTTCAGAACTCTGCCGGTCTAGCTTGGTGACAGCATTAAAAGAATTTCCCGGGGCCTTTAGTATTCTTGCTTACCGAGGTGAAGCTGCAGTAGGACTTGTTAATTGCTTTACTGGTTTTTCCACTTTTTTATGTAAGCCACTGATCAATATTCACGATGTAGTTGTTAGTGAATCAGCTCGAGGGTTGGGGGTGTGTACTGCCATGATGGACTTCTTGGCAAAAGAAGCAAAAAGGAGAGGTTGTTGCAAACTTACTCTGGAAGTTCTGCAAAGAAATTATACTGCACGGGCTGCTTATCTTAAGACGGGTTTCAAACCTTATACGTTAGATGAAGAGATGGGGCAAGCTGAGTTTTGGCAGCGCTATCTTTAAAGAGCAGTGTTCGCAATCTAGCTTTTGAGACAGCAATTACCCAATTAAATAGGTAATTGCTGTGATTCACTTCAGAGATTATATAGCACTTACGTTAGGCGATTTTTTCCAAGAAATAACAAAGTTAGTCAATGTGAGTATGGCTATTAAACTGACACTGAATAACATTCCTATTAAAGGTTGCGAAGAGCTTTGTTCATAGAGCCAGCCACCAAGAGCAAAGCCTATTGTGTAGCCCCCAGTGTGCATTAGTGACAAAAGGCCGAACAAGCGGCCACTACGTTGTTGCCCTCGGCTCACGAGAGCGCTGTAACCTGGAACCAAAAAGGCAACACCAACAACAAATAGCATCAGACCTGGAGCTGCAAGGGCACTACCGAGTGTTAGAGACAGGGTCATAGTGCCCAGGCATACGCATAAAACCCCAATCATTAAACTGATCTGTGGGCGTTCTATTTTTCTTACTAATCCCACCTGTACAAGAAAGCCGCAAATTGCGACGGAGGCGAGAAGAACAGCAGTTGTCGATGATGCCCCCAATGCACTTAAGCCGTATAAATCTTGTAGCACTGGCCCCATGACAACTTGTAACTGCCCAATACTTACCGTGCCTAACAACGCTATTGTGAATAAACTAATGGTTGCAGTGGGAAGGTTAGTTTTCTCAGTTTCTTTTGCAGTTATAGTTTTTTCTGGGGATTGGGGCAAAAAGAGTGTCAGGATTAATGCGGAAAAAGGCAGGAGAAGTAGCCACAGTAATGGCCATAAGCTACCTGCGATGAGTGCAGGCAGGGCAAGTAAAGGTCCCAGTCCTCGCCCTAAATTTGCGGCAGCGCTGATCCCCGAGAGAATAGATAACTGCTGGTCTTTCTCTCCCAATTCAAGAGCCCAAGCCTGGCAGCAGGGGAAAATCGCAGCGGCATTCAATCCGTAAAGGACTCTACTGGCAACCAGGGCTATAAGTGCTGAGTCAGTTTCCGGGTGTCCTTGGGCCAAGGCAACTAATAGGGCTACGAATAATACCTGGGAAAGCAGTGCCCCACTGAGCCCGAATAACAGTATCGGTTTCCTTCCAATTTTGTCGCCCAGCTCTCCCCAAATGGGGCCTGCAATCATTAGGCAAAAAGTACTGACCGCAACCAGTGCGCCAAGGGTTGCCAGATCCAGTCCACAGTACTCGATGATCAAGGGGATCTGGGTCAGCAAGATGACCTGGGCCGCACCTTGGCTGGCAACAATCCAGTTTATTTTTTGGAAGTGAGTGGGGCTGCTCATTCGGGCTCCAGAGATTAAAACTTGGGAAAAAGTCCTATTTTCCTTAAAGAAAAGTTCTCAGCCGAATAATTTCCCTACTAAAAGGCTTGAAATGTACTAATTTTCAGGACATGATAATATAAATACAAATCATTCTCATTACAATCCTGTAAAAGAACCTTACTCATGAATAATCCAGATCTCAACGGGGCTTCTTTGGGCGCCGCTACAGGAGCTTCTGATGCTCATAGTATGAACCCGGCTACTTCTGAGCGGCCGGCAAATATGACTGCTGAAAAGCAAAAGGTCAAATGTTCTGCTGAAAGACTGTCAGCTAATTGCTTCTTCAATGCATTGCTGCGTGAAACAGACAGTGGCCAGTGGTACGAGCATAGCGACACATCATTCCCGGAGGGCATCAAGGCTCCTGCTGTTTGTGTATCTCTCCCGGAAACTGGGACTGAGTTATGGCTGAACGTGATCTATCGTAGTGAATGTGGCAGGCACCAGTTCGAGTTACCGATAGTTTGGCGACAAAGCTCCTTAAGAAGCCAAGTGGTATCAATGGCTGAATGTGCTCGGTTGATTGCTGATGACCCCGCTTTTTTCCCCGGAGCTGGAGAGCAGTCGCGACAGGTGTTTGCCGATCGTGTGCAAGCGAGTGTCCGGAACATGACTCAGGCCTTACAGGCGCGCAACCAGGATATGGAGCGCTTGTTTGGTGAAGTGTTGTCTTTTGGTGAGTCGGAGCAAGCTTTACTTTGTGGTCACTCCATTCACCCAACCCCCAAGAGCAGGGAGCCTTTCACTGATCGGGATGCTGAGTGTTTTGCCCCGGAATTCGGCAACAGTTTTTCACTGATGTGGCTGGGCGTAGATCCTCAGTTTTTATCCGGTGCTAGTGGAGCTCAAGAGTCAGCAGATCAACTCGCTGATCTTGTTCGTGAAACTGATGGTGTCTCTCAGCCGCCAAAGGGGTTTGTTGCAATTCCCGCTCACCCCTGGCAGTGGCAACAGTTGCAGAGAGATCACAGAATCACTCAGTTATTGGAAAGTGGCAGCGTCGTAGAGCTGGGGCTAGGCTCTGGAGCTTGGAGAGCGACATCATCGCTACGTGCAGTGTATAGCGCTGAGAGCTCCTATATGCTGAAGTTCTCCCTCAGCCTGCGCTTGACTAATTCGGTGCGCACTTTACAACCAAAAGAAATGACAAGGGGATTGGAAGTCCTAAAAGTACGAGAGACTCCAATTGGTCAAGATTTCGCTCAACGTTATCCTAATTTTCAGGTTTTAGCTGAGCCGGCCTATTTGATGCTAGCTGACCAGTCCGGAAATCCGGTGATCGAAAGTCTGGTAATGTTCCGGGAGAACCCATTCGTTGGCGAGGCAGCAGAAAATACTTGTCTGCTAGCTACTTTAACCCAAGACCACCCGGATGCAGAGAGCTGTCGTGCAGCTCAACTTATCTCTCAGCTGGCAAAAGAGCAAAATCTATCATCTATCGTTGCTTCCAAGCTTTGGTTTGATGCATTTGTTGATGCTGTGATTGAGCCTTTGTTAATAGCTCAGGCAGATTTTGGAATTCTGTTTGGCGCACATCAACAAAATTTAATTCTGCGCTTTGACGGACCTATGCCGGTCGCTGGATATTTTCGTGATTGCCAAGGTAGCGGTTACAGCTATCTCGGTGAAGAGCTGCTGAAACCTTATTTACCTAATCTCGCGCAAAATAGTGAAAATGTAGTTAATGAAGAAATGGCCAACCGCTTATTCGTTTACTACCTCATTGTTAATAGCTGCTTTGGCTTGATTTCGGCAGTTGCTGCCGCTGGGCTAGTTAGTGAAAGGGATTTGCTAAATCAACTCCGTGACCGGGTTCAGAAACTCTATGACGGTCAGCGACGTGATCGCAGTGGGTTGGAATATTTACTCCAGTCTGAACAGATATGGGCAAAGGGGAATTTCCAATGTGCAGTTATTGGCATGAATGAAAATACTAGTGATGACCCGTTGTCAATTTACCACTCTATGATTAACCCTTTGAAAGAAACTGAAGAACCATCCCCTACTTGTTCAGATAGCCTGGACTGTTCAAATACCTAAGGATCGATTGATGAGCGACATAAAGGCTAAAGCCGAACTAGAAGTAATGCAGCAAGGAGCCCTACCTGATGGAAGGCGATGGACTCTTGATGGTGAAGGTTATCAATGTCAGCTGGATAGCAATACTTTTTTTACGTTATTGAATGTAAATAATGGCAGTAATGCTCAAATACAAATCCCCCATGATGAGGCTGAATCGTCTAAGTTAAATGGGTGGCTGGAGTGGCTATTCGATATTCATGGCGGTGTTGCGATTGTTGAACTTGTTTCTTTAAATGGGGATAAAATAAAAGAAATATTCAAGTCTGATTTTTATCAGCAGACAGAAATCTGGTATCGAGGAAATAATGGCGGAACATTCCCGCTGAGGTGGGTTGAAAATGATCAAGGTGTAAAACATCCTTTCAGAGCTGAGCCTGTGAAGGGAGAAGTGTATAGGCGTCATTTCCACACCTTGGGGATGGATCTTAGTCTCCGTCATTTAGATCCAGATAAAGATCTGGAGCTTTTTACAAGCTGGATGAATGTAGGGCGTGTTGCGAAATTTTGGGAAGAAGAAGGCGATCTAGAAAAGCAGAAAAAGTTTATTCGGGAGGTTATTCAAGATCCCCATAAGTATCCGTTAATTGCTTCCTTTGACGATGTGCCCTTCGCATATTTTGAGGTTTATTGGGCGCTTGAGGATCGTATAGCTCCTTACTACGACTGCCATTCCTTTGATCGTGGGGCGCATATGTTGGTGGGTAACAGTCGTTTTCTTGGTCGGCGTTATGCGCTCGCTTGGCTTAAGGGCGTATCCCATTTTATGTTTTTGGATGATAGTCGAACACAGACCCTAGTTGGTGAGCCTAGAGCTGATAATGGTCCCCTACTGAAGTATATGAATGGAACTTTTGGTTGGAAAAAAGTAAAAGAGTTTGATTTTCCTCATAAGCGAGCGGCACTTATCTCCTGCGATAGAGCTGACTTCTTCGAGGGGGCGGGGAAAGTATGAAGAAAGATAGTTATTGGGCTCAGGCAAATCGAAAAACGCTTGCTAAGTCTTTATCAGAACTTTGCTATGAGCAAGCTTTAAGCGCTGAGCAGGAATCTGAAGAATCTTATATTGTTAGGCTTAAGTCTGGGGTGAACTATCAATTTAACGGTATCCCGACTATCTGGGATTGGCTGCTAATTGATGGGGAGACTATTCAAAGGTGTCAGGGTGCTGAAAAGCTGATTGCAAATGATGTGGCTCAGTTTTTTATCGATGCTGCGGAAGACTTAAAAATAGCAGCCAGCACACTGGGTGGCTTATTGCATGAATTGGCAAATACCTTAGTTGCTGATGTTGCTTTACTTGAGAAGCGTGAGGCTTTCTCAGCAGAAGATTTGGCTCAGTTTACTGACGAGCAACTGCAATGCTTTTTGGATGGGCACCCAAAAGCAATGATCAATAAGGGGCGTATTGGCTGGGGGGCTCAGGAGTTTAGAACCTATGCTACTGAAGCTGGTGAGGGTGTTCGCTTTTTATGGTTGGCTGTTCGCCAGGAAATGACTGTCAATGGGCATAGTGAGCGTTGGAATTGGCAGCAGTTACTAAAAGAGAGCCTGTCAGCTGATCAAATACAGTTAATGGAAGATGCTTGTCAGGAAAAGAAGGTCAATTGGCAAGAATTTATTCCACTTCCAGTTCATCCTTGGCAGTGGCAGCACCATATTTCTCAGCACTATGCGCAACAGCTAAGTCGTGGTGATATTGTACTTTTGGGGCAATTTGGCGATCATTACCTACCTCAAGTCTCGTTGCGTACTTTCTCCAATGTGCCACGCCCGCAATCACTGCACGTCAAACTGCCACTAACAGTATTAAATACATCGTGTTACCGTGGAATCCCCGGTAAATACATGCAGTGTGGACCATCTTTATCACAATGGATGCAGGAAATTTGTGTTAAAGATTGTGAGCTATCTGGGCGAGGCACTGGTATCTTGCAGGAAGTTGCAGGGTTACATGTTCCGCACCTCCATCACGAACAAGTAAAGGGAACGCCCTACCGTTACAGAGAGATGCTGGGGGCGACTTGGCGCCAAAGTCCAGCCAGCCACTGCTTAGAAGGAGAGCGCCATTTACTAATGGCTGCATTGTTACAGAAAGACTCCAGCGGAAGATCTGTAATTGCAGCACTAATTCGTAGCTCCGGTCTTTCTGTTGAAAAGTGGTTGGAATACCTTTTTGATGCGACTGTGGTGCCTTTATATCATTTGCTCTGTCGATATGGTGTTGGATTAGTTGCTCATTCTCAGAACTTGACTTTAGTTTTAAAAGGGGATCGAGTAGCGCGAGTTCTACTGAAAGATTTTCAAGGGGACCTGCGTCTTTCGCAAGGAGAATTTCCTGAGCGGAGTGATATTCCTCAGGCAGCAATGGATGTCCTTGATCAGCTGCCTCCTAACTATATTATTCACGATCTTTTTACAGGGCATTTTGTAACAGTTCTGCGTTACCTGTCCTCCCAGTTGATGTTAGAACTCGATTTTCCTGAGTCCAAATTTTATGGCGTTTTAGCTTCGGTTTTACGTGATTATCAAAAAAACATCACAGAAAATAGCCCTAAAATGGCCGAACGTTTTCAGGTTTTTGATATTTTCCGTCCTCATATCGAGAGAGTTTGTATCAATCGGGTGCGATTGTCGCATGGATGGGGTGATAGCGCTGAAAGGCCGGTACCGATAGTTGGAGGAGATTTGGAAAATCCCCTTTGGCTATCAGAGCAGAAGCCAGAGAAAAAAGAATCCAAACTTAATACAGTTTCCTCCACAGAGATATAATGATGAGTAATATATTAGATCTAGCTGGTATTGGCGCCGGTCCTTTTAACCTCGCGGTTGCCGCTCTAATGTGGGATAAATCTTTAAAGCATCGTTTTTTTGAGGCGAAATCAGAGTTTTCCTGGCATCCTGGACTCATGTTACCTGGTGCTATGATGCAAACGTCTTACTTAAAGGATTTGGTAACACCAGTTGATCCAACTAATCCGTATAGTTTTCTTGCCTATCTAGTTGAGAAAAAACGCTTTTATGACTTTCTGAATGCGGAGCAGCGTACGGTTAGCCGTCAAGAATTTGCTGATTACTTGGGGTGGGCTGCAAAACGTCTGGATTCTTTGGAGATGGATAGTCGAGTACAAAGTGTTCTGGATAAGGGGGAGTATTTTGAGTTGGATATCCACGGTCCAAAAGGACAAGAGATAGTCAAGGCTAAAAATATATGTGTTGCTAGTGGTAAGAAGCCCAATATTCCAGAATTTTGCCGTCCGCAATTATCTGAAACCTGTTTCCACGCTCTGGAAATTGCGCTGCGTAACCCTGATGTTCAGGGTAAGCGAGTTGCAGTTATAGGTGGGGGGCAGACTGGAGCCGAGGTGGTAATTAACCTGCTCAATCGGCAGTGGGGAAAGCCAGAGCAGATTACTTGGATTTCTCGTCGTAGTAATTACCTCCCGCTGGATGAAACCCCTTTCACTAATGACTGGTTTACACCTGAATATGTTAATGTATTCCGTCAACTATCTCAGCATCGCAAGGAGCAGGTTGTAGCAGAACAGAAGTTGGCCTCAGATGGTATTTCACCAGATACCTTGAAAGAACTATATCAACTTTTTTATCGATTGGTGCACCTTGAGGGTGATACGAATCGTATGGTGCTTATGCCCAATCGAGAAATGCTAGAAATTTCCAAATGTGGTGCTTATCGAGTTCAGTTGCAAAACCATTTAGTGGGTGGAACTGAAGGGCAAGAGTGGTTAGATGCGGATATTGTTATTTTGTGCACAGGCCTCAGCGAAGCGTTACCGCCTTGTATTGCACCTTTGCAAGACCGTATCGCCAGAGATGGGGAGGGACGCCTTCTTTTGAGTGATTCCTTTGCGGCCCAATTAAATAGTGATGAAAGTGATCGTCGACTTTATTTCTTGGGTACTGGACGATATAGCCATGGTATTGCCGAGCCTCAATTAAGTCTTTCCGCCTGGAGGGCTGCGCAGGTTGTTAATGATTTACACCGGGAATCCATATACGACAACCAGGAATCAAATAACTTTATGAACTGGATTAGCCCTGGGAAAAACCTAGAGGCCGCAGTAGCCTAAGGTAAATTCTAATCAGTGGCTGAGTACTCTAATTCAGTCGCTGATTTTTGGCTGCTGGCTACAAGGCACTTTTGTCTAATAGACGATTGGTTTACGTGTGGCGGCCGTTAGTATGTAATTGACGTTGCCTTCTACCAGTTGGGCCATTTCAAGACGTACTAATCATACGTCTTGCAGGTGATAAATAGCTATTGGATTTTCCCAGCCTTGATAAATGTCGGTATTTCGGCTAATAGATTGGTGGTCCAGTATTGACATGAAAATTATTATTCATGATTTGGATATTGAATAGTGATTTTTTTGGGGCTTACTTTTAACATTTTTAAGTTCAGATTTTCTCGCCTGCGAATCACCCCAATTATATTTATTTTTGTTTAAACTTGTCCGCTTCTTGTGTTTACAGGGCTCTGTTTGGCGTAATAATAATAAAATCTATAGTTGTAAGTACTTTTATAGATATAACCTTTCCCGATTTTAGTGATTCATCCTTTAGCAGAGTTTCATTTTAGTGCTTCTTCTCCACTAAAAGCTTCCTCCACTAATGCCTTAAAATGAGCTTTTTGAAGTTTTGGTCTGACAATCACCCTATTGGTGCATGATCTTAAAAAGCTCCTTTTTACTCTTTATCGGTAGCACATTTTAGAGGCACATTAGCATTTTTATTATATTGATCCGCATTTAAGATCTTGGATTAATCACCACTTCTTTGAATTGCTTTTTAGATTAAAGGTGGCGTGTAAAGCTAGGTTAGCTTCCTTCCATGTGCAATACTTTTTGGGTACTGGACCACCAGTCTGGTGTGCAGTGGGCAAGGAGGGAATCTGCGATGCGTTTAAATTCAACTTTGGCTCAGGGCCGATATCATTACAGTTGTGATGGTCGGGAGATGCCTGTACAGGATAGTTGGCAGCTCGGAGATGATGAGCAGGGGCGGCGCTCTCTTGTTAGCCGGCGCTTAGTGGGTGACAAGGGGTTCGGTATAGAGGTTTTTGCCTTTTTGGAGCAAGGGCTTGTGAGCGAGTGTGTGGTCCACTGGCGGGATGAAGTTGATAATATAAGTGCTCACTACAAGCTGTTGCCGAAGGGTGGGATGAAACCTGCGATAGGCGATGACATTCAAGCCAGTTGGACAGGTCCCAATGGCCCACAGCAACTTAGCCTTGAGGGGGAAGAGCGGCTTTTATTTCCTTTAATGCGGGTGTTTATGGGGCCGGTCTTGTCGAGATTAGTTCAATACGAGGGGGGGCTGGAAGTTGTCTCACCAGATATTGTCGACCCATCTCAGCGAGGTAAGCTGCTTTCCCCAAGGGTCAGCCACCGCACTGCAAGGCCAATGGCTGGGGATGTAGCGGGGCAGAGGTCCCAAGAGTTGGGTGCCGACATCAGTGCCTATATTTATCAAGGAGATGAAGCTGAGAGAGACGCCCATTGTTACGTAGATAGTCGAAGTTTACTAGTGGGGTATGACTGGCCATCTAGCACTGGTCGTCTATGGCAGGTCAGGTTGAGAGATTTAGAGTGGTCATCGGACCTTCAGGGGTTACTATGGCCCAAATGAATAGACCAAATAACGATAATTGGTCACATGAATAAATCATTCTTTGGAATAATTGTTCGCCAGTATGTAATTGTTAAATTTTTTTCCTCTTTAAGTTGATAAAACGGCTTCTCAAGTCTGATTGGTTGTATTGTCACTATAATCGCAAAATTATGTAGTGGGACTTGTAAACCTCTCCAGTGTAAGCTTGCTCCATATTTGCAATAAATGACTGGGGGAAGCGTTTTGTCCTACTATCGAAGAGGGGTCTATGCCGGGCTTACACTACTTTCTTCTTTTGGGTTAGTTGCACAGCCACCTGCGGCTTTTGCTGAAGATGTACCAGAATCAACTTTCTCTGTGGATGCAGGGGAAAGCCTGCAAACCCATCACAAACGTTGCCTGAATGAGCAAATTCTTGTTTCCGATGCGGATGTCACAATAAGGGAAATTCGGCGTATCTGTGCTCAAAGAGTCCGGGCTGAACTGACCTTAGAAGAAGACCCTGTGATAGCGGAGTTCCTTGTTGATGAATATGAGGAAGAACTACCGACGGATAAAGTACTGCTAGGAGGAAGGGCTCAGGCGATCAAGGATGCTGCCAATAACCCGTTTACCTTGGCATCCCATAAAACCAATTATGTGTTACCAATGGTCTACAACCCAGCTCCTGAAGAGGGTGGGTTGGCGGATATTGAGGGGCTAGCTGAGGCGGAGGAGCTGGATAATGTCGAAGTCCAATTCCAGCTATCTGTACAGGTGCCTGTTTGGCGTGGTTTTTTAGGCCGGGCTTCCGTGTTGAGTGTAGCCTATACAAATCGTAGCTTTTGGCAGGCGTATAACGATGATGATTCTTCTCCCTTCCGCGAGACAAATCACGAGCCAGAATTAATTTTAAGTTGGCTCAATGACTGGAGCGTGTTCGGTTGGAATAATGTGGCCAATCAAGTGGCGATTAACCACCAGTCAAATGGGCGTAGTGAGCCTTACTCCCGCAGCTGGAATAGGGTATATGCGAACTTTATTTTTGAACGTGATAATTATTCGATAAGCCTGAAACCCTGGTATAGGCTACCAGAGGACAAGGATGATGATGATAACCCGGATATTGAGCACTACCTTGGGCATTTCGAATTGGGTGGGCGTTACCGCGATGGGGGCCACACTGTATCCGTAATGTTGCGCAATAATTTGCGTTCAGATAATCGCGGTGCTGTGGAGTTGACCTGGGGCTTCCCTTTGGGTAGGCGTGTCGACGGATATATCCGTTATTTCAATGGGTATGGTGAGAGTCTCCTTGATTACGATGAATCGGTACAGACATTAGGCTTTGGTTTTGTTTTAGCCCAGGGGTTCTAATTTCAATGGCGAGAGTGTATCCAAGACAAATAGGCTCTCGTTTTCCCTTTTTTCAAGCTGACTCATTATCAGGGTATATTCATGGCCTTTGATGATAGTTACCGCCTCAGTGCCCACGCAGTAATAACTAATCCTTATGGAGAAGTATTGCAGCTGAAAGCGACCTATGCGGAGCGCGGGTGGGGGCTACCCGGTGGCGCACTAGACCCGGGTGAAACTGCCCATGAGGCTCTGGTGCGGGAGTGCCATGAAGAGCTTGGTAAGGAGGTACAGATTGAGTATCTCAGTGGCGTGTACTACCACAACGCTTATAATTCACACGTTTTTATTTTTCGAGCCCATTTTACCAGTGGTGGAAGCTGCGTTCTTTCTGATGAACATTCACATTGGGCTTACTTTCCCCTGGACAGATTATCTGAGGTTCAGCGCCACAGGGTCGAGGACTGCCTGAGCTTTAACGGCATTGTGCGTAGCGCAAAGTTCTAACTTTATTATCTTCCTTGGCAATAGATCTGGTGTGCCAAGGTACATTTGGCGAAAATCGCCAAATGCGTTGTAGTCGCAGAATTCCCCTCTCTCCTACATTAGTATTTGCCTCCTGGTGTTTAATGCCCTGGAATTCCAGAGCCTTCGCAGTTCGCGGGCGCTTTATAAAAGTAAATAAAATCAAATAGTTAATAAATAATTGATACAGCAGGCTGTACAAAGCTGCAAGCTATGCTGATGGATAAGAATTATGGGTTTGGATTTGAAGATGCCTGAGCTGGGCAACCTAAGTGAAAGCAGCCATAAATTAGAGTGCCGAGTCGCTCTGGTCAGTTCTGATAGCAAATTGGCCAATGAGTGGGTAAGTGCCCTCAATAATACGGCAGCAGTACATGACAATCCTTTTGGTCTCCATTTTATGGTAGTGGCCCCCTCTGAAGCTGAAAGGTTGGCAAAAGAAGAGGACTGTCTCCAGGCAGTTATTGTTGATGGTGGCAGCGATGGAAAGGGGTTGGATGCTGCAGATGACCTAGCTGACCGGATTCATGTATTGCGTTCCCAGCTTAATATCTTCCTAGTTGCCCATAGTGGTTTTGCCGGCACAACGTCAAAATCAAGCAAAACTGCTTCCAAATCCATAGCCAATTTACGCCGTCGTTTTGATGAGTTATTCGATCGTCGTGAAGGTAACTTCAACCACATGTTCCGCTTGGTGCAGGCATTTATTGCTCGTAGGGCTTCGACGCCTTTTGCCGATACCCTGAAAGAATACGTCTTCTCTGCTCGGGATGCTTGGCACACCCCAGGCCACTCTGGAGGTGATAGCTTGCGAAATAGTCCCTGGGTAGGGGATTTTTATCGTTTTATGGGGGAGCATATCTTCAATACGGATTTGTCCGTGTCGGTTCAAGTGCTGGATAGTTTACTCGAGCCCCATTCCGTTATTCAGGAGGCCCAGGACTTGGCGGCTCAGGCTTTCGGAGCTCGTCATACCTTTTTCCTGACTAACGGTACCTCTACCGCAAATAAAGTGGTTATTCAGCAAATTCTTGGTGGTGGTGGGAAAATCATTGTTGACCAGGCTTGTCACAAATCGGTTCATCACGCGATTGTGATGAACCGGTGTGAGCCGGTTTATTTGAAGTCTGTCCTGCATCCAGAGTTTGGAATTTACGGACCGGTGAAGCGTTCCGATATAGAAGCCGCCCTTGATGAGCACAGTGATGCGCGCCTGTTGGTAATTACTTCCTGTACCTATGATGGACTGCGCTACGATCTCAAGCCAATTATTGACTACGCCCATGAGCGAGGCGTGAAAGTATTGGTGGATGAGGCTTGGTTTGCTCATGGTTTCTTCCATCCTGAGCTGCGTCCTACTGCACTGGAGTGTGGTGCAGATTATGTGACGCAAAGTACCCATAAAATGCTATCCGCTTTCTCCCAGGCCAGCATGATTCACGTGCAAGATCCGGATTTCGATGAATTCCGTTTTCGTGAGAATCTGAATATGCATGCCTCTACCAGCCCTCAATACGCAATGATTGCGAGCCTCGATGTGGCCCGTAAGCAAATGGCGATGGAGGGGTATGGCCGCTTGAAGCAATGCTTGCAAATGGTGGAAACCTTACGTAACGCCGTAAATGAAACTGGCGTATTCCGTGCACTGACTCGTGATGACTTAATTGCTGATCCCCTTGCCGGTGATAATATTCGTCTCGATCCCACCAAGGTGACAATTGATATTTCCAAGAGTGGTTACTCTGGAAATGAGATGCAGATTAAATTATTTGATCAGTATGGTATCCAGGTAGAAAAGACCACCTACAATACCATCACTGTGCTTGTTACTCTCGGTAGCACAGAGAGCAAGTTGCTTCGCTTGATACATGCACTTAAGCAATTGGCCGGAAGTACTCAAAAACGCATTCATATTGGGTCACCGCGGCGCCTGCCAGAATTTACCCGGTTTACTTGTTTGCCGGCAGATGCCTACTTTTCGGAAGCAGAAGAATTGCCGTTGATGGATAATGGCACAGAAGCCATCGAAAATTTGGTAGGTCGAACCAGTGCCGATGAAATTGTTCCCTATCCCCCTGGCATTCCAGTTCTTGTACCTGGCCAGGAAATTTCGGCTCAAATAGTACAATTCTTACAGCAGCTTCTTCAGGGGCAGAATACAACGGAAATCCACGGCCTAATTTTCCGCTCTGATGAGCCAATGCTAAGGGTGGTTAAGGAAACCCCTAAAGCTAAGCCTGGCAAGGCGCAATCTTCCGCAGAAAAAAAGGCAGGAAAATCATAACACTTCATAATCCGGCACGGAGGCCGGTATGCTTGAAAGTCCACAATCTGTGTTAATTGCCGGTGCCTCCGGCGGAATTGCACAGGCTATTGGCGCCGAAATTATTCGGCGCCATCCTCAGGTTACTCTATTGACCCTGAGCCGAATTACAGTCGACATGATTCCTGGTCATGTTGGAGAGCGTCATCATTTATCTGTTTCCCTAGAGGAGGCGGAGTCTATTGATATCGTTGAAAATTTTTTGGCAGAGCACTCTGAACCCCCAGATTGGGTAATATGTTGCTGTGGAATTTTACACGATGAATTTCACGGACCTGAAAAGTCCCTATCGCAATGTGATGATCACTGGTTGTTACAGTCTATGCAGGTCAATGTACTTTCCCATGTACATTTAGCACGGGCACTAGATGGATTCTTACGGCGTAGGCACCCTTTGTTGTGGGCATCACTTTCAGCAAAGGTGGGAAGTATTACGGATAATCACCTTGGTGGTTGGTACAGTTATCGCACCAGCAAAGCAGCATTAAATATGCTGGTTAAAAACCTATCTATTGAGTGGGCGCGAAAACTGGAAGAGAGTTGCGTAGTCGCAATTCATCCAGGTACAACAGATACTTCACTATCCAAACCTTTTCAAGCTAATTTGCCGCCAAGCAAACTTTACAGTCCTGAATTGAGCGCTAATCGTATTGTGGATGTCTTAAGTCAGTTGACACGACTAGATACTGGTAAATTATTATCCTGGGATGGAAGCCAGATACCCTGGTAGTAACTGTGTCTGAACTATTTACGATAGTTAGAAACCGTCTGACTTCTAAAAACCGGGAAAGCTCTCTGCTATTTATGTTACAAGAGGGTTGCCCCGATCCAGTAACGTTTTGATATCGATACCAGTTGGTAGGCATCCAGTATTTTGTAAACCACTGGCTCCTATTCTTGATTTAATGAAGGCATCAGTGACACAGGAGCTACTTCCTTGTAAGAGAAGATGAGCCTGCATGGTAAGGGCCATTTGATCAACAATATGGCGAGCACGATATTCAAATTGATTTAGGTCAGAAAGTTCATTTCTTAGCTTGTCAACAGCTGTATCAAATAAAGTATTTATACCTCGGCTAATCCCCAGTTCATCGAACCAGTGACTAATAACGGTTGGTGTTTTTGTGATGGCGCGCAAAACATCAAGTGCTTGAATATTGCCTGATCCTTCCCAGATTGCGTTAATTGGCGCATCTCGATACAGTCGTGCCGTAATAAAGTTTTCAATGGCGCCGTTTCCCCCCAGGCACTCCATGGCTTCATATGCGTGATGGGGGCTGCGTTTGCATATCCAGTATTTGCCCACTGCGGCCCCCAGCCTGAGCAGCATTCTCTCGTGCTCGCTGTCCTCTTGGTCCATAGCTCTGGCCATACGCATGGAAAGAGCAATTGAACCCTCAACTTCCAGTTGTAGATCAGCCAGAACATTTTGCATTAGTGGTTGATCAATCAGTTTTTTGCCAAATGCTTTACGCCCACTTGCGTTATATATTGCCTGGATAACTGCTTGCCGCTGGCCTGCTGTTGAGCCGACCATACAATCAAATCGTGTAAGCGCTACCATCTTTATAATGGCACTGATTCCTCGCCCCTCTTCCCCAATCAGCCAGCCTAATGCGCCGCGTATTTCAACTTCTGAAGATGCATTGGATACATTGCCGCATTTCGTTTTCAAACGTTGAATTTCAAGCTGATTTTTCGATCCATCAGGCCTCCATCGCGGAACTAGAAAACAGGATAGGCCGCTTGGGGTTTGCGCAAGAATTAAAAAGGCATCGCACATAGGCGCAGACATAAACCATTTATGTCCAAATAATTCATAAGTATTTTCTTCGAGAGGGAGGGCAGTAGTGGTATTTGCCCTGACATCTGACCCCCCCTGTTTTTCTGTCATACCCATGCCTATGGTCAGTGAGCTTTTTTCAAAATAGGGGCGATTACTTCCGTCATAAGTTCGATTGGTTATCTTGGGGATCCACTCGTTGGCGATTTTAGGGTTTAGCTTGATAGAAGGAACTGAGGCGAAAGTCATAGTGATGGGGCATCCATGCCCTGCCTCAAGTTGTGAATGTAGTAAGTTTTTTGCGGCTCTGGCGACATTGGCTCCAGGACGAGGGTTGGTCCAGGGAGAGCTATGTAAGCCCTCAGAGAGCGCAAGTTGCATAAGTTGATGGTAGGAGGGGTGGTACCTAACCAGATCGATGCGATGACCAGAGCGATCGTGACTTTCAAAGATAGGTTTAAACTCGTTGGCGGCATAACCTCGCTCAATCATTTCCGGTCTACCACATACTTCCCCATAGCGCTCCAGTTCTTCTTTCGCCCAGTATGCTCCATTGACATGTACGGCTTCCTGTAATGCCTGATCGCCAATATAGAGGTTATGGCCAGATAGAGGGCGTGGCTGATTGGTAACTTGATATGTGGGGTTATAACTTGGCGTATAACTCTTACTGTTCATATCTTTACCTTAGAAAATGTGTCTATTTGGGAGAGTTTTTGCATAGCCCCTAAATACCCCTACAGAGCTTATAGCTGCAGTTGATTAGATCCAGCAACTGTAGTTCATTGCAAGGCTTCTTCTTCAGATCTTTCAGAGGCACCTTCACATGGTACGAAATCATAAGTTGTACAGTTTTACTAATTGCGCGAAGGGATTATTTCAATGCATAGCTGAATGTGAGTATAAAACAAGTTTTTTTCTGATTACTATTTAAGCTCTTTACCTGCAGTGAGTTATTTTGCTGTTTTTATTTTCAAGGATGGGTTTTATTGATTCACAGAGGTATTTATTCGATCAAATATGGCTTAAAAGTAATGGATTGAAATTTATATTTTATTGCTATCGAATACCATTTTGTCATCTTGTCTCTAATAAGACTCGAACCATCTTATGTTTGTCACCTCATTGTCGATAAAGGAGTTCTTTACTGCAAATTAAGCGAAATTAATCGGTTAATACTGTCGACTAGTCCAAAAAAAATGAAGCTTTTGGGGTTCTAATTCTGCTCAAAAATCTATACCAAAGCATGTTGATTTTTTAATTCAGCTTATCTATCCGTGATACCTTTGTATTACAAACTGGTATGAGGGAACCAGGTTGGCACACTTAAGATTGAATTTTTGATATCTAGATCACTACTGGTTGCAGTAAGTGAGTTGATCGAATAGATTTAGCTCACAGCGTAAGATGAGCGCGAGAAATTAATTAAAAATAGTAAGGCTGGTAACAGGCCGAAATATAAAGGGACCGCACATTGGGGGAACCCAGATGAACTTGCATAAGGATTATGCACCACTAAAGGTTGTTAGCCCTAAGTCAGAAAAGTCAGGGGTTACAGTTGCCTTTTTAACCGCATGCGTCAATCTTCAGTCCTCAATATTTGCAGGGCGAATTGAAGATGAGTTTAAGACTACTTGCGCTATTCTGCAGCGCTCTACACTTTCTTCTCTAAGTGGTATTAAGGCTGAATACCTACTTCTAGATTGTGCCGATATTTCCTCTCCGGATCTTGAACAGCTTTTGCGGGAAATACACTCGTTACCAACCCCTCCTAATCTTGTGTTGATCAATGTTGATCAAAGTTCAGATATTGATTTTGTTCTTCACTGGGAAAAGGTTCTTGGCTTGATACCCTCGGAGTGTGAAGCAAAAGTCATTATGGAGAGGTTGGGTAGGATATTCTCAGGAGAGTATTGGTTTCCAAGGGATGTTCTTCATAATTTCCTCAGGCAACACAGAAAGCCAAAAAAATGGTGTGATAAAGCCTCTAATCTTACTCAAAGAGAGAGGCAAATTTTACAGCTGATCTGTGACTGCAATACAAACGCTAATATAGCTGAAACACTTTGTGTTAGTGAGCATACTGTTAAGAGTCATCTCTATAAAATCTATAGAAAAATAGGCTGTAAAAATCGTCTCGAAGCAAGTAGTTGGGCCAGTCAAAACTTGTAATATTATGAAATCAATATTTTTGCGTGCAGCTGTGTTTGCGGCTGCACTTTCGTGTATCTTTTGCAAAAGTCATGCGCAAGAAGCAGATAATCAAAGTGGAGAGGAATCCCTACTTACTGGATTAGTTATTGATAATACAGTAAGTGGTATTGGCCATGAATTTGCCAGATCTCTTTCTATTTATATTACAACCAATTTACAAGGTTTTGATTATAACCTTACTGTTCATGAGAGGCCATCCGCTAGATGGGGGAGTGTTGTCTGGGTGACTTATGAAAGTCAGCAGGTTTTCAAGACTGTTATTTACCCTGGGCGTAGAAAGTTTGGTGCAGTTGTCGAACAGGCCGCTTCACAAATAAATAATAATGTTCGGCAGCAGAGGTTGCAGGAACTTTTATCTCAAAATATTGATTTGGCGGGGGATGAAATATAATGAAATGTTATTTTTTGATGGCTGTTTTTCTGTTTTCTGGGGCTGTAAGCGCAACGGAATTGGTATATACGCCAGTTAATCCGTCGTTTGGAGGAAATCCTCTAAATGGTAATTATTTATTGAATAATGCCAGTGCGCAGAACAGTAAAAAAGACCCTGATGCTAAAGATTCACCTTACTCTGATTCCTCTTCTCTAGATAGATTTACTGACACACTGGAATCTCGCTTACTCTCGCAGCTGTTGACAGATGTGGGGAATGGTAATGATGGCACCTTGGTTACAGATGACTATATCGTGAACATTATTGATGTCGATGGTGAGCTGACAATAACGATTACAGATGCCGTTACAGGTGAGATATCTGAGATTGTAGTCGTGGGGCTCAATCCAAGTAATTAATATAAATTTATTTACGGGCTTAGGTTTTTGTGGGGTGGTGCGATGTTGTCGAGAATATTTGTTTTTATAATTATTTTTGGTCTTAGTGGGTGTAGTTCGGTTAAGGAGGCGCTGTTTGGTCCAGGCCAACAAAAGGCAACTTTAACAGATCGGATGAGTACTTATTCCGACTTGGTTAGCTTACCTGCTCCAAGAGGGAAAATAGTCGCAGCAGTGTATGGATTTAGTGACCAGACTGGTCAATACAGACCGGCACCTTCGAGCTCATTCTCAACTGCGGTGACGCAGGGGGCGGCAGCTATGTTGGTTCAAGTCTTAAATGAATCAGGATGGTTTGTAACTCTTGAGAGGGAGGGGTTACAAAACTTATTGACGGAGAGAAAAATAATTAGGGCCGCCCAAAAGGAGCAGAGTAGCCCCGCTAGTCCGGTATTTGATCTGCCTTCTCTTATGTCAGCTAATATTATGCTCGAAGGAGGGATTGTTGGTTACGATACTAATATTAAAACAGGGGGGGCCGGAGCCCGTTATTTTGGTATAGGGATATCTGAACAATATCGAGTAGATGAGGTAACAGTTAATTTACGTGCAGTGGATGTGCGAAGTGGTCGAGTACTCAGTAGTGTTTTAACCAGCAAGAAAATTTTATCAAGGCAGGTCCAGGGGGATGTATATACATTTGTAGAGTATAAGCGGCTACTTGAAATTGAGGCTGGTATGACAACAAACGATCCGGCTCAATTATGTGTTCTGTCCGCGATAGAATCTGCTGTAATTCATCTTATTTCACAGGGTGTAAATGCTAATTTGTGGGCTCTGGAAGATAATAATCAATACCCTATGTCAGTTCTTAGTGAATATGCGGCTACGCCGGTCAAGATATTGTAATATCTTATTAAATAGTTAACTTTGTCTGTGTTTGTATATGTAATTTAGTGAAATGGAATTTTGTTAAATTATGCCGTTTTATATTTTTATATGTAATTTGATGGAATGGATTTCTTTTGGGAAATATGCATTTTAATTTATCGTGCTTCTTTAATACAAAAGTTTTACGTTCTAGTTATTCTTTCCAGTTAAATATAATCTTTCTTCTGATTTAAGATTTATTTGTTTTTACCTATAGTTGTTTCGTTGTTTCTTATAGTTGTTAATCGATCTTTATAGAGAGGTGGTTGGTGATTGCTACAGCTAAACGAGTAACGGCAATTTTATTTCTGTTTCTGGTTTTACCGCTTTCGGTGTGCTGGGCTTCTGATATAGATGACCACAATGAATTGTCTGCGGGGCAGGGAGCTCTGGATCTTCTTCTACTAAGAAAAGATTCAATTACGGGCAACCTAGCCCAGGTTTCACAAGTGGGTGATTACAACGTTGCTGAGGTTACTCAGTCCGGTTTTTATAACCAGGCTGTCCTGATACAGGAGGGTGACTCCAATACAGCGTTGGTGCAACAAACAGGCGATTCTAATTATGCTGCGATATCTCAGTCTGGAGCCTATAACCAAGCTACAGCCATACAGAGTGGCGTAGATAATGTGGCATTGATTAGCCAAGTTGGCTACGGAAATTCTGCAAACATTATTCAAAACGGTGATGGATTGTTTGGTTATGTCGCGCAGTTCGGTGACGACCATGCGGTGCAACTGGTGCAGTACGATTAAAGCATTGCACTATTTTACTTGTATTTATAATTTTATTCTGAGGGAGATAGATAGATGAAAAAGATTACACTTGCTGCTGCTATTGCTTTTATTGCTAGCGCAGGTCAGGCTGTAGCCGATAATAACTACGGTGATCAGGTTCAGCTTGGTGAAGATAACAATGCAGATATTACCCAGGTATCTGCAGCAACCAATAATGCTGCTTACCAGTGGCAGGAAGGTAATAACAACGTAGCTAATGCATATCAGGCCGGTGCTGATAATAACTACATTGACCAAACCCAGCTTGGTGACCGCAACGCGGCCTGGACCAGCCAAACTAATCAAACTGCCAGTGAGGCCCTAACTTTCCAAAACGGAGAAGGCAACTCTGGAACCATCCACCAGTGGAGTGGCTCCTATAATAGCGCCTACGCTACGCAGGTTGGCAGTGAGAATATGGTCCACTTGGATCAGTACTATGAGTCTGATTTCAACTTTGCAGATATGTACCAGGAAGGTAGCGATAACATGGGCGTTCTGCAACAGGACGGCGATGGAAACTACTTTGCTAGTACCCAGGTGGGCGACGGTAACGGTGTTTGGAACAGCACTTGGTACTCCTCTGCAGATGGCTTTGTTGGGGGTCAGGTAGGTGACTTCAACGTTGGTACTGTTTATCAGTCTGGTGCAGAAAATACTGCTAACTTGATGCAAAGCGGCGATGCTAACCTTCTAGATCTGGGGCAGGCTGGAGTGGAGAACACCGCTACTATTTTGCAAGAAGGTGATGCAAATACTGCTTTTGGTTATCAGTCAGGTGCTAATAACTTAGCCAATATTACCCAGAATGAAACCAATAACTTCGGTGCTGTGGGCCAATTTGGTAACGACAACACTGCAAACTTGGTACAGACAGGCGACTACAACACCACTGACTTTGGTCAGTATGGCGATGCTAACCTGGCAAATATTGATCAGACTGGCAACAGCAACTACGCCTATGGTTACAGTGCTGGTGTTGCAAATATTGTAGATATTGATCAAGCGGGTGAGTTGAATCTGGCAGAAGTTCACCAAGACTTTGGTGGCGATAACCTGATTACTGTGGCCCAAACTGGCTACGAGCATTCCGCTCACGTTGGACAGGGTGGCTATGAGAATGTTGCCACTGTTAGCCAGAGCAGTGCTCTGAACATGGCTAGCATTGAGCAGGTTGGTGCCAGCAACGTTGCCACCATCACTCAAAACTGATTCTGAAAAGTTTCAGCTATGAGAAAAAACCGCCCTAAGGGGCGGTTTTTTTTGAGATGCATATGGTCTTAGCTGAATATTTATCGGCTAGACTATTCGTTGACCGCAAAAATTGAGAGTCAGCTCCAATAAGCAGGTCCAGGGGGATTGCTGTCCACGGCCTCCTTTAATCGATACATCAATCGACCGCGCAAGAATTAACAGGCCTTCCAGTTGCTTTTTATTGAGCCTGTGCAGGGCTTTCTGTACCAATGGTTGTCGCTTTTGCAGCCTAACTAGTCTTGACAAAGGTTGGCCCTGCTCCAGCTTTTCCATAACCTCGAGAAGGGTACGAATTTCTCGTGCAATTGCCCAAAGAACAATGGGCGCTTCAACACCTTCAACTCGTAACCCCTCGAGTGTTTTGACCGCTTTGGCTGAGTCACCAGAGAGAGTAGTGTCGATTAGATCAAAGACATTGTATCGAGCGGAGCTGGTAACACTATGCTCCATCATTTCCCTGGTAATCTCTTGTCCGGAACAGGAGAGCTTGAGCTTTTCAATTTCCTGGCTTGCAGCGAGCAAGTTGCCCTCTACTCTTTCTGCGAGAATTTGCACTGCTTCGGGTTCGGCGGAGAGGCCTACTGAAGTAAGGCGCTGGTTGATCCAGCGGGGCATTTCCTGGATGGTCACCGGCCATACTTGGACCAGTACTCCTGATTGCTCCAATACTTTTACCCACTTGCTGTTGAGTTGTGACCTATCAAGCTTAGGTAGCACTAGTAAAAGGAGGAGGTCTTCATTTACCAGTGACGCAAATTCCTGTAAAGCTTTGCTGCCCTTATCTCCGGGTTTTCCTCCTGGTATACGCAGCTCAATTAGTTTTTTCTCGGCAAAGAGGGACATGTTGCCAGCTGAAGCAATCAGGGTGCTCCAGTCAAAATTGTGCTCTGCGTGAATAAGCTCCCGCTCTGTGAAACCATGCTTTTTAGCAGCTGAACGAACTACATCGCAGCACTCTTGTACTATTAAGGGCTCATCACCAGTAATAATAAAAATTGGTGATAGGCCCTTTTTGAGATTTTGCGATAATTGCTGGGAGTTAACGCGCATTTATAAACGTAACCTAGTAGCTTTTTTCTTCTAATGAAGCACTTACATCGATGCGTCGCAGGCGGTCAATTATGCGCCCAATAAGTTCTCGCTGCATCTCTGCTCGCAAGGTGTTTTCTTCTTCACTTTTACTGACAATTTCATCGACATCCCACTCTAGAGTGCGGTAAACGTCGGCTTGTGCTTTATTTAGAAGAACCTGCCCCGTACCTGTGCGTACACTATAAATGGCACTCGTAATTAGTTCATATTCTGAAGCTCGCCCTTCAGAGTCGACTGCTACAGTTAGCTTTCTTTCAGTTTCCTGATGAATAATGAGTGAGTAGTCAGATTCCGCAGGAGACTCTGCTATCGGTACACCGGCATTCCTTAGCAGCCGTGTCAATTGGTCTGCAATATCACTTCGAGGATCTACTGCGGATATATAAAGTGTACTGCCGGGAGGAAAATTCTTAGGGGCACCTCTTAGATGCCAGCCGCAACCGGCAATAGTGATAGCGAGAAGAAAAATAAAGGCTCGATTTGCGATTGTTTTCATAAACTACTTGCCATGGTCTTGTCGGCTACAGCGAGCTGACTTAAGTGAGCCGGGAGTGAAACTCCCGGCATCATATTGCGGGTCTCTACTTGGCGACAATATTAACCAGTTTGCCAGGAACGACGATTACTTTGCGCACCGTAGCTTCACCGATAAATTTCTGAACGTTCTCATCGGCGAGGGCGAGTTTTTCCAGGCTCTCTTTGTCTGCGTCAGCAGGAGCATCCAGTTTTGCCCGTACCTTGCCATTGACCTGGACGACCAAAGTAATCGAGGTGCGCACCAGTGCTTTTTCATCTGCCACTGGCCAAGGAGAATCGATTAGGGCACTGGTATTCCCCAGAACCTGCCACAGTTGGTGACAGATATGAGGAGTAACCGGAGCCAACAGCAAGACGGCGGTCTGTAGGGCTTCTCTCTCAACAGCCAGTCCTTGATCACTGCTGCGATCTGCCAGCTTGCCGACTTCATTGAGCAATTCCATTACTGCTGCGATAGCGGTATTAAAGGTTTGGCGGCGGCCATAGTCATCCCCCACTTTTTGGATGGTCTCGTGGGTTTTGCGGCGCAGCTGCTGTTGCTTGTCATTGAGGGACTGTTGGTCGATCTGTGCTTCACTGGAGCCCGCTGCAATATGGGCGTGAACGGTCTTCCAGAGTTTGCGCAGGAAGCGGCTGGCACCTTCCACACCGGCATCGTGCCACTCCAGAGTCTGCTCCGGAGGGGCGGCAAACATGGTGAACAGGCGAACGGTATCGGCACCGTACTCCTCAACCGCAGCGTGAGGGTCTATGCCATTGTTCTTGGACTTGGACATCTTTACCACGCCGCCGGCAATAATCTCTTCGCCGGTGGCTCGCTCAATCGCTTTGGTCGGCTTGCCCTTGTCATCGCGCTCGACGTCCACATCGGCGGGGTTGATCCAGGTCTTGTGGCCGTGTTCTTCCTTGTAGAAGGATTCGGCTAACACCATGCCCTGACACAGCAGCTGCTTGAAGGGTTCATCGCTATTGACCAGGCCCTCATCCCGCATCAGCTTGTGGAAGAAGCGTGCGTAGAGAAGGTGCAAGATGGCATGTTCAATACCGCCGACATACTGGTCCACTGGCAGCCAGTAGTTGGCGCGGTCAGGGTCCAGCATGCCCTCTTCAAAATCGGGACAGGTATAACGGGCGTAGTACCAGCTAGACTCCATAAAGGTGTCGAAGGTATCGGTTTCACGCTCTACGGGAGTGCCGTTGAGTTCGTCTTTACGCCATTCGGGATCGGCTTTAATAGGTGATTGAACGCCGTCGAGCTCGACATCTTCCGGCAACAGGATCGGCAGCTTGTCTGCGGGTACTGGTATTTCTCCACCGTCGGCCAGGTTGAACATGGGGATGGGCGCACCCCAGTAGCGTTGGCGGGATACACCCCAGTCGCGCAGGCGGTAGTTGGTTTTAACCCGACCCTTACCTGCAGCAATCAGCGCTTCGGAGATCGCAGTAAAGGCGCCATCAAAATCCAGGCCGTCAAAACTGCCGGAATTCACCAATTTGCCTTTCTCTGTATAGGCCTCTTTCTCCAAATCGATAGACTCGCCGTCGGCAGCCTCGATAACCTGGATAACGGGCAGCTGGTATTTTTGTGCAAATTCCCAATCGCGCTGGTCGTGTGCCGGTACTGCCATCACTGCGCCTGAGCCGTAATCCATCAGAACATAGTTAGCCACCCATACGGAGACTTCTTCCCCACTGATGGGGTGAATCGCCTTGAGCCCGGTATCCATGCCTTTCTTGTCCATCGTGGCCATATCGGCTTCGGATAGGGACTGCTTTTTGCACTCGGCGATAAAAGTTTTGAGTTCGGGGTTGGACTCGGCAAGCTCCAGAGCGATGGGGTGCTCGGCGGCGAGGGAAACATAGGTAACGCCCATCAGTGTATCCGGACGGGTGGTGTACACATCGAAGTGGTCCATGCCCGCAATAGGCTTGGGAAGGGCAAAGCTCAGCTCTACTCCCCGGCTCTTGCCGATCCAGTTGCGCTGCATGGTGCGCACCTGCTCGGGCCACTCGGGCAGTTTGTCCAGGTCTTCGAGCAGCTCTTCGGCATAATCGGTGATCTTGATAAACCACTGGGCCAGCTCGCGGCGCTCAACGGTGGTGCCACAGCGCCAGCAGGCGCCATCTTCGACCTGCTCATTGGCCAGTACGGTCTGGTCGTGGGGGCACCAGTTCACTGCAGAGTTTTTCTTGTAGACCAGGCCTTTTTCGTAGAGGCGGGTGAAGAACCACTGCTCCCAGCGATAGTAGGAGGGTTGGCAGGTGGCCAGTTCGCGGGACCAGTCAAAGCCAAAACCCAGGGCCTTGAGCTGGCCTTTCATGTACTCGATATTGGCATAGGTCCATTTGGCTGGAGCGGTCTTGTTCTGGATGGCCGCATTCTCTGCAGGCAGACCGAAAGCATCCCAGCCCATCGGGTGCAACACGTTCTTGCCCTGCATGCGCTGATAGCGAGTAATTACATCGGTAATGGTGTAATTGCGCACATGCCCCATGTGTAGCTTGCCGCTGGGGTAGGGGAACATGGATAGGCAGTAGAACTTTTCCCTGCCGGCGTCTTCCTTTACTTCAAAGCTCTTCTCGGCCTCCCAGAATTCCTGGGCGGAAGCTTCGACTGCGGAGGGGTTGTACTGCTCTTCCATCGATTCGGGACCTATACTCTGTGATCAAAATTTGCGGGAAACTGTTCAGTGTTTATTGGGGGATGTGAACGCTTGTCAATCGGTAAAGATTGATCGCGATCAAGTTTCGTTCCCAGTGCATCTTTTACGATGCGTAAATGCGGGATTATAGGAGGGATACCGTGACGAAGGAACCAAAGTTGCCGCCGAAGGACGATCTGATTAATGAGTTTCGCGAAGACTTTGAAGATTTGGTCGAAGGTGAGCTGGCTGTTGAGAATCTCACCGCCAATAAGATGGCATTTTTGCGCGCTTGGCTGAAAGATGACCTGCATCGGGCTGCTGACTATATCCGGGGACTAGGTGGGGAATTGAAGACCCTGGAGGAGCGCAGCGGTGATTGGCTACTGGATGCGGCGGACCCCACAGAAACCGCCTGGCCAAACTTAATGCGATGCATCAAAGAGGGCAAGCCCTGGGCTTTGGCCGGCGAGTTTGTAGGGCCGGATGAGGAGTTGCAGTGTTTGGGCTGTGGATACCGAGTTATGCCGCCGGCAAATACGCAGATCACTCCCTGCCACCGGTGTGGTTATGGATGCTTTCGTCAGATTGAGGGTGGTCTCGAGTATTGAATGGGCTCTATACGGCGGCGGCCACGCTTCTGATGCCTCCAGCAGCCCCGTTGTTGGGGCTGCTAGTTGCATTCCTTTTGCGATTCTCTTCATCCGGGTCCCTGCTTGAGAGATGCTCTCTACCCTTGGCTGTGATTTCCTTTTGTGTGCTTTGGTTAGGGGCGACCCCGGCATTCTCATCCTGGCTTGGGGATCGATTGGGCAAGGTACCTTATCAACCCCATGTAAGGCCTGAGGCCGTTGTGATCCTTGGTGCAGGACGTTACCGCGACAGGTATTCGAATAGGGAGAGACTCTCTGCGGCGAGTCTTGAAAGAGTTGCCGGTGCTGTCGAGCAAGCACCAGAAGAGTTACCGATTCTGGTATCTGGCGGCCGGGTTCACAGCGGAGAGCGGCTGGCAGAGTCTGATTTAATGGCTGCGTTGTTGGAGGAGGAGTTTTCCACTCCGGTCACTTGGCGTGAAGATTGCAGTCGTACTACTGCAGAGAATGCAGTAAATAGTGCTGATATTTTGCACAGTGCTAACGTGAGGTCGGTTTTTTTGGCCACTCACTGGTGGCATATGCCTCGCGCAGCGGAAATTTTTTCCCGCGCTGGCTTAGAGGTACAGCCCCTGCCGGTTGGGAGTGCTGGAGAATTGATGCCCCGCGCTCAAACAGGTGTGGGGCGCTGGTTGCCCAATGCTGTCTCCCTGCTGAGGACCCAGGTCTACTGGCGGGAAATACTGGCACGGATCTGGTATCGGTGGAGTTCGCTACCGTCCATCAGGAAATGTTGAGGTTCCATAAGGAACTTTTTGATAAATGTAATCTCAGAGGCCTACAGGATTTGAGGGATCAGGCGTCGAGCCCAAATGTTTGAGAGCTCTTGATTGCTAGTTGTACCGGGCTTAGGATGACTGGCGCCACAGGACATACCCATTGATTACCTTTTTATATGGAGTAGCGGCTGTGGATAAGAAACATAACAATAATCGAGATAACCTTATGATGAAGGGCATCCCACTTTCTTTCTCTCCGATACAGTTACATAACCGGTTAAACCGGGCTGTTTGGATTGGCTTCAAGCGGGTTGAGCAAGATGGCCGCACACTGGTTTTTCTGTGTGCCGGTGGCGATAGCGGCGCCCAACTCAGTAAAAATTTTGAGACCTTTGCCGGGCAGATAGTCCGGGAATTCGGTTTTGCTCCCGCCGAAGTGGAGTTTATCGAGCTGCGTTCAAAAGCCGAGGAGTCCCATTGGTATCGCTGGCATGCCCAGTGGGTGGGGTCTGCGCCAATGGAGTGCCATGGCGATTTGGTGACCAGCGAATCTAGCCGGCGCTACTTAGCCCAGGCACTCGAAAGCGATATGGCCGCCGCTTAAATTCATTTGTTCAGGCGCTGGCTTTAGTGGTAGCGCCGTCACCCTTGAGCAGGTCTGAGAGGGCTTGCTCCAGAGTTGGGAATTGGAAGGTATAGCCGGTTTCCAGTGCTGTACAGGGCTCGACCCTATCACTGGCTAGCAGTAATTCATCAGCCATCTCTCCAAAAGCTATCTTTAAAGCCCAGGCCGGTAAGCGTAAAAACGCCGGGCGATGCAACTCTTTGGCCAGGATTCGGGCAAAGCTGTTGTTGGTTACAGGTTCCGGTGCACTTCCGTTAAATGGATGGCAAAGTTGATTGTCGATGGCGTGTAATATCAGTCCGACTTCGTCTTCTTCGTGAATCCAGCTCATCCAGTGCTCGCCCGAGCCCATGGGGCCGCCAAGCCCGAGACGAAATGGTGGCAGCATTTGGGGAAGGGCGCCACCGCGCATGGAGAGAACGATAGCTGTGCGGATAATGCCTACCTTAACGCCAGAGTGCTGCAGCGGGAGCGTGGCGGCCTCCCAGTCCCGACACAGCTGTGCGGCAAAGCCCCCTCCTGGAGCGCTGTCTTCTTTCAGTAACTCCCCTCCGCGATTGCCGTAATAGCCGATTGCGGAGCCGGACAAGAAGTAGGATGGCTTGTCTCTTTGGCCCAGGGTCCAGCGAACCAGCTTCTCCGTTGTGTCCAGGCGTGAACTGCGAATTTCAGTGCGATATTTTTCTGTCCAGCGACGGGAGATGGGGGCCCCGGCAAGGTTCACAATAACATCTACGGGCTGGTTTACCTCTGCGGGATCGCGGCAGGCCTTGGCTGATTCGCCACACAAGTTTCGAACCCTGTCCGGATGTCGGCTTAATACCGTAATAGTATTGCCTTGCTCCAGCCAGCGCCGACAAAAGAGCCTGCCTATAAGCCCGGTGCCACCGCTAATCAAGCAATGCATGGGGAATCACCTTGCCTTATATTCGCTAGAAAATTGAATGGAGCATAGCAGTGATATTCAGTGGCGGTAGCTTACCGATGGCCACCCCGGCTGGGAGTGGCTGCGGGGCTTGTTTTAATCGGGTAGCTCGCCACTGAGAGGGGAGTTGGGTTGGGGTTCCACCCTGCGGCGTAAAAACAGGGCCAGGGCCAGCATTGGGAGCGCCAAGGCAAATACCAATGAGATGCCGGCTAGCATAAACGGGGTGGCACCACTCATCGCTCTGATATCCCCGGTCATATTCGCGCGTTCGAATTGGGGGAGTTTCTTAATAACCTTACCCTTGGGGTCCACAATTGCCGTCACACCAGTATTTGTCCCTCTCACCAGGTAGCGACCAGTTTCCAAAGCGCGCATCTGCGCCATTTGCATATGTTGTAGGGGGCCAATAGAGGTCCCGAACCATGCATCATTGCTAATGGTCAGCAAAACCTGGGAAGACAGTGCTGAGTTGGCAACCAGCCTGGGATAGACAATTTCATAGCAGATAAGCGGCGCCCAGCTTGCACCAGCAGCATTGAGCGGCGATTGTTCGTCCGGGCCTGAGCGGATAAAGGAAGTGGGGAGATTAAAAAACTCGATAGTGCCCCGAATAAAATCCTCCAGCGGTACATACTCACCAAAGGGGACCAGGTGGCGCTTGTGATACACGCTGGGGCTCTGGCCAAAAACTGCGGCGGAGTTGTGAATACTCCGCCCCTCCTGTGCCGAACCCCGGGTGTCATAGAGAATACCGGTGATCAAATCGATGTTGGTAGTCTCAGCATTGCGTTGCAGCGCCTGCATAAGGTTGGGGGCCTGCCCGTAAAGCATGGGCAGGGCGGCTTCGGGCCAGATAATTACGTCTACATCCTGATCGCTAAGGGCGCGAGTACCCTCTTGGTAGCGACTGATAGTTTCCCCGCGAAATTCTGGCAACCACTTCTTTTCCTGAGGAATATTAGCCTGCACCAGCCCAACGCTGATAAGAGGACCTTTTGCGGAGGTCCACTCCACTTGGGAGAGGGCAGCGCCTGTTGGCCAGGGTGCCAATGCTGCAGATAGCAGTATGATATGGCTGCGTCGCTTGAGGGGGGACAGGCGGCCGCTGACAACCAAGGCCAATACTGCGCTGGTAAAAGCCAGGACCAGGCCTATGCCATAAACACTTAGCACTGGAGCCCAGCCGGCTAGCCAGGTCCCTGTGTGGCCATAGCCGACGAAGAGCCAGGGAAAGCCGGTAAACAACCAGCTGCGAAGCCATTCGCCGATAAACCACAGGGCGGCAAAAGCCAGAGCAAAGCTGAATTTGTTGTCAGTGAAACGACCGAGTAAATAAAAAGGTGTGGCTAGCGTCACTGCCAGTATGGTGACGAAAGCACTAGTGAGGACCAGCCCTAGCGGCACTGATGAGTTGCCGAAATTTGTGATCGAAACGTAGACCCAGGAAGCCCCGCTGGCGAAGAGGCCCAATCCATAGCAGAGGGCGAGCCAGAAGCTTTTGCGGCCCGGTAGCACCTGCCCTTTGGCTGCGGAGAGCAGAATCCAGGCGAATAGTGTCAGGGACAGCAGGCCGCATACCCAATAGTTAAATGGGGCAAATGAAAGTGTCATCAACCCGCCAGCTACAACGCTGGCGAGAGGAGAAAATAATCTGCGCATAAAGTTGTTGTCAGGATACCCCGTTCGCTCAGGGTATCAGTGTGTTAAGGCTTGCAGTAATGAGCGATACTCAGCTGTCTTCTTCTGGCGGTTTACGCATATGGGCAACCCGCAAAAGGTGTATCTGGCGGCTGTCTGCATAGAGTACCCGGAACATAAAATCACCCAGTCGGGTGACTTCGTCGCGGCCCGGCAAATGGCCGAATGACTGCATAATAAGACCGCCGACAGTGTCGAATTCTTCATCACTGAAGGCGCTTTCGAAAAATTCATTGAACTCTTCAATGGGAGTCAGAGCTTTAACGATAAAATCGTTTTCCCCAACTTTACGGATATAACTATCCGCTTCTTCCTCGTCGGTCTCGTCTTCGATTTCACCGACAATTTCCTCGAGGATATCTTCGATAGTCACAACACCGGATACACCGCCGTACTCGTCTATCACGACCGCCATATGGTAGCGGTTCTCACGGAACTCGCGCAGCAGGATATTGAGGCGCTTGCTCTCGGGAATAATATTGGCTGGGCGGATCAGGTCTTCGAGCTGAAATCCGTCGAAACCTTTCAGCAGGAGAGGGAGCAGGTCTTTGGCGAGCAATATCCCGCGTATATCATCGACACTTTCGCCGACGACAGGGAATCGGGAGTGGCCCGAATCAATAATTTTGGGGAGGAACTCTTCCGGCTTATCGTGAAGGCCTACCACAACCATTTGCGAGCGTGGAATCATAATCTCGCGGACTTGCTGGCTGGAAACGTCCAGTGCGCCTTCGATAATAGAGAGCGCTTCAGCATCTACCAGCTGATTTTCAGCGGCGTCCTTAATGATGTCCAATAATTCGTCGCGAGACTTGGGTTCAGCTGAAAAGGCGCTGAACAGCTTTTCCAGCCAACTTTTTTCACTCGCGCGGGATTTGCTCGCTGAGTGACTACTTGGGGGCTCGTCTGTGGTCATGGAAGTGGCCATGCTCCGGGGTTCTCTCGTTGGTAGATAAAATTCAGTAGCAGTTTGCCATTACTTCGGTGGTACAGCGGCTATCATCCCACTTCATCCAGTGGGGCGTAGGGGTCTGTAATGCCGAGGTTGGCGAGCAACTTCGTTTCCAGGCTTTCCATAACCTGAGCGTCTGCATCTTCGATATGGTCATAACCTAGAAGGTGCAGTGTGCCATGGACCACCATATGTGCCCAGTGCGCCGATAGTGATTTGCTCTGTTGCTCCGCTTCCAGTTCAACTACTGGGGCACAGATCACAAGATCTCCAAGCATCGGGAGATCCAGCTCCGCAGGGAAATCGGTAGGGAAGGATAAAACATTAGTGGGTTTATCCTTGCCTCGGTACTGGTGATTAAGTTCCTGGCTCTCACTTTCGTCCACGATTCGCACCGACAGTTCCGCTTCGTTGCGGTGGCCGGTCAAAGCCTTGGATACCCAGTTGCTGATAGCCTCATCGGAAGGGATGTCGTGGCAGCGGCTGACCCGCTGCACATCGAGTGTTAAATCAGTCATAACTCAGGTGCGGACTCTAAGCGGCATTCTCATCGGCTTTATTGGAGATTCGATCTGCCGAGGCCATTTCCAGCTCGGCTTCATGAATATCGTAGGCCTCCACAATGCGCTGCACGAGGGGGTGGCGAACCACATCCTTGGCTCCAAAGTGGGTAAAGCTGATTCCATTAACTCTCCCCAGTACTCCAACAGCATGACGCAAACCGGAAGCTTGGCCACGGGGCAGGTCGACCTGGCTGGGGTCACCGGTAATTACGGCGGTGGAGCCAAAGCCAATCCGCGTGAGGAACATTTTCATCTGCTCGCGGGTGGTATTTTGGCTCTCATCGAGAATAACAAAGGCGTTATTTAGGGTGCGCCCGCGCATATAGGCAAGGGGAGCTACTTCGATAACGTTGCGCTCGATCAGCTTGCCAACAGTCTCAAAACCGAGCATTTCGTAGAGGGCGTCGTAGAGCGGGCGGAGGTAAGGGTCTACCTTTTGGCTCAAGTCACCGGGCAGGAAGCCCAATTTCTCGCCGGCTTCAACGGCGGGGCGGACCAGGAGGATTCGCTCAACTTCATCCTTGAGCAGAGACTCCACAGCACAGGCTACTGCCAGGTAGGTTTTACCGGTACCTGCGGGTCCGATACCGAAATTGATATCATTGGTCTGCACAGCGCGAACGTATTTACGCTGATTGAGCCCTCTAGGGCGTACCGAGCACTTCTTAGTGCGAATCAGTACTACTTGGTCAGCTTCGCTGGAGTCACCGCTACCATCTTGGCCGGTGAGTTCTTCAACTCCCGCTTGCTGCAGAGCCAGGTGAATCTCATCTGGAGTGAGATAGTCCTTGGTACCGGTTTCCTTGTAGAGCCTACTGAGTAGTTCGCCAGCGGCACGCGCCGATTTGGCATCGCCAAAAAATGAAAACTGGTTGCCGCGATTTCGAATTTCGATATCCAGGCGCTGTTCTATTTGGCGTAGGTGTTGGTCGAACTGACCGCAGAGATTGGCGAGACGGCGTGCGTCGTTGGGCTCGAGAGTGATGCTGTGAGCGAGGGTTTGTGTTTCCAAATTGGTTTCCGGCACCTTTAATCCAGGGGTTATATTGCTAGGGTATACCCATTTTCCCTAAAGGGGAAAGAGGTGATTCCTACAAATAGGTTCTAACTTTACCTAATTTTAATTACGGGGCGTAATTTGGGGGGCAAGTTGAGCCTAATTTGGCGGCAGGATGTGCTTTCGAAGTACATCTTGCCGCTATTTGAGGTAATCACAAAGTCTTAGAACAGGTCTTCTTCCAGCTCAGATGTGACTAAAGTACCGCGCAGGGAGTTTGGCAGGGCCTCTTCAATCACAACATCGGCAAATTTGCCGATCAGGGCGAGATCGTCCGCACGGAAGTTGACTACCCGGTTGTTCTCGGTGCGGCCTTGTAACTGTCCGGGGTCCTTTTTGGAAACACCGGTTACCAGTACACGCTCGGTGTTGCCAGCCATGCGGCGTGCAATAGCTGCCGCCTGCTGGTTAATCCGCGCCTGCAGCAGCTGTAGGCGCTGCTTTTTCACTTCTTCCGGCGTGTCATCGGCCAGGTCGGCAGCCGGAGTGCCCGGGCGAGGGGAATATATAAAGCTGAAGGAGATATCGAAGCCCACGTCCTGGATCAGGTTCATGGTCGCTTCAAAGTCCCTGTCAGTTTCGCCGGGGAAGCCGATAATAAAGTCTGAAGACAGGCAGATATCCGGGCGAATTTTCTTCAGGCGGCGGATCTTGGATTTGTACTCCAGGGCGGTGTGGCCGCGTTTCATTGCCATCAGAATGCGGTCGGAGCCACTCTGTACGGGCAGATGAAGGTGACTAACTAGTTCCGGTACCTGTCCGTAGACATCGATCAGCGCATCGGAGAACTCTACCGGGTGAGAGGTGGTATAGCGGATACGGTCGATGCCATCGATCGCTGCCACATAAGTGATCAGCTCGGCGAAATCCACTTCGTGGCCATCTTCTCCCGTAGCGCGGTAGGCGTTTACGTTTTGCCCAAGCAGGTTCACCTCGCGGACACCCTGGTCTGCCAGGTGGGCGATCTCTTCGAGTACATCGGTCACAGGGCGGCTGACTTCTTCGCCACGGGTGTAGGGAACCACGCAGAAAGTACAGTACTTGGAGCAGCCTTCCATAATAGAGACAAATGCGGTGGCGCCGTCGGCCTCTGGCTGGGGCAGGCGATCAAACTTCTCGATCTCCGGGAAGCTCACATCGACGATAACTGCGCCGCTTTTTTGCTCTTTGGTCTCCATCATCTCCGGCAGGCGATGCAGGGTCTGGGGACCAAAGATCAAGTCTACGTGGGGCGCGCGTTTGGCAATCGCCTCGCCTTCCTGACTGGCTACACAGCCGCCAACACCAATCACCAGGTCGGGATTTTTTTCCTTCAGGTGCTTCCAACGGCCCAGCTGGTGGAACAGCTTTTCCTGGGCTTTCTCGCGGATAGAACAGGTGTTGACCAATAGTACATCCGCCTCGTCGGGATCGTCGGTAGGTACCATGTCGTGGGACTCGCCGAGTAGATCGCGCATCCTCGCGGAATCGTACTCATTCATTTGGCAGCCGTGGGTCTTAATATATAGCTTTTTCACCGATGTTTCGGACATATCGCGCCTGGTTAAAAACTGGTCAACAATTAGGGTGGGGCATTATAGCGATACGACCCGGCACTGCATAGATGGCTATATTAGCTGTTGCGAACCTGTGCTATTCTTGCGCGCCTTTTCGGGCTTTGCCCGTTCTTTGATCAATTTGAGCTTCGGGGTCATCCCCATCCTGAGAGACTTATGGCCAACCCGATTTATAAAGTTATTTTCCATAATCAAAACCAAGTGTATGAACTCTACGCTCGGGCTATCTATCAGAGTGATATGTACGGGTTTATTGAGGTGGAGGAATTTGTGTTTGGGGAAAAAGCCCAGCTTGTGGTAGATCCTAGTGAAGAAAAGCTGAAAGCAGAATTTGCTTCAGTAACTCGCTCTTACCTCCCAATGCATAGCATCGTGCGCATTGACGAAGTGGAAAAAGAAGGTACCGGCAAGATTGTGGAAGTAAAGGGTGACAAAGTTGCCAAATTTCCCTTCCCCCCTCCGGTTCGTCACCCTCAGGACACAGAATAAAGCTCCTCCCGCACACTCTACAGCGGGATTCAGTATCTTGCGAACAAATCAGCAAACCGCCCAACGCGTACTAGGTTCCTGAACTGGTCAACCCATTCCTTCTTGTCTCCCATCCCAGCCCAACTCAGGCAGTCGCGGGCCTTTGTGTGCAACTGGCCCGGACTTAGAGGTTTAGCGGGTGACCCCACCAGCGAACTGACTGTCACTTCGACGGTCCGGCCATCGGTAAACTCGGCCTCGACGACGACGGGCGCTGTAACCGGTGCCGGGCTGGTCTGGGAACGTTTTATTTTATACAGGCTTGCCTGTACCAGCGGTTCTGCAACGGCCTCATCCGTGAAATCGCGAAGCGATACTTTTCCGTTCTGAAGCAACCGCAACGCTGGATAAGACATGCTGAAGCGGGCTTCACTGGCCTTTGTGGGGGCGTCAAAACGCAGATTTTGAAACTGCGGATTTGGCAGGTATGCGGTTAGCGATTTGAGGTTCCTCAGGCGCAGGCCATGATCCCGACGAAGCATTTCAACACCATCAAGGGAAAAATGTGCCGAAGCGCAGCACGGAAATCGCTTGGTGAACAGGCCATCTTCTACAATGGCCCAACGCTCGCCAATGTCATCAAGCATCCGATGTTCCGCGCCGGGAACGGGATTTCCCTGATACAGGTCGCGAAACCCCCATTGCCCGGTTACAAATGCACTTTGGCCGTCAAGTCCAGACTGAGCCATGAATGCTGCCAGCACCGCATTATGAGCGCCGAAACCGGCATGGGTTGGCTTGGCCTTTGTTCCAAATTGCAGCCGCGTTCCCGAAGCAAGGCTAAAGCCAAGGCTCATCGCGTTGTTGATTTGCCGGGCATCAAGCCCCATCAACATCGCACAGGCACCGGCTGTTCCAATTGTACCAACGGTCGAAGTCGCGTGCCAGCCACTGGCATAGTGGTTCGGGTTAACAGCCGCCCCAATGCGTGCATGTAGTTCCAGACCCACAATGTAGGCATTTAGAATATCCTGGCCCGAAACCGGCATAATCTGGCCCAGCGCAAACAGGGCAGGTGCGAGGATTGCCGAAGCGTGTGTCATGCCAGGAAGGAAATTGTCGTCAAATTCAAGCGCATGGGCCGCTGTGCCATTGACCAATGCGGCGCTGGCCGGGGGCAGTTTCATGTCAGTGCCAATGACCTTGCAGCTGCCTGTTCCGTGTGTCTTTTGCGCGCCTTCAAAAACAATACGCACAGTCTCATCGGCGCTACCTGCGATCATGCAGATCAGACCGTCGAACAAGGCGTCGTTTGCCCGGTCCACTGCGACGTCCGATGGGGCAACAGGTCGCGATGCAGCCCATTGGGACAGTTTGAACTCTGCACTGCCCTGCCCGTTAGTCATGGCCAAGTTCTTCCAGCGCAACATTTACCCAATACGCGACACCGTGAGGGATTGCCCGGTCATCAAAATCGTAAAGCGGGGTGTGGAGGAAATGATGGTCGTCGCTGTCGCCATTGCCCATGCAAATGTACGCGCCAGGCACCATTTCAAGAAAGAAAGCAAAATCTTCGGACCCGCTCAGCGGTGTCATCTCGGTGTCCACTGTGGCATCAGAGGACGTTTGTCGCGCAGCTTTTACTGCGACATCCACTTCGCGTTTGTGATTTACCATTGGAGGATAGCGGCGCGTATAAATCAATTCTGCTTCGCAGCGATGTGCCTGTGCGCAAGAGTGTGCCAGTTCACCGATCCGGTTTTCCAACATGTCGCGTGCTTCGGGCGTGTAGCTACGTGCCGTACCGCGGATGACAACCTTGGAAGGAATGATATTTGGCGCGCCCCAGTCGCCTGCTGAAACATGACCGATACTGACAACTGCGGAATCTGTAGGTGCCAGATTGCGGGCCACGATTGTTGATACGGAAGACAGGAATCCGGCCAAAGCCATGGTAGGGTCGGTGCCCTTCTGAGGCATAGCGCCATGGCCACCGGTACCGGACAGAATGACTTCCCAGGTGTCGGCTGCTGCCATCATCGGCCCTTCGCAGATCTCGAAATTGCCGATTTTGATCCCCGGCATGTTGTGCATTCCATAAACCGCATCACAAGGAAAGCGGTCGAACAACCCGTCCTCGATCATCACCTTTGCACCGCCGTGCCCTTCTTCGGCAGGTTGAAAAATGAACTGAACGGTGCCAGAGAAATCGGGGTTTTGAGATAGGTATTCTGCCGCTCCAAGAAGCATTGCCGTATGCCCGTCATGACCGCAAGCGTGCATTTTACCCGGCACGGTCGCTTGATATGGCAACCCGGTTTTTTCTTCGATGAACAACGCATCCATGTCGGCGCGGAGACCGACAGTCCGATTGCCATTTCGCTTGCCTTTCAGAGTGCCGACCACACCCGTTTTGCCAAGCCCGCGATTAACTTCGATCCCCAGTTCGGCAAGCCTGGTCGCTACAACCTCAGAGGTGCGCACTTCTTCGAACGCAATTTCCGGGTGCCGGTGGAGGTCCTGGCGAATGCGGATGGCGGTTTCAACTAGGTTGCCGTAGTTCAGGATGTCAGCGTGATCAACGGTCGCCATTGTTGTTTTCCTCTTGGAGAGATTGCGCACTGGCCTGCGACAGGATCGTCAAGCCCCGCGCGATGCCGTGCAGAAAGACGGCCAAGACAAAGATTGGCACGGAATAGTCACCGGTGGCGCGCATGCGAATGAGATCGGACTCGAATTCAGCAAATGTAGCGAGGATGTTGAAGAACATTTTGCCCATGGGATCGGCGGGATCATATACCGAAATGCCGAGTGCCAGCGGCACGCCTTTGGCTTCGAGTTGATCGGCGATAGCACGAGCATCTAGAACTGATCTGGCCAGACGGTCGAGCTTTGGTACAACAAATGTGTCCCCCTCTCGCATTGCTGCTATCGCTTGATCGAGGCCCGGGCGTACCCGGTTCGTGCCGGTCAGGCCGTGGTCAGCATAAATGCAATCCTCGGTCACACCGAGGTCAACAAGTGTCTGACGCTGCGCTGTCAGGTCCTGTTCGTCGGTGGAGCAGCGGGCATATCCGATGAGCGTGTTTTTCATGGACGCACTGTACGTAAACGGCCCCTTCATAGCAATTATCATCGTACCATCTATATGAGACATTCTTTGTGCCGGTTTTGCAGGGGATACGAACTGGCGGAATTTTGTCCGCTGACCGATCCCCTTACGGACACTCATTCTTTGACATTCCAGAAAGGTTGCTATGCCCCGACTTATGTGGCCGGGTTACAACCCGGTTTTTTGACACCTAACTCATCTTTACACCTTTTTTTCCTCTGCAATATAAGCTTCAATAAAAATCCTCCTGACTGTCATCAAATCGCTGCAAAGTGGTTGCGCTGACGATCAACGCCGTTCTGTATTTAGTTGATCTCAATTTGCTAGCAAGAGAGCAAATACGGATTTATCGATTTTTCTCAAGTTAGCTCAAGCGACGACCTATATTTTTGCCGCGTATCTGCCCTGATTTTTATGGGCTGATAACTGGTACAGACTGGAACTTTGCTATGAGCAATCGCTATCGCGCACTGTGGATTTCCGATGTCCATTTGGGCAGCAGAGACAGTGAGCCCCATCGACTTGCAGATTTTCTGGCTCAGAATCGCGCCGATACGGTCTATCTGGTTGGGGATATTTTTGATATGCAGGCACTCGCTCAAGGACGAGGTACATGGTGTCAGGCCTCTTCTCTGCTACTGGAAATGCTTTCCGAATTAAGTAGCCTGACGCCTGAAGTCATTTATATTCCTGGAAATCACGACGCGCCAATGCGCAGCTGGGCCGGAAAGCGGCTCGGCAATATCCGAATTGAAAAAGACTATATCCACACTGCCTCCAATGGGCGCCGCTTTTGGGTAACTCACGGCGACCAGTTTGAACACCGAATTAAAATAAATCCAATCAGTTACCACATCGGCGATCGCAGTTATTACCTGATGCTGCGCTTTAATCGCTGGATCAATTATTGGCGCAATCGATTTAACAAGCCCTGGTGGTCGCTGGCCAGCCAGATAAAAAATCGTGTGGGTGCCGCTCGACAAATGATGAGTGATTTTGAGGATGTCGCTACTCGTGAAGCGATATCGCGGGGATTTGATGGCGTTATTTGTGGTCATATCCATAGGCCTGCCCTTAGAAATAAAACAGTGTGTGGGGATGCTGTGACCTATGCGAATTGTGGTGATTGGGTCGACTCTATGAGTGCGGTTGTAGAACAACAAGACGGCAGTTTGGACCTTTTACGTTGGTATCGGGCTCCAAAAATTGCCAGCATAATGACAGAGGTGGTTGCGGCATGATTCATCTTGAGAGCCTTTTGCAGAAAAATGCCTGGTATAGTGCAGGTCCGCAAAAACCCACGCGAAAACTGGTTTCAGCCACAGTTAAAAAAATCTGCTGTGAAGAGCAGCTGCAGGAATTTACCAGTAGCTATCCCCACCTTGGGGGGGTGGATTTTATTCGCCAAATTTTTGATGACCTTAATTTTCGCTACGAATTAAATCCGTCGGAATTAGCTCGAGTCCCTACGAACGGGCCGCTGGTAATTGTTTCCAATCACCCATTGGGGAGCTTGGATGGGTTAGCACTTATCGACATGGTGGCGCGAGTACGTCGGGACGTGCGCGCTGTGGCGAGCCAATTATTATGGAATATAAAACCTCTGCGTTCCTGCTTGTTACCTGTAGATAATTTTAATGGACATACCCGCCGAGCGGATATTGAAGGTATATATAACCACTTAGGTGAAGGGGGGGCGATTATTATTTTTCCGGCGGGCGAGGTATCCAGGCTAACCCCCCAGGGCGTTCGCGATGGTCGTTGGAACCCGGGTTTTGTTCGCTTTGCGGAAAAAACTAACGCGCCGATATTGCCAGTACAGGTGCAGGGTAGAAATTCCTGGTGGTTCTATGGCCTCTCCATGTTGAATAAACCTCTCTCAACTTTATGGTTGATCAGGGAGATGTTTAAACAAGCTAGCCGTAGTATCGATATTCGTATAGGACGGCCACTGGAAACTGAACATTTTCACAGTTGGCCTCTTACTCCTCGTGCTAAAGCCGCCCTGTGGCGTAAACATGTTTATCAATTGCATCGTTCCCCCGTTCCTTTGGGGCCAGAATTAATTGTCGAGGCAGAACCAGAAGAGGAAGTGGCGCGGGTGGTGGAGTCCTGTGTGTCACTGTCTGAATCGGATAATTTTTCTGTGCGTTTATATCGGCAGAAAGCGGATTGCCCTGTTATGCGAGAATTGGCCAGAGTAAGAGAAATTGCATTTCGCGCAGTGGGAGAGGGGACTGGGCAGAGCCGGGATTGGGATGCGTTCGATGCTCATTACGACCACCTGTTGTTGTGGGATACTGAAAATCGTCAGATTGCTGGGGCCTACCGCATAGCGGCAACTGAGACGCTCTCAGCGGATGAAGTTTACAGCAGTACATTATTTAATTATCCGCAGCCCCCTCGTCAGTGCTTGCCAGAGTCCGCTGAGCTGGGGCGTAGTTTTCTGTTGCCGGACTATTGGAGGGGAAGGGGGCTAGATCTACTTTGGAGTGCTATTGGGCAGTGGGTTTTGCGTAATAAAGTACGTTACCTGTTTGGCCCGGTATCAATGCCAGGTACGTTCTCAGTGAGAGCTAAGTCCGCCATTGTGCGCTATTTTTCCCATTATTTTGCTCCTGAAAACTCCTTGGGGGATGCTCGACTGCCATTCCCGGAAGCACAATCTGAGTTGCCTGAACTACTTGGAAATTCGGTGTCAGATATGCGTCAGTTGAAGCAGGTTTTGCGCGAGGAGGGCGTCATGCTGCCTCCCTTATTTAAAAAGTATGCTTCTGTTACCAAACCAGGCGGAACCAGTTTCCACGCATTTAATATTGACCCGGATTTTTGCGATGCTGTGGATGGGCTGGTCGTTGTTGATTTATCCAAAGTAGATGAGAAGTTTGCTAGGCGCTATTTAGGTGCCTGATTGTGAAGATATCACTAATTAAAAAGGCAGCTTTAAGCTGCCTTTTTAATGATTCAGGAAATTTTCCTGGGCATTTGAATTTGTTAAATCTTGCCAAGCTTTTTACGCAAGCTCACCAGTTTGACACAGAGAACAAAAATAGACATTGCCGTATCCAGCTCTTCCAGTGGTGGGAAGCTGGGCGCAATTCGAATATTGCTGTCCTCAGGGTCCTTACCATAAGGGAAGGTCGCGCCGGCAGGTGTTAATTTTACCCCAGCATCCGCAGCCATTTTTACCACTGCTTTTGCACAACCTGGAAGAGTATTAAAGGAAACAAAATAGCCCCCAGCGGGCTTTTCCCAACTGCCCATATTTGCATCGGCTAGGGCATTGTGTAAGTGCTCCAGAACACACTCAAACTTCGGGCGAAGAATATCTGCATGCTTACGCATATGTTCTGTCAAACTGGTATATTCAGTGAAAAATCGCGAATGTCGCAGTTGATTGACTTTGTCGGGCCCGATAGTCATTGCCTGCATTTGTGCCTTGAGGGAGTCCAGGTTTGCCTGGCTGGCACTAACGAATGCAACCCCTGCACCAGCGTGAGAGACCTTTGAAGTTGAGGCAAACTGTAATACGGAGTCTGCGGTATCATTTTCCAGAGTCGCAGTACGAATATTCGGCAGGTTCACGTAGCTGCCAAAGTCATGCACTGAGTAGGCATTGTCCCAGAATATTCGGAAACCGGCGCCGGCAATTTGCCCCAACTGCGCCAATCTTTCTATAGTCTCCTTGCTGTAAGTGACTCCTGTCGGATTTGAAAACTTGGGGACGCACCAGATACCAACAATTTCTTCATCTTGGCGCACGAGCTTTTCAATAAGCTCCATGTCGGGGCCATGCTCTCCCATGGGCACATTTATCATTTCGATGCCCAGTTGCTCACAAATAGTAAAGTGGCGGTCATAGCCGGGAACAGGGCAGAGGAATTTGGGAGCTTTCAGTTTGCGCCAAGGAGTGTTGCCTGCAAAGCCAAAAAGGTAACCAGTGACAACGGCGTGATACATCAGCGTGAGAGAGCTGTTTCCCCCAGCGATAACCTCATTGACGGGTACCTGAAGCATTTCAGCTCCAAGCTCTCTTGCGCAAGTCAGGCCGATTAAGCCACCGTAGTTGCGAGTGTCTGTACCATCGGCTGTCCGATAATCACCGGAAAGAATGCCATCAAGTTTATCAGAAAGTTTTAATTGCTCCGCCGAGGGTTTTCCACGTGTGATATCCAGGCTTAACTCATGTTGGCAGATTTTGTCGTAGTGGCCGCTTAATTCCTGTTCCCACTCAATCAGCTGTTCCTGTGTGGCGGACTCAATATGCACTTGGATTCCCCTGGCTGGTAACTTGAGTTGGCGAGCTTATCAGTCTAGAGGCGGTTTCGTCAGCAGGAAATCGCAAATGGAAATTAGTTTCTATTGAATCTAAGTGTCAGCAACTATGATAGGTCTCTGATTGGTTAGATCAACTACTCCACTAGTTGTCCCTGCGATAATATTTTGAAATAAAGGGATCTTTACTCACTGGATAGGGTGCGAAAGTCCTGGGCGTAGTCCCGTAGAGTTTTACTTAGGTGGCGACGTTGTGTAGGACTGGTGCTGGATAAAATCTCCTCTCCTAACTCCCGGGCCTGGATTTTGCGTTGCTCTTGGGCCTTGCGGTATTCATCTGTCCACAGCTGTTCGGGGTTTTCCAGCAAACTTCGCAATTTCTCAAGATATCCATCAGGCTTCTGCCGCAGCAGCTCGATAGCATGACTTTGCCAGATCTGCTGTTGCTCATTGCGCAGAACCGGGTTGTACTCTACTTGCTTGACCCAAGCTGCAATCAACTGCTTCTGCTGATCGGTCAAGCTTCCCAGCCAGCGCCTGCTCTCCTTGCGAATTTGTCGGTCGCGACGACGTTGGACTTTCCAGGGTGAGCGCTGCCATTTTTCCAGTGTTTTCTTTTGCTTTTTTATCAGGTTGTGTTGTAGCCGGTCAATTTGCTGTGGTGTTAGTTGTGCCGCTATAGGAAGTATCAGGTTAAACGCATTATTACTGGCGCTACTAATGAAGTGGCGGACCTCATCTTCAGCAGGACCCAGCTGAGGATCTTCCAGCTGCCCCTGATCTACTTTGTCTGCCAGTTGAGTGAGAAAGTTGGCATATTTGGGAAGTTGTGTCTGCCGATGCCAGTGAAAAAAACTATTGAGGGCTCCTTGAAATTCCAGTTCCTGCTGAGAATTCAAGTCCACATAATCGTGAAGCTTCCAGCGTATCCAATAGTCGATGTTGTTATAGGCAAATTGGATGCTGGAGCAGCTGCTAAGTAAGCTTGCCACTACCAAAAGAATGATTAGGTGCCACTTTTGTGCGGTGAAACTGCCCGGGGTTTGGGGCATTGATCCTTCCTATAGCTCTGATCGGCAGCGACTGACAGGGGTGCCTTAAGCATAGATTAAAAAGGTATAGCGAATACCCATTCTCCTGTGACAGATATAGGGTTTTTTGTTGGCGGGAGAGTTCTTGGTTATTTGTAGTCAAGCAAGGAAGACTATTGACGCCAATTAACCAGGAGAGTGTACGGCTAGGCATAGACTGATTGATGGGGCCGGGTATCAGTGAGGAGCCTGGGACCGTATTTTGAGTGAGTTAGACGGGTCGTATTATGGTTACCACGGTTATGGAGGCTGAAGCTCGTGAGGCGCCGGATAGGATTGCTGAACAGCTGCATTCCAATGCCACAATAATGTCTCGCTTGGGGGAGCGCCTGCGTCAGACGCCTCCTCGCTTCGTGATGATTGTGGGGAGAGGATCTTCTGATCATGCGGGAGTGTTTGCCAAGTACCTGATAGAGATTGAAACTGGTACTCCAACTTTTGCTGCGGCGCCATCGGTCTCCAGTGTCTATGGACGTACGTTAAAGCTTAATGATGCGCTGGTTATCGTTATTTCCCAGTCCGGGAGAAGTCCAGATATCCTGGCGCAAGCGCGCATGGCAAGAGAGCAAGGCGCTTATACAGTGGCTTTACTTAACGATGAAGACGCGCCAATCAAAGATGTGGTCGACTTGGTTATCCCGCTAAAAGCCGGCCCGGAAAAAGCGGTGGCAGCTACGAAGAGTTATCTGGCAACCTTGTCCGCCATATTGCAGATGGTTGCTAACTGGACACAGGATACCGCCCTTTGTACTGCATTGGAAAAGTTGCCGGAAACGCTCAAGACCGCAGTGCGGGCAGAAATTCAATTGCGACCAGAGAATCTGGCCTCAGTACAAAACCTAGTGGTATTGGGGCGAGGGCCGGGTTATGGGATTACCCGGGAGCTGGCACTTAAGTTAAAAGAAGTGTGCAATATTCATGCGGAATCATATTCTAGTGCAGAATTCTTGCATGGCCCTGTCACCTTGGTTGAGGGAAAGTTGACGGTGGTGAACGTTCCTATTGAAGATGAATCATTCCCCACTCACAGTCAGCAGATTGATGAAATCCGGCGGCGAGGGGCGGCACTGATTAACTTGCATGTGCCGAGTAAGGGGGTTCATCCTAGAGTGGCCCCATTGGCACTTTTGCAACGCTTTTATATTGATGTAGCCCACGTGGCGGTAAGTCGGGGGATTAATCCCGATGAGCCGGTGGGTTTAAAGAAGGTCACTCAGACCGTCTGAATAAAACAGAGAATAGTATTTGGGAGGGGAAAGTGGGGGTTACCCTGATTGCTGAAAGGCTCTTTGATGGCGAGCGTATTCTCTCGGAGATTGCCGTCACTGTTGGTGACAGTGGAATAATTTCTTCGGTGGGTGGAGGTGTGAGTTCCAGCGCGGAACGTTTACCGGGTCTATTGGTTCCAGGTTTTATTGATATTCAGGTCAATGGCGGTGGAGGTGTGCTGTTCAATCAGGACCCCACTGTTTCTGCTCTTCAAAAAATAAGTGAAGCTCATCGCCAGTTCGGTACCAGTGCATTCCTGCCTACCTTGATCACAGATAGTTTGCCCGTGATGCAGCGGGCTGCCGATGCAGTAAGTGAAGCGATCTCCAGCGATGTCCCTGGGGTAACCGGTATACATTTTGAAGGGCCGCATTTAAGTGAGGCCAAAAAAGGTACCCATGAGCAGGGCTTTATTCGTCATTTGAGTGATGAAGAGTTGTCCCTCTACGCCAGGGAGGACCTGGGAATACGGTTGGTTACCCTGGCGCCAGAATGTGTTGCAGTATCCGACATCCGGAAGTTAGTTTCTCTGGGGGTTCATGTTTGCTTGGGGCATTCGAATGCGTGTGCTGACACGGTTGAGGCCGCATTGGATGCCGGCGCAACGGGATTTACCCATCTATATAACGCAATGTCCCCGCTTCATTCCCGTGAGCCGGGTATGGTGGGAACGGCACTGATTCGCGATGACGCTTGGTGTGGGTTGATTGCCGATGGGCACCACGTGAGTCCTGGCGCAATGGCATTGGCTTTAAAGGCAAAGCCTCGCGGCAAGTTATTACTGGTAACCGATGCGATGTCATTGGTGGGTAGTGATGAAATCAGCTTCCCCCTGTTTGATCGAGTGGTCACGCGGGAGGGGGATAAGCTGACCTCCAGTACTGGAGAGTTGGCAGGCTCGCATTTGGATATGATCGGCGCGGTGAGAAATATTTGCGACTGGTGCGGGGTTGAATTGCAAGAAGCATTGCGTATGGCAAGTTTGTACCCGGCACAATTTATAGGCTTGGGGTCAGGAATAATTACTGAGGGCGCCCGTGCCGATATGGTTCTGTTAGATGAAGGGTTGCAAGTGAGTAGAACTTGGAGTCAAGGCCGCGAGGTATTTCGGAGGCATTAGCTTTCAGCACCTAGAGCAAGTTTACACAATTATTCCGGCGAGGGTCCGGTGGATTGCCGAATAATTAACTCGGGGGTGAAACTGCGTTGAATTTCACCCTTTGCTGCAGAGCCATTTGCTTTTGCGCTTTTACTTTGAATTCTCTTGAGCAATAACTCTGCAGCGGAGTGTGCAATTTTCTTATTTGGTTGGCACGCAGTAGTGAGTTTGGGCCAGGTTTGCCGGGAGAATGGGCTGTCCTCAAATCCGGCGATAGAAACCTGTCCAGGGACATCAATCTCTAACATACGGGCAGCGAATAAAGCCCCCGCTGCAATTTCATCGTTTGCGGCAAATATTGCCGAGGGTACACTATCACCGCGCAGGATCTTCTTTGCGTTGCTTTCACCAGATTCAAATGAATATTCACCGTCAATAATCAGTTGTCGGTCTACGGTTATTCCTGCCCCTTCAAGTGCCTGACAGTAACCTTGTTGGCGCTCTAAAGTGGAGAGGTGCTCCTCGCCTCCACTCAAATAAGCGATGCGTTTGTGTCCGAGGGAGAGTAGGTGCTGGGTAATATTAAAAGCAGCTTGCCGGTCATCGATTTGTATGGAGTTTTCTTCTATCTCATGGCTGATGCGAGAGGAAGCTATTCGCACAAACTCCACATTCATGGATTTGAGTGTTTCGAGAAAAGCGGGTGACTCCGAGAAAGGTGGGGTCAGGACTAGGCCGGCTACCTTGCCGTGCTCAACTAGTTTATTTAAATCGCTGAGGATAACTGGGGAATTTGAATCGCATGGGTGGATAAGCAGTTCATATCCTTTGGATCTGCAAGCCTCCAATATGCCGTTTTGCATGTCGATAACGTAATAGGCATTAGGATTGTCATAAATAAATGCGATGGAATAGGTATGGGTTCCCGCCAGGTTCCGTGCAGCGAGATTGGGTGTGTAGTTCAGGGTTTTCACCGCATCGAGCACTTTTTGCCGTGTGGCAGCACGTACAGAGGGTTCATTATTGATCACCCGGGACACGGTTTTGATAGATACGCCCGCGCATTCTGCAACATCATTAATCGTGACTTTCATACATCAACTGGTTCTATCTGAGCCGTGACTTGGAACTGAGGGTATCGACAAGATAAGTATTGTTAGGAGATGGGATTTTAACAGTTATAAGCCCGCTGTAAGTTTTATGACTGACACGTCTTTCTTTTCTAAAAGAGCTTTGTAGTTTTTTATCCTGTCTTTCGAGCCGACTCTACATCCCGTAACCTATCTGTAAAAATTCTACATTAAATGAGAGATTGCACTCCAATATAATGACCATTATGCGCCTTTCAGTTCCAGTTTTTCGGCCGAATGATGATTTTTACGCCGGAAAAGTGTGATCTCTTCCTTCACCATACTGACCACTCTCAATGACTTTGTGGTGGCTCTTGAAAAATCTTGTAGTTTAACTACATAATGTGCGTCAATAAGATTGAGTGGCTACAAGCTGAGTGAATTGCTCAGGTCGGCGTAAGAAACTTCTACCACTGCCCTGGGGAGGAGGTTCCGGCATTGTTGGATCACTAACATTCAGTTCTACGGCGGGTAAAGGGCTCGGAAGAGAGATTTTTGCCTGACAACAGAGTTTCCCTAACAAGTTCCAGAGGCAGTCTTGCAAAGGGCTTAATCGTGGGATGAGTGATTTGCCTCTGGCCCTGTGAAGCAAATTTGTTCCTCAGGTTTCAGATTTCCCATTGGGCAATGGGACTTCAATGGCACTACAACCAAAGGGTTGAAGTGGGAGCCATTCGGCCGAAAGGCCCTTCACGGAAAGACAATCACAAGTGGCAAATGCCACTGAAATGTGACCCTGGTGGTTTTTGCCTGCGGAGACCGCCTCAACAGAGTTAATACGGAATAGTCATGGTTCACAGCAAGGTTCAGGCCGTTACCGAACGTATCATTAAGCGCAGCGAAGAAACTCGTGCAGAGTATTTGGCGCAGGTTGAGAAAGCGCATATTGAAGGTCGGGCTGCGGCTCATGTGTCCTGCGGGAACCTGGCCCATGCAATAGCCGCATCCCCGGAAAGTGATAAAGAGTTAATCGCCTCCGGGCGTGGACCGAATCTGGGTATCGTTAATGCCTATAACGATATGCTGTCTGCACACCAGCCCTATGGTGCTTATCCCGCTCAATTGAAAGAGGCTGCTGCTCGCAATGGCGCTACGGCTCAGGTTGCCGGCGGCGTGCCCGCAATGTGCGATGGGGTGACCCAAGGGCGTGCCGGTATGGAGCTCAGCCTGTTTTCACGGGATGTGATTGCTATGTCCACTGCGATCGCCCTCTCCCACGATGTTTTTGAAGGGGCCATATTCCTGGGCATCTGCGACAAAATTGTCCCTGGCCTGGTTATCGGTGCACTGTCTTTTGGTCACCTGCCTTCAATTTTTGTACCTGCGGGTCCAATGCCCACCGGCTTGTCGAATGCGGAGAAAGTCCGGGTTCGCCAGCTGTATGCTGAAGGAAAAGTAGGGCGTTCTGAACTATTGGAAGCTGAAAGTGCTTCCTATCACAGTGCCGGCACCTGCACCTTTTACGGCACTGCCAACAGTAACCAGATGTTGGTAGAAATTATGGGACTGCAATTGCCCGGCAGTTCCTTCGTAAACCCCGGTACCGATTTGCGCTCAGCATTAAACGAAGCTGCTGTGGCGCAATTGGTAAAAATTACTGAACCGAGCGAGCACACTTCGGTAGCTAAAATTCTTACAGAAAAAGCATTCGTCAACGGAGTGGTGGGATTGCTCGCTACCGGTGGATCCACAAACCACACATTGCACCTTATTGCGATGGCGCGTGCAGCAGGTATTCAGTTGACTTGGCAGGACATGGCTGATCTTTCCGAAGTGGTGCCACTGCTGTGTCATGTGTACCCGAATGGCACAGCTGATATCAATCATTTTGCTGCAGCTGGCGGTATGCAATTCCTGATCCGCGAACTTCGCTCAGCGGGTCTTTTACACGATGATGTTCATACCGTACTCGGTAATTCCGGACTCGAACCCTACTGCGAAGATCCCTTCTTGAGCGGCGATGCAACCGGGGTAGTGTGGAAGCCAACTCCAGAGGAGAGCGGCGATACGACGGTAATTCGTCCGGCCTCTGATCCTTTCTCCCAACATGGCGGTTTGCAGCTTCTCGAAGGAAACCTTGGTCGCAGTGTAATCAAAGTGTCTGCGGTTAAATCCGAGCACCTCAAAGTGAAGGCGCCCGCCATTGTTCTGGATAACCAGGACGACCTGCTTAAACGTTTCAAAGCTGGTGAGTTAGAGCGCGACTTTGTAGCTGTAGTGAGATTCCAGGGGCCTCGAGCCAACGGTATGCCGGAACTGCACAAGCTGACTCCCACGTTGGGGGTGCTACAGGATCGTGGCTTTAAAGTGGCGCTAGTCACAGACGGGCGTATGTCCGGCGCATCAGGGAAAGTGCCGGCTGCCATTCATATGTCACCGGAAGCCGTAGAAGGCGGTGCAATTGCCAAGGTGCAAGAGGGTGACATGATTGAACTTGATTCAGAGGCTGGCGTTTTGCGCGTACTGGTAGACGAAGCTGAATTTAATGCTCGCGAACCGGCTCAGTGTGATCTTTCGGCAAGTGCCCGTGGTACCGGCCGTGAACTATTCGCTAATATGCGCGGGCTTGCCAGCGGTGCAGAGACCGGTGCAAGCATTCTTTATTGATTATTGCGGAGCCAGTAAGGCTCCGAGACAAGAACGATCTCAGAGCAAAATTTATGATTAACCCTTTTGATATGGTGTTATTTGGTGGAGGCGGAGACCTTGCACTACGCAAGTTGCTACCGGCACTTTACCGAGCATTTAGAGAGGGCAGCTTGATTGAAGGCTGTCGCATCCTTCCGGTGTGCCGCCGTCAATCAGATATTGATCAATATACCGAAACAGCCCACCAGGCTCTACAAAAGTATCTTCGTGAGGGCGAGTACTGTGCTTCGAGCTGGGACCAATTTAGCCAATTGCTTTGCCCCGTCACATTGGATATCGCCGTACCGGACGCCCAGTGGGATCATTTGGCAGAAATTCTCGGTACTGACCCTGAACGGGTTCGCATCTTCTACCTGGCAATTCCGCCGGCAGTATTTGGCCCCTGCTGTGAAAACCTCTCCTTAAAAGGACTGATTACTGAAAATTCCAGAGTTGTTGTGGAAAAACCGCTGGGCTATAACGCCCAAACCTCTGATGAAATTAACAGTAAAATTGCCAGTTACTTCCCGGAAGATAGTATCTTCCGTATCGATCACTATCTCGGTAAGGAAACTGTCCAAAACCTTCTTGCACTGCGTTTTAGCAATGTACTGTTTGAGCATCTTTGGGATGCAAAAACTATTGATCATATCCAGATCAGTATTTCAGAAACCGTAGGTCTTGAAGGGCGTGCGGGTTTTTATGATGAAACTGGTGCTATGCGGGATATGGTGCAAAACCACCTGCTGCAACTGCTATGCCTTATCGCTATGGAATCTCCCAACAGTATGTCGGCGAAGAATATCCGTGCAGAAAAAATTAAGGTACTGGAAGCATTGCGTCCGCTCACCGGCAATTTGGTCGATGAGAATGTGGTGCGCGGCCAATATGTCGCCGGTGAAATCAATGGCAGTGAGGTACCTGGTTACCTCGATGAACTTGACGGTGGAACCAGCTTAACCGAAACCTTTGTTGCAATTCGTGCACATATCGATAGCTGGCGTTGGGCCGGGGTACCCTTTTACCTGCGCACTGGCAAGCGTATGGAAAAGCGTTGTGCTGAAATTGTGGTTCAGTACAAAAACGTATCTCACCATGTATACGAAGAATCTGCCGGAAAAATTGTCCCCAATCGTTTGGTCATCCGACTACAGCCTGAAGAGAGTATCAAGCTGGTTTTGATGGCGAAAAAAATGGACAGCCTCACCACCGAGCTGCAACCAGCTGAATTAAATTTAACCCTCTCAGATACTTATGACAGCTTCCGTAGCGATGCTTATAAGCGCCTGATGCTGGATGCAGCAGCAAATAACCCCGCGCTGTTTATCCACCGTGACGAGGTTGCCGCTGCCTGGGCTTGGGTTGATCCCATTATTGACCACTGGCGCGAAACTGAAAATCAGCCTCAGCCCTATCCCGCAGGTAGCTGGGGGCCGGAAGAGGCAGACAAATTGTTGTCACGCAGTGACCGTCACTGGTTTAACGCGCAGTAATAACCTGAGAAACGGGCGTAAGTCTCCACGACATTACGACCGTTTCCATGAAGACAAATGGAATGATCCATGGCTGAAGAAAAGTTTTTCCAAGATCGCGAGCGCCTGGTCCAGGCCCTAGCCCACGACTGCGCCAGCGAATTGCAAAAAGGTATTAAAGAAAACGGTCACGCAAACTTCCTGGTATCGGGTGGCAGTACTCCGGAGCCGGTTTATCGTGAGTTATCCAGACGTCCACTTCCGTGGTCACAAATTACAGCAGCTCTCGTTGATGAGCGCTGGGTGGAAAAAAACCACAGCGGTAGTAATGCAGCATTTATTGAGAAATCACTCTTGCAGAACTATGGCGCTAAAGCCAATTTTCTAGGAATGAAAAACTCACATACAACGGCCGTAGAAGGTGAAGAAGCTTGTGAGCGCGCTTACAGCGAGCTGCAAAAGCCGTTTGATGTTTGTCTGCTGGGTATGGGTAGTGACGGCCACACCGCATCACTTTTTCCCCATGCGCAGGGCTTACAGGATGCACTAAATCCTGAATCAGAAAAGTTGTGCAGTGCAATTATTGCCAATCAAAGTGAAGTTACCGGCTCCAATACAGAGCGTATGACTTTAACCCTGAGCGCAATTGTGCAATCGCGCAATATCAAGTTGTTGATCACTGGTGAAGAAAAACTAAAAGTTTATCGCGAGGCATTGCTCGGCAGTGATGAGTTAGAAATGCCGGTGCGCAGTATTCTCAAGCAGGGGCTAAAACCAGTCACTGTTTACTGGGCACCTTAACGAAAGATTTGGAATTAACTGATGCAGAAAAATATCGCCGAGATTTTGCAGGTGGCTGGCGTTGTCCCAGTACTGGTTGTAGATAAAGTTGAAGACGCCCTCCCTCTTGCCGGTGCTTTGATTGAAGGTGGCCTGAAGGTACTTGAAGTTACCCTGCGCACTGAGGCAGCCCTGGAAGTTGTTGAACAAATTGCAAAACACTTGCCGGAAGCCCATGTGGGAACCGGCACCGTACTCAATGGTGATGATCTGCGTCGTTCTATCGATGCCGGTGCCAGCTTTATGGTGAGCCCTGGCGCAACCGATCGTTTGCTAGAAGCGGCAGAAGGCAGTGAAGTACCTCTGCTGCCCGGTGCTGCTAGCGTTTCAGAAGTTATGCGCTTATTTGAGCGAGGCTATCGCTACCAGAAATTTTTCCCCGCGCAGGCAGCAGGTGGAGTACCAATGCTGAAATCTATTGGTGGCCCGCTGCAGGACGTTCGCTTTTGCCCCACCGGAGGCATAGGCCCGCAAAATGCCCCTGATTTCCTGGCATTGGACAATGTGGTTTGTGTCGGCGGTTCCTGGATGGCGAGTAATGCTCTGGTCCGTGAACAAAACTGGGCTGAAATTACTCGCCTGGCAAAACAAGCTTCTGAATTGAAATAAAACACTCGGTATGGAGCACCCTTGAGTGGGTGCTGCTTGGAATACCAATAGTATATAAAGAGGGTAAAGCGAGATGAAAATTAAAATTGCCATCAATGGTTACGGTCGTATCGGTAGAAATGTCACCCGAGCCATTTATGAGTCAGGCTACAGCGATCGTGTTCAACTGGTTGCAATTAATGATCTCGCCCCGGTAGCTTCTAATGCTCACCTGACACGGTTCGATACTATTCATGGGCGATTTGGTACAGACGTCAAAGTCGACGGTGATGCACTGGTTATCGGTGGTGATCGAGTTCAGGTTTGCCAGGAGCGGGACCCATCCAAATTGCCTTGGAAGCAACTGGGAGTAGATTTGGTGCTGGAGTGTACTGGCCGCTTTACCGACCGTGCTTCCGCTTCAGCTCACATTGAAGCCGGCGCTGCTGCAGTACTGATTTCAGCTCCATCAAAAGATGCGGACCTTACCGTTGTTTATGGTGTGAATGACAGCAACCTCACTAGCGATCACCGTGTAGTTTCCAACGCGTCCTGCACTACCAACTGCCTGGCGCCAGTGGCTCAAGCACTGCATCGTGAATTGGGTATTGAGCGTGGCTTTATGACCACCGTACACGCCTACACCAACGACCAGAATACCCAGGATGCTGTACACTCAGATATTTACCGGGCACGTGCCGCAGCGGACAATATGATCCCAACCAAAACTGGTGCAGCTGCAGCAGTGGGTCTGGTATTACCTGAACTGAAAGGGCGCCTCGATGGTATGGCTGTCCGTGTACCGGTAAGCAATGTATCCCTGGTGGACTGCCAGTTTATTGCCGGCCGCGACACTACCGCTGAAGAAGTGAATCAGATCATGCAAGAAGCTGCTCAGGCGAGCGGCGGTGTTCTGACCTACTGTGATCAGCCCCTGGTTTCTGTGGACTTCAACCACACCAGTGCATCCAGTCACTTTGATGCCAACCACACACGCGTGAATGGAAACCTGGTTAAAGTAATGGCCTGGTACGATAACGAGTGGGGCTTCTCCCACCGCATGCTGGATACCAGTCTGGCCATGGCTGAGACGCTCCAACTGAGTCAGCCGGTTGCAGAGTCTGCTTAACTCCCCTCATTCACCATATTTTGGTAATTCAATTACTGAGGGCCATTAAATGGACATAGAATTCCTGTTTGATAGCCCTCTGAACCTTCTTTTCAATTTATTAGATGACGGGATCTTATGATTCGCCATACAAAAATCGTAGCAACCCTGGGCCCAGGTACAGATAAACCGCGCGTAATCGACGAAATGATTCGTGCTGGGGTGAATGTAGTGCGCCTGAACTTTTCCCACGGATCGGCAGAAGATCACCGTCGCCGTGTCACTGAAGTGCGCAACGCCGCCGAAGCACAGGGGAAAATTGTTGCGGTATTGGGGGATTTACAGGGGCCTAAAATCCGTATTGCCCGCTTTGCCAAAGGCAGCGTGCAGCTGGAAAACAATGATGAATTTACCCTCGACCTGGATTGCCCGGTTGAAGGAGGAGATGAACATCGTGTAGGTGTGGACTATCCCAGCCTGATTAGTGATTGCCAGTCCGGCAATATCCTGTTGTTAGATGATGGCAAGATTCGCCTGGAAGTAACCGGAACGACTCCCAGCAAACTTTACTGTCGAGTTTTACAAGGCGGTAAGCTATCGAACAATAAGGGCATTAACTTGTTGGGCGGCGGCCTGTCTGCCCCTGCACTGACAGAAAAGGACTACCGGGATATCAAGCTGGCGGCAGATCTCGAAGTGGATTTTCTTGCGGTCAGTTTCCCTCGCTGCGCAGAAGACCTGGATACTGCCCGTAAGGCCATGGCAGAGGCTGGCAGCCAAGCGGCGATCGTCGCCAAAGTTGAAAGGGCGGAAGCCGTTGCCGACGATGAGCAAATGGACAGCCTGATTCTGGCTTCCGATGCGATCATGGTAGCTCGCGGTGACTTGGGTGTAGAGATCGGTGATCCCGCTTTGGTCGGGGTGCAGAAAAAACTGATCAACCGCGCAAATGCTCTCAATCGTGGCGTAATCACGGCGACACAAATGATGGAGTCGATGATTACCAGCCCGACTCCTACACGCGCAGAAGTAATGGATGTTGCCAATGCGGTGCTGGATGGTACTGACGCAGTTATGCTGTCTGCGGAAACTGCAGCGGGTGATTATCCGGTTGCCGCTGTGGAATCCATGAGCGATGTTATTATTGGCGCTGAACAGTATTTGGGCAGTGTTCCATACACTGAAAATGACCAGGGTTCCTCGCCGTTGATCGACACAGTAATTGCCCAGGCGGCGATTGACGTAGCAACGCGAGTAGAAAACCTCTGTGCCGTGGCCGCACTGACTGAGTCGGGCCGTACGCCGCGAATGATGTCTCGTGCAAATACCCGCCTGCCGATTTATGCATTGACCCGGCACCCTCGAATTGCTCGTCAGCTAGTGCTGCTCAGAGGTGTAGAGACGGTGAGCTTTGATCCAGCGTCTGTTCCCCTAGGGCATTTAACCGAAGCGGTTATCGAGGTCTTAAACTCTCGAATCGACTTGCAAAAGGGACAGCGAGTGCTGATCACCCAGGGTGAACGCCTGAATATGGGTGGACATACCAATTCTATGCGGATTAAAGAGATCGAATAAGGCTTCTGATATGCGGCCCAGGTTTCTTACAGATAGGACCCTGGGCCAGTTAAGCCCCTTTCCTTTCTATAGTTACCACCTTTCTCCCCTCTGATCCTAGTCGCGGCAAAGTGTTTTAGCCCCAAGGTCGATTTTATGGCAGGCGTACTCTTGTGATTTATGTCACAAGTTTGAAGGTCCAGTGTCGTTACTCGCCCAACTTTATTTAACAGCTGATAGCTATTAGTAATTGTACGCTGATATTCAACGATAAAAATTGGCCTCACTAATGGAATTAAGTGGATTGTTTTTATACGAAGATACGGTGAACAGGAATACGATTCCAATACGATCGTGCCACTTCTCCCGTCTATTAAAAATAAATCGGCAAACACTTTCGGTAGATATTAGGAAGCTTTGCTTTTGAGTTAGCCCCTGGGCTGTTAGTCATATTCTCGCCAAATGCTAGCTACCGTATTGATCTAAATTGCGGTAATCTCGCGAAGTAGATCTCAGCCTTGTAATTTTTTCGACGCTACAAGGGCTTATTATTTCTCCAAGCTAGAAATTAAGAGAAGAGCCTAATCGGTAATACTCTTCTAATAAGGCGATCATAAAACTCCCTTATTTTGATAGAGGGTGCTCTTCCTGGCAGTTTCTTTATGTAATGGCGTGTTATTGGCAGATCTTGCAACTTCGATTTTAATCGGCGCCGGCTTTTTCCAGAGTGGCCACTAATAAGTGACCCACTGGTCTTAGTCAAAGAGCATTTTGCTCAATAAATTCGACCAAAAATTTTCTGGAGTTTTCTGGAGTTTTCTGGAGTTTTCTGGACTTTCTCTAGTGCTCTCGAGTGAAGATTCACTGAATTTGGTCCCCACTAGATCCAGGTAGGCGTAAGTGTTTAAAGGATTATCATGCAGCTAACTGTTGAAAATAAGCAAGGCATCCAGTACGAAGTTAGGATTGGTTGGGCATACCAGATGGGCATACCTATGCAAGTCGATGCTAACCACTTGCTTTCGATGTTCGACGATGCCGTCATTGAGAAAATTCATGGGCACTTTTTTGGCTTGGGTGGTAATTGTTGTAACTTGCTGAGCACGAATATTCAAGCTGGCACCTCAGGCACTATTTTTTTAGGGCCCTTATCTGAGCCTCCGGGCCACCTATCTCACTCTGAAAAAGAAATTTACAGCGCCCTGGTACAGAACCGCCTGATAATTGAGGAATCGCACACGGCAGCGTCGGCCATTGCAGTTAAGCAGTCTGAATTGATGCTTAAGATCCGTCTGGGATTGCAGCAAATTATCGCTCAGGAGCGTGCAGAATCAGCACGAATCCAGGAACAACATGAAAAGCGTTCCACCATGGGGAAAGTGGGAGCTTATATTGGGAGTGCTGCTAGCGGTTTTGGTGACGCCGCCTGGGGACTGGCGGTATGGACAAAAGATATCCTTGAAGTAGCGGAAATGCTAAGCCCCTTGCGCCAATCTCATAGGCTGGGTGTTGCCACAGTAAACTACTTCATACATGGAAAAAGCTTCGAAGAATCTGGCCAGCAATACCTCAGCGATTTAGAACGTGAAGCAGTGGATGTGCTCGGTTTTGACCCTTCTAAAATTACTAAACAGCAGCTGGAACTGGCCGTTGATGTTGCCCAGATTATTTATGATGATCTCTCCCTGCGCGAAATTATTATCCGCTTTGCCGAGGATTATGTAAAAGCCCAACACAGCCTTGAAGTTACTAAGTTAGTTGGTGGCGGAGCCTTTGAAATAGTCCTTACTATCGTCCTCGCAGCGATAACTGGGGGCGTCGGTGCAGCTGTGGCTGTAGTCAAAAATGCACGCTTATTAAGGGCCTTCAAGAAGCTCGGTGAGCTGATGATGGAGTTCGCTAAACTGAAGAAGCTGCAGCAGCGGGTACTTAAGAAAAGGGGCGGCAAAGCAAAAGGCAGCAGTGCAAGTTTCTCTGATTTGAGCTCTTCGGAGGTTACGGTGCCGCAAAAATCCAGCGGCCCGTCTTCGAGCAATTCTAGCTCTGCTACTTCTAGTAGCTCCAGCCAAAGTAGTAGCAGTTCTGGAGGTAGCCCCAATAGTAATTCCAATGCTGCAGACACTAATACATTGTTACCTCCAGGTGCTCAGTCTGTTCAAGAAAGAATAGCTCAGGGTAAAACTGTACCTCGGCATGCACGCGTGAATCCTGAAGGCTATTATTATGATTCCAGTGTAGGAAAATATAAAACCATACCTGAACCTAAGCCAGATCTTTCTAAGGGATCAGGTAATAGGGAGATTCCTTGTTTTGGAGCTGGTACATTAGTAGCAACGCCGGATTCATTTGCAAAAATTGAAGATATTAAAATAGGAACTCTTGTTAGTTCTTGGGATGAAAATCTTAAAAAAGTAGTGGAAAATAGAGTTACGGCCTTGCATCGAAATAAGGCAGTTGATTGGGTTGAGATTGTGGTATCTGGAAGCGTTATTACTGCCACGTGTAACCACCGTTTCTGGATGCCCAAAAATGAAGAGTGGATTGAAGCGAGATTTTTGGATGTTGGAATGGAGGTATTGCTAGAGAATGGCCAGCGTTCTAACATTGACAAAATAAGTTTAGTGACCTCGGGTGAAAAAGATACTTTCAATATAACTGTAGAAAATGCTCATACCTACTACGTGGGTAGTTCGAAAGTTCTTGTCCACAATGATGGAAGCGATGTAAATGGCAAAGTTTACATTGGCTATAATAAGAGTGATTCTCCTATTTATGTTGGACAAACATTGCAAACAATAAAAGCACGACAAGCTCAACACACAGCAGAAGGTATTGCTGATCCTGTCAATAAAGGCTGGAAAACTGAAATGACTATTAAGCAATACCCTGGACTAGATGGATTGACGCCGGATCAAATGAATTATCATGAAAGAAGAATTTACGATCAGCTTATTGAGAAAGGGATTGACCTAAAAAATAGTCAAATACCACTTACAGATCCAAAAGTAAATAAGTTGATTAAAAAGTACTGCTAGGAGGATGTTATGGCGTGGGATGATAGTTATTTTTGTGGGTATCAGATTATATCAGGGGATAAGCCTGTTGACGAGCTGAGTATGGCTTTGAGAAAAATTACGGTTGAATATACCGAAAGGTTTAGTCGAAAGCCATCAGTTGCAGAATTACTATATGCCTTTAAAATTGTTATCCAATCGTTGGGGGAGGATCTATTATCTGACCCTGAGAATTTAAATAGCATGGTTATAGAACTAATAGGTAGAAATGATGATAGCTGATATTGATAGCTTTGAAGGCACATTTTGTGATCTTACCCCCCCTGGTTACTACTCAATTGAAAAAGATGGGCAAGAGCTTATAAAAATCTCAAGTCTTGAGGTGGAAGGTAGAATCTTAAACTGTCAATTTGAAGTGCTTAAATCAAACTATTCCCGCGAAGAAATTGAAGAGCTGGTATATGTAGTGATGTTAAAAAGATTTTGTGATGACTTTTATTTAGATCAGGCAGATTTTGTTAAGTTTCATAATCTGAAAACAAATGAGGAGTGGAAAATAATATATTTAGGGTGATATTTGTCTTGGACACTCACAGTTTGAAAAATGGTTCTGACTTTGTTATCAGCACTATAACTAATGCAATTTATAACCAATTTAGAGCTTAAGGGTGATGAAATACCGAAAGTTTTATACTTGAGGCTCATCCCCTGTGGTTTTGGGTAAAAGTCAGAAGAGGTAGTATCGAGAGATTATATTGAAATTAGCAGGGTATAGTGGAAGGTAATTGCCGACAGTTACTGATGCGTATACCGCGCATTTATTGAGCAGGGTGCAGGCTTCCTGTACTGCCTCGACTGATCCTATTAGGCCTTTAAAGCGACTTTCAAAGTTTCGATCGAGGTAGAGCCAGTGTTTTGGTGAGATACCAAGCTGCTTGAGGGGGGGAGTGTTCTCGGCAATACAGCCCCGTTTTCTTGGATCAAAATTTCAGCCACTCCAGTCCACCAGCTCCAGATAATGCCAACTGGAAGGGCAGCCCTTTTGGCCTGTCAGGCGCTCGCTCCCTATGAACGGCAGAAGCACTTTAGGTTGCCGACCTGAGATTGCTGTGCGAATACGCTGTTGAACCGAAGTGTGGTCAGGCGCTTCTGGAGTTTTCGCCATATTGGCACGGATAGGGTTGAGATCGACATAGGCCATACAGGAAGCAAGGGCATCCAGTAAAGCCTGGGACTTAAATCGACCTTCCCAGAAGCAGCCTGTACAGCTATCTTCGGCATTAGCTTGGCTGGTCATAGGTTCGTTTAAACAGCGCCTAAACCAGCTAAGATCTACCAAATGATTTCGCATAGAGTAACGACACCCTTTAGCTTTATTATCTCGTAGTGATCGAGCGTCGTGCCTGGTAGATAGCGCTGAGCTAAATTAGAAGCCTTAAAGAACTTTTGCCAGCGTAAAATAACCTCATTATCTGACCGTTTAATGCTATTTCTTTGTTGATATAAATTACAATATGGTAGTGATTGCTCATTACCGCATTTGCAGCGATATCAAGATAAAAGATTAAAGCGAGGTTGTGCATCCGAGATTCAATCCACTCGCGACGGCGCTCATAGTCGTTGCTAGGTTTTATATCCTTGCCACACAGAAATACTCTTCGCGCTCAGTGGGAGATGCAGTGATAATAGGCGTTGCCTATAGCGATATTTGAGCGCTGCATGGAAGAAATATTGGTTATCCGTCCTATTTGATTGGTTATTTAAATAGTATCTAATCCAGTATTTTATGCGGTGTCAATATGGCTGGTGCGTGAAGTTGCCGCTTTCGAGGGTGTCGAGAATTGATGCTCATGAATTTTTGAATGCGAATACAGTTAAAATCAAATAAATGGGAAGTGACTTGGATGACCTTAGAGTAGAGGATGAGTTGACCTGAATCAATAAATCTGTTAGGCATGAAAATCGTTTAACATGCATCATTATCAAGACTTAGGGGTGTGTTAACTTCTACCTAGCTCAATTCATGGGCCTCTTACCCATACAGGAGGAGTGAGTCTTCTTGATAAATTTGTCAGATTGGGTCATTTGCTTGGGCCAGCATATGGCCGCTAGATAGAAACGAGAATTTCAGTGAAAATTTTTTCAATGCCTGAAAAGGCTTCCGAAGACTTGGTGTCTAAATTTGAGGGTGAGCTGGGGTATCAATTTCCCGGAGAGTATAGAGATTTTTTAATTGAGAATAATGTTTGTTCTGTAGATCCTTATGGCTTTTTTTATAAACATACCTCAGAGATTAGTAGTGAAGATAGGCCAAAGGGAGAGGTTGGAATATTCTATGGATTCACTGAAAAAGAAGAGCGATGCATAGATTGGATGAAAAAAGTCTATGTAGATAATTCCCGGATACCAAAAGGGTACTTTCCTATAGCAGTGGCTGGAGGGGGGAATAATCTATGTATTTGTGTTGATAAAGCTAATTTTGGAAAAGTTTACTTTTGGAACCATGAAGCGTAAGAAGCAAGGAATCTGAGGTGCCTTGCGGATAACTTTAATGATTTTTTAGGCCCTTAAAAAAGATTGTCTAGTTGTTTAATTTGAACAGATAGTAATTTATTTTTCAGCGATGAATATCAAGTATCTATCCAGCCAATTTTCTTTAAATTACAATAAATAAAATTTGCATGTAAATTCTAATTGCAATGGTTACCCTGGCCCTCCCTTTGCCTATATTAAGATGAGGGGGATTGCCCAAGTTCACCTGCTCTTGATGACGTAGAGCCATAGGGGGATCTATAAATCTTATTATTAAAATTACCTGAATCAAAAATACACGAATTTTCTTACAAAATAACACCTGGCGAGCAGTATAGGGTGGTTATATTTTAGGTGGGATATGAACTTTAAAAATCAAACTTTAGATGGTCAAGAGCTTGTTTTAAAGGATGCTGAAGTTAACGTACTGGGGCCTGGATTGACTTTAAATAGGTGTACTATTGTTTCCGAGGCCTCAGCGAAAGCTCTGTCTTTTTCAGGAGTTTCAGTTGTTGATAGTACCTTCATTTCAAAGGTAACTTTAGCAGACTTTCAATGGTGTAAAGTAAACTTGAAAGGCGTAAATTTTTTAGGGCGGTACTCCGGTTGCGACTTTGGTCAATGGGAAGAATTCCACGGTAAAACTGGTGGTATTGTCGATTGCGATTTCAGAGGCGCAGAGCTGGATAACTGTCGATTTATGAATTGTGATGTAAACTCTCTAGCTTTTCCGAAATGGCCTTACTTCACGATCACGTCACCAAGAGACCAAGCTTCCAGTATTAAGGCTAGTTCTTGGCCTGGTAAATTGGAGTTGATAATGAGTATATTTGCGGATAGTCCAGAAGATTGTGTAGCTGTAACAGGCGATGCGAACGGGTTACTCAAACGATTAGGTGGAAGTGAAGAAGAATTTAAAGCTGCCTTATTACAATTAGATGGAATTATTTGTTAACGCCAGCAGTTTTTTCAGGTAATTCTGGACGCTCAGCCAACAAAGGAAAATCGTTGAAAGGTGGGAGGGAGGCGATAGCCCTCTACCGAATAAGGCCTAGGAAGCCGCTGGACATCGATTCATGGACGTTGTCCGGCAGTAGCCAGGGTTGAATTTTTACAAGGGGGAGCTCCATCAGGATCGAATCTTGATAATATGACTTGAGATCATCGGTCCTGCCGGGTGATCCTCAAAATCGAGAATAGTTTACGTGCCACCCGCAGGCTACCACTACGATGCACTGGACCGCCTCTCCCGGGCTGATAGCCCCAATCCAGAGTATTTTGTGCATGGTTCTGCGCACAGTAATTTTTCCGATGCGAACTCGAAAGATGAAGCCAAACAGCGGGCCTGCACCACTCAAGTCAAAGACAACTGTTTAACTTTCTTTGGCAATACCGACTATCGTTACGACATTCACTAAAATCGTATCGCAGAGCTGTGTGGTAAAAGGCAAAACTGCAAACCTACTACAAAAGTCGCCAACAGTTGGTGCTGGTTGAAAACTCAAGGTAGAGAAAGGTGTTGAGCAGCTTTAACAAGAAATTCACTACCAGTACGATTCGCTTGGCCATCGTATTGGTAAGGTTACTCACAATAAATATACGAGCTTCCTCTGGGGTGGCGATGTTTTACTTCTTGACAATAGAGGTAGCTGGATATCCACAATTTAAAAAAAGATTATAACTTTTCTGTCAGCACTAAACTCGATTCAATTTCTAACTGATTTAGTGCTTAAGGGCGATAAAATACCGAAAAATTTATACTTGAGGTGAAAATCCTGTAGTTTTGGAAAAAACCTGAAAGGCGGGGTATCAAGATATTCTACTGAAATTAGTAAGATGCATTGGAAGGGAAGCGCAGACAGTTGCCGATGTCGTGTATTCAGTGTTTATTCAGTCGGGAACAAGCTTGCTGTACTACGCTTACTGATCCTGCCAAGCCTTTAAAGCGACTTACAAAGTTCTGGTTATATCAAAGACAGCGTTTTGGTGAGATACTCTATCGCCTGAGCGTGAACGGAGTGTTTTTGACAATATAATCCAGTTTCTTTTGATCAAGTTTTCCCCACTTCATTGCATCGGCTCCCAATAGAGACCAGCACTGGCGGGCCACCCTCTCCAGGCGCCCGCCACTCAAAAATAGTTAAAGTACTTTAGCCCAACTACCTTAGTGTAAAGGTGTTGATGGGCAACTCCTAACGATAGATTGGCCCTACCAGAAATAGCCAATAATTCTCTGCCCCTTCCAAAGTATCTGATAAATCTAAAGATTTCAGCGAGTATAGGGTGGTACCGGCAAGGTAAGCTCTGGATTGGCACTGATTGTGGCTTGACAGTCGCTAAGCTAGCTATCGTATACTGTATGTACATACAGTCTTGTGCCTGGAGGTGGATATGCGGGGTAGAAATATTACTATTGATGGAGAGCCGGTTCGGATTTGCCGCTATCGTTCGGGTTTTAATGACCAGCCAATGTACGCCATCTGCATTCTTAACTATACAAAGTACGTGCGTAGCTTTTCAGTGTTTGTGGATGTAAATCTGCGTAGCGAGTTGGAACTCACTCTGGCACAGATGCGAGAGGTTGAGCGCAGTATGAACTGGATGGAAGTCACAGCGTGAGAATATAAGGCTCAGGCTGTTTATACTAGAAAGGAGAACTATTATGGGTAGAAAAGTTAATCGATTTGCAATTTTTGCTGAGCGTGTTCATTTAATGAATGGCGGTGCAAAGAGCTTTAGAGATACTGCACCCACAGAAGAGGCTGCAAGAGATCTGGCAGAAGAAATTGCTAAGTCCGAAAAAGCAGAGTTTTATTCTTGGTTGCAAATTCTCGATATCATGACTGGGAGTTATACTGAATACTCAATCAAAAGGGGTGGGGTTTTAGAGAAGAGGGAGTGTCCTAAATAGTAGAAAATTATTAATAATTGGTTTGGTGCGTAACTATGATCAAGAAGGTAGACATTATATAAATTTTTTAAAGAGCTAGTTGTTCTCCAAAAAGTCACAAATGAATGTTCTGTAATTGTTGATTGGATTTAATCTGCCACAGCTTAAGAAGAATATAAAATATTCTGATGTAGTAATTTTTACTTGTTTTGGTTTTAAGTCTGAGGCTGGGGTATATAAATCCTGGTCTTTATATTTTCTTTCTTTATTATAATTTAGATGGGGAAACATTATAACGTAAGTCTGAAGTGGGTTTGCTTGACTAGTAGTAGGATGGCGATGCCGTTGGTAGAAAACAAGCCCTGCCGACCTAATTGTTTATTTCAAGATTGCGGGCTAATCGAACTACTTTTACTTATCTTAACAAATCTCTTAAGGGGATTTTGAAGTTTTAGTGAGATGGTGCTAGGTTTGAGAAAGCTACTAGCTTTGTGTGTTCATAGATCAGGTTGGATATTTTACAGTGGTATAGCTTCACTTGCAGAAAGCCCACTTTGGGTACTGCTTTAGTATACAAGCCGGCACCTGCCGGCTTGTATATAATTACATTATTGTTTTTCTTTATATCTATGTTTGTGGTCAAATTTAAGGTTTGCTAAATCCAGCTTGGGTGCTGGCTATAGTTGGTCAAAATTAAATTAACTGACTAAACAATAACTATTTGGTGACGGCCTTAAGCCTGGCAACAAATCACACAACTGCTTGGTTGTACATTGTATTTATTTGCTCCATGATTACCTTTAGGTGAAATGTTTTTTCACGAGTAAAGAAGTCATCTGGATGGGGTACCTTTGCTGAGTAAACTTCAGCGAGCATATGCAAGACGATATAGGTGTATCGATTGTTGCATTCTTGCAATAGCTGCCCCTGAATTAATTTGGCTCCCAACCTTGTAAGCATTACCACTTTTTGATCCAAAAGCTGAGCGCCTCTTAGGCTGTTTATCGCTTCTGAGATATGACCATATGCAATAAATCGGGCTCGCTTTTCAGGTATTCCCATAAACCCACATCCACCAAAGCTAGTCGTTTTGTTTTCCATTCGTATGCGAGAACGATTTGCATAAAATTCGGCCCATTGGGTAATTTTTGTAGAGCGACCTTTAGGTGAAGGATCTTCACGTGCAATCTTGGCTGCAGTCTTCCTCGCATCCTTAACAATTTCATTCATGATTATCTTCTTTTCTTGTTCACCTACGTCAATTCCCATTCCCTGCGTGGTTTCCAGCGCCAAACCATTTAATTCTGACATGAAATTCTCCCTAATAGTGTTTGTTCAGGCATCAAGCAAGACCATTGAATACTATTAGGGATGGCGGATCTACTAAAAAATAAATTAATCAATCGGATATGTTGAGTTGCAGCTAATAAAGTCGATTACCGATATGCAAATTCAATATTTTTTCTTTTGTACTAAAAATAAATTGAATTTTTCTCGAAAAATCAAAATTACTTTGTTAGTTGGATTGAGTATTCTTTTGCAGTCTATGGTTCTTGGTTGAATAGGATTGCCATTTGCTAGAGGGGCGAGAATATAATTTCGTTGGACGTATATTTTGGGTGTTTTGAGTTGGGCTTAGTCGCTGGCGAAGGCTGGTAAACCCAGCTCAAAATACTAATAAATATCTATTTACCTTAAGCACTTTAGATTCTAAATAAAATCCAATAGGATCATTTTGATGTCTATCTTTTAGGCTACGGTCTAGGGTTCAAAATATGACACTTGCTGTCTGAAAAGGGGGGTGAAATAATCGTTCCAGATGTGATATATTTTTGACATTGACCCGGCCGGCAATAGGCTAACTCATATAGGGCAGAAGCCAGTTTAGGTTAAATCAAATTATTTTGCCTAGATCACTGATTTTTTATTATTTTTTATCTCGCTGTGATCAAGAGTATCTGCTTGGGGATATTGCAGGACCAAAATGAAAGTTTTGATTCTTTTTCAGTGGAGATGAAGTCGACATTGTGCTATTTCAGTGCCTTTTCATTGTTTATATAAATTATGTTATGGTAGTGATCACCCATATCAATCGAGAAGATTAAAGTCAGATTATGCTCCCTGGATTCAATCACCTTGCGACTATTTCTATAGTTTCTAACTGACCTTATATCTTTGCTTAACAGAAATTCCCTTAGGGCATAGGGGGAGGTGTAGTGTTAATAAAGGATGCCTATAAACAGATTTTAGTACTGGGTAGAAGAGGTGCTAGTTACCTAAACTGCATAAAGTTTTATCTAAACCAACTTATTGATTTGGTGCATAACTTGTAACTTTTAGAGTGCCCCATTTATTAATTGTAACGGATAAGTCTTCTATAAAATAAGCACATTGTGTATCACTGTATGTGATAAGGTATCCTATAAAGATTTATCTAAGGGGGAGATGATAGTTATTGGACAATTTTAATCTGAGATTGCATTAAAAGAAAGAGGGTAAGATTTGCACATACGTTGTTTTACTTTTCGGGTGAGTCCACTTTCTTTTGGTGTTTTAGCTATAGTGGCACGAATAGAGTTTAGATAGAAATAGGCTATACGGGGAGCAAGGGCTTGTCATTGAGTAAGGCCTGGAGCTGAAATCAGCTATTCCTAGTAGCGGCATGTACAATTTTCTTCAGCATTGGTTCGGAGGGCAATAGGCTCATTTAAGTAGCGAAAATACCAGCTAAAATCCAATAAGCGATTTCTCTATAAATTGATGACTTCTTTGAAATATCTTATCTCGCCATGATTGAGAGTATCTTCTTAGACAGGATGTAGGGTCAGGCTATAGGCTTTGAATATATTTTGCCTGTAGAGGATGGCCTCCATATCGGACCAGTTCAGAGGCTTCTCTTTGTTGATATAAAGTACGGTATGGTAGTGGTAATTTATTATAATATAGGCAGCAATATCAATAGTTAAGGTTGAAGCCAGATTAAGGACCATAGGTTCAATCTGCTCACAGCGATCTTCATGAGTTTTGCCAGATTTTATATCTCTACCGTACAGAGCCGCTTTTCGTAAACAGTTGGAGACACGGTGGTAGTAGGGGGCCTCTAGTGCGGCTTGAGCACTGCGCGTAAGAGGCATTACTTACTACTTGTCTATCTATACAAATTTCATTCGATATTTTATGTGGTATTAATTTGGGTGACGCTTGAAGCTACTACATTTACGGATGTCCAGAATTGTTCCTAATTATTGTCGTCCTAAATATTTTCCCTTTTATTCTTGCTGCCTAGAGTTTTCTAGATCTTTCTCCGATTCTAGGGGGGCTCTAGGGGCAAAATTTACATTTTTTCTGATTTTTGCTTCGGTCATATTCTTGGCTCTTTCATAATTAGTTCCATTCTTTTCTTTCGAATATTTTTTGATAGTCGTGGTTACACCCTTCTCATAGATCTATGTTTATTGGTTCACTTTCCTCGGTACGACGTACTGATATTCGTCTAATGATACGCCCCTCAATTCGCTCAACGAATATTAAAATAAGACTCTTGGTCATACCGTACCACTAGTCAGATAATACTAATTTTGTGGGTGTCTTTGTCTTGTTTTGACTCTGGTAGCTTGAGTAGCCTTTATGATGACTAATTGTTGCCAGCGCACTGCCAAACCAATGATGCATTAAATGCAGCTTTATGTGGCATGCATAGTTACGTCAGTAAAAATTTTGGCGTTGTTATTATCGCAACTATTGTCCATCTGCTATTTAAGGGTTGATATCAATTTTTATGACCCCAATACTCTGCCAGTGCACCAAGGGGTGCACAATTATTGGGGGAGTTTAGGGCCAAGCCCAGAGCATAAATCTCGTAATTTTTGATTTGCTATTGTTTTACTTCCCCTCTTTTCATACTTTAGTTTTTAGAAATAGGCAGTACCCGCTTACAGTCATTAATTTTTTAATGATATTTCTGAAGAAAAGGATTAATCATGTCAAATATTGGTCATGTTGAAGGTTGGGATACAGATAAGCCATTCATTTCTGATAGTCTTGAGGCAACCAGTTTTCACTGGGCTGCATGGACTGGTATAGAGGATTCTACAGAGGGAAGTTATATCCAGGGGATTGTAGAACTCAAAAATACTGGAAAATTTCCCATCCTTGACGCCAAAGTTTTTTTGGATCTCGATGATAATGGTATGACTTGGGATGCATATCTATGTAATTCATCAGGTACTCCAATAGAAGATGGTTTTGTAAGCTACGGCCATTCCATCGCTCCAGGCGAAACTGTTAGAGTAAAGTACTGGTGGGGACTGAAGCATGTTGCCGGCCCTACTAAGTGTGATTTTTCTGTTACCGTAAACATGTTCCCAGAATATAGAGTTCAGGTTCCCAGATCGAGCGCGCATCAAAGCAAAACCTCAATTCAAGCTTCTTGAGTTTTATATAGCTAGATAATGCGATTTTAGCTTAATAGGAGGGGCGACTTCCCCCTCCTATTAATATACTTATTAAAAAGATGTTCACATACCAATGGATAAAATCGTTGAGTGATGTAATTCAGCTACTTCGGTTTATTCCTTATTGGCTGCCACACCTTCTCTAAAACTCCCTTCCTGGTATGGCTTACCCAATAGTCACTTGGCATAAATTCATTGGGCTGGCGATCTGTGGTTGCTACATGAAAGGCTTTCGCTAAAATGATAGTGTCTTGCATTGGCATTACACCTATTGCACTAAGCCGTATCTGTAAAAGGATCAATGGCTAGAGGTGTTTTCGAGATGCCATCTTATAACTCCATCCTATGGTGAGGAATGTATATCCTTGCTTCCTGGCGGGATATTCAGGGCCGTTATAGATCAAGTTATCCTCTACTTGGTTAGCTATTTATACAGTATTTGATCCGGTGTAAGCATGATGGCGCTTGAAGCTACTGCCTTTACGGGTGTTGCCAGTTATTACTGCCGCTCTTGTAGGTTTGGGTCATTATTTCTCTAAGTGTTGGCTTAATTAGTGTATTTTGATAAAGTTTATGAAAGTCTTCAGTAATAATCCCAAGCCCTGGTAGTTTAATACATTTTATTTCCTTAACTTCCCTGCTCGAATATCATTTTCAGTCTATCGGCTCCGGATCGGCTAGATATTAAAGTGGTTTTCTGTTCATCATCAATAATAACTGCCAGTTTTCCGTTCAAATAACGCTGAATTTCCGAGACTCTGTCCAGGTTAATTAGATAGCTCCGGTGTAGGCGCAGAAATTGATCTGGATTAAGCTTTTGCTCTAGTTGATCTAAGCCCATTTGTAAGGGCTTGATGCCTTTCTCCGTATGAGCAATAATTGAACCTTGCTCCGACTTAATAAAATAAATATCGTTCAGATCAATAAAGGTCATACGATCATCGCACTTACTTACGAGGCGCTTTAGTGCTATCGAATCACCCCCTACCCGAGTACTGTTATGAATAAGTTTGATTCGCTTCTCCGCTTTTTCGATGGCAGCTTTTAAGCGTTGCAATGGGAAGGGTTTAAGCAAGTAATCGATTGTATCGTGGTTAAAAGCATCAATAGCAAACTTAGAATACGCTGTTGTGAAAATAATATAGGGTTGGTAAGTTAGGGCATCTAGTACATCCAATCCACTAAGATGAGGCATTTCAATGTCCATCAGTAATAATTGTGGCTGATGCTCCTCGATCAATGTTAATGCTTCCAGTCCAGATTTTGCTTCGGCAACCAATTCAATAGACTTAATAGTTGCCAGTTGAGCTTTTAATTTATTCCTTGCCGGTGCTTCATCTTCGGCAATAATGACCCTTAAATTCATACAGACATCTCAACTTTAACGTGGGCACCGTTTTGATTGCTTAGAGTAAGTTTTCCATTTGGTCGTAGCTCAATGCGCTGGCGCAAATTATGAATTCCAGTTCCCTGTGAGTGGATAAAACTAAGAACGCTTTCCTGAAATCCATATCCGTTATCTGCGACTTCAATAATTACCTTGTCATTCTTTAAGTAGATACGACATTGAATCTGTAAGCTTTCTATTGTACGGCAATGTTTGAAGCAATTCTCAAAAATTGGCTGTAATAATAGGGGAGGGATAGAGACATCACTGGCTCTTGGGTCTACCGTAATCTCTACCTTCAAATTATCACCAAAACGTACTTTTTCTATCTCTAAATACTTATTAATCAGTTCAATTTCTTCTTTGATTGTAGTTTCTTCTAGCTCACCAGTGTCGAGAGAATACCTCAAAATATCTGCCAGTTTATGTAAAACCTCATCAGCAAGGTTTGGATCGCTATGAATATAGGAGGAGATTGTATTAAGACTGTTAAACATGAAATGTGGATTTAGCTGATAACGTAATGTTTGTAATTTTGCTTTCTGCATGGCGAGTTTTTGCTCAGAGGCTTTATGGCGGTATTCCAGCATGGCGTAAGAGCAGTATAAACAGGTAGCCCACATTAGCCCATTAAAAATAATACCCAGTCCCATATTCAATCCGCCTTCGACATTAAAGGCGTACTCTATAAACCAGCTAACGCACTGGTTGCCAATAGTCATATGGACTACCAGGATCATCCACTCTATTAACAATGAATGAAACCCTCTGCGTCTAAGGCGCAATACAATGAGAGCTGTGGACCAGGTGGGTAGCCAATAAAAGAAAACAAACCATATTGGAGCACCAGTGAGGGCACTGCTAACCGAACTTATATCTCCTGATTCAAAAAAGACAAATACGCAAGCTATATCTAGTAACAAAACGACGACAAATGATTTCGCAAAGAAAGGATGCTTAAGATCTTTTAGTATTGACATAAAATATGTGATGAGCAATAGCTATCATAGCTTATTTTTGGTTGGTAAATTATATTGGGAATAAATAAGATAAGATAGTTTTAATTCAACCCAGCTTGATATGTGTGCTTATTACCTAAAGGTGAGTGTCAGCACCCATAAGTCACAACTTACTACTGGGGTGGAAGGAAAGAATACACCGCACTCGAGACACGCTGTGAATACATCCCTGTAAGCTCCTAATCGGCATCCATGCCTCATAGGGTCCCAAGTGCGGTGTGTTCTTTCCTTCTCTCTTTTTAGTAAATAGGTGCTGATACTATGAGGTTCTTTTATATTCTGTGGCCTTTCTTTTCCGATGAAGGTTCACAACTGGAACCGATAGGGGGAGTGGCGTAACTCTTCTCGATGAGCTGTTTCCTCTCTACCGCTACACCTGCAAGATAGATTTTTTCTGGGTTTGTAATTGCTTGTATGTTCTCAATAGGGTTTTTATTTAGCAGAATAAAGTCAGCACGTTTTCCCTGGGATATTGACCCTATATTCTCACTTGCATTCAAAGTTTTTGCTGCAATCTGTGTCGTGGCGAGTAAAAGTTGCTGGTTGGATAGACCCGCCTTGTGCAACGCTAATATCTCGCTTATTAAACCCAGCCCGTGTGGTGAATAGGGATTGCCGGAGTCAGAGCCAGCGCCAATTTTAATACCGGCTTTAGCAAGCTTTATCACATTATTATATGCTACGGATTTTTTCTGCCACGCTATCTCTCTAATGGTTGTTGGCGCTTGGACTTCGTTAAATAGGCAGGCCTGCATTTTAGGGTGTATAGGTGCCAAGTCTAATTGACTGATAGATTGGTGCTCATGTTCATCCCCCTGATTATGATATACCGACAGAGTGGGTATATAGGTAACCTTGTTTTGTTGCATGACTTCTATAAACTCATTGTCCACCGGCTCAAAATTAATACCGTGGGCTAAAGCTGTGGCACCGGCCCTGATTGCTCGTTTTCCATCTTCCAGGGTGGAGACATGAACAAAAAACGGCAAGTTGGCGCTTTGGGAGCGTTTACCGATCTCTTCGAGTACATCGTCTGAAAGCGGGATGGTAGTAGCATCAAATGTCTCTATGATGGCTTTGGTTAACTTTGGTTGATAACTTAAATGTGCATCCCAGCTCGCGCTGATTTGCTCAACACTATCAATCTCATGAACTTTCACCCCGAATTGGGTACCGTGACCTTTAGGGTTGGTGAAGGCGGGACCGGATGCAAACACTAGTGGGGCCGAATCGTCCAACTGGATTATAAGCCGCATCATCTCGCTGGACATCAGAAGGTCCGTAACAGTGGTAACACCATAATAGAGATGATTGTTTAAGTTGGTTTCTAGCGGCAGATGCTGATAATTCTTATAAGTTGACCCTGATGCACTCAAGTGCACATGTAAATCGATTAAGCCCGGTATCGCATATTTACCTTGTGCGTCGTGGGTACTCTCAGCAGGTAGGGCTGTCCTGGTCATTGGAGTGATTCTGGCTATGCGGTCATCTTGAATGTAGATACGGCTTTTCTCGCTAAAACCTTCCGCATTGCTGGTTAATATTTGTACATTATCGATTCTTAAATCGTAGTCATTCTTTTTCGTTTCCAGGGCGAAACTATTACTTGAGGCTAATAGTAAACTAAAGGCAGTGGCTGTAACTTTCATAAGAGTTTCTTTTCCTATTGAGTTTTCGCCTAGCCTATAGCGACAGTAATCTCGGTGTTGAAAAAATGGACGAATCGACATATTCGTAGATGAACGAACAGTTTAAGCCTGTGAGTGGTGTGGCATTGAGGTGAGTTGTGGGGGCTGCTCCTGGCTTGTTAAGGTTAGCCTTGGCTATGAAGGGCAGTTCAAAGCAGTTTCTTGATCGATATAAAGGATGGCAGGCTTGAAATCGCTTGTTGCAGAATATGTTGCGACACCCCGGGAAATCTGTCAGCTGGCTTTTGCCTACTCAATTGAGACGATCTCCATAGGCTTTGCCCGGCCCTATATCTTTACTATCTTTAAATGCTCAAACAATCGCAATGGCCATTCATGAGATTTGCGCGCTACGTGGAATAGGCATTGGTTGCTCCTTATCTCTCTGTTTTAAAAAATAATGAATTACTTGTAGTCGTTGACTAGCTGCCCATTTGATGATTCTTTGAATTGAGGGTGTTCGTCATCAATTTCGTAAAAATCAGATTTTTCGCCGGTGAAAATATGCCCCATAGTTTTCAATCCGGTTGGGCCATCCAGTGATCCTGCAATAATTCCAGTTGCATCAAGATTAAATGGCTCCCAGAAGAGGCTTGAGCCACATTTCTGGCAGAAGCCTCTGCGGGCTACCTCTGATGTTTTATACCACGCCAGCCCGTCATCTTTTGTTATTTTAATGTTGACCTTGCGAGCCTTTGTATGTGGGCCGAAACTTCCATGTAGTTTTTGACACATACTACAATGGCAGTTAACTACATTGCGTAATGGCCCTTTAACCTCGTACCGCACTGCGCCACACAAACAGCCACCGGAAGTGATTGAATTCTTGCTATTCATATAATGAGCCTGTAGATGTAAAAGTTGACTTAAAATAAGAATCTAAATTAATTATGCTTTTTTATTATCGACAAGATGATTTGTTTGAATTGTAAATGCTGATCACACAACGTGATGTAAACATAAATGTTGGTAGCTTGGCTAGTTATTTATCCGTCCTATGTCGATATAAATTACGCGATGGTAGAGGTTTTTCATTTGATTTCTTGCCTGTTTTTTTGCCGCTATCGCTGCACAATGGCTGATGAGCCATTTGTTCGTACGGTGTTATCGCACGGGGTAGGGCACTTAGTGCTCGACCGTAGAGTTTAATGTGGCAGCAATGCGACTCAGTGTGACTAAAAGTGGATGACAGCACAGACTGGAGCCGGGAAACCCATGGGGATATACGCGAGAAATCATTACGCAGGATTACAGAGGCCGCCGAAATAAAGACAAGCTGTGACAGCGAACACCGCCAAGTCCCTGAGCATTCCGTGGAAGAAGTGGACGGCGTAAAAATAATTGAAGTCCTTGGTGCTTTACGTTTCTTATCTGCTGGTGGCCTGAACTTGTCAGCCCTAGACAATCTAAATATTACAAGCGGCAGTGATATTAATATTTCGGTGGGGCGCGACTTAAAAGAACAGATCGGAAATATCCGCGAATCAGTGTCCAAGGTCCGCCAAACCATCAAAGTAAAAGATGGCGGAAAGTTTTGGTTAGGCAGTGAATCTTTAAATGTACTGAAAGTGCTAGAGGATTTAATAGGCGTAGTGTCGGCCCTGGCCGGAACACTCGCCGCACACACGCACCCCAGTAATGGCAAAAAACCAGACCAGGAGGCGGCAATTAATGGGCATAAAAGCAGTGCGGATAGTTTGAAGTCTCAACTTAAGTCAATAAGGGCCTAAGTTTTTTATTGCATTAAAGGAAGATGATTATGGAAAAGAATATAAACAGATGTACCATTTTTGCTGAGAGAATCTATCTAATGAATAGTGGTGCAGAGAGTTTTAGAGGTTCTGCGCCTACTAAAGAAATGGCAATAGAGCTAGCGAAAGAGATTGCGAAGTCTAAGAAAGCAGAGTTTTATTCCTGGCTGCAAGTTCTTGATATTGTGACCGGAACCTATACCGAGTATTCGATAAAGTGGGGTGGGGTTTTAGAGAGAAGAATGTCTTCACCTTGCTAGCAGGCTCCGCACTCTCGGGGACTATTCTAGTCCTGTAAAGGGCTAGACTTGAAGCAAGAGGCGACGATTACTGGGAACGAGTTTGGGGTCTTATTTGCGATTATTTATAGTAGTTTAGACTTAACCTGAAAGAGCCGCTGCGGAAAATCGGTAACTATCAGATCAAGTCTGAACTAACCTATCGAATAAAGAGCTCTGGGCGTACCTTTTTCATCCCTATGTCAGCGTTCCTTGCTTTTTGATTCTTGCGGGAAAACAAAAGTGCCAATCCAGTTTCTGAAAGTGGCTAAAAACTATTTCAATGCTTCGGAGGGGTAAGTTGTTTATAAGCAGCATTGTTTGTATTTCTTGTTGCTGCCGCATGGACACTTTTGATTTCTTCCTGTTTTTACTTTCCTTTCTTTTTTCGTCTTGATTCCATTGATTTCATTTATTGAGCGCAAACTAGAAGTGAGGGCATCCATTTCATCGGATTGCTCCCAGTCGGAAGAATGATAGGTTGAAAACCTAAAGCGCTTTGTTAGAGGGCTAAAGCAGATGCCATGCCATGTTTCTGCTTTCACTGAGTACTTTCTTAGCTCGCAATGATTGCAAAGTAGAGAGAAGGCTATTTCCGGTGGGGATGAGTTACAGTGTATTGTTATGCCGGATTTTTTTTCCAGTAATGGGAATGTAACATCGTGATTTTTTTTGTCTTTTTCGTATAGTTGAATCATCCGTTTGATTCTAATATTAAGTTGATTAATGCTTTCTTCATTTAATGAAAGGAGGAAATAGCCAAGATTTAGTAGCCCAAAATCCTCGGAGCGCTTTATGTCATCAATAATGGTTCCGGCAAAACCTGTTTGATAATAAGTGAGTATCCCTGGCGGGATGGGGTGGGCATTTCCCCCTTCTCTTCTGGCTAGCATAGCTAGCTCAAGATCTGCAGATAGATTGTCATCCAGCATTATTAAATCATATTCACCATTACAGTTTAAATTATGTGCTAGGTAAAAGCTGAAGATGACGAGTTCGTGGTGGGAGATTATTGTCCCTAAAAGGTCAGTTCTCTTTCTGATATAATCAAGGAAAAAAAGTGGTGTTGACAGTATTTCAGCTAGAAGATCAACGAGAAATACATCCATCACATAGGGTGCTTTTATCTTCTTCGATGTTGTATATTTAAGGAACTCTCTAGCTTGAGCCGAAATTGCTGGATAATAATCTGAAACTATACAGAATGGGTAGATTGTTTCAATTTCATTTTCAATTTGTAAGGTATTTCCATTTGCGTCTTTTAACACAGTCCCATTTTTTTCTAGCAGAGTGGCACATAAATATGCTTGTTTACAGGCATCTTCAACTGCTTTTTTGAAGTCATCCTTTAACTGTAAGCTATTTCCTTTGCGGGCCGCAATTGTGAGTTTTTTTGATTTTGCCTGGACTATAATTGCGGTATTTCCAAAAATCACTAGGACGTCAATTTCAGCAGCCTGGTTTTTGCCTTCGTATATGATTACATTCGTGAAAACATGTTCTTTTGTGAAAACTTCAGTAAGTCTTTTTGCAGTAAAATCTTCGGTGAAATATCCTCTATTTATTTCTGCGGTTTTCTTGTATTTTTTGTCTGAGTTGAACCAAAAAAAAGGACTTTCGTATTGGCTTTCCCATAGGCTGTAGCTCTGAAAGGAAACGTATTTATCATCTTCTAATTTTAGGATCGGGAAAGCGTTTTTATAGTTAAAGTCATCAATGCTTGTAAAGGATTCCATTCCTTCATTGAGTTCAGAGGAAAAGGCTTTGATGATTGATGTTATTTGCTCAGGATTTATCTTGCAGAGCTCCGCTAGTTCACCAATGCTGAACTGAAACATGGGAAGATAATTGTCCAGTATCAAAGTCCCAGCGTCATTTACTAAGAGGTTAATTTTTTCTAGTTGAAGCTTCTCAATACTTCTGAAGACCTCGGAAATATCATTGAATGAAAATCCTTTGTTATCTCGAATCCACTGCAAATCATTCTGATATCTTAGTTTTGCTAAATCTCTATATTGGTGTTTGTATACGCCTTCACCGGCATAGAATATAGCTTCTCTCATGGAATGGTTTTTTGCCGGATTGCTTCCGGGTGTTCCTGTAAGATATTCCGGGCGATGTAATTGGCCGATGAAGCTCTGATGCAGTTCCGCCAATAAAGTCCATGTTTTTTCAGATAGCTCTTCTAATTTTTCGCGAGTTAAAGGTTCAAGGTTGACATTGTTTTTACACATTAGCCCTATTAGTGACGATATTTCGGTGCGGGACAATCTAGACTTGTCAAACTGTTGGGAAAGTGTTTCTGCAGATAGACGTTCACCAGCAGTGTGGATAAAAGTATCTTTGAAACAAAAAAAAGCAATTACATGTATGAAGCTTTTAGACGAGCATAGAGTTTCTAACTCTTTAAAAATTTCATCTTCTGCTCTTACCTGAACTCCATATTCCATTCTTATTTTCCTTTTGTCATTATCTAAAGTATATTGCAAGAGAGTATTTATGATTGAATCAATAGCAGGAATAGTTCAATTTATTTAAGTTCTTATCTATTGACTACTGATCTCGATGCTATAACTTCCACTAATTTTAAGCTGATTGGGGGGCTGCTTTTGTCTGATGCTCGGCTGCTGAATTGATTTCATTTCATTTCCTTTCCTTGTATTCTTCCAGCCCGATAAAGCCAAGAATCAAGCGCTAACCTTCAAAACTTTGTATAACCAACTCTCTCTGGCTTTAATTAGTTGTTAATTTTGCAGTAAAAAGTGGCGCTGGTCACTCCTCCCCACGCCTGCCGATTTTGGGCGCTCTTTGGGTTGGTGAAATTGAGAATTGGGTTACGCCCTGAGCTGGTACGGGCTCTAGGGGTAATAGGGATTTCACAAAATGAAGAGTTATGAAGAGGAGTGAAGAAATTCCTCATAGCGTGAAAAGTCAATAACAGGGTGAAAGTCTAGTGTTTACTAGGGCTTCAAGGTGCAGAAATACCTATTACAAGCTCTTCGATACCGAAAATTAAGCCTATTCCCTCCAGCACAAGCCCAATGCCAAGTAGAAGGGCAAGGACAGAAAGAACAATACCTCCCCACTCTCTGTTTTTGTAATAGCCCGTCACCAGTTCACCTATACCAAATATCAGCCTCCCTCCCATTGAAGCGGCAAAAATACCCCAAAAAAACATTGATATATCTTTGGAAATTACAAAGAAAAGCAACGCGAGTAACATTGCTCCTAACATTATCTTTCCTGACCACCCTAATTCATCATCCAACATAACAACATTTCCCTGCTTGTCACTGATGCATGGTATCTATTCAATTAATACCAAAGTCAACTTTAGAGGCGCCTATTTCAATCCCAGTATTGCTGTCTTTGTATCTAAGGCCAATATGTGTTTTCAGCAGCAATGTATCGTGAAGATAGCTTTCATATCTGGAAGGCTGGATTGAAAGAAAAGTGTCAACGTGATTTTGCGTTGACACTTTGGCGCTGAAACCAACAAATGAATCTTTTACAAAGTTGCCTGCGCAGAAACAAAAAACCCGCGAAAGCTAACGCTATCGCGGGTTTGATATATGGTACCAGAGGCCGGACTCGAACCGGCACGCTTTTAAGGGCGGGGGATTTTGAATCCCCTGTGTCTACCAATTTCACCACTCTGGCACTTTCGCTGCTCGACCTTGGGGTCGGTGCGAAGAGGGCGTGATTATAGCAATGCTTTCGCTTGGGTCAACCAGTGATTTCAATAACTTAGCGCATTTTCTGTCGTCGCAGTTAACAGCTCCTAAAATTTCCTATAACCTTCGCGACCTCTCCATAGTTTCTAGATTTCCAGGATTCCATGCAGCGTCAGGACTTTGACTTTCATCTGCCCGATGAGCTGATCGCCCGCGCGCCCACCGAGGAGCGCCGTGGCAGCCGTCTTTTGTGTCTGGATGGGCCCAGTGGGGCCATTGCACATCGGCAGTTCCCAGATATTCTCGATCAGGTCCAAGCTGGTGACCTGATAGTCTTTAACGATACCCGGGTGATCCCGGCGCGTTTGTTCGCGCAGAAGGAGACCGGCGGTAAGTTGGAAATCCTGGTGGAGCGGGTGCTCAATGAGACGGATATCTGGGCCCATGTGCGCTCCAGTAAGTCGCCTAAGCCCGGTTCCACCATCGTCCTTGAAGACGGCACCCGTATAGAAGTGACCGGCCGCAAGGATGCATTGTTTGAATTGTCCTTCCCTAAAGAAGAGGGTGTGCTGGCGATTCTGGATCGCCTCGGCCATATGCCGCTGCCTCCTTATATTGATCGTGAAGACGATGCCAGCGATCGCGAGCGCTACCAAACCGTATACGGCCGCAATGCCGGTGCTGTGGCGGCTCCGACGGCGGGGCTGCACTTTGATGATGAGATGATTGGCGCATTGCGGGATAAAGGTGTCGAGGTTGTCTTCGTTACCCTGCATGTGGGTGCCGGTACTTTCCAACCGGTGCGCGTGGACAATATTTATGAGCACCAGATGCACAGCGAAGTGCTGGATGTCTCCCAGGATGTGGTGGATGCGGTAACTGCTTGTCGCGCTCGCAATGGCAGCGTGATTGCCGTGGGTACCACCAGCGTACGCGCGCTGGAAAGTGCGGCGCGCAGTGGCCAGTTACAGGCCACGGTGGGGGAGACAGATATCTTTATTTATCCCGGTTATGAATTCCAGGTTGTGGATAAGTTGATCACCAACTTCCACCTGCCGGAGTCCACCTTATTGATGCTGGTGAGTGCCTTCGCGGGGTACCAGCATACGATGACCGCTTATAAGGCCGCAGTTGAGGAGCGCTATCGCTTCTTTAGTTACGGCGATGCCATGTTTATTACCCGCGATCCCAATGCCAAAAAAGAAGAAGTAGCACCAGCGAAAGGAGATACCCCGTGAGCCGCGAATGTTTTATGCAGTTTGAAGTGGATACCACTGATGGCAAGGCCCGTCGCGGCCGCTTGCGTTTCCCTCGCGGTGTGGTGGAAACCCCGGCGTTTATGCCGGTGGGCACTTACGGCACCGTGAAAGGCATGTTGCCGAGGGATATCGAAGGGATCGGTGCACAGATTATTCTGGGCAATACCTTCCACCTGATGCTGCGCCCGGGCACCGAAGTGGTTAAAGCCCACGGTGATCTGCACGATTTTACCCAGTGGTCCGGTCCGATCCTCACCGACTCCGGCGGTTTCCAGGTGTTTAGCTTGGGTGAGCTGCGCAAGATTACGGAAGAGGGGGTTTCCTTCCGCTCGCCTATCGATGGCAGCCCGGTATTCCTGGACCCGGAAGAATCTATGCGCGTTCAGCGGGACCTGGGTTCCGATATCGTCATGATCTTCGATGAGTGCACCCCTTATCCGGCCACCACTGATGAAGCACGCAAATCTATGGAGCTGTCCCTGCGCTGGGCGGAGCGCTCCAAGAAGGCTCACGGCGATAGCCCGTCGGCGCTGTTCGGTATTGTGCAGGGCGGTATGTTCCCGGAGTTGCGCGATGTGTCCCTGCGCGGCCTGACCGAAATTGGTTTCGATGGCTATGCCATTGGTGGCCTGTCTGTGGGTGAGCCTAAAGAGGAGATGATCAAGGTCTTGGATCACCTGGCTCACAAGATGCCGGAAGATAAGCCGCGCTACCTGATGGGCGTGGGCAAGCCGGAGGATATTGTCGAGGCGGTGCGTCGCGGTGTGGATATGTTCGACTGCGTCATGCCCACTCGCAATGCGCGTAATGGCCACCTGTTTACTTTCGAAGGTGTGGTGAAAATCCGCAACGCCAGGCACCGTCACGATACGGGCCCCTTGGAGGAAGAGTGCGATTGCTATACCTGTGAGAATTTCTCCCGCGCTTACCTGCATCACCTGGATCGCTGTGGTGAAATTCTTGGTGCGCAGCTGAATACGATTCACAATCTGCGCCACTACCAGCGCTTGATGCAAAAGCTGCGCGATGCCATTGCCGCCAATGAATTGGAGGCTTATGTCGCCGAGTTCTACCGTGGTCTGGGCCGCGAGGTTCCAGCGCTGGAGGCCTGATCAGGCGTCGCTTTTACCCTGCCTGGGGTGCTGCCCGTCTCATTGCGGCACCCCTGTAATTTGTCCGTTCCCACGATCCCCGTATAATCAGCCCCCACTTTTATTGGGGGCGGTGTACCTTGCATTCTGCGTATACTGCCCGCATATCCAGGCAAATTGCTTAGGCAGATTGCCAAGATTTACCGGCCCTCGGGGTCACACTAGAACAATGAGAACAGCATGAATCGCTACCCGATCTGGAAGTACTTTCTGATTCTCGCGGTTGTGGCCTTTGGCCTGATGTACGCCGCGCCCAATCTCTATAAGCCGGACCCTGCCGTGCAGATTTCCGGGCAATCCAGTGCACTCACCATCGGCCCCGATGTCCTTGCGAATGCACAAAAAGCCCTGGATGAAGCGGGTATTGCTCACTTCGGCGGCGAAGTTGGGGACAAGTCAGTACTGATCCGCTTGAACTCCATGGAGGAGCAGTTGCCGGCTAAAGAGGCGATTCAAAAAGCTCTCGGTACCACCAACTATGTTGTCGCCCTGAACCTGGCTTCCACCACACCCCAGTGGATGAAAGATATCGGCGCTAGCCCGATGAAGCTCGGTCTGGACCTGGCGGGTGGTGTGCACTTCCTGATGGAAGTCGACACCAACACCATCGTCAAAAACAACATGGAAAGCTACGAGCAGGAAGTGAAGAGCAAACTGCGCGAAGCCAAGGCCCGTTACCGCAATGTGGAGCTGGTGGATGATCGCGAGATTATTGCCCGCTTCCGCAACGATGAGCTGCGCAGCCTGGCGATGTCCACTATGCGCAAGGAATTTCCGCAGCTTCAACTGCGCGAGTCCGGCAGCGGCGAAAACCTGGAGATCCGCGCAACCCTGACCGATCAGGAAATCAAGCAGCTGGAAGATTACGCAGTAACCCAGAACCTCACCACTTTGCGCAACCGGGTGAACGAGCTGGGTGTTGCAGAGCCGATCGTACAGCGCCAGGGTCGCAACCGTATCGTTGTGGAGCTGCCCGGTGTACAGGACACCGCAGAGGCCAAGCGTATTATCGGTAAGACCGCCAACCTCGAATACCGTATGGAAGCCCGCCCGGATGAGTTGGTTTCCAACAAGGAATACTTTGAGCGTCGTGACCCCGAGGAGCAACAGCTGTACGGTGGTGCCTGGTTGGAGCGCCAGATCATTATCAAAGGTGACAGCGTTACCAATGCCCGAGTCGGTTACGACGAGAGCGGCTTCCCTCAGGTAAATATCACTCTCGATGCCCGAGGTGGCGAGATGATGCATCGCGCTACCTGGAAGAATGTCGGCCGCCGTATGGGCACCCTGTTTATCGAGACTCGATTTGAGCCGGTAACCGAAATCGACGAAAACGGTAACGAAGTTACCGTGCAGAAGCGCACCGAAGAGAGAAAGATTATTAATCTGGCCACAGTACAGAGTGCGCTGGGCAAGCAGTTCCGCACCACAGGTCTGGATAGTCCGGCCGAAGCCCAGGAACTGGCCCTGTTGCTGCGTGCCGGTGCCCTGGCTGCGCCCATGTACTTTGTGGAAGAGCGTGTGATCGGCCCATCCCTGGGTGCCGATAACATCAAGGTGGGTGTGCAATCCGTACAGATCGGTCTGTTGGCTGTGATTATCTGTATGCTGATTTCCTACCGCGTATTTGGCTTGGCCGCGAACCTGGCCCTGGCGGTGAATATGATCCTGCTGGTGGCGGTCATGTCGCTGTTGGGTGCAACCCTCACGCTGCCCGGTATCGCCGGTATCGTATTGACCGTGGGTATGGCGGTGGATGCCAACGTGCTTATCTTCTCGCGAATACGGGAGGAACTCAGGAATGGGATGCCTCCCCAAACAGCGATCAGTGCCGGTTTTGACAATGCTTACAGCACCATTGTGGATGCGAACATCACCACCCTGATTGTGGCGGTGATCCTGTATGCCATCGGCTCCGGCCCGGTACAGGGCTTCGCGGTAACCCTGTCTATCGGTATTCTCACCTCCATGTTCAGTGCCATTATGGGTACGCGAGCAATTGTTAACTTGTTCTACGGCGGTCGCCGTGTGCAGAAGCTCTGGATTTAAGGGAGTCAGTCATGAGTGAGACCAAAGTGGATAACGGCAAAATTACCGAGTACATGGGCAAGCGCGTCTACGACTTTATGCGCTGGCGCAAGATCGCCGGGATTGTTTCGGTGGTGTTGGTACTCGCCTCCATCGCCGCACTGGCAATGAACGGCCTGAAGTTCGGCCTGGACTTTACCGGTGGTACCCAGGTTGAAGTGGGCTATGAGGTAACGCCTTTCATTAGCGACGTGCGCGATCAGCTGGAAGCAGCGGGTTACGACGGTGCCACGGTAGTGAATTTTGGTTCTGAGAAGGACCTGCTGATCAAGTTGCCCCCTGCGGTAACCGAGGAAGAAATCCAGATCAGTGCTACCGATCAGGAAACAACGACACCGATCGGTGACAAGGTTGTGGCTCTCCTGAGAGAGGGCAGTGAGGGAGATGTTGAGCTGCGCCGTGTCGAGATGGTGGGCCCACAGGTAGGTGCTGAGCTGCGCGACGACGGCGGCCTGGGCATGATGCTGGCCCTGTTTATGGTGATGATCTACGTTGCCCTGCGCTTCCAGTACAAGTTCTCTTTCGGCGCTGTAGCGGCTCTGGGCCACGATGTGATTATCGTACTGGGATTCTTTGCGGTGATGGGATTGGACTTCGATTTAACTGTGCTGGCGGCCGTGTTGGCGGTGATCGGTTACTCCCTGAACGATACCATCGTGGTATCGGACCGTATCCGCGAGAACTTCCGCAAGGTGCGCAAGGCTGAGTCTGAGGAGATTATCAATATCTCTATCAGTCAGACCCTGGGCCGTACCTTTATGACGTCCTTCACCACCTTGCTGGTGCTGTGGGCGCTGCAGTTCTTCGGTGGGGAATTGATCCACAACTTCTCCCTGGCCTTAATTGTGGGTGTGGTAGTGGGTACTTACTCCTCTGTTTACGTAGCTGCCAACGTGCTGATGGCTTTGAATATCAACAAAGAAGACCTGATGCCGCCGGTGAAAGAGGGTGCGGAACTGGAAGAAATGCCCTGATGTGAATGAGAAGTGGCTGCGTTGACGCAGCCATATTCGAGCGGCCCCGGCCGCGCTTTGCTGTTGATCAGCGGAGCGCCGTCGGGGTTTTTTATTGCGCGGAGGTTAGTCTCTGGGCTTTTTGCCGAGGGTGATGTGCTTGGGGCCGGAAGTGTTGGTCTGGCCGCTCACCCCTTTGGGCACCTGCTCGATCTCACCGCCACCGGCGAGGAACGCCTTTACCTGCTCCTCGATACTTTCGCTGGTCTCGAGGGGAGCGGCTTGTTTGCGATTGGAGGAAGAGGAAGGTTTCTTGGCCACGGCGCTATCCGGTTTTTATGTGTAAGCGGGCCATATTAGCACGGTTTGAACAAAAAATCACCCAAGTGGCCAGAGTCTGCGCATAGCGGATATTTTGTCGACAGTTTTCGAGTAATTCTGTCGTTTTTGGATAAATCGGGCCGCTTCGAGGCAGCCCGGAAGAATAGTGCGTTATTCAGCTTCTTCTGTGGTCTCTTCGGTTTCCAGCGGCCAGCCACCCATCTCTTTCCACTTGTTCACGATGCCGCAAAACAGGGTTGCGGTTTTTTCTGCATCGTATTCGGCGGAGTGGGCGCAGTTGTTATCAAACTCGATTCCGGCAACCTGGCAAGCTTTGGCCAATACAGTCTGGCCGTAGGCGAGGCCGGCGAGACTGGCAGTATCGAAGCAGGAGAACGGGTGGAATGGGTTGCGCTTGATGCCGGTCCGCTCGACTGCTGCATTGACGAAGCCCAGGTCGAAGTGGGCATTGTGGGCAACCACGATGGCGCGGGTGCAGCTGTGCTTTTTCACGGCGCTGCGAATCTTGCGGAACAGCTCGGGGATGGCGATTTCTTCCGGCCAGGCGTCGCGATCCGGGGATTCCAGGTCGATGCCAATAAAGTCGAGAGCGGATTGCTCAACGTTGGCGCCCTCAAAAGGCTCCAGGTGGAAACTGTGGGTCTCCAGCGGGAAGAGGTTGCCGGAGTCATCCATGTCGAGGATAACTGCAGAAATTTCCAGCAGTGCATCGGTGCGGGCGTTAAATCCGCCGGTTTCAAGGTCGATGACCACGGGCAGAAAGCCTCGGAATCGCTGGGCGAGAGAGCTTTTTGGTCCTGTGGGTTCTTCGGCGGGTGTCACGGTGGTTCCTTGTAAATCTTGTCTTCAGGCCAGCAGCATTTTGCGCTGGTGGGGCAGGGTATTGTATTCGAATTGCGGCGCCCGCTGGGAGTGCTCTCCCCGCAGACGCTGTAATCAGGGCATTCGCCGATTACGCAAGTTGCCAGTTTAAGGTTTCACCGGCTGCGAGGGGAATCAGATTTTCACCACCCATATCCAGTTTTTCTGGCAGGGTCCAGGGGCTCTTGACCAGGGTGATGGTGCCCTCGTTGCGCGGCAGTTCGTAGAAGTCGGGGCCGAACTCACTGGCAAAGCCTTCCAGCTTGTCCAGTTTGCCCGCGCGCTCGAATACTTCGGCGTATAGCTCAATAGCGGAGTAGGCGGTATAGCAACCGGCGCAACCACAGGAGTGTTCTTTCTTGTGGTGGGCGTGGGGGGCTGAGTCGGTGCCGAGGAAAAACTTCGGGTTACCGCTGGTGGCCGCTTCGATCAGTGCATTTTGATGGTAGCCGCGCTTGAGGATCGGCAGGCAGTAAAAATGCGGCTGGATACCGCCAACCAGCATATGGTTGCGGTTGTACAGCAAGTGGTGCGCGGTAATGGTTGCGGCAACGCCTTCGCGGGCGCCCTGTACAAACTCTACTGCTTGGGCAGTGGTGATATGTTCAAACACCACTTTCAGCGTGGGGAAATCATCTACCAGGCGGGACAGGGTTTTCTCGATAAAAGCCTGCTCGCGGTCGAAGATATCGATATCGCTGGTGGTCACTTCACCGTGTACCAACAGCTTCATCCCGCAGGCCTGCATCTCTTCCAGGGCTGGGTAGATGTTGGCGATATCGGTAACGCCGGAATCGGAGTTGGTGGTCGCGCCCGCTGGGTACAGTTTGGCGGCGATAACACCGGCTTCATGAGCCTTGCGAATGACGGCGGCGTCGGTCTTGTCGGTGAGGTAGATCACCATCAAGGGTTCGAAAGGGGTGTCGGCGGGAACATTGGCGTCAATACGTTCCTTATATGCCACTGCACTTTCGGCATCGGTCACAGGGGGTACCAGGTTGGGCATTACAATCACGCGGCGGAATTGTTTTGCGGCATCGGGCACGGTGCGCCCGAGAGCGGCGCCGTCGCGCAGGTGAATGTGCCAGTCGTCGGGGGCGCGAAGGGTAATTTGCTCCGTCATGGTACTCCGTAAAGCTTCTTAGCGTAGTGAGTCGTTGTGCGGCGCGAATGCTACCCGAAGCTGTACAAAATTGCGATGCACGAAAAGGTTAAAAATCAATCAATTGTGCTTACTCGCGCCTTGGCGCTAGTCGATCGCGAGCTTAGGCGCTACAATCGCGCCCCGACAAAGAGTGTGGGTATTGTTGTGCCCGCAATTTACCGATCCTGGGCATATCTCCAAGAATAACTCCCCCAGACCGACACTAGTTTCGCGTAGTGGCATTCCCCGTCTCCGCGGTTTAGTCGTGGCGACGTATTTCCGGCAGCAGAGGACAGCAATGAGCAAAATCGAAAAGGTGGTACTGGCATACTCCGGTGGATTGGATACGTCAGTAATCGTGCGATGGTTGCAGGATACTTATAACTGCGAAGTGGTGACCTTCACTGCAGATATCGGCCAGGGAGAAGAGGTGGAACCGGCCCGTGCCAAGGCCGAGGCCCTCGGGGTTAAAGAGATTTATATCGACGACCTGCGCGAAGAGTATGTGCGCGATTTCGTTTTCCCGATGTTCCGCGCCAATGCGATTTATGAAGGGGAGTACCTGCTGGGTACCTCTATTGCGCGCCCGCTGATTGCCAAGCGCCTGATTGAGATTGCCAACGAGACTGGCGCCGATGCCATTTCCCACGGTGCTACCGGTAAAGGTAATGACCAGGTGCGCTTCGAACTGGGCGCCTACGCGCTAAAGCCGGGCATTCAGGTTATCGCCCCCTGGCGCGAGTGGGACCTGAACTCCCGCGAAAAGCTGATGCAGTACTGCGAGCAGCACAATATTCCGGTGGACTTCTCTTCCAGCAAGAAGAAATCCCCTTACTCCATGGATGCCAACCTGCTGCACATCTCTTATGAGGGTGGCAACCTCGAAGATCCCTGGGCGGAAGCCGAAGAGGATATGTGGCGCTGGAGTGTGAGCCCCGAGGCCGCTCCGGAAGAGCCTACCTACATTACTTTGGGTTTTGAGAAGGGCGACCCGGTTTCTATCGACGGTGAGCGCTTAAGTCCTGCTACTTTGCTTGAGAAGCTGAACAAGTTGGGCGGAGCCAACGGTATCGGTCGTTTGGATATCGTGGAAAACCGCTACGTGGGAATGAAGTCCCGCGGCTGCTACGAAACACCGGGCGGCACTATTTTGATGAAGGCGCACCGCGCCATTGAATCCATCACCCTGGATCGCGAAGTGGCGCACATGAAGGATTCCCTGATGCCGCGCTACGCCGACCTGGTTTACAACGGTTATTGGTGGTCCCCGGAGCGCCGCATGCTTCAGGCTGCGATTGATGAGTCGCAGGATGTGGTGAACGGCGAAGTTCGGCTCAAGTTGTATAAAGGCAGCGTGAGTGCTGTGGGCCGCCGCTCTGCAGACAGCCTCTTCGACGAGCGTATCGCTACTTTCGAAGATGATGCTGGCGCATACGACCAGAAGGATGCGGAGGGCTTTATCAAGCTCAACGCCCTGCGTCTGCGCATTGCGGCAGGTAAAGGAAGAAAATTGATTTAGTTGATTTAGATCAGCAATAGCTAGGCAGGGATGCGCTTAAATCCTTATCTGGCCAAAAGTAACCACAGTGCCTAACACATTGTGGTTACACACCTTCTGTGGTGGGCCAGTCCCGCACAGTGGAACCGAATCTTAAAAGCAACGGAAGTAAAAACATGACGACAACGGTGGCAAAGACCGGCCCTGTGCCGGACTATGACTACAATATCGTGCGCCAGTTCACCATCATGTCCGTGGTCTGGGGCATTTTTGGTATGGGCATGGGCGTATTGATCGCAGCCCAGCTAGCCTGGCCTGAACTCAACGACTTTTGGCAGCCCTTCTCGCACTTCGGGCGCTTGAGGCCCCTGCACACCAACGCGGTAATTTTCGCCTTTGGTGGTAGTGTTCTCTTTGCCACTTCTTACTATGTGGTACAGCGTACCTGTCAGGTCCGCCTTTGGGGTGGCTGGCTGATCCCCTTCACCTTCTGGGGATGGCAGGCCGTTATCGTCGCTGCGGCAATTACCTTGCCGATGGGCTTCACTTCCACCAAGGAATACGCTGAGCTCGAGTGGCCTATCGATATCCTGATTGCCCTGGTTTGGGTTGCTTACGCGCTGGTGTTCTTCGGCACCATCATGAAGCGTAAGACTTCTCACATCTACGTGGCGAACTGGTTCTTCGGTGCTTACATCGTAACTATTGCTGTTCTCCATATCGTTAATAACCTGGAGATCCCTGTTGGCCCGTTCAAGTCCTACTCTATCTATTCGGGCACTAAGGACGCAATGATCCAGTGGTGGTATGGCCACAACGCAGTAGGGTTCTTCCTGACTGCAGCCTTCCTCGGCATCATGTACTACTTCGTACCTAAGCAAGCGGGTCGTCCGGTTTATTCCTACCAGCTGTCTATCGTTCACTTCTGGGCACTGATCTCCCTGTACGTATGGGCTGGTGGTCACCACCTGCACTACTCTGCGCTGCCCGATTGGGCTCAGAGCCTGGCGATGGTTATGTCCCTGATTCTGCTGGCACCTTCCTGGGGCGGTATGATCAACGGCATCATGACCCTGTCCGGCGCATGGCATAAGCTGCGCACCGATCCTACCCTGCGCTTCCTGGTGGTATCCCTGTCCTTCTACGGTATGTCTACCTTCGAAGGCCCGATGATGTCCATCAAGACTGTAAACGCCCTGTCCCACAACACTGACTGGACCGTTGGCCACGTACACTCCGGCGCTTTGGGCTGGGTTGCCATGATCTCTATCGGTGCCCTGTATCACCTGGTTCCGGTTCTGTGGAAACGCCGCGAAATGTACAGCGCCAAGCTGATCAACGCGCACTTCTGGCTGGCCACTGTGGGTACTGTTCTGTACATCGCCGCCATGTGGGTTAACGGTATTACCCAGGGCCTGATGTGGCGTGCATTTAACGCCGACGGCACCCTGACTTACAGCTTCGTAGAGAGTGTTGTAGCCAGCCACCCGGGCTATGTAGTTCGCTGGATCGGCGGCGCCATGTTCCTGGTGGGTATGCTGCTGATGGCTTACAACGTTTACCGCACGATTACCGAGAAGGTAAACGATGCCGAAGCCGATAACACCGTTCGAGCAGTGCCTGCGGCATAGGAGTTTAGATCGTGAAGAATCATGACCTCGTAGAAAAAAACATCGGCTGGATGATCTTTTTCACCATTATCGCCATCAGTTTCGGCGCCCTGGTTGAGATCGTTCCGCAGTTCTTTACCAAGGATAACTACACGCCGCTGCCGGGGCAGAAGCCGCTGACAGCAATGGAGCTGGAAGGTCGCGATATCTACATTCGCGAGGGCTGCCACGTTTGCCACACCCAGATGATTCGTCCTCTGCGTGCGGAAGTTGAGCGTTACGGCCACTACTCCATGGCTCAGGAATCCATTTACGAGCACCCCTTCCTGTGGGGCTCCAAGCGTACCGGTCCAGACCTGGCGCGCGTAGGTGGACGCTACTCTGATGAATGGCAGCGCGCGCACTTGTACAACCCGCGCAGTGTTGTGCCTGAGTCAATCATGCCTGCTTACCCCTGGTTGTTCGACAATGTGGTAACTGGCGAATACACCGCACGTAAGATGGAAGCGCTGCGCTTCGTCGGTGTGCCCTACACCGATGACGACATCGCCAACGCCGCTGAGCCTTTCAAAGGTGGCAAGGTCAAGGAAATTGACGCGCTGGTCGCTTACTTGCAACAGCTGGGTACCCTGGTTACCCAAAAACGCTAATAGCGAGGAAGGAAACTCGTGACTATTGAAACTTTGCGGGAAATCGGTCTGGTTCTGGGCTCTGTGGCTTTTCTGGCTATCTGCTGGTGGGCCTTCTCTCCGAAGCGCAAGAAGCGCTTCGAAGAAGATGCCAATTTGCCATTTGCCGATGAAGAGCGACAAGCCGACAAGGACAAGTCGGCCGCTCAGCAGGACGAATCCAATTCCGGGGATAAACCCGGAGCCAATCGAAAACAGGGGCAGGATAAGTAATGAGTACATTCTGGAGTGTGTGGGTAATTGTGCTCACCCTCGCCAATCTGGCGTTGATTACCTGGGTGCTGTTCGCCAACCGAAAGGTGGCAGTGGATGACCAGGCTGAACCGGAAAACAAAACCACGGGCCACGTTTACGACGGCATCGAGGAATACGACAATCCGCTGCCCAAGTGGTGGTTCATGTTGTTCGTCGCCACCCTGGTGTTCTCTGCGGGATATCTGGTGGTTTACCCGGGTCTGGGTAACTTCAAAGGTGTCGGCAACTGGACTTCTGTCGGTGCATTGGAAGCTTCCCAGGCTAAGGCTCAGGAGAGATTCCACGAGACCTTCGGTAAGTACGAAAATATGCCTATCGAGCAGATTGCGCAGAGCCCTGAAGCTCTCAAGATGGGTTCCCGGATCTTCGCTAACAACTGTGCGGTATGTCACGGTGCAGATGCCGGCGGTAACTTCGGCTTCCCGAACCTGACTGATAACGCCTGGCTGTACGGCGGCACTCCGGAAAAAATCCTGGAAACCCTGTACAACGGTCGTCAGGGCATGATGCCTCCTCAGGGTCCGGTGATCGGTGAAGAAGGTGTTAGAAATGCGACAGAGTATGTTCTCTCCCTGAACGGCCTGGAGCATGACACCGCCATGGCCGCCGAAGGTCAGAAGGTATTCAACACCGTGTGTATGGCTTGTCACGGTATGGATGCCAAAGGCAACCAAATGCTGGGTGCGCCGAACCTGACCGACGACATCTGGCTGTACGGTAGCAATCGCGAACAGATCCAACACACTATTCGCGGTGGTCGTACAAATATGATGCCCGCGCAAAAAGATAAACTGCGTGAAGACAAAATCCGCCTCGTAGCGGCCTATGTCTACAGCCTGTCGCAGCAGGAAGAAGAAAAGCAGTAATTAACTATTGAGGCCCGGCATTTGCTGGGCCTTGTTTTATCAAGGGACTCCGGGCGCTGCAGGGACGGAGAAAAAAGCCTCAACATAAGGGGCTACCTGGCCCACGTACAAGATGTGCCCGTGCGAGAGTGAGGTTTGTGTGAGTGATTTAATTCCAACCCGTGAGGAACAGGAAGGTGATGGCGAAGTTCGCTATCGCATGCTGTATGAGTCGGAAGACAAAGTCTACATCCGACATATCAAGGGTGTTTTCACCCGTGTTCGCAAATATACCGGCCTGCCTTTGCTGCTGGCTTTCTTCTTCCTACCCTGGATCAATATCGACGGGCGCCAGTCGGTCTTCTTTGATCTCCCCACCCGCCAATTCCATATTTTCTGGACTACTTTCGGCCCCCAGGACGGCTTCCTTCTAGGTTGGCTGCTGATCATTGCCGCCTTCGCGCTGTTTGCGGTCACCACTTTACTGGGCAGGGTGTGGTGTGGCTTCACCTGTCCGCAGACCGTCTGGACCATGATGTTTATCTGGGCAGAAAGGGTTTGTGAAGGCGATCGCAACAAGCGAATGAAGCTCGACAAGGCCCCCTGGAACCTGGAAAAGGTTCTGCGCAAGGGTGGCACACATACCATCTGGCTGTTGATCTCGCTGGCAACTGCACTGGCCTTTGTGGGTTATTTCTACGGTGTGCGCGAGCTGGTCGTGGATCTGGCGACGTTTAACGCGCACCCGCAGGGTGTTTTCTGGGTCGCTTTCTTCACTTTTGCCACCTATATGAACGCCGGCTTCCTGCGTGAGCAGGTGTGTAAATACATGTGCCCCTATGCCCGTTTCCAGTCGGTGATGTACGACGAGGATACGCTGGCGGTTTACTACGATGCCAAGCGGGGTGAGACCCGTGGTCCGCGCAAGAAGAACGTGGATTACAAGGCGGAAGGTATGGGCGACTGTATCGACTGCTACTGGTGTGTTCAGGTGTGTCCGGTGGATATTGATATCCGCGACGGCATGCAGTACGAATGTATCAACTGTGGCCTCTGTGTCGATGCGTGTAACAGCGTGATGGACAAGATGGGCTATGAGCAGGGCTTGATTCGCTTCACCTCTGAGGACGAATTGCAGGGTGGAAAGACCCGCTTCCTGCGCCCGCGCCTATTTGGCTACGCGTTGATATTGGTTGCGATGACCGGCCTGTTTGCACAGCAAGTGATGACTCGAAGCCCAATCGAGGCAGAAATCACTCGCGACCGCGGTGCTCGTATGTTCCGTGAGTCCCAGGGGCAGGTGCAAAACGTCTACACGGTAAAAATCAACAATATGGACCAGGCTCCCCACGAATTCACCATCAAGGTGGAAGGTAAGCCTGAATACGATTACTCCATTCGCAAGCCGAAGACGATTTACCTGGTGCCTGGAGAGATGTTCTCCGTCCCCATTCGGGTAAGCGTTCCCAGAGACCAGCTGAAGGATACCAAGCACGATATCGAGATTGTTGTCCAGGCAGTCGACAATCCTGAGCTGGTTGATAAGCACCGAACGGTGTTTATTGGTCCAAAGCAGTAGACGGGACGCCAATCCCGTTGCAAAGTACGGGCCCGCCCAGGCGGGCTCGACTTTTGTGCACAAACGGTAACTTTTTGGTAACGCGATGAATGAATCAACCCCAAAACCCTGGTACCGGGAACCTTGGGCGTGGATGGTACTGGCCCCACTGATTACAGTGGTGGTTGTCTCCACAATTACAGTCTCGATAGCGGTGCGCTTTGCTGACGATAAAGTCAGTGATACTTACTACAAAGACAGCCGCATGTATCACTTCAGCGCCGAGCAAGACTTGCGCGCGAAAGAGCTGGGTCTGGCCGCTTTGGTCCAGTTTCAGCCTTCTGAAAAATCGGTTGTCGTGGAGCTGAATGGCGACCTCGACTACCCCAAGGCCCTACTGCTCACATTGAGCCACCCGGTGGAGTCTGACCTGGATAAGCATATCGAGCTCTCCCAGCTCTCCGTGGGCCGCTACCAGGGCACTTTGCCTGAAGGCGTTGGGAATCGCTGGTATCTGCGCTTGATGCCGGAACTCGATCCCGATGCGCATCAGGACGCCAACTGGCGCCTGAAAGGTGAAATCAACTTCGATCTCGGCAATGCCGCGCCACTGAACGCAGTAACTCAATGACTTCGTCTTCCTCCTCCTGTTATCACTGCGGACTTCCAGTCCCTCCCGGCAGCAACCACTCGGTGGTTATCGACGGGGCCGCCCGGGATATGTGTTGTCCAGGCTGTGAGGCGGTAGCCAGCGCTATCGTTTCCGGTGGTCTGGATGGCTTTTATCGCTTCCGGGAGAAGGAGAGTGACAGGCCGGAGGAAGCTCAACCCCAGGACCGCTGGGCGGCATACGATTTGCCGGAAGTGCAGCAGCAGTTTGTTCACGATTGGGATAACGGCAACAAGATTGCCTCGCTGTTGATTAGCGGTATTACCTGTGCGGCCTGTGTGTGGTTGATAGAAAAGCACCTGGGGCAGTTGGACGGGATTGAGAAGGTCTCTGTCAACGCCAGTACCCAGCGTGCCCAGATCGGTTTTAATCCCGACAAGATCAAACCCAGTGAGCTGTTTGGCGAACTGGAACGGATTGGCTACCGGCCGGCCCCGGCCACTGCGGCCAACCAGGAAAGCGTGATCCAGAGCGAGCACCGCGCCGCCCTGCGCCGCCTGGGTGTCGCCGGACTCGGCACCATGCAGGTGATGATGTTTGCCATCGCCCTGTATTTTGGTGCTGCAGCGGAAGAGGGTGTCGGCGAGTTTGAGCGCTACTTCCGCTGGGTTTCCCTGCTGGTAGCAACGCCAGTGGTTTTCTACGCGGCGCGCCCATTTTTCAGTGCCGCTTTGCGCAGCCTGCGCGCCCGACACCTGAGTATGGATGTGCCGGTGTCCCTGGCGATTGGTATGGCCTATGTCGCCAGCTTTTACGCCACCGTATTCGGCACCGGTGAGGTGTACTTCGAATCTATCTCCATGTTCACCTTCTTCCTGTTGTTGGGGCGGACGGTGGAAATGCGCGCCCGCCACCGGGCGGGCTTAGCCAGCGGTGGTTTGGCCCAGTTGCTGCCGATGACGGCGGCCAAATACCAAGGGGATGATATTGTCCATGTACCGGTGGCCGCATTGGTCGTTGGGGATAAAGTTTTGTTGCGCCCGGGAGACACTATCCCCGCCGATGGGGAGGTGCTGGAGGGCGTTAGTGGTGTGGATGAATCCCTGCTCAGCGGTGAATCGGCACTGCAACAGAAGTCTGCAGGCAGCCCGGTTTATGCCGGTAGTGTCAACGGCGATTCCACCCTGACTATTCGAATTACGGCAGCGGGGCAGTCGACTCGCTTGTCCGCTATTGAGCGCCTGGTAGAACGGGCGCAATTAGATAAACCCAACCAAGTGGCCCTGGCAGATCGGGTTGCGGGTATTTTTGTCGGTGTCGTTTTATTCGCGGCACTGGCGGCGTTTGTTGTCTGGTGGCAAATCGACCCCAGTCGCGCTTTTTGGGTATCCCTGTCTGTGCTGGTGGTGACTTGCCCCTGCGCACTGTCGCTGGCAACCCCTGCTGCCCTGGCTTCCGCCACCCTGCGTTTACAGCAGTTGGGACTTCTTGTGGCTGGAGGCAGCCTACTGGAAACGCTGCCGCGTATCGGCCGGGTGCTGTTCGACAAGACCGGTACCCTGACACGAGGTGAGCCGAGAATCCTGCATATTGATTTGCTGCGGGCCAACTGGAGCGAGCAGCGGGTTAAGGATGTTGCCGCTGCCCTGGAATCCCAGACCAATCACCCCCTGGCCAGGGCCTTCCGCGCTTGGCGTGGCAATCTCATCGCCACTGATCTGAAAGTTCATACCGGGGCTGGTCTGGAAGGGCAGATTGAGGGGGGCAGTTACCGGCTGGGTAAGGCGAGTTTTGTCTCCAGTGAGGAAATTTCCACACCCGAAGTGGAGGGGCAGTGGCTGCTGCTCGGCGACTCCCTGGGCCCTATTGCCTGGATTGCGTTGGGGGATAAGTTACGGGACTCGGCAACCACCGCTGTTGAGGGTTTGACTGAGCAAGGTCTTTCAGTGGAACTGCTCAGTGGTGACCAGTCTGCGGAAGTTGAGCGGCTGGCAGGGCGAGCGGGTATCAGCAACTACCGCGCCGGTGCCTCGCCAGAGGACAAGCTCAGCCATATGAAGCAGCTGCAAAGCGATGGTGAGAAGGTGTTAATGGTGGGGGATGGCATCAATGATGTGCCAGTCCTCTCTGGTGCCGATGCCTCTGTGGCGATGATGTCTGCGGCAGATCTGGCCCAGTCCCGCGCCGATGCCATTTTGCTGAACGGAGATCTCGAAGTGCTGCCCAAAGCTATAGAGCTGGCGTACAAATGCCGCCGAATTGTGCGGCAGAATCTGGCATGGGCTCTGGGCTACAACGTGATTGCCCTGCCGCTGGCATTTTGCGGTCTCGTGCCGCCCTGGGCTGCGGCAATCGGTATGTCCCTGAGTTCTCTGATCGTAGTGCTAAATGCGTTGCGCCTGTCCCGCGGACAGGAAGTCGACGAAAACCCTGTGAGCGCTGCGGCTTAATCCCGTGCTCACAGAAAGAGAGGAGGTGTAACTGATGGAAAGTCTGTATTTCCTGATTCCCATTGCGGTGATTTTGGTTGGCTTTGCGGTGAAGCTCTTTTTCTGGGCCGTGAATAACGGACAGTACGATGATCTGGAAACGGAAGGTCGTCGCATTTTGTTTGATGACGATGATGTTCAGCAGGACAAATCTGACGCGGAAAGGAAGCAGGAGAAGTAAGTGGGGGACTGGGGTTTTTTAGCGGCGGCTCTGGCTATCGGTTTTTTGGGTAGCAGTCACTGCATCGGTATGTGTGGGGGAATCTCCGGAGCGCTGGGTATGGCGACACCGGGGAAAAAGACTGCTTGGGTGCAGCTGGGCTCTTACCAATTGGGTCGCCTGGGTAGCTATGCGCTGATGGGAGCGCTCGCCGGTGCCCTTGGTGCGGCGATATTGCCGGCACTAACTCCACTGCGATTTGCCGCCGGGATCATGTTGATCCTGATGGCGCTGTATATCGGTGGTATCTGGCAGGGATTGGCTTGGATTGAAAAAGGGGGCCGTTACCTTTGGCGCTATGTGCAGCCACTATCGGCCAAATTATTACCGGTTCGCTCTGCGGGGCAGGCATTGGCACTGGGCTCCCTGTGGGGCTGGTTGCCCTGTGGTTTGGTTTATAGCGCGCTGACGTTCGCCCTGGCCCAAGGCAGTGCCGAGCGGTCTGCCCTGGCGATGTTTGCTTTTGGTTTGGGCACTGTGCCTGCCATGCTGGCTACTGGTGCTGCGGCGGCACAGGTGCGTGGCATAGTGCAAAAGCCGGGGGTTCGCTATGGTTTCGCCGCAGCGATTTTGCTGTTTGGTATCTGGACCATTTGGGGGGCTATGGGCCACGGTGGACACGGAGACCACGCCAACCACGGGCAGATGAGTGGGATGGAAGCTCCCGCTGAAGACACGGAAGAGCAGGGACACCATCATCACCATCACTAAGCGCAGTGATGATGGGTCTTGTGAGCGCTAGAGATCGATTCGCAGGGATAAGTCGATAGCGCGCAGGTGCTTGGTCAGGCTACCAGAAGAGATATAGTCCACTTCCAGTTCAGCTAACTGGGCGATGCGATCCCGGTCGACACTGCCGGAAAGCTCAATTTTGGCTTTGCCCTTGGCCAATTTCAGGGCAGTTCTAGTGTCTTCATCATTGAATTCGTCGAGCATAATCACGTCCACACCAACGGCGAGCGCCTGCTCCAACTCTTCAATATTTTCCACTTCGACTTCAATCAGGGCTTCCGGCTTGATCACTCGCGCTTGGGCGACGGCGTGCTCAATGCCACCGGCGGCGAAGATATGGTTCTCTTTGATCAGGAAGGCGTCGTAAAGACCGATGCGGTGATTGTGGCAGCCACCGCAAAGTACGGCGTACTTCTGTGCGCTGCGCAGACCGGGAATGGTCTTGCGGGTGTCGAGAATCTTCACCTCAGTGCCTTCAGCTCGCGCGGCGAACTCCGCAGCGGTTGTGGCAGTACCGGATAAGGTTTGCAGGAAATTCAGTGCAGCGCGCTCGCCGGTGAGGATAGCGCGGGCATTGCCTTCCAGTTCAAAAATAACGGCGTTGGCGCTGATGCGGTCGCCGTCCTCGAAGTGCCAGGTGAGGACGAGTTCCGGGTCCAGGGTGTGGAATACAGCCTCTACCCAGGCGCGACCACTAAGAGTGCAATCTTCGCGGGTGATTACCCGGGCCCGCGCATTGCGGTCCTCTGGGATCAGCTGGGCGGTGATATCGCCACTACCAATATCTTCTTCCAGGGCCACCTGAACTGAGCGTTGCAGGTCGGCAGTGATATTGGGAATAGCCGTGTCTTGTGGTCGCATTGGGAAACCTCGAAATTAACGCCGGCGCAGTTTACCAAAACACTCGGGGTTTTGACTGTATTACTCAGTCATTGGCAGGTAGCAGTTGGCTCTACGAATAGCTGTGACAAGTGTCTCAAATATGTCGCGGAACTGTGTAAAACAGTCCTATAACGCGAGTAGAATGGCTGAATAGTAAGGCTTGATCGCAGCCTGAATTGTTCCAGGGCAGGGTCGATAAACGCTGTTCTCTCGCGATCAAAACTTGAGTGAAATCAAGAACTTCGGCAGATTTTTCGCACATGATCGCGGCGGGATTTCAACAGGTTTGGGAATGTGGTTATCGGGGAATTGAAAGTATCCGTTTCCGCTTGGGAGACCACTTTTCCAATTACTAATTTTTGCTTTTGGCCTCAGCGCTACAAGTCGGACAGCATTCGAAGGACTTCTTGGAAATGAGTGAATCCAGAAAGGTAGTTTCCCTCTCAGAGAAAAGTGGAGCGCGCAATATTTCTGCATCAGGTAAGCCCGCTGTTCTGCCCGCCGCAGTGACAATGCTGAAAGAAAAAGCGACGGCACAATTGCTGGAGCGGATAAAAACGCTTTTCGGAAAAGTAGATGATTCCCTGTTTGCCATGGCTGAGCGAGCCCATGGCCAGGAAGAGCAGGATGGCCTTTTCCAGGCTTTGCGCTTACTTCGTGTGGAGCGCCGCAATATAGCCGAACAATTTATTAAGAATGTCTCTCGCGCTTTTCAGATACGCGAAGAAGAGAAATCAGAAAGTAGTTTCGCTTCGGATAACCTGTCGCTGGTTCACAATGATGACCTGGAGCAACTAGTAGCTGCCGACACCATGGTGGCTACAGCCAAGCGCGATTTTGCAGAGCCCCTCACCGAGTTGTGTATGAGGCTCGATACGCTCTACGCCGTTAAGGTGTATGACAAGAATAATCCTCTGGGTCCAGACGTAATCTGCGATGCTTTCGTAGAGGCAAACCAGGACCTGGATCTTCACATCCGCGCCCGCCTCACCCTGCTTAAAAAATTCGAGCAGGTAGTTATGTTGCAACTGCGCGACTTCTATGAATTCTGCAATCAGCTACTCGTAGAGCAGGGCGTATTGCCGTCGCTGCGTGAACAGCAGCGCGTAGCCAGGCAGCGCTCTGCCTACAACGGCGCTCCCGCTCCCATTGCCAATGCACCGACTGGTGGGCCCAGCGGTGTTACGGCTGGTGGCCAACCTGGGCAAGGTGGCGTTGCCGCTACCGGACACTTTCCTCCAGGGCTGGTACCCGCTGCGGCAGGCGTTACACCGATGCCCGCTGGGGATCTTCTTTCCCACTTGGGAGCACTGCAAAGTGGAAGCCACTATCAGGGTGGTAGTGCGGTACAGCTGCTAAATGTGGGCGAGTTGCTACAGCAGCGGCTGGTGGACTCTAACCAGGCGGCCTCACTGGCAAAAGTCGATAGTGATGTGATCAAGCTGGTGGAGATGCTGTTCTCCTTTATCCTGGAAGATCGTAGCCTCGCTACCCAGATTAAATCCCTTTTAGGTCGATTGCAGTTGCCACTATTGAAAGTGGCCATTGCGGATAAATCATTTTTCAGTAAAGGCGGTCACCCTGCGCGTAAACTGCTCAACGAGTTGGCCGATGCGGCTACCGGGTGGCAGGCAGGGGATAACTACGAATCCGATCCCCTGTACAAAGAGATATCCCAAATTGTTGAGCGCGTGCTTAATGAGTTTGATCGGGACATCAACATCTTTGCCGTTTTGCTGGAATCACTGCGGGAATTTATCGTCCGCGAACGCAAGCGCGCTGAGATGCTGGAGCGTCGCGTTGTAGATGAAGCGGATGGCCGTGCCAAGACCCAAGCTGCCCGAGCGCGGGTAGCTGCGGTGATGGATGCCTTGGTTGCAGAGCGGGATCTGCCACAGGTGGTGCAGGATTGGTTGAACAAAGTTTGGAACAACGTGCTGTTCCTGACTTGCGTCAAAGAGGGTACAGAGAGCGACGCCTGGAACCGCGACGTGCGCACAGCGAGAGATCTCGTGTGGAGTGTGCAGGCCCCAATGCCGGATTCCCGCAAACAGTTATTGAGCTTACTGCCTGTTTTGCAGGAGAGATTGCGCGAGGGAATTGAGGCGCTTTCCTATAACGCTTTCGAAGCGCGCACTCTTTTCTCTGGCCTCAAAGAAGTTTATCGCGAGCGCTTTGCCCTGGCCCAGCAATTGGCGGAGCAGCGTGAGCGTGAAGTGGCAGAGCAGGTTGCCCGCGAAGTGCGCGCAGCGACATCTGCTGAGCCGACGTCTGTTGTTGCTGATAATGTTGCTGACAAGCCAGTTGCCCCTGTCGTGGAACAGGAAACTGCTGCTGATGGCGGACCCGCTGGTGTTACTGAAGCTACGGTTGCCGTGACTGAAGCGGTAATTGCTGAAGCTGTGGTTACCCAGGAAGTGATTACAGACACTGCCGAAGTCCAACTTCCAGGCGAGCCAGCTGAAGTTACTGTTGAAGCTGTCCAAGCCGAACCCCAAGAAGTGGCGGTGCCGCAGATGGAAGAGCTTGAGCAGGCAGTTGCTGAAGCAGAGGTGGCTGCACCGGAGCAGGATGGACTGGCACCCCTTGACGAAGATGATCCTCACTGGCAGATGACCTTCCGCCTGGCACAGGGCAGTTGGTTTGAGCTGAAACGATCTGAGGATGAGCAGTTCCGTTGTCGTCTGGCGGCAGTAATTCGCGATATCGACCAATTTATCTTCGTTAATCGTAACGGCGCTAAGGTTGCCGAGTTTGCTCGTCTGGAGCTGGCCCACGCCCTGCGTTCGGCACAGCTTATGCCACTGGATGATGGTATGTTGTTTGAGCGGGCGCTGCAGTCCGTGATTGGTAATGTGCGCAAGAAGCGCAGTGAGCAGCGCTAATTTTCGGGAAACTAACGAGCGGACGTTGAGTATTTGGCAGGGATATTCAGTGGCCAGTGGTTTTCCGCAAGTTATGTCGCGATACTGCTCCGATCAGATTGGCATATCGATCAACGCTTCCATAGAATGGTAACTGCTGAAGCCTCGGGCGATACCGGGGCTATCAATAGGTTGCAGCGGAGATCGCAGATTGAAATATCAAGTGGAGTCTGGCTGGTTGGCGGGCGCGCGCCGGGTTCCGAGTCCTCATTGCAATAGCCGCCCGGAAGACTGTGCGGTGGATCTATTGGTGATTCACAGTATCAGCTTGCCGCCCGGACAATATGGCGGCCCCTACATTGATGCCTTTTTCCTGGGGCAGTTGGATATCGATGCGCACCCCTATTTTGCCGATATTGCTGCATTACAGGTGTCTGCGCATATTTTGATCGACCGCGATGGCCTGGTAACGCAATACGTTCCCCTGGATCGGCGTGCCTGGCATGCGGGCAAGTCTGAGTTTAAAGGCCGTACCAACTGCAATGATTTTTCGATTGGCATTGAGCTGGAGGGGTTGGATACCGATATATATACCGATGCTCAATATCATGCTCTCGCCGAGGTGAGTGCAGCGATTATACAGGCATACCCCTCCATTGATATCGATAGAATCGCCAGTCACTCTGATATTGCCCCCGGCCGAAAATTGGACCCGGGTCCGGGTTTTGACTGGGAGCGCTACCTCAATAAGCTAAAAGAAATCGTTTGATCCCCAGTAGCGAACCTCAAAAGTGGGACGGCCTCTAGTAAACAAGAGTCGCAGCACGATTTTGATAACTGAAACAGTCTCGGATTATTTATGACTCTGTTAATTGTTCTGATCACCGTTGCCCTGGTGCAAATCTGGGGTTCAGGGGCCCCGTTACATCGCGATGGTTGGTTCAGTCGCTGGGGCCAGTATTTACAGGCGTTGCCCAGTATTAATGGCAATAGTGGTCTGCTGCTTGGTGTCACTATCCTGGTTCCAGTATTGATCTCTGCGATTGTGATGGCGCTGGCAGAGGGCGCAGCGGGCGGCCTGGGTTACTTGCTGTTGGGGGTGCCATTGCTGCTCTATTGTCTCGGTCGCGGCAACTTCAACGAGATTGTCGCGAATTACCTGCGTAATTGGTACAGCGGAGACTTTGAAGGTGCTAACAAAGCGGCAGCTCCTATTTTGCGCGAGTTACACGAAGCGCCCTCCGATGATACTTGCTTGCATGAGCAGGTATTTCGCGGCGCAGCCTATTGTGCCTTTGAGAGACTCTTTGCCGTATTGTTTTGGTTTATTCTGCTGGGTATCCCCGGGGCAGTACTCTTCCGCTTGAGTGCTCTATATGCTGAAAATACCCGGGGCTCTTCCGAGGAAGCGACTGCGGCGCGCTGGTTGTGGTTACTGGAATGGTTGCCGGTCCGTGTGATGGGACTGAGCTTTGCCATTGTGGGCAATTTTGCCGGTTGTTACCGCGCTTGGCGCCGGGTGTTGATGTGTCGTGAAAGCCAAACCGATCAAGTTCTTGAGGCTTACCTGGAAGGGGCTCTTGGCGGTATTGATGCCAGCGAGTGCAGTGGCGGTTCCGACCTGTCGCAAATGCAGCGCCAAAGCGGTGCCGAGATTGAGGGGCTGCAGGCACTGCTTTCCAGAACCTTGCTTCTGTGGATAACTGGTTTAGCCCTTCTGGTTCTGTTTATCTGATAGCCAAAACAATCGCCTCTGAGCTACTTAGTGCGCTCCGGGGCGGCTGCTGAGCTTGTCGTCATTTTCAAAATTTTATTTCCTCTCTATATTGACTTATCCCCGCCTTCCTACGAAATTGCGCGCCCCAGCTGCCGGACTTCGGCGCTTTGCCATACCAATAAAGCGGAGCTAGCCATTGCCTGTGACGGCTTATACTCATTGAAGGAAGTAGGGTTTGGAAGTTTCGGTACTGGAACCGCAGATGTTGTCAGATCTGGCTACAGCAAACGATTGGAATGCAGCCACATTAGTGGCGGGGTTGCGAACCTATTTTCGCAGTGGTAGCACTGCCGAAATAAGTTGGCGGCGCAGGCAACTGTGTCAACTGCGCAAGATGATCTCCGAGAACGAGGCACATTTTGTCCAAGCCCTTCACGATGATTTGCGCAAAGCTCCCCAGGAAAGCTACCTCACTGAAATTTCATTTCTCTACAACGATATCGATCACACCCTGAAGTCCCTGAAGAAATGGGTGCGCCCGCGCAAGGTCCAATCGCCGATGATGACCCAGCCGGCCAAGAGCTATGTGCAACCGGAGCCGCTGGGTGTTGTGCTGATTATCGGTGCCTGGAATTATCCGCTGCAATTATTGTTATCGCCGCTGGTACCGGCGATTGCCGCCGGCAATTGTGCGGTGGTAAAGCCCTCGGAGTTATCCCCCGCAACCTCCCGGTTAATCGCAGAATTATTACCGCGTTATCTCGACAACGATGCCTTTGCATGTGTCGAAGGTGGTGTGGCAGAAACCACGGCGCTGCTGGAGCAGCGTTGGGACCATATTATGTACACCGGCGGTGGCCGGGTCGGCAAAATCATAATGAGTGCGGCGGCTAAATACCTGACTCCGGTAACCCTGGAACTCGGCGGAAAGAGCCCTTGTATTGTTGCCGATGATGCCAACTTGGAAGTGGCTGCACGGCGAATTGCCTGGGGTAAATTTACCAATGCGGGGCAGACTTGTATCGCCCCGGATTATGTTCTCTGTAGTCGGCGTACAGCCGATCGGCTCACCCCCATGTTGCAGCGGGTGCTCTGGGAAATGTATGGGGAGCATCCGCGAGAATCTGCCGACTATGGGCGCATTGTTAACAGCCAGCACACCCTTCGCCTGTCGGATTACCTGGGGGATGGAGAGGTGGTATTTGGCGGTGAAGTCGATGTGGACGACTGCTATATGGCGCCCACCATAATGCGCAACGTCAATCTCTCTGCGGGAGTTATGCAGGAGGAGATCTTTGGCCCGATACTCCCCATTATTGAACTGGATGATTTCTCCAAAGCGGAGGAGTTTGTCAATGAGCGAGAGAAGCCCCTGGCCCTGTATGTATTTACCCAGGATGAAGCATTGGCGGATCGGATTCTATCCCGTTGCAGCTCCGGCAACGCCTGCGTGAATGACTGCATGATGTTTATGCTGGCCCAGGACCTGCCTTTTGGAGGCGTCGGTGCCAGCGGTATGGGGTCCTACCATGGAGAGCATGGCTTCCGCACTTTCAGTCACTACAAGGCCGTAATGCGGCGCAGAAATATCCTCGATATCGATATACGATATGCACCCTTCAACGACAGGAAAATGAAATTCCTGCGTATGCTCAGCAAATAATTCCTTATCGACAGGCATGGTTTTCCACTGTGCCTGCTCCGTAGAACACTGGATGTTATCGGCGGTGGATAAGCTGGATTATTCCCATGTAGTCGAAAAGGATAACAGTGTTATGCCCCTGGATCGCAACGAGATACCTGCCAGTGAGGATGTATTTAGTGCCGCTCAAAATATTGCAGGCATGGTACACGAGACCCCTCTGCTCAGCTCTCGGCAGCTGAACGAGCTGACGGGCGCCAATTTGTGGTTTAAGTGTGAGCACTTGCAGAAAGTGGGCGCCTTTAAAGCGCGGGGCGCGGCTAATGCGCTTTCGCTGCTCCCGGACGGGGTCGAGGAAGTTGCCACCCATTCGTCCGGTAATCACGGTGCGGCGCTCGCCTGGGCAGCAGCCCAGCGGGGATTGGCCTGTACGGTGGTGATGCCCGAAACGGCTCCCAAGACAAAACGCATGGCGGTTGAAGGGTACGGTGCCAAAGTGGTGACTTCGGGCCCCAGCCTGGCTGATCGCGAATCCACTTTGGCAAAGGTACTTGAGGAAACCGGTGCGCACGAAGTCCCGCCCTATGACGATAAGCGCATTATTGCAGGGCAGGGCACTGTAGCCATGGAGGTGCTCAAGCAGAGCCGCGAACAGGGCTTTGCTCCAGACGTTATTGTGGCGCCAGTGGGAGGCGGTGGACTTTTGTCCGGCGTGGGATTGGCTATGGCTGCGCTTGCCCCCGATATCCTGGTAATTGGTGCGGAACCCGCCGGAGCGGATGATGCCCAGCGTTCACTGCGCGGTGGCGTTCATATCACCACACAACAGCCCGATACGATCGCCGATGGTCTGCGCACAACATTGGGCGGCAAAAATTACGCCGTTATTGAGCGCACGGTGCGGGATATTGTGACAGTCAGCGAAGCTGGTATCGTCAATGCGATGCGGCTATTGTGGACGCGAACCAAACAGCTGGTAGAACCGTCGGCTGCGGTGGGTCTCGCTGCGATCATTGAGCACAGCGCGCGCTTTCGCAATAAGAATGTCGTGGTTGTTCTGACCGGCGGAAATATGGATCTGGACAAAGTGGGCCCACTGCTGTCCAGTGAAGAAAACTAAAAGGGGAACTGGGATATGAGCCATTTATTGAAAAAGGGCGGCCGGGGTTTGGCCGGGCTGCTTTGTGCTGCTGCGCTGTCACTGACTGGAACCAACGCGGTTGCTGAGAAGCTGACACTGTCATCCAGCTCCCTGCAAGCTGGAAAGAAAATGCCCATGGCCCATGTTTATGGCAGCTGCGGCGGTGAGAACCTGTCTCCCCAATTGAGCTGGAGTGGGGCACCGGAGGGCACAAAGAGTTTTGCTATTACCGCTTACGATCCCGACGCGCCTACCGGCAGCGGTTGGTGGCACTGGGTGGTATTTAATATCCCAGTGGATACTACCAATCTTCCGGAAGGGGCTGGTGATCTGAAAAACGGCCTGATTCCAGAAGCAGTGCAGGGACGCAATGATTATGGTAATTCCGGTTACGGTGGTGCCTGCCCGCCCAAGGGGCACGGGGATCATCGCTATCGTTTTCGTGTCTATGCCTTGAAAGTGGAATCCCTGCCGCTGGATGAAAACACTTCTCCTGCTAAAGTTGGCTTCAATATCAATGCCAATAAGTTGGCCGAAGCGGAGCTGGAAGTTTTGTGGGGCCACTGAGTAAATAAATTAATCTAATCCCGCTGCACGGTGATCGCTGTTGCGGCGGCTCAGGCTCTGGAGGCCCGCGCTTGACCAACTCACAAAAGCAAATGACATGGGGGCAAGCGCTGGCCGCTTATTTGAAGCCCCGTGTACTCACCATGTTTTTCCTCGGCTTTTCCGCCGGCCTCCCATTACTGCTGGTTTTCTCTACCTTGACTGCCTGGCTGCGGGACTACGGTGTCAGCCGTACCGCCATCGGGTTTTTTGCCTGGGTGGGGATCACCTTTTCGATCAAGGTTCTCTGGGCCCCTATTGTCGATCAGCTGCGTCTGCCTTTTTTCACGGACAAATTGGGCAAGCGTCGGGGCTGGATGCTGGTATCCCAAATCGGGATAGCGATTGGCCTGATAGGTATGGCCAGTGTAAATCCCCAGCTCTCTCTGATGCACGTAGCCCTACTGGCCCTGTGGGTCGCTTTCTGTTCGGCCTCTCAAGATGTGGCGATTGATGCCTATCGAATTGAGGCCATGGATGACGATTATCAGGGCGCTATGGCTGCCAATTATGTATTTGGCTATCGGGTGGCAATGCTGATAGCCGGAGCGGGCGCCCTGTTTATTGCGGATATCTTTAGCTGGTCCGGTGCTTATCTTGCGATGGCTGGATTGATGGGCGTGGGCCTGATTACCACCCTGATTATTGCCGAGCCTGATCACAGCAAGGTAAACAAAGAAGCCGATGAGCTGCAAAGCGAGTGGGCCCAGCGCCTGTTGGGCAAGGGGGAGCACGGTCGCTTGAAGCAGTGGTTTATTCGCGCCGTAGCCTGCCCCTTTATCGAATTTTTTCAGCGCAATGGCCGCTTTGCAATCATTCTGTTGCTATTTATCGGTATCTTCCGTTTAAGTGATATTGCGATGGGGGTGATGGCCAATCCCTTCTATTTGGATCTGGGCTTTACCAAAACGGAAATTGCTGAAATCAGTAAGCTGTTTGGCTTCTTCTGTACCATTATCGGTTCTTTTCTAGGCGGGCTGTTAGTGGTGCGTTACGGTGTTGTGCGTCCGTTGATACTCGGTTCGGTTATGGTCGCCTGCACCAACCTGCTATTTGCCCAACTCGCTGTGATCGGTCCTGATAAAGCCTGGTTGGCGCTGGTAATTAGTGCGGACAACATCAGTGGAGGAATTGCCAATGCGATACTGATCGCGTTTCTCTCCAGTCTTGCCAATAAAGCTTATACCGCCACTCAATATGCTTTGTTCAGCTCCCTGATGACCTTGCCGGGGAAATTTATCAGTGGTTTTTCCGGCATAGTGGTGGATGCTCAGGGTTATGCCTACTTCTTTATTTATGCGGCGCTTATGGGAATTCCAGCCATTGCGCTGTCCATTTATTTTTGGCGCCGCGAGCAGCGCGACTGGCCGGGAGAAGAAGTGCAGCCGGGAGCGGGCACTACCTAAGGTTTACAGGGATGCTATTTCCTCTCTAAGAGTACATCCTGAATTCAGCTCTTTTCTAAATCCCTATGTCATATCAAAACTCTTCGCCGGGCATTCTGCCCGGCTTGTGTCTATGGTGGTTGTAAAGGTGAAACCCACCCCTCCATAGACTCGCCCTTATGTTTGATTGTGTGTCTGTTGCCTGTCGGGTCGGGTATCACTGGTAGACGATGCTCAGCGAATAAAAGCGACAAACTATGGCCCACGAAACCATTCGGGAGGCGGTGTTTAATCGGCGTATGCTGATTTGTATTGGCACCGGTTTCTCTTCGGGGATGCCTCTTTTTGTATTGATACAGTTGGTGCCCGCTTGGCTGCGTACCGAAGGCGTGGATCTGGCCACTATCGGTATTTTTGCATTGCTGGGATTGCCTTATACGTGGAAATTTATCTGGTCTCCGCTGATGGAGCGCTATGCATTCCCGATGCTCGGCCGCCGGCGGGGCTGGATGTTGGTAATGCAGCTGTTGCTGATAGTTTCCATTGGTGTCCTGGGGATGTTCAGTCCCCAGTTTGATATCTGGTCAATTGCCGCAATTTGCTTTGCGGTGGCTTTTTTCAGTGCCAGCCAGGATATAGTCCTGGATGCTTTCCGGCGAGAAATTTTGCCGGACCAGGAGTTGGGCCTGGGCAATTCCTTCCATGCCAACGCCTATCGTATTTCCGGCTTGATCCCTGGCTCCCTCAGCTTGATTCTGTCGGATCACCTGGCCTGGGACCAGGTGTTTATGATTACTGCGGCCTTCATGTTGATTGCCGTCTTTATGACATTGATGGTCGCTGAGCCGGAACATCCAGCAGCTCGCCCTAATTCTCTGCGGGAAGCCATTGTTTTACCCTTCGTCGAATTCTTTAATCGCAATGGTGTAAAACAGGCGGTGCTCGTACTGGCCTTTATGTTTTTGTACAAGCTCGGCGATAGCATGGCCACAGCACTGGCGACGCCCTACTACCTGGATATGGGATATTCCAATACGGATATTGGCATAGTGGCGAAGAATGCCGGCTTGTGGCCTGCGGTAATTGGCGGTTTCTTTGGCGGCTTATTAATTGTAAAGATCGGGATTAATAAGTGCTTGTGGATTTTCGGTGTGGTACAGCTGGTTTCAATATTCGGATTTATGATTTTGTCTGAAGTGAATGGCGAGCTGGTGGGCACTCCAGATTTCAATCCTAGCCTCTGGCTATTGGCGATAGTAATTGCCTTTGAGTATCTCGGGGTGGGGTTGGGGACAGCGGTGTTTATTGCATTTATCGCCCGCACTACCAGCAAGTTGCACACCGCGACCCAATTTGCCTTGTTTACTGCGTTGACTTCACTCCCGCGCACCTTCGCCAATGCCTCCACCGGCTATTTGGTGGAGGGAATGGGGTGGACACATTTCTTTCTCCTGTGTGCCGCCCTGGCGGTTCCCGGGATGATCCTGCTGTTTTGGGTTGCGCCCTGGGGGGCAGATGAGGTTGCGTAGTTTGTCTTCAGCGGCGGCTAAGGTTTCCAGCGGTATTTACTCATATCCACCCGTCCTTTCAACAATGTAACGCCCTCGCTTTCGAGTCTCTTACGCTGGCGGCTGGCGCCGGGCTCTGGCAGGGAGATGCGCCCCTGGGCGTTGATCACTCGGTGCCAGGGGAGCTTGGTACCCCTGGGCAACTTACGCAGCGTCTGACCAGCGAGTCTAGCGGCACGTGGGTAGCCTGCCATCTCAGCCAAGTCTCCATAAGTGACAACCCGGCCCTTGGGGATGGCTGCCAAAGCTTGGCATATTCTTTCCAGGGAGTTCTGTTTTTCCATAAAAAGCTCAAACTGTCGGCGAAATACGCCAATTAGGCGCACTTTTTTACTTTGTAATCTTGTGAATCTGAGATTTTTATTCGCCATTTATGGATACTTTACCAGCTTGTAAGGTCACAGTCAGACCTGCGTAAAAGCGGCTACTTTGATGGCGTGCCACATGATTCTAGTTATGGCATTATGGTGCGATTACTACGGCTGTTTGCGCCTTTCATACACCTAAAAATCCAAGGTTTCTTAGTGGTTTTATCGACACGACTCCCCAGGTTCTTTGTACGAACTCTCCTGTTTATTGCGCCTTTCCAGGCCTATGCCGGTGTGCTGACTCTGGAAAATGGCGATCGCATTCAAGGTGATTTGGTGCTTGTGGAGAGGGATCAGGTTACTTGGAAATCAGAGACCTTTGGTGAAGTTAAAGTCGACAAATCCAAAGTAGTGTCGATGGATGTCGATACCGATATCAAAATTGCCGGCAGGGATGAACCTTGTACCTTGGCTGGCCACCGCGAAGAGCGTTGGGAAGTGTACTGTGCTGAGGGGCGCGGTTGGCTGATCGACTTCCCCGGTATTGAGCGGGCAGAACCCTACAGCACATTTACCACCAGTCCGGTGTTGTTCAGCGGTGATGTTACTGCCGGAGGCGTATTCGAGAGCGGTAACCGCGAGCGCGAAGACCTCGACGTCAACATCAACTTGGATATTCGTCATAACGATTTTCAGCACCTGATGGGGGCGGTGTACCAAAACCAGGAGAGTGAAGAAGACGGTGATCTGGAAAAGTACCAGCTCAACTATGATCTTCGCTGGATCTTTTCTGAAAATTGGTTTGCTGCAGCCAACAGTGAGTTGGAAAGAGAAGAAGCACAGAACCTGGATCTGGGAACCACTCTCGGTCTCGGTATGGGTTATCTGTTTTACGACACAAGCAAAACCACCTTCTCCCTCGAAGGAGGTGTGAGTAGCCTGCAAGAGAGTTTTATTGACGAGGAGTTGAGTGAAGGCCAAGACGAGCGTTATGTCGCCGGTCGAATCGCACTTAACTACCGCTACAAGTTTTCCCTTGGGCCGGAAATTTATTTCGACCAGGAAACCTTACAATCCTTTGATCACAGTAACGATTACGAAGCTAATGCCAAATTGGGGGTGCGAACTCCTTTGGTTGAAGGCGTGCTGATGGAAATCGGTTACGAGTGGCAGTACGACAATACGCCCTCCCTGGAAAGTGAAAAAGAAGATACCAAAGTGACCGTTGGCGTAGGTTACGAATGGTAATTCCCCCTTTAGCCTGCATAGGGCAGGTTCGAAGGCAGTCATAAACGATAAATCTAAAAAACGAGCGACGACGAGGAGTTTAATATGCAGATCGCTGACAGTATTGTTGCGATTACCGGTGCGGGCCAGGGTTTGGGCCGAGCGATGGCCGAGTATTTGGCCGCACGGGGCGCGCGCCTGGCCCTGATCGATGTTAATGAAGAAGGCCTGAAAGAGAGTGTCGCTGCTTGTGAAAAACTCGGTGCTGAGGCTCGCAGCTACTTGATCAATGTTGCTGATGAAGAAACGGTAGATTCCGGGTTTGCAAAAATTGCAGCGGACTTTGGTGGGCTTCAGGTGCTGATTAATAATGCCGGCATTATGCGCGATGGCATGTTGCTCAAGTGCAAAGATGGCAAAGTGACTGATCGTATGTCCCTGGCTCAGTGGCAGTCGGTGATCGATGTGAACCTCACCGGTGTATTCCTCTGCGGCCGCGCTGCTGCGGGCATTATGGCGGAAAGCGGTAAGGGTGGGGTGATGATCAATATCTCCAGCCTGTCCCGTGCGGGCAATATGGGGCAGACCAACTACTCTGCCAGTAAAGCAGGTGTTGCCGCGATGACAGTATCTTGGGCACGCGAACTCGCGCGCTACGGTGTGCGTGTTGCCGGAATTGCCCCAGGCTTTATCGGCACCGATATGGTTGCACAGATGCGCCCGGAAATTCTCGAAAGCCTGGTAAAACAAGTACCTCTGCGCAGGTTGGGTGAGCAGGATGAGATCGCTTCGACAGTAGCGTTTATCCTGGAGAATGACTATGTTACCGGTCGCGTGATGGATATAGATGGCGGAGCGCGCCTGTAAGTTTCTCTGTATCCGAACATAAAAAGGGTGAACAAAGTTCACCCTTTTTTGTTTCTGCAATTAGTGCAGGGGCTAAACCAACCTCAGCTTAACCGGGTGACACCGTCGGTGCGGAACCTCGAGAACATAAACTGCCACAGTTGTAGAGTTCGCACCCGAAAGCCACCTGCGCAGGCAAGCAGGTAGTAGCGCCACATTCTGTAGAAGCGCTGGCCATAGCGATCGGCAAAGTGCGGCCAATTTTTCTCGAAGTTTTCATGCCAGGCCATTAGTGTTTTATCGTAGTAATAGCCGAAGTTGTGTACGTCTTCACATACTAAGAGGCGATCGGCAGCATCTCCTATTTGCCCCAATGAAGGCACTTCACCACCGGGAAAAATATATTTTTCTGTCCATAAGTCAGTGGAGGAACTACGAATATTGTTACCGATAGTGTGCAGCAGCATTAGTCCATCTTTATCCAGGCAGCGTTGAGCTACCTGCATGAAGGTGCGATAGTTCTTATGCCCTACATGTTCAAACATCCCCACACTGGCAATTCGATCGAAAGGTTCATTTAAGTCACGGTAATCCATCAGCTTCACGGTAATGGGCAGGTCGTTATAGCGCTCTGCTACATAGGCACGCTGTTCCCGGGAGATGGTGATACCGACACACTCTACCTGGTATTTCTGCGCTGCATAGCTGACCAGGCTGCCCCACCCGCAACCGATGTCCAGCAGGCGCATACCAGGCTTCAGCTCCAGTTTTCGGCAGATCAGATCAAGTTTTGCCTCTTGGGCTTCATCCAGGGTTGTTGCGTCTTTCCAATAACCACAACTGTAGGTGAGACGGGAATCGAGCATGGCGCTGTAGAACTCGTTGCCCAAATCGTAGTGCTGTACGCCTACATTGAATGAGCGGCTTTTACTTTGTAAGTTCAGCAAGTTGCTGCGTATAGTTCGCCATAAGTAGCGCCAGTTTTTTAAATTGAGGTGTAGCTCTGCAGACAGTAGCCGTTGCATGAACTGGTCCAAAGCCTGCACGTCCCAGTCGCCGCGCATATACGTCTCGCCCAGCCCCAGGCTGTGCCGAGCGATGATCTCATCCAGGGCTGCTTCCCGGTTGAGTTGTAGATCCCAGGGCCTCTCCCCATTAATTTGAATGTCCGCTTTTGCTAAAATATCGTCCACTAAATGGCGGCTACGCCCGATAGCTGGCACTTCTATCGCATCCTGCTGCTCGCTTGCCATTCAATCCTCCCTATCTCCAGTTTTCGTGGGGTTGAATAAGGCGCCCTTGAATAATTTGCCTCCCCACTCCATTTACTACAGCATATTGAAAAAACCGTGATCGCCCCGGCTCTCTGCGAAGCTGGTTAACTAGGAATTCCCGCAATGCGCCCATTACTACTTCTATTTATAGCTCTACCTGTACTCGAAATGTGGGTGTTGATTGCCGTAGGCAGTGAAATTGGCGCCCTGCCAACGATCGGTCTGGTTATTTTGACCGCAGTGGTAGGAGTGACACTGCTTCGCCGCCAGGGAATCTCTACCTTGATGCGGGCCCAAGAGAAGATGCAGGCTGGAAATATTCCCGCCAAAGAGATGGTTGAAGGGATATTCCTCGCTGTAGGCGGTGTGTTGTTACTCACTCCGGGCTTTATTACCGACTTCTTCGGCTTTATCTGCCTGATACCGGGGCTCAGGAACCTGTTGCTCGGTTTTATCCTTCGCCATGTAAAAGTGGTTCCCCCGCAGCACTTCAATCAGTCGCCAAATCACAAGCATGGCGATGACATTATTGAGGGGGAGTATTCGAAAGATGAGAAGCGCCCCGGAGAGAATCAACACTCCGTTGAAGATAAGCGCCCCAAGTCCTGATTGGGTTAAAAAACATACAAAATGTCAGTGATGAGAATTTGCTTTGCAGTTTTTTCACCTGATGGTGTTGAAATCCTTATTCCCGCCCATAGATAGGGTTCAACTGAGAATTAAGCCCCGCCTCTGGGGATCAGAGAGGGGTGAGGTTACCGGCCCAAAGGGCCAGTGCCGTCCATGTTGGAAACCATTAAAACGACTCAATGGAGAACTTATCCATGAAAATTCGTCCTTTACACGACCGCGTCGTAGTACGCCGTAAGGAAGAAGAAGCGATGTCAGCTGGCGGTATCGTGCTGCCAGGCGCTGCCAAAGAAAAGCCGAACCAAGGTGAAGTGGTAGCCGTGGGTGAGGGCAAGCAGCTGGACAATGGCGACGTTCGCGCACTGTCTGTGAAGGTAGGTGACACTGTTGTTTTCGGTCGCTATGCCGACAGTAATACCCTCAAGGTGGAAGGCGAAGAGCTGATCATCATGAGCGAAGGTGACATCTACGGCGTGTTGGAAGGCTAAGGCCAGCCTTTAACTTTACTCGCAAAAAGAATTTGAGGAATAAGAATCATGGCAGCTAAAGACGTAATTTTTGGTGACGACGCTCGTCAGAAAATGCTGAAAGGCGTAAATATCCTGGCAGACGCTGTAAAAACTACTCTGGGTCCTAAAGGCCGCAACGTAGTTCTGGACAAGTCCTTCGGCGCTCCTACCGTAACCAAAGACGGTGTTTCCGTAGCGAAAGAAATCGAGCTGAGCGACAAGTTCGAAAACATGGGCGCACAGATGGTTAAAGAAGTTGCTTCCAAAGCTTCTGACACCGCTGGTGACGGCACCACCACCGCTACCGTTCTGGCCCAGGCTATCGTAACCGAAGGTCTGAAATCCGTAGCCGCTGGCTTCAACCCAATGGACCTGAAGCGCGGCATCGACAAAGCGGTAACCGCAGCTGTTGACCACATTGCTGGCCTGTCCACTCCTTGTGCTGACACCAAGTCTATCGCTCAGGTAGGTACTATCTCCGCTAACAGCGACGAGAGCGTTGGTACCATCATCGCTGAAGCCATGGAAAAAGTTGGCAAAGAAGGCGTTATCACTGTTGAAGAAGGTTCTGGCCTGGAAAACGAGCTGGACGTAGTAGAAGGTATGCAGTTCGATCGCGGCTACCTGTCTCCTTACTTCATCACCAACCAAGAGAACATGACTGCCGAGCTGGACAGCCCGTTCATCCTGCTGGTAGACAAGAAAATCTCCAACATCCGCGACCTGCTGCCCCTGCTGGAGCAAGTAGCTAAAGCTTCCAAGCCGCTGCTGATTATCGCTGAAGACGTAGAAGGCGAAGCGCTGGCAACTCTGGTTGTAAACAGCATGCGCGGCATTGTTAAAGTTGCTGCTGTTAAAGCACCTGGTTTCGGCGACCGTCGTAAAGCCATGCTACAGGACATCGCTATCCTGACTGGCGGCACCGTGATTTCTGAAGAAGTTGGCCTGGAGCTGGAAGGTACCACTCTGGAGCACCTGGGTACTGCTAAGCGCGTAACCCTGTCCAAAGAAAACACTGTAATCGTTGACGGCGCTGGCAATGTTAAAGACATCGAAGCTCGCGTTAGCCAGATCCGTGCACAGATCGAAGAGTCCTCTTCCGACTACGACAAAGAGAAGCTGCAAGAGCGCGTAGCCAAGCTGGCTGGCGGTGTTGCGGTAATCAAAGTAGGCGCCGCTACTGAAGTGGAAATGAAAGAGAAGAAAGCCCGCGTTGAAGACGCGCTGCACGCTACCCGCGCCGCAGTAGAGGAAGGCGTAGTACCTGGCGGTGGTACCGCTCTGGTTCGCGCTACCCAGGTTATTTCTGTAACTGGCGACAACGAAGACCAGAACCACGGCATCGCAGCAGCCCTGCGCGCTATGGAAATGCCTCTGCGTCAAATCGTTTCCAACGCTGGCGACGAAGCTTCCGTAGTTGTTGACAAGATCAAGCAAGGCGAAGGCAACTTCGGTTACAACGCTGCTACTGGTGAGTACGGCGATATGCTGGAAATGGGTATCCTGGACCCAGCTAAAGTAACCCGCTCTGCTCTGCAAGCGGCAGCCTCTATCGCTGGCCTGATGATCACCACCGAAGCCATGGTTGCAGAGATTCCGGAAGACAAGCCGGCTGCTCCTGACATGAGCGGTATGGGTGGCATGGGCGGTATGGGCGGCATGATGTAAGCCGGCCTTAAAGCCTATCTAAAAAGCCCCGCAATTGCGGGGCTTTTTTTTGCCTTGTGGGAAGTGGGTTACTGGGGACTGACTATGTGATTAAAGCTTGCAGTTTGAGAGGTGTCCACAGGCTCTTAAATCGATATGTATAAATTGGGTAAGTATAAAACAGCTTCTCAGGGCTTCGCTGCAACACGCTCTGAGTTAGACGAGTTGTCAGTTTTTTAGAGAAACTTAATTGGATTACTAAAACTCAATTATAAAATAGCACCCTAATATTTCGTCAATTTATCTCCGAATTCTTAGAGGTGCCTTGTAGGGATTTCGGCGTGCTTAAAGATATATTATGCAGGTGTTGTGTAAGGTTGAGGGAAGAAGTTATCACAACTAATCATATCAGCTTTACTTGCGCTCTTATAAATCTCGTAGCCAACTGCTATATCTAATATTCCCATTCCAAATGGTGAGTATATTCTTGGCTTCCTATAGTCAATTTCTACCGAATGGTCTATTAAGTCTACAATATCTCCAGAAATAAAAAGCCTATTCCCTATTAATTGTTCAGCTAAATGTAATGAAGTGTTTGCCTTAACTGCATGATCTGTATTGTCTGTGAAGTTTTGACTTTTGCATATTATGCTAGGACTTATGTCGCGTAATGACATATGCAAAATTGTTGGATTCATTGAAAAAAGCTCCATATCATCTACATACGGGTTAATAGCTGAGGTAGTAAATACAATCATATCTGATTCAACTATCGTAGATATATCTGTGCTCACTGTGGTCTTATGATTTGAAAATTTCTTTTCAAAATGTTTTGCTCTACCCTTTGATAAGTCTACTATGTTTAGCTTTTCAATTTTCCAGTCTAAGGAGTGAAACAAGGATACAATTGTCTTAGCTATGAGGCCGGCTCCCACAATGGATAGATTCTTTATATGGCCTTTTGTTGGATGAAGATAGGTGGCGCCTAAAATTGCGGATGCAGCCGTACGAGATGCTGAGATTAGTGAGCCTTCCAGGCAGGCAATGGGGTATCCTGTATTGCCACAGTTAAGAGTAATAGTGGCAGATGCCCTGTCTAACTCGTTGTTGACGTTTTCTGGGTAACTTGCAATCCACTTAATTCCTGAAACTTTATCCTCATCTTGAATGGAGGCTGGCAAGGCAATAATTCTATTTTCCGGTGAAGAGGGAAACTTTAAAAAGTAGCTGTCAGGGCAAATAGTATTACCATTTTTGAATGATTTATATGTTCTTTTTACAGTTTCTATAATTTCTTGGTTGTGAGTGCCTAGCCATTTTTGAATGGTGTCTGCACCTAATATTTTAAAACTTCTTGTCATCATGGTATTTCTCTTTTTAGGATGCCGCTTTAACTTTTTCTAGCCAAAAATCATCGGATATATAAAAATTAGATTTTACCCATTGAGGGTTATACAGCGTATTGATATATCGCTCACCGAAGTCAGGAGATATAGCGACAATATTTGCATCGTTAGGAATTTTATCTTTACAGCTCTCTATTCCGGCTAAAACGGTGCCAGAAGACCCACCGAGTAAAATGCCTTTTCTAGCCATTCTGTGGCACATCTCTATTGTGTTTTTTTCAGGAACTCTAACTAATTTATCATATATTGATCTTTCGCTAATTGGAGGCTCCACACTTGTACCTAGGCCAGGAATATACCGTTTCCCAGGGCTGCCCCCAAATGTAACAGAACCTTCGGAGTCTATTGCTATAATCTTCACATTTGGTATATATTCAGATATGTATTGACTAACCCCCCCTAAAGTTCCGGTGGTTCCCGCTCCAATAAACAAATAATCCAAATTGGGAAAGTGCGTTGCTATGCTACGCGCTGTATTTAAATAATGGGCTTCAATGTTATCAGTATTTTGATATTGATTTACCCATACAAGAGAGTTGTCCTCATTGCACATTTCTTGAATTTTATCAATTCTTGATTTCAAATAACCGCCGTTAGAATCTTTTTTAGTGACTTTTATTATTTCTCCTCCATAAGCTTTAATTAGATTCTCAGAAGTTGGTAAAATGTTCGGGTCAGCAACACATATAAAAGGGTAACCTCTTATTGCGCAAACAATGCTAAGTGCAATTCCTAGATTGCCTGATGAGCTTTCTATAATGGTTGAGTTTGTGCTCAGCTTCCCTTCTAGTTTAAGGCGTGTCATCATTTTTAAAGCAGGTTTGATTTTTATAGATCCGCCTAGTGAAAATCCCTCTAATTTTAGGTAAAGATTTGCATGTTGAATAATATCTGAGTTTTTTAGAAAAATATCATCAAAGACTAATTCTGAGGCGCTGTTATATATCATAAAACTTCCTTTTTACATAATTACACAAAAATTTAGTTCCCTCTCAAGCGCTGTGTTTATATTTTTCTTATAATTTAGCTGCTAAAATCATACATGATTTCTCTTTGGTTCTACTGCTGTGATATGGCAGTGGTATATATTGTTTGGGTTAATAAGTTTAGGTTTTTCTCGTTGTTTTATGGCTTCACATAAATGGGCTTTACTTTGGGGTGGCTAAATAAGTCCTCATTATCTTATTGATTTATGTAATTTTTAACGTTTCATAGTGGGCTTGTATGTTATGCAATATAAATTAGTGTTGATTGCAGATGCATCAATATTGGCGCTTGTATGAGGATGTGTAATTTATCTCGATATTGGTCCTTTTGGAGCGAAGCTTTCAAGGTTCTTCGTAGCTATTTCTGTCTTATGGTTCTCTATGGATATAATTTAACATTTAAGGGGTGCGGTAAATTGCCTATTGCCTAGACATAATTCTGTTAGTTTTCTCAGTTCTGGTTAGGTTGACCTGTGCGGATAAATCACAGGATAGAATAAGATTTTAATCTTTCTTTCAGCTCCCCCTGTTGTTTATAAACTATTTGCCGCTCCCAATGAGTGTTTATATAACGTTTATTGGGTGATTTCTCTAGTGGGGGCTTCTCGCATTAATTGACTGTTTGAGCATCTTCGTCGCTTAGTTAACAATAAAGCTTTACGCTGATAGTTTTAAATACCGACCTATCTAGTAGGTTGGGTATAATCTTTAATCTACTGCTGCCGACAAATAATGTGAGGGGCAGCCTTTTTTAGAGCCTAAATCTTATACATCTTCTGACTCCTTAAGCGCAAATAACTTTATGCTTTTTTTTGCAAAAGTAATTTTTGTCAGTTGTACTATCTAATAATTTTGCTGAGCACCTTATGAGTTAAATTTGTTAAATAAAAAATTTATCGAGCTCCGACAATCAGCTCTCATGTAAGTGAATGAGTGATTGCAATTAAAGTCCTTCAACTATATCTCTAATAACGTTCTTTTGAGTTCTCTTCATTACAGGAGGTCTATATGGTAGATCGAAATCAATTATTCAGGATATCCTATATGGCTGGTAGTCGTCTCTAAAAAGCCATGTATATGCCTACGCCGATTAAAAGATAACCTGGTACACTTTGAGTGAAGCTGCTTTGACTTGTGGATACCTTAACTAAAGAGCTAAGAAAGCAATAGAGAAAATTAAAGAATGTTGCTCCTGCACAAAACAGTGCACCTAGTATCAGAATGCTTATTTCACTGTCTGGTGACTCCGGTATGAACTGGGGTATAAATGCGAGAAAAAAAATACCTACTTTGGGGTTTAATACACTCGTTAAAAGACCTTGTGTTAAATATTTCCATTTCTCCGTAGAGGCGACCGGATTTTTTCGAGCAATCCCCTTTTTTGAGTTAAAGGCATCAAGCACTATACTTCCGCCCAACCAAATAAGGTATATGCACCCCAAATATTTAAGAGCGTTAAACAATAAAGGGGTGCTTGCAATAATAGCTGAAACACCTATGTAAGTTATAATCACATGGAAAAGATAACCCAAGGCAAGTCCAACAATACTAAGGGTTGCAGCTATCCAACCTCGATACTTATAATTACTAATAACAAAAACTACATCTGGTCCTGGAATAGCATTTATTATAATGGAAGTTGATATAAAAAGAAGATAATTAATTTCACTCATTACTTATCTCCAGTTCATTGTGCTTTAGCTTTAAGAATCTTTCATTAGAGCGGATAGCTGTTTCTTGAGAATAGTGTTTTGAATAAAATTCTTTCCCAATATTGTCCTGCTTGTACGCATCATTTATACAAAATGAATTATCCTCAAGAGCATACTCAATTAGCAATTTAAATGCGAGAAGGTAACTTTCAGCTTTTATATGGCTTATTGAGGAGTGCGACCAGACCCTATTTAATTTTTTAGTTTTTATTATGTTTCCGGTATCTACACCGCTATCAATGTAGTGGATAGTAGCGCCGGCAGTATTTTCGACTCCTTCGATACTAGATTCAAGGATATACTGCTCAATTGCGTGCATTCCTTTTGCAAAAGGCAGAATAGCAGTATGTGCATTGACTACTCTGCCTGAAAAAATATCTATCCACCAAGGAGATAGGATGCAATCCAAAAATATTCCAGCTCTTTTATCTGAAGTGTCTTTCTCTAATTTTACTCTTAAGTTATCCGAGTTTAAGTCTTGGGATTCTATTATGTGGTTCCCACTTAAGCAGTGTAACTGCGGGATATCGTAAAGTTTTAATAGTTCTCTTTCCGCAGAACTAACACCCTTATAAGCTTTGTTTATAGCTTCAATTTGAGAACTTTTGCAGCTGAAATTTGATCTTTTGTGTGCGTGATCTAAATCTCTTTTTGATAATCCATTTTTATTTCTAATTATAAAAATAAATTTGTCGTATTTACCTGACTTTTCTAGGTTTTCAACCGCTGAGTTGACTAAAAAAGATGTGTGAAATAAAGCTTCTGTAACGATATAGAAATTACTCATTTATTCCCTAAACGATATACATTGTCTACCCTGACATGCGGGAAGAAGTTATATGCGAAATCATTCTTTGTCAAGGGTTAACTGAATAAAAATAACTATAAATGCAAGATTTTCACTTAAAATTGTATGATTAATTGATTTTTTTCGCTGCGGGTTGTTCGCGTGACTATTTTTCGCTCATTACTGTGGATTTCAGACTTAGTACTTTCTGAGTTGTCATAACAACGGACATGCTCGGTATAGAGGAGTGATCCTGCGGACGCTCTCTTAAGCTATCAACTATGCAGAAGAGGTGCCCTATGACACGATAAAGTAAATCAACCAAAACAACTCGAAATCAATACTGGGAGGAGTATAGAAAAGATAAACTAGCACTATGTTGTGGCCAATGCCGGTGTACGCGTTGCCGCTAAATAGCTAAGGCTGCATTCTTCCCAGATTTATGGGTAGTGAAGTGAGGCTAAGTTATATTAGTGTCAAGAAGCTGCCGAAAAAGAGTTAGCTGCAGAGAATGCCGGTCTTAAGCGCCAGTTAGCTGAGCAATCGTAAGAACCGGCAATGTTTAAAAAGGCCGCAGTGTACTTTGCAAAGAGCCTGGAATTAGGTACGCCTTTATACAAAAGTACGGGTAAGCGTTCATATTGAGACGATAGCCAAGGTGTTGGATGTATCTCGTAGCGGGTTTTATGATTGGGTGTGAAGACCGGCTACTCACTCTAAGTGTCAGTAATACCGAATGCAGCGTGATGACTTGGTACAGTAGAGCTTTATAGTCAAAAAGAGTAGCCGAGCGACTCACCTGGCAGGGGGGCAGGGGAATAAATATAATCAAAAAACAGTTGCTATCAGTTTGCGTCGACAGGGGCTATAAGTCAAAGCAGCCAAGAGATTTAAGGCCGCAACCTGCTCAAAACATTATCTACCAGTGGCTCCAGGTTTGTTCGAGTAAAACTTCGATGTTGGTGCGTCAAATCTGAAGTGGGGTGGGGACATCACATAAATACAAATGATCTACTGAGACGTTTCTTCCCGAAAGGTATAAAAATTGGCAAGATACCCAAAAGCCGTATTGATGATGTAGTGTTCCGAATAAACATTCGTCCAAGAAAAGTTCTAAATTACTTGAGCCACTAGGATTTCTAGCGGGCAGGGGGGACACTTATGTTGGCATCTAGGTTTTATTTTTTTTCAGAATAACCAGTTTACACCGAGTTGTAAACGCTTCTGCCGCAGCTTTTTAGTGGGCTTGAGTTGAGACAAAAGAGCCAAGTGGGGAAATATGGATATCTACGAAATGGTAGAGTCAGGAGATCTGACAGTACCTGAGTGTGCGAAAACTCTGGGATTTGAGTTAATAAGCTATTCACGTGAAAAAATGGAGATCAAAGCCCGATTTTTTGCCAGTGAGTCATTCTTAAATCCTGCGGGAACAATACAGGGTGGGTTTCTATGTGCAATGCTCGACGACGTAATGGGTCCTGCATTGGTATTTTCACTGAATATTGGTCAGTTTGCTCCGACACTAGAGCTAAAGACTCAATTTGTTCGGCCAGCTAAAGTGGGACCAGTTGAGGGTGTGGGCAGAGTTGTATCTAGAGGTGGAACTGTCTGCTTTCTGGAAGGAGAGCTTCTTCAAGAGGGGAAGCTTATTGCTAGGGCAACCGCTACCGCTTTAATAAAGGGACACAATTTATAAATCCTTGATGAAGGATGTGATGTTTTCTGAGGTAAGAATGAGTTTTGAACATAGCATATATAGCTCCCCGGAAAGTGAGCTTTGCCCGGAGGGGAAGAAGCGGGTTAAGTTGGGGAGCGTTCTTTCTATATTGGGCGCTGTTCTTCAAACCCCGATTATTGTCTTCTTTCATTTGGGGATGTTGAGTTTTTGGGAAACTTTTCAGATCGCCCAATCACTTGATACATCCCCTGAAGTAATGGCAGGCATGATGAGTCAATCCCTCTCTAATTTTGCTATAGGAGGCCTATTGTCTGGTCCAGGCTTGTTGATTTCCTGTACTGCTTTGTTTTTATCGTCTTTTCGAGCTAAGTGGTTGTTCTGGTATTCTTTAATACTATCACTGATTTGGATTAGCTTTTTTCCGTTTGGGACACTATTTGGTTTGATATATCTGTTTATAATTTTGATTAAACGAAAATCGTAAATGCAGATCTGATCCAATTTTTCCTGATTTGTAAAGTGAGGTGAAATAAATGCTAGACACTATTTGGGATTAATTTCAGCAGCGAGAAATCGATGATGCGAGATATCGAGCTCAAAATGCAAAGCAGATGGCCGCTAACCTGGAACTGGAAGTCGGTGATATTCAGGGACGTATAGATACATTAGTGTTGCCGAATCAGGTAATGTGGGAGCTTCTATCGGAAAAGTTAGGGGTAACCGAGGCCGAACTTATTGAAAAAATGGGGCAGATTGATCTGCGAGATGGTAAGCGCGATGGAAAAATATCCACTGGTAACCTGAAAGAGTGCCCTTCTTGTGGCCATAAGGTGAGAAAACAAAGGGCCAACTGCTATTGGTGTGGAAAAGATTTGCTAGTATCTAGCCACTTTGGTGGTTGATAGAGGCGAGAAGGTTTTTAGATTAGAGTTTTTTAAGTTCTTTACTGAACTACAAACCTAGCTTTCTGGTTTTTTTAAAAGCAGGACTTACGGATGTCGGCTATGGATGGGTTTCGAAAAAAGATTTTGTGGGGCTGCATGGGTTTTCTTGTGATTACAGGTATTGCTCTTGGTGGTTCTCCACTTTTCTTATCCTTGTTTCCAAACTCAGTAGCAGATAGGGAATATTTTTTATATATAGATCTTGATGATATTAGAGAAGATAGCATGATCTCCCTAGATTGGTCGTGGTATCGTTTAATTATTGTTAAGCCAAGAGATGAAGTTCTAGAGCAACTTGATGTTTTAGTTGAACCTGAAAAATATGGAAAGCAGCCACCTAAAGCTCAGGAGCGACTAGATCATGAAATAAAAGTGTTTATGCTTCAAGTGAACTCTGAGGATGGTGTACCTAGGCTAGCCGAGCGTGATTACTATCGCTCGATAATCCCATGTTCTGAATTTACGTATTTGTCAGAGGGTGTTTCTATTGAGGGGCAGGACTTAGCTGGGGCGCTACAGTGTGTTGAGAGTGAGTGGGAGGGTTGGGAGAAGTATATGATCTTTGACCTCAATGGTAGGAGTCAATCCTGGTACATTGCTGACTTAGATGTTCCCAGCTACTTCATCGAAGACAATACCTTAGTTATTGGTAAGAGGAAGTAGTGATAAAACCTCTTTCTTTTAAATAATCTGACTCTAAGACCGACGCTCTACTAATCAATAATGTCACGATTGGATAGTCACTTGGCATCATCGGATTCTTAGTTGGCGCCTTCTGATCATATACTGATTTCAAGATTAACGCTTGGGAGACAGATAGATGGAAACGGCACTTATTACTGGGGCCTCTGGTGGCATAGGCCTTGAGCTGGCCAGGATACATGCATCTAAGGGTGGCAACTTGGTTCTGGTTGCCCGGTCTGAAGGGAAGCTTTCAGCACTCAAACAGCAGCTGGAGAAGGAGTTTGGTATCCAGGCAATGGTTATTGCCGAGGACCTTTCTGACCCCATGTCCGCGCAGAGAATTTTTGAACGAACCCAAAGTGAGGGTGTGGAGATTGGCACTCTAATTAACAATGCGGGTTTTGGTGGTCATGGTCTTTTCCATCAGAGGGATTTGGAAGCTGAGCAGGGTATGATGCAGGTGAATATGGTTTCCCTTACCAATCTCACCCACCTGTATTTAAAGGGGATGGTTGGCAGCAATAGTGGACATATTCTTAATGTTTCATCTACAGCCTCTTTTATTCCCGGCCCTTTACAGGCGGTTTACTACGCAACTAAAGCCTATGTAACTTCATTTAGCCAGGCACTGGCGGAAGAGTTGAAAGGCACAGGTGTAACAGTAACGGCTTTGTGCCCCGGTGCTGTTGCAACAGGGTTTGTGGCCGCTGGTGATCTTCAGGGTGTCGATATTTGGAAAAATGCCCGTTCGGCTGAGTCTGTTGCCAGATGTGGCTATCAGGCAATGGAGCGGGGAGATCTGGTTGCTTTTAATGAGGCACGGCTCAAGTTGTTTCTGAATTGGATAATGCCTTTACTGCCCCGTAAAATGGTACTGAAGTTTTCCCGTCAGACGATGGAAAAGTCTTAATTGCAGGCAGGTCCGGTAATGATCAAACGTGCAGCGAAATTCCTGGTACCTCCCAGCTGGAAGTTGATATTACACGATATGAATATCGATACAGCGCTGGCTCTTGCCTATGCCGGGTTACCTGCGGATTTGTTACAGCGGGAGACTGTGACACTCACTCCGGTGGAATATTTCCGTTTTTGGTGTGGTATTGATCGGGCCTCTAAGGATCGGCCACTACCACTTTTACTGGCGGAGCACCTTTCGGCTGAGTCGTTTGACCCTCCCATATTTGCGAGCCTGTGCAGTGCAAATCTGAATCAAGCTCTACTGCGGATACAGCAATACAAACCACTGATCGGTCCCATGGAATTGCACTTGGATATTACTGATGAGTACACCAAGCTCAATTTAGAGTGCTATGGAAGTGATGGAAATATTCCTGAAGCTTTGGGCCTGAGCGAATTAATTTTCTATATCCGCCTGGCTCGGTTGGGAACCCGGGAGGAAATTCAACCATTGGAATTGGCACTACCGCAGCTGCCTGAAGATCAAACGCCTTATCGGAAGTTTTTTGGTTGTTCAATTAAGCAGTCAGACCGGGTGAGAATTTGTTTCTCAGCGCAAGATGCACAAAAGCCATTTCTGACCGCCAATGCCCCTATGTGGGATTTCTTTGAAGGTAAATTGAGTCAACAGCTCAAGGATCTGGATAGCGAAGCCACAATGGGAGAGCGGGTAGGTTCAGTATTGATGGAGTTACTACCGGCCGGTGAGAGTTCTGTCGAAGCAGTGTCTGAACGCTTGGCTATCAGTAAAAGGACTTTACAGCGGAAACTGGGGGAGGAAAATCAATCCTTCCAGACAGTATTGCAGGGAGTTAGATCAAGTTTGGCTGATCACTACCTCGCGAAATCCAGCCTTCATCTGGGGGAGATTTCTTTTATGCTAGGATTTAAAGAGCCCAATTCATTTATTCGGGCCTACCGGGGCTGGAAAGGAATGACACCATTGCAATACCGGGACTCTATTCACTGAATAGATCCCTTAGTTTAAAACCAATGTTTGCATATCACTGTAAATTTTTGTGACCAGTTTGGACTTAGAGGTTTAGTTTTAACATTTAAACAGCGATTAATTGGCTGGTCGGTCAGCAATAATTATTCCGTTGTCCGGATTCACTTCCAGGGCCCTCAATTCTCCTCCGTAGACCGCCTGGATTTTCCATCTTCCGCCCACAAATTCGATATGCGTGATGGGGTTGAACCCTAGACCATGCAGTTTCGCTTTAATAGTGGATAAGTCCAAGGCAATGACCGAAGGTTCTGCTCCGTAAAGGTCGGGGCTGTCGTAGATGGGGGCGGGTTTATTGGGATCGAGGCCGGGGGGGATTGGGTTAGTGAGATTGCCAACCAAAGCTATGGCGGTAAGAAAAATCATCTACGGCTCCATACTGCTAACAAGCCATAGTATTAGTTTGGACTAGGGATTATCGCAGTGCCAGCGGGCTGTAGTGATTTCGATCTTACCTGAGCGCGATTATAGCAGTGAATGGCCCGGCAACAGATATTGCCGGACCTAGGGAGCCTAGCGTGTAAGCTTTAGCATAAAATCGATAACACGGGTTGAGAGTTTGCCATAGGGAGGCCGCAGTAATTTTAATAGATCGATTGGGCCCTGATAGAAGATGGGACGAAGTTTAGAGAAGGTCAAAAATCCCTCGTAGCCATGGTAGTGGCCCATACCGCTTTCACCAACGCCGCCAAATGGAATATCGTGCTGGCCAACGTGCAGTACACAATTATTTACCGACACGCCCCCAGACATTACTTTGTTGATATATAAATCTTGTAAGGTTTTGTCGTGAGTGTAAGGGTAAATCGCCAGGGGTCTGGGGCGAGCATTAATATAATCAATAACTTCCTCTGGCTTGGAGTAAGTGATAATCGGCAATAGAGGGCCAAAAATCTCACGCTGCATTGCCAGCATCTCGCCGTCTACGTTGGTCAGGATATGCGGAGGGAATTTTCGCAGTTTATTGTCCCTATCCAATTTGCCAGCACTTAAATCTATGGCATTAGCACCCTTAGCCTTGGCATCATCCAGGGTTGCCCAGATTCGCTGGTAAGATGTGTCGTCGATAATAGAAGTGTAATCCTGGCCATCCAAGTCGGGGTAGCGCTTCTGAACATAATGTTTTGCGTGTTCGATAAACTCTTCGAGATGCTCCTCCGGCAAGAAAAGATAATCCACGTTGACACAGATCTGCCCGGCGTTTACCAGCTTCCAGTAAATTAGTTGCTCGGCGGCTTTCTTAACCGGGTAATCCGGGCCAACAATTGCCGGTGATTTACCACCAAGTTCCAATGTGACTGGAGTTAGGTTTTCTGCGGCGGAGCGCATTACTGCACGACCGGTATTACTGGAGCCGGTAAAGATTAAGTGATCGAATTTAAGGCTGGAAAATACCGGGCCTATTTCATCGGCATCGGGAATAAAAACCAGCTTTTCTTCCGGGAAGTATTGTTCACAGACTTTACTGAGTAATTCTGCAAGGTGCTTGGAGTTGGTGGACATCTTGACCATCGCCTGATTGCCTGCGGCGAAAATATTGGTCAGTGGTGAAAAGCTTAAGTTTATTGGGAAGTTCCACGGCACTATGACGCCAATTACCCCCAGAGGTTGTGGGACCACACGATTTTTAGAGAGGGGATAGGATTTAAAATCTGTATGGCGCCCCCTGGGTTTCATCCACTTCTTTAGGCGCTTGATAGTCTCTTTAATGCCGGAGAGCGCTGGGTAGATATCGTAGAGCAGTATCTCTTCCCTGGCTCGATTGCCGTAGTCGTTACTGATCGCCTGGATAATGGATTCCTGCTGTTCACGCAGGAGCTGGGCAAGGGTTCTAAGATCCTGCACACGTTGCTGATAGCTGGGAGCCGGGTTGGCCAGGTAGGCACTGCGCTGTTTGTCCAGAGTGTTTTGCAGTACCGCTTTGTCTGCATCCTGCCGGGTCAGGGTTTGTGTTGTCATTTTATTATCCTGTGGCGTTGATCTCAGAAAGACTAAACGAAATTGAATCGGAGTGATTGACCAATCCGGTAAATTCCTTTGATGATCGGAGAACAAATTTTATCCGGGGTATGGCCAAGTTTGTTTTGCCATCGCAATTTATGGCGCGGATTACATCACTATGTTCAAGCAGAATAGGTTAGGGCCGGCTTTGGCAGCCGGCCCTGGCAGGATAGCTCGGAATGAGGACGCTAATCCTTAATCGTTGTCCGGTTTTTCCGACAAAACTTCCGCAGAGTTGGGGTCTACGTGCAAGTCGTACTTTTGGTCACCCTTATAGGCTTCAATCTTCCACTTACCCTTGTCCAGATCGACCTCAACAATTGGGGTGTAGCCCTGCTGTTCCAATTTGGTCAATACGGTGGAAAGGGCCATAGCTCCGGGTGGGGGCTTTTCTTTGGCGAGTGCATAGGGTAGTGCTGTTGCGGCGATAAAGGCCAGCAACAACTTGCTGATAGGCTGCATGGTGCTATTACCTCGCTGTCTATTTGCTAAATCGCAGTATCCTATGAATCAAATCTTCCCTTAACCGAGCGATCGGTATTTCCAAACTGTAAAATAAAAACTGATGCGTCTGCGTTTGCTCTCCAGGCACTTATAACGGGTTTTGTGGACTGCCCTCGGTAAGATGCTTCTGGATAGCCTCGCACCACTCCATTCCTCCGGGTTTGAGACCGTTGGTATTGGCTCCGCTGAGCCGGGTGATGGCTGTGAACCACTCCTCACTACCGGTAGTCGGCATACCGGATGGGTATAGTTTCGCCATATCGCCATTTTGCTGGGCAAGCACTTGCTGTTGAACCCAGGCAAACCATTCCGGGGTGCATATAGCTGCAGCTTTCTTTTCCGCTTCCGCTCCATTGCCCGGTGGGGCAATGGGCTCCTTCATGGCGCTGGTAGCCGGCTCATCTGCAGGAGGGGTTGCAGGTGACTTGGAGTCCTTCGGGCCCCCACAGCTGCAGAGGACAAAGATCAGTGCTATTAAAGGGCCAAAGCGGTACATAGGACCTCTATGGGTGGCGGTATCAAGCCTAAGCATAGGAGGAAAATGACGACTTTGCCTTATCGCCTTAGGTCATATGTATTTTTATTGACATTGCCATTAAATCAAATGAGAATGTTTCTCGTTTAATCCAAGGGTGATCTACGATAATGTCTACCAGAGCTCTATTTCAAAAAGTGCTGGCTGTAGCCGGCTTGTTGGGTGCTGTGGGTGCCAGTGCGGCCGAGCAGGTAAATATCTACTCCTACCGACAGCCTTTCCTTATCGAGCCGATCTTAAAGGAGTTCACCGAGAAAACCGGTATTGAGGCCAAAGTGGTCTACGCCAGCAAAGGCTTGAACGAGCGTTTGCAAAGGGAAGGGCGCAACAGCCCCGCTGACCTGGTCCTGACTTCCAATACCAGCAGCCTGATGGATCTGCTTAATAAGCAGCTGACCCAACCGGTAAGCAGTGAAATCCTGGAAGACAATATCCCATCACAATTTCGCGATAAGGCCGGCAACTGGTTCGGCCTGACAACCCGGGCGCGTTTGATCTACGCCTCCAAAGACCGCGTTAAGCCCGGTGAAATTACTCGCTACGAAGAGTTGGTAGACCCTAAGTGGAAGGGCCGAATCTGTACTCGTAGCGGCAAGCACCCCTATACCCTATCCCTGATCGCCTCCATGATCGCCCATCACGGTGAAGCAGAAACCAAAGAGTGGCTGCAAGGTGTGAAAGCGAATCTGGCGCGTAAGCCCCAGGGTAATGACCGCGCTCAGGTTAAAGCGATTAGCGAAGGTGTCTGCGACCTTTCCCTGGGTAACAGCTACTACTTCGGTAAAATGATTACCAATAAGGAGCAGCCGGAGCAGGTGGATTGGGCCAAGTCTGTAAACTTGGTCTTCCCTAACCAGAAAGATCGCGGTACCCATATGTTTATTTCCGGTGCGGCGCTGACCAAGCATGCCCCCAACCGTGAAAATGCTGTTAAGCTGCTGGAATTCCTCAGCGGCGCCGATGCTCAATACTCTTACGCTGAGAAAAACTTTGAGTTCCCGGTACGCCCTGGCACTGCCCGCTCTGAGTTGATTAAGGAGTATATGGGTGAGTTTAAGGAAGACGATCTGAGTCTCACGGAGATCGGTTCCTACGTTCCAGCGGCTTCCCGTATGGTTGATGAAGTACGCTTTGACTTTTAGAATGGTTAACTGAATGGGAATTGCTGCCAAGTAAATTGGCAGCACTATCTCAGCCTTATTCGAACGGCCCTGTCGAGAGACCAGGGCCGTTCTTTTATAATGAGCTTTTGATTCCTTAATCCATGCTAAACCGAGCCAACTTATCAGCTTCCCGCTGGCTGCTACTGGTAGCTACTATCTCCCTTCTGGTAGCTCTGCCAGTGCTATCCATTTTTTGGTTGGCATTTTTCCCTGAAGAAAATATCTGGCCGCACCTGGTGGACACGGTGTTGTTTCACTATGTGTCCTCCACATTGATTCTGGCTGGCGGTGTCGGTTTGGTAACACTGATAACAGGCGTGGGCAGTGCCTGGCTGGTGAGCATGTGCCAGTTCCCCGGGCGTCGTTTGTTTGAGTGGGGGCTGTTATTGCCGTTTGCTGTTCCCGCCTATGTGATTGCCTACGTTTACACGGACTTGCTGGAATATGCGGGCCCTGTGCAAAAGTCCCTGCGCGCCTGGTTCGGTTGGCAGACAGCCAGGGATTACTGGTTCCCGGAGATCCGTAGCATGGGTGGGGCGATTGCCATGCTGTCACTGGTGCTCTTCCCTTATGTTTATATGCTCGCTCGGGCAGCCTTTATCGAGCAGTGCGGCAGTATACGTGCCGCGAGCCGGTCATTGGGCTGTACGCCTTGGCAGAGCTTCTTGCGCGTATCCCTGCCAATGGCACGCCCGGCAATTGCGGTGGGTTTATCACTGGTGTTGATGGAAACCCTGAATGACTTCGGCACTGTGGACTTCTTTGCCGTACGCACCTTGAGTGTCGGAATTTACGATACCTGGTTGAGCCACGGCAATTTAGGAGGCGCGGCGCAAATTGCCTGTAGCACTCTGATTTTTGTTGTTCTGTTAATTACGCTGGAGCGAATGGGGCGGGCGAGACAGAAGCACTTTGTACAATCGCCAAATTCCCAGCGTGAACGCTATGTGTTGCGCGGCTGGCGATCCGGTGTAGCCCTGTTGTTCTGCGGGTTACTGTTGGTGGCCGGTTTTATTATTCCCCTGCTGGTTCTGGGAAGTTACGCACTCAGTAATTTCTCCAGTTACTGGAGCGAAGATTTTATACAGATCGCCAGCAATAGCTTGTTGCTGTCAATCACAGCGGCACTGGTCTCTGTACTGCTGGGCTTGCTGTTGGCTTACGGTAAGCGACTGCAACCCAAAAGATCCGTACGGGTGTTGGTCGGCTTTTCCAAGTTGGGTTATGCAATGCCCGGGGCAGTACTGGCGATTGGTGTGCTAATTCCCCTGGCTGCTTTTGATAATGCGGTGGATGGTTTTTTACGTGAACACTTTGATATCTCCATAGGGTTACTGCTAAGCGGCAGTATTTTCGCCATTATTTTTGCCTACACGGTGCGTTTCCTCGCAGTGTCCACAGGGGCCATAGAATCCAGCCTGGAGAAAGTAACCCCTTCAATGGATCGCGCTGCCCGCTCCCTGGGACGCAATAGCTGGCAAACCCTGTGGGCTGTACATCTACCTTTGGTACGTACAGGTCTACTAACGGGTGGCTTGGTGGTCTTTGTGGATTGTATGAAAGAACTGCCGGCGACTTTGTTACTGCGCCCCTTTGGCTTTGACACCCTGGCGACTTATGTTTACCAGTTTGCTTCCGATGAGATGCTGGAACGCTCGGCCCTGGGGGCTTTATTGATTGTCCTGGTGGGATTGATACCGGTGATTTTACTAAGCCGTTCCATTGGTTGGCGCAGAGGTGAGGAGCGCACAGCCGTGGCGGACTCAGAAGCGCCCGCCCTGTCCTGATAGCTTTTATTGGGCCTGGTCAAACACCAGAGCAGAGGAAAGGTGCAGGGGAAGTTTATCTCCGGGAGCCGCTTGAACATCTGCATTCAAAGCGGCCTCGACAGTTTCCCCTGCGGCTAGCTGAAAGCGATAGCTCACCTGGTTGCCGAGAAAATTCTTTTCCACAACCTGAGCCATCACAGCACCGGGATGTTCGCCTGCGGCAATATCCTCACTGCGCACAAACAGTTCGAGCTGATCTCCACTTTCGTATGCAGCTGTCGGCACCTTCACTTCCCCCAGAGGGGTACTGATCAGGCCATTGCCCACAACAGTACCGGAAATGATATTCCCTTCACTGACAATCCTTGCTACTGCCAAATTTCTAGGTGTTTGATAAGTGTCCTGTGGGCTGTCCCACTGCTGTAATTGGCCTTGGCTGAGCACTCCCAGCTTATCTCCGGCAATAAAGGCCTCGTGGCGGTCGTGGGTAACAATAATCGCTGGGATCTTCTCTTCGCGCAGTATATGGCGGACTTCGGCGGCGAGACTGCGGCGCAACTCGGTATCCAGGTTGGAGAAGGGCTCATCCAAAAGTAACAGCTTGGGGCGCGGTGCCAGTGCCCGAGCCAGAGCGACACGCTGCTGCTGACCGCCAGAGAGCTGATGTGGGTACTGTTGCCCGAAGCCTTCCAGGCGCACTAACTTTAGTAAAGACTGGGTGCGGGATAGCCGCTTGCTTTTCGGCATTGACTGGATACCGAAGGCAATATTCTGTTCAACGGTAAGATGTGGGAAGAGGGCGTAGTCCTGAAATACCACCCCAATTTTCCGTTGCTCTGCGGGAATCTGTTTCTCTCGGGAGGAAATCACTTCCCCGGATAACTGGATACTCCCCGCTGCGACCGGCTGAAAACCAGCGATGGCGTGCAGCAGCGTTGTCTTGCCACAGCCGCTGGGACCCAACAAACAGGCAATTTCCCCCGCCTGTAAAGCAAAGGAAACCGATTCGATAACTACCTGCTCACCGTAGCGGCACTGCAGGTTTTCTATAGAGAGTATAGGGAGCACGGGTCTTCCGGTAGTTTGGCCTGTAAACGATTAGGGCAGCTTTCGGGTTCATAGTTATCACTACACTAACCGGTAGCCAGTCCAGAGTGAAGTATACTTTTAGCTGTGCAGTAGTGTTGGATGTTTTTTAGGCGAGTGAATTATCTAAACACTCGCCATCAACTTCGTATACTAAGGTATCCATTCTCGTGGATATTGAAATCTCGCCTGTTCCAGATTCACAGTACTCAGCTGAATAGTAACGATATTTGATTTTAAGATAAGCCGGCCCAACTCCGATTATACCATCAGCCCCCGCATTTGGTGCATGTATCGAACTATGAGTGATCTCGAGAGAAGATAACAATACATTTCTTACATTGAATTTTTCAGGGAGGGATATCTTCACGGGTCGTTCATCAATACTGAGGTCGATATAAGTAATGGAATTATCATCTGGTGTGAGGGAAATTTGCAGCGAAAATTCTTTGAAGGGGCTAATTAAACTTCCGCTTACTCATGTGTTTAGAATCTCGGCATAGAGATCTTGAGTTGTATGCGCTATAGCAGGTGAAATAGCAAAAATTAATACAGGTAGGTACTTTATCAAGTGAACTGCCTAGCGCTTACTGACAACGATATGTACTAGTGCGTTGCTTTATCGCCAAGCATTTTTGTCACTCTTGGAACTTTCTCTCAGCAATTGCCGAAAAAGCCCGGAGAAAATATCTGCAACGATATCCTCTTTGTTGATAATGTCTTTTTCTCTTAGGTTCTCGGCCTTTCTGTCTAGTTGTGTAGCTATAGAATAGTTATTGCGGACCCTAGCTTCCTCTGCTTGAGCTTCAAGTTCGTTAGCTTTCGCGTTTCTTTCATATATGTTTGGGGTTGAGGCACACCCGGAAATAAATAAAACGGACAGGGGAAAAAATATACTTTTTATGTTCGGTAAAACAAATTCGAGTTTTATAAAATTCTAACTGATAGGTGTTGGCCTGTATAGGATTGCCAGTAAAATACCATCGTAGCCAGTTAAATGCTGGGCTCTTTATAATTGCAGCCCTCAAGATGAGAGCACCAGAACTCCACATTTTTGTTGTAAGACAATCTTATAGAGTTATCTAATTCTAGGTGTTTAATCTATGGTGTATATAGGTGCTTGTTTAGATTTATTCCTAGCTGAAGGTAGACCTGGGCCTGAGTAGAGAATCCAGAAATTTAAATAGTCAGTGATATTAAGAGTGAAATTCTTATATGTTTCATAGAGGTGTATTGGCCTTGTATTTAACGCTAAAAGTATCAACTTCAAAACTGGAATGAAGAAAATCCCATCCCGGCTACTGGAAAGTCAAAGTACAGTTGGTGCGCGATAAATATAAGGGGTTGCAATAGCTGTCAAGTTGTATGCTATGCGTATAATTTTTAGTATTAAAATGATTTATTTATGCCACTCTTAAATGCAAGTTCCGCCAGATATATCAAAGAAAGAGGAAGAATAAATGAGATTAGAAAAACTAAAATAGAGCCGATAATAGGTGTGTCTGTCATAGTGAGGCATAGATAAATTGAAAGGGCGGCAGAAGAGGAATATAATAAAAAATATTCCCCCGAAAAACCGATACTTATACTAAGTATATTTCTAGAAAGTTTGCAATCTTTACTTTTGATTTGAATATACATTAATTCTTGACATTATTCATGGAGTTTAGGATGGTTGAACTTGTTTGTTCTACTTCTTTCCGTCATTGGGGTTCAAGTCGATAATAAGGTAAGGTGTAATTTACTCAAACCTAGGTGCTAGTGTATTGGTCGGTACCGGGGGTTATTTACAATAGACAAATAATAAGGATAGATCTCTCGTACTTGGAGGTGGTTTTTTGAAAAATGGAATTGAGTTCGTTATATGATTGTTAAGTGAAACTCCTTACAGATAGGAAGCCGCCTATTGTGGATTTCTCTGATGGTTGATACGAAGCCAGTAGCCATAAGCTACCGGCATGCCCGCTAAATGTAAGTTATTTAAAAATCACAGAGCTTATATTTAAGTATGATCCTTGGCAATCATAGTAACTTATTTGTATTGGTTTATCTGCCATGTATGCAGAAAGTAGGAATGACAATCTTCCTTCATAGTTATCAGAAGTTTCTAACATTACAAATGTCTTGTTATAAGTGCAATCTAAATTACTTATACTGGGATCATTTTCAAATCCACTTAGTTTTACATATACACCATTGGTTTGAGCTTTCAGATCTTCTATCTTATGAGTTTCAGTAAATGCAGCATTGCCCGAAAGTGGAAGTAAAAGAGCTGCTGTTGCCAAGAGGCTTCTAAAAATGGACATGTTTTTCCTATACTATTCCAATGATTGTGTAGCGAAACTGTAGAGACCAGGCCTTGAAAAGTCTGCTATTCCCGGGGTTTCACTAGATAATGATTTCGGATAAAATTAGATTATATCATCAAACTCTAATTGTCAGAATATTTTTATGTGTTTTAGCCTCTAATATTGCTTAGCTCCATTAATTATACAGCATAATGGACTAAAATGAATATCTATCATTACCCTTGAATCTTTTTTTGTGTAACTAGAAATAAATCAATTATTAATGGTAATGGTGTGCCAGAAGGTCTGCTTAGTAACAGTCCCTTAATACATATAAATGGTGTGACCCTCAATATAATCTGCCCGTTTTTAATTCTGTCGGCATCTGAGCATTAACTTGTGCCAGTAAGGTATGTCGGTAGTCTTTGTCTATTTTTGGGTGATGGTGGTGTTTGAGCCTTTTGCCCGCTGACTCCTAAGGATGTATTATCTACAGTGCGCTAAGAGCTCTTAAAAAAATGGCTTCTATTTCCTTCATTGTCTAATGAGAGTATGCTTTTTTCACTTGTATAGTTTCTCCTAGATTCAAATACTAAATATATTTTCGCGTGCGGGTAAATTGGGTTTCGCATTAGGTGGCTAGCAAAGGCCTTGTATATTACGGTTCGGTGCCTGGTTGGCTTATAAAAAACGATAATAATTATGAGAATGATAAAAAGCCTAAAGGGCATGATTCGAAAATCTTTTTTAGATAAAAGTCTGAATAGCAACAGTCTAAATTTGTGTGAGTCAAAAGTTAATGTGTTTAGTTCCGCCTATTAACTTATGAAGTAAGCACGCTGCGGTTCTTTTAGCTTCGCTGTCCCAATTATAAATGTTATTTTTTTACTTTTGCTTTATAAGCATTTTTTAATAAAAAATAAATCCATAATGTGGATATCGCAGCAAAGAAGCACCAAGTTGATACCCATGTTTCGCGTTGAGTGAAATAAATTATAACACCTAGTGTCATGACAAGTGCCCAAAATTTTATAAAAATTCGATTGCTCGACAATAAAAATAAAAATCCAAGCAAAGAATAGATAATATGTCCAGTTGTAATGGCGAATAAACTGTAATCAGATGTGATATAGCATAAGCTATGGCCGCACACGCTCGTTTTTATTAAGTGTCTTGGTCCTGTTTCTAATAGGATGGGTATCCAAAGATATAAGCCAAAAATAAAACCTATGATTGTTAATATAATAAAGAAAATTTTTTTCCATTTTTTTGTCTCAAGACTAAAGGCAACGATTGGTATCCAGGCAAGCCAAAAAAATAGAGCAAAAAATAAGTAAAAAATAGAAGACGCTGCCGTCAGTGACACTAAATTTTCGTTGTATCCAATCCATACTACCCCTTCACTTGCTTGCTGTAACGCAAAAAGGAGGGGGGTAACTGCAAGTAATAAATAGGTTTTATCATTTTTCATAGCATGTGTTGTACACAAAGCACCACCGACAATAAGCAGAGCTGCTGACCCGAACGATGCCGTGGCTGAAAAACACATAATGATTTCTCTATATGTAAGATATTCTAACTTAAGCCAAAGCCATAAAATTTGATATGCAGCATAACAATATCCTTAGCGTAGAAAATCAGTTGATTTTGCTATATTGTACTAAACTTATGAATTAGTCTGTGATGACTAGGTCTACTTCAACGTTTTCAATTCACCTTGTGAGTTAAGTCTATAAAATTCGCAAAGATACATTTAGTTTGCCTTTGGATATTGATGCTTACAGAAGTAAAGCCTATTTCGATAGAGTGTAACAAGCCCAGTGTGATACTAATTGGATAGTTACTGTTCTTTATTCCATTTATCAAAATTGGTAACCGATATGACCCTTGGTTTAAGGATTACTGGTTGAATGCTAGAGTGATGATGTTTCACCTAAATTGGGGGATTTATTCTAGTCGGTACTATCCGGTCATTCACGTTGCACTAACTAAGCGGGGATCACCAATGATTAGGAGGTAATAGAATTGCTGGACAAGTCACGACTACAATCCGATTTTTGCATGTTTATTTGAGCATTAAATACCCCCAATTCTATTGGTAGCGCTAACGCTTCTTCGATCGGAAATTTTTTTTTGTCCGTTTTTACGAACTCTTAATAGATCACTCTTTAGAGTGCCAATCTAGGCATACTAATATACAGCGATCATGAAGCTTGTTTTTTCAACTTTGCGTTAAAATCATTTATTAATAGGAAATAAATCCATAACGTTGATATCGCAGCAAAAAAACACCAGGTTGATACCCATGTTTCACGCTGAGTAAAGTAAGTGATAACACCGAGTAGCATGACAAGTGCCCAAAATTTTCTAAATAGATGATTGCTCGATAACAAGAATAAAACACCTAGTAATGCATAAATGCTTTCTCGAACTGTGACGGGTAGCAAGCCACCTTCGGATAACTCATAACATAAACTATGTCCACATACACCTGTTTTTATTATGTGTCTTGGTCCTGTTTCCAATAGAATAGGCACCCAGAGATATAAGCCAAAAATAAATCCTATAATTATTAATATGATATAAAAATTTCTTTTCCATTTTTTTGTTTCAAGCATATAGGCTACAAGAGGTATCCAAATAAGCCAGAAAAAGAAAGCAAAAAACAGATACAAAATAGAAGCTTTTGTCGTTAGTGAAATCAAATTTTCTTTGTACCCAATCCAAACCATCCCTTCACTCGCTTGCTGTAACGCAAACAAGAGAGGGGTAACTGCGAGTAATAAATAGGTTCTATCATTTTTCATAGCATGTGTTGTACACAAAGCACCACCGACAATAAGCAGAGCTGCTGATCCGAACGATGCCGTGGCTGAAAAACACATAATGATTTTCTCGATACGTAAATGCTGTGATTTAAGCCAGATTCCTATAACTTGATGTATAATATAACCATAGATTCGATCTATAAAGTTGGCTGAATATCTTACGTTTATACTAAACTATCAGATTCTTATGTTAAGACCATGCTTGGTTTAGCGTCATCAAATTGCTCTATGATTGAAGCCGAAAATACCAACGAATATGTATTAAGTTTTCCTATAAAAGCTGTTACTTATTCAGGTAAGGTCTATGCTGAAAGGGATCGACATAGCCCTATTTGTAGGGCTTAAGTAGTCGTCATTCCTTATTCAGCTTATCAGCTTGATAATTTTTTGTCTCTTACTAGGGGCGCCCCCATATAATTAAATGAATCGGGGCGCTATTCTTGCCGATACTCTCTGGTCATTCATATTGGGCATACTAAGAGGAGATAACCAGTGGCCCCGTAGCAACGGAGTTATTGGGCATAACAAAGCTGATTAGCGATGGTTCATACCGTCGTTCACCTAAGCGGCAAGAAAAACCGCTAAACATTGATTGCAGTAATATTTGCTTGATGACAATCATTGTTGGTTGATAACCCCTTAGGTTTGGGACACTAAACCCATCTGTGAGAAGTAAGAATCGGAGGTCGAAGGTTATTAGTCATAAACCTGAGCATCCCTATTGCACTTATATAATGGTCAATTTGTGTTGGTTTTGTACGTTGAGGTTGTTGCGGGCAGTCCAGATTATTCGATTAGTAGTTCCCCCAGACTACTGCTTAAAACACTTCCCTGTTTGGGTTAATAACCAGTTGAAGCTGTAATTACCAAAACATTTAAGCTGGGGATTATATATAGTGCATAGTCATTTGAAACACTTGTGGTGTAGAAACCATTACCTTTTTGTATTTCTACTTTTAATTTCTGTAAATACCTGTCGCTTGCAAAACGGCTATGGCACCAGGCTGGAAAAAGCCCATGCTCTAAAGATCCGCCATTATAATTAACAGGTATTTTTTGCCATTTTTCATACTTCTTTTTTTTACGGCTATCTTGAGCTCTAGAAATAATATTCTTGTCCAAGAAAATCAATGGTTCTCTGCTGTTTGAAATGCCAACACTTTCACTTAGCTCGAACACACCTAAACCGCAATCAGAAACTATGCCTATGTTATAATCGACTGTAACTGTAGTCTTGATCTTAAATCCTGAGGGTATATTCTCTTTTAGTTTTTTTAAATCAAAAGTATATTCTACATAAGCAAAGCTAAAAATTATGATCAAAGATGCTACAGTGTAAAAAATATAAACGCTAGACGTTTTATGTGTACACAAAACAAAATTCCTTTTAGCCTAATGTCACAAATAGCGGGGAGCGTAGAAGAATTGTTGCTTTGCCCTGTTATGCATTCTTAACCTCAATAAACCATTGAGGCTGCATACTCTCGAAATCCTGACGAAGGTTGGATGGTAAATAACTTGCGGAATCTAGAACAAACTCTTGATTATTTATACGTTTAAAGACAACCCAATGCCAGAAGTCTTTGTCAGCCTCTTGATAATGGTTAATAGCAAGCAATGCCAATTCCGGAAGAGAGGCCCATGATGTAAATGGAATTTCGTGCTCCGAGGTTTGAACATCTTGAGTTGCAAGCAGGCGCCGAACAAACTGGGTATCTGACCACAACTCTTTGTCTGATGCATATATCCCCATACCATTGGCGATAGCTTTCATTTCTCTATAGCTTTTTCCCAGAATATTGGCCGCAGAAGCAATTCCACATCCTGTGGTTTCTTCCTGGATTACGGGTTTTAGCATCACCTACTCCACTAAATGCATAATGCAGAAAAGTATACGAAGTAAAAGGCCGACTTCATTTTATCTTTAGGTTCGTTACTGGTATCCACGTATCATACCTAAAGCCCATTTAAGCTGAAGTAACCTGTTCGTAGAGAAAATTACCCACAGGCTAAATACAGAGGAGACAATTGCTAGTGGATATATGAATAGTATGTATTCCAAAGAGGGTAATTTTATCCGTATAGGCAAAAGTAGAAAAGCAAATATTGACAGGAATAACCCTGTGTATTTTGCGATTAATGCTCTCCAGAGGAATGCCCAAACAGACATGTCCTCTGAATTTAGTTGATACTCTTTAACAGCTCGGAGAGTCAAAATGAGTATGGCTGCCCAAAATATATCGAATATAAGGCTAACCAATAAATGTAGTGTGGAAAAGTCCCCAGGATTAATAAACTGAAGAGTGAAAAGAGATAGGACAATAGCTAATAAAGCCATTAAGGCTTTCATCATTACTCTATCAAAATACTTCATAATTTAATCCTTCTGATTCCCTAACTCCGCAATAAAAGCATGCCTAAGCAAAACTAAGGCATTCCTGTGTGAGTTATGCCTTTTGCGGCCGGAGCGCAGCTATATGAAAGTGATAACCACTCACTAGGCATACCAATTGGAACGGATGTGTTGAATTTGGTTTGCTACCACTCTCTAGTAGCAATAACATCTTCGATATCTAGGCTATCAAAACCATAAGCCCGGACGACAAAATCAAAATTCTCTGCCATAACTTCTCTTGCTTCAGTTTCAAGTTCGCTATCGTTATCTTCAAACTCTTCTGCTAAGTGATTGATCCGCTCTGTAGCAGCATGCGTTAGTCTCAATAAGGAGGTTTTGTCTTGTGGCCTTTCTGATTCAATGCTCTCACATAGATCGATCAAGATGACCTTGATTTTATCTACTAGAAAGTCAGGGAAGTAACCATCACTGTACATTCCGGCCAGAAAGTTGTGGTTATGAATTTTTACGTTTGAAATTGGCATTGAATTTCCACACCCTTAGATAGTTAACACTTGTAGATAGGCCAGAGCCATAAATTTAGGGGAAATACTTAAGCTTGCGATCGTGCCTGCTTACGTTACATCATTTTTATGTACTTTACCGGTACACAATCAACAAGCCAAACATTGTTGGAAGATTTGTAGAATTTATATCCATTTTCGTGCATCTTTTTTGATGCGATAGACAGAATTACAGGCTTTCCGTATCTAGAGCCAACGTTTTGGGCTACTGCTTGAGACTCTGTTAGATGCACATGATGTCTTTCCCTCTTATTCAACCCGGTTTTGAGAATGGCCTCAATAAACCTAGCTGCCGTACCATGTAAGAGTTCTTTTGGAGGTTCTTGCAATTGAAGGTTCAAGTCTATTTTAATGGAGTGACCTTGATTTGCTCGAATAGATAAACCGTCGTTACTAATATTAAAGCGTTGCTTATCATTGGTTTCAACAACAACCTCTATGATATTTCGACTGAGTTCAAAGTCTGTTGTTTTATCAATCAATTCTTGAATTGAAGCCCAGCCATTTTCATCTATCTCTAGTCCAATAGCTTGTGGCTCATGTCTCAACAAAAAGCTAAGGTATTTTGAAATTTTATTTAGTTCTTTGCTCATAGTCTCTATTTAAAGAACAGGTAATATAACAAGGGAGTTGAAAAGCTCCCTCTGGTTTTATATTTTCATTCAACATGAATAACAGTCTCTTTCTCAGTAAAAGATAAATCAGAACTCACATAGAATTACTTTTCGGTTGATATTTAATCGTGCAAAAGAACCATATCTGCACATTAGTCTTCTATAACTTGAATGTGGTGATGTGTGGCCGTAATAAGAGGTTGAATGATTGGAATGTGGGCCTAGTCTATTAAGTGGGTAGCACACTACTGATTTTGTAATTTTTATCTTCATGATTTGCTGTCTTTTCCAAGTTTCGGCAATGCGTTCTAGCGATTCGTTTATCCAATCATTGTGAGGGTGATTTAGTTTTACGGTGTATCTTGCCTGCCGCCAGAATATAAGCACTGCAACCAATACCGGAAATCCAGACTATATGCCAAGAGAGGACTTGAAAGGACGAGATAAAGTAGAAAATTCCTGTGCATAATTTTCTTTTATTGAACTAACGCCTTGCGTACGAGATATGCTGTAGAGTGCCTACCCGCCAACGATTTTTGTGAGTGATCATGCCGTAGTTTTTTGGGTTTGACCTAGCTACTAACTTCACATCCCGGTATTAAACAAAGCAGAGCTAATGCTATCCTACTGTACCGGTATGATAGGGCGCCAAATACTAGTGCTGATATGAAGCCCCAGGGTAAGTATTGCCATAGAACTTCCTTAATAGATCCAAGCTCTGTAGAAAACAAGAATGCCCGAATCGTAAGGCCGACAAAAAATCCAATTATGGAACAAGCGAATACCCCCAAAAAGACACTGGCTGTGTTTACTGGCTTGTTTTGGTGAGCCTTATGAGCATTCTTCACTGATTTTCCTGGTTCCATGGTTTTAATAGTAACGCCTTGTTTAGTTGCTGCTGAAATGGAGCTGCTTTGTAGTAGCGTAGCATAAGGTATAAAGCGAGCAGAGTGTAGATGGTCGGCTGCAGTAATTTGGTACGCCTAGCATAGGTGTGAACTAAAGGGGTGAAATTCTTCTGTAATCTGTAAGAAGATCGCCGTTTAATGGGCTTTATTAAATACTAACTATTAGCGAATGGCAACTACAACACTGCGAAGCCTTGTGTGGAAAAAGGATTAGTTGACTAGCAGAAACATAATATAAGACTTTGCCGAGAGGCGAGGCGGCTTGCGGTGCTGAAGCCATTTGATCTAATGGGTAGGGTAAGTGATGAAGTTATATCATGACCGTTTATGCTTTTATCCAGGGAGACTCTTAGCTAATAGTTAGGCCCAGCCCGCGTGTTTTCATTCGGATATAAGGTTGAGCTAATGTACTGTCATTAAGCTCAACTCAAATGAAGAACTTCTAGGCACTACTGCTAAGTAGAAAGTCACTACGGACAAGAAATCGCCCTTTGAGCACCCGCACGATGGGTGGGGAATAGCCGGTGATTAGAAACTACCGGTTATTCCCTTTAATCCAGCGAGATTAGTATAATTAGTTAACTATTGTTTTCGAATGCAATCATATCCACCCATTCAAGAACCATATTTATGGCTTGATGCTTTTCATCTTGAGGATAGTCGGTAAATATCGCATTAATTTTTATCGGCCATCCATCAAGTAGGACATACCCAATAATCTTAAGTGTCCGCTCTTCTATTTGATTACCGTCAAGTTCATACGATATATCCATGTCAACTTGCCATAAATAAATTCTGTTACTATCTTTTAGAATCCTGGTACTAACACTGTCAGATCCCGATATGTTGCTCATCGAATTTCCTGTTCTCAGCTGAATATTAGTATTTGAATTGACTTGTTCTTTTGTGAGCTCAATGATCTTTTGATGCTCATCAGAAAAATTCTTTTTGATATCAACAAAATTCTTTTTAGAGATATCGCCATCTTTATATCGGGTGTCAAAAAATAACATTACAATACTGCCCGCCCCATCTGATTCGGGGGCTTTAAGGTCGGCATTTGAAAAGCATGATAAAAGATGTACACTCCCAGGGCGGCCATATATTGTGTTTAGGTGATCCCAGATTTCAAAATCAGATTCACAAATTGGTTTATACTCATGAAATGTAGGTATCTTTATTTGATTGCCAAAAATACTTTTTTCGACAAAGCTATTCGCGATGGAATATTTGCTAAAAGTAATTAGAAATAAAAAAGGAAAAATGTACTTTATCATTACTATCTCTAGGTTTGTAACTCTTAAAGCACTCGATATCAAAGGTTTTGGTATCGGGTGCTTTTACTTTTTACGCCCGGTAGGAGCGTGGGCTAATAGGGTGAAGGCCTCCTGTAGGGCGATCACCGTTTAATGGGCTCCATTAAATGCTAACTACTAGCGAATGGCAACCGTAATATCGAGAGGTCTTGTGGAGAGGAAGCTACTAGTAAAATACTGTGAGCTGACGAGCAGAAACATCTTATAAGGATTAGCTTGGAGAGGAAATGGCTGGCGCATCGAAGCCATGTGATCCAATGGGTAGATATTCATTTCGGGTAGGAAGCTGCCCATTGCGGACCGGCCTGATGGATGGTGTGGGACTGATACCTAGAAACTATCGACCCGGTTTATGAAATTTCCTCTGGATTAAAAATAAGACGAATTTTACTAATTCGGCCTACATTAAAATGAAAGGTTTGAACTATTAATGTACTTCTACAATTTTTAGTGAATTTATATATGTAACATATTGAATTCGGATTGCGAAACTCTTCTACCATTTCATACGATACATTAACTGGAGGCGAAGCTTTCAAAGATTCTATATATTCTTTGGCCGACTTACATTTAAACAATGGCCCGTCAAAATCCAGATTTTCATCTAGTATTAGATCTAATGAATCAAAGTCCTTCGTTTCAAAGAATATGTCCATATACTTTCGGGCAAGCTCTATTTCTTTCATATCGATTTCATATAACGTTTTACTTGGCCGTCACAGAAATGGAGTCGTTTATGCTATCTTAGAAGGCCGTTTCTTGACACTTTTAAGGGTAGAGCTTAAGGCGTCACAGCCATTGACACAATATGGAAATCACAATAATTAAACAGTTAAACCTATACTCCATAATCCAGCCTCACCGCTCACAGATCGCCTTCGGCGACTCCGTACTATCACTGAGTCTCCCGCTGTGTACGCATGGCGTTCCTTTGTGGAAGAGGGGAGGGATTATGAGCACCTGTGCCAGTGGATTGAGACTGGGATGAAAAAAGCTCGCTGTTATCTTTGCGCTGGATATCGCTGCCTAAACGAATCTATTCTATTGCCCGCCAAGCCAACACATAAGACCACTGTACTGGCCGCTTTTGGCAGGGCCGCTTCAAGTCTCAGGCCCTATTGGATGAAAGAGCTTTGGCAGCTAGCATGGCCTATATTGATCTCAATCCTATTCGTGCCGATACTGCAAAAAACCCGGAAGACCCCGATCACACGTTTATTCAGCAGCGTGTTCGCGCTACGATCTCAGGTGAGCAGCCCAAGGAGCTAATACAGTTTGTGGGCGGCGAGCGCCTTAATATGCCGAACGGGTTGCTCTTTCAGATGAATCACTATTTGGCGCTAGTAGATTGGAGTGGTCGGCATTTAGGTCCTTAAAAGCGCGTTGCCATTTCTCAAAAGATGCCCTCTATTCTTGAGCGGCTGGACATCTCAGCCAAACACTGGCTCTATCTCAATTAGCCGCTATCAAAGCCTGATGGGATCAGCAGAGGCTGTACAGTAAGCCTGTATTCAGCTCAATAAATGATGGGTATATGGCATAGGTGACTGCCAACGTTTCCTGTTGGTAACACATCACTAATTTACTCACGGCCTTTCGATGCTATTCCTTCCGATTTGGCCAAAATCGCGTGATTTTCAAACCGAAAGTATATTTTTTCAACACTTCACTTTGTCCGAACCATGCCCGGAGAAATGGCCGTTAAGGTGGAAAGCCTGTACCATTTCGGGTGTCATCTTTCAATCTGTGGGTGTCCTATTTTTCAACCTTCTGATTGGTGTTTCAATGATTACGGCTGACGTTAAGTAGTGTTTTTGGTTTCTAATAGGAGTATTTGTCTGCCTTGGTTCCGAAAGCTAATCGTATAGCCGTAAATTCTGGCTATAGTATCCAGTTTCGGGGAGTACTAATCTTTTGTCCAACCATCGACAATCATTAATAATCTCCCCGGCCTCGATTGATTTGTAAAGAGCATGTTATGTCCAGAAAAATATTATCCTTAAAGGTAAAGAGAAATACGGAGCCTAAGAAGGTTGATAAAAAGCAAGAGGATACTTCTGATCCAAAGAAACGGTTCTTAAATGGAGTAGCTATTAATCCATCTGAGCCTATTCGCCTTGAGTCAGGTTCTCAGGAACTTACGGTTAGGGCGATGGATTTGATCACACCAATTGGTAAGGGGCAGCGTGGCTTGATTGTGGCTCCACCGGGCTGTGGCAAAACCACTATCCTGAAACATATCTGCCAAGCAATGGGGGAGGCTTACCCCGAAATAAAGTTGTACGCTTTACTTATTGATGAAAGGCCAGAGGAGGTTACTGACTTTAAGCGAAGTGTACCGGCCGAAGTTTATGCGTCCTCTTCTGATCATAGCTATGAAGATCATGTGAGAGTAGCTAATGAACTCCTTGATCGGGCCTGCAAGGAAGCCGGTGAAGGTCAGGATGTAATGATCGTGGTTGACTCGTTGACAAGGCTTTCACGGGTACACAATGCGCAGCAGAGTGGTAGGGGACGTACGATGTCTGGCGGGATAGATGCCAGGGCTATGGAGGTACCCAGAAAGCTGTTTGGTGCTGCGAGGAAGATTGAAGGTGGTGGTTCACTTACGATTCTGGCAACGATACTTGTGGATACCGGAAGCCGAATGGACCAGGTGATATTTGAGGAGTTTAAGGGAACGGGAAATATGGAACTAGTATTGTCAAAGGAAGTTGCGAGACAGCGAATTTTCCCTGCCTTGGATATTGCTAAAAGCAGTACTCGCCGTGAGGAAATCCTGTTTAACTCGAAAGATATTGCAACGATAAGAGCTTTACGAAGAACGCTTACCAGTCTAAAGCCTGTAGATGGCACTAAAAAGCTTATTGAACTCCTTGAAAAGTACCCGACTAATGCGGAGTTACTTGACCATTAATTTTTAGTTAAGTTTAAGGGTAGTATTTAGCCGCTTAGCATTTTTGGAGTTAGTCACTTAGCGACCGAGTCCTTACTAGGACAGCCGTTATTTAGTCGAGGGCTTTATGCTTCGATTCTCTGGTGTGTTTTTACAGGATATTGCTCAATGAGGAGCTTAGTGGAAATGTGGCCTTAATATGCCGAAAGGGTTGCCCTTTCAGCTGGACCACTATTTGGCGTTAGTAGACTGGAGTGGTCGGCATTTAGCACCCCAAAAGCGCGGAGCCATTTCTCTAAAGACGCCCCTTATCCTTGAGCGGCTGGGCATCTCGGCAAAACACTGGCTCTATCTCGGTTGGCACTTTGAAAGCCGCTTTAAAGGTTTGGTGGGATCAGCGGAGATTGTAAAGCAAGCTTACATCCAATTCGATAAACGCTGGGTACACGAAATAGGGATTGCCGGCGTTCCCTCTCAGCCGCACCCTGCTAATCTACTTCTACCCCAAATACTCTATAACACGATTACCACTCTTTTATCCAAAATAGCATTTCCAAAAATCTGCATATCAATTCCCAGAACTTAATCTATCTTACCTATAAATCAAAGGGTAAGAACTCCTAGAAAGGGAGCTTGCTACAGAATCTTCCAGCCTTTTGGGGGCCTAATGTGTATGTGCACTAATTTGTGCAATAGGATAATAAACAACACCCGCAGCAACCTGTAAGGTTACTAAACCGGGTGCTTTCATCCAAATTTATGCATCTTCTGATGATTCACGTATGCGCTCTTTTCGTTCCAACTCTTCTTGCATCACCGCTTTGATTTCTTCCAGCACGGCGTCGACATCGGCGCTGTCATCGTCATCATCAAACTTGCCGCTGAGCGTTGAGCTAGTCGTTAAGTTACCCTCTTCAAACAGTGCCCACATTTCCTTGGCGTATTGAGTCTGTAATAAAGAGGGGGCAAATCTGCCATAGTAACGACGCATATTGTCGACGTCGCGAGTGAACATTTCTTGTGCACTGTTATTGGCAGCGGCATTAACAGCTTGGGGTAAATCGATAATCACAGGGCCGGAATCATCCACTAGGACGTTAAATTCGGACAAATCACCATGTACAATTCCCTCGTGAAGCATGAGCATGATGTAATGAATCATTAATGCATGATCTTGAATTGCTTGCTCTTCTGACATTGTCACATCGCCAAGCCGTGGTGCGACATTGCCTGCTTCGTCAGTGATTAACTCCATCAATAATACACCGTCAACACAACCAAAAGTCTTGGGAACACGTACATGAGCGCGTGCTAAACGGGACAAAGCATCAATTTCGGCATTCTGCCAAATCTCTTCCTGCTGTTGGCGGCCATAATTTGATCGTTTTTGCATGGCACGTGCTTGACGACCACTGCGAACTTTACGCCCTTCTTGGTATTGTGCAGCCTTTTTAAAACTGCGCTTAGTTGCATCTTTATAGACTTTGGCGCAACGAATTTCGTCACGACAACGGACAATAAATATATCGGCTTCTTTGCCGCTCATTAGGCGGCTGATAACTTCATCGATTAAGCCATCATCGATGAGAGGCTGTAGACGTTTGGGAGTTTTCACTAGATACCAGCTTCGAGTGTTCGGCAATTAATCATATATGCTATTGACATATTTCCATGTGTATTTGAGGCAAGAAATCTAATCCTGCTTATGGATAAAGAGCGATTATGGGGCCCTATAATGCCCGCGTAAAGGATGGGAGCAATAAGAATCGCACTTGACATGTTATGAACAATGCGGTGAAAGCCCCCAGTAGGAAGATCACCGTTTAATGACCTCTAACTACCAGCGAGTGACAATTGCAATACTATAAGGTTTTGTGGGGAGGAAGTCGCGAACAAAACTATGAGTTGGCGAACAGAAACATCCTATATGGCTTAGTCAGGAGGCCAAGGGTGCCGAAGCCACGTGATCTAATGGGTAGGGTTAATGATGTAGCTGATTTGTGAAATTTTATACTCTTACCTTGGGAAATCTGTGTAATTTGTTTCAGTTATTCTGTCGGCGTGGCTACTGGCTGTTAAGTAGGTCCAACCGGTTAGCATTCATGACCCGCATGATGGGTGGTGTGGTGGCCGGTAGTTAGAAACTACCGGCCACCCGATTTATATTTCTTCTTGTTGAGGAACAAAAGCCTCTTTACTGCCAACGAGAACCACAATAAGAAGTATTATATCGATGACAATGCTAGAGATTGAGCCAGGTATTTGAGCCATCAAGAACCCACTATTTGACTGCGAGCTAATTACTGCTTGAATAATGGCCCAAATAACAGACGCAGCGATAGCTATATAGAAAAGTTTTATCGCGAAATCTTTAGTCATCATTAGAAATATTCCAGATATAAGATACAGACCTGCTACGACCATAGATACTATACCAAAAACAATTGACCAAGATTCATACCACTCTGGGACCTTAAACTGTTCTTGCATAGACTCCATCATTTGAGAAAACTCGATTCGTTTGGGTTCACCTTCCTCTTCAATTTCTAGTGTCAATTGGGGCATATCCTTTCCATCAGGAGTCTTCCCTTTACTGAATTCAGCCATCATTTCTTTCTGCATTTCGAGGATCGAGGGCATGGCTATTTCCTGAGCGCCACCAAGAACCCCAAATATCCCGAAGATAATTGCCAACACTCCAATTATTGTCGCCCATGTAGGTCTTTTCATTTACTACTCCATAGTTCAGTAAAAATATAACGCCATTTGTAATGGGCAGCTTTGTGGCAAAGCCACGTTTAAAGCTGTCCAGCCCTAAGGGCGATCGTTGACAGACTTGGTACGCCCAGCATGGGCGTAAACTAATGGGGCGAATGTCCCCTGTAGGAGGATCACCATTTAATGGGTTCCATTAAATGCTAACTACTAGCGAATGGCAACTGCAACACCGTGAGGTCTTGTGGGGAGGAAGTCGCTAGCAAAACTAGGAGCTGACGAACAGAAACATCCTGTAAGGCTTAGCTTTGAGGCGAGGTGCCCAAGGACACCGAAGCCATGTGATCTGACGGGTAGAGTAAATGGTGCAGTTGTGTAGTGAAAGTTCATGTTCTTATCTGGGGAGATCGGTTTAGCTTCCTGCTGTGAGGCTGTCAGCGTGGCCGCTGACTCATAAGTAGGCCCAGCCCGCTAGCCACCATCGCGGGGGTAAAAAAAGTGGTGGAACACAGCAGCGCTCTGCTCAGTAATGAGTAGGGTGATTAAACAGAATTCAGCAGACGGCATAGTAGCCAAATGCCAAGATTAATACCTTGGACAGGGTGAAGGCCTGAGCCTAAATCCACGAGTTGAAAGACAGGGCTAGCCTACTGATATGTTTCCAGTCGGTTAAAGTTGATGTAGCGCACTGCCATGACACTCAACTCAAATGAAGATCTGCTCGACACTATCGTTGGGTTGAGATTTATTACGGATAGGAGCCGCCCATTGCGGACCCGCGCGATGGGTGGTGTGGGGTCCTGTAATTAGAAACTACCGACTACCCGATTTAAGCATTAGTTTTTAGGGCCTCTTTGGTTGTGTCCACAGCTTGCTGTAGATCCTTGGAGTAACTTTTTAGTTTCTTTAAATCACCTTTGATAAGAGCTTCTTTAACTTCCGTTACCAAGTTTTTTGTGTTTTCAGTAGTATCCACAATTATGCCTGAAATCCTTGAGGCATCATTTAATCCCCATTCTTTGGCTTTATCTCCAACCAGGGGAAGACCTTCAATAATAGGGCATGCAACCTCTAAAGTATTATGTATTTTACTCAGGTTTTTAAAGCTGTACGCTTGAATAACAGATGTCAATTCTGTGACCTGTAAAGAAACATCTTGTACGGCATCAATCAGAGGCTTATTTTCATTGATTTCAGCAAGTGCTTTTCGTGCTCCTTGGAAATGGGTATACACGAAAAATAAAAAGCACCCGATAGTCAATATCGCTCCAACAACAAATAACTCAGACGGTAAAGTTAGTCCAGGTATGTTAGCCAATACCATAGATAAAATGCCAGCAAACCCAAAGGCTAATGCGACCCCCCCAGTCTTATATAGTTTATCCATTCCCTTAGAAAGACTATCTGATATGCGAACTACATCCTGCGTTGCTATTTGGTTCATATAGACATACCTATTGTTTGGTGGAGAGATTGATGCATAACGCACCTCTGTCAAAACCATAGGGAAGTGAAGGTTTTGGCGTCGAGTGCCTTTACTTGATACGCCCAGCATGGACGTGAACTAATGGGGTGAAAGTCCCCTGTAGGAGGATCACCATTTAATGGATTCCATTAAATGCTAACTACTAGCGAATGGCAACTGCAATACCGCGAGGTCTTGTGGGGAGGAAGTCGCTAGCAAAACTACTAGCTGACGGACAGAAACATCCTATAAGGCTTAGCCTGAAAGTGAGGCGGCCAAGGACACCGAAGCCGGGTGATCTAACGGGTAAAGTAAATGATGCAGTTGTGTAGTGAAAGTTCACCTTCTTATCTGGGGGGACCTGTTTAGCTTGCTGCTATGAAGCTGTTAACGTGGCCGCTGACTCATAAGTAGGCCCAACCCACTAGCCTCCATCGAGGGGTAGACAAGAGTGGTGGAACACAGCGGTGCCTGGGCCAGTAATGGCCAAGGTGATTGAACAGAAGTCAGCCGACGGCATAGTAGCCTAATGCTAAGATTAATACCTTGGACAGGGTGAAGGCCTGAACCAAAAATCCGCGAGTTAAAAGATAGGGTTAGCCTACTGATATGCTTCCAGTCGGATAAGTTGAGGTAGCGCACTGCTATGACACTCAGCTCAAATGACGAGCTGCTCGACGCTATTGTTGGGTAGAGATTCATACGGATAGGGAACCGCCCATTGCGACCCGCACGATGGGTGGTGTTGGGGCCGGTAGCTAAAAACTACCGGCTACCCGATTTATGAGCCTCACTGCTCGTAGACCTGAATAGTAATCGCACGTCTGTCGCCACGTACTCTGAATATTGTCAAAAGACCATATTGTTTGAAGTACATGATTTTTTCCCATTCCGGAAAGTTACTACTGCCCGGAAGGCTAGATTTAGGCTGAAGCTTCCAGGAGCCACCCTCCTCAACGATCCTCATGAATGAAGCATGATCATGCTCTGACATCTCTATATAGAAAATTTCGTTATAGTCATCGAAATACTTTGCAATATCAGAAGCCTTCTCCCGCTCGACAACTATGAAATCCTCTTTAGGCTTGAAGCCGATAGCTTCATTGACTATTAGCGAAATATCATATTGCTTCGTACAGCTGACAACTAACAATAGAAAAAAAACAAATGTGGTCCGAGTCTTCATCGTTCATAACGTCCGCATTTACGGCTGGTTTGGAGCACAGCAGAAAACCAGTTCGACAAAATGTGCTAGCTAGGACTTGACAGCATGATAAAAGACTCCCAGCCCCTCGGGATCATAAAACTCCCAGCTAGCATTTTCATACCTAACGAATACATCATTAGTCTGTAGAGTATCCCACCAACTATTCAATGCTTCGAAAAAGATCGATGTAGTAAAATCACTGCAAAGATCGTTTGGAAAATACGATATTTCAACAGCTATTTTTTCACCTTCAGGCCAATCGAGAAACAGATGAACCTGGCTTACAAAGCTAACTCTAGATTTCAGCTGTCCATGAATACAACCTTCTTCACGTTGTGTGATGTAAGACACTACACTTTCCGAAGACATTTCAACTACTTCACCGTCTTGATCTAGGAGCTCGCCATCGCTGAATTCCTCGAGAAATAGTTCAATGAACTTTCCGACACAAGCCAAAGTGGTTGGAGTAAACGTAATATTCCTAGTACTACCATCACTGTCGGTTAAATATTCAAGTACTTCAGCTTCATTCATATGAGAGCCTAACACCTTTAGCAACGGCCGAAATGTAGCGGCAAAGCCGCGTAATGTAGGTCCAGCCACGCAGTGGAGATGTTGCCTAAATTTATTAGGTGACGCCTTACTGTCACTATCTATCCTTAATTGCACATTGGGTAAAGGGAGATAAGCTATTACACTCAATTTCGACTTTATGAACTGGCCCACTGTCTACAAGTGCATATGTCTTGTCCTGCGCGATAATAACCCATGAGTCGTTGCTAAGGGCGCAAACAGACCAGGGAAAGAAGCTGTGTGCCATAATGACTGACATAAAATTAAATTTCTCAATAGGCGCTAAGTGAAACGCACCAAGCTTGTCAGTTTTACCATCGGAGCTCCTACCTTCACATTGCTCGACTCCAATCCCGGCTACAACGCGTACGGGCAGGTTTTTCTTAGGTGATCCTGATTCACTAATAACACCTGATATTTCAGGAGTAAGATTACTGTAATGCGGGATTGGGACACACCCAGTCAAACCAAGAAGCATTAGTAATGTTAAAACTCGCACTCTAGTCACCTAACTTTTATTTAACTAAGTTGGTCATAGAACAATTCTTTGTCTTTCCAAGGATCCTGGTAGGCATCTAGAATATGCTCAATAACTGGAGTAGCTCTAAAGTCAGGGATACTCTGTGCCTCTCTTAACCGTTTTTCTAAATGAGCTTTGTACCTCTTTAGCCTAAGGTGATACATGCAAACCTGCGCCAGCTCCCAGGTACACTCTTTGAAAATATCGAAATCCTCGATAAATGTCTCTTCAAAATCCTCTTTGACAGTATCTTTGAGTTTATAGAGCTCCAGTATCTGTTCACAGAAAGGGACTAAATCTGGATTTCCCAAAGATTCTGGTGCAGCAAAAACGAATTCAGACTTTCTGAAGATTTCTCTTAGCTTTGACCTAATACCTGAATCCATATTCACAGTTAACGCCTTTAGCACCGGCAGCCTGCGCGAAGCGCGTTGTTAGGCAGTCCAGCCACGAAGTGGCGAGGGTGCCTAAATTTGGTACGCCCAGCATGGGCGTGAACTAATGGGGTAAACGAGGCCGTTTCTGGACACCGATCAAAGGTAGAGCTTAAGGCGTCACAACTATTGACACAATACTGAAAGCACAATAAAAATACTGGATATTAAAACAGTTAACCCCATGTCCGATGACCCAGTCTCGCCGCTCTCAGATCTCACTTGATGCGACTCCGTACTATCGCTGTGTCTCCCGCTGTGTACGCCGGGCGTTCCTTTGTGGAAGAGATGATCAATTGGGGAGGGATTATGAGCACCGGCGCCAGTGGGTTGAGGCTGGGATGCAAAAGCTAGCTGCTATCTTTGCGCTGGATATCGCTGCCTATGCGGTAATGAGTAATCACTACCATGTGGTACTCTATATCGATGCTAAAACGGCCAGAACTTGGTCTGATACTGAGGTCATTTTCCGCTGGCAGGAATTATTTAAAGCTTCTAATTTGGCTCAGCACTTCATTCAGGGCACTGCACTGGATTGCAGTGAAAAGAACAAGCTTAAGGAGCTGATCGAGCTGTGGCGAGAGCGATTAATGGATATCAGTTGGTTTATGCGCTGCATAAACGAATCTATTGTTCGCCAAGCCAATGCAGAAGATCGCTGTACTAGCCGCTTCTGGGAGGGCGGTTTCAAGTCTCAGGGGCTATTGGATGAAAGAGCCTTGGCTGCCTGCATGGCCTATGTTGATCTCAATCCTATCCGTGCCGATATTGCAAAAAAACCGGAGGACTCGGATCACACGTCCATTCAACAGCGTGTTCGCGCTGTGATCTCAGGTGAGCAGCCTAAAGAGCTGCTACCGTTTGTGGGCGGCGAGCGCCTTAATATGCCGAAAGGGTTGCCCTTTCAATTGGATCACTATTTGGCGTTAGTAAACTGGAGTGGCCGGCATTTAGGCCCCAAAAAGCGCGGTGCCATTTCTCAAAAGACGGCCCCTATCCTTGAGTGGCTGGGCATCTCGGCAAAACACTGGCTCTATCTTAATCGGAACTTTGAAAGCCGCTTTAAAGGATTGGTGGGATCAGCAGAGGTTGTACGGCAAGCCTGTATTCAGCTCAATAAACGCTGGGCATAGGGTATAGGCGACTGCCAACGTTTCCTATCTGCAATGCCCCACTAACTCCCTCCCAACCTTTCGATGCTATTCCTTTCGGGTTGGCTAAAATCACGAATCTTTAAACCTCAAGCATAATTTATAAAATTTCATCTTGCCCTACACCAGGCCAGGAGAAATGGCAGTCAAGGTGGAAGGCCTGTACTATTTCCGGTGTTATCTTTCAATCTGTAGGTGTCCTAGTGTTTAACACTACATTGCAGCGGCACGTTCCAGCTGGCGCCAACCCCCTTATCATATGGAATGCTTGATCATTTAGCTTATTCTTCTCTTTTTGTCACTAACTCACTTGTAAATAATTACTGCATTTATCATAAGTGAAATTAAAGTATAAAGCTTATTGAAAATGATATCGTAGTAGTCCATTCAATCATGGTATGTTCCCGTAGGTTTTAATTATCTCGTGAATAACTCCTCAATACCTGCACAGCTTTGCCGCATCCGATGACGTAGGCGCGAAATTAATTGATTTGTTATGGTCTAATCCATGCTATAAAACGAGAAATTAAACTTGGGGAGTTGTGATCTATCTCTGATTTTTTTTTAAATTCAGCGGGAGTAATTGTCACACCATGAACCAGTTGCTCTTGATTGTTTAGATGGAGAAATAGGCGACCAATAACAGTCCGATGATTCCCTGAGGAAATGTAATATTTATCATCAATTTGATAGAAAGACCAGTGTGTCTTTTCATTATCATCAAAATAGTAACTAGGATTTTTCTCTAATGCTTTAACATTTACAATAGCTCTCTTGAGTCCCTGTAATGCAACCTCTCTATTGTTCATGAAATCACCATCGGAAGTTCCTGGAATTGGCTTCAATTGACCCCACGTCTTGCCGCAGTAATCAGGGTGAGTTGTTCCAACAACTTTAGATAAATCTACACTTCCCCTTTTGGGCTCTCCTACATTGATTTTGCCTCTCTCCAGAAACAACAGAACATCGTTTGAAAATGGTATGTTTTCAAGACTTATCTCTTCAATAAAGGTATTCCATGCCACTTATACAATCTCCGTTTAGTACATAACATATTTAGCATCCACGTCGTAGGCGTCTGGTGCCTAAACTTGGTACGCCCAGCATGGGCGTGAACTAATAGGGTAAAAGTCCCCTGTAGGAAGATCACCATTAAATGCTAACTACTAACGAATGGCAACTGTAACACTGTAAGGTCTTGTGGTGAGGGGGCCGCTAGTAAAGTACGTGCTGAGGAACAGAACATCCTTGAAGCTGAGGTGGCCAAGAACTCCGAAGCCATGTGATCTATCGGATAGAGTAAATGATTCGGGGGTATAGTGAAAGTTCACGTTCTTATCTGGGGAAATCTGTTTAGCTTGCTGCTGTAAAGCTGACAGCGGGACTCATAAGTGAGCTCCACTGCGGAGAAAGAAAAAATAGATAGTAGAGCACAGCATTGTCTAGGTCACTAATGGCCAAGATGATTAAAGAGAAATTAGTCGATGGAATAGTGGTCTAATGCCATGACTATTGTCTTTTATATGATGTAGAGTTACACGAGACTATCGTTGGGTATAAACTCAATTTCTTAGGCGATGAATGGTACGGTAGCCGGTAGCAAGGAACTACCGACTACTCGATTTATGCTGAAGCCTTGGCCTCGAAAGAAACACCGTTGAAATTATTAGCTTGAATCAGGTCTTTTAGGTATGAATTACAGAATATTGTTGAAAAATTATCTTCTTTAATTTTGAAAGCTAGAATTTGCTCAGGCAAATCTTTTTTAAATACAGGGCGCGATACACTCCCATAACGATTAAAAGATGATTGGCCATGATCTAGAGCATCTAATGATTGTGTAACATTCCATAACCAAAAAGTTTTATTGTTATATGTTATGGTTAATAGCTGTCCAAACTTTTCCAGTTCTTCGCCTATTATAACTTTCACATTATTCGATATTACTAATGATCCAGATTGAATGAATGAAAAATCTTTTATCTCGCATTCATCCTCTAACGATACTTCAAGAGAATGAGGCCACTCTAACTCTTTCCCTTTAGATAGTAGAGAACCATGGGTTTCTATGGATCTAACTTCATCTTTTGGAGTGAACGTACAATTGTTGTCATCAGATAGTTCAATTGTATAAATTGTCATAAATGGCCGTTTCGGGACACCCATAAAGGGTAGAGCTTAAGGTGTCTCAGTCATTGACACAATACGGAAATCACAATAAAAATAATGGATACTAAAATAGTTAAACCAATTCCCCATGACCCAGCCTCGCCGCTCATAGATCTCTCTTGATACGACTCTGTACTATCACTGCGTCTCCCACTGTGTACACAGAGTATTCCTTTGTGGAAGAGGGGAGGGATTATGAGCACCGGCGCCAGTGGGTTGAGGCTGGGATGCAAAAGCTAGCTGCTATCTTTGCGCTGGATATCGCTGCTTATGCGGTAATGAGTAATCACTACCATGTGGTGCTCTATATCAATGCTAAAACGGCCAGAACTTGGTCTGATACTGAGGTCATTTTCCGCTGGCAGAAGCTATTTAAAGCTTCTAATTTGGCTCAGCGCTTCATTCAGGGCGCCGCACTGGATTGCAGTGAAAAGAACAATCTTAAAGATCTAATCGAGCTATGGCGAGAGCGATTAATGGATATCAGTTGGTTTATGCGCTGCCTAAACGAATCTATTGCTCGCCAAGCCAATGCAGAAGACCGCTGTACAGGCAGCTTCTGGGAGGGCCGTTTCTAATCTCAGGCGCTATTGGATGAAAGAGCCTTGGCTGCCTGTATGGCCTATGTCGATCTCAATCCTATCCGTGCCGATATTGGAAAAACCCCGGAGGACTCCGATTACACGTCCATTCAGCAGCGTGTTCGTGCTGTGATATCAGGTGAGCAGCCTAAAGAGCTGCTACCGTTTGTGGGCGGCGAGCGCCTTAATATGTTGAAAGGGTTCCCTTTCGGCTGGATGACTATTTGGCACTAGTAGACTGGAGTGGCCGACATTTAGACCCCAAAAAGCGCGGTGCCATTTTTCAAAACGCGCCCCCTATCCTTGAGCGGCTGGGCATCTCAGCAAAACACTGGCTCTATCTCAACCGGAACTTTGAAAGCCGCTTTAAAGGCCTGGTGGGATCAGCAGAGGCTGTACGGCAAGTCTGTATTCAGCTCAATAAACGCTGGGTACATGGCATAGGCGACTGCCAACGTTTTCTTTCGGCAAGCCCTTCCTAATTCCCACCCTGCCTTTCGATACTATTCCTTCCGATTTGGCCAAAATCACGCAATTTTCATACCTAAAGCATAATTTTTTAGTATTTAACTTTGCCCTATACCAGACCAGGAGAAATGCCCGTCAAGGTGGAAGGCCTGTACTTTTTCCTGTGTCATATTTCAATCTGTGGGTGTCTTAGTGTTTTTAGTGTTTCTTATACCGTGAGGTGTTGTGGGGAGGAAGCTGCTAGCAAAACTATGAGCTTACGAACAGAAATATCCTATAAGGTTTAGCATGAAGGTGAGGTAGCCAGGGACACTGAAGCCAAGTAATCTGTGGTGTGGTAGCCGGCAGTTAGAAACTACCGGCTACCCGATTTATGACATGCTAATTCAAATCCTGTTAATTCTTAGGTCTTCAGTTAGCTGACAATAATTGACATAAATTCTTTGTACAGAGTCTACCCTAAGCGCCGATTTATAACATCGAGTGAGCGCTAGTAGAGTTGGAGCTTATTGTTTGGTGAATTTACCACTACCCGCCGCAGTACCCGATGCAATATTTGGCCCACCACCAACGAAACTTCCTACTCCTCCGAATTCTAAAATAGTGCCTACTAAGGTGGTCTGAAATAGAAAATGCATATCCCCTTTAGTGATAAGTTGAGCAGGAGATAAACTGGATACGCCCCCACCATAACTAACACCACCTGCACCAATGATTAATCCACCTCCATTACCTTCGAATCTAAGTACTTCACCAGATTCAAATGTGAGAGTCATAACCACGTGTGTATACCCAATTCCACTTACTATAATTGCCAAATCTCCAGAGAAGGCATACTCTGCTGACGCAATCGAGAATTCTTTTTGCACATCTTCCGGTAGATTTTCAAGGTTTGTACGTAGATTTTTTCTTTGCTCTCTTGCTAGTTCAATAAAATTGGTTTCGGTAGTCATTTTAAGCCTCCAAGCTTATAAGTTAATATATGAAATTCAACTAAAATTACTGCCATCCGAACATAGATATTTATCGGTGAAATAAATATCACAGGATATTATAGTCATAACATTTATATGGTGATCATTTTTGCCGCTATTATTATGACTGATCTCGCAGAATTGATTTCTACGCCAAAGCGAAACCTTTTATTTGAAATCATAGGATTAAAGCATTCTGACACGTTCGTGCAGGCTGCAAGAATTATCACTTTGGCCACTATCCCGATTTTAACGTTAGCCCGCAATCCATTGATTTAACAATTTTTTGGTGTGTCTTCTTGCTCCCCTATTTAACAGTCAATATGATCATGAATCCCTAAGCTGGCACTCACCAAATTTCATAAGTCGGTAATAGTTTAGGGAGTTGTTGAGGTATCGGGGTAGGGTGGGGTACAGGTTCTAAGAGTGGATTAGTGTGGGTTGCTTAAGAGGTGTTTCTCATAATGGACGCTCTGGATCAGATTGGTCTCTTTACGCCTAAGTGTTCCCATCTCTTTACTTTCTAGGTCAGTGGCAAAATTTAGAAAGGTTGTATCCTGAGGGATAAGAACAACGGGCTGCGCTTTGATCCTTTCAAGAGTTGCCGATTTATGGCCACTCATAATAGAGTCAAAGTTGACTTTACCATTTTCGATAAAGCCATAAGCCGCAAACGTTTCTGCCCAAGTTTTGTTTGCGCAGGGAATACTGTTCTTTGGATCGGAACTTAAACTACTAAGAATATTGGACAAGTGTTTATTCAAGCGTGTATCACCCATATCTTGATTTTTTTCTTTGTCCATGACCCAGTCCCGCATAATAATCTGATCAAGTCTGAAACTCTTACCAGATTAAACTGTAACTTATTGATTTTCTTGGTGAAACTGGAAAAACTTGTGTATAAAACTCAGCGCCAAAACGGAGGTCCCAGCCGCGTAGCAACGCCATGATTTGTTTGGTACGCTCAGCATGGGCGTGAACTAATGGGGTGAAAGTCCCTTGTAGGAAGATCACCGTTTAATGGACTTCATTGAATGCTAACTACTAGCGAATGGCAACTACAATACCGCGAGGTCTTGTGGAGAGGAAGCCGCTACCAAAACTACGAGCTGACGAACATATCCTATAAGGCTTAGCCTGGAGGTGAGGTGGAAAAGGATACCGAGGCCATGTGATCTAACGGGTAGAGTAAATGGGGCCGTTTCTGGATACCCATCAAAAATAGAGCTTAAGGCGTTACAGTTATTGACACAATATGGAAAGCACACAAAAACATTGGATATTAAAATAATAAAACCCATGCCCCATGATCTAGCCCTGCAGCTTACAGATCTCTCTTGATACGACTGTACCCGAAGCATTCCTTTGTGGAAGAGGGGAGGGATTATACGCACCGGCGCCAGTGGATTGAGCCTGGATTGCAGTGAAAAGAACAAGCTTAAGGAGCTTATCGAGCTATGGCGAGAGCGATTAATGGATATCAGTTGGTTTATGCGCTGCCTAAACAAATCTATTGCTCGCCAAGCCTATGCAGAAGACCAGTTGTACTGGCCGCTTCTGGGAGGGCCGTTTTAAATCTCAGGCGCTGTTGGATGAAAGAGCTTTGGCTGCCTGCATGGCCTATGTCGATCTCAATCCTATCCGTGCCGATATTGCAAAAACCCCGGAGGACTCCGATCAGACGTCCATTCAGCAGCGTGTTCGTGCTGTGATCTCAGGTGAGCAGCCTAAAGAGCTACTACCGTTTGTCGGCGGCGAGCGCCTTAATATGCCGAAAGGGTTGCCCTTTCAATTGGATCACTATTTGCCGTTAGTAGACTGGAGTGGCCGGCATTTAGACCCCAAAAAGCGCAGTGCCATTTCTCAAAACACGCCCCCTATCCTTGAGCGGCTGGGCATCTCAGCAAAACACTGGCTCTATCTTAATCGGAACTTTGAAAGCCGCTTTAAAGGCCTGGTGGGAACGGCAGAGGCTGTACGGCAAGCCTGTATTCAGCTCAATAAACGTTGGGTACATGGCATAAGCGATTGCCAACGTTTCCTATCTGCAACGCCCCACTAATTTCCTCCCAACCTTTCGATACTATTCCTTCCGGTTTGGCCAAAATCACGCAATTTTCAAACCTAAAGCATAGTTTTTTAGCATTTCACCTCATCCTACATCAGATCAGGAGAAATGGTCGTTAAGGTGGAAGGCTCGCACTATTTCCGGTGGCATTTCTCAATCTGTGGGTGTCCTAGTGTTGCCCACGAGCGCCTTAACTTGCTATAAGGTTTTTAGAATTTTGCACAGTTAAAACCTTGAAGCATTTTATATGTATCTGGATTTAATTTTGTGCTTCTGACGCCTTTTTTGCGCACGAATGTAGGGTATTCCATGTCTACGCGATTTACTGGGCTACCAAAAACTACTCGTACATCACCACCTGTAGGTGAGGCAATCTTATCAGCAAACTCGGTTGATTCGTCTAACTTAATACCATCCACTATCTTAGTGACTTTATAGTGCAGCACAACATTGAGGTTTTTATTTATGACGTAGACTGAATCACCAATCTCTACTGAAGAAAATTCGTTCCAGCCATGTTGGGACGGGGAAAGATCAAAAATTGCTCCTTCACCCAAATCTTTGTAGATTACTTTGTGTTGCCTGTCGGCAATATTGGAAACTAAAAAACTATTCATTACTGATTCTCAGATACGTATAACGTTGCCACCAAGGGCAGCTCCGAAGGGGTTAAGCGATCTTGCCTGGCCTGGTTATAGCTGGCGCGTCCAGAACCGTCTACTAGCACTTTGCCAACCACAGCTTGGCTGGCTGCTGCCCAATACTTAAGAGGAAATAATACCGCACTTTCCCCAACCAATCCCTATCTCACTGGTATCCCGCGAAATTACAGCGGGCTGCCCATTCCTCCAGTACCTGAGCGAACACTCTAGGAGCGAAACTACCTAAATATCAACTAGCAAAAATGGCTCAATACAGGGTGCTATTTAGTGGCACTAAACCTTCAGTTAGTATGAAAAATCACTAAAACCGACCGTCACAATTACTCTCAGCTAACCGGCAGCCAGTGCGAAGTACGCTTTTGGCTGTCCGACAGAGGCCGCTTGGCCGGGGTGTAGTTGAGCGTTTTGGTACGCTCTGTATGGGCGTGAACTAATGGGGTGAAAGTCCCCTATAGGGATATCAACATTTAATGGATTCCATTAAATGTTAACTACTAGCGAATGACAACTACAACACCACGAAGTCTTGTGGGAGGAAGCCGCTAGTAAAACTGCGAGCTGACAAACAGAAACATCCTATAAGGCTTAGCCTGGAGGCGAGGTGGCCAAGCATGCCGTAGCTATGTGGCTAATGGGCCGAGCTAATGATGTAGTCGTGTATTGAAAGATCACGTTCTTATCTGGAGAGATCTGCTTAGCTTGCTGCTGTATGCGTGACCTTGAAATCATATAGGGCCCAACCCGCTAGCCTCGATTCAGGAGGCCTACTTCATAGCCTATGTAGGTCTCAAGCCGATCGGTGCCATTTCTCAAAATGCGCCCCGTATCCTTAAGCGGCTGGGAATCTCAACAAAACACTGGCTCTATCTTAATCGGGACTGTGAAAGCCGCTTTAAAGGCCTGGTGGGATCAGCAGAGGCTGTACGGCAAGTCTGTATTCAGCTCAATAAACGCTGGGTACATGGCATAGGCGATTGCCAACGTTTCCTTTCTGCAACGCCCCACTAATTCCCTCTCAACCTTTCGATACTATTTCTTCCGACTTGGCCAAAATCACGCAATTTTCAAACCTCAAGCATAATTTTCTACATTTCTCCTTGCTCTTCACCAGACCAAGAGAAATGGCCGTTAAAGTGGAAGGTCCGTACTACTTCCGGTGTCGTCTTTCAATCTGTGAGTGTCCTGGTGTTGCTTATGAACTCTTCCAAAAGATGGGGTTGATTTCGTTACGTGGTTGTTGGGTGAAAATTCATAACAGGTAAGGAACCACTCATTGTGGAGCCGCACGATGAGTGGTGTGAGGCCGGTAGTTAGAAACTACCGACTACCCGATGTATGGTTACACATCTGGGTTATCCGATATTTTTTCGAGGATAATGCTATATAATGCGAGGTCATTTGAGATTTCGACTGCATCATCACTTTCAGGGTCTAGGATACTCTTTCTTTTTTTCATATTTTCCATTGTTTGTTTTACAGAGTAGCGTATAAGCCTTAATTCTTGTATTCCAAACATTACATAGCTCCTCGATTTCGATATTCTTTAATATGGATGGCATTTTTCTCTGCCCAATTTAGCAATATTTTTTTCCATTCATCTAATTTAATGGGCTTTAATGAACGGATCGTATAGTGTCCTTTAAATACACCATTTGTTAAATCTTTTGAGACTGTAAACCCTGGAGGCAACTCAGTTTTGGGTGGGATGACCCACCAATCAGGACTGAAGTCCATTTTTGGCTTGTCGAAAAGGCTGACACCGCCAGATGTGTGATCAACTACCCCAGTTTCAGGGTTGATTTTTATATCGTATGTTTGATCCGCTGTTCTTGGGGGCATTGTGCGAATATAGTCAAATTTTGATTTAGTTGGTGTTCCTGCCCGATATAGTTCAACAGGAGTCTTTAGATAGAATTCTATAGGTGTATGCACTATTTTCTCCTTAGGTTAGTTAGTATTTTCCATAACGCTTTAATGACGTGCCCCATTGATTAATTTGGTACGCTTAGTATGGGCGTGAACTAATGGGGTGAAAGTCCCCTGTAGGAGGATCACCATTTAATGGGTTCCATTAAATGCTAACTACTAGCGAATGGCAACTGCAACACCGTGAGGTTTTGTGGGGAGGAAGCCGCTAGCAAAACTACGAGCTGACGGACAGAAACATCATATAAGGCTTAGCCTGGAGGCGAGGTGGCCAAGTGCGCCCAAACCGGGTGATCTAACGGGTAGAGTCAATGATGCAGTTGTGTAGTGAAAGTTTACGTTCTTATCTGGGGAGATCTGTTTAGCTTGCTGCTGTGAAGCTGTCAGCGTGGCCGCTGACTCATAAGTAGGCCCAACCCACTAGCCACCATCGTGGGGTAAACAAAAATGGTGGGAAACAGCAGCGCCTCGGTCAGTAATGGTCAAGGTGACTAAACAGAAGTCAGCCGACGGCATAGTAGCCAAATGCCAAGATTAATACCTTGGACAGGGTGAAGGCCTGAACCCAAACTCCACGAGTTAAAAGACAGGGCTAGCTTACCGATATGTTGCCATTCGGATAAGTTGAGGTAGCGCACTGCCATGATACTCAACTCAAATGAAGGGCTGCTCGATGCTATCGTTGGGTAGAGATTCATTACGGATAGGGAACCGCCCATTGCGGACCCGCACGATGGGTGGTGTGGGGGCCGGTAGTTAGAAACTACCGGCTACCCGATTTAGGCTTTTTCGGCAATGTGCTGTAGCCTGTTTAGCTCTGCTGTAGAAACTTGAGAAAGAACCCCCTTGGCCTCTAGAATTTGAATTACTCTGACCTCAATACGTGAGCTTAACTCGCTATCATCCTCAGAAATATCAGCCTCTATGCCTTCTAACATTTTATCAAATAATGGCTGAAACATTGATTCTGCGACCATCTCTATTTCTTTAGCTTGATATTCTTTCTTAAGTTCTTCGTAGTTGTCATCAGGAACTATCATTGCCGAATGAAGTAAAAGCTGAGGAGGTATAAATATTGTTTGAAGAGAATTCTTCAATGTAACTCCACCCTCATCAATATCCACAATCTTATAGAGATTGCTGCCTGCACTGCTGCCCGCGCCAGTGTAAACAATATAGGCATTTCTACCGGCCACAGTTTCAAGCTTCTCTTTAAGTTTTTTGTACTCGCTTTTCTTTTGCAAGAAATCTTTTAGATAGAAAGTTATTGCAACACTTACAACTGTTGTCACAACGGCGAAGAGTATTTTTGCGTAATCGAATTCCAATTTTTACTCCATATTTTGTTTAGCCTAACGCCTCAATAATGGGCCGGAACGCAGCGGCAAAGCCGCAGAGTGGAGGTCCAGCCCGTAGGGGCGCCATTGATTGATTTGCTATATGTTGCCACTGTGCTGCCTAAACTTGTGATTACAAGACCAGCATGACTCACTTGGCCAATGCCATTGTTTTATGCTGCTGCCTCTGATTATCTGTGGCTTTTTACATTTTGGGCAGTTGAAGCGAAAAACATATGTGACGACGAACAACCAGTATGCCATTGCTATCCACCAATGCCAGCCAAAAGGAGGGAAGCCTTTAGGCTCATTGGAGATAAAACTAGATGAGTCAACCACTCGATAGAGTAGGATCAATACCGAGCCAACTATTAATAGGGAAATCAGCTTCTTCTTATAGTGGTTCATGGTTCGATGACACATAACATCCACCTCAGTTGACCTTGGTGTGGTGCGACTTTTGGGTTAATTTATGCAGCAAACCCAAAAGGCACGTAGCATCAAGGGTCAACTGCAGATGCTTGTTATATGGATAGCTCATTTTTAGCATAGATTTTGCCGTAACGACCAATTAGCCCCTTGGGGCCTAACATTGTAAGTTTAACAATTGGTGATTTACTCCAATTGTTTTCATTAAGTGCTTTTTGATGTTGCGCTTCTGTAAGAACGCCAATTCGTTCAGGTTTGTACTGTTCACCCAACTCGATCAAAAGAAACTGATTCCACGGTTTTTTTAAGCGTACATTCCTGCCTTTTCGGTTTTCAGAGGTGATTACCTTTACTTGTGTTTGGGTTTCTCCTTCGAGCAAATCGAATCCTGGATTAGAGCTGTGTTCCACCATTTGAGGGTTTTGCCCAATACTTTCAAGGAACCTCAATGCAATAAATTCACCGATGCGCCCGATTATATTGTCATTGCCTCCAATTCGATCTGGGTATTTCCTACCCAAAGCCAAGACATTTTTTCTTGCCTTTAAGTACTCTTCAATTCCTTCTTGAATCTCGATATCAGACATCACTCATCCATATATCGCCGCAAACAGCGGCAGATTTGGAGCGGCGAAGCCGCAGAAACGCTGTCCAGCCCACGTAGTGGGCGGTGCTGCTTTGCTTTGGTACGCCCAGCATGGGCGTGAACTAATGGGGTGAAAGTCCCCTGTAGGAAGATCACCGTTTAATGGCCTCCATTAAATGCTAACTACTAGCGAATGGCAACTGCAATACCGCGAGGTCTTGTGGAGAGGAAGTCGCTAGCAAAACTACGAGCTAACGGACAGAAACATCATATAAGGCTTAGCCTGGAGGCGAGGTGGCCAAGCACACCGAAGCCATGTGATCTAACGGGTAGAGTAAATGATGCAGTTGTGTAGTGAAAGTTCACGTACTTATCTGGGGAGATCTGTTTAGCTTGCTGCTGTGAAGCTGTCAGCGTGGCCGCTGACTCATAAATAGGCCCAGCCCGCTAGCCATCATCGCGGGGATGGAAAAAGTGGTGGTACATATCCGCGCCTCGGCCAGTAATGGTCAAGGTGATTAAACAGAAGTCAGCAGGCGGCATAGTAGCCAAATGCCGGGATTAATACCTTGGACAGGGTGAAGGCCTGAACCTAAATCCACGAGTTAAAAGACAGAGCTAGCCTACCGATATGTTGCCAGTCGTATAAGTTGAGGTAGCGCACTGCCATGATCCCAAATTCAAATGAAGAGCTGCTCGACGCTATCGTTGGGTAGAGATTCATTACGGATAGGGAACCGTCCATTGCGGACCCGCATGATGGGTGGTGTGGTAGCCGGCAGTTAGAAACTACCGGCTACCCGATTTACATATACCGTCAATTATGACAAGTTCAAATCATAGTCCCGCTTTGCTGCAAATTTAATCGAATTTAGAATTCCCTCGATATCCTGGAGTTTCTCATCGAAGACTAACTCCTGGTCTTCATCGGTTGTCATTTCTGACATTTTTTCAAGGCGTTCCTCGTAGTGCTTAAGCGCTTCCCAAAGAATATTATATTCGCTGATAATTGGGTTTATCCCTCTATCCGACATTCTCAATCTCCTTTCCGTCTAATTTAACAACCTTAGATCGATCAAGCCCGAACTCCTCGAGAAGCCCTAAATATTTTTTGAGTGGCATGGTTGTTTCTGGTGCAATCATATAATGGCCTTCATGCCCGGGGCGCTTGTCTTCAACTAACTTAAGTTCATTAGGAATTCTAACACCTTTTTTAATCTTCCAGATTTTTTTACCTGGTTTTCTCATCATTTTTGTTAAGTGGTCAAATGCAGAAAAACCGTTTCCATTTGCAATAACTACTTCAACTCCATCACGTTTGGTTATCATTACATCAATTCTAGCTCGAGCTTCATCGAATTTAGGCCATTCTGCATTTCCCATCCTATAGAGATTAGTAGTGAATTCTCCAACATCCATGATGTATAAATCTTCTTTCGGTACCATTCTACTTTTCCTTAGTCTTGGTTAAATTGCATGTAAAGCTCGGTCTGTGTTTTATACACATCTTTTAAGCTTACTCAATGCCCCTGCACCGCAGCACTAGCTAAATGTAGCCCTAAAAGTTGAATAGATTATATCCAATAGTACCGTTCAGGCCTGAAGATCATAAAAACCTATAACAAATAGTGGATTCGCTCTGATCTAGCACGCTTACAGGACAAATAAGGCCCTCTATCTCACCCTGTTTTACATCAGAATTGACTCTGAATTGATTGAGGTAATATCTCCTCTACTAGTTCAGAGCATAACCAGAGGGCCGATATGAACAAAAATACTTGCGTATAAAACTGGTCCGCAGAGCCTTGTTAGATTTATCTGGGCGTGTGGTAGAGCATTACAGCCAGCTTGACCACTCTATTTCTGTCATCATCTAAATGAAACTCATAGTTAATCCATGTTTCATCTCTTTCATTAGAATATTTGATGAAATTTTCATGCTTTGATGCAGCTTCTTTAGCAGTATAAACAGCGCTACTAAAATCCTTGTTTGGTACAAACATGATTACTGCAGCCTTCGAATCTCTCCACGTGAGGTAGCCTAGGAGCTGACTTATGGTTGCGAGAAAACTCTTCTCCCCCTTCCAGAACTTGCACTCACCAATAAATACATTCGACCCATCATGTCTCAGCAATATATCCGTTTTTCCCGTTTTATTAAAGGTCTCTCCAGTAGCTGATCCTTCAAAATTTGGCTCTAACATCATTAAGAAATGATCCCTAAGATGCTCTTCTTCCTTATCAGCGTATAAGCTTGGTAAACGCTCAAATTCTTTTCCGACATCGTGGATTAACTTCAAAATTTCATCATATGTTGACTGATCAAGGCAAGGCTCTGGAGTGAATCCGACATCCTTCACTTTAGGCTTGCTTAGAATAGCTCTTTTACGTTTCTGGGGTACTGGGACAGAAAACGTTTCCGGTGGTGCATCTGCCTTTTTGATTGGAACACCTAGTGAAGCCAATACTCCAGAACTTTTCTGTATTCTCTGCTTTCGATAATTGAAGGCACTGCGAATATGCTGCTCCAAGCCGACATTGGCCCTTTCTACCTCAGCTCTAACATTCTGGTACTGTTGCATTATGCGACGGATATTCGAATCCTTCTCTCGAACAATGCCCTCAGCATCATCTCTGAAATTTATGATCTCAAAACAGAATTCATCACGATTAACCTCTATATCCATGCTCCATAGTATTCTACTACTAGGCATGAGGTAGAGTAACTGAATGTTGCCGCTAATAGGAATATGGAATTTAATCACATCCTTCTTGTAAGATTTTCCTGAATAAACGTGAAAGCCAGATGGGAAATACTCAGCAGGTATCATCTGCTCGCTTGAATATGCATAGATATCGTCGACGTGAATTTCTAGATTTTCAACTGTAGCCTCGGATACTTTATGGGCTATATAATCGTCTTCATTGACGTTTAGGATGTAGTCATCATTTTCGGATTCAATTGAACGAGCTACATTAGCCTTCGCGGCTTCAAGAAAGTCCCGTAGTTCTCTTTCCCCAAAAACTCTACTTCTTCTCATCTTTCCTTAGCCCCCCGTGAAGCTACCGCCGCGCTCAGTTGCTGACAAAAATGGTGCTTGTTTTACCAGTCGGTTGCAGCGCCTTGTTCAATTCTGGCTCTCCGGTGTAAACCACCCACCTCTTTGCGCAACCAAAACCAGGTGATTTACTGTTATAGGATGAGCCTTGATACTTTTTACTTTATCTTTGTTCATTGCGCTCCAGATAAAACCAGCGCACTCTGGATAGAAAAAATATGAGAAATCTGCTTCTTTCCAATCGATCTCAAACTCTTTATCTATGTCTTCTAACAATTCCCAGAGATCGTCGCCAGTAATACCAAGATCTTTCTCTAACTTAGCATCATCGTATATCCTTTCCGGCTTTATACCGCCGTGATAGGAAATTAATTCGATTATCTTGTTACGCACGATTTCTTTCGAGAAATTGAACGCCACCATCACTTGCGGAGGCACGAATGTGCCGGTGTTGGGTGTATGGCTTTGTTCTGTGCCCACCCATCCTCTAAATAGTGCTCAAGTACAAATATTCTCTTTTTGGATATCGCCATAGGTAAAGCCATAAATCCTTCTGGGTCTTCAGGCCACACAAGAGCGGCGAGCTTATCCGGAATAGATGGAAGTTCTCTCGCTGAAGCGGCACTTGCCTGAATGAACATAGCAGCCCCGTTAACCACCTCCATTAAAGCGATCCCGTTCTTTGCTGCGTATTCAATTGCACCTGATTGAAACGTACTAGTCGTAATGAGAATAGCTTTATGAGATCCAGTTGAATTCTTCTTGTCCTTTAAAATCTGAATAAGATCTCGGCCAACTGGATTCTTGTATTTTTTACACTCGACGATAACATCGATTTTAGCCCCTCCAAAGATTTCGAAGGAGATCGCCACATCAATCTCATAATCTCCATCATACCCAGATTTAATCTGCCTTTGGGTCGCATTGAATGAAGAAAGCTCACCTTTACAAGATTCAAACCATTCTTTAACCAACAACTCAAATTCTTCTGGTGATAAGTCTTCGGGATTGGGAAAAATCACTTTACTCGAACTCTCCTAAGCACAAAGTAAGATGTCGGTTGCATTGCTTTGTTAACCTGGATCTCGGAGATTGTATACTATTGTGATCCCTCAGTGCCCACCCTGCATACCACCGAAATGAGCATCCCCACAATAAATAGCTTTGGATATTGAAGCAGAGCTTCATCTTCCGCTCTATCAATATAAAGATGTAGTAGACCGTTTCTGGAGACCCATTAAAGGTAGAGCTTAAGGCGTCACAACTATTGACACAATACGGAAATCACAATAAAAGTACTGGATATTAAAACAGTTAAATCCATACCCGATGACCCAGCCTCGCCGCTCACAGATCTCACTTGATGCGACTCCGTACTATCACTGCGTCTCCCGCTGTGTACGCCGGGCGTTCCTTTGTGGAAGAGATGCTCTATTGGGGAGGGATTATGAACACCGGCGCCAGTGGATTGAGATTGGGATGAAAAAGCTAGCTGCTATCTTTGCGCTGGATATCGCTGCTTATGCGGTAATGAGTAATCACTACCATGTGGTGCTCTATATCGATGCTAAAACGGCCAGAACTTGGTCTGATACTGAAGTCATTCTCCGCTGGCAGGAACTATTTAAAGCTCCTAATTTGGCTCAGCGCTTTATTCAGGGTGCCTCTCTAGATTGCAGTGAAAAGAGCAAGCTTAAAGAGCTGATTGAGCTGTGGCGAGAGCGATTAATGGATATTAGTTGGTTTATGCGCTACCTAAACGAATCTATTGCTCGCCAAGCCAATGCAGAATATCGCTGTACAGGCCGCTTCTGGGAGGGCCGTTTCAAATCTCAGGCGCTATTGGATGAAAGAGCTTTGGCTGCCTGCATGGCCTATGTCGATCTCAACCCTATCCGTGCCGATATTGCAAAAACCCCGGAGGACTCCGATCACACGTCCATTCAGCAGCGTGTTCGCGCTGTGATCTCAGGTGAGCAACCGAAGGAGCTACTACCGTTTGTGGGCGGCGAGCACCTTAATATGCCGAAAGGGTTGCCCTTTCAATTGGATCACTATTTGGCGTTAGTAGACTGGAGTGGCCGGCATTTAGACCCCAAAAAGCGCGGTGCCATTTCTCAAAACGCGCCCCCTATCCTTGAGCGGCTGGGAATCTCAACAAAACACTGGCTTTATCTTAATCGGAACTTTGAAAGCCGCTTTAAAGGCCTGGTGGGATCAGCAGAGGCTGTACGGCAAGTCTGTATTCAGCTCAATAAACGCTGGGTACATGGCATAGGCGATTGCCAACGTTTCCTTTCTGCAACGCCCCACTAATTCCCTCTCAACCTTTCGATACTATTCCTTCTGGTTTTTGGCCAAAATCACAAAATTTTAAAGCTCAAACATAATTTTTCTGTATTTAACCTCTTCCAGCTCCAGGAAGGAGAAATGGCCGTTAAAGTGGAAGGCCCGTACTACTTCCGGTGTCATCTTTCAATCTGTGGGTGTCCTAGTGTTGCTGGGATCGTTGGGTAGTGATTCATTGTGAATAGAAAGCCGCCCATCACGGACTCACTTAATGGATTGTGTTGGGGCCGGTAGCTAGAAGCTACCGGCTACCTGATTTAACAGTTGCTACCTTGAATTGATTCCCAGCAACTACTATTTGACCACTTATTTTCTGCTTGCTCAAAAGAGTCCATGTGATCATTGCTAGATATTTGTTTTACCCGTATATATCCACGTGTTCCTGCTTGTGTCCAAAAATGACCTTCTAATAACTTATTTATCTCTGTTTCTACTAGGTCTAACTCTGCGGCTCCTTGTCTTGAGCCATGCTCCCCAGTTCTTGAGCGCTTTTCAGAAAATAGGTAAGCAAGAAGCTTTGTACCCTTATTGTCATCTAGCATCAGAGTTTCCACATACGATTCTGTTTTTTGTATGTTTGTGAAAGCTCTTACAGATATAGTAAACCAGTGCTGACGAATAACGAGAACAAACCTTTTTGGTGGATTTACTTGGCCCTGATCATTTCTCCAATCAGATTCAAACTCACCCAACCATGTTCCGTTTAGGTTTGGCCGATATAAAAGCTTTCTTATATAGTTCCATTTCCAGGCCCACTTAAAATATGAAAACCAAAATAGTCCAGCGACCGTAATCCCTAAGTTGATATATTTAAGACTTTCAAGAGAGAGAACCTCAAACCCATTGATCAAAAAAGGAATGATCCAAACGATAGCGCCAATTATAATTGATCCGGTCGCAAATATTTTTACTTCTGTTTGATTCATGTAACGATCAACTCCACAACTCCTTTTTTTGCAATAGAAACCTCGCCCTTTTGGCTAACAACGATGATTGAATTTACATTCCCATAAAGTGAGCCGTATTGAGCTGTTCGATATCTCGCACCCACATCAAATATCGTTCCATTAAAACCTTTAGGTATTAGGGGGCTAAAATACTGTGATATTTTTAAGAGCCCAGAGTCTCCACTGACAACATGAAACCCATCATGTCTTTTATCTTTAATGTTAGAAATAGAAAACAGAAAATTGACAACAGTCTGAGCATCTAAATCTTCTATATGGAAGCCATCTTCACTTAGAAGAGGTGAAATTGGTAGCGTTCCTATATCTTTGTTTATTAATATAATACCTAGGCCCGTGAAGCCAGTAGGCACTCCTTTTCTCGCGATCTCGCAAATAGCCTTTAAAAATATTTCGTGCTTCATCAATTCACTCTAATTTATGCGCGATCCAAGACTGTTAATGCCTTGCGAAGGGGCGAAGTGTGTAGTACTTTATCCCGCTTGCGCAACTTGGTACGCCCAGTATGGGCGTGAAAGTCCCCTGTAGGAAGATCACCATTTAATGGGTTTCATTAAATGCTAACTACTAGCGAATGGCAACTGCAACACCGCGAGGTCTTGTGGAGAGGAATCCGCCAGCAAAGACGAACAGAAACATCATATAAGGCTTAGCCTGGAGGAGAGGTGGCCAAGTATACCGAAGCTATGTGGCTAATGAGCCGAGCTAATGATGTAGTCGTGTATTGAAAGTTCATGTCCTTATCTGGAGAGATCTGTTTAGCTTGCTGCTGCCTGCATGACCGGTAAGTCAAAATAAGGCCCAGACCGCTACCCCCGATTAAGGAAGCCCACTTTTTAGCCTATGTAGATCTCAAGCCGATCGCTGCCATTTCTCAAAACACGCCCCCTATCCTTGAGCGGCTGGGCATCTCAGCAAAACACTGGCTCTATCTCAATCGGAACTTTGAAAGCCGCTTTATAGGGCTGGAGGGATCAGCAGAGGTTGTACGGCAAGCTTGTATTCAGCTCAATAAACGCTGGGTACATGGCATAGGCGATTGCCAACGTTTCCTTTCTGTAACGCCCCACTAATTCCCTCCCAACTTTTCAATACTATTCCTTCCGGTCTGGCCTAAATCAGGCAATTTTCAAACCTAAGGCATAATTTTTCAGTATTTCGCTTTGCCCTATACCTGATCAGGAGAAATGGCCGTCAAGGTGGAAGGCCTGTACTTTTTCCTGTGTCATCTTTCAATCTGTGGGTGTCCTAGTGTTGCCAATTCAAATGAAGAGCTGCTCGATACTATCGTTGAGTAGAGATTCATTACGGATAGGGAACCGCCCATTGCGGACCCACATGATGGATGGTGTGGGGGCCGGTAGCTAGATACTACCGGCTACTCGATTTGGAGCTAGAATACAGATTTACTGAGGATTACATTTGAATCATAGCCGACCTTATCGGGCTCGAGTTCATTGTAGATTGCTGTTGCCAAGTTTGTAATTTCACGTGTTAGGATATCTAAAGCTTCAGCTTTTTCATCTGTATTAAATATTTTCCGACTACCATCTGGAACATTTAGAGTGTCTCGATAGGATTTAAAAGAATTAAGTAAAGATAAATGCGCTCGCATTTTTTCAACTAGGGACAACCTCATATATTGAGGGACATTCAAGTCCGCATTCATATGAAATGCGATGGCAGCCAAATCATAACTGCTAAGTTTTTTAGCCGTCCTTTTTTTATAGTCAGGCATATCAGCAATCATGTTTTTCATGAGTCGTATTACGCACTTCAAATTTCCAGAAAACTGTGTATCTCGATCATTTATCATTTTAATATGCGTAAATGGATAATTTAGAAGCAATTCATGATCCGCCTTATGGTATATCTTAATACCGCGGTCATGTTCTTGGCCCGAACGTTGATATTTTGTACTGTCAAACCATATGGCAGGAACTATATCCACTTTCCTTTTTAAGCTGCCGCCCTTTAAGGCAATTGACTTGTTTCCTGTACTATCTACTTCGACTTTAGGGAAATTAGATGGTAGAATTTTTTCAGATTTAATTCTTACATCTCTGGCAATATTAATTAAGTCTCTTGAATCCGTTGCTGGTAAATAGCCGTTAGGATTTACTCGAGGAAGCTCGATATTAACTGGGTTTGTCACGATTATGAGTATATCCACATCGGAGTGTCCTTTAATATGGACATCTAAGGCTACCGAACCCTGAAGTCGTTTAGTAACCGACTCACCATTATTTAATAGGCTTTTGATTAGGCTGTCAGCTACACGGTTTCCTTCATCGATTGAAATCTGAGTGGATTGTTGTTCAACAGGAGCCATTGCACCTATTGTATATTTAACGCCAGCTACTTCGTTTAAATTTTCAAACGACTCCGATTTTCTTACATCTAGTCCACGTAATATTGCCCTATTGGCGGAAGTTGAGTCCATTGCTTCATAAATAGCCCGTTCTCGCGTTCCTTGACGGCGTTCCTTTAGTGATTTTAATCGTTTATCAAAATCAATCATTACTGAGTCCTTTTCAATTTCATTACGCCAAATGTTCTTCTTCCTGCACTATTGAAATATGAAGCCTTTCCAACTGTTAAATCTTTATCAAATTCAATTTCACAATAACCTTTATGTGAACTAAGCTCATGAGACTGTTCAAGTTCGGGTTCATTTCTATAGCTATAGCTGAGAAGCCAGCCTCCTGTTGGTCCAAATCGCCTCGATAATGTTGCAGTGTAACTTTCGCTTTGACTATTTTTAGTTCTTAGGTGTATTAAAATATCTTTCCAGCTCTGTTCAATGCCAATAGAACCTTTCCAGTCATATTTTGTAGTACCATCTTCATTCAATGTTTGACCAGTCAAATCCCATGTGCCATTTATATTTGGCACTTCAAAAAAAGGAATTTTCCATACCCACTTATTAAAAAGCCAATGTAATACAAAATATACAATGCCCGTAGTAATTGTTGCTTTAGCGAAAGCATCAACTCCACTTAGATTACTAGCGAGTGCTAAAAGTTGAGAGATTCCACCTGCCAAAGCAATAGAGATAAAGCCGAGCCACCTTCCAATAGCTGACCTATCATGTCCAAAAACTGCATAATCGTGCATAAAACCTCCTTATATTACTGAAGCCCTAACGCCTCAAGAAGGTGCGCCGATTTCCGGTGTTTCATTTGTTTGACTTGTTAGAAAATTTTCTGCGATGGATTCGATTGTATCTAGCTCGGTAGCTTTGATTACGTAGCCCAAGTTGTTAGGCATTGAAGTAAAACTCATTGGCTTATTTTGTGTAGGCACAGGTGTTAGAACTATTTCTCCACTTGCAGTGTGTTGAGGTCCAGCAAACAAAATACCTAATAGCTTAATACGTGATCCCACTACAAGGTTTCCATTTCGATCTGTGTAATTGCCGAAATTAGCCAAATATACGGGGCTACCACTTGAGCCAGGAAAGCAAGCCATATCAACAACAAACTGCTTTTTACCTAAATAATCGTCTTCTGGAATGGTTGCAATTATTCCTCGCCTTGCGATAGAGCCATTATTTGCAGAGTCCCAAATACCATTTGGATAGCCAATCATCGTTACTTCTTCAAGCGGAAGAAGTTCAGCGAACGTCGCATCGGTAGCTGAAACCTCCTTATTTAAGTGTACTAATGCGGGCTTTAGTTTCTTTTGTTGAAAGTACTGGTAAATTGGTGCGGCCAATATTGCACAAAGATCAACTTCAACATCAGGGTGATAAATTACATTATTGTTTATTGGATAAGTAATTACTTCGAAATTTCCGGTAGTTTCCCCACTACTATTCGCTACACTGATTGGCAGCGATACTGATACGGCTCCATCAATGACATGCTTATTCGTGACGATTGCAGGAACATGCAACCCCCCCTTTTTTTCAGCAAACCTATACGCAAAGCCTGAACCTGTTGCAATACTACCGTCATTAAGTGTCGCTTCAATACGGACAACGGACTTCATCAATTTATCTAGTGGATGCATGGTTTATTCCTGCTCGCAGTTATATAGTGTTCATTCCTGTCTCTATTGTCATGATTGTTATCTCAGAATCAATTTCTACGAAAAAGCTGAAATTTATATTTCAAATCATAGGCTTAAAGCATTCTAATACGTTTGTGGAGGCCACAAAAATGATTACTTTGCTACTATCCCATTTTTAAAGCAAGTCTATAATCCATTGATTTAACGATCTTTTTTGGTGTATCTTCGGGCTCATAGATATAACTGTCAATATGATCGTAAATCCCCAGGTAAGCGTCCACCAACTTAGCTGGCCCAGTAATAGTTTGGGGGAAAGTGGTTAAGATATCGGGGTAGGGGGGATGCAAGGTCAGAGAGTTGCTGACTATAGGCCGATCAAGCAGGTATTTCTCATCTTGGATATTCTAGGGCAGCTTATTTAAAAATAAGGGGTACCGTACCAGGTGACTTCTATCTTCAATGATAATTAAAAATAACACCCGAAATAGAATGTCGACCTAAATCTCACAGCAATACGTAAAAAACTACATGACGTTTAGGTTTTCGAGAGATTTCTTCTGTTGATATATGGAAGACATTTCAAGTAGCAGTATTAATGATTGTTGTTTTCTTAATGCTAATGTGACACACAGCAAAGAGTGCTAATTTAAGCTGCGATTTTTATGCTCATCTGAATTTCTTCAAAAAGGTGAGTAACAAAAAATATAGGCACAAAAATAATCTTATTAGATTTTATTAGGATTGTTTTAGTGTCAAAGCCACGTAAAATCGATAGATATTTATTGATATTTTGACGGCGGTTAAGAAGCCATCTAAAGGCAACAATCAAAGCAGCTCGGTTCGAAGAGCCTATAGAATAATGAACCCAAGAATCTTCTAAAAACCAACCCCTCAAAGGAGAACGGTAGCGTGAAGTAAGAATAAGTAAAAGGCGCTGACCCAAGGTGCTGGAACACCTGGGGCCAGCTAACCAAATTGATACGATACCTATCAAGATGGCTATATGCATAGTACGCTAGAAACCCGCTCGTCTTCAATAAAGTGGAGCACGATCAGCGGCTTGGAGAGATTCCCCAGGCCCTGGGGGCGTTGCGTCTGCCTTTTCTTTTTCTATGCCTACCGTTCTCGCGCACCACCTCGCAGTTACTCAAAATATTTCTATCCAAACTTTCCCTTTGTGGAAGGTCTATCCATGGTTTGAGTATCAGTAGGAAACAAATATGTTGATCTTAAAGCGCCGCACAGGCGAGAACTTACGGATTGGATCAAATGTCTCAATCACAGTATTAGAAGTTAAGGGCAATCAGGTAAAGGTAGGAATAATTGCTCCCAAATCCCTGCCCGTACACCGCGAGGAGATTTATAGGCGGATCAAAAGGGAAGGAAATCTGGTCAGTGGGAATCGTTGAGAAGTTGATCGAGATTGTGGCGGGGTGGTATTGCTATGAAAGCGCTAACTGTTGATAGTTAGCGCTTTCAGTCGAGCCTTTCGCTGCGGATAGAGCCACAGGTTAAGCTCGGAAGTGATCTGTATTAGTGATGTTTATGCTTAAATTCAGCAGCAAATTTGTCTGCTAATTTAAAGTAGTGATTCAGATCCTTGCGGGTTTTTTCTGGGCGGTTGTTTTCGGAGTTAATGTGGATGTTCTCCACAACAACGGCGATGTCTTTTGCCAGCTGCTTCCTTTCACCCTTCAGGTTCTCAGCGAAATACTCAACACTTTTTTCGAGTCTGTAGGTGATGACATGAATCTCGTGAAGTTCAGCAGGGTTAAGCTTTTTCTTGCCCTTAATTTCTTCTGTTGTTTCAACAAAAATCTTTCTCGCATCCTTCAAGGAAGTAACTTTCGCTACTTTAAAGTGCTGGATGGGCTTTTCGCCTGATGCGGGGCTAGCTTGAGCAGTGGTAGCAAAAGTAACAGCAAAAAGTAATGCAATTAAAGTTCTCATTTTTCCTCTCTAACGCCCAAACTTTAAGGGTTGGTAAGGCATTGATCGGGCGAGGTGAATGCCTAACATCTCTCAGTGGTCATTTTGACCGCTTTGATCGCTATCGTAAATGAGGATAACTATCATTAACATTTATGATACAGGAATTTTTAGGTGCTCAAAACACTTCTCGAAAAAATTGCGATCAAGTTGATCGAAATTTGCAAGGATTAAGAAAATGGAATCTGAGAGAGGCGCGTTCGGGAGGGGTAAACGGAGGCCTTTAGCCTGGAAGAGGCGACCCCCGTGTTAAGAAAAGTAATCAGCTAACCCACTACTTGCTGTAACAACGCCGCTGGTTTTTACAGAAGAGCTGATTTATCCGGAATTATTGAGACCGGCTTCACAAATTAATTGGTACTGACGCTATTGGATCTCTCCCAGAACATTGACCATTGCCGAAGTTAATTGGCTAAGGTCTTCTTTCGAAATCACATAGGGCGGCATGGCGTAGACCAGCTTGCCGAAGGGGCGCAGCCAAACTCCACGTTCGATTAAAGCCTCCTGCACCTTGGCCGTATTTACCGGCTCGCGCATTTCCACCACGCCAATCGCCCCAAGGGCTCGAACATCGGTGACACCCGGTGCGGATTTTAATGGGGCCAGCTGTTCAGCCAGCTGCTGTTCGATTGCGGTTACTCGTTCCTGCCAGGGGCTGTTGAGTAGCAGTTGAATACTGGCGTTAGCGACGGAACAAGCCAGGGGGTTACCCATAAAAGTGGGGCCGTGCATAAACACACCGGCTTCTCCGCTGCAAATACCTTCGGCTACTTTATCGGTACAGAGGGCGGCGGCGAGGGTCATGGTGCCGCCGGTGAGGGCTTTGCCCAGTGTGAGGATATCGGGGGTGATATCAGCGTGTTCACAGGCAAACATTTTGCCGCTGCGGCCAAAGCCGGTGGCGATTTCATCGGCGATAAGCAGTACATTGTTCTCGTCGCAGAGTTCGCGCACCCGGCGCAAATAATCGGCAGAATAAAAACGCATGCCGCCGGCACCCTGGACAATGGGCTCTAAAATAATCGCAGAGAGTTGATCCCGGTTCTCTTCCACTTGCTGGTGCAGTTCGGCGATATCGCTGTCACTACAGGTGCTGCCAAAGGGGGTTTGTGGTGAGGGGGCAAACTGGTGCTGGTTCAGATGCTCAGCAAACAAATGATGCATTCCGGTGACTGGATCACAGGTGGCCATGGCCCCGAAAGTATCACCGTGGTAACCGTTGCGCAGGGCCAGCAGGCGGTTCTTTTCGGGCTTGCCATGGGAGTGCCAGTATTGCACGGCCATCTTGATCGCCACTTCCACGGATACTGAGCCGGAGTCCGCAAGAAATACCCGATTGAGGCCGGCTGGAGTGATTTTTACCAGTTTCTTGCACAGCTCGATCGCCGGTTCGTGAGTCAATCCCCCGAACATGACATGGGACATTTTGTCCATCTGATCGCGCATGGCCTGGTTTAGCTCGGGCACATTGTAGCCGTGCAGGGCGCTCCACCAGGAGGACATACCGTCGATCAGGCCGCGCCCGTCTTCCAGGTAAATACGTACCCCTTCGGCCCGCGTCACCGGGTATACCGGAGGCGGGTCGATCAGGGAGGAGTAGGGGTGCCAAATATGTTTGCGATCGAAATCCAGGTCCATAAAAACTACATCTTTATTCTTAAGAGCCGACAATCATTCGTTAGGCCAGTTCGCGCAGTACTTTGAGCGGGGGCTGGCTGATCGAGCTGTAACAGGCTAGGGTACCGGCGGTGCCAACCAGTACTGCACCGGTGAGTGGTCCGGTTAGCCAAAGGACTGGGTGCAATATCACCGGCAGTTCAAAGACCCAATAAGACAGCACGGCCAAGGTGGCTTCCGCACCGATAGCCGCGAGCAAGCCGGCGGCAAATCCCAGTAGGCCAAATTCCAGTATCAGGCTTCTCAGCAACAAGCGCCTGCGGCCTCCCAGTGTGCGGATAATTGCCGCTTCCTGCAATCGCTCGGCGATACTGGCGCGCACCCCGGCAATTAATACCAGGACCCCGGCAACCAGCATCAGGGCCATTACCGATTCGATGGCAAAGGACACCTGGCTAATGGTGTCGCGGATACGCTGGATGATCTTATCCAGCTCTATCACGCTGACGCTGGGGAAGGCGCGAACCAGGTCGTTGACCAGTAACTTGTCCTCCGGTGGGAGGTAAAAACTGGTGATATAGGTAGCCGGGAAATCATCGATAGTGCCCGGCGCAAATATCATATAGAAGTTGGGGCGCATGCTGTTCCAGTCCAGCGAGCGGAAGCTGGCTACCGGGGCTTCTACTTCCAGTCCGCCGATGGAAAAGCGCAACTGATCTCCCAGTGACAGTTCCAGCTGGGCTGCCAGCTCCACTTCTACGGAAACACCTTCGCTGGCCTTGTCCCACCACTCGCCCTCCAAGATACGGTTATCCGGCGCCAGGGTGTCGGTGTAGCTCAGGTTCAATTCCCGGCGAACGCCACCGGGACGATCTTTCTTCTCTTTAATCGAGACGCCGTTAATCGCCACTAAACGGCCACGCACCATGGGGTAAAACTCGGTGCTGCTTACCTCGCCCTCTGCCAGCATGTTTTCCATGGTTGGAACATCGTGGGGGGCGATATTCAGGAGAAAGTGGTTGGGGGCTTTTTCCGGTAATTGCATCCGCCATTCGTCCACCAGGGCGGTGCGGGCAAAGACCATGGCCAGCATGGCCAATAATCCGGTGCCAAAAGCGGCAATCAATAGAGTGTTGAACGCGGCGCGGCGTTGCAGGCTGCCCAGGGCTATTCGCCAGGCGCCACCCAGGGAAGCCAGCTTGCCGCGCACCAGGAGTCGGTTAACCAGGGCGCTGCCCGCCACCAATAGGAGCATGCCGACAAATAGGGCGAGCGTCATGAGCAGGCTGCCGGACAGCCACCAGATCAGGAGCAGCATGGCGCTGGGGCCGAGAATCAGCCCGAGCCATTCGCGTCTGTCCGGATTACTCCAGTCGTGCCTCAGGGTTTGCATCGGGTCTGTGCGGGCGAGGCGGAAAAGCGGTGGCAGGGCGAAGCCCAGGGCGCAGGCGAGGCCGGTAGCGAGTCCAATCAGCAGTGGGCTCCAGCTAGTAGCCGGGGGCTGAACCGGGAAGAACCCTTCCATCAGGTTGACCGCCTGGCTCTGGATAAAGGTGCCCAACGCCAGCCCAATAGCGGTGGCTATCAGGGTGAGGGCGGCCAGCTGCCCCAGGTAGATACCGAGGATTTTGTTGCGCCCGGCGCCGAGACTTTTCATTACGGCTACGTAGGCGCCGTGGCGCAGTCCGTAGCGCCTTGCTGCCAGGCCAACGGCGACACTGGCGAGCAGTACAGCAAGGCTGGCGGCGAGAAACAGGAAGGACTCGGCTCTATCCAGGGCTGAGGCAACACGGGGCTGGCCTTCGCGCAGGTCCAGTATCCGCTGATGTTCAGTCAGTTGAGGTTTGAGCCAGTCAAAGTAATCCTTTAGGACTTGGTCATCACCGGCAAACAGGTAGCGGTAGCGCACTCGGCTGCCGGGCTGGATCACACCTGCGGCGGGCAGGTCGGCGGTATTGGCTAGCAGTCGCGCGCCCATATCAAACAGGCTGGTGCCCCGGTCGGGTTCCCGCTCCAGTATGGCTGTCACTTTCAATTGGGTGTCGCCGAGGGCGATAGGATCGCCGAGCTGGATTCCCATCAAAGGTAAAAGACGGGACTCCACCCAGGCTTCTCCTGGGGGAGGTCCTTGTGGTGCCACTTCACTAGGGCCGCTCTGGGACTTGCTGATTTCCAGTTGCCCCACCAATGGATAGCCTTTGTCGACGGCTTTGACCGAGACAAACTGGAACTGGTCGTTGGCGGAGATCATGGAGGAAAACTGGACTATCTGGGCCTGTTCCAATCCCTTTTTGTCGGCTTCCTCCAGCCATGCGCTATCCACAGGCTTACTGCTGCGCAGCACCCGCTCTGCGGCCAGGAAAGTGAGGGATTGCTGCTCCATGGCACGGGTAAGGCGGTCGGTAAAATGGGCGATCGCAGTGACACAGGTAACAGCCAAAACCAGGGCCGAGGCAATTAGCGCTAACTCGCCACCGCGCCAGTCCCTGAACAGCAGTCTGAGTGGCAGCATCAGGCGGACACCTCCGACAGGTTGTCCCCGTCGATAAGCGGAGCGTAGGTATCTACGGCGCCTGCCGACATATGCAGGTGGGAGGCACAGCGCTCTGCCAGTCGCTGTTCGTGAGTCACCAGCACCAGGGTGGTGTCAGATTCTTCGTTGAGCTTAAACAGCAGGTCGATAATTTTGGCGCCGTTACCGGCGTCGAGGCTGCCGGTGGGTTCGTCGGCAAAGAGGATGGCATCTGTGCTGCTAAAGCTGGCAAAGGCCCGGGCAATGGCCACCCGTTGTTGCTCACCGCCGGATAGCTGGCGCGGGTAATGGCGCAGTCGCTGTTCCAGGCCCACCCGGGCGAGGAACTCTTCCGCGCGCTTGGCGGCGCCCCGCTCACCGCGCAATTCGCTCGGCAGCATTACATTTTCCAGGGCGGTAAGGCCGGGCAGCAGTTGGAACGTCTGGAATACAAAGCCCACGCAGCGGGCGCGCACCGCGGCGCGCTGCTCTTCGTCCATGGCGGTGATCTCGTCGCCAGCCAGCCAGATTTTGCCCTCGGTAGGTTTGTCCAATCCCGCCAGCAGGCCGAGCAGGGTGGACTTGCCGGAACCTGAGGCCCCTGTCACAGCAAGGCTCTCGCCACGGGCGACTTTCAGGGAGATATTGTTTAATAGGGTCAGTGGCCCTTCGCTGGTGGAGACCCTGTGATAGAGGTTTTCTGCCGTGAGAATGGCGGACATACTGTATTCCCTTTGCGGATACGCGAGATTTTTGGAGAGTATGACATGACAACAGCCTTTTTTCGGCAGTTACTGACTCGGTTCGGCTTGGTGCTGATGCTGTCGGTCCCCAATCTGGCACTGAGTGCCAACAAGCCCGGCACTCTGCTCGTATTAGGGGATAGCATAAGTGCGGCCTACGGTATCGATGAGGAGCTGGGCTGGGTCAACCTGTTGCAAGAGCGCTTGCAGGAGAAGGGGCGCCCGGTGAAGGTGGTCAATGCCAGCATCAGTGGGGAGACCTCCGCAGGTGGCCTGACCCGGCTGCCGCGCCTGATGGAAGAGCACAATCCCCAGTGGCTGATTGTCGAGTTGGGCGGTAACGACGGTTTGCGCGGCTACCCACCCCAGAGCTTGCAGCGCAATTTGCAGCAGATGGTCAAGCTGGCTAAAGACTCCGGGGCAGAAGTGCTGCTGCTGGGGATGCGTATCCCACCGAACTACGGTCGCGCTTATACCGAGGCTTTTGCCGCTGTATTCCCCAAAGTGGCCAAGGCTGAAGAGGTCGCCCTGGTGCCTTTCCTGTTGGAAACCGTGGCCCTGGAGCAGGGCGCTATGCAATCCGACGGTATCCACCCCACCGCCAAGGCGCAGCCGGCCCTGCTGGATCATGTCTGGCCCTGCGTGAAGTCCCTGTTGGGGGAGAAGGCGGCTGGTGAGTCGTGTACTCCGTGATCGAAATGCGTACAATCGCGCCCCCAGGAACAGGAAAGCCTGGCTCTGGTCCCAAAGTTTAAGGTTTTGTGCCGGTACTCTGGGCCCGGTCACTGGTCGCGAATGAGTTAGAGAGACACCATGCCCGAATTGGAAAACCGCCGCGAGCGGCTCGAGTTTAATAAGCTGCAAAAGCGCCTGCGCCGCCATGTGGGCCGCGCCATCGCCGACTTCAACATGATTGAAGAGGGCGACAAGATTATGGTCTGTTTGTCCGGCGGTAAGGATTCCTACGCCATGCTGGACGTGCTGCTGAATTTGCAGAGGACAGCGCCGGTTAACTTTGAACTGGTGGCGGTCAATATGGACCAGAAGCAGCCGGGTTTCCCCGAGCATATCCTGCCGGAATACCTGCAATCCCTGGGTGTTCCCCACCATATTGTCGAGAAGGATACCTACTCGGTCGTGAAGGAAGTGGTGCCTGAGGGCAAGACCACTTGCGGGCTCTGCTCCCGTCTGCGCCGTGGCACTTTGTATGGTTTTGCTGAAGAAATTGGCGCCACCAAGGTGGCACTGGGCCATCACAAAGACGATATCGTCGAAACTCTGTTCCTGAATATGTTTTACGGTGGTCGCCTCAAGGCGATGCCCCCCAAACTGCGCGCCGATGATGGCCGCAATATCGTGATCCGTCCGCTCGCCTATTGCTGCGAAGAGGACATCGCCCAGTACGCCGAGTACAAGCAGTTCCCGATTATTCCCTGCAACCTGTGCGGCAGCCAGGAGAACCTTCAGCGCCAGGCGATCAAGCAGATGGTGCGGGAGTGGGATAAGAAATTCCCAGGCCGCAGCGAGAATATTTTCGCCGCGATTACCCGGGTGTCCCCGTCACAATTGGCGGACAGGGACCTCTACGATTTTGAGAGTCTGGAACTGGATCGCTCTACGCCGTCGGCTGTCGAGCGTCCTGACCATTCAATCCAGCGCCAGGTGAATTCTTGGGAGCCTGAGGATGCTCAGGAAGTGGAGCCCCAGTATATCGAGGCGCTGAATCTGTAGGATCTGCACCGCTGACCAGTTGCGCGTAACTGCATTCAAAGTCCCGGGGGCTGGCACTGGGTCCATGGTGAAAATGCTGATGCCAGAGGCGCGCCATATTGGCCACGTCTGAGGTTTCCTCCTCCTGGATCTTGTGGACTTCGGCCGACCGGTAAATCAGCCAGGCAATGGCTGTGGCATAGCGCAGGTTGGTGGTCAGTTCGCTGTGGGGGTGATCGAGAAAATCCCGCTGGCTCGCCAGCCCTCGCACCTTTGAGGCGAGGCTTGGGTGATCGATCAGGTATTGATCCCAGATTTCCCGGTGGGTGTGGGGCTGGATTTGGTAAATACCCAGCCCGTGGCGCCGTCCCTGTTTGAGATGGAAGCCCAATTGCGACTCCTGGGCGGCGGTTCCCAGAAGGAGATTCTCCATGCCCTGGCTCCAGGCTCTCAAGTGCTTGAGGGTTGGACGGATAACCTGGAGTCGGAGCTCGTCCAGACAAATGCCCATAGTGTTGTCTTTTTTTCTGTAGTTGTATCCAACATATATGTAGTTTGCTGATTGAGTCGGCGCCACCTTATGGGTAGATTTACGCGCAATAAACATAACAATTTTTATGTGGTGCTCCTTCCATAGCTCAATGCGCTGAAAAATTGAGCAGGAAAACGCAGGCTATTCCCGCGCCAAGTACCACCCCACTTTGATCAGAAGGAATCCCTTATGGCCGCCGAGTGGCTGATCGCCCTTACTTTTGTCGCCTATTTGGCGTTGATTGTTGTTATCGGTATTTACGCCTACATGCGTACGAAAAATGCCAGCGACTATTTCCTCGGTGGCCGCTCCCTGCCGCCGGCTGTGGCGGCCCTGTCTGCCGGGGCCTCGGATATGAGTGGCTGGCTGCTACTGGGACTGCCTGGCGCGGCCTATGCAGCGGGGCTCTCTGCCGGTTGGATCGCAATTGGCCTTTTCTCCGGCATCGTTCTGAGCTGGGTGACAATGGGCCGGCGCCTGCGCATCTACACCTATGAGCTGGACGACTCCCTAACGGTGCCAGCTTATCTGGATCGTCGGTTTAAGATGGGGCACCCCTATCTGCGCACCGTCTGCGCGATATTCATTCTGTTATTTTTCCTTTTCTATGTGGCTTCGGGCCTGATTGCCGGCGGCAAATTGTTTGAAACGGTGTTTGGCTGGGATTATCGCTGGGCGGTGATTATCGGTGCGGTTGCGGTTATTTCTTACACCCTGTTTGGCGGGTTTTTGGCGGTGTCCTGGACCGATGTGTTCCAGGGACTGCTGATGAGTGCGGCGCTGATTGCGGTGCCTCTCGTTGTTATTTCTGACCAGGGCGGTTTTTCCGCCAGCTGGAGTCGCCTGCAAACAGAGGTGCCACAGCTGACCCATTGGATGACAGATAACACCGGGCAAACATTAAGTCTGGTGGCGATACTCAGCTCTCTTGCCTGGGGATTGGGCTACTTCGGTCAGCCGCATATTTTGGCGCGATTTATGGCGGTGCGCAGTCCAAACGATATACCTGCTGCGGCGACAGTGGCAGCGGTTTGGTCCCTGGCCGGCTTCTTGGGCGCAATGGCGGTAGGTTTGTTTGCACACCTGGAAATCCAGCAGAGCCTGCCAGATGGCGAAACTGTATTTATGGAAATGGTGCAGGTGCTGTTCCATCCGCTAGTTGCCGGTGTTCTTTTGGCGGCGATTCTATCTGCCATTATGAGTACGGCAGATTCCCAGCTGTTGGTGTCCTCGGCTGCACTGGCGGAAGATATTTACCACGTTTGGTTTGGGCGTGAGACCACCCCGGAAGCCATGGTGAAAGTGGGGCGCTGGGCGGTGGTTGCTTTATCACTGGTCGCTGTGTGGATTGCGATGGACCCGGATTCCAAGGTTCTGGATGTAGTGAGTTACGCCTGGGCTGGCCTTGGCGCTGCCTTTGGCCCGGCGTTGTTGATCAGTCTCTACTGGTCCCGTATGACCGGTAGTGGCGCTATTGCCGGTGTTATCGTTGGCGGCCTCACCGTTGTGGTGTGGGAGCAACTCTCCGGTGGCATTTTTGATGTTTATGAGCTGTTGCCGGGTTTTGTTTTCTCTTCAGCTGCTATCGTGTTAGTGAGCGCGCTGACGAAGTGCCCGGAAGCCGTTGCCTCACAGCACCGCAAGTTGCTTGGTTGAGGGGGCAGGGCAGGACTTGAGCCCGAGCGACTCGCTCGGGCCGAGACAGACCAGCCGCGCTAGGGACGCATCTCTGGCAAAGGTGCGACTGTTGTGAAGTGAAATGGATTTCCATCCGCAGCAATTATTCAAATAGCGGTTGGAGATGCTGAGTGATCAAAGTTCATCTCGGTGATATCACTCGATTGCACGTCGATGTAATCGTCAATGCTGCCAACAGCCGTCTCTTGGGAGGCGGTGGTGTCGATGGGGCCATACACCGCGCAGCGGGGCCCAATCTACTGGAGGCCTGCCGCAGTCTGGGCGGTTGTCCTGTTGGTGAAGTGCGCGCCACTGGCGCTTATTCCATTCCCGTAAAACGTATCTACCACACAGTTGGGCCGGTTTGGCGCGGCGGCAGTTTGGGTGAGCCCGAGCTGCTCTCCAGCTGTTATCGACACTGCCTGGCATTGGCTCGGCGCGAAAACATGCGCTCGATTGCTTTTCCTGCGATCAGTTGCGGTATCTACGATTATCCCCCGGAGCTGGCCGTAGAGGTGGCTGTAGAGCAGGTACAGCAATTCCAGGAGAAGGAGGGGGCGCCGCAGCAGGTTGTATTCTGCTGTTTCGATAAATCGATGGCGGATCTCTATTTATCCCAGTTAGATGCTTACGTTAGGCGCTAAAAGCCACGCTTTGTAGGCCTCGTGGTATTTTCGGCCATTGATTGATATCCATGGGTTGGGGATTATTATTGCTCTGACAATAACAATATAAGAATGAGGAGATTGTCATGCGCAGTGCCCAGCAGTGGTTTTCCGAGTATGGTGAGAGTCATCAGAATCCGATCAACAAATCCATTCATTGGATTGCTGTTCCCGTAATTTATGCAACTGTGGCCGGACTTTTGTGGGCAGTTCCGCAGCCGGAATTTATGGCGACAATTCCCTGGCTGAACTGGGCTGTCGTGGTGACAATCCCGATTCTTCTGTTTTATTTCGCGATGTCGTTTCCTATTGCCCTGGGAATGACGGGGTTAACTGTTCTGTGTTTGTGGGCTTGGTCGGTATTGGAGCGGCTGGGGGTGCCTATCTGGCAGACGGCACTAGCCTTATTCGTGATCATGTGGGTGTTCCAATTTATCGGCCACCATATCGAAGGCAAGAAACCCTCTTTCTTTAAGGACTTACAATTCCTGTTGATTGGCCCTGCCTGGGTGATCGGGTTTATTTACCGGAAACTGGGCATTCAATACTGATTGCCGGTTTATGCAGATGAGTGGCTGCGGCCACTCATCGATCAATCCCGCTACCGGTTGTAGTGGACCGGTACTTCCAGTGTCTCTTTAACTTCTTCCATCACCACATAGCTGGTGCACTCCTGCACCTCCGGCAACGTTAAAAGCGTTTCGCCGTAGAACTTGCGGTAGGCGCTCATATCCGCCACCCGGGCCTTGATCAGGTAATCAAAATTCCCCGATACCAGGTAACACTCCTGCACTTCCGGCAGGGCGGCTACGGCGTTGCGAAATTCCTCAAAAGCGTCCTGTGCGGAGCGGTTCAGCCTGATCTGCACGAAAACCACCAGGGCAGCATCGAGGTATTCCGGATTAATCAAGGCGGTATAACCCTGAATAACATTGTCATTTTCCAGGCGCTTGACCCGTTCGACGCAGGGGGTCGCGGTCAATCCCACCTGTCGGGCCAGCTCGGCATAGCTGGTTCTCCCATTCTTTTGTAGAACACGCAATATGTTCCGGTCGATGGTACTTAGCTCTCCCGCACGTTTGCGCATAACTGCTGACTCCGAATTGGTCGACATGGTCAAAAAATAGACTTGGCGACAGGGTTATTAGTGGATTCCACTAGTTTTATCAAAAATCTACTAAATATCCACTTCTTATCTGTTCTTATACTGGGGAAAACATAGAAATTAGGTACTCCTATTTGATTAAGGCAGTACCGAGCGCACAGAGCGAGGAGAAGGAAAATGTTGATTGGCGTCCCTAAAGAGATTAAGAACCACGAGTATCGTATTGGCCTGACGCCGTCGAGTGTTCGCGAACTGGTTGGCCACGGCCACCAAGTGATCGTACAGAAGGATGGTGGTGCCGCTATTGGTTTCCCCGACGAGATGTACGTTCAAGCCGGCGCCAAGATTATCGATACTCCGGAAGAGATTTTTGCCACTGCCGATATGATCGTCAAGGTAAAAGAGCCCCAGCCCCACGAGTGCGAAATGCTGCGTCCTGGGCAGGTTCTGTACACCTATCTGCACCTGGCTCCAGACCCCAAACAAACTGAGCTGCTGGTGAAATCCGGCGCTACCTGCATCGCTTATGAAACTGTAACCGATCGCTTCGGAGGCCTGCCTCTGCTGGCGCCCATGTCTGAAGTTGCCGGTCGTATGTCTGTACAGTGCGGTGCCCACCACCTGGAAAAAGCCCAGGGTGGTCTCGGCGTACTGCTCGGCGGTGTTCCCGGTGTAGCTCCCGCTAAAGTCCTGATTATCGGTGGCGGTGTTGTTGGTACTAACGCAGCGAAGATGGCCCTGGGTATGGGTGCTGACGTTACTATCCTCGACCGCTCCCTGCCGCGTCTGCGTCAGCTGGATGATATTTTCGGTGGCGCGGTTCGCACTGAATACTCCACTAACGATGCTATTGAAAAGCACGCACTGGAAGCTGACCTGGTTGTTGGTGCGGTTCTGATTCCTGGCGCAGCAGCCCCCAAACTGCTGACCCGCGACATTATCAGCCGCATGAAGAAAGGCGCAGTTGTAGCTGACGTTGCTATTGACCAGGGCGGTTGTTTTGAGACCTCCAAGGCGACTACTCACCAAGAGCCTACTTACGTAGTTGATGGTGTGGTTCACTACTGTGTTGCCAACATGCCCGGCGGTGTAGCTCGCACCTCTACTATGGCCCTGAACAATGCCACCCTGCCTTACGCGGTAGCCCTGGCAAACAAAGGCGCCAAGCAGGCACTGTTGGACGATTCCAACTTGCTGGAAGGCCTGAATGTTCACGCTGGCATGGTGACCTACCAAGCCGTAGCCGATGTATTGGGTTACGAGTTTGTAGATCCCAAATTGGCTCTGCAAAAACAAGCAGTAGCGGAAGACGCTGTAGCTTAATTGTCCCGGTGGCCGCCTGCGGGCGGCCGCATTGTAAATAAGCGGTAACGCGCTTGTTGTTGGGAAGTTTCCCCCGGAGCGCTCTTTGCGTTCCTCTCTGTGAGACCTGGTGGCATAGCCACTAATTGATAGCCGCGTATTTACGCGGCTTTTTTATGCGCGTTATTTATGCTTTGGAGAAAGCTGGACTTGTTGTTTAGGGAAAAACTGGGGAAGGGGAGGAGGAAAAGAAAAAAGGATGCTGAGGGACTTCCTTGTCGCCTCACGGGGGAGAGGGGTTTAGGGCTAGGGTTAAATAACCCAGATTTCTACCCGGCGATTTTTTATCTTTGAACTGGAGCTGTTGGAGGCTACCGGCAGATAGGCACCAAAGCCCTGAACCGGTGCTGTATTAATCTGGTGATCCCTGAGTGCGGAGCGAACGGTAACTGCGCGTAGTTTTGATAAAACGATTGAACGCCCCTCACTGACTTTCTCATCGCCAAACCCGATCAATAGCAGTCGTTTGTGGCTGTTCTCAGGCTTTTGCATAAAGCGGACAAGGCGCTGTATATCCTGTTTTGCCTTGTTATCTAAAGAGGCACTGCCTTCAGAGAAACGGAAGTTAATACTCAGGCGCTCGGCATTTTCCGTTAATTTCAGGTATTCGCTGGGCCCATCCCGGTTGGCTTCAGGTTTTACACCGATCGGCGTCTGCGCGACAAACCCAGTGGCCTTTACCTGCTCCTGCCCCTGCTCACTCTGTACAAAGTGCAGGAACTCTTCGGTGACGGGTTTTAAACCGTAAGCAGCGGTATAGAGAAAAAGGCGGCGGGAAAGGGGGTAGTCTTCAGTTGCAATTGTCAGATGTTCTGGAGCTTGTGGTTGGGTGTTCTGATCGGATACTGACACTGCCTTGGCCCGTCGAATAGATGCCAAGCCCACAAATCCAATACTGTTGGGGTTTGCCGAAACACGGTCCGACAATTGATCATTCGACTCGAAGCGTTTTGCATTGGCAATAAGGGAGTGCTTTTTTCCAAGTACCAAGCTTTTAAACGTATCCCAGGTACCGGACTGATTATCTCTCGCCAGAACTTTGATGCGACCTTTCTGCCCGCCCACTTTAGACCAGTCGGTAATTTTTCCGGAAAATATTGCTGCTATTTGTTGCAGGGTTAATTGGCTGATGGGGTTTTGAGGGTGAATAATAATTGCCAGGCCATCGATGGCAATAACATGTTCTGCACTTTGGCCGCGCATATCTCCAAAGCGACTCAGGGCTGCGTGCTCAGTATCTTTTATTGGTCGCGAAGCCATGGCGATATTGGCCTGGGAACGTTCAAGGCCTTTAAATCCGGTGCTTGAACCGTGTGCCGCAATATCGACATATATTTTTTTGCCACCGAGATCCCCTTGCACTCGAACCTCATTTTCTTTCCCTAAAGGGATAATCTCCAGATTACTGCCACCACGGGCTTCGAGGTAATCGCTCACCAGGTTGGGCGCCAGCTTTGCGCCGACAGTATTAGAGCCGTGTAATGTAAAAAGCAGGCCCGATGTATCGGGAGGGAAGCGGGTTTGGGCTGTGGAAGTTGCAGCAGCCAAGGCCACCCCAAGAAGAAGGAGGGAAAGGGTTTGCTTTAGCCGGCTTAAGAATACGCTCATAGTAATTCGACCGTAAGGTGGTAAAACGAGGGCGCAAAATATGACTTAATTGTGACAAATTGATGAAATATTGATTGCTAAATTACGCAATTGTCTCATCGTGAGAGGTAGGTAACTTTAGCGGGGTTTATTTGAACAATTGAAGTATGGGTGGTTAAGCTTTCGTAAAAGCTTGCTCTATGTTTTAAAACACAATAGATCAAACAGGTGTTTAGAGGCCCCGTGAAAGTGAGTTAGAGCCTCAAAAATTTGAGTAATTTAAAAAGCGGGAAATAACCGGCTAATTAGTACTGGTAGTGCAGTTTCTACCCGCAAAATACGTGGACCCAGGTGAACGGATTGAAAGCCTGCTTCCTGGAGCTTCTCGACTTCATAACTGATAAAGCCGCCTTCAGGGCCAATGGCTAAAGTGGTCGGTTGCTTTATGTCCACAGGGCAAGCCGTTCCCCCTACTGGATGGGCCACCAGTTTACGAGAGTCACTGGAAAGGGAAGGGAGCTCGTCTTCGACAAACGGTTTAAAGCGTTTACGCAACAGAATTTCCGGCATTTGCGTATCGACAGCCTGCTCGAGTCCGAGCAGGCATTGCTCAAAGAGTTTGTCTTCCTGCAACCAAGGGGTTTGCCAGTAAGACTTTTCGACCCGGTAACTATTGATCAGAACCAGTTTTTTGACCCCGAGAGCAGTCAGGTGCTGGATAACCCGCTTGAGCATTTTGGGGCGAGGCAGGGCCAAAATAAGTGTGAGAGGTAATGGCTGGGGCGGATCGATTGCGAATGCCACTTCAAGCTCAACGCACTTCTCGTCGAGCGTAACAATCTCGCCACTACCTATTTGCCCGTCGAGCAGTCCGACACGAAGTTGTTGTCCCGGTGCTGCTCTGTGAACCTTGGTGATATGCTCCAGCTGGCGTCCACTCAGGCGGACGCGATTGGGACTAATAAAGTCGTGCTTTTGTAAAACAATCAGGTTCAAAGTCGGGCGCCTTGGTACTTCAATTTATAACGGTGTCGGTGCTATGGGCTGGATTAGCTGATTTGAGCTGAAGCAATCGCGCCTTTGCCAATACCTTCGTAGGCTCTTACGGTAATCGCTTTCCCCGGTTCTTTTGCCGCCAGGGTGTTGGCGATATATTGGGCCAACTGCTCCACCGTGGTATCACAGTCAAGAATTTCACAAACCTTGGCAGGGATGGAAAGGGTGAAGTTTCCCTGTTGTGCGCTGTAAGCAAAGTTATGCATTTCCTCACCGCGATCATCGACAGTGGTTGAAACCAGATCCTCGCGAGTGCCGAGGTAGATATCTTCCCAGCGCTCAGCCCAGTACTTTTCCAGCTCTGCATTGCGTTGGCCACCCGTCATGACCTGAATTCGTGAACGGTGTCCATGGGCGATACGCTGGCAGTTGCCAAGGTGTTTCTTCAGGCCATGGCTGTAGTGGTAGAAAGCATCTTCAATCACTTCACAGTGGAAGCTGAGTTTGAGCTTCTCCACGCTATCGGGGAAGTGGCTGGCCAGTTGCTGGACACACCAGACGGCGACGCTCTCAGGAGTAATTACCTCGGCGTCCACTAAGGCGAAAGCTTGTTCTGGACCTGACACTTTAATAGAGGCCCCGCTTTCCAGTAGCCAGGTCAGGTTAACCTGGTCTCCATTGTGCTCCAGGGTCAGTTGGGGTGAGCGGGTAGGTACCAGGAGGCGGTGGTCGACTTGATCATCCAGCCAATGCCTCAGGGTCTTTTTCACTATGCCAAAGTCGCAAACCATCCCCTGTTCATCCAAGGCGCCATCAAGGGCTGCGTTTGCCAGCCAGGTCTCGCCTACGATGCCTCGTTTTGAGTCGAGGTAGCTGAAGTCAACGTTGGTTAAATTATCGACAAACAAGTGCATGAGTAACTCTTTGCAGGGGGTGAGATAGTAGTCGTTTATTATAACCTGTTAATAGGGCTGGATCTTATTCGTTTATGCCTCTATAATCGCGCCCTCTTCGGATGCACTGGCACCGAAGATCGTTGTGGCGGCCCTCCCGGTCCCCTCGCAATGAGCAGCTGTGAACTCCGCCAGGCCCGGAAGGGAGCAACGGTAGCAGTGGTATCATGTGCCGAGGGTGTTGCTGGTTGGGCTGCCTCCAATCTCTCCCTTCTTTGTTTCAAAAATCATCCCCTGAAAAATCCCCGTTGAGAGTGTTTTGCTCGACCGTGTCCTGGGTTTTTACTCTTTTCCTCACCAAATTTTTTCCCGCAAAGACGATATAAAAGGGGATTTTGTGTCGATCTGGCTCGATCTTCGGCCTTGCCGTCGCTGATTGTGTGGGGCTTATGCTATAAACGGCGTCAACTATAAGCAGATCTAAAAATGATTCTTGAGGAGAAAATGAAAAAAGTTGCTCTCTCGATAGCGGTTGCCGTTGCACTGTCTGCCTGTGACAGTGGGCAGCAAGCGGTAAAACCGGTTGGTGTGGCTCAGGCGACTGCGGAAAGTCCAGCTGAGAATTCCCAGCTGACAGCCAAAGATGCGCAAGCTTTCCTAAATGATGCCCAGGCTCGCTTGGAAAAAATGGGGCAAGAGGCAAGTCATGCGGCTTGGCTTGCTTCTACCTATATCAATATTGATTCCCAATATGTAGAGGCTTTGGCTTCAGAGCGATACACCACCCTGGCAGTGGAGCTGGCTTCAGAGGCCGCCAAATTTAACGACCTGGACCTGGACCCGGATACCCGTCGTCAGTTGACCATGTTGAAGCAGGGTTTGGTTTTCCCCGCGCCGAAAGATCCGGCATTAACTTCTGAGCTGGCGCAAATTGGCTCAAAAATGCAGGGCATGTACGGTGCCGGTAAATACTGCCGCGAAGATGCCGGTGAAGAAAAGTGCTACACCCTGACCGAGATGGGGCAGGTGATGGCGACCAATCGCGATCCTGAATTGCTCAAGGATCTGTGGGTTGGTTGGCGTAAAGTTTCTCCTCCCATGAAGCCTCTGTATGAGCGCCAGGTGGAGATCGGTAATGCGGGTACCAAAGAGCTGGGTTATGACAACCTGAGTGTTTTCTGGCGCTCCAAATATGATATGGCCCCGGATGCCTTTGCTGAGGATATGGATACCCAGTGGGGTAAAGTGAAGCCGTTGTACGAAGCTTTGCACTGCCATGTTCGCGCCAAGTTGAATGAGCATTATGGCGATGACGTAGTGCCGGCTCAGGGTAAGATTCCTGCACACTTGCTGGGTAATATGTGGGCCCAGGAGTGGGGTAACGTCTACGACATCGTCAAAGACGACGACATGCAGGCCCCCTATGATCTGACTCAGCTGGTGGTTGATTCCGGCATGAGTGAAAAAGACATGGTTAAAGTCGGGGAGAAGTTCTTCACCTCCCTGGGCTTTAAGCCTCTACCGGAAACTTTCTGGGAGCGCTCCCAGTTCACCCAGCCACGCGATCGCGATGTAGTTTGTCATGCCAGTGCCTGGAATATGGATGGGCAGGACGATCTCCGCATCAAGATGTGTATCAATAAAACGGGCGAAGACCTGGTTACCATCCACCACGAGTTGGGCCACAACTTCTACCAGCGCATCTATAAGGATCAGCCTTTCCTTTATAAAGAGGGTGCTAATGACGGTTTCCACGAAGCTGTTGGCGACACCATTGCGCTTTCCATCACACCGAAGTACCTGAAGGAAATCGGTTTGATGAATGAGGTGCCGGATGAGAGTAAAGATATCGGTTACCTGATGCAGCAGGCGCTGGATAAGATTGCCTTCCTGCCATTTGGTCTGCTCGTTGATAAGTGGCGCTGGCAGGTATTCAACGGTGAGGTGAAGCCGGAAGACTACAACAAAGCCTGGTGGAAACTGCGTGAAGATTACCAGGGCATTGCCGCTCCGGTAGAGCGCTCCGAAGAGAACTTCGATCCGGGTGCCAAGTACCATATCCCCGGTAATACACCTTACGCTCGCTACTTCCTGGCGCGTATCCAGCAGTTCCAATTCCACCGCGCGCTGTGTGAAGCCGCTGGTGAAACCGGACCGCTGCACCGCTGCTCCATCTACCAGAATGATGAGGCTGGTAAGAAGCTGCGCGCTATGTTGGCAATGGGTGCAAGCAAGCCCTGGCCGGATGCTATGGAAGCGCTCACTGGTCAGCGCGACCTGGATGCTTCAGCCATTATCGATTACTTCCAGCCGCTGATGGCGTACCTGGAAGAGCAGAACCAAGGGCGTCAGTGCGGTTGGTAATCTGAGCTTTTAATTTGTCGGTATTAGAAAAAGGGGCTTAGCCCCTTTTTCTGTTTTATGCTCACGTGAATTATGAACACTTGAATATTATTAGTTGTGAGGCTCAGTTATTAGTGGACTGGGGGTTGCTCTTCCTCTGAATCCAGGAAGCTGGCAGCAGCATTTAAAAATGCTTCCAGTGGGGGGTGCAGAGACCCGGTGCCGACTTGGTAGCGGTTCATGCTTTTGTGGGCCAGGCCGGAGTTGATAGTTGGTGTCGTACCGGTTCTAATGATTTTTAGCAGGTCAAAACCAAATGGTGCGCCTCTACCCTCAATGCCTGGAGTAACGACAAAGTCGCTCTCAGAGTGACACACATCATACATTTTCAGTATGTTGTCGATGTTGTCTTGGTATGTTCCTGAGAATGTTTTGTGGATGCCGCCAAAACCCATAGTCTCTGTGATGGCGCTGTCTCCCATGTCCCGGTTGACATCTGCGGGAGTGATTCCTGGCATTAATAGTCCGTGGCCAACCCCGGCCAAACCGGTAAACCAGGCCTTGTCCAACCCTGAAACTTGAATACCAAATTCCGTCCCATTGCGAGCCATGGTTGTAATAATACTGCTGTGAGGAATACCGCTGCCGGCATCGGAAATAACCTTGCAGGTGGCCATGATTGGATTTAACGGAAATGTCTCATCCTTGTAGATTTGGTTGGTAATCCTTTCAATATCTTTTCGCTTTTTACTGGCCCGAATAACTCCTGGCATTAAAATTCTGGAGAAAATCAGTGTGGCGGCATTAGTCATTACATGGCAGTCGTCTCCCATAAGGAGACTCCGGCCAATTATAGGTACAAAATCAATCCCGCCTTCATCTTGGATTGCTTGATTTAGTACGGGGGCAATTTCGTCCTCTATCCAACGAAGGTAATCGATGGCCTCTTTGTCATACACGCCAAAGCGAATAGAGCTACCGCGGTAATCGGCGCGATCATCACTAAGGTTGGAATAAGCCCGATTGCCGGATAGCTTATCTTCGACAATATACACAGACATTGAATGGGTAATAATGCCAGCCATGGGCCCGACCGCATTGTGGTTATGGCAAGGCTCAAGATCAACCCGGCCTTCCTCCATAACCCGCTCCGCTTCAACTTTATTTTTAGCCAGGCCTTCATAAATCAGACCGGCAATGATTGCGCCTTTTAACGGTCCAGATGCCCGCTGCCAGGTTATTGGGGGACCGGCATGCAGGACTAAATTTTTTCGCATTCCAGGGATGTTGTCACTGGCTTTGCCTATCCCAATCAAAATCGGCACAGCCTGCTTCATGCGCTTAATGGATTCGTCATTCGCTTGCTGATTGAGAGCTTGGAACTCAGGGGTTGCCAGTTTATAGAGGATTTCTTCGGTGCTGGGCCTGAATTCAATGTCTGTTCTCATCCCTACTCCCCTGAATTTAATAACTCAGCATATTGTTCAGTAACGATGTTCATATTGCGTAGCATCAGATCAGTGGTGCCGGTGATTACCTGTATCTGGCGTTTTTCAGATATTTTCATGTCTCCCTCAAACCCTCGGCTGGCGTAACTCAGGTGGTCTTTTGCTTTGCGTAGATTGTCATTGATCTCTGGCGTATTGAGGGGGCTCTCCAATAGTTGGTTCAGTCGGTTGGAGTATTCGGAGAGATCTTCTTGCAATCCGGTTTCGGCATCATCCAAGGATACTTCCCAAAGTTTAGCAGCGTAGTTCTTGGCGATTCTCTGGGAGAGCATACGCTGGCGGCCGGCGATATTAATGAGTTCGGCGCTGTTGTGATTGGCGACTTGTTGGAGTTGGACCACATAGGTGTGGGCAGCAGAAAGAAGGGAGTTGCTGCGCTGAAATAATTCGCTGGCGCTTTGTTTATTGACCGGTTGTAAGGCGACAGACTCAAACGCTTTCCATTCTCTTTCAACTTTAACAAGTTGATCCCTGATCTTTTCTGCGCCATGAAAATTATTTAGTTTCTCGTGATTCTTTTTAAATTCGTGAATTGATCGGGCAAATACCTTTTCGTGGCGTTCTGCATCCGGTTGAATGCCGCGCAAGATGTAAGTCTGGGTGATGCGTTGGGATAGCATTCTTTGTCGACCAGCCGTATTGATGGCATCTCCCATAGAGAAGGCTGCGACATCCAGGCTTAAAATTAACAAGATAAATACTGCTGACAACTTCATGATTTTACTCTTGTAGTTTGACTTACTTCACAATTTAAGTGGGTTTGATGTTTGCAATGCATGCGTGATCCCTCTCAGTTAATGAGAGGTCGCAGAGGTATTACGGGGTTATTCAGAGATCCTTGAGTAATAGTGGTGTGAGCTTATGGGGCCTGCTTTCTGAATAAGGCGATTTTGAACAATATTGATAAGTTAAACAAATAAGCTCCAGATTCCATTAAATGAGCAAAAATAAATAATTTAAATGCGTTGTTAAGATATATGATTTTGCAAACTCATCTGGTTTTAGGATTTGACGTTCCTTATATCAAATTTAAGGATGGAGATATCTAACCCTTTTTTTCGGTGTTAGCGCATTGGTGGTATTTGGGTAAGGGGGTGGGGAGAGCTTTCTGAGGGGCGGATTGTTGTGAGGTTGGAAGTTTAGATGAGGGCTTGATAATAGCCCAAAATAAAAAAGGCCCTACCAGAGATAGAGCCTTCTTTCATCAGGTCTAAGGTGACTTAGAACTGGTAATTCAGAGCCAAGCTGAACAGGTAAGCTTCGGTCTTGGTGGTGCCACCATCGAAGTAGGTGATCAGGGTATCGCTAATGTTGTTAGCTTCCTGAATAACCTCGTCGTCACCCCAGATATAGGCGAAAGATCCGTCAACAGTGAGCTTTTCGCTCAGTGAGTAGGTACCGCCAACAGTCAGCCACTGGCGATCAGTGTCAGGAATAGACAGGGTACGCCAGGTAATCGGGAGATCTTCGTCTACCAGCTCAGAGAGCTCTTCAGTTTCTTCGCGGTTTAAGCCGTCACGGGCTGCGCCTTGGTCGTAGGCGTAACCAAAGCGGAAGGTCCATTCATCATTGCGGTAGTATTCACCGCCGATACTGAAGCGAGAACCGCTCTGGAAGTTTTCTTCTTTCAGCAGAAGCGGGTTGTAGTCTTCACCTGCGGAGGGGATAAAGGCTTCGAGGCGCTCGAAGCGGTCCCAGTTGGTCCACATGTAGCCTACTGCCACACCCCAGTTATTGTTGAAGCGGTGGTAGAAGCCCAGCTCCAAGGTGTCAGGCAGGTTCAGGGTCAGGTTACCGGAAGTATCGTCAAATGAATCCAGCGGGCTCGGAGCGATGTCGGAGCTTACTTCACCCTTGATTTTGGGGTCGTACTTAGCGTGGTAAGAAATACCTGCGCGAGTGTTGTCGCTGATGCGCCACAGGCCGCCGATGGTCCAGCTCAGGTCCCAGGCATCGCCTTTAACGTCAAGTACGGTGGCACCGGCAGGATTAAATCCTAAAACGGGTTCTACAACGTCACCGATCAGGAAATCGTCGGGGAAGGTAGTGTTCAGTTCTGCGTCGACGTAGAAAATATTTGCTGCCAGGCCAATGCTGAATTGATTGTTAAAGTCATAAGCAACAGATGGCTGGATGTTTACAGTCAGCAGAGAGGTTTTGTTGGCGATCGTAGTTGCAGGGAAGTTATCCGGGAAATCAGTTTCCAGGCCAAAATCGGTGTACATAGCCAGACCCCAGGACCACTCATCATTGATGGGGGCTGCCAGATAGCCATTGGGGATTACTGCGCTGGTGGCGTAGTCATCGGCGCTAGCTGGAGTTTCGAATCCCAGGTAGCCAGTTTCCGCACTGCCGACATAATAAGTAACGTCACCATCTACATCGATCTCGGGGTCAACGTAAGTGGCACCAAGAGAAATGGTGTAGGTATTAAACAGTGCTGAACCGGCTGGGTTACGTGCCAGAATCGCAGCGTTGTCGCCGATAGTGTTTTCGGCAGCAAATGCGCGGCCAAGGCCTGTAGCACTGGTTTCCTGCAAGTAGAAACCTGCAGCCATAGCGCCTTGGGAAACGGAGCTGATAGCTGCGGCCAGAACTGCGTGTCGCAGATATTTTTTATTCATGAGAACCCATCTCTAAGTCTGCTGATTACTGAAAGCCATAAACAGGTTGGAATAAACTCTGCCATGGCAGGAAGGCCTTTAGACTTATATAAGTACCTTCCACTTCCGTAGCAAATCCCTTACTAAAAAGTCTAGCAATACGTCATTGCCCTAGTGAGGGAGAGGAGTGACTTTATAAAGACAATGGGGACAAAAAGCTATCCAAGTCGACGGATTTTTTTTCATCAGTCGAAAATGTGGCCATTTATTGGCTGGCAGCGACTTTTTCGCCGTTGATGGATAAATTTGTCAGGTTGATTTGATACCTTTTGCCATTTTCTTCTCTTTGGATAAGTTTCACCAAAGCGTAGTTCCATTGCGGTGCGATCCAGACAGTTGTCTCTCTTCCTGAGTTTTTATCTCTCACTCGAGCGACTTTAATTGTTTCCACCGGACCCAGAGGTGTTTTTAGGATTTCAGTGCCAACTTGACTGAATTTGTATTCGCGAATTTTTTTGCCATCGGCAACCTGGTATTGAAGGTCTTTTTTTCCAGCGGCGACATCGAGTGCCAATTGGATTTGATAGCTCACCTTGTCAAGAATATTGGGTGGGGCGTCTTTGAGATCCCGCTCTGGATTATGGACGTTAAAGATCATACCTTTTGACGGTTCGAAATTAAGCACTGTGGCGCGATTTCGACCAAGGCCTTTGCGGTGATATTCGTAATGTTGGGGGGTGATATGGCCATCCTGGCTGGTAAAGCGAGAGTACTCTTTAATGCTGGCAAAAAGGGCGCTGCTATCGAAGTCCAGGCGCCAGTTACCGTCCTGTCCGGACAATTCCCGAGTGGCGGTAATGCTGATCCCATTAAATCGGGCGGCGTAGGTGGCTTTGAAAGGTTCCAGCTCAGCAGCAATTGCCTGGCCGGTAATTAAAAAAAGAAACAGAGAGGTAGCAAAAAGGCGCACTGTGATATCCCACAAAAAACTGAACCCTTTTGAATACTAGCTGGCGAGGCGCGCAAAGTACATTGAAGGACTTTTACCCCGCCAGCTATCAAGGGATGGTTTTATGCGGAAACCTGAACCCCGTGGTGAGGGAGTAATTCACCATCCAGCCGAACTCGATCATCCGCCATTTGCAGGCGCTGTTGAGCAAACCAGGTAACCGCCATAGGGTAAATGATGTGCTCTTGAACCTGCACCCGTTTTGCCAGCAGCTCTGGAGTGTCTCCCTCCTTAATAGGAACAATGGCTTGGACGATAGGTGGCCCGCCATCGAGTTCCTCGGTGACAAAATGCACGGTTACGCCGTGTTCTTTGTCCCCGGCTTCCAGTGCCCGCTTATGGGTATGCAGTCCCTGATACCTCGGCAGTAAGGAAGGGTGAATGTTGATCAGGCGGCCGTTGTAGTGGCGCACAAAGTCGGGCGTCAAAATACGCATAAACCCAGCCAGTACAACCAAATCTGGTTTGTACTTGTCGATCTCTTCGATCAAGGCGTGATCGAAGGTTTCTCTGCTGGAGTAATCCCGGTGATTCACCACAGAGGTGGGAACGCCTGCCTGTTCTGCGCGAGTCAGCCCATAGGCATCTGCCTTATTGCTGACAACTGCAGTCACGGAAAAAGGTGCGTCCTCTAGTGCGGCGGCATCCAGTAGAGCCTGCAGGTTGCTGCCGCTACCGGAGATTAATACGGCAACTCTACAAGACATTACAGCCCCGCCAGTTCTACTGCTTCCGCCCCGTCTTTGGCATCTTCGATAGTGCCAACGACAAAGGCGTCTTCGCCCATTTGCTTGAGAGCTGACAGTGCCGACTCGGATTGCTCAGCAGGCACACAAATAACCATGCCAACACCGCAGTTAAACGTGCGGTACATTTCGCGGCTATCGATATTGCCTGCATCACGCAGCCAATTAAATACAGGAGGCATTTCCCAACTGGTGACATCAATACGTGCGCTGCAGCCTTCGGGCAGAACGCGGGGCAAGTTTTCCAGTAAGCCGCCGCCAGTGATATGGCTTAGCGCATTCACCTGGAAGGTCTTCATTAATTGCAGCAGGTTCTTAACGTAAATACGGGTCGGGGCCATCAACGCTTTGGCCAGGGTTTCACCGCCGATGTCCTGTTGGAGATCGGCACCGCTGACTTCGAGAACCTTGCGGATCAGGGAGTAGCCATTGGAGTGGGGGCCACTGGAGGCCAAGCCGATCAATACGTCGCCAGCTTTAACTTTGCTGCCGTCGATGATTTCAGATTTTTCTACGACACCGGTGCAGAAGCCTGCCAGGTCATAATCGTCGCCTTCGTACATGCCGGGCATTTCGGCGGTCTCGCCGCCGACCAGTGCGCAGCCTGACAGCTCACAGCCTTTGCCAATGCCGGTAACTACTTCTGCAGCAATATCGACATTGAGTTTGCCGGTTGCGTAATAGTCGAGGAAGAAGAGGGGTTCAGCTCCTGCTACGATCAGGTCATTCACACACATGGCGACAAGATCGATACCAATGCTGTCGTGAATGCCCAAGTCCATAGCCAGGCGTAACTTGGTACCCACACCGTCGGTGCCGGAAACCAAAACTGGCTCTTTATAGCCGCTTGGAAGTTCACACAGGGCGCCGAATCCGCCCAGTCCGCCCATTACCTCGGGGCGGGATGTGCGTTTGGCGACATTTTTGATGCGCTCTACCAGTGCATTACCTGCGTCGATATCGACACCGGCATCTTTATAAGAAAGGGATGTTTGCGTAGATTGCGGCTTGGAATCGCTCATGATTCTTCCTGCGGTGGGTATTCGAAGGGCGCGTATTCTATCTGGGTCTTGCCTCGGGAGCCACGCCCAGACGGCATCTCGAAGGGGGATTTCGGCATTTTCTCACCATTTGAACTGTGAAATCACTCCGATAGTGAGAACTCGGGGCTGAGAGAAACGTCTGACGCTGATACAATAGCCGCAATTTTTAGTCCGCCCTAAAATCTGGCGTCTTGCACATCGATAATAATTTCTGCAAGCTCAGGGGCGGAAAATAAGAGGTTTGGAGAGAAGTCCTATGCACAAGCTGCTCCGGCAGGGATTGGTGTTGCAGTTGCTGGCTCTGATCATCAGTGTTCTAGCCCTACCGGTCCAAGCTCGAGTCATCTCGGATTTGTACGAAGTTGTCGAGGCTGTGTCGAGTCGCGGAGCCACGGATCGTGCAGCAGCCGGAAGTCGCGGCCTGGAACGGGTGTTCGTACGTGTTACGGGAGATGCCGCTGTCGGTAGTAACCCAAATGTGCAGCCGATATTAAAGAATGCACAGCAGTTTGTTCAGGGGTATCGCTATACCCGTGAGGACAATCAGCTCTACTTGCACCTTTCCTTTGACCCCCAAGCGATCTCCCGGCAAGTTAATCAAATGAACTTGCCCATGTGGCCAAATAATCGCCCCGGTACTTTGGTGTGGCTTGCAGTAGATACCCTGCAAGAGGGCCGCAGTGCTCTGAGTGAAGAGGCGACCCCGGAGCTCTTTTCTGTACTCGAGGCAATGGCTATCGAGCGCGGTGTCCCCCTGGATTTCCCGGTAATGGACCTGAATGATCAGCGCAATATGCCCTTAGGAGCTCTCTGGGCCCAAGATGAGCAGGCAGCCGAACAGGCGGGTTTTCGCTATAGCCCCGATGCCACTTTGATGGGCCGAGTGCTTCAAGCTTCGGGCCATCGCTGGCAGGCGGATTGGCTGCTAATTCACGGTGGTCGCAGCTATGCCTTCGATACTGCCGGAGGTTCGCTGGAAGAGGTCGCTCTGCGCGGCGTTAACCAACTGGCCAATATTCTCGCGCAGCGCTATGCAGTGTCCCCGAATGGGCAGGACAATCAGTTGGGTGCGGTGATTGTTGAATTGTCTGGTATCGACAGTTTTGCTGATTATGCCAAGGCATCTGGTTATCTACAGGGGTTGGCACAGGTCAGCAGTGCTAACTTGCTCTCTGTTGAGGGAGACCGAATGCGTTTGGCACTGGTCACTTCGGCAGGGTTGAACAATTTGCGTGATACCCTGGCTCTAAACCATAAATTGCGAGCACAAGCGGACGGAGACGCCATTAACCTGAATGGATACCGTTCACCCTTGGGCAGCGCTGAGAATCCGTTGCGCTATCACTGGGATTGAGATGAGTATTCCGCAACAATTGCCGCTGGGGGTATCCCTGCGGGATGACGCCAAATTTGACAACTTCTATCTGTCGGATTCAGATCCAAATCGACAGGTAGTTGCCCTGCTGCAGTCTTTTGCCAGTGGCGAGAACCCCGAGTCTGTAATTTACATTTGGGGTGAGGCGGGTAGTGGTATTAGCCACTTGCTTCAGTCTGCTTGTCAGTGCGCAGAGGCCAATGGTCGCTCTTTCCATTATCTCCCTCTCGCAGACCTGCTGACCATGGACCCGGCTGTTATTCTTGACGGACTCGAGCGCCTGGACCTTGTCTGTATAGATGACGTTCATTTGTTGGAGGGGCAGCCCGAGTGGCAGACCGCTATTTTCCATCTCTATAACCGAATTAAGGATGGCGGCAGGCAGTTATTAATGGGGGCTCGCAAGTCACCCCGCGGTATGGATATTGCCCTGGCTGATTTGCAGTCACGCCTGCACTGGTCCCTGGTATTCCAGCTCAAAACCCTGAATGACAGCGATAAAGTTGCCGCCCTGCGCCGTCGCAGCCGTCTGCGCGGTTTTGACCTGCCGGAAGATGTGGCCCAGTACATATTGCACCGCGCCCCGAGGGATACTCGAGCACTCTTTCTGTGTCTGGAGGAGTTGGACCGGGCTTCTCTTATGGCTAAGCGTAAAATCACCATTCCTTTTGTTAAGCAGGTTTTGGATATCTGACCCCAGAATCGGGCCCTGGCCGACCTGCTTTAGCCTCCTGGGCTCATTTGGGCTCCTCTGCCTTGTGTTTTGGCGACACTTGACGCTTTTTCCGTCTATTATGGTTGGTGTTTGCTCACTCCACCTTCCCCTGTCTACTCCTGCGCCATCTCCTTCACCTGTGTATTTCCGTGTGAAATCTGCTCTGCTCACGATACCAATTTGAGGCAGCGAGTGGGTTTATGGTGAGTCTTGCCCCTGTTTGCTCCCAAATGTCTCTGGTTGAGGGCAGCGTTATGCCAAACATTCATAAAATCCTGTATGTCAGCCATGCTGCTGAGGATGAAAGCAGTGGACTCATGCAGGCTTTTGCAGTGGCGCGCAATCATCAGGCGGAGATAAAGGTTTTACTGGTCTGTCCGAAGGTGCCGGAAGGGTTTGAGGAGTTTAGTCGGCTCTGTGTGAGGACAATGCTTGATAGGGTCAGGAGTGAAATTGAGTCGGCCCGCGTACATATGGAGTTATCAGCGGAAAGGACTAATTTGGAGATTGAGTCAGATTGTGGTGCCCGACCTGCCGAGAGGGTGATTCGCCGGGTATTGGCTGAGGGCTATGACCTGGTGATCAAGAATGTTGAGGGTCGCAGCCAGCTTAAGGGCTTCAAGGCAATGGATATGGATCTGCTGCGAAAGTGTCCCTGCCCGGTATGGATGTGCCGCCCAATCAAGGAACATCGCAACAAGATACAGGTGGCTGTTGCTCTCGACCCTGAATGCGAGGATGGCAGCAGTTATGACTTGGCGATCCGGTTGCTGCGCTGGTCGCGAGTACTCGCTGACAGTTGCAGTGGGGTGTTGAACGTTATTTCCTGTTGGGACTTCGATATCGATGAATACTTGCGGCGCCATTTTCCCTTGAGCGCTTCTGAGGAAGAGTTGGATGAGGCCACTGAATCAGCGCGAGCCCAACACCGCTCAAAGCTCGATGTATTGATACGCGCATCCGGAATTGAGGGGGAAATACGTATTCACCATGTGGTTGCCCATCCAGATAACTTTATTCCATTGCTGATTGATGAAGAAGGTCTCGACCTGCTGGTTATGGGCACTGTTGGACGGGCGGGTATTCCCGGTTTCATTATGGGGAATACTGCGGAGAATATATTGCAGAAGGTCAGTTGCTCCCTGCTGGCTCTGAAGCCCAGCGACTTTGTATCGCCGATAAAATAGTTGTGAATTATGGGTCTAATTCAGCTTGGCCCCTGCGCTGATCGCTCTATCGGAATTCTCTGCTGCGGGAGTTGAGGTGATCCTGATACCGGGACAAAATTACAGCTAAGAATTCGGGAGAAATATAATGATTAAGACTATTGCCAAATGGTTTGGCAGCTTATTTTTTGTGGGGGTTTTGGCAGTTTCTGCTTTTGCTATTAATGCAGTTTATTTCAAACCTTGGTCTATAGATGTATTTTTTGAACGTGTCTTTATAAAAATCGGCAGTAGCAGTCCGGAAATCCTTTCACAAATTAGAATTTTGGAGCAATTTGGAATTGATGGACACAATGCGCATCTCGATGATTTGTCTGAAGAAGAACAGCTGCGTGTTATTGAAATGATGAAGAGCGAGCTGGCGGTATTGCGCAGCTATGATCGTGAAAGTTTGGAAGGGCAGCAGGCCATTTCCTATGATGTGTTAGAGCATCTTCTCAGTATAAAGGCAGAAGTTGAACGCTGGAGATACCATGATTACCCGCTTAACCAAATGTCGGGTGAGCAGAATAGGTTGCCAGAGTTTCTCGCTGAAGTTCATCAGATCAACAATGTAAAAGAAGCTGATTATTACTTGTCTCGTTTGGGAGAGGTCGGACGTAAGTTTGACCAATTGCTGAATGGTCTTAAGGTAAGGGAAGAGAAAGATATCCTGCCCCCACGCTTCGTTGTCGATAGTGTTTTAGAGGAAATGCAGGGTTTTATCGCCGCGCCGGCAAAAGAAAATATACTTTATACCTCATTACTGGAGCGACTTAACAAAATTGAAAAGCTGGATAAACAGGAGCGGGAACGTATTCTCCGCCAAGCTGAGGTATTGATTGGTGCAGAAGTTTACGCCGCATATCAAGGGCTAATCGATTATTTCAGTACTCTCCGGCTAAAAGTTGGAGAGAACAATGGTGTTTGGGCATTGCCGGATGGGGATGCCTACTATGCCTATCAAGTACGCAACTTTACCAGTACAGATATTGCACCGGAGGAACTCCATCGTATTGGATTGGAAGAGGTTGCAAGAATTGAAACGGAAATGAATGAAATTTTTTCATCCGTTGGTAGAACCAGTGGCACTATTAGCGAACGTTTCTCTGCATTGAATAATGATCCCCAGTTTCTTTATGAGGATTCAGATTTAGGGCGGGAGAAAATTATTGCCGATTACCAGGTAATGATTGATGAAATTGATGCAGGCCTGGGTGACTATTTTGATTTAAAACCCAAAATGGGTGTTGAGGTGCGCCGAGTCCCAGAGTTTAAAGAGCAAGGTTCTGCGGGAGCCTACTACAACCCTCCAGCAATGGACGGGTCTCGCCCCGGCGTATTTTATGCAAACTTGCGGGATGTTCATGAAACCAAAAAGTTTGGAATGCGTACCTTGGCTTACCATGAAGCGGTACCTGGGCATCACTTCCAGTTGGCAATAGCGCAAGAGCTAAAAGGTGTGCCGACTTTCCGTAAAATGGGGTTGTTTAATGCTTACTCGGAAGGGTGGGCACTGTACTCCGAGAAGCTTGCTAAAGAAGCCGGTTTCCAGGAAAACCCCTATGATGATTTGGGTCGGTTGCAGGCGGAAATGTTCCGGGCTGTGCGGTTGGTCGTGGATACTGGAATGCACTATAAGCGCTGGAGTCGCGAGCAAGCGATTGAGTATATGCTGGAAAAGACCGGTATGACTGAGTCCGAAGTCACCACCGAAATCGAGCGATATATGGTTTGGCCCGGTCAGGCACTGGCCTACAAAACCGGTATGCTGAAGATTCTTGAGTTGCGTGAACGCGCTAAAGAAGCGCTTGGTAGCCAGTTTGATATCCGCCAGTTCCACAATGTAGTTCTCACCAATGGCGCTTTGCCATTGGCAGTGTTGGAGCAGCAGGTAGATCAGTGGATAGCAACCAACAAGAGTTAGGATTCACTTTTGCAGAGTATTCGGCTATAGGATCGTCAAAAGAGTAACTTAAAAGTTTGAGCATCTTTACCGCTAGAAAGGGTGAAGGTGCTCGGATTATGTGGTTTTAGTAACTAAAAAGGTAGAAGGGAAGAATACACCGCGCTTGGGACCCTATGAGGCATGGATGCCGATTAGGAGCTTACAGGGATGTACTCACAGCGTGTCTCGAGTGCGGTGTATTCTTTCCTTCCACCCCAGTAGTAAGAGTAGTACTTGTAAGGGGTTGGTAAGTGCCGAAGTCAAAAGCTATTACGATAGATGATGGGTTTTCTAGAGTTAAATTTCTAAAAGGAAGAACTCCCGAAACAACGGATGAGGAAGCTAAAGATGCATTTGCCTTATTGTCCGAGTATAGGGATGGTGGAATATACGTAGCCCACTATTCAGGGAATAGCGAGTGGGAAAGACACACCAATGGAGATGAGTTTGTTCAAGTTATAGGTGGGGAAACAGCTCTAATTCTTCTCGTTAACGGTGATGAGAAGCGGAACGAATTATCAGCCGGACAAATATTGGTTATACCAAAAGGTATCTGGCACCGATTTGAAACGCCTGGCGAAGTAAAAGTTATGACTATTACCCCGCAGCCAACTGAGCACAGTATCGCTAAGCCATGCGATACCTAAGAGATAAGATCATTCTACATACCGGCAGCGGTTTGCAGTATAAGAGTGAGCGCTATTAGCTTAAATTAAAAAAGGCCACAGATAGTGGCCTTTTTTAATTCTGTTTTAACCTTTTAGTTATACTTTTGGAGTTCTGGTGTTTGCTATCCACTCGTCAATAATTTCCTCCAGGGCATCCAGTGGTACTGGACCATTGGCCAGAACTGCATTGTGGAATTGACGAATATCAAACTTCTCTCCCAGTTCTTTTTTGGCTTTCTCACGAAGCTGTAAAATTTTGAGCATGCCAATTTTGTAGGCTGTTGCCTGGCCGGGTAATACGATATAGCGCTCGACTGCTTTAATCACATCCCCCTCAGGATTAGGGGTGTTTTCCATCAGGTATTGTATGGCTTGTTCTCGGGTCCACTTCTTGGTGTGAATTCCGGTATCGACTACAAGGCGTCCTGCTCGCCACAACTCCATGGCGAGGCGCCCAAAATCTGAGTAGGGGTCTTGGTAGAGCCCCATCTCTTTTGGCACCATTTCAGAGTAAAGGCCCCAACCCTCGGTATAGGCGGTATAGTGACCATATTTGCGGAATTTAGGGATATCCTGTAATTCCTGGGTGATAGAGAGCTGCATATGGTGGCCGGGGATGCCCTCGTGGTATGCCAGTGCTTCCATCTGATAGCTGGGCATATCGTCCATGTTGTAGAGGTTGGCATAGTAGATGCCTGGGCGTGATCCATCGGCAGCAGGTTGTAGGTAAAAAGCTTTACCGGCAGATTTCTCCCGGAATGGTTCTACCGCTCTCACATCGAGGTCCGCTCTAGGTTTGGTGATAAATAACTCGTCCAGCCTACCCTTCATGGTATCGATAATGGTAGTAGCCTTCTCAAGATATGCAGCTTTCCCCTGTTCAGTGGTTGGGTAATAAAATTGCTGGTCGGTGCGCATAAATTCGAAGAAGCTTTTCAACTTACCTTCGAATTTTACTTTACGCATAATTTCACGCATCTCATCATGGATGCGAGTCACTTCTTCAAGGCCAATCCTATGAACTTCTTCGGCTGTCATATCGGTAGATGTGTAAAAGCCGAGACGAAAATTATAAAAGTCACTGCCATCTGCCAGTTTCCAGGCTCCATCATCAGTAGTTGCGCGTATCTCAAGCTCTTGCAGGTAGTCGATTAGGGTTTTGTAGGCGGGGCCAGTGTTGTCTTTTAGTGCTGTTTTAGCTTTATCTATTAAGGACTTTTTCTGCTCTTTACTGATATCGAGATTTTCTACTTTTCCCTTAAAGTCAGCAAATAGAGGGCTGTCCTTTTTTCTATCAAAAGGAGCACCAGTAATTAGGTTTTGTGCATCTCCAATAACATAAGGAAAAACAAATTTTGGGATAGTGGTGCCAGCTTTGGCGTTTTCCTCCAGTTGGTCTTGCAATTGTGCGAAATACTGGGGAATTCTATTTAATCGGGAGATATAAGCTTCGGCATCCCTAATGTTGTCGATACGGTGCTGGCTGATAAGTGTCGAAGCGGCGCCGGTATGGGTGGCGAACATTTGGTTGACTGGGTAATTATGATTTCGCCACTTATAGGCTTCGATCTCTTGTTGCAAAGTGCGTTTTGCCAGTCGAAGATTAAGTTGGGTAGGTCGATCCAGTATAGCGGGATCAACTTTATTCAGCTCGGCTAATTGACGCTTATTAATTTCATGGGTTTCTTGCGCAAATTCAGGGGTTAGATCATTCCATTTGCCGTACTCCTCTTTCAGGCCCAAGAAGGTTTTGAATTCAGGGCTGCGGTCTAGATGCTCTTGGAAGAAATTATCAAACAGCAAATTGACCTTCTTGCTGGCCTCTCTCATTTCTTTGCTGACCTTAGGGGGAGGTGGCTGATTAAGTGCACTTTCCTCTAAGGGGGCAATCTTTTGTGCATCCGCATTGTTGGTACTGTCGTTGCAGCCTGTGAGAATGAGTGAGCTTACTGCCGCTGCAATCAGAGTTATTTTTAACTTCATGAGTACAATCCTTGCGTTCAAAGAGTAGCTCTTACTTTTTTATCATTATTTTTGCAGTTAATGGACCTTTTTATGTAAAAGCATCCCATTATTTGGTTTTGTGGATATAAATTCAGCAGAAACTAAGAGCGGTGCACTTTTTTAGTATGGGGAATACTGGGTATGTTTTATTTTGGTGCTTTTATACGACAGTGGCAGGTAAGGTGAGCTGAAAATAGGGGGGAGCTAAAATAAGACTTTAGTACCAGTCATGTTGGTAGCTGGCGTTTGCTTAATAAGAAGTCCGGAATGTCATTCCGGACTTCTCTGTAAAACAATAAATATCGCATTGTAAAAGCTATGCAGAATTTTTGCTTCTGCGATGCTCTACTGACGAAAAGAAAAAGACAGACAAGTAGTTATCAGGTACTTATCTGTCGCTTCTATTAATTATTGTTGGGTTTTTACTTTTGCAACCCACTCATTAACCAGTTCTTCCAGTACATCCAAGGGGACTGGGCCACTGGCCAGGATAGTGTCATGGAAGCCGCGAACATCAAACTGATCACCCAGTTCTGTTTTGGCTTTTTCACGCAGCTCGACAATTTTCAGCATACCGATTTTGTATGCGGTCGCTTGGCCAGGCATGACGATATAGCGTTCGATCGCTTTAACCACATCACCTTTCGGGTTCGGGGTGTTCTCTACGAGGTAGTCGATCGCCTGCTCGCGAGTCCATTTCTTGGAGTGAAGACCGGTGTCTACCACCAATCGGCCAGCGCGCCATAGTTCCATAGCCAGGCGTCCAAAGTCAGAGTAGGGATCTTCATAGAAGCCCAATTCCTTGGGTACCAGCTCGGAGTAGAGGCCCCAGCCTTCGGTATAAGCAGTGTAACCACCGTATTTACGGAACTTGGGAATATCCTGTAATTCCTGAGCGATAGAAAGCTGCATATGGTGGCCGGGGATACCTTCGTGGTAAGCCAATGCTTCCATCTGATAAGACGGCATATCTTCCATATTGTACAAGTTGGCATAGTAGATGCCGGGGCGCGAACCATCGGGAGCCGGGCGCTGATAGAAGGCCTTACCCGCAGATTTTTCGCGGAAGGCTTCTACGGCTCTTACATCGAGATCGGCTTTGGGCTTGGTGATAAACAATTCATCCAGGCGGCCCTTCATCGTGTCGATAATTGCGGTGGCCTTTTCCAGGTATTCCGCTTTACCTTTCTCAGTGGTGGGGTAGTAGAACTGCTTGTCGGTGCGCATGAATTCGAAGAATTCCTGCAAGTTACCTTCGAACTTCACCTTGCGCATAATCTCGCGCATTTCGTCGTGAATACGGGCAACTTCCTTGAGACCGGTTTGGTGGATCTCATCGGCAGTCATATCCGTAGTGGTGTAAACGCCGAGGCGGAATTTATAGAATTCTTCGCCGTCTGCGAGTTTCCAGGCGCCGTCGTCGGTAGTGGCTTTTTTCTCAAGCTCTTGCAGGTAGCTGATCAACTTTTCGTAAGCGGGGCCGGCGCTTTCAGTCAGGGCCCGGCTGGCATTCTCGATCAGTGATTTCTTTTGATCTTCGCTGATTTCCAGCTTTTCCACTTTGCCCTTAAAGTCGGCAAACAGGGGGCTGTCTTTCTCGCCGTTGAAAGGTGCACCGGTGATCAGATTGCGAGAGTCACTGATTACGTAGGGGAATACAAATTTAGGTACGATTGTGCCGACAGCAGTATTGGCTTTCAGTTGTTCTTCCAATTGGGAGAAATACTTGGGCATGCCATTCAAGCGGGCGATATAGGCTTCTGCATCGCCGACATTATCAATACGGTGCTGGCTGATCAGCAGTGTGGCGGCACTGGTATGGGTGGCATACATCTGGTTGACCGGGTAGCCGTGATTGCGCCACTTGTAGCCATCGATATCCTGTTGCCAGTTGCGTTTTGCCAGGCGCAGGCTCAAGCGGGTAGCGTCGTCCAAGTTGGAAGGATCAATTTTATTCAGTTCCGCCAGCTGGCGCTTGTCGATCTCCAGGGTTTCCTTGGCAAACTCTGGGGAGAGGTCATCCCACTTATCGTAATCTTCCTTTTTGCCCAGGAAAGTTTTGTATTCTGGGCTGCGGGCAAGGTGCTCCTGGAAGAAGTCCTCGAACATCTGGTTTACGCGCTTGACTGCGGCTGGGTCCACTTTTCCTGCGACTTCTTGAGTCGCCGTGCTTTCCGTGGCGGTTGCACTCTGCTCGGCTGTGTTCGGGGCGCCGCGGTCACAGCCGCTGATAACCAGCGCGCTTATGGCGGCTGCGATCAGGGTTGGTTTCAACTTCATGAGCATATTCCCAGTGTTCGGTTCTTCGTTGCTAATTTGTGCCACTCCAGTGGCATTCTTTAGGTTGCCTGCCTAAATCCCCCACGCTTTATGCGGGATGTGTAGTGCAGATCAGAAGGTATTGTGCTGACTGGAGCAGCATTTGGCCAGTAGTGGGGAGAATTTGATTGGGAGGAGGGTATTAAAGAAATAAAAAAGCGGGCACATGGCCCGCTTTTTCTGGTGACTTCGGGATTAAGCGAAGTTCTGGTTTACAAACTCCCAGTTCACCAGGGCCCAGAAAGCTTCCATGTACTTCGGACGCAGGTTGCGGTAGTCGATGTAGTAAGCGTGTTCCCAAACATCGCAGGTCAGCAGGGGAGTAACGCCTTCTTCAGTCAGCGGGGTTGCTGCGTTGGAAGTGTTTACAATAGCGACTGAGCCGTCAGCATTTTTTACCAGCCAGGTCCAGCCGGAGCCGAAGTTGTTCACAGCACTGGTGGTAAATGCTTCTTTGAACTGGTCGAAGCTACCGAAGGCTGCGTTGATAGCCTCGGCAATCGCGCCAGTGGCTTCGCCGCCACCGTTAGGGCTCAGGCAGTTCCAGTAGAAAGTGTGGTTCCAAACCTGGGCTGCGTTGTTGAACACACCACCGGAAGAGGACTTGATCACGTCTTCCAGGGACTTGTCAGCGTCTGCAGTGCCTTCCAGCAGGCCATTCAGCTTGTCTACGTAGGTTTTATGATGTTTGCCGTAGTGGTACTCCAAAGTCTCTTCGGAGATATGCGGTGCCAGGGCGTTCTTAGCGTAGGGGAGTTCAGGCAATTCGAAAGCCATGGTGTTTTCCTTCCTTTGTCTGAGGGTTATTGGTGAGGGCATTCTACACGTGCCGCATCTCAGAATTAAGCCGGCGCGGTGGATTAGGGGAGTTTGGGACGATTTCCTCAAACACAAGGGGGGAGAGCTTTTCTGTCAACTCTAATCGACTGTCGTCTATTATTACTGGCGACCGCTTACTTTTTCGTCAATTTTTGGTATAACTGCCGCAGAATTCGACGAATCTGAATGGATTCTATTGTCATATATTTCTGAAAATACGGTACCGGAAAGAGCAGCATAGAACTGGCGGGTACCGGACTCATCAGCACAGTTATCGGGTGTATCGAACCATGCAACGCAAAGAGCCCACACTGGGCGGCAGCGCCGCTCTTGAACCATCACTGGATCTCACTACCAGCGAAGAAAGGAGTGATTCACCGGAGCCCCAGGTGATCGTGGAGGAGCGCCGAGGTGGTTTCTCTTTCTTGGGGCTATGTGCCCTGATTATGGCGATGGGTGGCCTGGGCGCTTCGGGTTTTCTGTACCAGCAATGGCAGGACAGCCGGACCCTGTTGAGTGATGCAGAGACTCGTATTGCCGATGCGGAAAACCGTATTGCTGAACTGGAGAAGCGCTTTAGCCTCTCCGATGAGGAATCTACGGCATCGGTTGAAGTACTGAATGCAAAAGCCAAGGAAAACTCCTCGGAGATCCGCAAACTGTGGGGTGTTGCCTATGACACCAACCGCAAGAGTATCTCGGCAAATAAAACAGCAGTCGCGGCTAACAAAAAGCAAGTCGCCGCTCTCAGCACCAAGCTCAGCGGCCTCGAGTCCAGCGTGAAGAAAATCGCTGCTGTAGAGGCTTCTCTGGCAGAGTTGCGCAAGGGCAATACAGATTCCCAGCGTGAGATGACCGATAAGCTTGCTCGCCTGGAGCGCCAGCTGGCTTCAGTGCGCAGTGACCTGACTATGCGCGTCGGTGCGAATGAAGAGGCTGTAGAGTCTATCGATGCTTACCGCCGTTCGGTGAATAAGGATCTGGTGCAGCTTCGCGATGCGATTCGCTCCCTGCAGTCCAGCGGTGACTCCACAGCTTCATCCATGTAGTTTTCCGGTTGAGTTAAAAAAGGCGGACCTGGTGTCCGCCTTTTTTATTTTGTTTTCCCTTTCGGTGAATGGGATTTATGGGAATATCTGGGTCAATAACCCTACATTTCGTGTAGAATCGCCGGCCTCGAGACGTTAATCGGAGTTGGCAATGACCACTATCCGCCAGGATGATCTGATCGGCAGCGTGGCCGATGCGCTGCAATTTATTTCTTACTACCACCCACAGGACTTCATTCAGGCCCTGAACAAGGCTTATGAGAAAGAGGTCAACCCGGCGGCCAAGGACGCCATGGCCCAGATCCTGATCAATTCACGCATGTGCGCCGAGGGCCACCGCCCAATCTGTCAGGATACCGGCATTGTTACCGTGAAGTTGAAAGTGGGTATGAATGTGCGCTGGGAAGCGGACATGAGCGTTACCGATATGGTTAACGAAGGTGTGCGCCGGGCCTATCAAAATGCCAGCAACGTGCTGCGTGCCTCTATTCTGGAAGATCCAGACGGTGCTCGTAAGAATACCGGAGACAATACTCCGGCGGTGATTCACTATGAAATCGTTCCCGGTGATACCGTAGAAGTTTATGTGGCAGCTAAAGGCGGCGGCAGCGAAGCCAAAACCAAGTTTGCCATGCTGAATCCATCTGACTCGGTGGTTGACTGGGTGCTGAAGATGGTTCCGCAGATGGGCGCCGGCTGGTGTCCGCCCGGCATGCTGGGTATTGGTATTGGCGGTACCGCTGAGAAAGCGATGCTGTTGGCCAAAGAATCCCTGCTCGACCCCATCGACATTCAGGAGCTGCAAGAGCGCGGAGCCTCTAACCGCGCTGAAGAGCTGCGTCTGGAACTCTATGATTCCGTCAACAAACTGGGCATCGGCGCCCAGGGCCTGGGCGGACTGACCACTGTGTTGGATGTGAAGATCAAGGATTATCCTACCCACGCTGCCAACAAGGCTGTGGCGATCATCCCCAACTGCGCGGCTACCCGTCACACGCACTTTACCCTGGATGGCTCCGGGCCTGCGCGCCAGACTCCGCCTAAGCTGGAAGATTGGCCGGAAATTACCCGCGAAGCGGGCAGCAATACCCGTCGGGTAAACCTGGATACCATTACCGCAGAAGATATCCAAAACTGGCAGCCCGGTGAGACCCTGCTGCTGAACGGCAAGATGCTGACTGGTCGCGATGCGGCGCACAAGAAAATGGTAGATATCCTCGCCAAAGGCGAGAAGTTGCCTGTGGATCTCACCGGCCGCTTTATCTACTACGTAGGCCCGGTAGATCCGGTGCGCGATGAGGTTGTTGGTCCCGCTGGTCCAACCACCGCTACCCGTATGGATAAATTCACTCGCACTATGCTGGAAGAAACTGGCTTGGCGGGGATGATCGGTAAGGCGGAGCGCGGCCCCATGGCAATTGAGGCGATCCGCGATAATAAAGCGGTATACCTTATGGCCGTCGGTGGCGCTGCTTATCTGGTTGCCCAGGCGATTAAAGGCTCCGAAGTTATCGCCTTCCCCGAGCTGGGAATGGAAGCGATTTACGAGTTCGAAGTAGAAGATATGCCGGTAACTGTGGCTGTCGACAGTCAGGGTGAGTCAGTACACACTACTGGCCCGCTGATCTGGAAAGCCAAGATTGCCGAAGGTGAGGTGTAACGCTTCCGCCATTTAAAGAAAAGGCCCCAACAGGGGCCTTTTTTATTGGAATTTATTGCCTTGCTTGGCTAAGTCCGCCAGCATCAGTTCGCGAATAATTGGTATAGGTGCACTGCCATAGCTCAGGAACATCTCGTGGAATCCCTTGAGACTAAAGTTGTTGCCCATTTTCTTTTTGATTTCCTCGCGCAGGGCCAAAATATCTGTAAAGCCAGCAAAATAGCTGGTGAGCTGCACTTGGCTTAAGGTCGCCCTGCGCCATTTGCCCTCTGCTTCAGCCTGTTGTTGAAAGGCATCCCTGACCATTAACTTCATTGCCTCTGCTTGGCTGATACCCTTTACTTGTACCTCGTAATCCAAAATGGTATTAGTGATAGTGCGCAAGTTCCACTTGTAGTACATCAGCCACAGCTCGGGGGAAAAATTACCGTAACCCGCATCCAGCATCATGCGTTCCGCATAGACGGCCCAGCCTTCGATCATGGCAGTATTGCCGAGAATAGTTTTCAGGATACTGGGGGACTGGTTGGCGTAAACCAGTTGAGTGTAGTGCCCGGGGATCGCTTCGTGGATATTGAGTATCTGCAGGATATAGTCGTTGTATTCTCGCAGTAAGCTCTCCGCCCGTTGATCGGAGTAGGTCTCTATGGGCATCACGTTGTAATAGGTATTTGCATTTTTATGGTAGGGGCCAGGCGCATTAATGGAAGCTACAGCAAAGCCTTGCATGTAGGCAGGAGTTGTTCGAACTACCAGTGGCTTTTCCTTGTCCAGGCTTAACAGGTTTTTTTCGGTCACGAACTCTGCCAGCTCCGGGATCTGTTGCTCTACTTTTTTCTTGAAAGTTTCTTTGGTGGCATGATATTGGGAAAGCTTGTTCAGCAGCTTTTCAATTTTTACCAGTGGCTCGTTGGGTGGGGAATCAGAAGGAAAGTATTTTGGCCAGAGTTGGTCAGCTAGCTTGGTCATTTTATCGTGGGTTACCTGCTTCTCTATGATGGCGCGCTGGTATAGTTCAGCAGCGCTCATTCCAATATTGATATCAAACTGGAATTTTTCTTCGTAGAGTTTTTCACCGATACGAAAATCACGGAAATTTCCGGATTTAGTCAATTTCTTTTGCAGGTTTTGCAGGAAGTCAATATAGCCTTGTATTGCCAAGCGAGAATCGTGCATTCGCCGTAGGAAAATCTCCTTTGCATCTGCAGGCATCTGACTTTCTTTAACCGTTTTTTCCAGCTCTTCACCAAAGACTTCCAGCGAGCCTGTACTCTGTTGAATTGCTAATTCAAGCTGTGGTGCCGCTGGTTTATAAATAGCGGCCTTAGCCGCCTGGTAGTACTCGGGCACTTGCCGCATACGACTACTAACAGTATGTAGGCGCTTTAGAAGTGGCGCATAGTCGGTGTTTAGGATCAGGGCAAAAGAATGGGAGACATTGTAAATGGAAGGGTCCCATTGGTATGACTTAAAGCGGGTATATTGCCATTGCAGTCGCTGTAGAAAATTCTCAATAAGAGCGAGATTACTGCGTGAATTGATATTGAGCTGGCTTTTATCCAAGGCTGCAAATTTGCGTTCATAGATTTGAGCAAAATCCAATACGAATTTACGATAACTCTTATCGGGTACCTGAAGCTCTTTGGCAGCTTCATAGTAGCCTTCACTGAGTGCCCAGGATGGGAATAGACTCCATAGGCCGTGTATAAATTGATGACAAAGCTGCTCAAATGCCAGGTTTGTCTCGGAGCGCATTTCCTCCAGGATAACCTTCTCTGGAGGAGGAAGGCGCTCTCTATCCACTTGCTGGCGCTCACAAGCCCCTAGAACTACCAGAAGTAGTAATAGACTGAGGTGTGCTTTCATGACAATCCTCACGTTAATCTGCCGATGTCGACCCATGGCTGCGGTGCCCATAGATCGTCCAATATTTTTAGCATGCGGTTCCATTTTGTGATGGTAAAACCGGATAAAATGCGTTTTTGAGCCCTGTACTTGTTTCGTTAAGGGGGGGCGGGTAGAGTGAGGCCGGCCCAATTGAGCCGATAATAAACAAGGTTTTGAGGACCGATTCATGACCGAACTAGCTCAACAACAATGTGAAGCCTGTCGTGCCGATGCGCCGCTGGTGAGTGATGACGAACTACCAGGACTGCTGCGGCAGATCCCTGACTGGATGCCGATGACCCGTGACGGAATTATGCAGCTGGAACGCGTGTTTAAGTTTCGTAACTTCAAGCAGGCTCTGGCGTTTACCAACCGTGTCGGCGCGATTGCCGAAGAGGTGGGGCATCACCCCGCACTGCTGACTGAATGGGGTAAGGTTACGGTTACCTGGTGGAGTCACGAGGCTAAGGGCCTGCACAAAAATGACTTTATCATGGCTGCTCGCACCGATGAGCAGGTGGATGCCGCTTAACTAGTATTTCTTGTGGCGCCTATATCCGGCTTTGGGAGGCGATGGACCATTTGAAATAGCACTCACCGGTTCTTGGTAATCTTAGGGCTGGTGAGCATCCCAATTTAGCCCCTTTTCCCCCAAGACTAGGGGTGTCGTCTAAAGGGAGATAAGTCTTGTCAGAGTATACTTCAACGGTGACCTGGAAACGCGACGAGCAGATTTTCACCGATAATCAATACAGTCGAGCCCACACCTGGCAATTTGATGGTGGGGCATCTATCCCAGCCTCCTCTTCCCCCCATGTTGTACCCATTCCCTATTCAGTGGTTGAAAACGTTGATCCAGAAGAAGCTTTTGTAGCGGCTCTGTCCAGCTGCCACATGTTGTTTTTTCTATCGATTGCAGCCAAGCGAGGATTTGTGGTTGATGAATATTGCGATGAAGCTATAGGAATTATGGGGGCCGATAAGGATGGCCGAATTGCTATGACTAAAGTTACCCTGCGTCCTTCAGTGCGCTTCTCCGGTGAAAAACAACCCAGTCGCGAGCAGTTAGAAAAAATACATCACCTTTCCCACAAACAGTGTTTTATTGCGAACTCCGTGAAAGCTGAAGTGGTGACAGAGATCCAGGAAATTCCAGTTTAAGTACCTTCCTATAACGATTGGGTTGTCGCTGGGTACTAGGTAGGCTTAGCGGTACTATTAATTTGTTTATTTTATTCGGCAAGGTATGTACACAATTACTGAGAAAGTAGCTTCTACCGAGGATTTCCTCAAACTGCGAGAGATAACAGGCTTAACCCCCAGAAGCCGTGAAGCAGCGGAAAAAGGCCTTCCAAATAGCTTGTACGGTATCCATATAAAAAGACAATCTGAAACTGTCGCTATGGGCCGGGTAGTGGGGGATGGCGCACTTAATTTTGAGATAGTGGATGTTGCTGTCGATCCCAAATTCCAAGGTGTTGGCCTGGGGCGTCAGGTCATGGAGCACATTATGGCTTACCTGGATCGTGAAGCCCTTCCTTCAGCATATATTACGTTGATGGCAGATGTTCCCGAACTTTATAGAAAATTTGGATTTGAATTGAGCCGTCCAGACACTGAAGGGATGTATCTTATCAAATAATGGCACAGAGCTATTATTGTGGATTCGAAGTTGGCTTTACATCGATGAACGAATGATTGATTCAGTGTTGGCTATATCGTTTATGGTATTGAAATCATTTAGGTGTTGAATAAGTTACTTGTGTTTCATCATACAGTTGATTCCTTTAATTGCGTTACTTTGGATCTCGAGAATTTTTCTGGTACGGAAGATCAGTTCTTGGTTGAACTGGTAGCCATTATAGAAGTATCCAGAGTTAACAGCCGAAAGTTGATATGGATAGATCTTCGAGATGCACTTACCCGGTTTATCCCGATATGCCTAAATCATGGTTTTACATTTCATAGCTGTCGGGATTCTGCTACAAGGCTGGTTCTTAAGCTTCAGGAAGATGCATATGTTCCCTTCTACCCAACTCATACGGTGGGAGTTGGAGGATTCGTACTGCTTGATGGGCAACTACTCTGTGTCCAGGGCCACAGTGCAGCATCAAGCCCGAAGCTGCCTGGAGGAACCGTTGATCTGGGTGAAAAGATAGCCGATGCGGTGATTCGTGAGGTTTATGAGGAGACCGGTGTGTCCTGCGAGTTTTCCTCAGTACTCGGATTTGCCACCCGATTTCCTACGAATTTAGGCTATACGGATATCTACTTCGTATGTGAATTAAGTGCCTTAAATCGGGATATTTCAATAACAGATACGGAAGAAATTAAGCATGCTTCCTGGGTAGATATTGGCCACTACCTAAATGGAAGGCATATCTCAGCATTTAATAGACATATCGCTGAAATGTCCATGCAAAGGCTTGGTTTAACCCAGGTCAGCCAGGATTCTTACAAGGATCCCTTCGCAAAGCAGGAAATATTTTGGACTAATGCCTAAAAAGTGGCCCGAACGATTATTGGAGTATATATCGCTATTTGACCACTTACTCTTGGGGCAGAGGGAAAGGCTAGACTGCATTCGAAACACATTGTGAATTCTTCACTCCCATTGAGTCTAGAACGCGGCGTATGATTTTCTTCCTTCTCTGATTATTAAATTGTTAGTGGATTAAATGGTTAGCTGGCGGAAAGATGGAGTGTTCCTATGAAAAGAAAATTTATAGCTATTTTAATTGCCGTAGTTTGGAGTTTAACTGCTCAATCCAAAGAGTTAACTATTGGTGAGCGCAAGGTTATTGTCTCGCAAACTCTCGAAGAGAAAAGGGAGTATTGGATTTCTCTTCCCACATCCTTTAAAGAAGGAGGATATAAAGATTATCCGGTTCTTTATTTACTTGATGCAGATTTCAATAGCTTCTTTCATGCCTTCACAGGTATGGTTCGGCAGCTTAGTTCTGATGCCACTCCAGTAATTCCTGAAATGATTGTTGTAGGTATCGTAAGTCAAGAACGTGTAAGAGATAGTTCACCTACTAGATCGCTAACTGAATATGGTGGGCGTAAAAATCAGGCGCTATCCAATACAGGGGGCGCTGATCAATTTCTTGAGTTTTTAAGAGAAGAGCTTATCCCAGAGATAAACGCGGAATATCCGACATCTGGGTATCAAATTCTTGCAGGTTACTCATTTACAGGTTTACCTGTTATCCATAGCTTATATTCATCGCCTGAATATTTTAATGCGTATATCGCTATTGATCCAAGTGTGTGGTGGGATGAGCAGATTATGTTAAGGAGCCTCTGATTAACTCCGTAATGCCTCTGCGGGTCTTGAAGGCTGCAGATGTTAGGCGCAGCTCGCCGCGAATGGCCGTAGCCCTTTGCAAGAGCTGCAACGCAGCAGATGCGGCCTTCAAGGCCCGCCCTTCGGGGCTTGCAGAGCGATTCACACTCCGCGTTGCGACTTCTTGAAAGGTCTAGACATTCCTGCGAAGCCGCGCCTTGATTGTGAACCGCTCTGCATGCCAGAGGCATCATGGAGTTAATTAGAGGCTCCTTAAAGCGGTATTCTGAATTCCTACAAGGTAAATCAACTGAAAAGCGCAGGCTGTTTATCTCTACTTCAGAGAGAGTAGAAGGTGTATATCCTGATGAAAACTATGTTGCAGAATTTATCAGGCTGCTAAATGAGAATCCCAAGAAAGGGCTGTACGTTGATTCAGTAATATATGGGCCAGAGGAAAATCATCATACCATGCCCGTCATTAGCTTTTATAGAGGGCTTCGATCAATTTTTGATGGTTATATGATTGATGATCAGGCTAGATTTCGCCCAGCAGTGAATGTTAAAAATCACTTCGAACAGTTCTCAAGAAAGCTCGGGGGGACGTTTATGTTGAGGGAGGATGTTATTAGTTTCTTCGGTTACGATCGTCTCTATAATGATCAGTTTGGCATAGATATTGATAGAGCAATAGAGTTTTTTGAATTGAATACACAGTTCTATCCAGATTCATATAAGGCCTGGGAAAGCTTGGCTGAAGCTTATGTGGTTAAAGGGAAGAAAGAACTTGCTGTAAACTGCTATAGAAAATCATTGTTAATTAATCCTGACAATGAATCAGCAAAAAATAGAATAGCTAATTTAGAGGTTGATCAGGGAGTCTCTGGGTGATTCCATAATGCCCCTGACTTGCAGAATAGTTCACAATCAAGGAGCTGCTTTGCAAGAATACCTAGACTTTTTAAGAAGTCGTAATACGGACGTATTATAGAATTATTCTGGGTTCCCCTAATTATAAAGTATGAAATTTCCGTATTCTAATGAGAATTTATTTCATTTTCATACTCCTTGGGGGCATTATGATTTGTGCTGAACAGTATAATATTTAAGGATTTTTTTATGAGGGTGTTAAGGTTTAGTTTGTTTTTTTTGCTTTTTGTTATTAGTTTTCAGCTTAGGGCGCATGACCAAAATTTTGATTCTTTTGTGGAAAGTTCAAATGCGGAACTCCTTCAGCGAGATCCGAGTTTGGCTTTAATTTATCAAGTGCATGAAGATATAGGGCTCCCTTATCCTGGTGTTACTCCAATTTCTTTGTCTTATAAAGCCGAAACCCTTGCGTTATATGCTAAAACACTAGTTGAGTTGAGAGCATTTAATAGACGAGCTTTAAGTGACGAGCAAAAAATTGAATACGATTTTTATAAGTGGTTCCTGCGAAGTTACTTAGATGTTGAGAGTCAGCTGCATTTTGGTGTTAACGCGGTTACGGCTATTAATGTACAAAATGTTTTTTATTTTTTTACTCTTGAGGATGCTGGGGATATTGAGCATTATTTAAGTCAGGTTGCGTATTTGCCATCCTATTACTCTTCTATCAGGTTTTGGCTTTTAGCTAGAGGGAAGTTGGGCGTAGTTGATGATAAAGATACTATTTTAGCAGTTCGCGATGGGCTTAATTATTGGATGGAGAGCTCTGAACAAGACCCGCTTTATTTGATATTAGAGTCTGCGGTAGAAAAAATGGAGGTTTCAGCGGATCAGCGTGATGAATGGCTGCTGCGGTGTAAATATATACTGGAAGAGCAAGTTGCCCCTATCCGTGTAAAAGTGGCAGACCTACTTTTAACTCAATTAGATAGTGCACCTGAAAATCCAGGTCTTTCTCAATATCCAGGCGGTAAGGAATATTACAATAGCCTATTAAGTCGAGAGGTCAGTGTGCCACTTGATGCTCTAGAGGTTCATCAAATAGGTGTTGATTCTCTTAAGGCTCTTCACACAGAGGTTTACTCTGAATTTGAATCGCTGGGTTATGATGTGTCAAATGACTTGTCTACGCTGTATGCGATGGCGCGTGAGGATGCACCTAAGGTTGCTACAGAAAACATTCTCACCACTTTTGAAGAGCTTTTGAATGACGCTGGTGAAAAAAGTGTCAGTTTATTTCCTGAATTCAAGTATGACGAGCTGGAATTGGTAGAGTCTTTCGGTTATGCCTATGCCTCTGCTATAGGTGATGAAAGCGCTAAGATTTATGTAAATACTTCTGAGGATACTACATTATTGGATTTACCTAGGTTTGTTTACCATGAGGGAATACCGGGTCACCATGCTCAGTATTCATTCACTGGTGATCTTAACCTTCCTATTTTTCGGAGTATAACTAGGGTTTCAGGGTTTTCTGAGGGGTGGGGTTTGTATGCGGAGCGATTAGCTTATGAGCAGGGGTGGTATGCTGATAATCGCTATGGAAACCTGGGCCGATTACAGGCGGAGCTTCATCGAGCTGCCCGTTTAGTAGTGGATACTGGAATAAATGCAAAGGGGTGGACTTTGGCAGAGGCTAAAGTCTACTTTTCTGAAGCTACAGGCTTGTCAGATACAGAAGTTTTAAGAGATATTGATCGCTTTATTTATTATCCCGGTCAAGCCAGCTCATACCATATTGGTTTTACTTATATTATGAACCTGCGCCAGGCGGAGCAGGAGAAGGAAAACTTTGACCTCAAAGCATTTCACGGGAAGGTTTTACAAAATGGTGTAATCCCTCTCACTCTTCTCTCTGAGCAGTTCAGTGATTCGCAATAGTTTCTTGGATTTTTTCTCAGTTTGAGAGGCCTTTGTTAAGGGCCTCTCATCTGGCCATTTCTCTTAGTATTTACTGTTTAGTAACTCTTTTAGCGGGACTTGCCCAGAGTAAAAACTCCCGGTTGCCATCGCCGCCCTTTATTGGACTATCAATATACTCTTTCACCTCAAGTCCCAAATCTTCGCATAAGGCAGTGATGCGCTCGCGCACCTCCGGGTAGTATTTTGCATCACGCACCAGACCACCCTTGCCGATCCCCTCCGGGCCCACTTCAAATTGCGGTTTAACCAGACTTAGGAGTTGTCCCGAAGGTTTAAGCAAGGCGGGTAACTGCGGCAGAATGAGTGCTTGGGAAATAAAAGAGACATCCATAACGATGGCATCAAAGCCTGCGTCTCCGTGGGGGGCGATTTGGGAGGCTTCCAGATGGCGTGCATTTACCCCTTCAAATAGGTGCATACGGGGGTCGTCCAGTAACTTCTGCGCCAACTGATCTCGCCCAACATCAACACCGACAACTGATGCTGCTCCCCGTTGAAGTAGGCAGTCGCTAAAACCGCCAGTAGAGCAGCCAACATCCAGTGCGTGCCACCCAGAGGGGTTTAGTCCTGTCTGGTCGAGGATGGCGGCCAATTTCAGGCCCGCTCGGGAAACATACTGGTCTTCCGGTAGAGGGGTGACTTCAAGGGCGCAATCTTCCGGAATGCTCTGCCCGGCCTTGCGCGCGGGCTGGAGGGTACCGCCATCGGATACCATGACCCTTCCGGCATCAATCAGTTTCTTTGCATGGGTGCGGGAGTTTGCCAGCTCTCTCTGTACAAGCAGTTGATCCAATCGGGTCATGTTTCGCGGTGCAATCCTGTTTACATAATTGAGAATACAGGGCCCATGCTAACCTCTGGCTCCAGCAGGTAGAAGTGCGGCTCCGCAAATTGTGGGACTAATCTTTAGTAAGGAGGATGTTAGCTGATGGCAAAAAGCGTTCTGGATAAGTTCAAAATTCGCAAGGGAAAGGTCTTTGAGGCGCCACTTGAGGGCGCCTTTGGGCGCTTGGTTACTCCCTTTGAAGAATTTATCCATCGCCAAAGTAGCAGTGGTATTTTGTTGATGCTATCTGCTCTGGCGGCGTTGGTTATTGCCAACTCCCCTTTGCAGGAGGCATACAAGCACCTGTTGCATATGCCCATCAGCCTCAGCGCTGGAAACTGGGAATTCTCTCTCTCCTTACACCACTGGATTAACGATGGCTTGATGGCGATCTTTTTCTTTCTGGTGGGATTGGAATTAAAGCGCGAATTTATGGTGGGAGAGCTGTCCGACCTTCGCCAAGCTGTACTTCCGGTGATGGCGGCAATTGGCGGAATGGTGGTGCCGGCACTTATTTACGCTTCTTTTAATGCGGATAGTGGTGCAGAGCGTGGCTGGGGCATTCCCATGGCCACGGATATAGCATTTGCTGTCGGCTGTATTGCTCTTTTGGGGAATCGGGTGCCTCGTGCGGTGGTTACTTTCCTGGTTGCGCTAGCCATTGTGGATGATTTGGGCGCAATTTTAGTGATTGCAATCTGGTATACCGAACAGGTGAATATCACTGCGTTGATTGCGGCGGGTTGCCTGGTAGTGATTATGTGGCTGCTAAAAGCGGCAGGGGTTCGCAGTTCTCCGGCCTATGTATTTGTCGGTGTGCTGCTCTGGTATGAGTTCTACCTGGCGGGGGTACATGCGACTATTGCGGGGGTGATTACGGCAATGGCACTGCCGGCCAAACCCAAATATGACCCGGTGGCCTTTAGTACCTTTGTAAAGGATATTATTCGCAGCTTTGACCGCTGTTTCCGTCCAGGCGATAAGATTATTGCTAACGATGCGTTGCGCGCCCGAGTGATGGCGCTGGGAAATGGCGTCAACCTGGCGCAATCGCCGCTACAGCGCATGGAAACCCGCCTGCACACACCGGTGGGTTTCGTAATAATCCCTATTTTTGCATTGGCTAACGCCGGTATTCCCTTTAGTAGTTTTACCAGTTCTTCGGCAGTGATAAATCCTGTCACCCTAGGGGTCATTTCCGGCTTGGTTGTGGGCAAGCTGGTGGGTATCGTTGGCGCCACCTGGATTGGCTGGAAGCTTGGCTGGGGCAAGTTGCCTAAGTCCGCCAATTTCCAACATATTGTCGGTGTTGCACTCCTTGGCGGGATTGGCTTCACTATGTCGATCTTCATTGCCGAGCTGGCCTTCAGCTCTGAATATGAGCTGTTGATCCAAGCTAAAGCGGGTATCCTACTGGCATCAGTAATTGCTGGGGTGGCGGGGTTCCTGGTCTTGCGCAAAGCTCCGGTGGCCGATGAGTTTGAAGTTCATGGGGAGGGGGAGCCCCTGGATGAAGGTGGCAGCGATAGCCTTGGGGAAGGGGAAGACGCAGAACAGCAGCCCAACCGCCAGGGTTAAGTTGTTTTAGCGTTCCTGATGTTACTGCATCTCGGTCCTGGAGGGGCCTGATTCCATTAGTCTCCAGTTCCCATTGTTAATGTACGTGAGAGAAATAAGAATTATGTATTTGAGAACACTGGCACAGGTGCTACCAGTGCTGGCTATTTCCCTTCTGCTCGGGGCTTGTGATGGCCAAACTACAGCTAATAAGAAAGCCGATTCTGAAGTCGGGGTTGATGATCAATCGGCTACAACAAATCCCAAATCCAATAGTGGAGATAGTGCGATGGATAGTCTGGCCCAGGCTTATGTCCTTCTAGTACTTGAACTGGGAAATCATGACGACAGCTATGTCGATGCCTATTACGGTCCGGCTGAATTGCGTGAAACTGCCACCAAGAGTAAGGCGAGCGCTGCAGATATCGCCCGGCGCGGAGAGTCTTTACTGGCAGAGCTGCCAGCGGTAATCGACGGCGATGGGTCTATCGAAAACCTGCGTATGCATTACCTGAAGACACAGTTGCGGGCCCTGGTGTTCCATGCTCGTAGTCTGGCAGGAGAGAGCCCGAGAAGCTTCGCCAATGAAGCTCGAACCCTCTACGACACCGAGCCCCCGCAGCAGGATTTGGAAAGTTTTGAACCTATGCTGGAGGAGTTGGAAGCATTACTCCCTGGTGAGCAGCCCTTGAGTGAGAGGGTAGCCAGCTTCCGCAAAGCTTATGAAATTCCTGCCGATCGCCTTCAGGCCGTATTTGATGCCGCCATTAAAGAATGCCGCGCGCGCACTAAGCAGTATGTTTCACTTCCAGCGGATGAGAGTTTTGTTCTGGAGTATGTCAGCGACAAACCCTGGAGTGGCTACAACTGGTATAAGGGGCGATCGCACAGTCTTATACAGGTGAACAATGGCCTGCCAATTACGATAGATAGGGCTATTGACCTGGGCTGTCACGAAGGGTATCCGGGGCATCACACCTATAACGCGCTGTTGGAGCAAACTCTGGTCAAGGAACGGGGTTGGGCAGAGTACAGCGTTTACCCACTTTTCAGTCCACAGTCACTGATTGCCGAAGGAAGTGCAAACTACGGGATTGAGCTGACTTTCCCCGGTGAAGAGAAAACCCGTTTTGAAATGGAAGTTCTCTACCCCCTAGCTGGCCTGGATCCCAAAACGGCGGAAAAGTATGAGCAGGTAATGGCCCTGGTAGATAAGTTGGGTTTTGCCGGCAATGAGATTGCCCGCCAGTATATCGACGGGGAAATTGAGGGCGCGCAGGTACCTGCGTTGTTTGAGAAATATACCTTGATGAGCCCCGCCAAGGCGGCACAGCGGAAGGATTTTGTAGATGCCTACGGCGCCTACGTAATTAATTACAATTGGGGTAAGACACTGGTTGCTGATTATGTAGAGCAGGGCAGTCAAAATAATGAAGAGCGCTGGCAGCGCTTTACCCGTTTATTATCCTCACCGCGCCTGCCGTCATCCCTGGATTGGTAATCATGCAAAAAGGCACTTTGAGAGAGTATTTACTATCGCGACCGGAAGCTATCGAGGATTTTCCTTTTGGCCCGGATGTGGCGGTATTTAAGATTAAGGGGCGTATGTTTGCTACCTTAAGCTGTTACCGCGGGGTGGACGCCAGTAATCTCAAGTGCGATCCCGATGAAGCCCAGGCGTTAAGGGACATCTTTTCCGGTGTTATCCCGGGTTACCATATGAACAAGAAACACTGGAATACGGTGTTGTTGGATGGCACAGTGCCGGATTATGAGATTGAGCGAATGGTAGATCGCTCATATGGCCTGGTGGTTAAGGGGCTTCGCAAGCTTGAGCGGGAGTCCTTGGAACTGGCCTATGGAGCGGAGCTGCTCTACCGCTAAAGGCCCCTGTGAATAGAAATACCCAGATTTAGTCTAGGAGAGGATGTGAACGAATTTATTGTCGATGTAACGGCAGAGAACGCCCAGCAAATTCTGATTGAAGAGTCCATGAAGCGCCCGGTAGTGGTGGACTTTTGGGCCGATTGGTGTGAGCCGTGCAAGCAGTTGATGCCGGTGTTGGAAAAACTGGCCAATGAGTATAGCGGTCAGTTTTTATTGGCCAAGGTCAATGCAGATACCGAGCAAATGCTGGCGGGTCAGCTGGGTGTACGCAGTTTGCCCACGGTAATGGTTTTAAAAGATGGCCAGCCGGTAGATGGCTTTGCCGGTGTGCAGCCAGAGACACAGATTCGTGAGATGCTGGATAAGTATCTGCCAAAACCCTGGGACATAAAGTTGCAGCAGGCACAGGCGTTAATCGGTGAAGATAAAGTGGCGGAAGCCCTGCCTCTGTTGCGTCAGGCTTATACGGAATCGTCTGAACGCACTGATATCGCCAAACAACTGGCTGCTATCCTGCTCGACCAAAACCGTGCCCAGGAAGCGGAGACTGTGCTCGGTAAAATTCTGCTGGCAGACCAGGATGCGGAATACCAGCAGCTGATGGCTCAATTGGAGCTGAAGCAACAGGCAGCGGAAACTCCGGAAATTCAGGCTCTGCAAAAGGCGCTGGAAGAAAATCCTGCGGATAGCGATTCTGCTTATCAATTGGCAGTGCAGTACAGCCAAGCCAACCGCCATGAAGAAGCACTGCAATTATTACTGGATATTTTGCGTAAAGACATGGGTTTTGCCGATGGTGCTGCCAAGCAGACGTTCCTGGATATTGTAAAAAGTTTGGGTGCTGGCGACCCTGTTGCCACTCAGTACCAGCGCAAGTTAATGACTATGATGTTTTAAAAATACTCTGCCGGTAAACAAAGGGGCCCAAGAGGCCTCTTTGTTTTTTGGGGGAGAGAAGGACGATTATTTATGTATAAGCTCTGTGTTTATATTCCCGAGTCTCACTTGGAAGCGGTAAAGCAAGCGCTATTTTCCGTGGGGGCTGGGCGTATTGGCGACTACGATAGTTGTTGTTGGCAAGTCCTGGGAATGGGGCAGTTCAGGCCGCTGGATGGGAGCCAGCCATTTATTGGTCAGTTGGGCCAGGTAGAGACTGTGATGGAATACCGCGTGGAGATGGTCTGTGCTGATGAGCTGGTGGATGCTGCTCTCGATGTAATGCGAGCAGCCCACCCCTATGAAGAACCGGCGTTTGACCTCTGGCGATTGGATGATCGCTGCAGTAGTGCCGGCTTAAATAAAGCAGAGGTCTCTTAAAGGCTATCGAGTACCTTTTGTCGTTCGTGGCTTTTTTGCTCGATTGCTTTCGCATCTTCCAGTAATTTTGAAACGCTGGTGTGGTGGGTCGGCAGTTTATTTTCGGCGGGGCTACTGTCTTCAACGATCGAGTCAGAACTCAAGTCAATAGGGTCATTGGCGGTGACTGTATTTAGAGGCTTGACGCGGTGAATACGCACGTGTGAATCCAACCCCTCCGGTACGGTGTCTGAGAAGTGCCAGTTCCCATCTTTATCTTTCCAGGTAAAAACCTCAGATGTTTGCTTGGTAGAATCCCCTTGAGGCACAAGCCCACTGGAAGTTGCCAGCTCTTCAATTTTTGAAACCGATTCCTGGGTGGTTTCGCGCACACTTTGCATAGCTCGCTCACCGGTTTCGCGAATCGCTGAAATATCCGGTTTTTGTGGCAGCCAGTCGGAGGGTGACATGATGGGTTTGCCATCTGGGCCCGGTAAAATCATTGGCAGGACAATGCCTACCAGTAATAAAGCACCGAGCATTGAGAAGTATTTCATGCAAACATCCTTTTAATGCAGGGTCATTAACTAAAGTGGCTCACAGCTTGCGATTGATGACGCCACGATGCAGCTGGTACTGGCCGATACGCGTGTCATCGAAGTAATGCTCCAGAGTACGGTGCATGATAGGAAACGCGATTTCTTTCCAGGGAATTTCATCTTCGCGAAATAGCTCCACCTCAAGAGATTCTGGCCCGGGCCCGAAATTCATATCGGTCAATTCCCCCCGGTACATCATATAAACCTGATTGATGTGAGGAATATCATAAATGGAGTAGAGATCGTCCACACGAATACTGGCCCGGGCTTCTTCCCAAGATTCCCGTAAGGCGCCTTCTTCACTTGTCTCACCACTCTCCATAAATCCGGCAGGTAGGGTCCAAAGCCCCAAGCGCGGTTGTATAGCGCGCTTGCACAACATTACTTTATTGTCGACGTAGGGGAGGACCCCGACAATAACACGGGGGTTAATGTAATAAATGGCGCCGCAATCGCCACAGGTGTGGCGGGGGCGGTCATCGCCCTTGGGAATGGAAAGTGTTACGGCGTTACTGCCGCATTGGCTGCAAAATTTCATGGCGTCAGTATACCCATGCAAGATTTGAGCGCCAGCTTCCCGACCGGTTGACGCCTATAGTTGTTAGTGATGTTGAAGTATAAAGGCGGTATCTACCCTGCGATGGCGCGTTTTTTTTTGCTCGGACTAGCGCTCCTTGCCCTTTGCGCCTGTGGTGGTAAAGGCGAAGAGGAAAAGGCGCCACCTCCCCCGCCAGTAGAAGTACTGGTTGTTAGGGAGGAGCCTGTTATCCCCCGCTTTGAATTCGTCGGACGGGTAGAGGCAACTGATGAATATCAAGTCCGCCCACGAGTACAAGGGTATATCCAGAGCCGCAATTTTACCGAGGGGGAAACCGTCCAGAAAGGGCAGTTACTGTTTGAAATTGACCCGCGCCCTTTTATTGCCGAACTGGCGAATCAGCGCGCTACTCTGGAACAATCCCAAGCCTCCCTGAGAGTTGCTGAGCGGAACTTCCACCGTGGCCGCCGTTTGGTGGCCACTGGGGCTATCAGCCAGGTACAGATGGATGAGCTTGAAGGCAATTTTGAGGAAGCGGAATCCCAAGTCGATGCCAATCGCGCCAAAGTGCAAAGCGCTGAGCTGGATCTTTCTTATACCAAAGTTTACGCGCCACTCACTGGAAGAATCGGGCGTACAGAATTTCCAGTGGGTTCCCTGGTAGGGCCAAGCACCGATCCCCTGGCCACCATCGTAAAAATGGATCCCATTTATGTGCTCTTTGAAGTGCCAGAAGAGCAACTTTATGCGGTGCAGGTGGATTCCCAGAGGCGACAGCGAGAGGGTTTAAGTCCCACTCGCCTGGATGTCCGCATTGAGTTACCCGACGGCAATTACTACCCCCATAAGGGCAAAATCGTATTTATCGATAATCAGATCGATCCCAATACCGGATCGGTAGCGGTGCGCTCCCTGTTTCCCAATCCAGGCCAACTATTAGTACAGGGCCAGTTTGCCCGAGTTTCCATAAGCGTCTACACCGGCAATGACGCCCTGAGGCCGCTGGTACCCCAGTCAGCGGTCATGGAGGATATGCAGGGCCGTTACGTCTTTGTTTTGGGCAAAGATAATATTGCGGAGAAGCGCTACCTGACCTTGGGGCAGAGGGAAGGGGAGTTGTGGGCTGTAGATCGCGGGCTTGTCGCCGGTGAATCTGTAATCGTTAATGGTTTGCAGAGGGTTGTCGCAGGAAAGCCGGTGACGCCGCAAAACACCCCTAGAAACCCCTACGATGTTGAAGCACCACCAGCCCCTCCCGCCGAGCAAAGTAGTAGTTCTGCGGCGAAATCTGGCTCTACAGACAGTCAAGGGGAGAGAGAGCTACCGGTAACTGATGGGGAGGCGGCGCCAGCAAGCCCTGAATCTGAGGGGCATGACGATGACTACAAATAGCTGTCGCTGCCCATGATTAGCGCCTTTTGTATCCGGCGGCCACGATTCGCCTTTGTTATTTCCATATTGATCACCCTCGCAGGGATACTCTCCTTGCCACAATTACCGGTGTCGCAATTCCCTGAAATAACGCCACCGACCATCAATGTCGCCGCCACGTTTGCCGGTGCCAGCGCTGAAGTAGTGCGCGATAGTGTGGCTGTGCCGATTGAGTCGCAAGTTAATGGTGTGGAGGGCATGGATTATATGTCTTCCACCAGTGGCAATGATGGCTCCTACAGTCTCACAGTGACATTCAAGCCTGGCTACGACGATGACATCGCCCAGGTTAATGTTCAGAACCGGGTGGAGCAGGCCACTCCCCAGCTACCTGAGGATGTGAAAAGGGATGGGGTGGTAGTTTCCAAGCAGAGCACCACGCTGTTACTAGTAGTCAATTTGTTTTCCCCAGATGAAAAGTTTGATGAATTATTTCTGGCAAACTACGCCGAGATTTATTTAAAAGATGAATTGGCGCGGGTGCTGGGGGTGAGCAGTGTTGTTATTTTTGGCTCGCGCAATTACGCCATGCGCCTTTGGCTCGACCCCAACCGAATGGCCTCGTTAGATGTCACCGCCCAGGATGTTATCTCTGCGGTGCAGGCACAGAACGTAGAGGTAGCTGCCGGTCAGATCGGGGCGCCACCGATCCGCCAAGATCAGCAGTTCCAATACAATATTTTGGTGCAGGGGCGCTTGGTATCTCCCAGCGAATTTGAGGACATCACCATCCGCGCCAAGCCCGATGGCGCCATGGTAAAAGTCAAGGATGTGGCGAGGGTGGAGCTGGGAAGTGAATCTTACTCTTCCTATGGGCAATTGGATAACCAGGCTTCAGCAGTGATAGGGGTGTACCAGCTGCCCGAGGCAAATGCGATCGAAGTGGCCGATGGCATTAAGGCCAAGGTTGCTGAGTTGTCGAAGCGCTTCCCCGATGGGCTGGAAGCGGAGATTCTCTACGACACCACATTATTTGTAGAGGCCTCAATTAAAGAGGTTGTGGAAACACTGATTATTGCCCTGATACTGGTAATACTGGTGGTTTTTTTGTTTCTGCAGGATTGGCGCTCTACGCTGGTACCAGCCATTGCCATTCCCGTATCCCTGATAGGCACCTTTGCCCTAATGCTGGCATTTGGGATGACGATTAACACCATCACATTGTTTGCCTTAATCCTGGCGATAGGCATAGTGGTAGATGATGCGATTATCGTGGTGGAAAACACCCAGCGGTTAATGGCTGATGGCCTCCCGCCAAAGGAAGCCGCGCTGGAATCCATGCGTGAAGTTACCGGCCCCGTTATTGCTACTACCCTTGTTTTGTTTGCAGTTTTTGTCCCGGTAATGTTGATGCCGGGAATTACGGGAAAAATGTATCAGCAGTTTGCTGTCACCATTTCAATGGCGGTGGCCATTTCCTCCCTGAATGCACTTACACTAAGTCCGGCTCTCTGTGCCAGTTTGTTAAAGCCGAGCAAAGACGGGGAAGTAGCCGGTATTAAAGAGACCGGTATTTTTGGTTTCTTTAATAAATCTCTGCATATTTCTACAGGTTTTTATGTGGGAATGGTGAGGGCTTGTATAAAAATACCGCTTATCGGTATTGCCTCAATTATTCTGATTTTATTATTCTGTTATTTACTCTTTACCCGAATCCCCACCGGTTTTATTCCCGATGAAGATCAGGGCACGTTTATGTTACACGTGCAGTTGCCAGATGGATCTTCCCTGGAGCGAACCGGACCCATTGTCAATCAAGTGACCGATGTTCTAATGGAAGAGCCAGGTATGGCTCATGTGGTTGGAGTGCCCGGTTACAACCTACTTACCAGTAGTGTTTCTTCTAATACGGCAATGATGTTTGCTGTGCTAAAACCCTGGGATGAGCGCCCGAATAGAGAAGATAGCCAGTTTGCCATTATGGATCGGGTACAGAAAAAGTTAACTGCAATTCCCGATGCGCAAGTGCTGCCGTTTGTCATTCCACCACTTCCGGGTATTGGCACTGTTGGTGGATTTGAATTTGTACTCGAAGATCTACAGGGGCGTAGTATTACTGAATTGTCACAGGTCTTGTTTGACCTGTTGGGCAATGCCAATCAGCGCAGTGAAATCTCCCAGGCCTTTACCAGTTTTCAGGCCGCTACACCGCAGCTTGAATTAAAAGTAGATAAAGAAAAATCGCATGTGCTTGGGGTCCCCCTGCCGGATGTATATTTAACGTTGCAAACCTTTTTGGGGGGCTATTACATCAATGACTTTAACCTGTATGGAAAGGTCTTTCGTGTAATCGCTCAGGCCGATGCACAATTTCGCGATAAAGAGGAAAATCTGGCTGGCTTTTATGTTCGTGCCAATAGTGGCGGTTTGGTACCGCTGACTTCTATCTCAACTATTACTCCGGTGGTCGCGCCACAAACAATAACCCGTTACAACTTATATAACAGCGTCACTATCAATGGATCACCGGCACCGGGGTATTCCAGTGGCCAGGCAATGGATGCTATGGAAGACTTGGCATCAAAGTTGCCAGAAGGTTATGGATACGAGTGGACGGGCATCAGCTTACAGGAGGTGACTGCGGGTAATCTGGCCCCAATCCTGTTCTCTTTGGCCGTTATATTTGTCTACTTGTTTTTGGTCGCCCAATATGAGAGCTGGACTATCCCCTTTGCGGTGATGTTGTGCGTCCCCATTGCGATTGGTGGCGCTATGTTTACGGTATTTATTGCGGGGTCTATCAATAATCTCTACACGCAGATCGGCTTGGTATTACTGATTGGGATGGCAGCAAAGAGTGCGATTCTGATAGTAGAGTTTGCCTGCGTGGAACGCGATAAGGGCCGGTCTATTGCGGATGCGGCTCTGTCGGCCACGCGCCTGCGATTCCGTGCGGTATTAATGACGGCCATGTCCTTTATTTTAGGGGTAATTCCACTACTGGTCGCCACCGGTGCTGGCGCAGTAAGCCGGGTTTCCCTGGGGCTGGTGGTCTTTGGCGGCATGTTGGCTGCGAGTCTCTTCGCCACTTTGCTAGTGCCTGTGTATTACGCCTTGGTGCAAACGGTGCGGGAAAAGCTGAAAGGGGGCTATACCCCCAAAATTGATGAGGATAAGACCGCGAATGATGGGTCTGAATCCACCTGAGCCAAGCTGTTGATTGTGTGGTAGGGTGGTAAGTCACAAATGGATATTGTGGCATATCGCTCAGTGTTACTGCTGAAAACCGGTATGATGAATGTTAAGGAGCCTCGTAGCAGTCGGGGTAGGACACAGATTTATGCTAGAGATCATTGAACAGAAAATCGTAGGGCAAATTGAAGATTTGGAAGCGCGGGTTCCAGTAGGCCCGGATCTCCACGGGCATGCGGCAGTGTTGATTGCACTTACTGATGAACCCGATCCCCAGGTTATTCTTACTAAGCGCTCAGCAAATCTCTCTACACACTCCGGTGAAGTCTCACTGCCAGGAGGCCGCTGGGATGCTACCGACCCATCACTTCAATTTACCGCCTTGCGTGAAGCAGAAGAGGAAGTCAGTCTGCCTATGGATGATGTGCGTATACTCGGCCCCCTTTGGCCACGCACTACTCGTTGGCAGGTACATGTTACCCCTTGGTTGGGAATAATTTCTCCGGAAATTCACCTGTCCCCAAACCCTGGAGAATTGGATGCAGTATTTCGAGTTCCTTTGTCATTTTTTCTGGCGGACCCACGTATTCGCACTGATCGGATTATTATTGATAATCAGGCGATTTATCTGCCGGCCTACAGATATGAAGGTTATGAAATCTGGGGCTTTACAGCAGGTGTCATAACCGAATTTTTAGTGAAAATACTGGGGGCATCAATTGGCCGCCGTGATGATGTGCCGTTGCGTGCACTCAATTAGCTCGGCTTACTATATAAGATTTGGATTTTTATTTATTTGGGGGCTCAGGTATCGGCTCACCCAAGTCATCCCAAGCATCCAGTAGTTTTTGTATGATTTTTCCAGCATCAGGGTCGGCGTTGAGGATGGGAAATTCCGGGTCTTCAGGTAGTTTAACCTCTTCTCCTCGTCGACATTCGATTAACCAGTTGTTATCGATTTTTACGAACTTATCCCGGTATTCTCCTACGGCACCAATACGATAGCCGGATCGTGTTGCTATTACTTGTAGAGTCGCTGCTTTCCCTGAAGCGGACTGCCCATCTTTAGAAATGGAATATAGGGGGGAGCTTGTGATGTGCCAACTTCCCAACTTGCTGTGAATAGTTGCGTAGCGCTCTAGTTTCTCCCTTCCCCGAATCATAATATTGCCACGTTCAAATCGACCATCGGGTGTAAATAATGATGCCCAGCCTCGGGCATCATTATTGTCGATAGTTAGTGTGTAACGGGCGAGTAGATCACTAATCGCAAATCGGTCTTTGAATAATTGTAAATCATCCATTCCTCTGCCCCTTTTGTTGTCACAAGTGGATACTAATGAGAATAGTTTCTATAGCTGAAATTGTAAGTGCATTTTCCTGGCCTGTGATCAGTGCCAATGTAATTCAAAGCTAATCACAAATTGTTTGGTTGTTTTTGAGGGAAGAATAGAAATGTTTACTTGTGTAAAGCGAGGTGCACAAACCCGTTAAATCCTTTGTCGTTTGGTGACTATTTCAGGGTTTTAACCTGTGGCGGGATTTATTTGAGACATAAGTACTAGATATACTGTAAGTTTCTTATATTCTTATTTTTTCTTATTGTATACGTTATTGGGTTGTTTGAATGAGATCTCTCTCTTTTTTCTGTGTGTTGCTGGGAATCGGATTAATCCAGGCTTGTGCAATGTCTACGGTACCCCCTAAGTATCAAGGGCAATGGGCTGGAACCCAGGAATCCTGTAAGGCCTCTTCTGCAGATAATTTGATGACTCTGGCGGACAATCGAGTTCTGTTTACTGAATCATCAGGGCAATTGATGTCGGCTAGCCAGAATGATGGCAACCTTCACCTGGTATTTGATATGCAAGGCGAAGGGGAGCAGTGGAAATCAGAGGAAGTCTACTCTCTGACTTCAGGAGGAAACGTATTGGTGCGTTACACTCAAGATTCAACATTTAAGTATTTCCGCTGCAATTAATGATATTGAATGTTGCGATAATTAGCTTAAAAAAGGTAAGGGGAACTATTACTGGAGTTTCTTCTCCTCAAACTTAGGAGACTCTGAATAATTCCTTGGTGCCTCTGGTTTCCAGGACGGTTCACAATCAAGTCGCGGCTTCGCAGGAATGTCTAGACCTTTCAAGAAGTCGTAACTCAGAGAGTGGGCCGCTCTGAAAACCCCGTAAGGCGAGCCTTGAAAGCCGCAGGGCATTACAGCTGCGAAAAGCTCTCTCTCACTTCCATCTTTGTGCTCATGCAGATACTACTGGGGCGGAAGGAAAGAATACACTTCACTCGAGACACGCTGTGAATACATCCCTGTAAGCTCCTAATCGGCATCCATGCCTCATAGGGTCCCGAGCGCAGTGTATTATTTCCTTCTCCCTTTTTAGTAAGTTGTAGGCTATACCCGATAATAGAAGTGTCGCCTCCAAAAGCTATAAATATAGCTCTATTGAGCTGAATAACTCTGTGAATAAGCTCTTTTTTACTGTTAATTATTAGCTAAAAATTTTAATTGGGTCTTAATGGCTTTGATAAATTTTTGTACCTTTGCCGGCGGTCTTTTTGAAAATAGATGCATATAATGAATAGGCGCAGCGGCGACAGGTGCTATCGGACAAAGAGCTCCGTTATCAACTCTTTTTCGGGCGGCAATATCAGGTAGCTGGGCAACACCTAAACCGGCTTCAGTTAACTGCATGATGTCGTGCAGGGAGTTGCAGCGTACGTTGGGTCTGACTTTTACTTGAACGCCATTTTTAAATTCATATTTTAATGGTGTGCCCTGCCAATCATTGGCAATATGTGTCCAGTTTTGTAACTCGGTAAGGTCTTCAGGAGTGCCGGACTGCTTCTCGATTAGCTGAGGGCTGGCGTATAGACTTTCACCCAATAAGCCAATCTTTGCAACTTTGGCGGATTGAAGTTCAAGATTGCCTACACGAATGGCCAAATCCACCTGGGATTCAATCAAGTCCATGGGGGAATCATTGGCTAATAGTCTAATTTTCAATTGCGGGTATTGTTCGGCCAGTCTGATGATTGCTGGAACAATCACTGACTCACACAGTGCGTGGGGAGCTGTCACAGATAGTGAACCCGCCAATTTATCGCTATTATTCTTAAGGCCTGCTAATGCTGAGTTATATATATCCTTAATCTCTTGGCAGTGGGCGTAAAACTCTGATCCAGCTTCAGTAAGGGAGAGAGAGCGGGTGCTGCGATAAAGCAACCGTGTGCCAATATCTGACTCCAACCGGGTTACGGCTTGGCTTACTGCTGATTTGGTGCGCTCCAGCCGATCGGCTGCGAGGGTGAAGCTACGTGCCTCAACTACCGCTAGGAATACCTGCATATCTTCCAGGTTTGGCTTCATTGTTTAATTTTCCTAAACACTAATATCAATCAATAGGTATTTATCACAGCTGGTGCCATGAGGCAATCTATACGCATAAGGTCGTTACCTATAGCAGAAGAGGATTTTGAAATGAGCGACATTCTGATTGAGAAAACAAAAGCCGCCAGTGAACAGTGGAAGTCTTACTTTAATAGTGGCAATGCCGCAGGCTGTGCATCTATGTATGAAGAGCTGGCTCAGATGACCGCCAAACCCTTTGGTCTGTTTGAGGGACGGAAGGATATACAAACCTTCTGGCAAAACTTGATTGATCAAGGTTTCGCCGATGTGAGTTATATAGGCGCAAAGATTGAAGTAGTGGACGAAACCTCAACTGTACTTTCAAGTAATTGGAAAATGAACAATGCACAAGGGGTCATTACACGCGAACTTTGGGTTCTGCAGGAAGACGGTACTATGCTGCTACGTGATGATCAATTTGAAGCTATAAATCCTAGTGAAAAGTAAGGGTATTAGCCATGAGTGAATTTTGGTATAGCTTTACCCGCGAGAAAACCGACGAGCAATATAACCCTACACTGTGGACACGACGTCTCCCCACAGATCTTCTACTGCCGTCTCATGCTGAGTTTACCGGGAGCCGTAGCTCTACTTATCGCAGAGCGATTAAGGATGGTTTACAAACTGTCAGTTTTGGGGAAGGTGACTTTGAGGGCTCGATGGATGTTTTCAGGCCAGATGAAGTCTCAGAAAATGCTCCGGTTGTAATCTATATTCACGGTGGCTGGTGGCAGTGGTTTTCAAAAGAGCAGTTTTCTTTTCTGGCCGAGCCTTTTAATAAAGAAGGTTTTGCGGTTTATATGCCGGGTTATCGTATGGCTCCGGATTGGGAAAATGATGCTCCTATGGAGTCTATTGTCACGCAGATGCAGTGGGCAGTAGCAAGCGTGCTGAATGAGGCCGAGGCAAAAGGGGCTCCATCTGTTCATTTAGTGGGGCATTCTGCAGGGGGGCAGCTGGTAGCTTTGTTGCACCAAACGGACTGGAGCCAATTTGGTGTGTCAGTATCAGCCCAAAGTAAGTTTAAGGGCGCGTTTTCTCTTGCTGGGCTTTTTGATATCCGGCCACTGGTAGACAGCTTTGTGAACGATGCCATCCATATGTCGATGGAGTCTGCTGAAAAAGTTAGCCCCCAATTGTTAGAGTCTAGTGTCGACGCAACAGCATGCCCTTTACACTTAATAGTACCTGAATTTGATACTCCAGAATTTTTCCGGCAGACCAAGGAGTATCAAGAGAAAATGCTAAAAATGGGTAACCCCTGTCATTTCAAATTAGCGAATAATCGGGATCATCTTGATCTGATTGAAAAGTTGATCGATAACCGAGATGAAGTTCTAACTTATTTACTGGAGCATATGAAAGGTTAGCGACGATTTGCTATCTTTTGTTCCCGGTAGGGTTTCACTGATGTTTTTCTGTTTTATGACTGCCATAGTCGCATTGCTGAAAGCACTGGTGTGATGCCCTACTGGTGCCTCATTAGGTGAGGCCTCTCCCCCTACTTGCTCGAGTATCACTGTGCGCCTGTTTTGGTAGATCCCTACCGGATTGGCACCAAGATCGATGGTTTTCCCTCCAGATTCCCCTAACGAGTATTGTCGAAAATCCGGATAGTGCAGGGGGCTCGGCCCAGATGTGGCATTACCTTTGGCTTGCATTAGGCCTTTACATTTTTCCAGAACTCTGCTTTATGACACAGAACGACCCCGTGCAGAATCCTTTAGTGGAGAAGGAATATTCTCTTCATTTAGAGGTAGATCAATCTAGAATAAAGCCTAATTGGCGAGCTTTCAGGACTGTCTGTGTTCGATTGTTACAGCTAAACAGTGTTAGTAAATCTGAAACATATTCTCTGACGGTGGAGGGGGAGATGTTGAGCTGAGTCGCTATTTCTTTGTTTGACAGGCCGAGAGAAAGAAGCTCTAGCGTAGTAATCTGTCGAGGAGAAAGTGTTGGAGAGCTGGAATTACTTGGCCCCTCTATAATGACTACTTCACCTTCCATAAAACTATTCAACGCCTTAATTATCGTAGTTTTAGAGCTTGCTTTTGAAATAAAACCATCAGCACCCAATAGTAGCATCTGTTGAATACTAGCTTGTTGATCAATAGTAGAAATGACAACCAGAGGCAGAGCCGGGTATCGGCTTTTTATTTCTTTAAGGCCTTTGAGTCCACTGGTTCCAGGAATATGAATGTCCAACAGGATCAGGCTGATATCGTTGTGACTTGCTAAGGCGGTTATGGCCGCAGGGAAGTCATCCACCTTGATAACCTGGATATTGGGAAAGGCCTCGTGCAATATAAAGCACAATGCATCCCGGTAGAGTTCGTGATCTTCGACTATAAGTACTTTAAAAGTCATTCACCTAGCTCTTTCTACTTTTATCAACCTACCGCTTTTCATGGGATAGAATGATTCATGGTTATAGAATAAACTCTTGGGGCACCTCAAGGATACTAGAGTTTCCAGATGTTCTATCTTAGAGCTAGAGGACAGTCAATATTTTTGGCTTGGAATAGGATTTTCATGATTAACAACATTCTTAGTTTGGTTAATAAGTACGATTGGTACTTATGAGCTATTACCCACTGAACGAGAATGAACGATACCAGATCTACAGCCTGAGAAAAGCCGAACAATCTCAGAAAGTAATAACAGAACTGTTGAAAAGGTATTCCTCAGCGAATGGTCTAGTACAAGCACACCGGCTAGCTTATTTTTGGTATCAGAGAGTGTATAAGATGCGGAAAGCAATAGATGGTGTGCTGCAACGAATAGATACACTAACTCAGAAAGAGTTAAGCCCCCAGCAACTAGTAGGCGATTTAAAGAGATATAAGGACGTATTGTTACACTGCAACACAATCCATCCGCTGATTTATTCAGATTGGGAAAATAGCGAAGACTTTGTACAAATTTGAGAATTACATCAAAATCCTATCGCAATCGCTATGGTAAGTGCGACTGGGAAGATGGTACCGTGATAGGTAAGGGACGTAGTGGGATGTTGCTGACAATATTTGAGGAGAAGTTGTTATTTACTCTTTTGTTAAATTAAAAGGTAAATGGTTGGAATTGTTGGCTAAAGCAGCGATTACCCATATGGTGCGTTTTAAGTTCGGAATTTATAAAACGATAGCAAAAGGCTTAGAAGCCAATAACTTTCTCCCCCATTTATACTCATCTTGGGGAGGAGGGGGCCATGAGAACGCTAGTGATTGTATTCGACAGCATTCGTCAAGGAAAACGGATTTTAGTAGCGTGAAAAATGAGCAGTTCCGATTAGCCAAGTGGTCCCAAATATACTGCATATCTACTTTTCCATCCTCTTCTCTTAAGATGGTAGCTCACCTCTCATCAATTTAGTTTCGCATCAAATTATTTAGCAGTTTCTTTCGGAGGTAGTGTGACTCGCAAGGTATTGTGTCCACCTACAAATAAACTTAATCTATTCCTGACTATATTCTTGGTAGTATTGGTGATGGGGCTTAGCTCTTCCCAAGTAAAGAGGCAATATTCCGCGGAGCACACGGCTAAATTCTTCTCGCCTATCAAGTTAACTAAACCTGATACTCGCTACAGATTGGGTTCCCTCAATCATTCCTCCGATTTCATCGTCGCTTCAGAAGGTCTGTTATTGGAAAATGCTCCGGATCTTGTTCCCCAGGGGCAAGCATTTGGTCAGACCCCCGACTTTGAGCAACACGACCGATTCTGGCTGTACGCTAACATTGTCAATTATTCAGAAAATAGTGACTGGGTATTACACATCAGAAATTTCGATTTCCAGCAATTTAGGGTATTGATCAGGGGAAGAGATGGTCAGGTTGTTCACACTCTAAGAGACACTGACTTTCTTGACTCTACTGACATCAGCACTATCGGTCGGGCAGTAAATATTGAGCTACAGAAGGGTGAATCCTATTTATTGGTTATTGAGTTGAACGCTAAATTTACTACTGGCTATCCATACTTGGTGTTGATGGGGGAGCATCAATACAAGCTCTGGAACCTGCAGATGGATTATACATTTAAAATAATGATCGGCATTATTCTTGGATTCATCCTGCTTGGCTTTCTTTGCTGGCTACTAATGGCAGAAATGACCTTCTTTTGGGGGTCTCTCTCTTCTCTCTTAATGCTGATCTATTACATTGAATTTAGCTGTATGCCAGCTATTTTGTGGCAATCAACTTATGAAAAAGCAACACTGTTTTGGTTGTTGGTTTCTTCGTCACTGTTATCTCTATTGGCATTTTCTGCAAGCTTCTTGCAAATCAAACGTAGTTCTGGAATATGGAATTGTGCGTTTGTGGTGGCGGTCCTGACAACAGTGTCTGTTGCAGTAGCTAGTACCATGATTTCATTTAAAGAAAGTACAGTTCTATATATCTTCAATTCAATATTTGTTTGGCTGCTTATTCTAAGTTCTGGTATTTCCAAGGCCCGCAAGGATGGTCATTATTACACGATTTATATTTGTGGGTGGCCTTTGCTGATAATGTTTATTTTGGAAATAACATTAGTTGTTGATCGGCCTTCCAATTCTATTGAGGAAGTCAATGAACATTATGAAATGATTCAAGTTCTCTATGTTCAGATTTTGCATATGCTTATACAGGCGATTGCACTAATACTGCGTATAAAAGCTCTATATATGGAAAAGCTGAAAATGGAAAAGCTTAATCACGAAAAGTCCCGTTTCATTGCGCAGAGCAGTCACGACTTGAGCCAGCCACTCTATTCAATGGGTATTTTTCTGGAGCACCTGAACCCACACGTTCATGGTGTGGATGGAAAAATGATGTTTGAACAGCTGAAGAATACACACCACCAGTTGAGTGAATCTTTTCATTCCATTATTGATTTATGCAAACTAGAATACGGGGGTATAATACCTGAACTTAAGTCAATACAACTGACAAATCTGTTCTCCCAACTTCAGAATGAGATGCGGATTTTAGCGGAAGCGAAATCCATTCGATTGAAGTTTCAGCCATGCTCCCTGCAGGTCCTAAGCGATCCAATACTGCTAGAAAGGATGCTGCGTAATTTGATTACCAATGCGATCAAATATACGGACGAAGGTAAGGTCGTTATTGGCTGCCGGCGGCAAGGCAAAAATGTTGTTATTCATGTTACTGATACCGGATGTGGCATTGACAATGAAGATCTGAAGCGAATCTTTGAGATTTATCAACGGTCAGGTAGAAACTCATCGGATTCTAGTGGTTCTGGTATCGGCCTATCCATTGTCAAACTTATTTCTGAATTGTTGAATCACCCTGTGGAAATTAAATCTATCCCCGGAAGTGGAAGTGATTTTACGATTTGCGTGCCTAGACTTGAACATGTTTCGCTGAAGCATGAAAAGGAAACTGAGCCAAAAGAGGACCTACCTGTAGTTGCGTTGGTTTTTCAAGATGATGACCTTAAGGATACGCTTTCTCATTGTTTGCAAAAGTGGCGCTGTCCAGTATTGACATTTACTTCGGTAGAGGATGTTTGTCAATCCAACGCCCCCCTCTCCATATTGCTGTGTGAATATGCCACTCTCAAAAATTCGTCTCTATCTTCAGATGAGGCAAGTGCACTGGCTCAGGAAATCTTGGCAGCCTGCACCTGTGACTCTGATACTAATTTGCCGGACAATTGGATTACCCTGTCTCCGACTGCCCCACCAGCTCAGTTACGTGCTTTATTGAATGCGGCAATAAGGTGTCGCCAAGGATAACTTTTAATTTGTAATGGATTGATAGGCTAAAGGTAATCCGAGGGAAGATGTTATCAAGTGAATTGTTTATCATGCTGCAAGATGATTTACTTGCAGCATGATAGGGTAGGAGTTATTACTTGATGCTAGGTAGTAATATACAACCTCTTTAGGGGTTTTATATCTCTTCTTTTTCTGAGGGTTGTTGTGGTTTGCGAGCAATAAAATTTCGTACACTCTCTACAAAAACCTTTGATGCATCCTCCCGCCCCAGTAGCAGATGTCCGCTGCTATCCAGCCCTATGAATTCGGCATTGGGAATTGTAGCGGCAATATCGCGAGCGGTTTCGACGGGAATGCGCTGGTCTCCCAATGAGTGAATTACTAAGGTTGGTACTTTCACTTGCTTGAGTCGCTCACGCACGTCAATATTAGCGGATATAGATAAAAACCGAACAGCGTTTTCTGCGGATGTCGTTAAACGCTGGAATTCATTGAACCAAGAAAGTTCTTCAGGCGTGGCGCTGGGCATGAAGATAGATGAAAATATCTGTCGACATGCAGGGTTTTCTTTTCCCCAGCCTACCTCGGTCAAAGTCATCAATGCCTCGTGCTCTCTGCGAATATCGTCTGTCGAATCTATTCGCCAGCCTGCGGCATAGCCTCCAAACAGGATCAAATGTGATACTCGTTCCGGGTGTCTGACAGCGTACTCTATGGAAGCAGCTGCGCCTTGTGATATTCCGAGTAGGGCAAATTTGTCGATTTTGACAGCCGATACAACAGCTTCAAGATCACTCACAAATTTTTCAAAGGACATATTTTCCACATTCCAGTCGGAAAGACCATTTCCACGTTTGTCATAGCGGACAAAATGATGATCAGAAGCAAGATCGCGAAATAGGGGGCTCCAAATTGGGGCATCCCAGTCATGTTCAAGATGGCTGAGCCAATTAGCAGCCTTGATAATGGGGGGGCCTTCCCCCACGGAAGAATAAGCGATGCGTACACCATCATCTGAAGTGCAAAAATGGATCTTTTGCCGAGCAATAAGGTCACTTGCTTTAGAATCTTTGTCGACATCGGCGGTAGCCGGACTGTTTTCTTCGACCCCTTTTCTTGTAAGTTCGATCTCGGACCGTGTATTTGGAGACCAGGTAATTCCCGCGTTGTGAAACCGCCTTGCAAAATCATGAGTTAAAGCTGTGACTTCAAAAGTGTGACCAAGGCGATCCAGTAGAGTTAGAAGTTGAGTCGCAGCATTAGGGTTGAGTGGTTCTAAGGCTTCCCATTCACGGGCCTTATTTAGTCGTTCATGGAGGTTAATATCTGGATGTGATGACAAACGGGCTAGCACTTTGCCTTGCAAACGAACTATTTCTTGTCTTTCTGCTGTTAACCACTGTTGGAATAACTCCTGGTCTGGCAAGTCGATACCATCCAGAAATGGTTGCTGTAAGCTGTCCGCAAGCGAGGCCAACTCCACAGGTGTTAAATTCTTGGCCACGATCTTTTCTTTCAGGATGTTGATATCGATTTCGATATCAGGAGCCGCAATGCCTGCGCGTTCCCGGTCTGCTACTAGTCGTTCAGTGGATGTGTCATTCACCAGGGGGCGGAGCTTACTCAATGACCAGCGCAACGCCCCGCGCGGATCATCTGGGGTTTCCCAGAAGACTTCACATAAGCGTTCACGACGATGTGGTTTGGCGGTCTTCGCAAGGTAGGCAAGAAGAGCGCGTGTCCTTTTCGAAGCCGGTAAATCCACAGCTATACCATCGTGAAAAACACTTAATTCCCCAAGCATCTTCAGAAAAATTTTCATTATAATAGTAACCCCGGTGTTGGGTTGCCTGTTATAGGTAAGCTGCCATTCGTAATCCCGTTATTGGCGCTTGCAAAAGTCTTGACTGGATTTCTATCTGCCCCCCCACTATTTACAGTGGAATCCGTGACTTTTGTTGCTAAGCTGACTCCGTTAGTGTTTCGGGAAACTCTCCATGTACAATCTTTGACCCAGTATCAGACTTAGAAATAGTTATTTACCTGGGGTTGATGTCGTAATTAGTCAAAATAGCGGTACGGGTTTCTGGTATGAAAGTTCCGACCTCGACATATTTCCCACAGATTGTTTTTTCTTTTGGTGACTGGGCGGATATTAATTCTGGAGGGCGGGGCGGACAACCCGACAAATGTAGGGTAACGCTGACGGGAAGGATATAGCATGCTTTGTATGTTTTGACCTGCCCAGACTGCCTTTTCGTTATCCGCATACTGGATGTTGCTATGTTGCTATGTGGCTTAGTGATTTTTATGGGAGGATTTCTCTCTGTGGACACCTGCTTTCAGGTCATAATTTAGGTATTTGTCTAGGTTAAATATCAGAGAATAGGTCGGTAAATAAAGTACTTCGATTTCCCTTTCTGCCCTGCCAGCCGGAATTCCAGGTTGTCATTATTCAAACGATAGAGTACCGCCTTCTCAGTATCGTTCGACTTGCTTGTTTATTGATACCTTAAGCGCACCAACGGGTATCTGCGATCTTTTGAGGTAGAACTCTCTTCCTACACAGCCGAAATGGCAATTTTCAGCTTTATTCATATTGGTATTAGCGCAAATTCCAGTTGCCAGGTTAATAACAATCTATTTTGTTTAAGCTATTTTTCAATTATTTCGGTACTGCAGTTCATATCAAATTAAACCGTCAATCCGTCCGTCAAAAACAGATTGTTATTCGCGGTATTGGTTCGTGTTCGAATAGAAAGAATTTCCATACCCATGTTTTTTCCATGGAGAGTACCTCGCTCAATCACATGATTGCTCAGCATAAAAATGTGCTACGGCACCGCATATTTAATGCAAAAGCACTGAATACGCGGTTTGAACAGCAAACGATTGGGGAGACGTTTGATGAGTGTGTATAGCGGGCAGTTGGCTTTTCTGTGGGGGGGAGGATGCGTGGTTAGGTCTTGCTGCGGCAAGGCGGTGGCATCTTTGGGTAAAGGGGTTTTGCAGGTGCTCCGTGTTGTCTTGGCCATTGCCTATGGCTTGATGGGTTGGTCGGCGAGCACGCAGGCACAAGTGCAGCCAATGCCGGCATGTGATTCGAGCCTTTATCTGACGCAAACCGTGGTGCTAAACACGCCTCCAACGGAGTTGATTCGTTTCGATACGAGTTCGGACCCATTTGATTTCACTGTTTTGGGAAGAGCTGCCAATGAGGTCTATAACGGCACTGCGTTCAATCCTTCGGACAACTATCTGTATGCCATTAGGCGCGGGACTAATGTTCTGTTAAGAGTTGGTCGGGATGGCAGTGTAGAGGAGTTGGGAGCTATACAGAATCTTCCAGTCCCCGATCCCAATAATTTTCCTGAGGGTTACGTCTCAGGTGAAATCGATCCAGATGGTAATTACTACGTCAGACGCAATGGTCTCCGAAATATTCTCTATCGAATAAATATATCTAATCGCCGTGCTTTTTCGATCACAACAAGCCTCACGTTTTTGGCGGCGGATCTGGCATGGCACAACGATCGACTGTACGCTGTCGGCAGCCAGAGCACAACTGGTAACAGGGATCGACTGTTCGTAATCAATCCTGCAACGGGAGGGATGAGGCAGATTGGAAGCGGGACACCCGGGGCGAATTTTACGGAAAGTTTCGGTGCCTTGTTCGGCGCCACAAACGGAGTGTTTGGCGTCAACAATGATGGGGGGTTCTATCAGTTTGATACGGGTAGCGGCGTCAGTACCCTGATCTCTGGTATCAGGGGCACTGATACCAATGACGGTGCCAAGTGCGTTACAGAGCCCTTTTTGATTGACTCGGCGATCTCAGTTAACAAAAGCGCGAGTCCTGCCAGCGGTACGTCGGTCTCGGTGGGTGACACCCTGGCCTATACCCTTACGGTGGATGTAGATAATGCCACCACTAGCGGGGATGTGGTGCTGACTGACACTTTGGATGACGGCCTTGACCTGGGTCCTTTGCCAAGTGGCTGTTCGGCATCGGGGCAGCAGATCACTTGCACCCTGGCTGCGGGCGCGGTCGTTGGCTCATACACCTTCGCTTACTCCGCTACCGTGAACGAGGATGCCACCACTGCTGTAGATAACAGTGTCATCACTGACACTGGAGACTGTGGGACTTGCAGTACCAACCACCCGGTCGATCCGACGATCTCAGTCAACAAAAGTGCGAGCCCTGCCAGCGGCACGGGGGTCTCGGTGGGCGACACTCTGGCCTATACCCTGACGGTGGACGTTGCCAATGCTGTTACCGACGGCGATGTGGTGCTGACCGACACCCTGGACCAGGGCCTTGACCTTGGCCCTTTACCAACTGGTTGTTCGGCATCGGGCCAGGAAATCACCTGTACCCTGACTGCAGGCTCGGCCATTGGCTCGCATACTTTCGCTTACTCCGCCACCGTAAACGAGGATGCGACTACCCAAGTAGATAACAGTGTCGTTACTGACACTGGAGACTGTGGGACCTGCAGCACCAATCACCCGGTCGACCCGACGATCTCAGTTAGCAAGAGCGCGATTCCTGTCAGTGGTACGGTGGTCTCGGTGGGTGACACTCTGGCCTATACCCTGACAGTGGATGTCGGCAATGCTGTCACCGACGGCGATGTGGTGCTGACCGACACCCTGGACGAGGGCCTTGACCTTGGCCCTTTACCAACTGGTTGTTCGGCATCGGGGCAGGAAATCACCTGTACCCTGACTGCAGGCTCGGCCATTGGCTCGCATACCTTCGCTTACTCCGCCACAGTAAACGAGGATGCGACCACCGAAGTAGATAACAGTGTCATCACTGACACTGGAGACTGCGGGACTTGTATCACTAACCACCCGGTCGACCCGACGATCTCAGTCAACAAAAGTGCGAGCCCTGCCAGCGGCACGGCGGTCTCGGTGGGTGACATTGTGTCCTATACCCTGACAGTGGATGTCGGCAATGCTGTCACCGACGGAGATGTGGTGCTGATCGACACCCTGGGTGAAGGCCTTGATGTTGATATTACCAGCCTGCCAAGTGACTGTTCGGCGTCGGGGCAGGAGATTACCTGCACGCTGGCTGCGGGCGCGGGCATCGGCTCACACACTTTCGATTACTCCACCACCGTGAGCGAGGATGCGACCACCCAAGTAGATAACAGTGTCGTCACAGACACTGGAGACTGTGGGACTTGCATCACTAACCACCCGGTCGATCCCACGATCCGGGTCAGTAAGAGTTCGAGCCCTGCCAGCGGCATGGTGGTCTCGGTGGGTGACACTCTGGCCTATTCCCTGGCGGTGGATGTCGCCAATGCTGTCACCGACGGGGATGTGGTGCTGACCGACACCCTGGGTGAAGGCCTTGACGTTGATATTACCAGTCTGCCAAGTGACTGTTCGGCGTCGGGGCAGGAGATCACCTGCACCCTGACTGCAGGCGCGGCCATTGGCTCATACACCTTCGCTTACTCCGCTACCGTGAACGAGGATGCGACCACCGAAGTTGACAATAGCGTTGTCACTGACAATGGAGACTGCGGGACCTGCATCACCAACCACCCGGTCGATCCGACGATCTTGGTCAACAAAAGCGCGAGCCCTGCCAGTGGCACGGCGGTGCTGGTGGGTGACACTGTGTCCTATACCCTGACGGTAGATGTTGCCAATGCTGTCACCGACGGAGATGTGGTGCTGACCGACACCCTGGACGAGGGCCTTGACCTCGGCCCTCTACCAAGTGGCTGTTCAGCATCGGAGCAGGAGATCACCTGCACCCTGGCTGCGGGTGCGGCCATCGGCTCGCACACTTTCGATTACACCGCCACATTAAACGACAACGCAACCACTGAAGTTGATAACAGTGTTGTCCCCAACACCGGAGTTTGCGAGACCTGTAGCACATCGCACCCGGTACTTCCGAGAGTGCAAATAAGCAAAACCTCAGATCCGGAAGATGGTATTGAAGTCACGGTAGGTGACACAGTCACCTATACGCTTAACGTGACGGTGAGCAATGGTCCGACCACCGAAGTGCTGACCCTGTCCGATACCCTGAGCGATGGCCAGAGTTTATTGACGGACTCCATCATCTCCCCCCAAGGCGGAAACTGTCTTGTCGCGTCTGGTGGTCTCGAGTGCACCTTGGCAGTGGGCACTGCGCCAGGTGTCTACCTCTTTAGCTACCAGACTCTCGTGGACCCCGATGCAGGCGATACGATCAGCAACAACGTGGTCGCGTCGGGCGGGGGCGGAGATGATCCCGATTGCACCGTTTGTAACACCGGCCACCCGGTGGACAACCACTTGGAATTGCGGTTGGTCAAGACTGCAGGCGTGGGATCTGCACGGATCGGCGACCTGGTGCGTTACGTGCTGACCGTCGAGAACGTCGGCGTGGTGCCCGTGACGGATGCAGCTCTGGTCGATACGCCGCCGCCGGGATTCAACTATGTCGAAGGCTCGATAACCGTGGATGACGGTGATGATGCCTTCGAGCTGTCGCCCGGTCGCTACCCGCTTAGGATAGGTGGCCTCGACATTGATGTGGGTGAGCAGGCCACCATTGCCTATGTGCTGCGCGTCGGCGCTGGTGCTCGGCTTGGTACACAAATTAACTCGGCGGTGGTGCAAAGCGACACCGGTGATTCAATCTCGAATGTGGCCACCGCGCAGGTGACGGTCGAAACGGGCCCACTGCTCGATGACAGTTTGATTTTCGGCACGGTGTTTGACGACCGCGACGCCGATGGCTGGATGGACAGTGCCGCGCTGACGGGAGTGCGAGTGCAGGGTGGATTCGCATCCAGTGCCTATGCTCCCCCGGTGGCGGGTGCTACTGCGCCTTTGCTGCAGGGCATCACTCTGGGCCGTATCACAGCCCGCCAGTCCGAGGGTGATCCTGTAGAGCGGCACCAGATAGTAATTCGAAATAGTCTGGTCGAGCCCGCATTTACCGATGACTTCGTGCTTACCAGCGACCAAGGCGTGACCGTTCGAATGGACGCTGCCGGCAACACTTGGGTTGAGAAATCCGGTGAGGCAGCCCAGGGGCTTAACGCCGCCGAACCGACAGTGGAGCGTCGCCTGTTCCAGAGTGAGGAGGGGCTGGTCGTTGACTATGTGATCAGTAACGCCGGCATAGACGAGCGTGGCCTGCCGGGTGTCCGCCTCGCATCCGTGGAGGGTGTGCTGATTGAAACGGATCAGTACGGCCGTTACCACTTGGTTGATGTGCAAGGCGGCGAACGTGGCTATCGCAATTTTATCCTCAAGGTCGATCCATCCACGCTGCCTCCAGACACAGTTTTCACCACCGAAAATCCACTGGTACGGAAGATTACTCCGGGCGTGCCAGTGCGCTTCGACTTCGGTGTTCATTTGCCGGTAACCCTGTTACCCGGCCGTACCGAGGAGGTTGAGCTGGCGCTGGGGGAAGTCATCTTTGCGCCGGGCAGTGCGGAGGTGCGCGCCGAGTACCGGCCGGCGATTGCCCGCATGGCTGAGGAGGTGGATGCCTACGGTGGCGGCGAGGTTGTCATCACTGCCGATGGACGAAGTCAGGCACTTGCTTTTCAACGTGCGATCGCAGTGCGCGACCTGCTGCTCAAGCAGGTTGAAGCAGAGCACGCACAGATGTTGAGGGTCACCGTGCGCACCGAGGTTCATGAGTTGGTCGGTGGTATCAGCGCGGGTGAGCTACTGCTGGGCACGGTGCTGTTCGACACCGACCGCTCCGAGATCCGACCGGAGTTTGAGGAGCTGTTGGATAACGTGGCTGCCCACCTGGAGGAAATGGGTAGTGGCGTTGTGGCAGTGGTGGGCCATACCGATGTGCGCGCCAGTTACCAATACAACATTGCCCTGGGTTTGCGAAGGGCCAGGTCTGTGTACAACGCCCTGGCTATGAGGTTGAGCCCGGAAGTGCGTTCCCGGATACGGGTCGAGTCCAGTGATGACCCGACAGCGTCTGTCACTTTGCCTGTCACTTCTGAAGATAAATAAGGGGCCGATCATGCAGATGAAATTACTCTATGCCGTCGTGATCAGTAATCTGGCCAGTTGTACAGCACAGGTACTTGCACAGCAAACACCAGTAACCATGACGGGAAGCTCCGAGCCATTGCATACGGGCGCTACTATGGAACCTATCTCCATAGTGCCCCCCCATGCCAGCGGTTTGATGGATGGCGAATCCTATACCGTCGCCAGTGGCGACTATTTATCTAGTATTGCTGCCCGGGCCGGTGTGGGCTTAATTGAACTCGCTAGCTGGAATCTCATTGATTCCCCTTACACAATCTATCCCGGACAACAGTTGCGTTTGTCGCCGCCGCCGAGTGCATCGGTGTCACCTCAGAAGAGGCTGGCGAAGCAAGCGACAGCCTTGAAGGATGTCACTCCAAAAGGCGCCACCATCGAACATGCCCCTGCAGCGCCGCATGCCAAGGGTTTTATGAACGATGACTTTTATACCGTTGCGAGCGGCGACTATTTATATGCTATCGCTGCCCGTGCTGGTGTGAGTTTAAAGGAACTCGCGCGCTGGAATAGCATCGATCCCCCCTACAAAATCTACTCCGGTCAGCGCCTGCGTTTGTCTCCGTCACCGGCTGATGGATCGTCTATTACCGCTGTTAGTAGTGGTGTGTCGCCGGAACTGGTGTGCGCTGCCGACGGTTGTCGTACCGGTGATGGATTGCTATTCCAGCTGCGTACTCGCAGTTACGATGAGCCTCTTACGGTAGGCACAAGCAAGCAGTCCTCATCCGAGGAGCTGCAACCTGATCGCAGGGTCGCAATCGGATTGGAAAAGCCGGGACGAGCTGTAGCGCAGGGGCGGTTCTCTGTGTCATTGCCTGATAATGGCGTAATCTGGGCTACCGAAGATCCCACACTGGGCCGGCGCGACTTGTCGGTGTCGGCCCCCACCATGGTGCCATTCGAAAATGGCGCCATCACCCGGCCGGTGCGTTTTTTCGTGCGCAGTAATTACAGCAGCTTTGTCTCGCGCATGGAGTTGGCAGTGTTCCGCAGCACCGACGTCGACTTGATCAGCCCGCTGGCAAAAGTTGCGGTTGATGTAGCTCCAGTGGCGGAGGCTCAGTGGGATAGCGCATTGCCCCGGGATATTCCGTTTCGAGTCGGTGATGAATTGGTCTATGTACTGCGTGCGTTTGATGTTGAGGGGCATGTTGACGAGACCTATCCCCAGCGCTTGCAACTGGTACGCCCCGACGAAGCTGAGCGCAGCCAACAACTCCTGCGAAGTTCGACTGAACGCTCCTTCGGCAGTGCGCTGAGCGAGGAGGAAGCTGAGACCCAGCGCCTGATCGACGATGTGTTCGACGAGAGTAACCTGCGCTACCAGAATATCCCGATTTACGGATCGCGAGTGCGCATACAGGGCCGCAATATTCCGGCTGCTCACACCCTGTGGATCAACGGCGACAGCTACCCGGTCGACCTGGAGCGGAAGTTCGTTGCCGAGTACCTGATGCCGGTGGGCCAGTACCGCTTTGATGTCAGGCTTGAGGGTCCTGGGGGCTCCGTTGTCGAACGCGAGCTGCCGATAGAAGTGAGCGGGCGCTACTTCTTCGGTGTGGGCATCGCCGATGTAACTGTGCGAGAGAACAGGGCCAGTGGCCCCGGCCGCGACTTGGTGCTGGATGGCCGCGATGATGACCTTCTCAGTGACGGCCGGTTGGCGTTCTACGTAAAAGCCAAAACGAAGGGCAAATACCTGATCACCGCCCAGGCAGACACCCAGGATCGGCCCCTGGAAGATCTATTCGACGGATTTACCCAGGCCGACTCACAGGATGTCTTCCGGCGCCTGGACCCGGACCTGTACTACCCGACCTACGGGGACGATTCGACCACCTCCCGGGACGTCGACACCATGGGGCGGTTCTACCTGCGCGCCGAATGGGACAAGAACGAAGCGCTGTGGGGCAATTACTACACCGGAATCACTGGCACTGAATATGCGCAATACGGGCGCTCGCTGTATGGCGCAGGGCTGAACTGGCGCTCAAGTTCGGCCAACCCTTGGGGGGATGCGGATACCGAGTTGCGAGTATTCGGCTCCGAGGCGCAGACCGCGCCCGGCCACAGCGAATTCATCGGTACCGGCGGCAGCTTGTATTACCTGCGCCATACCGACGTGCTGCCCGGTTCAGATCACGTCGTATTGGAGGTGCGCGACCCGGGAACCGGGCTGGTGGAGCGGCGCATCGAGCTGCAGCGCGGTGCTGACTACGAGATTGATGAACTGCAAGGCCGTATCCTGCTGACTCGGGCGCTGTCGCAAATTACCCGGGAAAACATCCCTTTCATTACCCGCGACACGCCACTGGATGGGTTCGAGCAGAGGCTATTGGTGGACTACGAGTGGGTGCCATCGGGCTTCGATGCCGATGAGGTCACTGGGGGTGTGCGTGCCAAGCACTGGTTTGGTGACCATGTGGGAATAGGGCTTACCTATATCGACGAGAACCGCGCCGGTGAGGATTACACGCTGATGGGGGCCGACCTTACCCAGCAGTTTGGCAAAGGCACTTATCTGAAATTCGAACACAGTCGGACCGAGTCCACTATTGCGCCAGTGTTCTTCTCCGACAACGGCGGCTTGAGTTTCTCTCGACTTAACCCGGACGGCTTGCGCGAGGGCGTGGCCAGTTCTGTCGAATCGCGGGTGAATTTCCGCGAGCTGGGCTGGACCGAGCAGGAGTGGAGCGCCGCCACTTGGTGGCGGCAGGTCGACGGCGGCTACTCGATCTCGAGGCATGACACTGGTCTCGATATCGAGGAACACGGCGCAGAGCTGTTGGGCCATTTCAACCCGGGTCTCGGTATCAACGCCCGTTATAGCGAGGCTGAGCGCGATGGTGAAACACTGGCTCAAGCGCACCTCAACAGCGAGTTGCGTATTGGTGACAACAGTGCCCTGAGCGCTGAAGTGCGCGGTATTGAGGAGCAGCGAAGAGAAGGCGATGCCACCGGCCTCTTGGGTGCGCTGCGTTATTCTCATCGATTCGGTACATCGCTGGACGTGTCCGGCACTACCCAGATGACCCTGAGTAACGATGGTGGTGACTATGCCGACAACGATGCTTATTCGCTGGCGGCGCGCTACAACTTCGCCAACCTGTCGACCCTGGGAACTGAGATAACCACTGGCGATCGCGGTGACGCGGCGACGCTCAACGGCGAATACCGGCTTACTTCACAGCACAGCTTCTACGGCGGCTACACCTACTCGACCGACAGTACCGAATACGACTCGCTCTTCAACCCTAATCGCCAGAACGGCTGGACCTTCGGCCAGCGCTGGAGATTGTCGAACCAAGTAAATTTGTTCAACGAAAGTCAGCACATCAGAAGTCGTGATGAGTCAGGGCTGGCGCATACCTTCGGTATGGACTTTTACCCAGCAATTGGTTGGAACCTGGGTTTAATCCTGAGTGATGGCGAGCTGACCAACAGCATCGGCGAGGAGGTATCCCGGAATGCGGTTAGCCTGACCGGCGGGCGTACTTCGCCCGAAACTGACTGGCAGAGCAAGTTGGAATGGCGGCGCGATAGTGGGGCTGAGCGGCGCACACAATGGGTCAGTACCCATCGCCTATCCCATAAACTCAATGAGAGTTGGAGGATTGCTGCGCGCTTTAACTACGCTGACACCGAAGACGAGCTGAACTCGTCTGAGGGAGCAAAGTTCATTGAGGGTAATGTTGGTTTTGCCTACCGGCCTTGGAGCAACAGTCGTTGGGGGTTGTTCGGGCGTTACACCTATCTTTATGACTTGGCCTCGCCGGGGCAGTTGGGTGAGGTGGACTACGACCAAAAGACTCAAGTGCTGGCATTTGAAGGTGTATACCGCTTAGACCACCATTGGGAGCTGGCTGCCAAACTGGCGCGGCGCGAGGGCGAAGTTCGCTTTGGGCGTAATACCGGTGACTGGCTTGATTCGTCCACCACTTTTGCCGCAGGACAGGTCCGTTTTGAGTTTTACCAGAATTGGCACGCGCTGGCTGAGTATCGTTGGCTCAATGTAGATAATGGTGGCACTCGGCAGGGATTCCTAGCCGGTGTCGATCGAGATATTGGAAAAAACATTCGTATCGGTGCAGGTTACAACTTCACAGAGTTTAGTGATGACCTGACGAACTTTGATTACGACCATAAGGGTTGGTTCGTCAACTTTACTGCGCGCTATTGATGGTCGCATGTGCTCGCCCTGCTCAGGTCGGGCACATATACAGGTGCAGTGTGGTACAGCGAGAAAGCAGGAAGCGTTGGTAATTACGAAGTTATTCAGAGGCTCCTCAGAGAATGCTTTGTAATCCAGACGGTATCTGAACCGCTGATAAAAAATCTGGCGACCTTATTAGGGGGGCAATAAGCTCAATAAGGTCTTTCTCCCCCCCCTATATTGGGCGCATATCGCGAGGGGGCATTTAATGCCTGCTCTCAACACTTACATTACGCCTGGTCAACCAGTGATAATTCTCCGAAGATTTTCAACATAATACGGGGTGGGCATGTGAAGAGTTTATCCCTGAGGGGTACTTCTACATTCACCTTAACAACCAATGCTTTTTAGGCGTGTATATTTTTCCTCAAACATCAATTTAAGAGTTTTTCGTTCTGGATTAGACAAGTTTATTTTTCTTAGGTCAATAAGGTGAATGTGTAGGCAGGGCGTCATAGAGCTAAATTCGTGGAGGTCGTTTTTGGTGAATACAGGGAATAATTCGTTGTTATTGCTGAATTTCCTGAATAGATCGAAGCCTGCGCTGGGAGGTCCGATCATGGGATTTTTCGGGAATGTTAAATCTTTGGCTAAAAAAGCAGCCCTAAATTGATATTGGTGGAGGTCGAAAAAATCTCCTGGAAAAATATAAAGACCTGAGGGGCGCAGAGTGTTTTCGGGAATATTGATATAGCGGTCAAGGCCATATATCGAGGGTGTTGCCACCAAGCGTGATTTCTGGCCATGCAATAGCTCTATTGTGAAATCCCCATAGATATGTTTTAAGGCTGGGGAGTAGATGGAGAAAAATCCTTCAATGCTACGGGCAAAGTTATAGGTTAGTTGTTTGTTGTTGAAGGTATCTAAATTCCAGGTTGTTGTATCTTGCTGCATGGAAAACCTATTTTCTGGATTGCACAAGATAACTGCTAGCTCCTTGCATTTTGTATTAAATTTCAAGGATGTATCTAAGTGCTGGGTTGGCTGGATGAGCGGTTTGAGCAAGATGTTAAATTTCAATAATGTGAGTGATCGTTTAAATGATCGTGATATTTACTGCTGGATTACGTAGACAGAATCTTTCTGAATTCAGCTGGCTAGACTGTCACAATTCTAGTATGGATAGCTGTGTACTTGAGGGTTCATTTTTCTGTGATATGCATGGGTGTTTTGTAGGTCGCTAATACTTCCAGGTGCTACAGTGAGATTGTAAGTTCCGGTATTTTTATCTGGCAGTTTGACTCTATTATTTTTTGTGATTTAAACGTAATTCAAACACGATTAGAGTTTTTTTGCAGTGGTATACATGTTTAGTGCCACGTTTTATTGGTTCACTGGTTGTGAGTCTAGTTATGTGTTGTGGGTAAAAGGTACATTAGAGCGGTAGATTTTCCGGGGTGAGGGGAAAGTTTCCTGCCTGATCTTAATTGGTGATGAGCCCAATAGGGTAATACTTCTGGATAAAGGATAAGATTTCAATGAGGAAATAGGAATGAACTTGAGAGAACTGAACGTAAAATCAGACCTTACTCTTCTTTATATAGATTTGGAGGGCGTCCGTTTTGTAACGTCTCCAATCACCCTGCCGGGACATGCAGAAAGTTGGCTGCGCGTTGGTATAACCAAAGATTGTGTTCTGGTTGTTCAGACCCCAAAGCGAGCGAGGTCGATCTATGGAGACCGACATGTTTTGTTAGTCGCCATCGTTACAGCCAAGCATAGATTTAGTGTTGAGTTAAACAAATTGGCTGGTGTTGTTTTTATGGGGGACGAATTCAAGGTGGAGAATGAACCTAAAGGTAATAAAGGTTAAGTCAATCTAGAGTCTTACCTTTTTGTTTGATGTTTTGAGGGAGTGGTCAAAGCGGTAAAAGGCCTTGAAGGCTACCTACGCCTGCTGTGTTGCAGCTTTTGCAAAGGGCTGCAGCTATTTGAGGTGAGCTGCTCCTAATATCTGTAGTCTTTAAAGTCTGCAGGGATATTAAAGAATTGTTCAAAAGCTCCTTCCAGTTAAATCAGTTTGACTGCCGAATAGTAATCCAAACGATACTTAAACAAAAATATAACTTATTTACTTAGTCGGTTACACGATGAGTACCATGTTTGACTGTTTTACTGGTTGAAATTCAATAGTGCATTGGGTGTTAAGGTTTTCGCACTCTTACGCAACCTCCCCTGCTTGTGCTGGCCCCGCACAAGCCCCTTTGCCCGGTAGCTTGCCGGGCTTTTTTTTACTCCAGTGCTGGCTCCTCATTTCTGCAACTCCAATTTTTTTCAACGCTGAATCCCACGGTCGGTTGTTTCACTGCTGGTGAATCCAGTTATCTGCTAGAAGGTGGTGTCTTTGGGGCTTTGTTATGTCCCCTTGCAACCGGGGAATCCCTCTTTCCATGCCTAAGGGAAAAAGAAAAGGAAATATGGCTATGTATTACGTAGTGTCAAAACTTGAGCCTGCGGCGATGATATTAATACGCCTGTTGTTGGGGCTTGTACTGTCGGTTGTTTTTATTCTGTCCACAGTCTTTGGCGGTGACGATCAGGGGCATGCCCCGACCATTATGATCGAGAAGGTGGCCAGCCCAGCCGTAGGGTCGGCCTTTGCAACTCACACCTCTAAATACTTAGCCAAGGCAAATGGGGGGGTGGACGTCGGGGTGGGCAACAAGGTAGCCACCGATATAGGTGGTGACCAGAAGAGTAATGAATTTTTTAGCACTCGAATTGGTGACTTTTTCAACCGTTCCATAGCTTTAAGTGCGAATGGACTTACCCTTGCCGTGGCCGCCCCCGATGAGGCTAGCGCTGTTGTTGGTATTAATGATGACCATGCAAGTAGTGATTCAGCTGGTTCTGGAGCTGTCTATGTATTTTCCCGTGAGGACGGTACCTGGCATCAACAAGCGTACATCAAGGCGAGTAACTCTGATGTCTTTGACCGTTTTGGTATCTCAGTAGCCCTGAGTGCAGATGGCCATACCCTGATCATAGGTGCCTATGGAGAGGCTAGCGCCACAACCGGTATTGATAGAGGTCAGGTGAATAATGATTCAGTCGGTTCTGGAGCAGTTTATATGTTTGTCCGCGCGGATGATTCATGGCATCAGCAGGCGTATATTGAGACAAATCATATCGAGACAGGTGATAGTTTCGGCGGGTCCATCGCCTTGAGCCCGGATGGTCATACTTTAGTTTTCGGAACTCCCAATGAGGACAGGGCGGCCATCGGTATTATGAGCGATCAGGCCAATGACTCTGCGGAAGATTCAGGTGTCGTATATTTGTACTGAGAGGCTGATTATTCCATAAAAATGCAATCTTTCTTACTGCAGTAGTCCATGCAATCAAAAAATAGCCTTCCACAAAAAATCATTAAAATTGATAAGTTGAATTTACCAGTTGGCGGTTATCCGTGTATACCATCTATTATCTCTCTACTAGAGATTCGAGCATAAAGGAATTGCTGCTGAAATGTTTATAGGTATTTACGGAAAGGGGGGAACTTTATACAAAAAATATTTTCATTGATTGGTAAGTGTTATTCGCAACAAAATCTACTTGTTTCCTGCGCTATGCTACAGAAAATTTGGCCGCCCAAAACTGGCGCGGCCCCACCCTGTGAGGAGTGTTCATCATTCAGCCTATTGCCAAGTGTGGTTAGGTTGATCTGGTGGCCGGTTTAGAGTGCATTCATGGGGTAATAGCTGATTACTATTTGGTGTCATCATAAGTTTGTAATCTCGAATAGTTTATTTGTGAGCAAGTTCCCTATCTTGTACCTATTACTAACCAATAAATTTCTCAAAAATAGGCTTTTTCTATTGGTCTTTATGTTCTACGTTGGTGTGCTTGCATAGTGTATATGGCTCCGAATCTACGCCAAGATCTTAAAGTCAAATTGTTGTTTAGAGATTTATCGTATTGGTAGGTTAGTTTGCATTCGTTTGAATCAGAGTGGTATTTAGGGATGAAAGTATCTTGAATTGCTTGGATTGTTGATGTGGTCTCAGTCGGAGACTCACTTGATGAGGCGCCAGTACAGTTTGTTGGATTAACCAGAGGATCGATGCCCCCCTTAAATTGTAATGTTCTGCGTTTTAGGAGATAGAAAGGCCTACCATAAGCAGAAATCAAGCCGGCTAAAAAATCCCTCTGTTTTTATTTGAGGCATTAAGGTAAATACCTCGATAGTTTAAATGGTAGATAACACGATCCAGGGTTAATTTTTTAATAAAATCTTATATGGGGATACCTTCAAAGGATTATATGTTTTCCGGTAAGTTGGTTCTTGCTGGTGAGGTGGTCAGGAGCATATTCCGCTAACTTAGAAATTTAAAAAGGGTCATCGGTATGAGTAAACTCAGTTTCGTGGAGTACCTCTGGATTGATGAAGCGGGTCCGATGCAGCAGATTCGTTCGAAGGCCAGAGCTCTTAGTTTGCCAGATTGTCCGGTAGTGACGGATTTCCCGTTGTGGACTTTTGACCGCTCCAAGACGGAGCAGTTGGATGATAGTGATTCCGACTGTTTCCTCAATCCAATTCGAGTCTATCGGGACCCACTACGTGGGCTAAATGACTATATCGTACTTTGTGAGGTACTTGAGGAAGGTAAAAAAATTCACCTGTCAAATATACGTGCCAGAATAAGAAAAACGTTAGACTGTCTGGAGAGAATTATTGAGCCACAGCTGGGTTTTGAACAGGAATATAAACTTATTTCTGATTGCTATCCGTTTCGTTTTTCAGGGGTTGAGGCCTTTTTATTGCAAAGGGTTTATTACTGTGGTGTAGGCAGTGAATCGGTTTATGGGCGAAAGGTTGCTGAGGCACATGCGAAAGCCTGTATCGATGCTGGAATTCTTATCAGTGAGATCAAAACCATAACGCTGGGGCAATGGGTATTCCGAATCGGTTATCGTGGTATTGATGGTGAATGTTGCGATGCGCTAACGATAGCGGACGATGTTTGGGTTGCCCGATACCTTTTGAATCGTGTTTGCGAAAGATATATGGTGCGCGTATTTTTCAGCAGCAAATATCTTGATGACAGCTGGAAAGGACCTTGCATACGAACTAAGTTTTCGACCGCCATTACTCGAGACCCAGATAAGGGACAAAAGGCCCTTATGAATATTGTTAATGCGCTTAACGGGAAGTTCAATGTCGAACATGACGATGAACTTATTCGAGAAGCCCGGCCTGTCGTCAGGCAAGGTTGTGTCTATTTGGAAGGACTACACTCCGGGGTCAATACAGACCCTTATCACATCGGGTACAACCTTATTGCTTCTACCATCGATGACGTTGACGATGCTGATGCGTTGCGGTCACTGCGCGAAGCTGGCCTACTTTTGACGAAAAGCCATCGTGATACGGAAGGCAGTGCCAATACATTAAGAGACCGAAGTGATCACACTATCCCAGCGAAAAGTGAGGGTGTTACCCGTGAGTGAATTTTGGAATTGCTTTACTCGTGAGAAAACGGACGAACAATATAATCCCGTTTTGTGGACACATCGCCTCCCTACAGATCTTCTTTTGCCGTCTCATGCAGAGTTTACTGGAAGTCGCAGTTTAACTTATCGCAAAGCGATTAAGGACGGTTTACAAACTGTCAGTTTTGGGAAAGGGGACTACTCGGGCTCGATGGATGTATTCAGGCCGGATAAAGTCCCTGAAAATGCTCCGGTTGTAATTTATATTCACGGTGGTTGGTGGCAGTGGTTTTCAAAAGAACAGTTTTCTTTTCTGGCCAAGCCTTTTAATAAAGAAGGATTTGCAGTGTATATGCCGGGTTACCGTATGGCTACGGACTGGAAAAATGATACTCCAATGGAGTCTATTGTCGCGCAGATGCAGTGGGCAATGGCGAGCGTACTAAAAGAGGCCGAGGAAAAAGGATCTCCATCTGTATACTTAGTGGGGCACTCGGTTGGGGGGCAGCTGGTGGCATTATTACATCAGACAGATTGGAGTCAATTTGGCGTTCCGGTAACTACTCAACGTAAATTTAAAGGTGCATTCTCCCTCGCTGGCATATTTGATGTTCGCCCATTGGTTAATAGTTTTTTCAATGATCTCATTAAGATGTCGATGGAATCTGCTGAAAAGGTAAGTCCCCAGATGTTAGTGTCTGGTATTGATACAACAAGATGCCCGCTACACTTAATAGTGCCTGAATTTGATACTCTGGAATTTTTTCGGCAGACCAAAGAGTATCAAGAGAAAATGCTAGAAATGGATAATCCTTGTTATTTCAAATTAGCTAATAATCGGGACCATCTTGATCTGATAGAAAAATTAGTCGATGACCGAGATGAAGTCCTTGCCTATATGCTTGAGAATATGAAAGCCTAGCGACGATTTAGTCTTTTGAAGTCCTCTTAGGCGGCAAAAACATTTTGCCGTTTGATGACTACTGCTGTATCGGCGACAGTGTCAATTTTGTGTGGGAGTGAGGGGCGGCGCTTTAGAGACAAGCGTCTATATAAGTTCTATTGACGAATTATAATGGGCGCCTGTTTTCTCCTCCTGGATAGATTATGCCGAGACCCAAATCCACTGTCTCTTTGGATGAGGTGCACTGGGGTGCACTCAAAACCCTCTTCCCTTACCTATTGGAATTCCGCCGCGCCGTAGTCTTGGCGATCCTCTGCTTGATTGGTGCCAAGGTTGCGGGTGTTACCCTGCCATTTTTGCTCAAACATATTGTCGATGACCTGGATAGTGCTGGGGGCCTGGCCCAGGCAGTGGCATTACCTTTGGGGCTGCTGTTGGCCTATGGGGCTGTGCGCCTTTCCAGCACTCTGTTTGGCGAACTGCGAGACACGATTTTTGGCCGTGTCACTGAGCGGGCCCAGCGCCGGATCGGGTTGGAAGTGTTCCAGCATTTGCACAAACTGGACCTGGATTTTCACCTGAACCGCCGTACCGGCGGGCTCTCTCGGGATATTGAGCGGGGCAATAGCGGCATCGGATTCCTGATGCGGTTTATGGTCTTCAATATCGTACCCACGCTGGTAGAGATAGCTATGGTGGCGGGGTTGCTCTGGTGGAATTACAGCGGCTTATTTGCGCTATTAGTGCTGGCCGCAGTGATTATTTATATCGGCTTTTCAGTGGTAGCCACTGAATGGCGTACGCGCTTTGTCAGGGAGTTGAATGAGGCGGAGTCACAGGCCAGCAGCCGTGCAGTTGATAGTCTGCTCAACTATGAGACCGTTAAGTACTTTGCCAATGAGCGACATGAATCCGGTCACTATGACCGGGAGCTGGCCAGTTGGGAGAAGGCCCGGCGTAAGAACAGGCTGTCCCTGTTTGGCCTAAATAGTGGCCAGGCGCTGATTATTTCCAGCGCAATGTGTGCAGCGATGGTTCTTGCCGCAGTAGGAGTCACCAAAGGCACTATGACCATCGGTGACTTCGTATTGGTGAATGCCTTTATGATGCAGATCTTTATACCGCTAAATTTCCTCGGCTTTGTGTACCGGGAGATGAAAGGGGCACTGGCAAATATTGAGAAGATGTTCTCTTTACTGGCGGTAAAACCTGCTGTGGAAGATCTTCCCCAGGCGGCTCCCCTCACTGTGATGGAGGGCCGAATTGAGTTTGATAACGTCCAGTTTGGCTATAAAGATAATCGCCAGATCCTCAAAGGTATCAGCTTTGCTGTGGAACCACGGCAAAAAGTGGCAATTGTTGGCGCTAGCGGTGCAGGTAAGTCCACCCTCTTTAAGCTCCTGTTTCGTTTTTATGACGCTAACAGCGGTTCCATTTCCATTGATGGCCAGGATATTCGCAGTGTTTCCCAGGAGTCGCTGCGCAGGGCTATTGGTGTTGTGCCTCAGGATGCAGTGTTGTTCAACCAGTCGATCCGGGACAACGTGCGTTACGGACGTGTAGATGCCTCAGATACTGAGGTGGATGAGGCGATCCGTCACGCCCAGCTGGAAGGCTTTGTTCAGCAGCTGCCAGAGGGAGCCGATACCCTGGTGGGGGAGCGGGGTCTCAAGTTGTCCGGAGGGGAAAAGCAGCGGGTTGCTATCGCTCGGGCCCTGCTGAAAAAGCCTCCGATTATGATCTTTGACGAAGCGACCTCATCTCTCGACAGCCACTCAGAGCAGGGCATAGTGGCATCCCTGCAGGATATTGCCCGCGAGCAGACATCGTTAGTGATCGCTCACCGCCTCTCCACAATTGTGGATGCAGACTGCATTCTGGTAATGGATCAGGGCGGAATAGTCGAGCAGGGAGCCCACCGGGAATTGATGCAGGCTGATGGACACTACGCGGCCCTCTGGCGTATGCAGCAACAGGAGCGTGGAACTGAGACCCAAGCAGCCGAGGTGCCTACGCCATGACGGTTGATAAATCCCTACAGCCAGACTAATGTGGCGCCGATACAAAAAAATGATAGGCAGAGCGATATGACCATTCCTTTTCAGGCTACCAAGATAGCGGCAGCAGTGTTGGCACTGGCCCTTGTTGGCGCTTGTTCCAAAAAAGAGCAGCAGCCCGAAGAAGTTGCCAAAGCGGAAGCTGAGGCTCAGATTGTAGAGTCCAAGACGGTACCTGTGCCCTCAGGCCAAAAGGTAGAAGATGCGGATAAGCGTTTTGATATCTATGTACCGGTTGAGCTCACTGCAAATCTAAGCGGTCTCTCCGACAACCAGCGCAAAATGATTGGCCTGCTGATTGATGCCAGCCAGATTATGGATCGCTTGTTCTGGTTGCAATCCTACGGCCCAGCTGAGGAATTGCTGCCGGATATTGAAGACAACCGCGCTCGTAAGTTTGCCGATATCAACTATGGCCCCTGGGACCGTCTTAACGACAATAAGCCGTTTATTGTTGGTTATGGAGATAAGCCCCTGGGTGCTAACTTCTACCCAGCGGATATGACCCGCGAAGAGTTCGAGAAATGGGACCAGGCAGGAAAAGACGGCTTGTACTCGCTGGTACGCCGCAATGAGTCTGGCAGTCTCGAACTGGTGCCTTACAACGAAGCCTACAATGCGGACCTGAATAAGGCGGCCAGCATTCTGCGCCAGGCAGCTGAATTGGCTGAGAGCAAGGAATTTGCTAACTACCTCACCATGCGTGCCGATGCACTTCTCTCCGATAATTTCCGCCCCAGTGATATGGCCTGGATGGATATGAAGGAGAATGATATCGATGTGGTTATTGGTCCTATTGAAAACTATGAAGACCAGCTGTTTGCCTATCGTACCGCTTATGAGTCCTACGTCCTGCTGAAAGACAAAGAGTGGAGTAAAAAACTGGCCAAGTTTGCCGCTCTGCTGCCCGAGCTGCAGAAGGGTTTGCCGGTTGAGGAAAAATACAAATCTGAAGAGCCCGGTACTGATTCAGACTTGAATGCCTACGATGTACTCTTCTACGCCGGCCACAGTAATGCTGGCTCCAAGACTATCGCCATTAACCTTCCCAATGATGAGGAAGTACAGCTGGCCAAAGGCACTCGACGTTTGCAGCTGAAGAATGCAATGCAGGCCAAGTTTGACAAGATCCTGGTGCCGATCAGCGATGTATTGATCGCAGAAGATCAGCGCAAGAATATTACCTTCCCGGCTTTCTTTGCCAACACCATGTTCCACGAAGTGGCCCACGGTTTGGGAATTAAAAAGACCGTAGAAGGCGGCAATAATGTTCGCCAGGCTTTGAAGGAAACCTCCTCCGCCCTGGAAGAAGGTAAGGCTGATATCCTCGGTCTGTACATGGTTACCCGCTTGCATGAAAAAGGTGAGTTGGAAGAGGGCCAGTTGATGGATAACTATGTCACCTTCTTGGCGGGTATCTTCCGCAGCGTACGTTTTGGTGCGGCCAGTGCCCACGGTAAAGCCAACATGATGCGCTTTAACTACTTTAAGGAGCAGGGTGCCTTCACTCGCGATCCCAAGACTGGTCAATACAGTGTTGATTTTGAAAAGATGCAACAGGCGATGACCAACTTGTCTCGTTTAATCATTACTATTCAGGGTGATGGCGATTACGAGAAAGCCAAATCATTGCTGGAGACCAAAGGCGTAATTGGCCCTGAACTGCAGGCTGATTTGGATCGCTTGGCTGAGGCCAATATTCCGGTTGACGTTACCTTTATTCAGGGTAAAGAAGTACTTGGTTTGAAGTAATTTCCTTACCTTTTGTTTAAAAAAACCCGGCGCCTGCCGGGTTTTTTTGTGCCCCGAAAATTTACCCCCCCCCTTCGATTTGCTATTTCCCCGCTGATTGCAGCTTAGTACTTTAGGTACTTTTTCTTATGGCGGAATTAATAGTCACGTCCAAACTAAGGAGGCAGTCTGTATCCCAGGCTAGGAATTCCAACTCTTATACAATATTGACAGAGGTTTTACATGGATATTAAGCAGTCAGTTATTAAGTTATTAATATTAGGCGTAATGGGGCTATTTACAGCGTCATACTCTTTTGTAGTATCCGCTCAGGTATCCTGTGGTGATGTTATTACAACCGCCGAAGTGCTTACACAGGATTTACTCTGTGACCTTACTGCTGCTGAGCCTGATGCCCTTACGATAGTTGGTCCTGAAGGCAGTTTGAGTATGGGAGATTTTTCTGTGACCTGTGCTACAGGTGCGGGATTTGGCGGTGCTGGAATACGTATCCTGGGCCAAGGTGCGGTATTGACTGGCGGTGCCATTAATGATTGTTTTGACAATATTTTTATAGACGGTGTGGGTTATCACACGGTCGTCGGAACTGAGCTAGTTGGTAGTGTTGACGATGGTATTGATATTGACAGTATCTTTAACAATATTAGTGGATGCATAATCACTGATAGTGGTCGGGTAGGTGTTGATATGGATGATGATTTTAATACTCTCTCTTCTTGTGTTGTATCGCTCAGTGTCTCTGATGGAATTCAGGTAGATGATAGCTTTTCAAATGTGTTCAATAATATATCTACATTCAATGGTGGAGCAGGAATTCTAATCGAGGGCTCATCCAGTAATATAATCTCCCAAAATTTAGTATCAAGTAATGATGGTGGAGGTATCGTTTTGGAATTCACGAATTCAACTAATAATGTCATAACTGGAAATTTCTCTGAACTTAATCTTTCCTTTGATTTATATGATACGGTTGATCCCGATTGTAGTGGCACCAACATTTGGTACGCTAATGATGCCATTACTAAAAGTCCAAGCTGCCTGGATTGAATTTTTTCGCGATTTGCGAAACTTACTAAAAAGGGAGAAGGAAAGACTACACCGCGCTCGGGACCCTATGAGGCATGGATGCCGATTAGGAGCTTACAGGGATGTATTCACTGCGTGTCTCGAGTGCGGTGTATTCTTTCCTTCCACCCCAGTAGTAAGTTGTGTCTCTTAGGCGATTCAATTGAATAGTGAGAGCTAACCTAAACTTGAGTCGCCTTTTGGTTTCTTTAAGTTTGTGAGGCGATTCAAAAAAATAGCTGTTTGTGATGAGGCATTGATGGCTATGAATCGTAGTGCTGTTAATGCACAATAAATTTGATGCTATATTCTAATTGTTTGGCGGTTAAGCGGTATAAGTGAAGCTCCCAATTGATCAATATAATTCAACTATAACAATGGATTAATTATGTCTCGTGTTCTGTACTCGGGTACTAAAAATGCATCCACTTGGGCCTTTAGGGCTTGGTTGGCATTGCGTGAACAGGATGTTCAATTTGAGGAAGTGGTTGTAGATATTCGCCGGCCACAGCGATTCCAGAACTTACAGCGTATCGGTGAGCTATCCCCTGCGAGATCAGTACCGGTACTGGAAGAGGGGGATATGATTATTTTTGATTCCTTGGCCATTATGGAATATGCCAATGACATTGGCTCTGGTGAGCTGTTACCTCAAGATCCATTGATGCGGGCCCGAGCCCGGGCCATGCTTAGCTGGCAACATTCTGGGTTGTCCGGGTTGTGTCCACGTCTGTCCTTTGAAAGTGCATTTTATCCAGATAAACGTCTAATGACCCCTGAAGAAGAGATGGATGCGGAGCGCTTATTTGCCGCCTGGGAGGGAGAGCTTGAGCAAAATGGTGGCCCTTACTTGATGGGTGCTTTGTCCCTGGCAGATTTAGCCTTTGTGCCAACAGTGATAAGAATTTTCTCCCACGCCCCAGATTTGCAGCCCTGGCCGCTTACCAAACAGTGGATAGACCGGTTGCTGGGGCGTGACAGCGTAAAAGAGTGGATGTCAGAGGCTGCTGAACTGCCACCGGTAGTACTATCGGATTATCGGTAGGGACTAACTTCCGCAGAGATCAGGATTTTTTAGTGACTAAACCCGTTAGGTGAAGCTGAACCAGCTTCACCTTTTTTACTATTAGTGGCGTAAATTAATCGGAAAAAGAAGCAGGGTACGTATTTTTTATCGTAAGAAAGTTTCAAGCGCAATCACTGGCTAATAGTGATGCCAATGCGGTCTAAACTGTGCTGGGTTAACCAGTGCGCCAGTTGATGTTTGAGGCGATCAATTTATCAAATATTAAGGATAATATTTAGATCAATGAAAAGATTAGCCTTTAGTCTATGTTTCTTGTTGAGTAGTGGGGTACAGGCATCGTGCCACTTGGAAGAATATGAACGCTTTATCAATACTCAAAGTTTGGTGATGCTTGAGGCCTCCGTGAAACTATTTGAGGAGGATAAGGAGAAGTTTAAAATCATTAAGCCGTTTGTAAAATTGGAAGTGCGCAATAACAAGCTTAAAGTTTATGTGGCGAAGAAGTTGAGTGAGAAAGAATCCACCGTTCTTAACTTTGACGGCCCTATTGCGAATTACGTTCCCAGCGTATCAGTGCAAATTATGCCGGATGGCTCCATACGGGATAAAGTTGATTTGGCAATGTCTGATGATGTTTTTTATCGGACAGAGAAAGCTGCCATGGCGCCACTGCAAAGTTTATATATGTTTCACGAGGGAATGAATGAAGCGGAAAAGAGAAAATTTACACGAGCAAGAAATTCCCTGAGTAAGCATATGGAGACTATTGAGCAATTCTCATATATGAAAAGAGCCTTCACGATGCGTCTTGAAAATGTTTGCCCGGTAAATGGTTGAGTGCAAAATTATTTATGCTGCTATTTGAAATAAAAACTATAGCTTTGTTCCTGGCTACGGCGCTTGCAGAGATAATTGGATGCTATACAGTTTATTTATGGTTAAAGCAGGATAAAAGTATTTGGCTGCTAGTGCCAGGAGGTATTAGCCTGGCAATATTTGCTTGGCTGCTGACATTGCATCCGGCCCCTGCGGGTCGGGTGTATGCGGCTTATGGGGGGATTTATATTTTGAGCTCAATAATGTGGTTATGGTTGGTTAACGGTGTCAAGCCCACCGTTTGGGATGTGAGTGGTGCCGCTGTAGCAATGCTGGGTATGGCTATTATTATGTTTTCACCTAGACAAATGGTTAGTTAGCTTAATTACATACACCCTACTGTTATCCAATATGAATAACGGTTGATTACTATATTTCCTGTTGGCGCAAAACCTATGAGATGTAGATCTCCCTGAAGCTCAAAGAGCTTATGGGCTTGTGCAAACATCCCCTTTTTTATCAAGCCAATTAATAATTGCTCTATGCTCAATCTCTCCTATAGTAGCCATGCTTGGGTGATTTCTATTGGGGCTTTCTATTAGTTCAATGTTTGATTGATCTAAAGCCATATAATTACTATATGGAGCTATTCGATCTGTAGATGAGGAGATTAATAATACCGGAATCTTGGAGGCATTGAGTAGAGGGAGAATATTGGTTTCGCTGGGTTCTATATCGGATCTCTCTAAAGCTAGGTTTGCTCCCCGGCGAATATCTTTGTCAGGAATGATCCGGCTAAGTATAGGATGATTTAGTCTTGCGTAATTATAAAAAGCTTGATCAAAAGGTAGCATTGGGGCTAGCAATATTATACCGGTTATATCAGATCTTAGGGTGGAAATATATAGTGCAGTTAGCGCACCCATGGAGTTGCCCAGTAAATATAAGTTTTTATCTTCGATTTCTCCTTTTTTAATCAAGTTGTTGATTAGCTGGTTAATGATTTTGCTATCGCCGACACCATATTTTTTAATGTTGTTTGATTCGCCGTGGCCAAGAAGATCCGGAATTATAACTTTGAATCCAAGAAAGCGAAAATATAATGCTGAATGCAGCATAAATTCTTTAGAGGCACGAAATCCATGAAACAAAATTATCGTTCCTTTATATTTATTTTTTAGTTGCTCTCTACTGATGTTGAGGTTAACAGTGCTTTCCTGGTCATGTGCGTCGAATGTAACGGAATAGCTAAGTCTGTTTTTGGGTAGTGGTGATGCGTAATAATAGCTGACACAGTTTTCTCTATTTTTTGTGCAAAACTGATCCTTTTTAAAATCTAAATCGCTTACTTCCTCTGGCGTTATTGTTTCTGTAAATGGGAAGCTTTTAGATCTTTCTATAAGTGTGGCGATTCTCTTGGAGCAAGCTGGCATGGTTAAACAGGTGGCAATAATGATAATTGCTATATTAAATTTACTAGTATTTTTTGCAGGCAAATGATGTCCCATGGCTGTCTCATTCAGGGGCATATTGCCTCTACAAGATTAGATTTTAAGGGAATCGGTGTCAATAACTCCCAGCAATAAATTGTGCTTCGATATTTCCGGTGCCGCATATCTTGTGTTGTTTTTCATTGAATTAATAAGCTAGAGACAAGGATAATATATTGAGGGTTCAGGTTTTTCTCTGTGCAAAAGCGTTTGTTATTGGGGTATTTCGAGCGAAAGACCACAGAAGCGGTTGGGGGAGATGTATTAACCAGGTGGCGACGCTTACTCTATTATTTAGCCCTCTCATTCTTCCTCCTTTCTTTAGTGAAACCAATAAATCCGTAGCTGTACTGGCGCATATTAAAAGGAAAACCAAACTAAATTCCTATTTTATTAGGAACAATTTCTCATGGCTCTTTCTTGGCGCTGGATCAAAATCTCCTAGGCATACCCGGAACTATTAATAACGAATACAGCGCTAAGGATAAATTTGATGAAACTCCGTCGTTCAAATCTCTATAAAATCGCCATTGTCTCAATGATAGGGATATCCAACATCACCATTTCCAAGCCAGCGATTGCCGATGATGTTGAATGTGGGGATACGATAACCACATCTGTTACTCTGAACCAGGACCTCACTTGTGATGTCAGTCCCGCTTTAACAGTAATAGGCCCAGATGGACGCCTGGATATGACAGGATATGAGGTTAACTGTGATGGTGGCGAAGTTGGAGTGCTGTTAGAGGGGCGTGCTGCGCTACTTCGAGGAGGGCAGGTTGCAGATTGTGAGGTTGGTGTTTTAGCGAATGGAGATGGATTCCATAATATTCAAGCGGTATCGACCACGGCAAATGCCAGCGCTGGATTTCAGTTAGTGAGCAATAGCAACTATATGACAGCCTGTACCGCTCAGGAAAATACAGGGGTTGGACTGATTGTTAGTGGGGAGAGAAATAATGTCTTCCAGAATACTTTTGAGGAAAATACCCTGAGTGGTATCCAGATAGATGGTGATCGGTCATATATAACAGAGAATTTCTGTTTTGAGAATATGGGCTCAGGAATAGAGATTAATGATTCCAGTAATAGCTGGATCGTTGAAAATGCATCGGAAAATAATGGCACTTCAGGTGCGGGAACGGCAGGAATCTTAATGAATGATTTTGATCAGCAATATAATTTGATCATTTTAAATGTGGGGATTCTCAATGAAGATTTCGATGCGCAAGATTTAAACAGTGATCCCTGCAATGGTACAAATTTATGGCGAAATAATACTTTTGATACTGTAGATCCTAGCTGCCTGGATTGAAATATACGGATATAAAAAGATAGTGCCACTATGGTGGCTTCGGTAGTGGTGTTATCTTTTACAATTTATATTCCTGTAGCTTGTATATCAATATGCTCCATTCCCCGCTTAAACTATTTTACTAAATTTTGCGGACAAATTTCCCATGGCTGTTACCAGTTTTTGACTCAAAATCAGCATGACATATCTTTTCTGTATTTGAGCTTTATTTGGGAGGACTCTCGTGAGCTTTATATCTCGATCTGTGATAAGCAAGGCATTGATAACTTCTTTGGCGGCTTCTTTATTGTCTGCATCTTTGTGTTCACTAGCAAATGGTGCTGTTGAGTGCGGAGACACCATAACCAGTCCGGTAATACTGGATCAAGATTTGCTCTGCAATGTTACCCCGGCTTTGACTGTAACTGGGCCGACCGGATATCTGGATTTGAATGGTTATACGCTGAGTTGTGATGGAACTACAGTGGGAATTTTGGTCGATGGTTTTGCGGCCATAATATCGGGCGGGGTGTTACAGGATGGGTTTGTATCTAATTGCAATACAGGTATTTCTGTAGAAGGTTCCGGTATTCATAATTTGTTCGGCCTGAACACCTCTGGTAATACTTCTTCTGGTATTGAGTTTGTTAGTAGTAATAATACGCTAACCATATCAAATATATCGGATAATGCAGGTACAGGTATTATAATCGCGGGGGGAACAAATAATCTGTTTTCTAATGATATAAGTCGAAATGAAATAACGGGTATACAGGTAGATGGTAGCAGTTCAATAATATCGTCAAATACAGTATCGGATAATACTTTAACTGGAATACAAATTAATAACGCCAGTAGCTGTCTTATCAGTCAGAATACGGTGGAGAATAATGGCACTCAAGGGTCAAATACTGCAGGAATCTTAATGGAGCTATTTGGCCAGACTGGAAACAATATCGTAGGCAATACTGTCTCTGGCAATGTGGATTTTGACTTGCAAGATGACAACTCTGCACCCTGTGAGAATAACTGGATAGGAAATTCTCCTGATGCGACTACCTCTGGTGAATGTGTGACATCACAGTAACATTAATTTAGTTGAAAATTTGGATCTGAAGGCAGTTCATTATTTGCCTTCAGATCTCTAGAGTTAATGTCTTTACTCTACAAAAATTTCATGAGACGTGCCGCAAGTCTTTTTAAGGTGCCTTACGTCTATCTCTATTTCCCATAGGTTTTATTATTGTGTGTGATTTTTTGCTGGTGAGGTTAGCTAAGACTACAAGGGATATATTCTATAGTTATTTTGTCTGCGTGAGATAGCCCAGCCTTTTGGTTGGCTGAGGGATATGATTGTTAAGGTGATTCAAGGAGGATTGTATGGTGTATGAATTTAGGGGATCCGCTAGGCACTTTGTGGTACCTGGTATTTTATACTTTGCTTTAGGTAGTTCCGCCTTTGCGGTTGATTGTGGTGACACAATTACTAGTCCTGAAGTACTTGATCAGGATCTTGTGTGCTCAACAGAACCCGCACTAACGATAATGGGGCCTACGGGTAGCCTAGACATGGCAGAGTACACCCTTAGGTGCGATGGCTCTGCTGTTGGTATCCAGATTGACGGTGTTGCGGCTTTCCTATCAAATGGTGTGGTAACACTATGTGACATCGGAATATCGTTGGATGGAACTGGAGCCCACAATATACAGGCAATCAGAGTAGATGGAACAGATATATCAGGGATCGCTGTTAATAGTAGTTTTAACTCTGTTATTCAGTCAGGAATATTTAAAAACAGTGGCACCGGCATATTTATAGCTGGTGATAATAATAATGTGTCTTCTAGCTCGATCCTAGATAATTTAGAGAATGGTATTCAATTAGAGGGTAATAACAATCTTATTGTAAGCAATGAGATCAGTCGAAGCACATTAAATGGTATCTTAATTGGTAAAGCAGATGGTAATACGGTTGCCCAAAACACCGTCTCAATGAGTGGGGTTGGAGGGGCGAATACCGCTGGAATCTTACTGGAACTTTTGGGGCAGTCTGGCAATGTGATTGTCGGGAATACTGTTTCCAGCAATATAGATTTTGATCTGCAGGATAATAATAATTCACCCTGTTTAAATAGCTGGGTTGGGAACTCCCCTGGTGCAACTACCTCCGGAAATTGTGTAACGTCAAATTAATAACGTTTTACGATAAGTTGATAGGCTTGCAGACAATTTAATGGTGTCGCCACAGTATTGCGGATACTGCCGCTAGTGTAATTGCTGAAAGCCTGATTTCCCTTTAGATTTTCGTTTTCATATTTATTCCTGAGAGATATCCAGTCGGTCAATGTGAGTTGATGTGGTGAGAGGAGAATTTGGTTTGCTAGGCTGGTTCAGTTATGGGGGGATATTCTCAGAAGTAAGATATAGATAAGCGTTAATTGTTTTTATGCAGGATTCAAAGGCTAGAAATTTAATGCCTTGAATCCTGAAATCATTTTAAGCTAGTTTATGCAGGCGTCATTTGATGAGCTGAAAATATTACCGTACCATGTGGTTCCTACACAGGCAGGAGTATTATCATCAAATAGGTCATCTATATCATTAGATTCAGCAGTATTTCCTGTTATGAGATTCCCTACTTGCCCAAAATTACTTACTGAAATACCGTATTCATTATTACTTGATGTAGTGTTTAGTAAGATGCTTGTGTAGTTTGCATCTTGGATTGCTATTCCAGAAAAAGTGTTATTTCTGGCGGTGCTTTGGAAAACTTGATTGTTATCTCCTGAGATAATAATGCCACCTTCCCCATTGCTGGTGGCGCTTACTTCAAAAAAACTATTCCAGTCGCCGAGAACGATAATACCATTGCCAAAATTAAAATCATTGATTGAGCCGCTGACAATATTGCGACTGCTACTGACTGACATTCCCAAAGATCCATTTTCTTGCGTTGTAACGCCGATGACATTGTGGAGGCCGCTGCCCTCTACAGATATGCCTATATCACATGATGAAATGATGCCACTGGATATCTGACTGTTAGTAAGCACAGCTGCAGTTCCTTCAAGCATAACTCCTGTGCCAACCAAGCCATCACAGGATAATGAAAATCCATTGAGATCGAGACTACCGGTAGGGCCCATTATTGTGATGGCAGGAGAAATCGCACAATTAGATATATCCGCATCCAATACTTCGGCGGTAGAGATTATATCACCACAACTTACGGCTAAAGCAATACCCGATGCACTTATTAAGCCGCAGCCTGCTGCTGCGATTAATGATGTTTTAATATTTAAAATCGCCTTCATTGATATATTCCTATTGTGATTGTCTGATATTTGAAGTGGTTGATAGGGTGTAAATATCTCGAATTTTGGTCTTTGTTTGGTTGATGACAATAGGAAGTTGTTCTCATATTTATGGAGAATAATTCCTATTGATTAACTATGTTGATGGGATATGTGCTGGAGGAGTTGGGTTTTTATTATTTGGTATTTTATAGATGAGTTTAAAGGTTGGCTTTTCGGTTCAAATATGCGTAGTGTTTCCATAATTGTTCTTTGGTGGCGTGTCAATTAGTGAGGGCGTGATTTTCTAGAGTGGTTTGTGGCCTGGTTGATATTAAGAGAGGGTGTGTTTGAGCGGTTTCGTCGTGTGTGTGTAGTGATGGCGTTAAAAATAATGGATTTGCCTCCAGTATGGCTATTTTCCTAAATAGGGGAAAACTTTCTTCCTATATTTTCCGCACTATTCTCCTATTGCTGAAAGTGCCATCGAGGATAAGACTCAACACAGCATCAAGCATGAGTTCCTGAAGGAAACTGGGGATTGAGTTCTTGAGAAGCGAGAGTTTATAAGCATAAATACTGAAGTTCTGGTGTTTGTTTTAGCAAAATTAAGCGCAGCTGATCGTAAATTACTTTCTCTTAATGTTGTTGCGTAGGTGCTAATTAAATTTGTTTTGATGCGGTATAAGAATCTTAATTTAGCGACATTTCATATTCTAAGGAGATAAATATGAAAAGGTGTGCCCCGTTGGCGGCTGCGGTCCTACTTGCTATTGCAAGTCAGGGTGTTTTTGCCTCTGACAATGTTGCGGTCCAGAATCAAAGCGGAATAGGTAATACCGCGACAGCGGATCAAAGTGATCCAACTGTGACTTCTAACTTTATTAGCCAAACCCAAATTGGCGACAATAACACGGTATTTGCGGCCCAGGTAAACAGTAATACCACAAGCACGGTAAATCAGATACAAACCGGGACCTCAAATACTTCCACTGTTAGCCAGAATTCATCTGATACGGTGACTGCTGTTGTTACCCAGAATGGGATAACTAATACAGGCGTAATTAATCAGGTGTTGTCTACTACCAGCGTGGCAACTATTAACCAGTTTAACCTGACCAACTTTGGTACAGTTACACAGTCGAATAGCACTACTGATAATGCGGTTATCAATCAAGTGGGTGATTTAAATACGGGTACTGTTGTGCAAACCAATAGTATGACCAGTTCGGCGGTAACTGCTCAACAAGGGAACTCGAATGTGGCTACTGTGTCGCAATTTGTTTCTGACACAAATACTTCCACATTAAGTCAGCTGGGAAATAGCAATAACGCTACTGTGACGCAAACAGATAATAATAATACCAGTGCCATAAGTCAGCAGAGTGACTCCAATACGATTCTCCACTCTCAATCTGGTAGCTTTAATTTGGCAAGCACGACTCAAATTGGTTTGACCAATATGGGGTCAACTATCCAAAGCGGAATGTTTGGTGTTGCCACTTCATTGCAGCAGGGTAATTTGAACATGTTTACCGTTAGCCAAGCAAATGACTTTCAAAATGCCAATGTTACCCAGATTGGGAACAGTAATATGGTAATTATTGTGCAGTAGGGGGAGAGGAGAAGGGTATTTGAGTGCTGGTCGCTGGGCGAAGTAATCTCGCTCAGCGACCGGGCTTTTAGCTATCGATAAATAGCTTATTAGAAGCGGTAAGTAGCAGATACGCCGACGTTGCGAGGCTCAACAATTGCTACGTAGCCATCGGGGTAGCGATCCCCAACTGGCTCAAGAGTCAAGTAACCCTCTTCGTCAAATACGTTGTTGATATAAGCAGAGATGCTCCAGTCCTGGCCTTCATAGTTAGCATTCAGGCGTGTCAAAACGTAATCGCCAGCAACTCTCTCTTCGGTATTGGTAAAGTCACCGTAGTATTCACCCACATAATTTGCAGAGATACCGACGTTGAGCGCATCGGTAACCCAGAACTTTGTACCCAGATTTGCAGTAATGTTGGGCGCAGAGTTGAGCTCATTGCCATCGGCATCAGAGTAGTCAGCACCGGCATCAGTAATTTCAGTTTCCAGCAAACCAAGCCCGGCACGCAATTCCCATGATGGAGTCAGCATGGCGACTGCTTCAAGTTCCATACCGTAAGTCTCAACTTCGTCCATATTGACGATAACACGGGAAGAACTCAGGGCCTGGTAGCCGGAGTAGTCGTTAAAGAACAGGTTACCACTCAGGTTGATGGTGCCGTTAGCCAGGGAGCTACGTACTGCCAGCTCGTAGGTGTTAACGGTTTCTTCATCGTAGTAGTAATAGTCTTCTGCAGCGAAGTTAAGGGCGCCACCTCCGGCGTTGTAGCCTTTGCGGGCACTGGCAGAAACAACTGTGTCCTCAGTCAGATCGTATTGCAGGGCGAGTTTAGGCAGGGTGGTGGTTTTGTCGGTTTCGTCTGGGTCCAGCCCCGCGATCAAGTAGCCATTATTGAAATTGAAGTCACGACTTTGCTCTTCATTCTCCACACGCAGGCCACTGATCAGGTTCAATCGGTCAGTCAGTGCGTAGGTTACTTCACCATAAATAGCGGTAGAGGAGCTCTCGTCATCGCCGAAATAAATGGTGCTGCCGCTGCTGTCAAACTCCTGCTCTCTCTCGAAGTGCGCAAATCCGATAAAGCCGTGCAGGGTGTCACTGGTGAGGCCAAAATTCAGCTTTGCGTCGATAGTGGTATTTTGCTCGTCCATGCGAACATACTGTTGGCTGCTGGCATCTTCTTCGTAGGAATCAAAGCCCCACTGGTAATCCATATAGGCTGCCAGGACCTCGATAGAAATATCATCGCTGATTTGGTAGTCCACTTTTGCGCTGGTGGTTATGGATTCGGTGTCCATGTCGCGATAGAAATAAGTTTCGTAGTCATCAACACCGGTCAGGGTGTAGTACATACGGCCGGTATTTCCGTCTTCACTGTTAGTGGACACAGTAAACAGTGTTTTCAATTTTTCAGTAGGGGTCCACAACAACTTGCCTTTTAGGCGCTGGGTTTCCAGGGTGTTCAGGTCGAAGTCAGCGGGGTTGCCCTCGTACTCTTGAGCATTGCTGATAGTGTCGCCAGTGAGCTGTTGGGCAGTGAGGCGGAATGCTAGGGTGTCTTCAACGATCGGACCGGAAATCATACCGGAAGTATCGATGTAACCGTCCTGGTCGCGGTAGCCAACGCGAGCTGCACCTTCCCAGTCGAAGCTCGGGTCTTTGGTTTTGATATAGACGGAACCGGCAATGCTGTTACGGCCGTTGCTGGTGGACTGGGGGCCGCGAAAGACTTCAATTTGCTCCACATCCCAAATACCGGAGTCGCCAGTAAGGTCTGCGACAAAAGGCTCGGCAACACCATCAATAAGTGTAGAAACTCGGGTTTTTGCACCACCGGAGAAAGAGTTAAAGCCAGTGGCTGAACCGTTGCCGGACACACCGCGAATATCTGGGGTGGCACCAGAAAGTACTACTACGTTAGAGATATTGGATACCGCATCAGTGATGCTCAGGTGCTGCATGCTATTTAAGGTTTCTTCGGTAATTACGGATACAGAAGAAGTGGTTTCCTTGAGGGAACGCTCTGTTTTCTCACCAATAACAATGACGTTTTCCATTGCTTGCGGTGCATTGTCATCCTTTTTCTCATCTGCAGCTAATACGGCAGTACTTAGTGAGGCAACAATAGCAAGCGAAACGGCGTTGCTGAGAAGGTGGCGTTTAAACATGGCGTAATCCCTAGCAATATAAAGAAGTCAGAACGACAAAGAAGATCGGCACGGAATATAATGCTAATCATTCTTATTTGCAAATATAAGAATACCGAAATAAACTTCTAATATTCTTACTTTGAGCAGCGGCTTGTGTTTCAACGATTGGTCAATGCTTAGTAATCAGTCTGCTACCCCTTTGGTAGTAGTACTTCTAATTCTTAAGTGAAAACTAGAAATGTATTCCTCAGTTTTAACAGGATTCGGACTACTTGGTTGTATTCTTGCGTCCTCTGTCTTTTATTTGGGGTGTCCCAACCAACAGTGGCGTGAGCAGAGGCCGATCCAGTTTTACCCCGCTCTCCTCACCTGTCTTGCGCTTCTCGTTATCTCATGGGTGCTTTTCCATCAAAGTTTTTCGGCAATGTCCGCGTCCTTTACACTTCTTAGCACAACTATGTTAGCTCTGGGGTTGCTGCCTTTTAGTGGTGTGCTGGATAAGCCGGGCAAAGTTCTGGCAAAGAAAAAGAAGCGTATTCAAAAAGGATTAGAAGGCTATAAGCCCCAGTGGTGGGTAAAAAGCCTTTGTGCAGTTTTCTTCGGATTGTCGATCGCGATTGCCATTTCCGGATTGATTGCCTTATGGGGCCCTGGAGATGTAGCGGTCGACGATAGAAGCCAATTTGTGATGTGGATAATTACCCCTATCTGGCTAACTTTGGTGAGTTTGGTGTATCTATTCATCAATGTAAGACGCATGTTGTCCCTCTACCTGGGGCTAAATTTGGTGCTGTTTACCCTGTTGTGGATCGCGAGATCCGGAGGCTGAGGCTATGCGTGTTGAACTGATCAAAACTTATAAGAGCGTGCATACCTGGACCGGTATTCTTGCAGGCCTGTTTCTATATATCGCTTTTGTCGCTGGTGCCCTGACTATGTTTAAAGGGCCGCTCAATCAATGGGCCCTACAACCTGAGACTACCCTGCCAAGTATTTCTGTCGAAAAGTATGACAGCCTTATTACAGAGGTTTTACAGGCGCATCCTGAAGCCGCAAAGCGAATGACAGTTCACTTGCCGCTAGCTGGATTGCAGGTGGCGCCGGTGAGCTGGGAAATAGAAGATGAAGTAACCCATGATCACACTCTCTGGTATGCCAGTTTCGATGGAAATGGGAAGCTGATCACTCAGAGCTTTACCGTTTCTGCGATTGGTGAATTTGTCGACCATTTACATCGCACCGGCGGTATTCCCGGTGGCGAAGGCCATGATGCTTTCGGTACCTATGTATTGGGTGTTGTGGCGGCACTGTATTTTATTGCGCTGGTTTCTGGCTTGATTATTTTCCTGCCAACCTGGTTTAAGGATCTATTGGTACTCCGAAAGGGTAAGAACCGCAAGCGCTACTGGCTGGATTTCCACAATGTGCTGGGGATTACTTCCTTACCGTTCCACCTGGTCATCGCCTTTACCGCCTTTGTGTTTGCTTTCCATGACCCGCTTTATGATGCCCTGCGCGTGACGGCCTACGGCGACTCGCCCATGTTCACTCGACCCGCCCCCCAAGAAGTTAAGAGCTTTTCTGAGCTGGTGCCGATTGCCGAGTTAGAAACTGCGATCCAGGAGTGGGAATCCAAATTCCAGATGGCGGAAATCCTTTATATAAATTTGGATACCCGCTCACCGCGTATGCGTGTAGGTGGAATCATGCATGGCGAGGTGGTGCGCGGTGCGGAGTATGCCTATGTACTAGGCAACCCTTATTTGAGCGAGATTCCTTATAGCAGCTTTATGCCGAGCAACTTTAATGGCTACAGTGGCACAGTAATGAGCATTTTCTCCCTGCACTTTGGCAGTTTTGGTGGAAATGCAGTGCGTTGGGTGTATTTCGTGCTCGGGATTATGGGGGCACTGATCTTTTTTACTGGCAATCTATTGTGGATTGAAAGCCGCCGTAAAAAACGCAGGGCGCAGGGAGCTCTGCCGGTACAAACAACCTCATCAATGGTAATGGCAAGGCTCACAGTGGGCGTTGGTCTGGGCACTATTTTGGGTATCGCCGCCAGTATGCTGACGGTTAAGTGGTTGCCCCATGCGCAAGTGGATATTGAATTTTGGCAGAAAACCACTTATTACACAGGCTTTTTATTTGCGGTGGCTTGGGCATTTGTTCGTCGTCCCATGGCCGCTGCTCGGCAGCTCCTTGTTTTTTGTGCCGCTGCTATCTTCCTGATACCAATTAGCTCGCTTATCAAAGGCGAGTTGCTGGGAGCTGCCACTCAGGTCTGGGCAGTGGACTTTGTTGCGCTACTGATAGGTGTATCACTTGCTTTACTTTCAGTTCATCTTCGCAAGCGGCAGGCAAAAATCGAACCGGACAGTGTCTGGTCTGAGCTGGTGGAGAGCCCCGTAACAGAAAGCAGTATTCCAACTCCTCTGCCTAATACTCATCCACAGGCATCGAGTTAACAGGATTGGTTAAAGAAAGGGCTATATTCAGGGCCCTTTTTATTGCCCTCGCAAGTTTCATTTTAAGAGTTGGCAGAATGTACAAGTGCTGCCATAAATACAGGCATTTTTTCCTCCCTACATATACTCCAACCTGACAACTAAACTTTTTACCGCTATTTGATAAGGCGGAGGTTCCACCTGGAAAGGCACTTTCTTCCCAGTCGCTCACAACTAATCTCTCATAGAGAAAGTATCTTTTTTCATTAATACTGACTTCAGCATCGTTTTATTACTCAAGAAGTATCGCAATATTGTTGTTTGTATGCGAAGTAGTATGAGTTTGACTTATGAAGCCAGTCATTCAACTGTTACCGCCCGCCCCTAAGTGGCCCATGCTATGCGCCACAGCCTCAATATTTGTTCTACTCAATGATGCTGCGTTCTTGAAAAAATCGTCGTAAAAGCTTTCGAGCTGGACCTGTCATCTTTAAGGAGTATTAGATGAGCATGTACAGACCTGTTGCAGCAACTGTTTTATTTTCAATGATTGGAACTGCCGCTCTTGCCGCAGACCACACCTATGATGTCCTTCAGATAGGATCGGGTAATACCGCTAACTCAGATCAAAGTGACAATTCTGCTGTTGGTGATACGGTTATCCAAGTTCAGGTGGGTGATGATAATGAGGTGAATGCAACCCAGAACCTATTTACATCCTTCAGTTTGATTCAACAATCACAGGTGGGTGATAGTAATTATATTGAGGCAACCCAAGCCGGCTCAGTTTTTTCAAGCATTCTAGTAGAGCAAATTGGTGATAATAACTCAGCGACACCCGCGCAGGAGTTTGCCGAGTTAAGTACTATTTTGATAGTGCAGATTGGGGATAATCATGAAGCCTCATTTACTCAAACAAATACACTGAATGAGTTTATTGGTATTGTTCAGGTGGGAGATACTAACGTTCTGAATGTATCGCAGACTGGCTCAGCAGCAAACTCTATCTCTATGCATCAAGAAGGTAGTGCACAGAGTGCGGCAGTGACACAAACTGCAAGTGTAGGGAATAGTATTACCACTGAGCAATATGGAAGTTCCAATACGTTAAATATAAGTCATACTCTTGCCTTTGACTCTACTGCAATTGTTGCTCAGGATGGTACAGGTAATAGCGTAAATACTCTGCAGCAATCCATCGGGCACTACAGTGAAATTCGCCAGGAAGGCGAAGGCCTGGATGCCTGGCACTCTCAGACTGGCGTCTACAACGAGGCATACTCTCAGCAATTTGGCGAATCAAACAGTGTAGATATTACTCAAAGCGGAGAGTTTGGTGTTGTTTATACGGAGCAGCATGGCAGCACCAATAGTGCTGAAATCGATCAAGCAGGTACCTTTAATAGTGTAGATATTATGCAATTAGGGGGGTCAGGAAACTCTGTTATGGTCACTCAGCTGGCTAGCTTTAATGCCAGCTCCACTTCCCAGCTAGGAAACTCAAATCAGATCACTCTTACACAAGCCAACGCTAATAATAGTGTGTCTACTACTCAAGTAGGAGACGGTAATGTGGGTATGTTAACTCAGTAAATTATAGGTTCGAGTGCTGAAGTGATAAGGGGCATATCTGTCACATTCTTTGGCTCTGTAAAAAAATAGCGGCGGCAAGCCTAATTGCCTGCTGCTTTAAGGAGTTAGTGATGAATTCGTTCAAGCCTATTTCGGTGGGTATTTTAGCTGCGATGGTTAGCGCTTTTTCAGTGGCTGCTGATAACACTTATGAGCTTATCCAAATTGGTAATGGTAATACCGCGTCGGCGGATCAGAGTGAGATAACGGTAGTTGGCAGTACCGTCATTCAGGTACAAATTGGCAATTCTAATGATGCTCAGGTAACACAGGAAGGCTTGACTATATCTAGTACAGTTATCCAACGACAAGTTGGTATCGCCAACATGTCAAATGTACTGCAGGAAGGTGCGATATCTACGACCTCTACAGTTGCTCAATATGGAGAAAGTAATACTGGTAATTCCCAGCAGTTTGATACGGAGGGAGATATAAGTGATATTTTCCAGGTGGGTTCCAGTAATACCATGCTCGTTGAGCAAGACAGTAGTCTTAATAATTCCATAAGTATTGGCCAGTTAGGGGTAAATAACATGGGGTTTGGCTCTCAGAAGAATGCATCTGGTAATGTGGGAGTGATGGTTCAGGTGGGTGAGAATCTCAACTTTATTCTGAGTCAGAATGCTGGTGAGATGAATACTGCAATAGGCTTTCAGGCCGGTAACTTACACGGAATGTCTATTAACCAGAATTTGGCCTCGGCATCTAACTCTGTAGGGATTCAAGCAGGTGGGAATAATAATAGTGCGGAGTCGCGACAGGTAGGTTTAGGACATGATAGTTTTATCTTCCAAAATGGTACCAATCTTGGAGCCCTAACTGAACAAGAGGGGTTATTTAGTACCGCGTATACGGAACAGTTTGGTGGAATAAACACGGCCATAACGCTACAGACTGTTGGGTTTAACACTGCAGAAACACTCCAGTTTAGTGGTTTACTCAATGAATCTTTAATATTGCAATTTAGCGGATTTAATACAGCGGCTGCTGTCCAAACTGGAGCCAGCAATTCTACAAGACTTAGCCAAACAACAGGCGGAAATCTTGCAGGTTCTGCCCAGTATGGTGATAACAATACGGTATTGGGTCTTCAGTAGCGTATTGATTTTAAATTCATTAGGAGATCCAGCCTCCCTCATTATATGGGGAGGCTGTCTAAAACTCACAATATGAGACAATTTTTTCTCCCAAAGGGTTTAGTGATGACTAAATTTGAGCCTCTCTCGGTAGGTGTGTTACTTGTGCTAGCCAGTGTATCCTCTGTAGCTGCCGATAACACCTATAACCTCATTCAAGTGGGGTCAGGAAATACAGCAATGGGTGAGCAAAGCGATCCCAGTGTTACCAATAGCCTAATTAGCCAAACGCAAATAGGGAATAACAATGATACTACTGGAGAGCAGCAATCATTTACCGAATCTAGCGAAATAGTTGTAGTTCAGTTGGGTCAAGGTAATACCGCAGAAGTTGAGCAAAGCGCTTCTGTTTTAACCAGTATCACAGTTACACAGATTGGTTCGAATAATTTTTCAATTATTTCACAAGATGGGGTCTTACTATCTACCATTGATTCCGTACAGCTAGGAGACGGTAATGTCAACGGTCTTGTTCAAGATAGCACTTTAGGAAGTATTATAAATATCGTGAGCATTGGTGATGGTAATAATGCTAATGTGGCACAAAATTCCAGTGTGGATATTTCTGCCAGAGGAATAACTTTAGGTGATTCAAGTAGTATAACAATTACCCAGGAGTCTGGTCAGGTGAATTCGGCAAGTGGATTTCAGTTTGGGTCAATGAATACTCTATCACTTACTCAGAACGGTGGGGCTGGTAATGCTGAGGTTACAGTGCAAACGGGAAATGCACTAAATGCTCAGACATTTCAGATTTCTGCTAATGGTTCTCGTTCATTTATCTATCAAAATAATAATAATAATTCTTTTGAAAGTCGTCAGGAAAATGTGGGTAACGTTAGTATTGGATTCCAAAATGGAACCAGCTTAGAAGGAATTCAGAATCAGATTGGTAACTTTAGTAGGGGGTTTATCCAGCAATTTGGTGGGCTGAATTTTGCTGAGCTTGCTCAGGGTGGTGATTTTAGCACTTCAGAGATCTTGCAGTTTAGCGGGCTTCTCAATAATGCAGTTGTTGTGCAGCTGGATGCATTTAATACTGTCGGTGTGACACAGACCGGTGATACAAACTCTACCCGCCTCAGTCAGGCTACAGTGGGAAATTTTGCTACCTCTGCACAGTTTGGTGATAGTAATACTATTTTGGGACTTCAATAACTTTATTGATTTCAAGCAACTTAAGTAAATCTATCTCTTCCATTTCTTGCGGAAGTTGTCTGGATTCAGGGTTTTAAGCTGAGTTTGATCTTTTAAGGGAATTATGATGACTGTATTGAAACCTGTTTTAGTAGGAATTCTGGCTGTTGTGGCCAATACGGTTTCAGTGGCTGCTGAAAACACCTATAACCTGATACAGGTCGGATCGGGAAATATGGCAACGGGTGAGCAAGGTGATTTAACGGTTAGTAATAGCCAGATTAGCCAGATACAGATTGGTAATGACAATGAGGTGACAGGTGAGCAGCAGTTGTTTACCGAGTCTAGTGAGATTTATCAGTTACAGCTGGGTGCCAGTAACTCTACCGAATCTAACCAGAGCGCAGCTATATCGTCCACCATTACCATTATACAGATTGGGAACAACAATAGTGCCGAAAATATCGGTCAAACGGGTACTGCACAATCGAGTATTGCTATTACACAAGTTGGTACCAATAACGATGTTGGCTCGTCTCAAGCCGGCGTGGTAGCTGGAGATATTAGCGCAATTTTAATTGGTGACGGCAATAACTCAAGTTTAACACAGGATAGCAGTGTCAGTGACTCTATAAGAGTAACGATAATTGGCGATTTCAATAGAAGTGGAGTATCACAAAATATTGGTTTTGAGAATTCTGTAGTTAATTTTCAGTTTGGGTCTAGAAATGATTCGAATGTTGATCAGAATTTAGGGGTGGCCAATAGTGTTCTTGTTGTGCAGTCGGGTAATGAATTACGTTCTTTTGTAGCTCAGAGTGCAGCTGCGAGTTCGTCCTCACTTGTGAGTCAAAAAAATACCGCAAACTCTTATGCAGTTAGGCAAGAGAATATAGGTAATTTAAGTGTTGGAGTTCAGGACGGTATTGGTCTGGACGCCATGCAGGATCAAATAGGTAATTTTAGTGCTGGGTTAGTCCAGCAATTTGGAGCTTTAAATTTTGCTGAGTTGGCTCAAAGTGGAGATTTTAGTACATCAGAGATGCTGCAATTGAGTGGATTTCGTAACAATGCTTTTGTTTTGCAGCTGGAGGCATTCAATACCGCTATTGCAACACAGGCTGGGGATACGAACTCTACCCGTTTGAGTCAGGCTACAGTGGGGAATTTGGCTAATTCCTCCCAGTTTGGTGACAACAACACAGTTTTAGGACTTCAGTAATCAATATTGTCAGATGAAAGGGAGTAACCACTCATGAAGTACAGTTCTCTTGCGGCCTGTGTTCTGTTTTCGACTTACAGTGCAGCAGGGATAGCAGCTGATAATACCTATCAGCTCATACAGATTGGTGAAGGTAATACGGCAGAAGCTGATCAGAGTGATCCTGGCGTGAATGGAAGTACTATCATTCAACTACAAGTTGGTGCCAATAATGAGGCTACGGCAACTCAGATTTTTTTGACAGAATCTAGCACTATTGTACAGAGGCAGATTGGTAGCAATCTATCTGCCTCTGCACAGCAGGGGGGTGTCACAACTAACTCAACCTCTGTTCAGTATCAGTTTGGCACGATGAGCACGGTTAATTCATTTCAAGCTAATTCTGAAAATAACTCTGCTTTTGTCTTGCAGAGTGGAATAGGACTTGATGTATCCATCTTACAGACCAATGCCGCTGATAATTCGGCTGTTGTTCGGCAGTTTGGTAATAATAGTAGTTCTGGAATTTTTCAGGTTAATAATAGCTTTGGAAATGTAGCGGTTCTTTTTCAAGCGGGTGACAATGGAGGATTTAACATATCACAAACTACCGCGAGTGACAGCTATGCTGCTGGCGTCCAGGTGGGAAATGCTGTTAGAGTGGAAATTGAGCAAAAGTTTGTCGTCGGCTCCAGTTCTTTTGTAATTCAGCGTGGTAATAATAACTTCGTAACAGTTACTCAAGAAATTCTGGGAAATGATAGTTATATCCTGCAAAGTGGTACTAGCCTTGAGGCGACTCATGATCAGGTGGGTGAATTCAATACTGCAATTACCGAACAGCGCGGCGGTATCAATGTTGCTGCGACAGGGCAAACGAGTCAGTTTAATTTTTCTGAAACCTTCCAGTTAAATGGCTTGCTTAATCAGTCCTTAATTAACCAGATTCAGGGGTTTAATACTGCAACGGTTTTACAGGATGGTGATTCCAACCAAGTGGGGTTAACGCAGGGAACAGTGAGTAATATAGCTACTGCCACTCAATTTGGAAATAGTAATACTGTGCAAGGGTTTCAGTAAGTTGGCTTTTAGCGGCCACTTCTATATCAGGTTAGACAACGGACGTTCCGATAATTTCCCTAGAGTTATTTAGTGACGCATCACTTGATAGGATTGTTTGAATAACTCGGCTGGTTCGGGCTTTTCCATATGCACATTGAAAATAAAAAGGTTCTAGTAGGGTGGGAAGACTTTTAATGCGTCATTAAAAACGCATAAGTATAGATTTCGGAGCCATTTAAAGTATTTCTTATAGGCTGTTATTCTTGTTCGTATATCAAAGCTCTTTGACAAATATTTATTCTAGAGGAAAAGATGAACCTGAAGACATGTACATCATTGGTATTATTAATAACCTTAATATCAAAGCCAATTTTCTCTCTGGCGGATGTTCAATGTGGAGATACGATAACGACAGCAGAAGTTCTCAGTCAGGATATTTCCTGTGATCTTGAAACACAGGTCACAATAGAAGGGCCTTCCGGAAGCCTGGACATGAACGGTTATGTACTTACTTGTGAAGATAGTGATAGCGCAGGGATCTCTCTTGAAGGTTTAGGAGCTGTATTAGTAGGAGGTACCATAGACACTTGTGGAATTTCTGTCTTTTTAGAAGGCGATGGATTTCATTCAGTTCAAGGTTTGATTTCTGATAGTCCAGGGGTGGGTTTTATAGTGGAGAGTGACAACAATTCTATTAATGGCTCAATGTTTCTTTCAGGTGGCCCTGGTAGCATTGGTTTTCAACTCAATGGGGATTTCAGTCATATTTCAGGGAACTCACTAAGTGGTAATAGTAATGCCATAGCAGGGATTGTCATTGCGGGTAGTTTCAGTCAGGTTATTCAGAATACCATTGATGGATCTATTTTTGGAATTATTATAGAGCCTCCAACTGTTAATGGATTGGTGGTGCAGAATGTGATATCGAATTCTTCAGATATTGGCATCGTGATGGATTTTGATATAGTGGATCCGCCTTCAATGAACTACATTATTTCGGGAAATCAGGTGACTGGTAGTAATGGTGAAGCTGATTTGGTAGATGAGACTCCTGATGCTTGCCTCTCCAGTAATACTTGGTTTGGTAACATATTTGATACTGCTAGCCCAAGTTGCTTGGAATAATTGTATTCTTGTTATTGGTGGGAGAATAGCGTGTTGCTTGCTCAATAAGTATGCTATCCAAAGCTATATAGCTCTGATTAGAACCTCTTTTGTCTTAGCGCCATGGCTAATACCAGGAGAAGTAAAAATGAGACTGTCATTGATATGGGAACGAATTTCACTGATGGGATTTCCAGGTAGCCCTGGAAGAAGCTGTAAATTGCAGAAGTAAAGGCGAAAGAAAAGGTGAGCAGTGCAGATGCCATACCGTGGCCACCTTTAATTTCTGCCATGGCGAAACTGCTGGATAGTGGGTTGAGAAACCCTACAACAAAACAGCAGAGGTAAAGTGAGCCTAACAAGAAGGTTAGAGTGGAGTGGTACTCCAGATAGATAACAGCAGCTACTGGTATTAGTAGGGTTATCAAAATCCTCACTATTGGTAGTTTGTCATAGTTGACCAATGATCTGAATGTGAGTATGCCCAGTATATAGGTGGCGCTCAATCCAGTAACCGCGAAGTTTAACTGCATATAAGAAAGCGTCGCGCTGTACCTTAAGATTCCATGGATATTACCGATAATTGTCTGCATAACCAGTGCATAGCCAACCCCTGTTGATAACATATTTAATATACAGCTTTTTGTTGTTAGACAGCGCTTCCATATATTTAAAATGGTTTTAATCGTTGAAAGGGGCTGTCGATCTTTTCTGAGCGCAAGCTGTGAGTAAATCAGCATTGCTACCTCAATAGCTATCATTATGTAATAGGCGTATCGCCAATTAATGGGTATAAGAGTGTGGGCGAGTATTGTTGCTAGAATAGGGGCAACAATAATAGTCAGCGAAATAAATGAGGTTCGCTTCTTTACCGCTTCAGAAGAGCTGGCGTGTCGCAACATCACCGATCGCCCTATAGAGGAATAGCACCCAGTCCCGCCACCTATCAGGATGCACCCCAGGTAAAATGTAGAAAGGTTATGTGTATTTGCGACAGTGAAAAGTCCAGCAATCGACATAAGCTGAGCATATTTCAAAATGCGGGCAGCACTAAAAATATCCGAGAACATGCTCAGTACAATGGCAGAGGCAGAAAACATCAGGTACAGAGTACTTATCGCCAAATGAATCTGGCTCGTCTTAATTTCCAGGCTGGAGGCAATGGTGTCGCTTAAAGGCATAGATAACATCAGCGTCATGTAGCTGACAGTTGCCAGGCCATAGGAGAGATAGTGAAAGTTCGGTTCAGTGAGCTTATTCAAAGGATTGATAGAAGTTTTGAGTTGTTTTTTCTCGTGGCTACCGGAAACTAATGTAGCTTAAGGCTGGTAGCGGTAGGTGATTTATAAGTAGTTAGGATTGGGGTTGTCGAACTTTTCTATGTGCTCCTCTAGCAAATAAATCCCCATAAAAAAGCCCCGGCAAGCCGGGGCTTTTAACCTCATATTTTAGTTATGGTTGGCCGATTGGCGCTGCGCAGGCGAGATAGACATCCAATTGATTATTGGTGAAGCTCAACCCTTCCAGTGTCAATCTCACTTGATCAAAGTCACTATTGGTGGTGGCCAGCAGTAAGCGGTGGTTATGTGCACCGTTGACTTTGAATGGGGCCAGACGATATCCACTAGTGGACTCCCCTGTAGCTACTCCATCCAGGTAAGTGCTGATTGTGATGGTGTTCAGGTAGATGATATCCAGCAGTGGTGTGGTGTGCTCTACCAGGAAACCGACCACATGGCGTCCCTCTTTAACCGAGTGGTGGTTGATTTGAATATGGGTAGATCCACCTGCACCGCTGACAACTTCCATTCTGGCAGCATCAGACAGGACGCCGTTAAATACCCTTTCTACTGCAGTAATAGAGCATCCATCACAAGGCTGTTCAATTCCGTAAGTCAGGTCTGCATCTACACCGTTAACGATCTCCAGGTCTTCAAATGCTGCGCAGGACAGGCCTGATTCGAGGTCGCAGGCATCGCCGATACCATCGTTATCAGAATCCTCCTGTTCGGGATTGTGAGTCTGGGGACAGTTATCGAGATCGTTCTCTACTCCGTCGCCATCCATGTCTGTATCGCAAGCATCTCCTACCCCGTCACCATCCGTATCGGTTTGGGTTGGATTGGGAATGGCAGGGCAATTGTCGACGGTATCATCCAGCCCGTCATCGTCGCGGTCGTTATCGCAGAGATCTCCAGCACCGTCGTTATCGCCGTCTTCTTGCCCTGGATTCGGAATCATTGGGCAGTTGTCGACGTCATCATTAACGCCATCACCATCCAGGTCTTCGTCACAGGCATCCCCAAGACCGTCACCGTCAGTATCGGTTTGGTCGTTTGGCGTTAGTGGACAGTTGTCATCGGTGTTGTCTATGCCATCGCCATCAGCATCGCTATCACACTCATCGCCGACACCGTCGCCATCCGTGTCCGTTTGATTCGGATTGGGGATGGCTGGGCAATTGTCTTCACCATCGTCGTGGCCATCGTTGTCGGTATCACTGTCATCGTCGCAAACGTCACCGATGCCGTCACCGTCCTGATCGGCTTGATCATCATTTGGGATAGCCGGGCAGTTGTCGGAAGTGTCCGGGACTGTGTCACCATCCCGGTCGCTGTCACAGGCATCACCAACGCCATCCTGATCGATATCCGACTGATCGCTGTTGGCAGTATCCGGGCAGTTATCGTAGGCGTTATCTACGCCGTCGTTATCGTTGTCGCCATCGCAGGCATCGCCAATTCCGTCGTTGTCACTGTCTTCCTGTAGTGTATTGCTGACATAGGGGCAGTTATCGTCGTCATTGAAGATACCGTCGCCATCGAGGTCTGGATCGCAGGCGTCACCGACTGAATCCCCGTCGGTATCTGTTTGATCACTATTGGATGCCGTGGGGCAGTTATCGGCTGTGTCATCGACGCCGTCGTTGTCGTCGTCGCTATCACAGATATCGCCGCTGCCATCCCCGTCAGTATCGAGTTGGTCTGAGTTGGGTATTGATGGGCAATTGTCGGCATCGTTATCGGTGCCGTCTCCATCCAGGTCTTCGTCGCAGGCATCCCCGACACCATCTCCATCCTGATCTATTTGATCGGTGTTGGGGACGAGTACACAGTTGTCAACGCTGTCAGGTACCTGATCGCCGTCGACATCGGTGTTGTCATCGCAGGCATCTCCGTAACCGTCACCATCTGTATCTGTTTGATCTGCGTTGGGTACCAGCGGGCAGTTGTCATTTTCATTTTCAACGCCGTCATCATCGCGATCGCTGTCGCAGGCATCGCCAGTGCCGTCGCCGTCGGTATCGGTTTGATCATCGTTGGCAACGGCCGGACAGTTGTCATTACTATCGTCTATACCATCGCCGTCATCGTCGCTGTCACAGCTATCGCCTTGCCCATCACCATCGATATCGCTCTGGTCTGAATTGGCAGTAGCAGGGCAGTTGTCATCGTCGTTATCAATACCGTCACCATCCTGGTCGCTATCACAGGCATCACCGACACCGTCTTCGTCGATATCACTTTGGTCGGTATTGCTATGGCTGGGGCAGTTGTCATTCTCATCTTCGACAGAGTCATTGTCGTCGTCGCTGTCACAGGCGTCGCCAATGCCATCTCCGTCGTTATCGTCTTGGCTTGGGTTGTGGGTGGATGGGCAGTTGTCATCTTCGTTATCGATGCCGTCACTGTCCGCATCGTCATCACAGGCATCACCTATACCATCGCCATCCTGGTCGGTTTGTGAGGAGTTGGCTGCGGTTGGGCAGTTATCGTCTTGATCGTCTACGCCATCACCGTCGTCATCGCTGTCACAGGCATCGCCAATGCCGTCTCCGTCAAGGTCGGCTTGGTCTGGGTTGGATACGGTTGGGCAGTTATCCTGGCCATCGTCGTGGCCGTCGTTGTCAGTATCGCTATCTTCGTCACAGGCGTCGCCGATACCGTCATTGTCCTGATCTGATTGGTCTGGGTTGGCTACGTCCGGACAGTTATCCAAGCTGTCGGTGTAATTGTCCCCGTCGCGGTCGTTGTCGCACACATCCCCGACGCCGTCGCCATCGATATCACCCTGCTCACTATTTGAATCAGCAGGGCAGTTGTCAGAATCGTTGGGGACGTTGTCGCCATCCAGATCGCTGTCACAGGCATTGCCTATGCCGTCGCTATCACTGTCGGCTTGGTCTGAATTCGGGGTTTGTGGGCAGTTGTCTGAAGTGTCTGGGTGGGAGTCGCCATCGTCATCAGTATCACAGGCATCACCGCTGCCGTCGCCATCTAAATCATCCTGGTCTGAATTACTAACAGCCGGACAATTGTCATTATCATCATCGATACCGTCACCATCTGAGTCTGTGACGCCAGGGGGTGGGAGCAAGTCATCGGCGGCATCGCCCCGGCCTCCATCAGAACCGCAGGCACTTAAAAGCACCACTGAAAATAGTATCGCAATAAGCGAAGGTAGACGCATGGTCATAATCTCCCGAACAAAATCCATTTTTGTTATCTGTCGGACAAGCGCAGTAGACCTATAAAAAATACGCCTGCAATAAATCATTTATGCTGGCGCACTTGGACTCCGGCTTATTTTTAGATAGATGTCATTATTTTGGTTGTGCGTATTTCTAATACTAAAGTTATGGCGCACAACCGTTTATGAGTGTGGTAACTATGCGTTCTTTCTCACTAAAAGTGTGATGAATGGCGAAATTTTGGCGGGATAATTTATGGGTGATAAAGCATGTAATTAGTAAAGATAAATTCACGCCATTAAAAATATCGGAATAGATAATTTGACAGTTTGTTTTGCTATTGGTCTTGACTATTTACTGAGTGGAAGATGATTCTGAGCCTGATTTAACCGCTGTAAGGATCGGGAGTTATATCGACACTATTAATTGGGCAAGTGGTCAAATAGCTGAAGGCGATAAGGGAAGTTCATCTTGTGGTAAGTCTGATGCGGACTAGAGAACGCAGGAAGTTTTCCCCAGTATTCACGCAGTTTTTATAAAGGTAAGCGTTGAGTTAGTCTCAAGCATACTCGCCAGAAGCGTGGCAGGATGGTTTTTTGTGGAAGATAATTTTTCTGATTGATCATGAAATTTGCAGCTACGTATTTAAATCGAGATATATCGGTTAAGCTTTTCTTGAAGAGTATTCTTTGAAGTCATATGGTGTAAACCAGGTGAGTCAAAGACATCACCTGGGTTTATAGATTTTGATCTTTCTATTTAAGGTTTAACTTCATTTCCATCAGTGATGGTTTGAAGCCTACTTTTTCATAGGCTTTTATTGCTGAGCTATTTTGAGAGTAAACGTCAAGGTAGAAATCCTGAACCCCACTCTGTTTTCCCCATGCAATTAATTTCTCTATTAGCTTTGAGTTAATGCCCTTTCCTCGGTGTGCTGGTGATACATACATAAAACCCAGATAAGCATGCCGCTCATGATCAAGAGATATCTTTGAGTTTCGTATTTGGGCATATCCACTTCCAATGATCTCATCTTCGCTTTCAACTACCAGAAGATAGGAGTCATCAGATAGTATCAACTTCTCCATATCATAATAGAATGCTGATCCAGCTTTAATGGATGAATTGTATGGCCTTTCGGCTTCGATAAGGCATTGTTCAAATTTAAGTAAATCAGGAAGGTCTTCTATAAGTGCTTTTCTAAAATTCAACATCTTAATTTTCAGTGGTGTTAGGTTTGGTAGTGAAAACTGCTTTAGCTCTACAAGGGCCTGTATATGACATTGATGTGGGCTAAAAAGGCTCGATGAATTCCTATTGTTTGATGGTCAACTCATACATATATCTGCCCACTACTGTGAGCCATTATCTGTGTGATTGCGTGAGAATAACAGATTATACTAAAAAGGGAGAAGAAAATAATACACTACGCTCGGGACCCTATGAGGCATGGATGCCGATTAGGAGCTTACAGGGATATATTCTCAGCGTGTCTCGAGTGCGGTGTATTATTTCCTATTACCCCAGTAGTAAGTATTGAAGTTGCTTTTGTGATTCAAACTTTTCTTGTTTAGGAAATTAGCCCCAGAGTCCTGTCAATTGCCCAATACCCGCTGGCTATTCCAACTGGATAAATCGCGTATTTTGAATGTGTCAGAAGCTGGTTATATAAAGTTGTAATTTTCCACTTCGAGAATATCCGCTGAACTGTAGATGATAAGAAAGTCAAAACCAAGACAAATAATATTTGCCCCAATTCTACACCTATATTAAAGCTAAATAATGCGGTGATTTTATGGCTGTGAGGAAGGCCTAATTCCGCAAGCGCACTGGCAAACCCAAACCCGTGAAGTAATCCAAAGCCAGTGGCAACAATCGCAGGATAGCGTCGGGTTAAACTCGTTTTACGCTGTCTATTATGCGCATATACAATTTCTGCGGCTAATAGCATAATGCTCAATGGGATCAACACTTCAACAACATCTACTCTTATGGTGAATAAGTCTAAACTTGCGAGCCCTAGAGTGAGAGAGTGGCCTACTGTAAATCCGCTAATCGCTATTAAAATGCCTCTAAATTTTCTGGCGATAAAGACTAAACATAATACGAATAGTAAGTGATCATAGCCCTCTAATATATGTAAGAAACCTGCTTCAATATATTGTGTGACACTATCCCAAATAGTTAGGCGGGAAGGTAGATTTATCTCTAAGACCTTGGGGCTATTAAAGAGATTAATAGTGTCGCCGTCTGATTTTTCAAAATGAATTAAACTCGATAAGGCTGGATTGGCAATGGGGTATGTGATTCTTATTGTTAGGGGGTTATATAGCCTTGTGAAATTGTTTGGGTGGAGATTCCTGCATAGGTAACTCTTCACGTTGGGTCTGGTAGGCCCTGTTATCTCTGGTTGTATTTGGCAGAATTCGCCCATTAAGTGTATCTCAGGTTCAGTCCCTGGCTGCATGATAGGCGGGATTTTCCATCGAAGGATATATCTGCTTTCCGTGACTTCTTTTAACTCAATGTATATCGGTCTTCCGTCATGAGCGAAACTAACATTACTAATTGTTGTAAGTAACAATAAGAATAGAATGGCTTTGATGATCTTGTAGGGATTTTTAGTTGGCATAGGTGATATCCACAGGAACATATGGTATCGAGGCATCCCTCTCTATTCTGTAGCCTGCCAACAGCTCTTGTATCCTAAGTTGTTTATTTTCCTCCATTTTATTTCGTCGATAATCCTCAAGTACTAAGGGGGAGGCTTCTCTAAAGCTGGGTAGACGGCTTGTTTTGTTTTCACTAATCAAAATTAGATGTAGACCATACGGAGATTCAAATGGACCGGACCAGGTATTCAATGGTAGTTGAAAGATACTTTCTGCCAAATTATCTCCGAAGTGGCTGGCTACTAGACTGGGAGTGCGATCTACATAATTCCGATGAAAGATAAATCTATCTCCGTAGAGGGCGGAATCCTCGAATGGAACTGACTGCTTTATTAAGTGGTTCAAGTTCTTTTTGACAGTCTCCTCTAACTTTTCTGTAGAGTGCCGCCTAAAATCAAAGAAAACATGAGTAAAGGTAATAGATGCTTCAATTCGATATTTTTCGCGATGAAGCTGGAAGTAGTTTTCCAGACCTTCTTCACTAATATCAGTGTTACTGGAAAAGCCACCATTTACATAGTCCAGCTTTTGAATAAGGCGTCGTCGTATAATCTGATCATGCTTCTGCAGGCCTAGATTAAGGGCTTCACGGTAAAGTACTTCTTCTTTAATGTAATCATTAATCAGGTTGGACTTCTCTGGCTGAGTCAACCCCTCCCAATAACGTCGTGCAAAACTCTGGTTAAATGTTTTTTTCTGGAATTGTAGGTGCTCAATTAGAATGTCCTCGCTGATAAGCAAGGTATCTTCATAGTTGGTTCCATTTTCCTCTATTAATAACTCTGCGAAAACGAACAGCAATAAAGCGATAATAGAAAAGTGTACCAGAGGCTCCCTCTTCAGAATCTCTAATTTCTGCTGCATGAAGCTTCCTCCATTGAAACCTGCAGAGAGTATTGATATCAGTATGTAAGCGACTTTTTTAGATATGCTATTTGCTTGCTTTGGCGTCGAGGTTTCCTGCCAGTCTTAGGGGGTATACCAAATTGGGGATGTATAAGCGCGCTCCTGGATAACGGCGGGTCCTTCAGACGGTACCTGAATATTTCCATTATTGATTTCTTTTGTAGCTATTGCATCGTAGAGTGAATGGCGTGGGGTAGGGATTTGCAATACCCGAACATAGTAAAAGGCTCTTTCGTTTATATTAAACTTTGGATCTTGCCATAGGGTTGATAACTCAATGGAGCCAATGTTGTTAGTGTATTGCCCCGTTTCTCGATTTACCGTGTCCCCCACAGGCCTTAGCTGGCCTTGGTTATTAAGCGTGCGTTCGCCAGACCAGGCAACATTAAATATTTTTTCTTGGCTCTTTCCTGTTGAGTCCAGCCAAGATTTAACCACCTGAACTCGATCCAGATTTGCTCCTTTAGGATCTTTTGTCGCGCGTATAAGTAGCTGAATTGGTTGGTCAGTTTCTTGTGGTTTCACTAAATCACCCCCCATAGGTACTCCATGGGAATAACCTAGTTCAGCAATATTTTCAGCATCGATGGCGTGCTTAGGAAAATTCCAGCCTGCAAAGACGCGCACCTGAATTCTAGGGCCTGTAGTGGCATATACTTCACGGCGTTTAAATGCAGCAAAAAGGCTTTCTCTGGTATTTTCTTCAGCCCAAGCGGCGGCGAGTCCAGAAGCGGACATGTTCCAACCTGTAGCCTTGGTTCCGCCAATGACAGTGTTAGTTCGCTTGCTGCTTGGTACTGAGTCATGGGCAAACTTGCCCCAAAAGTTATCCTCCTCAGCAGTTGACATACCCGTATGTGAATCTGTGGACCCCACAAACCCCAGCTTATAAGGGTTTACACCAATTTTCTTCTGCATTTCCAGTCCTGTGCGTAAGGCGGATCGGACGAAATCACCTTTAGCGACATGGTACGACTCCGGGTCAGCTTGCAGATAGAATGGATAATTCTCAAAGTCTGCGAAAGGATCGTCCGGGGAAAGCGTTGAATGGGTTTCTGAGTCCCCCTTAATTTGTGTTATTTCAACCAGGGGCTCCCAGCGCATGCGTGTACGCGCATACTGTGTATCAATTGGCTCACCACGCAGAGTGGTTTCTGCAAACATATAACCTTTGGACACATTAGAATTGTGGGGGATCGCAATGAATTCACTGCCAGTTCGTTTAGATGTCGCATCTAACCACTGCCACAAATCTTCTGGGTACTGACTCTGATCAGCCCCAAAAGGAAGATACTGCTTAGCTTTTTCCGCCCCGTCAGGAGAGACAACCACCCGGTGTAAGTTGGCCCCGGTTGGTGTTGAGCTCCATTCCCAGCCAATAAAACTGGTAAAAGTGCCCGGGTTATTATGGCGCTCTGCGGCATCGACTATTGCGCTCCATGCGCTTGTCCGGGTCTTATCCAGATCTCCAAGTACGGGCTCAGGGGGCGTGTTGGCTGGGTCCTGGACAGGGTCAGCGGGAGCTACTGTGTCTAGCGCCTTTTTGGGCAGTAACTCATTGAAAATATCCATACCTTCATTTATCGAGACTTTATATCTAATATGCTGCTTGGCAAACCAGCGCATCATTGACTGGTATAAGGACATATCGCTGTCGAGCTCATCTGTTTCATTCACCACTGCCCTCATTACTCCCAGCCCCTCAGCGTGATCTGAAACCACGAGAAAATCCAACGGGGTATCTATACGTACTTTTGCATGAGTGTAGGGGTGAATAACCGGCTGCCCCTTGGCCCACCGATAAGCGGTGTCCGGAGTTGCCGAATAATTTTGGCTTAAGAAGGCATCGAATGAGTAGGAGGTATGAAGGTGCATATCTCCCCAGAAAACCTGAGTGGGCTCACTAGCAGTAACACTTAGGTGAGTGATGGATAATGTAACCCCTACCAGACGTGCTATTCTTTTTATGGGATTTTTCATATTTCCAATTACCAGCGTCGGCTGGCTATCTTTTAGGTGACTAGATCCTCTTAACATGTCAGGATCGTTAGGATAATCTTGGTAAATAAGGAAGTGATTGATTAGATGCTAATCATTTGGCTTTTAGGTTTCTTTGCAAATAAAGCCAATCTCTTGACCAATTAGGACACACTTGTAGATGGCTGAGTATGGACACACGACCATTGCAACTTGGGTATTACCTATTATTGAGGCCCTAAAACCATTCTGTTCTACCCAAGAAATTTTGCAGCGTGCAGAAATTGACCCCAAATGCATAGTGGACGCGAACCAGAGAATTCCTTTAGAGAATATGAAAAAACTATGGGGGCTCGCTGAATCTATATCAGGTGATGATTGTATCGGCCTGCAAGTCACTAAGTATGTGAATCATACAAACCTTCACGCTCTAAGCTATGCCCACTTGGCCAGTAGCTCCATCAGGGAGAGTTTACTAAGATCTGCTCGATTCTCAGAAGTGGTTACCACCGCTATGCGAATCAATGTTCATGATGAACAGCAGCAAGTAGTAGTATCCTGGGAAAAGGTTGACAACTTCCCATATGATCCAAGTATTCATGCTATAGATGCCTTTATGGCTTTGCTAATAAAGTCCATCAGAAAGATATGCCCTGATGTGCATCATCATTTGATTTCAATTAATCTGGAGAGGCACAGACCTGCCACCCTTGAGCGGCATCAATTGATGTATAAATGCCCAATTAACTTTTCGGCAGACATTTGTGAGATTAGATTTAAACAAGAGTTTGTTGATCGAAAGCTCTCTTCGGGAAACGATGAGCTGGTCAGGGTCAACGAGCAAGCCCTAATTGGTTACTTGGAGCGTTTGCAGAAGAATGACATAGTTAGCATAACCAGTAGAGTGCTTGTTGATCTGATGGCTACAGGTAATTTTTCACAAGAGGTCGTGGCCAAGGAGCTTGGTATTAGTTGCCGTGGTTTGCATAGAAAACTAAAAGAAAGAGGTTTCAGTTATCAGACTGTGCTAGATGAAATACGCCAGTATCAGGCTGTGCAGTACCTTAAGCAAAACGATACCCCGATCACGTCAATCGCCTACAAACTTGGATTCGGTGATACCAGTAGTTTTTCCAGAAGCTTTAAAAAATGGACTGGGCAATCTCCGCGAGAGTTTCGGACTAAGCATAGTAGAGATACCTCAACAGAAATCTGTATAGATTAAGAGCGACTTTATTTATCAATAAAGGATTCGATTTGTTTGCATTAATTACTCCTAGGGCTATTGGATATTACATACCACCCAGCTACATTTGGTTGGACTATTCTATAGTTATCGAGAGAAAAGAGGGGAAGTCTAGTCTTTAAAGGGGCTGATAAAGTACTTGAATTTCTCATTCGGTATCATCAAATGCCTCAAGCTCTTCCTTGCTTCGAACCCAAGACTTAACTCTGCCAACTGTAATCCCATTATCATCGTCAAACAGGATTTCAGTGCCTTCAGGATCAAGTTCATCATAGATGGGAATAAGACTGCTTAGTCCCTCAAAAATCCAGCGACCTCTACGCCCTTTATCATTTGTCCAGTCACTTTTGTCTTCGATGCCGGACTTCCCGTACTGAATGGCCTTCTGGTAAGCTTGCTCTCTATCATCAGCTCTTAGTATCACAACATTTGAGAATGCCCGGCAGCGCCGACGCATATTGTCGAGTTCCTCATCATCAAATTGAAACCTCTCTATAATTGTTGCGACCCACCAGCCGTAGGGGCTCTTATTTCTGTCAGGGATTCTCTGGTTACTCATTTTAACTGCCTTGTACTCGCCAGTGATGGGGAAGCTAATAATCTCTTATTATGCATTAATTCCCCCGCTTGCAGTCATGTAAAACAGGAATAAAGCAGCGGCGAGATATAGGGGTACACGAATAATACCTGCAACTCTGTTTGGGCCCCACTCATCTTTATCTATGGCTGCCTTGAACTCATTTAGAGTGAAGTAACAAAATGCGCAGCCAAGTAAAAAGGAGCCTGCCCGAGTATTGAAAATGGACAGATTTAGCATCTCAGGATTCAAAAACCGGATAGCCAGCAAGCCAAGCATTGCCAGTAGGGTGGTGAGGATAATAATTTCATTAATTCCAAGTGCCTTCTTGTTCATAAAATACGATGTTCCAATTAGTGCGGGCTAACAACTAAGGCAACTTGCCAGTGATGGGCTTTTCTTTGGGGACTTACCGGTTTGTTAAACTAGTGCATGTCCTCGCAAGCTTGTATGGTTGCTCTCATCCGAACTTGATCTTAACGCCTCCACCGCGAGGGGATAGGTAGGGCCCCACCTTTGGAGCCAATTTTAGACCAAACAAAGGATCAATTGCAGCCTAATTCCCACACTAACCAACACACTTGGAGGTAGTAATGGGAGCTAGCAGTGGACAGGCGTACCCTACACAGACAAGCCGGGGATTCCATAGGAATTTATATCGGCTCGCTGCATCTGGATGAGCGGCACCAGAGTTGGTGTACTCAAGTGATAAAAACGCTAGCCGCTAACTGTTGTGCTACACCTCAATTACTCCACAATCTAATCCCTAGCGAGTTCAATCGTGGTGTGGAGAGGGCTCTTCAGTAGGCGCTGTAGTGGTGATATTAATTTCTTGGCATCAAGCACGGAGGTGAAAGTACGGATTACCTTTCCCTGTTTTGTATGTTGGCTATGAAGGCACGATTAACGGGTTCGATACACGTATATTTCGATTGGACTTCACTTTCTGAGATACCCTAAGAACATTTAGAATTTACAGTTTCACCCTTTGAGTGAAGTAAATTTTTAGGGGGTGTCGCATCAAAAAGTCCAATCCCTAAAGGGTATAAAAATAACGCCATTACTATTCCTAATAGGATGGTTACCTAAAATCCTCAGCAACATATTAAAAAACCTAAGCAATTTTGCCTGTAAGCAGAAAGGCGCTTGTGGTAAGTGACAGCATTGATAATCTTTTCTTCTGAGTTCCTTGGTGTGAGCTTAATAAAAGCACCAGGCTAAATGATTTGTTTTGTAAATAACTCAGATTATTCAAAGCGTAAAGTTAAAAAATATAGGCACAAAAATAATCTTATTGGATTTTATTAAGTTTGTTTTAGTGTCAAAGCTGCGTAAAATCAATAGATGATTATTGGTATTTTGGTCGGCGTCGATCCGCCTCTTAAAACGCCAGCTACCAAAGAAATTTAACCGAGTCAATATTTTTCTAAAATCAGCCTGTCAAAGGGGAGCGGTATTGTGACGTAAAAGCAAGTAAAAGGCGCTGACCCGAGGTGCTCGAACACCAGGGGCCAGCTAACCAAATTGATAAGCAGACTATCAAAATGGCTATATGGATCATACGCTAGAAACCCGCTCGTCTTCAATAAATTGGAGAGTATTGAGCAGTTTGGAGAGGTTCTCCAAGCTCTGGGAGCGTAGTGCCCGCCTTTTCTTCTTCTATGCCTACCGTTCTCGTGCACCACCTCATATTTCCTCAAAAAGTTACTTACAAAGCCTTCCATTAAGGGTGGCCTACAAATGGTTTGAGTCTTAGAGGAAACAAATATGTTGATCTTAAAGCGCCGGACGGGTCAAAACTTAAGGATTGGAGCAAATGTCTCAATTACCGTACTGGAAGTTAAAGGTAATCAAGTGAAGATAGGCATACTTGCTCCCAAATCCCTACCTGTTCACCGTGAAGAAATATATATACGTGTACAAAAGGAACGGGCACTCCGAAGAGGAGATCGTTGATAGCCCCGCTGTGGCTACAGATTTCCCAAAGCATCCATGTCAAAACCATGGTGAGGTAGTGGTTTTGATATAGGGTGCCTTTGCTAGCGCCCCCTAATTGCTGGATGTAATCACTGGGTTAGTGTTGAACTCACCTACCAATATGCAATAGGTGTCCAATTCATGGGTACTCAAGATTGTTCCAATTTAAATGAAGAGCTGCTCAACACTATCGTTAGGTAGAGATTCAACGTATAGGGAATCGCCCGCTACGGACCCGCGCGATGGGTGGTGTGGGGGCCGGTAGCTAGAAACTACCGGTTACCTGATTTAAAAGCATCATTGAGCGAAAGAAACAATTCGCAAAAAAATCTTTTCCATAGGAGCGTAATTTACGTTGACTCCATCAATATTGGCTTGAATCCATTCCGCCTTGCTCACATCATTCCAATCAAGCTCAAAACCTGCATGCAATGCCAGATGCTCAAAAAATAACCTCTGGACCCGACCATTACCTTCTCTAAATGGATGGATCATATTAAACTCACAGTAGAATTCAGCTAGTTTTGCACAGAACTGTTCTCTTGAAAGCCCTCTCAACCAATTTTGATTTTCTAGTTGGTTGAACAACTTTTGAGATTCTGCTCTTATCCTGCCACAATTACAGAAACGCGTACCGCCTTTAGATATATCGACATTTCGAAGCTCACCAGCCCAATCGTATAGATCGATAAATAATAGGCGGTGAAGAAGCTTCATATAATCCAGATTGTAGGGAGGTGGTCGAAATCTAACTCTCTTGACAGTTAACGCTGATATTTCTCTTTCAGCTTGTTCAAGCTTATCCATTTTCTGAATATTGAGCTTATTCTTGAGTACAGAAGTCCCTTGATAGCAATAGTGATCGTTAGTTGCATCGTATTTATCCATAAATATTCTTCTTACTCCCTATATTTTGACAATATTGACTCTATGGTTATTGATTCGTCAGGCTCTTCTAATTCTATGCCTTCTAATCTTGAACTACTTTTAAAGTTTCTTATCTTAGTTTCCTCAAAGCGAGCGTAGGGGTCAAATTCACCTTGATAAAAGGCATCAATTAACTTCGAGATCTTTTTCTTGAAATCGTCCTTGCTTTTAGCTTTAATCTTTAAGTCAAGCAGTTCATTAACAGATGCTTTTGCATTTTCGAAATTACTAAATTCACAAATTTCCGTCAGTTTTTCTTTATTATTTGAAACCAAAGACTTGAGGGACCTAATTCTTTTATCTAATGCTACCCACCCATTAACTTTTAAATTAATATCTATCTTTGATTGTAGAGAATCTCTTATTTCTTTATAAGAACCTAAAGCCTTTAGTTCGTCCAGGTCTTTCGCTTCAAGTATGGAGCTGATATTTTTCATTAGTTCTCTACCGTCATTAATTCTTTTTCCTACATGTCAATCATACAGTTTTTTTGCTCTTTAGAATATCACATACCTTTTAAATACGAACGAAGCTTTTAACGCCCTACTCTATTGCCGCTGGAATGGAGTCGCTTCGGATAGTGTACCGAATCGCACAAAGCGAGCGGAGTGTAGGCTGTCGGATGCAGCAACTTGGTACGCCCAGCATGGGCGTGGACTAATGGGGTGAACGTCCCCCGTAGGAGGATCACCATTTAATGGGTTCCATTAAATGCTAACTACTAGCGAATGGCAACTGCAACACTTGAGGTTTTGTGGGGAGAAAGCCGCTAGCAAGATACGAGCTGAAGAGCAGGAGCATCCTATAAGGTTTAGCCAGGGGGCGGGGCTGCCAAAGACACTGAAATTATGAGATCTCATTGGAAGAGTAAATGATACAGTTGTGTAGTGGAATTTCCCGTTCTTATCTGGGGAGGTCTGTTTAACTTGCTACTGTGAAGCTGTCAGCGTGGCGGCTGATTCATAGATAGGGCCAACCCGCTAGCCGCCATCGCGGAGATAAAAGTGGTGCACATAATAGCGCCTCGGTCAGTAATGACCAAGCTAATTGAGCAGAAGTTGGACGATGGTATAGTAGCGATTAATGCTTTGGACCGAGTGAATGCCTGAACCCAAACTCTGCGAGTTAAAAGACAGGGCTGGCCTGCCGATATGTTTCCAGTCGGATAAGTTGAGGTAGCGTACTGCCATGACACTCAACTCAGGTGATGAGCTGCTCGACAGTATCGTTGGGTCGAGGTTTATTATGGATAGGGAGTCGCCTTTTGCGGACCCGCACGATGGGTGGTGTGGGGGCCGGTAGCTAAAAACTACCGGCTACCCGATTTAACTGCGTGCCACAAAATATTTAAATATTATTTGTATCGTTTACGGTTTCTTCAAGCATCTCTGAAAATTCTTTGGGCTTGGCCCGATAAATCACATGATCACCATTAAATGTACGAATTGTCCATTTCCGCTCTACTGCCCGATGCCAAGAGGGATCTTTAGCTCTATCGGCTTTCGACACCCCCTCAGGAATAAAAGCTACATAAGTGACATTGAGTTTTTTGGCCAGAGGATTCTTATACGATACAGGTTCCGTAAGTGTTTTTAATGGCTGCGTAACATCTCGTGGAAATTCGGAATTAACATCAATCCATGAGAAGTGAACTTGACCATTTACCACTTTATGTTCCTCTGGTATTGGCTGCCCCTCCATCATTGACATGCCATCCTCAGGTACTTTCGCGTCTAAAAATGTAACATGATGAATTCGTTCTGGAATACGATCGATAACTCCGGTGATTACCATGCCACCATAGCTATGACCTACAAGTACCACATTTTTCAACTTTTCAAAAATAATCAGGTTAACGATATCGTTGATATGTGTGGTTAAGTTAATATCAGGAGAGGAAAGATGGTGCCTTTCACCTAACCCCGTCAGTGTTGGCCTGTAGACGGTATGACCTTTAGCGCTAAGGTGTTTACCAACCTCTTTCCAGTCCCATCCACCGCCTGTAGCACCATGTACCAAAACAAAGGTGTGATAATCTTTTTTTGTATCAACTTCTTCAGCAACAGTTTCAAATGTCGTAAATATTAAGAATATTACTAATGAGAATATAGTTTTCAATGAAATTCCTCTTTTTGTATTCTTGATTTTCCACCTACAAGTAAAATTGCTAATAAAGCAGTTAATGCCTCAAACTGCAGCGCGAAGCGTCCGACACCTTAACCTGGTACGCCCGCCCAGCATGGGCGTGAACTAATGGGGTGAAAGCCCCTTATAGGAAGATCACCATTTAATGGGCTTCATTAAATGCTAACTACTAGCGAATGGCAACTGCAACACCGTGACTTTTGTGGGAAGGAAGCCGCTAGTAAGACTACGGACTGAAGAATATAAGTATCCTATAAGGCTTAGCCTGGAGGGGAGGTGGTCAAGGACACCGAAGCATTGTGATCTAATGTGTAGAGTAAATGATGCAGTTGTTTGGTGAAGTTCACGTTCTTATCTAGAGAGATCTGTTAAGCCTGCTGCTGTGAAGCTGTCAGTGTGGCCGCTAGTTCAAAAGTAGACCCAACCCGCTAGCCACCTTCGAGGGTATAGACAAAAAGCAGTGAAACACAGCAGCTCCTCAATCAGCATTGACCACGATGATTAAATAGAAGTTAGCTGACGGCATAGTAGCTAAGTGCCAAGATTAATACCTTGGACAGAGTTAAGGCCTGAACCTAAACTCTACGAGTTGAAAGAGTGGGCTAGCCTTCCAGTCGGATAAAGTTGAGGTAGGATACCGCCATTATGCTTAGCTCAAATGAAGAGCTGCTCGACACTATCGTTGGGTAGAGATTCATTACGGATAGGGAACCACTCATTGCGGACCCGCATGATGGGTGGTGTGGGAACCGGTAGCAAAAAGCTACCGGTTATCCGATTTAAGATTGGTCCGTAGCTCTTTCCCATTCATCTGCATAGCCACTTGAGCGTAGATATGAACGTAGGGAGTTCATTATGTATTCGTTCCAAGCCTCAAGATCTTTATGGCCACAAACTAATCTTTCTTCCTCTATATCCTCTACAGATAAGTCAACCATAGACCAGAAGAATTTTGCTAAATGAAACGCCTCGTCTCTATCAGAAACCATACCTTTAGAAATTATAAGGCTTGTTTTTTGATCGTCGAGGACGTTTGCGTAGTGAAGAATAATATCTTTTTCTTCTTCGAACCTATATTTGATCATAGAGCGTCTTGTGCCTCCCTAATAACCGACATTCTGTCAGCAAGCCAAATGAGCTTTTGATGTAATTGGGCTGTGGTCATTTTTCGAGTGACCGTCAAGAAATAATGCTGTTTATCCCTCTCGTCAGCGATAAATTCAAGTCCTTCTGGTAAATCACATTTTTCTATTACCCAAAATACATCGACTGGGCTACCTTTGGCATGTTTCTTTTTTAGTTTGTACTGATCCTTTAAGTGCTGCCAATGAGCCGAAAACGATAGCCCCATTTGAGAATGCGGTATATCCCATTGCTTACACTGTGAAAAAAGGTAATCTTTCTCTCGAATATTGTTGTATGTTTTACCTTGTTTATCATCCATATACAGAGTCGGATGCTCACCTCTTTGTGTTGGTCGTGCAAAAAAAGCATCATAACTTTTAATGTACTCTCGAATATCTTGAATTATCCGAAACTGTTCCATATTCACATTCCATGTCTAAAATCTTAACGTTGCCAGCACACGCAGTGTGCGATCGTGCCTGTGTTTGGTACGCTCAGCATAGGTGTGGACTAATCGGGTAATAGCCTCCCTGTATGAGGGTCACCATTATATGGGTTTCATTAAATGCTAACTACTAGCGAATGGCAACTGCAACACCATGAGGTCTTGTGGGGAGGGAGCCGCTAGCAAAACTACGAGCTGACGAACAGAAACATCATATAAGGCTTAGCCTGGAGGGGAGGCGGCCAAGGACACCGAAGCTGCGTGATCTAACGGGTAGGGTAAGTAATGCAGTTGTTTAGTGAAAGTTTACGTTCTTATCTGGGGAGATCTGTTTAACTTGCTGCCGTGAAGCTGTCAGCGTGGCCGCTGATTCATAAATAGGACCAGCTAGCCGCTATTGCGGATTGGCACGATGGGTAGCGTGGGAGCTGGTAGCTAAAACTACCGGCTACCCGATTTATGCGCCTGTCCCTGCCTTGTCACAGCGACATCTATGTAGTGACCAAATAGTGCTTATTTACGATTAGCCCACGGAGAGTTATTTTCAAAAGTTGAGATATACAGATCCTCGACTTTATCTCGTGCCCACTGGGTTTTGCGTAAAAACTTGAGCGAAGACTTAATTGATGGGTCGCTCTTAAAGCAATTGATATTGATCCTGTCTGCCAAACCATCCCAGCCATAATGTTCCTGCAAACGTGTAACAACTTTCTCAAGAGTAATACCGTGTAGCGGATTATTTGGTTGATCTTTACTCATTTTTCAATTAATACTCTATGTTTAATGACGTATAATGCCGTGAATATGGTCTGATGAAGTTGGCACGTAATCGCAAATGAAATTAGTTGACAGGCTTGCCGGTCCTTTCCCTAAACTTGCTATGTGTTTAAAGCCCTTTAATAATTATAATTGATATACTAATAAATGTGGATATAAGTAATATAGTGATACATTGTTTGAATCTTTGATTACTTCGTTTTGTTAACTTTTGAGTAAAGGTGGTATCTGTTTCGATAGCATTTTTTAATAGAATATTTGAGCTAGATTGCAATAGTTCACCTATCTTTTCAGCTTCCTCTGGGCTCATTTCAGTCTTCGATGATATTTCAGATATCCTCTGGTGAATCGATGAGAGCTCATTGTATTCAGCCTTGTTGATTTTACCTGACTGAAATAACTCTTCCTGCTTTTCTCTCAGTGTAGTTACATCCACAATTCTTCCTTACACATAACGCCTTGCACCGGCACCGCTTTGTGCTAGCGTAGCGTACAGCACAAAGCGAACGGAGTATAGGTGGTGGGATGCAGCAACTTGTTAAAAGCTTACTGGGACCAGTAACCCAATATATGGTATTTGCCAGACTCTTCAGGTTTTAAACGAATGCCGAGAGCTCTAAAGCCAGGGCAGATAATAAGAGCATGATTGCTAGCGCTACCAGCACCTATTGGTTGTTTGGCATCACCTTCGAGAATGTTGAGGGTGCATAACGAGCTAATGCTTCGCCGCTTGTTGAATTCTGACTGTGTGCTGTTTCCGACGTGAACGAAGCTATCTGTATTCCCTGATTCTAATAGAGATCTGACCGCTATTGAAACTGCCTGATATGATAAGGCACTAGAAGATAGGGCAGTCAAAATTAATGCTGCGATTATTTTCATAACTTTTAACGCCTTATACACAGGCGAGTGGAACGACGTGTAGCGAGTCCATCCCGCATCCTTTGTGGGCGATTGTGCCACAATTTGTAAGTACTACTTAACAGCATTGATCTGAACTACCGTGACATTAGCAATGCGACCACCGCGCCACCAAGTCCCTTTTGTACCAATCTTAAGCCTTTTATGGTGATACTCACGGCGCTCTTCACTTAATATCCACATACTGGCAAAGCCTTCATTAGGAATATTACCTGGAGTAGTATCTCTTATGACTCTGCTATTTTCATCAAGAATCTCTGGCCAGATCATGTGTATACCTTCAACTTGCGGATCATCCCCGTCATAAAGAAAATCCACTCTCATTCCTTGTCCCGGCTTGGCATTTTTATTCTCTTCAGATAAGTCTATCTTGTACTTGACTACAAAATCCGGATTTCTTCCAGATCTTTCTTCATAAGGTATATGTACTTTCATATACGGTGCTAACACGAAGTTGTGGGGCGCCGTAGGCGTCCCTGGCAGTTTGCTGCCGAACGCCGACGTCTTGTTATGCCCACTGGTTTTATTGCATGAATGTGATTCGCACAGCGTTCACTGTTAAGGCTAATAATGGAATGTTTGATAGAGCAAATATTAAAAACCTGATTTCAATTTTGTTAAAAGTTACTTGCACAATACTATGAATTACTCGAATACCGACATATGTCCATGCCAGAATAAAATTTATGCCATCTCCTGCGCCAAGGACTGCAAGTGATATTGCCAAAGCATAGAAAATAGTTGGTTGCTCCATGAGATGATTATAATTATCAGCTTTCCAACGAACATGGGGAGGCAGGGTTGACATTTGCTCTCCGCGAGGAGCATTCGGATCAAGCTTTAATTTAGCTTTCTTCACTGCAGGCAATCGTGTTGCGTACATCCACAACCACATAACCATTGACCAAGCTATCAAGGCAATTACAGGCTGAATTATTTGGGCACTTTCAATCATTCGTTGATTCCTTTTTATTATTTATTGATGTTAGAGAACTGAACAGAGCATAATGACCACAACAGGAGCAGCTGGAGTGTTAGTCGTCCCGCGTAAGGCTAGAGGCCTGGAACAAACTGATCGGCCTTGTTAGGCTTTGTTTTCATGGCTGTTTTTTCGGTGGAACTCTTGTCGATACAACTTGGATTTCATTCTCGAAATATACTCTCAGATCGGTATCATTCAAAAATATAAAAGATTCGGGTTTAATACCAGGCTCAATAGCAAGGGATTCTTCACGCGAGAGAATTAGAGACTTTTAGGGTCCACCCATATCTCCTTATAAGTTCCTTCACAGGTTTTAAGATACCACACATTTCTCCTTGGATCTCCTTTTTTAAAGGGATTGTCTTGAGGGAAATTCCCTGTTTCCTTAGAATATTTGATCCATTTTTTCTCTAAATCTAGTTCTAGAATGCAATCTCTCGTAGCAACATTTGCCTCTACAAGAATATACATCCAATAGGCCCAGCCAGCATTGATCGACTAATGTCCTTGGTATGTGTTTTACTCATTAATTACACAAAACCCATTACCAAAAGGATCTGAGCAATATGCAATTGTACCCCAGTCACCTCTTTCTCCGCCTTCATGCTTTCCGCCTAGTTTAACAATTCGCTTAACTATTTCATCTACGTTTTCAGTTAGAAAGTCAATATGAACGGGAGTCCAATGGCGAGAATAATTTCGCTCAACTGTCTCGGTGGGGACTGCTACTGATCTAGCCTCTTTCTCTTGTAGATAAATATCACAGTTCTCTACTGAAATTACTGACATTCCACCTTGATCCCTTAGTTTTTTACAGTCAAGAGCTTCAATATAAAATTTCTCAGCTTGTTTAATATTAGAAACATCAATACTTACAGAGAGTTTTATCAAAATATATCCTCTTTTATTGATTTATGATAAATGACGGCCACAACAGTGGCGACCAATGCTAAATACGTTTTGTAAAAAAATGGGAGCGCAGCAACCTGCACATAACTGCTTGTGCTTGCTAGACTGATGCACTCTAAACGGATCAGAAGAAGTTACGTCTCTACTTTAAATAAAACTGGAATTCTATGCAGCCCTTCACTTGGATTTGGCAGCCATGTAGATAGGTAATAATTTGAATGCTTTGCCAAGCATTTTGCATAAGCGCGTAATTCTTTAGGATTAATATCCTCTGGTTTAGCATCAATCAATCTTCCATTCTTCGCAATAGTGAGAACCATTACAAAGCTGCCTTCAATATTTCGCTCTCCTAAATACTCCACATGAGGCGTGCAAAAACCGATCGAAGTAGCTGTAGCAGTGGAGATCTCTGTTAAGAGGATAGCCAGAAACATTACTTTAAATATATTGTGAATCATCAAATAAGTCCAACGCTTTGCTAATGAGCAGCCGAAGTAACGCGCAGGCTATCCTGTGGAGGCCGCGCTTTTCGCGGTCGGAACGAAATTGAGAAACTTGTTATCATCTTTTACCACGTAACTTTGCCCTTAACGCTCGTACACCTACAGGCTTTAAAGCATAGTACTTTGCAAACAGTAACTCGCTCAGAAACGGGACTAAGATAAGTACTATACCGAACACAACCCAACTCTTACTGGCCAAACCCAATATAATAGCCAGCATTGGAATAATGGCGCCTATAAATGCGAGTACCCATTTTGACAACGAAGTGTACTCGTACTGAAAGAAGCACTTTTCACAGTGCATGCGGTTTGAAAAAGACAGCATTCTGACTTTTACCGCTTGCTTTCCACATTGTGGGCACTTTCTTATCATGGCTTACAACGCCAAGCTTTGTGACTGCTGTGAAGCGGATGCGTATCAGTGGCTCCAGCCACGGTAGTGCCGAACAAGAGTGCTTTGCTATGCATTTTCCGGTCAATCAGAAAAAAATCCCCATTCAATATCTGCTGCATTTAGGCAAAAACTCCAATTATCTCTCGGCAGTCTTTTGGAAGCAAAGCCAATAATAGGCAATGGATATTCAAGCAAGTCTTCTCCATTAGTTAAATCTTGCTCATATCGTTCTTGAATATTAGCAATTTTAAAGGATTTTCATTCTTTATGATTATATGCAGGAGAAATAGTGATAATCGAGGTTTTGCCGTTTTTTTATCACGATACAAGATTATGAGCTACATTACCTCCTAATGCAAATTCTTCGATTTTTGATAGCACTAACGCGTTGCTCAGTTGCGGCCTGAATGGAGCTTGTATTGTGCTAATGTTTTCTAGCACAATACAAACGGAGTGTAGGATGTCAATTGTAGCAATTCGTTTTGGCATTTTTGATGGACGGGGGGATTAGAGTTCTAACTTAGCTAAATGCATGTTTGTGCGAATTTTCTTAACATCTGTTCCCAAGTGGTTTCCAGGATTTTAAGGAATATAAATTCCCTTTGTGTTTGTGAAGAATATCAGATTGGCGGAATGTAGATGGCATTATGGCGCCATTGCAGATTTAATATACGCCTCAAGATACTTATCTCCGGCCGTATATCCCTATTTAACAAAAATTCAACTATTAAGTAAAAATATCTTTGAATTACTAGGTTAGAGAAAAAAACTGCAATCTATCTGTTTTGTGGAGGTGGTCTTGAGGCGCTTATTCCTGGTGGTTGTGGATCATTTCTTTTTTAAAACTCTTTGAAATTCAATAAATATTTTGTAGAGCGTTAGCGTCCAAGGATAAATGCCTTAAGGCATTTACCTTGTGGGAGGGGTAATACTTAAGTGTCAATCTTGGCTGAAAAATTCAAATCTAAGTGCTATAAGCTGTAATTAAATGGCTGCAGATTTTCTTTGCGTTTTCATGACTATCGACATTGAATTTAGAATAGTGTTTACTAGATTCTCCATAGGCGATTTCAGATAAATTTTAAAGTGAAGGGCCAGGCTCTCTCAGTTACCGCCTATGGTTTAAATGTTTTTTTGTAGTATTTTTAATTAATAGGTTTATTTAAACGTCAATTGCTTTTAATCTCCTGTCAGTATCTATAAGTAAAAACTGATCGGGAAAGCTGTAGTGTTTGGCGCTTAAATTACCTTTTATCTTAAAAAATTTTCCGCAGTATTAAGAAGGCTTTTTGTTAAAAAATGGGCAGGCCTGTGCCTGTATATATCACAAATATTAATGGGAACTAACATGGCTACAAACACTTACATCTATAAATCCTACGCAGATGGTGAGTCAGACAGCGATACTTTGTGGGGGCAGGTACAAAATAGCCTTAATAGCTTAAGCCAGAATGGTCGCGATTCGGTAAAAATCGCAAGTTCAAACGAACATGGCGGCAATTGCCGGAGTGTCATTATTTACACAGACGACGCGGCACCCGCTGGCTCAGTTGATACATTGTCACAGACTTGGAATTACGAAACCTTCAACGATTCAGACGGATATAGCACAATGTATCAAAATGCCGTCAATTTTCTGAATGAAACCCTTAATTCCGTACAGGCATACTACTCACGACTGTCTATGATCGACGCCAAGAGTCACTCAGCACACCTCGTTGTTTGGTACCGGGAAGGTGCATAAACAGTATTATTATATTTTCGGAATTCATTGATGGCTCATAGTCGTCATCTCTTTTTACACCAATGCAAACAATTAGCCAGCCTGTGCTCGCGCGCCATAAGAGCGTAGCTCTAAAGTCGAAGTGAGCAGCTGTCAGGTTGTAGGATAAGGCGTGTGGAGATAACAAGACACAGTTAATCTGTTTGCGTAGCTTTTATATTTATATAAGGTGAGCACGTGTCAAACTTCGACCAGATGGCAAACTTTTCTAGTTCTACCAATATCGCTAGCACCTCCACTGGCTCTAACTCATCCTCTGTCGCCAAAAATTATGCGAAGAATTTCCTTACCCAAGTCAATCCCCGTACTGGTTTACTCAGCGTTACGATTCCATCGCCACCTCTAAAAGGGATTCTCTCGATGGATGTGAATCTCGGGATCACATACGCGCAGGAGACCGTAGGTTCCTATGAACAATTGTTTGGTCTACCTGTAGGATGGTCCTATTCGTTAAGTTACATTAATGATGGGATCTTGACTCTCAACGGTAGCCAAACCTATGTTTTGAGTCCGGAAAGTCCTTCTGGCTTGCAGTATTACTACCAGAAAAATCTTGAAATGACGCAGTATAGTCCAGGGCAGTACCCTAATTTGCCCTATGCCCCAAGTACCCCTTACACATACCTGCTGACCTTTTTGGACGGCCATCATCAGTATTTCGATGTCCAGGGGAAATTGATCTGTTGGGATGACAAAAATGGAAACCATCTGCTTTTTACCTATGATTCAAGCGATGCTTCCATTACACAAGCGAAGCTTATCAGTGTTACTGATGCATACGGACAAAACCTATCGATTTCACTCAGTAGTGACTCCATCGACGTGATTTACCCAAGATCCGATGCCAACCCTAACCCGATCACCTATTCTTACCAGCTACTTGAGGGCGCACTGGTTTCCTACATTGACCCTATGGGCTTGACCACGCACTTTATTTACAACGGAGGTCTTATAAATAGCAAGCTCCTCTCGAACGTCAACTATCCCAATAAAGTCAGCTCGACGTTTGACTACAGTACAATCTACTACAAAGATAGTTCTGGACAACAAGAGCAACAAGATGTCGTGAGCAAGGTGATCAACACCTATGAAGAAGAAACCCGTAGCACAACCTATAATTATCACCCTGAGCAAAGTGGTCCAGATGGCCACAATTATCTTGGAAACCCTACGTATGAGGTCGCATCTACAACATCAGATGCTTTATTTCAAAGTAATGACAATAATTACAGGTATTACACCACGATCAACAATAACAAAACGTTGGTTGTTAATCAGTACAACAATCTGCACCTTCTTCTAAAGTCGACCACTTTCACAGCAAATGGAAGCGAACGCATCCAAGAAATAGCGTACACTTATGTTGGTGAAACGGACGGCGACTTCCCCCCCTACAACCAGCTCGATCCGAATTATCAACTGATTGCAGAAAAGCTAAGCACCTTCTACAACGAGCAAGAAGACACCAGACCCGCTAAAATTATTCGCAGCTACACAGACAATGGTCAAATTGCCTCTATCGAAGAGTACGAACAGGTAGAGGGTGAATTACAGCTCGTCAAAAAGGGAGAGGTTGAATACGATATCAGTTTTGGTATGCCCACTTCCGTTAAGGTATACGACTACAAACCTAGAGGAGTACTTAGTCAAACACCAGAGATTATAAGAACGGACAATAAGCTTTCAGATGATAAGAAGCACATCCTCACATCCACCCGCGGGACTGAATTGAGTGGCCTATTAAATCCACTACTCGTGACCTCTGTTGAGTATGACACTGCTGGCCGTCCCAGTTCCTCCACGCGTACCTGGGGTTCAGCAGCACCAGGTCATTCTGGAATTGCGAAAACCAACACGACCTTCGAAAATATTCTTGACTCTACCGCACACACATTGACGCATGCCACAACCGATTTCTTTGGCAATACCTCTAATGAGGTTTACGATTTATGTACTGGTTTCCCAATCTCAACCAGCAACGCCGTGGGTGCGATCACTACGTATAACTATGACCTCGCTGAAGCAACCGTAATACGCACTGACCCTATGGGAAACACCACAACATGGAGCTACGATCTTACCAATAACATAATGCGAAAGCTCGATGCCAACGGTTACGAACAGAAGTACTACTACAACGGGTTTGGGCAACTTATCCAGCAAAGTGATTATCCTGTGAAGGGTGGGGCAGAGCGAACCTTAACGACGAATACTTATGATCAGCTGGGGCGTCTCAGCGTACAATTGGGTATTCTAGGCGAAGCATCAAAAGTCACATTCGCCTATAACGCACGCAGCCAATTAGCCTCTAAGACTGATGCCCTGGGCAATATATCGGGATACGAATATGATTCGGTAGCTTGCACGAAAGCAAGCTCTTTTAATTCGTTGAAGTCAACTGAAGTCACTTACGGTCCTGAGAAGTCTGGCGGCCCACTTCTTAGTAAATTCAAAAAAAGAGCTAAAAAAGAATATAAACAAAGACTTGTCGCTTCGGCTAAAAAGTTCGATAGGCACAATGCTAATCAGTACGCCTGCGCTACCCGCTTGTGGAACGCTTTTCAACTCAATGTACAGACCAGTATTGGAGATCAGCAGACCCCTCAAGAGTTTTCCCTAGCGAGATCCTACAATATCCTCCAAAGCCCCACCCAGTATTGTCTCGGTGGTGCAAATCTGAAGCGCACACTAGTGGCCTCGCGAGATCTAAATGGGAATATGCTTCAGAGTACTTGTACACTTGAAGGTATGTCTCAGACAGAAGCGTCGTCAAATCGTAGTTACAATGAACTCGGGGAATTCACACAAGAAGCCACACTGACGGAACAAACTCGAAAATTTACTTATGATGCGGTAGGAAATAGGACTCAGATTACCCAGTTTAATGGATCACAGGTAAACAGCACCTATGATCTAAACAAGCGAGTCTCTTCTCATTCGTACACCGAGAATGGTTCGAGCATTGAAATTCATTATGAATACGATGGTGTCGGGCAGCGCACTTCCATCGAGCGCTTCGTGGATGGGGAAAGCGATGCACGGCTCAGCTACACCTACACGCTTGATGGCAATATTTCTTCAATAAGCTATCCAGACGGGAAAACAGTTTCGTGGAACTACGATGTCAATACGGGCCTTCTGACTTCATCCATTGATGCGCTCGGGCATCAGTGCAGCTATTCCTACGATAGTTATGGTCGGCTCGCTAAAATTGCTCGGGACGATGGCTCTGTTTCCGTGGGGATCACCTATATCACCCAGGATATCGATAAAGCTAATGTGGGAAAAATAGCCTCGGTGAGCTATTCAAATGGGGTCAAGCTCGCTTACACCTATAACGGTTATGGGCGCCCCCAACAAATCATCGCTACCAGTACGGGTGAAGGCGAGCCGATTACCCTCACCTACAGCTACGATGCAACGACCTCATTCGTAACCGACATTAGCTACCGACACCCTGGGGGCTCAAGTGCACTCAACCGCGATGTTTCATTCGTATATGATGATGTTGGACAAGTCATTGGGGAATCATCTGTAGACCCACAAGGCAACCCACTCGAAACCGTATCTTATAGCTATGATGCGCTAGCCAATATCAAAACTTGCGCCCGCTCACTGCCTTCTTCTGAAAGTGCGGAGACAAATTACACCTACGATGCCGATAACCGGCTAAATTCCATCAGCGTGGCTGGCGCCCAAGATCAGACTTTGAGCTACGACCAAAACAACAATCTTATTAAAGATGAAGATGGCAATAGCTACCAATACAATGCATTGAATCAACTCACACAATTCACCTCAAGTGACGGTGAGAACACGACCTACACCTATTACCCCAATGGGCTGCGTGCAACAAAGCAAACCGGTGATGAGGAAATCATTCGCTATTATTACGACAACGCCAGCAATGCCAATATCATCAATGAAGTTCAGGGGGATTCAGAGGCCAGCTACATAATATCAGCATCGTCGCGACTCGCTCGTTTGCTGGAGAAAGACTCGTCATCTGAACTCCAGTCTTATCTACTCGATAGACAAAATGTTCTTCTGACTTTCGGTAATTCAGGGTCTATCAGTAGCGAGTATGTCTATGACGCATATGGCAACTGTAGGTCATCCCAAAGCGGAAGCATTGCTGACAATCCATTTGCTTATTGTGGAGAATATGCCGACTCAGAATCGAGCTTGCTCTATCTGAGGGCCCGGTACTACGCGGCGCAACGGATGAGGTTTGTGAGTCGAGATAGCTTCCTGGTTATGAACCCTTACAGCTATGCCGATGGGAACCCTGTCATGAAGCAAGATCCTTCTGGGCATCTTTCAACCGCAGCAAAGATTGGTATCGGCGTGGGCTCAGCTGTCGGTGCAACCATCTTAGGATATGGCGCGTGGAGTGCCTGGTCACGCATGGCACGTGAGAATATTCCTCAAGGTGAGCAGCCGCCAGAAGTAGAGGGGTTGGATGGTATTGTTCCTGATCATGGCAATATCGGTGCTCCTCCAAATGATGGCAATATTGACGCTCCTCCAAATATTGAAGCTTTTGGGTACGCGAATTCACCAGACCAAATATTTGATTATTTGAAGCGGGAGGGGGAGGGGTTTGATTCAGACTCGGTTGTCTCTATTGAAAGAGATGAGGGCGGGCAATATTGGTACGAAGCTTGGAGGCCCAGACCCAATGACAATCAAGATATTCTGGATGGCGCTGAAGCACTTCCGGATGTGGATCAGTTGACATTTCGGACACTCCCTCGAGGTATAAATACAAAGCGAGCTAACCGCAATAAAGATGAGGAGATATTCGGAGATGAAGAAGAAATGGTGGAGCTAGGAGCATTGATGATGTAGGAGAAGTTGAACCTATAGAAATAACGGATAGGTTTAAATTGCATTCTCTGAGTGTAGAGCACGACTTTACCATTGTGTAATGGAAAAATCGTGCTCTACACTTATTCATATCCAGAAAATAGGTTATGTAAATTTTTTGTGTATCTGCCCGCCCATTTGCAAATTGATGAAGTCTATCATTGTCAATTGGTTGCCAAGCTCCGAAATGCTTTCGGGACGCAAATTTCGCCAATTACTACCTAGGCAGCAGCAAAGAATACAGTCGACTCTTGAAAAAATGATTTCACAAGTTTTCTATTTTTCTTGATGCTCTGCAAATCTGCATTTGCACGACTCAGTAGTGTCTCACCTTTTTTCAGCGGCCTCTTTGAGGTCCCTATATTTCTCATATGATTCCAGACCAACTCATCTGGATTTAGGTCTGGTGCATATGGCGGTAAGAACACCATTTCAAGCTTTCCATCCTGTGAATCGACATACTCCAATACCTTTTTCGATTTGTGTACTGGGTGCCCATCAACAATGAGAATCACTGGTCTTTTCTGACTTCTCTGGAAATTTTTGAAGCATTCTACGCACCTTTCTGCCGTGAACTTTCCACTATAAATATGATACCAGAAGCCACCTCTATTCGATAAAGCTGAGATCGCATTGATTGACTGTCTTTTACCACTGGAATTTTTCCTTTTTCTCCCCATGTCCTTTGGAGTGGATCGTCTGATCTGATACTAGCCTCGTCCAGCCAAAATATTTCTGCACCAGTTTTTTTCGCATAAGATTTAATCTTTGGGTAGACTTCCTTTACCCATTTATTCACCGCCTTCTCATCTCTCTCGTAAGCTCTTCGTAGAGGCTTTTGTGGCGTCAGGCCCAGTCGATGTAGAAGTGTGCCGACACTAGAAACGCTAAGTTCAATTTTGAATCTCTCAAAAATCAAATCCGATACGATCTGACGTGTCCACAATCCGAAATCAAAGCCATATTGCCTTGGATCGCCACCAATAATCCATCGCTTGACTTCCTCTTCTTCAATAGCTGACAGTTTTCTACCGCGTCCAGGTCTAATTTTTGGAGATAGCGCTTCAACACCTTTCTCCCGAGCAGTCCTTAACCATGGGAAAATAGTTCTGCTCCCCAGCCCTAAGCTACGACTAACCTCCGCCGCAGATTCTCCATCAAATACTCGCTGAACAGCAATTTTACGTATGAGGTGCTGCTCCTCAGTGCTAAGTTTTCTGGCATCGTATTTCATGCAGTTTATATTACCAGAGTGTACTGATTATTTCCGCCCCGCTAGTAACTTCAGAGCTCTCAAAATACATTAGTATTTCTATTTCGCGAATGCTTAAAGTAACTTGCAGAGGCAATTACCCGTTGGGAGAAGCTGCTTCTGGCTCCCTCTCTGGATCTGCACTATCTCAAAGGCGATACACTGGATCACTGTGAGCTGGAAAAACTAAGAGAAGTCACCGCTATATGGCGGGAGCGCTTAATAGATATCAGTTAGTTTATGCGCTGTTTAAACAAGTCTATCGCTCGGCAGGCCAATGCTGAAGACAAGTATACAGGCCGTTTTTGGGAGGGGCGATTTAAGTTGCAGGCTTTATTGGATGAAAAAGCCCTCGCCGCTTGTATGGCCTATGTAGACCTAAACCCTATCCGCGCTAATATTACCAAAACGCCTGAAGACTCTGATTACACCTCTATTCAACTGCGTATTCGCTCTGCAATTACCGCTGAGCAACCCAAAAGTTTACTACCGTTTGTGGGAGATGAGCGCTTAAATATGCCAAAAGGGTTACCTTTTCAGCTGGGCCACTATTTGGAGTTGGTGGATTGAAGTGGTCGGCATCTAGATCCCAGAAAGCGCGGCGCTATCGCTGAAAATACCCCTCCCATACTTGAGCGCCTGGGTATTTCACCTGAGCACTGGCTTTACCTCAACCGAAATTTTGAAAGACGATTTAAAGGTTTAGTAGGGTCGGTTGAAGCAGTACGGAAAGCGTGTGTTTTATTGAATAAACGCTGGGCCCAAGGTGTGCATGATTGCCAGAAGTTTCTCTCTTACCCTTCATCTCAACTCAATTGAATCATTTTTTATCCCGCCGATCGATCCCCGTTCGCCCTGTGTGCTGAAAGCCCTGGACACCAAAAATAGACAAAATACTCTGCACAATTGTGCCTCGATGCTCCTCTGGTGAGCATGGCTTTTTATTTTGCCGATTTCTTCCTCTCCCACATGATTCATGGGTGTCCTATTTGTGTTGTCACGAGGAAAGAATGCCGTACTTTCCTCAACCAATTCCTATCTTACTGGCACTCTGCGAAATTGCAGCGAACTACCCCTTTTTCAGTACCTAAGCGAACACTCTAGGAGCGAAATTGCCTGAATAACAATCAGTACAATTGCTCAATACCGAGTGCTATGTATTGGCACTAAAGCTTCAGTTACTACGAAAAACCAATAAAGCCGACCGCCACAATAACGACTATAACTGGGGAGCTTGGAGTGCAGCGCAGGCCATCCCATGAAGGGTTAAAAGCCCGTAGCAACCTGCTTGTATTCGTTATGCATGCCGTACCCCGCGAAGCTCAAATATACCGAACCAAAAGAGACCTACACTAATAGAAAACGACAAAATTAAATTCAAAATTATTTTCTCTTTTTCCTCAACACCAGAAATCAACTGCCTGTTATCGTAGTAAGCTCCAACTATGTACTGGTCTTTATCGATCTTTGACGTGTAGTATTCCAGTTCTAGCTCATCCCCAACTTGAAGGTCGTCAAACATATCTTTAGAGGAGTTTGAATACTTGAACTCTAGGTCTTCAATGATAATGGTGTGTAGATAATCACCTTTTCCAACATATCTAGTTTTAATTCTTTCAAGCAAGCCAACCTGGGTAAAAACTCTTTCCCTCTGAGGAAAATTGCTGTAAAGGAAGTATCCTGAGGCAAGTGCAAACACCGAAAGTACAAGTGCAGTATATCCAACCAATTTTGACTTACTATCTAATCGCTCAATCTTCATATACATAACGCTGAATGAATGGGCCGTGTTGCTGCGAAGCAGCGCTTTTAGCGGTCCAGCCCAAAGGGTGATTATTGCACGCTTTGTTAAGCATTTATTACGCCGTAACCGAGAATATTGCAACATAAACTAAAAGTAACTGACCTAGCCATGCAGGCCATTTTGAAAAATGAAGAAGCATGATGCCAGCGGCTGTTAATGACGACCCGAAGACAATGCCGTATAAAGCGTATAGTCCCTCGGCCACCCCGAATCCATCTGTAAATAGGAAGCAAGTATAACTATGGATATGCGCCAACACAGATACAAGAATTAGAATGAATCCTGCCACAATTTCAAATTTGGAAATAATTAATTTCATATTTGCCACAGCTTTATTGCCTAACCTTGTTAGCCATTTTCCATTTTTTCCTTCGAATGCTTATATATATGGTAAATGCTATATGCGATCATAAAAAACCATATAATGATGTTATCAAAGCGATCTTCGTAGAGCGCCCTTAATGCCATGGCAGAACAAATACCGACCATGACTGCATCAATGGTGAGCGATAAGGCTGCTATAGTTTTCTTCGCTTTGTCGCCGTGTGCAAATTGATATCTTTCTATCAGACGATTGATTAAAAGCGATGTTGTGTAAAAGCCTAAAAATATAATGGCGATATATCCAAGGAACACCCGCCCCTCTACAGAGATATTGGAAATCCCCTGCAAAAATAGAAAAGTAACGTAGGAAAAGATGGCCAGCATTATGAGCCTGCCACTTCCTCTTACAAATTCTTGTCTAGATATATTTTTCATGATCATCTGGCTAACGTTGCTAGCAAAGGCAGCCGAAGCGGAGCGTAGGCTGTCAAGCCCGGCCCAGAAGAGGTTGGGCGAGCTTGACTAGCCTGGTTATGGCTGGCGTGCTCAGAACTGACTACTAGCACTTTGCCAGCCATAGTTTGGCCGGCCGCTGCCCGATTAATACGAGGGAGGAATACATTACTTTCCCTACCCATTTCTTTCTTATTGGCACTCCACGAGTCGGCTACGGAGTTTCTTTACCTAATGATCTAAAGTAGAGAAACTGGAACAATAATGCAAGCTATCAGCGGTGCATAACTTTGATTCCGGAACTCCAGAGCAGAGAGCCAAATATTTCTTGGCATGCACCATCTAAAAATTTCCCGCCGACATAACATTTATATACTAAGTATCTTTATCCTCAATTGGCACATAAGCTTTAAGGCTCCCATTATATTTCAGTTCTTCACCATTTCTTATATCAATAAACTTAGGCTTGATATTTTTAAATTGCTTCTCTCCTTTAAGGCATCCTCTGAACTGATTATCTTTACGCCGGATCTCAAGAATATAATCTGGAGCTTGATTTGCATACTCCATAGCCATACTCTTATACTTAACAGGATCGTTGGAATTATTGGCCCGTGCCATTCGTCGAGCTTCGATTATCACCTCTTTCGTTAGAATGCGTTCTAATCTTTTTCTGTCTTTTATTAGTTTCCCATCTACGTTTACAGGTTCAGAGAAGAAGCGATCATTACAATCATTAACCGCATCAATATATCGCTGATCACTTTTTGTAATTTCTCCAAATTCAGGATGACTGACGTACTCTATGGTATGAATATATTTATACGGGACCACCGTGCCACACCCATTTACAACGATCAAAGCTGTCAATATTAGAAACCTCTTATTCATATTTATCTTCACTATCTCTAAGAACGAAAATGTAAAATTTATATCGCAGTATCAATGACTGATATTTGGCTGCCCCATATTTCATAACATGACTCACACCCGCAGGTTATGAAATTCATTGAAGTGTCAAGCCCGAGAATAAATTAGTGCAAATATACAATCAGGGAAAACGATCCACGAAATCTGTAACGCCAGCATAAAAGACGAGCGGTAGCGAGTCCAGCCCACGTTTTTTGTGGGCGATTTTTAATGTGATTGTTATGCATTTGTTTGCCCAACAATTACATATTGACCAGGTGAAACTTTTATAGGATCAGGAAAGCCTTTACCTAACACCCTTTTACCATCGCTATTTTTACCCAGCTGATTATCGAATCCAATATTTACTACTTTTTCGAAGTGATTGTATGAAGCCCAAACGACAGTATTGATATATTTAATTGAACCATCTTGCTCTCTATTAACCGATTTATAAAATGTAGAGCTGACAAAACCTTCTTGCTTGCTGAAATACGACACATACTCATCGCGAACTTGCTGAGCAGTAGCCTCCATACCATTTGGAACTACAATTGTATTTATAACGCTAACTTGTTGTTCCATGATCTATTTCCTGTACTGATGCATAACGCCGGAATAAAGGGCCGAAATGTAGCGGCGAAGCCGCAGAATGTAGGTCCAGCCACGAAGTGGCGCCTTTGATTGTTTTGGTACGCCCAGCATGGGCGTGAACTAATGGGGTGAAAGTCCCCTGTAGGAAGATCACCGTTTAATGGGTTCCATTAAATGCTAACTACTAGCGAATGGCAACTGCAATACCGTGAGGTCTTGTGGGGAGGAAGCCGCTAGCAAAGCTACGAGCTGACGGACAGAAACAGCATATAAGGCTTAGCCTGGAGGCGAGGTGGCCAAGGACACCGAAGCCATGTGATCTAACGGGTAGAGTAAATGATGCAGTTGTGTAGTGAAAGTTCACGTTCTTATCTGGGGAGATCTGTTCAACCTGCTGCTGTAAAGCTGTCAGCGTGGCCGCTGACTCATAAGTAGGCCCAGCCCGCTAGCCACCATCGCGGGGGTAACCAAAATTGGTGGAACACAGCAGCGCCTCGGCCAGTAATGGGCAAGGTGATTGAACAGAAGTCAGCCGACGGCATAGTAGCCTAATGCCAAGATTAATACCTTGGATACGGTGAAGACCTGAACCCAAACTCCACGAGTTAAAAGACAGGGCTAGCCTACCGATGTGTTGCCAGCCGGATATAAAATTGACGTAGCGCACTGCCATGACACTCAACTCAAATGAAAATCTGCTTGAAACCATCCTCAGCAAAGAAAATCTTAATGCTGTATGGAAACACGTGCGAAGCAACAAAGGTGCCGCAGGCATTGACGGGATTACTCCAAACAAAAAGCATAAGCCGCCAACCCTATTGGGCATGATTCATGGGTATCCTATTCGTGCTGCGCCGATCGATCCCCGTTCGCCCTGTGTGCTGAGAGCCCTGCACGCCAAAAATAGACGAAATACTCCGTACAATTGTGCTTTGATGCCTCTCTGGTGAGTATGGCTTTTTATTTTACCGATCTCTCCCTCTCCCACATGATTCATGGGTGTCCTATTTATTCTTTTTCTAGAGCTTAGCCCTAACTTTTTGTTGAGTAGATCTAGAAGCGCACCAAATAAAAAGCATAAGTCGCCAACCTTTTGGACATGATTCATGGGTGTCCTATTTGTGCTGTATTGTTATGTCTGTAGTTCAGGCGGAGATTCTTTTAGCGCTATAGTGATGAATTGAATATATTCAGCAATATCGTCGGTTAGACTGATGCCGTTTTTACTACGGTCTGCCAATTCTTGTAGCAAGACCGCATTTCTTTGAACCTCTAGCTTATTCAAATCCAGATGATTATAGTCAGGAAAGACACTACCGAAAATTACATGCTCCTCAATCATAGCTCGCCATTTTTCGGCATGCTCGTCTTGATTTTCCCTATCGCAAGCATATGCGAATGCACCTGCTATTGCATCAGCAAGCTGAATCCCATGAATGATCTTAGAGTCAACTAAATTAAGCGGCTCTTTTAAGTTGAATGTTATAGGTGAATCAATCCCTGCAATATGCGTGAATTTTTTATCCTCTCGATTAATCATGACATTGAACATTTCTTGATCTTCGCTTAATGGCTTAGATTGGTCACAGTAAGCAGTTAATTGATCATATTCCTGCCCCCATTCCGCCAAGAGACTGAATAAAGCAGTGTTAGTCAAATCTAGAACCCATTTCCCTGCACCTCCACCAACATAACCAGCTAACTCTTTCACCACGGACTCTTTATTATGTATGGCAAAGTCACAAATGTGCTCTAAAAGTGGAGAAATACTTTCATCTTTCGAGGTTGAAAAAAGTGCCTTTAACCCTTCAAAATCTCCCGTTCTCATCAGTTTTTCGAAATCTTCAAATATTTCTTCAGCCATTGCTCCTCTGATAGATAGTTCAGCATGAAGTATGTTGCTAATGAAGCGATGGAAGTTAATGTCATAAAATATTGAATTGACGTTAGCGATTGCAGGTTCAAATATATATTCAAAAAATTTACCTGCTAGCGCGTACTTTTTGTCGGAAACTGAAATTTTGAATCGGCCTTTAAAATTTTGAATTATTTCATCAACAGCTCGCTTTCCGCGAATCCCTTTTAATAATTTGCTGCCCTTAATTTCGCCGTTTTGAATTTTGTACTTGCAAATGATATGCTCAATGAAAGATTGAGCCTCGTTATGAGGGCATTCTAATGATGCATAGCAAAATATTTTCTGCTGCTTGTGTAATAGATTATTTCCGGTGAATCCAGACTCATCGAAATGTAATATCGCATGAGTTTTCAAGCTATTTCTACCCACACCTTTATTCCCTTCGCATCAGTCATCGTGCTTTTTCAGTGGTAGCCCGATACGTGACTATGTATGGATGCCGTCTTCGCAGAGATCGATAGTTGATCAATTACCCAGTCCTCGGATGACATAACCTTTATATAGTACTCATCCTCACTGCTATTATCCTGATTGAAATCCTGGAATCAATCTTAAGCCTCGCCTAAAAAATGCTATTCAAATCAAAAAATTACCTGCTCTTGTATCAATCGCAACAAATATAAAAATGATCACCTTGATTGCATGTCCAGATATGGACTCACTTTTAACCAATTACATTTCAATAAATTTTCACCTAATAAATCTATTCTGAAAAAATAACAGTCAAACTGATCAAAAATATCTCTGCACACCTTTTTATTACTCGCTGGGACTAACACACATAGAGCTGGTGTTGAGCAAGGCAGCGGCCTGGCTGTTTGCAGAGCTAAAGAGTCATTGGATGATTTCGTGGTGCCTCTGGCTTACAGAGCGATTCAACTCCGCGTTGCGACTTCCTTAAAGGCCTAGACATTTCTGCGTAGCTGCGCCTTGACTGTGAACTGTTTTGTAAGCCAGAGGCATCAAAGAGTTGTTCAGTAGGAGCAGATCTGGATACCCACCGAACAAAAAGCATAAGCCGCCAACCCTATTAGGTCTGATTCATGGGTGTCCTATTTGTGCTGCTCTGCACCCGGCTTAGTTGTGCAGGCTATTTCTGCACCTCGAGACAATCTGAAAAAACAGAGGGGAAATCAATAGCTCCATTTTTTGGAACCTTCATCTGCCTCCTAAACTTACTCACCTGGCGTAACAATGTTAGCGATATTTTCTTTGAAGCAGCTTCACAAGCAATTTTTGTCTGAAATCCAGAAATCGTCTCAAACTGGACATCGTTCAATGAGCCTGGCTCGTTCACTAGGCTCATCGTCATAATCAAAACCCATTCTTTCACAAAAAATCCTCGAAATAATTGATCTAGGTACCCACTAAGCAAAAAGCATAAGCCGCCAACCCTATTGGGAATGATTCATGGGTGTCCTATTCGTGATTTGTGAATTGTTCGATTCCGTTAGCCGTATTCTCCGTCAAGCCACTTTAAATTCATTTCGCTTTTTATTGACCGCTTGGATATGAGCCGACTCACAATACTAATTGGATGATTTACAAGTTCAGCTTTTATAACAATCCAGTCACATTTTAATTTCTGTAAATGATCAGGATTGTTATGGGTATATGATTCCTCAGCAGAGTCATAAATTAGCTTAACTTTTTCAGCTAACACTCTATATGAATCAATTTTCTCGAATTTCTTTTGATCTAATAGTGCTAAAAAGGTAAAAATTAGCGATGCAACTGCCAAGGCTTTCAGGTAAATGCCTGAAATATCCCCATCAAAACCTAATGAGATAATACTGAATATTATTGGGACTGATAAATAAAACCTGTATTTCAGCTCAAGCCAGCCAGACTCCTTATACAGTCCCTTAAACGTGTAAGCAGTGTCCTCACCAATTCGTTTATACATTTCTTGACTCATTTTATTCACTCTGGAAAATCAGATCCAAATAATGTATTTCTACAATATCGTGCAAATACATAATCATCCATGTCATCAACCCTAGAGCTGAAGAACCCTTGAGAATCTTTCCAGCCGAAAATCTTCAAAAGCTGCTGCACACCATCTCTGTAGTCTTTCATGTGTGAGATGTTGTTTATAGTCTTCTCTTCGATTTCAAAAGATTTTATATTTCTGATGTTGTTGTTTTTTTTCCAAACCTTCATCATCTTGATAAGCGGGGTAAGTTTTCCATCTAGGTTTCTATTTGCATTAGATAAGCGTTTTTCTAGCTTTCTTGGATCTTCAACTTCAGTCCAGCTATTACCACCATTTAATGGGATGAAAAAGTAATCATCCCAAAGGACTGTCTCTTTAACTACTGGCGTCAACTCAAATTGACAATGATTAAAATCAAGAACTATACATGGTCTATCTTGGCGAACATTAGTGCTTGGATATAGAGAAGATAAGTCTTTTTTTAGCTTGTTTAGTATGGTATTTGGAGTGGTGTCTGTTTTTTTCTGGTTTGTAATAAGGAAAACATCAACATCAGACGGTGGACGGATCATCGTGCTTTTCTTGTATGAACCCGTTAGAAATGTCTCTGATATATAGGGCAGCCTCTGAAGGTAGTTTTGTCTAAGATGGGTATGGCTTGATATTATTTTTTGTTTTTGATTTTCTGTTAATTCTATATTCTGCCTGAACTTTTCAAATTTGTTCGAAAGGCCAGTTCTTGAGTCTGTAAATAGACCATACATTTTTGTTGACTCCATTTTATGTTAATACGGCTAACATCTACCTCAAAGGCCGGAGGTATGATTGTTGGGCATGACTCATGGGCGTCCTATTTGAGCCACCCAGTGTGGATGTGCACGATGGGTGGTGTGGGGTCGATAGCTGGAAGCTACCGGCCACCTAATTTAGATTCCTCTAGTGAGCATGGCTTTTTATTTTTCCGATTTCTCTCTCTCCCATATGATTCATGGGTGTCCTATTTGTGCTTAAATTTTAACTTAAGCTCTTTTTCCAGCTCTTTTTTGGCCAACTCAAAACCTTTTTCTTTTGCAATATCTAAGACTGAATCGTAATCATTAAAATCTCCACACTCGGAGCATTTGATCATATCTCCAGATTGATATTCTTTGCCTTCTTCAACCTTTAATGTGGCATCACAAAACAAGCAAACCACTTCAATAGTCTGATTTTTATCCATTGGCGGAACCCATTTTAAGAATGCTAATGATTAGGCCTGTAATAGCAACAACAGAACCCAAGAGTAAAAAAAGGCCTTTATGATCTTCGATGTAGTCTGAAATTGTTTTCAGCAAAGGTCGGTTTTTACGTAGCTCTTCTGATTTTCTCTTGGAAGTGGCAACACCCATGCCCTTTGTTGTTAGCTTTAGTCCATTATATCGACCGCTTCCAAGATATGCATGCTCAAGCCATTCTCTAGAATAGCAACGGTCAACTATCTTTTTTAGCTCATCTATAGAAGGTCGCAACCTATATCTATTATGGAGTTCTTCGACCAATTCATGGCCTACATCGAAGCGAACACGATCATGCCTGTTTCCGCTTTCTTCGCAACACTCAAGAATATGTATTAGTAAATTATATTCATTCATAAATTGTCGGTTCTATCGAGTTTTAACGTTGCCAGCAGGGCAGCCGGAGCGTTTGCGTACGAAGCGTGTCGCGTAGGCTGCCCAGCCAAGCCCCTGTGGGGCTTGGCGAGTCTGCTTGGCCTAGTTATAGCTGACGCGCACTGAACGACCTAATTACTCTCTTCCAGCCACCTTTGGCTGGCCACTGCCCGATAAATTTACAAGCAAAATACCATACTTCACCCTCCGGTTAACTATCTGATTGACACTCTAAAATGGTGCAACTGACTTGCAGGGCTTGTTTACTTAAAGCGAAGGCACTTGAGCGGAACTATGGTGCCAGTTGGCAAAAAAGCTCTGTGAAAGAGAGTGTTCAGGTAAAGATTGTTACTTGCAGTAACTACTTACAATTTAAAAATTGACCGCCACAATAACGCCGCCAGCAGGGGAGGCCAATGCTGTGCATAGTGTTGGACGTCCTGCTGAGGGCTGAAGGCCCGGAGCATACTTCCTGGCTTGGTTGTGCAGGCTATTTCTGCACCTCGACACAATCTGAAAAAACAGAGGGAAAATCAATAGTTCCATTTTTTGGAACCTTCATCTGTCGCCTAAACTTACTCACCTGACGTAACAGTGGTTGCGATATTTTCTTTGAAGCAGCTTCACAAGCAATTTTTGTCTGAAATCCAGAAACCGTCTCAAACTGGACATCGTTCAATGAACCTGGCTCGTTCACTAGGCTCATCGTCATAATCAAAATCCATTCTTTCACAAAAAATTCTCGAAATAATAATTAATCTAGGCACCCACCAAGCAAAAAGGATAAGCCGCCAAACCTATTGGGCCATGATTCATGGGTGTCCTATTCATGCTCTTTTCATTTGGAGCCGTTGAATCACCCTGTGGTGCCCCTGGCTTACAGAGCGATTCAACTCCGCGTTGCGGCTTCCTGAAAGGTCTAGACATTACGGCATGATTTATGGGTATCCTATTTGTTTATAAAATATTACTTACTGTTGGTGAGTTTGAGTTTCCCATATCAATTGCAGCTGGGCTGTAAAAATAAACGAGAACGAAAACAGCTAATGCGCCACCTGCTCGTAGCCACTTACCAAATTTTACTTCGATAAAGCCGGGAAATGCTGCAACTGTTCCTCCTGCTGCTAAAGCAAGAACTATACGAAAGATTGTATACTGAAAGCCTGTTGGGTCGGGGGTTAAAAATGCAATAATAATTAACAATATAAGAAAAGAAACCCCAAACCCAAAGGCTAGATAAGTCTGTATTTGTTTGGTCATAAAAGGCAATTTATAGTTATCAAAGCCGTATGTTGGCAAGCCCGCATTCTTGAAGTTTAACTTAATGTTTTCAGCAACTTCTGGCGTAAGATATTTAACAACCATTCTCTGCATATTTGCATATGAAGTTGCTCCTGGCTTTGCCGACTCAAGTAACTCAGGTTGCAATGACTCAATTGCAGTGTAAATAAATTCAAAATGCTGCTTCAAACTATTCAGGATTTCTGCGCAATCCTCCGCAAAACCAATAACCCACTTTGGATTATCATGAGCACCTAGCAAGTCACTATTACCAACGAATTCTTCAACATAGTTGAAATATTTGTTTGCTGAAGCTAATACGTCTGTAAGTTTGGAAATCCTTTGATCTTTTGTTGGTGATTTTGCACCGATAAAACCATTTAAAGTCGACATGTAATCAGCTTTAAGGTGACTAATCTGTGATTTTGCTGATACAACTTCTTGTTCATGCGTTTTTGCCAATTATCTACCCTCTTTTGCAACTAGTTTAGCCATGGCAAGTAAATGATTTAGGTCTGAGTTGTCTGTACCTTCAAAAATGCTCAGAAGAACATCATCACACAGTTCACAAATAAATACTGTTGCATGGTTGATGTTGTTGGGATTTTGAACAATGAATTCCGCTATTTTTATCAATTGTTCTTGGGTTGGGTTCCATTGAAATATTTTAAATTGACTTTCTAGCTCAGACCTGAAGTTTGATAGCATCTTAGTTTGTTTCCTTTATTGTATTTATTGCAAACTGTAACAATATGTTCAAATCAGAGTTATCTAAACCTTTATAGAAATACTTTCCTGCAGACGGGCAATGTCGCTTTACAATTTCAAAGCAATCCTGCCTAGAATTAAGTTTCCCTTGCCTATATGCTGACAGAAAATCATTAGCAATTTTCTGTTGCTGATCGTGAGTTGGCTCATAATGACTTGTTCCAAAAGTCATTCTTATTTGATGTCCAAAATCCATGTGAACTCCTTTGTATGTTTAGGGCCTAACATTTATATGGTGTTCATTCTGAGCACAATTATCCTTATTGCCATCCCAGAATCAATCTTACGCCTTGCCTAAAAAATACTATTTAAGTCAAAAGCTTACTTGTTCTTATGTCAATCGTGACAAATGTAAAAATAATCAATTTGATTGCATATCCAAAATATGGACTCACGTCTTAATCAATTATATTTCAATAAATTTTCGCCTATTCAAGCCATTCTGAAAAAATAACAGTCAAACTGATCAAAAATATCTCGGTGCAGCCTTTTATAACTTGCCGGGGCTAACGCATATAGAGCTGGTGCTGAGCAAAGCAATGGCCTGGCTGCGTGCAAAACTAAAGAGCCACTGGATGATTTCATGGTGCCTCTGGCTTACAGAGCGATTCAACTCCGCATTGCGACTTCCTTAAAGATCTAGACATTTCTGCGTAGCTGCGCCTTGACTGTTGTAAGCCAGAGGCATCAAGGGGTTGTTCAGAGGTTCCTTAGGTGCGACTTCTCAACCAAGGCATTCTTAGAGAGATATCTAAAGTGAGCCCAATTGGCCCTTTCCCTCTGGGCCTCACTTTCTGACTTGCAAGTCTAAAGCCCAAAATGGTCAGTTCCGTTTATGACTAGTTCCGATACCGTCCAATCCATACACTGGTAGTCAGAAACGAGAGAGACTTATGAAGATTGATGCAGCAGTTTGCTCCAGTGCGCGATTGGCCCGAGACCGGCGCTTTGATGGGCGCTTCTATACCGCAGTGAAAACAACCGGCATTTTCTGCCGCCCGATCTGTCCCGCTCGGCCTCCGCTGGAGCGCAATGTTACTTATTTTGAGACTGCTGCCGAGGCGGCCAATGCGGGCTTTAGGCCCTGCCTGCGCTGTCGCCCCGATTCTGCGCCGGGCAGTCCAGCTTGGGGATTGGTTTCGACTACCGTACAGCGCGCTTTAAAACTGATGCGCAGTGAGCGCGAGCCACAATCTGTAGAGCGACTGGCAGAGCGTCTCGGGGTCAGCAGCCGCTATTTGCGGCGTTTGTTCTCTGAGCACCTGGGAGTAAGCCCCTTAGCGGTTTGGCAAACCGAGCGGGCACTGTTTGCTTTTCGTTTACTGCGAGATACAGACTTGCCTGTTGCTGAAATCGCCTATGAGTCCGGTTTTAACAGCTTGAGACGCTTTAACGGCGTGTTCAAACAGATCTACAAACGCACCCCATCCGAGGTGCGCAGGGAGGGACACGCAGCGCGCGCTGAGAAGGCGAGTGCCACACGGGTGCGGTTGTACCTGGATTACCGTCCGCCATTAGATTGGCAGCAACTCCTGGCTTTTTTGGGAACTCGCGCTTTGGCCGGGGTGGAGCAGGTGGAGGGGGAGGTCTATTCACGCAGTTTCGAACTGGATTCTTGTCGTGGCGTGATGGAGGTTTCCCACGATCCGCAACGCAATCGCCTGGTGGTGGAAGTTTTTGGTCAGGAAGGTGGGGCAGGGTTATATCTATTGAACCAGCGCCTGCGCCGGCTGTTTGATCTGGATGCGGATATTGAGGAGATTCAGACGGTATTAAATGAAGATCCACTGCTGGCGGATCAGTTGGCGAAGAATCCGGGCCTGCGCTTGCCCGGTGCCTGGGACCCATTCGAATATGCACTGCGGGCGATTCTCGGTCAGCAGATCAGTGTCGCGGCGGCGACCACTATTGCCGGACGTATCGTGGCCCGCTACGGGGAGTCGTTTGTGGACGATGCTGGCAGAGAGCGGTTTTTATTCCCAACGGCGGAGCGTCTCGCTGAGGCGGACTTTGCCGATCTGGGCTTGACCCGGGCTCGGGTGAAAACCCTACAGGAGTTTGTTGCTGCAACTTTGGATGGCCGTGTGAGTTTTGCCGATCAGTCCCTGGAGGATTGGTGCAGCCAAGCCACAGCACTGCCGGGTATTGGCGATTGGACAGCGCATTATATTGCTATGCGCGGCCTGTCGATGCCGGATGCTTTCCCCGCGTCGGATTTGGGTATTCTGCAAGCCCTGGGCAGTGATGGTGAAAAGGCAAAACCCAAGCAGGCCCTGGAGCGGGCAGAGCAGTGGCGGCCCTGGCGGGCATATGGAGCCATTTTGTTGTGGCAGTCCCTGAAATCTGGAGAGAAAAAATGATTGTCTATGAGAGTTACACCACGGAATTGGGTGATGTTGCCATCGCGGCCTGCGAACAGGAGGGAGAGGGGCTCTCCCGAGGCTCCAGAGGTATAGTTGCACTCCAGTTTTATGACGATGAACGGCCACTGCGTTTGGGGGCCGGTTGGCAGCGGGGCGCCTCGGAGCTGACGGATTTGGCCGCCCAGCAGTTGCGGGAATATATCACTGGCCAGCGCAAAAGCTTTGATTTGCCTCTGGCGCCAAAGGGCACTGAATTCCAGCGCCGGGTTTGGGATGCGCTGTTGCAAATTCCCTTTGGCGAAACCCGCAGTTACAGCCAGCAAGCCCAGTGGCTGGGCCAGCCACGGGCTATTCGCGCGGTGGCGCGGGCCAATGGTGCGAATCCGATTGCCATCGTTATTCCCTGCCACCGTGTAATCGGAGCTAATGGCAGCCTTACCGGCTACGCTGGCGGCCTGTCTTTGAAAGCGCGCTTGCTCACCCTTGAGGGTGCCAACTTTGTCCAGCAGGGCGAGCTGCTCTAGCGGGTCATATTGGGAAAAGCGCAATCATCTCTCCCTAGCCACGGCCTCTTTGGCGCGAGATAATAAGCGGTTCATAATCATATCGAGCCGGAGGCCAAATGCTGTACAGATTGGGGGATAAGCAGCCACAACTGGAAGGTGAGGGCCACTATATTGCGCCGGGTGCCCATGTGATTGGAGATGTGCGTATGCTTGCGCACAGTTCCGTATGGTTTAACGCGGTGGTGCGCGGTGACTGTGCGCCGATCACTATCGGTGAATACAGCAACGTACAAGATGGCTCGGTATTGCATGCCGATGTGGGTGTGCCATTAACCATCGGCACCGGTGTCACCGTAGGCCATAAAGTGATGCTGCACGGCTGTGACATTGGTGATTACAGCCTGATTGGTATCAATGCCGTGATCTTAAACCGGGCCAAAATCGGCAAGTGCTGTATCATTGGCGCCAATGCGCTGGTGACCGAGGGCACAGAAATCCCCGATTACTCTATGGTGCTGGGCTCTCCCGGCAAGGTAGTAAAATCTCTCGATCCCGCCACCTACGAGCTGCTTAAAGCCAGCAGCGATCACTATGCGGCCAACGGCAAACATTTCGCCAGTGAACTGGTCCCGCTTGAGGCTAAAGATGTCTGAACAACCGGTAAAAACCGTGCAGCCGAAAGAGCGCCCGGTTAAATCCCCCTGTATCTCCGTATGTGCCCTGAATGAGCAGGACCTGTGCGAGGGCTGTTTTCGCAGTGGAAACGAAATCAGCCGCTGGGGCTCCATGGATAACGATGAGCGCCGTGCAGTGTTAAAGCTCTGCACCGAGCGCGCGCGGCAAATGGGCCGAATCTGGTAAACAATCGATAGCGCTTTGTCGGGGCCGGGCCTCGCAGGGCCCGGAACTAAATGCGACTATGACCCAACCCTTTGTCCACCTAAGAATTCACTCAGAATTTTCCCTGATCGATGGCCTGGTAAGAATCAAGCCGGCCATCGCCCGCGCCCAGGAGCTGGAAATGCCAGCCCTGGCGATTACCGACCAGTGCAACCTCTACGGGCAGATTAAATTTTACCGGGCCTGTTTGGGTTCCGGTATCAAGCCGATTACCGCAGCGGATTTTTGGCTCAGCGAAGGCGGCGAGGGCAAGCCAACGCTGATCACGCTCTATGCGATGAACGCCGACGGCTACCGCAATATTACCGAGCTGATTTCCCGCGCCTGGATGGAGGGCCAGTACCACGGTAATGCCTATATCAAGCGCGAATGGGTTAAGGAGTACAGCGAAGGGGTGTTGATGCTGTCCGGTGCCAAGTACGGCGATGTGGGCCGTGCATTGGTAGCGGGGCGCCGCGCCCAGGCGGAGGAGCTGGCCCGGGAGTGGGCGGAGTTATTCCCCGGCCGCTACTACCTGGAGCTACAGCGCACCGGGCGCGCCGGCGATGAGGACTACCTGCACTCGGCGGTGAAGTTGGCCCAGAACCTAAACTTACCAGTGGTAGCCACTAACGACGTGCGCTTTATGGACGAGAGCGAGTTTGAGGCCCACGAGGTGCGCGTCTGTATCCATGAAGGCCGCGCTCTCGATGACCCCCGCCGCGAACGCCGCTACTCCGCGCAGCAGTATTTCCGCACACCGGAAGAAATGTGGGAGCTGTTTGGCGATATCCCCGAAGCCCTGGAAAACACCGTGGAGATTGCCAAGCGCTGCTCCGCACCGATCCAGCTGGGTAAGTACTTCCTGCCGGAATACCCGATTCCCGAGGGTATGACCGAAGACCAGTTTTTCGAAAAGGTCTCCTATGAAGGTATGGAGCGGCGTCTCGCCACCATCCTCGACAAATCCGCTGCGGACTATGCCGAGCGCCGCCAGATCTACGAAGACCGCCTGCGCTTTGAGCTGGATATCATTATCCAGATGGGATTCCCCGGTTACTTCCTGATCGTAATGGACTTTATCCAGTGGGCCAAAGACCACGATATCCCGGTGGGCCCGGGGCGGGGTTCCGGTGCCGGCTCCCTGGTGGCCTACTCGCTGGATATTACCGATCTGGACCCGCTGCAATACGATCTGCTGTTCGAACGATTCCTGAACCCGGAGCGGGTGTCGATGCCCGACTTCGATATCGACTTCTGTATGGAGAAGCGCGACCGGGTAATTGGCTACGTTGCGGATAACTATGGCCGCCAGGCGGTGAGCCAGATTATTACCTTCGGAACCATGGCCGCGAAGGCGGTGGTGCGGGACGTGGCGCGGGTACAGGGCAAGTCCTACGGCCTCGCCGACAAGCTGTCCAAAATGATTCCCCCCGATGTGGGCATGACCCTGCAAAAGGCCTTCGACCAGGAAGAGATCCTGCGGGAATTCCTCGACCACGACGATGAGGGCCAGGAAATCTGGGAGATGGCCCTGCAACTCGAAGGGGTCTCCCGTAACGTGGGCAAGCACGCCGGTGGCGTGGTTATCGCCCCCACCAAGCTCACCGACTTTGCGCCGCTCTACTGTGACGAGACCGGCGCGGGTCTGGTAACCCAGTTCGATAAAAACGATGTGGAAGATGCGGGTCTGGTGAAGTTCGACTTCCTCGGCCTGCGGACGCTGACCATCATCGACTGGGCCAAGCGCATGGTGGACGAGACCCGTGCGCGCGAGGGTGAGGAGCCCCTGGATATTGCCGCGCTGCCGCTGGACGATGAAGAAACCTTCAAAATGCTCAAAAGGGCAGAGACCACGGCGGTATTCCAGCTGGAATCCCGGGGTATGAAGGACCTGATCAAGCGCCTACAGCCGGACAACCTGGAAGATATGATCGCCCTGGTGGCCCTGTTCCGTCCGGGTCCGCTGCAATCGGGCATGGTTGATGACTTTATTAACCGTAAGCACGGTCGCGCCCAGGTGGCCTACCCGGATGCCAAATACCAGCACGAGAAACTGCAACCGATCCTGGAGCCCACTTACGGGGTTATTGTTTACCAGGAACAGGTTATGCAGATTGCCCAGGAGTTGGCGGGCTATACCCTCGGTGGCGCCGACCTGTTGCGCCGGGCGATGGGCAAAAAGAAACCGGAGGAAATGGCCAAACAGAGGGCCACTTTTGAAAATGGGGCAAAAGAGCAAGGAATTGACCCCGAACTTGCGATTAAGATCTTCGACCTGGTAGAGAAGTTCGCAGGCTATGGTTTTAACAAATCGCACTCTGCGGCTTACGCACTGGTGTCATACCAGACCGCTTGGCTGAAAGCGCACTATCCCGCCCAGTTTATGGCGGCGACCATGTCTTCGGATATGGATAAGACCGATAAGGTGGTGACCTTTATCGAAGAGTGCCGAGCCATGGAGCTGGTGCTGGTGCCGCCGGATGTGAATCTGGGCAGCTTCCAGTTCTCGGTGGATATCGACAATCGCATTATCTACGGTCTCGGTGCGATTAAGGGCCTGGGTGAAGGTCCGATTGAAAATATTATTGCGGCGCGGGAAGAGGGCGGTCCTTTTACCGATTTGTTCGACTTCTGTTCGCGGGTTGACCCACGCAAGGTGAACAAGCGCGCGCTGGAGGCGCTGGTGCGCTCAGGGGCACTGGACAGCATAGGCCCGGATACCAATGGTGCCGACGGATTGGATTACTCCCGTGCGGTGCTGTTTAACGCGCTGGATGAAGCGGTAAAAGCGGCGGAACAGCAAAAGGCCAATACCAATGCGGGCATGATGGACCTGTTTGGCGAAGTGGTGCCCCAGGCATCCGAAGGCGATGTGTACGAGGATTTCCGCCGCACACGCTGCTGGAGTATCCGCGAGCGCCTGGAAGGTGAAAAGAATACCCTGGGTCTGTATCTCACCGGGCACCCGATTGACGAGTATGCCGGTGAGTTACAACACCTGGTGAAGGCGCGAATCGCCGATTTGAAACCCGGCCGGGAATCGCAAAAAGTTGCGGGCCTGGTTGTGGCGATGCGGGTAATGAAAACAAAACGCGGTGATTCCATGGCTATTGTCACCCTGGATGACCGCAGTGGTCGTATTGAAGCGGCCATGTTCAGCGAAGCCTTTGGCGAACACAGGGATAAGTTGGCCAAAGATGCATTGCTGGTATTGGATGGACCGGTTGCCACTGACGATTACAGTGGCGGCCTGAAGATGACAGTAAACAGCGTTTCCACGCTCGATGAGTTGCGCCAGAGCCGGGTGACCGGGGTGCGCTTGCGAGTGGATAGCGGCAGTGTGGCACCGGGGCTGGCCAAGCGGCTGGCCGCTTGCCTGCAACCCTATACCGGTGGTCAGTGCGGGGTCAGCCTTGAGGTTTCCCGCCATGATGCCCGGGGTTTGTACCGATTGCCGCCGCAGTGGAACGTGGAACCAAACGACCAGATGGTCCAGTCCCTCAGGGAACTGTTGGGACGTGAGCAGGTGGCGCTTCAATACGCACAACGGCGTTAAAATCTACCGGGCTCGACTGGCTGGTTCTGTACAGTTAAGCTATGCCGCTGTGATAGCCCGGTGGTAACAAAAAGAGTTAAAGGCGCAGATTTCATGAATTTTAATTTTCTCGAGTTTGAGCAGCCAATTGCAGAGCTGGAAGGCAAGATAAAAGAGCTGCAGCTTGTGGGTGATGACAACGAGCTGAATATCGCCGATGAAGTTACCCGGTTGCGGGAGAAGAGTAGAACTTTGACCGAGTCCATCTACTCCGACCTGAGCCCGTGGCAGGTCGTACAGGTAGCCCGCCATCCGCAACGTCCCTATTCAAAAGACTATATCGAGCGTTTGTTTACCGATTGGGATGAGCTGCACGGCGACCGCCACTTTGGTGATGACAAGGCGATTATCGCCGGTATCGCGCGCTTAAATGGCAAGCCGGTAGCGGTGATTGGTGAAGAGAAAGGCCGCTCTGTAAACGAGAAGGTTGCGCGTAACTTTGGTATGCCGAAGCCGGAGGGTTACCGCAAAGCCCTGCGTGTTATGGAAATGGCCGAGCGCTTTAAAATGCCGGTGCTGACCCTGATCGACACCCCGGGAGCCTATCCGGGTATCGACAGTGAAGAGCGCGGTATCAGTGAAGCCATCGCCCAGAACCTGGCAGTGATGTCCCGCCTGCGCACGCCGATTATTTGTACCGTGATTGGTGAAGGTTCCTCCGGTGGTGCACTGGCGATCGGTGTGGGTGACCAGCTGAACATGCTGCAATACTCCACCTACTTTGTGATTTCCCCTGAGGGTTGCGCCAACATTATCTGGAAAACGGTCGAGAAAGCGCCTTTGGCCGCTGAGGCGATGGGGGTGACTTCCAGCGTGTTGGAAGAGTTGGGTATTGTGGATGAAACCATCCCCGAACCTCTCGGTGGTGCTCACCGCGATCCGGATGCAATGGCCAGTAGCCTCAAAGACCGTCTCAGCGAGCAGTTGGACCAGCTGAGCAGCATCCCCATTGATGAGCTGCTGGAGAAGCGCTATCAGCGCCTGATGAGCTACGGCAATATCGTTTCCTAAGCTGCTTTTTTGCTTTAGGGAGTTGTTCGGAGGCTCCCTAGATCCTTCCCCTGCCGCGCCAAGTGTATAAACTTATTGCCCTTGTGCGCGGTTGGTGCTTACTTCCTGGCCCCTTCTTTCCCTACTCATAGATACTTGCGGCTGTGTGTTATTTTTGTGTGGCCGGGCTCTCCCTTCGTCGCTTCTTTTCTGAAAAATCTATTCTTTACTGGGTTTCCTTAGGTAATAGCTGTCGACATAGATAGGTTATTAAACCCTCGGGAAGCCTGAAAAGAGAAATAAAGTACTACAAACTGTGTGATCTACTCTTGTGAGCGGAGCCGTTGAGGGAGAGGCTCTATTGGCTGGTAGCAGACAGTCTGGAGCTTGGCGGCCGCTGTATGTCCACGCTGCCCCCATTTTGAACCCCCTTATCGAAAAGGCCTCTGAGACGGCGCTGCCTCCATGATAGAAAGTACCAACAATAAAGATTGGTGCAAAAGGCACAGGTTTGCCCGGCTGAAAATATCGACCGGTGAAGCCTGTGAGCTGAAGTCTCAGGATTAATAATTATGGCAATAATGCAGAGTAATACAGCAACGGATGCTGCGCAGATACCGACGGGTGACCAGTCGGGGCACAGGTTTGCCCTGGTGGCGCTGACCTCACTATTTTTTATGTGGGGCTTTATCACCTGCCTGAATGATATTTTGATTCCCTACTTGAAAGGAATTTTCGAGCTGAACTATGCCCAGGCAATGCTGGTGCAGTTCTGCTTTTTTGGTGCTTATTTCCTCGTTTCCCTGCCTGCCGGTGCCCTGGTCAGTAAAATTGGCTATCAGAAAGGGATTGTGACCGGCTTAAGTATTTCGGTGGTTGGCTGTTTGCTGTTTATCCCCGCTGAAAGAATGGAAGTTTATGCACTGTTCCTCGGTGCTCTGTTTATTCTGGCTTCCGGTATTACTATTTTACAGGTTTCCGCCAACCCTTATGTGACAGCACTGGGCGATGAGCGCACGGCGCCCAGCCGCCTGACCCTGACCCAAGGTTTTAACTCCCTGGGTACCACTATCGCCCCTCAATTTGGTGCATTGCTGATTTTACCCGCTGCCGGCGTTGCAGCGGGTGCTGCCAGCGCTGCGGTTATTGAAGTTCCCTACCTGATCCTGGCGTCCGCGCTGGCGATCCTGGCTATCGTCTTCGCATTTTTGAATTTGCCAAAAATTGTCAGCAGCGCAACCTCCGCTGCAGCTTCCAATGCCGAAGCCGCTTCCGCCTGGAGCTACCGCCACTTGGTATTGGGTGCGATCGCTATTTTTGTCTACGTGGGTGCTGAAGTCTCTATCGGCAGCTTCCTGGTGAACTTTATCGCTGAGGATTCCATCGCCGGCTTGGAAGAGTCTGAAGCTGCCTTCTATATCTCCCTGTATTGGGGTGGCGCTATGGTCGGTCGCTTTGCCGGCGCTTTAATTATGCGCTTTATCTCTGCTGGCAAAGTGCTCGCAATCTGCTCTATCGGCTCCTGTGTACTGCTGTTGATTACTGTTACGGGTAGCGGCTATCTGGCGATGTGGGCGGTACTGGCTGTGGGTCTGTGCAACTCTATTATGTTCCCGACTATCTTTAGTTTGGCTCTGGCCAAGCTGGGCCCATCGACCAGTCAGGGCTCCGGAATCTTATGCCTGGCCATTGTAGGCGGTGCCATTGTGCCGTTGTTGCAGGGGCTTCTGGCTGACCAGATTGGTATCCAATTGGCGTTCGTTCTGCCGATCTTCTGTTACCTCTATATTCTCTACTACGGTCTCTCTGGACACCGTACAGATAAACGCGCTTAAGTTTCTTTTCTTCTCTTCTGAGCTCGTTTGCCGGCATTTTTATGCCGGCTTTTTTGTGTCCGGAATAAATGGTCAATTTGAAATGTTTTGAATGGTGGGGGAAGAGGGGGTACCGGCGATCCCTGCCAGTTTTAGAGAGGTTGGGGGTTAGGAAGCTTGGGGGGCAGTTAGATCAGACTGTTTGTTGGAATCGAGAAACTCTTTAATCGGTAAGCGATAGTTGCGGCTTACTTTCAGCTTTGCACCGCTGCTCAGGGTGAGAAAGTACTCGCCCTTGGTCAAAACCTTGATATGTACAATAAAGTTCAGGTTAACCAGTGTGGATCTGTGGATGCGTTTAAAAGTGTCCGGGCAGAGTTGTTTTTGCAGGTCTTTAATAGTGCTGCGCATTACATGGGTTTCCCCTTTGGCATGCACACACATATAGTCACCCGCCGCATCGATCCACTCGATATCCGGTTGGTTAACCATTGTGATACTGCCTCGGTCTTTAATGGCGAGACGCTGGGTTGCTGCTGCAGCGGTACTCTCTCCACTTGAGGCTTTGCTGGCACTGCTTTCAAAAGATCGCATCAGGCGATTTTTCTCTTCCTGATGACCATCCTCTCCTTTGGATAACATCTGTGCCTGGCGCTGTCGGGCGCGGTCGAGGGCGGTTTCCAGTCGGCGCGGGTCCAGTGGCTTGAGCACATAGTCAACCGCGTGGACTTCAAAAGCCTTAAGGGCGTATTGGTCGTAGGCTGTGGCAAAGATTACTAAGGGCATGGTGTCAGCCTGCAGGTTGCGCACCACATCAAAACCGTTCATTCCGGGCATCTGCACATCGAGAATGAGTAGGTCCGGGTTGTGCTCTGAAACTGCTTGGACAGCTTCCCGGCCATTGCGACAACAGGCGAGAATATCCAGGTCCTTGCGTTCTTCGAGCATACTTTTAAGTAGCCGTAAAGCCAGGGGCTCGTCGTCCACCAGTACGACGCTGAGCTTGCTCATTGAACTTCTCCCTGTGTCAGGTGGGTTGATGGGTTGGAAATTTCCAGTGGAATATTGATGAGTACTTGCATACCGCCATCAGAGTTTTTGTTTTGTTCTATTTTGAAATCTTGTGGGTAGAGCGTCGACAGGCGTTCGCGTACGTTTTTGAGGCCCACTCCCGTTGAGGAGGACTCCGGGTCACATTCGCTGGCAAAGTGATCTGGGCAGCCGGTGTCATAGACTTCCAGTACCAGGCGATCATCGGTGTTGTGAGCGTGGATGCCGATAGTGCCCCCCATTTCGTTGGGGGCTATGGCATATTTCACCGAGTTTTCTACCAGTGGTTGCAGCAACATGCTGGGCACTTGTGCGCGGCGTACGGTTTCATCGATCGACAGGTCTACGGACAACCTGTCGGCAAAGCGGGTTTTTTCAATCTCCAAATAAAGCAATACCGCCTCGATCTCTCGTTCAAGCTCAACTTTCTGCATGGGGTCTTCTTTTAGGGAGAGCCTTAAAAAATCACTGAGACGCACAACCATTTCCCTCGCTTCATCAGCTTGCTGGAATCGAATTAGGGCGTTAATGGAATTGAGCGTATTGAAGAGAAAGTGGGGGTTGAGCTGGTAGCGCAACATTTTTAGTTGCGCTTCATTGGCGATGGCCTCTGCTTGGAGTCTGCGGAGTTGCTCCCGTTCATGTACTGCTGCGACCTCCAGCATTTTTTTGTGCTCTTCATTGAGTAGGAAGTGATATTTTACCCCGCAGTAGAGGGCGCTCCAGAATAAAAATACAAATAAAGAAGCGTAATACCAGCCGCCGAACTCAGACCAGATAGAGTGTTCACCACTGAGGCGTATATAGGCCTCCATACGAACCAGGGTCCATATTCCGGAAATAACAGCGACAGCCAGAAGGTAGATCACGGTGCGGAAAGCGAGTTCTGATTCCCAGGCGACATCAAAAATCGGTTTTAGAAACAGGGATAATAAAAATGCAATAGCGCACTGGAATACTGTATTGACCGGCTCGAAGTGTGGCCACTCAGTAGGGGAGTGCCACAGGGTCAGTGAAAGAAAAGTGACCAGTAGTATGCCAACCCAGCTGACCAGCTGCAGTTTCCAAAACCAGCGGGTCGACTGAATATCAGTGTTTGGTCTCGTATCTAGACGGGTCGAGTACTGCATGATGTCCCGCGTATTTAGTATTGTGAAAAGGACGGGATAGACGCTCATCGTCGCGTTCATTATTATCTGCCGAATATTACCCTGCAGAAACGTGACCCGCCAGAGGTGATAGCGCCACACTTCCGGCTCACCCTTGAGAAAGTCCTTTTTATCTGATTTCGGGGTGAATAGTCGAGTAATTTTCGGCAATCTCGATTCAGAAGACAACACTCCTCTCTTTTTTAAAAGTGATTTAATCGGCCCGGACTCCTCCAGTTCCAACGATCAGTGGTACACCGGTTTATTCAGCTGGCTACTAATAGATTGTCTACCTGGTCAAAAATGGTAATTTGAAATTTGGTTGAGTGGATAGGTAGTTGTCGTTAAGTGTGGTAAAAATGTACAGGGCCTTTTACGGCTTGAATGAATCCACAGTCGCAGGAGCGATACTGACTTCTGCCAATAAATATGTGGTGGCGGAAAAAGTTCCGGGTGAATGGACCAGCCGCTGGTAAGAAATAGTTTAGATTTGGGGATCGGTTTCCGATGAGCCAGATGTTGCCCGAACCGGGGTTCTCCTCGAGCGAGATGGCTAAATATGATACTGATACCCGTGCCGGCGTAGCGGCCGGCGTCGCCCCGCGCTATATCAATTTAATTGCACTTACGTCCCTATTTCTGATTTGGGGATTTATTACCGGCCTGAACGATGTGCTGGTTCCGCACTTAAAAAATGTTTTTGAGCTGAGTTACACCAAAGCTGTCTTGGTGCAGTTTTACTTTTTTGCTGCTTACTTCCTGGTATCTGTGCCGGCAGGTATGCTGTTGAGGCGGGTTGGCTATCAGCTTGGGCTGGTGCTCGGGCTTTTGGTGGCCTGTGCAGGTTGCCTGGTCTTTATTCCCGCTGCCCGCCTGCAAATCTACGAAGTCTTCTTGCTGGGGCTGTTTGTCCTTGCCTCTGGTATTACTCTGCTGCAGGTTTCCGCAAATCCCTATGTTATTGCGCTGGGAAGTGCTCGCACGGCGCCCAGTCGATTGAATTTAACCCAGGCTTTTAACTCCCTGGGAACTACCTTGGCACCGGTGATTGGTGGCGCAGTTTTCTTTGCGGGACTCACTATTACCGCCGACCCGGATACAGCGGCAAGCATTATTGAGTTCAGGGCCCGGGAAGCGGCTTTAGTTGAGACCCCGTATTTCTGGTTAGCAGTGCTTCTACTGGTGATGGTCGCTTTCTTCTCCTGGATCAGGTTGCCGGCTATTCCCGAGCACCAACAGGGTGGTGGAGCGGATGGTCACGATGTGTTTTCTCTGTGGCGCTTCCCCCGCTTAACCCTGGGGGCTGTAGGTATTTTTGCCTATGTGGGTGCAGAGGTGGCTATTGGCAGTTTCCTGGTGAGTTTCTTTGGTGAACCATCAGTGGCAAAGATGGCTCCTTTTGAAGCGTCAAAGTATGTCTCTTATTACTGGGGCGGAGCGATGATCGGGCGCTTTGCCGGGGCTTTTTTGTTGCGCTTTGTTTCTGCGGGTAAAACACTGGCGGTTTGTGGCCTGGGTTCGGTGGTGCTTATTGCAATCGCGATGATGACGTCAGGCCCGATCGCGGTCTGGTCCATAGTTGCAGTGGGCCTGTGCAACTCGATTATGTTCCCGACTATATTCAGCCTGGCCTTGCGTGGGCTAGGCAAGCATACCAGTCAGGGTAGTGGCGTCCTGTGTATGGCAATTGTCGGCGGTGCAATTATTCCTCTATTCCAGGGGATGCTGGCTGATAGTGCCGGTATCCAGTATTCATTTTTGGTACCTCTGGTGTGTTACTGCTACATCGTTTATTACGGCGCTTTTTCACGAACCCTGCGCGGTAGCGCGGTGGAGTAGAACCTTCATTTATCCTTTCCGCCTTGTCTGTGATTTGGACCAGTCCATCGGATTTCTATTGGCCTATAGAGACAAGTACTGCAATTTGTTGCCATTGCGAACTGTGCCCACAGGGTGGCTATGACTTGGTTTTATGGCTGTTTGGTGAATGTGGCATCAGTAGAGCTTGATTCCGACGAGAGCTGGATTTGGAGGTAATCTCTACTATTTCGGTTCAGTGGAAGCAGACCGTGCAGATCTGTTTGTGCAGCTGATGCGCGGCATAATAAATAAGGCGATAGTTGAAGCGTGCTGGTCGCATAGCTTTGGGAGTATTTTCCAAAGGTTAGCCGTTCGCTACTTGTAGAGCCAGTTAACAAGCGTGGAATAATTTTGGGAGTTATTCGTGAATTTTAGTAAGCGATTTTCGCTGGGCTTTGTGCTCTGTGCCTCTGTGCTCGCCGGGTGTCACTCCGAGAGCCAACAAACTGAGCCAAAAGCCGATAAAGCGCAGGCTGACACCGGCACCAGTGCCGCCGAGGGCATCGACAACTGGCCTGAACTCAAGCCAGCCTTACCACGCGATGAAAAGCTGGAAGCCCAAATCACTGAAATCATGTCCCGCATGTCTCTGGAAGAGAAAGTGGGTCAGATGATCCAGGCGGAAATCCGCAGCGTTACTCCTGAAGATGTGAAGACCTATCACCTGGGTTCCGTATTGAATGGTGGTGGCGCCTTCCCGAACAACGATAAGTTTGCCACGCCGCAAGACTGGTTGGCCCTGTCTGACGCCTTCTTTAAGGCTTCTATGGATACTTCCGATGGCGGTGTTGCGATTCCCCTGATCTGGGGTTCCGATGCGGTTCACGGCCACAACAATGTGATCGGTGCGACCCTGTTTCCGCACAATATTGGTCTGGGTGCCGCCCAAGACCCGGAGCTGATTGAGCGTATTGGTAGCGCTACCGCCCGCGAAGTGGCAGTGACCGGTATCGACTGGACTTTCGCTCCCACCGTCGCGGTAGTCCGCGATGACCGCTGGGGCAGAACTTACGAGAGCTATTCCGAAGATCCCAAGATTGTTGCGGATTATGCCGAGGCAATGGTGAAGGGGCTCCAGGGCGAAAAATCCAGCGCTGAATTCCTGCGCGGCGAAAACCTGGTTGCCACTGCCAAGCACTTTGTCGGTGACGGTGGTACGAATCGAGGAATTGACCGAGGTGATAATGCGGTTCCGGAAAAAGAACTGGCAGAGGTCCATGCGGCGGGTTACCTGACATCTCTGCCGGCAGGCGTACAGACCGTTATGGCTTCATTCAATAGCTGGAACGGTGAAAAACTCCACGGCCACAAATATCTTCTGACCACTGTTTTGAAAGAGCGCCTCGGTTTTGATGGCTTTGTGGTGGGCGACTGGAATGGCCACGGTTTCGTGCCCGGTTGCACCGTAGAGAGCTGTGCAGCGGCGATTAATGCCGGCCTTGATATGTTTATGGTGCCGGCGGACTGGAAAGCCCTGTACAACAACACCCTGGCCCAGGCCAAGAGCGGTGAAATCGGTGCGGAGCGTATCGATGATGCCGTTCGCCGTATCCTGCGAGTGAAGATCCGTGCAGGTCTGTTTGACCGCAATATGCCGCTGGCAGGCAAAGACGGCATCTTGGGCAACCCGGAGCACCGCGCAATCGCGCGTGAAGCGGTACGTAAATCCCTGGTATTGCTGAAAAACAACGACAAGCTGCTGCCATTGGCTGCGGACCAGAATATTCTGGTTGCCGGCGATGGTGCGGATAACCTGTCCAAGCAGAGTGGTGGTTGGACGATTTCCTGGCAGGGTACTGGCAACACACGCGCAGATTTCCCTGGTGCGACTTCCATCTTTGAAGGTATTTCATCGGCGGTTAAAGCCGCTGGCGGTGAAGCGGTATTGAGTGCGGATGGCAGTTTCTCAGATGCGACTTTTGCCAATGGTAAGGCGCCCAAGGTTGCAATTGTTGTATTTGGTGAAGAGCCCTATGCAGAGTGGCACGGCGATATTACCAACCTGGAATACCAGCGCGGTAACAAGAAGGATTTGGCGCTGCTGAAAAAACTGCGCGAGCAGGGTGTTCAGGTAGTGAGCGTTTTCCTTTCAGGCCGTCCTCTCTGGATTAACAGTGAATTGAATGCATCCGATGCCTTTGTTGCTGCCTGGCTGCCTGGCTCTGAAGGTGCTGGTGTTGCAGATGTGCTGATTAAAGGCGCCGATGGGGAAGCCCGTTACGACTTTACTGGCAAGCTGCCATTCAGCTGGCCAATGCACAGCTATCAGAATGTCCTGAATCCTTACCACGACAATTACGAGCCATTGTTTGAGTTGGGCTATGGCCTGGCTGCTGAACAGGAATCCCTGGTGAGCAACGAATTGCCGGAGACCAGTGAATCCAGTGCCGGTGGCGGTTTGGAAGAAGCCTGGCTGTTGGTATCCCGCCCGCAGGCTCCCTGGGTGTTGAATATTGCTGAAGCTGGGGCAGAGGTTGTACCTGTACACGGTAACTTCGCGGTTAGCGGAGACGATAAGAACATCACTGTCAGCTCCATCGATATGTCTTCCCAGGAAGATGCGCGACTGATTACCTGGAAAGGTCTGCGTCCTGGCGCAGTTCAGTTGTCTGCTGAATATATGCAGGACCTGAATGTCTACCTGGAAGAGAAGTCTGCGCTGACACTGAATATCCGTGTCGATCAGCCAATTGAAAAGCCGGTGGTGGCCACCATGAACTGTGGTGATGGCTGTTCTGCCAAGGTACCGCTGGAGTCTGCGCTGAAATCCATGGAACAGAAAAGCTGGACCCGGGTTTCTGTAGATCTGCAGTGTTTTGTAAAAGCCGGTGCGGATTTCGGCAAGGTCTTTAGTGCCTTTGGTCTGGAGAGTGAAGCTCCGATGGCTATTGCGGTTGCCAACGTTAAGTTGACCCCGGAAGCTGGAGTATCTGCTGATATTCGTTGTGACGGTTAAGTTACAACACACTTAAAGGGCTAATTACCCTCAGTTCTAACCGGAGCCTGTTTTTTGGTTCCGGTTAGTGGCTGAAACAATTTGTTCTCACAGGAACGGTGCCAGTGTGATGTTCTATCCCGTTGGCACTTCTTTGCCCGCCAATCTCTTCTTTCCAGATATTACTATTTCTTTTATCTCATAAATTTTCTGCTGGGGTGGAAGGAAAGAATACACTTCACTCGAGACTCGCTGTGAATACAACTCTGTAAGCTCCTAATCGGCATCCATGCCTCATAGGGTCCTATTTCCTTCTCCATTTTTAGTATATTGGGTAGCGTTATCCCACGATAAATCTACCTCTCCTGATTTTTGTTATTTCACGCCTTCATAGTATTACTTGTCACAAAATTATTGCCGCTATTGGTGCTGTATTGAGTTGTCAGGCACTGCAAACGTGCAAACGAATAAATAATTCAATAAATTTTATTTTCTAATCTTATTTAAATTTTGGAGTGGGGTAGGCTTTGCGCAGATTCCATTTTCTCGGGAACAGAAAGGTAATTAATTTGAAATGAAGCTGCCATTCCTCACTGGTTAGTATGGCTTCGCTCTCAAAATTAGGGCTCTTGGATAGTTGGCATTCTTATTGCTGGTTATTTTTCGAGTGTTTACTTTTCAGACCTAGCCTTCCATTGAATTATGGCGGTTATGGTGGGTTGGTTCCCTATTTGATTTTTGTGCATTTTGAGGTCCTCGGTCATGGTAGTGCCGGGGGTGGTGCGGATAAATTAACTTGAAATGGAGTTGGAGGAACTAATGGCACCTTGTCATATCGTTTTTTTACCTGGACTTTTCGCGCGTGGGTGGATTTGGAATCAGGTTGCAGATGCTTGCCGGCAGCAGGGACATAAAATAACTGTTATCGAGCCATCTATCCCCGAGGTTTTTATGGGTAAGTTGGATTCGGCGCACGAAATGATTAGAGAGTGTCTCCAGTTAAATGGAGATATGGAGAATAATATTCTCGTCGGCAATTCGATGAGTGGGCTTATTACGTTAGATTTTGCCGCAAAATATCCTGAACTGGTGGCTGGGGTGGTTATTAGTGGAGCTCCGGGGCTTGAGGAATTGGAGGCAGGAGTTTCCCTTTCTGATTTACGCGGGGCGGTACCTGGAGCAGCAAATATACTTTGTGAGCGGGTCTTCCGAGATATTAACCGCCTGCCGAAACCGGACTACGAAAAGGGCGTCGCCGATATCAATACTATTTTCTCCACCAACGAAACGTTTAAGTCGGTAGTTAAATGGCTGAATATAAGTAGGAAGTATGATGTTCATAGCAGTCTGAAGAAAGTGAGATGCCCGATCAAGTTAATATGGGGAGACTTCGATCAAATAACACCGGCTGAATCCTGGCGGTTGCTGGCTTCCCAGAATGATAATTTGGATTATTGTGAAGTGTATGATTGCGGGCACAGTCCTATGCTGGAAAAGCCTGAAGAATTTTATCAGCTTCTCTCTGGGTATCTTCTTGGTATAAACAGGCCCTTGGCGCGGACTGCTTGATGACAAGCATTTCCCGGGTGGCTCGAGATACATAGCTATGACAGAAGTTGCGCTTGTCATAGCTATGTATCTCGAAGGCTGTTATTAATGTTCTCTCGAAGTTTTTTCTTCGAGACGATAGTCAGGTCGTTAGGTTCCCTGCATATAGTCTGTAATTGTTTTTTCCTCAAAGTTAATATCAGAAAACAAAGCTTGTACTTTGGGGCCTGTAGGTGATTGGGCGAGAAAACCAATCTTGGTGGGCTTGGAGGTCTGCAGGGAAAATGATCGAAGGTATGACCAGTGTCTGCTATCCTCTGAGTGATAAAAGAAGTATGTAGTTCCTTTCCTTGCAATTTTTAGATGGCTGTATTCCCTCTGGGTTTCTATATGGTAGGCATCGTCACCACCTTTATAAACGACGGTAGACGCTATGCCATTTTTGCCAGAGTTAAACCTCTCAAGTAGAAGTTTTGCCCAGTTTCCCTCGTCTGCATAAACAATTAAAGCGGCTCCATCAAAGTTTTTCTCAAGATCTACAGAGACTTTTGCGGAAAAAATAAAGTCAGTTTTCGGTGCGAAAAGTAACCTTGGGGCATTGTCTATTTGATAAGAGTTGTCGGCATTGGTGAATAAATCGCTGCCTTTTGTGGCGGTGATGGTGATTTTTGAAGGTGCGATACTTGGTTCTTGAATGGTGTGCTGTTTTTCCAGCGGATAAGGAATTCTTAAATAGTCGTAAGTTTCTGGGGCGGCTGTCATTGCTATGCAATTGCTGGCTTGAAGTATCAAAGTCAATAGGGCGGGGAATAGGTATTTCATGATTTTATATCCTTTCTAGTGGACATATACGATGAAAGGTATTGCTGAAGATTTGCTTTTGATTTTATAAGCGCCTCTATTGTTTCCATACCCTTTGGCGCAGTCTCCTGCTCAAGAATAATCCACTGGCTGCCGCCGACTTCGATACTGGCCTCAATAATTGAAGGCCAATCTATTAGATCCATGCCGATTATAGGGAGCCTCTGAATAACTCCGTAATGCCTCTGCGGGCCTTGAAGGCTGCAGATGTTAGGCGCAGCTCGCCGCGAATGGCCGTAGCCCTTTGCAAGAGCTGCAACGCAGCAGCTGTAGCCTTCAAGGCCCGCCCTTCGGGGCTCGCAGAGCGATTCACACTCCGCGTTGCAACTTCTTGAAAGGTCTAGACATTCCTGCGAAGCCGCGCCTTGATTGTGAACCGCTTTGCAAGCCAGAGGTATCACGGAGTTATTCAGAGGCTCCCTAGCTTTATTGTTAATATTCTCATCAGGAACCCAGGATTTAAAGTGAGTGGTATAGGTTCGCCCCGGATATCGTTTTAGATAGCTGATAGGATCTTTGCCTGCCGCAGAAATCCAGCCGATGTCTAACTGCAAAATGAAATTGTCATCAGTAGACTGGGATATATAGTCCCAGAAAGTTGTGTTTTGGTAAGTGGAAAATTCTTTATCGTGATTATGAAATCCCATTTTCAAACCGTACTTGGAAAGAACGGATTGCGCACTGCGAAGCTGCGATATTAACTTGTCTACCCCGTTAGGGTCCCAGCTTCTCGGGTCCCAGCCAACAATTAGGTATTCGGCACCCAGGGTCTGGTAATAAGTGGCCGTTGCATCAATTGATTCCGGGAGCAGCTGGGTAATAGAAACGTGTGCACCGCTCACTTTTAGCTTTAATTGCTCCAGTAGAGAGCGGAGTTCCTTTGGCTTTTCTTTGTACGGACCTAGTTCCGTAGCCAGTTCTATCGCATTAAAACCTGCTGCTTTTAGTCTTTTTAGGGTGCCTGAAAAGTCCCGGTTTAACTCATGGCGAACAGACCATAGTTGAACCCCGAGTTGGGGTTCAATTTTCTCAGTAGCCATATTCACTTCAATTGCGACTGATTTTAAGGTGGGTAAAGTTGTCAAGAGAAGAGCTGTAAACAGATTGCGATATAAACTTCGTAGGCTTATCACTTTTATAATCTCCCCGCAGAAAGTTCGCTGGCTGCATAGTTTGCGGCTCGAGCAGTTAATGCCATAAAAGTTAGAGAGGGGTTTTGAACTGCTGAAGAGGCGAAGCAGGAGCCATCGGTTACAAAAAGGTTGGGTATATCGTGCGATTGGTTGTGCCCATTTAAAACTGAGTTGGTTTTATCACTACCCATTCGTGCTGTGCCTACCTCATGGATGGCACTTCCAGGGGGGTATTTATCACTAGTGACTTGTCCACTAACTTCACTTAGCCCCAAATTCTTAAGCATAGCTTGCATGGTCTCAGAGGCATCCTTCATCATTAGACGCTCATTTTCAGACCATTGGCAATTGATATGTAGTTGCGGGATTCCCCACTTATCTTTTTTGGTGGAGTGGAGGCTGACCTGGTTTTCGTGCCTCGGTAACATCTCTCCCTGTGCACCGATCCAAAATCCCCAGCGCCCAGGTTGTTGCAGTTTTTCTTTGAAAGATTTTCCAATCCCCTCGGAAGCAGCCATTGTCCGCCAGTCCTGCCGATAGGCGCTTCCTGAAATCTGGTAGCCGCGCTTGTAGTGCTTTCGGTAAAGTTCGGGGCGATATTGGAAATTGGGAATCAGGATGCCGGTTGGTCTCCACCCGGAGAAGTACTCATCTTCATAACCATCAATAAAGCCGTGGGCTGAGGCATTGTAATTGTGATCCATAAGGTAGTGGCCCAGTACACCAGAGCTGTTGGCGAGCCCCTTGGGGAAATGCTTGTTGGCTGAGTTGAGGAGTATTTGGGTTGAGCCCAATGTGGATGCGCAGAGGAAAACGATTCGGCCAAAATACTCTCGTTGTTGCAGGGTTTCGCTGTCGATTACCCTTACGCCAGCTACTCGGTTCTTTTGCGAGTTGTAAATAAGGCTGTGTACCACGCTATTACTGGCAATTTGTAGTTTGCCGGTTCTCATTGCGGCTGGCATGGTGGCGCTTTGTGTCGAAAAGTAGCCGCCGAATGAGCAGCCTCGTTGGCACTGGTTACGAGCCTGGCAGTTGTATCGGCCTAGGGCTACCTGTTCCCGGTTTGGCTTGGTCAGGTGAGCAGCTCTTCCAATAATGAAATGTTTATCACTGTACTGCTTTTCAAACTTGGACTTGATGTCTTGTTCACACTGGTACATCTCAAATGGTGGTTGGTATTCGGAGTCTGGCAGCTGCTCAATATTGTCCGTATTGCCACTGATTCCGGCAAAGCGTTCGACTTTGCTGTACCAGGGTGCAATATCCTTGTAGCGAATGGGCCAATCAACTCCTACGCCATCACGTTTGTTTGCGAGAAAGTCGTGGTTACTCAATCGATATGACTGCCGGAACCAGAGAAGGCTTTTGCCCCCTACTTGATTGCCGCGAATCCAGGTAAAGTCTGAGCCGGGCTCTGTGGAGTAGGGTTGTTCGTTGTCATTACAGAAAAAATGCTTGGTGCTTTCATTGAGAAAAATACTACGACTTTGTATCGGATAGATTTCTTTTTTCTCTTTCAGGTTCATTTTAGTACGGAGTGGGAATTCCCAAGGTCCCTTGTTTTCTGTGGGGTAGTCCTGACCGTGTTTTACCATCCGGCCCCGATCTATCATCAGGGTATTTAATCCCCGTTCGGTTAGTTCTTTTGCTGCCCAGCCGCCGCTAATACCTGACCCTATAACGATTGCGTCAAATATCTGGCTTTCTTTTTGGATCAATAATTCATCATTTTGCATAGTGCTTTCCTTTAAATACGTGGCAGTGAACCCCAGGCCTTCCCGGTTTGATCCAATGGAACTGAACCTTTGAATCCACCGGGAATTGCTTGGTAAGCAAGCTCACGAGTGGCTCCGGTAAAGCTGGTGTAGTAGCCAAGGCACACCAGGAATTTAAGATTCCTGAAATCTTGCTGTAAGTCTGGGTTAAAGGGGGCTATTCCGGTGTCGAGTGATTCGAGTAGAGCAACCGATTGTTCTGGGGCAAGATGAATAAAGGGGTGTCCATACCGGGTGGTGGCACGCTCATCCAACTCATGTAAGAGCTTTTTGGTTTTTAGCTGGGTCTGCTCTTCTATGCAGTCAGTTAAATAGTGATCGACAAATAAATGGCACTCTGTTTCAGCTGCGCCGGGAGTATCCGTTGCGGGTATCAGGTAGGAGCAGATTTTGTGCAGGGTGGTGAGTTGTTCAATAGAGAAAAGCCGTGCCCGGTAGGCGTCAGTTCTTCGCGATTTGAAAAAATTATCTGCTGCCGCAAGAGCTTGCTGCTCTGTGCAGGTTAGGGCCAGAGAGGTCCCGCCCACAGTGGCCAGTCCTTGAATAAATTTCCGACGGTTTATCATCCCGGTCTCCTCTTGTTGCTTGAAGAGTTAGTTCTTTTCTAGTGAATCGATACTGGTAGGGAGATTTTGTCTTGGGGGCTTCAGCTCGTCGTCTTGATTTGTGGTGATACCCAAATCTGGACGTACAAATTCAGGTATTACCTAAAGCTTTACCCCTTATTTGGGCGGGCTGATGGTGGTTTAGTGGTAATATCTTTCTAGGGAGCCTCTGAATAACTCCGTGATACTTCTGGCATGCAGAGCGGTTCACAATCAAGGCGCGGCTTCGCAGGAATGTCTAGACCTTTCAAGAAGGTAGAAGGGCTATTTGAGTATCAATGGACGCTTTACTATTCAATTTCCACGATATTGTTCTGATAATGACCAGTTATCAGTGCGCTCTTTTTGCACTGTTGTTGTTAGTGATTCGTCGCGAGCGGCGTTTCAGCAACACCTTGTTGGCGCTATTTCTGTTCTCACAAGCCGCTATTCCCCTGGATATCCTGATTAATTTTGGTGAAGGTTTCCGCAGTTGGTCCATTGAGACTTCCCCGAACTTGTTCTTTGTATTTGGCGCAGCCTACTGGTTAGAAGGTCCCCTGTTACTTTGGTATACCCGCTCCTTAACTCGCGAGGGGTTTAGGATTTCCAGGCGAGACCTTTGGTACCTGCTGCCTTTTTTACTGGCAGTCGTGTTTGAATATTTCTCCTACTGGCAATTTGATAGCGAAACCAAGACAGCCATGCTGCGTGGGGAGAATTTAACTACTGGCTCAATGTTCGATCACTTGTTGGGATTGGCTCGTGAATCGCTTCGGGTACTTTTCGGTGTTTTGTGTCTTTTTGAGGTGCGTCGATGCCGCAGGCAGATTCGAGATAATCATTCCAGTATTGAGAAAATTGACCTGACTTGGCTGTTGGTGTTGATCTGGGGCTTCTTGCTGGTTCGTATTTGGGCTCTGATGATTAACCTGGCGGTAGGGTTGGCGCAGGAGTGGCAGCTCCAGTTGGATATTGGAGCGATGGGGCTGTTTAGTAACTACGCCGTATTTGTTTTGGTTAGTGCCATGATCTTCTTTAGTCTCAGTTACTCCTCAATGTTTGAGGGCGATGGGCATAAAGTGGAGAAGTCCGGGGAAGATGTAAGTTCTGACCAGGAACAGGATGCTAATGGGGAGCCTGAGATTGATCTGGAGTTGGCAGCCCAAATTGAAAATTATATGCGGGAAGAAAAGCCTTACTTGGTTCCAGCCCTTACCCTAGAGCAGTTGTCAGGGCAGTTACAGGTATCACGCAGGTTGCTTTCACAGACGATTAATCGTCATTTTCAGTGCAACTTCTTCGAATTTGTAAACCGTTACCGTATAGATGAGGCAAAACGGATGTTGCGGGAGCCGCAAAATGCGGGGCTCACCGTGATGGAGGTAATGTTGTCCTCGGGCTTTAATACCAAGGCTACATTTAACTCCTTTTTTAAGAAAATGGTGGGTATGACGCCGACCGAGTACCGCCGGCTTAATTGCGAAGCCAGGGCTGGCAGTGAGAAGGGTGCTATAGAGCCCAACTAAAGGGCTCTAGCCGCCTTTGCTGGGTTTGGCAGTATACTTTTGAAAATTTGATTCTGGCTCGACCCCTTGTGAAACCCGTAGACCGCCCTGAAAAACTCCCAACTCTGATAAAGGGGTTGCTAAAGTCCCACCCTGCCAGCGGCCAGCTGTGGGTGGGGTTTTCTGGTGGTCTGGACTCCACTGTTCTCCTGCACCTTCTGGTAACTTGCCAGGTTCCCGTGCGTGCGCTTCATATTCACCATGGCCTGAATGCAAATGCGGACATTTGGCTGGCTCACTGTAAAGAGTTTGCTGAAAATCTGGCGGTACCCTTTACAGCCATCCAGGTTACTGTTGATTACAAAGATGGCGGATTGGAGCAGGGGGCTCGCCGGGCGAGATATGCGGCCTTCAATCAGGTGATGTCCGAAGGTGATCAAATTCTGCTCGGTCACCACGCGGACGACCAAGCTGAGACTTTCCTGCTGCGCTTAATGCGGGGCGCGGGCGTGTTGGGATTGGCCAGCATGTCCGAGAGTCGAACGATCGGAGATAATAAGTACTTACTGCGCCCTCTACTCGGAGCGGGGCGAAAAGAGCTAGAACAGTGGGCTGAGGCTCACGGATTGAGCTGGATTGAAGATGACAGCAATGCGGATGAGGCCCTGGAGCGTAATTTTTTGCGGCATCGAGTTGTGCCACTGCTCAACCAGCGTTGGGGAGTGAGTCGCCAGATCGCTCGGGCAGCGGAGAACCTGAGGGAGTCTGCGGACTTGCTGTCTGAGTTGGCACTTGCTGACCTGGAGGAGGCTGATTTAAAGGCGGAGCGATTTGGCGAAAGTCTGGCCCTGCCTCGCTTCTTCAGCCTTAGCGAGGGGCGCCGTAAAAACCTTATGCGGCATTGGGTATTGGGCCAAGGGGGGCGGCCGCCAGAGTCGGCCCTATTAAATCAGGCGCTTTCCCAGGTGACTCATGCGGCAGAGGATGCACAGCTTGAAGTTAATTTGGGTGGGCAAGTGGTACGACGTTTTCGGAGTCGCCTTTACCTGACCCCTGAGCTGGCGCCAATTGCCAATAATCCCGATAAAAATTGGCACTGGGATGGCCGCTCTAATCTGGCTCTGCCAGCGGGTGGCATTCTTCGGCCCTCGCTGGATTGGCCAGTGGGCGATTATAGAGTGTGTTATCGCAGAGGAGGGGAGCGTGCGCACCCGGTAAATCGCTCCAGGTCACAAACGCTTAAGAAGCTCTTGCAGGAGTGGGCTCTAGAGCCCTGGCTCAGGGATCGTGTCCCATTGGTATTTTTGGGGGATGATCTGGTGGCTGTCGCGGGGCTCTTTTCATGCAAAGCAGGCTGCGCCATCCCGGATGAACCACCCGGCTGGCGGTTTTTCGATTGAGTGTTAAGGGGGTTTCTGCTACCCTGGCGCCCCGTCTAAAAGGCACCGGGAGAAGCTGGATTATCCGCCCGGGCCAGCCCTGTAAGCTCGACATTCATCGAGCGCTCAACTGACCAAGGTTTTGCATGACGCGCTATATTTTTGTAACTGGTGGCGTGGTTTCCTCGTTGGGGAAAGGTATCGCCTCCGCCTCTTTGGCCGCCATTCTCGAGGCCCGCGGCCTCAAGGTTACCATCCTCAAACTGGACCCCTACATCAACGTAGACCCGGGTACCATGAGTCCCTTCCAGCACGGCGAGGTGTATGTCACCGAGGATGGTGCCGAGACTGACCTGGACCTGGGTCACTACGAACGCTTTATCCGTACCCGGATGTCCAAGCGTAACAACTTCACCACCGGCCGCGTGTACGAGACCGTACTGCGCAAAGAGCGCCGTGGTGACTACTTGGGTGGCACCGTACAGGTGATCCCCCATATTACCGACGAGATCAAGCGCCGCGTTGTAGAAGGTGGCCGCGATGTCGACGTCGCTATTGTTGAAATCGGTGGCACCGTAGGTGATATCGAATCCCAACCGTTCTTGGAATCTGTGCGTCAGCTGCGTGTGGAAATGGGCACCAATCGCGCCCTGTTGATCCACCTGAGCTATGTGCCTTTCCTTGCCACTGCTGGTGAAACCAAGACCAAGCCGACCCAGCACTCTGTTAAAGAGTTGCGTTCTATCGGCTTGCAGCCGGATATTCTGCTGTGCCGTTCCGAGCGCGAGATCGATGAGGACTCCCGCCGCAAGATCGCACTGTTCACTAATGTGGAAGAGCGCGCTGTTGTACCTCTGCCCGATGCCAAGACCATCTACGGCGTACCGCGTCTTCTGCACAGTTACGGCCTCGACGATATCGTTGTGGAAAAACTGCAGCTGGAATGCCAGGCACCAGACCTTTCCGAGTGGGATGAAGTGGTCGATGGCAAGCTGAACCCGCAGCACGAAGTGAAAATTGCCATGGTTGGCAAATACATGGAGTTGCTGGATGCCTATAAGTCCTTGATCGAGTCCCTGACCCATGCGGGTATCAAGCATCGCTGCAAAGTGGATATCGACTTTATCAACGCTGAAGACGTTGAGGGTGAGAACGGCATTGACCTGATCAAGGATGCCGATGCAATCCTGGTTCCCGGTGGGTTTGGTGAGCGCGGTTTAGAGGGCAAGCTTGAATCTGTTCGCTACGCTCGTGAAAACAATATTCCTTACCTGGGCATCTGCCTCGGTTTACAGTCTGTGGTTATCGAGTTCGCGCGCAATGTGCTCGGCCTCGAAGGTGCCAACAGTACTGAATTCAATACTAAAACCCCGCACCCGGTTATCGGCCTGATCACAGAGTGGATCGATAGCGAAGGCAATATCGAGAAGCGCGACGAGCAGTCCGACCTGGGTGGCACCATGCGCTTGGGCGGTCAGGAGTGTCGCTTGGCTAAAGACACCAAGGCTCGCGATATCTACGGCGCAGACGTCATTGTAGAACGCCACCGCCACCGCTACGAAGTGAACAACAACTACGTTGATCGCCTGCAGCAAGCTGGTTTGAAAATTGGCGGCTGGTCTGCAGACGATACCCTGGTAGAAATGGTTGAATTGCCGAACCATCCCTGGTTCGTTGCTTGCCAGTTCCACCCGGAATTTACTTCAACCCCGCGCGACGGCCATCCGCTGTTCGAAAGCTTTGTTGCCGCCGCAATGAAGCAGCGTGAAAACCAGGGTTAATCAGTAATCCGCCCCCGGTCTCTGTGACTGGGGGTGAGATGACAGGGAGCTGACAGTGAAAACAATTGAAGTCGGAAATATTCAGGTCGCCAACGATAAGCCCTTTGCGCTGTTTGGCGGTATGAATGTACTGGAATCCCGCGACCTGGCGATGCAGGTGGCTGAGCACTATGTAAAAGTCACTGAAAAACTGGGTATTCCCTATGTTTTTAAAGCGTCTTTTGACAAGGCCAATCGCTCTTCCATCAATTCCTATCGCGGACCGGGAATGGAAGAAGGCCTGAAGATTTTTCAGGAAATCAAAGATACCTTTAAGGTTCCCTTGATTACCGATGTCCACGAAGTACACCAGGCTGCTCCGGTTGCCGAAGTCGTGGATATTATCCAGCTGCCGGCCTTCCTGGCCCGCCAGACTGATCTGGTCGCCGCTATGGCAGCGACTGGTGCAGTGATCAACGTCAAAAAGCCCCAGTTTATGAGCCCGCCGCAAGTTAAAAATGTGGTGGAGAAATTTGCTGAGTGTGGCAACGAAAATATTCTTTTGTGTGAGCGCGGTGCCTGCTTTGGCTACGACAACCTGGTTGTCGATATGCTGGGCTTTAGCACCATGATCAATGCCTCCGGCGGTGCGCCGCTGATTTTTGACGTCACCCACTCACTGCAAATGCGCGATCCTTCCGGTGCAGCCTCTGGTGGTCGCCGTGCACAGGTCACTGAGCTGGGCCGCGCAGGTTTGGCTATCGGGATTGCCGGCCTGTTCCTGGAAGCACACCCGAATCCAGACAAAGCATTGTGTGATGGCCCCAGTGCATTGCCACTGGAAAAGCTGGAGCCATTCCTGGCGCAGATGAAAGCGGTAGATGACCTGATCAAAGGTTTTGAGCCGCTGGATACGAAATAAAAAAGAAATATTTTTGCGCGCCCTGATGGGGCGCGCGGCACTTTCCCCTCTGCTATTTGGCCTGAGCGCTGTAGCAAAAAGTGCGTAAAGTCTGATTTACGAAAACCTATTTTCAGTAAGTACCAATACGGAGCCCATTGTAAATGAGCAAGATTGTCGCTGTTAAAGCCTTTGAAGTAATGGATTCTCGCGGTAACCCTACCGTTGAAGCCGATGTAATCCTGGAGGATGGTTCTATTGGCTCCGCCTGCGCCCCCTCCGGTGCCTCCACTGGCTCCCGTGAAGCGCTGGAACTTCGCGATGGCGATAAAAGCCGTTACTTGGGTAAGGGTGTCCTGAAAGCGGTTGAAAATATCAACACTACTATCGCTGACCTGCTCAAGGGTATGGATGCTGCCGATCAGCGCGCCCTGGACAAGGCGATGATCGATGCCGACGGCACTGAAAATAAGGCGAACTTCGGCGCTAACGCTATTTTGGCGGTTTCCCTGGCTGCCGCTAAAGCAGCTGCCGCTTCCAAAAAAATCCCTTTGTACCAGCACATTGCTGAGGTAAACGGCACTCCGGGCGAGTACTCCATGCCGGTGCCGATGATGAATATCCTCAATGGTGGTGAGCACGCTGATAACAATGTGGATATCCAGGAATTTATGGTTCAGCCCGTTAAGGCTGAATCTTTTGCTGAAGCTCTGCGCCAAGGTGCTGAGATCTTCCACTCCCTGAAAAAAGTACTGTCCAGCAACAGCCTGAACACTGCGGTTGGTGATGAAGGTGGCTTTGCTCCGAACCTGCCTTCCAACGAAGCGGCACTGAAAGTGATTGCTGAAGCGGTAGAAAAGGCCGGTTACACCCTGGGCGATGACATTACCCTGGCTCTGGACTGCGCTTCTTCCGAATTCTACAAAGATGGCAAGTACGACCTGGCTGGCGAAGGCAAGCAGTTCGATAGCGAAGGTTTTGCCAGCTACCTGGCCGATCTGTCCGCCAACTATCCGATCCTGTCTATCGAAGACGGTATGGATGAGAGTGATTGGGACGGTTGGAAAGTACTCACCGACAAAATTGGTGAAAAAGTACAGCTGGTAGGTGACGACCTGTTCGTAACCAACACCAAGATTCTGAAGGAAGGTATCGAGAAAGGTGTCGGTAACTCTATCTTGATCAAGTTCAACCAGATCGGTTCCCTGTCCGAGACTCTGGATGCGATCAAAATGGCTAAAGATGCGGGCTACACCGCTGTGATCTCTCACCGCTCCGGTGAGACCGAAGATACTACTATTGCAGATCTGGCGGTTGCGACTGCTGCTGGCCAAATCAAGACCGGTTCCCTTTGCCGTTCAGACCGCGTAGCCAAGTACAACCGTCTGCTGCGCATCGAAGCTGAGCTGAATGGCTCCGCTCCTTATCGCGGCCGCGCTGAATTCAAGTAATCCATTATTTGAATTAGCGTGCAAGTACTACAAAGAAGGGCCAGCCCCTCTTTGTAGTACTATAAATACGAACAAGCGAAATATCGTAATCTCGTATGAAATGGCTGCTGGCAATACTCACCATTATGCTCCTCGCCACCCAGTACCGACTTTGGGTTGGTGAAGGTAGTCTCGCCGAAGTTACCCGTCTCAAGCGTCAATTAGCCCAACAGCAAGAAAAAAATATCGCGCTGGTGCGGGAAAACCGTCAACTGTTTAGGGAAGTCCGCAGTTTGAAAGTTGGCACTGATGGTGTGGAAGCGAAAGCCCGTTATGACCTGGGACTGATCAAGGAAGGGGAAACACTGTTTATCTTCCTGGATAAGGAAGAGGCTGAAAATTGATTAAGGATTATTGGGTCATTGTACCCGCTGCCGGCGTTGGCAAACGTATGGGGGCTGATCGCCCGAAACAGTACCTGCCATTGCTCGGGCGACCACTGCTATCCCTGACTTTAAAAAATATTCTTGGGTGGCCAGGCTTGGCCGGCGTTGTAGTATCGCTATCGGAGCAGGATACCTACTTCCCTCACCTGAAAGAAGCAAACCACCCCTTGGTACACACCGTCATTGGTGGAGCTGAGAGAGCAGACTCTGTTCAGTCCGCTCTGGATTTCCTGGCGGAGCGAGAAAGCGGCGATACTCCGGTTTTAGTCCACGATGCTGCACGACCCTGTGTGTCTGAGCGCGATATTTGCGCTTTACTCAGTGACGAAGTCTCACCGATGGCACTTTTGGCGCGCCCCGCAAGCGACACATTAAAGCGCAGTCATGTGACTGGCGGTGTAGCCTGTGTGGAAGAAACGGTTGACCGCGAAAGTATTTGGCTGGCGCAAACCCCGCAACGGGCCCCTCTCAGTACTCTGCACTCATGCCTTGGTAAAGCCCTGGAACAGGGGGTTGCTGTAACCGATGAAGCCAGTGCACTGGAGTTTTTTGGCCATTCACCGCAATTGGTTGCGGGTGATAGTGACAATATTAAAGTGACGCACCCCGCCGATATCATAATTGCAGAAACTATTTTACGTCTGCGCTACTCCCCGACTGAGGATAAGCGATAGTGAGTTTTCGAATAGGCCAGGGCTTTGATGTACACGCATTTGGCCCCGGTGATCATGTAGTGCTCGGAGGAGTACAAATCCCCTATGGGTATGGTTTGGTAGCTCATTCCGATGGGGATGTTTTACTGCACGCCCTATCGGATGCCTTACTGGGTGCTCTGGCCCTGGGAGATATTGGTAAACACTTTCCCGATAACGATGAACAATTTGCCGGAGCGGATAGCAGAAACCTGCTTCGACATGTTGTTGGGTTAATCGATAGTAAAGGGTATCGCCTGGTTAATGCGGATATGACGTTGATAGCCCAGGCCCCCAAAATGGCTCCGCATATCGATGGAATGCGAGTCAATATTGCCGCTGACTGTGGTGTTGACTGCGATGCGATCAGTGTCAAAGCAACCACTACAGAAAAGCTTGGATTTACTGGTCGCGGTGAGGGTATCGCCGCGCAAGCTACTGTTTTATTAGAGCGCAAAGATGTCTGAAGTTTGGAACCTGGATTGGCCCCGAGCGCTTGGGGGTGCGGTAATTTCTGGTGATTTTCGCACAGAACCAGAAGATTTTATTGTCGATGAATTGGCTATGCCGCCGGCTGATAAAGATGGTGAGCATGTTTACTTACAGGTTAAAAAGCGTGGGGCAAATACCGCCTGGGTTGCCAAGGAGTTGGCGAAGTTAGCCGGGGTGCAAAGCCGGGATGTCAGCTTTTATGGATTGAAAGACCGACATGCTGTTACCACTCAATGGTTCAGTGTATGGCTCGGACAAAAGACAGAAGGAGACTGGTCGCAAATTAACAGCGATGAGATTTCATTGCTCCAGGCCTTCCGGGGACCACGCAAGTTGCGTCGCGGCGAACATATGGGGAATCGCTTCAAGATTCGGCTGCGCAATGTAGAAGGTGATCGGGACAAAGCAGAAGAAGTACTTCAGCTGATTCCCAAAGGGGTGCCCAATTACTTCGGTGAACAGCGCTTTGGGATTGATGGCAATAACCTTAGCTTGGCAAAAAACTTAGCTGAAGAAGACGGTCGCTGCCGCAAAAGCGAAAAGGCCTTCGCCATGTCTGCTGCCCGTAGCTGGCTGTTCAACCAGGTTTTGGCTGAGCGAGTCAACACCGGAACCTGGCAGAGCCCCCTCGTTGGAGAGCCTGAAGATTACCCAACCGGGCCTCTTTGGGGGCGTGGCAGAAACCTGTCAACGGATGCCCTGGGGCAGTTGGAAGAGCAAGTGTTGTCTCCGTGGCAGCCTTGGTGCAACTGGCTGGAGCACTGCGGTCTTAGCCAGGAGCGCCGGGCCATGATTTTATCCCCGGAGGCATTTCGCTATGAGTGGGAAGGTGATCATTTAATCGTCGAATTTGCCTTGCCACCGGGTACTTTTGCTACGGCTTTGCTACGGGAGATAGCTCAGCTGGTCAATGTTAAACAGTGCACATAAAATTTGTATTTTAGGAGCCTCCGAATAACTCCGTGATACCTCTGGCATGCAGAGCGGTTCACAATCAAGGCGCGGCTTCGCAGGAATGTCTAGACCTTTCAAGAAGTCGCAACGCGGAGTGTGAATCGCTCTGCAAGCCCCGAAGGGCGGGCCTTGAAGGCCACAGCTGCTGCGTAGCAGCTCTTGCAAAGGGCTACGGCCATTCGCGGCGAGCTGCGCCTAACATCTGCAGCCTTCAAGGCCCGCAGAGGCATTACGGAGTTATTCGGAGGCTCCTCAAGTGACTGGCGCTGTTGCACAAATCATGGACAAGAAAAGAATATGGATCGCTTGAGACAAGAAGGTCTGGGGATGACTTCCCAGCGAACCCGTAATCGCTTGATCCAGCGATTGCGGGAAGAGGGGATATCCAACGAGGAGGTGCTGGATGTAATGGCGTCCACTCCTCGACACCTCTTTCTGGATGAAGCCCTGGCTATTCGGGCTTATGAAGATACTGCTTTGCCCATAGGGTATGGCCAAACTATTTCCCAGCCATACATTGTCGCCCGTATGACTGAACTCCTACTGAGTAGAGCCAAGTCTCTACACCGAGTTCTGGAAGTGGGTACGGGCTCTGGCTACCAAACGGCCATTCTTGCTCGCTTGGTCGAACAACTTTATTCCGTCGAGCGTGTCGAACCTCTATTGGAAACCGCTCGCCATCGGTTGGGGGAGCTGGGTTATAGCAATGTAGAGTATAAGCTCAGCAGTGGGGGCTTTGGTTGGAAAGAAGAGGGTCCTTACGATGCTATCCTGGCTGCAGCAGCACCTGCAATGATTCCTGATGAGCTGCGAGAACAGCTGGCTCCCAATGGAGTTTTAGTAATTCCGGTGGGGGCTGAGCAGCAATACCTGACGATGGTGACTCGTCGTGAGGATAGTAATAAGTTTGATGTGGAAAAGTTGGAAGCGGTACGTTTCGTGCCTTTACTCGGTGGCGTGGTTCGATGAGATTTACTGAGGTTCTAAAAAGTCGCTACCCCGGAGTACTTCTGCGGGGAATGGCAATGGGGGCTGCCGATGTGGTGCCCGGTGTTTCCGGGGGAACTATTGCCTTTATTACCGGCATCTACCAGGAGCTTTTGGACTCCCTCAGTCGAATAGGCCCGCATTGTATTACAGTGTGGCGGAAGGAGGGGTTTCTATCCACTTGGCGCTATATTAATGGGAGCTTTCTTCTCTCTCTTTTCCTTGGGGTATTGTTGAGCGTTTTTAGCTTGGCCCACCTGATTAGTGGCTTACTGCAAAATTATCCAATTGTTGTGTGGTCTTTCTTTTTCGGTTTGGTTCTCGCCTCAATTGTTCCCATCGTGAGAAATATCCCCCGGTGGTCGCCATCTGTTTTGGTTTTTCTCGCACTGGGTATTGCGCTTGCAGTAACAGTGAGCGAGATGCGGCCTTCGGAGATACCGGCAACTCCACTTACACTGTTTTTATCAGGTGCTTTGGCGATATGTGCGATGGCACTGCCGGGAATTTCCGGCGCTTTCCTGCTGTTATTAATTGGGATATACCCCAAGGTTTTAGCTGCAGTTCATGAACTCCAAATTTTAAACCTATTGTGCTTTGCGGCAGGGGCGGCAATAGGGCTGATGCTCTTCAGCCGCTTGTTGTCTTGGCTGATGCACAAATATGTAGCCAGGACATTGGCATTTCTTGCCGGGGTTTTGTTGGGTAGTTTGAAGATTATTTGGCCCTGGAAACTGCCAATGTCCGGGGAAATCGAAGCATCAAGCAAATTGGCCCCTTTGCTATCCAACACTTCTCCGCTAACTTATGTCGAGCAAACCGGCGACAGTGCTCATTTGGGGGGCGCAATTGTTGCGGCTCTAGTGGCAGCGCTCTTAGTTCTCGCTGTAGACTTCTTTGGCAAGGTGCACAGAGAGAAGTCTTGCGCCACTCCGCAATAAGATCTGGAAAATCTCGGTATGGCAGCGTTTTATCAAACTTTTCCAGAGATTTTTGGAGCTTTTCTTTAGACACTTTTTCCATAAATGCCGTGGTCTGATGTAAAAAGAGAATAATGGAATGTCATCTTTTGCAACCTCTTGAGCGCCGATGTTGGCGGAACAAACTCCCTAAAATCGGTCATTGTTTGTGGGGGGTGTTTAAAATATTAGGCTTGCTGGTTCTACTGCAGGCCGTTTCCTCCTGTTCCAGCCATAAGGCTCCCTCAAGCTCCCTACGCCAGCCCCCGAGTATCAAAATTACCCACCACACGGTTGGTAAAGGGGATACCCTCTATTCGATAGCCTGGCGTTACGGCAAGGATTTTCGCCAATTGGCGGCGATAAATGGTATCCGCTCCCCTTATCAAATATATCCTGGGCAGAGAATAAGGCTGGCGGGCTCAGTGCCAACCAAGAGCACCGCTAGTACGCAAAAGAAGCAAAAAGCGCCAGTCGCAAAAGCTAAACCTAAAACAACACAAACGACCACTGCTAAAAAATCTTTAACATCAAGCCCAAAGCGCCAATCAACAGCATCTCGCCGGAGCGGATCGGTCAACTGGCGCTGGCCCGCCAAGGGGAAAGTGATTAGTCACTTCCGCTCTGGGGACCCATTGCGTAAGGGAGTTGATATCGCGGGTGAAAAGGGTGAGTCTGTACTGGCAGCGGCTGATGGCACCGTGATCTACGCAGGAAGCGCCTTGAGAGGTTATGGAAAGCTGCTGATCGTCAAGCACAACGAGGTTTACCTCAGTGCCTATGCACACAATCACCGGTTGCTCGTAAAGGAGGGCAGCAGGGTAAAGGCGGGGCAAAGGATAGCGGAACTGGGTTCGAGTGGTACCGACCGCAACAAGCTCCACTTTGAGATTCGCAAAAACGGTCAGCCAGTAGACCCTCTTGCCTACTTACCGTAAGTTCACGGCCGCAGTAAAGCTCTGCAAATAAAAATGGACTTTTAACTAGTACCACTTGAGGTAGTCACTGTAATCGTGGCCATCCCAGGGTCAGCCGATTCAGTGGCTGTCGCCACATACCTGCGGCATTGATAGTTGTGTTATCAATGTCCGAGTGTGTTGTGCGGCTGAAATTGGCAAAGTACAAGGAGCAGGGGAAATGGAAGCACAACGGCAAGACCAGTCTTTGGCTGGCCAGGCAGAAGACTTTCCTCCTGAGTTAGACGTTGAAAATGATGAGCAGAAATTAGGTTCAACTGAAGCAGGTGTTAGTCGCACGCGGAAATCTGCGGCTAAAAAGAGTTCCGCACCCTCCCAGGCAGAGAAAAGTAGAGTTTGTAGATTGGATGGCGATGGCCATTTGCAGAAAAATCTCGACGCTACTCAACTCTATCTCAATGAAATTGGATTCTCCCCCTTATTGACCGCAGAAGAAGAGGTGTATTACGCGCGCAAGGCTTTGCGTGGAGATGCTGCGGCAAGAAAACGAATGATCGAGAGCAATCTTCGCCTTGTTGTAAAGATTGCTCGCCGCTACGTTAGCCGAGGTTTGGCACTGCTGGACCTTATTGAGGAAGGCAATCTGGGCCTGATTCGAGCAGTTGAGAAGTTTGATCCAGAGAGAGGTTTTCGCTTTTCCACTTACGCCACCTGGTGGATACGTCAGACGATAGAACGGGCCATAATGAATCAGACCCGGACCATACGCCTGCCCATCCATGTCGTGAAAGAGTTAAACGTGTACTTGCGTGCATCTCGAGAGTTGGCGCAAAAGCTGGATCACGAGCCATCCGCAGAAGAAATTGCCACCCTCCTTGAGAAGCCAGTCGAAGATGTCGAGCGTATGCTGGGGCTCAATGAGCGGGTTACTTCTGTAGATACTCCCATTGGGCCCTCTTCTGAGAAGACCTTGGTAGATACCATCCCCGATCAGCAGGAATCTGACCCAGCAGAGCTTTTACAGGACAGGGACCTTTTTGACAGCATCAACCGCTGGTTGGGAGAGTTACCTGACAAGCAGTGTGAAGTGGTCTCTAGGCGGTTTGGTTTGCGCGGTTTTGAAGCGAGCACCCTGGAAGAAGTAGGGCGTGAAATCGGTCTCACCAGGGAGCGGGTCAGGCAGATACAGGTGGATGCACTGAAACGTTTAAGAGAGGTTATGGAGAAGCAGGGGCTCGACGGGCATTCATTATTTGGTAATTTGTAGCCTCTTCTCCTTTATAAAACCCCACCGCCGATTTCTGGCTGTGGGGTTTTTTATCGCGTCTACATGCTGAGCGGAAGTCTTCGGGCTACGAGTTACTTCCTGACCCAGCGTCCCAGGTTGTCCTGGTAGTATTCTCCAGGTGATAAGCGTGCTTCCAACTTTTCAGCGGCGCGTGTTGCCACCTGGGCTATATCAATTTTATTGCGTTCAGCGATTCGAGCGTAAGCAGCTTTTCGCTTGGCATTCACTTCTTTGACCAGTTTTTCCAGTTCTGGTGAGCTGGCATCTACTATAGCGATGTATCCGCTATTGGCTTCACCAACCAGGCCCTTACTTTTGGCTTCATTTAGGGAAATTGCCATTGCAGGCAGGGCGATTAATAAGCTCAGTGCCAAAAAGGCTTTCATTAATGTCTTCATATTTGCCTCCTTAGAAAATCCCTTCCTTGTCTTCAAACAGGTTGTCCAGGTCCTTGTCGACCTTGACCCGAATTTCATGCTCAATTTTCACATTCAGGTTTACTGTAATTGGCTCACTGGGAGCCTTTACCGCTACAGTAGGTGTACACCCTGTAGCAACCATAGCGTATAGCAGCCCCATAGGAATCAGTCGGCTGGCTTTCATCTGACACTCCTCACAGTACCTCTTTGGTACCCTTTTACTTTTTGTACCTAGCCCGTGTTACCTGCCTGGTTCAGCAGGTGAGTTGGATGCCGGCAGACCCAAGTATTTTATTGAGTCAACCTTAACCGGTAATGAACCAAGCAGGCTTGTACATACCAATAAAGGCTACTTCACTCCTGACCTATTGGTCCAGCTGCTTTTCCAGGGTTTCAGTCAAATCACGACTGGCTTGCAATGAGCGCAACATGTCTGGGATATTGTTTTCAAGGTTCAGGTTGATCACCAGGTCTCGATCAGAATCGATAGCCTCACTTCGACCAACCAGCTTTAGCTGTAGTTGGAGATCTCCGCTGGCTGGATAGTCTATGCTGCCTTCCAGTGTTTGAAACTCATAATCTTCCAGTGCATTGGCTATCAACTTAAGTTGTGGGTTGCTTGCCAGCATCTGCGGAGAAAAGGCTCCGTAGTAGCGCAAGCGTCCGCCTGGAGCTTCACCCTGAAGGTGGCCGGCTTCCACAGTGATACCCTCAGGCCCCGTTACAATGGGGATTTCCAAGTTAATTAGCCCGCTGGCCTCAAAGTTCTCTGAGTCCGTCTCCTGTGCTAAAGCCTCTAGAGAAATACCTTGTGCATGTACAATGCTTTTTCGAGTCTCTTCCGCGAGATTCCAAATAAGGGCTGATGAAGTAACCCTGCCTTGCAAAAAGTCAGCAGAAAAATTATGCAATGTAATATCTTTCTGTTTATCCAGTTGCAGTGATAACTGGACATTTTTCACTGGTAAGCCCGCGTTAATAGATTCTATCGATAGTGGGTATGATGTAGGTGTGATCCAGTGCCCATCTTCGTTTTCTACTTTTAGATCTCCACTGATTCCGGTGGCAAAACTATCTTTATAGGTTGCTGCAATATCGTCCAATGAAACATGGATACTGTCTTTGGACTGGGAGGGCAAAGACACAGAACCACCGGCAGAAAGTCTGCCGGAGACGATATTGAGGGGAAGCCCCTGGATCGTATCGTTTAGAGAGCGATCCGTACTAAAGGTAACTTCAGGAACGGAAAATTCAACTCCACCTGAGGATTTTGATAAGTCGTAAGAGCCGCTTAAATCAATTTTAATTGCACCTGCTTTAATTTGACTATGACTTGTTAGCTTATTGTGTTGCAGGGATAGCTTGCCTTTGGCTGAAGAGTTAACCTTGTACTTTTCCGATGTCTCAATCTCTAAATTGTTACTATTAAATTCACTGTCCAGCGCTGTAGCACCATTTTTGATGGTAACAATACTATCAAGAAAATTGAGGTCTCCAGAAAGGGAAAATTGCTCGGTGTTGAGAATTCCAAACTGACTACTTATTTCTGGGAGAGTACAGATTGTAGGTTCTGTTATTTCGCAGTGTACTGTTGGTATATCTAAGTTTACCCTGTCAGCCGCCAATGTTTTGGTTGCTATTTTTTCTCCAGATACTTTAATGCTCTCTAGCGTGAATTTTTGACCTTTAAGATTGCTTTCAATCTTTGCCTTGGCAGTTGAACTCAAATTGGTAACTGCTAATTCTCTGGATCGCTCATAAAGTTGGGGTACTTTTGTCTTTAGGTCAAAGTTACAGACACTGATGTCAGAGAAGTGACATAGTATGTCGCTAGCGGTTAACTGTGTTGTTGAGTCCCCATTGGAGCCTTGTATTGTTGCGGTTAGAGATCCTTGTTCGACCTTAATATCTCTTTTGTTGGGATTGGTCAGGTCACCTGTAATGGAGATAAGATCTTTAATGCTTGCCTGAATCTTGCTCTGATGTAATCCGGTAGTAATTAAAGGCGAGTTTTTTCCTGATGTGGGAGCTGAAATATCCAATTGAATAGTTTGGTTTGGCATCAATTCTAATTGAAAGCTATTTACTTCTGGAGAGCTAATATTGTTAAGCGAACTTAGTTGAAGTTTACCCTTAAATGCCACATCTCCATTAACACTATCTATAGGTAGTGCTGGCAAGTGTCTGAGATATAGCGGGGAATTAACTATAGTATTTGCACCTGTCAGATGAAAAGTGCCTTCGATATCTAATTCGGGAGATGTCGCCGATGTGCTCGAGCTAAAGTCCGCACTTAATAGCGGGGTATTGGTGTTTTTATCAGTACCTAAAGCTATATCAAACTCGCCACTCCCCTTGATATGTCGAGGTTTAAATGGAAATAGTGATTCAAGTGTTATTTTTATTGGATTGCTTATAGATAATTGGGCTTCTATATTGGAGTTTAGTTGAGCGTATGGAATTGTGGCCTTTAGATCAGTGCCATTAAGTTGAATGTCAATTTCTCGGTAGCTTGAAATGGATAGCAGATTGTCTGGCAAGCTAATCGCGGTGGTAGCTATAATTTTGCCTGATACTGTCGGCTTAGTTGTGGAGCTAGCTTTAGGTTCAAATATCTCTATCAGTGGGGCTGTAGATTCCAGATCTGATACAAGTTTACTGTTTAAAACCCATGTGTCAGTTTCTAGTTTAGTAATAGTTATATCAGCTTCAGATAGAATCTTTGAGTTGTTAGTTAGTATTCTGGGTTTTAGTTTGATTTCTGATAAACCTAAAAAAGCCTCAAAATATAAATTAAGCTCGCCAAACTGGGGGTGTTTAAGGGGAGTTTCGGCATGAATTTTTATGTTGTCGCGAGCTATATTTAGTGGACCGCCAATCAATAGGCCATCGAGTACTATTTGCTTAACAGATATCTTGCCTGGCAAAAAGCGGGTTAGACTTTGGCTTAGGGCACTTAACGATAATGTATTACTTGTCTTGACATTATTTTCCGGGAGCTGCTCGTCGATATGGGTTTTGGTAACGATATCTTCAGCTTCCATGCTCCTGGTTAGCTTTTCTATTGATAGTTCAATTTTTTGAGTGTTATCTCGGTCATAAATAATATGGAAAGGATAGACAATTTTTACTCCCTCAAGGAGGATAATGCTATTTACACTGGACTTTAGGCGAACTTCCTGGATCGAAACTTCTTTAAAACCCAGTCGCAGTCCTGTCAGCTCCTGAATAACTACCTCTCCTGAGAATATATTGATTAGCTGAGAAGCAACGATATCCTTTTTCCACCAGCTAGCTGCTATGAGCGCAGCTAAAAAACAAGATAGGGTTATGATGGAGACACGGAGTTTACGCACACTGAACCTCGGAATTCCCGCAAGAGATTAGCTCAAACTTAAGTCTATTATTCGTTACAAAAGGGCGGAGTAGGAATGCTATCATCCCTTACTTCTACCTTATGGCTATGGCGAGTTTACCAGATTGGATAATTATACTGGCTGCAATTTCTCGCCATGTTGATGAGTATCTACTGTGCTGTGGGGTGGGGCAGACAATAAGTGCTTTATATGGATAGATAATCGACCACCAATTAATAGTTTTTATCTATCTAAATGACCGCAATGATAGCTTTTAGTTTCTCCGCCACTATTACTGCCACGTCTGTGGAGGCAGACGTGCCAAGAGTGCCGGTGGGCAAGGCTGCAGGGGCAAGTATTAATCTAACTTATCTATGCGTGGCACCAATCGCGCTGGGAAGCTATAGTCCGGTTTTTAACTTGGGTGATAAATAGTATTAGCCCGGGTAACGATATTGTTGGTCCAATTAATCGAATTCATACTGCCCCGGAAGGGCATAGAATGACTGAAGGTGTTTCAATAATGAAAGATAGCCAGCCAAAGACCATTTACCTGAAAGACTATCAAGTACCAGATTACCTGGTGGATACTACTGATTTAAATTTTGAGCTGGAACCCAAGGCAACTTTGGTCAAATCTCGTTTGAATATTCGCAGAAATCCGCAAGCGGGCGCAGGGCTGCCGCCTTTAGTGCTGGATGGTGTCGAGCTGGAATTACTTTCGGTTTCTTTGGATGGAGTTTTGTTATCTACATCTGATTATCAGGTTCTACCTGAGGGCCTGTCTATCCCTGTAGAGAAACCAGAATTTCTGCTGGAAATCCGCAATCGGATAAATCCGGAGGAAAACACATCTTTAGAGGGATTATATCTCTCTAATGGTATGTATTGCACTCAATGTGAAGCTGAAGGATTTAGAAAAATTACTTTCTATCCTGACCGGCCGGATGTTATGTCCAAATTTACCACCACCATCGTCGCGCCGATGGACCACCCGGTACTACTTTCCAACGGTAATGAAATTGAGAAAGGTAGATATGAAGATGGTCGTCAGTTTGTAACTTGGGAAGATCCATTTGCCAAGCCGGCTTACTTATTTGCGTTGGTAGCCGGGGATTTGGAGCATGTGGAAGATAGCTTCACAACAGCCTCTGGTAGAAAGGTTAAGTTGCAGATCTTTACGGAAGCGAAAAATATTGGGAAGTGTGATCATGCTATGCGATCCCTTAAAAATGCGATGCGTTGGGATGAGGAAACTTACGGAAGGGAATATGACCTAGATATCTTTATGGTTGTTGCTGTTGATCATTTCAATATGGGGGCTATGGAAAACAAAGGATTGAATATTTTCAATTCGGCCTGCGTGCTCGCTAGCCCAGAAACAGCGACGGACTCAGCTTTTCAGCGGATCGAGTCTATTGTAGGGCATGAGTACTTTCACAATTGGTCCGGTAATCGGGTCACCTGCCGGGATTGGTTTCAGTTGAGTCTGAAAGAAGGTTTTACCGTATTCCGTGATGCAGAGTTCTCCGCTGACCTTAATTCTCGAGCGGTTAAGCGTATTGAAGATGTATCCCTTTTGCGTACTACCCAGTTTGCTGAAGATGCCGGCCCTATGGCCCATCCTATCAGGCCAGATTCTTATATAGAAATTTCAAATTTTTACACTCTGACAATTTATGAAAAGGGTGCGGAAGTTGTACGGATGATTCATACCCTCTTAGGTGCAGAAGGATTCCGCAAAGGAAGTGACTTGTACTTTCAGAGGCATGATGGCTGCGCGGTAACCTGTGAAGATTTCGTCAAGGCGATGGAAGATGCAAACAAGGTTGAACTGAAGCAATTCCGTTACTGGTACAGCCAAGCAGGCACGCCGATACTTGATGTGACAGATAGCTTTAATGAAACTGATGGTGCTTATAGGCTAACTATTCGCCAGACTTGCCCTTCATCGCCAGGTCAGGAAGAGAAGTTACCTTTCCACTTACCAATAAGAATTGGATTGCTGGGGGCTGATGGTGCAGAGCTTGTACTCAACGAGCAGGGTGATACTGAAACTGTTTTACAGTTAAAAGAAGATGAGCAGTTTTTTGAGTTTTCCGGGCTTGCGGAGAAGCCTTTACCCTCATTGTTGCGGGGCTTCTCTGCTCCAGTAAAAATAAGGTATAACTATAGTAATGAGCAGCTTCAATTTTTAATGAGGAAGGATAAGGACACGTTTAACCGCTGGGATGCAAGTCAGCGCCTAGCATTAAATGCTTTGTGTGAGCTTCAGGTGGCTTTTCGTAAAGGTGAGGAACTACAGGTACAACCAAGTTTAATCAGTGCTTATAAAGAGGTTTTGCAGGATGTTGATCTCGATCTAGCGCTGGTTGCAGAGATCTTGCAGTTGCCTAGTGAGCAGTTTATCGCTGAAGAGTCATCATCTATTGATGCGGAAGCAATAATTGTTGCGAGGGAATTTGTAAGGAAGGTAATTGCAGGTGAATTATTTGATGAATTTCGCACGCGCTATCTAGAATTGAATACGACTAAGCCCTATAGCCCGAATGCGTTAGATATTGCGCAAAGACGACTTAAAAATACCTGTTTATCCTATATGTGCATAACAGAAACTGAGGAGGCGTTAAATATAGCCCAGGTTCAGTTTGAGAGCGCTAGTAATATGACAGATAGTGCGGCGGCTCTCGCTGTTATTATTAATCATGCACCGGAAGACCGAGCCAGGGGGTTGATTGAGCAATTTTATGAGCGCTGGAAAACCGATACTCAAGTCGTAGAACTATGGCTGAGTCAGCAGAGTTGTAGTCCGAAGCGCGGCACATTGGAAAATATTCGTGCACTTATGGATCACCCTGCTTTTGAAATGAAAAACCCCAATAAAGTAAGGTCTGTAATAGGTGGTTTTGCTAATCGTAATTTTAAGCAATTCCATAAGAGCGATGGTAGCGGATTTGAGTTTGTTGCCGATCAGGTTCTGGCCTTGGACAAGCTAAATCCACAAATTTCAGCAAGGCTGGTTATACCGATCACACGTTGGAAAAAATACTCTGGTAGCCTGGGTGAGAAGATGAAAGTAGCCCTGCAAAGGGTTGCTGATTCGGGAGACCTATCTAAGGATTTGTTTGAGGTAGTCAGCAAAAGCTTGATTTAAAATAAATACCCGCTTGGGGTATGCTGGACATACCCCATTTTCTTATAGAATTTTGTTATCTTTTTCTTCGCCTAGCTGGACTAAATGTAGCTTGTTTCCATCATTTTTTAGCTCAGTGATTGAAGTGTAATCGGGCCTAAACTGTTGTACTTTTTGGTGGTTTCGGATATGTGCAACAACGGAATTGATGACCATAAAATGGCAGAAGATATAGGTGTCCTCTGAAAGACTTTCCAAATACCTGATTATCCCATCGCGCCAATATTTTTGTTCTCTGTCGCATGGGTCCCACTCTCCAGTAAGTAATGTTCGTAACCAGGTTAGGCGTTGAGATTTGGGTATTTCTTCTGGTGTAGGTATTTCCGTCACTGCATTTTCAATTACAACCTCTATATCCCAAACTTCGGCCAAGGGCTTTGCTGTTTGCTGTGCACGGAGTTTGGGGCTGCTTATTAATTGAACTTTCTCGAGAGAGGAAAGTTTTAGGGCTAGCTCTTCTGCCTGCTTGTAACCTTCGTCTGTGAGTATTGGATCGGGGATGTGCTCCCCTTTCGCTGCTTCTCCATGCCTGATTAAAAAAATTCTTGCCATCTATGCCAACCTAAAGATAACCTAAAGATAACCATTCAAACTATCGTCGGGTATATGTTGCCATAAACTGAGAAGTTCTGGTGAGTTAAACGCCCTGGCTGAGGGATGATTGCCAAATCGCTTACTGTGTTTTCCTGAAAACTCTGGCCAATCATTGCCGGGTTTTCCTGTTTCAGCAAAATTCAGCCAAGCTTGTTGCATTGAGGCACTTAATAAATGGGGGTTTTCTTCAGCACCATATAGTGTTTTCAAGGACTGATCGCTATGGGTTCCAAATACATAGCCAAGCTCAACGGCGTGACAGGCCCCTAGTAAAGGCTGTGCAGCGAGAGGTTGTGCAAAGTGATAGTGATAGTTTTCCCCCTGATGACTTTGTAGGTGTCTCAGCCCAGGCAAGGTGAATACCATATCAGTGAGCAAAAGGTTCCAGGCTCGACTCCACTCTGGCCAGGGATTGTCTGTCATTTTTTTTGCTAGTTGATAGTAATGTCTGAGTAGGGGCTTTAACTCGGACTCTGGGATAAGCCATTCGAGATGAGTGCATATTTGCCGGTAGTCCATGTTAAAGCTTTCAGGGTTTATCGCGCTGAAGAGATTCCATTCCTCCAAATTGTTCCCTAACAAAAGGGATGTTTGGTGTGTCGGGGAGAGTTTTTTTCCAGGGGAAAAAAGGTCTCTGTCTGCGACAGGTTTAAATGGCAGTTGCCCCCATTTTGCTGTCATAGACGTGTCAGAGAGTATTGCTTTTTGGGTTTGCAGCAGAAGTTTGGTTGGACAATTTTTTAGTGAGATGCCACCAGAGATTTTCTCAAATTTATGAATGAAAGTCTTACCAACATGGTTAGCGCTTTGCTGGGAGTGAGAGGCTCTTGGGTGCCCACTTTGGACAATAGCACGCCGTATAAGACCTTTACATTGTGGAGTTTCAAGTAAGGAGGCAATACTCATTGCCCCGGCTGATTCGCCAAAAAGAGTGATATTTTTTGGATCTCCGCCAAATGCTGAGATATTTTTCCGAACCCATTGTAGGGCGGCTATTTGATCTAAAAGCCCTTCATTGCCGGTTGATGGTATATCACTAATATCCTTTAGACGCAGAAATCCCAGTGCGCCTAATCGGTAGTTTATAGTGACAACAATTGTCCGACCGCTAGCTGCCAAGTATTTACCATTGTAAATTTCTTGGCATCCTGATCCCATGTAAAAAGAGCCGCCATGAACCCAAAACATCACTGGCAGCTTTTTTCCTTGCGACATTGCGGGAGAGAATACATTCAAATAGAGGCATTCCTCTCTTTCAGGAAGATTCCCATTTTGATCTCGAACTTCCATTAAGGTGGATGAGTTTTGCGCAGCTGGTGATCCAAAACTATGTGCTTGGAAAGGGTTTTTCCAGCGGTCCAACTCTTGCGGCGGTAACCAACGTAAATTTCCCACAGGAGGGAGGGCGTAGGGGATACCCAAGAATTTATATACGCCAGTTTCCTCATCTGTAGTTCCGATGATTGGCCCGGCAGGCGTATCAACAACAGGTGTAGGTTTTTTGTTTAAGTGCCTGCCAATTTCCGGGTCTGTAGTCATTTGTAACTTCCTAATCTTGCTGAAGTTAGCACGAAAACCGTTTTTCTCCTGCCGCTGCCTAACTCCTCCTTGAAAAGGCTTTGAATTACGTCCATACAAAAGTAGTGCGCGTAAAAACGTACTGGCGTAATTGTTTTTATGGAGGGAAATTAGCAAGGCGATGTATTAGTGAATCTAGTCACGGATGGGCTCAAAGTGGGGTATTTTCCGTCTTTAAGCTCAGGCCATGAACTGTGTATTTAGGAAGTTGCACCGTTTGAAGTTGGTGAGAGCATGATTGCGAAAATCTTTGACAAATCCACGGGCTCTATCGATGAGCGATCACTGGAGGGGCTATCATTGTCCTCTCCTGGTCTAGTCGAAATGCCCGCAGATCCAGAGGATATTGCGTCTTTTGAAAAAGACGGAGTAGACCTTGTAATTGTTTTAAAGTCTGGTCAGGTCATTATCATTTCAGGGTTCTACCTGTTGGATGAAGATGGCGACCATAGTGAGCTGGTGCTAACCGGGGCAGAAGAGCCCCTTATGTTAGCTTCTAATGGAGATTTAATTTCTGCCTTTGCGGCGGCTGGTGGTGCATCGTATCCTGCACCAGCTCCAGCTAACCCTGGTTTCTCTTGGTGGATTCCTGCATTAATTGCCCTTGGAGTTGTTGTTATTGCTATTGCGGCTAATGATGACGATGACAATGATGGCGATCGCTTCTTTATCCCCGATTCTGATGCAGATGCCGACTCTGACAGCGACTCGGACAGCGACTCGGACAGCGACTCGGACAGCGACTCGGACAGCGACTCGGACAGCGACTCGGATTCTGACTCTGACAGTGACTCGGATTCTGACTCTGACAGTGACTCGGATTCTGACTCTGACAGTGACTCGGATTCTGACTCTGACAGCGATTCGGATTCTGACTCTGACAGTGATTCGGATTCTGACTCCGACAGTGACTCGGATTCCGACTCTGACAGTGATTCGGATTCTGACTCCGACTCTGACAGCGATTCGGATTCTGACTCTGACAGTGACTCGGATTCTGACTCCGACTCTGACAGTGATTCGGATTCTGACTCCGACTCTGACAGTGATTCGGATTCTGACTCTGACAGTGACTCGGATTCCGACTCTGACAGTGACTCGGATTCTGACTCTGACAGTGATTCGGATTCTGACTCCGACAGTGACTCGGATTCCGACTCTGACAGTGATTCGGATTCTGACTCCGACTCTGACAGCGATTCGGATTCTGACTCTGACAGTGACTCGGATTCTGACTCCGACTCTGACAGTGATTCGGATTCTGACTCCGACTCTGACAGCGATTCGGATTCTGACTCTGACAGTGACTCGGATTCTGACTCCGACTCTGACAGTGATTCGGATTCTGACTCCGACTCTGACAGTGACTCGGATTCCGACTCCGACTCTGACAGTGATTCGGACTCTGACTCCGACTCTGACAGTGATTCGGATTCTGACTCCGACTCCGACTCTGACAGTGACTCGGATTCCGACTCCGACTCTGACAGCGACTCGGATTCCGACTCTGACAGTGATTCGGATTCTGACTCCGACTCCGACTCCGACTCCGACTCTGACAGTGACTCGGATTCTGACTCCGACTCTGACAGCGATTCGGATTCTGACTCTGACAGTGACTCGGATTCTGACTCCGACTCTGACAGCGACTCGGATTCCGACTCTGACAGTGATTCGGATTCTGACTCCGACTCCGACTCCGACTCCGACTCCGACTCTGACAGTGACTCGGATTCTGACTCCGACTCTGACAGTGATTCGGATTCTGACTCCGACTCTGACAGTGATTCGGATTCTGACTCCGACTCTGACAGTGATTCGGATTCTGACTCCGACTCTGACAGTGATTCGGATTCTGACTCCGACTCTGACAGTGACTCGGATTCTGACTCCGACTCTGACAGCGATTCGGATTCTGACTCCGACTCCGACTCCGACTCTGACAGTGACTCGGATTCTGACTCCGACTCTGACAGCGATTCTGACTCTGACAGTGACTCGGATTCTGACTCCGACTCTGACAGTGATTCGGATTCTGACTCTGACAGTGACTCGGATTCTGACTCCGACTCTGACAGCGACTCGGATTCCGACTCTGACAGTGATTCGGATTCTGACTCCGACTCCGACTCTGACAGTGACTCGGATTCTGACTCCGACTCTGACAGTGATTCGGATTCTGACTCCGACTCTGACAGTGATTCGGATTCTGACTCCGACTCTGACAGTGACTCGGATTCTGACTCCGACTCTGACAGTGACTCGGATTCTGACTCCGACTCTGACAGCGATTCGGATTCTGACTCTGACAGTGACTCGGATTCTGACTCCGACTCTGACAGTGATTCGGATTCTGACTCCGACTCTGACAGCGATTCGGATTCTGACTCTGACAGTGACTCGGATTCTGACTCCGACTCCGACAGTGATTCGGATTCTGACTCCGACTCTGACAGTGATTCGGATTCTGACTCTGACAGTGACTCGGATTCTGACTCTGACAGTGATTCAGATTCTGACTCTGACAGTGACTCGGATTCTGACTCCGACTCTGACAGCGATTCGGATTCTGACTCTGACAGCGACTCCGATGCAGATGTTGATATTGACATAAATATCGATATTGACATCGATATTGATATCGACATCGGTACCATCATCATCAATATTGGAACTGGTTCCAATGACGCTGATGCTCTGGATTACGGGCTCTCTTCTACGCCAGAGACTGGAGTAGAAATGGTGGATGATGATTCTGGTACGGAGATGGATTCGCTATCTATCCCAGATTCTGACTCTGACAGTGATTCGGATTCTGACAGTGATTCGGATTCTGACAGTGACTCGGATTCTGACAGTGATTCCGATTCTGACAGTGACTCGGATTCCGACTCCGACTCTGATAGTGATTCGGACTCTGACAGCGATTCGGATTCTGACAGTGACTCGGATTCTGACTCCGACTCTGACAGTGATTCGGACTCTGACAGTGACTCGGATTCCGACTCCGACAGTGATTCGGACTCCGATGCAGATGTTGATATTGATATAAATATCGATATTGATATCGACATCGATATCAACATTGACACCATCATCATCAACATTGGAGCGGATTCTAATGAATCTGATGCTCTGGATTATGGGCCGACCTCTGCGCCTGAGACTGGAGCAGATATGTTGGGCGATGATTCGGACGCTGATGCTGATTCGGACGCTGATGCTGATGCTGATGCTGATTCGGACGCTGACGCTGACGCTGATTCGGACTCTGATGCCGATGCTGACTCCAGCATTGACATAGATATCAATATCGACATTGACATCTCAATTGATATCGATATTGACACTATCATCATCAATATTGGAACAGATGGTGGCGTCGGATACGAAGGTATCCTGGATATTGGTGCCGCTGCAGAGACGGATATCGATATGCTGGATAGCGGTTCCGACTTGAGTCTTGATGACCTATTAGAATCTGCGAGCAGTGATGCTCAAATATTCGATCCTGTTGGAGATGAGGTCGGCATAGATGCCAGCCAAATTCCTAGTGAGGCAATAGGTGATATTGAGGCGCTGGCGGCAACTGATAATGCAGTAGCGTTTGATGATCCTGTCGGAGATATGTGGCAACAAAATGGCTTGAGTGACACTTAGATCTGAAAGCTAAACATTAACTTAATTACCGGGCCGTAAGGCCCGGTTTTTTTTGGCTAGACTTTTGTAGCCACTCTTCAAACCGAGTCGTTAAAAGAGTGTTTTACCTCCCAGTAATTACTGATAAGTGAATATAGTGGAAGTGTTTAAACAACTATGGAAAATACCATTTGCAGTTTTTTTGGTATTTTGGGCGCTCGTTGTGGACGCCGATATTTTTAGTTCATCTCCCTCTGCTGAAGTAATTAGCCCAAGTAATATGGACATAGAGGCTAATAGCTCATTAAAGAAAATGTCTTTTCGGGAGTATGAGGAAGGAATTAAGCGAATGGAACTCAACATGCTTGAGGTGGTACATCAAGCGGTTGGGTGGCACCCATTGATCGCAGAAGCCATTGGTAATCTCTACCAACAGAGGCAGGGTGTTCGAGCTGCACGGTCTGGCTACTTTCCCCAACTGAGTGCTGGTATTGTAGCGGGGCAGGATTCCGAATATAAAAATGAGGGGGATGGGCATGCGTTCCAAGTGAATATCTCTCAAATGGTTTACGATTTTGGCAAAGTGTCTAGTAATGTTGATTTTGCCAAGGCTGGAGTACAACGATCTCAAGCAGAAGTTCTTCAGTCCATTGATGAGGTTGCAAGGAGGACTGCACGAGCAGCCATTGAAGTGCAGCGTTATCAGTCATTGCTAATAACATCTGATGCGCAAGTGCAAGGCGTATCTGCTATTGCCCAGCTTGTACAAATTCGAAAAGAACGCGGGGTTAGTTCCCGTTCCGATGTTTTACAGGCCCAGTCTAGAGTCGATGCTGCACAAGCATCAAAACAACAAGTAGAGGCTTTGCTGCGTCGATGGCGTAGCACATTGCAAAATCTAACCGGCTTCGAATCTCCATTTCGGGTTGCTATGTATGTTCCTGAGGATGTGGCTCAAGCTTGTGATGTTGTGTCGTTTGATTTGTCGTCAGTGCCTGATGTACTTATTGCTGAGGCATCTCGGGCTGAGGCTGAGGCACAGTTAAAGTCAGCAAAGGCCAATACATGGCCCACACTTACACTCGATGGCAATGTAAATCAGTATTTAGATCAAAACTATGTCGATGCCAATGCGCTTGATGATAATGAAAAAGCTATTTTCTTTAATGTTTCGATGCCTTTATACCAGGGAGGAAAGATATCTGCAGGAAGAGAGGGAGCCAGTTATGCCCTTTCATCGGCCGATGCTGCCAGAGACTCGGCACAGTTATCAGTAACCCAAAAGTATCGTGAAGCACAGGAAGAAGCAGAGGGTTTAATGCGCAGCTTGAGTGCCCTCAGTGCCAGGGAAAGCGCAATAGCTGAAACGAGGGACTTATACAAACAGCAATATGCCACTCTCGGAACACGCACCCTAATTGACTTGTTAAATTCCGAACAAGAGCTTCACCTTGCTCGCCAGGAAAAAAATAATACAATCTTTGATTTGCATCTTCTTAAAATAGATTGTCTTCACAGCCGTGGCGGTTTGCGGGAAGCTTTCAAGCTTGATGGAACTGAAATTCAGGGTGTGGAGGTGTTGCCTTGAGTGAGAGTCAGATAGAAAATTCTGATGGTGGCAAAAGTTCATCTGTTAATTCAGAAAACACTTCTGCTGACTTCGCTCCCTGGTGTGAAGCAATCATTTCCATTGCAAGGCATTATCGAATTGATTGTTCTTCTGAGAGAGTGCGAATAGCTGGAAACTGGGGAGGCTGTACTTCTACTGAAAGTGTTGTTCGGCAGATGGCTCGGCAGGCTGGGCTTAGCGTAAAATTTTGCCCCTTCAGTGAATCTGTAATCAATTCCTGGCGCATGCCGCTGGTCGCTCAGATGGTGGACGGTCAGTTAGTTGTTATAGACTCCGTCGCTAAAGAAAATCAGTTAAGTGTTATCTACTGTGGAGATCAAGGATTAAAGAGCACGGTCCCTCTGGATGAGTTAAGAAATAGTATTCTAAGCTTGGCAGTATTTCGCCCCAGACGGACGGCAACTGACTCTCGTGTAGATGACTATGTCAAGGCTGGAGATCAGCACTGGTTTCGTAGAATTGTCCTTCGGGATTTAAAGCCTTATTTCCATGTAATGATCGCTACAACAATTGCTAATTCTTTAGCTTTGGCTGGAATTGTTTTCTCGAAACAAGTTTATGACAGGGTGATACCTGCCGAGTCTTTTCCAACTCTTTATGTGCTTTTTAGCGGTGTTGTTGTTGCGATAATTTTTGATTTCATTATGCGAACTATGCGGGTTAGGGTAACAGACTTACTGGGAAAGCGGGCTGATATTCGCATGTCGGACTTGGTCTTTGGCCATGCTATTCGAGTTAAAGATCAAGCAAGACCAAAGTCAACCGGTACATTTATATCGCAAATTCGTGATCTTGAACGAATAAGAGAGCTATTTACGTCTTCCACAGTTTTAGCTCTCGCAGATTTACCCTTCTTTATTCTTTTTCTATTTGTTATGTGGTGGGTTGCTGGGAGTTTGGCACTGATACCACTGGTTGCGGTATTTATGTTGATTATTCCGGGACTACTTCTTCAGCCTAAACTCGCGAAGCTATCAAAGGAATCAATTAAAGAAGGGGCGTTGCGTAATGCGATGTTGATTGAGACAGTTCAAGGGCTGGAAGATATAAAAGCCATGCAGGCAGAACAGCGCTTTCAGGGACAGTGGAACCATTTCAATGCTATTACCGCAGAGTCGAGTCTAAAACTTCGTTATATTGTTGGAGTATTGCTGAGCTGGACTCACAATGTGCAGTCGTCAGTTTTTGCTGTAGTTGTATTGTTCGGGGCGCCAATGGTAATGGCCGGTGATATGACAACAGGAGCACTGGTTGCAGCTTCTATTCTTGGGTCACGGATGATGTCGCCAATGGCAAATATCACTCAGGTATTAAGCCGTTGGCAGCAAGCTCGGTTTGCAATGAAGGGAATTGATCAAATTATGCAGCTACCGGTAGATAACCCGGAAGATGAAAAGAAAGTACAGAAGTCTGCTATTCAGGGAAACTACCATTTTAAGCAGGCGGTCTATTACTATGGTGATGAATCATCTGAGCCTGCTTTAGTTATTCCCGAGTTGAAGATTCAACAAGGGGAAAGAGTTGCCATTTTAGGCCGAAATGGCTCAGGCAAGTCAACTTTATTACATGCCTTGTCAGGGTATATTGAGCCAACCCGTGGTCAATTGCGGTTGGATGATGTAAGTCTGACACATATTGATCCTGCAGACGTTAGGCGAGATGTTTCCCTTCTCAGCCAAAAGACAGGCTTATTTCACGGTACTATCTATGAGAACCTGGTCTTAGGTGCTCCTTATGCCAGTGATGAAGAAATTATTTTTGCATTAGAGATGAGCGGTGCTAAGTCCTTTGTCAGTAAGCTTTCGAAAGGTTTAGGCTGTATGATTCAAGAGGGTGGTTATGGACTGTCTGGAGGGCAAAAACAATCCCTGTTGCTTGCTAGGATTCTACTGCGCCAACCGAATGTACTTTTACTAGATGAACCTACCTCTGCATTGGATGAAGCTACTGAGAAGCAATTTATCCAAGCATTATCAGAGTGGAGTGCCGAGAGGACAGTCGTAATTGCAACTCATAGAACCAGCATTCTCAGCTTTGCAGAGCGAATAATTGTATTGGATAGTGGGCGAGTTGCACTTGATGAGCCAAAAGAAAAAGCACTGTCTATTTTGTCCAGACCAAAAGGTGCAAAAAAGGGTGAAAAAGTTTCCTAGATAATAGATTGGAGTAGGTACGATGTCATTTCCTGACGATTCTGATTTGATATCAAATCAGCGGCGAGAGCCAAAACGTGTTGCTCTCCTTGATATTGATTCTCAGAATGATGAAAAACAGTATGGGGATGATGTTGATGATGCGTCATTAGTACGCTCTGGAAGAATAGTTTGGATGTTTTTTCTTTTACTTGCCGCATTAGGTACCTGGTCATATCTTGCCAAGGTTGATGAAGTCTCCTCTGGTAGTGGTAAGGTAGTTCCCACCTCGCGTTCTCAGGTTATTCAGTCTCTGGAAGGCGGAATACTTGCAGAGCTAAAAGTTTCTGAGGGCGATATCGTAGAGCAAGGCGAAGTATTGGCCCAGCTAGATCCTACAAAGTTACGTTCAAATGTAGAAGAAATATCGGCTCGTTATAGGGCTGCATTGGCTAGTGTTGCACGCCTGAGTGCAGAGGTGAATAAGACACATTTAAAATTTCCAGAAGAGCTTGCCCAGCATGGTGAGTTAATTGCAAAAGAGAAAAAATTATTCGACACGCGGCAAAGTGGATTGGCTGAATCTTTGAAGGGGTCAAAAGAAACCTTAAAACTGGTCAACAAAGAGTTGTCAATAACGAGTTCATTAGTTGATTCTGGTGCCGCCAGCAGCGTTGATCTTTTACGTTTGCAGAGACAAAAATCAGAACTGGAAACAAAGATCCATGAAATTCAGTCTATGTATATGGTGAAAGCTCGCGAGGAGTTAGCTAACTTTAGTGCTGAAGTTGAGGCGCTCTCTTCCGTAATGGAGGGCCGATCCGATTCACTAACTAGGCTTACCCATAAATCTCCAGTAAGGGGAATCGTTAAAGCAATTGAAGTGACCACAATTGGTGGTGTTATACCTCCGAACGGTAAGATTATGGAGATAGTACCACTTGATGACCAGCTTCTAATTGAAGCTAAAATTTCTCCAAGGGATGTCGCATTTATTCGACCGGGTCAGGCAGCAAAAGTAAAAATAACTGCTTATGATTATGCCATCTATGGAGGTTTGGATGGTGAAGTGACAACTATATCTCCTGATACAATTCAGGATGAACTTGTACCGGGGGAGTATTACTACAAGGTCTTTATTCTTACCAAATCTGACTCTCTGGTTAATAAAATCGGCACTAAATTTTCAATCGTTCCAGGTATGATTGCAACAGTGGATATTAAAACTGGATCAAAAACTATTTTTGACTATTTGATGAAACCAATTAATAAGGCAAATGAAGCTCTTCGGGAGAGATAGTGGTATATTTCTAATGCTTAAAACAAGAATATTTGCTTCTGTGCTTTCTTTTTTTATTGGATTGTTCGGCTGTTCTTCCTTAGTGCAGGCTAATTCACGTCCGGTTACCCTCTCTGCTCAAATAACAATACAGAATACTTCAGGACAGGATGCTATAGGATATATTCAAAGATTGTCTATCCCTGTGGAGCATGGTTTGCAGCAGTCCTTAAAGGAGGTCAGGTATGATTACTCTGAGGGGCTTACTTATAGAAAGCATAAGAAGGGTGACTCCAAATACTTGGAATTTACGCTGGATATCCCTGCTGGTGCAACAGTTACCAGAAGAATTGATTTTGATTTAATACTATCGTCTTATAATTATGCTCAGATACCTCGGGGACGTGAGCCCTTTCCCGATAAAAGGTATCTACAGTCGTCGAAGTATATTGAATCTGACTCTTTGCCAATTAAGAAGTTATCTTTAGAGATACAGAATACTTTTATGGATGAAGAGGGCCGTTTGCGAGCAGCTTTCTTGATGCCGCAAGCAATGATTGAATATAAAATTCAACCAACAAAGGGAGCTTTGGCTGGGCTTGAATCGCGCGAGGGGGATTGTACTGAGTATGCTTCACTTTTTGTTGCGCTTGCACGATCAATGGGGTATCCGGCACGGACAACTTCTGAATTTCTATTTACAAAAAGAAAAATTTTTAAACAGCCTAACCATCATGCAGCTGAAGTTTATACTAACGGTCGCTGGATCCCAGTTGATCCTAATTTGGCGCAGGAAGGCCGTTTTGGCTATGGTTTTGGTAAGGGAAAAATCAGTAAAATTACCCTAACTAGAGATTTTACCTGGGTCTGGTCAAATTTATGGCCAAAGAGCTTTAAAGGCAATATAGACAAAACCAAGGTATCTATAGAATGGAGCATAAGGTAGTTTCTTGCGAGGGTGCCTCTTTATAGTCCTGAATGTTTTTTAAGCATGATGTCGAGACATTTCAAAATTATTTAGAGTCTCCTTAAAGCTTTAAAGGGGGCTGGCAGCCTTGGTATAAGTTCTGTTCTCACTCTATTTCAATTGCTTCCCCCATTTTCTGTAGCTTATCCAGCAAGGAGGGAATATTGCCAAAATCAGAATCTCTTCTGGACCCTTTTAAGAGAACAAGGTCAGAATTTTGTAAAAACTCAGCCAGGTAAGTAACCAGAGGTGGAGCTTCAGAGAAGTGAGGGCCGAGTATTTCAGCTGGCAGAACTGCCCGGAGATAATTCATTTCATCCCCATGGGTGACTACCCAGTTAACTTTACTGTCCAGAAGTGGACCAGCCAAGCTTTCATGTAGTTCCTTTGCTTTTTCACCCAGGTGGACGATGCGACCTAAAACGGCTATTTTACGTCCACCTTTATGGGGGGCCGCCTCAGCAAATACTGAGAATGCGTTGAGCATTGAGCTGACGGTTGCATTCCAGCTATCATCTATCAAGCTGATAGATTTATCGTGTATTTTGATATCAGCGCGTTGCAGGCGCCCCTCGTCTAGGCTAATTTCCTGAAGTCGCATCGCTGCTTCATCAAGGTCCCTGTCCAATGCATAAATTGCACAGATTGAAACGATAGCATTGTGTAACATCCCTATACTTGGGGCTGGTACCCGGAGCTCAAGTTCTCGTTTTGGAAACTTCAATTGTACCCAGCTACCACTTTCTTCATTTCGTACTCGAAGAACTTGTACCTCTGCATTTGAACTTTCGCCAAAGATAATGACTCTTTTCGCATGTTTTTTAGCTTTTTCCAGAATGTACTCAAAGCACTTGAGGTGTTCCCCAATAATTGCAATAGATGCCCCTGTTAAACCATCAAAAATACGCGATTTCCATTTTGCAGTATCTTCGACACTTTTTACCAAGTGACTAGTTTGAGATATACCAATTTCTGTAATTAAAGAGATAGTAGGTTTTACTTGTCTAGTTATCGGTCCTCGTTTTACCCAAAGTGCACTTTGTGCAACTTCAATAACTGCAACTTCATGATCTTGATTAAGGCTGGCCATCATGGAGGGAGCCCCTACGCGAGAATTATAGTTTCCAATGCTGGAAAGAATTTTTTCTCTTGGGCCTAACATTTGGGTAATCATTTTCAAAGTTGTGGATTTACCTGCGGTTCCGGTGATAGCTATTACTTCACCGTGAAATCGATCTCTTGCCGCAAGTCCAAGCTCAATGATTACCTTGAGAGGATCATCCACTAAGAGTAAAGGGAAACCATCCGGAAGGCCTGAAACTGGTTTTGCTACAATTGCTCCGGCAATTTTGTGGGCGAATGAGGGTAATTTTTTGTGATAGTCCCATAACTTTGTAGGCTGTTTAGAGCTGCGCTCGTGATATGTTCTATCTAATTTGGTATGAGCAACGAATAGTATTGGATCAAGTGATTCTTCGATAAAGCTGCTTCCTGAAATTACACTGCGTACGAACCATCCTTTTGGAGGTGGAGTAATCCACTTTCCCCCAGATAAGGCCTCAAGCTGCTCTGCATCCCAAGTTTGTCCAGGGTGATGCTGAAATACAATTGGAGGAAATTTGGTGTTGTATACGGGAATTTTTGGCCTTGTTGGCAGTGTTTTATTTGCTACGTTGAATTGCGTAATCATCCCCCCAACTAAAACTGGCTTAATCTGTGACTCATTTGAAATCAGCCCAACTAGAAGCTGTAGATGAATAGGCTCAATTTCACTTTTTGCCGGTGCGCGTAATCCATAGAGGTCACGATAGATAATTCCTGGTTGCCATTTTGTGGTGGGTACTTGCCAATCACATGGGTCATGATCCATGGATTTTCCCCAATAAGGCATCGTTGTTTTCTTTATTGGCATAGCGCGGAAATCGAGCCGATAGTCTTTCTCAACTTTTTGATCTGTAGTCCAAAATGATTCGACCCATAAAATTTGTCTTGATTTGATCTCTCTTGGATAGAATCTGACACCTAGTAGTTGTAGAGGGCCACATTGAATAGGTGGAATGCGGGCGTCGATAGGTACAGCTTCAACGTGCCAATTAGATTTTAGCGGGCGAGGTTCATTGATTGTCGTACGGTTATATTGAGTCTTGTATAAATGAGGTAGCTTGCGACTTTTTCGTGGGGGAGGTGATAGTAAAACAGACCCACTGAAATCCTCGTTAATAGCTAGCTTGGTATCTAAATCTGCACACATTTTGGCGAATCGTTCTGTAAGTTCTTTAGCCTTTTCACCGCTCAGTTGTTTACTAAATCCAAAGCCTACTCCTACCGGAGCGAAAGTTATTTTCTCGACACCCCTTTCACTAAGGTGCAATCGAAATATTCCACTGTCTGCAAGGTTTCGGCGAACGGCATCAAATAAGAGGTCTCCGGCATCGTGAATTATTGGCCTGTTTTGATAGACTTCAATACCCTGAAGGTTGTGCGCACTTGTGCCTAGGATGCCGTCAGCTCCAGCATCAACAATGGCATGGCCTATGGCTATTTCATCTTCGCTGGGGGCTGGTTCCCTGTTTTTCCCCCAGTGCACGGCTACCAGCACTACATTTGCTTTTTTTCTCGCTGCTGTAATTCTTGGTAATAATGTGTCATACCACAGACTTGGCATTGTGAGTGGTAGGTGGGCACAGCCGGCTATAGTAGGGCCGGCGGCAAAATGGGGTTGGGTTGCATCGATAGAGAAAATTGCCACGTTTAGTGAACCTGCGGGCCTATAAACTGGTGTGAGGGCCTCTTCTATATTGGCGCCAGACCCACAATGGCCTATACCAGTTGAATCAATCCAATGCCTTTGCTCGAGTAGAGCTTCAGGTCCGTAATCACCGCTGTGATTATTTGCAGTCGTTACTACATCTATACCCGCTTCTATCAGTACTGAAAGCATCTCTGGGCGGGCCCGGTAATAGTAAGGTGAAGCTTCCCCTTTTTCAGCACCTTGTTCACCTTCAGTACCTACGACACATTCCAGGTTTATAACACTGATATCTGCATTCTTTAGTGCTGAGATGGTTCCAAGTACCTTTTCAACACCGAATTGTGCTGTCCGATAATGCTGTCTCCGGGATAGATTGACATCGCCGCCCCAAGCTAACACCGGGAGTATATCTTGGGGTTGTAATGGCGGCTGATTTTCACTTTCAAGAGAATATTTCTCGTTTTTTTTAGTCATTTTTTGGGGTTTTAGTAGGAGTTTACGGTAAGCCACAAAGCCCGATAAGTAGTGTTCAACGTCATCGATACGCACTCTGAATGCGTGATGCCTAATAAAATAGCTGCCTACAATTTTGGCTGGATTTTGAAAGAACATCGCAAATTCTGGCCAAAAGTAGCCATTCAGGAGATACATGGCACGCTTATGTAGTGCACGATAGAAGTGTTCTAGATCGACTTGTTCGAGTAGATACTGGTATTCTGGGGACTCCTGTAGCCGACAGACCATTTTTTCAGCAGCCATCATTAGCTCAAGTAGAGTTGGAAATGTAGTAATCCTGTGTTCTACAAAGTCTAAGTGGCTGGAAAAGTTTCGAATACCGAATTGATAGTACTTTTCCTCAGGGCGGTATAGAGTCAGCTCATTTACGCAATAACTCAGCCAATGATCATGGGCTCTCCAATGGTTTGCCTGAATAAAGTATTCAAACGCTTTTTCTACTATGGTTAACCATCGAGAATCTTTACTAAACCCGTAAAGGCGCATTAGGCCAAATGCGGCTTCGCCGTCGTAATAGATGATGCGGTGCTTGTCTTTCACATCCAAGCAGGGATATTCAAGTACATGAAAGAACTGACCGGTTTCGGAGTCCTGCATGAACTCAATACCCGTTGCCAGTTGCTCCATTAGTTCCGCATATTTCTGGGTATCCTCTACTTCGGAGAATTTTACAAGTGCCAATAGGGAAACAGCATTGCCGCCAAGTTTGATTTCCGAGTTTTCCTCCACAAGAAAAGCAGCTTCATCACCAGAGGGGAGGACAGCTGTTTTTATTAGCTCTGTGGTTAGATGGGTTAATGAGCGCAATATGGCTTTTTCTAGTTCTTCTTCCCGCGTCACCTCCCATGCCTCAATCATGGCGTAGGTACTACTTGCATGACGGAGGTTGTTGTAGGCCTGGATCTTTTTATCAAAGCAGGCATGCCAGCCGTAGTGGAACCTTCCATTAGGTTTTACTTGTGTGCTCAGATAGCGGCTACCGCTTTCAATTAAATCGGTGACATTTTCAACGTCTAATTCATTGGTAATCCGGCGGCCAGCATTTAGACCTGGTCCATACAGATATACCGGTTCTTGATTCAGCTCGCAAAAAATACCCAGCGTTGACAGAATAACGGCCGTGTTATTTTCTGAAAAATCGATCTCTGTTTGAGGTCCAAAACGTTTTTTTGCATAAGCAAGAAAATTATTCTCATTGATAATGACGTGTTTGACCTGATTGCCGCCATAGAGCATGGCGTTGGCATTAAGTTCTTGCTCAAGAAATGCGATTTGACAATTTTCATCCAGGGCTAAGCCAAAACGGAAATAGGATCGCTTGGTTTCTGCAAGCACTTCTTCCAGGCCTGCGATGGTCATTATGCTTTTTCTAGTTACCCAGTCGACCCTCAACCAACAGGGCTTCATCTTGTTGGATTTGGTGGCTTTTTGAATGGATGTTGCAAGTTTCTGCCACACATCCTTAAAGCTATTTGCAGTCGCGTGCCGGACAATTGCACGTTGTTTAGCATCGCTAACTGAGAAGAAGATGGTGTATGGGGGGCGTAGCCTAGTCAAAGCCTGCTCAACTTGAGCACGCACTTGAACGAGCATGTTGGATAGGGACATGTCGCGACTTATCTCTCTATTAAAAAAGCGTGGCAGTATTTTTTCTGCTGGTCGGCTCGGGTGCTTTTCCTGAACGAGTATAGACGGAGGGGAAGATTCTGCTTTTAGTGGTTTGTACTGGGGTGATGGTGTGGCAAATATTTTTTGTTTTATCTGTCAATTTGGGTTTTCAAAACAAATCTCGTCGGATAGTATTGGGTAACCGTATTCAGAATGATTGTTGTGCAACTCACTCAGATTATTCTCTATTAACCTGTAATTAACAGTGTGGGTTAATACCAAGGTTTAGCCGTTGGGCAGGAGCATTTTCTGCCAAGAAGGAAACCCGGGATCTTATCATCTCGGGTTTTTTTGTCGGTAAATATAGGTTGTTTGTCTCAAATTCATCTTGCTTACTGAAACTCTTCTTTGTCTGCCTCTTAATTGTCTGAGATAGGCTGCTTGCCCTCCCCCCGAAAGATGGGCACCTTGGCCGAATAGTGAAAGAACCTTCCGGGTTTGTATTTGTACCAATGTCTTGCGGGCACTCGCCGAGTGGCCTTAGCGCCATTCTTTTATCTGGAACCAGTCAACTTAAACCATACAGGACAGGTGCCTCTATCGAATTGTTGGCAGTGAGTCTATTGGAGTAGTAACCATGAATGGGAAGTGGTGGAGAAGCTTGAGGAGCTTCCCTCCGTTAGTTTGGATTATTTTAATTGGCAGTTTTTTTAGCCGTGGAACTTATTTTATGGTCTGGCCTTTCCTGGCCATCCTTCTATTTGAAAAGTTTCACCTAGGCGCGGCTGAAATTGGTTTGATCCTGAGTGCATCTGCCGTTGGTGCTGCTGTGTTGGGCTTCTTTACCGGTGCGCTATCGGATCGCTATGGGCGTCGCAATATGCTATTGCTTGGCTGTATTGTGAGTATTTTTTCCTTTGCCTTGTTGGCTGTGACGCAAACCTTGGTAGGATTTATCTGTGCGATGACCCTGTGTGCTATTGGTCGCGCGGTGTGGGAACCGCCGGCGAGTGCGCTGATAGGCGATTTAATTGACGATCAAGCCAGCCGTGAATTGGCGCTGCAATTCCGCTACTTCCTGATTAATGTGGGGGCCGCGCTGGGGCCCATTGTGGGTGTCTGGGCCGGTTTGAGTGCGCAGCAATCCACTTTTGGACTCACTTCTCTCAGCTACCTACTCTTAGCCCTGGCCTTTGTTTGGGGTTTTGCCAGAACCGAGAGCGGACGTTTAGCGAGTAAGCAAAGGGATGCGGGCGTATCTCTGGGAAATACGCTCTCGGTATTGCGCCGTGATCAGGTATTTCTGGTGGTGATTATTGCGAATATTTTAACGCTGTTTATCTACGCGCATATGGATTCAAGCTTGGTGCAATACCTCACCCGCGCTGAAGTGCCTGGATTGGTAAAGCTGATATCCAGCATGATCTTTGTTAATGCGTCGACGATAGTATTACTGCAGTTTCCCATTATGAAGTTAATGGGGCCGCTGGCCATTAACACCCGTATTGTGATTGGGTTGGGTATTTTGTCGATCTCCCAGATTTGGTATGCCCTAAATCCGGTAGATTGGTTTTGGGGTTGGCTCGGAGCGACTTTTATTTTGAGTCTGGCTGAGGCAATTTTGTTTCCAACCATGAGCATTCAAATTGACCGGCTGGCACCATCCCATTTACGCGGTACCTATTTTGGTGCCTCTTCCTTTTATGCCATTGGCTGGTCGATGGCGCCATTAATTGGTGGAGTGATTATTCAATGGTGGAGTGGCCCGGCCTTATACGGCTTGTTAGTGGCGTTATGTGGAGTTGTGTTCGTGCTCTATCGCCTTACTGAGTATCTGTCTCGCCCTGAGTGGCCTGAGCCTGAGGGAACGGTAGTCGCGGATCGAGTCGCCAATGTGTCCTAGCACGGGATACAGAATTTAAGGGCAAAAAAATACCCCCGCCAACTCTGGTCGACGGGGGTATTTTATTTTGTGATCGCCGGGAGATTAGATCTTGGCAGCGAGACGTGAGCCCTGGTCGATAGCGCGCTTGGCATCGAGTTCTGCGGCTTCATCAGCGCCACCAATCAGGTGGGTGGTTACGCCGCGCTCTTGCAGAGCTTCGTATAGCTTGCGTGCAGGCTCCTGACCGGCGCAGACAATAATATTGTCGACTTCCAGTACCTTCTCCTCTTCACCAACGCGGATATGCAGGCCTTTATCGTCAATTTTGTCGTAAAGGGCACCGGCAATCATCTCTACCTTACGATGCTGTAGGCTGCCGCGATGAATCCAGCCGGTGGTTTTACCCAGGCCCGCGCCCACTTTGGTGGTTTTGCGTTGCAATAGGTATACCTGGCGCGGAGAGCTCACTGCTTCGCGAGGCTTCAGGCCGGAGCGATTCTCCAGGGCAATATCGACACCCCATTCGTTGAAGAACTCTTCCTTATCGCTGGCGACCACTTCATCTTCAGTGGAGTGGGGGCCATCGTGGGTCAGGTACTCCGCAACATCAAAGCCGATACCGCCGGCACCGATAATGGCAACCTTCTCGCCAACCGGCTTCTTGTGCTTCAGTACATCCAGGTAACCCAGGACTTTATCGCTCTCAATGCCGGGGATCGGTGGAGTGCGCGGCTCGATACCGGTAGCAATAATCACTTCATCAAAAGATTGCAGATCTTCCGCTGTGGCGATGGTATTAAGTTTTACTTCAACACCGGTGACTTCCAGGCGGCGCTTAAAGTAGCGCAGGGTTTCCTGGAATTCTGCCTTGCCGGGGATCTGCTTGGCGATATTGAACTGGCCACCAATCTTATCGCTGCCTTCGAACAGGGTTACTTCGTGTCCTCGCTCTGCGGCAACGGTAGATGCGGCCATGCCCGCAGGGCCGGCGCCGATTACAGCTACCTTTTTCACGTTGTCGGTAGGCAGGTAGTTCAATTCGGTTTCGTGACAAGCGCGGGGGTTTACTAGGCAGGAGGTCAGTTTCAGCTGGAAAGTGTGGTCCAGACACGCTTGGTTACAGCCAATGCAAGTGTTGATCTCGTCGGCGCGGCCTTCGGCGGCTTTGTTGACGAACTCAGAGTCTGCCAGGAAGGGGCGTGCCATGGAAATCATGTCAGCCTGGCCGGAGGACAGAACTTCTTCGGCGACTTCCGGCACATTGATACGGTTGCTGGCGACTACCGGGATAGACAGGTGCTTTTTCACCTTGGCGGTGATATCGGTAAATGCCGCGCGGGGAACACTGGTGGCAATAGTGGGAACGCGCGCTTCATGCCAGCCGATGCCGGTATTGATAATTGTGGCGCCAGCTTTTTCGATAGCTTGGCCCAGAGCCACTACTTCATCGAAGTCACTGCCATCTTCCACCAGGTCCAACATGGATAGGCGGTAAATAATAATAAAGTTCTCACCGACGGCTTCCCGTACGCGGCGCACAACTTCGATCGGCAGGCGGATACGGTTTTCGAAGGAGCCGCCCCATTCATCGGTACGCTTGTTGGTGCGTTTCACGATGAACTGGTTAATAAAGTAACCCTCGGAGCCCATGATCTCTACACCATCGTAGCCGGCTTCGCGAGCCAGGGTGGCGCAGCGTACATAGTCATCGATCTGGCCTTCGATTTCCTCGCTGGTCAATTCGCGCGGGGTGAAGGGGTTAATCGGCGCCTGGATGGGGGAGGGTGCAATCAGGTTTTCGTTGTAGGCGTAGCGGCCGGTGTGCAGGATCTGCATACAGATCTTGCCGCCCTCAGCGTGAACAGCATCGGTGACTTCGCGGTGCTGCTGGGCTTCTTCCGAAGTGGTCATCTTCGAAGCGCCCTGGAATACGCCACTCTCTTCGTTCGGGGCAATACCACCGGTTACAATCAGGCCAACGCCACCGCGGGCACGTTCGGCAAAAAAGGCCGCCAAACGGGTGAAGCCATTGGGGTGTTCTTCCAGGTTGGTGTGCATGGAGCCCATCAGCACCCGGTTTTTCAGGGTGGTGAAGCCCAGGTCCAGGGGGGCAAGCATATTAGGGTAGGCTTGGGACATGGCAAATTTCTCTTCTTGTAACCTTTAGGGTTCATTTATGTATATGCAAAAAAGTGCATATCGTTGCCCAGCAGGATAACAAGACGGCCCACTGTGAAACAGTGACTTAACCGGTCGAATTCAGTGATCAATTACGGGCCTTATCTAACCTTGATGCGTCCCATTCTCATCTATAAATAAAGTGTTTTTTAAGGGTTCCCTGTCTCGCCGTATACAGAGGCTCGTTTACTCCTCTACCAAGCTTACCAACTTGTTTCGCAGCCATTGATTGGCTGGGTCGTCGTGTTGATTTTTATGCCACAGCAGGTGCCAGTCCATTTGCGGTATTTGAAACGGAAGCTCAAACAATCGGGCTGAGTACTGTCGCGCCAGGCTGGCGGGGACTGTCAGTGCCAGGTCGGTTCTCAATACCACTAACGGTGCGACCCGGTAGTGCTGGACCCTCAATTTCACATTGCGACGGCGCCCTAACTTGTTCAGGGCAATATCTTCCAGGCCAGGACCACTGCGACGGCTGGAGACATGGATATGTTCCAGCTTGAGGTACTGTTCCAGGGTAAGGCTGGCGGAATCCGCCAAGGGGTGATCCTGGCGCAACATACACAGGTAGCGATCGTTCATCAGTCGCTGTTGTTTTATGTGTGGGGAAGTGGGTACGGGAACATCCAGGGCAAAGTCCAGGGTGTTGGCGGCCAATTCCTTGACCAGCTGCTCCCTTGGGACCTGGAAAGACTCGACAGTAATACCTGGGGCCTCCTGCTCCAGCACTTCCAGCAACCTGGGTAAAAGGAAAGTCTCCGCCATATCGTTCATGGAGAGCCGCAAGGTTTTTCTGGCTTCCTGTGGCACAAAATGACGCTGCTCACTAAGGCTCGCCCCCAGTAGAGAAAGAGCTTCCTGGACCTTCGGCATAATACTTTCAGTCAGTGGCGTCGGTGCCATACCGGTGGGACTACGAGTGAATAGTGGGTCGTCTAACGTACGGCGAAGTCGCGCCAGGGCATTACTGACAGCCGGCTGGGTGATATGCAGTTGCTCAGCGGCACGAGTCAGGTTTCGGGTTGTGTATATCGCCTCCAGCACGGGAAAGAGGTTCATGTCGATTCGCTGTAATTGCATTGCTGCCACCATCATCACTCTCATGAATGATTCAATATTCGCATAATAAACTTTGATGATTCAAATGCTGGAGATAGGGTTGAGGAGATCAAAAGGGGAGGGAAATAGGTGGCTGAATTTATTCTGGTACGTCACGGACAGGCTTCATTTGGGGCTGATGACTATGACAATCTCTCCGATACCGGCTGGCAACAGTCGCGCTGGTTGGGTGAATACTGGCGGGATAAGGGTATTCGTTTCGACCGGCTGCTGTGCGGCAACCTAACTCGGCATCGGCAAACTTTGGACGGTATTTGCGAGGGGTTGGAACTCCCCAGTGAAAATACTCGCAGTGTACTCCCCCAGCTTAATGAATTTGATTTTCTAGCGGTTGCCAAGCACTACAGCGAGCTATACCCGGATCGGGCACCGGGAGTAGGTGCCAGTCGCGCCGATTTTTATCGATTCCTGAAGCAGGGGATGCTGGCTTGGGCCGCCGGTGACATCAGTCCACCGGAAACCTGGTCGCATTTTGAAGCCAGAATTGCAGATGCGCTTAAAAACATTTGCGATAGCCCCAAAGGCAGCCGAACCCTGGTTGTTAGTTCGGGCGGTGCCATTGCCATGATGTTGACGCAAATATTGGGCGGCTCAATTTCTACCGTCGCCAATCTCAATATGCAAATCCAAAACACAGCCGTTAGCCGTTTATTTTTTAGTGCAGAAAATATCAGTCTGCACAGTTTCAATCATGTGCCGCACCTGGATCGGGATGGGCGTCACGAACATATCACTTACAGTTGATTGGGCAGGTAGCGATGGAATTTGAATACTCAGACAAGGTAAAAGGACTGCTGGAACGCCTGCAAAATTTTATGCAGGAGTATATCTATCCCGCCGAAGCGATATTTATGCAGCAGTTGCAGGAGGATCGCTGGGGAGAGCCGGCGATTTTGGCAGAATTAAAGATTAAAGCCCGGGAAGCGGAACTCTGGAATCTGTTTTTACCGGATTCCCGTTACGGTGCCGGGCTCAATAACCTGGAGTATGCCCCCCTGGCTGAGGAAATGGGGAAAGTGCTTTTTGCATCGGAGGTATTTAACTGTAATGCCCCGGATACCGGCAATATGGAAGTTTTGGCTCAGTACGGTTCTGAGGCCCAGCGGGAACAATGGCTATCCCCGCTTCTGGATGGAAAAATTCGTTCTGCCTTTGCTATGACCGAACCCCGGGTTGCCTCTTCCGATGCCACTAATATCGAAACGTCGATTACCCGCGATGGCGATAGCTACGTTATTAACGGCCACAAGTTTTATATCAGTGGCCTGATGAATAAACGCTGTAAAGTGATGATCGTGATGGGTAAGACTGACCCGGAAAATCCCAATCGTCACCAGCAGCAATCGCAAATCCTGGTACCCACTGATACGCCTGGAGTCAAAATAGTTCGCCCGATGACGGTATTCGGTTATGACGATGCACCGGAAGGGCATGCGGAAGTGATTTTCGAAAATGTCCGGGTGCCTGCCAGCCATTTAATTCTTGGAGAGGGGCGTGGTTTTGAAATTGCCCAGGGACGCTTGGGGCCGGGCAGGATACACCACTGTATGCGGTTGATTGGCCAGGCTCAAAGAGCGCTGGAGATGATGTCGGCACGCGCGGAGCAGCGCATTGTTTTTGGCCGCCCGATGAGCAAGCAGGGATCGGTGCGGGAAGATATTGCCAAATCTGCCTGCGAAATTGAGCAGGCACGCCTGCTGACTCTGAAGGCCGCTGCGCAAATGGATCGGTTGGGCAATAAGGCGGCCAAAGATTTAATCGCGATGATAAAAATTGTCGCGCCACAGATGGCTTGTAAGGTAATAGATCGCGCCATACAGATTCACGGCGCCGCGGGATTGGGGCAGGATTACAGTCTCGCCCATCACTATGCCTATGCTCGGACCATCCGTCTGGCGGATGGTCCCGATCAAGTCCATATGATGCAGTTGGGCAGAAACCTGGCTGCTCACTATGCCGCCGCGGAAAATCATGGAGGACTCAGTGACTGAGACGGTAAACAATTTGCGCAGCTCTGTGGAAGAGCTGCCTGTTGAGCGACTGCAAGAATATTTGTCCGGCAAAGTCGACGGTTTCAATGGGCCTGTAACGGTCACCAAATTTCCCGGTGGCCAGTCTAACCCCACGTTCAAGTTGCAAACCCCGGCGCGATCTTATGTTTTGCGACGCCAGCCTCCAGGCAAGTTATTGAAATCTGCCCATGCCGTAGATCGGGAGTACCGGGTAATGTCGGCACTCGCCGATACTAATGTGCCGGTGCCCAGGGTATTGCACCTCTGTGAGGACCGGGACCTGATCGGTTCTATGTTTTATTTAATGGAATATTGTGAGGGCCGGATATTCTGGAATGCGGCACTGCCGGAAGTTGACGCCGAGCAGCGTAGTGCTATGTACGATGAAATGAATCGTGTACTGGCGGCCATGCACAGCTTGGATATTAATGCCGTCGGTCTTTCGGATTACGGCCGACCAGGTAATTACTTCCAGCGGCAGCTGGACCGCTGGAGCACTCAATATCGAGCCTCTGAGCTGGAGCCCATTGCCGCAATGGATGAGTTGATGGCCTGGTTGGGTGACGTTTTACCGGATGATGATGGGCGTATCGCATTGGTGCACGGTGATTACCGGCTCGATAATATGATTTTCCATCCTCAGGAGCCCAAGGTCATAGCGCTTTTGGATTGGGAACTTTCCACACTGGGACATCCCTATGCGGACCTCGCTTACCAGTGTATGCAAATGCGAATGCCCGCTGGCAAAGACAAAATGTCCGGCCTATTAGGCTTGGATATAAAGGCCTTGGGCATCCCCTCCGAAAAAGAGTATGTGGCCAAATACTGCCAGCGAATGGGTATTGATGGGATTGATAATTGGCCGTTTTATTTGGCATTTAGCTTCTTCCGCCTGGCAGCGATTGTTCAGGGGGTGGTAAAGCGTGCAAAAGACGGCAATGCCTCCAATAAAAATGCGGCGAAACTGGGAGCTCTGGTAGAACCCCTCGCACAAGCTGCATTGGATATCGCTGCTAACGGTTAACTTGTGAAATTATAAGGATAAGAAATGGCAAAGAATATTTTTGATCTCACGGGAAAAATTGCCCTGGTGACGGGTGCCAGTCGAGGTATTGGTGAGGCCATCGCAAAACTTTTGGCTGAGCAGGGTGCCCATGTTTTGGTTTCCAGCAGAAAAATTGAGGGGTGTCAGGCTGTAGCCGATGCAATTGTGGATGCCGGTGGCTGTGCCGATGCGATCCCCTGCCATATTGGCAACATGGATAATATCCAGCAGGTTATTGGCGATATTCGCGAGCGATTTGGTCGCTTGGATATTTTGGTCAACAATGCGGCAACCAACCCTTATTTTGGTCATATTCTGGATACTGATCTAGCGGCCTTCGAAAAGACGGTAGAGGTCAATATACGCGGTTATTTCTTTATGTCGGTAGAAGCCGGCAAATTGATGCGAGAGCAGGGTGGTGGCGTTATGGTAAATACCGCCTCAGTGAATGCATTGCAGCCGGGTGTTGGGCAGGGTATTTACTCAATTACCAAGGCGGCGGTGGTCAATATGACCAAAGCGTTTGCCAAGGAGTGTGCACAATTTAATATCCGGGTGAATGCTTTACTACCAGGGCTTACAAAAACCAAATTCGCCGGGGCATTGTTTTCCCACGAGGATATTTATAAAACTGCAGTTGGCCATATTCCCATGCACCGCCATGCGGAGCCGGAAGAGATGGCGGGTACAGTTTTGTACTTGGTCTCCGACGCTTCCAGTTATACGACTGGCGAATGTGTCGTTGTGGATGGTGGTTTGACCTCTTGTGGGGGGATTTAACCATGCATGATCCAATTCTCGATTTTAGCGATAAAGTCGCATTGATTACCGGTGCTGCCAGTGGATTTGGAAAATTATTGGCCGAGGAACTTGGTTCTCGGGGTGCTCGTTTGGTATTGGGAGATATCAATGAAGAGGCCTTGATGCAGTTGGCGGACAAGCTGGGAAGCCAAAATATCCCTGTGCGCGCCCAGCGCTGTGATGTTTCCCAAGAGTCTGATTGCGCTGCTCTGGCGCAACTGGCCCAATCAGAATTTGGACAGCTGGATATCGCTGTTAACAATGCCGGAATCGCGCCTCCGATGATGTCTCTCAAGCAGACAGATGAGGCCATGATGGACCTTCAGTACAACGTTAACCTAAAGGGTGTTTTCCTGGGGCTTAAACACCAGTTGCCCCTGTTGAAAGACACTGGAGGGGTTGTGCTCAATGTTTCCTCTATGGCGGGTCTGGGTGGTGCCCCCAAGATAGCCACTTACGCAGCGGCAAAACATGGTGTGATCGGCCTGACCAAAACGGCAGCGATGGAAAACGCCAAGTACGGTATCCGTGTAAACGCAATTTGCCCCTTCTATTGTCTGACCCCAATGGTTACCGATATTGCAACTGAAGATGCCAGCCCTGAACAAGTACAGGCGTTTCTCGCTGAGGGTTGCCCGATGAAACGCCTGGGCAAGCCGGAAGAAGTCGTTGCGGCCATGTTGATGCTGGTTTCCCCAAAAATGACTTACATTACCGGGCAGGCACTGGCAGTAGATGGCGGTCTCTCGGCCTATTGAGGTTGGGAGTCGCTGCGAAAGCGAATAGAGAATCGAAAAGGAGCCTTCGATGCCTGTAGAAATTTCACCTGATAGCCTCGGCTATTACATTGGTTTTGAAACAGAGCCCACAGACTGGTTTGAAGTTGACCAGCAGAGAGTTGATAGCTTTGCTGAGTGCACCTTGGATCGACAGTTTATTCATGTAGACCCAGAGGCCGCCGCCAAAACGCCTTTTGGGGGAACGGTTGCCCATGGTTTTCTCTCATTGTCACTGCTGCCTTATTTTGTAGGGGCTCTACAGATAACGGTTACAGGTGCTTATATGGGGGTGAATTATGGTTTGGATAAAGTCCGCTTTATCAACCCGGTAAGGACCGGTAGCCGGGTGCGCGTCTCCGGGAAAATACTGGATATTACGGAGAAAAAAGAGTCCCAGTATCAAATTAAGCTGATGGTAACTATGGAAATAGAGGGTGAGGCGAAGCCAGCTTTAGTTGCAGAGTGGATTTTTCTACAGATTACCTAGTGGGGTCAGTATCAGGCTGGACCACCATTTTCTAAGTCGCAATGAAAGTAGTGGTTTCGATCTGTTTGAGAGTTGTTTAAGGCGAGTTTACAAAAATGTTTCTTCTTGTTTAAGGGTGTTGAGACCCATGCGAACAATATTCAAGTGAGAGGCGGGAATACCTTTTTTGTAGTACTCGCCAGTAAAGTCAAACTGTTGGACTTCGATAAATGGTGATAATAGGGTGCATCCCCAGTAGGGGTTTATACCCCACCAGCCATATTTTCCGGCGGTTCTGGGGTTTCTTTGATAGAAGTTGTAAGCCCTTTTGATATTGTCATATTTGAGTTTGAATTTTCTTTTGTCATTGATGCTGTGGGCATCAAATATCACCAGACATTGTATAGATATACCTTGGCGACCAAGTGCATTGGCGATTTTTATTGCAGCATTTCCCCCTCTGCTGTAGCCAAACAATATCGCTGCTTTTTTGCGTGAAACCCCATTTTTAAGGTAACGGTAAATAGTTAGCTTTCGTGTGTGGGAGAATATCCGCCCATGAAGTTGGTTGATTACTGACTTTAGTACTGGATTTTCCCCGGCAGAAGGACCACCGGCACCGTAGATGCCCACCACAGTGTAGTGGCTAAGTTGAGACTGTATAGGGAGTGAGAATTCGAATTGGCCGCCTGAACTTGATATCAGTTGTTTCTAGCTCCTTGAAGCCGTGCTCGATAAAATCCGGCAGTGACGCTTAGCACTTTTACGTAATTCATCGGGTAGGGATTCTTCACTTGCATCCTGCTGTTCTGCCCGCCAATAGTGGCACAAGGCAACATACTCGCCACTATTTACCTGATTGCGTAGTGCGAGCCAGGGATCTGGCGCTGGGGTAACTGCCATCACAGTTTCTTTCCAATCCCTTAGCGCCGGCTCGTACAAATGCTGCTCGGTGGAATTTGCCTTGTGAGTGAAGGCACCTAGGTGTTGGGCTGGATGAAGAAGCAATAGCAAGGCGGTTACCAAGCTACAACTTACTGTTGCACGAGAGAGTAGATGATTGACGTTTACTTTCGGCTTATAGGTTTGGGCTGTTTTATATAGATCGTCATCCAGCTGCTGCGGGGAAGTCAACGTCTCGGCTTCTTTAAAATATTGATTTTCCCAATTGCTCATAGCATTAACTCGATTACTCTTCGATAACTTCTACTTGCCAAGGTCTTCTCTCCGAACCGTATATCGCTTCGTCCAGTGCGGTTCGGGCGCGATGATATAGGGTGCGGCATTTATTGAGAGATAGCTGCTCGATATCAGCCACGGTTGCCAGTGGCAGCTTGCATTCCATATGCAGTAATAAAACATTGCGCAATTGAGAAGGTAAATTTTGAATCGCTGCGAGAATTCTATTCTGCTGTGGAGACTCTTGCGCGGATTTCTTCGAACTGGAAAATTCCTCAAGCTTGAGCAATTTATTGACTTGGATGTAAAGCCAACTTTTAAGCAGGCGCCCGTGCAATTCTGGCGGATTTTCCAAAAGACCACGCCAGAGTTTTTGCAAGAGTAAAGTGGATGAAGACGGCGCCATTTGCATACAGTAGCGATACAGAGAATCTTTATGACGGCCGTAGAGTTGACGGAACACAGCAGGTTTGCGCGACTCCTTGTAGTATTGGAATAGCGCCTCGTCAGATAGCTGGCGTAACTCTTTGAGAGACAATGTCTTGAGCCTCCGTACGCAAATTATCCCGCCTCGAACCACTGGCCGAGTATTGGTTTATGCGGCGTCAATAAAGAAGATTGTAGTATGGTTCTGCGTCGCAATTATTCTCTGGCCAGTACTTATAATTTCAGCCGATGTCACGGTACGACAGATACGAATCTTCGGGCTTGCGAAGTATAGTTGCCCCTGGTTTGAGAGGTGGTTGCTCGGGTAAGGGCCAACGCCAGATTTATCAATAAGTGATGATGCGCCTAATTAAGCCATCAAACGTCAAAAAGAGGCTTGCTCCGGCAGAGGTAGTGGCAATTGAACAGGGCCTTGCCCCGCCCGGAGGTCTGTGAGTCGCAGGCCTACCCCAAGAAGGCGGATGGGAGAAGGGCGTTTTTCTCGACACTCCTGCAGTAGCTGGCGGAATTCAGAAATACGCCCGGCACGGCTGCTGCGCTCGTGGGTGCTGGTAGTAAAATCCGCGTACTTTACTTTTACGGTGGCACCATTTACTTCGTAACGATCGCCGAGTTTTTCCAGCCGCTCCAGCAGACGCATATACAGCTCTGTCAGCTGTTCCAGCCATTCGTCAAAACTGGATAAGTCTTCGCGAAAGGTGCGCTCGACACTAACACTCTTGCGGGAGCCATCGCCGCTTACCGGGCGATCGTCAACACCACGGCAAAGGTCGTAAAGGCGGCGGCCAAATTTGCCAAACTTCTTACTCAGTTCAACTTGTGAAAAATTGCGTAAATCCGCGCAAGTGCGAATGCCTTGTCGATGCATTTTCTCTGCGGTCACCCTTCCCACGCCGTGTATTTTGTTGATAGGCAGGCGCAAAACAAATTGATCGACCTCGCTCGGCGTAATGACTGTCAATCCGTCAGGCTTCTGCCAATCACTGGCAATTTTGGCGAGGAATTTATTCGGGGCCACCCCGGCAGAAATAGTGATACCCAGGGTGTCGCGCACTCGTTGCCGGATCTCCTCAGCGATTAGGGTAGCGCTGCCGTGGCAGCGGCCACTGTCGGTGACATCCAGGAAGGCTTCGTCCAGGGATAGGGGCTCAATATCATCGCAGTAGTCGAGAAATATCTCCCGTATCTGCCCGCTGACCTCCCGGTACTTAGCCATGTTGCCGGGTACTACAATCAAGTCAGGGCACAGTTTCTTGGCCTGGGCGGTAGGCATTGCGGAGCGAACCCCATAGCTGCGGGCTTCATAGTTGCAGGTAGAGATCACTCCGCGACGGTCGCTACTGCCTCCAACGGCCAAGGGGCGTCCACGGAGATTGGGATCGTCACGCATTTCGACCGAAGCGTAGAAGCAGTCACAATCACAGTGGATAATCTTTCTCATGCTGTGATTATATACAGTGTTATGTCGTGCCAGAAAGTAATTTATGCCACTTGGACACCCGGCGATGACAGGTAGGTGAATAATGAGCAGTATTCCGTTGGTCGAGCACCCAGCTTCCGATGATGTAGCCAGGGTTTTTGCTGAGATTGATGACGAGCTGGGGGGAATCCCCAGTCTGTTCCGTGTCTACGCCCAACACCCGGGATTACTTGAGGCAAACTGGTACAAGTTTAAGACGGTGATGATTCACGGCTGTTTGTCGGCGCAGCTGAAAGAAGCTATTGGCCTGGCAGTCTCAGCCGATAACCACTGCGACTATGGCATTTACCATCACAGTATGTCCCTGCAAATGCTTGGGGTGGAAACCGATGAAGTGATGCGGATTCGCACTGACCCCAAGCATGTGCACTTTTCTGAAAAAGAGCACGCCCTGTTTGATTTGGCGCGCAATGCCAACAGCGCCCCTGATGACCATCGCGAGCACCTGATCGCCGCTGCGCGAAAGCTCGGTGCCGGTGATGATGAGATTCTTGAGGCGTTGGGCGTAATGGAGATGGTACTGGGGGCCAATCACATTGCTGAAGTGCTCAGCCTGGCGCCGACCCGAGTGCCTCACAAGAAGTAATAACAGGCGCCCTTGGGCGGCTGTTCTACTTGGGTCTGCCGAAAATCAGTGCCAGCACAAACATCACAAGGAAAATAAAGAAGAGAATCTTGGCTATTTCAGTTGCGGTCGAAGCGATGCCACTAAAGCCAAAGAAGGCGGCGATCAGCGCAATAACCAGGAAGGTGACAGCCCAGCGCAACATAAGAGGCTCCCAATAGAGTGGGGGGAGCCTTGGGCTCCCGTTCCGCTAATTGATAGAGTCCCGCTCCACAGGTTCCAAATGGTCGCCTGCTTTCATCAGGGTTAGTTGCTCCAGTGTGGCAAACTGGAAGCCCTTTTGCCTGAGTTGCGCAGTAATGAGGGGCAGGGCCTCCATTACCTGATGGTGCTGACCATACATGGGGTGAAGCAGAACCACACTTCCGTCTTTTGCCTTTTGGGATATATAGTCAGCTGCGACTTGAGCTCCGCCTGCTTGCAGTTGCTCAGTAGGATCGATATCCCAGTGAGCAATCTTGAACTGGTGATCACTTAAAAGCGTGCCCAGCTCGTCAGACATCTTTCCGTGAGGAGGGAGAAACATGGGCTTGCTGGTATAGCCATTACTTTGTAGTAGCCGACAGGTTTTTTTAATCTCTTCCTTGGCACTGCTCAAAGGCATCTGGGAAAGGTTTGTGTGTGAGTAACCATGGTTGCCTAACTGATGCCCAGCCTGAATGATTGCCTGGGTCTGTTCCGGGTACCTTTCCATTTCCTGCCCTGTAGGGAAAAAAGTGGCGGTCACTTCCAAAGACTCGAGCCGCTTTAACAGCGGTTCGGTTTTGTCGGGGGAGGGCCCCTCATCAAAAATAAGCGCTACCCATTTATCCTTGCCGGTAATTGCCTGGGCACAGATTGAAAATACAAAAAGCCAAATGCAAATAGCATTAATTATTATTTTCATTTTTTGGGGTTTCCACAGATAGAAAAAAAGCCGTCAATGACGGCTTTTTTCTTTGAACTTGTTTAGCGCTCTAGCTGGTCCAGCTTGCCCTTCTTGCCGTCCCATTCCTCGGCATCCGGTAATGGGTCTTTCTTCTCAGTAATATTGGGCCATACCTCGGCGAGTTCTGCGTTCAACTCGATAAACTCTTGCTGATCGTCCGGAACCTCATCCTCAGAGAAAATCGCGTTGGCGGGGCACTCCGGCTCACACAGGGCGCAGTCGATACACTCGTCTGGGTGAATTACCAGGAAGTTGGGGCCTTCGTAAAAACAGTCTACCGGGCAAACCTCTACACAGTCGGTGTATTTACACTTAATGCAGTTTTCCCCAATTACGAATGTCATGTTTGTCCCTCGATAGTGCCACTGAATTCTTCGTGCAGCGGATTTTATCAATTACTGGCGCGAATTGTAGTGGCTTTTCAGTCGATTTAGTTCACTGTTTATAACAGGATGAATTGGGCGACCAGGGTCGCCCGGTCTTTTACTTCAGTAACTTGCGTATAGAATAGAGCGCTTCCAGTGCCTGGCGTGGCGTCAAATCGTCTGGATCAAGCTCCTCAAGGGCATCCACGGCCGGGTGGCTCGGGCTGCCAAACAGATCTACCTGCTGAGGGGAACCAGGGCCTGCGGCCATTGGCACAGCGGCTTCTTCCGGCTCCTGCTTGGGGGCCGGCGCAGGCGCAGCGATAGGAGCTGGCACATCTACTGACTGAGCGCCGGCTTCCAATGCTGCCAAGCGCGCGCGGGCCTCGGTCAATACATCACTGGGGATACCGGCCAGTTTGGCCACCTGCAACCCGTAACTCTTAGAGGCGGGCCCTTCCTGGATGCGGTGCAGGAAGACAATTCCCTCGCCGTGCTCGGTGGCATCCAAGTGGATGTTAGCGGCTTCAGAGCACTGGTTGGGCAGGTCAGTCAGTTCAAAGTAATGGGTGGCGAACAGCGTAAAGGCGCGCACTTCCCCTGCCAGGTAGTGGGCACAGGCCCAGGCCAGGGACAGGCCGTCGTAAGTGCTGGTACCACGGCCAATCTCATCCATCAGTACCAAACTGTGCTCGGTGGCATTGCGCAGGATATTGGCGGTCTCGGTCATTTCCACCATAAAGGTAGAGCGGCCACCGGCCAGGTCATCGGCACTGCCGATGCGAGTGAAGATACGATCCAGCAAGCCGATCTGGGCACTGTCGGCGGGCACGTAACTGCCGCAGTGGGCCAACAGGGCAATCAATGCCGTCTGGCGCATATAGGTAGATTTACCGCCCATGTTCGGGCCGGTAATTACCAGCATGCGGCGGTCGTCGTGCAACTCAATATCGTTGGCCACAAAGGGCTCGTCCAATACCTGCTCCACCACCGGATGGCGCCCGCCGGTAATATGCAGGCCCGGCTCAGTGCCCAGTTCTGGGCGGCACAGTCGCAAATCGTCAGCACGCTCGGCCAAGCATGCCAGCACGTCCAGTTCGGAGATACCCGCTGCGGCGGCCTGGAGCTCTGCCAGGGACTCATTCAACTGATTGATCAGCTCTTCGTACAGCGCCTTTTCACGAGCTAGTGCGCGGCTCTTGGCGGAGAGCGCCTTGTCTTCAAACTCCTTCAGTTCGGGAGTAATGAAGCGCTCGGCATTTTTCAGGGTCTGGCGGCGAATGTATTCAGCTGGCGCCTTATCGCTTTGCCCGCGACTGATTTCAATAAAGTAGCCGTGCACCCGGTTGTAACCCACCTTAAGGGTGGGAATACCGGTGCGCTCTTTTTCCCGCTGCTCCAGTTGCACCAGGTAATCGCCGGCGTTTTCACTGATAGCGCGCAGCTCGTCCAGTTCTTCGTCGTAGCCGGTAGCAATAACGCCACCGTCGCGAATTACTACCGGAGGGTTTTCAATAATGGCATCTTGCAGCAGCTCTACGGTTTCAGGCCACTCGCCGATCTGGCTGCACAATTCATTCAATAAAGTTGCGTCAGATTCTGCCAACTGTTGCTGAATTTCTGGGAATTGAGCCAGGGACTGGCCCAGGCGAGCCAAATCGCGAGGGCGTGCAGAGCGCAGTGCCAAACGGCCCAGGATTCGCTCCATATCGCCTACAGGTTTGAGGGCATCACGCAGAGGCTCAAAGCCATAATCGGCAATTAACGCTGCGATGGCATCCTGGCGGTTGCGCAAGGTGGTCAGCTGGCGCAGGGGGTTGTTGAACCAGCGGCGCAATAAGCGGCTACCCATAGCGGTTTTACAGCTGTCGAAGACCGACAATAAGGTATTGTCATCGCCACCGTTCAGGTTCAGATCAATCTCCAGATTGCGGCGGCTGGCACCATCCAAGGCGACTGTCTCATCACCACTTTCCGTCAGCAGGCCGCGGATATGGGGCAGCTCGGTACGCTGGGTGTCCCGTGCGTATTGCAGCAGGCAGCCGGCAGCGATCACAGCACCGTGCATATGGCTACAACCAAAGGCCTCCAAGTTCATGGTGCCGAATTGCTGGTTGAGCAGACGCAAAGCGCTCTCAAGCTCGAACTCCCAAGGTGCGCGGCGGCGCACGCCCGCGCGGCGCTCGATTTCAACCGGCAGGCTAAGGTCTTCCGGCGCAAGCAGTTCAGCGGGATTGTGGCGCTGCACCTGCTCGGCGAGAGCTTCCAGAGTATCTGTTTCCTGAACCACAAAACGACCGGTTGCCAGGTCCAGCAGTGCCAGGCCAAATACATCGCCCAAGTGTGAAATAGCAGCCAGGAGGTTATCGCGGCGATCGTTGAGAAGTGCCTCGTCGGTGACCGTGCCCGGAGTAACAATACGTACTACCTGGCGCTCAACCGGCCCCTTGCTAGTGGCGGGATCACCGATTTGTTCACAGATGGCAACGGACACACCAGCTTTAATCAGCCGCGCCAAGTAGCCCTCAGCTGCATGGTAGGGAATACCGGCCATGGGGATAGGTTCCCCCCCGGACTTGCCACGGGCAGTAAGGGTGACATCCAACAGCTCAGCCGCCTTCTTGGCATCATCAAAGAACAGCTCGTAAAAGTCCCCCATGCGGTAGAACACCAGCTCTTGGGGGTGCTGGGCCTTGATGCGCATGTATTGCTGCATCATGGGGGTGTGTTCGGGTTTCGCGGCCTTGGTCTTGTTTGCGGTTTTTGGCATTTTTTCTAAGAAAATCAGTAAGTTACAAAAGTGTTTGCAAACCCCAAGAGCCCCGCAGGAGTGGCGGCCGGCTCAGATTGGGGTAGGGGGCAGGTTTCCTCGGGGGCTTAATAAGCAGAAGCATTCGATCAAATAATGAACGTCAAGCCCAAACCTGATGTTCTTGAAGCATGCAATCGGGATAGATCTGAACAGAAAGGTCCAGGCCAAAGTTCGAAGGGCTTCTTTATAGGGGGCGCAGAATAGCAGAGTGGGGGGCAAACCACTATGGATGGCTTATCAACTGCAAGTGGAATGGCTAGCAGCGACCCTGTGATTTTATGAGAGCCTTGTAGGGACGCGGGACGTTTTCGTCTTTGAGGTAAGGACCGTCACTTTTCTTTGCTCTAGTGAGTCTGCTGCTGATCTCAACAAAAAAGATTCCTGACTCAGTAAGGTCGAGTACTAAGCAAGCCAATTCTTTACGCGGCAGCGCACCCCTCCAGCTGGGACATGTGTACATAGTAGGCTGATGAAATACAGCACTGATAACTAAGTCCTGCTTCGTATATCAGAATTCAAAAGACGCTGCTCCTATTTCTGGGGAAAATTCTATAACTTGTTGATTTTTAAAGGATGTGAAAAATGATATAAAGCAGGGAGAGCGCGGAATTATAAAGACGCTGCTTTATATCTACCTGCTGAATTGCATGCCGCTCAATGTAGAGTTTTGATTTTGTTGGGTTTTTAAGCTGGCTTTGATTGAGGGCGATGGAATTATATAGAAGGGTGATATATAGACGCTGCTTTTGAATTAACTGTTAAGGCTCACAAGTGAACAACATTAAGTCGATAATTAGCTTGGTTAGTCTTGGTGTTATTGCCATATTGATTTGGCTGTTCTTTTCAGCAGCTCAATCATTTAGGAAAGATCACTACAAAGGAATTTTGGAATTCGGCTTTGAAGTGAGAGCATTTAGGGTCTGTGAAGGTGGTCAATCGCTCTGGGTTTCTAGAGGTGTTGTTGATAAATTCAAGAAAAAATATGAGCCGAATGGCCTTCTTTATTACCCTCCGCTCTACGTTGAGATGAAAGCGGCCCTGTCTAAGAAGGGAAGATATGGGTATGGCGGGATATACGAATATGAAATCGTACCGGTAGAAATTATAGAACTCACAGATATAGTGCCTCCGGAGTGCGAATGACTACTGTAGGCCTTAACAAGTTGCGGCACAATCACCGCTGCGCGGTTGGACAACCAAACCTTTGGTTTGTCTGCCTGTGCGCAAAGCGTTAAGTTTACGCGACATATGAGAACAATAATTTTACTTGCTGCGCTTGTTTATTCTTTAGCTGCAAACGGAGAAAGTGACTTGAAATGGCCTTTTGATCAAGCTGAAAATGTAGCTGCGATTACAACAAAACAGGTTGTGCAATCATCACTCCCCATATTAATGGTCGTACATTACGAGGACGACGATTCCTGGGCGTTCACTTGCGGCACAACCAATAAATCAGAGGATCTTATGATCGTAGGGATGGGTGAAATCGTAAACCTTGATTCTACGCTATATTCTATTGCTGATTTACCGCCGGGTTGGAGTGCTGTACGTGAATCAGTGGGTTCAGAATGGGTACGTACAAAAGATGAATAAACTTAACAATTTTGTCCAGTTGACGTTTTGGTTTACGCTCCGTTTTGGGGTGGCTTCGCCACTCTACCCCAAAACTCCACTACAACCAAAACGCAACTGACAAAGGCGTTAAGTGTCCCGAGAAATAAACTATGAGCATTGAAATCAGGCATAGCAAGAAAGAAGATATTCCGGAAATTCGAGATATTTATGCTCAATCATCATGCTATGCGGGAACACTGCAGTTGCCTTATCCATCACTTGATAAGTGGGAAAAATTTCTTGGAAATGTACCCGAAAATTTCTACAGCTTAGTTGCGGTCGTAGATGGAAAAGTGGTTGGTCAAATAGGAATGGAGGTGTTTGCCAACCCGCGAAGGAAACATGTCTCGAATATGGGTATGGCGGTATGTGAGGAGCATCAGAAAATCGGTGTTGGTTCTAGTCTTCTTGAGGCTATGTTAAACCTAGCCATAAACTGGCTGGCAATTCGCCGCATTGAGTTAGAAGTTTATACCGACAATGAGCATGCAATAGGTCTGTATGAGAAGTTCGGTTTTAAAGTAGAGGGGACTGCTAAGGCCTACGCCTTCAGAGGCGGGGAGTACGCGGATGTCCATCTCATGGCCAAGGTTACCTAGCGTAATTCCACTTAACAAACAGCGGCAGAGCGACAGCCAGCACTACGCGCCTTTTGTGTTACTCGCTGTCGCTCAAACATTAACACAAAAGGCGCTCCGCTTCGGCTGCCCTTGCTGGCAACGTTATACCTAGGCAATGAACGAAGAAACACTAAAATTTATTGAAGAGCGGCACCTTGTTTCGTATATGAACAAAACAAAGTGGCGAGAACTCGCTAATGCCATTACAAGTAACAGTGATTTCGAACCTCAAGTAAGGCTTAAATATCTACGAGACTTAGAGGCAATGCCTGGGTTTTCGCTGCTTGATTGGGAATGGGTTCGCTACGGTCAATCTAGCTGTATCGAGTGGATGGATATTGACCCATTCAAAAGAGAGCGAAGGGGCAATCTTTTGAGTGATAGAATTACTGACTTCAGTGGCTTTATAGCAACTGTTCTAAAAAAGTACAATATCCCATACTCCTTAGAAAATGGGTGTTACAGGGTATGGGGATATGCAGACCAGCAACCAGTTTTCGTATAACAAACGCAAGCACTCGGACCCGTTTTCCGCTGCGCTCAAAACGGCCCGGTGTTGCGGGCGTTATGCAACTGAGGCCTTATGAAAGACGAATACATATTTTTGGCCCTCGCTATAGGGGTTACAGCACCTTGGCTGCTGAGGCTTTTTCTTAAGCATTGGGCTTTCAACGCGGTGTTGTTCTTAAGCGCCTTTGTTTTGGCTATGAACTACGGGCTGTGGGGTTACAGAGAATCGATGTTCGGAGAAATGGTTTCATCGGGCATGCTCACTGAAGATGATATCTGGCGGGTTTACCTATCGTGGTTTTTAAAAGGTTTTCTTACTGCTTCGGGCACTATCTTTGGTATGTCCATATTTGGTAATTATCGAAAAGAGAAAGGTGAAAATTCAAATGCATAACAAAGCTAGGCAAGTTCGCGCTTCGCGCTGGACCTCGTCGCTTAGGCTCCTCGGCCCTTGCTAGCGGCGTTATGTGTAAATCATGAATACTGAACTTCTAAAAATCATCTCCGACTTCAAAGAAAAAGTTGAAGAGGCCAATGAGCTACTTAAGAGGTATCTTGAGATTGATGAACCTCATAATTGGGGGCCGCCTATTGAGCAGGTTGGCATGCTTGGAGGGAAGCATAAGTACTTTTTCCACGGTATTGGCTGTACAGTTCATATCAGTAAAAAAGACATTGTTGACTTCGACTATGGAGCCAATGGTCGTATTGATGGTTTCGATGAGTGGAGACTATGTGGCTTCGTTCGTACTCGTAGCAAGCAATATCCCAATGTAAAAGAAAGTAATATTAAACAATGGTTTCAAGAGGCTATTGAAGCCAAAGAAATAAAGAAAGCGGATCCGAGAGAATATGGCAATTTGTACTATCTCGTGCAAAACACATAACAAAGCAAGGCAAAATCGCCCTGCGGGCTGGACGCGCTAACGCGCGCCTTTGCTTGCGGCGTGTGTGCCAGGCATGGCATTTAACTAGAGAGGTGAAAGTCCTCTTACCAGGTATTCGTGGAGCCGAAGGTTAGCGAAAGGGCAAGGTTAATATCGCGAGGTATTGGCTGGAGGAAGCCCAACGCAAATTCACGGGGTGATGAACAAGAACTGGATATGAGGTGTGACGCAGGTGGAGCCAGTGGGCACGTGACCATAAAGCTCTCCATCCACAACTGGCCTGCGTTTTATAAATCCAGCATCTACGTGAAGAAAGTTAAATGTCTTACCCTGGGAGGTCTATGGGTTGTTAATGGAATAACTGAAAACTGAGAGATTGGTTTTGACCGACCCATAGAAGTCAGCAGAGGGCATAGTAGGTAGATTTCGTGCTACTGAAGGCCTGAACAATTCTGGACAGTATTATTAATGCAGAGCTTGATGACTGCATCTGACAAGTAACTTAGTTGCCAGGAAAAAAAAATATTTTTTTCTGGATGAACATCAAACTGGAAACTTAATCATACATTGTCCAATTTCCCATCTCTTTTAATGCAGCGAATTCTAGATAGGAATAATCTGTTTCGAGCATTACAACAAGTTTCTCGTAACCAGGGTGCGCCAGGTCTCGATGGTATGACGGTAAAACAGTTGCCGGAACATCTTAAGCAGACTTGGATTGCTACCCGACAAAAGGTGTTAAGTAGTAGCTATCGTCCTCAACCGGTGAAACGCGTCTTTATACCAAAAGGCAATGGAGGTCTGCGTCCATTGGGTATACCCACTGTGCAAGATAGGTTGATCCAGCAAGCTATCGCACAGATACTCAGTGAGCAATGGGAACCAAAGTTTCATGCTCTTAGTTTTGGTTTTAGACCAAATCGATCAGCGCACCAGGCGATTAGACAGGTCCAAAACTTTGTCCGGCAAGGAAAGCGCTGGACGATCGATATGGACTTGAAATCCTTCTTTGATGAAGTGAATCATGACAAGCTCATGCTAACACTGAAGCAAAGCGGAATACCGGCTGATGTGCTGGGATTGATAAACCGATACCTAAAAGCGCCAACGGTAGTCGATGGCAAGGTAATAGCTACAACAAAAGGCGTCCCGCAAGGTGGGCCGTTATCTCCGCTTCTAGCGAATATTGTGCTTAATGAACTGGACTGGGAGCTGCACAAGCGGCAACTCAGTTTTGTACGATATGCCGATGATTTTCAAATTCTGGTGGGAAGTCGTCGGTCTGCAGAGCGGATAAAAGTAAGCCTTACGCATTTCATCAAATGTAAGCTGAAGCTCACAGTAAATACTGAGAAGAGTGCAGAGGATCGCTTCTGGAAGCGGAGCTTTCTAGGATTTAGACTGCTGAAGAAGGATGCCCGGATAAAGGTATCAGAATCATCGGTTAATAAATTGAAGGCAAAGATCAGAATGATCACCCGCCGAACACGAGGCCGCAAGTTTACTCAGATCATAGAAGAGTTAAAGAAGTCCCTGCTTGGTTGGAAAGCGTACTTTGACATCAGTGAAGTACTGAGCCCTCTGAAAGATCTGGACAAGTGGATAAGGCGGAAGTTGCGATGTTATTTATGGAAGCAATGGGGACGTAGTGGTTACCGCAGATTAAGAAGGCTGGGTGTTGATCGCTTTTTAGCGTGGAACACGGCCAAATCAGCGCATGGACCATGGAGGCTAAGCAAAAGTCCTGCCCTTTACAGAGCATTGCCAAATAGATACTTTAGGAACTTGGGGCTGCCGGAATTGGCAGATAGGAAAGGGAATAGAATTGAACCGCCATGGTACGTGACCCGTATGCCTGGTGGTGTGGGAGGAGAGGCATCGTGAGGTGCCTCCCTATCCCGATGTGTGCCAGGCATGGCATTTAACTAGAGAGGTGAAAGTCCTCTTACCAGGTATTCGTGGAGCCGAAGGTTAGCGAAAGGGCAAGGTTAATATCGCGAGGTATTGGCTGGAGGAAGCCCAACGCAAATTCACGGGGTGATGAACAAGAACTGGATATGAGGTGTGACGTAGGCGGAGCCAGTGGGCACGTGACCATAAAGCTCTCCATCCACAATTGGCCTACGTTTTATAAATCCAGCATCTACGTGAAGAAAGCTAAATGTCTTACCCTGGGAGGTCTATGGGTTGTTAATGGAGTAACTGAAAACTGAGAGATTGGTTTTGACCGATCCATAGAAGTCAGCAGAAGGCATAGTAGGTAGATTTCGTGCTACTGAAGGCCTGAACAATTCTGGACAGTATTATTAATGCAGAGCTTGATGACTGCATCTGACAAGTAACTTAGTTACCAGAGAAAAAAAAATTTTTTTTCTGGGTGAACATCAAACTGGAAACTTAATCATACATTGTCCAATTTCCCATCTCTTTTAATGCAGCGAATTCTAGATAGGAATAATCTGTTTCGAGCATTACAACAAGTTTCTCGTAACCAGGGTGCACCAGGTCTCGATGGTATGACGGTAAAACAGTTGCCGGAACATCTTAAGCAGACCTGGATTGCTACCCGACAAAAGGTGCTAAGTGGTAGCTATCGCCCTCAACCGGTGAAACGCGTCTTTATACCAAAAGGCAATGGAGGCCTGCGTCCATTGGGTATACCAACGGTGCAAGATAGATTGATCCAGCAAGCTATCGCACAGATGCTCAGTGAGCAATGGGAGCTGAAGTTTCATGCTCTTAGTTTTGGTTTTAGACCAAATCGATCGGCACACCAGGCGATTAGACAGGTCCAAAACTTTGTCCGGCAAGGAAAGCGCTGGACGATCGATATGGACTTGAAATCCTTCTTTGATGAAGTGAATCATGACAAGCTCATGCTAACACTGAAGCAAAGCGGAATACCGGCTGATGTGCTGGGGTTGATAAACCGATACCTAAAAGCGCCAACGGTAGTCGATGGCAAGGTAATAGCTACAACAAAAGGCGTCCCGCAAGGTGGGCCGTTATCTCCGCTTCTAGCGAATATTGTGCTTAATGAACTGGACTGGGAGCTGCACAAGCGGCAACTCAGTTTTGTACGATATGCCGATGATTTTCAAATTCTGGTGGGAAGTCGTCGGTCTGCAGAGCGGATAAAAGTAAGCCTTACGCACTTCATCAAATGTAAGCTGAAGCTCACAGTAAATACTGAGAAGAGTGCAGAGGATCACTTCTGGAAGCGGAGCTTTCTAGGATTTAGATTGCTGAAGAAGGATGCCCGGATAAAGGTATCAGAATCATCGATTAATAAATTGAAGGCAAAGATCAGAATGGTCACCCGCCGAACACGAGGCCGCAAGTTTACTCAGATCATAGAAGAGTTAAAGAAGTCCCTGCTTGGTTGGAAAGCGTACTTTGACATCAGTGAAGTACTGAGCCCTCTGAAAGATCTGGACAAGTGGATAAGGCGGAAGTTGCGATGTTATTTATGGAAGCAATGGGGACGTAGTGGTTACCGCAGATTAAGAAGGCTGGGTGTTGATCGCTTTTTAGCGTGGAACACGGCCAAATCAGCGCATGGACCATGGAGGCTAAGCAAAAGTCCTGCCCTTTACAGAGCATTGCCAAATAGATACTTTAGGAACTTGGGGCTGCCGGAATTGGCAGATAGGAAGGGGAATAGAATTGAACCGCCATGGTACGTGACCCGTATGCCTGGTGGTGTGGGAGGAGGGGCATCGTGAGGTGCCTCCCTATCCCGATTATGTTCTCACAAGAATTTAAGTATGGATGAAATCGTTTGGCTTAAGAGGATTGAGCCTTTTAAATACACGAGCAAACCATTCCACTATAAAAAGTCGAATTGGTGCAATATTCAAAAACGTCAATTCCGCTCATATATTGTTCGCATATCAATGAGAGAGCGTCGTAGCTACCCAGGACCAGTTCGTAGTTACTGGCGCCAATTACGATTTGAGGCCATAAAATATTTCGAGTCTAAGTGGGGTGAAGTGCCTCAGGCTATTCGGGGTAGGCATGTTCCACCAAACTCCGTACTATTTAAATCAGAAGGTTGGTCGCAATGGGCAAGATCTTAGACATAAATCGGGTAGCCGGTAGTTTCTAGCTACCGGCCCCCACACCACCCATCGTGCGGGTCCGCAATGGGCGGTTCCCTATCCGTAATGAATCTCTACCCAACGATCTCGCAATGAAATCAACCCCATCTCTTCGAAGAACTCATTATTGAGCGCAATATGAATACCCTCAGTTTTTGCGCTTCGCCAGTAACTTTTACCGGACGAGCCGCAGGTAACTGACAGCGATTCACTCACACCCATACGCAGTAAATTTCGAACTTTCGTTCTCACTCTGCGCCAATTCTTCCAATAGCTCATTCTTAATCGCCGTCGTATCCAGCAGTCTAGATCTATACATTTTTGATAGCCTTGCGCTATCCCAAAATAGTTGATCCAACCACGGAGGTATACGGTAAGTTCTTTCAGCTTCTTTTCCATAGAGATACCACGAGATCGCCCTGTAATCTGGCGGACGCAGTATTTAAGTTGGAGCAGGGACTTATCATGCCAGACAAGCTTTGCCCCCCGAAAAGAGAAGCCTAGGAACTTACAACGGCTGACAGGAACCACTTGGCTTTTAGTATCGTTAACTTTGAGCTTAAGCTTGCGCTCAACAAAGCGTTTAATACTCGCCATAACCCGTTCACCCGCGCGTTTAGAGGAAACCACAATCACAAAATCGTCCGCATAGCGGACGAAATTGTGTCGGCGTTTTTTCCAGCTCTTTGTCGAGCAGGTCGAGTACAATATTGGACAGCAGCGGCGATAAAGGGCCACCTTGTGGCACCCCCTCATGACAGGCTTTCCAGCATCCATCTTCTACACTTCCTGCACGCAAGTAGCTTGCGATCAGTTTGAGTAAGCGCTTATCGCTGATTCTTTGGCCAAGTAAATTCATGAGGAAATCATGATTTACCCGGTCGAAGAATTTAGATAAATCGACATCCACTGCTATTCGTTTCCCTCCCTCGATATACTTTCGCAGCTTTTTCACCGCATGATGCTGCGATCGCTTTGGGCGGAACCCATAGCTGAACTCCGAAAAGGTTTTATCGAATCTGGGACCGATGATTTGGGCGATAGCCTACTGAATAACACGATCAAAGATCGTAGGTATCCCGAGACCACGCTGGCCACCATCTGGCTTGCGAATGTAGACGCGCCTGACGGGAAGCGGCTGGTAATGACCCTGTCGAATGGTCTCGATGAGGTCGTCGCCAACTGCCTTAAAGTGCTGCACAAAATTATCAACAGTAATCCCGTCAATGCCTGCGGTACCTTTGTTGCTTCGCACGTGTTTCCATGCAGCATTAAGATTTTCTTTGCTGAGGATGGCTTCAAGCAGATTTTCATTTGAGTTGAGTGTCATGGAAGTGCGCTACATCAACTTTAACCGACTGGAAACATATCTGTAGGCTAGCCCTGTCTTTCAACTCGTGGATTTAGGTTCAGGCCTTCACCGTATCCAAGGTATTAATCTTGGCATTTGGCTACTATGCCGTCGGCTGACTTCTGTTTAATCACCTTGATCATTACTGACCAAGGCGCCGCTGTGTTCCACCAATTTTGTTTACCCCCGCGATGGTGGGGCCTACTTATGAGTCAGCGGCCACGCTGACAGCTTCACAGCGGCAAGCTAAACAGATCTCCCCAGATAAGAACGTGAACTTTCACTACACAACTGCATCATTTACTCTACCCGTTAGATCACACGGCTTCGGTGTCCTTGGCCACCTCGCCTCCAGGCCAAGCCTTATATGCTGTTTCTGTCCGTCAGCTCGTAGTTTTGCTAGCGGCTTCCTCCCCACAAGACCTCACGATGTTGCAGTTGCCATTCGCTAGTAGTTAGCATTTAATGGAATCCATTAAACGGTGATCTTCCTACAGGGGACTTTCACCCCATTAGTTCACGCCCATGCTGGGCGTACCAAGGCGCTCAAATACGTTCCGGCCCGTTGGGCCTCCACCGGACACAAAAGGCCGTGGCTCGTTTCACTCTGCCACAACCTTTTGTGCCGTTTAGCTTGGCGTTATGTGAGCAGGAAATAGAGCATATGGACATCGCGATACAAATGATTGATCAAGCTTGGCAATTACTTGTGCGTATTCCATTTTGGTTGTTGTTGTCCACACCATTGATAATCGCTCTCTACTTTTATGCAAAGAAAATCAGAAGCGTGCAGTGGAATATGGCAATAAAACTGTTGCTTTTTGTTCCACTTTCGGCCGTCTTACTTGCTCCAATGCCGGTTGGCATGTTCATAGCACTCGTGCCTAATGGTTTTTTGCTCTTTAGTGGCCTTGAGTACTACAGTAGGGTTTTTGCCTGGTGTGTTTCATCCATACTCGTATCAATGATAGTTTGTTACTTCGTAGGCAAGAAATACCTGAGACCCACATAACAAGTGACTATGGTTGCTCGTCAAGTTTTTAAGCCATACTTTCATCCCAGTAGGTGTTGTTTTTCACCATCGTATTCAGGATCGTAATCTGCTTTCTCATGTAGGCAATCAGAGCGACCTTTTTAGGTTTGCCAGCGTCGACTAATCGCTTGTACATCGGCTTTAGTTTGGGATGATGCTGTATGGCCGACATGATGGAAACAAACAAAACCGTTCGTACACGATGCCTTCCACCCCGAATATATCTCTTTCCCTGGAAGCTGCCGCTATCACGGTTCATCGGGGCGATACCGACAAGTGCAGCGATTTCTTTACGGTTCAATTTTCCTAGCTCGGGAAGTTCACTCATCAATGTATAAGCCAATACATTTCCAACCCCTTTAGCGCTCAACAATAGGTCCCGCCTTTGCCGCCACTCAGACACACTGTTAACCAGTTTATCCAGTTGCTTGTCGATACCTTGTAACTCTTTCTTGATGGTGTTTAGAATGGCCTGTATAGGTTTGTGCACTGATTTAGGCATCCTCTGAAGCCGATTCTTTTGCATTGTGCTCATCTCTAAACACTGACTTCTTACCGCCAGTAAGTCACTGATCTCCCTAAGTTTTTCTGGCTTTAGCTCCGATAGTCTTGGCTTTATGGCCTCACCAAAATGTGCAATATCCATTGCATCTAGCTTGTCAGTTTTGGCGAGGCGCTCTGCGGATTTGGCGAAGCTTCTTATCTGTGAAGGGTTGCAAACAACAACAGGTAATCCTGCTTTGTCAGCGGCGCAAACAAACTCTAATTCGAGTCTTCCTGTAGACTCTATTAATACTCTTTGAGGTTTAAGAGGTTGTAATTGTTTAATGGCATCCTTAATTCCATTTTTATCATTGGCAACACTAAAGAACTGGCCAGTAGGTCTCACATAAATATCGAGTTGTTTACTGCTGGTATCGATACCGACATTGATCTCTTGAGGTTCCATAAGATAAGCTATCTCCGCCTTGCTATTCGGGCTCGAGGCCCACATGACTATTCGAGTTATGCCTAGTGAGTGTCTGTCACGTTCCTACTTGTTAACGGTCTTTATAAACCGGCGCAGCAACGAACTGTGACAAACAAGGCCTTCGGTGGCCGCCGAAGGTGGGTCTCAATTTACCCGTTAGCGAAAAGGATTTTCAACATCAGAATCAGGCAAGAACAACCATACAAGCCGCAGAAATCGCTCCCTTTGGTCGCTGGGACAGCCAAAACGCTACGCTTATTTGTCTGCCCTTGTGCGGGGCGTAAAAGGTACGTCAATGATTAGAGCGATTCTCGTAATAGTTTCCCTAATCATAATATCGGGTTGTGTTGGTTTGGCTATTGGTACTTACGGGAAAAAAGAGTGGGCCAGAACAGAATTCAGTCTAGGGAATGAGAGAAATCAATTCTCTTTCGAAAAGAGAGATTCGCCTTACTCAGACCTTGAAATTATTGAACGTTGGGGAGATCCTGATTCTGTAGATCTGTTTGAGTATTGTAAGGTGCTTATTTATAAAGACGGAACATCATGGGCTGGTGCAGGAGCATTTGTTGGCGTAGTGCCAGTTCCGCTCGCGGTACCAACTGGAACGTATAAGAATCGCTTTTATCTTCGTAACAATGCAGCTGTTGGCTTAATTCAAGAGTACGGAGAAATAGATCGTGCTGTTGGCTATACATGTGGTAGCAATGAGTGCGTGGCTAGCGCTGGAGAAAAGGTAAATGAGTCTGAGCTTGATGCTAAAGTGGCAGTAACACAATGGTGTGCCAAGTCCCTTTAACAAACGTAGGTAGTATGTTTTCGGGCCTGCGCGGGATGCCCAGCGCTGTGCACATATTGTGCGCGTTGCTGTGTGCGTTATTTGTCACTTTAGGAGCTATCCATGATTTCTGAAGATTTCTCCGAAAGGATTGAGAGCTTTGATGAATGCTTAAGCCTGAAGCTCTCAGAAGTCGACAATATACAAGGTGGAGATTCACTCCTTTACCGAAAAATTCTTTATGTTTCATTTTTAGACTCACTGGCAGCGTGCGTTTATCCAAATTCAGGAAACAAGGTTAGGTTTACTGGACTTATCGATCGATTTTCTCATTAGCCTGATCGGGATAGGCTTTGTATCGTACACATCGCAAGGTTTTGTTCACTAAACTTCGAGCTTTAGCCAGGAAGGCTCAGGCATGAGTCACTCATAATGTTAAAAGAGTGGCAAAATGACTTAGACTACACAGGAATAGTTAGAGGCGAGAAAAACCCAACTTATAGCGATTTTAAGAAAATATGGCCAAAAAGAGCTAGCGAAAGTGGGCTGCCTTATCAGCTTTCCGATTTTAAATTAGTAAATCTGCTGTATCGGTTGAGAAATGTATTGGTTTATTAGTTCCAGTCTCCCGGCCGGGAATTAGGTCCCATATTGCCAGATTAGCATTTTTTCCAGTTGTTCAAAACTATTGATGGAAATCATAAGCTAATTCCTTTGCATTTTGAGTTAGTATATTCATCAGAGTTTTTAAGTGATCTATGTGGAAAAATCTTAAGGAATGTTGTTGCATATCTTAGGGAAAGCAATATAAATCCTTTCCCGAATCATTATTCAGGTGACTACTGGCTGTAGTATCTAAACAAATAACAAGCAGTGGCGGTCGGACCCAGTTTTCGCTCCTGTCTCGCTGAAACCTTCTCTCATTGAGTAGACGCTTGTCTACTCAATGGCGTAAGAAAAAAATAAATCAAGGCTAATAATTTTTTGGTGTTAAGCATTTGCAGTATTTTGCTAGAATAGGTAGGTACCCTTGTTAAGGATAAAAGATGAAATATGGAATGCTGATAGCCCTGGTCGGGGTTGTTACTATATCGGGCTACTTTATACTTGAATCAAATCAAGAGAGTAGAAATTCAGATTTTGATAGAGAGGTACGCAAACCTCGCGACTTCAGTGAACAGAAGAATACCTTGTCTAAAGGGGATAATCGTAAGATAACAAATGAAGAAGCGGGTCAATTAATAGTAATGGAAGAGGCTGGGATTGGAAAATCCGTTGATGAGGGCGAAGTGATGCCCCCAACTTTTGTCGATCGGCAGGAAGACGAGCACTCTCATGATAATGGCCATGATAGTGGTATAAAGTATTTGCTGACCATTAATAATGATATTAATGGTGAGTATACGCCTACAAACCCAGATTTCAGTCGTCACGGAACCCCCATTTCTATCAATGAAGAAAGCATTCGAAGCCTTAGAAAAAATGAACTACTAAATTTTCCTCTCGATAAAAACCGTACTCTTTTGGTCGAAAGTGTCGATAAGAAAAACAGTGGAGCCGTCAATGTCCGATTTTCAGTTGTGAATGAAGACAATATTTATCGAGGCTTTATTACTGTTGGCAATAAAGCTACCTTTGGCCGTATCATTACTCCGGAGGGAGGGTATGAGTTAGAGGTTGTTGATGGTAAGGGGTGGATTGTTAATACAAGTTATATTGATGACAAAATGCCAGAAGATGGTATCGATTACGTGGCACCAAGAAATTAAGAAATTATAATGGAGTAAAGTATATGAATAATAAAGTATGGTTAATTTGTCTTCTTGTTTTAGGTTTCTTTTGGGAGGAGTGTAGTGCTGACGAGGTCACAGTATTAGTTTTATATACAGAGGCAGCACAAAGCTCGGTTGCAGGAGGGGCTATTGAAGATAAGATAGATAGCTATATAGAAGCAAGTAATGATACTTATCGTGCTAGCGGTATTGACATTACTCTTTCCTTGGCAAGTGCACAGCTTATTACCAATGTTGACGATACGAGTACGAATAATACGCAAAACTATAGTTATGAAGATGCGCTAGATGACCTGACAGGTGGTTTGAGCCCCTTTCATAATGTCCCAAATTTGCGTAATACTTATGGTGCTGATTTTGTTGTTTTGTTGCGCGATACGGACAATGATTGGGGGGGGTACGGATGGGTTGATAATGATGGCGGCAGGAGTGATCTCGCATACAGTATCGTTCGCATCAAGAATCCAATGGAAACATTTACTCATGAAATTGGTCACAATATGGGGCTGGCTCATTCTCGCCGCCAGGTGGCAGACGGTGGTGTTCCTGGAATAGAAACATACGCCGCAGGCCATGGTCTGGATAGAAATTATCCGTCGGAGTTTGGTTTTGTGACGGTGATGGCATACGGGTCTGCTTTTAATGGCGCACCAAGGTTGGCACTTATGTCAAATCCTTCTATAAACTGTGATTCTGGTACTAGTGTTAGCCCATGCGGAATTATTGAGACAGATCCCGATGATGGGGCTAATAGCTCGAAAGTCCTCAATGCTAGAAAATCTATATATAGGAACTATCGTCTTGCCCCTACCGTAGCATCAGTATCATTTAATGATTCTAATCTATTATCTTGTTTGACCTTTTCACAATTTACTCTTATCCCGGTCTTTACATATCTGAATTGTGCAAACTTTAACATTGAATCTCTGGCTGGTTTAGAGGGTCTTACAGGCTTGACCTATGTAAACATACAAGATAACAATATCTACAGCTTGCAGCCATTGCTTGAATTGCCCAATCTTCAAACTGCTGTAGTTTCCGGAAATGATAATGCAATTTGTTCACAGCTAACTCTTCTTGAAGAAAAACTTGGAGCAAGTAATGTGATACGATCTGATGGATGTTTTCCATTGGCGGCAGTGCTCGTTTCTATAAACACTTTGTTGCTTTAAATCTTGCAGGAGATTGTAAGGGTGGCGTGTATGGTGCTGCAGTTTCATTGTGGCACTATAATAAATACATATACATATATTTTATGTGCAGATTTTTCTGCTTCTATGTCATAAATTAGAAGGTCTTATTTTTACGTAATAAATACAATCTCTTAATGTTGCTGGCAGGTCAATTTATAACTCAATAAATGGCTCATTTGGTGGTCATATATACCGTCCAGTTATTGATTAAGTTTTCGGGGGATTCGCTAAAATTTGACTCTGTATGTTTTTTACTTTATTAGATTTTGTGCGTTTATAGTGACCCACTAATCCCGAGTGCCAGTTTAGGTCTAATTGGGAAGTGGATAGGTATTTCTGATAAGAGAGGTTCTTTTATACGCTATAAATGGAGAAGCATTTAAGTGCTTCTCCATTTTAATAAAATATTATTGGTTTGCTCAAAAAATTTTCACGCAATAATATTCTGGTATTCAAGATTGTTTAGTTTGTTGATTTATAACATAGGGCTTATTCAATCCATACTCTAGTATAGACCCGTTTCTGTTCTGGAGTATCAATAAACCCATCCCGATCATGTAGGACTTTGGTGTTGTCAACAAACACCATGTCTCCAGTGCCCATATAGAAGCTTAATGTATTTTCGGCGCTGTTCAGTTCGTTGTCTAATATATCTAGAGCTTCGACTACTTCTTGTGATAAAGGCTTGTTCACGCGCTGATGGCCTTTCTCAATCCAGTACCGCATATAACGAATACTGAGCTTTTCGTTTGAATATTCGAAAATAGGGAAACAGTTCTCAAGTATGTTTTTTATGTTTTTGTCACTGCCTGGAGTAACTAAATCTCTAATATAATTGTTGTACAGGATCTCCAGTTTTTGTGGGGCAGCTTTTCTCAAGTTTTCATGAACTTGAGCCGCAGATACGATTTTTGATTTTCCACCCTCAACCGCTGGAGTAAGACAGCATAATCCAAGTATTTTGGGTTGCACGGTACGTTGTGAGCTATCAGTATGAACGCCAGTGGGTGCATTTGTTTGAGATACAGGAATAGCTTCGCTAGTGTAGTCTTTTCCTGTGTCGAGAATCCCATAAAGCCGACCATAAGTATCTATAGTATTGCCCATTGCCAGGCTAAGCTTTAGGAATAGTAGGTTAAGCGTTGGCTTACTTAATGATTCCTCGCCCTGTATCCATGCCACACCACTACCATGCTCTATTTCATATTTTATCTGGTTGGCAAGCTGGTCGAACTCAGGTGTGGCAACTGATTCTTGGGTCAGGTTATCAATCGGGCTGTTTTGTTGTTTGGCCCAGCTCTCCAAAGCCTCGACTTCAGATTTCCAGTTTGAAGGCCACAGAAACTTCCAGTTGGAAGTTGCGGTCATATCATTAGCAGTCCAGGCTTGAGCTTGAACTACTTCACTTGGGGCTAAGTTAGTCATTTACTTGCACCTTAAATAATACGTGTAGTGGATAGCCGGCTAGTGGTGAGAAAAAATCTGGATCTAGGTCGAGGTGCTCTTGAGTCACTGAAAGTTCTTGAACAGTTGGTAGGGATCTAAAGCCAGCTTGTGTGAGAGCTTCAAAATAGTGTGAAAAATTTTTATGCACGCATCGCACTGAAACTGGTTTTCCATCTCTGCGCCATATTTTTCCTTCAAATGTTTGATCTATACCATCTAGATAAGTCATGTTGCCGTGTTGAAAGTAGAACGGAGGAACTTCTTCCCTCATGAACGGAAGGCAAGGGTGAGGCACCGTAAAAATAAAGGTACCCCCTTTGTTTAGTAGATTCTTGACCTTGCTTATCACTTTTGTCATTTCTTCTATGGTTAGATAGTTGAAAAGAAATACAGCGATAGCATGGTCAAATTTATCTCTAGGGAATTCTGTAAATGTAACGGCATTTCCAACTGCATATTCTGCTTTCGTCAAATTTCCAGCAGAAGCTGTTTCCTTTGCCTGGGAAATCATCTCTGAAGAAGAGTCAACACCAAAGATTGAACCTGCTCCCTTATCGAGCAGCATTCTGGATACATAGCCTTCACCGCAGCCCATATCCAGTATGTTTTTCCCGGAGATATCTCCGATTGCCTCCAAAACTTTGGGGCGAGCGGTGAAGTCACTGAGTAGAATTTTCTCCGAGCGGTTCCAGCTGAGAGCTTGTTTGTTATAGATGGTTTCAGTTGATAGTGGTAAGTTCATCCCGAACTGCTCCTTCAATTTTAGGGATAAAGTATGCTATGCAGTGGTGTGTGTATTAGTGTTTACTACATGGCTGGTGAAATTTTAGGTGTTTTCGGCTTTAATTATTTAAGTTTAATTGCTGTTTTGATAAGGCTAGTGTTTTAAATATATAAAGTTAGTCGTTATCAGGAAATCCATTTGGTATTTTTTTTGTGTTCTGTAGCTTGTTTTGCGTGGGCATACTGGCAGTTTTCTATTGTTTGATTTTGTTGCTTGGTTGAGTATGCAAAGCTGGAGGAGGAGCCTCAAAGTCTTTTTGTTGAGATAAAATATTCATAGCTCATATTTTATTTATATTTTTCATGCCGCTCAGGTTAGCAGTACTGTTATTTTTAGAATTGATATATGTCAAATAAAACTTATTTTTTGGGGTTGAATTTAATGGATTAAATTCGCCTTAAGATGCTGTTTGGGTAGGGGGTAATGTAATCAGGAGTATGTTTTGGCTTGTTGTATTCAATTCTCTTAGGTTGGATTGCTGTGCTTGATTAACGGCGCCTCTAGTTCCCCATATTCTTGGCGTCTCGATACTTAGATTAATTTTTTAGGATATCTTTTCCTTGGCTAGTCTGATGTTATTGTGCTTTTGATTTTCTGGCGTCTAGGCATCTCGTTAAGCGTGATTTGATATGAGAGCAACCGCGATTGATTCGGTCGTTTTTTGCGATATTTTTAGTACATCAGCAATGCGTAAAGTTTTCTCGGATGAACAGCGTGTTCAGTGCTATCTCGATGTAGAGGCGGCACTGGCCAAAGTACAGGCCCGGTTAAAAATAATCCCTGCAGAGGCTGCAGAGGACATTACTCAACACTGTGATGCCAAACAGATAGATTTTGTAAAGCTTAAGGAGCAAACGGAGCTGATTGGTTACCCGGTGCTGGGTGTTGTAGAGCAGCTAGTGGCACTGTGTAGTCGAGATTTAGGTCAGTGGTGTCATTGGGGGGCTACTACTCAAGATATTACGGATACGGCAACCGTCTTACAGATTAGGGCGGCGCTTGAAATTGTTGAGACGGAGGTCAATAGGATTGCAGATGCTTTAGCGAGCCTGGCCAAGCGTTTCAGAGATACGCCTATGGTTGGGCGTAGCAATCTTCAACAAGCGGTACCTATAACGTTCGGCTACAAGGCGGCTGTTTGGTTGGCTGGTATTCATCGCCATCAAGCGCGCTTAAAAGAGATAAAGTCTCGGGCGTTTGTAGGGGAATTTGGTGGTGCGGCGGGTAATCTTTCTTCCCTGGGGCATCAGGGGCTAGAAGTTCAAAGAGGAATTATGCAGGAACTCGATCTCGGAGTCCCTTGTATCGCCTGGCATACGATGAGAGATCGGATTACCGAAGTGGCTTGTCTATTGGGGCTGATTACTGGCACCTTGGGAAAAATTGCCCTCGATATAAAACTAATGGCGCAAACAGAAGTCGGGGAGGTGGCGGAGCCCCTTATATCTGGCCGGGGAGCGTCTAGTACAATGCCCCAAAAGCACAATCCTCTATCATCAGTTCTTATCAGCGGTACTGTCCCAGTGGTTAGACAGCAGGTTGCCTCTTTGCTGGAAGCGATGGTTGAAGACCACGAGCGGGCTACGGGCCCGTGGGAGATAGAGTGGATTGTTCTGCCGGAAATATTCTGCCTCACTGCATCGGTATTATCCCAGGCACGTTTTGCGCTAGAAGGACTTCAGGTATTTCCGGAAAAAATGATGCGAAACTTGGAAATGACTGGAGGTTTAGTGCTCTCTGAGGCTGTAATGATGGGACTGGGACCGAAACTGGGGCGTGAGAATGCCCACGATTTGGTTTACCAGATTTGCTGCCAGGCAATGGAGACGGGGCGTCCTTTTTCTGACTTGTTAAAGGAAGATAGACAGGTGTCGAGGGCTCTCTCTGATGCGCAGTTAGATCAACTTCTTGACCCTCATAACTATCTTGGATCATGCGGGGAGATGGTTGATGCAACGCTTGCTGGAAAAGAGTGCTGACTCAGTAACCTGCTGTTGCCCAATTGTCACTGCTAGCTTCTGTGGTTTGATTCCTGTGTCCGCTGCTCTTAATGCAAACTCTCTAAGATTAGAGTCTAAATCTTTATCTTGGCTGGTTTTTATTTTTTTCAGTCAACTATTTTTTTAAATAGATACCTGAAGAAAATTTAGGTTATTTATTTAAAGATAGGTATTCTATAGCTGGAAGAAACTTAAAAGTTAACACAATCAAGAATCGATGCTTATTACTTGTGGTGTAACATATACAGTGATTTAGTCGATTCATGTTGTATTTAAGTGGTGATCTGAAGGGTGGGGTGATGGGCAGGTTTAAATTGGCATTGGCACAGTTGCCGTCAGAGAAAGGAAATATTGAACGCAATATTGAGTCACATATCCATGCTGTAAAAGTCGCAGTAAGGAAAAAGGCCTCTATTGTGGTGTTTCCCGAGCTTTCATTAACTGGTTATGAGCCGGATCTGGCTGAACAATTAGCGGTTAAGATCGACGATCCACAGTTAAGCCCTCTAGCGGAGGTGGCAGCTGACAGTGGTGTTTGGCTAGTTGTGGGTGCGCCTATTCGTCAGAAGAATGGTATTGCGATCGGTTCGCTCGTATTTTCTCCTCAGGGTGAGATTTCTGTTTATTTGAAAATACATTTGCACCCAGGAGAAGAAAAATGGTTCGTTCCCGGATCTGAATATCTATCACTGAACATCGAGGGTGAGACCGTAGCTCTGGCTATTTGTGCAGATGTGTGTAACCCAGGTCATGTTGCCACCTATGAAAAGCAGGGGGCTTCAGTTTATGTGGCAGGGGTATTGATTACTCCGACGGGATACCCGGAGGATAGTCAACAGTTGGCAAATTATGCTTTAGAGCACAATTTATTGGTGGCTATTGCGAACTTTAATCAGCCGACAGGTGGTTATTCCACAGCCGGCTGTAGTGCAGCTTGGAGCCCCGAAGGTGAGATTGTCAGCGCGAGTGATACAGCCAGCCAACTAGTTTGTGTTGAGCGCGATGATGAAGGGTGGTGTTCGGAGATTGTATCTCTTTAATTGTGCAGCTCTATAAATGGTAGTGGCCAATAGCTCCCTTCATTGACTCGCTTCCAGCTCTGCTACTAAAGCTGTCACCAATCCGGCTGCGGGCAGGGCTCGTGCGAGAGGGGCTCCTTGTCCGGCCCATTGAACGGCATATTCGTCATTGCCCGCTTTTGCAGCTGCTTGAGCCAGGGCTTTGCCCGCGGAGTAAGCGATCGGGTAATCCGGCAGAGGGGGAGCGCCCTTATCTAGTGCTTTATAGAATTGGTTACTGATACCGCGAGCGGGGCGCCCGGAAATATTGGCGGTGATCTCTGTGTGCTGTGCGCGTTCACTTTGTAAGGCGCTACGGTAGCTGTCGGAGGCCGCAGACTCCGGACAGAGGACAAATGCAGTTCCCATTTGCACTGCACTGGCCCCGAGAGAGAGTGCAGCGCGAATGCCTGCGCCATCCATAATGCCACCCGCAGCAACGATTGGTAGGCTACTGTGGCAACACAGCAATCGCACCAAGGCCAGAGTTCCAATTTCCTGGTCGCCCTCTGGGTGGAAGACCCCCCTATGCCCACCGGCTTCAATACCTTGGGCAATTAAAACATCGATACCAGCATCCTCAGCCAGTTTGGCTTCTTGAGGAGAAGTTGCCGTGGCCATCAAGATAATCCCTGCACCTTTGAGTGCGGCGATAAACTCTTCTGACGGTAGGCCAAAGTGGAAGCTGACAACCGGTGGCTTTTGCTCGAGCAAAACTTCCAGCATGGCCTTATTGCCGATAAATGTTGAGTAGGGTTCATTGATCAGCTTGGGAGCGGGTGCATCGAAGGCGGCAAAATGTGGGGCGAGATGGGAAAGCCAGGCTTGCTCCCGTTGGGGATCTTTTGTTGGGGGCTGGTGGCAAAAGAGGTTTACATTAAAGGCGTGCTCGGTCTGGTCGTGAGTACAGCGAATTTCATCTGCGGCTTTTTCTACTGAGCAGGCGCCGAGTCCAAGTGAGCCGAGTCCTCCTGCATTGGATACAGCGGCGGCGAGAGCGGGTGTGGATACCCCGGCCATGGGTGCTGCAAAAATGGGATGGGAAATTCCGAGTTTTTCGAGTAATGGATTCATGGCCCTACCTGTGAGTTGCGCTCCCCTTCTGGGCCACCTTAGTGCAGATTGTGCGAGGTAGCTATACCTCGCAGGCGTTAGTGCTGCAAAAGTTTTTGGGGAGCGCGAACAGCAATCCTAGGTGGATTGCTTACAGGTGCAGGTTGAAACCGATGTATGGGCCTTTGATTTCAATATCGCTCTGCAAGTCGTCGAGCTCTTCCAGATCGAGGGTCATTACGCGGTAACCAGCTTCGATAGCAAAGTCGACAGCCGGTACAAAATCCCAGCGCACTTTAGCTGTCAGGTCGGTATGGGTGTCGCCACGGTAGGCCGTTGCATTGCCTTGGGCAATTACAGACCAGCCGGTAAATGGAAGATCAAAGCGCGCCATGCCATAGGCCATTGGCAGGTAGCCCGTGAGGTCGACAGTCTCTGCTTGGGTATCGCTCACTGCGGTAAATTCACCGTCATACATACGCGCGGTCAAACCGACATCCAGGTTTACCCAGTTGTCCAAAATTTCGTAGTAAAGGGTGGCGTCGGTATGGGTGAGGTTCAGATCTGTGCGGATTTCTGAATTGGCAGTGAAGGTTTCATCATCAAAAGTAACGGAGGTGGCCAGGATATCGTCACCGTCGGAATCGATATTGCTGTGGGCCAGAAGCACATTGGGCACCAGGGGAATGGGGTGTTCCAGGGCAACCTGCAGGAAGGTAATGTTATCTTCCGAGAGGGACAGGTTATCCAGCTTGTATTCGTCGGTACCGATATTACCGCTATAGCCTGGCAGCCATGCGCCGGCAGTAGCATCAAGGCCGAGGATAGTATCTGCGCTTGCGGTGCCGCAGGCGAGGAGGGTACTCAAGGCAAGTGCGGATTTCTTCATTGACTTCACTCCGTGATGAATTTGTCGCGGAGTTTACAGATAAATTTTTCCCGTGCCGTGGCTAAGTTGCACATTTTTACAAATCTTTAACCTTTTGCACTGGTAAAAATGGTGCGTTTGGGTATTGCCTGTTAGTAAATTGGTCGCTTTTTTCCTGCCTCACTAAATAGCTGCTTCGAACAACATCTGTTGTAGCGCGCTGGCGGGATTACTCAATGTTCGGCCTCGGTGACTGATCACGCCAAGGTTTCGCAGTACTTGCAGCTTTTTGACTGGCAGCACTGCCAGGCTGCTGTCCACCAATGTGTGGGGCAGAACACTCCAGCCGAGACCGACACAGGCCATCATCTTTATGGTTTCCAGATAGTTGGTTGCCAGCTTCGCGGTGAGTTTTAACCCCTGGGCATCAAACTCTCTTTTGATCAGGCGCCCGGTATAGGTATTCATATCCGGCAGTATGGCGGGATAGTTGGCGAGGTCGGTGAGTTCCAGTTCCGGCAGCTTTGCCAGGGGGTGATCCGGGGCCGCCACCACAACACAGGGGTCAGGCCAGATCACTTCGGCATTCAGGTGCGGATACTCCTTAAGTGCCAGGGTGACCACAGCCAGTTCATATTTAGCGGCCATCAGGGCTTCGTAAGCTTGTTCTGAGTCGACAAAATCGATGTCCAAGGCAACCTGTGGGTAGCGAAAGCTGAACTCTTTCAGCACTGGAGGTAGATGATGTAGACCCACGTGATGGCTGGTGGCGATACGCAAGCTGCCGCTGACCGAGTTGCTCAATGCGCGCAATTCCCGCTCGGTGTCGCTGATTTCATTAAGTATATGGCGGGCGCGGGGCAGCAGGGCGCGGCCGGCATCGGTGAGCTGCAATCGCCGCCCAATACGATCGAACAGCGGGGAGCCCAGTTGCTGTTCCAGGGCGGCCAAGCGCTTACTCATGGCGGGCTGGGTCAAGTGCAGTTTTTCAGCGCCTTCAGATACAGAGCCCTGTTCGGCGATAGCCAGAAATGCCCGCAGCCACTGTAGTTCCACGCTGTTTCCCCTGAGCTGGTTTGTCAATAAAGGCTCCGATTGAGCCCCTGTATAAATGGCAGGGACGCCAGAAGATGGATCTTACCTCAGCTTGGCTTTCGAATTCCATTTAGGAATACCTTGGATAATAAATATAAATTGGTGTTATTTGGTGGGGCTGGGTAGACTCAGGCTCTTAACTACTGAGAGGAATGGCTGTGGCAGGGCAAACACTCTACGACAAACTCTGGCAGGACCACCTGATCAAGAACTGTGATGATGGCTCCTCACTTATCTATATCGACCGCCACCTGATTCACGAGGTGACCTCCCCCCAGGCGTTTGAAGGCCTGCGTCTGGCTGGTCGCAAACCTTGGCGCAAGGATTCGCTAGTCGCCACTCCCGACCACAATGTGCCTTCCGAGGCGGCCGAGCGCGCCGCTGGCGTCAGTGGTATTCGCGATGATATCTCCCGAATCCAGGTGCAGACCCTGGATGAAAACTGCCGTGACTTTGATGTAGTCCAGTTCGGCATCAATGAGCCGGGGCAGGGTATTGTGCATGTGATCGGGCCTGAGACAGGTGCGACACTGCCGGGTATGACGGTGGTTTGTGGCGACTCACATACCTCCACCCACGGGGCGCTCGGCGCCTTGGCCCACGGTATTGGCACTTCTGAGGTGGAGCACGTGATGGCTACCCAGTGCCTTACCCAGAAGAAAATGAAGAATATGCTGGTTCGCGTCGACGGCCAGCTGCGCCCAGGTGTCACGGCAAAAGATGTGGTGCTGGCGATCATTGGCAAAATCGGTACTGCTGGCGGTACCGGTTACGCGATCGAGTTTGGCGGCGAAGTGATGCGTAACATGTCCATGGAAGGCCGTATGACCGTGTGCAATATGGCCATTGAAGGCGGTGCTCGCGCGGGGATGGTGGCGGTAGACCAGATCACTCTCGATTACGTGAAAGGCAAGCCCTACGCGCCGAAAGACGAAATGTGGGATCGCGCAGTTGAGGCCTGGAGCCACTTGCAATCCGATGACGATGCGGTATTCGACGAAGTCGTGGTATTGGTCGGTGAGGATATTGAGCCGCAGGTCAGCTGGGGCACTTCCCCTGAGATGGTGGCGCCGATCAGCGCCCAGGTGCCTACCCCCAGTGACGAGAGCGATGCCACTAAGCGTACGGGCATGGAGCGAGCGCTGGAATATATGGGGTTGAACGCCGGGCAGAATATCAGCGATATCAAACTGGATCGCGTATTTATCGGCTCCTGTACCAACTCCCGAATTGAAGATCTTCGCGCAGCAGCAGAAGTTGCCAAGGGTCGTTACAAGGCGGATAGCGTCAAGCAGGTGCTGATTGTTCCGGGCTCCCAGGCCGTAAAAGCCCAGGCTGAGCGCGAGGGGTTGCACGAGATTTTTGTTGAAGCCGGTTTTGAGTGGCGCGAACCGTCCTGTTCCATGTGTCTGGCGATGAATGCGGACAAGCTGGGGGCGGGAGAGCACTGTGCTTCCACCTCCAACCGCAACTTTGAAGGGCGCCAGGGCTACGGTGGCCGTACGCATCTGGTGAGTCCCAGTATGGCGGCAGCTGCTGCAGTTGCCGGCCACTTTGTCGATGTGCGAGAGATGGCACCGGTACAGCTGGAAGAGGAGATGGTCTGATGAAAGCGTTTACCCAGCACGAAGGTCTCGTGGTACCGATGGATCGGGCCAATGTGGATACCGACCTGATCATCCCCAAGCAGTTTTTGAAATCCATTAAGCGCTCTGGCTTTGGCCCTAACCTGTTTGATGAGTTGCGCTATTTGGATGAGGGGGTTCCCGGGCAGGACTGTTCTGGCCGTCCGCTCAATCCGGACTTTCCCCTTAATTTCCCCCGCTACCAGGGGGGTTCAGTGCTGATTGCACGGGAGAATTTTGGCTGCGGTTCCAGCCGTGAGCACGCGCCCTGGGCACTGGAAGATCACGGCTTTCGCGCAATTATCGCGCCCAGCTTTGCTGATATCTTTTTCAATAACTGTTTTAAAAATGGTCTTTTGCCAATTGTCCTGGCGGAAGATGTCGTGCACCAGTTGTTTGAGGAAACACACGGGCAGGAGGGTTATGCGCTCACCATCGACCTGGAACAGCAGCATGTGCGCAAACCCTGTGGCGAGCTGATTCCATTTGAAGTGGATGCCTTCTCCAAGCACTGTTTGTTAAATGGTCTCGATCATATCGGTCTGACCCTGGAGCACGCCGACGATATTCGCGCTTATGAGCAGGCGCGCCGAGAGAAAGCCCCTTGGCTTTTTGATGCGGTTCAGTAATTAAAGGAAATTCCTGTGACGAAAAAAGTAATGATTCTGCCGGGTGACGGCATTGGTCCGGAAATTGTTGAACAGGCCATGGCGGTGCTGGAAGTTGCATCGGGAAAATTCAATCTGGGGCTCAGTTTTGAGCAGGGCCTGATTGGTGGCTCGTCTATCGATGCCCACGGTGAGCCTCTGACTGACGCAACGCTGAAGGCGGCGGGTGACTGCGATGCGGTGCTGCTCGGTGCTGTAGGTGGTCCTCAATGGGATACCCTGGAGCGGGAAATTCGCCCGGAAAAGGGCTTGTTAAAAATTCGCAGCGGCCTGGGCCTCTACGCGAATCTGCGCCCGGCGATTCTCTACCCGCAACTGGCCGATGCCTCTTCGCTTAAGCCCGAAGTGGTCGCCGGCTTGGATATTCTGATTGTGCGCGAATTGACCGGGGGTATTTACTTTGGCGAGCCGCGCGGTATCAAGACCCTGGAAAATGGTGAGCGTCAGGGCTTTAACACCTACGTGTACAGCGAATCAGAAATTGAACGCATTGCCCGCTCTGCCTTTGAGGCAGCACAAAAGCGCAATGGCAAACTCTGTTCTGTAGACAAAGCCAATGTACTGGAAGTGACAGTGCTCTGGCGCGAGGTGTTGGATCGTCTGGCTCCGGAATATCCCGATGTAGAGCTGTCCCATATGTACGTGGACAACGCGGCGATGCAATTGGTGCGGGCGCCAAAGCAGTTTGATGTGATGGTAACCGGCAATATGTTTGGCGATATCCTCTCCGATGCCGCCGCCATGCTTACCGGTTCCATTGGTATGTTGCCCTCCGCCTCCTTGAACGAAAGCGGTTTTGGTCTTTACGAGCCGTGCCATGGCTCCGCTCCGGATATTGCTGGCCAGGGTATCGCCAACCCACTGGCGACTATTTTGTCTGCTGCCATGATGTTGCGCTATTCCCTCGATATGAATGAGGCCGCAGATGCGATTGAAGCAGCAGTGAGCAAGGTGTTGGAGCAGGGTTTGCGCACTGCCGATATTTATACCGGCGGCTGCCAGAAAGTCTCTACCGCAGAGATGGGCGCTGCCGTTGTAGCCGCACTTTAAGTTTCGATTCCACTATCGCGCCGCTTTCCCGGCGGCGCACTTTGACCACCTCACATACAGGACACCGCAATGCAAAAAATAGGTTTTATCGGCTGGCGCGGCATGGTCGGCTCGGTATTACTGGAGCGCATGCGAGCAGAGGATGACTTTGCCCATATCGCCGAACCGGTTTTTTTCTCAACTTCCAATGCCGGAGGCACGGCGCCGGACATCGGCAGGCCGCTGCCGCCACTGGGCGATGCTTACGATATTGATGCACTGAGCCAGCTGGATGCGATTGTCAGCTGTCAGGGTGGTGATTACACCAAGGAAGTTTTTACCCGCTTGCGCGAGGCCGGTTGGCAGGGTTACTGGATTGATGCGGCTTCCAGCCTGCGAATGCAGGACGATGCTGTGATTGTGCTGGACCCGGTTAATCGCGATGTGATTAATCGCGCGATTGATGCCGGGCAGAAAAATTTTATCGGTGGTAACTGCACCGTGAGCCTGATGTTGATGGCTCTGGGTGGGCTGTTTAAGGCGGGCATGGTCGAGTGGGTTACCGCCATGACTTACCAGGCGGCCAGCGGTGCCGGTGCGCGCAATATGCGCGAATTGATTGCGCAGATGGGTGCGCTGCACGATGGTGTGGCAACAGAGCTGGCCGACCCGGCCAGTGCCATTCTGGAGATTGATCGCAAAGTAGCAGCAGATATGCGCTCAGCGGAATTCCCCACCGCAGAATTTGGCGCGCCACTGGCAGGCAGTTTGTTGCCCTGGATCGATACTCAATTGGAGAATGGCCAGAGCCGCGAAGAGTGGAAGGCGCAAGTTGAAGCAAACAAGATTTTACAGACCGAAACCCCGATTCCTGTAGACGGCACTTGCGTACGTATCGGTGCCATGCGCTGTCACAGCCAGGCTTTCACCATAAAATTGAAAAAAGATTTGCCACTTGCCGACATTGAACAATTGTTAAATGGTGCCAACGACTGGGTAAATGTAGTGCCCAATGAGCGTGAGGCTACGGTGCAGAACCTGACGCCAACAGCAGTTACCGGAAAGTTGGATATTCCTGTCGGTCGACTGCGTAAATTGAGCGTTGGTCCAGAGTACTTAAACGCCTTTACTGTAGGGGATCAGCTGCTATGGGGCGCCGCAGAACCCCTGCGCAGAATCCTACTGATTTTACTCGGCAAACTGTAACTGGTACGGACCTGAGTAAGTCCTCTACTAAGTGTGGAAATAGGCCACTTTAGTGGAGGACTTTTTGCCAAGCTGTGAACTTCTTCGCGTAAAAAACGGCTACTGTTTGTCATAGCGCCTTTTTCGAATTTTCCCCACGGGTATAATCGCCCCTCATTTTCCCTTTCCAATTCAATGAAGTGATTTGCCATGTCCGAAGCCACCCGCGAACTGGTCATTGTCGGTGTTGATAACGCCGCCTTTGGTCCCCTGCTGGAAGTACTCGAAGAGCGTGAAGTAATTTCCGCCGAGCAGCTGAGTTTGCTGGAGACTGACGAACGGGAAGTAGACCCCCAGGTATTTGCCAATCGCAATATTCCGGTAGAGTCCCTGGAGAAATTTACATTTAACGATAAGCAGGTCGTGATTCTGCTGAGCGCCGGCGATGCCGTTGAAGCCGCCATGGCTGCCGCAGAGCAAAATGGCGCCTGGATTGTCGACGTGGCCAACAATACCCGTGGCGATGAAAGTGTTGCCCTGGTACACCCAATGTTTAACAGCGGGGAACTCGCTTCTGCCGAGCGCCGTGTTGTTGCGCTGCCAAGTGCCGGCGCCTCCATGGTGGCGGAAGCCCTGGCGCCCCTGAAAGATAAACTGCAAGCGGTAGAGGTACAGCTCAACCAGCCGGTGTCTGCCCTGGGCAAGGCCGCAATTGATGCGATGGCGGCACAAACCGCGCGGATGTTTAGTGGCCAGGACGCAGAAATTGATCCAGAGATTGGCCACCGATTGGCGTTTAACCAGCTCAGTGCCTGCGAGGCCCTACTCGCGAGTGGCCACACCCTCAGTGAGCTGACTTTGGTTCACGACCTGCGTCGCTTATTTGGAGACGCGGTAGCCGTCGATGCCAGCATCAATACGGTCTCTGTTTTCCACGGTCAGCTAGCTAATTTGGGCGTCGCTTTAACGGAAGATGTCGACCTGGAAAAAGTGCGTGCGCTGCTGGCAAATGGCGCTGGCCTCAACATGGCGGAGCAGCCCTCGGCAGAAAGTGCGGTGGGCAGCGACGTGACAATCATCGGCCGCTTGCGCCAAAGCCTACTTAACAAGCGACAGTTAAATCTTTGTGCGGTGTCTGACAACCTGCGCAAAGATGTAGCAATAAACTGTGCACAAATTGCTCACTTGTTGCTAAAAAACTACTGATAATTAATACTTAGCGGCCATAGTGAAGGTGTAATCTTAACTTTTGCCTGGCTGAAATTGGCGAGATATTCGCCATATTTGGCGGCTGCCTAAACGGCGGCCAAATCGTCGAACGATTACCGTTCAGTAATGGGGATGTTCTGAAGGCGCGCTTTTCGGAAGCCCTGGGAAGGTTCTAACAATAAAGGGAATCGGATATGCGTGTGCGTAAGTTGGCACTTGCAGTTGGTCTAGTCGGTGCACTGGGAAGCAACGCGGCTCTGGCGCTTGGACTAGGTGAGATCAAGCTCAACTCGACCCTTAACCAGCCTCTCGATGCGGAAATCGGATTGCTGCAAACTCGCGGTTTGGAAGATACCGAAATTAGGGTTCGCCTCGCAGGCCCTGAAGAATTTGAGCGAGCTGGTGTCGAGCGTTCTTACCTTCTCACTTCTTTAGATTTTGAAGTAGATTATTCAGGTGGCAAGCCGGTTATCCGTATTTCCAGCCGTGAAGCAATTCGCGAGCCCTTCTTGAATTTCCTTGTTGAGACTCGTTGGCCCAGTGGCCGTTTATTGCGCGAATATACGCTGTTGATGGACCTGCCGGCGTTTTCTCCTACCGCAGCACAACAGCCCGTGCGTGCGGCTGAGCGCGAACGCCAACAAGTGCGTCGCAATACCCCGGTACAGCAGCCTCAGCGACGGACAACACCTGCGCCGAGCAGTAATCAAGCTCCGGCACAGCCGACTCCCACTGAAAGCGTTACTCCTGAAAGTCGGGAGGCGGCGCGTCCACAACCTCGCTATGTGTCCACAGAAAGTGGTGACAGTAGCCAAGTTTACGGCCCGGTAAGTTCTTCAGATACCCTCTGGGAAATTGCACTGCAAAATCGTGCCAGCCGCGAGTTTTCTGTGCAGCAGACTATGCTGGCGATCCAAAGGCTGAATCCGGAAGCCTTTATTAATGACAATATTAATCTGTTGAAGAAAGGCGCCGTTCTGCGTCTGCCTAATACAGAAGATCTGCGCACACTGACTATGACTGAGGCCATCTCTGAAGTGGCCCAGCAAAATGATTCTTGGCGTCAGCGCTCCGAAGTGGAAGTGACCACAGGTGCACCACTGGATGCCCGCGCAGTTGAGGAAGAGTCTTTCACCAGTGAAACGGTTGAAGGGCGTGTGAGTCTTGTTACACCTGGGGATAATGAGTCTGTATCTTCGGGCTCTGGAGCTGGCTCTGAAGACAGTGCAGCGCTTGAAGGCAATCTCACTATGGCTGAGGAAGAGCTGGATAAGTCCAAGCTTGAAAACTCAGAATTGCGTGAGCGGATTTCCGAGCTCGATGAGCAGATTGACACCATGGAGGCGCTGGTCGAGGTTTCCAGTGAAGAGCTGGTAGCTGCGGTCGAGGCTGCTGAGCAGTCCGATGCGCTGCTCAATCCCACTGTGGTGGATGATGCTGAAGCGGAGCTCGCAGATGACAGCCTTGCTGTCGACGATAGTGAAGAGCCAGAGGGTGCAATCGACGCAGAAGAGGAAGCTGCTGAAACTGAGCCGGCTCCATCGGAAGAGCGCAACCGGGTAGTGGCTGTGCAAACCAAACCCAAGCCCACCTTTATGGAGCAGCTCGCCGATAATGGATTGCTGATTGGCTTGGGCGGTGGGGGCTTGTTGGCCGCTATATTTGGTCTGTTTACCTGGCGTCGCCGCAAGGCCGAGCAAGAGGCGCAGCAAGAACTTGAACAGCAGATGGCTATGGAACATGAGCCGCTGGATATTCCTGAGCAAATTGCCGAACCCGATGAAACTCTCGCTGCAGTAGAAAGTATGGAGGCCGACGACACTTTCGATCTGGGCGATCTCGGCGATGTAGGCACTGATGACCCTATTTCTGAAGCGGAGATTCACCTGTCCCTGGGGCAGTACGAGGAAGCTGAAAGCAAGCTTTTGCTGGGGCTGGAAAAAGACCCGCAGGTGGTCGATGCACGCCTGATGTTGATGGAGGTCTACGCCCACAACCAGGATGTTGAGAGGTTTGACGACCACTATCGCCAGCTGCTCAGTATCAGCGACGGCCCAGCTGCCGATCGCGCCGCGCGCCTGCGTGAATCCATTGTTGGTGCACCGGATTTTGAAGCCCCGGCTATGGGTCTATCCAATGAATCCTTCGAGGCAGCGCAGCTCGACGATATTGGCGCGGCCCTGGACGATGACTTCACAAGTGCGGAACCGGATCTCGACAGCAGCGATAGCCTGGAGCCTGACACGTCACTCCTCGACGATCTGACCATGGATCTGTCATTGGATGAAGACAAGTCTGATTCTGACCAGGAATTGTCCTTGGATCTGGATTTGGATAGTAGTTTTGAAGAGCCGTTACAGGTGGCTGCGGAGCAGGGCGAATCCTTCGATACGGAGTTCAGCCTGGATGATTTGGATCTGGACGGTGCTCTCGATGGTGATAGTCAGGAAACCAACCTCGCGGCATCTGAGCCAGAAACTGAAAACGACTTAAATCTTGACGAGCTTGATTTGGGTGAACTGGATCTGGGTGATTTGGGCTCAAGCAATCAAGGGTCCGCTTTGGTCGAAGACGATTTGGGGCTAGAACCTTCTGATAACACAGATGAAAGTGTCGAAGCTCCAATAGAATTTAATACCTCTGACTTGGATCTGGATTCTCTCGATCTGGAACCGGCGGTAGAGGAAAACACTACAGCCTCAGTTGAGACCCAACTGGAAGAAAAGGCAACTACTAGCGGTGGTTCGGTTCCGGGCCTGGATTTTGAGCTGGATCTCTCCATGATGGAGGAAAAGACCCAGCCGCAAGCGGAAGAAGAGGTTTCGCTTGAGCTGGATACGGCCTTTGAGTCGGATGATGCTCTGGAGTTGGATTCAGCTGACAGTAGTTTGAGCGAAGAGATCTCCCTGACAGGAAGGGTCTCCTCTGTTCAGGAGCCTGCATCTGCAGAAGAGTTATCCATGGATGACTTCTCTGAGGGTGATCTGGAGATGATCGGCGGCGACTTGGATTCCGATCTGGATCTCGACGGTATCGACCTGGATGATATTGCTGCGGATCTCAACGCAACTGAGCAGCCCTCGGCAGAGGTAGCTGCGGCCAGCAGTGAGCCGGCAGCAGATTTATCCCTCGATGCTGACCTGGATACTCTCGATGCGGCAGGTATGGAGCTGGCCGGGGCTAGCGACCTGGACTTCAATGCGGATGCAATCGAAGAGGAGTTCTCCCTGGAGGATGAGCTGGCTCTCATCGATGAATCCACTGAGGGTGATTTGACTCTTGAGCCAGAACCCCTGGTTGAAGCTAAGCCTGAAGCGACAGAGCAGGTTGAGGCGATTGTCGAAAAGCCGTCAGATTCTGACTTTGGTGACCTCGACTTCAACCTGGAAAGCGACCTCAATTCAGAGTTGAGTTTGCTGGAAGGCGGCGATGAGATGGCGACCAAGTTGGAGTTGGCTCAAGCTTATATGGATATGGGTGACGAAGAGGGCGCTAAGGATATCCTCAAAGAGGTCGCCCAGGATGGTGGCGGTGAACACAAAGACCGCGCCGAGGAAATGCTGGAGCGGATGGTGTAAGCTAGCAGCGTATTCCGTTTTTGAAAAAACCTCGCACTGGTTGCGAGGTTTTTTTATGTTTACCGGGAAGTTCCCGGCAGTGATTTTTACCCGGCGCAGTCGCAGCGGGGAGAGCAAGTGGTTTTGGTGATATGAGTCAGGTGACGCAGAGGGAATATATTTACAAGCCCAATGGGGAGGTCCCTGAAGGTGAGGGGCTGCCCGAAGGGCTGCGCCGTATAGCACTGGGCGTTGAATACTGCGGAGCCAAACTGCACGGTTTCCAGAAGCAGAAGTCTGCATCGGAGACTGTCCAGGCTCATCTGGAGCGGGCTTTATCCACTATTGCAGCGGAGGATGTGACCCTGGTTTGTGCCGGGCGTACCGATGCGGGCGTTCATGCTACCAATCAGGTCATTCACTTTGATACCCGAGCGCAGCGCCCGGACCGCGCCTGGGTGCAGGGAGTTAATACCAAGTTGCCGGATTCTGTGCGGGTGCGCTGGGCGCGGGAAATGCCGGCGCAGTTCCATGCACGTTTTTCCGCTCACGCACGCAGTTATCGCTATTTGATTCACAGTGCGCCGACCCGCTCAGCCCACAGCGCCGCTGAGGTAACCTGGACCCAGCACTCACTGGACTTGGAGGCGATGCGTGAGGGAGCCAGCTACTTGATCGGCCGCCACGACTTCACCAGCTACCGTGCCTCTCAGTGCCAGGCTAAGAGCCCGGTGCGCGAAATTACCCGCCTGGATATTGCTCCAGTGGGTCAGCTGATTGCTTTGGAGATTAGTGCTAACGCATTCCTTCACCATATGGTGCGCAATATCACCGGGGTTTTGATGGCTGCGGGGCGAGGGGAGCGTCCACCAATTTGGGTAAAAGAGGTGCTGGATCAGCGGGACCGCTCCGCCGGAGGCGTGACTGCGCCGCCGTTTGGCCTGTATCTCGTTGATGTGCGCTATCCGGATCATTTCCAGCTTCCCCAATGTGAGCCTGGGCCACTGCTGGTGCCACAGCCTTTGGGTGCTTTGCTACTTAGTTAAACTGCTGAATTTTTCGAGGCTAAAGCAAATCTGGGAGAGGGCGTGCATTTCGCGCCTTCTGACTATCTGCTAGTATCCGTCGTTCCCTCTTTTGATCGGCCAGCCGGCTGAGTCCAGGTTACACGATGCAAGTAAAAATATGCGGCATCACTTGTATAGAAGATGCCCTGATGGCTGTAGATGCGGGTGCCGACGCGTTGGGCCTGGTATTTTATAAGCCGAGCCCGCGCTATATCGATCTTGATATGGCAGCTAAAGTTGCAGCGGCAGTTCCCCCATTTGTCACCCTGACGGGGTTGTTTGTCGATGCGGCACAGAGTGAGGTGGACGCTGTACTGGAATCGGTGCCGCTTAACCTGTTGCAATTCCACGGCGATGAAAGCGCCCGTTTCTGCGAACAATTCCGGCGTCCCTATATCAAAGCGTTGCGGATGAAAGATGACCTCGATGTCAAAGCCGCAATGACTGAGCACCCCAAAGCCCGGGGGTTTCTATTGGATGCCTACAGGCCTGGTGTCCCCGGTGGTACCGGAGAGACCTTTGATTGGGACAGGGTTCCCCAAGATAGCAGTCGCCCGATCGTCCTTGCCGGTGGCTTGAATCCCGCGAATGTAACTGCAGCAGTAGAAGCTGCGCGCCCACAGGGGGTGGATGTAAGCGGAGGTGTAGAGCGTCAGCCGGGACGCAAGGATCGAGAAAAAGTTTTTGCGTTTGTCAGCGCGGCGAAGAGATAGATTTAGAGGCGGTACCGGAAGTGCCGCCCGCCGGCTTGGCCGGCGCGAGCCAGTAAATACCAGCAGATCGACGCATCTGCGCCAGTATTTTCTGGCGACGTTTGAATAGTTCAGGAAGAACTACGGCTAATAGTATTGAAGCGGCACAGGGAAGTGCCGCCCGCCGGCTTGGCCGGCGCGAGCCAGTAAATACCAGCAGATCGACGCATCTGCGCCAGTATTTTCTGGCGACGTTTGAATAGTTCAGGAAGAGCTAGTGCTAACAGTATTGAAGCGGCACAGGGAAGTGCCGCCCGCCGGCTTGGCCGGCGCGAGCCAGTAAATACCAGCAGATCGACGCATCTGCGCCAGTATTTTCTGGCGACGTTTGAATAGTTCAGGAAGAACTACGGCTAATAGTATTGAAGCGGCACAGGGAAGTGCCGCTCGCCGGCTTGGCCGGCGCGAGCCAGTAAATACCAGCAGATCCACGTATCTGCGCCAGTATTTTCTGGCGACGTTTGAATAGTTCAGGAAGAACTACGGCTAATAGTATTGAAGCGGCACAGGGAAGTGCCGCTCGCCGGCTTGGCCGGCGCGAGCCAGCAAATACCAGCAGATCGATGCATCTGCGCCAGTATTTTCTGGCGACGTTTGAATAGTTCAGGAAGAACTATTCAAACAGTAGGTAAACAGAAAGAAAGTTTTAACCCCACGTGACCCACGGAGTATGAGTGTGAGTAAGCCAGGTGCTATCGATTTTTCCACTTTCCCGGATGCGAGCGGACATTTTGGTCCCTACGGCGGTCGCTTTGTATCGGAGACGCTGATCAGCGCATTGGATGAGCTTCAGGCAATGTATAGCCGCCTGAAAGATGATCCGGATTTTGTCGCTGCCTTTGATCACGATCTGGCGCACTACGTAGGCCGGCCATCGCCGCTGTATCTTGCTGAGCGACTGACTGAGCAGGCGGGCGGTGCGCGAATCTGGCTTAAGAGGGAAGACCTGAACCATACCGGTGCGCACAAGGTAAATAACACGGTGGGCCAGGCACTGCTGGCCAAACACAGCGGTAAGACCCGAGTAATTGCCGAAACCGGCGCTGGTCAACACGGTGTGGCTACGGCAACCGTGGCAGCGCGTCTCGGTTTGCAGTGTACGGTTTATATGGGTGCGGAAGACGTTAAGCGCCAGTCCCCCAACGTATACCGTATGAAACTGCTGGGGGCAGAAGTGGTGCCGGTGGAATCCGGTTCCAAGACCCTAAAGGACGCCATGAATGAAGCCATGCGCGATTGGGTAACCAATGTCGATAATACTTTCTACATTATCGGCACTGTGGCTGGTCCTCACCCTTATCCGCAATTGGTGCGCGACTTCAACTCTATTATCGGCCGTGAAGCCCGTCGCCAGAGTCTGGAGCGCTTTGGCCAGTTGCCCGATGCGCTGGTGGCCTGCGTCGGTGGTGGTTCCAATGCGATCGGCCTGTTCCACCCGTTCCTGAATGACGCTGAAGTGAAAATGTTTGGTGTCGAAGCCGGCGGTGAAGGCCTGGCTTCCGGTAAGCATGCTGCACCACTGAATGATGGTATTCCCGGTGTTCTGCACGGTAACCGCACCTACCTGATGGAAGATGATGACGGCCAGATTATCGAGACTCACTCGGTTTCTGCGGGGCTCGACTACCCGGGTGTTGGCCCTGAGCACTCTTGGCTGAAAGATATCGGCCGGGTGGAATATGTCACCGCCGACGATGATGAAGCCCTGGATGCCTTCCGCCGTCTCACTCGCACTGAGGGCATTTTGCCGGCATTGGAATCCAGCCATGCAGTCGCGTACGCGCTCAAGTTGGCGGCTTCCATGAGCCCTGAGCAGAATGTCCTGGTGAATCTCTCCGGCCGAGGCGATAAGGATATTTTCACCGTTGCCGCTATCGACGGTATCGAGGTGTAGCAATATCACCGCCCGCCTCTGAGGCGGGCAAAATGGGTGAAGATCAAATAATTGAGCTGGCTTTTTGCCAGGAGTAGCTCAGGGAATAAACTGTGACAGAACAAAATAGAATTGATCGCCGCTTTGCCAAGTTGCGCGATGAGGGCCGCAAGGCACTGGTAACTTATATTGTCGCTGGCGATGGCGGCTTGGAAAATACTGTGCCGCTGATGCATCAGTTGGTGGCCAGCGGGGCCGATGTTATTGAACTGGGGGTGCCGTTTTCCGACCCCATGGCAGAGGGCCCGGTAATTCAGAAAGGGCATGAGCGAGCGCTGGCCAATGGGGCTTCGCTGCGCAAATGTTTGGCATTGGTGAAAGAATTTCGGCAGTCGGACAGTGACACTCCGGTAATCCTGATGGGTTATGCCAACCCTATTCAGCGTATGGGTGAATTGGAGTTTGCTGAAGCGGCGTCCACTGCGGGTGTCGATGGTGCCCTGACCGTAGATCTGCCGGCTGAAGAGTCCGGTTCCCTGAATGCCTTTTTGGCGGAGCGCAACCTGCGCAACATCTTCCTGCTGACGCCTACTACTACTGAAGAGCGTATTCGTGAAATTACCGATGTTGCCAGTGGCTTTGTTTACTATGTATCCCTGAAAGGGGTTACCGGAGCAGGCCACCTGGATTTGGATTCAGTGCGTGACAATCTGGACCATATTCGCCAGTTTACCGATCTGCCCCTGTGTGTTGGCTTCGGTATCAAAGATGGTACCTCGGCCCGCCAGGTCAGTGCCCATGGTGACGGTGCTGTAGTTGGTAGTGTGCTGGTGTCGGCGGTAGATGCGGCGGCAGACCTGGAAGCCGCTAAAACGGCGGTTGGCGCTATTGTCAGCGAGATGCGCGAAGCCCTGGATCGCTAAAAGCAGCTATAGGTCTAAGCACAAAGCTGGCCAGAAAGCCAAAAATAGCGGCTGATCTGGCCGGGTTTGTTGTTCAGCTTAGTGTTTTAATTCCTAGCCTGAAACCCACTGGTCGGTAAAATGTGCCGGCCCAAAGAAAGCCTCCGGATTTGGAAACGAGATGAGCTGGTTAGAAAAAATTGTCCCTGCGGTAATTCGCACAGAGCGTCGCACCGGCAGCAGCAAGGTCCCCGAGGGGGTTTGGAAGAAATGCGTCAAATGCGATGCGATGCTTTATCGCCCGGAGCTGGAACGCAATCTGGATGTGTGCCCCAAGTGCGATCACCACTTTAGAATCGGCGCCCGTCGCCGCCTGGATATCTTCCTCGACGAGGAAGGCCGTGAAGAGCTGGCCACCGATGTGCAGCCGGTTGATCGCCTGAAGTTTAAAGACGTCAAAAAATATAAAGACCGCTTGGTACAGGCACAAAAGTCCACTGGTGAGAAGGATGCCTTGATCGCCATGCAGGGCAGCCTGAATGGTGCCCCCCTGGTAGCGGTAGCATTTGAGTTCGCTTTCCACGGTGGCTCCATGGGCTATGTGGTCGGTGAGCGCTTTACCCGTGCCGCTCAGCGTGCCTTGGAGCAGCGTATCCCGCTGGTTTGTTTCTCTGCTACCGGTGGTGCCCGTATGCAGGAGGCCCTGATCTCCCTGATGCAGATGGCTAAAACCTCAGCGGTGCTGGAAAAAATGAAGATGGCCGGCGTGCCATATATCTCCATTATGACCGACCCGGTATACGGTGGTGTTTCCGCATCCCTGGCCCTGCTGGGGGATATCAACGCTGCGGAGCCCGGAGCGCGCGCTGGTTTTGCCGGCCCGAATATTATCGAGCAGACCATTCGCCAGAAATTGCCGAAAGGTTTCCAGCGCAGTGAGTTCCTGCTGGAGCACGGCGCAATTGATATGATTATTCCTCGCAAGGAAATGCGCTCTACAGTGTCCCGCATATTGGGTAAACTGACCGGCAACTGATTTCCATTCCCTTGGGGTAATGCTGTGATCAGCTTAATTTCCGCTGATTGCAGCCCCCATCATCGATGTTTTCAACTATGCCTTCACTGCAAGATTGGCTCTCCCGTCTGGAGCAGCTGCACCCTTCCGAAATTGAATTAGGTCTTGAGCGCGTCGCGTCTGTGGCCGATGCACTGGGCATCCAGAAACCGGCACCGACAGTGATTACTGTGGCGGGCACCAATGGTAAGGGTTCCTGCGTGGCCACTATGGAGGCGCTGCTGTGTAAGGGAGGGCGCTCCGTAGGTGCTTACAGTTCCCCACACCTTCTGCGCTTTAACGAGAGGGTGCGTATCGGGGGTGAAGAGGTTGCCGATAAAGATCTCGTGCTGGCGTTTGAGGCTATAGAGGTTGCTCGCGGTGAGACCAGCCTGACCTATTTTGAATACACCACCCTGGCGGCGCTCTGGTTATTTCAAAGGGCAGGCGTCGAGTTTGCACTTCTGGAAGTTGGCCTGGGTGGGCGCCTGGATGCAGTCAACCTGGTGGATGCGGATCTCGCTATTATCACCAGTGTTGCCATTGATCACGAGGACTGGCTTGGCAGTGACCGGGAAATAATCGGCCGTGAAAAAGCCGGTGTCCTACGTGCTGGGGCGCCTTTTGTCTGTGCTGATAGTAATCCCACCCAATCTGTGCTGTCTGCGGCAGAAAAATTGTCCAGTTCCAGTTACTTTATAGGTCAGGATTTCTCTCTTAATTTGGGAGAGGGTAAAAAAGAACTTTACCGTTTTGGTGAGTTGGAACTTGCGATCCCCCCGATCAACTTGCCGCGCCCAAGTATCGCTGCTGGGATTACCGCGCTGGCTCTGCTCAATGTACTGCCCCAGAGTGGGATCGAATCTGCACTGGCTGAAATTGCCCTGCCTGGGCGCTGTCAGCAGGTTCAATGGCAGGGGTGTAACTTGCTGTTGGATGTGGGGCACAATCCGGCAGCGGCCGAACACTTGGCTAAATGGCTTGCAGATCACCCTGTAGATGGTGAGACCCATGCGCTGGTAGCGGCCATGGCCGATAAGGATTTGGTGGGGCTCTTCGCGCCTTTGCGGGATGTGGTGGATGCCTGGCACCCCGCAGAGTTACCGGGCAATAGCCGCGCTGCGAGCGGAGAGACCTTGCTGGAAGGTCTGGCCGCAGCAGGTGTTGAGGCAACGAACGCCAATAGTCGCTGTCCAAGCGTCGCCGATGGTTTACAACAGCTGCTGCCGACCATTGGTCCACAAGACAGGTTGCTTGTATTTGGTTCCTTCTTTACTGTGGCTGAGGTTCTGCAGCAGATGCGAGACGAAGGTAATGGAGAATTGCGAGGGTAAACCCTCCCGCCGAGGGCGATTGAACGACGGATTTAAGCAGCGCATTGTCGGTGCGCTGGTGTTAGCTGCGCTTGCCGTTATTTTCTTGCCCAGCCTGTTGGACCGGGAGGCCGCAGGCAATATCAGTGAAACCAGCCAGATTCCGGCGGAGCCGGATATACGCCCTATTGAAATTGCCGAGCCGCAACCGGTAGCGGATGCTATGCCTGCACCGGCGCCGGGTGAGGCTTTCCAGCCGGACCTGCCAGAGAACTTCTCCAACCCGAAGGCTCCAGTAGCTGATGAGGGAGAGGAGCGGTCAGAGATCGCCAAGAGTGATGAACCGGAGGAAAAACTGGCCGCGCCGAAAAAGGGGGCCTCGCCCCTTGTGGATGCCTATGGCCTGCCTGTGGCCTGGGTGGTTCAAGTGGCTTCCTACCGGGATGAGTCCAATGCGGACAAGCTGCGTTTGCGCCTGATGAACGAGGGCTACAGTGCCTATACTCGGGCAGTGGATACAGACAAGGGTCGCCTGGTGCGGGTCTTTGTTGGGCCAAAGGTCAACAAGGCTGATGCCCATCAGCTGAAAAAAGAACTGGATACCCTTCTGAAAGCCCAGACTCTCGTGCTTCAGTTCAAGGCCTGATCGGGCCTTTGGCTTCAGGTTGCCACCATTTCAGTCCGAGGAGGATGGTGGCAACTTGCTGGCAGACTTCCACTTTGCACTTTTATTCGCAATTAACCGATTGCCACTGCGCCAAACGTCCAGGGAAAGCGGTACTACAAGTAATAAATTCCAATCGGTTGGCCTACGGCTTCACGCGCTTAGTCCCTTCAGTTAGAATGCGCGCTCTTCGCGGCAGCAGCCGCCACGCAGGTAGGATTGAATGAATTGGGCTGACTGGATCATTCTGGCTATTGTGGGTATCTCCACGCTTATCGGCCTTAGTCGAGGTTTCATCAAGGAAACCTTGTCTCTGCTTACCTGGATTGCCGCCTTTATCGTCGCCATGATGTTTCGCGACCAGCTGGCGCCAATGCTATCCAACCTCGTCGACACCCCCTCCCTCCAAATGATTGCAGCTTTTGGCATCCTGTTTATCGGCACCTTACTCGCTGGCGCCGGTCTCAACATGGTGCTCTCTGCCTTTGTTGAGGCAACTGGGCTATCCGGTACAGATAGAGTGCTGGGAATGGCGTTTGGCTTGGTGCGGGGAGCCATTGTCGTGATGGCGCTGTTGATCCTGGCCCCGGCATTGGTGCCGGTGGAACAGGACAGTTGGTGGAGTCAGTCTGTTCTGATTCCCCATTTCCTCGAATTTGAGGATAGTGCGCGGGAGCTGGCGGGCTCCGTTAAGGAATTCTTCGTAAAGTTGTTTTAAATAGAGCGCCAAAAGCGCTCTTCTCGAGTCAATAGGGTCAAATATATGTGTGGTATCGTCGGTATCGTCGGTAAGAGTGACGTCAATCTGCAGCTCTATGATGGGCTCACTCTGCTACAGCACAGGGGACAGGATGCCGCCGGTATCGTTACCTGTGACGATGATCGCCTGAACCAGCAGAAAGCCAATGGTCTGGTTCGCGACGTATTCCGCGCGCGCCACATGGAGCGTCTGAAAGGCAATTTTGGTATTGGTCACGTCCGCTACCCCACTGCCGGTAGCTCCGGCCCGGCGCTGGCTCAGCCATTCTACGTGAACTCTCCCTACGGCATCGCCATGGCTCACAACGGCAACCTCACCAATGTGCACGAGGTGGTCGATGAGATCTTCCAGCAGGACCTGCGCCATATCAATACAGATTCTGATTCGGAAGTGTTGCTGAACGTGTTCGCCCACGAGCTGCACAAGTTGCACAAGTTGCAGCCGAAAGCCGAAGATATCTTCAGTGCGATGCGCTCTGTACACAAGCGCGTGCGCGGTGCCTACGCTTGTGTTGCCCTGATTGTCGGATACGGTATCGTCGCTTTCCGCGATCCCAACGGTATCCGCCCGCTGGTTTACGGCAAGCGTGAAACCGAGAAGGGCACCGAATATATGGTGGCTTCCGAGTCCGTGGCTCTGGACGTACTGGGTTACACCCTGGTGCGCGATGTCGCTCCTGGCGAAGCGCTCTATATCGAATTGGATGGCACTGTGCACTCCGAGCAGTGTTCAGATAACCCGTCTTTGACTCCCTGTATTTTTGAGCATGTGTACTTTGCCCGTCCTGACTCCATTATGGATGGCGTATCGGTACACAAGGCGCGTTTGCGTCAGGGGGAGCATCTGGCGGACAAAATTCTCAGCATGCGCCCGGATCACGATATCGACGTGGTTATCCCGATCCCGGATTCTGCCCGCACGGCAGGTCAGACGGTAGCCCACCGCTTGGGGGTGAAATTCCGTGAAGGTATGGTGAAGAACCGCTATATCGGCCGGACCTTCATCATGCCCGGTCAAAAGCAGCGCAAGAAGTCGGTTCGCCAGAAGCTCAACGCCATCGAGCTGGAATTCCGTGGCAAGAATGTGTTGCTGGTAGATGACTCCATTGTGCGCGGTACTACCTGTAAGCAGATTATCCAGATGGCCCGCGATGCCGGTGCTGCCAAAGTGTACTTCGCCAGTGCTGCCCCTGCGGTAAAATACCCGAATGTTTACGGTATCGACATGCCCTCCGCCACTGAGCTGGTGGCTCACGGTCGCACCACCGAGGAAATCTGTGAGGAGATTGGCGCAGACTGGTTGATCTACCAGGAGCTGGAAGATCTGGTGGTCAGCTCCAGCGGCGGCAAGCAAAAAATTGATCGCTTTGATTGCTCTGTATTCGACGGCAATTACATCACCGGTGATGTGGACGAGGAATACCTGAACGATCTGCACGCTCAGCGCAATGATACGGCCAAGCGTAAAAAGGCCGACGCCAACGCTTTGTAATTCGCCCTTGGGGGAATATCTAAATATCCTTCACCTGATTGGCGGGCGGCAAAAAAAACCGTTTTTGTAGCCTGCCAATAGTAAAAAAGCGTAAGCGTCCTTTTCTCGCGGCAGAAGAGGGCGCCAGTTAAGATCGTTTCGGTTAAGATGACTGCTTCCAAAAATACTGACCAGGAAGCGGTATATGTTTGAAGACGACGGTTACGCTCTGGAAACCCTGGCGGTGCGCGCCGGCCAGGTTCGCTCACCGGAAGGAGAGCACTCCGAGGCACTTTACCTCACCTCCAGTTATGTTTTCCCCTCCGCTGCAGAGGCTGCTGCGCGCTTCTCTGGCGAAAGCTCCGGCAACGTCTACTCCCGCTATACCAACCCCACAGTACGCACTTTTGAAGAGCGCATCGCTGCTCTCGAAGGCGGTGAAGCTGCGGTAGCCACTGCTAGCGGCATGGCTGCCATTCTCAGTATTTGTATGGCGTTACTGAAAAGTGGCGACCACGTTATCTGTTCCCGCAGTGTTTTCGGCACCACCACGGCTTTATTTGGCCGCTATATGGAAAAGTTCGGCGTGCGGGTGAGCTATGTCGATTTGACCGATATGGATGCCTGGAAGCAGGCCGTAGATGGTTCCACCAAGCTGCTGTTTATGGAGACGCCTTCCAACCCCCTGTGTGAAGTGGCGGATATCCGCGCGTTGGCACAGATCGCCCACAGCGCTGGTGCCATGCTGGTTGTTGACAACTGTTTCTGTACCCCGGCACTGCAGCGACCTCTTTCCATGGGCGCTGATATTGTGGTGCACTCCGCAACCAAATTCCTCGACGGCCAGGGGCGGGCCCTGGGTGGTGTTGCTGTTGGTCGCAAGGATGTAATGGATGAGTTGGTGGTTTTCCTGCGCACTGCCGGACCGAGTATGAGCCCGTTTAATGCCTGGGTATTCCTCAAAGGCCTGGAAACTTTAAAGCTGCGTATGCAGGCGCATTGCACCAATGCACTCGACTTGGCTTGGTGGCTCGATGAGCAGGAGATGGTTGAGAAGGTAAATTACACCGGCTTGCCTAAACACCCCCAACACCGCCTAGCGCGGGAACAGCAGGACGCTTTTGGCGCAGTGCTGAGTTTTACTGTGCGCGGTGGTCGCGAAGCTGCCTGGAAAGTGATCGACAATTGTAAAATCCTCTCCTGCACCGCCAACTTGGGGGATGCAAAAACCACTATTGTGCACCCTGCCACGACAACCCACGGCCGCCTTAGTGATGAAGATAAGGCTCGCGCCGGAATTACCGAAAATTTGATTCGTGTTTCGGTAGGGCTGGAAAATGTTGAGGACCTCAAGCGCGACCTGATGCGTGGATTATCCCAGTTATAAGCGCTGGCGTAAGCGCCCAGCTACCTATGATTATTAGGGAGCCTCTGAATAATTCTGCACTACCTCTGAGGGCCTTGAAGGCTACAGATGTTAGGCGTAGTGTGCCGCGAATGGCCACAGTCCTTTGCAAGAGCTGCAACACAGCAGATGCGGCCTTCAAGACCCGCCCTTCGGGGCTTGCAGAGCGATTCACACTCTGTGTTGCAGCTTCTTGAAAGGTCTAGACATTCCTGCGAAGCCGCGCCTTGATTGTGAACCGCGCTGCATGCCAGAGGTATCACGGAGTTATCCAGAGGCTCCCTGGCGGACAGTGGAATACTGCCCGCCGCTTCCGGTAGCGTTTGCATTTTGTCGCGCCCCTGCCGGTGTGCAGAAATAGCCCCCTTGAGAAAAATTGAGCAGTAATGGATTTGCCGTGCAAAAAATAGTTTCCGCCATAGTGTCTGATATCGGCAGCGTTTTATTGGGTAAAGAGCGCCAGGTGAAGTTGGCGTTGGCCTGTTTGTTATCAAAAGGCCACCTGTTGATCGAAGACCTACCGGGCATGGGTAAGACCACCTTGGCCCATGCACTCGCACAGGTGCTGGGGCTAACGTATAAGCGGGTGCAGTTCACCAGCGATATGTTGCCGGCGGATATTCTCGGTGTTTCGATATTTGATCGGGAGTCCAGCCAATTTCACTTTCACGAGGGACCTGTGTTTAGCCAGGTGTTATTGGCGGATGAGATTAATCGCTCATCGCCAAAAACCCAGAGTGCGCTGTTAGAAGCTATGGAAGAGCGCCAGGTGAGTGTCGATGGCGAGACCCGCACACTGCCCCAGCCATTTTTTGTGATTGCCACGCAAAACCCGATGCAACAATCGGGCACCTTTGCATTGCCGGAATCCCAACTGGATCGCTTCCTTATGCGTATCAGTCTCGGCTATCCCACCCGGGAGGCGGAGCGGGCTTTGTTTATGGGGGCCGATCCGAGGCAGCAGCTGGCGAAATTAAAACCCAGAATTGATATTGGCACACTCGGAAAAATGCAAAGCCTGGTTGGACAGGTGAAAACTTCTGACAGTCTGCTGGATTACCTGGAGCGACTGGTTTTGCAAACCCGCCAGAGCCCGGATTGCGCAGTGGGTTTATCACCCCGAGGCGCTTTGGCCCTTTTACGCGCAGCCAAAGCCTGGGCGTTGATTCACAATCGCGGCCATGTTTTGCCGGAGGATATCCAGGCTGTGTTGCCGGCGGTGGTAGGACATCGATTACAGAGCGATGGCAGCAACGGCGAGCAGTTGGTTGAGCGTCTGATGCGCCAAGTGGATGTGATTGCGGCCTGAGTCGATGAGTGTAAGTCACCCCCAACGTCGGAACCCTTCCCGCAATCCGATACACCTACTGGTGGAATATTGGCGCAACCTTATGCAGCGCTGGCTTAGTCGCCGGGCACCGCGGGCCCGAGCGATTACCTTGAACCACAGTCGGTTATTTATCCTGCCCACGCGCGCAGGCCTGGGTTTCTTGTTGGTGATTGCACTTTTATGGCTACTGGGCACCAATTATGAAAACAACCTGGTTTTCGCTCTGACATTTTTGTTGGTCAGCATTTTGGCGGTACTGCCACTACACACCTTTGCCAATTTAAGTGGCGTGCACTTGCGCCTTCTGGATACCCGGGCAGCTTTTGCTGGTGATTTTGCCGAGGCGGAAATTAATGTCAGTTGTGAGGGCAAGCGGGAGCGGGAATGGCTCGAGCTGAGTTGGCCACCGGAGCAGGGCAGTCGCGTGGATTTGTGCGAGCAGAGAAGTGCGGATATTTGTATCTCTATGCCGGTAGTAAAACGTGGGCGAGTGCAGGCACCTCGGTTGAGGATTGAAAGTCGTTTCCCTCTCGGGCTATTTCGCTGTTGGAGCCGCATCGACCTTGATGTCGAATTTTTGGTATACCCCCGCCCTATCTCTGCAGGCCCATTACCTGTAGGCGAAGCTATCGCCGAGGGAAAGTTTGGCGAAGTGCAGCGGGGTGGAGAGGACTATGCTGCGCTGAAACCCTATCAAGCGGGTGATTCCCTGCGTCATGTAGCCTGGAAGCAATATGCGGCCGGGCGGGATCTCTACAGTAAGGATTACGAGCGCAAAACTGATACGCGGTTGTGGCTCGATTGGGATTTGCTCGAAGGCAAGGGTGTGGAAATGCGTTTGAGCAATCTCTGTGACTGGGTCCTGCAAGCGGAAAAACAAAGCGTTGCTTATGGTTTGCGCCTGCCTGGCGTTTCGCTAGAACCCTCGCTGGGGGCTGAGCATCGGCAGCAGGTTTTACTGGCATTGGCTCTGTACCCGGGGCGAGGCCAGTGATGATTGCGAATAAGGATTTATTGCCCAGGGAGAGTTTGCTGTGGATTTTTGCCGCCCAGTTTGTCGCCCTGTTGCCGCAATTCACAATGCTTCCTCTGTGGGTGGCTTTTGCTTGGGCCTTTGCGGTTTATTGGCGTCTGGAAGTCTTTCGCGGGCGCAAGGACTTACCAGGGCGAACGCTAAAAATAACAGTGATTGCACTGACGTTGGCAGGACTGGCTCTTTCCTACCGGCGCTGGTTTGCTCTAGAGCCAATGATCGCATTGTTGGCAATTTCCTTTACCCTGAAAAATCTTGAGTTGGCCAGTCGCAGGGATGCTTTTGTCAGCTTGCTGCTGGCCTATTTCGTTGCTGCAACCCTGTTTGTCCAGGAGCAGACCATCCCCTACGCGCTTTACGGCCTGTTTAGTGTGTTAGTGATTACTGCAGCCCTGGCGGCACAGTTGGGGCAGTTCAGTGCGCGCCCGCGCCGGGCTCTCGGATTGTCTGTGCGTTTGATGGCGCAGGCCACGCCACTGATGGTGCTATTGTTTTTGGTTATGCCGAGGCTGGGGCCGCTCTGGTCAGTACCGCAAAATACTTCCGCTGGGCGCACTGGAGTCAGTGATTCGATGGCCCCGGGAGACTTTACTGAGCTTTCCAAATCCAGCAAGCCGACCTTGCGTATCTCCTTTGATGGACCTGTGCCCCCGCCTGAGCAGCGCTACTGGAGGGGCTTGGTGTACTCGGAATTTGATGGGCGTACCTGGCGCCAGGGCTATGGTGTTGACCCTCGAAATGGCGGGCGAGTGTATTGGAGAAGTGGTGAGCAGGTGCTTCCACAAGTGGGTCCCCGTTATCGCTACCAGGTTATCCAGGAAGCGAGCCGCAGCCCTTGGCTATTCGCTATGGCAAAACCGGCTTCAGAGAGCGCGGGTGTGGGAGAGACAACGGATGATCGCCTGGTAAAACGGACCCCGGTTTTCAACCGCTTTTCTTACCAGGTAAGTTCCTGGCCGAGAGAAACCCTGTCACTCAGTGCTACTCTCAGCAATGCGGAGCGGCGCAGGAATTTGCAACTTCCCAGTTACGGCAATAGCCGTACCCGCCAGTGGATGGCTTCCCTGCGGGATCAGGGGCTTAGTGCTGAGGCGGTTTCCTCCCAGCTGCTGACGCACTTCAACAACGCTTTCACTTATACCTTGAATCCCCCGGCACTGGGAGGCGATACCATCGATGAATTCCTTTTCGATAGCCAACAGGGGTTCTGTGAGCACTTTGCCGGTAGTTATGTGTTTGCCATGCGCGCAGCGGGAGTGCCGGCGCGGGTGGTGGCTGGTTACCAGGGTGGTGAGTGGGTAAGTGGAGAAGAGTACCTGCTGGTGCGGGAATACGATGCCCACGCCTGGGCTGAAATCTGGCTTGATGATCGCGGCTGGCAGCGTGTAGACCCCACTGCGGCAGTGGCACCAGAGCGTGTACGCGACGGTCTGGAGAGTGCAGCCGGTGAGGAGTTTATGCAGGACTCCCTGTTTCCTTTGCACCGTATCGGCATTCTCAGCCAGTTGCGCTTACAGTGGGATATGATCAACTACCGTTGGTATCAAACCGTAGTGAGCTTTGATGCCGATCGGCAACAGAATTTGCTGCAGCGAATATTTGGTGATCTCTCCCCGATGCGTATGGCCTTGTTGCTAGGGGTTCCGATTTTTGTGCTCCTATTGGGTATCAGTTTTTGGGCCGCTCGCACCGCAGGCAGGCCCAAGTTGACGCCTGCGGAAAAACTGTACCAGCGCTTTTGCCAGCGTATGGCCCGCAACGGGATCAGGCGGCGTTCTGGCGAGACGGCAGGTAATTACGCTCGCCGAATTGCCGAGGAGAGAGTGGAGTTGGCGAATTATGCTGGGGCCGTGACAGAGGCGTTTGAAGCGGTGAGCTACGGTGGCGATGCCCGCGCATTGAAAAAACTGCGGCAGCTGTCAAGTTGGTATTTCTGGTTGCGGCACTCGGAAAATATGGTGCCACAAAAGAGCGAGTTGGCGGGTTATTAATCATTGAGTTATTTCGTATCTAGAATGCCAACCCGATTGCAAAGATTTCTGCTGGGCTATAGCGGCACCTCCCTGGCAACCGGGTTGCAGGTGATATTGCTGCCCTGGATTGCGCTGACGATCGTGGATCTTCCGGCCCTGCAATTGGGGTGGATTCAGGCATCAGTATTGCTGCCAAACCTGGTATTCCTGCTGTTTGGCGGCGCTTTGGCGGATAGGCGAGACCCGGCTCTGGTGTCGGCTCTGGCCTGTTTGGGCCTGGCGCTTTGCCATACCGCATTGTTGTTGTATTTCACCTTCCATGTCCTGAATTTATCCACCTTGATGGTTTACGGAATTTGCCTGGGGGTGTGCAGCGCTTTTTTACAGCCGGCACGGGATAACTTGGTGCAGCGCAGTGCCCGCAACCGCAAGGGGCAGGCCACTGAGCGAGGCGTGCAAAAAACCGTAACCTGGATGATGTTGGCGCAGTACGGCGGCCAGGCGGTGGGTATGCTGCTAGCAAGTCGATTTGACCAGTGGGGCTTGCAGCACTTGCTGGGTATACAGATTGTCGTTGTGCTAGTGGCTTCATTATTGCTTTTCTCCTTGCGTCAGCCTCAAGAGCGTCAAAAGGCACCAGAGAAGCGACCCCATACCCTGATTCTGGATGGTCTCAGTCAGGCATGGAAACACCCGGTTTTGCGGGAGCTGACCGCATTGATGGCATTCAATGGCTTTGTGCATATCGGGGTTTTCCTGGTGGTCTTACCGCTGCTGGCCGAGGACTACGGTCGCGGTGCCGGTTACTACGCGACCCTGCAGCTGGCATTTATAGCGGGCACGGTGATCGCGACGGTGACCATGTTGAGACGGGGGCAGGGACAAGAGCCAGGGCGGGGAATTTTGATGTGCTTGCTTTACAGCGCAGCACTCTTGATTGCTATCAGCCTGGGGCCAACAAAGTTTGGCTTGATCCTGTTGTGTCTGTGTTGGGGGGCGGTTGCGGCAGCCTCCGCAGGGTTGGGGCGAGGCATTGTGCAATTGATGGCGCCGGCGGATTATCGCAGTCGCATTATCTCCATTTATCAATTTGCCCTATTTGGCTCTGCGGCGCTGGGAGCCCTGGCAGCGGGTGTTTTGAGCGAGGTTGCAGCGCCTCTGACGACACTATTGTGGGCGGGAATCCTGAGTTTATTGGCATTCGCACTGGTTGCCCTGAGTGGGGCTCTACGGCAGGTTAAAATTTCCGATAGCGAGGTTTAGGAATTCCGTAACGACCAAATCCAGTTGAGCCACCATATATTTAACAGGGAACTGTGGTTATGGAGGTGGGGTTTGGTATCAGTAAAAAGTGCCAAATGGTCACAGAGAGTCACGACAAACAGCCATGCGCTGGACCTTGAAGCCGGTGTATTTAGCCTGGATGATCCAAAAGCGATAGCCAAATCCCTGAAGAGTGCAGCTGAGGCCAGTCAGCAGCGCAAATCAGAGCCTTTCCGTTCAGCCATGTCTATGCTCACTTTTTATATCAATCGTGCGGGCCACCATTTACCTGCGCGCAGGCGCAGAATCCTGGAGGCCGCGAAAAATGAATTGCGTGAGCTTTATGGGCGTCCGCGCCGGCATTGAGCCGGCGCAGGGTAGAGGCGATGAAGTCTTTTAGGGGGCTAGGCAGGGCAGGCAGCGCACGTAGAGTCCGCGCGGGTCGCGGAAGCTCTGCAGTTCGCCGATTGGTGCCAAAACCGGTTGTAAGCTGTTTAACCAGGCGCCGAGTGGCAGGTTTGCCTCAAGGCTGGCGGCGATACGTGCATCCACATTATCGCTCAGGGCGCGCAGGAATCTTTCGCCGGGAGTCAGCTCGCGCTGGATCTCTATTACATCGTATTCTTCGATCTCAGCAAGCTGTGCGGCGTCGGCAATGGCGTCGTTGAGATTGCCCAGATCGTCTACCAGCCCCAGGTTTTTAGCCGCTCGCCCGGTCCAGACCTGGCCCTGGGCAATTTTGTGCACTTCCTTAGGAGTGCTGCCACGGGACTCGGCCACAATTCTCAGGAACCTGGCGTAGGTATTATCCACTCCCTGTTGCAGGATACTGGCGGCTGCCTCGGGTAGGGCACGATCCAACCGCATGCTGCCGGCCAGGTCTGAAGTGCCCACACCATCGGTATAAATACCCAGTGCCTCAAGGGAATCCTCAAAGGTCGGGAAGGCGCCAAATACGCCAATGGAGCCTGTCAGGGTTGCGGGAGAGGCCCAGATTCGATCGCCGCCGGTAGCAATCCAGTAGCCACCAGATGCGGCCAGACTGCCCATGGAGATAACGACAGGGATATCGGCTTCGCGGGTGGCGAGTAACTCTTGTCGAATTGCTTCTGACGCGAAGGCGGAGCCGCCGCCACTGTCAATGCGCAGAACCAGTGCATCAACTTCTTTTTTGCGCGCCTGTGCGATTAGTTCTCCCAGGCTTTCGCTGCCGATCCTGCCGGCGGGAGCGCGGCCATCGACAATAGAACCGCTTGCCGTGATTAAGGCAATCTTATTGGGTTCTTTCTTGGCGGCGACTTCGCTGAGCTTTTGGCTGCGTAGATAGGTGAGGGCATCGATGGCTTTATAACTGCGTTCATCGTTCTCATCTTCACCAATGGTTTTGCGTAGCTCTTGAACTGCCAGGTTGCGGTTGGCGAGTTGGTCGACCAGTTTATTGGCCAGAGCAGTACGTGCCCAGTCGCCCTCATGCTGCTGCAGTTTCTGGGGTAACTCATCGATAAATAGATCGATGCTCTCAGTTGGCAGGTTGCGAAGGCCGGTCACCTGTTCGGTGTATTCACTCCAGAGTTCATGCAGCCAGCGCTGGTTATTCTCACGGGAAGCCGGAGACATGTCGTCGCGAGTATAGGGTTCGATAAAATCCTTGTAGTCGCCAACGCGGAACACGTGGAAATTGACTTTGAGCTTTTCAAGGGCGCTTTTATAGTAATTCCGATAGACGCCAAAGCCGGTGAGCATCACGGAACCCATTGGATTCAGGTACACCTTGTCGGCGTGGCTGGCGAGGAAATATTGCGCCTGGGTGTAGTTATCACCCACCGCATAAATGGGCTTGTCGGCAGCCTTGAAGCGCTGCAGGGCTGCGCCAATCTCGTCGAGCTTACTGAGACTGCCGCCGACCATATTGTCGAGTTCCAGCACCAGTGCGGAAATGCGTTTGTCCTGTGCGGCTTTGTCGATAGAGTCGACAAGATCCTTAACCCTGATTTCCGCTGGCCCCTGTGAGCCACCGAAGAAAATCGGTAATCCGCTGGGCTGGCTGAGCTCATCTACCAGAAATCCACTCGGAGCCACTCGAAGGGCCGCGCCTTGTGGGACTACCAGCTGTTCGTCCTTGCCAAAAATTGCGATACCCAGGAATACCAGTATTAACAGGAATACCAGGTTGGTAAACACTCGCCTCAGCCAGGTAATTGAGCCGCCAATGGCACCAAAAAAGCTGCGGAACAGTCCTTTCTCATTGGATGAATCAGTCAAACCTCAAAACTCCTTAGTGCGCTGAGGGGCAAGCGTTGTCAAATTATCGGTTACAAAATCACAAGCAATGTGAATCTCGCCAAGGCTTATTGCATGCGATGCCAGCGGCTGCTCATCATTGATGAAAAGAATAGGATAAGGCTAAGGACTACCAGTACGCCATCCTGCCAGCCGCGTGTAGGCATCATTACGTCGACAATACTGGCAGTGATATACAGCAAAAGAATAAAACAGAGCCACAGATAGCTACGATAGTGCTGCTTTAGTAACCCGGGTAGTACCAACAGCAGTGGTATGGTCTGCAAGCACCACAGGAATAATGAGCCGCCTTCGAGGAATAGATTCCAGACGACAAACAGTACGAGCATGCCGATATAACAAATCCAGTTAATTCGCAGCGCTATCTTGAGCTTGCGCTGTACAGAATCGTTCACACTTTATCCTCTAGTTGTCGCCGTTATGCGAATTATCCAGCGTCTGTGCCAGGCTGCCGACTCGCTTGCCCAGTGCCCGGCACAGGGTTACTTCGTCATCGGAAAGCGATGTGGCGTGTTCACCGGACCAGTGTGAGGCACCATAGGGTGTGCCGCCAGTGCGGGTGCGCATTAAGGCGGCTTCGGAGTACGGGATGCCGGCGATCAACATGCCGTGGTGCAGCAGCGGCAGCATCATGGATACCAGCGTAGTTTCCTGACCACCGTGAAGACTGCCAGTGGCGGTAAATACCGCAGCCGGCTTACCGGTAAGGCTGCCATCGAGCCAAATATCACTGGTTTGGTCAAGGAAATAGCGCAGCGGAGAGGCCATGTTGCCAAAGCGGGTGGGGCTGCCCATCAGTAAACCGGAGCAATTGCGCAGGTCCTCGATTGTACAGTAGGGGGCGCCTTCGGAGGGGACCGGCGGCTCGCTGGCTTCGGTGTCTGGGGATACGCCAGGCACGGTGCGCAGGCGAGCGGTAATCCCGCTGGCCTCTACGCCGCGAGCCAGTTCGGTGGCCATGCGCGCTGTGGCGCCGGTGCGGCTGTAGTAGAGGATGAGGACATAGCCTTCGTTGTCCCGATCCATCAGATCAGCCCCAGTACATTTTCAGGGGGTCGTCCTATCACTGCTTTGTCGCCTTTTATAACGATCGGGCGTTGGATCAAAATAGGGTTTTGAGCCATTGCGTCAATTAACTGGGATTCGGCCAGATCTTTGTCTTTCAGGTTTAACTGCTTGTAGGGTTCTTCACCAGTGCGCAACAACTGTCGTGCATCAATATCCAGTTTGTGCAGCAACTTCTGAATATCCTCGGCAGAAGGTGGGGTTTGTAGATAGAGAATCACCTCCGGTTCAATACCGTTATCCTGCAATAGCTGTAGGGTTTGGCGGGATTTTGAGCAGCGGGGGTTGTGGTAAATCGTCCACATTGTGGCGGCATCCTGTTACTGTTTGGCGTATTCTAACCGAAGAATGTTGCGGAGTTCTAAGGCGCTTCTGAATAATCCCCCCAACGTCCTGCGGGGTTTTCGGGAGCTCCTTGGCTATTTGGGGCAGTAATACTGCGGCCTGGGCGAGATGTCCAGGCATAGAGAGATCACGATGAGAAGCACCGTTAAGGATTGGGGAAACCACTGGCTGCGCTTTGCGACGTCACTGTGGAAACTGTTTGATGAAAAGGATTGTCGGCAACGCGCGGCTGCTCTTACTTACCTGACACTGTTTGGCATAGTTCCCCTAGTGACGGTCAGCTACGCCATGTTGTCACTGTTTCCCGACTTTGCCGGCTTGCAGAGTAGGTTACAGGATCAACTGTTCACCCACTTTTTGCCTCAGAGTGGGCGCGAGATCCAAAAATATATCAGCAGTTTTTCCGAACAGGCACAGCGTTTGACTGGCGTTGGTATCGCGATGCTGATTATTACTGCCGGTTTGACCCTTCGCGGTATCGAGGGGACCTTTAACTCTATCTGGGACGTCCAAAAAGGCCGCAGCGGCGTTTCGAGTTTTCTTTTGTATTGGGCGATATTAAGTCTGGGTCCAATCCTATTGGGGGCGGGCCTGGCGACAAGTACTTTTGTCTTTTCACAAAAATTTTTCGTGGGTGGGGCCGATTCCTTTGAGGTAACTTCGTTGTTATTCAGGGTTCTGCCGTTTATTTTCAGCTCCATAGTTTTTACCCTACTGTTCATAGCTGTGCCCAATTGCAATGTCCCGTTGCGCCACGGAATAGAGGGGGGGATCATAATCTCGATTGCTTTCGAGGTTATGAAGTACTTATTCGGCTTGTTGGTAGCGCGGAGTTCAGTCCAGGCAATTTATGGGGCATTCGCTGTTGTTCCCCTGTTCCTGCTTTGGATTTATCTGATGTGGATACTGGTACTGGCCGGCTGTGTGTTGGTGCGCACACTATCGGTTTATCAAGCTGCGACCCAGGAGCGGGAGCATTCTGACCTGGTTGCCCTCCTTATTGTTCTCTGGCAGATGTATAAGAAATGCGCGCAGGGGAGGCCTCTGAAGGAGCGCGATATTTCCCGTATGGGAATCAAGTTTGTTCAGTGGCGAAGGTTGCGGAATATCCTTCAGGCTAATCGTATGGTGACCCAGACCGATCGCAATGATTATGTTTTGCTGAGGGATCTGAATACGGTGTCTCTGGTTGAATTGGCGGGTTGGTTGAGCGTGGATTGGATGCCCAGTGGAATTCCTGCGAGTCTGGATGGATTGCCCTGGTATGGAGAGGTAGAGCAACGCTTTGCCAATGCCAGAGAGTCAACCCGGGAGCAATTAGGTATTACTGTTGGAGAGTTGTTCCTGGAGGCCGAGCAAAAGGAAGCTGAAGATAAGCCCCTTGAGCTGGGCCACGACGGCGGGACTGATGATAAGCAAACAAACTCTGAAACCGGGGGAGAAAGTGGGCCTGATGAAAATAGTCAAAGTGAAGATGACAAGAGCAGCAGCGGTCACCTTTCTTTTGTTGGTATGCGGAATAAGCGCCTGCGCTAAAGACGATAAATCGCTTCTAGCCATTGATGGGGGAGGGTTGGATGTATCGGGCAAAGTTTTGCTGGTTAACTACTGGGCAGAGTGGTGTAAGCCCTGTCGAGAGGAGATCCCGGTCCTAAATCAACTGGCCAAGGGTAACGACAATGTCGTTGTTGTCGGGGTGAACTTCGACAATTTACCGGTTGCGGAAATACAAAAACAGGTGGAAAAGTTGGGCATTACTTTTCCCGTCCTAGTGGCCGAACCGCAAGGGCGCTGGGGGCAGGAGAAGCCGGAGGTGCTGCCTTCTACGTTCATTATTGGTACCGATGGACGCTGGCAAAAAACATTGGTTGGGCCGCAGGATAGAGACGACTTTATTACGGCTCTCAATTTATAGTAAGTACTAATGCTGGTAAAAGTCGGCGGGGTATCAGTGGGTTCTTAGAAGCTCCCAAACTTTATAAAACTATAACTAACACATCTATAGGCTTGTGACGGATCGCTGATAGCATGCCGCCACTTTCCCCTTTCGTTCCGGGTGGGACCCAGACCTTATGCATATCAGTTCATTTGCTTTTCTGCTTCTATTTATTGTTTTTCTATACGGACTTTTTCGCTGGCAGCGAGGCCGTGACTCCCTCGCACCAGCAGTGCTGGCAGGCCTTATTCTTGGGGTTATCTTTGGAGGCACCCTGCAACTGTCTCGCGGATGGGGGGCTGCGCCCGCAGAGGTAATACCTTGGGTAGAGATGATAGGGGACAGTTACGTAAATCTATTGTATTTACTCGTGATGCCCCTGGTGCTGACTTCCATATTAGTGGCGGTAGTTAAAGTCAGCCATACCCAGGCGCTGGGCAAAATCAGTATTTCAGTCCTGGGGGTGCTATTAGGAACAACGGCGGTGGCCGCTCTAATTGGCGTGGCTATGGCCGAGTTATTTGGTTTGTCGGCTGCGGGATTGGTTGAGGGTTCCAGGGAAGCTGCGCGAGTGGAAGTGCTGAATGCGCGCATTGGCAAGGTCACAGACCTTTCCATTCCTGAGATTATTACCTCTTTTGTGCCGCGCAATATTTTTCTGGACCTGACCGGAGCTCGCTCTACTTCTGTTATAGCGGTGGTTATATTCGCGGTGCTTTTAGGGCTGGCAGCCTTGGCGGTGCGCCGTGAATTTCCCGAAGAGGGCGCAGCGATTGAACGCTTCGTTCATGTGGCTCAAGTCTGGGTTATGAAGCTGGTGCGACTAGTGATGGCTTTTACCCCTTACGGCGTGATGGCTTTGGTTACAGGCCTGATCGCTAAATCCAGTATGGGGGATATTCTTAACTTATTGAGTTTTGTGCTGGCTTCCTTTACCGCTATTGGTTTGATGTTCCTGGTGCACGGTCTGCTGCTACTGTTTAATGGTATCAATCCGCTGCACTATTTCACCAAGGTATGGCCGGTGCTGGTTTTTGCCTTTAGCTCCCGCTCCAGTGCTGCAACTATTCCCCTGAATGTCGAGACTCAGGTGGACCAGCTGCGTACGTCTCCAGCAATTGCCAATTTCTCTGCATCTTTCGGTGCGACTATTGGGCAAAACGGCTGCGCCGGTATTTATCCGGCTATGCTGGCAGTGATGGTGGCAGTGCCGATGGGGATCAATGTATGGGACCCGGTATGGATTGCTACTTTAGTGGCGGTTGTAATGATCAGTTCTTTCGGTATAGCGGGCGTTGGTGGAGGGGCGACCTTTGCAGCCTTGGTGGTACTGCCGGCAATGGGGTTGCCAGTTACTATCGCGGCACTGCTAATTTCTGTTGAACCTCTGATTGATATGGCGCGAACCGCGCTGAATGTTAACGGCGCTATGACCGCTGGCACCCTGACACAACGCTGGCTTGGCGATGAAGTGCCCGGCCCGGAAGTTGTAGAGGGGTAAGTTAAAGGGAGAGTATCCGGCTTTCAGTTATGTGTGCTTTTTGAATTTGCTGACGTTTACCAGTTCCCTGTCAACCGGTTTCAGTGATCGACGTTATAGTCAGTGCTGTTAACTTGTTGAGTTTTTTGTTCACGGAACTGGAGCAACTTATGAATAAACTGATAGGGCTGTCAGTACTGGCGTTAAGTCTTGGTTTTCCACTCGCACTGCAGGCGGAAAGCAGCAGTGGGGGCGATGGACACGATCACGGTGACCATATTGAAAATCGACTTGACCGCAAGGGGGATCGTATTGAAGATCGCCTGGATGAGAAGGGTGACCGTATTAACGAGCGCTTGGATCAGCGGTCTGAGCGGGCGGCAGCTAATGGGAGAGATAAATTAGCTGCACATTTGGATAAAAAAGGTGATCTTATCGATAGTCGTCTGGACAATAAAGGTGAGAAAATTAACGAGCGCCTCGATGAAAAGGGTGAGCGAATAGATAATAGATATGATCGTAAGAATGAGCGCGGCGAGCGGAAAAAAAAGCACCACCGCAGATCCCGTGACAACGATAACGATTAATCATTACCGGTTTTAGCTGGCATTATCTATTGGGTTGTGGCGAACTGAGGAGCTTCTGACTAATTCCGTAATATTTCTGTGGGCCTTGAAGACTGCAGATGTTAGACGCGGCTTACTGTGCATGGCCTTTGCCCTTTGCAAGAATAACGCAGTAGCTGCGGTTTTTGAGGCCCGCCCCATGGGGTTTTCAGAGCAACTCATACTCTATGCTGCGACTGCTTAAAAGGTCTAGACATTCCTATAAAGCCGCGCCTTGGCTGTTAGTTGCCCTGAGATTCTGATGTATCACGGAATTATTTAGCAGCTCCTCAATCGCTGTAGAAGGGTTTCATCCTCGTCAAGGGACCTCAATCGGCTTTTATGGATCAGTTTCTCGCTTCAGTAGAAAAGCGGGCATTCACTATGGCGAAATATGCTGTAGGGGACCGTGATGATGCGCTGGATATAGTTCAGGACTCTATGCTTGCACTCGTCAAAAGCTATAGCTGCCGAGACCGTGCTGAGTGGCGCCCATTATTTTTTACCATTCTTAATAACCGCATAACCGATTGGCATCGTCGCAAGAAAAACCTGTCCCGTTGGCAGCTGTTGAAAGATAAACTTCCTATTAATAGCGAAGGCGATGAATGGGATTTGAGTGAATTTCCCGACCCCAACGGCCGCAGCCCAGATAGTGCCTTGATCGGTGAACGTACGATTGATGCCATTGACCGCGCCATTGAAAAGTTACCTCTGCGTCAACAGCAGGCTTTTTTATTGCGCTGCGTTGAAGGCTTTAATGTCAGTGAGACAGCAGGGGCTATGACTTGTAGCGAGGGAAGTGTGAAAACTCACCTATCTCGAGCATTGCGCAGCCTGCGGGTTTATTTGGAGGCGATGGAATGAGTAATTTGGGTAATAATTCATCGACTAACCAGAAGCGTATACTCGGAGCCGCCAGTGCCGCTGTTATACGTAGAGAGAAGTCACTCGATACGGAAACCCTGGCCGAGTTACGAAGAATCCGCTCCGCAGCGCAAGATCAAAATAATAAAAAACGGTACTTTTTACCCAGCACTTTGTATCCCTACCTTCCAGTTACCGCGGCTTCTGCCGCAGTGCTATTTCTTGCTCTATGGTGGCCCAGTTCTGTGACTAACAATGAGAATCGTACAGAGCTATTAGTGAGCGGTGATTGGCTCCTGGACGAAGATATGGATATCGAGATGATTGAGGATATGGAGTTTTATCAGTGGTTGGCGGAGGAGTTGGATGGACACTCTTCGTAGTGTTTTATTCATCATATCTATGTGTGCGCTCATATTTCCAGGTATTACCGAGGCGGAGGACGCTGAGCCTCTGCCGGAGGAATTCCTGCTATTCCTGGAAGAGTGGGTCGATCAACAAGGTGATGTTGTTATCCCAGAAGAGCCCGAGTTGGTTCAGGGCCGCAGGCAAACCCAGGAAGATACCAAAAGCAGAGATATATGGCTGGGGGACAGTCATGACTAAAACCCTGGTCGCAACTTGTTTGATGGCAGCCTCGCTACTTTGGGCTGGTATGGCATGGTCGGTGGAGTGGAGCAGCCTAAGTGAAAGTGATCGGAAGCTGTTACAGGGCATGGAAAAACGCTGGCCCAATATGTCTGAGAGCCAGCAGGAGAGGTTGTTGCGGGGTGCCCGCCGATGGAACTCAATGAGCCCTGAGCAGCGTGACAATGCTCGGCAGCGCTATGAAAAATGGCAGTCTCTGCCCCAGGAACGTCGTAATCAGCTGCGGGAATCTTATCGACAGTACCGCGACCTGCCGGAAGGTAGGCGTGAGAGTATCCGTGAGGCCCGTGAGAGATATCGACAGATGTCCCCCGAACAGAGAGAGCAAATGCGTGAGCGCTGGCGTGAAGCTAGGGGCGATAGGGGTGAATTGCCGAGGCCCAGAGGTGATAGGGCTCGGGGAGAGCGAGCGCAAGGGGATAGACTCAGGGAAGATGGGCCGAGGAGGGATAGGTCCGATGAGAATAGACCTAGAGGAAACCGGCACAGAGAAGACCGACCAAGGGGCGACCGGGCGAGAGGAGATAGGCCCAGAAGGGAGCACGAAAGGGGGAGAAGGCACCAGGATTCTCGGCCAAGGCGTGATCGAGAGGCCAGTGACCGACGAGAGGGTGATGAGGAGACTGATAGTTCATCTGGGGCTCCTGAATAGTGCCCTGCCATTCAAATTCCAATCCTGAGAGGCTGGCTTATCGTTTTACCTCGCTGCTACGACAGTGTAATTCAGCGTCTATTCAGATCATCTTAAGTAATCTGGCTCCCGTTGATGACTAGCGGGAGAGATATCGTGCAACTATACAAACAGCTAATCGCGGGTGCGGCAGTTGCGGCACTGGTGGGTCTAAGTTCTACTGCCAGCGCGGGCCCCCGAGGCTATGCTGCGGGTGGCTATGATTATGCGCGAGTTACCGAGGTTACTCCCGTCTACACCGATGTTCAGGTTGTTACACCGACGACTCAGTGTCGCGATGAACAGGTTGCCTATCGCGAGCCGACTTCCCCGGCAGGTACTGTAGTGGGGGGACTTATAGGTGCTGCAATCGGCAATAACTTAGGCGATCACGGCCACCGTGGACGCTACGGTTATCATCGCAGTCACAATCGTGGCGGCGCCACAATCGCAGGGGCTTTGGTGGGCGCCCTGGTAGGTAACCAGATCAGCCGTGCCAATGCTCCAATCCACTATGCAACAGAGTCCCGTTGCCATGTTGTAGATGAATACTCTACAAGAAGGGAATTAGTCGGATACGATGTCCGCTATCGGTATAATGGGCAAGTTTACTTGACCCGCACTGACCATCATCCGGGCGATAGAATCCGGGTCCATGTCGACGTCTCACCGGCTCTTTGAGCCCGGTTGAGGGCGGCAGGGAGTTTATAAAGGGTGGAAAATTGGATATCCACAGGAGCCGCACCGTGAAACTGAATCGTACCTTACTTGGCTTTATTGCTTTTACCGCTGTGTTTTTGCCGGCGCTCTGCAGTGCCACGGTACACAGCTACCCCGCTTATGAGCGGGAGAGTTTCCAGCCCCACTTTCTTCGTGTGCAAGGGGGAGAAATCTCAAGGGATCGGGCTGCTTCAATCGTAAAACAACGCTTTGGTGGAAAAATTCTCGCCATTTCTGAGACCAAGAAACAGGGGCGAGCCGTGTATCGGGTGAAAGGACTGTCGGCCAAAAGCCAGGTTTATGTGGTGTTTGTCGATAAACAGAGCGGCCGTATATCCCGCTAGCAGAATAATTGCGAGCCGCAATAAGGTAATTACTATGCGCGCACTATTAGTTGAAGATGAAGCATTACTGCGGCAGCAGCTGGCAGAGTCCCTGCGCACGGCCGGGTACACCGTTGACGAAGCCCCTGATGGAGAAGAGGCACTTTATCTGGGAAGGGAATATCCCTACGACGTTGCAGTAATGGACCTGGGTTTACCCAAAATTGATGGTATCCAGGTTATTGAAACACTGCGCCGTGAAGAGAAGCATTTTCCTATCCTGATTTTAACGGCTCGGGGACACTGGCAGGAAAGGGTCTCCGGCCTGGAAGCTGGCGGGGACGATTACCTGGTCAAACCCTTCCATACTGAAGAACTGCTCGCACGGTTGAATGCCCTGGTGCGCCGTTCCGCAGGTTTCTCATCGCCGACGATTAAAGCCGGACCTATCGTTCTGGATACCAGTGCTCAACGGGTTAGTGTGGATGAAGTTGAATTGGACCTGACTTCGTTTGAGTACAAGGTACTTGAATACCTGATGCTACATCCGGATGAGGTGGTGTCAAAAACCACCCTGACAGAACATATCTATGAACAGGACTGTGACCGGGACAGTAATGTGATAGAGGTTTTTATTGGACGCCTGCGGAAAAAAATTGATGCGGCAGCCAAGCTTAAGCCTATCGAGACTCTGCGCGGGCGCGGCTATCGCTTTGTGATTCCGCAGTGAGATCCATCAATTTCCCCCTGCTCTCCTATATTCTGGGTTCCTTAAAGGGGCGTCTGGCCCTGGTTACCAGTCTTGTGCTGGTCGGCTTTATTCTTCTTATCTCTGGAGTCCTCGAGCACGCCTATCGCACGTCCCTGAATGAAGCCAAGCAGCGGGAGCTGCAGGTTTACATTTACACCCTGCTGGCGGTTGCTGAGCCGGAAGGTAAAACCCTGATTCTGCCCCCGAGTTTGCCCGAACAACGCTTCAACCAGCCTGATTCCGGCTTGGTGGGCGCTGTTATTGATCGGGAGGGTGAGATTATCTGGCGTTCGGAGTCAGCCCTGGCAATGCCGCAGCTGGAGTTCTATCCGCTTTCCCAGGGGCAGGAGTCCTATTCGCAGGTATCGGTTCCGGGAGAAGAGGGAAGTTATAGCAGTTTCCGCCAAGGGGTTGCCTGGGGGCTGGAAGATGAAAATTTGTTTACCTTTGCAGTGCTCGAGGATGCGGCCCCGCTACAGGCTCAAGTGGGGCAGTTTCGCTCAACCATGTGGCACTGGTTGGGGTTGGGAGCATTGTTATTAATCCTTGCACAGTGGTTGGTTCTGCGCTGGGGGTTTGCCCCGCTGACAGCCCTGGCTAATGCGCTTCAGGAAATACAGCGTGGGGGTGCTGATCGATTGGAGGGTAATTTTCCTCGGGAGCTGCGCCCACTGACAGATAACTTAAATCTGTTGATTGAAAATGAGCGCCGCCAGAGAGAGAAAACCCGGCATACATTAGCTGACCTGGCCCACAGCCTGAAGACGCCATTAGCGGTATTGAAAGGTCTCAAATTTTCTGGAGATTCAACAACTGCCGGCAAGACGCTAACGGATCAGGTGCAGCGGATGGACAGTATTATCAGCTATCAACTGCAGCGGGCAGTAACCAGTTCGCCGAAATCCATTATACGGGGGACACCGGTCGCGCCACTGCTTCATAAAATACTGGATGCGCTTGAAAAGGTGTATCGCAGTAAGCCGTGTGATGTCGAAAGTTCCTGTGCTGAAAACGCCTTGTTTTATGGTGACGAAGGTGACCTGATGGAAGTCCTGGGTAACTTGCTGGATAACGCTTATAAATATGGTGACGGGAAATTATCGATTGCTGTTGAGAATATGGAGGATACTCGCAAACTGTCTATTCGGGTTAAAGACAATGGCCCAGGGCTGGACAGTGAGAAATGGCAAGCGGTTACCCAGCGGGGCGTTCGCGCTGATGAACAGCAACCTGGGCAGGGTATTGGACTTGCCGTGGTAGTGGATATTGTTGAGAGCTATGAAGGGCAAATAAATGCAGCCCCCCTTCCTCAGGGAGGTACGGAAATTACGGTACAACTGTAATTTCCGTTTTGCTCGACAAGTCGTTTAACTAGAACCAATTTTCCTGCATGTCGAAAGGAACGCTATTGCCTGATTTCAGCAGTGCGATAGCTGTCTCTGTTTTTGGCAGCTCCCATTCAAAATAGTATTTTGCAGTGTGTAATTTGCCCAGGTAAAAATCCTGAGCTTCACTGTTAGGATTCTTTTCCAGTGCTTTTTCTGCGATAACTGCCTGCTGTAGCCACAACCAGGCGACTACGGTACAGCCAAATAAATCCAGGTATAGGGTGGCATTACCCAGGCCGCGATCCACATCTTCCTGAAGCTGGGAGAATAATGCAAAACTTGTCTCATCCAACTTTTCCAGGGCTTCTTCCATCATTTTGGCCATAGATTCGAGCTTAGGTTTATCCCTGGCCTGCATAATCGTATTGCGGATCTCTGCCTGTAACAGTTGGTAGCCAGCAAGATTTTTTGACGGTACTTTCCGGGCCAGTAAATCCAGGGCATGGATGCCTTCTGTACCTTCGTGAATTGCGTTAAGGCGATTGTCTCGATACAACTGCTCTACCGGGTATTCACGAATATAACCCGCTCCCCCCAAAACCTGAATCGCCAATTCATTAGCTTTTAGGCAGTACTTGGAGGGCCAGGATTTTACTACGGGAGTTAGTAGATCGAGCAGTGTTGCAGCATTGTTGCGCTGCTCTTCTGTAGGGGCTGTATGCTCATCCTCGTAAAGTGAAGTGGCATAAACACTCAAGCTTAAGCCACCTTCAGCATAGGCCTTTTGCATTAGTAGCATACGGCGAACATCGGTATGCTGGACGATAGGGACCTGTTTGGATTCAGGATCTCGATTGGAGGGCATGCGCCCTTGTGGGCGGCCCTTGGCGTACTCAAGGGAGTAAGTGTAACCCTGGTATCCAAGTACAGAAGCGCCAGCTCCCACACTGATACGAGCCTCATTCATCATCTGGAACATATACTTCAGGCCCTGATGGGGTTCACCGATCAGGTAGCCTACAGCGCCACCATCCTCACCAAAGCTCAAAACCGTTGATGTGGTATTACGGTAGCCCATTTTATGTAGCAGGCCTGCGAGTTTTACATCATTGCGTTTTACCGGTTTCTCCTGCTCGTCCAGAAGGAATTTGGGAACCAAAAAAAGTGATATTCCCTTCACACCTGCGGGTGCGCCTTTAATTTTTGCCAGAACCAGGTGAACGATATTCTCAGTGAGGTTTTGATCGCCACCAGAAATATACATTTTCTGCCCGTGAATGCGGTAGCTGCCGTCTTCTTCTGGTAGGGCGCTAGTGCGAATGTCTGACAGCGCGGAGCCCTGATCCGGTTCAGTTAGTGCCATAGTCCCGGCAAAACGCCCGTCCAACATTTGTGGAAGGAATTGTTTTTTAAGCGACTCGCTGGCGAAAGTGCGCACCAAATTGGCCGCGCCAATGGTCAAGAATGGGTAGCTAGCACTGGCAACGTTTGCTGCAGCCATATAAGCGAGTGCTGTGCGCAGAATAACTTCTGGCAATTGCAGCCCGCCTTCCTCAGCATCACAGTGAGCGGCAAGAAATCCTGCAGAGGCAAAAGCATCCCAGGACTGTTTGGTTTCTTCGATAACGCTGACGTTTTCACCATCAAAGCTCGGTTCAATCTCATCGCCTTTGGCGTTGTGATTAGCGAAAAACTTTTCTGCAATGGTATGTGCAGTATTCAGTGTTGCATCAAAAATTTCACGGGAATGCTCACTGTACCGAGGGCGATTGATTAGGGCCTCGGTATCTAAAAATTCGTAAAGCAAAAAATCGATTTCACGCTCGTTGAGCAGCTGATGGGCCATGTTTACCTCTTACATTATTCTTTTTGGGTAATCCGTTTAATTTCCAGGTAGTTTTCCATTGAATATTTTTATGCTGGAACACTACGATTCAAGTGTATATGTAAACGTGGAGAGGGTGCACTGGGCAATGACTGATTCTATGAATAGACTTGGCGATTATTAGAGTGCTTTTACTCGGATATTCTTTGAAATACTGGTGCTGCTTCTGCAACGGGCTTTGGAACCACCTTGCGCCACAGTTGGGAGGATAGTTCAGTTGAGCTTTGTCGGCACCCGGAAGCAATCCAGTTGCCCAGTGCTTGAGCTACATCAGGCCATACTATCCGAAGTGGAGGGGGGCAGTTGGTTAGCCACTTGTCGATCGTATAGGCATTTATCTGTTTTACGATTGTGGCCAGTTTGAGCTGATCGAGCGCTTTGGCATTGGCTTCCTGCTCAAATTGATTGGCGAGAGGCCTACTGAGAATGGGTTTTCCCAGAGCCAGGGTTTCAGCCAATAATTCAAATCCGCTATTGCAGATTACTGCTTTAGAGGTTGCCAGATCCTTTTGAAAACCATTAATTGAGGGGGCCTTAACTTGAATATTACTAGAGGTAGGTAAATTGTGGGGTATACCGTAGACGATAAACCGATAGGGCAGCCTGGAAAGTTCGTCCAGCATCGGAATAGGCTGTTCGAAAGGCAAGTAAACTAGAATATGTTCACCCAATTCTTGGGAGAGTTCAGGTTTCTGAGGGACGATTGGCGGTAGTATTGGGTTGCCGAAGTGGTGCCAATGCAAACCGATACTCTCTTGTGTTGGGGCAAATGATTTTAGTACTGTGCGGGATGCCCACTTATTGCGAGGTGCAGGGATCGGGAATTCAAAGGCGTATTGATGGCCGATACCGATGCTGCGTTTTTTCTTAAATTTTGCTGCCCAGGCCGTAACAGGTTCATAGTCACTGATAATTAAATCAAAATTATTAACCGGCAGTGTTCTTGTATCCTTGATGAATCTTACTGCATTGATGTTTCGTAGTGTTGCGAAACTATTCAAGCGGCCGTGACTGTGGATAAAAGTCATTCCCTCCCGCCACCAATAGTCTCCAAAAGAAGACATCTCAAATAAGCTTTCTCTTGGACGGCCTGAAAATAACCACTGGACCTCGAGATTTGGATACTTTTCGAATTGCTTGGCCAGCGCGCGGGAGCGACTTATATGTCCGTTACCCGTGGATTGAACGCCATAAAGTATCTTCATAAAAAGGCGGCACTCACAATTAAGCTAACGCTGGTCCCCAAAATGGCACCAGCACAAATATCGGATGGAAAATGAACCCCTAAGCCAACCCTGGCAGCTCCCACCCCTGTGGCCCAGATATAACCAAAACTCCACATGGGACTTACCTGTATAGACATTGCGGTTATGAATAAAAAGGCGCATGAGGTATGGCCTGATGGCAAACTGAATCGATCATGCGCCACAATTACCGGACGCATACCGGGAATTGCCTGAGGCGGCCTAAGGCGACGAGTTGTATTTTTTATTCCCCAGTACAGGCTGCGTTCTAGAGCGACGGCTGTACATGCCAGGTACAGTAGTTGAATGGCTGAATTAAGCCATACATAAGTGAAAAAAAGTGCCCCGGCCGCCCATCCATCCCCAGATTTGGATAGCCATAAATAGCGCCGGCGTGAGCTGGGGCGGGATGCCCGCTCAACCATATACAGTACGGCGGACACATCAAAACTCTTCAAATTCATCGGTAAGCCTCGCATGCCGACAAGTTACAAATCGATTATTGCACGGACTTGACCGATTTATGTCGCAATAATGAAATCTAGATTAGGCTGGAGGGAATGTGCGAAAGGGCATATTTTGAAGTGGGAAAGCAAAGAAATATCTGACGTGCAATTCCTTTAAATCTGAAATGGAAAGTAATTTGGTTAATTAATGTCAGTAATCTACAGGTCTATTTTGTAGCATTTAATACACTTACTTATTTGAAAAATATTGAAAAATTAATATTGGATAAAGGTTGTGATAATTGCGCGTTTTAACTTAGTTTAAGTAAGAGTCAAGAAGAGGAGGGGGTTGGAGGGGCGATAGCACCTCCAAAAAATAGTTGATATGTCAGTCCCACCTAGGCGGCAATATCAAATGCCTGAATCAATTCAAAGCATGGCACGCAAGTACCATTTTTAGAAACCGATTCTTTAAACATACTTTGTGGCCGCACCCAGACACCATAGCTCCCATAAAGGGCGCGATAGACAACCATTACCTCTTCAGTTTCACTGTGTTTTGCTGTATGTAAAACCTCGTAAAGATTTCCTTTGTAGTGGCGATATAGGCCGCGTTGCATAGATACCTCTAACTCACGTGATGGGGGGCAAGCTGTAATTGTTCGATGCGATTTGCATGTAGCACTGCAGTGCCTGAGTAACGATGTTCGCCTGTAGAAGTAAACTCAAACTTATAGCTGCGGTGAAGACTGAAAAACCCTCTCTTATCTTTTCTGATTCGAGTACGCACCAAAAGCACGGTGTCATCTAGCAGTTGAACACCGAGCTGTCGGCAATGTTCAGAGGCTGCTCGCCGGACATGTTCCTTAGCTGCCATACTGGCCCAGATATACCAGAGAACCAAAAAGAACAGGGAGAGCCACAGTATGTCGCTAAGAGTGTAATACATTGCTATACAGTTGCTATGATCGCTTTCTTGCAAGAATAACACCTAAGGAGCGCCAATGTCCGGCACGATTTTAATAACCGGTTGTAACCGTGGAATTGGGCTCGAAATGTGTGCTCAGTTTGCCGAGATCGGCTGGAAGGTTCTGGCTTGTTGCCGGGAGCCTGAAAAGGCAGTGGAACTTGAGGTACTTCAGCAGCGCTACCCCTCCTCAATACAGTTGATACGCTTAGATGTAACCGACTATGAGCAGATGATCTCGCTGGGCAAGGCATTCCAGGGGGAGCCAATTGACATATTGCTTAACAATGCGGGCTACTACGGACCCAAAGGAGTAGGGTTTGGGTCTGTTGATCGTGGAGAGTGGCGGCGAGTCTTAGAGTCCAACACTATTGCCCCCTATATGATGGCTGAAACATTCTGCGAAAACGTTGCGGCTAGTGAGCACAAATTGATCGCGGTCATGAGTAGTAAGGTGGGTAGTATCGCCGATAATCGCTCTGGTGGCGGGTATATTTATCGAACATCTAAAGCTGCCGTTAATCAGGTAGTTAAGAGTCTATCTATTGATTTAGAGCCTAGAGGAATCACGGTTCTCACTTTACACCCGGGATGGGTGAAAACGGCTATGGGAGGCCCGGGAGCCCTTATTTCTGCTGAGGAAAGTGTTGCTGGAATAAAAAGGCTGCTTTTAGCTGCAAATTTGGCAAAAACAGGTCGATTTTTTAACTATGACGGAGCAGAAATTCCTTGGTAATGCTTGTAATGGCGTGTGACAAAACTTCGCCAAGAATCCTCTAGAATGCGGCTCCCGCACACAGTATACAGGTCTGATACAAGGTCTTGAGAATCTGCTCGATTTAAGTGCCGAACTCATTGTATTTACTTCTGAGCGCACACCTGCTTGTCCTGCAACGAGGTTTTCTATTGATTGCAAGATTAGGCAAGAATGTGGAAGAAGCCTTCTATCGCCTCGGGTGAAAACTCCTTGAAAATGACTCCCATACCACGGAGTGACACAAGAAAACCCTTTTACTGAATTGGCGGGTTTTACGTTTTAGGCAAGGATGCCTACGAAGGAGTGAAAATCATGAAATGGCTCGGTAGTTTAACCCGCAGTGAGAACTTTTCCCCCAGGTTACTGAAGTCGCCAATTCTAGCGGTTCTTATAGTCGCGGCATTGGTGGGTTACCTGGGAGGGATGCCAATTTGGGTAGCGGTACTGGGAGTTGTTGCTTATTACTCCAGAGGTCGTGATTTGCGGGCCGGTGCCTATAACCTCGCTTGTGTAGTGACCGGACTTGGATTGGGTCTAGGGGCACAAGCGGCAGCTTACAAATGGCAGATTGATCCAAGTATATTGATTGGACCAATTGCATTGATTTTTTCCATTATCAGCGTTTGGGCTATGGGGTTGGTGACAGGTGTTCGGAATATTCCCAGCTATACCATTGGCATCCTTATTGCGTTTCTCGCTCAGTTGGATGTCACACTGGATACCTACTTTCAATTAATCGCTACCGTATCTATTGGGGCAGTATTTGCCGGGCTGATCGATATTTTTTGGCCTCGTCAGGAAAGTACAGTGGGGACTTGTTGATTACTAAATTTTCTGCAGTGAGTATTGCGCGAAAAAGATGATCAGGTGCTAAATAAGTTTGTGTAGAGATATTATCCGGTGTTAAAGCGTATAGTGGTGTCAACGGCAATGGTGTTCGTTATAGCTTTGGCCTTTACTGAGCCCTATGAGCCCGAATTTAGTATTGAACAGAAATACTACAGAATAATTCTTCTTTGATGTAACTCGTTTTTTCGATTTTTTCAGCTTGAATTATGGGGAGGTAGGTGTGAAAGAAGATTTTTGGCATGATAAGTGGGAAAGAAATGATATTGGTTTTCATGAGACTTCCGGAAATTCATTGCTGATAGAGTTCTTTCCCAGGCTCGATTTGTCTTCAAGTGGTCGTATTTTCTTGCCGCTATGCGGAAAGACCAAAGATATCGCTTGGTTACTGCAGCAGAATATCTCAGTTGTAGGCTGTGAACTTAGTGAAGACGCAGTCAGGCAACTATTTATTGAAATGTCAGTGGCACCCAAAATAAGAGAAGTTGGCAGCCTGAAGTGTTACTCCAGTTTAAATATTGATATTTTCGTTGGTAATATTTTTGAACTGAGTAGGGAAGAGTTGGGGCCGGTTGCAGCCATTTATGACCGAGCTGCTCTGGTAGCCTTACCTACAGATATTCGCGAGCGATATGTCAGGCATTTACTGGATATTACCCAGGTCGCACCGCAACTTTTAATATCCTTTCAATATGAACAAGCCCGGATGCCAGGCCCTCCATTTTCTGTCGGCAGTCATTTGATTTATGAATATTATGATGCAGATTATGACTTGCAGGTTTTGACGGTAAGAGACGTTGTCGGGGGGCTAAAAGGAAAGGTTCCTGCTAGAGAAGAGGCGTGGCTGTTAATACCAAAGTGATAAAGGTTTCTCTGCAAGCTAAGTTTCTGGTAGAGAATGAGAGCCAAGTATTAGTTTTTCCTTTTTTGATTTTGGCCACTTCTTAATGGCTATCTCCATTTTCAAGGCGGTTGATTTATCGGGTAGCTCTACAGAGAACACGAGCGTAAGGGGCCCCTTGCCTCGTAGTGCTTTTGCCGCTTTTGGGCCATCACTACAGTGCTCAGCAAAGCGCCTCTCCAAATCATTGGTTATACCGGTATAGAGTGTTCCTCTGGCCGTTCGAACAAGATAGAGAAACCAATTCACGCCCAGCTCTTCCTTCTTTTTTACATAGCCCATAGATTCAAGAGAATAAATCCTGCTGCTCATTAGTGCGAGGTGGCGGCTTGAACTGGGAGCAATCCAAGGTTAGGCGCCGATGATCCAAGCCCAGCTTCTTAACTGCTACCTGAAAGCGTCTTTGGAGTAGTTGAGCAAATATTCCTGTGCCAATGCGCCTTTGGGAAAACTCACTTTGATAGTCCTTACCTGCACGGCTTTGCTGTACCAAGCTCATGACATGCTTTGCCCTTTCTGGGTAGTGTACCTCTAACCATTCCCGAAATAGAGGGGCAACCTCATGGGGGAGACGCAATAGGATATATGCGGCTCTTACAGCCCCTGATTTCCGCGCAGCTGAAAGAATCGATTCCAGTTCGCAGTCATTGAGAGCGGGGATCATAGGTGCAGCGAGCACCGCAGTAGGAATACCCGCTGAACTCAGCTGTTCAATTGTTCGCAGACGAGCTGCAGGGCCAGCGGTCCTTGGTTCAAGCTTGCGCTTAAGGCCGTTATCTAGTGTGGTTACGCTGATAGCGACTTGTACTAGGTTGTCTTGTGCCATTTCAGCCAGAATAGGGAGGTCCCGCAAGATTAGTTGGCTTTTGGTGATAATGGTGACCGGATGGCGAAATTCCAGCATGATTTTTAGGAGGCCTTGAGTTATCTGCTTTTCCCGCTCCAAGGGTTGATAGGGGTCGGTATTGGCTCCCAGTGCGATGGGGCTGCACTGGTAGCGTTTCTTTCGTAAAGCCCGCTCTAGCAGTTCAGCTGCGTTCGGCTTATAGAAAATCTTGGTTTCAAAGTCTAGGCCGGGTGACAAATCCATATAAGCGTGGGCAGGACGGGCGTAGCAATAGATACAGCCATGTTCACAGCCTCTGTAGGGATTTATCGATTGAGAGAACGGAATATCAGGTGATTGATTGGTTGAAATGATAGTTTTCGATTTTTCTTCAATGGAGGAGGTTTTTAACCTCACCGGCTCATCTGGTTCCGTTTGCCAGCCGTCATTTTCACTGGAGCTGTACTGCTTAGCAAAGCGCCCTGGGAGGTTGTTGGCAGTTCCTCGGCCTCTATACAATGGCGCTGATTTGTTGTGAGAGTGATCTGACATTGCGATAACAATAACTGTATTAATGTACAGTTTACGCTGTACTTTTGACGAATTGCAAGGCCTTGTGGATTTAACTGGATAGTGTGAATACGGTTCCCTGAGAGGCTGAGCCCCTCAGGGTTTACCTGTTTTTATAAGCTGGACTCAGGCAGTGCTGCAGGATTGTATTTTGAATCCATTGTTAGACCTGATCTTTCGTCATCCCAAATCATGTGTACTACTTTCCATGACTCGCCATCATTAAGGAGCTGAATACTATTTACTCCTCTTTTAATGAACTGAGTTCTTTCTTTATCGGACCAGGCTTCATAGATGCTGAAGGCATGGGCAATATTCCCAAATCGCTCAATGATGTTGTGGATCTCTATCTCGTAAAACGGACGGCCGGCAATCAGATTTTCAAAATTTTCGGGATATTCCTGTACGGTTAGGATTGTTGATTGAGGCATACCATTGCTATCAACAAATGTACGAATCATTTTTGCGTCAGAAGTAAATAATGATTCCTGCCTCTTCCAGTCCCGTTTAAATCCCGCAGGACCAGAAATTCCGCTGTAAAGTTCATCTATAACCTTTTGTATTTTTAGTTTGTCCTTCATGGTCTTCTCCTTGTTATGCTTCAGTATGAAATCCAACTGTCGGAATGTAGCTATATCAGTACCAATTGGCGTTAAAAGTAGATTGTTGATGGGGTGAATTTTCGGAGTGCCAATAGTATTTTATTAGTTTAAGTTGAGCTTAGTGTTTTTTGTTGTTTGTGTCATCAGCTCTATGCGGGTTCGATATTGTTTGCCTTTAGGATCTGTGAGGCATTTGTACCTATTGGTAATCGGCTGAATAACTGGTTGATATATAGCAACATTGCTTTTTCTATTTCTAATCTCCTTTTTCTGGCGGGCTAGCAATAGCCACTAATTTGATATGTGAACCCTTTTCGGCGAGTTTTTATAGGAGCATCACTTAGATAATGTTTTTTGGTCCCTGTTTTTGTCTAAGATGAGTAAATAGGCCATTTGCTTTTATGTGAAATATGAGTCGAGAGCATTACTCCAGAGAGTTGGGGCCGCAAGAAGCGCTATATATTGAGTTGACCAGGCAGTCACGAGGTGGATTGCAGCTTATTTCATTTATTAGGGTTTGTGAGCCATTAAGTGTAGAGGATGTACGCCAAGGCTTTAGCTACTTGCATTCGCGCCACCCGTTTTTGCGTGCCCGAGTAGCTAGGGGGCAGCGACTACGATGGGTGTGCGATGTTGATTTTTGTGACATTCCGAATCAAATCATTCCGCTAGAAGAGGCGATAAAGTTTGAAGAAGCATTTATGTTTCATGGGATGAGTTGTTTAGATAGTGAAAAATGCGTTTACAGTCTTACCTTGTACACCAATCAAATGGGAGATGTAGAATGGATTGTTATTGCTAGTATCCATGCCGCACTTGATGGAAGAGCCATAGTGACGCTTTTTTTGGACCTTGATAATTATCTATGCTCCCATAAAAAACCTATTGGAGTTCCATCACTCCCATTATTGGAGAGTATTGCTGATAGGCTTGGAAGTGCAGGGTTTTCTAGTGAGGAAGAATTTCAACACAAGAATAAAGCCGGATTTTTTTGGGCAACAGAAAAGAGTGCAAGCGTTCATGAGCGGAGAGCATGTGCTACCTCCTACTCTGTACCAATGGAAAGTGTCGGCCGGATTATAAAGGTTGCAAAGAATAACCTTATAAAGCCAACAGCACTATATAGTGCCGTAGCAGTATTGGCAGCGCGAGTTTTAGAAACTGAAAAAAACTTGTCAGAAATAATTATTGCCTTGGATGCGAGGCAGCTTTGTACTCCGCCGATTCCATTTGAGTCTGTTGGCTCATTCTCCCAAACGGTTAGTTTAAATGTACCGCTAGAGAGTACCTCGATGGGAGTTATCAAGATCGCTAAATATTTACAATCTCAAATTGACTCAGTGATGATTGGAAAGTTGCCTCTGACCAAAAATCTGAGTGCTGGGTATAATATAGAAGAAATTATTCAGGTGGCTCATGAAATTACAGCAAAGCATGATACTTTTTTGTCAGGAATTTGCCTGTCAAACTTGGGGAGTATGAGGTTTGTGGCTGAAAATATGCGTTACTTTGAGCTGGAGAGGGGAATGGTTACCCAGCATAATGGTATAAGTCCATTAATGATTGTTACTTATACAACATATCGCCATGGAGTTTTTGTGTTAGGGTATTGTGAGCCCTTAATGAGTAAGAAAAATGTGAGCCTTTATGTCGATGAATATAAAAAAATAATAAATAGTACCGTTTCTGAAGTGCAAGATTGAGCAAGATGGAAAAGTTGATTTTTCTAGCCCTCTAATTTGTCAGGGGATGGCAGCTATTGTCTTGTTGTGGTTATTGTGTCTGTAATTTTAAATTTAATTCTTTTGTTGTTTTGTGTGCGAATAACTTTTATATAAAAAGCTAAATATTGAGCTTAAAGAGGTGATATAAATTGCAAAACTCAGATGGGCGTAAAGTTGCAAAGGGTTTCAAGTTGAAATTTTATCAATGAGGTTTCTTTCGGGGCGGGTTTAGTTGTGAGGGTATGGGATGTTAATATGCTAATTCATAATATTGTCTATACTGAATGACTGTCCTCGCTGTGAAAGGATGTAAGCCTAGCTAATTTTCTAGACCATGCAGAAGATCTGCAGTACCAGGTGCTTTCTGCCCTGGCTAAAAAGATCCCATTAGCTAAAAGGTAGAGTCTGTTTACACAATCTTCGATATAGAAAAATGGCTGCAGGAACTACTTTAAAAAACAATGTTGCGTTCATAGGTCGATATATGGAGGTGTTACATGATCTCTTTTCTAAGGGCTAGAGTATTTGTTTTTGATGAGCAGATTTTATTTTTTTAGCTTAGTGGCTGATTATGCGAGGTCTCTAGTTGGTGGTTTGGTAATAATTGTGACCAGCTTGGCGATGAACATTGATTCAGTAGACAGGTCTCGATATTTTCTGCGAGAAGGGGAGAGGTCGGATAATTACACTTGGATGCCATAATAAATGGCTTAGGAGGTTTTTGGGTGTAATAAAGGATAGAATTACGAAGTAGAGATTTAATCGCAAATGGTTATATCAGGACATTTTTCCAGTCATCGGCTTATGAGTAGACGATGGCTGCTTAGAAAGAATAGGTGACAATGGTAGCTACTTATGCGACTTTAATGATTGATAGACAGAAAAAACGCTAGGAATGATTTTATTAAAGAGCGAATGAGAAACTTATGAGTCATAGCGTAGGAGAATGATCTTGGATGCCTATACTGAAGCAGTCGGCTTGTTGCTAGGCCCCAAAGTGCAACGACTGAACCTTACTGGATAGGCTTGGAGTTTGTATGAATAGTGGATCCCTACTAGTACAAAACAAGTTCTGTATAAAATATATTTTGAAATTTAGCATGGTGTGTTTATATGTTGGCACGGTGATCATTGTATGTTGGCAGTGACATGTATGACTTATCGAATAGTAAATGTGTCTTTGAATGCTGTGTCTCATTAACCAGTCAATAGATTGTTTAGTGCTTCTTAGAGAGCTACAGGAACACTTTAAATGATTTAATTGTAGATGGTAGTTCCAGATGAGCTTGTTGTCGGATTTTAGCGTGAGCGTTGCTGTATTTGAGTCTTGGATATATTGGCAAAGGGAGTGGCTCGGTGAGTGATGTAGTCACTGTTGTAGGGCAAGGATTATACCTTGCTGTCGCTGCAGTTATAGGTTTGGGTATCGCGAGAATATTGCGGATTGATAATACGCTTGGTTGTCTTGTTGCCGGAGTGCTGGCAGCTTTATTGCTACCCATAATTGACTATGATACAGGTTTGCGCGCAACCAGTATCAGGGAGTTGGTTTTTTTTGTTATCTTGCCGGTGTTAATTTTTGAGTCTGCATGGCAATTGGAGCCAAAAATTTTAAAGCGCTGGATTGGTCCTGTACTGTTATTTTCTACGGTAGGTTTGGTGATTTGTGCCGTTCTTATCGCAACAATTACTTATTACGGTATCGGCCATCCAGAGGGTTTTCCCTGGGTGGCGGCTATGTTAACGGGAGCTATTTTAGCGGCTACAGATCCAGTTTCTGTAGTTAATAAGTTGCGCCAGGAAAAAGCGGGAGAGGATCTCTTAACTTTGGTGGATGGAGAGAGCCTCTTCAATGACGCCGCAGCGGTAGTTCTCTATTCCTTAGTGTTGGGCTTGGCGACTTATGGTCTCGTTGAAAATTCTTCGATGGCGGCCGAAGCTCCATCGTTGGGTGTAACTTCCGTAACGCTATATTTTTGTATGGTATTTTTTGGGGGGGTTGCTATTGGGCTTATATGTGGCCTGATAACCACTCTAATCATATTATTTTTACGCTCCTCTAGTGCGGCACTTATGACTTTAGTGATCGCTGCGTTTGGGAGTTTTTATCTGGCAGAGAGTATTTTTCATGTATCAGGTATTATTTCGGTAATGGTATGTGCAATTGTTGCTCGAGGGTGTTTAAGTAAGCAAAATGATACCTATTTGGTTCATGCAGGCCCAACTTGGGAGTGGATGGGATTATTTTTTACCGGCATTATTTTTGTAATCATGGGGTTGGTAATTACCTTTGAAATGTTTAGCCATCAGTGGCTGGCAATGATTATTGCTACAGCGGCCGCTCTAGGAGCCAGAGCATTATCCGTATTCTTAGTGTCACCTTTAACTCGCTTTGTTGGCCCTCCAATACCTAAATCCTGGCGGTTGTTGATGAGTTGGGGGGGGCTGCGAGGAGTTATTGCGGTCGCCTTGGTGCTTTCTCTTCCGGTTGAATTGCCCTATTGGTGGACAATTCAATCTATGGTATTTGGTGTAGTTCTTTTCTCCTTGTTGGTACAGGGTACCACCAGTGGTCGCCTAATTCACAAATTAAACCTTTGAGTTAGTCGCCCTAATTATCCTGCAGTTAGGCTAATAGCGGCGGGATTATCAGCTGCCAACCACACGGCAACAAGAAGCAGGCTGAGCGCGAAAAACTTATTTTGTAAACTTCTATTTTTATCACTCGCAAGTGCTTTTGATAAAGTCCGGCCAAAAGTGATCCATGAAAAGTGTGTTATAAGGTTAAGTATAGTAATCATAATAATTAAGGTGATAACACTACTCTCGGCACCTTCCCCCTGTTTTGGTGCAAATACGGAAAACATGGTAATTACTATCATCCAAGCTTTAATGTTCATGCTTTGAATAAACATTCCCTGCCAAATACTGACTGATTTTATTGTGGTATCACCAGGCGCTTTACTGGGTTGTATGAAAACGTAAGCAAGGTAAATTAAATAGATGGAGCCAGTCCATTGTAGGATGGTCATTACCAAAGGGTAGTGAATGAGCCAGCCCATAAATCCGAAGCCGACTAATAAGGCCTTAACTAGAAACACAATGTCGATGCCCGCCAGCAAAGGTAAGGAGCCGCGAATGCCCAAGCTAGCCCCAGCTGCAGCAAAAGTGATATTGGCTGGGCCTGGGCTAAAAATTAGGGGGAACATTACTGCTAACCAGGCCAACACAAACTCTAAGCTCATATGTATTACTCGTATTGATTCAGTGAGGTAACCAAGAGATATAGGCACACTCCCTGAAGGTGAACTTTATTTTCTTGGTGGTAGATGAGGTTAAGGGGAGTGGGGGCGAGTTTCTTGTACAAAATTGCGCTACACAGATTTTAGGTAGCGAGCGGGTGTAATGCCGAATGCACGTTTGAAGTTACGGCTCAAATGGCTCTGGTCAAAGAACCCACAATCGATAGCTACATCTGCAATCTGAGCCCCTGTGCGAAATAATGTGCGGGCCTTTTGGGCTTTCAGGAGTATTAGGAATTGGTGGGGGGGAACACCAAATTGGGTATTGAAACTACGGATAAGCTGATATCGATTCATGCCAGTTACTTGACATAGCTCATCCAGAGTCACATTTCTCTGCCAGTTTTCTTGTAAGTAAGCGCGGGCTCTCAAGGCGCCCCGCTTATTTGGCGATGACTTTGGGTAGATTTTTTGGTCGCCATGTCGAGCAAAAAGTTGACTGATTGCTAAGGTAAGTAAAGTGTCTGTTGATAGGGATAGAGTGTTCACTTCAAGACTACTATGCAGCTTGTAAAGTAGCTGAAACAGCTCAGGGTCATCCAGTAGCGGCCCTTTTAGAAATGGTACGGGTGTTTGGTTGACTTGACTGTGCTCCCTAAGGGTCTCCTCAATAAGAGCTGTGTCAAAGTAAAACATACGGTAGTGCCAACCGGAGTCACTGCCGGAAAAGCCGGTGTGAATTTCCCCTGGGTTGAGTGCAGCGAGGGTTCCTTGGGGGAGGGTTACAGTCTCCCCGCGATAATCGAGCTTCTCTACACCGGAGAGGAAGATCCCGATAGCAAGCTCATCGTGCCAATGCTTGGCAAAGGAAAACTTGTGAAAGTAGGCGTGAAAAAGCTCTACGCCACTATGGCTTGGGCTCCGCCAGGCTTTAGAGAATTCCTTTGTCATTGATATTTCCCATATGAGAAGTGACTATTACCATACAGAAAGGAAGGGTGGTAACGCAAAGTTACAGGTGGGAGTGGAGAAATGAAAGAGCGGGAGGAAAATAGCTGCGGTTATATCCGCAGCTATTTGTGCTTATTATTAGCTAGGGATTATCTTTAGCTGGGTTTGGTGCCCCTCATATACTTGAGGTAGTTAGCTAGAGCTAAAGTTATGACACTGGAGATCATCAAGCAATAAGTGGCGATGATCATGACTGATCCAGCTTCAGTGCCAATTAGAATACTGTGTAACAGACCCAAAATTAGGCCCGGTAAGCTGAGGCGGTGTAGCCAGATTGCAATGAGCTTTCGGTTCGCGCGCATTGTTCCAGCCAAGGCTGACCCAATTAACGCCCAAAATGCAATAGCTCCTATTGAAACGCTGGTTTTATAGAATCCATGAAAAAAAGTAGGTATTAGGTTGCCGAGTGTAGAGTGTCCAGTTCTAATAGATGTGGCAGCAATAAATAAGCCTGCATGCAGAAGAAAGGTAACACAAACCATACTTCCAAGAATGATATGCACCTTTCTGGTAACTATTTTTCGGGAGGCTAGTGGATTGGCTAGTGCCAAGCATACTTGTAGCCACAGTAAGAAAATACTGTAAAGCCCGAATAGTTTTGAGAGTATGTAGGCTAATTGTCCCTTAGGTATTTCATAAGTAAAGTAGTCGGCAATACTGCCAGTCGTATCACTCCAGAGTACAACTGGTGTTATTAGGGTAAAGCATAGTGCTAGAGCTTTAAAAGCTGTAAGAGTGATCGGTGCAATAAAAGTTGCTTCCGTGGATGTATTGGCTTGCTGCATGATGTCGCTTTTATAAGTGAGTGCAAATATTAAATATTCTTAATGCATTCTTTGTCGTTAATGCATTGCTCTAAGTTGGCCTTAGCTTGCTGTTCGGTCAGCGCTTTAGTGCCAGCAACGGGAAGCTCAGCTTCAATCCAACCTCTTATGCCGTAGGGATTGAGTATGGCAGTTTGCTGCAATCCCCGCCGGCGAAGTATTTTAGCCATCTCAAAGCCCCTAAAGTCTTTAACGCAATAACTTATAATGATGTCGGCGCTCTCCAGTGATTTGGGGAGCTGATTGCCTAAGCTGCGTATGGGAATGTTTACAGCTCCTGGAATATGGGCCTCGGCAAATTCATTGCTTTCTCTAGTGTCAACAAAGACAACGTTCTTGCCGCTTCTTATGTGATCGAATAGCTCCGAGGCTTTAATCTCAGGTACAAGCCTTGTAGAACTGTTAAAAGCTACTTTAGTATTTTTTGTGCATTGCTGATCTGGTATTAGATTGGTTTGGCTGGCTATAACCTGTTCTTGGCTATCACTGTCTATCCACTCGTAAATGTTGCTAAAAAGCTGGCTGTAGCAGTCAAGTGTAATATTTTCCTCACCATAATCTCTTTGCAGCTTCCTAAATGCAGTTTCTACGACGATGGATTCCGGATTTCTATTGGGGCGCCATAGATTTACTTCAATATCATTGATAACGCTTGCTAGCTTTACCAGCTTTGGATCTGAAACTTCGAAGGACTCTACTAGTACTTCAAATGTTGATTGGTGCTGGGTGCGATGAAAGGTTGCACCTTCGGAGTCAAAACTTGCTGATTTTTTTGGCTCAAAAGTATCGCCATGTAGGGGGTGGATAATTATTCGGCTGCCGGGATCCAAATGCTGTGAAAGTAACCATGCTGATGCCCACTTGTCTGGCCCAAGTCCATGCGTGGTGTGGTAGGTGGGTTTAGGGTCGGTAGCAGTGGGGCCGGAATTGGCGCTTACAGAAAGGAGTACTGCGGTCGAAAGTAGAAAACAAGATGCTAAATTTAATTTGATCACGGAACAGCCCATAAGTAGCGGCGCAAAATAAATAATTTTTTATGCGCCACATTATTTTTTACATAACCGAAAATTTTAGCAAATATTTGCTTTCTAGTGAAAGCGACTTCTGCTATTTGCTTGGGTGAAGTGTGAAGTTGGTTTGTTTTGGTTGCATGAGCACGATTTTATTGACCGCAATGTCAGTTATGGGAGTTTATGTATTTTGTTCTGGGTGCTGCTGGTACTTATATATTAGTTGACATTTTTCTTCGAACTTTGATTATAATCGTGCCATCTAACGCTTGATGACGCGTTGGTTGTAGTTTTAAGGAAGGAAGCACTCAAAAAGTTTGACTGAGTGCGAGATGCATAAAGGGTGCAAGGATTGCTGTTGGAAGAGCAGTATTAAGCAAGTGGTATCAGTGCCCATTTCGTTTTTTTAATTTCTGCGGTTTTTCCTCTCAGTCTTTCTCTGAGATAGCTTGATTGCTTAGCTTTCTTGCTGCCCGTTATGCCTGGATTGATTCAAGGTGCAAATTGGGAAGGCATGTTCATGCGCAGCACGGCTTATAATCATTCACGGCTTTTGGCGTTTAAAAAAGATGCTCGACAGCTGTTGCAGTACTTGTGTGTTTCATTGCTATGTGCTTCGGCATATACATATGCCGAAGTTGCGGTGGATGAAGAAGTTTCTCCCTGGCAGCTTTCAATTGTTGGTGCCAGCACAGGTGATGTCGTTCTAAGTGGCGATGAGCAGGCATTAAGTCTTGGGATTTCAGAAATTTGTGTAGCTGAAAATCTTGTTTCTGAAGATTTTTCCTCCAGTTCAAGTGAGGACCTGGCATCGCTTGGGTTTCATAGTTTTGGTGACAAGGCCTTGTCGGTACTGAATGAACGTGTCACTGTAACCGCACAAGTTGACCAAGTTCTTTTAGCCCCGACTGTGCTAAGTGATTCAAGTGAGATTACTCTCAGCGCTTTCATTAATTCATCAACGGATGTAGATGCCGGCACCGATTCGCTCAGTATCTATTTAACTGATGCCGAATATGTTGGCTATGGGGTCCAGTATCAAGGGGACGGTACGACAGGTGTTTGGGCCCTTGTTCACTTTACAGGCGTAGACAGTCAAATCAATTTGGCTCAGGTAGCTGCGGCTGGTAATCATCCAACTACAGGGCAAACTGTTACCTTGAATCGCTCTGGCGATACTTTCACAGCTACTGTTGGAGGGGCTGATATTGGTCTCTCTTACACGGTCGGTAGCGGTATCGGCGACCTATCTCGCTATGGTATACGGGCCACATCGCTGGAGATTAGCGACAACAATTACCTAGATAATCTAACATTAACTTTTTCCTCAAGTGCTACTTGCCCTGCCTTAGCAGATACTGGTGAGTGGGATGATGCCTATTCTTTACACTTTGTATATCAAGAGTTGTTACAGCAGGGAGAGTTATTCGCCCGCTTATCCAGTCATAGTAATAGCGGGTCAGGTATTGCAGGTATTGCATTACGAAATGGCACTGCAGCAACTGATAAAGCTGTTGCGCTAGTGATGGATCCGGCCGATAACAGTATTGGACTTTTCACCCGAGATACGGATGACGCAGCCAACACATTAATTACCACTGGACAAACCGGTGCTTTACCCCAGTGGTTAAGATTGGTACGTGACGATGACACTATCACAGCTTATATCTCTACGGATGGTGTGAGTTGGACTCAGGTTGATAGCGTTTCAATCAGCTTTGACGATATTGTCAAAGCCGGAATTGCGGTGGCAGTCACCGGAAGCGAAGACCAATCCCTTGAGTACGATAACCTCAGCGTCTTGAGTGAGTTGTCCGGTGATATTACTACAGACATAGAGCTTGCGGCACATCAAACCTATTTGGTGACTGGTAATGTAGATGTTAATAGCGGGGTGACTCTTACTATTAATGAAGGTGCTACCATCCTCTTTGAGGGAAATTATACATTTGAGGTGAATGGTAGCCTAACCACTTCCGGTGGGGTGGATACGCCTGTGGTATTTACTAGTGCACAGGTTTCGCCAGTCAAAGGTGATTGGTATGGCATCGTGGCAAATGATGGTGGTTCATTAGATTTAAGTTATACCACCATTGAATACGCCAATTATGGGCTTTATGCGAAATCCGGTAGTAACTTTAGCCTCAACAATAGTACTTTACGACACTTTGACGAGCACGGTATTTACGCCCATAGCGCTATGGGTTCAATTAAGAATAGTACAATTCAATATGCAGATAATACCGGGGTCTATCTGTATGGAGTAGCAGATGTCACCGTTAGTGATAATACGATTACAGATAACCAATATGGCTTTTACATTAAAGGCAATAGTGGTACTGCTACAACCCCAACTATTACCGGAAACACTATTACTGGTAACAGTAGCTATGGCCTCTACTTGTATGGAGTTAATGATGCGGACTATGACCCGCAACCGGTGATTACGGGGAATAGTATTTACAGTAATAGCAGTTATGACTTGTTTACCTACTATTACGAAAGTGGTGCGCTCAATATTGATGCTTCAGGCAACTGGTGGAACACTACAGATCCAGAATCTATTGCAGCAGAAATCTACGATTATACGGATAGTACTTCTTACCGTCCTATCGTGGATTACAGTGGCTATCTCGATGCTGAGGATGGAAGTGCAGCAGTTAGCTATAGCTTACTTGGTTATCTGACAAGGGATACCACTTTGGTGTCGGGCACCACTTACACCCTCTTGAGCACAGTGCATGTGCAAAGCGGTGTAACCCTGACAATTGAGCCCGGTGCTCGTATTGAAGTCCGTGATAATTTTAGGCTCAAGGTTTTTGGAGCCCTGGAGGCTCAGGGGACTAGTGATAGTCCAATTGTATTTACCAGCGATAAGGCTACTCCCAGTGTTGGTGACTGGTATGGAATCGTGGCAGAAAGTGGCGGCACGGTAACTCTGGATTATGTGACATTAGAATATAGCGACTATGGGCTGTACGCGGATGCGGATAGTACATTCAGTATTAGCAATAGTACCTTGCAATACTTTGATGAAAACGCTGTATACGCCTACAAATCCAGTGGCTCAATTCATAACAACATAATTCAGTATGCAGATATTGCTGGGGTGAGCCTCTACGGTGTAGCAGATCTCACCGTAAGAGATAACCTAGTCACGAATAACCAATACGGCTTTTATGTTAAAGGTTATAGCGGTGTTGCCACCACCCCAATCATTACTGGTAATACCGTTACTGGTAACAGTCGCAATGGTTTTTACCTACATGGAACTTATACAGCAGAATACGACCCTCAACCGGTAATTAATGGAAATAGTATTCACAGCAACAGCAGTTACGATCTGCAAACTTACTATTATGAAAGTGGTGCGCTTACCGTTGATGCCGCAAGTAACTGGTGGAATACCACAGATGCTGAATTGATCGCAGCAGAAGTTTATGACTATTCCGATAGTACTACTTACCGACCTGTAGTGGATTACAGTGGTTACCTGGATGCCGAGGATGGAGATGAGGCAATTAGTAATGGCTTGCTTGGGTTCCTAGCCGAAGATACCACTCTGGTGGCGGGTACAACTTATACGCTCTTGGGCACTTTGTACGTGCAAAGTGATGTAACCCTGACGATCGAACCGGGCGCTCGCATTGAGGTCGCTGGCAATTTTAAACTGAAAGTCTTTGGCACCTTGGACGCCCAGGGCACCAGTGGTAACCCCATCGTATTTACCAGTGATGAGAGTACCCCCAGCGTTGGCGACTGGTATGGCATTGTAGCGGAAAATGGCGGCACGGTGACCCTAGACTATGTGACGCTGGAGTATGGGGATTATGGCCTGTATGCAAACTCGGGCAGTACTTTTAGCCTGAGCAACAGTACTTTGCAGTATTTTGATGAAAGTGCTATCTACGCTTACAGCGCCAGCGGCTCAATTACTAGCAACACTATTCAGCATGCCGATAATGCCGGGGTATATCTCTACGGTGTTGCGGATGTCACCGTCAGTGACAATACGATCACGAATAATTACTACGGCTTTTACATTAAAGGCTATAACGGTGTTGCCACTACCCCAACAATTACAGGCAATACTGTTACCGGCAACAGTCGCAACGGCTTCTATTTACGTGGTGTTTACAGCGCAGAATACGATCCACAACCGGTAATTACCGGCAATAGTATCCACAGTAATAGCAACTACGACTTGGAAGCGTACTATTACGAAACTGGTGGGCTTACGATCAATGCTACGGGCAACTGGTGGAATACCACGGATGCCGGATTGATCGCAGCAGAAGTTTATGACTATACCGACAGCACCACTTATCGGCCGATCGTGGATTACAGTGGTTACCTGGATGCTGAGAGCGGAAGTACCGCGACCAGCAATGGCCTGATTGGTTTCCTGGCCGAGGACACCACTTTGGTAGCGGACACCACTTACACACTCTTGAATACAATATATGTAGAAAGCGGTGTGACCCTGACGATTGAACCCGGCGCTCGCATTGAAGTGGGTGGTAATTTTAGGCTCAAGGTTTCAGGCACCCTGGATGCCCAGGGCACTAGTGACAGCCCGATCGTATTTACCAGCGATAAAAGCGAGCCCAGTGTCGGGGATTGGTATGGCATTGTGGCAGAAAGTGGCGGCACGGTAACTCTGGACTATGTGACGCTGGAGTACGGGGACTATGGCTTGTATGCGAACTCGGGCAGTACTTTTAGCCTGAGCAACAGTACTTTGCAGTATTTTGATGAAAGTGCCGTTTACGCCTATATCGCCAGTGGCTCGATTAATAGCAATATTATCCAGTATGCCGATAATGCCGGGGTATATCTCTACGGTGCTGGGGATATCACTGCTAGTGATAACGTTATTAGCGAAAACCAATACGGCTTTTATATTAAGGGTTATAGCGGTGTTGCCACCAGCCCAACAGTGACAGGTAACACGCTTACAAATAATAATTACGGTTTTTATATTCAGGGTTCCAGCAATGGTGGCACTAACCCAACCATTACCGGCAATACTATTACTGGTAATAGCAGCTATGGCTTCTATTTGTATGGGGTTCGCAACGCGGAATACGATCCTCAACCAGTAATTACTGGCAACAGTATTCACAGTAATAATAGCTATGATCTGTATACCAATTATTATGAGAGTGGTGTGCTTACCCTGAGTGCCACAGGTAACTGGTGGAACACTACGGACTCCGGGGAAGTTGGGGCAGAAGTTTACGACTATACCGATAGCACCTCCTATCGACCGCTGGTGGATTACAGTGGTTATCTGGATGCCGAAGATGGTAGCTCAGCGATTAACAATGGCCTGATTGGTTATCTGACCGAGGATACCACGCTGGTGACGGGCACCACTTACACGCTCTTGAGTACGGTGTATGTAAAAAGTGGTGTGACCCTGACGATTGAACCGGGTGCTCGCATTGAAGTCGGTGGTGACTTTAGCCTGAAGGTTTCTGGCACCTTGGACGCCCAGGGCACCAGTGATAACCCCATTGTATTTACCAGTGATGAGAGTACCCCCAGCGTTGGTGACTGGTATGGCATCGTAGCGGAAAGTGGCGGCACGGTGACCCTGGACTATGTGACGCTGGAGTATGGGGACTATGGCCTGTATGCAAACTCGGGCAGTACTTTTAGCCTGGGTAACAGCACTTTGCAGTATTTTGATGAAAGTGCTATCTACGCTTACAGCGCCAGCGGCTCAATTACTGGCAACACCATTCAGCATGCCGATAATGCCGGGGTATATCTCTACGGTGTTGCGGATGTCACCGTCAGTGACAATACGATCACGAATAATTACTACGGCTTTTACATTAAAGGCTATAACGGTGTTGCCACTACCCCAACAATTACAGGCAATACTGTTACCGGCAACAGCCGCAACGGCTTCTATTTACGTGGTGTTTACAGCGCAGAATACGATCCACAACCGGTAATTACCGGCAATAGTATCCACAGTAATAGCAACTACGACTTGGAAGCGTACTATTACGAAACTGGTGGGCTTACGATCAATGCTACGGGCAACTGGTGGAATACCACGGATGCCGGATTGATCGCAGCAGAAGTTTATGACTATACCGACAGCACCACTTATCGGCCGATCGTGGATTACAGTGGTTACCTGGATGCTGAGAGCGGAAGTACCGCGACCAGCAATGGCCTGATTGGTTTCCTGGCCGAGGACACCACTTTGGTAGCGGACACCACTTACACACTCTTGAATACAATATATGTAGAAAGCGGTGTGACCCTGACGATTGAACCCGGCGCTCGCATTGAAGTGGGTGGTAATTTTAGGCTCAAGGTTTCAGGCACCCTGGATGCCCAGGGCACTAGTGATAGCCCGATCGTATTTACCAGCGATAAAAGCGAGCCCAGTGTCGGGGATTGGTATGGCATTGTGGCAGAAAGTGGCGGCACGGTGGCCCTGGACTATGTGATGCTGGAGTACGGGGACTATGGTCTATATGCATCAGAGGGTAGTACCTTTAGCCTGAGTAACAGCACTCTGCAGTATTTTGATGAAAGTGCTATCTATGCTTATAAAGCCAGTGGCACGATCACTAACAACACTATTCAGCATGCGGATGTCGCTGGTGTATATCTGTATGGTGTGGCGAATGTTACTGCTAGCAATAATATGATTACCGAGAGCAGCTATGGCTTTTATGTTAAAGGCTATAACGGTATTGCCAGCACTCCAACAATGACAGGCAACACACTTACAAATAATAATTACGGTTTTCATATTCAAGGTTATAGCGGGGGTGCCACTAACCCAACCATTACCGGCAATACTATTACTGGCAGTAGCAACTACGGTTTCTATTTATACGGAGTTCGAAACGCGGAATACGACCCTCAACCAGTAATTACTGGCAACAGTATTCACAGTAATAATAGCTATGATCTGTATACCAATTATTATGAGAGTGGTGTGCTTACCCTGAATGCCACAGGTAACTGGTGGAACACTACGGACTCGGGGGAAGTTGGGGCAGAAGTTTACGACTATACCGATAGCACCTCCTATCGACCGCTGGTGGATTACAGTGGTTATCTGGATGCCGAAGATGGTAGCTCAGCGATTAATAATGGCCTGATCGGTTATCTGACCGAGGATACCACGCTGGTGACGGGCACCACTTACACGCTCTTGAGTACGGTGTATGTAAAAAGTGATGTAACCCTGACGATTGAACCGGGTGCTCGCATTGAAGTCGGTGGTGACTTTAGCCTGAAGGTTTCTGGCACCTTGGACGCCCAGGGCACCAGTGATAACCCCATTGTATTTACCAGTGATGAGAGTACCCCCAGCGTTGGTGACTGGTATGGCATCGTAGCGGAAAGTGGCGGCACGGTGACCCTGGACTATGTGACGCTGGAGTATGGGGACTATGGCCTGTATGCAAACTCGGGCAGTACTTTTAGCCTGGGTAACAGCACTTTGCAGTATTTTGATGAAAGTGCTATCTACGCTTACAGCGCCAGCGGCTCAATTACTGGCAACACCATTCAGCATGCCGATAATGCCGGGGTATATCTCTACGGTGTTGCGGATGTCACCGTCAGTGACAATACGATCACGAATAATTACTACGGCTTTTACATTAAAGGCTATAACGGTGTTGCCACTACCCCAACAATTACAGGCAATACTGTTACCGGCAACAGTCGCAACGGTTTCTATTTGCATGGTGTTTACAGCGCAGAATACGATCCACAACCGGTAATTACCGGCAATAGTATCCACAGTAATAGCAACTACGACTTGGAAGCGTACTATTACGAAACTGGTGGGCTTACGATCAATGCTACGGGCAACTGGTGGAATACTACGGACTCTGAATTAATTGCAGCAGAAGTTTATGACTATACCGACAGCATCACCTATCGGCCGATCGTGGATTACAGTGGTTATTTGGATTCCGAGGATGGAAGCTCAGCGGTTGGTAATGTTTTAAATGGTTACCTGACCGAGGATGCCACTCTGTTGGCAGGTACTACTTATACCATTTTGAGTACAGTGTACGTGCAAAGTGGTGTAACTCTGACGATAGAACCGGGCGCTCGCATTGAAGTGGGGGGAGGTTTTAGTCTTCAGGTTGCAGGTACCCTGGATGCCCAGGGTACTAGTGACAGCCCAATCGTATTTACCAGTGATAAAAGTGAGCCCAGTGTCGGGGATTGGTATGGCATTGTGGCAGAAAGTGGCGGCACGGTAACTCTGGACTATGTGACGCTGGAGTACGGGGACTATGGTTTATATGCATCAGAGAATAGTACCTTTAGTCTGAGCAATAGCACTTTGCAGTATTTTGATGAAAGTGCTGTCTACGCCTATAAAGCTAGTGGCTCTATTAGTAACAGCATTATTCAGGATGCAGATATCGCTGGGGTGTACCTTTACGGTGTAACAAATACTACTGCCAGCAACAACTCGATTACCGGTAGCAATTATGGCTTTTATATTCGGGGTTATACCGGTGTTACCAGTACTCCAGCTATAACTGGTAATACAGTTAGCGGTAACAATTACGGCTTCTATATTCAAGGCTATAGCGGTGGCACCACCACTCCAACCATAACTAGCAATACGGTTACCGGTAATAGCAACTACGGTTTCTATTTGTACGGAGTTCGCAACGCGGAATACGATCCTCAACCAGTAATTACTGGCAACAGTATTCACAGTAATAATAGCTATGATCTGTATACCAATTATTACGAGAGTGGTGTACTTACTCTGAATGCCACAGGTAACTGGTGGAACACTACGGACTCGGGGGAGATTGCAACAGAAGTTTACGACTATACCGATAGCACCTCCTATCGACCGCTGGTGGATTACAGTGGTTATCTGGATGCCGAAGATGGTAGCTCAGCGATTAATAATGGCCTGATCGGTTATCTGACCGAGGATACCACGCTGGTGGCGGGCACCACTTACACGCTCTTGAGTACGGTGTATGTAAAAAGTGATGTAACCCTGACGATTGAGCCGGGTGCTCGCATTGAAGTCGGTGGTGACTTTAGCCTGAAGGTTTCTGGCACCTTGGACGCCCAGGGCACCAGTGATAACCCCATCGTATTTACCAGTGATGAGAGTACCCCCAGCGTTGGCGACTGGTATGGCATCGTAGCGGAAAGTGGCGGCACGGTGACCCTGGACTATGTGACGCTGGAGTATGGGGACTATGGCCTGTATGCAAACTCGGGCAGTACTTTTAGCCTGAGCAACAGCACTTTGCAGTATTTTGATGAAAGTGCTATCTACGCTTACAGCGCCAGCGGCTCAATTACTGGCAACACCATTCAGCATGCCGATAATGCCGGGGTATATCTCTACGGTGTTGCGGATGTCACCGTCAGTGACAATACGATCACGAATAATTACTACGGCTTTTACATTAAAGGCTATAACGGTGTTGCCACTACCCCAACAATTACAGGCAATACTGTTACCGGCAACAGTCGCAACGGCTTCTATTTACGTGGTGTTTACAGCGCAGAATACGATCCACAACCGGTAATTACCGGCAATAGTATCCACAGTAATAGCAACTACGACTTGGAAGCGTACTATTACGAAACTGGTGGGCTTACGATCAATGCTACGGGCAACTGGTGGAATACCACGGATGCCGGATTGATCGCAGCAGAAGTTTATGACTATACCGACAGCACCACTTATCGGCCGATCGTGGATTACAGTGGTTACCTGGATGCTGAGAGCGGAAGTACCGCGACCAGCAATGGCCTGATTGGTTTCCTGGCCGAGGACACCACTTTGGTAGCGGACACCACTTACACACTCTTGAATACAATATATGTAGAAAGCGGTGTGACCCTGACGATTGAACCCGGCGCTCGCATTGAAGTGGGTGGTAATTTTAGGCTCAAGGTTTCAGGCACCCTGGATGCCCAGGGCACTAGTGATAGCCCGATCGTATTTACCAGCGATAAAAGCGAGCCCAGTGTCGGGGATTGGTATGGCATTGTGGCAGAAAGTGGCGGCACGGTGGCCCTGGACTATGTGATGCTGGAGTACGGGGACTATGGTCTATATGCATCAGAGGGTAGTACCTTTAGCCTGAGTAACAGCACTCTGCAGTATTTTGATGAAAGTGCTATCTATGCTTATAAAGCCAGTGGCACGATCACTAACAACACTATTCAGCATGCGGATGTCGCTGGTGTATATCTGTATGGTGTGGCGAATGTTACTGCTAGCAATAATATGATTACCGAGAGCAGCTATGGCTTTTATGTTAAAGGCTATAACGGTATTGCCAGCACTCCAACAATGACAGGCAACACACTTACAAATAATAATTACGGTTTTCATATTCAAGGTTATAGCGGGGGTGCCACTAACCCAACCATTACCGGCAATACTATTACTGGCAGTAGCAACTACGGTTTCTATTTATACGGAGTTCGAAACGCAGAATACGACCCTCAACCAGTAATTACTGGCAACAGTATTCACAGTAATAATAGCTATGATCTGTATACCAATTATTACGAGAGTGGTGTACTTACCCTGAATGCCACCGGTAACTGGTGGAACACTACGGACTCGGGGGAAGTTGGGGCAGAAGTTTACGACTATACCGATAGCACCTCCTATCGACCGCTGGTGGATTACAGTAGTTATCTGGATGCCGAAGATGGTAGCTCAGCGATTAACAATGGCCTGATCGGTTATCTGACCGAGGATACCACGCTGGTGGCGGGCACCACTTACACGCTCTTGAGTACGGTGTATGTAAAAAGTGATGTAACCCTGACGATCGAACCGGGTGCTCGTATTGAAGTCGGTGGTGACTTTAGCCTGAAGGTTTCTGGCACCTTGGACGCCCAGGGCACCAGTGATAACCCCATCGTATTTACCAGTGATGAGAGTACCCCCAGCGTTGGCGACTGGTATGGCATCGTAGCGGAAAATGGCGGCACGGTGACCCTGGACTATGTGACACTGGAGTATGGGGACTATGGCCTGTATGCAAACTCGGGCAGTACTTTTAGCCTGAGCAACAGCACTTTGCAGTATTTTGATGAAAGTGCTATCTACGCTTACAGCGCCAGCGGCTCAATTACTGGCAACACCATTCAGCATGCCGATAATGCCGGGGTATATCTCTACGGTGTTGCGGATGTCACCGTCAGTGACAATACGATCACGAATAATTACTACGGCTTTTACATTAAAGGCTATAACGGTGTTGCCACTACCCCAACGATTACTGGTAATACTGTTACCGGCAACAGCCGCAACGGTTTCTATTTGTATGGTGTTCGTACCGCAGAATACGATCCGCAACCGGTAATTACCGGCAATAGTATCCACAGTAATAGCAACTACGACTTGGAAGCGTACTATTACGAAACTGGTGGGCTTACGATCAATGCTACGGGCAACTGGTGGAATACCACGGATGCCGGATTGATCGCAGCAGAAGTTTATGACTATACCGACAGCACCACTTATCGGCCGATCGTGGATTACAGTGGTTTCCTGGATGCTGAAGACGGAAGTATCGCGACCAGCAATGGCCTGATTGGTTTCCTGGCCGAGGACACCACTTTGGTAGCGGGCACCACTTACACACTGTTGAATACAATATATGTAGAAAGTGGTGTGACCCTGACGATTGAACCCGGCGCTCGCATTGAAGTGGGTGGTAATTTTAGGCTCAAGGTTTCAGGCACCCTGGATGCCCAGGGCAATAGTGACAGTCCGATCGTATTTACCAGCGATAAAAGCGAGCCCAGTATCGGGGATTGGTATGGCATTGTGGCAGAAAGTGGCGGCACGGTGACCCTGGACTATGTGATGCTGGAGTACGGGGACTATGGCCTGTATGCAAACTCAGGTAGTACTTTTAGCCTGAGCAACAGCACTTTGCAGTATTTTGATGAAAGTGCTGTCTACGCCTATCAAGCCAGTGGCACGATCACTAATAACACTATTCAGTATGCGGATGTCGCGGGTGTATCTCTGTATGGTGTGGCGAATGCTACTGCCAGCAATAATACGATTACCGGTAATAATTATGGTTTTTATATTAGGGGCTACAGCGAGGTTACCAGCACGCCAAGCATAACTGGCAATCTGACCACGGATAATGACTTTGGTTTTTATATTCAAGGTTATAGCGGTGGTGTCACCAATCCAACCATTACCGGTAATACCGTTAGCAGTAGTGGTACCTACGGTTTCTACTTGATTGGCGTAAGTAATGGAGACTACGATCCAAGCCCGATAATTACTGGCAACAGTATTCACAGTAATAGTAGCTATGAACTGTATACCAACTCTTATGAAAGTGGTGTGGTCACCGTGGATGCCACGGGTAACTGGTGGAACACCACAGACTCCGGGGAGATTGCGGCGGAGATCTTTGATCACACTGACAGTACCTCCTACCGACCACTAGTGGATTATAGTGGCTATCTGGATGCCGAAGATGGTAGTTCAGCGATCAGCAATGGCTTGAATGGTTACCTAAGTGAAGATACCACTTTGGAAGCGGGCAACACTTATACCCTCTTGAGCACTGTATACGTGCAAAGTGGCGTGACCCTGACGATTGAGCCCGGCGCTCGCATTGAAGTGGGTGGTGACTTTAGCCTGAAGGTCTTTGGCACCTTGGATGCCCAGGGCACCAGTGATAACCCCATCGTATTTACCAGTGATGAGAGTACCCCCAGCGTTGGCGACTGGTATGGCATCGTAGCGGAAAGTGGCGGCACGGTGATCCTGGACTATGTGACATTGGAGTATGGGGACTATGGCCTGTATGCAAACTCGGGCAGTACTTTTAGCTTGAGTAATAGTACTTTGCAGTATTTTGATGAAAGTGCTATCCACGCATACAGCGCCAGCGGCTCAATCAGTAGCAACACTATTCAGCATGCCGATAATGCTGGGGTATACCTGTACGGTGTGACGAATGTCACTGCTAGCGATAACGTGATCACCGATAACCAACACGGTTTTTACATTAAGGGCTATAGCGGTATTGCTACCACACCAACGATTACGGGAAATACTATTACCGATAATAGTAACTACGGCTTTTATTTGTACGGAATGAGGGAAGCAGAGTACGATCCGCAACCTGAGATTACCGGCAATAGTATCCACAGTAACGGTAGTTACGACTTGTATACGTATTATTACGAAAGCGGTGTAGTTACGGTTAATGCTACGGGCAATTGGTGGAATACTTTAGATTCAGGGGAAATACAGGCAGAAGTCTACGATTACAGCGATAGCACTTCCTATCGACCGTTAGTGGATTACAGTGGCTACTTGAGCAGTGCCAATGGAAATTCCGTATACGATCACTACCTCCGCTTGGATATTGATACTGACACGAGCTTGGCTGCGGGATCCTATATTGTTGTTGACGATATCAATGTAAATAGTGGTGTGAGTTTAACGCTGGAAGCTGGAGCAATATTGGTATTCCCTGCCGGTCACTCACTAACAGTAGAGGGAGATTTGGTAGTTAGTGGTTCCAGTTTACAGCCGGTAATATTTACCAGTGAGGCCCAATACCCTGTGGCAGGCGATTGGCAAGGTATCGTCGTAGCAAGTGGTGGCAGTGTCAGAATTGATAATGCTTACATCCAATATGCTGAAAATGCAGTCTCTACGACTTCGCCTTCTGCGTTCAGTGTTACCAACAGTATTATTACTGACTTTAGCGAAAGCGGGATCAGCATTAACAATTTTACCGGTGGCACGATTACCAATAATTTGATCCAAAATACAGGTTATATTGGTACCGGGCTAGCCCTGGATACTGCATCCCCAGCAGTAACTGACAATATTGTTACTGGCTTGAATTACGGTGCCTATATTACCGGGGCCTCTTCACCGAGCTTAACGGGTAATAGTTTTATCGATAATAATTATGGTATTTACCTGAATGGTTCGGGTAGTGATGCTACCAATCCAACGCCCACGATTACCGGCAATGATCTCTATGGTAATACCAATGGCAGTTTGTACCTCAATAACTATGGTAGTAGCTCGGCGGTGGTGTTGAATGTTACTGGCAACTGGTGGGGCAGTGCTGCACCAGAGTGGGGGGTAGATATTATCGGGGTTGATTCACCAGAAACTGCAGTAGATTACAGCAGTGCCCTGGCTGCAGAGATTCGAGTAATAACATCCGACTTAAACGGAGATTACGAATACTTTTCCCCAAATAGTGATGGCACCCAGGATTCATTAGCTATAACTGCCACCTTGAGTTCAGCTAGTAATTGGGATCTGGAAATCAGTAATGAATCCGGAACTGTTGTGAATACTTTCTCTGGAACTGGTACAGATATTAATATCGATTGGGATGGTACTGACAGTGGCAGCACCGTATTAAATGATGGTCGTTACTATTTATTCTTGAAGGTAACTGATGCGGAGAATACCAGTTATCGCGCGGGTGCTATTTGGGTAGAGCTGGATAACACTGCCCCTATAGCCGAAATGACTAATGTAAATAACGGCGATACCTTATCAACTGGGATTACGGCTCTGGAGATTGTAGGCAGTGCTACCGACAGCTTCTTTGTTGACTACACCGTGGATTACCAGCTGAGTGGTGATACCGATAACTGGGTAAGCCTCGAATCTTCAACATCATTGGTAAGTGAAAGCACTCTCGCTGAATGGGTCGTTAGCTCGACTGACGGAACTGTTGAGGCACCGGCAAATGGTGACTATCAGGTACGTTTGGTTGCCAGTGATAGGGCGGGGAATATCTCTACGATTATTCGTACGGTTACTCTTGACCTGATTAGTATTGCCAATGTTAGCCGTAACCAAACTACGGTTAACCCAGTTTCTGGAGAGAGCCTGGTAATCAGCTTTGACTTGTCTGCCGGCGCTACTGTTACGTTGGATATTAAAGACGAGCAAACTGAAGAGCTGGTTCGCAGTGTGGTGGAAACCTTTGATAGTGCGGGTAATTATTCCCTGAGTTGGGATGGCAAGAATGACGAGGGTAATTATGTTCAGGAAGAGGCATACACCTATGATCTCACCGCAGTGAGTGGAGGTGTTGAAGGTGTGTACGCTATTGAGAATGTAGGCACCAGTAGTGATGTCTTAATAGGCAGTATGGACTCCACTATGAATGCAGCACAGAACGACTTTATGAAAGCTGCAGTCACACCCACTTCGAATGTGCGTGTCTATATGGAAGTGACACCAAGTGGAGGTGACAAGCGCATTGTCTACGATAACGTTCCTATGGAAGCTGGCGCTCACTACTTGGTGTGGGATGGTCGCACCGCAGATGGCGTGCTAACTTCAGGATCTTTTTCCACCTATGTGCCTTATCCAGAAGTTCTGCCCACCAACGTGGTAATTATTGACGGCATAAACCCAAGTATCAGCGGCACACTGGACGCACCCAACATCGAAGTAAAATCCGATCCCTATCTGATGTACCACAGCTACGATCAAATCTCGAAAGTGGCTTACTTGTTGGATCAGGACTCCTACGTAACCTTCAAACTGTTACCGCCGGATATCGGTGACCCGACAGATGCCGGAGCGATCACCTTGATCGATAACCAGCTGCAAGCCGCTAATGACAGCGATGGCGCAGTAGCCACTCACGAGGTGGAGTGGACCGGTTATGAAGAGAGCGATGGCAACGCGATTATGGTCTCGGATGAAGGTGTGTACAGTTTCTGGATAGAAGCGACTTCGGCAACTACCGGAGCCAGTACCACTTACTACGGCGCATTGCAGCTGTATCAATAATGGTTAGAGCGCTAGCGGTGTTTTAGTTCACCGTTAGCGCCTAACTGACAAGTCGGCGCTAAATCAAAAAACAACCAAGAGAACAACGTGAAAGCCTTACTAAAGTCCAACGTGGTCATTGTGACTTGTGCATTGCTATGGTGTGCCTGCGTTTACGCAGAAGAGGATATTGCTTACCTGGCCCCGGGCAAACAGGGGTATTGGCAGGTATGGGTAATGGATACCCAGGGCCAACAACACCGGCAGCTCACCCACTCAGCCTTCGATAAAAACAGCCTTAGCTGGTTTCCCGATGGCAAACGTTTGCTGGTGAATGGCAGCCAGGGTGAACTGCATGAAGTAGAGCTGGCCAACGCCAAAGAATTGCCAATAACAATGCCGCTTAAAGGTTTTATTGATGCGAGCCTAGCGCCAGATGGAAAATCTGTAGTCTTTTCTCTCAGTACCTCCGACAGTGTTGACGATAACAACTTGTGGCGATTGCCATTGGATGGCAGCGACCAGCAAAAACTCACCAATATGCGTCATATGCAGCACGAACCCCGCTGGCATCCAGATGGCAAGACCGTGTATTTCTTGTCCGGGGATGGTGGCGAAGCCCACGATATCTGGGCGTTGGATTTGATTTCCGGAAGCAAGCGGCAACTGACTTTTAACAGTCTTTACAATTTTGATGTTGTCGCCGACACAAAAGGCCGATTGGTATTTTCCAGTAACCGTGCCGGTAACTACGATTTGTGGTTGCGCGAGAGCAACGGAAAACTCAAACAGCTAACCACCGATGCCGCACTGGATGCCGCCCCCAGCTGGTCCCCGAAAGGTGATGCCGTTGTATTTCAGTCTACCCGCGACGGTGCCTATAACCTGTGGAGGTTAACGCTCGATGATGGTGAGTTAACCCAGCTGACCCAATTTACCAGCGGTGCCCGTAAACCCCTATGGCGGCCACAACCCGCGCAAGGCAAATCAGTACTATGAATAAGATGTTAAAAAAAATCGGCCTCACCGCAGTATTGGCCGCTCTGGTTACGCCCTTGGCTGGCTACGGACTGTCTATTTCCGGGGTCAATATTGAATCCCGCTCTTTTGCCCCCGCCCAGGGTGAACAGTTCACACTGAATTACCATATTGATACGCAAGCCAACGTCACGATTAATATCTACGACGCTCGCGACCTGCTGATCAAAACGGAATACCGCGAACAGCTGGCGGCGGGCGATCACCAGTGGCAGTGGGACGGCACCGACCAGCAGGGGCGCCCGGTACCCGCAGAGGCTTATCACTACACCATCAATGCAAAAGCCGGTGAGCAAACTGCCGAGTACGACCTGACCGATATTACCGGTGGTGAAAGTGTCGCGGTGAACGATCTAAGTTGGAATGCGGAGCAGGGCAGTGTGGATTACACCCTGCCGCAAATGGCCCGCGTCGCAATTCGGGTGGGATTAAAAAATAACGGCCCACTGCTGAATAATATTATCGACTGGGTGCCGCGCGCGTCTGGCCAACAAAAAGAAGCCTGGGATGGACAAGATGCCTCCGGCGCCCTGAATTTAAAGGGCCACCCAGCGCTGGAATTAATTCTCAATGCCTTCGCCTTACCCCGCAATACCATTCTGGTGAGCGGAGATAAATCATCTTCTGGCGCCCGCTTTGTACAGGATATGCCGTGGGGCCAAAGCCCGCGACAAAAAAAGAAATCCCATCGCCCGCGTATTCACGCCCCAGCGCAACGGGACGCAATGAGCCGGGGAGATTTCCCGCTGGAAATTTCACTGGTGGGGGACTACCCCCAAAATAGCGAAGGCACCCCGATAGTTAGTGGCACTGTACCGGTACGTATTAATGTACAGCCGGAGCATATCGCGCAGCTGGCCTCAAAAAGATTTGAGCCTGTGTACTTTGTCGACGGACAGTACATTTATGAGAACGAAGTGGGTTACTTCCCCACCACTTATCGCTGGGACAGCCGCAACCACAACTCAGGCGAGCACTATCTCACCGTGAATTTGCGCGGCTACCTGGGCAACTTTGGTATGGCCACCCTAAAAGTGGTTATTGAAAAGCCCCAGGCCGATGATTCAGCGAAAACTCTCGCTCATAAAGATTAACTCTAATGCGAATTAGATATTCAGAAGGATGTGAACCATGAAGCGAACGACGGAATTAATCCAGATTCTATCCCTGGCAATTATTGCGCTTTTTGCGAGTACTGGAGCTTGCGCAGCCAAGCCGAGCGCCCATATCCAGCAGGTCTCCCAAGCTGAGGCTCAAGCGGCGGTTGAACAAAAGGAATATAAGCGGGCGCGGGCCTTGTACAACCGCCTGCTGCGACAGCAACCGCAAAATTACCCGGCCATGATTGAATTGGCCCAGTTGGAAAAAAAGCTAGGTAAGTACGAAAAATCCAAGAAGCACGCTTCAGTGGTATTGAAACAAAATAGAACCCATCGCCAAGCCCTGCAATTGTTGGCCCAAATCGCCATTCAACAGCAGCAGTGGGCAGAAGCGGAAACCTATTTCAGCCGCTTAATAAAAAACCACCCGGAATACGGCCACGCCTATCTTGGTCTAGCCCAGGCTTACCAGGCACAGGGCAAGGATAAGCAGGAACAAACCGCTTTGAAAGATTATCGCCTGTGGCGTGCCGCACAATAATATCGTCCGATTTGAACTGAATAAGAATCACACTCCTGGCCAGAAGTTGGGGGATAGGGAATACCCATGAGCAGTTTTGCCAACAAAATACTAAAAACACCGCTAAAAGCCCTTGCTGGATTTAGCAAAACTTTGGAGGGCGCCCGGCGCGTCTGCGCAAGCGCGAACTCTATTTGTCCGCCCCTAGCTTCAGCGATGCTGGCTTTAACCCTGGCCATAGCCGCCAGCCCCGGTCAGGCCCACACCTTTGGTGGTGGTACTGGCTCTAACAGTGATGATAGCGCTGGCGGTGATAGTGGCGATGGGGGAGGCTGCCCCGAAGAGGAAGTTGAAGGGGGTACGGTCGTACTTTACAGCGGACAGGAACGCCACAAAGAAACCGATATGGTGGTCAATGGCAGCTACCCGATTCAAATTATACGCAAATACAATAACCAATCGGATTATGATAGTGCTCTGGGTTATGGCTGGGCTTTCGATCACGATTACCGCTTGTATGAATACCCCGATGATAAAGTAATAATCCGCTATTGTGCCGGGCACCGCGCTGAGTTTGTTTACAGTGGCGGTGCCTATGTGAGCGATGTAGCTGGGTTGCGTGGAACCCTGAGTGAAGATAGCGATGGTACCTACACCTTTGCCCACAATAATGGACGTAAAGATTACTACGATGCTGAAGGCCGACTGACAGCACGGGAAAATAAAAACGGTCAGCGCCTGGAGTTTACTTACAGCAGTGAACGCTTTCCTATCGTCGGTACTTCTCTTTATTCCGTCGATCCCTCTAAGCCGATGACGGTGGCCTATAGCTACCAGTTGCAAAAAATTGAAGAGCGCCTGGCAGATGGCAGCCTGAGTGGCAACTACGTTAGCTTCAGTTACGATAGCGACACCGGCCGTGTTACCCAAGCGGTGGACCACGCCGGCCGCACTATTGTTTATAGCCACGATACGCTGGATGATAGTGAAGGTAATGCCCTAACTTCAGGCAACCTGATTAAAGTCACCGGCCTGGAAGGGCTGGTATCTACTTATAAATACGAAGATAGCAACGACGGCCACAATCTAACCTACTTCCAGGTGGGTGAAAATGCTACTCCCTATGAGGAAACTTACGATTCAGAAGATCGGGTAATCAAAGAGGTCTACGGCAATCTAACCTTCGAGTTTGACTATGTTACTGAGGGTTATGAAACTGAGGTCACTACCACTGTTACCGATGCCGATGGCAATAATCCTTATACCACCACTGAGCGCTACGTGTTTAACGAAGATGGCCGCACAGTGGAGTATGAGGACCAAGCGGGCTATCTCACCGTAAAAACCCGCGATGCTAATAATAACGTTACTCGTGAAGAGCGCTATGGCCTGGCCGATGACAATGGTGATCGTACTCTAGTGCGCGCTATCGATTACACCTACAACACTGATAACCGTCGCTTGAGTAAAGCGGTTAACCTGGCTAGTGGTGAAATCATTACCACTAGTTGGACTTACGAGAGCGGCTGGATAGCCAGTGAAGAGGTAGTTTCCACTGCTGATGCCACCACGGTGTTCCGCACCGAATATACTTTTAATTACGATACCGACGGTAACCCCCAGACCTTAGCCAGTATTAAACAATTAAAGGCAGATGGGGGCTACCAAACCACCGGCTTTACCTATAACACCCGCAATCAGCTAACAGTGACTACTTACGCCGATGGTAGCCAGTATGTGCTGGAATACGAGAATGAAAGTCTTTACCCCACCAAAGAGTATTGGAAAGACAGCAATGGCAACAGCCTGGCTACCGGGGTGCAACGCTACACTTATGACCAAGTGGGCAATCGTCTAACTGCTACTGATGCCATGGGCAACACCACCAGCTTCGCCTACGACGATAAAAACCGCCCAGTGCAGGTTACCAACCCCCTGGACGAGGAAACCCACTATACCTACGTAGATAATGACTTAGTGCAAGTGGAAATGGGGAGAGTTACAGACACTTTGAGTGGTGAAGTTTCTTCCGGGCAAATCATTCTGTTCAAGTACGATGGAAAACGCAGGCTTACCAGCATCGATCGTCAGGATAGTACCGGTGCCAACTCCACTTACCAAACTTATACTTACGATAGCCGTGGGCAGCGCTTAAGTACTACGGATGCGTTAGGTAATACTATTACCTTTAGTTATGATGTGCACGGTAACCTAGCCAGTATTACTGACCCGAAAGGTAGTGTGGTAAATCATAGTTATGATGCCTTTGGTAATGTAGTTAGTACCACCGATTCGTTAAATCGTGTCATTCTGTACACTTATGATGAAGTGAATCGTTTAACCAGAGCCGAACAGCAAGGAATAACCCCCAGTCTGGTTACATCCTTTAGTTACGATGCTAGTAACAACCTCCTGTCAGTTACTGATCCGAAAAGTAATACAACTAGTTATACCTATGATCGATTAGGTCGCACGATCGCAGAAACCCGCCCTGGTGGGGAAGCGATTAACTACGCCTACGACAGCCGCGGCCGCCTCACCACTAAATCCGGTACTCGTGGCCAAGTGTTGGTATATAGCTATGAAGATTGGGGTGGATTAGTAAGTATTGAACATTTTGGAAGCGCTACAGATTATGCGAGTAATAATATTGAGCGTGCACAGAGTTTTACCTACAATGACAATGGTCAACTGACGCAAGCTATTGATACAGCCATACAAAGCTCCGCACTTTATACAAATATTTACGATGCATTAAATCGTATATCCCAAACCACTAGCCATTATATACCTGGTGGAGATAGAGTTCTTAACTACACTTACAATTCTCTGGGTAAGTTGAGTAGGCTCAGTCTTGATAATACTGCTGAGCTAGGTGGCGTTCTAACCAATCATAGTTTTAATTATGATGATTATGCTCGCTTATCGAGTGTCACTTTGGCAGGCCAGACTCATTCATTGGCTTTCGATGAAGCTGATCGTTGGGTTAACCTTAATTATGCATCTGGAGTTCGCCGTACCAATACCTACAATACCGATGGTACTTTAGCAGGTTCTACTGTTACTAATTCCTCTAATATTGTCTTGGAGTCCTTGGGCTTCAGTTTTGATGCAGTAAAAAATATCATTGAATATAATGACAATGATGGCACCCAATTGTTTTCTTATGATGGCGTAGATCGACTAACCAGGGCTGACTATCCAGATAATACTGCCTTTACCGATGAGGTCTTTGCCTACGATGGGGTAGGAAATCGAGAGGATCCGAGTGATAGCGCGGCCTACGAATATAACAGTAACAATCAATTAATCAGCCAAAACAATAACACTTTGATCCGTGCCTATGATGATGATGGTAACTTAACGTCTATTACCGGGACGGAAAATAAAATATTTACTTACGACCTAGATAATCGCCTTACAGGCTACAGTGAGGCCTCCACCACCGCGAGTTATGGTTATGATGTTAGTGGCAGGAGGCTCTTTAAAACTATTGATGGTATCACCACCTGGTTTTTATGGAATGGCACCCAGCTAATAGCAGAGTTTGAAGAGAGTGATGGCACTGCGAGTCTTACCCAACGCTACGATTATTTACCCAACGCTTATGCCCCGCTTCAGGTTGCAGATACTAACGGAACTTATGTGGTGTACAGTGACCATCTGGATACGCCACGACTGTTGATCAATAGTGATGAGGAAATTATTTGGCGCAGTACTCGTAGTGTCTTTGGGGAAACTGTTGTTGATAATGATGTAGATGGGAATGGACAAGGAATCGTATTTAATGTGCGCTTTCCTGGGCAGTATTACGATGAGGAAAGTGGTCTAAATTATAACTATTATCGAGATTATGACCCCAGTTTGGGGCGATATTTACAGAGTGACCCAATTGGCTTAACTGGTGGAATCAATCTATATAGTTATGTTAATCAGAACCCACTTGCTGGATTTGATCCCACAGGGCTTTATGCAATACCCACTGAGCTATTAGATAACTGTTGGGTAGTTATTGTTAGTTCCTATCTTAGCAGTGATACTGAAATCACACATGGGCCTATTACACTGAAAGAAACTGCTCTTTTAGCGTATAGAAGAGGTAAGCAAGCCATTTTGGTTTCAAAAACCCTAAAAAGCGCTTATAAACTTCCAAAGCCAAACTTTAATATGGCTCTTTTATCAATAAAGGTTTGGGAGCAAACTAATACTTGGGAAACCATCGTATATGCAAATTACAATTACGAGATATGGTGCACCGAAGAAGATGAGTGTGGGAATGAAGAAATTCACAAAGATTGGGGGATGTCTCACAAAGAAGAGATAAGAAGAAAAACGAAAACCAAAACGTATGAATGGGCAGAATATGATAAGGTTATAGATATATGATTTGGTTAAATCTTTATTTAAGTTAAGTAAGGTCGATATTCATAGCTACTTCGAATATGTATGGAGAGAGATGGTTTATATGTGTATTGGTTTTTTTGTCACTTGAATTTATATTTTCCATATTGGCTATATGTATAATAATTGTCTAGTGATGGAGAGTAATTTCTTGAACGAGAAAGTACGCAACAGCTATGTACCATGATGAGGTCAGAGAGATTAATCAATATTATTCTTGGGAGTTCCTGGGGAGTTCCTGGACACCCAAAGATTGAAGATTCGAAATCTTTACGCCATTTTCTAGTAGTTGAGGAATCTATTCCGAAAAAGATATCTATTTGGCGTAAAAAATTATCACGGAGTGTTATTCAGAAGTGGATAGAGAGGCCGAGGTAGGCACACAGCTTGTTTAGTGCACTTTGCAAGCAGTTTTCATGCTATTTAAATGGGGCAGGGGCTAAGGAAGCGTTGACAGTCCCGCAGCCCGTGCACCCAGCGCTTGTTTTATACAGACTTGCCTGACTAACTCTGCCGAGCCAATCAGGTGTTTAAAGCGACTTTCAAAGTGACGGTTTAGGTAGAGCCAGTGTTTTTCCGGTATACCTAACCGTTCGAGGATCGGAGGAATATTTTCATCAATTGTCCCACGCTTTTGTGGATTGAGTTGGCGGCCACTCCGGTCTACCAGTTCTAAATAGGGAGATTCTAGGACAGCCAAAGAAGGGAGGATGGAGCCAGTAACAAAACTGACTCCCTCTCTGGCGGCTCTTTCTCTTTGATTAAGAGGTAAAGGAGACGAAATGCTGGGAATTGGTAGTTAGGTTTTGGGAATCGCTATTTTTGGATAAAAGAGCAGCTATCGAGCACTTGGAGTAGGGATAAATTAGAAGGGCGTAGCTGAGAGGAAGCGCCGGCAATCAGCTATACCATGTACCCAGCGTTTATCGAGTTGGATGCAAGCTTGCTTTACCGCCTCCACCGATCCCACTAAGCCTTTAAAGCGACTTTCAAAATTTCGATTGAGATATCGCCAGTGCTTGGGTGAAATGCTGAGCCGTTCAAGGATAGGGGGCGTGTTTTCGGTAATACAGCCTCGTTTTCTGGGGTCTAAATGCCGACCACTCCAGTCTACCAACTCCAAATAGTGATCCAATTGAAAGGGTAGCCCTTTTGGCATATTCAAACGATCACCGCCGACAAATGGAAGTAAATTTTTTGGCTGCTTGCCTGAGACTGTCGTACGAATACGCTGTTGAATCGAAGTGTAATCAGATTCTTCAGGTGTCTTGGCAATATTGGCACGGATCGGGTTGAGGTCTACATAAGCCATACAGGCGGCAAGGGCTCTTTCATCCAGTAAGGCCTGGGACTTAAAACGGCCTTCCCAAAAGCGACCTGTACACTGGTCCTCGGCATTGGCCTGGCGAGCGATAGATTCATTTAAGCAGCGCATAAACCAGCTAATATCCATTAGGCGCTCCCGCCATAGGGAAACAACTTCTTTTAGTTTGGTTACCTCACAGTGATCGAGGGCATCGCCCTGAAGATAGCGCTGAGCTAAGCTGGAAGCCTTAAATAGCTTTTGCCAGCGAGTAATTACCTCTGTAATAGACCACTTGTTAGCCGATTCTGTGTCAATATATAGCACTATATGGTAGTGATTACTCATTACCGCATAGGCGGCAATATCTAGAGCAAACGCCTCGGCCAACTTATACATACGGCTTTCAATCCATTCGCGCCGATGCTCATAATCTTTTCCGGATTCAGTATCTCTACCACACAGAAATGCACGCCGCACACAGCGGGAAACGCAGTGATAATAGGGTGTTGTATCCAGAGATATCTGGGCACTTCGCGGTAGAGTCATTGGCTGTACGCACAATTTGCTGTATGAACATACAGTATTTTGTGAGATTTTAATCTTTTGTCAATAGGGCTGGCGGTTTATACTTTCTATTTCGTGGATGTCCAGAACTGTTGATAGGGGGTGCGGCAGGGGAATTATGGCTAGATTAACAGCTGGAATATATTTGGTGTGGTCCTTATTTTGTATAGGTATTTTTTTGGGATTGATCATTATGGGGTTGAGATATAATCCAGGTGGTTTATTAACCTTGGATATGCTTTTGATGATCTCTTCGATGCTTTTTTCACCTATCTTGATTTTTATTGTTGGGTATAGACGGCAAGTGTCTAGATTATTGTGTGCAGGGATGTTGATTACATTAACTATTAATTGCATGTATTTGTTTTTTTTCGATGTGGGGCAGGTTTCGATATTTTTGGTTAATGTAATCTTTTTAGCTTTATTGCTGGTATTCGGATTTTGTAAGATTTCCAAAAACAAAAAGGACAGCCATGGTATTGGAGGGTAAAAGCTAGGTGAGAACTTCTGTGCCACAGTAAATTGTAAATTCCTGAGATAGATTCTAGGACAGCCAAAGAAGGGAGGATGGAGCCAGTAACAAAACTGACTCCCTCTCTGGCGGCTCTTTCTCTTTGATTAAGAGGTAAAGAAGACGAAATGCTGGGAATTGGTAGTTAGGTTTTGGGAATCGCTATTTTTGGATAAAAGAGCAGCTATCGAGCACTTGGAGTAGGGATAAATTAGAAGGGCGTAGCTGAGAGGAAGCGCCGGCAATCAGCTATACCATGTACCCAGCGTTTATCGAGTTGGATGCAAGCTTGCTTTACCGCCTCCACCGATCCCACTAAGCCTTTAAAGCGACTTTCAAAATTTCGATTGAGATATCGCCAGTGCTTGGGTGAAATGCTGAGCCGTTCAAGGATAGGGGGCGTGTTTTCGGTAATACAGCCTCGTTTTCTGGGGTCTAAATGCCGACCACTCCAGTCTACCAACTCCAAATAGTGATCCAATTGAAAGGGTAGCCCTTTTGGCATATTCAAACGATCACCGCCGACAAATGGAAGTAAATTTTTTGGCTGCTTGCCTGAGACTGTCGTACGAATACGCTGTTGAATCGAAGTGTAATCAGATTCTTCAGGTGTCTTGGCAATATTGGCACGGATCGGGTTGAGGTCTACATAAGCCATACAGACGGCGAGGGCTCTTTCATCCAGTAAGGCCTGGGACTTAAAACGGCCTTCCCAAAAGCGACCCTTTTCACTGAAGTCTAGTGAGGCGCCCTGAATGATCTTTCTTTGGTGGGTGGCCAAATGCCAAGATTAATACCTTGGGCAGGGTGAAGGCCTGAACCTAAATTCACGAGTTGAAAGACAGGGCTAGCCTACTGATATGTTTCCAGTCGGTTAAAGTTGATGTGGCGCACAGCCATGACACTCAACTCAAATGAAGATCTGCTCGACACTATCGTTGGGTAGAGATTCATTACGGATAGGGAACCGCCCATTGCGGACCCGCATGATGGGTGGTGTGGGGGCCGGTAGCTAAAAACTACCGGCTACCCGATTTAAGTTTCGTTTTCAATTTTTGAGATCATTTTCTCGATGTGCTCAATAACTATCCATGGGTCAGATTCGTCAAAAAGGTGCGACGCATACATCATAGTAACTGCCTCCGCATTGCGAGTGATAGCCCTTAGTTTTTCTTGAGACCGATCCCATGATTTAGTGTATGTATCTACATCTTTATAGCTCATTTTCGTCTGCCGAATACTGACGTGAGGAATGCCTCTAGACATGACAGTGATAGGTAAGTCACTGGGAATTGAATAAATTGATGTATGTGATGAAGCCTCTTCGAAATCCTCGAAAGAGTGATGATTACGCTCCCAATCCATAATCCACTCCATGGTTTTCCAGCCTTCCCGTGACATTGATGACTTCATGTCCTGATACCAGCTTTCGTGTGCCGCATCTACAAACACGATACCTTTAACAACTTCAGGTTTTTGGTTGGTAAAAGCTCTTGCCACTAGGCCTCCGAACGAATGGGGAACAAGCACTACTTTGTTCCATTCTAACTTCTCAGTAAGAGTTGTTAGCTCATCGGCTAGCTCAGACATAGTTCTAACTTTTGGATCGCCATAAGTGCTCATGCCATATCCGGCGCGATCGTACATACACACCTTATAGTTAGCAGGATCAATATTTCTAAATGTATTTTTATATGTTGATTGCACGTTCAGACCCATACCTGCGACGAGCAGTATCGTCAATTCCCCGGTACCTTTACATACATAGCCTATATTCTTTCCGTTAACTTCGACGGATAAGTGTTCTCGCTCTTGAGCCGATGTCATCAAAGGAAGTAACGCTATATGTAGTGCTAATAGATATTTGAACATTAATCAAAACCTCATAGAAACTTAACGCTAAGCTAACCGGCAGCCAGTGCGAAGCACGCTTTTGGCTGTCCGAGGGAGGCCGCTTGCGGCCGGAGTGTAGTTGAGCGCCTTGTTACACATTTACCCCATAACTCTCTAAGTGTGATTTGATTATATGTAGTTTTCTAGAATCACTGCCGAAGTTACCTGCAATTCTAATACACTGCGAGGCTGAGTAGGACGAGATATCACCACCTAGCTCTAGCAACAGTAGAAGCATATCAGAGTTTCCATGCTGAATTGCTTCGCTTACAGCTTGCTCCTGGATAGGGCTACCCAATGACCTTAAAAGCTCAACCTCTTCATATTTCAATTCCAACGCACACCATGTAAGTACATTCTCACCAATGGAGTTAGTTTGCTCTAAAATTGAGGGGTCGTCTTTGCTCATATCCGCGACCTTTTCAGGCGACTCATTCAAGACCACATCTAGCAATCTATCAAAGCCCAAATTCCTTCTTGATAAAGTCATATTCTCTTTATGGTGTGTAACGCTGAGTGCAGGGGAAGCTGGAACGCAGTGTAAGCTTTCCCGGCGCGTAGCACCCTCGCTGCCACGATTTGTTATGTGCTGATCGATGCTTCAATTTTAGCAACCGACTCTAGTACTGATAAATTTGTTGTATCGAGTACTGTTGAGTTTGCACCCGGTATTTTTGCCGCAAAATCAAACTTTTCGAGATAATCTAGTAAATATTCTTTTTTTTGTATTTTGTTTGTGTTTTTGCGACCTTCGCTTGTCACTCGACGAATGTGTTCATCTAGCTCGCACTCTAAGTGTACAAAATCAGCACTTATTTCATGCCTGTTTAAAAAATCTAGAAGTCCATTTATAAAGTAATCACTGCTTGGAGACACATAGCAAAAAGTGAAGACTATGCCGCTGGCACTATCTTCAGCAATAGTTTCAAACGCATCTAGACAAATTTTCCGCTGATGTCGTTCAAAGCCATCATTTCCAAAACCAATCACTGCGCTGGATATATCGAATGCAAGATGCTGTGGAAAAAGTTTCCATCCATTTCGCTTCGCTAACTCGCGAGCAATGCTCTCCTTTCCTATGCCTGAAGGCCCATAGATCATCACGAACTTCAATTTCCTACTCCTTTAGAGCACATAATGCCCGCGGAGGCCCGTAGGACCGGAGCATTCTGCTTGCGTTTGTTATGCGTGATCACCATGGAACCGCGCTCTTCTGCACGAAGCACGCTGGAGTCAGTGAAAATGTCTCTACTGCACCATTAACTTCTTCAGTAGCGCCGAACCTCCATCTTTTGAAGCTTTTGATTATTGCTGGCCGTAACGCTTCAGGGCCTGAATTTATAACGATGTTCTCTGGCTCACCCATTCTTAGGGAGAAGTGCACAACAAATGTCGCTCCGTCACATAGCTTACGATTCTCTCTACTAACCTTAGGAGAAACCATGACATGTATAGTGCCCTGTGGAGGGCAGTAATCATACTCACTACAAGCTTCAACCGCCTCCGTTACACTAGACACTGAAAATAGTAGAGCAATTAGTATCTGCTTAATTTTCATGACGCATAACGCCTTTAGCAACGGAAAATTACGGAGCCGAAGGCGCAGTAAGTTTTCCGTTGCCTAAAATTGTTATGAGTTTCATAGCTGCTTACTCCAATCCCTACCTCTTACTGTAGCCGTGTGGGCAGGGTCCTTTTCCTTAGCTTTTTGTAGTAAAGATAGTACTACCTTATCATCTTCCCACTCTGGGACAGGGTACTTTTCATGCATTACAGCAAGAACCCTAATCATACCCCAGGCTCGGTTCAACTCGGCCTCGCTTTCAAAGCACCCTTCATGGGGTAAAAGTTGATTCAAGCCATAAATTATATTGGATAAATCTTCAGCAAGTCTTTTGCGGGCCTCATCAGGCTGGTTTATGTTGAAATACTGGAGCGCTGTAAAAGGCAGGCGAATATCATAAAGGGAGTCTTGGAGTACGGACTCGCTATTTTCATGGGGGCACTCAGATGCGGCTGCATTTACTGCAATGGATAATAGTAGCGATAGGTATAGATATTTCATCGGTGCCTACTCATAACATTTATATAGTAATCATTCTGATCACTATTATCCTGATTACTATCTCGGAATCAATCTAGTTGGAGAGAGATAAATTTTCATTTTAAATCAGAAGGTTATACGAATTTGGGCTAATCGTACAAAATGGAAAAACGATCATCATGACTACTGTCAAGCAATATCAGAAAGCTCTTAACTTGTTGAATTATATACTATTTCAGAGTTATTTATCGTTAGTAAGAAAATAACGGTCATGATGATCGAAAATCTGACGAGCTAGCGCTTGCTAACTTTATTTGGACCTCGTGTAAGATAGGTTGAAACGGCAAAAACATACAGAAAGTGGGCTATAAACAGAGTGGAATCCTAGGAACAGTTACTCTGAATAGCTGACGATTGAGTAGTAGAAGTCTTGTGGGAAAAATCAGCTCTATTTTTGTTTGAAGTAGTAATTTATGTGGTGGTTATCTGCTTAAAAGATCAAAGTATTAAGGCGGCTAAGGAGAGGTTCTGGCTCTCCTTAGCCGAGTTTAGGGCGTGAAGCAGCTAAAAGATAGGGCTGTGTGCAGTATTGCTGCTTGACACTGATCATTGAGAGCTGGTTGAGCGGCTAGCTTCTATAGTGGCGATGTGAGTACATTATTGAACTTAGGTGAAAGCTATTTTTGAGTGTTAGTGATTTTACTATACGCAGGATGAGGATCTCGATAGATCTTGCTGGCTTTGAAAGCCTGTCAATTCAATCAAGCATGGGATTTGAAATACTGTACACAAAGCCGCTGCTTCAGCTCTTCCCGTTGTAGGGTTTACGAGCTATAGACTCATTAAGTAGTACAAAAGCAAACTTGTGATCAGTAGCTATTATTTATTACCGCTTGTTCTTTTTAATACGAAGATAGACCTCCTCACGGTGCACGGATATTGACTTTGGGGCGTCTATGCCGATGCTTATCTGGTTTCCCTTAACTTCCAATATTGTGATTGAGATCTTTGCCCCAATTCTGAGGTTTTCACCAACTCGGCGGTTTAAAATTAACATATTTCGTTCCTGCTGATTTGCAAAATAGAAGATGGCCTTCCGTAGTGGGAAGACTCAAGAAGTAATGTGTGGGATTTGAAAGAGGTGGGGCGCGAGAACGATAGGCATAGAAGAAGAAAAGGCGGGCGCAACGCTCCCAGAGCTTGAGGACACTCTCCAAGCTGCTGAATCTACTCCACTTTATTGAAGACGAGCGGGTATCTAGCGTATGATGCATATAGCCAGTGCGTCCTGAGTATTTTTTTTTTTTTTTATAAATAAAAAAAAATACGTGCTATCCAGGAGATGGAGGTCGGCCCTCCGTTATCGCTTTGCAGGAAGTGATAACAAACCCCCTCAAGGTGATCGGAGTAAAGAGCTTTGGTTAGAAGCGCTTGAGGAAAAGGCGTACGAGATACGTCAGGTATGTTGTGTAGAGACGAATGCAAATGAACCACTGATGAGGTGTCGAAAGCGTATTACCAAGATGATGTCAAAACCCGTGCACTGGCTAAGTGCGGGGATAAGCTTGGAGGTTACCTGTTTACCGACCGAGTGGCATCCGGCATAGAGGTGGCGTGAACACACAACAGGCTTTTGGGTGGAACAGGAGAACCTGTCGTCCAGGTGTTAAGGAAGAGCGTCAAGTAGAGGCCCTGCAAGACGTTGAGTACCAAGACTGGTCACAGGGGCGGAACAACCCGTAGTAGTGGAGAAGCGGCTGTAATGGACGTGGAGCGAAGGGGTTGTCGTATTCGGCGACTAACCGTGTAATCAACCCAGATGGGGAGGAATTAACGATTAGCGCAAAGCCATTCAATATTCCCAAGCGAGCGGTTTGGGAAGCGTGGAAGCAGATCAAGGCCAATGGCGGCGGAGCGGGGATTGATGAGATAACGATAGAGCAATATGAATCGAATCTCGCCAAAAACCTGTACAAGCTATGGAATCGGATGTCATCTGGCAGCTATTTTCCATCAGCCGTCAAACGAGTGGATATTCCGAAACTCGATGGCAGCCTGCGACCACTGGGTATCCCCACAATCGAAGATCGCATTGCACAAATGGTGGCTAAGCAACTGCTGGAGCCAGAATTGGAGAAGGTATTTCACCCCGACTCCTACGGCTATCGGCCAGGCAGATCTGCTATAGACGCAGTGCGTCGAGCTCGACAACGATGCTGGGATAGAATCTGGGTAGTTGATTTAGATATCAAAGGTTTCTTTGACAATATTAATCACGAACTCCTGCTGAGGGCATTAGATAAACATAATAATCATCGGTGGGTCAGACTCTATGTACAGCGCTGGTTAACGGCTCCAGTACAACATCGGGACGGACAGCTTGAAGAGCGAACACAAGGTACTCCACAAGGGGGTGTAATCAGCCCGCTACTGGCAAACTTGTTTTTGCACTACGCGCTGGACGCCTGGATGGTGAGAACGCACAGAGATATTCCTTTTGAGCGTTACGCGGATGATGCTGTTTACCATTGTCGTAATCCTCGAGAGGCGGATCGCTTACTGGCGGCTCTAAAAGCACGCCTGACTACCTGCGGGCTTGAAGCTCATCCAGAGAAAACCCGCAAGGTTTATTGCAAGAACAGCAACCGCAAAGACAACCACCCTGTGATCCATTTTGACTTTCTGGGTTATCGATTTGGTCCCAGAAAAGCAAAGAATCGCCATGGACAAACCTTCACTGCCTTTGGTCCATCAATGAGCCCAAAAGCTTTCAAGAGGATCAAGGATAAGGTTAGGCAATGGCGTGTGATTAACTGGGTGGATCGATCACTGTCGGAGATGGCACAAGCACTTAATCCAGCAATACAAGGATGGCTGAACTACTACGGTCACTTTGGGCGGAAATATGGTGTTTATCGACTTCAGAAGTATCTTGACCAAACGCTGATGCGTTGGGCCAGGAAGAAGTTTAAGCATCTGAAGCGAAGCTGTTTCAAGAGTTGGGTCTTTATTGGAAAGGTTCGTCAACAAATGCGTGGCTTGTTTGCACACTGGAGAATGGGAAGATTGAAAATGTGCTGAATACGAAGAGCCGTATGAATTGAGAGGTTCACGTACGGTTCTGTGAGAGGCTGAAGGGGAAGTTCCTTTGGTCTACTCGACTTTTGATAGTGTAGATATCAATGTGGTTAGCTGGCCCCTGGTGTTGGTAGCACCTTGGGTCAGCGCCTTTTACTTATTCTTATATTGCTCTAGCGTTCTCCTTTAAGTAGATGAGTCTTTTTCAGACTTCTTAGGTCTCTCTTGTAGCTTACTTGAACCTCATAGAGACTCATTCATGTAAACTTTATATGCCGATACATATCCATCGATTTTACGTAGCTTTGATATTAAAACAAACTTAATAAAATCCAATAAGATCATTTTTGTGCCTATATTTTGTAAATTTTCACTTCGAACTCATTGAATCACTGGTAGTAAGCCTCAGGTTGAAGAATCTATTTTTAAACTTCGGGTTCGAGGTTTGTATGGCTTACTAGCCGAATTAGATAGTTCTGAGTGAAGTTATTGGTAGGTTTGGACACCTTAACTTTGTGGGGAGACTCTACCCATTTACAAGTAATATCCTTCTAATTCGGCTGGTCTTTCTCTTTTGTGGGTTACATTCTTAGTTTATTTAATTGGTATCGTTGCTAATAAATATAATTATCCACAATCCACCAAAAATAGAATTTACTTTTCGATCCTGTGCTTTTGGCTAGCTCTTTCATTTCACTAAGGCTATGTCTATCGTAGTAGCTCTGATCCAAAATTACCCCTAGGGGCTTGGTGAGTGTGTTCAAGTTTTCTCGTGGATCGTCTTCGAGCAATAATAGTTCGGCATTAAAGCCTGTGGAAACTGAGCCCACCTTATCGTTAATGCCCAATGCTTTTGCTGGATGATGGGTTGCTGCTCGCAATACATCTTTAACAGGAATCCCCACCTCCACTAATCGTTGCATTTCTTGAATAGTGCCCAAGCCGTTGGGCGTATAGAAGGTTCCTCCGTCTGATGCTATCAGTATCTCAACACCGGCTTGGTTTAGCTGCTTGGCCATATCTCCGAAAATGTTGGATTTACCCTGCCAATCCTGTTGCGCTTTAGCGCTATGTATCCCATTAACCTTCTGCTCACCCATTGCTTTTATCGCGGGGTGATTGAGCTCGAGATCATCAGCTACGCTGTGCCAGTAGTCTGGCCCATGCTGCGCGACCTGTGCTACGTTGTCATATACGATTAATGTAGGGCTAACTGGTACGTTGCTATCTAATAGTTGCTGCACAATTTCATCGAAGCTCTCCTGCTGATAATCGTAGTTCAAATGTGCCTGAAAGATCATTTCCACATGCTCTAATGACTGCGGTTTAGCCGATAAGTATTCATTGAGAGTAATACCAAAAGGCGGGTGGCCAGCTAAAGGCATGCCGAGCTTTTGCGCCTCATCAGCTATAGCGAAGAAAACCTCACGGGATAAGCCGTCATAAACTTTAACTTGTTGGTACCCCTGCTGATATTGCTGGCGAACCAGCTGGCGAGCCTCTTCTTTACTACCAATAAACTTGTGGTGTCGGCCACTGGCATAGTGGGAATGTTGATTAACAGGTGCACCGGATAACACAATATGAGGGCCGGCTATATTCCCAGTATCGATCCATTTTTTAAGGATACGCTGAGGGGAATTGCCAGCCATAACTCTTGTGCGAGTGACGCCGTGCGCAAGCATAGCTAGTAGATCGGACCGACCCCATACATGGCTGTGCATATCGATTAAGCCTGGCATCACATATTTACCCAGGCCATTAATCCTCAGCTCGCCTTCAATCTCAAGTATTACATCGCTAGTTATTTGGGTAATTCTTCCATCTTGAATGACGAGGTTTTGGTTACTTGCGGCTGTATTATGCTGGGTGTCGATGACTGTGATATCGGTAACTACAATGCGAGCATTCTGTTCAGCTAACCCGTAGGAAGAGGGAGGGAAGTACCATGCACATCCCCAAGATCCGAGCGCAGCAACGCTAATGAACACTAAAATAGCTACCGCTGCTTTCCATGAACGAGCAAAATAGGAAGAAAACCTCATAATGACCTCTTTTGAATCAAAGAGGCCAAAATGCCAAAATTATCAGCTTCTAGCGTCCGAAATCCAGATTTTGCACGTCCAAAGTAACCATTATTGAGGTTTTGCTGCTAAATACTGACTAGGAGTCATCCCAAGGTGGCGCTTAAACAGGCTGTTGAAGCTGGATTTAGAGTTAAAGCCCGCTTCAAGTGCAATATCGAGGAGACGAACTTTTTTGTCCGAATCACTCTCTTTTACTGAATCAAGTTGCGAAACTACATCTGCCAAACGTTGGGCATTAACATAGTCATTAAAGTTACCGCCATAGCCCTGATTGATGGCCCAGGAAATATCTTTCTCTCCAAGCCCTGTATGTTGTGCCAAGTCCCGGAGGGATAGCCTTGGTAGGCGATAGAGCTGTTGACTATGAACCTGTTTGTTAAGCTCCTCGAAAAGCGTATCCGCCTGAGTCGTTTCGTCAGCTTTGCACTTTCCCTTGTCACAACCCTCTATTACGGATAAGCCCAGCGCTTGTTCACCATCGGTTAAACCCGCAAATAGCTGCGGTTCCCTAACCGCGCGAATTACAAGCAAAGCAACAATCAAAAAATAGCTCAGTTGCATAACAAGGTACCATCTGAGCAAAAGAGGAATGGGTAAGTAAGGTTGCAAGTTATGCCGCACTGCATCCACCAGTGCAACGCCAACCAGAACCCATAGGATACGCTTAACCCAATCAGCTCTCAATTTGTTAGCATCGGAGCGGTTTTGGGGCAAGATATGTTGATATCGAATAAGCGCTTTTATACTTAATGAGAAATAAACAATCTGACTTAAAGTACCGGCCGCTAAAACCCACTGGGGCCAGTGATTAAATAATAAACTGATTGCTGCTGGTACTAAGTGCACCCAGTGTTTACGCTGTTGTTGATAATTGGTGGATATTAATTGTGCAACCACAGCAAAAAATAATGGGCCCATCAATAATGAGAACGAAGGCGTGATTAAATAGCCAAGATTAACCACTTTCGTTTCTTCTACAAAATTAAATACCATCAATAATGCAGTGGCGCCTAATAAGTATCGGATTGCTGTAAAGCGGTTTTGCGCCCAAAGTAATGCAATACCTAGAGTCGATAGGGTGATAAAGGCTATCTGTAAAAAATTAGATGCGGAGTAACTTACCATGTTCGCTCAAATTATAAGCTATAAATCGATAAACAGAATTTCTTAAGTGGGAACATCGTTCGAAGCTTCCTGTTGAGCTATATTGTGAGGTGTCGGTGGCACATATTTTATAGCCAAAAGTTTCTCAATATATTGCAGTTTTCATATTTCATAATACTGGGTGACTGCTATATCTTTATTTACTGGTTTTTCGTAATTGTATAAGCCCTTCAATAATCAGGGTCGGAGGGTTAGTCGGCTTTAAGGCCTTTGAATATGGACTTAATTAGGTGGTTATATTTCATTTGGAAAGTAAAGCATAAGCAGTCAAGCCTAAAATTATAAGGGCTCCCCCCAAAATGTCCCACTGTCTTCCCTTTCTTGTAGGGTTGACGATAGTTTGGATGTGTGCCTCGTTTCCTCTGTCGTTTTCTTCAGCATTTTTTGCTTTTTCTATAACCCATTTTATTTGTACATTCAAATTTTTAAGTTCATCTCTAATTTCAATTAATAGCTTTTCTTGCTTATCCATTGGTATCTAATTACACATAACGTTGAGGCAGGGAAGTTCAATCAAAAGGTGATTTTGACGGTTCATTATTTGGCCGGATTAAAGAAAATCATCACTTTTACTATAGACAAAATCCTCTCCGCTAACTTTTTTGGCTGTGTTATAAAATTCTTCGAGAGTATCTATTAATGCTGCCTCCGGCGTTTCTCCGAAGCCGCTGATCCATTGGGGATGGTCATCTTGACCCATTACCGCAATGTTTGGGGTGCCAATAAATTTTCCGCTCTTATTTTCAAGAATTTTTATTTTTATGCAAGGGATGGCTAAATCCTTAAGTGGTGGCCCAACTTGAAAAACTGCCACAATTTTTGATATGGGTCCAAATTTGTCGCTGTTAATGAGTGTCCAATCTTTCATTTTTTAGGGTTTGTTAATATAGCAATAGTGGGTAAAGTTAGGTTGTTTTTTGCTTTTTAATATGTCGAATAAAATTCGTTAAATCTTTATTTTATGGGAGGTTACGTATGTCTTTACTCAAAAGATGATATCAAAGGCACCTGCAGAAAATCTAAAATGAAGATTTTGCTGAAAGTGCCTTTGTTTCGCTAAAAAGACATCAAATATTTTAATCCATCATCCTGAATCTGGAAGCGTTACCAAACACATCATTGCATGAATTATCAAATGCAAATTCAACCTGCTTATTCATAGCCTTGGCAGATAGGGCCACACTGGTCATGAGGCTACAGAATTCCTCACCAATATTACAGGATACAGCTTTGTACTCTGCGCATGAAGATGGTGGCGGGCTTGATAGATCTGTAGATAGCCAAATAATTGCATAATCGCTATGGATATCAATCATGGTGATTGTCTGCTCGGTATTTGGTAGTGCGGCTTGAGCTGCGTTGGATGCTACTAGTGCACTAATGGCTAGAATTTTTTTGTTGAATATTTTTTTCATTGTTACTTTTATTCCCTTTGATGTTAGTTGGTGTAAGGTTGTGCTTAGAAGCTCAGCTTTAGTGGTTGGCTGTAATATTTTGTACGGTTGCTTTAGTCGTGAAACAGCTTAACAAAACCCGCTGATTGCCCCTTTGATAGGCAGTTTGATTCCCCAACATCATACTGAAATTGTACTGGTTTATTGGCGATGAATGCACTAGTAGCCAGTGTTACTACAATGTCTGTGGCATCTTCATCATCAAGGGAAAACTTGAATCTCTTTGTCTCAGAGCAAACAGAACCCGGAACTTCTCGGTCAACATACACGACAAATGTATTTGAAGTATTGCTGACCCCCACATTTGTTATATTCATTTTCTCAACATATTCATATGCTTGTAGAGGCATAGAAAATACTGACAGTACTGCCGCTAAGCTTATCAGTTTAAAAGCTTCAATTCTTAACATACTTAATATTTACCTGGTTAGTATTATGGTTGCTGCCCGAAATCAACACAATTAGAAAGCTATAACACTCCAATATCTTGGAACGATTGTGCAAATATCAAGGTGAGCACTGTGGCTACTATCTCATGCTTTTCAGGAGTAGGTAAATATATTTTCCGTATGCTAATTTAGAGAGAATTGTTGAGGTGGGAGGTAACGGTTGCTGTGGCTATGATTTAGCCTCAGGCTGTTCGGGGCAGTGCTTATGGTTTGGTAGAAAAGAGCTGAAATATTGAGTGCTTCGATTACCTTAAATAAGGGTGGGGATTCTTAGGCTGATTATTCCAGATGCTGATTGAATGAGATCCATATGTAAATTTTTCTATCGTATTGGGAAGATAATATAACTTATTTTTGAAAATTTCATAATGGAAAAAATTAGCTTAAGGTGATTTTACGAGTCTCTATTTTAAATCAAAAGATATAATTTCCTGAGATAATTGAAGTTTTGGAAGTCTTTTTATTACCGGTCTAGCTTGAAGTGTATGCGGATACTGGGTGCTAGAAATGGGAGGGGTACGAAGTTATTGCTGAAAAGTAGGTAGGAATGGCTGCAGGAAACCTGCAGCCATTGGGACTTATTTCCAGTTCAGGATAACCTTACCGGATTCACCAGATCCCATGGTATCGAAGCCTTGTTGGAAGTCATCGATCGAAAACTGGTGAGTGATAATTGGGGTTAAATCCAGGCCGGATTGAATCAGGCTGGCCATTTTATACCAGGTCTCAAACATCTCACGGCCGTAAATGCCTTTGATCATAAGGCCTTTAAAAATAACCTGCCCCCAGTCGATCGCCATTTCACCTGCAGGGATACCGAGCATAGCAATTTTGCCCCCGTGGTTCATTGCGGCGATCATATCGCGGAAGGCGACGGGTACGCCGGACATCTCCAGGCCAACATCAAAGCCTTCGCTCATTCCCAGCTCGTTCATCACATCGCTGAGGTTTTCCTTGGCAACGTTTACGGCGCGGGTAGCGCCCATCTTGCGTGCCAGGTCCAGGCGGTATTCATTGATATCGGTGATAACTACATGGCGTGCGCCAACATGTTTGGCGACTGCTGCAGCCATAATACCGATAGGGCCGGCGCCGGTAATCAGTACATCTTCGCCTACCAGGTCGAAAGACAGGGCCGTGTGTACCGCATTACCGAGGGGATCGAAAATAGAGGCGAGATCGTCAGAAATATTATCCGGGATCTTGAAGGCATTGAGCGCGGGGATTACCAGATACTCTGCAAAAGCTCCGGGGCGGTCGACACCGACACCGTAAGTGTTGCGGCACAAGTGGCGGCGGCCGGCGCGACAGTTGCGGCAGTGGCCGCAGGTAATATGGCCTTCACCGGAAACACGGTCGCCCACCTGGAAACCTGCAACTTCCTGTCCCATACCGACAACTTCACCCACATATTCGTGGCCAACCACCATAGGGACAGGAATAGTCTTTTGAGACCATTCATCCCAGTTGTAGATATGCATGTCGGTACCGCAAATCGCGGTTTTGTGAATCTTGATCAGCAGGTCGTTGTGGCCTGGTGTGGGGGTTTCCACATCGGTAAGCCAGATTCCCACTTCAGATTTCAGCTTGGATAGTGCTTTCATTGTTTTTAAAACTACAAATGGCAGGGCGCGGTGCCGCTCCGGTGAATTCCTTGTGAGAATTACCGTATCAGCACCGCTGTTTGGTTTAGATAATATTCAGTTCGCGGCCAACTTCAATGAAGGCATCGATACACTGGTCGAGCTGCTCGCGGGTGTGGGCGGCGGACATCTGGGTGCGGATGCGGGCCTGGCCCTTGGGCACTACCGGATAGAAGAAGCCCACTACGTAGATACCGCGCTCCAGCATCTTGTCAGCCATTTTCTGCGCCAGGGCAGCATCGCCAATCATCACCGGGATGATCGGGTGGTCGGCACCAGCCAGGGTAAAGCCGGCTTCGGACATACGCTTGCGGAAGTATGCGGAGTTGTCGCGCAGCTGTTCACGCAGCTCGCCGCCTTCAGTCAGCATATCCAACACTTTCAGAGAGGCGGTGACGATCGCCGGGGCTACAGAGTTGGAGAACAGATAGGGGCGCGAACGCTGGCGCAGCATATCGATAATTTCCTTGCGGCCAGAAGTAAAGCCGCCGGAAGCGCCGCCCAGGGCCTTGCCCAGGGTGCCGGTAATAATATCGACGCGGTCAATCACATCGCAGTATTCATGGGTGCCACGGCCGTGGTCACCGAGGAAGCCCACTGCGTGGGAGTCGTCCACCATTACCAGGGCATTGTATTGGTCGGCCAAGTCGCACACGGCTTTGAGGTTGGCGATAACTCCGTCCATAGAGAAAACGCCATCAGTGGCGATCAGTTTGGTCTTGGCGCCAGCGGCGTCTGCGGCCTGTAGCTGCTTCTCCAGTTCCGCCATATCGTTGTTGGCGTAGCGGTAGCGCTTGGCTTTACACAGGCGCACGCCGTCGATGATGGAGGCGTGGTTGAGGGAGTCGGAGATGATGGCATCTTCCGGGCCCAGCAGCGTTTCAAACAGGCCGCCATTGGCGTCGAAGCAAGAGGTGTAAAGAATGGTGTCTTCGGTTTCCAGGAATTCAGACAGGCGCGATTCCAGCGCTTTGTGAATGTCCTGGGTGCCGCAGATAAAACGCACCGATGCCATGCCGAAGCCGTACTGTTCGAGCCCCTCTTTAGCCGCTTCAATCAAGTCCGGGTGGTTGGCCAGGCCCAGGTAATTGTTCGCACAAAAATTCAGTACCTGGGTGTCGTTGTTCACCTGGATCTCAGCGGCCTGCTGGGAGGTAATGATCCGCTCGCGTTTGTACAGGCCGTCTGCATCGATCTGTTTGAGTTCGCTGCGCAGGTGCTCAAAGAATTGTTCTGGCTTTGACATGGTATTGTTTTTAGCTCCTGTCGGGTGCTCTTGGCACAGGGTAACGGGCGCGAGCTCGCGGCGCCTGTTGGTTCTACTTTATCCCGCCAGTTCGCAGGCCTCATGGGCCGAAATAGGGTGCTCACTGGCGCGGCAACTGGTGGCAAATTTTAATGCCTCTTCGGCAGTGTCGAACAGTAGTTGCCACAACAACTGACGATCACCTCTTCTCACCGCGCGTACTGCCGTGTGGCTTCTTTGGCTGGCAATTTGAATTTCGATAATGTCTTTACTGGAAAACGGTGATTCGGACATGGTCCCTCCAATGGTAAAACTATGGAGGACTGACGTGGAAGCGGCGAAGTGATGTTCGCTAATCCGGTTGGTTTGCTCTGGTAGAGCCCCATCCTCCCCGCAGGCCTTGTGTGCCGCAGAGAGAGAACCACCTTGCCCCGGTCGGCAGGTTGGCGTTGGCGTCAGCCACTCTCGTGATGTGCGAGCAAAGATAACGGGGAGGGGATTAGCAGTCAACAGTACCGCCCCCATTAGAGGGCGGTGCAGAAGTTTATGCGGGAAGCTGCACGGATTTCAGTTCGATAAACTCACCGAGACCGGCCTCACCAAACTCGCGTCCGTTGCCGGAGCGCTTGTAACCGCCGAAGGGGGCGTCGTAGTTAAACTCACCGCCGTTGACAAAGCAAAGGCCCGCTTCAATGCGACGAACGATAGGCATGGCGCTTTCGGCGTCTTTAGCCCATACGCCGCTGGACAGACCGTATTCGGTGTCATTGGCAATGGCGACGGCTTCATCCATATCCTTGTAGGGGATCAGGCAGGTCACCGGGCCAAAGATTTCTTCCCGGGCAATGGCCATATCGTTGTGAACGTCGGCAAATACCGTGGGTTTCACATAGAAGCCTTTATCCAGTTCTGCCGGGAGTTCCAGACCACCGGCAACCAGGCGGGCGCCTTCCTCAATCCCTCTTTTGATATAGCCGCGCACTATTTCGAGTTGTCGCGCAGAGGACAGCGGGCCCATAAAGGCATTGGCATCAGTGCCCATGGCCACTTCTTCAGCCACCTGCTTGGCAACTTCCACCGCCTCTTCATAGTGCTCAGCGGGAACCAGCATACGGGTGAGTGCGGTGCAGGTTTGGCCACTGTTGATAAATACATCTTCGCAGCCCCAGCGAACTGCTGCTTTAAGATCCGCATCCGGGGTGATAATCAGAGGCGATTTGCCACCCAGCTCCTGGGTTACCCTTTTAACTGTGGGCGCTGCAGCCTTGGCAACTTCAACGCCTGCACGGGTGGAGCCGGTAAAGGACACCATATCGATTCCCGGGTGGGATGACAGCTCTGCACCGACGACTGAGCCAGCACCGGGGATCAGGTTAAATACGCCCGCAGGAACACCGGCTGCTTGGATAATCTCCGCCATGACGAAATCCTGTAGCGGAGTGGTTTCCGAAGGCTTGGTAATCATGGTGCAGCCTGCTGCGAGAGCCGGGGCCACTTTGCCGACAAATTGGTGCAGAGGGTAATTCCAAGGGGTAATAAAGCCACACACGCCAATCGGCTCCCGGATTAATACCGAGTGGGCCGCCTTTTCGGTCTCTTCCATGATTGAAGTGCGACCGGCGTAGTAACGCATGGCGTAGATAGGGCCATCCACATGCAACCAACGGGTGATATGGGCGGGGCAACCCAGGGTTTGTGAGATCGCCTGGATCAAGTCTTCCTTGCGCTCTTCCATTCCGTCAGCAATGGCATTCAGCAGGGCTGAGCGCTGATCTGCGCTGGTATGGCGCCACTTGCGAAAGGCGCTGCGGGCAGCGGCAACGGCAATATCCACATCCTCAGCAGAGCCTTCCACCACCTGGCAAATCATTTCTTCAGTGGCGGGGTTGATCACAGGATGGGAACTGGTGCCGAGGGGCTCGCGCCACTCACCATTGATAAACAGTTTGTCGGTATGCAGCTTGCTGAAATCTGTCATGTCACGCTTCCGTTTGCTTCGCGCCAGTTCAAGGGGCGGTGATTTCGATAATTGTTGGTGTTTTGCGTTGCAGGGCTTCTGCGACTGCCGTAGCTAATTGCTGTGGTTTGTCGATGCGACAACCTTCAGCGCCAAAAGATTTTGCCAGTGCGACAAAATCCGGAGTGCGAAGATTAACACCTTCTTGAGGTACTTCAGCGGCATCCATAAAGTCGCGAATCTCTCCATATCCGCTGTTGTTCCAAACCAGTATTGGCAGGGGCAGTTGCTGTTCTACTGCAACGGCCAGCTCACCGAGAGTAAACATCAGGCCGCCATCGCCGATCAAGGCAACTACATCCCGCTCGCTGGATAACTTGGCCCCGATCGAGGCGGGCAGGGCAAAGCCCAGCGTGCCATAACCGGTGGTGCAGGTAATATGGCTGCGAGGGTGGTACAGCGGCAAGGCGTGGTTAGTGTTATAGGCCAGTTGTGTGGAGTCGGTAACCAGAATTCCCTCATCTGGCAGGGCTTCGCGCAGAGCTTCAACCCAAGGGAAGCGCTCCTCAGAACCTTCCCACCATTCTTTGCGGCAGTTACCGATTAATTGTGAAACTTCCTCTTCTGCGCGCTGTTTTGAGCTCTCTTCGCACTGAACCAGGGCTTCGCTTAATTGCTGAAGGCTTTCTGCTGCATCCGCGCAGATGGCCAGGTCCGGCTGGGCATTGCATACCAGCTGAGCCGGATCAATGTCGATGCGGATCAGTTTGCCGGAGAAAGCGTAATCCTCTTTCACCAGATTGCGATCGGTTTCCGAAAGCTCTGTGCCAACGGCCAAGACCACATCGGCAGCTTCCACTCGCTCACGCACGCAGTCAAAACTGAGATTGGCTCCGCCACACAGAGGATGTCTTTCATCGACAACGCCTTTGGCCGCCAGAGACAGGAAGACTGGAGCTGCAATTTTTTCTGATACCTGTGTTGCCGCCTCTCCAGCAGATTGCGCGCCACCGCCCAGCAGAATCACCGGGCGTTCGGCAGCTTGCAGCCACTGGGAAGCAGTCGCGATAGCTGTCGCATTGGCTGCCGGTACCATGGCATTGGGTGCCGCGCGGTAATCGTCCAGCTTGCCGGACATAGGAGCCGGGAATAAATCGATAGGGATTTCGATATGGACAGGGCCGGGGCGGCTGGACTGCAATAGCTGGAATGCCCGTGCCATTACTTCCGGTAATTGTTCTGCCTGGGTCAGGGTGTGCTGCCAGATACAGAAGCCTCGACTGGCATCGCTTTGGCGGGGTAGCTCATGCAGGCGCCCACGGCCCATGCCAAGGTCTTCCCGGCGATTGACGGCGGAAATAACCAGCATGGGAATTGAATCTGAGTAAGCTTGCGCCATCGCAGTGGCTGCGTTGGTCAGCCCCGGCCCAGTGATCAGGAAACAGACACCGGGCTTGCCGCTGGCGCGGGCATAACCGTCTGCCATAAAGGCGGCGCCCTGCTCATGCCTTGGCGTGATATGCATCAAGTCGCTACCGGGCAGGCCGCGATACAGTTCAATAGTATGTACGCCGGGAATCCCGAAAACTTTTTCTACCTGGTATTCGCGCAGCAGGCGCATCAGCACCTGGGCGCATGTGGGCGCAGAGGACATAAGCACCATTTTCCTTATTCGTGTAAAAATGCAGTGAGCCTAGCGGCCCACCAAAAGCCGTGCAAGCAACCGCAGAGTCTGCATCTTCACAGGCAATATCGCAGGAAAATTGAGATTCACCCGGCACTGCGGCAGGAAACTTTGTACGCTTGGGTTGCTTTACCTGTCAGTAGATTTTGAGGAATTTGACGAGGTGGCTGCCGCACAATAGCCTTCCGGCACTTCGCTGAATAAACTTTGAGCTAGAACAACCGAGGAAGTATCACCATGGAAATCGATCAATGGCGTCGGGAATACCAAATGGGTGGTTTAAGGCGCTCTGAATTGAAGCCGACCCCCGTGGAGCAGTTTCGCAAGTGGCTTGCAGAAGCTGTTGAAGCAGAATTAGTTGATGCCAGCGCCATGTGTCTTGCCACCACTAACGCGGACGGGCACCCGTCGCAGCGGATTGTTTTGCTGAAAGGCTTCGATGAGAAGGGTTTCGTTTTCTATACCAATTTACAGAGTGATAAGGCCCGGGATATGGCCGTTAACCCTCAGGTGTCGCTGTTGTTTCCCTGGTGCCGTCTCGAGCGGCAGGTGATTGTTTATGGGAAGGTGGAGCCCGTTTCCCGCGAGCAGGCAGAGGCCTATTTCCAGTCGCGCCCCCTGGACAGCCAATTGGCCGCGTGGGCTTCGCATCAGAGCCGGCCGCTTTCGTCCAGGGAGGAACTGGAGCAGCAGTTTGATAAAGAGAAGGCTCGCTTTGCCGGTAAAACAATTCCATTGCCAGAATTTTGGGGCGGTTACTGTGTGGTGCCTAATGCGGTTGAGTTTTGGCAGGGGGGCGAAAATAGATTGCACGATCGTTTTATTTATCGCCGTGAAGAAAATGATAGCTGGAATATAGAACGTCGCGCCCCCTAATTTTCATATTTATCTTTTCGTGGCCCAGCCCTTTGGGCCACAACTAACCGCTGAATCACGCTTCACTTTGTGAGTACCTATCCCCTGATACTGTTTTATAGCGATGTCTTATCTGGCAATTTGTGGTCAAGGCCGCTTAGAATAATGCGCCATAAATATAGCTAAAACTATTGTCTTAAAAATTCTATAGATTCGATCGTTTTTGCAATTCGAATCCAAGGGTAGGTAGGGGAAATATGGCCATTATTGGTATCGACTTGGGAACCACAAATAGTGCTTGCGGGGTACTGACTGATGAAGGGGTAAAACTAATTCCCAATCGTTTGGGTGAAATTTTGACCCCGTCAGTTGTGGGGCTTGATGATTCTGGCCGACTGCTAGTCGGCAAAACGGCTAAAGAACGTCTTATTAACCACAGTAGTACCACTGTGGCTGCGTTTAAGCGCTTGATGGGCACAGATCACAAAGTTTCCCTGGGGAAACAGAAATTTAGTGCAACAGAACTCTCCTCGTTAATTTTACGTGCGCTCAAAGAAGATGCAGAAACTTTTCTTGGTGAAGAAGTAACCGAGGCTGTAATCAGTGTCCCAGCTTATTTTAATGATAATCAGCGCCATGCTACCAAGTTGGCAGGAGACCTTGCGGGATTAAAAGTAGAGCGGCTAATTAACGAGCCAACTTCGGCGGCCATTGCTTACGGTTTACACGACAAGCGTGAAGGAAACTTCCTTATTTTAGATCTTGGGGGTGGCACCTTCGATGTTTCCATCCTGGAATTTTTCGATGGCATTATGGAAGTCCATGCCAGTGCCGGAGATAACTTCCTCGGTGGAGAGGATTTCGTTGAGGCAATGATCGATGATGTCCTGGCTGAGTTTGAAATTAAGAAAGAAGCCTTAAGCCCTCGCGATTTGCAAAACTTATATATGCAAATGGAAAGCGCCAAACGTCGAGTCAGCCAGCAGCCTGAGCAAAAACTTGAATTACAACTTGATGGACGCTCCCTGCAATTCCAGGTGACCCCAGAGTGGTTTGAGAAACTCAGCACACCTCTGTTGTTAAGAGCGAAACGACCAATTGAGCGGGCAATGCGCGATGCAGATTTGCCCCCACAGAAAATTGATGAAGTGGTATTGGTTGGCGGTTCGACGCGCATGGCCCAGTTTCGTTCAATGGTGGGCCGAATGTTTGGTCGTCTGCCAGCCTGTCATCTGGATCCGGACACTGTCGTTGCGATGGGGGCGGCTATTCAGGCTGGCTTAAAAGAAAAGAACTCAGCACTGGATGATATTGTCCTGACCGATGTATGCCCTTACACCTTGGGAACTGGGGTTATCAATGAAGATAATCCTCAGCTCGGTGCTTACTTTATGCCTATTATTGAGCGCAATACCGTTGTACCAGTCAGTGTTGTAAGGCGGGTTTGGACTGCTCGGGATGATCAAACCCAACTTTGTGTAGACGTATACCAAGGAGAGAATCGCCTGGTATCTAAAAATGTGTACCTGGGTGAGATGACAGTTCCTGTGCCGAAAAAGCCTAAAGGGGAAGAATCGGCAGATATTCGCTATACCTACGATATGAATGGGCTTTTGGAAGTGGATGTGACCGTGGTCTCCACGGGTAAAACCTTCAACAAGTTAATCGAGTTTACGCCGGGAGCTCTCTCCGATATACAAAAGGCTGAAGCCCTGCAAAAACTGGCAAAACTAAAATTCCACCCTCGAGAAGATGAAAAAAACCAGGCAATCATTGCTCGTGGTGAGCGCCTGTATGAATCCAGTTTGGGCGAGCAGCGTGAGTATATAGCTCAGTTGCTATCATCCTTTGATAGTGTCCTAGAAAGACAAAATCCTACAGAAATTATTAAAGTGCGAACTGAGGTTAGTGAAATTCTGGATCGTTTGGATGGTGAGGACTGGATTTGATGAATCCCTGGGCCATTCTTGAAATTAACCCCGTCACTGATGCTCGGGCGATTAAGCGTGCTTATGCAAAAAAACTTAAGCAAACTCGCCCAGATGAAAAACCGGAAGAATTCCAGGCCCTTCATGCGGCTTATAAGCAAGCACTGAAACTGGCCGAGCAGTTACAAGAGGAGGCTACTGGGCTTACGGAAGCCTCCTTGGGAACTTCTTCAACAGGGCAGGCAGAAAATACAAACCATGAGAGGGTTAATAGTGAAAGGGTAGCAGTATTAGAGGGAGCGCAGGAAGTTGAAGTGAGGCCTTCTGCTGATGGAATATCAACTCCGCCAGTGGCTGAAGAACTCTCAGTGAAACAAGAGAGCGATTCTGAACCCTTGGAGCAGAGCGAAAGAGTTTCCCCTGATAAGCAGTCAAGTGAATCTCAGGAGACGCGAGACCCGGATAGAGATTTGCGTATCGAAGAATTTCGGCGGGTACTTAGGCAAGTTGATGAGATGCTCAATAATCATTTGGAAATGAGCTTGGAAAAAAATTGGGACTTTCTCACCAAGAGCCCCTATATGCTGGATGAGGAGTACAATTGGAACTTAGGTCTTTCGGTATTTGAACGCTTTGCCCAATTTAATCAAAGTGCTGTAGAGGGGAGGGGATCTACGAGATTTCGCCCACAAGTAACGCCGAATATTTTGCAGTACTGTGATCAGCTGTTTAATTGGCGAGGTAATGCGTCTTACCTCTACCAAGCGCTCGATGAAAAGTTGTGCAATAGCATATTTAATAGCTTGGAAATCCATGAGTCCCGTATTGATCCCTTGCAAGGGCTTCGTGGCGGGGGCAAGGTGGAGGCTCAAAGTGAAGGGGAATTTGAAGAGCATTATGAAAGGTACTTTTTTGGTGATTTTGTACCCAGAAGTGTTGCCCTCTTTTTAGACTTGGTTATGACTTATATGGTCGTTGGCTCTCTTGCTACTGCGGCAGTGATGAAACTCTTTGATTTTCCGGAAGCTGTAGCAGCCGCAAAAGTCATGCCTTTTTGTTTTGGAGCCTACCTGGTGTTTGCTTGGCTATTTGAGTGTTCCAAACTTCAGGCAACACCCGGCAAGTATATAATGGGCTATCGGGTAACCAGTCAAAAATTCGAGCGGATTGGATACTTGCGAGGCCTTTGGAGAACTGTAAGCTTTGCCTTCACTAGTGCATTTGGGCTTATTGCATGGATTATCAATTTCTTCCTGGTTGGAAAATTATTGCATGATCGGTTAAGTCGCACTTATGTCATTAATATGCGTAAGACCCATGAAGAGCATTTGCGCCGTTTGAGGAAAGCTTAGCTTTAGGGCGGGGATACGTTCCCGCTCTTCCCTTATTATATTTATTAACTAGCCATACAGATAAAATATTAGGCTAAAGCAGCCACCTTGCAGAGGCATCGTGGCGGGGGTGAAGTAGTAAAGGTTAATAACGAAGCTATAATTGATGACTGCGAACAGTATTATTTTGGCTATTTGTTGGCTAAGGGGGGGGCTGTTTTGCGGGATTTGTTCCTACTTTATGCAGTTATTAGTTTTTCGACATCGATTATTCTAATGAAGGCCTCCGAGAAACCAGACGGTATTGCAACCTTGGAGGCTGCTGGAATTTGCGTTTTGGAATATTTATTCTTTGTCTGGCTATTAGGTGGCTCTCGATTTCCGGCTACTCCGGGGAAATGCTTGATGGGCTAAGACCAATCGTCAATTTGGGCATATTTGTTACTTCTTCTCTTTTAATAGCTTTGCAGTGAGTAAAAGCTGTAAAGTTTTCTTGAATGTTTATGGTGGTACTAAGGGGGGCTAGCCATCTAACTGAAAAATATCGAATAACTGGCTAGCCAAGATGAGTTAGAATCTGAGGGTTTTTTTTGGGTGTTTAATTGTTGTTTACGTTGAAATATCCAAAGGTCGGGTAAATGCCATCTTCATAACATGAATCTAGAACATAAAAACTAGCTTTTTTTCCGGCAAAAAATGCCGCGGTTAATAAGCTTAGAGTTTCTTGGCCGTTTTCGGCATCTTTGCTCCAACGTATCGAATTGCTGCTGCAGCTATCTGGACCAACTGTTTGATCCAGATAGACGTAGCAGGTTGCATTATTCATGTGGCAGCCTACCTTGTTAATAGTGACATCACCAGATGAGCCTGCGGCGAAGGCGCTTTTTGATAGGGTCATCACAATTAATGCAGTCAGAAATTTGAATTTCATAGGGATCTCCAGCTTATGGTGTTGTTTCATTAATTCTAAAGAGTTTTGATGGCTTATCAAATGGTAAATTACTAATCTATATGTTTTCTATTTTATGCCGGGTTGTTATTTATGTCATAGTTTTGAGCAAAATATCAAGCTCCACTTGGTATGCAAGCACCATTTACGGGTGTTGTGAGGCGCTGAAGTAAAGGTGGTCTTGGGTAGGTGTCTAATTTGGGGTCGATAGAATAAGTATGTACGGATCATAATGATGAGATTCTTTTTAGTATCTGGGGGTGCTTGAGTTAGTGTGTGCCAGCCCGAGTTAATTTCTAGCAGGTGTATTTTTTAAAATATCTTAGGCTAAAAGTAGAATTTTATGTTGTGTGAGATGCTTCTTATAATTGATAGATGGAACATTTGTTCATGTTTTATCTTTTGAAGAGGAGAGATTTGAAATTTCTAAGTCAGCACATCTTTTAATGCCTACCAAATAGAGGCATGGGTCGGGTTTTTGGTGGTGTGACGACAGATTTACTTTGTAATGATTTGCGGTAGCTTTTTGTTTTGTCGTACTATTTTGGGATGGTCTCTTTCGGGGTGGTATTGACCTGTTAGAGTTGACTAGAGATTTTTGTCGTTCTCATGGGCGAATTTCACTTTGCCGATATGAGAATAAATTTTGTACGGTTTGGGATAGGGAAGTTTATGTGGGAGAATGTTAAGAAGCTACCTCTTGTTGGGTGTCTGTTGTTTGCTTTGCCAGATGGTGTGTTGGCTCAAGAGGAGATGACGGCTGCAGCCGACTTGAAAGAGCCTGAGATACTTATATTACATGGAGAGGTTGCTACTCCAATAATTTTTCCCCCGGGAAACGTTGTGCCTGATCATATAGAGGCATTTGGTTTTTATCACTCGGGTAAGTACGTTGATTATATTTCGGAAGTCGCTCCTTTTTCGACTTTTATTAATCTGCATTGGAGTAATGTGGATGAGAAGTTGGCAGAGGCTAAAAGGCATGGGGTAAAAGTTTGGGTAGAGCTGGCGCCTATATTTTTTGATTCACAGTCGGGCTACACCAAAAGAGAAGATTATCTTGAACAGTGGGAAGCTGCTAAAGAAAAATTAAAGCCTTATGAAGATATTATCTATGCGCTAGACCCTTTGGATGAGCCTTTTTATCGGTCAAGTATGAGCGATGGTGAAGTAAAAGAGTATTTGGATGAAATAGGCCTTATTTTGATGCAGGACTTTCCTGATGCATATAGAGCTATAACTTTCACAGAGGATAGTGTTGAAGGAGTGTTGTATTGGGGGACGTATGTAGATTGGATCTCTCCGGAAGGAGATTATAGTGGGTATAGTGAATATATGCCAATCAATTACAATTTGTTTGGTGTAGATAAATATAAGGGTGTTAATTTTCAGGGTGGAATGACCGATCTTTTGAGAGAAAACGTATGGGCAGTATGGGAGCATACGGGCGCTTTGCATGATGCTAAGTTTTACATAATCCCTCGTGCATTTATGACCGAAAACACAACTTATGGCTATCTTACGGAAGAGCAATTGATAACAAGAGCTCAACAAGCTTATGATCATGCTGTGAGGAATGAAGATGTGATCGCCATTTATCCTTTTGCTTGGCCTGAAGTGTATGCAAGTAAAGGGACTCTTTACGGGCCGCGCTATGTCCCTGAAGTAGAAGAAGAGTACCGAAAAATTGGTAAAGCGATTAAGCTGTTCAGGGATTAATTAATAGATTCCCTATGCAAGTCTTTCTGTTTTAAGTCTTGCATAGGGTGTTGTTTTAGTGAATTTGGCTTTGCTATATTTCTTTTCTCAGTGTTAGCAATAACACCTTATTGAAGGTTTATTTAGGACTTGATTGTTTTTGAGTTTCTAATTGAGAGAACTTGAGCCTGAATAAATTTTGTTCTCTTATATGGTTGTCTGAACTTAATAATCCAACCTTGAATATAATTAGTGAAATTAGGTAGCTAGAGATTTGGCTACTTTTACATCTATATTTGTATGGAGGTTAGTATAGTGCGAGAATTGGAGCAGTTTTTCTCTTCACGGGCTTTTAAGTCATTTGTATCTCTCGGGCAATAGAAATATCTGATTTATTGTCGTACTAATCGAGATTGGAAAAAGTATTTTGGGATCATTCTCTGCTTGGGGCTCTATTATTATATATGCTCTATTTTGATCTTAATTAAGCTTCATTTTTGCAGGATGCGCAGTCTGTAATACAAAGTGAGCATCTATCTTCTTCGGTCATGGAGGGCGTTTTTTGAGTTTTTTTCAGCAGTTAAAGAAATGGTGCTTAAGTGGTAGTGAAGTAAATTTATTTTTTCCAGGCGGCTGGCTTAAAAATGGCCCCTATTTGAGGTCCGGCCCCCATCCTGGAGGCCGGAAAATAAATTATTCTTCAGTCCATATCTGAAGAGAAATTAATTCAGCACGATAACCGTTGCAGGTATCCTCTACGTAAGCCATGACAGGCTTTTGTGCCATTTGCGCAGACAGTGCTATAGATAATATATGGTCCATCATCTCATTATCGTTTTTACTGACAAAGACACTTGAACTCCATTCGCAGCCTGGGTCTGTACCATCGTATGTGACCTGTCTGTCGAATTGTATCACGATACCATTCTTACCCCATGCAGTTTCGATCCATTTAACGTAGAGTTTGTTGTCTGAATCGGATTTTACTCCAGCTTGTGCAAATACCGGTAGCAGGCAAACAAATAGAGTTATAATCACTCTCATATTTTTAAGTCCTTGTCGTGCTTGTTTTTAAAGTTTTCGTAATATACTTTACTTTATGATTTTTTCAAGGCCTTACTCGGGGGGGGGAAATACTCTTTTTGTATATTTGTTGGTAGGTTTTATTGATTCTTATTGTGTTTGTAATCAATGTCAGTTTGTTGGTGGTTGGGCAAGGTGCGCTAGGAAGAATATTTCCAGATGGTACCTTGGTTCTAAATATCTTTTCTGTCCCTTTATCATAGCCTGGATTGGCAGCACTATCGTAGTTCTCATTTTCAAATGCGCGCTTTCATAGTGTAAGGCTATTGTAGTTGCGAGATTTCAGTCTTTTTGCTAGTTGAGAGAAGTCTTTTACTGCATAAGCGGAGGCGACTTTACTACAAGTCCCCTCGCGACCAATAAATACACGCTTTTTCCCGAGTCGGCATTGCGTGCTGCATAGGTCAATTCATTATCTAAGATTTTCTTATCGGCCGACAAATACCGCGGCTTCCAATGACGTGTCGGTTAAGGCTCTTGGCCTGGTTTAAAGGCGTATGGAGAGGGAGGGCCGAATCCAGCGAACACCCCGCCAGGGTTTCGTCTCCTCCGCCACCTTTAAAATTGCTATCGATAAAGAGTTACAGTTCCTCTTCGATAAACTCAAGAAAGTGATCGGCGCGCCCACCGAGTTAGGCTTCTCTGATTACGTTAGCATAGGGGTGAAGTTCATTGCTCGCACGGCGAAATATTGGTTGTCAGCAGCGTGGAGGATATCCAGCAGATTTACAGGATATATCAAAGCTCATCGGGAACCTGCTCTTGAATAAGGTTGGGACTACTTACAGGGGGGGGCTAGAGGTCATCGGTCATAAAGTGACAGGGTGGCGATCAGTATTTTTTGGGGTATGAGAGAGTAAGTGTTACGTTATTTCATCATTGTTAATTTACGGTAGGCACTAAGAGTGCTTTTTGTGTTTTACGAGGTGGTAGTCTACCTTTTCCACCTAAAAAAGAGCTGTTCAGGGGATTGTGGTGGCTGGTGAATAGCGACTCCTGTGGTGTAGCCAGATAGTAACACCATAATGAATATGTGCTGTTTCCGCTACTATATTTTTTGCGTTTCTTGTGGTTTTAAAGGTTAAGTTTTGTTAGGATGCCGCGTCAATTTTTAAGTTGCTGATTAATTATTATACTGGGCTTAATAAGTGCTGAGTAATTGTCCAGTACTTTCGGGGCGATTGAAGAATTTTGCTTGTTAAAAGCTAAACGATATAGAGAGTTAAACCGTACGGTATCAAAGGTTATTTGGGGCTGAAAAGTAGCAGCTACTAAAGAAAGATTTAGCATTCATTGTTGGGGATTATATGAAGCTCAATTCAAACTATTTAGTTCAAACTATGCTAATGGGGCTCGCCCTATTTGGTGGTAGTGCATATTCAAGTGCATCTACTATTGCACCTAGCAGTATTCATTCTAGTGAAATTTCATTAGTTGATAATGAAAGTGTTGATACACTGCGTGTAAGACCTGCTAATTCTAATGGAATTTCTTGGAATCAATTCAACACCTTCTCTGTATCTGGGCAGCCACTGCAATTATTAAATATTCCCGGGTTGCTAGAGGATTCTACGCCTGTTGAGGCGGCTTCCTTAATTGTAATTATCGCTGATCGTATAAGCCTAAGCGGCCTCGTAGAAGTAATGGGGGCACCAGCAGATGTATTGTTTTTATCCAAGGATGAAAACGGTAGTATTAGCTGTCTGAACTGTAGTTTTAGTAATATTCCTCGAATCACTATGGCCGCTGCTCAGCCGTCAAAGACAATTAGTGATAATGTTGCAGATATTGGCGAGCTAACAGCCACCAGTGGCTCCATCAGTCTTTCAGGGATGAGCGCTCCGGGAGCATTGTTGGTAGAAACCCTATCCGATGAGCTATTCATTAGTGGAGCCCTAGATATTCACCAGCCGGCCAGTAAGGATAGTAATGGCCTTATTCCTGATGAAAATGGTAATTACCTACTGGGAACAGGTCTGGTAAATGCCATGGCTGGCGACATAAGCTGGAATTATGATTTACAAAAGATAGAAAATATTATTCCGAAATCTGGGGCGGTATCCCAGACGCTGGAAGGATCAATTAGGGCTGCGGCTGTCAAGCTCACTACCGCAAATTGTTTAACACTTGATACTGAGATTGATACCACCTCTGATTTCTTATCATCAGTACGTTACCAGAATCAGGTTGTGCTCTCTGGAGAGTCTGTAGAGGTACAAACTTTTGGAGTATGTGACACGACTGTTACGGAAGATATGACCAGTAATGGTGATATTACTATCAAGTCCAATGGTTCCCTATTGTTTCCTTCCTCAAATGTGAATATTGAGGGTAAGGGCGTAACGGCAATTGCAAATGGGCGACTTGAAAACAAATCTGAAATTTTTGCACATACGCTTAAGGTTGCCTCCGATGAAATTGTGAATTTCGGCCTGCTGGAAGGGGGAAGTACTTTATCGGCGTGGGCAGACAATAATGTCTACAATCAGTTTGGAGGTAAAATTACCGGAGGAGTTGTAGACGTACAATCTCAAAACGGTTTTGTAAGAAATGGCTCTCGCACTCCTTATCTGCCAAATGAATCTTCCGTAGATGACTTGCTAACATTTTATGCTGGCGATTTAACTTTAGAAAAGCCGGAAACCTCTGAATTTGGCACCTATTATCGATCTGGGATAAATGTAAGCACGACGAGTAATTTTTCACAGCCTTCAGATACATCCGCTCATATTATTGGTGAATATGTCCGGATTAAAGCGAAAGGGGTTGAAAATATTAATCCCTACTGGGAGAAAGTTTCTGACGATAAGACCACTGTTCTCCTGAGAAGTCTGGTAAATCAGACCACTATTTCAGGTGAAAATGGTGTAGAAATTCAAGCCCAGAACTACCTGTTAAATTCATCAGCGGTATTGCGGCTAAATAAGGGTAGTGGAACTCTTAAATTAGAAGGTAAGTATATTGTTAATGAGCGATATAGAAACTTAACTCTTCTAGATCAAACTTATTACACTATCTTAGATGGTAATACTACAGAAAATATTGAAACCTACGAAACCAGGGCGTATACATATTCCCCACCAGGGATCATAGTATCACTTGGTGATTTAGAGACTTATGCTACAGCAGGGTTGGTGAATAACGCCGCTTATTTAGAGGTTTATGGGCAAGCACTATTTGATACACCTGTCGTTCATGATTATGGTATCTCGCATAAAGCAATTAGCAAAGAAACTACCACGACAAAGGTTTATTTGTGCGAAGATTTAAGAGGTCCGGGAACAGTCTTTGTTCCGTGCTCCGGTAGTGATGATTATGTACCGGTAATGTCTGGCAATGAAATTGTTGTTGCTGAACCTAAAGATGCTGACTCACTATTTTTTGTGCATGGGAATGTTAAAGGTAGTGGCGAGTTTGAAAGTATAACTCACAATACTTTTGATGGTTTTAAAGAGGTTGCTGTATCTGATTTGGTTATAAAGTATAGCCCAGATGGTTGGAATAATTATGATGATGTCCTAATGCCTAGTCAGCCAGGTCAATCCTCGAATGTTAGCCTTTATGAGGTGAATCATGTATTTGAACATTCTAGTAATCTGACCAATGATACCTTACAAATTTTCTGGACCCACAATTGGGATGTCGAACTTAGGGCAAATGAACAAGTACAAGGAATTATTGGGTCAAATTCTGAAGATAAAACTGAAAGTTTTTCCCTTTTTGAAGTGATTAAAGATATGTTTGAGTCACTTAGTAATGTGATTGCTGATTTTCTAAATGAATTTGACTGGTGGAGTTAAGGGCTTAAAAAATAAGATGAATCAAGAAAACACCACTGTCACCAGTTGTAAAAAGAGAATAGGGATGCGTTTCTTTACCCACTTGGTCGCTTTCTGTTTCCTGTTTCAGACAATGTTGCCAGCTTATGCGGCAGCTTTGTCATCAGGGCAAATTCAGCAAGTTCTGGATTCCATTGCGGAAATTGAGTTTTCTACCACTAGTGGTAGCTATCAATATACGGCGGCGCCTTATATTGATACATCCGCTCAAGATGGATATTCCAACATCCAGGACTTTTATGGAAGATTACGGGATGAATATATTGAATCCTTAGGGTCGCCTACCTATGTACCTATTGGGGTAGGGGGTATCACTACAATCCTCCCAATTTATGATAACCCCAAGTTGGTAGGGGACAGCTTTGTACAGTCACGATATGTTAGAGATCAAATACAAGAGCTTCTGGGTAGGCATTTAATCGACTCTGATAGCGCCTACTTTAAAGATGAAACCAGCCAGTTAAAGACCTTGTATGACAATGCGTTTCTCTACGCGAAGTTGGCGAGCACGACAGAGATTTACGGTGATCCAATTTCGGAAAGTAAATTTGATCGCGAAAATAGCCCTTACGATATGGTTTGGCCAGAACGCCGGGTTATCCACGGAGAAACAGTAATTGTCCCTGTTGTTTATTTGACAGAGCAAACAATTGCTGAACGACGAGTGACTGATCATAGTGTTGGTTTTAATAGTAATGTTAGCTTTAGTCGTATCAATATTCAGGATGTTGATATCAAGCTTGGCCGTGAAGCATTCCTAAATGTAGCCGGTGATTTTGTAGTACAAAATAGCAGTGTTAGTGGCTGCGAGCTGGATATAGTAGTAGGTGGATCACTTCGTTTACTATCAAGTCAAGTTGATGCGTGTGGCAATCTAACAATTGCCGCTAACAGTATTGAAGCTTCTACCCTTGTCCACCGTTATGATTTTGGTAATGAAACGGGGGGCTTCTTTGGCGAGGTGACTTCGATATCTGCGAGTGGTGATTTACTAGTTCGCAGTAGTACGAATATCATCTTACAAGGCGTTACAGTGAGTGCTGGAGATCAGCTAACTTTTGCGGCGAACGGCAATATATTTATAGGTGCACAAAATATTACCTCTAGTTTTGAAGGGGGGCAGGGTGGTTGGTATGTCCGCCGATCAGGAGTTAGCTATCTGCAGTCAAAACTAACTGCGGAAGAAACCATTCAACTGATTGCTGGGGGGCAAATTGTTCTGGATGCTGCAGAAATTGTTAGCGATCGGGGACATATAGAATTACTTGCGGGCTTGGGTATAACTATTGAGGATGAGCTGGAAACAGTTCAGTCCTTTAAGAAGGGGAAGTTTGGTAAGCGTAAAATAGAGGAATCCATTTACCAAACCATAGCCATTCGTTCTTTACTGGATGCAGGAAAAAATATCAGATTGCACAGTGATTTCGGTGATATCACATTAAGAGCTGCTGATATTAAGGGTGGCCTGGGAACCGAGGTTAAAGCTGCAGGGGGTAAAGTTAACCTGCTGATGACAACTGAAACCGATCATTACACCTATAGTTCGGTTAAAAAGGGGCTGTTTACAGTAACAACGAAAAATAAAGGCCATATCAAGGAGACTGGTGTACCTAATACCATTGTGGGTGGTTTTGCTGTAGAGGCTTTAGGTGGAGTTTCAGTTGAGTATGAGGGGAATCCTGAGCTATCCCTTGATGAGCAGATTGCGGAGCTGTCTAAATTTGAAGGTATGGAGTGGATGGCAGATGTCCGAGCATCTTCACCTGAAGTAGATTGGACAGCTATTGAGCTTCAGTATGAAACTTGGAAAGAATCTAATACTAGTATTACCCCTGCTTTTGCAGCTGTAATAGCAATTGCAGTTGCTTGCGTAGCTGGCCCAGCAATTGGTAGCTTTGTGGGAGAGTTTGGTGGTGTAGCTGTATCTGCAGCAATTAAAGCAGGTATGACATCGTTTGTTAGTCAAGCAACTCTTGCCGCAGCTAACGGTCTTGTGAATGGTGATGTGGGTGGGGCAATGGAAGACCTTGCCTCCAGTGACACCTTAAAGAGCTTAGCAGTGGCAATGGTTACGGCCGGCGCAATTGCCCAAATCGATGCGGCTATTTTTGATATTGATACAGAGTCTGTTAATGAAGCAGCGACAGCAGCTAAAGATTTGGCAGAAGCTGGAAATGCTACGCAGGCTCAAATTCAGGCCGCAGTTGATGCGGCAATAAAAGAAGCCTCGACTCTTTCACTGGAAGCGCAGCTAGTTCAGACAGTTACCCATGCTTCAGTGAATGCCGGTATTGAAACTGTAATAACCGGGCAAAACTTTGAAGAGAGTTTTATGCTGTCCCTCGGTCAGTCAGCTGTGAATTCTATTGGCAAGCATATGGCAAATGAAATTAAAGCCAATTGGGATGGGCCAAATGCAACTGATCTTGATACCACTATCAAATATATTGCTCACGCTGGCGCCGGATGTATTATCGGTGCAGCAAAATCAAGTTTGAGCAGCAATAGTAGTCAGGAGGGGTGTCAATCTGGCGCTCTTGGAGGAGTCGTTGGAGAGCTGGTCTCTGATGTGCATAAAAGCCAGTCGCAGATTGCTGACGATGTGGCAAATTTGGAGAGATTTCTAAAGGATAATGGATTAACTGATCCTAGTATGCTTACACCGGATCAGCTAGAGCAGTTTTCAAAGCTAGATGTCTCTGCTACCGTTAGTGAACTATTGGAGTTACGTAGAGATGGTATTAACTTAGCTAAGCTGGGAGGCGCTTTAGCGGCATTTATTAGTGGTGCCGATGCATCTCAAGTCAATATTGCTGCTTTAACGGCTGAAAACGCCGCAGCAAATAATTCTCTATATTTACTGCCTCTTGCCTCAGAGATGTTAAATGTAGTTGAGCTCGTTTCTAATAATGAAAGCTTGTATCAATTATACCTGGCATGGATCTCTGGAGATGAATATACATTTCAATTGGCCCTGATGGTATGGGGTGGAGAAGATCAAGAGAATCCTACTTTCTGGGATAGGATTAATATTTTTTCAAGATATAATCTAAAGAAAGAATATGTACGAAGAATGAGTGTCTGCCCTAGTACAAGCCTCACACAAACCTGTGATGGTCGTACTATTACACCAGAGATGGCTGAGACTTTTTCGGAGCTTGTAGGAGGCACGCTTGGAGCTGTGACTCCGGGTGAAGCTGTAGTGCTATCCGGTGAAGCTCTTCTTGCTAAATTAGCATTACAAAAAAGTAAACCGCGATGGAAAGGCTCTTCAGATAACGTAGAACTTCCTAATGGTAGCGCTATTGAGGAAACTGTCACCGTTAGACGAGTACAGGGAGGAACAGATCCTGACCTTAATAAGCAAAGTAAGTTTTTGATCGCTGTAGATGACACAAATAATGCGATAATCAAAAAAAATGAAAGGCTAAATGTAAGCATCGGCGATGATTTACATGCTGATTATTTTTTATCCAAAAGACCTGGTGCTGAGATTGTTGAGTTTCAGATTCCTAAGTGGATGGATGATTTTATTGAAGAGTCGGCACTGCCTCAACTGAATGCCAGTAGCAATCCACTGTATGATAAGCTAATAATACCATTGAGAAATGACCCGACTACTCCTGGCCGCTCGTTTGAGTTCCCACCTATTTGGGCCTCTTGGCTGGAAGAGGTTGCTATTCCTGGGTCCGCAAAGATAGTTAAGGAGCATGATTAGGAATGTCACTTCAAGAAAAGATTGTTGCAGTTGTAAAGTTTAAGGACGAAATCTCTTACTATAGGAGCAAGCGTGCAGATTGGATTCTGGATTTGAATAAGTTGAGACAAGCTTATATCGATGCGGGTTACTCTATGCCGGAGCTTGATGATTCAGATAGGTTTGGTATCCACTCTATTGCAGATAATAATTTTGAATTATTTTTGCAAAAGATGGAGCCGAAGAAGATTCAAAAAGACACTCTTAGCTTGCTTCTTGCGAAAAAATTTCCTTCTGCGCATTCATGGTGGGATGTTGGTGAAATTTTTCCGACAATTTTTGTCGATTTCGACCGCAAGGTGGTCGGCGCATTCTATTATGAGGGAACCAAAATGGAGGTTTATATTCCGAATGAATGGAAGGGAGAGTTTATAGATTTTTCAAATGATTACCCTGAAGAGGTATTCCCAAAATCTGAAAAATTTTGGATAAAAGGTGATTCTGATCTCTTGCAGATATTGAATGAACGAGGCCGCAGTAAATAAGTTTGTTTATTTGCCTATTCAAAGATATTGTTTGGTGTCGTTACGGTGTATTGCGGTGGTTGCTAGAAAGCAACTACCGTAATAATTTCTGAAGAAAGATCTAAATATATGTTTAAAATTAGAGGCCATTCGCATAACCGGTAGTAGGGTGTGTAATAGTTCGGGCTTGATTTAACGGGATGTCCTCTGAAAGACAGATAACTATTAAATCAAGTCGAAACTGTTGGTAAGAATTTTTTCAGTTTATTTTTAAAATTTCCACCTTGCCAGGTCTCGCTATTCAGCACAGTAAGGCTATAAATTGAATTATTTCTCGCTTCAAATTTGTAGGGATGTCAGTTCAGCGCGTGAATAGCTGCAAGTATACTCTATATATCATTACGGAATTTTGAGTATCTGTGTTGCCAAGACAATGAATAACATCTGACCCATAATCTTACTATTCACGCTGGAAAAATTGCCTTGGGATCATTCATGTAGCCTGGATCTGTAGCGTTATATGTAGTCTGTCTATCAAGATTGATAACCAAGCTATTATCCTCCCATCCGGTTTTAATTCACTCAATGTAGAGCTTGTTGTCTGATTTTGGCTGTACCCCTGCCTGTACGAAGGCAGATAAAAAGCAAGCAAAAAAAGTTATCTAAAGCCTTGGTTCGATAGATGTCTTTTAGGAAAGTATGCCCAATTTCTGTGCTGACTGGACTTGAGCATAGGGCATAATAGGTTCATCTGTGAAAGATTTAGTTAGTCTTTCTGAATTAAAGAAAAATACTGAATAGGCAATTTTTCATTCAAGTGCTATCCAACAAGGTATGAGAAATTGTCTATAAATTAGGCTGACGGTATTGTATCAAGTGTTATTCATTCCATACTCGTATAGAGATAAGTTCAGGTCTTTGATTGAAGCAATCATCCTTAACATATAGTGTGACAGGTTTGTGAGCCATTTGGGCACCCATGGCTAATGATAAAGTCTCACTGTGTAAGTTATCCTCATTAACTTTAATAACCACACTTCTTGTCCATTCGCAATTGGGGTCTGTACCGCTATAAGTAATAGTCCTATCGAATCCTATTGCCAGTGTGTCTTTACTCCAGCCGGTTTCTATCCATTCAATATAAAGCTTGTTGCTACTATCGGATGAAACTCCTGCGTAGGTTAATGTGGGTAATAAGCTGGCGAATGCTATTAAAAGTCTTTTCATTTTTAATCCTGAGGGGAGGGAGAATTATGGAGGGGGAGGAATATACTTAAACAAAATTATTTTTCAAGCTCTTACTTATCCTGAATCAAATAGACAGCTCTTAGAAGGAATATTTCCTAGGTAATACACTGGTCTTAAATACCTTTTCTATCCCTCGATCATAACCTGGATTAACAACACTACCGTGATTCTCATTTTCAAATACACGCTTTCTTAGGGTAAGGCTATTGTAGTTACGGGACTTCAGTCTTTTTACTAGTTGAGAGAAGTCTTTTACCGCGCAAACCGAGTCGATTTCACTGCAAGTCTCCTCATCACCAATAAATAAATATACGCTTTTCCCCAAATCCGTATTGCGTTCCGCATAGGCCAATTCGCTATCTAAAATTTGCTTATCGGCCCACCAAATACTGGGGCTTCCAATAACATATCGGTCAAAGCTATTGGTGTAGTTAAAAAGTGCATGGAGAGCTAGAAGCCCACCCAGGGAATGGCCCACTAGGGTTTCGTCTTCTTCGTTACCTTTAAAATTATTATTGATAAAGGGTTTGAGTTCCTCTTCGATAAACTCAAGAAAGTGATCGGCGCCTCCACCTAGTTCGGCACCTTTGATCACACCAGGCACGGGGGTGAAATCCAATACTCGTTGGGCGAAATTTGGACTGTCAAAAGCGTGGGAGATACCGACCAGAATTACAGGGGGCATTTTGACATTGCCAAACTCATCGGGAACCTGTTCCTGAAGAAGGTTAGGGGCTGTCATAGGGAAATGCAGAAAGCCATCGGTCATATAAATGACTGGATAGCGATCGGTGTTTTCCGGGGTGTACGAGAGAGGCAGCATTATGTCGATAACGTACTCACGCTCTAGTAAATCAGAGTAGAAGTTGTATGACAGTATCCCTGGGCGGGTGAAAGTTGTGGGTTCGGCACTGCCGGCTGCTGCCAGCTGGCAACAGGCACTAAGAATACCTATCACTAATAATCTAATTATTTTCATTACTATCCCTGAGGGGCGCTGAAACTTACCTGTTATCGCCCTGCTTACTAGAGGTATCTATATGGAAGCCTAACAGATAGATAAAGGGAATCGCTAGCTGGGGAGGGGGTTACTGCCGCAGGAATCACTCTTCATCGCAAGTTTTTGCTCAAGAAGTGGTCGTAATCACAGAAATAGGGATATTGCACTTGGGAACCACGCCCACTGAGAAGAGGATGGGCGGGAAGGGGATGTCCCCTCCCTGGTTTAGGCAATGACGTTTTTAGTGTTGTATAGGTGCTGGGCCATCCGCAGAGAGCCGACTTCACCGGACCTTCCCACTAGTTTTGGCGCAACGATATACCGTTCAATATTACTTTCTGAGACTTGGGGAAAGTAACCACCGGCTAAGGCTAGGAATTTTTGTCTTATGCGATTGAATAGGTGCGCCTGTATCATCACTCCACCCCCCAGTATGATCCGCTGTGGTGAGTAGCAGCTGGTAAGGTTGACACACATAGTGGCCAGATACTCCGCCTCCAGGTCCCAGGCCGGGTGGTGTTGTTCCAGGTGTTGGCCACGCAGTCCCCAGCGCTCCTCTATCGCAGGACCTGAGGCCAGTCCTTCAAGGCAGTTGTTATGAAATGGGCAGTTGCCTTTAAAAGAATCCTTTTGGCTGTCTCTAGGCATCAACATATGCCCAATTTCCGGGTGCATAGATCCATTGATCAGCTGCCCGTCGATCATAATGCCGGCGCCGATACCGGTACCGATGGTGACGTAGACAAAGTTCTTTACATCTGTAGCGGCGCCGCAGAGGTGCTCTCCAAGGGCGGCGCCATTAACATCTGTATCGAAAGCAACTGGTACCGACAGGGCTTGGCTGAAGTAGCCAGCCATATTGGTATTGGACCAGCCAGCTTTAGGTGTTTGGGTGATATAGCCATAGTAGGCGGATTCTGGGTCCAGGTTTACCGGGCCAAAGCTGGCTATGCCCAGCGCAGAAACGGTGCCGTGGCGCTGACTGCTTTCGTGAAAAAACTGAGCGACCTTGGATAGCGTATGTTCTGGGTCGGTGGTTGGGAAGCTGGCTCGCTCACGGATGTCATTAATCCCAGCGGCTACCACACAGTTAAATTTGGTACCACCGGCTTCAATTCCGCCGAGCAAGGTATCTACCGCATTGCCTTGCATTTCCATCCTAATCCGCTCCCCGGGTTACATAAGTTATTCGTATTATCAGTTGATGGTTGCTGAACTTACACCACTGATAGTTTATAGCTGGTTATATTGTTTCTGAAAGAAAAAAACCGAGCGCCGGTGGGGGCCAGACGCTCGGGGTTTGCAAAGCTATGGGCAGAACTGCAAACCACTTACTAGAGTAGGGAAGAACAACGATCAAAAAGCGTAATTGAAACTGACGCTGGTGGAGCGGCCACTGATAGCCCGTCCGCGTACTATGTCTCCAACTTCTGCGTAAGACTCTTCAACTTCGGTAACAACAAATTCATCGGTGAGGTTGTTTATATTAAAGGAAACGGTAAGGTCTTCTGTCAGGTAATAAGAACCAAACAGATTGACCAGGACATAACCTTCCTGTTTCAACTGGTTGGAGTCAGAAACAAAATATTCTGTAGACCCTTGGAGGCTTGCACCAAATGTAAAGTCATCACCAAAGTTATATTGCGGTGTAATCGTGTAAATGAAATCAGCTTGACGGCGCGGCGTATTTCCTACGACAGAACTGTCGTTGGCATCTTTTGAAATTTCGGCGTCGGTCCAGGTGAGGTTTCCATTTACGGAAAAGTCTCCATAACTGTAGGCTGCTTCCAGCTCGATTCCTTGGGCTTCATACTCGCGTACAAACGTTAAGCCGCTAGTGATTTCTGCATTGGTCTCTTCAGTGACCGTATTGAAGTAAGTTGCAAAGAAATCCAGATCGCCGGTTGAGAGTTTGTATCCAATTTCCAGCTGGTCCACAGAGTCGAAACCATCGGTGGTGTCAGTTAGGCTTCCGTCACTGTTGAGGGCGCCGCTAATTTGTAGAAGCCGATCGGCAATTGCTCGACCGCCCTCGCTGTAGCGGGCAAAAATAGCCATGCTGTCGTTGAGAATATAATTCCCACCGAGAGAGAAAGAGGTGTTGTCTGCATCGTAGTCAACGAGCTGGGTGGATCCATTGGCCATTGTGATGACGCCGCCGGTGAATCCAAAGGCATCGGAAGCGCTAGCACTTTCCACATCGCTGATAATACCATCGCCATTCAGATCGTAGTCTGTATCACCACCACAACAGCTGGAAACCAGGGAGCCTTTGGCATTGACCATATCGTGGCGGGCACTGACATCGAAGGTAAAGTCGCCGATGTCGATCGCCACATTCATATAGGGTGCATAAGTTTCATATTCCAGGTCCCAGGCCCAGGAAAGAAAGCTTGCAGACCAGACCCCATCATCTACCAGTACATCTCCGTTGGCATTGGCAGTTATGGTGAGGTTTTCAGAATTGCTGCCGTCAACAGTTTGAACTAGGGCATTCCAACTATTCCAGCTGGTTTTGATATTTTGGTTGGAGTAATAGAACCCACCGGAAACAACAATATTATCGCCAATTAATTTATCGACTTTAAAGTCGTTAACTATCAGACCCAAATCGTGTATTTCTGTATCAAAGAGCAGGTCGACATAGGCGAGGCCTTCGGCCTCTTCACCATTGGCATAAGTCACCGTTGTGCCGGCGCTACAGTCTATGGCCTCTCCGCTACTGCCTACGGCATTTGCACAAATGGTATCAGCCATATCCTGTGTGGATTGTGGTCCGTAATCGCCGAAAGTATCGGTAAAGGGGGAAATAAAGCTGCCGCTAACATCAGAAATTCTGAATTTGTCGGTAACAGTCCAGCCATCATTAAATTCGAATTTGGTTTCAAAGCCATAGGCTTCCACCAGAGATTCGATACCGTCGGATAAGTCGCGGGTTACCGGATTGCCGTAGGCATCAAAAGTGGAAATGTATCGATAATTATCGGAATGCAGGGTTTGGCTGCTGGCATCGAAGTTGGCAACCGTGCCGAATTCACCATCGCCCTTATAGGTTACAGGGCCAGGAAGATAAGTTGTTACCCGGTCATCGAGATGTTTGTAATAGAGGCGGACATAACCGTTATCAAACTCTTTGGTGAGGTTGGCCTTGAGTTGGCCGCCGGAATCCCCATCAAAGCCGGTCTCGCGGATGCCTTCTCCCTCTCTTAAAAATCCGCCGACATAGAATCGCAAAGTGTCATTCAAGTGGTGGCCATAGCCAAAGTCCAGGCGGGACTCATCGTAGTCCGCACCAAACGAAAGTCCTACATTACCACCTTCTTCTTCGCCGGTATTGCTGATCATATTGATCACACCGCCAGGGGAATTACTGGCAAAGGTGGAGGCAGAGCCGCCGCGTACGCTTTCTATACGTGCGAGAGAGGAGTCGGTGCGAACAAAGTTGTCAGTGTTACCGAAATTAATATCGCCGTATTCTAATACAGGCAATCCGTCTTCCTGGATTTGCATATATTTGGAGCCGCCAGTTGCCAGGGGAATACCTCTAACGGTGATATTTGCATTGCCGCCGCCACCGGAGGATTCCGCCCGAATACCGGGTAAGCTGCGGAACAGCTCTGCGGTAGAGCGCGGGGCGTACTTCGCCATTTCCTCAGTGTCCAGTGCACTAACGGATACGCTGGATTCCATCTTGGTAACCGGTCGAGCGGTTGCGGTAACCATCACCTCTTCAATTTCCGGCATTTCCTCAGCTGTTGCCGGTACCGCTACGCTGGAGGCCATGGCAACTGCCAGGGCTATGGAGTGTGGTTTAAAGTGTTTCTGTGTCTCTGAACCTGCTTGGAAGCCCTCTGCAATCACGGCGCTCTCCTCAATCATCTCTTATGGTTATTAGATTTTTCACGGCCCGTTCTCTGCGGGCTCGAGACTCTCTTCCTGTTACCGCATGGGTGGGACCTCTCCCCGCGAACACATTTATTAAATCACTGTGATTTAATAAAGGCAATACGAAAATTTGCGGAATTTACGCATTGGAATTAGCAAATAAATAAGTAGACCAAAGAGAAGTAGTGATTTTTGCGGTATCTATCTTTGCTTTTGGTGACAGCGCTGCTTGTCTTTCTAAGTAACACTGGTTCCGAGAGAAGGGGATACGGGGCAGTAGATGCTTCCGGTGAGCATCTACCTAAGAATTTTTTTGCGATTCCTGCCTGCTAGTCTTTGGCCAATTCCAGTTGTCCATCGTCCATAAACTCGATGCGTTTGGGGTCGCAGATACCGCCGATAAAGTTGCCCTCGGCATCGTCCCTATTAAAAGCCAGCAGATACCAATGTTGGTCCGGCCCCTGAATGACCCGGCCAGAATAGAGTGATCCCTGCTGGTCTGCGCCGATAAAGCCATCTCCAAGTACTTCGTATGGGCCATTCAAATCATCGGCGACAAAATATTTTGTGCCAGTCAGTGGTGTACCCTGCATGGATTGTCGATGGGCAGCGCTGTGGAACTTTGTCGATACTGAGCAGAATAGGTAGTAGCGGCCATGGATATATTCAATTTGCGGTACTTCCATTTCACCATACCAGCCGGGAGCCAGTACCGGTTGTCCTACTTTCCAGTGAATTAAGTCTGTTGAACTGGCATAGCCAACTGCGCCACGCCCATCAGGGCTGCCCTGGTTACAGCGCGCAGTGAGATACATATGGTAGAGATTCTGCGAGGGGTCTTTAACGATCCATGGGTCACGCCAGGATGCATCGTGCCAATATTCAAGGTTCAGGCCATCGTAGAAATTGGGATCTAATTCCACCAGGGGGTTGTTGGGGTGTTTTTCCCAGTGTAATAAGTCTTTGGAAGTTGCCAGGCAGACCCGCTGAACCAGGCCTTTCTCCGAATATTTAGTACCGGTATAAAACATATACCAGGTATCGCCTTCCCTGTGTACACAGCCGGTCCAGGTAGTGTAAGAGTCTGCAGCTTCCTCACTGGCGGTTGCAGTTCGAGGTGAGGGTTTTAATGCATCCTGGAGCGTTGTCCAATGAATAAGGTCCGTAGAAACGGCATGACCGACAGATACATTCCAATGGCGCAGCTCAGGATCGCCCAGTGATTTATCGGCTTGAAGGTAAAATACATGGTACTGGTCGCCGTCCTGCGCGAACCAAAAATCCCATACCCATTTATTATCGAGATTAAATGCCATGATATTTACCTCATTAGTGCTGATTGGAAATTTGCCGGTGAGTTATTGCTTTGATTATTCTTAAGGAGCCCAGAGTTATTTTTATGCTTTTCTGGGGTTCCAATTAAGGCGCAATCAGGTAGATATTCTTCCTGGTATGCCGCCCTTTAATAGAACTGTTTTATCCGGTGCAAAAATTGAGTAAAAAGGCAAAATCGCACCGCCTGTGGCGATGGCATCGACTCCAATTTTTCCACTGACAATTTTGGGCGCAAATACGCCTGAAGGCGCCACCTGCTTTATCCTGCGAGAAATCATTTCGACCAGTTCGTCTAATAAAAAGCGGGGTAAATGCGCATCGACAATAATAGCCTCCAGGTCCAGTACGCTGTTTGCCGATAGAAATGCATAAACCAGCGCATCTGCACAGTCGTCCAGCCACTCCTGGATCTGAGGGCGGGCCTGGTCCATTACCGTTTCAAGTTCGGAAGTGCTGGTAATTTCGATGCCGCACTCTCGTAAATGTCTGCGCAGCCCAAATAGTGAAGCGCGATTGAGGAGTAGCTCAAATGCCCCTTGATTTTCAGGGGTACTGCTAAGTTTTGAGGGGGGCACTGGCAGGGAAACCAGATTGCCCGCATTGCCATGGACGCCGGTTTCCAGGCTGCCATTTAATACCAGGCCTCCACCGATAAAGGTCCCGATATAAACGTAGAGAAAATTGGATATGTCCTGGCCATTGCCAAACTGCAATTCGGCAACAGCAGCAGCGGAACAGTCGTTCTCGAAGAAGACCGGCAGATGTGTGCGCTGAGCAACTTCTTCAGCAAAATTAATTTCTTTCCACTGGGCCGCTAGTTCCTCGCTCATATTGAGCTCTTCAGTCCAGGCGCCGATAAACCAGGGCATAGCGATACCAACGCCCACTAGTTTCCCTCTGTCTTTAGCGGGTAGGGTATCAGTAAGTGCCTGGAGGCCCGATTCAATTTTTGCCAACAAAAATTCGGGCTCCGGGAATTCAAACTCGTGGCAAATCTTCTTTAGTACTGTGCCACCAAAATCCATTAGTAGCAGCTCGATATTGCGCCGTCCCACCTTGATACCGACAGAGTAAGCACCAGTAGGGTTAATAACGTACATAATCGAGGGTTGGCCTTTACCGCCCAGTCGCCGCCCCTCTCGCATTACCAGCCCTGCGCTTTCCAAATCATCGACAATTCGGGTAACCGCCTGAGCAGTGAGGTCAGTTTGGCGCGCTAGGTCGGACTTGGAGGCTGCGCCAGTCTTCCGCAGGGTCGTAAGCACCACTCGCTCGTTATAACGGCGTAAACCACTGGAATTGCTACCTTTACCCATCCGTGCCCCCTGAGATGAAACGTGATCTGATCCGGCCACTGATTGTCCGGTTCTATTGTTAAAAGTGTAACTTTAAAGCCTTTGCTTAGTCTATTGACTTCGTTGGCACTAAGATCAGGGTTTATGTAACCTATTGATTAATATGGCTTTTTTTGTTTGTTGAGGCTTAGCTTTACTTAATTAAATCACTGTGATTTAATTTTTGCCCAAGTTCAAGCAAATCATTCTAAAAATACGCTGCTAGCAGTGAACGAGGAAGTTATGCCGGTCGATTTTGGTCTCCACCCAGTCGATGCGACCATTCTGGTCGTCTATTTCGTTTTCACCATCGCCCTTGGGCTCTTCCTAAGTCGCCGCCACGATACTGCAGAGGACTACTTCCTGGCTGGGAGGAAAATGGTATGGCCCTTGATTGGCTTATCCCTGTTCGCTTCCAATATATCGAGTACCACTTTGATCGGCTTGGCCGGAGATGCTTACAGCACTGGCATAGCGGTCTTCAACTATGAGTGGATGGCGGCGGTTATCCTGGTTTTTTTTGCCGTTTTCTATCTGCCGACAATTCTTCGCTCGCGCATTTACACGATGCCGGAAATGCTTGAGCGTCGCTTTAACAGCACCGCGCGCACTTATTTTTCGGGATTGACTATTTTCCTGAATATTGTGGTTGATACTGCAGGTAGCCTCTATGCAGGGGCCCTGGTAATGAAATTGATATTTCCTGAATTACCAATTTGGACCACGATTTCAATTTTGGCGGTGATCGCGGGTATCTACACCATCTGTGGAGGTTTGGCGGCCGTTATTTATACCGACACCATTCAGGCGCTGCTGCTGATATTTGGTTCAATCCTGATCAGTATTTTTGCCCTGGATCGCGCAGGAGGTTGGGAAAATGTTGTATCCCAGGTCTCGGCGGAACAATTGAGTCTGATACGGCCCATTGGTGATTCGAGCGTACCCTGGTTGGGGCTAATTACGGGAGTCACTTTGCTGGGCTTTTATTTCTGGTGTACTAACCAATTTATGGTGCAAAGGGTACTCAGTGCAAAAGATGTTAATCACGGCCGCTGGGGAGCCTTATTTGCCGGTCTGCTCAAACTTCCCGTGCTGTTTATCATGGTTCTGCCTGGCACTATGGCGATTGTTATTTTCCCCGAGCTAGAGCGCGCAGATATGGTTTATCCCACTCTGTTATTTGAGCTGTTGCCTGTTGGTATCCTGGGGCTAGTGTTGGCAGGTTTTGTTGCTGCACTAATGTCGCAAATTGATTCCACGCTTAATTCAGCTTCCACGCTGGTGACCATGGACTTTGTGCGGAAGTTTTTTCCGGGCCTAAACCAGCACCAGTTAATGCGTGTAGGTCAGCTGGTCACCTTTATCTTTATGATACTTGCCGTACTTTGGGCACCACAGATTGAAAGTTTTGGTTCCTTATTCCAGTATCTGCAGAAGGTACTTTCCTATGCAGTTCCCCCTGTACTGGCACTTTTCCTGATCGGATTCTTTTGGCGTGGTGCTAACTCCAAGGGAGCCATAGCTACTTTGCTGTTAGGCACCTTGGGCGGTGTTGGCCTCTTTTTTGTCAATGAAGTCTTCGACTGGACAAACTTACATTTCCTCTATATTGCTCCAATTTTATTTGTCTTCTGTTCACTGGTATTGGTGATTGCCAGCCTGCTTTATCCTACTGAGATTAGCGAAGAAGCCAAATCTTTCACTTGGTCTAAAAGCGATTTTGACACTGAGACCGTATCCCTGAAAGCACAGCCACTATGGAAAAACTATCGAGTTCAGTCTGTGCTACTGCTTGTGGTTACTGCGTTGGTGGTGGGTTCGTTCTGGTAGCGCGAAGTCAGATTACTTCTATTTTTCACCCCACAGGATGGAAAACTTAAACAATAAAGGCAATACAGGAGGGTTGGACACGGACGAAGTTGACAAAAGGTTGTACTCAGATAGTTGTATCCGTTTAAAAGAATAATCTTATAAAGAAGGTGTTGACTATGAAGTATTTCGTCACAGCGATGTTAGGTTTATTGGCTTCTGTGCAGATTAGTGCAGCAGAAAATATTTTGGATCAGTACTTTAATACATCAGATAATGGTGGGACCCTAAGGTACGATACAATATTTCAGTATGGTAAGAGCGGGAATGGTAGCGATTTCGATATGTGCGATAGCTATGTTACCACCCGAATCCCTGGAGACAAGATCACCGCTATAACCAGTTTTAGCGGTGATGAGAGAATCAAAGGGTTAAAACTCGAATACTTATATGCAGGAGATGAGGAGGTTGGTAAAACCACTATCTCCGGGTATCGAAAGTTGCTTGGTGCTACCGAATATATTCAGGGTTGGCGCTTCTATAAAAAGCGCGATGGCAATATTTCCAGGATTCGAGTCTACTTGAAAGACATGGCGGATAACTCAACCCGTGATATTACCTTTGGAGGTAATAATGGCTGGTATAAGTGGGAGGAATACCATCTAAGTATTGGAACCCGGTCAGTAGTTGGGTTTGCTGGTACTGCGAGTGATAGTAAAGTTTGGAGTATCTACCCATGCGTTGCGGATCGTTTGGAGTTGGTGGAATCTGGAGTAGAGATTCACTGGGATCAGATTGTGGAAACTCCCAACAATACCAGGACATTCTTTGGTGAGAGATTGCTTGAGAACTCCGGCAGTATTGCCCAAAACGACAGTACAGAAGTCTGGTATACCGACGGGAAGAGTGAAACAGATACCTGGACTAATACTATGGGTATTTCGGTTACTGCTGGAGTTAGCTTGACCGAGGGTTACAAGGTCGGTGTTCCCGGCACTGTTGAAAATAGTGGCTCCATTACATTCAGTTTTTCTGAGACTTTTAGTGTTTCAACGACCGTTGGGGAAACATCGACCAAAAGCAACCAGGAAACTGTTAAAGATGCCATGCCATCTAATGTACCCGCCTATGGATTGATGATGGCGCGGATGATGGTGGAAAATAGCGAGGTTGAAGTTCCCTATACCACAACGGTCATGAATCCCCATAATGGTGATGAGTTCGAGTTGAAAGGAGTTATCAAAGGTTCCAGCTATTCCAATGCGCGGAAGCGCTGGGATGAAGTAGGGCGGGCCTATCCGACTCGTTATGAGATATACCAGAGTTATGCTTGGGTGATCGAGTACTATGGGTTGGAAAATGCAAGTTTGATAGATGATCCGGATATTTTCTAGATTGACATTGGTAAGAATTGACTGGCTCAAATTATAAAGAGTCAGTCAATCATATGAGATTTGGCTATTCATCCTGAAACCTGATTGAGCCTAAACGAATCCTGTCATCTTCGCATCCATAATAACTGAACCTAACAGTTTTTTGGGACATATAAGCGGAAAGTAGAAAAGACACCTTGGTGTTGTATATAGCAGATTCGTCATTAATAAGAAAAAAGGTGCTTTTACTCAAGCAGCTCACCTCTGTCTCTGGATTGACAAATCCTCTAAGTCTGACATCTACACCATTTGAGTGTACTTTCAAGTAATATATTTGCGCCTTCTCTGTCCAAGCGGCTTCACTGATAAGTGGCAGTGTAAATGGGATACTCAAAAGTAAATATTTTAGAGACTTCATCCTTGATTCCTTGCCCATTCATAAATGGTAATTAAACCCTTGCTCTCCGTGTTGGTTAACTACATCTTGTAAAACTATAGCAAATAAAGTCGCTTGAATAGGTGGCGCTCTGCGTCGTAAAGTGCTTTTCGAAGTAAGTATAAACGCCCATTCTGGCATAAAAATTATGCTTCCAGTTTGGGCGTGAATAAATTGAGGTCAAATGAGGGATATCACGCAGTAGTAGCTTCTGGCAATTTCAGGTCACTCTTTTGAGCAGTGGCAGATATTTGAGTGCTAAATAGCTTCCGTGATAGCAAGGCAGCCATAAATGCCAAGACAAATAAGGCGCTAAACACCATTCCGCCGGTAATAACCGTAGCTAGACCGCGATAGATCGCTGCGCTACTTCCGGGGTTAAGCACTAAAGGGATATTGCCAAAGATACAGGTAATTGTCGTAAGCATAATGGGGCGGACACGCAAGTTGGCAGCCATATATATCGCCTCTAATTGATTGGCACCGTTTTGCAATGATTTATGAAATTGGTTGACTAGTAGTATTGCATTATTAACTACCAATCCCATTAAGATCACAAATCCTATCATGGTTATTACATCCAAACTTTGCGGAGTAAATAGATTTAAAACTTGTAAGCTAAGCATTCCGCCTGCGAATGATAAGGGTACAGCACAGAGTACTGCTGCTGCTAACTTTGCGGACCTTTGGGCGAAATACATTAATAAGGCCAATACTGCGATAGCTGCTGCAAAAATCTTTAGAAACTCACTGAGGAACAGGTTGAGTTCATTGGCGCTACCTCTAAACTGTGTATGAAGATCATTGTAGGAACTTTCTGATAAAAACTCATTCACAGATTGATCAACATCCTCGACAAAAGACTTCATAGCAACGCCTTCGGGAGGAGTTAAGTTTATTGATGCGCTCACTTCCTGGCCGACACGAAGTATACTGGCTGGCGCTTGAGTGATTTTGGCGTCGGTCAATTCACGTAGAGGAATAAAACCGTGATTGTTAATCAGTATCTCTGTATTTAGGAGTATCTCAAGATTTTGCGGTTCTCTTGCTTTAAAGTAAAAAGGAAGAGTATTGGTCCCCGTATAGAAGTGGCCAATATATATTCCATCGGTTAAAGCCATCAGGTGATGATTTAATTCCGATATTGTAATACCTAAACGAGCTAATTGTACTAGCTTGGGTTGAAATTCAATACGAACCGCTCTATTTTGAAGTGCGCTTCCCTCTTGAATTTGCGCTTCTGGAAATTCTAAGCGTAAATGACTCATCAGCTCACTCCCTGCCATCTGTAGTCGAGATAGCTCTGCCCCTTTGATATCTAACTGGCTAATACGGTTGTTGGGTAGGGCAAACCTTAGTAAACCACCTTGCCTGAAATGTATTCGAGTCCCAATTAGTCCAAATAGAGCTTTTTCATTTAGCCAACTCTTTAGTTCTTCAAAATCCCAGTCCCCTTTTGTGTATAGATAGAGATTGCAATTATTTGGGTTGCAAATTATTCCATAGGTTGAAACTTGGTTCTCTATTTCTTCTCTATTGGCTGTGATTCTATTTACGACCCGTTCCCCAATTTCATTTTTTATGGTCTCTGTAGATAAAGGACTTTCAAAGTTGATATAAACAGAGACCATATTTTGTTTAGGGTCTGGGAGGACATCAATGTCAGGGCTGGAAAAGAAGGTAGCGATGAGTGCGACGGGTAATCCTAACAAAATCACAGTGGAGGCTAGCTTAGGATTGCTTGTAGAACGGATAGAAAGCTTCACCCACCATTCAAGCACCTTATTGATTTTAATACTACTGGATCCCTCCTCAGAAATTTCTGCTTTTCCAAGTAAGTATTTGGCCAATGAGGGTAGTATTAGTAGAGCAAACAATAGTGATGCTAATAATGCACTTGAAATTGTGAAGGCCAGATCTTGAAAAAGCTGCCCTGTTGCTGACTGCATAGCAATAATGGGCAAGAATACGATAACACTGGATATTGTAGATGAAACTAATGAGCCCGAAACTTCTTTAGTTCCCCGCGTGATACTTTCCTGAATATTTATACCCTGCTTGCGCAGTCTTTGAATGTTTTCTACGACAATAATTGCTGCATCGACCATTAGCCCGATAGAAAGTGCAATCCCTGCAAGTGAAATAACGTTCATACTTCTATTTCCAAGATACATTCCCAGAACTACCAGAGAGATACAAATGGGAATGCTTAGAAATATCAGGGTTAGAGTTCTGGGGTTACGTAAAAACCAATAAATAACCAGGCAGGCGAGTAGTGATCCCAGCAAGAGGCTTCCGTATACCAGACTGAGGGAATTCCGAATACCCGTGGAGTCATCCCGGCTTATGGCGAGCTTCATCCCCAATCGATTTAACTCTCCGTCATTTAATTCTTCTATTGTTGATTTGAGCTGGGCGATGGTTTCTAGAACATTGACATTTTCGGTAGGGCGTAGATAGAAGTATAGAGATCTATTGCCTTCAAGGGCAAAGTATAACCAATCTGAAGCTACACGCTCTTTTACCGAAGCAATATCCGAGAGTTGAATGATTTGGCTTTCTCGTGTTGCGATAGGTAACGTTGAGAGTTCCTCTAGTGGGATCTGACCCTTGAAATGAAGGGCATAATCTTTTGACCCAATTTTTAGATTTCCACCCGATCGATCTGTTAAGTTGTTTAGATTTTCGGTTATCTCACCAATGGTTAAAGAGTACCGAGTCATCTTTTCCGGGTCGAACTCAATATCGACCCGTTGGGCAGTGGGTGTGCCGGCTTCTTCAATGGACTGTACACCAGGAACTTTACTAAAGGCTGGCTTAACATGATTTATAAACGCGTCGATTAATTGAAGTTCGCTAGCCGGTTTCTCAGAATATAGGAAAAAGGATCCAAGCGTAGCCCCTGCGCCATTTGCAAAATTGAATACATCCGGTGTGCGAACTTGTGTTGGCCAATTGGGTACTTGGTTGATTTTGGAGAGGACCTCAATATACATTTGCTCCATATTTGCTTCCGAATGGAAGTCAATTACGGTCCAGGCCCAGCTACTATTAACATTGGTTTGCAATTCTATTAGGTGGCTTAGGCTGGAGAGCTCCTGTTCTAGCGGAGCAATTAGTATTTGTTCTATTTCTTCTGCGGTCTTTCCAGGCCAGGAGGTTGCGAGTGCAATTTGTGGGCGGTTAATAGATGGAAGTAGGGCATTTGGCAAATTTAGTCCAGCTATAATACCTGCAATAACTAGTGCGAAACTGCAGCTTAAAACTATTGAGCTATATTTTTCAATGGATTTCACGTGGCTGTCCTCCTGGTTGGAGAGACAGCTTGATTGGGCTCCAACCCTTCGTGGCCTTTCACCACCAATAGATCTCCTGGTTTGATCGTTGAGCGTACAATAAAGTGATTTTGAAGAGTATCTATTATTTGTATGTCTTTACTAACAATTCTTTTATCGCTATTCACGGCCCAAACTTTATATTGGTGGCCTTCGAGTAGTACTGCATCACTTGGAATCTTGGTGATAAGCTCTTGTTGGCTCATGCTCGAGAGAGAAGTCAATACTGTCATCTCAAAACGCTGTCCAACCAATAAGGACTGAAATTTCTCTCTACTCGCTTCAAAATAGAGGTTTAGGTTCTGTGTTTCCGGGTGAACTGTATAGCTGATATTTCTAAGCGCAATATCTTGTCCTTCCAGCTTAAAACTGCTATTTCGCTCTATGTCATTTTTATCTAAATGCTCTTCAGGGATGCTGCATTCAACTTGGGCCGTCGTAATGGGAAGCAGCTGCATGATTTTTTGTCCCGGATTAAGTCGTTCCCCAGGGTTGGCTTCTATACTTAATACCTGACTATCGGCTTGTGCAAAATGCTTCAGTTTTTTTAATCGGTACTCAGCTATTTTTAGCTGTTCCTCAAGTCTTTGCTTGGTTAATCTGTGGGTATCTACATCTAGTTTAAGATTGTTTAGGTGCGATGGGGATACCATATCGGATACTCGAAGCTTTACTAGTCGGCCCAGCTCTTCTTCGGCGTAATTAAGGTGGATTTTTGTAGTCTCTATATCTGTGCGGATTATTTCAATTTCTTGATTCAGGTAAAAGTCATCTTGCTTTGCCGCCAGTTCGCCTGCTCTGATAATGGAGCCTGTTGGTTTTACGTGTGTAAGCTCTGCCTCAGCATGGCTTGATATTTGGTGTAAAGGGGGCATAGCCACTGAGCAATAGACATTTGTACTAATAAATTGATTCCAGGAGTCTACCGGTTCAACTAGAACAGGAATTCTATCCGTGGCAAATAGTTTTGAGCTAGACAAAAGTATTGTTAGGGAGAGTTTAAGAGTAACCGTATATTTAGAAGTGATATTTCTCATCCTAAGGCCCTGAATAAAATTATTTTCATGTCTCAAGGTGTTGCACAATTTTCTGGTTAGAATATATACGATCCGTTGCCGCCTGAAAGCCTATGCTTGCCATTAAGATATATTTGAGATGCTTTATACACAATTCGCGTTCGATAATATGAGAATCAGAAGGGATGAATGGTTTTCTTTAATTTAAACGGTTGAGTCAGAACGATTGGTTTCAATTTAGGAGGTGTATATTTTGAATATTGATTTAGGTTTGCTGGGGTTATATTGAAGGTGTGATTTGAGGTTTTGATAGACTAATTGCACATTGGTTCCAATTGGGGGGGTGGTGTCCACTTCGGATATTGTTACAATTGCTGGCTTTACATTGAGGAGATTTGATTATGGGTTTTAAGAATATTTGGATGGTGGGTGGTCTACTTCCAGTATTGCTGTTTTCTTCTGCGAACTCTGCATCAAGTAGTATTTATTGTGTTGGTAAAGTTGAAGATTGGGATGTTACTAAGGCAGGCTATTTTTACGTGGATGGCGATTGGAATAGCTCTGATGAATCACAGCGAATGTGTAATGTCACAGCGGAGTATGATGGGGTTAGCGTTGAGGTTTGCAACGTTTGGGTTTCTGCGATAATGGCTGCTACCGTTGCACAGAAAACAGTAAAGGTTAAATATTTAGATGTAAATAGTTGCAGTGCCGATGATCTGGGTACCTGGTCAGATACCGTTGCGACGCCAGAATATATTCGTTCTTACAAATAAGTAGGTAGTATTTGAGCGGGGGGTTGTAGGCAAGCCCTTCTAATTTGAGCCCTAATAATTAATTAGGGCTCAAATTTCTTAAATTGGGCTCTGGGGTTACTAGTCAAGGATATCAATAGATGTGGCTGATTCGCAATCGCTGGTGTCATCTGCCCAAACATCTATTTTGCTATTAGAGACCAATGCAGCGGTTAATGCTGAGTAAGCTCTGTTCATTGCATCAATATTGCCATCACCATTAATAAGGGCTGAATCGAGCTTGATTCGTGAGTCCACGCAAATACCTGTTTCGCCTGACAAATCTTTGGTTGTGGTTATGCTCTGGACGGTAAACTCAGAATCGGCGACTGTTATTGCTGGTGTAAATAATAGGAAGCCTGGGGCAACTTCCAACTTCATGATTTCGCCAGCAGGTTTTGAGGTGGTTATATAATATGGCTCTTAGGTTTTCTGGGCCTATTAGGGGAATAAAGATACCCATAGAGCCTAAGATATCAGATTTCTCATACTGCTTTAAAGAATATTAGCTGGCGTAGGGGTTGTTATTTCAGCGCATCTCATCTAGGTAGTCATGATAGAGTTCGCTGCACCTTTTAACTATAGACTTCCGCTTTTGAGACATAATTTTTATGTATAGCAGGGCGGTCAATTTTTGTACTTAATTAATAGAACTCTACCTGATAGTTTGGTAGGATCGCGGCGTTTTCTGTATGTCGGGCAAGAACGCTTAATTTTGTGATGCTGATACCGCTAAATATTGGGCTTACATAAATAAGGCTGTATTAAAGCATCGAATCATCACTAGGCGCTAAATTTGATCGGGGTTTGGGGGAGTAGTGAGAGATTTTGTTTCAATGGTAGAGTTCGGTCGGGTATCGGCTGGCCGGTTAGTTCAGTTGGTGTTAATAATGTGCTTGATGGCAGTCTCAGCGATTGCAAATGCACAATACTATATTTATGCCCCATCACAATCCTCAAGTGGCAGCTATACGGTTAAAGTAAACTGGGGATATATAGAACATATAACGATCAAGGAGTCAAAGCAGGGTGAGGGGCAAATCCGGGAAGTAACCCTTGCTTATGGCGAAGATCTTGACGTGAGTGGCTATAGTGAGGGTGTTTACACCTATCTGGCTACAGTTAAGCTGATAGATGAAACAAATACCGGTAGGGATGTCACTTACACGGATAGCACTGAAGTACTCAAAGCCTTGTCATCCCCCTCCAGTGCTTCTATTAGCGATTCCGCAGGTACGCTCGGCGATACAATTGATCTCACTTGGAGTGCGGTTTCTGGCGCAGATTACTACGATATAGAGTTTCGAGTGGATTCTGGCGTATGGCAGGATCTAGATGAGGTGGATTCTGATCAGCCTAAATCTCTGAGTGTTGAGCTGCTACACGCAGGGTCGGTAGAATTTCAGGTACAGGCGTGTAAATTTAGTAATTACGGCACTGGGAATTATATCTGTAGTAGCGGTGAGGAGTCTGAGGCAATTGATGTCTCTTTGCCTATATCTGCTCTAGATTTCTCATTGGATAACTACGGTTATGCCGTCTTTGTTGATGACTATAACAGTGACGGTTTCTTGGATTATCACTTTTACAGTAGTGAAAGGCTTCTCATTTTACATGGTGACATTGCCACTCCTATTACGTTGCCCCCCAATCCAATCTTTACTATTTATGGTTCCGAGCCTAGAACTTGGTTTGATGGGGATACCCATTATCTGGAATATGAAAATATTTCTGAAGTCCTATTGGCTGACGCGGTCCAACTAACCTTCGGAACTGATTACCTGGTAGGTGATTTTGATAACGATGGACAGGTTGATTTCCTGTTCCGTGGTGAATCAGATGGGGAATTGCCATTCATTGTTTATGGTATTAATCAGTTCAGCTACCCCTCTGCAGCTGACGATATTGAAAATGAAACCTTGGCAGGGTTGGTTAATGATCGTAGTAATAGTATTTACATTGACGATGTAGGTGGTAATGGATCAGATGACCTTATTATTGATTCTGGAAGTAGTCTAATAGCAGATACCGCCTACTTATCAGTTTCTGGCATGCCTACCACAGAAACTGAGCTTATTGAGCCTGAGCTGGAAAATGCAAATATTGCTGGTAGTCTCTCAGGTACTGCAGCCGTCTCCCCTTCTGGGGCTGCAACCTATAATTTGCAGCTAGAACTTCCTCAAGGTTCAGGTGGCCATACTCCCGAACTGTCCCTTGGCTATTCTAGCCAAGGTAGAAATGGCTTAATGGGGTTAGGTTGGGGAATCTCAGGCCTTTCTGTTATCCGTTATTGCCATCGGACCTTAGTGCATGATGACTCAGAGGTGCTGCTTGGTGAAAAAGATCGCTTCTGTGTGGATGGACAGCGTTTGGTTGTTACTAGTGGTAGCTACGGATCTGTTAATTCTACTTATGCGACTGAACTAAATAGCTTCCGCACCTTTAAGGCTACTGGCAGCGGCAGTATTACAGGATTTGAGGTAACGACCAAAGGTGGTGAGACCGCTTACTACATAGTTAACAGTGGGGGCGACTCATTTGTCCTCGATAAGCTTTACGATAGTTCGGGCAATAACGCCATAGAATACTATTACATAGAAGATAGTAATGGCTTCAGGATTGACCGCATAGAGTATGCTTTTGGCACTGGCTCTGAAGCAAATGCAGTTATTCAGTTTGAATACGAGAGTCGCTTGGACTTTGTTCCCGAGAACCTCATGGTGGGTGATTACCCATTGAAACGCCGCCTTAAGGCGATCTCTATTACTAATAATGACGCTAGTTTCAGGGAGTATAACCTTGGCTACTTATATGAATCGCCAAGCACTGAAAACCCTCCCCTAAGTCGCCTATACAGTATTCAACAGTGTGTTGGGAATAGTTGTTCAGAGGCAACGACTTTTGACTGGCAGGTAGTCGACGCCCTTGGATTTAGTTCCACAGAATATACAACCATGAAGTTCCATTCCAATGCCAACAGGTTCCAGCCTGGGCGTGTTGCTGACTTGAATGGCGATGGAATGGACGATTATATTTGGTTCTATAAGAACAGTGATGAAGAGCGATACCTACAGGTTGCTTTGTCAGATGGCGAGAAGTGGGATGTTCAGGACACCAACCACTCAATAAGAGCCTATTACTACCTGCGTTATGACTGGAATCTGTTGGATTACGATGGTGATGGTCAATTAGATTTCATTCATCGGCAGAGTGATAACAGTTGGGCTGTGAGGCTGTTTGACGGCACTAAATTTTCTTCGACGGCAACAGAGATCATTCCTTCTGGAGCGGGTACTCAAAGTGTCTTATCTGATATTACCGGTGACGGCTTAGGTGATCTTATTATCAGGGATACCGATAAAAAGGGTATCAGTTTCTATTACGCTCAAAGAGGGCAAAACGGGGTGGTTTCTTATCCGACCAGCCCTAGTAAATCTATTGCCATAACGGATAGCTCAAATCAGGATTGTAATTCTTCTGTAGAGGTTGGCGATTTACACTCTATGGAAGTTATTGATTCCGATGGGGATGGTCGCACAGAATTCCTAGTACCTGTTATTTATAAGTGTGATAAAACCTATAGGGGTTGGAGAACAGTTACTCTCTCATCGAGTTCATTTTCAGGTTTCAACTGGGAGCAGGCGAACACCCATAATTATATCTGGCTTCCAGCAGACCTTAATCATGATGGCCTGACGGATATGATCCTGAAGGATGAAAATGATGATTGGTATTATACCTTGTCGGATGACGGTGATTTAGATAACTACATTGCCTTGTCAGAAGTGACAGGGAAAAAGGTTCAGCTGGTTGATTTCAATCATGATGGGTTTCTAGATATCGTTTGGCCTGGAGACCAGTTAAAAGTTAAGTTGTGGAATGGCAGCGGCTTTGATGGCGTTATTGAAACAAGTATATCGGCTGGCTCTGGTGATAGTATTCACGCAACTTACGCCGATATAAATGGAGATGGATTCCAGGAGTACGCGCGAATTTATGATGGTGAAAGCAATCACTACGTGAACTTTTATGCGCCAAATGCTTCATATTCGGCTAACAATGTTATTAAAGCGGTAAATGGTGGCTTGGGCGAAGAATCCACTTTCACATATAAGCCGTTAACGGATACGAGTGTTTATGTAAAAGGGCAGGGAGCTGCGCTGCTCGATTACGAGTCTCCCGTATTTGATATTGGTGGAACCAGCTACATAGTCTCTCAGCTTGAGTTTTCCATGCCCACGGCTTCCAGCGCCAATAATACTGAGCAACTTACCTATAACTATGAAGGCCTGCGCTTCCAGGGTGGCGGTCGCGGTAGTTTGGGTTTTGAGAAAATAACCACGACAGATAGCCGCACAGGGTATACCACAACAACTTTCGCTCAAGAATTTCCCTATATCGGGATGCCTTTGAGTGTTAAGAGGTACACACCTCAAGGTAAGCTGCTCTATAGTCAAGCCAATACGCTCGCCAAGCGTGGAAGCTCTACAGCGCCCTATTGGCCGTATACCGAAGAATCTACAGAAGTTTTCTACTTGCTCAAGAGTGATGGCGCTGCCGCAGGTAGTAAGTACAAAACCGTGGTTACTGAAAACACTTATGATGATTATGGCAATCTCGAAGAGTCCACGGTAAGTACCAAAAATGCTGCAGGTGGTGTAGTACAAAAAGTTGTTCAAGAGAATGGGTTCGATGGGGAGACCTGGTACCGAGAAAAAGGACGGGTTACCAGTACTAAAATTACCACTACTCGCGGCAGTGATGTAGAGACTCGAGAAGTATCTTTTGAGTATTACCCGGAGGGCGGAAGTCAGTATGGCTTACTAAAAGCAGAGCATATTGAGCCCGAATACAGTGGTGAGGACGCCGCTGAAATTAAGCTGTCGACGACCTACACCTACGACGATTATGCAAATCGGTTAAGCACAACTAAAAAAGCAACTGAGCAAGCTTCAGAGCCGAGTCGTACAAGCTACTCAGAATATGATGCGGATAAGCGCTACGTCGATAAGGTAAGGGATTCTGATAATCGCTTGCTCTCTGACGTGGTGAGTCGCGATGATATGGGGCTGCCCACCAAGACCCGAACTTACCTGGATGCCTCGGCTTCTAGCTATGTAACCACGACCTACGAATATGATGCCTTTGGCCGTGAAACTTACAGGGCGACTGACGGTGCTCCCTCGGTAACTACCGAATATGGAATCTGTAGTGGTTCAAAGTGTAGTCATAGCGATGCGGCCACCTATGTGTTGACCACCAGTGAAACAGGGGCTTATTCCACGACCTATTTCGATATGCTGGGCCGCCAGTTGCGCCAGGAATCCACTGGCCTCACCCAAAGCCAGATTATTGTTACCGATACGGAATACGATGAACTGGGCCGGGTTGAGCGACAAAGTGAACCTTATACCAAGGGCACCGTGGCCGAATACTGGACAACCAATTACTACGACCTGAACTCCAGAATCACCTCTGTAGAGCTGCCAGATAGCAATACAGTGAGTAATTCCGAGCTGACGCTGGAAAATAATCTGGTGGTGGCTACCAGCACCAACCCAGGTAGCCAGAATCGCACGGAAAAAACCAACGTCTTGGGTGAAGCGGTTTATATCCTGGATCACTACCAAGGCACGGTGGAATATCAGTATGACCCGGTAGGAAATGTGACTGAGGTTATCAGTCACGGCCGCTCCAGTGAAAACCTGGGTATTACCATTACCGCCAAATATGATGCCCGTGGCCGCAAAGTGGCCATGTCCGACCCGGATAAGGGTGACTGGACTTACACCTACAATGCGTTTGGTGAGCTGGTTGAACAGGAAGATGGCAAACAACAGCGCACAGTAACGGAGTACGATCACTACGGCCGCCCACTGCGTCGTACCGACTACACGGCCGCCGGCAGCGAAGAGGGTCATACTCGCTGGTACTACGACGATAAAGATGCTGCTGGTGTTTCGGTTGCCAATGCGCTCGGCAAAGTGACCGCTGTCGTCATGTCAGCAAGTGCCAATGATGAGCAGTGCTACACTGGCACCTCCCACTATTGTGCGATCTATTCATATAACTCCCTGGGGCAGCAGACCGCAGTAGCAACGGGCCTCGGCACTGTGGGGAATGAAGAGTTTTTCGCCTCAAGTGTGGGGTACGACAGCTTCGGCCGTCCCCAGTATCAGTACGATGTTTTGGATGGCGAAGTGTCCAATGGTGCAAACGGTATCACCAGTGGTATCCAGGAGCACTACACCAATACTGGCGCTTTGGAATATGTCACCGACCTGAATACCGGGCGTGAAGTTTACCGGGTGCTCAGCTCCAATAGCCGTGGCCAGGTAACGGACTTTGATATCAATAGCGGCGGTGTTCGTATTAGTAATGGCTACGATAGCGCCACTGGACGCCTGTTGTCGCAAAAGGCCGATAACTCCGCATCTGCGACTACCGTTCAGCAAATGGCTTACGGTTGGGATGCCGTGGGTAATCTGGTAAGCCGCAACAACCAGCGCACCGGCAAGAAGGAATCCTTCTGCTACGACAACCTCAACCGCCTGTTGCAGGTTAATGCCAATACCACCAGCACCAGTAGCTGTAACTCCGACGCTACTGACACCCAGTATCAATACGACAGTATCGGCAATATCCTCAGCAAAGATGGTGCCGCTTATCTGTATGAAAGTGCCAAGCCCCACGCAGTTACCAAAGCGGCCGGGGTGGATTACGCCTACAACGATAGCAATGGCAACCTGACTTCCGACAGCACCGGCAGGGCGTTCACCTACACCACTTTCGATAAGCCGTCCCTGATTACCAATACCCAGAGTGGTGACAGCACCGCCTTTACCTATGGCCCGGATCGCGCCCGCTATCAGCGTGTTGATACCCGCTCCGATGGTGAGGTGGTTACGACTCTCTATCTGGGGGGCGTAGAGCGGATACATTATCAATCTGAAGGAAGCTACCACTGGAAGCGTTACCTGCCCGGCGGTGCCGTATTTACCTACGAAACCAACGGCGCCTATGAGCAGCAATCGCTAACGGAACGCTACCTGCTCACAGACCATATTGGCTCAACCGATGTGGTGCTGGATGAAAATGGCAGTGTGCTCGAAAGCCAGAGTATGGCCTTCGATCCCTGGGGTAAGCGCCGCGATAGCGATTGGGATTCCCTGGAGATCAGTGACCTGATTGGCAGCAGTTACCAGCTGATGGATAGCCTGAATGAGGTCACCACTCACGGCTTTACCGGCCACGAGATGGTGGACGCCCTCGGCATTATTCATATGAATGGCCGTATCTACGATCCCAACCTGGGCCGCTTCCTGCAAGCGGACCCGATGATTGATGGAGTTGAGGATACCCAGGGCTATAACCGCTATAGCTATGTAAAAGGCAACCCGCTGACCTTGACTGACCCTACTGGTTACTATAGCTGGGGAGACTTTAAAAAGGATACTAAAGAGGTCTGGGATAGTATTACTCGTAGGGGTGTTCAGGTGGGTACCGATTCGAATGGCAATTATAGTTTTAGCATCGGCCAGAATCCGGACCATGCGGGTTTCTGGGCTCCACAGGGCGCAGGTGGTGCCCAGGCACCAGAGGGGGCTTCTTCTGCGACCTTTGCCAGGGATAACAACGATAGTGTTGAATTTTATGAGTATTCGGCACAGGGGCGTGGAGGTTTTGACTCAACTGTTAGTGAAGAAGCTCTACTTTACCTAATCAAGTCTTATGGTCTAGACGGTCGTATAGGTGAGGGAGATGCGCCAGTCGGGCGTCCAGCTGGGTTAAGTGGTGAAGAAAGAGCTGCGCTAGATGCGAAAATTTCAGATCTCAACAAATACGCAGGAAAGGGCTTTCAGGGTACTCCTGATGCTGTGGCAAAATGGCTGCATGCCAATGCTTATCAGCTATCTGTAGATTATGGTGTTGAGCTAGGCGCGGCCATCAGAGTTTATGACAATAAAGAATTTGGCTTTAAGGAAATAACAACCGACTATTATGCAAATAAAGTTGACATTGGCACAAAGACTCCATGGCGAGCGGGGTATAGAGGTAGGTGGCATACACACCCAGAGTCAAGTAACACTTTTTGGGAGTGGGATGTTTATCCGAATTTGACAAATGCAACAAATGGTTACTTGTCCAGTCAGGCTGGGCTAGAGAAGTTTGACTATAAAAAGATGAGTGACTCAATGCAAAGTCAACTAGGCGTTCTGATGACCAGCAAGCAAATTAAACAATTTAAATATAAAGTGATGAAATCAAGAGGGGAGCCGTATGTTTACAAGATTAACTAGCGTTTTACTCTTTTTTCTTATATCTGTCAGTGCTTTTGGCCTGGATATAATGACGGATGAGGTTAGTTTCATACAACTTGCCGCCTCTCCTGAAAAGTATAAAGGCAGAACTATAGAAATAGCCGGTGTTTTAAGTATTGGTGAGAGCGGCCGTGGGTATATTTTTATGTCAATAGAGCAGTATGAAAATCTTGTCATACCTAATGCTATCCGGGTTATTGTGAGCGAGGAGTCTCGGGAAGATATTGAGGAGGGGCAATATGTGCGGATTACAGGTGAACCTGTAGTAGATGAAAAGGGAAATTTACTTTATTTCAATAATGGAAGAGATATAGGGCCTATTCTTTGAATGAACAAATCTAGATATTTATAGATAAGAGAAAGGCGCTGGCAGTATTACTGGCGCCGATCTTTAGCGGTAATTTCTTTTACTTTAGATCTAAGCACTATGAATCCCTGAAGAGTTTCACTTAGAGCTTGAAATGCTGAATTAGGATACAAGCAGTAGGGAGAGTGTTGGGAAATCGAGTGGGAGTTAGCTGGGGGCAGTAGAAAGGAGACGCCAGCAATCGCTTATACCCAGTGCCCAGTGTTTATCGAGGTGAATGCAGGCCTGTTGTAAATCCCACTAGGTCTTTAAATCAGCTTTCAAAGTTTTAATCAGCGTGGAGCCAATGTCTCGGTGCTATACACAGCCGTTTAAGTGTAAGGGGCGTGATTCCAGATATGGCACCTACACAACTTAGGATGTATAAGGCTATGGCTGACTTGGGACTAACTTTTTCTACAGACCAAAGCTAATCGAGGGTGTTGCGGTAAAAGCTGTATCTCGCCCTGATTTTCACGCAAAATCTGGAGTAATCCAGGACATCCAAAGAATGGAGAGTCGGAATCTAGACAAGAATTTTTTCGCCACCACTTGGTAGCCGGTATATCTGTCTCAAAATAGATGGCAATTTGGCGTTAAAAGATCATTTGGGGAGTCCATAGGGGATCAGGCGGGGTGTAGAGTCGGGAGCGATGGAATGTAGGGGCAGCTGATAAGCGGATTTCTGTAATCTAGCAGGGGGCGGGGCTAAGAAAGCGCTGGCAATCGCGCAGCCCGTGTACCCAGCGTTTATTTTGCTGCGCACAGACCTGGCGTACCGCTTCGGCCGAGCCCACCAAGCGTTTAAAGCGACTTTCAAAATTGCGGTTTAGGTAGAGCCAGTGTTTTGGCGAAATACCCAGCCGATTTAAAATAGGTGGGATGTTTTCGGGAATAGCGCCGCGCTTTTTAGGGTGCAGCTGCCGGCCACTCCAGTCTACCAGCTCTAAATAGTGATCCAGCTGAAAAGGCAAGCCTTTAGGCATATCCCGGTGCTCTCCGCCCACCAGCGGCAGTAGGCTTTTGGGCTGCTGGCCTGAGATGGCTATGTGGATGCGTTGCTGGATCGAAGTGTAATTGGATTCTTCTGGAGTTTTAGCGATACCAGCACGGATAGGGTTGAGGTCCACGTAAGCCAGGCAGGCGGCAAGGGCTCTTTCATCCAGCAAGGCCTGAGACTTGAAACGCCCTTCCCAGAAACGACCGGTGCAGTTGTCCTCGGCATTGGCCTGGCGGGCGATGGACTCGTTCAGGCAGCGCATAAACCAGCTGATATCGACCAGGCGCTCGCGCCAAAGGGATGTCACCTCCTGAAGTTTTTCCAGCTCGACGGCATCTAGGGCTTCACCGCGAAGATAACGTTGGCTCAGCGCAGAACCTTTGAAAAGTTGTTGCCAGCGTTCAATTATCTCGATAGTGGACCATGAGTTTGCTGTGTAGGTATCGATATAGAGCACAATATGGGTGTGATTACTCATTACCGCATAGGCAGCGATATCGAGAGCAAAGATTGAGGCCAGCTTATGCATCCTGGCCTCAATCCACCGGCGTCGGTGCTCATAGTCTTTTCCGGATTTAGCATCCCTACCGCAAAGGAACGCTCTACGCACACAGCGGGAGACACAGTGATAATAGGGTGTCGCATCGAGAGAGATTTGCGTGCTGCGCGGAAGAGTCATGGATTTTTATCTTTGACTGTACTTATATCCAGTATTTTGATCATTCTGCCTGTGTTGTGTCAATTGACTTGACGCTTTAAGCTTCTACTTTGGGGTACTTTGGTGGGTGTCCAGAATTGTCTGACTTTGGGGTACTTTGGTGGGTGTCCAGAATTGTCTGCACGACAGGTGTTGGAGTTATCGGTGACCCCAGTGAGGCACTCAATACCGATTTGTCAGTATTTGTGGATGCATATAGAGCTGTATATTACCCTCTGGCAGGTCTTTGGGGAGATGCAGTTGGTCATTATTACGATTTACGAACATCTTCCACTGGAGATAGTAATGGACAATAGAGCCCTTACTACCTAGGCAGCAGCAAAGAATACAGTCGACTCTTGAAAAAATGATTTCACAAGTTTTCTATTTTTCTTGATGCTCTGCAAATCTGCATTTGCACGACTCAGTAGTGTCTCACCTTTTTTCAGCGGCCTCTTTGAAGTCCCTATATTTCTCATATGATTCCAGACCAACTCATCTGGATTTAGGTCTGGTGCATATGGCGGTAAGAACACCATTTCAAGCTTTCCATCCTGTGAATCGACATACTCCAATACCTTTTTCGATTTGTGTACTGGGTGCCCATCAACAATGAGAATCACTGGTCTTTTCTGACTTCTCTGGAAATTTTTGAAGCATTCTACGCACTTTTCTGCCGTGAACTTTCCACTATAAATATGATACCAGAAGCCACCTCTATTCGATAAAGCTGAGATCGCATTGATTGACTGTCTTTGACCACTCGTTTTTACCACTGGAGTTTTTCCTTTTTCTCCCCATGTCCTTTGGAGTGGATCGTCTGATCTGATACTAGCCTCGTCCAGCCAAAATATTTCTGCACCAGTTTTTTTCGCATAAGATTTAATCTTTGGATAGACTTCCTTTACCCATTTATTCACCGCCTTCTCATCTCTCTCGTAAGCTCTTCGTAGAGGCTTTTGTGGCGTCAGGCCCAGTCGATGTAGAAGTGTGCCGACACTAGAAACGCTAAGTTCAATTTTGAATCTCTCAAAAATCAAATCCGATACGATCTGACGTGTCCACAATCCGAAATCAAAGCCATATTGCCTTGGATCGCCACCAATAATCCATCGTTTGACTTCCTCTTCTTCAATAGCTGACAGTTTTCTACCGCGTCCAGGTCTAATTTTTGGAGATAGCGCTTCAATACCTTTCTCCCGAGCAGTCCTTAACCATGGGAAAATAGTTCTGCTCCCCAGCCCTAAGCTACGACTAACCTCCGCCGCAGATTCTCCATCAAATACTCGCTGAACAGCAATTTTACGTATGAGGTGCTGCTCCTCAGTACTAAGTTTTCTGGCATCGTATTTCATGCAGTTTATATTACCAGGGTGTACTGATTATTTCTGCCCCGCTAGTAAGTTTGCTCTTTTCATATGCTTCTCTGTTGTGATTTTTTATTTGTTTTGGTCAGTAAAGCAATCACGTCAGGATTTTTTTAACAACATAAAACTCATTGATACAAGAAACATAGAAAGCGTTGTCTTCAAGGTGAGAGGGAAAGAGTTTGAATTGTTGCCGAAGTACTTTGATGAGTTTGCTGGTTGCTTCTCTGAAGTAGAGGTTGGAAATATCCGTGTAGGGGGTGAGGTTGCGGAACTCCGTATCTACCTAAAGTCGAAGGGGATATTCTATGCACAACTTGGACTGGTTCATGATCGTGAGCTTGTCAAATTTGGAGGTTTGCCCATGAAATTTATCTGGCCTGAGAAAAATATTAATATAGGTCGTGGAGGTTTTATGGGGGCAAGTGATTGTCTATATTTGTATTTTAAACAAGGTCTAAATTTGCGTGATTAAATTCTCGCCTGATAGTCGTCTTGGGTATCCATAGAAATCAAATCTAGACACCCAGAGCCCCAAAGATTGGAAAAAGGCGCTTGTAGTATTACTGGCGTCGATCTTTGGCGGCTATTTCGGCAGTGGTTCACAGCTAGGCGCTATTGAGCCAGGTCCAGGATCGCCATAAATTGAGTGAGTGAAAGGTACTAGCTGATACGAAGGCACTTCTTACGGCTTTTACTTCTTTGATTGATACTAAGGCGTAATGAAAGTATTAAGAATCAGGTTTTGGGTTCAAAAATTGCGGCTTTAGATAAAAACAAAGTGGAATATAGGTTAGGGAAGGGGGGAATAATCAGCAGGGTGCTGTAGAAGGGTAGCGTCGGCAATCGTCGATGCCGTGTACCCAGCGTTTCCCGAGTTTGATACAAACTTGTCGTACAGTCTCTGCTGATCCAACCAGGCCATTAAAGCGGCATTCAAAATTACGACTGAGATACAACCAGTGTTTTGGTGGTATACCCAGGCGTTCAAGTATGGCGGGAGCCTTCTCAGAAATGGAGCCGCGCTTTCTGATATCTAAATGTCGACTGCTCCAGTCCACTAGCTCTAAATAGTGATCCAGCCGAAAGGGCAACCCTTTCGGCATATTCGGTTTCTCACTGGCTACTCCTCCTGATACGCACATAAAGTTCTTCGCGGTAAACAGGCAGGGATTTGGGGGCATTGATCCCTATCTTCACTTGATTGCCCTTAACCTCCAATACTGTAACTGAGATATTGGTTCCGATTCTTAAGTTCTCGCCGGTCCGGCGCTTTAAAATCAACATGGTAATTTCCTGCAGAAACTAAAACCGTGTGCGGATCTTCCGCATGGGGGATGCTTGGTAAATATTGCGTTGCAGAAGTGAAGGGCGGTGCACGAGAACGGTAAGCGTAGAATAAGAAAAGACAGACGCAACGCTGCCAGAGCTTGAAGAATCTCTTCAAGACTCTGAATCTGCTCCACTTTATTGAAGACGAGCGGGTTTCTAGCGTATTATCCACTGAGCCACTTTGATACTAGGGTTATCAATTTGGTTAGCTGGCCCCTGGTGTTGGTAGCACCTTGGGTCAGCGCCTTTTACTTACTCTTACGTCACGCTACCGTTCTCCTTTGAGGGATGGGGTTGGAAAACTCTTGGGTTTCTTGATCTTTTGGTTGCGAGCCTATTCAGGCATACTCAATTACGGCCAAAATATCGATAAATATCTGCCAATTTTACGCAGCTTTGACACTAAAACAAACTGAATAAAATCTAATAAGATTATTTTCGTGCCTATATTTTTATGGGCTTTATCTATAAAAATATCAACTTCCTATTAATAGCTCGCGCTTAAGTTGAGATTGTCCTGATTTAACAAGCCGAATTAAAAATTAATAATGCCTCAACAGCGGTCGCAGTAGCTTCGAATACAATGCCTTCGGCGAGCGTACTGTCAGCTCCGGTGCCAAGATCCAGGTGGCAGGCACCTTCTACGATAAGCTCGGCCGGGTTCCCGGCACGGTCAATAATAGCGATACCATTGCCAGGCTGTACGACCAGGACAGCCACTTCGGGCTTTTAACCACCGAAGCCCATATTCGTCTGTTTGAGTATCAGCTGGGCACCTATCATCGGATGGCTACCTGTACGGTGATCAATGAAGAAAAAGTCCTTCAGGAAAAACTGCCAGGGGTACGCCTTATCACCGGCCTATCGCTAGCTGCTCCGCCGATGGTGAAATCTTCTGCAGTCGTTATAACAGCCTGTGAAAGCGCCAACCCCCACGTGGTTGCCAAAGCTACTGGGGTTGGTTGAGTCTACAACAGTGGTAACCTGGCTTCCGGCGTACTGGCGGGGTGTTCACTTGCACCATTTTCGATTGACCCCTGGGGTAAACGCCGCGATAGCAATTGGGGTTCCCTGGAGATCAGTGGCCTGATCGGTAGCAGCTACCAGTAGATGGATAGCCTAAATGAGATCACCATTCATGGCTTTACTGGCTATTAGCTGGTGGATACCCTTGGCATTATCTATATGAATGGTCGTAACTAGGACCCCATGATTGAGTTGAGGATACCCACGGCTATGCTCGTTAGGGAGGTTCATCAGCCGTACACCCACAATCTATTTTAAGTTCGAGGCGGATAGAAATAAAAATACTGCTGCCCACGATTTTGGGCGCGCTCTTGGGCTTGGGTATCAGAGGAATTTTACCAATAGCTTAATATCTTATGGTCAGCCTAGATCTGGGGTCCTGTATGATAAGGAATTTGATTGGCTGTTGTCCCAATACGGAGGTTAGTGATGCGTTTTCGAAAACATTATCTACTGTTCCTATTTGTCTTACTTGGTATTAATTCGCACGGTGATGTAGCCTTTGGTAAATGTACATTTACAGGCGAGAATGTCTGTGTTAGGCGTGGCGAGACAGGGAGTCGATATTTTTCCGTAGAAGCCAGGAATTATCGAGGGCATGAGATAGTATGGTTATCGAAAATAGATTCCGAAAGTGCGGTATATAAGTGGAGCAATAGCTCGGAAGGTAGGGCATCATTCTACGTTTTTCCGAAGGGATACTCTCCGAAAAGAGCGGGTGAGATTAAGGGACGGGATGCTATTCATGTAAGGCTTAACAATAGCTCTGCTGAAGAAAGTGTTGAGCAGTTTTTTAGTGTATACGAAACCGTATCTAGAGCTAAGTTTTCAGCGAGGGAATTTGAATCTGTTTTTTCTGGTTTAAGCCTATGGAAGCGGTTTCTTCATAGGTACGGAGATTTTAAAAAGGCTTACCTTAAAGCTGAAGGAAGACCTGTCGAGCTGAAATCGGTAGTATATGCTTCGACTCCTGAATGTAACAATTGTCTTCATTTTATATTTTCAGGGGAGGGTGGGCGCTGGTTGCTGTCTGGTGTGATGGTTGATTCAAGTGTAAATATATCTGACTTGGTGAAGCTGGATTGATAAACGAAATTAAAAGCAGCAATGAACAGGAAAAAATTTAGACGTCCATAGATTAGAGAAAGGCGATAACGGTATTGCTGGCGTTGATCTTTAGGGGGCATTTCAACTTGATTCAGAGATAAACGTTGTAAAGTCGTGGAGTTTCACTTAAGGCTTGGAATGATGAATTTGGATAAAAGGAGAAGGGATAGTGTTGTGGAACTGAGTGGGACTTGGCAGGGTGTTGTATAAATGAAGCACTGGCAGTCGCTTATGTTCTGTATCCGAGTTGTTGCGCATCCCCTACCGATTTGAAGTGGCTTTCAAAGTTTCGACTGGGCCAGAGCCTTTGTTTTGATGATATACCCAACCGTTTAAAAACAGGGTGTAAGAATGGTACTGGGGTCTAAGTTTTGGCCGCTTCGCTCTATCAGCTCTGAGTAGTGATCCAGCTGAAAGGGTAATCCTTTTGTATATCTAGGCGCTTACTGTCAGCAAGTAGTAGAAGTTCTTTGGCCTGCCGTCCCGAGATTACCGCACGAATACGCTGTTGAGTAGAAGCATGATCATAGTCTTCAGGAGAGTTTGCCTTATTGGCTCGTGTAGTGTTGAGATTTACATGAGGCATGCAGGCGGCGAGGGCTCTCTCATCCAGTAAAGCTTGGAACTTAAAGCACCCCTCCCAAAAGCGGCTTGTGTGGTTATCTTCCGCATTGGTCTAGTGAGCGATAGATTGATTTAAGCGTAATATGAACCAGCTGGTATCCGTCAATTATTCTCTCCAGAGGGCGATAAGTTCGTTGAGCTTTTCCATCTCTCTGTGGTCAAGGGTATGGCTCTGAACGTAGAGTTGAGTCAGTATGGAAGTATTAAAAAGCTCCTGCCCGCGATGAACGGTTTCAGTGTCGGACCAAGTTTTGGCTGTAGTTGAATCAATATAGAGCACGATATGGTAGTGATTACTCATTACCGCAAGGGCTGCGGCTTCAAGGGCAAAGGTGCCAACCAACGTTTGTGCTCTGGCTTCAGTCCAGTGGAGCCGATGCTCATAGTTCTTCCCAGATTGAGTATCTTTCCCATAAGGAATACCCTACGTACACAACGGGAGAGGCAAAGATGGCAAGTTGTTGCATCAAGAGATATCTGTGAGCATTGAGGTAGGGGTATGGGATTTAAGCATGAATGTTTCTATATCCAGAAAATTGTGGCGATCCCTATATTATGTCAATGGATTTGACGTTTAAATATACTTCTTCTATGGGTGCCCGGAAATACAATGTTGCATTTTTTAAGTACCCCTGCCATGAAACAAAATTCTATTAAAATCTTAGAATTATTAAGGTCTGTAAACATAAAATTACCGAAAGTATTCTATAAAAATGATTGGCTTTCTGGGGCTAAACTATATTCAAAGGGTGAAAGTAGTATTATGGATCTTGTGCTTCCTGTAAAGAGTATTACTTTTTGTGGGTAATAAGATGGGTGGCGGTAATGGGTTTTAGTATTTCCTATCACAGTACAATAAAGGTTGCTTAGAGTTGGTCAGCTGCAACCCCCTATTCTAAAAAATAAGGGGAGCATTTTTTACTTGCTAAGCTTTATATAGGTGGCTTCGTTACAGCTTGAACTATCTGAATAGCTATATATGCTTACTCTCTTTCCTGTGGTTAATGCTGCTATAGATAGGCTAAATGCTCTGTTGTGAATGTCTTGATCTCTTCCACTACTTCCAGCTGAATCTAAGGGAAAATAGATTGTTGTATCTTCGCAAGGGTAGCTATCATTACCGTCGGTAACAATAATCGCAAAACCTTCGCCGTTAGATTTTGTATTTGTAACTGCAGAAATTTCTACATCAGTAGCAATCCAGCCTGCACTAGCATTTGCCTGCACAGAGAGTGCCATTAAACTGCAAGAAATAATTTTTTTCATGCTTAGATCCGCTATAAGTTTTGAGTGAGGTATTTTATAGTTTTTTTGTTGCTCGTCAAATAAATATTAATTGATCCTGTTCAACTTTTTTCCAGTTAAAAATTTCTATTTTCAGGCTTATTTTCTCTCGTGTAAGTAATTTGTGTTGGCCAAGCCTGTTTGTATATAAGAATGGCTGCACAAGATGAATATAAGGTGGCGCCTGCTTTAAAAGAGGAGGCTCTCCAGGCAGCGTTTAAGTCAGTTGATATTCATTAAGTTTCCTTGAATCGGGCTAATTAACTCTTCAGGCTTTATTTCTTTATTATTATCCGGAGAGGATTCCTAAATGGGACGCTCGACCATATTGGAGGTCTTGAATAGCCTTCCCCAGTAGATGCTGGCCTCGGCTTGTAGTGGTTTACTAAACCCGGGTGCCAATTAGGGTGGTAAAGTTGCCACCGAAGATAGAGGCGTTCTATGAGTAGGCAGCGGCGATCCTTTTCTCCCGAATTTAAATTAGATGCTGCCTGCTTGGCTGTGGATCAAGGCTATTCAATCCCTGAAGCGGCCCGATCGCTGGATGTTGGTACAAGTGAATGGATACCCTCTCTCGGATACAACTCCATCACAGAAGGGGGCCGAGACATCAGTCATTACTTGGTGACTTACCACAACTGGGAGCGTCCCCATCAACATAATGACGGATCGCCGCCTGCAAAAGCGGAAGAAAAACTTAACTTACTGTCCGGAAATGGTTGACCAGTACAGTTTTAGGGGGCATAACTTCGCAGGAGTATTTTTTAATGTGAGGTAAAGTACCACAAAGGTATGGGAGTCAATAGTTCTAGCTGACCGCAAAGAAAGTAATGGCTAAGGCTGTATGATTGTTATTGATTTAAACTTTTCTTCCGGTTTTTGAATTTTCTTATTACGTTATTTTTAGAGTGTATGCTGTCCGCGTGTAGTGATGTTTAAGATGAGGGTGGGTAAATTTTGATTGAGGTTATTTATTATTTGTCCTGATTTTTATACGGTGCGAATTAAGGTGAGTTGTGTGTGACCGTTTGCGTCATGTAGGTGCAGGGCTGGATTTTTGTGAACTTGTAGCTCATCAAAAATCTATAGTAATATGCAATCAAGATATTAAATTTATAGTTAATTTGGGGTGTGTGGTTACAATAAATTTACTGTGATGATTGCTGATGAAAATATATATTTTAGGGGATGAATTTTGAATAACAAAAAATTTTTATTGTTTGGCTTTTTTCTGGCCTCCGTTAACGCTTATTCTGATAGTCAGACATGTACTGGCAATGTTGCTACAGTAGAAGTTGCTGCAAATGGAAATATTCACGCTAGCATACAGGATAGTGGTGGAGATACTAATTTTTATAGTGTTGGAATTTGCAGGGTTACAGAAACCGTGGGTGAGTTTGCTGAAGAGTCCTGTAAGGCAGCCTTAACTCTTCTAACCACGGCACATGCGACAGGAAAGGAAGTGACCTTGTGGTTTCGAGAGGAGCAGTTTTCTTCTTGTACTCAATCATGGGGGGAGGTTTGGTCTCAGGGCGTTTATCATCTTCGGTTAAAGGAAAACTAAGAGCCCAGGTTTTCCTGATAGATGAAGAGATATTAGCCGGAAGAAGTCCAATACGCCATGTTGATCCGTAAAAGACTGGATACAGAAGCTTTGGAAGCATGGCCCCATAGATTGGAGAAAGGCACCAGTAGTATTATAGGCGCTGATCTTTAGTGGCCGTTTATAGCTTTTGTCCAGCTTTTTGTTGAGTTGGATAGAGGTCTCTAATATTGCAATGCCATGAATGCTAATTCACTTCGGTTGGTTGATTTTTTGACTTGGTACTTTCGTCAAGGTTAGCGGTGGATCTCTCTAGTTGTTACTAATTTGGCGGTGTTGTAAGAGTTTATTTTCCTTAATTAATGTAATTGAGTAGGGGGTTGGTGGTAGTATGCGCGGAGTTTTCCTTTAAGTTAAAGTCTCAGAGAGGATGTTCTGAAATGAAGATAGCATTACTATTGTTTTGTGCTTTGTTTTCGGTAAATGGGTGGGCTTCTGGTGGATACATAGCTCAAAGTGTCGAGATTACGGCAGTGGCAAATACCGCAGCAAATGGTATGTCTTTTACGGTGAAGACAGCTAATGGTAACGGCTTATGTAATGGTGAGTCCATAACCTTCCCTTTGTCGGTGGCAGGTAATGCAGGAAATAATGAGGAGATTCATAGCCGAGCCTACGCTGCTGCTCTTACCGCGCTGACAACTGGAAAGAAGGTTTCTATATATAGCTATGAGGACTCCTCGGTTTGTAATCGTGCGGCCTTTATCGAGATCTTTCAGTAAGTTATTGGTTTTTATTTTATAAATTTAGGGTGGAGACATGATAAAATTTAAGGCTTTTATTCTTTTAATTGTTCTTTCGTTTCCAGCGGTTGCGGATGAAATTTGGTTTACTTCAACGATCACAAGAGTATATCCCCATGGAGATGGCCGATTCGTTATAACGTTTGCTGACGATTCTACCAGCTGCACAAACGGTGTTGATCCAAAGTACCATTGGGTAAAGGTCGGGGAGAAAGGTGTTACAGAGGAAGGGTTAAATCTGATGTTTGGTGCAGCTTTAGCAGGAGCTGCAGCAGGAAAACAAGTTCGAGTTAATTTTGATGATAGCACGAGCTACTGTTATATAAGTAGGTTGTTTGTTATATATTGAGAATATGTATAGCGATATCCGCAAAATAGTGAAATGTAACAAGCTGCCTGCGGTTATATGATTGGCCTGATAGTGAATGATATTTATTCTTTCACTATCAGGTCGGCTACTACATATCTTAAGCTTACTCTTCTCGTCTCAACTCTAAACGCTGAGATTCGCGGATACGAAAACGCCGCTTATTTTCCCGCTCACCACGAATACGTACTCGTTCACCAGATTGCATTCCTTTTTCTTTCGCCTCCCGCGCATCGATGAAATAGTATTCACCGGTAGTTTCGTCTTTTACTGAGAAGCGGTGATCCACTTCTCCAGTTTGAAAGTTCTCGGAGATCTCTTCCTCTAAAACGCCAGTTACGGTCTCCTCGGCCATTACCGAAGAGGAAAGAGCGAGAAGCAGGGCTAAGGGTAGATTTTTCATTGCGGTCATACTCCCCATTAAATTATTCATCGTAAGTTACGGAAACAGTTGCAGAGTTATTGCTGCTGTCAGTGGATAGGAATTCAATAGTGATCCCAGCGGATGAGTCAGTAAAGCTCTCCCCAATAGTGGACAGTGTGGCGACCTGATTGGCGGTAACATTGTTATTGCTAGTGCCGCTAAGGTAGTGAACCGTTACCGCATTTTCGTGATGTGGGCGGGGATTGAGGGTGTCGTGCTCAACATGGTATTCGATGTAATAGTAGTTTTCCCCATTTCTGCTACCAATACTCTCTACTTTTAAGAGCTGGGGAAGAGTGCCACTAAGCTCACCTGCAGTAAGCTCTATAGCTTGAAACTCAATACTAGTAGTACTGCCTGAAACTGCCTCAATGGTTTCAGTGTATCCGGGGAATGAGTCATACCACCCCATATAGTCACGGTGACCGCTTCCGAATAAGCGCGACTGCCAGGCATTGCCCATTAGGGAGCCGTCACTGCCATACTCGCTCTCACCACTATCGTTGGTGTCTCCATCATTATTATCGTCATTGCCGGCGTGGCTCAGGCCAATATTGTGGCCAATTTCATGGCCCATAATCAGTTGATCGCTATCGGCAATTATCATACTCCAGCGGCCACCAACAGAGGCCACCCCTGTGCCAACTAATCCCGCGCTAGCTGCAGCTTCAGGGAAAATGTAGACCCGGTGACGCCAATCACTGAGATCTACAGGTTGGCTATTGGAGTCTACATAGTTACTTTCAATCCAGCTGGTTGCGTTATCTCTCCAGGTATAGCCGTCATCGTTATACTCGCTGCCAGAGCGGGATTGTGCATCTTCGATACTCAACACCCCACCATTTTGGCTGTCAGGAATGCTGTAGTTGAAGCAGTCGATAGAGGTGCTTTCATCGCTGTCTTCTCCGTAGCAGTACTGGTCCAGTGCTGTGTCACTACTAAGGTGGCGGCTAAACTTCAGTTGTCCCAGAGAATTCTCCTGGTAGGCATTGTCGAGAGAATCTGTGTCATTGAAAGCCATATCGGCGATTTGGGAAACACTGAGATCATCTTCTACAGAGACGTCTGAGAAGTTCATAAAGATAAAGACGATGCTGCTCTCTGTAGCTTCGATGGTTTGAACTGAGAATACAACATAAAGAGTGCTGCCATCTGTGAGTTCAAAAGATATAGTATCTTCCACCGACTCGCCATCGTTTAAGTTCTGAGAATTGGTGTTTAATTGGTATTCCCAGTTGCCACTTTCATAGAGGGTAAAATCACCGTAGTCTCCGGCAACACTATTGGCCTGAAAGGTGGGGCTATTACTATCAGTATCTTCAAGGGTGAGGGTTCCACTGGCGTATTCTTGTGACCCTACGACAAGTGTTGCCAGGGGGCTACTGGGGTTAAAGGTGTACCCGCCCGTATCTTCCCCCTCGTTATCGGAGTCGTTACTGTCACTGCTATCAGTGCTTGTTTCCGTTTCAGTAGCCTCATCGCTGGAACTGCTACTACTGGAGCCGCCTCCGCCGCAAGCTGTGAGGAGAACGGATAAGCTGAATGCTGTAAGGAATTTTAGGGTATCAGGCATGACAAACTCGACGTATTTCTTAATGCAAGTGAGCGGGGCGATCTGTATTTGATGGACAGCTGCTTAAAGGTCCGGTTCCTATTGGGTAGTAGTTAAATAACCGAAATTGGATTCTGGGTCACCGAAGGCTAAATTGCTATCTGTTTTTTGGCAGGTTGTGACGGTGTTGGACCATTGATTGTGATTATCTTTAAGTAGTGTGAACCTGGTTTCGGCAATTGATGACAAGGCTCTTAAGGGTTAATAGGTTAGTGGGTAGGATAAAAGAGATAGCCCAAAAGTTAAATGAGTCGTGCAATATATCTATGGGTTTTCTTTAGGGATCGGAGCTTATGGTTTAGGCCTGCGGTTGGGCAAAGAGAAATAAGGATGTTATCAGCTGCTGAAAAATCCAAGGAACGAGGCAACAAAGTTACGTTCATGGAGGTTCTTTCCTGTACAGGTCTTTTTCTGCTGGTAGCTAATGCCAAGTAGCTACCTTCTTAAATCTTAATTCTACTTATTCTACCGGGGATATTATCGGTTCTCTTCATGGCGTAGGGGGTTATTGCAATGGAGAAGTTAATAACGTTGATGAGCGCAATACACCCGTAGATGGTTATAACCTTGGATTAAACTATCGGTGTTTTGAGTTTGTAAAGCGCTATTATTTTGAGCGTGTTGAAAACTGAATGTTTATATGTTCGGCCACGCTAAAGATTGCTCTGACCTGACCGTTGATCATGGAAGTTTCTATACCTAAAGAGGACTTCTGCAGTTTTTCAATCAAGACACTATGCGTCCAGATGTCGGTGATATCGTTGTCTATAGCGGTTCTTTATTTAATCCATTTCTATTGTCTTAATTGCAAATGAGCTGAATGGGGTCCTAGGGGGCATTCACAGGAATACCCGCTCATTTTCTTCATCGCGATGGCGGTCCCCTCTTATTTTTAGTCGCCAGGGTGCTAGCGATTAGGTAATGATCGTATTCTTGGTTGATTGCAAAACAGCCAACAACAACTAGGGTTAGTGATCTGTAAGTAACTGCTTCCGCCAATCTCCATTAGTAGCCATTTATCCGAGCGATATACCATTTGTCTTACCGACTGGCTTGGCTCTGGGAGATTGCTAGTCTGCCTCCATTGAAGGGAGGTAACTATGAAGTCTTTCTATATCTGGGCTCTATCTCTAATGTTTGGCAGTGCCATCAGCCAGGCGGGTGCTCTTGAGTCGCAGTGGGAGCTGGCGATGGCGGCTGCTTATAACCGAGCTTCCGATAGTGCACTCTTCGAAGGAGAGTCAAATGTGTCTCGACAAGCCTTGCTGCAGGGAGCCTTCCAATATGAAGCCTGGGAGGGGCAGGTCTCTGCTTTCCATCAGGCTGAGAGAGGTGGTAGTGAAGACTCACTGCTAGTGGTTGCGGAGCTTTTCCGGCAAGGGAGCTGGCAGGACTGGGATTGGCTGATAGGTAAGCGCCGATTGGATTTTGGGGTTGGTTATGGGCATCGTCCGCTAGATTGGTTTTTGCCCATGGAGCGAAACCCCGTTTCACTTCAAGTGAACGAAGGTGTTGGGGTGATGTCAGCGAGTCATTTTACTGGCAGTGGCGAGTTCAGTGTAATGTTGGTGGATGCAGGTATTAGCCAGCATTCTGGTGGTACGTTGCCAAAGGGTATTGCAGCTCGCTGGTATCAGCTTGGGGCAAGTGCCGAGTGGCAGTTGTTGGGCTATATCGATGACAAGCGAGGTGTTAACTTAGGTGGTAGCTGGGTTAATACTTATGGAGAGCAATGGGAAGCCCATGCAGAATGGCGTTATCAGCAAGACCATTGGCGCTGGCAGCCCCCGGAACTGAAGGCCATACCGAAACAAGAAAAAGAAAATAATGGTTGGCAGGCTCTTATAGGAATGACTTGGGCAAATAGCGCTGGGCATTCCGTAATTTTGGAGTACTGGTTTGATAGTCGCTCCTGGGGCAAAAATGAGTGGGATCAGGTGTTTGACTACAGCCAGTGGTACCAAAATCAGGGGGTGCAATGGGATAGCTTTCGTCGGTCCTCTGCGATGGCGTTTTCTGATGAAAATGCCTTGAGGCACAATCTGCTTTTACATTGGATGCTTTCCAATAATGAATATCACCCTAAAGTCGATTTAATCTATACACCTGAAGATAGCGGTCTTATTTTAACTATCGGTGGTGAAAGGAAGTTAACTGAAGATTGGGTACTTGGTGCGTCTGCAAGATTTTTTGGTGGTCGTAACGAATCTGCTTTTGCACAGCTTCAAAGCCAGGCCGCATTTACTTTCAGTACGACGATAGTTTTTTGAGTGGAGTTAATGGTGAACTTGTTCAAAGAGTATTTGCGCACTTTGATAATTTGTGTGGTGGTAGCGGTAATTACCCAGGCCGTGTGGGGGGGAGGCTATTTTCTGAATGGTGTGATTTCTTTTGGGTATGGATTTGTAGCTCTATCTACACGGCAACTAGCCTGGTTTTTTAAACCTGCTTGGTCTTCTAAAGTGAAGCTAACAGTTACAGCTTTTGTGGCCTTCACTGTAGGTTCTCTACATGCTTGGTGGTGGATATCGGGCTTTGCAACTTTTCGAGGACTTGACTCTTTAATCATTGCTATCCCTATTTTTCTTTTCGTATATCAAATCGAGCTTAATCGAGAGCAGTCTCGCCAGCTGGAGAGAGAGCTTCAAGAGGCCAAATTACAGCAGGCTGAGCAGCAAAAGAGTTTGGCCCAGAGCCAATTAAAAATACTGCAAAGTCAAATTGAACCTCACTTTTTATTCAATACACTGGCTAACCTCAAAATGCTTATTCGTCATGATCCCCCAAAAGCAGAGGATCTTTTAGATAACTTTAGTGAGCTTTTACGCTTTAGTCTGAAAAAATCCCGCTGTGATCAGGTATCTTTAAAAGTTGAACTAAGTAGCTTGGAGTGCTACTTGGAAATACAAAAGATACGTTTGGGGTCAAGGCTAGAGTATGAGGTTGATTTGTCTGCGGATATTAGCTTGGAAACAGTTGTTCCTCCTTTATTAATGCAGCCTTTAGTGGAAAATGCGATTTTTCATGGAATTGAACCTGCAGCCAATGGTGGATTGGTTAGATTGAAGGTTAAGCAACAAGAAGAACAGTGGATTGTCGAAGTAGAAGATAATGGTGTGGGACTCGCTGCCGGTATCAATAAGCTTAGTTCAGGTAAGCACAATGGAATTGCATTGAGCAATATTCGGGAGCGACTTTCTGCTCTTTACCAAGAGCGTGGTAAGCTATTGATCCAAAGTAATAAACAGGGTGGAGTTACTGCCCGTTTGGAGTTTCCATGCGTGCCATAATTGCAGATGATGAACCCCTATTGCGCCATCATCTTGATCAAATGCTTGCAGATTTTTATCCTGAGCTTGAAATAATTGGGAAGGCGGTCGATGGAGAAGAGGCATTAAATTTATGCCTAAATAAAAAACCGGACGTGGTTTTCCTGGATATTCGTATGCCAGGGCTGGATGGGCTAGCAGTTGCAGACGCACTTAAGAAATCTGATAAGCAGCCAATCGTTGTGTTTGTTACAGCATATGATGAGTATGCTGTAAAGGCTTTCGAGCACGAAGCTGCGGATTACTTGCTTAAACCGATTGATGAGAAACGCTTGGCGCAAGCCTGTGAGCGTATTCGTCAGCGTTTAAAAGAGCGGGAGGAGAGTGGCGTCACTGCAGGCCCTGATATAGAAATCATACTCAAGCAACTCTCGACAAGTCTACCGGGGTACTTACACTGGATTCGGGCGAGCAAGGGAGAGGATATTTACCTGATCGCCTCCGATGAGGTTTCAGCGTTCGTTGCCGAAGATAAATACACTACAGTTTACTCGGAACAAGGTCAGCATATAATTCGAACGCCATTAAAGGAACTTTTGTCCCAATTGGACCCGGATTTATTTTGGCAAGTGCATCGTTCAACCATTGTTAACGTGAAGCGTATTCAAAAGATTAGCCGAGGATTGACTGGTGGCGTCACTGTCGTGATGAATGATGGTCGTCACTATACAGTTAGCCGGCGGGCTACCTCTATGTTTAAGTCTATGTAAGAGAGGGTGGTTTGTACTTTTTACTCTCCAAAAGTGTTTGGATTTTTTGATGGATAAAAATGAATGAATTCACTGCGCACCAGGAAGGCTTTGAATACATTATTAGAAGCTTGTAATCAACTTCTGTGCTCCATAGCATATTGGAATAAAGTGTGCTTTGAGACACTGCTTGCTCGTAAAGATAACGTTTAGCCCCTTCTGGTTTTCTCAAGTTAGAAGTCTTTACGATTACTGAACACTAGCCCCAGTTAGGCTGTGACTCGGCTGCCTTGGGTAATTCAGTGTTTGCTCAGTATTGATTTTGATGTCGCGTTGATGAGGTTGTGAGAATGGTGATTCTGAGTTTTAAGGCAGAATAAAAATAAATTGTGGTATTGGTCTCGCTGATAGTCTAAAAAGGGATCTGTGTGGAAATTCTACTTGTCGTATTTTCCATAAAAGTTAAAGAATTTAGTTGTAGTCCTTCAGTATGAGAAATTTGATAATTTTTATCGCCCTTGTTGTTGTAATTCAAAGGTGGGATGACATCAGTCGTGTTTTTTTGTCATCACCTTCTATGATGGATGTCACCTCCGAAGTAGAGGCGTCGGAAGGGCAGGTTATTCTATATGCCACTAAGTGGTGCGGATACTGCAAGAAAGCTAGAAAGCTAATGCGTAAAAATAATATAGACTTTGTTGAGTTTGATATTGAATCATCAAAGGAAGCGAGAGCACAATATGATCGCTTAGGTGGTAACGGGGTACCTTTGTTGCTAGTTAATGGTGAGTTGATACAAGGCTATAATGCAGGGAAAATACTTCGAGCTTATCAAGGCTCTGAATAGTGCGCCCATAGTCTGTCATGCAATGGTAAATATGAAGGGGCGGTCATTTGTTGGCATTTTCTCTGTGTAATTCGCAGTAATTTACTTTTTTAGGAATGACCAGGATAATTGCCTGCAATACGCACTTGCATATAGCAATAGTCCGCTTGAATGAATGATATAGGTTTTTCGGTGTAGATAACACTTCAGGCCTCCGGATCCGACGGGGGTTTTTACTTAAAAATCAGACCTGTACTCTTACATTTTTATTAAGAAATATTGGTGCTTCTCAATAAGAAGTTTGATTTTGGGGCTGCTGTGCCAATTATTTATAATTTGTGAGGCTTTACCTTACCCATTTGTGGTTGTGCTACCGGAGCCTACTTAGCTTTGGTGTTAAAGTTCTAGTGGAAATTCAATAGTATTTACCACAGTGCAGATGCTTGTGCACTAATTTTTATATCTGCTAATAATGGATCTATTATGCTAAACAGTCTCAATTTGGCTTCTTACGCTATCTCTGTTGATGGTATTGAGGACTTAATTGAAGTTAAAGCGCCTTACTTTGCACTAGAGTCTTTACACTTTGATGTTGATGGTTGGCTGATTTCAAAGGTACCGATTCAATGTAAAAGTACTTTTGAAAAGACTTTGATGGATGTATCTGAAATAGGTAGGCACTTAGCCATTTTAGGGTCATGTTTTGGAGCATTGGCGAACCCTGTGAAGTCCAGGCATTACTACTTGGCTTGTAAAGCTGACCTTACAACCTTTGATAATTTTGTGTCAGATGAGCGTCCTGAGTTTCTCTATGCGAGAACTAAAGCAGTATTCACTAACAAAAGAGAGCTGGTTGCTGAGGCTGAGTTGTTTGATACTGTAGGTGAGGTTGCGGCTAGACTTGAAGTTACATACCACGTAATGAAGGAGAAATCCTTCCACAGAATCTACAGCGGAAGTATTCAGGATATATCCCCTTCTATTGAGGGTGTTAACCCTTACGAGAAAAGTATTGATGTAAAAGTCCTCATGGTTAATGACCAAACTTTAAATGCAACAATCGGTCGGGTGACACCTGAAATGTGTCTAGGACATTTCGATAAGGTGAAAGCGTTACCCGTAGCAATTGCCGCTCAGTGCTTGTTGAAGTCATGCTGCCTATTTTTAAGGAATCTACTAGGTGAGGATGAGGCAAAATTTGTCCTGACGTCAACAGAGTTGCGAGCAGCTAATCTGGCTTTAGCTGGCCAGGAGGTGGATATTCATGTTTCCCTTGATGGTATTGAAGGTGACACCTATATTGTCCGCAGTATTGCTAAAAACAATCTTGGAGAGGCGGTAGGCGAAGCGGTTAGCTACATTAAAAAAGCTATTTAGTCTTCTATTCCATATACTTCAATATGTCGGTATGAGATGTATTCATCTTATACTGACAATGCTTTCCACAGAATCTATATATCAGCCAAAATCCTGCCTAAGAATAGTGATAAGTCAATATTTTTCGCTATGAAGCTGTAAAACTGTATGTCCTTTCAGTATCTTCCCTAATCCGTACCAGTTTTTGAAAGGAGAAGATACGCTTCACATAGAGTCACCTAATTACCACTCATGCTAAGCCAATTTTTAGTAACCTTTCCGGCATCGGCGGCGTCCGAAGAGAGACGTAAACCAGTCTTGGAATGAGTGCCGATAAATCAAACCTCCGATTAAAGCGATATTGAAATTCTGCCAAATAGCGCTGTGCATATTTCGGCCTAATAGAATGGTAAGTACTACGCAGTGCACTCTTTAAATTACCAAGTACCGTATTTACCCAATAGAACTCAGGCTCTTCAACAGAAGCTCTGCCACCACCACAAACAATTTTGTCATGCACACAACCGGCCTCCTTAATGGCATTGAAGCATGGAAGACCATCTGAGATGACTGTGCTGCCACTACAAAGGGATTTTTTACTCCAGGTTGAAATTTCACTGCTTTTGAAGCCCTTGATAATTGAGAGCTTAATACGGGTTGGATGTCCCTCCTTGGTTGTTTCAACGGCAGCTACAAAGGGAGTTTTACCCTTGGCTCCGCGCCCCGGTTTGCATCCAGTACGCTCACCACCGAGATAGGCATCATCTAGTTCAATAAAACCGGATAGTTTGTATCGCTGGTCTCGCTCCATCATCACTTGCATGAGTTTCTGCTTCATGCGCCATGCTGCGTTGTAAGAGATGCCCAGATGTCGAGATAGCTCCATACAGGAAATACCCTTCTTATCCTGTGTAATCAGGAAGATACCGAGAAACCAGGTGGTAAGGGGGAGCTTCGTAGAGTCAAAAATCGTACGGGAGGTAATCGATGTCTGACGTCGACACCGGTTACATTGCTTAAGCTTGCGATAAGCGAGGTCGCAATGCTTGTCATGTCCGCAGTGAGGACAACTAAAGCCATTGGGCCAACGCCATCGCGACAGCGCATCGAAGCACTGTTCCTCGCTGCCGTACATTTTGAGGAATTGGATCAAACTAATCCCCTTCTGAAACTGTACCTTGTTGCGAGCCATGCTGTATTCCCTTGCAGATCAACGAGATATCTGTATTTATATACAGTTAAGATTGACTTAGCAAGAGTGGTAATTAGGTAGAGTCATGTGGAGTGTGGATGCTGACTAGGAGCACGAAGGAATCTAGTTACTGTGTATTTCGGGATGGTGTATTCGCTCTTAATTTCCAGCAGTACCCTCAATTAAAGTTGTAGATCCACTTCTATTTAGCCATTCAGCATTGCTTATTCCCGCCTATCGCACCTGGTGACTGTTTATCGCATCTTAAAGATCATTAGTCATGCTTCGGTTAGCCTGCTCCCAACTTGAATACAGGGAGAGACGTAATGAAAAATTTGATAGCAGCACTGATTGTTAATTTGGGAGCAAGTACCTCCTCCTTTGCCGCAGTTGATGCGCAAATGGAAGACTTATACCAAAAAGCCACAAAGGCGGGCGGTACGGCAGTGATGGCGTCTTATAAGGCTTTCAAACTGGCGCAAAAAGAAGATCCGTCTGATCCTATTGCACTCTTTTATCTGGGGGCCAGTGAAACACTAATGGCAAAAGAAAGCTGGTTTCCCTGGAGAAAGGTCAGTTATGCAGAGAATGGAATTGCCCGTATGGATAAGGCGCTCACCATAATTGAAGAAATGGATAACCCTGGCCGTTCCTCTCAGGGGATGCCTCAAGACTTGCTGCTTAAAGGCATTGCCGCAACAACTTTTACTAAAGTTCCAAAGTTCTTTAATTCTTTTGACCGTGGGTTTGAACTTTATCATGAGTTGATGGGTGATCCACGCATGGGATATATGCCTCCAGACGCTACTCGCTGGATTTACTGTGGCGCATTGCAGGCTGCAGAGCTTGAGGGTGACAAGGAGTTAGTGAATTTATGGGGAGTAAAGGCTGAGAGTCATGGCATATCAAATCCATGTGGTGATGTTAAAAAATCTGACTAATAGTGCGAACAGGTAGTGAATCTATGTTACAGCTCACTCATATTGAAAAGACTTACACTTCCGGTGAGGTTCAACTTCGGGCCCTAAAAGATGTGAATCTGGATATTCGAGCAGGCACTATGGTAGCTCTGTGCGGACCATCGGGGTCTGGTAAAAGTACCTTGTTAAATATTTGCGGGCTACTGGATCATGATTACAGCGGAGAAGTCTGCTTTGCCGGTGAGGTGTTGGGGAAAAGCCATCGGCAATCAATGAAGATCCGTCGTACCCAGTTGGGTTTTGTATTCCAAAAGTTTAATTTGGTTCCGGTAATGACAGCCTTTGAGAATGTAGCCTTTCCACTTCTTTTGAATGGAATCAAAGAAGGTGAAGTAAGGCGGCGTGTAATGGGCATGTTGGATCATGTCGGGCTGTCCCAGTTTTCCAACTACAGGCCAGATCGACTTTCAGGTGGACAACAGCAGAGAGTAGCAATCGCTCGAGCACTGGTGCATCAGCCCAAACTGGTAATTGCCGATGAACCTACGGCCAGCTTGGATAGTGTTACCGCACAACAAATTATTGAGTTAATGAAAAATTTAGGAATGGAGCAAAAAACAGCTTTTATTGTTGCCAGTCATGATGATCGAATGACTCGTCATTGCGATAGAGTTGTTGAGCTGAAAGATGGTGTAATTCTGCAGGAGAGTGCTTTATGCGTCGCTTAAAAGTCGCGGTTTTAAATTTATTGCGCAATCGTCGCAGAAGCTTTCTTGCCGTTGCCATTATCTCCATTGTGGTAACGGCCTTGATGACCTCCGGAGGTTTTGGCCTCTTTACATATCAATCCCTTAAAGAGAGCGCGGCGCGTAGTGAGGGGCATTTGGTGCTAACACAGTCGGGATATTTCTCTTCTGATGAGGACTTCCCTCTTCAGCTTGGTTTAGATAATGCCAATAAATTACGTAGGAACTTGTTGGTTGAGGAAAATGTGAAGGCTGTGCAGCCTAGAGTTTATCTGCAAGGATTAATTTCCAATGGTGATAAATCCTCTATTTTTTTAGGGCAGGGGATATTGCCAAGTGAATTTCGGGTGAAGGGGCCTTTTCTAAATGTCACTGAGGGCAGTATTTTATCAAACCGTGAAGATATCAGTGATCCTGAGATTATGCTGGGTAAGGATCTCGCAAGAAATCTTAATGTAAGGCCAGGGGATTATATTACTTTAATGTCCTCTACCATTCATGGGGCTCTCAATGCAATGGATTTTAAGGTTAGGGGAGTTTTCGGGACTGGTGTTCCAGATATGGATAAGCGTCAAGTATATATTTCTGTTCAGGCTGCGCAGTTCCTTTTAGATAGTGATAGGGTCTCAACCATGGCAATCTATGGCTACAGCCTTGATAAGACAGCGAGCTTACAGGAAAAACTGCGGGAGTTAGTTCCTGAGCTGGAAATTACAACTTGGGAGGATCGTGCCTTTTTCTATCAGGGAGTGAAGAATCTTTATGATCGAATTTTTGGGTTGATGGGAATCATTATGGCACTGGTTATCTTTGTCTCGCTTTTCAATACGCTGGCAATGTCGGTAACAGAGAGAACACGGGAAATAGGTACCTTGTCCGCATTGGGTGCATCCAAAGTGGAATTGATAACAGGGTTTATATTGGAGGCTTTAGTACTTGCGGTAGTGGGTTCTTTAGCCGGTGTTATTTTGGCTGGTCTGATAAGCGCTGGATTGATGATGTTTGACATTACTATGCCGCCACCTCCGGGAAAAACAACGGGATATCCTTTGACTGTTTATTTCTCTATTAACTTGGCTTGGATGATTTCGGTTGCAATAGCTGCGATATGTGTTTTTTCATCTTTCCTTGCGGCGCGGAAAGGTGTCAATAAACCGATTACCGAGGCATTGGTCCATGTATAAATTAAGATTAGGTAAAGTTAGCTTGGCGATTGGTTTGTTGTTGATGTTCTCTCCCTTTGTTTCAGCTGGGACTGAGGATAAGGAAAGTCATTTTTCCGCTGTACAGGTTGAAAGCATGTTGGCCAAAGCCGATTCCTATCGTCTTGGAGAGTCATCTTCAAAAGTTGTCACCAACATCCAGGTTTTTAAACAGGGAGAGTTAGAAAGCGAAGATCGCTACCATGTTTATACTCGCCCTGAGAGAAAATCATTGGTGGTATTTAAAGGTGTTGGTGAAGAGGGGCAAAAAATGCTGATGCTGCAGGATAACTACTGGCTATTGATGCCCCGCAGCCGCCGCCCTATCCGCATTACACCGATGCAAAGATTGCTGGGGGAGGCTTCAATTGGTGATATAGCCACTTTGACTTGGAGCCAGGACTATCGGGGTCAATTCGAAGCAAGTGAAATTCTAAAGGGTAAATTGACCTACAAACTTCAGCTGGAGGCAAAAACCAAAGGAGCCAGCTATCAAAAGATAACATTGTGGCTTGATAGTGAGAGTCTCTTCCCAATCCAAGCGGAGCTTTACTTGAAATCTGGGAAGTTGGCTAAGGTTGCGCATTTTGTATCAGGGATAAAGGATGAAGAGCTGTTTGTGGAGGAGATGGTTTTGGTTGATAGCATCAAAGCTACCACTGAAACCAGAGTTCACTACGAAAGTAGCACTGCGCATCAGTTAGCGGAAAAATTTTACAATCCGGCTTACTTGAGTCGACAGTCAAAAATGGATCTGTGAGAGTGGATCTGAGCGGGTAACTGCCTCTGCCAGTATCAATTCCGATACTGGCAGAGGTGCGGAAAATTAGGCTGCCTCAATTGATGCTATTTGAATTTTCCGCTCTTCGGAAAAAGCTCTATCAAGCTCTTCTGCCTCCCTGAGACGTTTTATTTTATCAAAGAACAATTGGGCTTCAGGAAAAGCCAATTTCAAGTAAGCGAGCCATTGCTTAATACGATTGCCCAGATACTTGGAAGGGTAAACTTCTCGGGTGGTTTGATAGTAACCCCAAAGAATTTCGATAATCTCTTGCCAGCCCATTGCTGTATAGCTCTCACCTGAGCAGTAGGCTTTTATCTGCTTGCCCAAATCTGGCCTGGCTAGCAGGCTGCGACCAAACATAAATGCTTCGCATCCGGTTACTTCACGGCAGCGTTGAAATTCCTCAAGTGTCCAGATATCCCCGTTGGCAATGACTGGGACTTCGAGGTTTTGGCGAATTTCACCGATGTATTCCCAGTAGGCTGGGGGTTTATAGCCATCGACTTTGGAGCGAGCGTGTACTGCCAGTTCATTTGCGCCGCCAGCTGCTGCGGCCTGGGCGTTATCCATATAGCTAGAGCGATCATTAAAGCCCAGTCGGATTTTTGCGGTGACCGGGATGTTTTCCGGGACAGCACGGCGAACGGCTCCTACAATAGCTTCCACTCTGTGAGGGCTTTGCAATAGGCAGGCGCCACCGTCGCTATTATTTACTGATTTTGCAGGGCAGCCGAAGTTGAGATCAATTGCTGTAGCACCGAACTCAACTGCTTTTACTGCATTAATTGCCATTGCATTAGGGTTGCCGCCTAACAGCTGTAACCGAACTGGAATCCCGCTTGGGGTCTTGGCACCTTTGTCGACCTCTGGGCACAAGCGGGTGAATACTCTGCGAGGCAAGCGAGTATTAGTGACACGAACAAACTCTGTAACACAGATATCGACCCCTCCAATGGCGGAGAGCAGGGCACGCACGTGATGGTCGATTACCCCCTCCATTGGTGCCTGGTAAATCGTAGGTTCTGGGGTAGGTGTCTTGTCGGTCATAAGTCAGTTGAGAGGTAAATCATAAATCTAAAGGCGCATATTCTATCAGCAAGTTATTGTAATGGCGCAAAAACGATCATTCTTCAGTATATAAAAGTAGGAGAAATAAACTCAGCCTATTGATGTTTCGCACCAAAATTGGGCGTGGCAATTTAGACCCCTCCGTTGCCCCTGAAACCAATAAGTGTTTGATTTTAAAAGCAACTTGTATTGATAATAGAAAAATATCAGCATTTTGGAACTAACGAATTTTTTCCTGTGTGCCCGCTCTTTTTGGGGGAGGACCAGGTGCAGCGGCGGTTGAAATTACCGGTCTAGGGAATAAGATTCCGATGTGCAGAAATTTGGGACGGCTGGGCTAAGTGAGATTTTCCCGGGCAAGTTTATTGGTTGTACGACATAAATTTGTTTAATTGTGAGCGAAGATTTTACATATGCACAAAATATCAATTGGGGTGTTTCAGCTGTCCTGAATAAATAGGTACGTAAATTCATAGTGTTACGGGGACAGATGAAACCGTCCGGAATGGCTGGTTTTATTGCCTGGTGCCAGGGGGAATAAACAGTGCAAGAAACACTTTTGCAACAGGGGCTAGATATCACCCTGTTTGGTATGGGAATTGTTTTTACTTTTCTGCTATTGCTGGTGATCGGTACCGGTATTATGTCGAGAATCATCTCCCGCTATTTTCCCGAAGCGGAGCCCGTATCCCACACGCCTTCCCCAACCGCAGGGAATGATAAGGCCCATTTACATGCGGTGATTAAAGCGGCGATCGAACAGCATCGCAAAAGACGCTAACCACCAATCGCTTCCAAACAATTTCCAATAATTTCTGCCGAGAGAGATAACCCATGACTGAGGTTAAAAAGCCATTGGGGATTACCGATGTAGTCCTGCGCGATGCCCACCAGTCACTGTTCGCTACCCGACTGCGACTGGACGATATGCTGCCGATTGCTGAGAAGCTCGATAAAGTTGGCTTCTGGTCTCTGGAGTCCTGGGGGGGTGCCACTTTCGATTCCTGCATTCGCTATCTCGGCGAAGATCCCTGGGAGCGTATTCGCGAACTGAAGAAAGCTATGCCGAATACGCCCCAACAGATGCTGTTCAGGGGACAGAATATTCTCGGCTACCGCCACTATGCGGATGACGTGGTTGAGAAGTTTGTAGAGCGCGCTGCAGTCAATGGGGTAGACGTGTTCCGCGTGTTCGACGCGATGAACGATATGCGCAACCTGAAAACCGCACTGGCTGCGGTGAAGAAACAAGAGAAGCACGCTCAGGGCACCATCTCCTATACCGTGAGCCCAGTACACACCATGGACTTGTGGGTGGATCTGGGGCGCCAGATTGAGGATATGGGAGCGGATTCCATCGCGATCAAGGACATGGCCGGTCTGCTGCGCCCCTATGAGGGCTACGAGCTGGTGAAACGTTTGAAGGCCGCCGTGGACATCCCCATCCATATGCAGTGCCACGCTACTACTGGTTTATCTACGGCTACCGCTCTCAAGTGTATTGAGGCGGGTATCGACAACGTGGACACCGCGATCAGCTCTATGTCCATGACCTATGGTCACAGCCCAACCGAAGCGTTGGTGGCCATTTTGGAAGGCACTGAGCGGGACACTGGGCTGGATATTAACCTGCTGGAAGAAATCGCGGCCTACTTCCGTAACGTCCGCAAGAAGTACGCGAAGTTTGAGGGTTCCTTGAAAGGCGTGGATTCCCGCATCCTGGTGGCCCAGGTACCCGGTGGCATGCTCACCAATATGGAAAACCAGCTGCGCGAACAGGGTGCCGGGGATCGCCTGGATGATGTACTCGAGGAAATCCCCCGGGTGCGTGAAGACCTGGGCTGTATCCCGCTGGTTACTCCCACGTCACAGATTGTGGGCACCCAGGCGGTACTCAATGTTCTGACTGGAGAGCGTTACAAGTCGATCTCTAAAGAGACTGCCGCCGTCTTGAAAGGCGAATACGGTGCGACACCTGCTGAAGTTAGCCAGGAGCTGCAGGTCCGGGTCCTGGATGGAGCGAATCCGGTTACCTGCCGCCCGGCGGACCTGTTGGCACCAGAGTTGGACAAGTTAACCCTGGAGCTTCAAGAGAAAGCGGGTGAACAAGATGTGGCCCTGACCGATGGTGCGGGGGAGATCGACGATGTGCTTACCTATGCACTCTTCCCGCAGATTGGTCTGAAGTTCCTGAAGAACCGTGGCAATCCAGAAGCTTTTGAGCCAGTACCTACCGGTAATGAAGGTGCTGCAGTCAAGAACGACAAAGGTGAAGAAGTTTACACCGTGACTGTAGAGGGACAGAGCTACACCGTCACTGTGGCTGATGGTGGCGACTTAACCAATATTGCCCCAGTGTCTGGTGCTGCTCCAGCACCTGCAGCTAGTGCACCTTCCGTGCCTGCTACCGGAGGTGAGCCTGTTAATGCGCCTCTCGCTGGAAATATCTTCAAAGTAATGGTGAAGCCTGGGGATCAGGTGAGCGAAGGCCAGGCGGTGTTAGTACTGGAAGCGATGAAGATGGAAACTGTGGTGAGTGCCCCTCGTGCCGGTAACGTCGCCAGTGTGGCAGTAAAAGAAGGCGATTCAGTGGCGGTGGGTGATGCCCTGCTGTCTATTGCATAGCCAAAGGTAGGAGTCACACGTGGATAATCTGATTACTCTTTGGCATTCCTCCGGTGTCGCGCAGATGGCATCGGGCCAGTTCATTATGATTTTGGTGGGCCTGGGCCTGCTGTTTTTGGCCATTCGCAAAAACTTTGAGCCCCTGCTTTTGGTACCTATCGGTTTCGGCGGGATCCTGGCCAATATTCCCGGCGCTGATTTGGCACTCTCAGCCGCAGAGACAGCCCTTACCCAGGGAGATGGAGCTGTTTTGGCGCAAATGGCCCAGATCCTGGGCCTTGATAGTACTTCAGCTTTACCCGCGCTAAAGGAAGCTCTGGCCAGTGCGCCGGCAGCCGTGCAGGTACAAGCAGCTGAGTTTGCCCGGGATGCCGGTTTCAATAACGGTATGTTGTATAACTTCTATTCCGTAGCTATTGCTTCCGGCATTGCACCGTTGGTGATTTTTATGGGCGTAGGGGCTATGACCGACTTTGGTCCGTTACTAGCCAATCCGCGCACCTTGTTCCTCGGTGCAGCGGCCCAGTTTGGGATCTTTGCCACGGTGCTCGGTGCTGTGGGTCTCTCGGTAGCGGGAATCATGGACTTCTCAATCGCCGATGCCGCTGCGATCGGTATTATCGGTGGAGCAGATGGCCCTACAGCTATCTATGTTTCCAGCCTATTGGCCCCGGACCTGTTGGGGGCTATTGCTGTAGCGGCTTATTCGTATATGGCGCTAGTGCCTATGATTCAGCCGCCGATTATGCGAGCCCTGACCACTGAGCAGGAACGCAAAATTGAAATGGTGCAATTGCGCCATGTGAGCAAGCGGGAAAAAATTGCCTTCCCGATGTTGCTGCTGATTTTGGTGGCCCTGTTCCTGCCGGCTGCTGCACCGCTATTGGGTATGTTCTGCTTTGGTAACCTGATGCGTGAGTGCGGAGTCGTTTCCCGGTTGTCGGACACTGCTCAGAACGCGCTGATCAATATCACCACTATTTTCCTGGGACTTTCCGTTGGTTCGAAATTGGCGGCAGACAAATTCCTAGACCCTAAAACCCTGGGTATTTTGGCTTTGGGTATTGTGGCGTTTGCGATCGGCACTGCGGCTGGCGTGTTGATGGCTAAGTTGATCAATGTATTCAGCAAGCACAAGATTAATCCATTGATTGGTTCTGCCGGTGTTTCTGCCGTACCTATGGCCGCGCGGGTGTCCAACAAAGTGGGGCTCGAATCCAATCCTCACAACTTCCTGCTGATGCACGCAATGGGCCCCAACGTAGCTGGTGTTATCGGTTCTGCGGTGGCTGCGGGTGTGATGATCAGTATGGTGCGGAGCCTTACTGGGGGTTAGTTGGGGGCCGTTGAATTTCAAAAAAGGGCGAACTTTGTTCGCCCTTTTTTATGGCTGCAGGAAAAGGCTGAAATAGTGTTGTCTTTAATTGAGGCTTTGCTGGCCTTTTGTGCGCTTTAAATGTAGGGGTTCGATGGTTGGCTATTGTCAATCGACGGGGTTCATTTTGAGTTAAGGTTGATTGCGCTATATTCATCATCAAGTTTTAGTTGAAATAGAAATTTACTCGGAAGTAAGTTTATGCGCAGCCTGCCATTTATTATTTTTTTTACACTTCTCTCCTCCACCGTTTTTGCTCACGATAATCATCAAACTGCAGAAGAGGTCCGCCAGCTAAAGAAAGAGGTGATTAAGCTCCGTAAAGAGGTGCATGCTGATCATAAGCAGAGTGTTGGAGCTGAAAGTGTCCGTGATCTAGAGAAGGAGGTGGTCAGGTTGCGGAAAAATGTCCACCAACTACAGGATTTGATTCTTGAATTACAGGCGACTATCGAAGCTCAACCTCACATAGTGCAGTCGGCTCCGGTAGCGGAGCGCCCTAAGTGGGTTTGCTATATGAAGGATGCCAGAGCTGGCGGAATGCATGCAAATGGTTTTAGCCGTGTAGAGGCGAAAGGAAAACTGCTTGAAACCTGTACCCAGCGCGGTGGTATTTGCTTTGAGAGCGGAATCAAATGCTCTGAGTGAGGAAGCCATTTGATTCTGAGTCATAGGAGAGTGGCGGTTAAAAGAGATTGCCACTTTCCATTTATTTTAAACTTCTTTTCCTCACCCAATACCATCAAAGTTAAGGCTGCTTGACTTTAAGAAGTGAGCGTCAAGCATCTTAAATAATGAGTTGCGCCCTTTTTGGTGCAGCTCTTCAGGGGAACCATGGACTTTATAGTATTCAGGGAATAATTGGGCGATATCTTCACTTGACCACTCTAGGTGAAACTGTAAGCCCAGCACTTTTTTGTCGAACAAAAAAGCTTGATGAGGGCATAAGTTGGACTCAGCCAGGCATCTTGCGCCCTCTGGGATAGCAAAGTAATAGCTATGTGCCTGGAATACCGTGTGTAAATTTAAATCCAGCTGAGTAGAAGATCTTATAGGTAGCCAGCCCATCTCTTCGTGGGGGAGTTGTTGTATCTCTGCACCTAATGCATAAGCAAGAATCTGTGCCCCTAGGCAGATGCCTAATATTGGAATAGGTTGTTCAATGCGGCTTTTTACCCAGGCAATTTCCTCGGCAAGCCAGGGCAGGTTTTTATGCTCGCAAACATCCATTAATCCGCCTAATAGAATAATGCCGCGAAAGCCGTTTTGAGGAAGTGGTGACTCCTGTGGTTTAATGATAGTAAGCGGTATTTGATTCTCTACAGCCCAGTCATAAATATACCCAGGGCCCTCTTTTTCTTCATGTTGAATAACCAGAATTGGCTTGCTCATTTATTGGAAATCCTGGCTTTCAAAATACAGCTCTTCTTTAAAGTGAATTCCCGCTGCAGTTAGATTCTCCGGCCAATTGCTCTCTGAGAGTGGATTGGTGCTGCCGCTGTAAATTTCATTGGGTTTAGCTTCGTTAGTATTAACTAACAGTACTTGGTCGAAGCTGGGGGTGGATCCAATTTTATGTACAAGCAAAGTGAAGTTTCTATGGGGTATTAGTTGATAATGCCCATTTTCTGTTCGGGAAAGGGGGGTATCCATTAGTCGAGAAGTCACTCGGAAAGTAACAGCCCGCAAAGCAAGTTTTCCACCTCGTTCAAAGTGCCCTGTAAATATTTGGGCGTTAAAAGTATTGATTTCTCCCTCGCGTAATTTGCGCAAAGAAAGCTTCTCCGGAAGTAGTGTGACCAACTCGTTTCGCTTGAGAAGATTTTGTACTTCTTCCTGGTCTTTGGTCTCCAACACCAAAATAACTTGATGGTTGTGTTTTCCGCCATGTAGCGGCATGTGAGTGGCAATGACTTGCCCATCGACGGTAAACATGGCCATTCCATGAGTTCCGATCGAATTGTCTTCCTGTGCTAACGATGGCTGGGCAGCGCACAAGCTTGTACTGATTATCAATGCTAAAAAGAGAAGAATATGTTTCATCGATTTTGTGTCGCTATAACCTTGGATACAGAGGATTCTAAGCGTACATTAGTGATCAATCGATTCTGAAATAGAGACAATTGATTCCATTATGGAAATAGAGGCACTTGAGAAGTTTCTCATTATTGCGGCGACGGAGAACCTGCAACGCTCTGCAGACAGGCTGGATACCAGCCCGGGTGCATTGAGTAAAACCCTGAAGCGCCTGGAGACTGAGCTGGCTACTCGACTGTTTGATCGAGTCGGCAAGCAACTGAAAATCAATGACGCAGGCCGCAGACTGCAAAGTCGGGCGGTTGAAATGGTGGCGATTGCCAGAAGGGTTCGCTCAGAGGTTGGTGAACTAGGGGGAAACCAGGAGTGCCGGATTGCTGCTCCAACCATGTTGCAACTGGCCTGGGGTGCGTTCATTCAGCGAAAATTCCTCGCCGAAGAAACCGCAGTACGGTTGTCATTTACCTCGGCCTATGAAGCCTTGGCATTGAAAATGTTATCCAGGGGGGAGGTGGACCTGGCCCTGATAACTGGGGCGGTGTTGGGGCAGGTTTCCTCCACGATGGAGGTTCTACCTTTGGGTTCACTCTCTATGTATATTGCCGCAGGACCTGATCACCCATTGATAGCGGAACCAGGCACGCAAGTGAAGGCTGCATTGTCAGATGTCCTGCAATACCCATTTGCCGCTCCGAGAATTTCTCCTTTCTGTGGTGAAGAGCGGGGGATAGGTAGCGATGGTTGGCCAGAAATAAATTATCCTCGTAAGGTGCAGGTCGTTGTAAATGACTATGGAGTTCTTTGCCAACTTGTACTAAATAGTGGGCTACTCGCTTTTTTACCTGAATCTCTCATAACTGAAATGGGTGGGGTGATCGTTAGGGTGGAGGATGGCCCTGTAAAATCTAGAGAAGAACTCTTTGTTGCGGGAAGGAAAGCGGACACCACTTGGTTAAGTAAATTCCCAGCTTGGGTTTAGTGCTTGGAGTTGAGCCAGTTAGGCCAGCTTCCATAGTGGGTGATATCGTTTGCCCCCTGGATGCCCCAGCTTTCACAAATAAATCCTGTCTCCCAGCTTCCATTGGCCAGCTCAACTTTTCCTATTCCAACTGGAGCGGGTATTGCAGCAACAAAACTGCCGAAATATTCAGCTGGTAACTGCCATATTTCTACCCGGATGGCTTGTCCCCCTCCGGATTCATCGCGAACCAGAGCGGGGCGCTCCCCCTCGGGGAGAACATAGAGTCGGTATTGGTGACTGGTTGTTGTTTCCTGAAATAACTGTCCTCCCCGCTCAGTGAGTTGCCAGTTGAGAGGTTGCCCTTCGAGATGTGCACCACATACTACAATTTTGATCAGCTTGTCCGGTGTAGCCAATTGGCAAGAGCTGCTGTCTTGGTTGGATATCTCTCCTGGACGTTTTCCTGTAGCAGCCAATGGGAGATTGCAGGTCTGGTGTAAACCATTAGCAAAACTCAGTAGGGACATATCGCAATATTTCTGGCTAAACAAAGTAACTCCCCAGCTAATTCCGGAACTAAGAAAGCCAACGGGCACTGCGGTCGCAGAATAGTCCAATAAGTTCATAAAATTTGTGTAAGTTCCGAGAATGGAGTTTCTTTGAATGGGTTGCTTGGATATTTGCTGGCGGGTGTAAGCAGTCGGTATAGTGGGAATAATGATAAAATCGACATTCTCCAGTGTTTTATCACAGATTCTTTTTAGTGCTTTTAGGCGATATTGTCCCAAGAAAGCATCAGCTGCAGTTTTTGTTTTCGCGGAGTTAATAACCTTCCGGATTACCTCTAGCATAGATGCCGGTTTTACGCCTTGAGTTGCAATCCAGCGCTCGGCTACCCAAGGACCTTCGTACAATAGCTTTGCGGCTTCTATAAAAGGGTTAAAGTCTACAGTTACAGCCTGTCCGCCCAGCGCTTTTAATTGTTTGATAGATTGATAAAAGAGTGCCTGGGTTTCCTTGTTCCCTTGAAAATCGAGTTGCTCAGGTATACCAAAAGAAAAGCTTACTTTATTATTAGAGAAATTTTCCTGGAAATACCGCAGCCTATTGAAAAATGGGGTGGTACGACTATAGATATCAGCCGAATCAAATTTCGCAGTAATATCAAGTAGCTTGGCGGCATCTCGACAGCTTAGAGCGAATATTGATACACAGTCGAGACTCTTACAGGCCGGGACAACCCCTGTAGTGCTCAGCAGTCCCCGAGTGGGTTTGTGGCCTATTAAATTATTGAGTGCTGCAGGTACCCGCCCGGAGCCAGCAGTATCAGTTCCCAAAGCAAAACTGACTTGCCCAAGTGCTGTGGCAATAGCTGATCCCGCACTACTCCCGCCAGAAATATACTCCTGGTTAAAAGAGTTTTTACCTTCTCCGTAAGGGGAGCGAACACCTACTAGGCCGGTGGCGAATTGATCGAGATTGGTTTTGCCGAGCGGCACGGCTCCTGATTTAATCAATAGCTTTACAACAAATGCGCTTTCGCGAGGGGTATAGCTAAAGTCTGGGCAGGCTGCTGTTGTGGGCACTCCAGCAAGATCAATATTATCCTTGATAGCAAAGGGCACTCCGTATAAAGGTAGATCGATGGGCCTTACTCGGTCCAATGTTTCTAGATAGGGCTCTAGCTCTTCTCTGGTTAATAAGGTGATCCAAGCGTTATAGTTGGCTTGCTGCTGTGCTTGTTTTAATAGGCTCGTAATGAGTTCACGCGGTGTTGTAATACCTTTCGAGTAGGTGTTTCTTAGATGGTCTAGCGTTAAATCGTGGGCCATAAAAGGGTTCCGAGAATAACTTCAACTAGGGAGCCTCTGAATAACTCCGTGATACCTCTGGCATGCAGAGCGGTTCACAATCAAGGCGCGGCTTCGCAGGAATGTCTAGACCTTTCAAGAAGTCGCAACGCGGAGTGTGAATCGCTCTGCACGCCCCGAAGGGCGGGCCTTGAAGGCCACAGCTGCTGCGTTGCAGCTCTTGCAAAGGGCTACGGCCATTCGCGGCGAGCTGCGCCTAACATCTGCAGCCTTCAAGACCCGCAGAGGCATTACGGAGTTATTCAGAGGCTCCCTAGATACCAGACTGTTATTTACTTCGATGTTTGTATTACTAAGATTATATTTTTTCAAGAATTATCATCTCACTGTAAACCGCATAACTTTAGATTTAGCAAATACATAATTAGTTTGATGCCCTCTCTGGTGGACAGGGTGTCCCTGCTGCAATCCAGCCTTTCATTGCTTCAATGAACTTGTCGTGGGGGATATTTACCGGCTGACGGCTGTCACCGGGGTGCCAGCCCCACAATACCAGTGGGCTGGTACTAACAAACTCCAGTTGACTGGTTGGTGCTCGCCCGCCGTTGTCCTGGGGAGTGGTTAGAAGTTTGCAGATTTGAGCTGAGGATTTTTGTGACCAGTTCAACTCAATAGGTGCCATGATCCACCCCGGAGCTCCAGGCGCACCGGTAACAGGGTTGTTTTTATTTGAATGGCAGTTATTGCAACGCATGGTACCTGCCCCCATATTATCTGGACCACGCTCCACCCTGGGAACATGGGGAGACCCTTCATTTATAAGCGGCATCTCCAGCTGGTGGCAATTGAGGCAGCGTGGGTTCAGAAGGACCTCTACGATAGTTTCCCAGTCCTGGTGCCCTGGAGTACTAGTGGCCTCCTCTTGCTGGGATGAACCTCGATGTTGATCGCAACCGGTTAACGTGAGGAGTGCTATGGCACACAAAGCCAATAGGGGGCGAAAGAGAGCTGTGTCTGGCCGCATTTTCATTCGGCTTGCCTTTAAGTTCGATTTTCACTCTCAAACATAATTGGGCCTGAGGACTAGTGATAGTTTCGAGATTGATTGCCGCGTCAAAAGATAGACCTGGCGGGTTCAGCTCTATTGAGCTGTGACCAGCAATTCATGCTTGGGGGTTAAGGCGCCGTAGTACGTGGTATGATAGGCGCGTTTTACTTGTTTGATTCTTATATAGCGGGCGCGACTTTTAGCGTCTAGGAGAGTGTATGTCCTGGTTAGGGGCGGGGTTAGGTGCAGGCTTTGGTTTTATGTTTGGCGGCCCAATTGGTGCGGCATTGGGAGCCTGGATCGGCAGTTCATTTGGTTCCAGTTTGCAGCAGCGCCTCGGGAAGGCTGCTTCGGCCCTGAGCAGGGATGGAGCCCAGACAATCTTCATCGTGACTCTATTTTCGATGTTGGCGAAAATGGCCAAGGCAGATGGCCTGGTTTCTAAAGCTGAAGTGGAGTTTATAGAGGGGTTTATTAGAAACAACCTCCGTCTGGGCACTGAAGAGCGCAAGCATGCAATCCGTATTTTTGAAAATGCCAAGACTGATAAGTACAGCATTTACGATTACGCAAAACAGTATCGCCAACTGGTTCGCGATCAAGCAATGCGGGAAATGGTGTATCGCCTATTATTTGCAGTTGCTTATGCCGATGGTGAATTACATAGCGCAGAAGAAGAGATTTTAAAACGCATCACTGTTGATCTAGGGTTGCATGAATCTTTATTTGCGGCAATGCAAAATGAGTTTGTGAACGGGGGGAGGAATACAGTTGCAAACCTGGAGCAGCATTACGCAGTGTTAGGTTGCACCCCGGAGACTAGCGATAAAGAACTTAAATTAGCTTATCGCCGAAAAGCAGCAGAGTATCATCCAGATAAAATTGCTTCCAAAGGGTTGCCTGAAGAGTTTATGCGTCACGCTGATGACCAGATGAAAAGTATTACTGTTGCCTATGAAGCGATTGTTGAGGCGAGAAAGCAACAGGCTAAGGTTGTCAGTTAGGTTCTGGAGAGCAGCCTTGCTGTATTGCAAATAAAGGAGTTGATAGATGAGTCTTGCTGAGACAATTAAAGATAAACTGACTGCGGAATTTTCACCTCAGCATATTGAAGTGCAATGTGAAAGTCATATGCACAATGTACCCGTTGGCTCTGAAATGCACTTTCGGGTCGTTTTGGTAAGTGAGGCGTTCAATTCTGCAAGGAAGGTACAGCGCCATCAAAAAGTCTATGCGGCTTTGTCTGAAGAAATGGCTGGCCCAATACATGCTCTGGCTCTGCACACTTACAGCCCGGAAGAGTGGGAGGGACAGGCCCCCCAGAGTCCTGAGTGCCAGGGTGGTGGAAAAAAGTCGTAATTTAGCGCTTTATTTAAAACAATTCAGACAGGTTCCAGTTCTGGGGCCTGTCGCGTTTTTCATGTAAATAGCCATCCAAAGATTTTCAGTTTCTTTTTGCGTCACGAAAGCCCTCATAAATTCTTACTGGTTGATAAGAATCAGTAGTGAATTGGCGTCTATTTTTTGTTTATAAATTTAGATCTCTTCATACCGCTCTTGCTCTGGTGGCCGCTAGAATTCCAAGAGGCGCCTATCCATTTTAAAAATCATACTTTGTTCGGGAAAACTAAACGCCAAAAAACGGTTTAAGTGCCAGAAAACAATAAATACTTTTTTACACGCCAACATTTGTTTGTTTTTTCTACACCTGTTACTTCGTGCGACTAGACTGACCATTGATTGGGCTGATTGCTGTTTGATCTGCTGAATATCAATGGAGTTACCACAAATGAAGATGACGCGTATTCTGATCCCCGTTATGACGCCCCTCGCCTTAGCAATCTCTAGTGTCGCTTCGGCAGGACCGGCTGGCTATGCCCCTCCCCCACCAAAGACCCAGGAGTTTAAGGTTCGAATTGGTGGGGCCTATATCTCGCCCAATTCGGACAATGTCACATTTGCTGACAGATGGCTCGAAGGGCCAGATGATTTTATTGACGATTGGGGTGCATTCCGCTCCAACGTTGATCCCAGTGATGAGTGGGGCTGGTTTATCAATGTAGAGTGGCGGGCTACCGACCATATGAGTGTATCCCTGAGTTACACCGAGGGTGACCGCCATACAGGAGGAGATAATAGGCCCTGGCTACGTCGCTTTAACCCGGACTTTGACGAGTTCCATCGCCGCCGCGATTTCGCTAGGTGGAAGCCTCAGATCACGGCCGCCTATCTGAATTATTATCCGTTAGACCCCAGCTGCATGGTTCAGCCTTATATGGGAGTAGGTATCAACTATACCGACTTTACCGATGAGCGTCTGAGACATTGGGGTTGGTGGGATTACGATGATGATAATGAAGTATTCCGTCCTTGGGATGGTCGTGTAAATCTGGGTGACAACTGGGGATACACTTGGCAAATTGGTGTCGACTTTAATTTCGGTCATGATAGTAGCTGGCTGATTAACCTTGCCGCTATTTACTATGATGTAGATACCGATATTGAGGTGGATGCCTTCTGGTTCGATACCAATGATGATAATGAGTTCTATCGTCACAGATTTGGTGGTGATTATCTCTTTGACCCCTGGTCATTCAATATTGGTGTAGGCTACAAGTTTGATTTCCATTGGTAATCAGGCGCGCAGCCAAAAAAGGGCGCTTCGGCGCCCTTTTTATTTAATACTGGAGTGACCGCAATGGAGTCTACTAAATACTTTTTTGGGGTGGAGCTGAATTGTTGATTACAAGTGACGTTTATATTGATCGCAGTTGTAATCTTTGAATTTCTCTCTTAGCTTACGGATTTTGTCTTTCCACTTTTCCATTTGCTCCCCTGATCCACCATCTTTTCTTTCTTCCCGAAAGTGCTCAATTTTTTGTTGCCATTTTTTACATTTCTTAAAAGATGCATCTTGCTGTGCTGCTGCCGGGATGGCAGCTGTGAGTGCGGCAATAAGAGTGATAGTCAGACTAGTGGTTTTCATAATAATTATTCCAGGCATTGCTGGATAAATGATCTCACTCTGTTTGCACAAAGTAAATCTAACTGATCTTAAAAAACTAACTTATTTGATTTCTTGTGAGCTGTTTAAGACGTTTTAAGCACGGAAGTGATATTTGGAGTGGGAGAGGGTAAGGGCTCCTTGGGGAGTGTTTAGGGGCTAGCTCCAGTGGTCTGTGGCAGTTAGCGGCTGCAATTTAATGATAAAAAGGCCCGTCAAGTTACGGGCACTTCTTATAATGACTTACTTCGGTGATTACTGATTTGAAGGAAAACTGAACTGAATGCCTTCCCTTACGCCACTGGCAGGCCAGCGCTGGGTAATGGTTTTGCGCTTAGTGTAAAAACGCACTGAATCGGGGCCGTAGGCGTGGAGGTCGCCAAACAGTGAACGCTTCCAGCCACCGAAACTGTGATGTGCTACCGGTACCGGCAGAGGTACGTTGATACCGACCATTCCAACTTTAATATTGTCGCTGAAATAGCGTGCGGCCTCACCGTCGCGAGTAAATAGACAGGTGCCGTTACCGTATTCATGAGCATCGATAATATCCATGGCCTCCTGCATGGTTTCGACACGCATCACACAGAGTACCGGGCCAAATATCTCCCCACTATGAATCGACATTTCCGGAGTGACTCGATCGAACAGACAGGCGCCCAGGTAATTACCATTTTCAAAACCGGAAACGGTTTGGTTGCGCCCATCTACAGCCAACTCGGCACCCTCTTCGATACCAGCGGCAATATAACTCTCCACTTTTTGTAAGTGTTGCCGGGTTACCAATGGCCCCATATCGCTTTGGCTGTCCATACCATCGCCGATTTTCAGATCAGCAATTTGTACTTTGAGCTTCTCAATAAGGGCGTCGGCGGTTTCATTACCTACCGCTACAGCGACAGAGATGGCCATACAGCGTTCACCACAGGAACCATAGGCTGCGCCCATTAGAGCAGCGGCAGCGTTGTCCAGGTCGGCATCGGGCATGATGATCGCATGGTTCTTGGCACCGCCAAACGCCTGCACTCTTTTTCCATGAGCAGTGCCTGTGGTGTAGACATACTCTGCGATCGGAGTCGATCCCACAAAGCTCACCGCTTGGATACGTTTATCAGTGAGGAGTGTATCGACAGCCTCTTTACCGCCGTTAACCACATTCAGTACCCCTGTAGGGATGCCGGCTTCTATACCCAGCTCCGCGATAAACAGTGCGGAGGAGGGGGTGCGTTCGGAGGGTTTTAGTACAAAGGTATTGCCGCAGGCAATTGCCATGGGCCACATCCACAGGGGGACCATAGCGGGGAAGTTAAAGGGGGTTATGCCGGCACAAACACCCAGCGGTTGGAATTCGCTCCAGGAGTCTATTGCCGGCCCGACATTTTTACTGTGCTCGCCCTTTAGCATTTCCGGAGTAGAGCAAACGTACTCGATATTCTCGATGCCCCGCTGTAATTCCCCCATCGCATCGTCGAGGACCTTGCCGTGCTCCAGGGTAATCAGTTCACAGATCTTTGCGGCGTTCTCCTGCAGCAGGTCTCGCAGGCGGTACATAATTCGTACTCGCTTGGCCGTCGGAAGGTTTCGCCAAGCGGGGAAGGCTGCTTCAGCTGCGCTAATGGCCTCTTCAACAGTCGCTTTAGAGGCTAGCGAAACCTGGGCGATCACTTCGTTGGTGGAGGGGTTGGTGACCTCTTGGAGTTCGGAGTTACCTGCGGCACCGGTGTCATTAACCATGTTGCCATTAATCAGGTGGCCGATTACTTTCATAGTTCTCTCTCAGTCGGGTTTATCAATTATTGTTCTACTGCTTTGCCCCTTTGTAACACAGCTCTGTGTTTTGGGGAAAAGCTCCCGACTGTTCGGAGTTATTCGTGTTTGGGAAAATCCCTGAGAACCGCCAAAAATGCATCGCCGAAGCGTTCGAGCTTACTGTCTCCAACGCCGGAGACCGCTAATAGCTCGCTGCGTGTTTGTGGGTGGGCTTGTACCATGCCGCGCAGGGTCGCATCGTGGAAGACGACATAAGGCGGCACGCCGCGCTCTTCTGCCAACTGTTTGCGACAGTTGCGCAGGGCTTCCCAAAGCACTTGGTTTTCTGGGCTGAGATCATCCAGGCTGCGACTGTCACGGCTCTGCGAGCGCGCTGCTTTCGGGGGAAGCTTGCGCAGGTTGAGAGTCTCTTCCCGTCGCAGCAGCGGGCGACAAATTTCAGTGAGCCTCAGCCCCTGGAATTCTCCCTCGACCTCCAGATAGCCGCGAACAATCAGCTGCCGCACGACTGCCCGCCATTCGGCCGCGCTCAGGTCTTTGCCGATGCCATGAGTGGAGAGCTGGTCGTGCTCGAATTTGCGGACTTTCTCGTTCTCGGAGCCGCGCAGTACATCGATCACGTGGCTGGCGCCAAAGCGCTGTCCGGTGCGATAGACACAGGAGAGTAGTTTTACCGCTGCCTCACTGGCATCCCAGGTGGCCGGTGGCTCCAGGCAGGTATCACAGTTGCCGCAGGGGTTGTCCAGTGGTTCCGCAAAATAGTCCAGCAGGGCCTGGCGGCGGCAGCTGGTGATTTCACACAGCCCGAGCATGGCATTCAAGCGGCTGCGTTCCTGCCGCTTGTGCTCTTCGCTGCCCTCTGAGGACTCCACCATCTGGCCGATCTTTACCACATCCTCGAGACCGTAGAGGAGTAAAGCAACTGAGGCCCCACCATCGCGGCCTGCACGGCCAGTTTCCTGGTAGTAGGCTTCGATACTCTTGGGCAGGTCCATGTGAACAACGAAACGCACATCCGGTTTATCGATCCCCATACCAAATGCAATGGTGGCGACAACAATGACGCCCTCTTCATGCAGGAAGCGGCGCTGGTGCTCGGCGCGGGTCTCGGCGGGTAGCCCGGCGTGATAGGGCAGGGCAGTGAAGCCCTGCTGGCTCAACCACTCCGCAGTGTTCTCCACTTTGGCTCGGGACAGGCAGTAAATAACCCCGGCGTTGCCCTGATGTCCGTTCTGTAAGAATTGCAGCAGCTGGCGGCGCTGGTTGTCCTTGGGCTCAATGCGGTACTGGATATTGGGGCGGTCGAAGCTGCTGACGAAGTGGCGGGCCTCTTCCAAGTCCAAGCGGTGAGCAATTTCTGCACGGGTGCGCTTGTCTGCTGTCGCTGTCAGGGCAATACGGGGCACCCGGGGGAATTGCTCGTGCAGGCAGTTGAGTTGCAGATAGTCGGCGCGAAAGTCGTGCCCCCACTGGGAAACACAGTGGGCTTCATCAATGGCAAACAGCGACAGTTCAACCCGTTGCAGTAATGACAGGGTTCGTGGCTGTAGCAACCGCTCCGGGGCTAGATAGAGGAGATCCAGCTCACCGTGTAATAGCTGGCTTTCGATTGCCTGGATTTCGTCGTAGGCCACTGATGAATTCAAGTAAGCGGCGCGGATGCCGGCTTCCTGAAGAGCTTCTACCTGGTCCTGCATCAGGGCAATCAGGGGAGAGATAACAACTCCACACCCGGGGCGCGCCAGGGCGGGAATCTGGTAGCACAGGGATTTACCACCGCCGGTAGGCATTAATACCAGGGCATCATTGCCGGCTACCAGTGTGTCGATAACCGCTTTTTGAGGATCGCGGAAATCGGTATAGCCAAAAACGTGTTCGAGAATATGCTGTGGGGAATTCATGGGCGGGGAGTATACCTTGTGGCTCGACCGTGCGCGGTATGTTTATTGATGAGTATGCCGCTGAAATTGAATGAAATTGACGGCTTTACGCCTGTGACATAATTCGCGGGTTATAATCCTACGCCATCACAGCGGCAAGCTAAGGATAGGGCTATGCGCACATTGATTTTGTCAACTGTGTTGTCGTTGACGGTTCCTGCCGGACTTCTGGGGTGCACCTCCACTTCCCCTCATAATTTGGTTCAATCTGTTGTTGCTGACACCCACCTGGGGTGGCAGTCAGCACCGGAAAACCAATTGGCATTTTCCCTGGCGACTGCATCGGGTGTTGCCCAGGTTGAGCTGCAGCCTTTGCCGGAAGAGTTTACGGTGGTCACTCTTGAATTGCCCGGTATGCAAAAAGTTGAAAATGTTCAGTGGGAAAATGAAGAAGGGAAATTCACTACGCTGTATGACGGCGAGGCGAGTTTGGAAGGCGTCAGCCTACAGAGCAGGGGGCATGGCTATCGCTTGCAGCTGCAGTTGTCTGCGATGGACTATATCAGGGATGGGGGTGTGCTGACCGTTACAGATCAGCGTTAGAAACTCTAGTGGTGCTCTCAAAGCCCAGTCCCGCAGGGCGAATCAAATAGAGCTGTTTCCAGTACTTTCCAGTTACCCAGAGCCCATTTTTGGCTTTGTCCCAGGCGATCCCATTGGCCACAGTATCTGGATGGTTCTTGCCGGCGGGATTGAGGTCACTTAGATCGATAATGCCGCGCACTTGGCCACTTTCCGGATCTATGGCAATAATCCGTTTCTCTTGCCAGATATTTGCCCAAATCAGGCCCTGGGCAAATTCTAATTCATTAAGCCTGGACCAATTTTCACCTCCGCCTTGAACTTTGAGATGCCGGATCACCTCAAAAGTATCGGGATCGCGGAAAACCAGTTCGCCACTGCCATTACTCATGATTAGCTGCTGGCCGTTACTGGTGAGGCCCCAGCCTTCACCTTGATAGTGCATGACCTTCAGATGTTGGAGCTTGTCTGCGTGGTAAATATGGACTTCTCCTGCCTTATAGGTCAGCAGGTAGAGTTTATTGTTGAGAACTGTGAGCCCTTCGGCGAAACGGTTCCTAGCCAGCCATTTGCGTCTTACGGGATTGGCTCCAGGGTCGGTATACTCGGCGAGCCAGGAGCGGCGGTAGCGACCACTGCTCTCCCACCAGCGTTGACCATCGTAGAAAAGCCCCTGGGTGAAATGGTCCCCTCCACGCTGGCGCTCTTCCAGGATGGAAAAAGGGATTGTCTGGAGTTGTGTCTCTGCAGCTGCACTTTGCGGCCACAGGGCGTAAAGCAATAACAGTATCCAGCTGTTCACGAGAAGTCGGTTCATTAATAGCCTATGACCAGAATTAAAACTTTTATCACTTTGACGCTGCTGGGTGGACTTGCAGTAGTGCTGCCTATAGCTATCTTTGCCCTGCTGTTTCAGTGGCTGTTCGGTCAAGTTAGTGATCTTGTAGCCCCCGCTGTGGTGTGGCTTGAGGCGCATACAGAGTTTAAGGATACCCTTGCCAGGCTTGTGGTGATAGCCCTGATCCTTGGTGGTTGTTTCGCGATTGGTTTGTTGGTGAAAACCAGTATTGGCAGCTGGTTGCACCGCCATGTGGATCACTGGTTGGGGCGCCTGGCACCGGGTTATAGCACCATCAAAGATGTGGTGATCCAGTTTATTGGCGGCGGTGGTGAAGGTGTTCTGGCGGGGCCGGTAGCCAAGGTCCGTATTCACGGCATTAATAATCCACTCACAGTCACCGCAATTGTTACTTCTCAGCATCCCAATGGGGATATGACTGTCTATGTGCCCACAGCGCCGGTACCCACCTCCGGGTTTGTGTTTCACGTACCGGCAGAGTGCATAGAAATACTGCCCGGCGTGAGTGTTGAGGCGGCGATGAAGACGATCGTCGCCTGTGGTTCCGGTAGTGCCAACTTGCTGTCTTCAGAGAAGAAGGAGACTGGAGTCCCCTCTACTTGATATCCCGGTTTCTCCCCAGATCGCGAATGGCAAAGCGAGCCGGGTGCAGTGCTTTGGCCAGGGTTGCGCTGACCGGAAGGGGCTCGTTGAGCATCCAGGCAGTTAGGACTTCGGCAGTGAGCGGTGCATAGGTAAAGCCACGGGAACCCAAGCCTCCCATTACATAGAGGCCTTGCTGGTAGCCAGCCCGCTCGGGAACGTACTGCTTGCGGTTCTTGCGCAGTGCGACATAGGTAGCGTTGATAGAGTCCCAGTTGGGTAAGGGGCCGGCTAAGGGTAGGTAGTCGGGGGTCGCTGCGCGCAAAGCCGCTCGGCCAGAGAGAGACTGTTGTGAGAACTCATCCGCTATTTGCGGCAGTAGCTCTGCCAGGGTTTGTAGATTCTCGCTGTGCTCGCTAACCCGTAGATCAGTAGCGGTCTCCTTAAGCTTAAATGTGGCCCCAAAGCTCTGGCGGCCCTGATAGGCTGGAGTGATATAACCCTCACCGCACAGAGCCATTTGTAACTGCGAAGAATTTTCAGTGGCGGCTGCTCTGGACACCTGCCCGCGAATTGGCTTCAGGGGGAGGGCCGCCGCAGGGGCAAATTGGCGAATGTCATTGGCACCGCACAGAACTACCGCATCAAATTGAAAGTCACTGCGGTCTGTTTTTACTGACCAACCGCTCTCTTCTCGCTCTAATTCTTTTACCAAGCTGTTGCTGTGCAGGGTGATATTTGGATGCTGCAATAAAGTGGCGCAGACTTTGCGCGGTTCAATCCACCCGGCGTGAGGAAAGTGCAGTCCACCCACGGGTAGGTCGACGCCGGCCAGGGAGCTGGCCGCTCGAGCATCGACAGGTTCAGCCAATAGCTGCCCATCGCTCTCCGCCAGTGTAGCGGCAACCTGACTTTGTAATTGCTGTTCCCGCTCAGTTTGCGCCAATTGAAGCAGACCGCTGAAGTGGCTCACTTTAGAGCAGCGGCTGCGATAGTAGCGCTGGGCAAACATCAAAGCGTGGAGATTGAAGTCTCCGTTGGGGCCGGGCTTGGGAGATAACTTGGCGTATAGAATTCCCTGGTCATTCCCAGAGCCGCCAGAGCCGGGTTCCTCACCCTGTTCAAATACCTGAACATCGATGCCGCGCTCTGCCAGTGCCCGGGCAATAGTGGCACTGGCTATTCCCGCGCCGACAATAGCGACGGTTTTAGGAGGCTTGCTTTCCTGGTGAGGCAGGTGCCACGGAGTTTCTCTGGTTTCGCTCACTTGTGGGCTCTCCAGAGTGCCACACAGCATCTCTCTTTTGCGCCCGAAGCCGGGAACCTTGCGCAGGGAAAAACCGGCATCGCGGAGTCCGCGCTTAACCAGCCCGGCACAGGTAAAGGTGGCGAAAGTGGCGCTGGGACTGCTCAGAGCGGCCATGTTGTTAAACAGCTCTGGTGTCCACATATCCGGGTTCTTGGCTGGGGCAAAACCGTCCAGGAACCAAGCGTCTACCTGGTGATCGCTGTCCCTTTGCAGGCGCAAGCTGTTCAGGGCCTCACTTGCCTCCCCGATAATCAGGGTCAGGCTGACTGGGCCAAAGTGCAGCCGGTGAATGCCGGCGGCCAGCAGGGGAGGGTAGCTATCAATCAAGGGCTGGGCGAACGGGGCCAGTTGTGGCCAGAGATCCAGTGCCCTGCGCAGGTCGTTGGGACGCAGTGGGAACTTCTCGACCGAAATAAAGTGCAAGCGAGCACTTTCCGGGGCTGTTTTCTGCCAAAGCTCCGCAGCGGCGAGAAAGTTCAGGCCGGTGCCGAAGCCTGTCTCGGCAATGGTAAAGGTGCCGTTCTCTGCGAGCTGTTGCCAGCGTTCAGCCAGGGCATTTTGCTGCAGGAAAACGTAGCGGGTTTCCTCCAGGCCGGAGGCGCTGGAAAAATAGATATCGTCGTAGGCGCGAGACAGCGGTTGGCCGTCTTCACGCCATTCAATTTCTGCGTACTTCTTGTCCGGTTCGCTCACAATAAGACTTCCGTCAGCCCCCATCCTGCAAGCCAAACTCGCGCATTACCTGGTCGCACCAGCGCTGGATACGCTCCTCGCTCAGATCGAATTCGTTCTCCTCATCCAGGGCCAGCCCGACAAACTGGCTGCCATCGGCAGTTAGCCCCTTGGACTCTTCAAACTCGTAACCTTCTGCGGACCAATAGCCCACTGCACGGGCTCCGCAGGCGAGGAGCTGTGAATGCAAATAGCCCAAGGCGTCCTGGAACCACTGGGGGTAGCCTTCCTGATCACCCAGACCAAACAGCGCGACCTTTTTCTCGTGCAGGTCCAGCGCGGCCAAGTCGTCCCAGATATTTTCCCAGTCCTCTTGCAGTTCGCCGTAGTCCCAGGTGGGAATGCCGAACAAAAGGAAGTCGTAGTCTTCGGCGAGGCCAATATCCGCCTCTGCGATATTGTGGATATCAATCCATTGAGGACCGATACACTGGCGGATCTTCTCCGCAGCCATTTCGGTATAGCAAGTGCTGGAACCGTAAAAGAGTCCGATTGGGGCTTGGGAACTTTGCATAACAGGTGAACTTCTTACTGCTGGGACACGGCGCCACTAAAATCCAATTGTCGCCAAGCCTCGTAGATAACAATGGCGGCGGCATTGGACAGGTTGATACTGCGGCTCTCGGCACGCATGGGGATACGCAAAGTGTTTTCGGCCCCTACTGCTTGCAGGAACTCTGCGGGTAGCCCCCGGGTCTCCGGGCCAAACACAATGGCGTCATCCGCCTGGAATTCGATTGCGGTATGGCTTTTGCTTCCCTTGGTGGAGAGCGCCAGCACCCTGGCGGGTTGTTCGCTATCGATAAAGGTCTGCCAGTCCTTGTGGCGCACCACGCGACTGTACTCGCTGTAGTCGAGGCCGGCGCGACGCAGGCGTTTGTCATCCATATCGAAACCTAAGGGCTCGATAAGGTGCAGCTCTGCCCCGGTATTGGCACAAAGTCGAATAATATTGCCGGTATTTGGCGCTATTTCAGGTTGGTATAGAACAATCTTGAACATGAGGTGGCGTTTGCGCTGGAGAGACTTCTAGCTAGACCGGACAGCAGTGCCCGGCCCTGTACGGCTGCGGATTATTCCACAATTAGATGGGGGTGGCGATCTCCTCGCAATCGATCTCGACCCCGAGTTCATTGGCAATCTGGTCCAGATCGTCACGCAGGCCGTCGAGATCTATGTCTTCGGCCACACTGATAGTGCACTCGGCATTAAACAGGGGCTCACCGCTCCAGGGGGTGCTGCCGTAAGTGGTTTCCAGATGCTCCATATTGATATGGTGAGCGGTAAGTGCGCGCGAGATCTCGCGGACTATGCCGGGACGGTCGTTGCCAACCAGTTTCAGCGTCAGCGTTTGCTGGGGTTTGGCGGATACTGCAATGGCATCTTCAATGACCAGGTTGTAGCCTGCGTTTGCCAGGGCTGATAACGCCTCTTTAAGTGTCTCGCTTTTATCTGCGGGCACCGCCACCCGCAGGATTCCGGCAAACTTCCCAGCGAAGTGGGCCATATGGCTGTCTTCCCAGTTGCCGCCGTTATCTGCGATAACTGCTGAAAGCTTTTCCACGACACCGGGCTTGTCATCAGAGATCATGGAGATAACGAGATGCTGTTGCATATAGGGTTCCTTTGCTTCACGAGAGACGTTGAGCTGACATTGTAATAGGATCTCGTCGAATAACTCTATCGGCCAATCTCAAAAGCGTTATTTTGAAACCAATATCCAAGTACTTTAACGAGGGACTGTTGATGAACGTGATTGCTGACTTATGTGTGATCCCTATCGGCGTTGGTGTTTCCGTCAGTAAATACGTTGCTGAGTGCGAGCGGGTGCTGGAAGAGGCGGGGCTTTCCTATCGCCTGCACGCATACGGTACCAATATCGAGGGGGACTGGGATAAGGTGATGGCGGCAGTTAAAGAGTGCCACGAGCGGGTGCATCAAATGGGCGCCGACCGAATCAGTTCCAGTCTGAAATTGGGAACTCGTATTGACCGCGAGCAATCTATGCAGGATAAGGGAGCCTCTGAACAGCTCCGTGATACCTCTGGCATGCAGAGCGGTTCACAGTCAAGGCGCGGCTTCGCAGGAATGTCTAGACCTTTCAAGAAGTCGCAACGCAGAGTGTGAATCGCTCTGCAAGCCCCGAAGGGCGGGCCTTGAAGGCCACACCTGCTGCGTTGCAGCTCTTGCAAAGGACTGAGCCATTCGCGGCGAGCTGCGCCTAACACCTGCAGCCTTCAAGACCCGCAGAGGTATTACGGAGCTATTCAGCGGCTCCCAAGATCGACAGTGTGCAAATGAAGTTGGACCAACGATAACAACACAGGAAAAACTATGACGAGCAATTTTAAGAAATCCCTGGTGGCCCTGGCCGGTGCCCTGGCTTTGGCGGGCACAGCCCAGGCTGCAGATTTCTCTGCTGCCATTAAGGGGGATCATCGCAACAAGGATTATGTCGCCCGTGATCAGTACCGCAATCCAGCGGAGACCCTGAAGTTTATGGGGATCGAGCCGGATATGACGGTAGTGGAAATTACTCCGGGTGGCGGTTGGTACACCGAAATTCTGGGGCCCTATCTGAGCAAGGAAGGGACCTTATATGCGGCGCACTTCCCCGAGAATAGTGAGTCCGACTACTTCAAGCGCTCCCTGAAGAACTTCAAAGCGAAGCTGGCTGCCAATGATAAGGCCTACAAGAAAGTGATTGTGACTGAGTTTGCCCCGCAAACCGGTCGCGAGATTGCTCCGGCAGGCAGTGCCGATGCCGTAGTAACTTTCCGCAACGTACACAACTGGATGTATCGCGATTATGCCGATGAAGCTTTTGCCAGCTTTTTTGCCGCGCTGAAGCCCGGTGGTGTTCTGGGGATCGTTGAGCACCGTGCCAAGCCAGGTACCAGCCTGGAAGATATGGTGAAAAGTGGTTATGTCACCCAAGAGTATGTTATCGACCTGGCTAAAAAAGCGGGCTTTGAGTTCGAAGAGGCCAGCGAGGTAAATGCGAACCCCAAAGACACTGCTGACCACCCCAAAGGCGTATGGACCTTACCACCGGTAATGCGCTTGGGTGAAGAGGACCGTGAAAAGTATCTCGCTATCGGCGAGAGCGATCGTATGACCCTGCGCTTCCGCAAACCCAAGTCCTGATCGTTTTACAATATTCTGGGGGTGGCTATGGCTGCTCCCAGCCTACCTGAATTAGTCGCTGTATGATTATTCCCTTCGAACAACTAGATGCCGATACTCTGCAAAGTCTGCTGGAAGAGTACGCCACTCGCGAGGGCACCGAATACGGTGAACGTGAAGTGGAACTGGTGGACAAAGTTGCCAGCCTGCGTCGCCAGCTGCAATCCGGCCAAGTGGTGATCTGGTTTGAGCCCGGTGAAGAAACTGTAAACCTGGTCCTGGCCGAGGACCTGCCCCCCGATGTCTGAGTGGTTGATCGATAGCCCGAGAGAGCCCCTTGCGCGCTTTCTGTTTGCCCATGGCGCCGGGGCACCGATGGACAGTGAGTTTATGCAGTTCCTGGCGCAGGGGTTGTGTGAGCAGGGTGTGGAAGTTGTCCGTTTTGAGTTTCCCTATATGGCGCAGCGGCGCACCGGGGGAAGTAAGCGGCCACCCAATACCATGCCCCAGCTACAAGAGTCTTTTCGCAAGCAAATCGTCCATTTTGGCCCCGAATTGCCCCTGTTTATCGGTGGTAAGTCCATGGGCGGGCGCGTGGCGAGTCTATTGGCGGATGAATACTGGGGGCAGAAGGCGATTGCCGGTGCCGTATGCCTGGGGTATCCGTTTCACCCCCAGGGCAAGCCGGAAAAGCTGCGTACCGAGCACTTGGTAGATATTCGCTGCCAGACCTTGGTGATACAGGGAGATCGGGACCCATTAGGCAGCCGGGCTGAGGTAGAGGGCTACGGTTTGGCGAACACCGTTGAGGTCGAGTGGCTGGAAGATGGCGATCACGACTTTAAACCCCGTCGCGCCAGCGGTTTTAACCAGCTTCAGCATTGGCAATCCGCAGTAGAGTTGGCTGCCCAGTTTATGCTGCGATCTCGAGGACAGTAATGCGCTCTTCCCGCACCATCAGTGGGTTGAGTAGATTCATCTGTGCGCGGCGCTCCTGGCTGGTATACCAGTGTTGCCAATGGAGTTCAGATTGCCATTTGGAGAGTGTAAAGCGCCGCAAGGGATTGCCTTTTTCGATATAAGTCTGCCCCTCGATAAAGCCTACGGTGCGGTAGGCGCAAGTGAGGATTTTGCGGGCGGCCTCTTCATAGCTGCCCTGCATTTCTGCCGCAATTTCCCGTTCTATCAACACATAGATCATTGTCAGCCCGAATTGCGTAAGTCCTATGAGGATTTTAGTGCGGGCGCAGGGGAATTACCGCGCGGCACTCATTCCTCTGGAGATGACGACGGCGGTAAAATTGCGCACAATGATACCTATGAAGTCAGATCACACCTTAGATGCCCGTGGCCTCCTGTGCCCGGAACCCGTCATGATGCTGCATTCAGCGGTGCGCAATGTCGCCGATGGTGAAGTGTTGAAAATGGTTGCTACCGACCCCTCCACTCAGCGGGATGTGCCCAAGTTCTGCCAATTTCTTGGATATGAGCTGGTACAGCACGCAGAGGAAAAAGACGAATTTGTCTACTGGATTAAAAAAGCGGAATAGCGGGTCGCGGTTGCTCCAGCCCCCATGCCATTGGCGGGGGCTGGCACACTCCTGAATATTAAGACCCAACAGTCCCTAGGGGGCTGTCACCAGGGCAGCGATAGCGGCCAGGGCTTCGGGGTCCTCGGATTTAATTTTGTTAGCGATATGGTGTTGGAAAAAGTACCGGAATCCCTCGCTCTCCTGCGCGGGGTACAGGCAGTGATCCCCCGGTAAAACCGGAGTGGTTTCAACAATATCGTGGTCTATTAGCATGCCGTGAATCTCCCCGTCGGCGTGCAACCTCCAGCTGACGACCTCAATCAGTGTCAGGTTCTCTCGCTGTTCATCCATAAACACAGCGTGGGTGCCGATGGTGTCGGGGATCTCCTGGAGTACTTCCTCAGCTTTATTGCTCTCGTATTCAAAGTATTCCGCCGCAGTCTCCAGCTCGACGATCTTGTGAATGGGGGGCTGATGGAAGATTTCCTCGATGCCGGGGTCATAGTAGCCCTCAAAGCGTCCGTCGAGAGGGTCCTTGATGTCGGGACAGGCCACTATGGTGTTTAACCAGGGAACGAGGCCTACGACCTCGCCATTTGCTTTGAGACCCCAGCATAAAACTTTCAGGCTATATAGATCTGTGCCGCTGGAGTTGTTGGAGTAGAGCATTTCCAAGCCGTCTAGCTCCGGCGAAAGACGAATAAAGCGCCTGTCCGCAGAAGTTTCGATGGGCTCGCCGGTGAAGAGGTCAACCACATTGTTGATGCTGTGGTCTGTCATGGAACACCTCCTTGCAGGGCCGGTTGTATACCGTCTCCACGTCAGATGAAGGTGCGACAGCGAAATGCCCTACCTCTGAAGGAAGACTGGGGCAGGAGGGTGTTTGATTGCTTTAATTCCCTCCTCGGGGAGACGCTAGAAGGACACGCCCTCTGCGGCATCCCTGTTCCTAAAGGTATATGTTGATTTGCCGAAATACAACCAGCGCCTTTTGCGCCCCGCAAGCGCCTGCACTTTGATCGGGGCGCAGGCGTTGATATAGTCCCCGCCTTTGAGGTATCCCGGAGAACGCCTTGCCTGTTGCAACCGCAGAAATGGCTTCTGTTCCTACGAAACTGCCAATGGCTGATCGTATCATCAGAGTCTTCGATCACTGTTTTTCAGACCCAAATGGGCTCAATACCCGACTTCGCGGGGGCTTCTGCGAGCCCTATTACCGGCCCAGGGGGGAAGGTCAAACCTACCACCAGGTAGAGTTCACCCTGGACTATGCCGCCAGCGCTTTGCATGAAGTGGCGCACTGGTGTGTCGCCGGAGAGGCCCGGCGGCAGTTGCCAGATTACGGTTACTGGTATGCGCCGGATGGCCGCAGTGCTGACCAGCAGGCTGAGTTCGAGCAGGTAGAGGTCAAGCCACAGGCCCTTGAATGGATCTTTGCACGGGCTTGCGGACTCAAGTTCCGCGTGAGCGCCGACAATCTAGAGAATGGATTGGGCGCCAGCGACCCGTTTAAAAAGGCCATCTGGCAGCAAGTTCTGGACTATTGTGATACCCGGCCCAACCCTCGGGCCCGTGCATTCGCCGAAGCCCTGATGCAGGAATTCGGTTGTCCCAATCCTTTTGACCGGGGCAGCTACCAATTGGCGGATCTCTCTTGAATAGTTATCTCATAGACGCATCGGTATATATTTTTCGCTACTACTTTGCGCTGCCGCCCAACTGGGAGAGTCGCAGTGGCTACTCCACTGAAGCCGTTTACGGCTTTACTAACTTCCTGCTGGATATGTTGGCGCGAGAACCGAGCTATATTGCCTGCGCCTTCGACGAATCATTGGGAAGCTGTTTTCGCAATGAGATTTACCCTGACTATAAGTGCAGTCGCGCACTACCAGATGAAGCCCTGGCTTTCCAGCTGGCGGCGTGCCGGGAAATGGCTGAGGTACTGGGTATTGCCAGCTTTTCCAGTGAGCGCTACGAGGCCGATGACATACTGGCCACGTTAACCCGGAAGCTGCACCGGCATAACCCAGTGGTCGTGAGCCGGGACAAGGATCTGGGGCAGCTGCTGGCTCGGGGCGCTGTATCCCTGTGGGATTTTGCCAACGACTGGCACCTGGATGGCGAGGGCGTACGGGAAAAGTTCGGTGTGCGCCCGGAGCAGATTCCCGACTATCTGGCCCTGGTGGGAGACACCAGCGATGATATTCCCGGGGTACCCGGCGTTGGCCCAAAGACTGCGGCACGCCTGTTAGAGGCATTCGACACTATAGAAATGTTGCTGGAGCAGCTCGATACCCTTGCCACAATACCCATTCGCGGAGCCAAGGGATTGGTGGCCCGGATAGAGGAATACGAAGAGCAGCTGCACCTAGCCAAGCGCCTGACCAGTCTTGAGGAGCGGGTTCCTCTGGATATAAAACTGGCAGATTTGCGCCCGCAGCCGGTAGATGTCTATCTGGCCCGTGCCCTGGCGGAGGAATTTGGTATCGGCGGCCTCAGCAAGAAGATTGAACGCACCTTAGCGGGTGTTGATGGAGAACTTACATGACGGATAGCGCTGCACAGAGTGCGGGATTAAAAATTGTCGCCGATGAGAATATTCCTGCGTTGGAGGAGTATTTCGGTGATCTGGGAACGCTGGAGCGCTACCACGGCCGCACCTTGAGCCGAGAACAATTAATTGATGCGGATATTTTGTTGGTGCGCTCGGTCACCCAGGTTGATCAAAGCCTGCTGGAGGGGACCCGGGTGCGCTTTGTTGGCAGCTGCACCATAGGCACTGATCACCTGGATACCCAGTGGTTGGAACGCAATGAGATCTTCTGGAGCGCCGCGCCTGGCTGCAATGCCAACTCCGTGGTGGAGTATGTTTTCTGCACCCTGGCGGCACTGGAAATTGACTGGCATGGGCGCAGCTTCGGCATAGTGGGCTGCGGTAATGTTGGCGGGCTTTTGCAGCAGCGCTTGCATGCCCTCGGGGTTTCCTGTGCAGTTTACGATCCCTGGCTACCGGAAAACCCGGATGCGAGTGAGCTGGCAAAGGTGCTGAGCCAGGATATTGTTTGCCTTCACGCACCGCTGGTTAAGGGCGGCACCTACCCCAGTTTCCATATGATTGGAGCAGAGCAGTTGCGCCAGCTTCGCGATGGCAGCGTACTGATTAGCGCCGGCCGGGGTGGGGTGGTAGACAACCGGGCACTGCTGGCGGAAATCCAGCAAGGCAAGCGTTTTACTTCCGTACTGGACGTATGGGAGAACGAACCGGATATCGATACTGAATTATTACAGCATGTTGACCTGGGGACACCGCATATTGCCGGTTACAGCCTGGATGGGAAGCTGGCCGGCACCCGTATGATTCGCGAGGCCCTGTGCCGGGAATTGGGTATTGCACCTATGTCTGCGGAATGTCAGCCGGCTGTTACCTCTAAAGAGATCACGGGAGACTCAGCAGAAGAATTACTGTTGCAGATGTACAACCCCCGCGCGGACGATCGCCGCCTGCGCGCGGCGGCAGCAGGTGATGTGCCGATGGAGAAGGCTTTTGATTTGCTGCGTAAAGAGTACCCCGAGCGCCTGGAATTCAGTCACTACAAAACTTCAGCCCAGACTTTGGGTGACGAAGAGAAGCGGCAACTGGAAGTGTTGGGGTTGGCGTGCAGTTAAGTAAGCAAGTAAAAAAGCTTGGTTTAATTATTAACCCCTGGGCTGGCATTGGTGGCCCGGCGGGTCTCAAGGGGAGCGATGGTGCCGAAACGGTGCAGCGCGCGCTGGACGCAGGTATCGAGCCCCAGGCAAATCAGCGTGCGGCGCTGGCCCTTGAGGAGTTAAAACCCTATAAGGATGAGCTGGAAATCCTGTGCTTTGCCGGCGATATGGGGGCCAGTACAGCGCGTAAACTCGGTTTTTCTGTCTGTGAAGTGGGCGTGGCCGAGTGCTCGCCATCCTCCCCGGAAGATACAGAGCGTGCAGCAGCCACTATCCGCAACAATGGTGCAGACCTCATTGTTTTTATTGGCGGTGACGGCACTGCGAGAAATATCGTCAATGCCCTGGGGGATAATTTCCCGGTACTCGGTATTCCCGCCGGAGTGAAAATGCACTCCGCCTGTTTTGCGATTTCCCCTAAAGCGGGTGGCGAGGTTTTGCGCCGTCTGATGGCGGGGCAGTTGGTGGACCTCGCTGAGCGTGAAGTGCGGGATATTGATGAGCAGTCATTCCGCAGTGGGCGGGTAACCACGCGTTATTACGGCGAATTGCTGGTGCCCCAGGAAGGTCAGTTTTTACAGGCGGTAAAAAATGCCGGCCGCGAAGTGGAAGAGCTGGCGGTTGCGGATATCGCCGCAGAGATTACCGAAGATCTGGACCCGCAAACCCTGTATGTCGTTGGCCCAGGCTCTACCACTTTGGCAATCCTCAGCGAGTTGGGCTGTGAGGGAACCCTGTTGGGGGTGGATTTATTACTGGATGGCCAGTTGTTGCAGCTGGATGTTAGTGCGCCGCAAATTGAACAGGCCATCGCCGATCACAGCGGGCCGGTAAAAATCATTCTCACCGCCATTGGTGGCCAGGGTCATTTAATTGGCCGGGGTAACCAACAATTGTCAGCCAATGTACTGCGGCGCGTTGGGCGTGATAATTTAATCGTGGTTGCGACTAAAACAAAAATTACGGAATTGCATGGGCGCCCGCTATTAATCGATAGCGGTAACCCCAAGCTTGATAAACGGTGGAGTGGTTTTATTCGAGTGGTTACCGGCTACCGGGATGCCATTCTTTATCCACTGAGTAACGGGGATATTGAATAAGCGATGAGTGCAGATTGGCAGTTACTGCTGGAGCAGGTAGGAAATAAACTAGGACAAAATGTTGGCGACAGCCGTCGTTTTTTTCACGGCCGGGGTCGCAGCTACGAGGGCTTGGAGCAGGTCTGCGTCGACAGCTTTTTCCCCGCTTTGTTAGTGACTTTTTTTGAAGAATATGAAGGTGAAGTAGAGCTGTGTGAAAAACTCTGGCAAATGGCCGAGGCGCGAGGTTATCAGGGGGTCGCTGCGCAGCGACGTTATCTCCCTGGGGCACCTTTACAGTGGCACTTTGGCGAACCGGTAACAGACCCGGTCGCGCAGCGTGGAGACCTTAAATTCCCCCTCACGTTTGATCGACAAAATGTGGGTTTCTTCCTGGATATTGAGCCGGGCAGGGCCTGGCTTGAAGAGCAGGTGCGTGCAAGAGCTGGGCAGACGTCGGCAAAAATGCTCAATCTTTTCGCTTTCACCTGTGCCTTTTCTGCGGTCGCGCGAGCGGCAGGTGATATCGATATTGTAAATGTGGATGTCAATCGCGGTGTTTTAAATCGCGGACGGGAAAATCACGAGGTTAATGGGCTGTCGCTCAAAGGGGTTCAGTTCCTGCAATTCGATGCACTGCGTCAATTCAAGCGCTTCGACCGTCGCGGCCCCTTTGACCTGGGCATTGTCGATCCGCCGACACGACAGAAAGGTCGCTTCGATGTCAGCCAGAATTATGAAAAGTTGCTGAGGCAGCTGCCCGCTTGTCTCGCCGCTGAGGCGGATCTGCTGATGGTAATCAACTCGCCCCGGCACAGCGAAGCCCAGTTTAGAGAGTTAATCCTCGGATCTGACAGCGGTTATGAAGTTGTAGCGCGCTTGGAGCAGAACCCGGATTTCCCTGATCGGGACCCGGATGCTGCCTTAAAAATGCTGCACGTTAAATATCGTCGCCAATCCCAGTAATAGCGATTGCCAATGCCGCGCATTAAAGCGCGGCAAACTCCCGCATCAAGCGCTCCATCAGCGCCTGCAACTGGTCTGATGATCCCTCGCGCACAGCGCTGTTGAGCAACTGGGCGTTGCTCTGCCCGGACTCAGCCCCGGCATTAATCATTAGCAGGAAACCCTTGTGGGTTAATACCGCATCCTCCATCGCCTCCTGGCGCACCAGCTGGGAAAAGCTGATATAGCCACTCTGCTTAAGCCAGGTCATGGATCCCAGGCAGGCTAAATGGCGGGGGGAGTGCAGCCCGTACTCATCCGGTGAGTCGGGGCCGGAAATATCTTCCACGTAAACGGTTGCCGGTACCGGGAATTGATTAAACATTGCCAGCAGTACCCTGCCGGCATCCCGGTAAAAATCGTGAATATGTAAATCGTCCAGCATCAGCAGGAATATCGCTCCAAAAAGTCGCGCAGGCGTTCCATCGCATGCGATAAGTCGTCGGCACGGGGCAGGAAGACAATGCGCAGGTGGTCCGGTGCATCCCAGTGGAAGGCACTGCCTTGGGCCAGTAGTATTTTTTCCTGGCGCAGGAAATCCAGCACCAGCTGCTCGTCATTTTCGATCTTATGATGATCCAGATGCAGCTTGGGAAACAAGTAGATAGCACCGCTAGGTTTGACACAGCTCACACCGGGAATGTCATTGAGCATGCGGTGGGCCATATCTCGCTGTTGGCGCAGGCGCCCGCCGGGCAGGACCAAATCGTTAATACTCTGGTAGCCACCGAGAGCGGTTTGTACTGCGAACATGGCGGGTACATTGCCGCACAGGCGCATGGAAGCGAGTATTTCCATCCCCTGGATAAAGCCCTTGGCCCGGTGTTTGGTGCCGCTGATAATCATCCAGCCAGAGCGGAAGCCGGCCAGCCGGTAGGACTTGGACAGGCCGTTAAAACTCAGGCAGAGCACGTCCGGGGCCAGCTTGGCCATCGGGGTAAATTCCGCATCGTCGTAGAGAATCTTGCTATAAATCTCATCGGCGAAGATCACCAGGTTGTGACTGCGGGCAACCTCGACAATATCCTCCAGTAGTTCCCGGGGATAAACGGCGCCAGTGGGGTTATTGGGATTGATAACCACTATGCCGCGGGTTTTTGAAGTGATTTTTGCTTTGATATCCTCAATATCAGGCAGCCATCCGGACTCCTCATCGCAGCGATAGAGAACCGGCTTGGCACCGGTGAGGTTGGTGGCGGCCATCCACAGGGGGTAGTTGGGCATTGGCAACAGCATTTCGTCGCCATTGTTGAGAAGGGCCTGGGTGCTCATGGAAATCAGTTCGGAGACGCCGTTGCCCAGGTAAATATCGTTAATCTCGACACCCGGGATACCCAGGGTCTGGCACTCTTGCATAATGGCCTTACGCGCAGCGAAGAGCCCTTTGGACTCGACGTAGCCCTGTGCCTCAGAGAGATTGTGAATGACGTCTTGGATAATCTCGTCGGGGGCGTTAAAACCGAAAGGGGCAGGGTTGCCAATATTCAGCTTGAGGATGCGGTGGCCTTCCTCTTCCATGCGCTGGGCCTGCTCCATCACGGGGCCGCGAATTTCGTAGCAGACGCCGTGCAGTTTTTCTGATTTATTGATGTCCTTCATGGTGACCTGGAAGCTCTATTGCAGAGCAGGAGCGGCCCAGGGCCGCGAGTTCAGTGCGCGAAAACCGGGTAATGTCCACCAGCGGTAGGTACCACTCCTGCGGGAAACCGGGAACCGATACATATAGGCTTTGCCACAAGGCGGCGCCTGACCGGAAACCCCAATTGATTACGGAAACACTAGAGTATGTCAAAACAGATGGATGAGAACTACTGGCGGGATAAGCTTACAGATGAGGAGTTTGAGGTCTGCCGGGAAGGTGGGACAGAGGCGCCGTTTAGCGGCGAATATTGGGATGTTTTTGACGATGGCGTCTATCGTTGTCGTTGCTGTGGCGAGGTTTTATTCGGCTCGCAGTCAAAATTTGAGAGCGGTTGTGGTTGGCCCAGCTTTGATGCAGAGCATTATGAAGGTGCGGTGAAGGAGCTGCCTGACAGCAGCTACGGTATGCAGCGTGTAGAGATTCGCTGCAGTAAGTGCGATGCCCATCTCGGCCATGTATTCGACGATGGCCCCACTGATACAGGGCTTCGCTACTGTGTGAACTCGCTATCGGTGAAGCTGGACCAGGGCAGCGATGAAACGGAGGATGACACTGAGTGACGGAATCACACTGGAGTAATTGGCTATTGCGGGTGCAGTGGATTCTGTTACTGCTGATCGTCTTTGCGGCTGCCGCCTTGCGTTACGGGCTGCTGCACTTCTCTGTGGTTTTCAAAATATTTGTGTTTTCTGGCGGTGCAGCCTTGGCAGTTGCACTGTTGAGTTTGGTTGTTTTTGTCTGGGGAGTGAGCAAGAGCAAGCCGTTGGTGCGCAGCAATGCTCTATGGGCGGCGTTGCTCGGACTACTGCCGGTGGCAATACCCCTGGTAACTGTGGGCAAGGGCAACTTCGATGTACCGAGGATTCACGATATCAGTACCGATACCCGCAATCCCCCCCAGTATCAAGAGGTATTGAAGTTGCGCCAGAAAGGCGATAACAGTGCCGAATACGGTGGAGAGAAGGTGGCCGAATTGCAGCGGGAGGCAGATATATATGCCGATATAATGCCGTTGCACGTGGACTTCCCGATAGCTCGTACCACTGAGATCGCTGCTGAAGTGGCCGAAGACCTGGGCTGGAAAGTGGTTGCCTATGAGCCTCAGCGGGGCCACCTGGAGGCTGTAGCGAAAACACCGATCCTCGGTTTTACGGACGATATCGTTGTACGGGTCAGCGCTGACGTGGGTGGTGGCTCCAAAGTCGATGTGCGTTCCAGCTCCCGAGTCGGGGTCAGTGACTTGGGTACCAATGCGAAGCGTATCCGCCAATTTCTGGAAGAGTTGCACCTGCACGCGCTGGTGCTCGAGGGAACTGGCACAGAGCGGTACTAGAATGCACTCCAGAAATGGCTGGGTTTTGTAAGTGTCTGACAACAAAAGAAAAAAAATCAAAAAGAGTGTTGACAGGTTTAGCGGTGATCCATAGAATGCGCCCCACTTCTGACGCAGGGCTACACTCAAAGGTGGAGCGAAACGACAGAAGGTTTCTGGGTCCCCATCGTCTAGAGGCCTAGGACACCGCCCTTTCACGGCGGTAACAGGGGTTCGACTCCCCTTGGGGATGCCACGCGGGAATAGCTCAGTTGGTAGAGCGCAACCTTGCCAAGGTTGAGGTCGCCGGTTCGAACCCGGTTTCCCGCTCCAATTTTCCGCTTTGCGAGATGATCTCTAGTCAACTCGGAAAGCACGCCACCGAGAAATCAGTGGCACTGCCATGGACAGCATGGCAGCACCGGATCGCAAGATCGAAGTGCAAGTTTCTGTCCCCATCGTCTAGAGGCCTAGGACACCGCCCTTTCACGGCGGTAACAGGGGTTCGACTCCCCTTGGGGATGCCAATACGATCCGGTAGCAGTGCTGCCGGATCAATTGCGGGAATAGCTCAGTTGGTAGAGCGCAACCTTGCCAAGGTTGAGGTCGCCGGTTCGAACCCGGTTTCCCGCTCCAATTTTCCGCTTTACGAGATGATCTCTAGTCAGCTCGGAAAGCACGCCACCGAGAAATCAGTGGCATTGCCATGGACAGCATGGCAGCACCGGATCGAAAGGTCGAAGTGCAAGTTTCTGTCCCCATCGTCTAGAGGCCTAGGACACCGCCCTTTCACGGCGGTAACAGGGGTTCGACTCCCCTTGGGGATGCCAATACGACCCGGTAGTAATGCTGCCGGGTCAATTGCGGGAATAGCTCAGTTGGTAGAGCGCAACCTTGCCAAGGTTGAGGTCGCCGGTTCGAACCCGGTTTCCCGCTCCAATTTTCTGCTTTGCGAGATGATCTCTAGTCAACTCGGAGAGCATGCCATCGAGAAATCAGTGGTATTGCCATGGACAGCATGGCAGCACCGGATCGAAAGGTCGAAGTGCAAGTTTCTGTCCCCATCGTCTAGAGGCCTAGGACACCGCCCTTTCACGGCGGTAACAGGGGTTCGACTCCCCTTGGGGATGCCAATACGACCCGGTAGCAGTGCTACCGGGTCAATTGCGGGAATAGCTCAGTTGGTAGAGCGCAACCTTGCCAAGGTTGAGGTCGCCGGTTCGAACCCGGTTTCCCGCTCCAAAAATAAAAAGCCGCTCAATCGAGCGGCTTTTTGTTTTTCCGATATAGTAATTCTTATCTTCTGCACGGTTACTTTTGCCCGGGACTCCTGCAAGTTCCGGTTCGTCCCACCAAGTGACGTGTATGAAAAACCCTAGCTCCCCTCAGGTTGAAATTATTCGGGCAAGCGCGTTGAATAACGCTCCCCACTATAGGAGTGCAAGATGAGCGCTGCGCTATCGATCCATAACTTACAGAAAACCTACGACAATGGTTTTCAGGCCCTGAAAGGCATCAGTTTTGACGTGCAGCCGGGAGACTTCTTTGCGCTGCTGGGTCCCAATGGGGCGGGGAAGTCCACCACAATCGGTATCATCTGTTCCCTTGTGCGCAAAAGCGGTGGCTCAGTGTCGATTTTTGGTGAGGATATCGACGTCGATTTTGCTGCGGCCAAGCGCCTGTTAGGTGTTGTGCCACAAGAATTTAACTTCAGCCAGTTTGAGAAAGTGTTCGACATTGTCGTTACCCAGGGCGGTTTTTACGGTATGCCGCGCAAACTGGCTGAAGAGCGCACTGAAAAATACCTGAAGCAGCTGGGTCTGTGGGATAAGCGCGCTACCCAGGCGCGCATGCTCTCCGGCGGTATGAAGCGCAGATTGATGATTGCCCGCGCGCTGATTCACGAACCAAAATTGCTGATTCTGGATGAACCCACAGCTGGAGTGGATATAGAACTGCGGCGTTCTATGTGGAGTTTCCTAGAAAAAATAAACCAGCAGGGCACCACAATTATTCTCACCACCCACTATCTGGAGGAAGCCGAGAGCCTCTGCCGCAATATAGCGATTATCGACAAGGGCACTATTGTCGAGAACACTTCGATAAAGTCACTGCTGAAAACCCTGAACCGGGAGACCTTTATCCTGGATTGCGCAGAATTTCTCACTGAGTGCCCGGACTTGTCCGGTTATGAAGGGCGTTTGCGAGACAATCACTCACTGGAAGTCACTATTGAAAAGGGACAATCTCTGACCGAGGTATTTGCGTCATTGCAGCGACAGGGCATCACAGTCACCAGTATGCGCAATCGCGCCAATCGCTTGGAGGAGTTGTTCCTGTCCATGTTGTCGGAAGAAAAAATGTCGGGGCTAGAAGAGTGAAGGGCAGATTAATCTGGATATCATTCAGCACTATTTACCGTCGGGAAGTCCGGCGCTTTATGCGTATATGGCCGCAGACCCTGGTACCGCCGGTAATCACTATGTCACTGTACTTTGTGATCTTTGGCTCCCTGATTGGTCGGCGAATTGGTGATATGGGGGGCTATCCGTATATCGAGTTTGTTGTGCCGGGTTTGATCATGATGTCGGTGATTACCAATTCCTACGCCAACGTAGTTTCGTCTTTTTACAGCGCTAAATTTCAGCGCAGTGTGGAGGAGCTTTTGGTCTCGCCAACGCCGAATTGGGTGATTATGGCGGGCTATGTTCTCGGTGGCGTGTCACGGGGATTAATGGTGGGGTTGATAGTGACTCTCGTAGCGATGTTTTTTACCTCGCTGACGGTAGAGCACATCTTTTTCACGGTAGCGATTGTATTTTTGACAGCGGTGCTGTTTTCCCTGGCCGGGTTTATCAATGCTATTTTTGCCAATAGTTTTGATGCTATCTCTATTATTCCGACCTTTGTATTAACTCCCCTCACATACCTGGGAGGTGTGTTTTACTCTATCGACCTGCTGTCGCCTTTTTGGCAGGGGTTGTCGAAATTGAACCCCATTCTTTATATGGTGAACTCCTTCCGTTACGGCATTTTGGGTGTTTCCGATATTAATGTTGTCGGGGCATTTTTTGGCGTCCTGGTATTTATTGCGCTTTTGGGATCCTGGGCCATTTATCTGATGAGCCACGGTAAGCGACTGAGACATTGAGAAATTTATGACAAGAGAAGACTGGCAAAACCTCCCCCTGGGGCAGGAGACCACCTACGAATCCACTTACAACCCCGAGTTGCTCCATCCAATTCAACGCTCAGTATCCCGAGCCCAGTTGGGACTCTCTGCCGGCGCAATGCCTTTCTTTGGAGAGGATGAATGGTGGGGTTTTGAGCTTTCCTGGCTGAACCCCAGGGGCAAACCACAGGTGGCGGTGGCTCGTTTTAGTTTTCCTGCGGAAAGCCCCTGCATGGTGGAGTCAAAATCCTTCAAGTTGTATTTAAACTCTTTTAACCAGAGCAAGTTTGAATCCTGGAGATTGGTACAGGATGCACTGGTGCGGGACCTCTCTGCAGCGGCGGGGGCAAATGTCGGCGTTACCCTGATGGATGTGGAAGATGCAGCGCTGGCAGTTGAGAAGCCAGAGGGTTATTGTCTGGATCATCTCGATATAGAAGTGAATAATTACGAGCCGGATCCTGCACTTCTCGCCTTCGAAGGCGGTGAGGAAGATGTGAGTGAGGTTCTTTATAGCCACTTGCTGCGCAGTAATTGTCCGGTAACGGGACAACCGGATTGGGCGACAGTGGTTGTGGACTATAAAGGACCGGCACTGAAGCGAGAGGCACTGTTGGCTTATATTGTTTCCTTCCGCGAACACCAGGATTTTCACGAGCACTGTGTCGAGCGTATCTTTTGCGACTTGCAACAGTTGGCGGAATTTACCGAGTTAACTGTATGTGCCCGCTATACCCGTCGTGGTGGCTTGGATATTAATCCGCTGAGATCGACTCGCATTGAGAAACGTATGCCTCCGCGTTTTGCCCGTCAATAATTTCCTTTCTTAAGTGCCACCGGAGTCCCCGGTGGTACGGTCCTTCAATTTCAATCTTTGCTTGGTGCCGGCCTGGGTTGGCGCTGCGGACTCTTAAGCTACGCTTTCCAGATAGGCCGGGGAAACCGACAGTGTAGTTGTGTTGGCCACCCCACAGGAGGTGGAGTTGAGGCTGACAGATGGAGATTAATACGAAGTCCCCAGTAATCCCTGCCGTAGTAATCGGTTTTGCCCCACTTCTTTTTTCCCAACCTTCCACTGCAGAAGTTTATGTTAAAGCTGATGAACTGATACGGGTGATTGAGGCCCAGCAACAGCAGCTGGAAGAGCAGCAGGCCCAGATCCAGCAACAACAGGCAGACCTCGAAGCCCTGCGCCGGCAAATTGAGCAAATGCAGCGGGCATCACCACCCCGCCCCTCAATGGAAGTAATTCCTGTGCAACCCGCTGAAGCGCCAGCGAGTAAGGGAGAGCTAAATGATTTGCAGCGACAGATTGAGGAGATACGCCAAGTGGTCCCGCCCGGTTCGCTACCTCCGCCGCGGGCCCAGTCTGATCAGGCAGTACCTGACCCCAGTGATATCGAAGATGTGATTGCCAATGCGACAACGGAGTGGCCCGGCTCCATTCCCCTGTTGGGAAGCACCATGAAGGCGAAGCTCAGCGGCTTTGCAGACCTGGACGTTAATTATGATACTGACGCGATCATCAGCCCCGCACAATTTGTTCCTGCCGATATTGTGACTTTCGACAAGACGGCTGCAGAAGGAGCAGACGGGCAGACAGAATTTACCGTGCAGACCTCCAGGTTGGTATTTGAGACCCTGCAGCACTGGGAGGGACGTGAATTTAAAACCCTGATTTCGATGGACTTCCTGCAGGACTCCAGTGTTACCACTCCCAACCCCCGTATGCGTAAAGCTTATGGAGAAGTGAGCAATGCGCTTTGGGGGGGCAGTATTCTTGTAGGGCAGCAGTGGTCAACATTCGCGAACTTGGAAGCGGTCCCCAATACCCTGGATTTCCAGGGGCCTAATTCGGCATTTGGCTTGCGCCATTCAATGGTCCGATGGATTAAGAGGTATGGACCACAGTATTACTTTAAGGTGGCTATTGAAGCGCCAGATTCACAAATATTCGAGGATGCAATCGAGGTTGCCCGCTGGCCCGATGCGGTATTTGCCCTGGAGTCGGACTTGCCCAAGTCCCAGGTACAAGCGGGTTTGGTATTAAGGGATTTGCGCGCGAGTGGCGATCCGGATTCAGCCGTATCGACTACCGGCTGGGGATTAAATTTAAGCGGCACTTTCAATATGCCCGGCGCACTTTCTAAAGACGTTCTTTATTACTCTTTGTCCCTCGGTGCGGGATATAGCGGTCTACTTAATGATGCGCCACCAGATGCAGCTTATGATTTTTTTGATAACTCCGTAGAGGCACTAAACACTACAGCCTGGTATCTGGGGTACCAGCACTGGTGGACTCCTTGCCTGTATACCGTGGCGACCTACGGTAGGGTGAGGCAGGATAATCTGGACTTCCAACCCGGTGAGTCCTACAAAGCAACCCAATACCGCAGTATCAATATTGTCTGGTTACCCTTTCCCCGTTGGCTGACTGGAATCGAGGTACTCTACGGCGCTCGCAAAGACAAAGATGGAGATAGGGGCTCTTTGGTTAGGACACAATTTACGACCCGAATGACGTTTTAAAAAAGTAAAGTGTTTAAACGAGGTGTTCAGGTTTATGCGAGTCAAACGAGAGAAGCTATTTCAAGCACGAGTTATTCGGTTGTTATGCAGCCTTTCAGTGATTTCTCTTCTGCTCGGATGGACTTCAGCCAGTACCGTGGTTACGCGGGTATGGCAGTCCCCATATATTGGTATTCAAAGTTTAGGAAAAACCCTGGTACTCGCATATACCCTGGTACCGAGGCCGATAGTCGGTGGGCAGGTAGAAAGGGAGTGGGTCATGCAACTGCAGGATACGGGTATTGATGCGCATTCCTGGAGTGCTCTCGGAGCAATAACGGGTGTTCCCTCAATGGGGGATATTGCACCCTTACTCCGGGAGAGAGGATTTGACACTTTATTGGTTACCCAATTGTTGGCATTAAAACGGATCAACCCGAATATCCGCAACTCCCAGGTTGCTGTTGTGGAGACACGTCTATATTCGGCGCCTAGTGACGAAGTTTATTGGTCGGTTCAGTCGGATACTTTTTTATACAAGTATTCAGGGGAGGAGCTGCGCCATCCCAATGAGAGAGATTTACGCGAGTTTGTAGAGGTGATGATTCGCACTATGTCTGGCAATGGCGTTTTATAGCCGCTAATTTATCGTGATTTTTATCGAACCTTTCTCCAGGCCAATAAAACTGTTGTATTCAGCTATTCTGGTGAGACAAACCGTTGATGGGCCTATCAAAGAGTGCGCGTTCAATGGTTCGAAAGGGAATTCAAAGCGTTAGCAGGAATAGATGCCGGCTAACTACTTTTGGCGGTAGGCTTTACCATGGATTGGAATCTAAAAGCCCCTGTGGTTTTTTGGCGTGCGTGTCTAAGGTGCTGGAGATGTGTTGATGTACACGCTCCACGATTATTATTTATTCTGCCAGTTTTTCTTTCAATTTTATTAATCCCCTATTCAGCCAGTGCTTCTGAAACCTTTCTGATGCCGTTGGGACCAGTGGCAGAGGAGCAGAAAGTACACTTCTTTTGGGCTATGGCACTCACCATGGTCGCTGTTCTCCCGGTATTTATCCTGGTGCCAGTAATCCTCTTTAAATACCGAAGAAAAAAAGGTCACGGATTCTATGCGCCAAAATGGGAAACCTATGGTCCGCTCGAAGTAATTATGTGGGGTGTGCCATTCCTGGTCATAATTGTGCTGTCAGTGATGCTCTGGCGTGCAACGGCACGGCTCGATCCCTACAAGGAAATACAGGGCGTTGTACCCCCGGTAAAAGTGCAGGTGGTGGGGCTCGACTGGAAGTGGTTATTTATCTATCCGGAGCTGGATATTGCAACAGTCGGTGAATTGGTTGTACCGGTACACACTCCAGTCTCCATGATATTAACCAGCGATACGGTAATGCAGTCGTTCTTTATTTCTGCATTGGCTGGGCAGATTTATGTGATGCCGGGTATGACGACAAAGCTCAATTTTATCGGTACAAAAACCGGCGACACCAGAGGGGAGAATACCCAATACACCGGCAATGGTTTTGTCGACCAGAATTTTGCAGTCAAGGTTGTGACTGATGAGGACTTTGAAACCTGGGTAAAGCAAGTACGGACGGGTGGGATTGTCCTGAGTCCAGAAAATTATAACCGCCTGGCACAGCGAAACACCAAAAAACAAGCATACAAAGTCTTGGGAAATAGCAAGATGCCAGAAAATACACTGTATTTTAACTTGCCGGGCACAGACCTTTTTCACGAAATAGTAATGCGTTATCACTCCGGTAAACCGCTGAGCATCGAAGAGCAGCCCGGCACCCGAAAATTCGGCCGGGGCGAGGATGATGCCGAGGGAGCGCAGCCATGAACAATTTGGATTACGGTTGGCTGGGTAAGCTTAATTGGGATTCTCTGGTGTTTAGCGGGTTTCTTGAGCGGCCCTCTGTCAGTGAGGCCGTTGCCAGTGTGGCGGGCTCGATAGTAATACTGGCAACAGTGGGAATCCTGTTTTTATTGACCTGGTTTAAAGTCTGGGGAACACTCTGGCGGGATTGGTTGACCAGCACTGATCACAAAAAAATCGGCATTATGTATATCGCTTTTGCGATCGTGATGTTGGTTCGAGGTTTGCTAGAGGGAATGGTAATGCGTGCCCAGCAAGCCGCCGCACCGGAAGGTTTCCTCTATGCAGATCACTTTGCCCAGTTGTTCAGTACGCATGGCACCATAATGGTGTTTTTTGTGGCAGTTCCGTTTTTGGTGGGCCTCATTAATTTCGCTATGCCGCTGCAAATTGGTGCCCGTGATGTGGCCTTCCCGGTACTTAATCAGATCAGCCTGGCGGTGACAGTTTCCTCCGGTATTTTGTTGATGGTCTCTCTGGTGGTGGGGCAGTTTTCTACAGGGGGGTGGTCGGCTTATCCACCTTATACGGGGGCGGATTTTAGTCCCGGGGTTGGGCCTGACTACTGGATATGGGCGATCGTATTTTCTGGGGCGGGCACGACATTAACGGGAATTAATTTCACCGTCACCGTGTATAAATGCCGTGGTCCAGGAATGCACTTATTCCGTATGCCACTGTTTTGTTGGACCGTACTCTGCGCCTCCATTCTAATGATTTTCGCAATGCCGCCCCTTAGCGTTGCCGCACTAATGTTGGGCTTGGATCGCTACCTGGATTTCCACTTCTTCACCAATGACCTCGGTGGAAATATGATGAACTATGCCAATTTGTTTTGGCTCTTTGGTCACCCTGAGGTCTATTTGTTGGTGCTGCCAGCCTATGGTATTTTTTCCGAGGTCTTTTCCACCTATTCGGCCAAAACCCTGTACGGCTATAAATCCCTGGTGATTGCTACCATGTGTATTGCGATCCTGTCCTTTACGGTGTGGTTGCATCACTTTTTTACCATGGGGCAGAGTCCGACGATCAATATTGCCTTTGGTATAGCGACTATGCTGATCGCGGTGCCGACCGGGGTGAAAGTTTACGACTGGATGGCGACCATGTATCGCGGTCGAATACGTTTTACCACTCCAATGGTTTATGCCATCGGCTTTTTAATCCTGTTTGTGATTGGTGGTCTATCCGGCGTTATCCTGGCTAACCCTACCGTCGATTTCCAAGTGCACAATACACTGTTCTTGGTGGCGCATTTCCACAATGTTCTGATTCCCGGCGTGCTGTTTGGAATTTTGGCAGGGTACAACTACTGGTTCCCCAAAGCATTTGGTTTCCGCCTTAATGATAAGTGGGGTAAACGCTCAGCCTATCTCTGGTTTGCAGGATTTATGGTGACATTTTTCCCGCTCTATGGCGCCGGCTTATTGGGAATGCCAAGGCGATCATTCAGCTATGCCGATCTCACATTCAAGCCTTACATGATCGTTGCTTTTATTGGCGCAATGATTGTTCTGGCGGCCTTAATCTCGCTGGTTATTCAATTTATCGTAAGCATCAGAGACCGAAAGAAAACCCAGGTTCCTGTGGGTGATCCTTGGGATGGACGCTCCCTGGAATGGAACTCTCCCGCTCCGGTACCGGCTTATAACTTTGTTGAAATACCCAAGGTTACTGATCGGGATGCATTTACTGAGGCTAAGGAGCATGGTGAAGCCTATAAGCGGCCTAAAGTCTATCGAGACATAGAGCTCCCTAAAAATAATCCTCTCGGATTTATTTTGTGCGTTGTCAGTGGAATTTTGATGTTTGCCCTGGTTTGGTACATCTGGTGGCTTGCACTGATCTCCGCATTAACCATTTTGGTTGCAGTTATCGCGGCCACCTTCCGCAAAGAAACGGAATATATTATTCCTGCCAGTCAGTTAGAGAAGGATACGGAAGCTTGGTTGGCCTTGGTCGAGAAGAGCGAGGCAGTGAGCCGGGACCTGGAAGATTCCCCGCGAAATGTCGGCCTTGCGAAGCTGGAGATCTAAATGAATCCCGTCTCTTCACCGAAAAGCCCGGGCAGCATCAATCCCCACGAAGCCATCCACAGAGATCCCGATATGGTGATCTTTGGCTTCTGGGTCTTCATGATGAGCGACCTGATTTTCTTTGGGGTGGTATTTGCGATTTATATCACCATGGTGGGCGCTACCGCCGGAGGGCCGGGCCCGAAAGAGCTTTTTGATTTCGGCAGCTTGTTCGCCCAAACGATGCTTCTTCTAACCAGCAGCCTCACTGCGGGTATTGCGACAGTTATTGTTAAGCATGAACGCAGTCGCGCTGCCTTTCTATTTTGGGTGGTGATAACCCTGTTGCTGGGCATGGGTTTCCTGGCGTTGGAACTGTACGACTTTGCCGGGATGGCCGAGAAGGGCGGGGTGCCACAGCGCAGTGGTTACCTGTCAGCCTTTTTTGGCTTAGTGCCCTTGCACGGTCTCCATGTTACTTTCGGTTGTCTGTGGATGATCGTTTTGATCGTTCAGGTTTTCACTATGGGATTGGGAGATGTCGTAAAGCTGCGCTTTCTGCGCCTGGCATTGTTCTGGCACTTCCTCGATTTGATTTGGATCGGAATTTTTTCCGTGGTTTATTTCGGTGGCTGGGTCTATGGCTAAAGAACCGACTTTTGCGCAACACCTGCGTCTGTATATCACAGGTTATATCCTGTCTATTGTGCTCACTCTGGCGGCTTTTGCCGCAGTGCTGACGATCGGTAGGGAGAATAAAAGTGTCTTGATTCTCGTTGCGTTACTAGGGGTTGCGCAACTGGTGGTGCAATTAAAATATTTCTTGAACGTAACGACCCAACGGGACCGGAGGGATAACCTGGCGTTAATCCTTTTCTCTAGCTTAATTCTTTTGATTATTGTGTTGGGTACAGTCTGGATTATGGGGAACCTGGCGGTGCGTATGCATACCACTATGTAGAAATTTGAGCCTACACACCTTTTATAAAACTAGATAATGACTTTGCTCTTCAGGTTGGATGCTGCTTTTTGCAGGGACTGTAAAACCTTTTCCTTATCGTAATTTCGGATTTTATCCAGGTCTAAATGCATTGAGAATCCGGGGGCATGCTCCTCCAGGTAACTCTGCTGGCCACCCAGGTTCTTACGCAGATCAGTAACCTGGTAAACCTTCACCGGGGTACTAATACCTTTTACGGTGATATGCCCTTTGTCCCGGCACATAACCGTGTGTTTGATCATGGCCCAGGTCTCGTGGCTAATCAGGATTTCTCCCGGCTGGGCGGCGCCTTCCAATCGCGAAGCGAGGTTAACGTGGGTACCCATCACCGTGTAAGACTGGTAGTTAGCGGTACCAAAAATGCCGACAGTACAGTAGCCGGTATTAATACCCATACGAACCTGCAAGGGGCGCGAGATACCTTTGTTATACCATTCCTGCTTCATTTCACGTACGCGTTTACGCATCGCCAGGGCCATAGCTACGCAGCGCAGAGCGTCTGACTTTGGTCCTTTACTCTCATCGTCCCCAAACACAACCATTACCGCATCGCCGATAAACTTATCGATAGTGCCGCCGTATTGCCCAGCGATGCGTGCCATTTCAGAGAGGTAATTATTGAGCAGCTGGGTAAAGGTCTCTGCCTCTAACTCCTCGGTGAGCTGGCTGAAGTCTTTGATGTCAGAAAAGAAAACGGTGAGGAGCTTTCTCTGGGTCACCAGAGCTTCTTCATCCCCAGTAGTGACAGAGCGCCACAGCTTTTGTGGCAAGTACTTGGAAAGTTTGTAGGAGCGAACCTTGCTAACGCGCTGCTCAACCATCAGGGAGTGATTGGCTTCCTTAAGCTGGCCAATCTGGCGGTGGGTAAAGAATGCATAGGCGCATAAATAGGCCAGAATACAGATCAGGCTTACGGTGCTGATAGTGAGGTCAGCGCTCACCAATAGGGATGGTTCGTGCATCAGGTACCCGATAACGACCCCAACCAATAAGCCGGTATTGTGCTCAAACCAAGCGCGACCGCCGCCGCCCCCAGTGAGGGCATTCAGCTGGACCATGGTAACCAGCAGCAGCGAGGGCAGCATGCTGAAGTCTGCCAGGGATATGGTGATGCCGATCAGTACTGTATCCAGGAAAGAAAGGCAGCGGCGGGTTTTCAGTGCTTTTTTATCGCCAGTTTTGTAGAGGATAAATTGGGCGAGAGCGGTATAAGCAATGATAAAAAGAGCAGATCCGGTAATAACCAGCTTGTCTGATTGCCATGGCGCATCCCAATTCACCGCGTTTGCCAGGGTGCCGGCAGCGGCAAATAAAATCAGGGTGCGAAAATAGGTGGAGTAGCGAGGGTTAACATTCCGCCCCGTGCTCTCCTCAAGCTGGTCCTGCATTTGTGTTGTTCTTTGTCCGTTTGAGCAGAAAGTGAACACCTTGCGCGTTGGCGATAGGGTGGCTCCGATTTCCCCATCCACCGTATAGCCACGCCGTGACTCCAGCAGCGCAGTTTACTCTTCCGAGGAACAGAATGCGAAAAAACTGTGCATGCAAGTGATATTTTTCTCGTTGTTGTTGCCAGTGATATTACCGCACCTCCAGCCTCAGAACCTCCCAATTTTCATGGCAGATTTGCATTTAGGCAGGCGGGGCACCGTCAAGGCTTTGCGTAACAGGGGGTATATAGATAGCGATCACTGACTCTACAGCGGATGGAGAATTATGACAGAGTGCCTTTCTGACATTATTAACCTAGATCAAACCGAATTCTGGAGTCCGGGTGTTTTGCGCCGTGATGAAGGGAGGTGTGTCGGCAAAAGATAAGTTGCGCTATAACTACTTACTTTAAGGGCCCAAGGAAAGAGAAGGCCCCGAAAGCTATGTTAGTCGGTACTAGTGTAGAGCCTGGGTTTAGGTGACTAATCGAGCCTTCCATCTAAACCTGCGACATCTCCTGAGCCCATTTGAAAGAGTACATAGCAATGGTACTTGCGGCGGCTGACCCAAAACACCTTTATGAACCCCCGTTTTTACTGTCCGAGATACTTTTTTCGCATTAGTGCTTGCACAACCGGGTACATTTGGGTAAAGTGCGCGCTCTCTCGACGACACAGCAGCTATCTTCCTGATTTCCTTGAAGATTTCTCTGGAGAAAGAGGCCGCTACAAGGCGGAGAGCCCTCATGGAGGGTGACAATTTGGTGAGGTGTCCGAGTGGTCGAAGGAGCACGCCTGGAAAGTGTGTATGTCGCAAGGCATCGAGGGTTCGAATCCCTCCCTCACCGCCATATTCTAAAAGCCCGGTTTATACCGGGCTTTTTTGTTTCTTCTCTCGCATAATTCCATTCTGTCTTTTGGTAGTTCCAGCCGTTATTTGTGACACTTTTTTTGGTTCTTCAGGACGGGATGCCCCAAAGATTGGCCCAAATTCGAATGGGCTTAAAATCGATGAGTTATTTGATTTGAGGGAGCTGTAAAAGGCTATTTTCACTCAGGATTTTAATTGATCGTTTTATATTTCCTCTCATTCTGGGGCAGTTTTTTCGTCTGCCCAGGTTATTTTATTTAAGTTAGTTTCGTGAGAGTGTTCACTGCGAATGTAATTCCCTGCCGCTATTTTTAAATTGTAGCTACATTCTCTAATTCGCAGCTAATTCACGGTTATATATTAAATTTCCTGGCTAAATTATCTTCGTGATTATTGCCTGCTTGGTGGTGAATTCTTACTTACAATCCTTATATATTTTCACAGTATGCAGGGTTTGGCATGTAAAATTTACTTATGCCGTCAATGACGGCCACTGCTTCGGTATTATCGAGCGAGATACTATGAATCAAAAAATTGCTAAGGCTGTGAGCTGCTATTGCGACTGAGGTCAAAATGGTGTGTGAATTAATATGGCTGGAAGATCTACGCATATGGTTTATGTGATAACAAAGATATTAGCCAATGATGAAAGCCTTCCAGTGCATGTATCGATCAATATCAGCACTGGGGATACCCGGTGCTTGATTGTTAGAACTACTTATCAGGCTGACTCTATGTCAAGAGTCCGATTACTTTAATGGATTTTATTGAGCGGTTGATCAGCGATTTATCAGGGTTGGTTGTGTAGATACTATCCTTGAGTTTTTCAATTGGGACGTTTGTGGAGTGAAAATTTTTGTGGAGACAGGGAGAGTTGAAATACAATATATTGGACAGATTTAATTTAGTTGGTCTTTAGTGGATGAATGGTATTTACCATAAGGTGAATCTATACAAGATCGGCGATAAATATGGATTACTATGATGTGAACCATATTTTCTCAGGAAGTGGCTCTAAAATCTGTTCGAAGTTTTGTTGTATCTCATAATGTATTAAATGGAATGTGATTTTGAAAAACCTGGATGTAAGCTACCCTATGCACAGTGGTGTGCTGAAAAATTCTATCGCTGGTATTGCTTTAATCTGCGCACCGTCATTGATTCAGGCGGATACATTAAGTTCAAAAATAGACCTCGGTGAGGCATTTCCTTTCAGGTTGGAGGATGGGGTTGATCATGAGGTAGATTTAGATATTGGCTATCAATTCGATAATATCGAAAGAGTTTGTGTCAATACTGAAGTTAAAGATGGAGATGCGAATTCGGCAGTTTTTATAGTAGAAAAAGAATTTATAGATCCAGATATCCCTTGGATTTCTGCCCAATATACTCTGGTGGACCTGTTATATAACCATGCTCTGCCAACTCCGGACAACTCCAATCCTTCTTCACAGTTACAAAATTTCAACTACTGTGTTGATGAAAATAGCTTATTGTCGAAAAACCTACTGGATGGGGAGGGTGAGATAAAGCTCAGAGTGCAAGGTGGTTATGTAGAGCTATGGGATCTTGAACTGGTTGTTGAGGGTGACGTCTCTGACACTCAGTTAGCGATTGTGCTTGATGAGCCTGCCGAGTTTTTAGTTCCTTCCTACGGGGGAAGAGTCAATTATGATGCGAGTATACGTAATTTAGACTCTTCACAATCGTTGGTTACACTTGAGCAATGGAGCCTACTCACTTTTCCCAATGGGGATAGTTATCCCATTCATAATTCACGAGATGTTGTGCTGAATTACTCTGAGACAAAGGACTACACTCGGAATTATCTAACTATACCAGAGTGGTTTGAGGCCGGAGATTACGAGTTAACTTGGTATGTAACTAATCCAAGCACTGGGGCTCGAGTAAAAGACAGCCTGTATTTCACAAAAAGTGCTGACTAAGTTTTAAATTGTCAGTGGGCTGGGGCACTTATGCGCCCCAGCCTTCTATTGAACTGAAGTAGCGAGCACTGAGAAGTATCACCGACGAACCTTGGAGCGTTCTGGAAGAAACTTGCCCTGGTGGCCACGTTATAGTTTTCTTTTATTGCCTTTAACAGGATGGGCAGGACACTTTCTTGAGGTAAGTTTTAGACACCGATAGGTTATGAAAAGGTACTAGCAGTCAATTTACACCCTGTACTCAGGCTGTATCGGGTTGGATATAGATTTGCCATGCAGTCTTGACTGGTTCCACTGGGCGTTCCCCCTTTCTTTCCCAGATCCTCCGCCATACCAGCCCCTTATTACTTGGTCGGCGTGCGGTGTTCAAATTCTAAATGGTATTGGTCGTATGAGCGCACACAATTTGTATGAAATCTAACCAGGAGCATTGGATGTGCACCAAAGAGAATGTACGGAGCTCATTCATCTCAGATTTCACTGGAACTTTCTCTAACATTTGGGTAAAGTGCACTCTCTCTCAAGGCTAAAGTAGCTATCTTATTGATTTATTTGAAGATTTCATTAAGGCGAGAGAACGTTGAAAGACGGACCGCCCCAACAGGGGGTGACAAGAGAACTTGGTGAGGTGTCCGAGTGGTCGAAGGAGCACGCCTGGAAAGTGTGTATGTCGCAAGGCATCGAGGGTTCGAATCCCTCCCTCACCGCCATCTTCTAAAAGCCCGGCTTATGCCGGGCTTTTTTATTTCTGAAGCTTTTGTTCTTTAGTCTTGAGTATCAAAGACCTTAGCTGTCACTGCTTTCTCCTATAGACGGAGGAGGCTGCTAGGCAGAGACCCTATTTATTACCGCAGTACTCATCAAAATTACTGGGAGTGTTAGCAAAGCCAGCCTTCTCTGCAAGTTCCCATGGTCGTTCGCATTCTTTAGTTTTACTACACCAAAGGTAGCCGGCTGAGTTTATACACCCGTGGGCATCCTTGTCTGAACCGACCGGTGTGGTGGGCTTGGGATCCTCTGGAGTATCTGAGGAGCACCCCATCAGGGACGCGACTAGGATAAAAGCGGCGGCTTCTTTGATTTTGAGCATTACAATCACCAGAAAGTTAAGGTTATTGTTAAGGAGCCTCTGAATAACTCCGTGATACCTCTGGCATGCAGAGCGGTTCACAGTCAAGGCGCGGCTTCGCAGGAATGTCTAGACCTTTCAAGAAGTCGCAACGCGGAGTGTGAATCGCTCTGCTTGCCCCAAAGGGCGGGTCTTGAAGGCCACATCTGCTGCGTTGCATAGGGCCATTCGCGGCGAGCTGCGCCTAACACCTGCAGCCTTCAAGACCCGCAGAGGCATTACGGAGTTATTTAGAGGCTCCTTGAGTATACGATTTAGTGCAGTACCCTTCACAAGCCGTGCCTAATCGTTACTTCAAGGCCAGTTCAAGTGGGTCTTTTAACATTATTATTAAGTTTGAAAGGGTATGGGGTTGATAAGCCCCTTCAGTCTAGTAGCTTATCTGCAAATCTGGCTATACTTAAAAATCACCCTCTCGATAACTCTCAAAACTCCTGGTTACTTTAATATCCTGTCTTAGGGCTGTGATATCTCTATCGCAGGAAAAAATAAGTCCGTAAGTAGTAGCGGATTGCCTAAATTTACAGCATTTCATACTGACTTCACCATACTGGCAAGCAGCTTTTCACATGCTCTATAGAGAATAGGTTCTAGCTCTTTTGCTCCAAAAACAGGCCTATATCTGAGCATCCCTCTTAGGCTGAATACTCCTGAAAAATATTCTCTCCATGGCATTTTCTCTCGAGCCCTATAAGAGGAGTGTGTTTTTTTGGAGTCGGCGTAATAGAGTCGAGCTGCGACTTCAATCTTTGGCCGCCAGAATACAGGCATTGCACCAAATTCTCCAAAGCATGCGGTGTCAAACTCACCCCCTCTTACTTTTAAGACTACAACCTCTAGTGCTAAATCATTGGATTTAGGTTCTATTCGACTCGATATATGTGGTAAGGAGAAAATTTCTACCAGCCTATGACGAATGCCCGCCTCTAAATCTTCGCCCTTAAAAGCCCCCCAAGCACCAATCTTGCTAAATTCATTCTGTGAGACGACAATCATTTTATCCAGATAGACTCGTGGTTTACTCTTTTTAAATAACTTTGAGAACATTCTTACTGTAGCCAGATATAGGTTTTGTGAGGATGGGTACAAGGGTTAGTGCTAGAGGTATCGTGTGAAACTGACATCCTATTAGACATGGAATGATAGGTTTTCTGTCTATATTTTGCACTACTGTTAATGGCTAAATTGTACCTCCCATGGGCAAAGAGCGAAATAGATATTGCTTGTCGGGAACCATCTTTTCTCTGCCGCCCATGATGACCGGTTGTAGCATGAGCTTGAATGAATGATGTTAATAAACTAAAGGTATAGTGTTCTTGGGGGATTAGTTACCTATTAGTTTTGGTAACTCTCTCATCGCTAGAAAGGACACTACGCCAACGGTATTAGATTCTTCATTAAAACGATTAAAAAAGTAAGTTTTCATGCCTGCTTCTATACCAGCCTGAACTCCCACTGGCCCATCATCTATAACGGAGCAGTTCTCAGGATGGTAGCCCATACTTTTTGCGGCATGCAGGTATATGCCTGGATCAGGCTTCCATATGCCTACTTCATATGAACTGAATAAATTATTTCCGAAATACTTAGATAGTCCACATATATCTAATGCATGCTTGATTTTTTGCAGGGGGCCGCTAGATACTACCGCTTTCTCACCATCAAGTGCCTCAAGAGCGTCTGCTACACCTTCAACAGGTTTTAACTCTCTGGTAAAGAGTTTTGTGACTATATCGCGATAAGCTGCAACAAAATTTCTTTTCAGTTTGATATTATTCTCTTCTTCTAATAGGGGTAGAATGCTTGCCAGTTTCCAGCCCCAAATCTTATGACCAGTTCATCAGCATCTAGTTTTATTCTGTAATTTTCGAACATCATAGCTAAGCCAATACTGGAGAGATGTTCGCTATCAACTAAGGTGCCATCGTTATCAAAAAGTAGGCATTTGCTCACGGACGAAGCTCCTATTGATTTCTATTATGTTACGCTATTTTTCCCATAGTGAGTTTATATAAATGATATATAAAGCCGCCGCCGCAATAGGCATGAAGTGCCACCAATAAGAGGAGGCACCCCCTCCGAGGTTGTATTGGTATATAACAATACCGGCGGCAAGTATGCTAATTGAGGGTAGTAAGTATAGGGAAGCAGCAAGTATCACTGATGAAAGTTTTGATAAATTTCCTCTATTAGCTACGCCACCTCCAGCGAATGCGGCCATCATAAAAAGGAATCCGCAAAAAGACAATTGAAGAAATGAGCCTACAATAACCCAAGTTAAAGACATGTTGATCCGTCTCCTTTGTACAATTAACTCTAAAATCCTGCCGTGCTAACTGACCCTGGTGAGAGTATTTCTGCTTTTTCTTTTTTGTGGCTTATTATTCTAATTATATGATTTATTGCGGGGTCTTCTCCTGTGAAATACTCTTCAGATGAGAGTGTTACGGGAACATGTGGTGCAATCCAGATACGATGATCTTCGGCCTTTGAGGCCTGATGATATTGAGATGAAATAATCCCCCAGACACCGCTGTAAGGAAGTTTAAACCATCCCGCTTCACCTAAATGGTTGGGTCTGCTCCCACTTGGTTCACCGACAATGATGATGTCAGTCAAGCGATCGAGGTCTGCAAGTAACAAATGTGCAGCGGAGAAGGTATTCCGTCCAATAATCACAAATAGATTATTCTCTTCGCTATTTTCTGAAAAATGAATTAACGATCTTGTTAAGGGAGGGATAATAGAACCATTGCCGCCGCTGTTGTGACGCAAATCTAGAACAAGATTTTTGACTTTTCTACCCTTGGTGAATGCTGTGATCTTTTTGCTGAATACGTCCAGTGGGTGTGACTTATCTTGTGCGACCCTATTAAATTGTAAATATAGGAGATCATAGTCAGAATTGTATTCAAGCCAATAGTTTTCTTTCTTGTTCTTTAGGTAAAGTAAGTTGTCCCTATTATTAGGTGCGGGTAAGGTTGGAAAACCTGTAAACTTGAAAGGTTTTCCTGATAGAACTACTTGCTCTTTGGCTCCTGATTTTTCTTCCAAAGTTAGTGGGATCTTCGATGCACTTTCTACTATGCCTAAACCCTCGAGAACCTCCGGTAAGGCCAGATAGTAAGGCCCCAGCCAGTATTGTTGCATTTCGTTATCGCGGGCATTTACAGTGGCAATCTTTTTCATTGCTGCATCTATCGGCTGGTTGGCTACAGAAAGGAGTTTTTTTCCTACAAGATGCTTATATTCAGTATCGGCACCTACAATGAATATCCCATCATTAAACCAATAGAGCTGGATGGGTAACTTGCTGAATGAGCCATTCCTAGAGTAGGTTGGGACAATAAAGTTGTGTCCATTCCCTAAGCTGGCAAGTAGCGCCATCATTCTAAATACGATTTGTTGGTCGGTTAAGTGAGGGATTTCTGTTTTAATTTTGTTTATGTGTAATGCTAGATCTTCCTTTGATGAGTGATGGTAGGGGTTAACATGTAGGCGTAATATTTCATCAGCTAGGAAGTTTAAATCTGTCATCCAGCGTTCATCTCTCGATAAATTTTCCAGCTGGCTTTCCCCCGAAAGCTTCTTATACATATCGTCTTGAGATATGTATTGAAAATCGCTGCTGCCAATGAGACTCTTCCGGTCATCCCATCTGGAATCGAGTGCTTTTTGAATCCAGCCCAGCGCTTGGTCCTTCTCTTCCATTTTGGAATGACATTGTGCAATTTTAATCATTATATCGTTAGAGGGGGATGAAGCTGATCTTATCCTCGACATGATTGTCCCTAGTTCTAGGGTTCGTTTGAGTGAGGGAATTGCTTTGTTACATTGGTTCGTCTCAATGTATCCATGCCCGAGTAAAAACCAAATGTCTCCATCATCTTTATATTGGGCGGTTAGTTTTTCGAGCAAGGGAATAGCTTTTTCCCAGTCATCGGTTTTTGCGAAACTTACTGCTTGTTCTCGCTCTATCCAATATTCGGAGCCGCTAGAGGGAAAGGACTGGGAGGGCATTTGACCAATAGCGCTGTTGGTCATAAGGTCTGCCTTTGAAGCGACTACTTCAGGTGATGGAGTTAAGAAAAATCCGAGTACCGAAAAGGTCAAAAAAATTTTCATGCTTGTTTGTGCTTATTCTTTTACGATTGAGATTCTTAGGGGTAAGCTTGAATCGGGTATGCCTGAAGCAACATTAAACTTAATGTTAGTAATCGCTTTACTGTTTTTGTTAATGGGGGGCTCATTCCCTGCTCGTAAAGGCGAGTTTGAGTCCTAAAGCTGCGAAGCTACCAGCAAAGGCTCGTTGAATGATAACGCTAATTTTTTCTGAGTGAATAACATAATTTCGAATGACTGTTGCTAGTAAGCCATAAACAATGAAAACCAGAAAGGTCATAACCATGAAGGCAAGCCCAAGTATCAGCATACTATCTACGGGGTTCTGTATTTGAGAGGGAATAAACTGGGGTAAGAATGCCAGGAAGAAGATGGTTAGCTTTGGGTTTAAGATATTAATCATAAATCCCTTGAAAGCAATTGAAGTTAAACTCTGTTTCTTTTGATTTTCTTCTAGAGTCAGAGAGTTGCTGGATTTAAGCATTGACCAAGCTAAGTACAGTAAGTACGCGACCCCTGCATATTTTACAAACTGGAATGATAATGCACTGGTATGAATGATTACGGACAGCCCCATGATGCAAGCAAGGATAGAGGGGATGATGCCTAGCGTACAACCTAACGCTGCAGAAATACTTGCCCTTTTACCCTTGAATAGCCCCGCAGCAACTGTATATAGAACTCCCGTTCCCGGTATCAACACAACGATAAAAGAGGTAATCAAAAACTCAATGCTTATCATAAGGACAAGTCCTGACATAAATTATAGATTTAAATGCTGGATTCAGGGATAACCCTTTTGAATGGTGGCCTCTCAATCTTCTTCAATTTTTAAGCTTACACTAGCTATTGGTGTTCCTGGGGGAAGGCCGCTGAGTTGCTCATGTATCTGTCCTAACAGATCTAGATGGACTTCCCAAGATATAGATTGATAATTTTCTGTAATGTACTCCCCGCCCATTATCGGTGGTTGGATTGGTGAATAGCAACAACCATTGAGTTAATGGTTGCTCCACTAACTCAAGTAATAATCTATATTTAAACCAGTGGCCCGGAATATCTTTCATTGCTGCCATTATCTCTCGGAATGCATTCCGGGATTTAGCGGCAAGTTCCATTTCTCCTGTGCCAGTATCTAGGAAATAGACACGTTCCTTGTTCAGTAGGCCTTCCTTCCTTTTGAAGAATAAATCCCCCATGGAGGTCAGAAGGCACATGGAGGCCTTTTTGCCAACTAGCCATCTCCAGCATTCAAGGGCATCTCTTTTTCCTGGATCAGTAACTGGAGCAAAAATATCTACTTCATTATCCATAATGTATTTCTATATGCCTGCGGTAAAATTGCCAAAAACTAATGATTGTTCTTAATCAAAGCCTCTGTCACACGTCCATGGTGCTACGTCAAGAGTTTTGTGGAGATAATAGTTCGCTTGCAGGTTGAGCGGAGCCGAACTCTTGTTGGCCCTTTCTCCAGAAATAAATGCTGATACAAAAAATAACTACAGGTAAAACCATACCAAATTCATTGAGATACCAACCTGAATCTGTGCTTTGTAGGGTCAATGGATTAAAGAATTTTTGAATAAATGCATTGTGGCTCATGTGGAAAATAACGGCAGGCCAAACACTGTTAGTCTTTAATCTTACGTAAGTCATGATGACTGACATTGACATTAAGCCTAGCGTAAAGAAAAACAACTGATAGCTGAGAGGGGCTGTTTCATTCCCGTAGACACCTGCTACCATCATGGGCCAATGCCAGGCGGCCCATATAAACCCAGAGGTTAGTGCGATCCCTGAGAAGGACATAAGCTTTGAGAGTTCAGGTACAAGCAATCCACGCCATCCAATCTCCTCTCCTAAAACTCCAGGCAGTATCAATAAAAAGCTGATACTTGCAGTAATTAAGAATCTAAAGAGGATTACACTGGTATCACTCCAGCCATCTACTTTATACCCTTCTCTTAGTGCCGTAACGTATTCTGAGTTATACCACTCCCCGAAACCTAAGATCCACATAATGAGGTAGGCAGCTGCTACATAACCCAAGGGTACCAAGTAGCTTAACCACTGATATCTCCAGCTTCCCCAAGACCATCCTAAGGAGCCCAGGCTCTTCTTGAATATCAAGCATGTTGTGACCGTGGCAAGCCCAACAGAAAGCATTAAGGGTACTGCGCTTTCCATGTGAAAAATTAGCCAGTATCCGATAGGGTAGAGGCTCGCTGTGAGAATTAAAAAAACAGCGATAATTTTGAGCGAACTCAGCGATTCTTTCATCTAGATCGTTAACTCCGTGTTATCTTGAAAATGGCTAATCTACAGTATGTCTATGTGCGAAATAGGATATCTCTTGTACTGTTAATGAGTGGGGATTACAAGAGGCGTAAAGTGTTGAAGGTTGACCTGCAGAGTACTGTTATTGAGGTAAGGTTAAATTTACATTTTCTGAATCATATTTTCTAAATGCGGGAGGAATTGCCTATCAACTGTCTCTCGAATTAATGTTCCTTGGATTTTTTACTGAGCTATTCGATTATAGTGAATTCGATCAGTTTTTCCTTACTTTTACCTAAGCGGTTTTGATCTTACCAGACGGGTCATTGTATTTTCTTGTAGATTCGTTCAATGACATTCTGTATGGGATGTTTAGAGTTGTTAAAACAAGTGTATTAGCCTCAGGTAAGTATTTTGTATTTGATAGAAGTTAGGCCATGACTGTAGCCGCTAGGTTAATAACTGCTAACCGAAGTAGTTGAGGTGCTATATGTGGTTGAATGCCTGTACACTTGTACAATGAAGGGGCTACGTCCTCCTTTCTATAGCTTAATGCTGTTAAGTAACCTAGAGGGTAAGACATCGCTCGGAAAGTGACGTATAGGTAGTGTCCGGCGATTTAGTTATTGAGCCGTTTAATGTGAAGCGCTGTGCTGCTCCTGAGTTATAAAAGGGCATTGGTTAATGTTGTTTCCACTCTATGGTATCGCCTAAATTTTGTTTTATGTTTTCAAACATTGCGACTCTGCTAGAGTTGGGGAATTTTTGGATAAAGAAGTCGATTTGCTGTTTTGCTTTGGGGATGTCTTGGTGATAGATATGCAAGAATACATAACCAGATTCGACCTCACTGTTAAGATTGGGGCTAAAATGTTCTTTTAGTATGGATAAGCTTAGCTCTGCTTTGTCTAAGTATGCGGGGCCAATTGACAGGTAGAAATAGGATGCTGAAAAGTTGCACATCACGGACTTTTTAAAAGTGTGAAGACACGCACTTAGGTTATTGAATGCTTTTTCCGCGCTACCCTCTACATCCATGTTATGGCCCTGTCGGTAAAGTTCTGATAGCAGGTAAAGCGACTCTTCTGAGCCATTATGTACTGTGTAAAATGCTTCTGCTTCGGAAACTAATACAAGCCATTTTCGATAGATCAACTCTCTTTCTTTCTCATTTGTAAAACTGGGTGGGTATCCACCAATAAACTGATTGAGTTTTAATATACTCTGTCTAATCTCCGAAAAGGACATCGTGGGTGAATCTATTACTGGGGGATTTAGTTCAAATATCCGTTCTTGGAGTGTGGTGCCAGGGATGTTGACTTGAGATGAAGCGTTGGCAGAAAGAAGTGTGATGAAAGTTAGTGCTAAAGATAACTTCATTATTCTGTCTCTTATATCCTTGCTGTAATGGTTCTCGACCTTTAAGTAGTATAGGGGATAGCTATTGTTACTACATACCGATTTCTTAACCATCTAAATTTTTTCAGTCGTATATTAGCTTAATGATATTCATTCGTTGGAGTGGGTGGATAAAGTACACTTGTACCGATTTTTGCTCATGTCAAACTGGATTGGCTTCTTGACGGAGCTCAAAGCTATAATCAAAATGCTCCCCCAGCAGTAATTAGCCGCAGTTTAGCTTTATGCGACTCAAGTCTTTATTAATAGTGTCCATGCTGACCCTCAGCGGGTGTTATGAAGTAACCCCTCAATCTTATGATCGCAGTGAGTGGTTGCCACGGTGGTCTGATGTCGATGGTGATTGCCAGAATACTCGCCAGGAGCTATTGATCCGTCTCTCTTTGGCTCCTGTTGCCTTCAGCAATGAAAAGAGCTGTACAGTGGTTTCAGGCCTGTGGATGGATCCCTATACGGGACAGTTTTTTGAAAAAGCTTCGGATCTGGATGTGGAGCATATAGTACCGCTATCTTGGGCTCATAAGTACGGTGGTGCTAGCTGGAGCCGGGAGCAGCGTAGAGCTTTTGCAGAAGATCCTGCAAATTTGTGGCTGGTTGATGATGGCCACAATCGCAGTAAGGGAGATAAAGGGCCCGATCAGTGGCTGCCGCCCTATAAGCCAGCTCAAGCCATTTATATTCGTCAGTTTGAGGTTGTGGCCCGTAAGTATCGGCTTGGAGACTGAATACGACACTCTACCGTTAGAGCTGACATTGAGCTGATTTTTAAGTAAATCGGCTCCTGATGGAAATCACTGATCTCCGGATTATTTAGATTCTTCACTCCTTGCTCCCCATCCTATTATCTCCTTCGGGTTAATTGGCAATAGTGATATTTAGCTATCCACCTAACCTACAGGTCCTGGCATGAACGCTAGTCAGAAATGGCATTAATGTACACTTCGGTTAAAGCACTGTGACTTTCTTCTCTTGCTGAATATTCATTTCTGCGATTACTTGCTGCTTAGATAGGGTGGGGTGTTACGAATTTGGCTTCCTTGGGTTACATAATTAAAGTGATATTTACAGGCATTGAATTGAGTTCAAAGATGATAGGGGAGAGCTATGGATAGAGTTGCTGGTATCTCGGCGTTTGGCATGGGGTTAATTTATATTAGTGCGTTTGTATTCTTTGGTGCTTTTTGGTCTTTTCCATCGGATGGGAGCCCCATAGAAAAAATGATGTTCTTGGCAGAAAATCAACTGATTTTTAATATTGCCTATACCCTTATGTACTTGGTTTTTGCGATCTTTCTGGGCTGTGTGGTAGTTAGCTTATATGAAAAGCTAAAAAGTAAGAGGAGGGAGATAGCTGCATTGGCATCCTTGTTCGGAGCAGTCTGGGTGGGCCTTGTCATAGCGAGCGGCATGATCGCAAATATAGGGCTCGCCTATGCTTTGGGGCTTATGGAGGTCAGTGTTCAGCAGGCTTTCGATACCTGGGGAATAATATACTTGATGGTTGAGAGTCTTGGTGGTGGCAATGAGTTGGTGGGTGGACTTTGGGTTCTGCTAATTAGCATTGCTGCATTGCAAATTGGACTTTTTTCCCGGCCATTAAACTTTATCGGAGTGTTAGTGGGAGTGGCGGGAATTGCGACTATCTATCCGGACGATATCTTTACAGAAATATTCGGAATTTCCCAAATAGTCTGGTTTATTTGGTTAGGTTTCTCTTTGCTAAGGCTGGGTAGGCACAGTCAAAAATGGGAGGCAGCAAACTCTATTCCGAGCGCTAATAGCTAAAGGTGTACATAGGTAAAGCCTGCTTCTTCACATGGAATGCGTCTGGACAATAAAGTTTGTATGCAAGTGGGTAAGGATGTGTTTTTGATTTTCCCCAAAAAATGAAAAATGCGTCTATCCTTTCAATGGGCCAAGCATTCGTTGATTCAGTGTCTTGGCTTGCGTTTCCGCTGTCGTAAGGCTGGTGAATCCGGGGCTATTCCTTGCCTCGCTGTTTGTCGCAGTCATTTTAGTGACTTGCCGGCCAGTCCTCCCCGGCCCGTGGGTAGCGAGCGGATTGCACATTACCTGCAATTGATTCACGGGGTGATAACCCTGGATATTTTGGAGATCTAATTGTGAAAAGTAAGCAGTTCATTCTTCCTTTGGTAATTGCCAGTCTTGCTGCTTCTGCTGCCTTCGCGGATAACCATCCCAAGAAGCCGGCGAAAGACTGGACCTGTGCGGATTTCCTGGCTATCGACGATGAGTTTAAACCTAAAGCAGTTTATTGGGCTGCCGCCTACGCCAAGAAAGGCACGGAAGAGGGGGATATGCTGGATATTGAAGGCACAGAAAAAGTGACGCCGATGGTGATTACCGCCTGCACCAAAGCGCCAAAAGAATCTTTCTGGGCTAAGTTCAAAGATGAGTGGCACAAGGTGGGGATGCACCACAAGAAGGACAAAGCTGAAAAGCAGATGATGAAGATGCAGAAAAAAATGCAGGATGGCACTCAGATGAACAATAGTAATGGTGGCAGTGGCACAAACGGGACTAACCAGTAGGCGCTGTTCGTCAATACTTGCATTGCTATTGTTCTGGGCCCGGCTTGTGCCGGGCTTTGTCTATCCTGAGATGGAGATTCACCAGCGAAATGGTTTCGGTTAGTATTTATGGTGAATGGACGAAAAGTAGGCAAATGGATTTGTGATATGGGAAAGACTGTAAGAAACGAAGCCAGGCGCGGGAGAACAATTAGCCGTTCTACCAGGCTCTTCTGGGGTGGGGTGCTGTTGGCTGGGTTGTTCCTGGCGCTGTTTATGCATTCGGCAAAGGCAGTCGTTTGCTAATTTGCCTTGATATGTATGGCGCCCCCGGGTGGACTCGAACCACCAGTCCGGACTTAGGAGGTCCGTGGTTTATCCTGTTAACCGACGGGGGCGGGTATCAGCACTGCTGAAGAGCGGCGCTATTCTAGCCTGTGGAAAGCCCTGTGTCATGTCATGCTTTTCACTATTAACTCACCTTCCATCAAATCGTACCAATTTGTTGTGTCACTGAGGGTAACATTGGCGCCACCCGGTTACTGCTATTCCCGTCGTTCCCTTTTCTTAAAATTTTCGAAAAACTTTCATAAATCTGTCTTTTTTCTTCGCTACTTTGACTTCGAAATGGCGGTTTTTGCGGATAGCTTTGTTCGGGGATCAGTTGGAAAGTTTTGAAGTGAAAGCGGCATTTCCACTTGATAAATTATTGCTTGACCACGATTGATTGAGCTGGATAACCTGCAATTGCACCCTTGGTGCGATAAGGATATTTCTGCTTTCTCTAATCAAGATTATGGAGTTTCGTATGAGCGGCCACGTTAACGAAAGACGCCTAGATTTTGATAATGTGGGTATTCCACAAATTGCAACTGAAGTGCTGAAGGAAGCTACCTCTCAGCCACCACGCGACGCACGTCGAATGGTAGAAGACAAATTGGAGGAAAAGCGTTTAAGGCGTGAATTAATGGACTATGATTTCGACTAACGAAATATGCTGAAACTTTAACGGCTACAGCCAGCTATGCAGGGTGCAGATAATAAATAAAAGTAATCTAAAAATAGGGTTGCTTAAACTGTACTCTGCGTAGTTAATAGATTTTATTGAAAATTTGCCTTTCCTGCCCAAGTCACTGCTGTTTTTCCCTAGCTCTTCTCTGTGTTTTTAAATCGTTGGGCTCTGTTTCCCCGTATTGTATTTCCCATTAATTAAAGTTGTTAGGTTTATTGCTTTTACAATGGTTGCTTTGAAAAGAGGGAGGAAGATGTGTATGTACAGAGCCCGTAAGGGATGCGGGCTCTATCGTAGGTATTGAGTTGACTGTAGCTACATATTTTGTGTGGCCGCAGAGTTGCCTCCAAAGCAGCCCAGCAGACGCTTGAGTTTTGAAGTTAATTTGCCGCGCTTGGCCTTTCTGTTCTTGTCAGCATCGCTGACTAACCAGGCTACCTGGATAACCAATCTTTTACCCTCAAAAGGCAAGTGCCCATGGAACGAGTTATCGGCTCGCTTAAATGCGGCCAGGGTACCGTACGAAGGTTTTACTTCCGGGGCTGCGGTATCTTCAAAGTTATCGCCGCTTTTTAAGAAGCGCAGGCAGCCTGTGCCGTCCAAGGACCACTCCGGGTTTAGGTAGAGCAGGGCGGTAGCAATTTTTGACTGTCCGTCGGTATGGATGCGGCCGTGGCGTTTCTTGAGTGTACGGCTAATGGAAACATAGGTTGGGTATTGAGAAAGATTCTCAATACCCAGGTTGTTGCCAATAGCATCGGCAAATTCCGGAGCCCTAAACTGTTCAATCAGTTCATTTATTGTGGTGCCACAACTGCTTTTATCGTAGGGAAGGTAGCCTGCCCCTTTAAGCTTTGGGAAGTCTTTGACAAAGGATGCCATCAGGTTCTCGGCCAGCAAGTTCTTGGCAACGAAGAAAGGAAATGGCTGTTGGTGAATCTGGCTTTCTTGGCCAATTAAAGTAGTAGCGTCGAGCCACGGACCGATATGGGTGGCGAGATTATTCATAGACACGCATCCTTACGAGCAGAGGGATAGGCCCTTCTTGGGGGCCAGCTTTATGTCGACCTCTGAGATTACCCACTTCCTTGAGGGTACAGCGAGAAACAGGTACACCGTCTCACGACGGTGTGAAAATACCAAAACTACAATTCAGTGCCAATTTAAATAGCGCTTTTCAGTGTGAATCAGTGGGCATTCTTGCGAAAGATCAAGGGTTGCTAAAATGTTGCTCGCTGAGACAATGCAATTAGCGCTGGTGCCGGTATAATGCCGTTCAGATTTGTCAGAGCGGTTTTATCCTGGAATGTCTGTGACCCCTAAGTCCCAAGTTGTGCTGCAAGTGAGAGATCTCGCCTGCGAAAGGGATGGTCGGCGCTTATTTGAGGGCCTTCAGTTTTCCCTTCAAGCCGGCGCTGCAATTCAAATCAAAGGCAGTAATGGCGCGGGTAAAACGACCTTGCTGCGCACTTTGATTGGCAGTAGCAGTGATTTCACTGGAGAGATCCTTTGGTGTGATAGCGCCTATCCGCAATCGCTCTCGGCGATGCGTGAGTCCTTACTATATATCGGGCATAGGGGCGGAGTGCGCAGTGGCCTGACTCCGCTGGAAAACCTCACCTGGTATGGTGCTGACCATGAGGACGCGCTCAATGCGCTCGACAAAGTCGACCTGACCGGCTTTGAGGATAGCTTGTGCCACTCCCTTTCCGCCGGCCAGAATCGCCGGGTTGCCCTAGCGCGATTATTTCTACCTGATTCCCCTCGATTTTGGATACTCGATGAGCCATTGACCGCCCTCGACGTTGTGGGCGTTGCTGCTTTGGAAGAGCAAATGGCGGTCCATCTTTATAGCGGTGGTTCAATTCTGCTGACCTCACACCAACCTCTGTCATTAGCCGGACTCAGTGAGGTTAATTTGTCTGACTATTCAGTCTCTGAGCCTTTTGAGGATTTTGGGGGAGAGCATGTCGACAGTTGATGTCCAATCGCCGGTGAGCGAAGTGCGCAGTGGCCCCGGTTTTATGGCGCTGTTTCGGATTGAAATGCTCCTGGTGTTGAGAAAACGAGCAGATATTGCCAACCCCTTATTATTTTTTGTGACGGTTTTAGCACTTTTGCCGTTAGGGGTAGGACCTGAGCCCGAACTTCTGGCAAAGATGGCTCCGGGCATGATCTGGGTAATGGCCCTACTGTCCACCATGCTATCCCAGGAAAGCCTTTTTAAAGGTGATTTCGAAGATGGCACCCTGGAGCAGCTCACCCTGTTACCACAACCGCTTTACTTTGCGGTTCTTGCAAAATCCCTGGTGCACTGGATTGCCACAGGCTTGCCGCTGGCATTGCTGTCGCCGCTGCTCGCCTTAATGCTGAATCTGCCCGTGGATGGTTATGTTTGTTTGCTGGTTTCCCTATTGCTGGGAACCGCGAGTTTGAGTTTGATCGGGGCCATTGGTGCAGCACTCACTGTTGCCTTGCGCCGCCCCGGTTTGCTCTTGGCACTAATTGTTATGCCGCTGTATGTGCCCGTGCTAATCTTCGGCACCGGCGCAGTTCAGGCGGCAATTGATGGCTATGCGTACAGCGCCCAACTGGCGATATTGGCAGCACTCCTAGCGGCTGCTGCGGCACTGGCGCCACTCGCTGCTGCGGGTGCAATACGTATTAGCCTGGATAATTGATTTGGAGGTCTTTCTTGGCTTGGCAATGGTTTCACCGCCTGGGTTCGCCCCGCTGGTTCTATCAAAAAACTGAAGCCTGGCTGCCATGGCTGGCGCTGGCTAGTGTTGTATTGCTCGCTGTAGGCAGTGTTTGGGGCCTGGGTTTTGCCCCAGAAGATGCCAAGCAGGGCAATAGCTATCGGATTATCTTTATCCATGTGCCCGCCGCCTTCCTGGCACTGGCCGGTTACTACATTATGGCGATCAGCGGTGCTATCGGCTTGATCTGGAAGATGAAGCTCTCCTTTGCCGTGATGCGCGCTGCCGCGCCGATCGGTGCGGTATTGACCTTTGTCTCGCTATTTACCGGTGCTGTGTGGGGTAAACCTACCTGGGGTGCTTACTGGGTATGGGATGCCCGCATTACTTCAATGCTGATACTCCTGTTTCTCTATGTCGGCGTTATGGCACTTACCCACGCAGTGAACCGGGAGCAAGTCGCCGACAAAGCTTCTGCGTTGCTAGCCTTGGTGGGTACCGTGAATATCCCGATTATTTACAAGTCCGTAGACTGGTGGTTTACCTTGCACCAGCCCGCGACCATTCGCCTGACCGAATCCAGCAGTATTGATCCGAGTATGTTCTATCCGCTGCTGACCATGATTATCGGTTTCTACTGTATGTATGCCTGGACCCTGCTGACTCACACTCGCACTCTGCTGCTAAAGCGCGAGATGCGCACCAAGTGGGTACAGGAAGAACTGGTGGGAGGTCGATAAAGTGGAGTTTCAATTTGCCAACCTGGCTGATTTTCTAACGATGGACGGCCACGGTGTATTTGTGTGGGTGTCCTACGCGGTGACTTTCCTGAGTCTCGCGGGAATGGCTCTCTACCCTTACATTGCCCGCCGTGGCCTGAAGGTAGAGCTGGTGCGACAGCAGAAAATTGCCCAGCGCCGCCGCCAGGCAGTGAGTGAGCGCACAGTAACCACAAAGAAAGAAACAGCAGAGGAACCGGCTTAATTTCAATTTGCCGGGTTCCAGCGGATAGGGCGATGGAGAACCTATCAGCGCAATAGAATTAAATAGTTATGGAGTAGGACTTAGACAATGCACCCTGTACGCAAGCAACGCCTGATACTCGTACTTGTCCTGGTGGTATTGTCCAGTGCAGCAGTAGGTTTTGTAGCCTATGCGATGCGCGGCAATATCGATTATTTCTATGCCCCCAAGGCCTTTGCAGCGGGTGAAGTCCCGATGGAAAAGCGGATTCGCGCGGGAGGCTGTGTTGTCCCGGGCAGTGTGCAGCGAGCTACTGATAGCCTGGAAGTCCAGTTTGTGATTACCGATGGCGAGGCTCAACTCTCCGTAGTCTTCGACAAAATCCTGCCGGACCTATTTGCCGAAGGCGAAGCGGCAGTGATTACCGGCCAGTTGATGCCAAGCGGTGTTCTGCGTGCGGACCAGGTGCTGGCCAAGCACGATGAAACTTATACGCCACCAGAGGTAGCCGACACCATGGTTTCCCATGAAGGTTGTTCCGATGGAGCGAAAATATGATCCCTGAGCTGGGCCATTTTGCGTTAATTGTCGGCTTGCTGCTTTCGGTTGCTCTCGCAACAGTGCCGATGGCCGGTAGCTATTCATCGCGCCCTGTGTGGATGGATGCGGGGCGTCCGCTGGCTCTGGGTATTTTTGCGTTCGTTCTGATCGCTTTTGCCTGCCTGACCACTTCTTTTGTGCAGAGTGATTTCACGGTTAATTACGTAGCACAGAACTCCAATAGTATCCTGCCGGTTTATTACAAGGTTACTGCGGTATGGGGTGGGCACGAGGGCTCCATCCTGTTGTGGCTATTGATCCAGGCTGGTTGGGCTGCGGCAGTAGCGCTATTTGGTAAGCAACTGCCCCCAGAGCTTTCCGCGCGGGTCTTATCCGTACTCGGTTTTGTACTGATCGGGTTTTTCCTGTTTATTCTGTTTACCTCCAACCCATTTGATCGCACTCTGCCATTCCCGCCAATGGAAGGTTCTGATTTGAACCCGCTGTTGCAGGACCCGGGTATGATTTTCCATCCGCCCTTGCTTTATATGGGGTATGTGGGTTTCTCGGTAGCCTTTGCTTTTGCCATTGCAGCACTACTCGGTGGCCAGTTGGACGCGGTGTGGGCCCGTTGGGCAAGACCCTGGACGGCTGTGGCTTGGGGCTTCCTGACACTGGGTATTGCCCTGGGTAGCTGGTGGGCTTATTACGAGCTCGGCTGGGGCGGCTGGTGGTTCTGGGATCCGGTTGAGAATGCATCCCTGATGCCTTGGTTGGTGGGGACTGCCTTGATGCACTCCTTGGCGGTAACTGAGAAGCGTGGGCTGTTTAAGAGCTGGACTATCCTGCTGGCGATTTTCGCTTTCAGTCTCAGCCTACTCGGCACCTTCCTGGTGCGCTCAGGGGTGATTACCTCGGTGCATGCATTTGCTACTGACCCACTGCGAGGCAGCTTTATTCTGGGCTTCCTGGCTGTAATTGTCGGCACTTCGCTGCTGTTGTTTGCCCTGCGCGCACCGACAGTGAGCGCTCGCAGTGTTTTCTCTTTCCGCTCTTTGGAAACCTTCCTGCTTGGCAATAACATCCTGTTGATGCTGATTATGGGCATGGTTTTGACCGGTACTCTTTACCCGCTTCTGGCCGATGCCATGAACTGGGGCAAGGTGAGTGTGGGTCCGCCCTTCTTTAATCTTTTCTTCGTGCCACTGATGGTTGTTCTCTGCCTGTTGGTGGGTATGGGCGTGCGCGCCAACTGGAAAGACAGCCGCTGGGACAAACTGCTGAGCGCATGGCGTTTGCCATTTGTCGCTTCGTTGGTAGTTGCGTTGCTGTGGACCCTGGCCCTGGGAGATTTCCACTGGGGAGCGGCGCTCGGAATCTTTATTGGTATCTGGGTCTTTGCTTCCAGCCTCGCTGATATCGTGGCTAAAACCCGCAACTCCAGCTCATTCTTTGCCGGCCTTAAGCGTCAGAGAGCCAGTTACTACGGTATGCATATCGCACATATTGGCCTGGCAGTTTCGGTGTTGGGGGTAGTACTAACTACCGTTTACAGCATTGAGGAAGATGTGCGTATGGGGGCTGGGGACAGTTTCCAGGTTTCCGGTTACGACTTCAAATTTGACGGAGTTCGTATGGTTCAGGGGCCTAATTACCGAGCCTTTGAAGGTGTACTGCATGTCAGTAAGGACGGGAAGCCGGTTGCAGAGCTGCATCCCCAGAAACGCAATTACCTGTCTGGTGGCAACACCATGACAGAGGCAGCGATCGATACCGGATTCTTCCGTGATATTTATGTGGCCCTCGGTGAGCCTATGGACAGGTCTAACCCAAGCGGTGATTGGGCTGTGCGACTTCAGTACAAAGCCTTTGTGGTTTGGATTTGGCTGGGTTCGCTATTGATGGCGATTGGTGGAGCTATTGCTGTAGCGGATAAGCGCTATCGCAAAGCGAAGGCCGCTAAACCTGTAGATGTAGAAGTTACAGGCAATGTTGCTACGGCGTATTAGTTGGAAAGGATAATGTCTAGACTCAAACTCTTTTTGCCCCTGGTAATATTTGTCGTGCTGGCCCTGTTATTTTGGCGGGGCCTCTACCTGAATCCACAGGAAATGCCATCTGCCCTGCTGAATAAACCTGTACCGGAATTCTCTTTGCAAAAAGTGGCGGATAACAGCCAAATTGTAGAGAAGAAAGATCTTCCCAATGGCCCGCATTTGATGAACGTATGGGCCACTTGGTGTGTAGCTTGCCGGGTAGAGCACCCCTATTTGAATGCTCTGGCTGAGCAGGGTGTGCCGATCGTTGGCGTTAACCTCAAAGATGAGGATGAGGCAGCAATCAAGTGGTTGGAGAAATTCCACAATCCCTACTTGTATAGCCTCGCCGATAGAGATGGCCGTTTGGCTCTGGACCTCGGTGTTTTCGGTGCGCCGGAAACTTTCCTGGTGGATTCCGAAGGGACTATTCGCTGCAAACACGTTGGCGTTGTCGACAATAAAGTCTGGCAGACCAAGCTCCAGCCCTTGTACGAAAAATTAAAAAACCAGCGCTGGGACGATATTGTCGGTGAGTTATCAGATTCCCTCATCTCCCGTTGTCAGTGAGACAGAAGAAAAGAAGAGCCGTTTTATTTGTTGGCTGGGGCCAGTAGAGGATAAAGCGGCTTTTCAGCAACAGCTGGATACTGTCCGCGCTCAATATCCCGATGCAAGCCACCACTGTACCGCGTTGGTGATCGGCAATCCTTCCAACCCGGAAGTAATGCAAGCAGATGACGACGGCGAGCCCGGTGGTAGCGCTGGGCGGCCAATGCTGGAATTGCTGTTGAAGCAGGGGGTCGGCAATGTGGGCGCTATAGTGACCCGCTATTTTGGTGGTACTAAGCTTGGTGTGGGTGGCTTGATGCGTGCCTATCGCGGTGCGGTAGGTGCCGCGTTGCAAGATATTCCATTGCAGCCCTTTGTTCCCCTGATGCATGTTTTGGTTCGCTGTGATTTTTCCCAGGAAGCCCGCCTGCGCTTTTTGGTGGGACGTCACCAGGGGAGTTGTGGGCAGGCGGAATATGCCAGTGATGTCACCGTGCCAGTTTCACTCCCCCAGGATCAGTGGTCGCAATTGCAGGCGCAACTATTGGCAGAGGGCTTTCAGCTTCTCGATGATCAATAGTTCATTTCAAATGATGCCGTACTTGGCAAGCTTGGCTATCTCAGCCCCGGAATAGCCAAGCTCAGCCAGGATATCCTTGGTGTCTTCTCCCAGGGTAGGTGCCCGCTTGAAATTAACCATCTCCCCATCGCAGCGAATTGACGGTGCCAGTATTTTAATATCCTTGCCGTGATCACCGGGTATTGTTTGGATGCGGTTGGTATCGGAAACAAAGGGGTTTGTTAGCGCCTGCTCAACATCATATACCGGGGCTGCCGGCACCTGACCAGCTAAAATTTTTAGCCACTCTGCGGTATCTTTTTTTGACAATATCTCATCGAGTATTTCAGTTAACTCCGATTGGTTTTTCCTACGCTCCCTAAAATTTGCAAACTTAGGTGCGTCAGCTAATTCCGGATATTCAATACATTGACACAGGGCTTTCCAGAACTTTTCCTTATTGCACATCAGGTAAATCCAGTCGTCCTTTGTTTTATAAAGTTGACAAGGGCTCAGGGAAAAGTGTGCCGATCGCGGCACCCGCTTTTGGTTGTGCCCTGCATTTAATTGCCACATGGCCACATAACTTAAATTATATAAAGCGTTGTCAAAAAGACTGACATCAATATCTCGACCCTTGCCAGTTTCCCTAGCACTAAGCACTCCGGAAACAACGGCCAGCGCGAGAGCTACTCCAGTGGATAAATCCACCAAGGACAAGCCACACCGGGTGGGCGGACCGTCAGGGTCACCTGTTAATTTGAAATATCCTGCTTCCGCCTGCACGGGGTAATCATACCCTGGCCATTTGGCCCTTTCGCCATTCCGGCCGTAGGCCGTCAAGTGGGCGCAAACAATTTTGGGGTTCAGCTTTCCCAGTTGTTTGTAAGTAATACCCAGCTTGCCCGGTACGTCTCCCCGTAAGTTATCGGTCAGGGCATCTGCGCTAAGAATTAATTTGTGCAAAATTTCCTGCCCCTGGGGAGAGGAAAGGTTGAGGGATAAGCTGCGTTTGTTGTGATTGAAAGCCTGGAAAAAAAGGCTGCTATTATCCCCGGATTCACTTTCCAAGAAGTAAGGGCCTACGGTACGACCGACATCTCCGCCACGAGAGATATCTTCGATCTTAATGATTTCTGCTCCCAGATTTGCCAGATACAAAGTGCCAAAAGGGCCGGCACCATATTGTTCCACTGCCACAATCCGCAATCCTGAAAGAGGTAACATGTCGGAATATTCCACTAAATACAGATACGCCGTACCCCTCAGCATAGAGCAGGAGCTGTAAATTCGATGGGGTTGATTGGTAGATATTGAGAATAACTGGTCACTCGTATTTTGGTGATCTGGCCGCTAGGTAGAGCTCACGGAAGGTGGATGTCGCGATTTAATACAGAGTTGCTAGTCTTTTGGGTGAGCTACTGGATTGGTTCTGAATCCGGTCGTTGAGAAGGGCACCGGGAATGGATATCCGGCTATCTGTCAATTTGTTGAAAGGGTGCCGCTAGATGGGCAGTGTCATTAACAGAAGCAAGTACTTTCGCAGTGTCCTGTTTGTTCCTGCGACCCGGCCGGATCGCTTTGAAAAAGCGGTGGCCAGCGGAGCAGATATTGCCTGTGTGGATCTGGAAAATGCTGTTTCCCTGGCAGATAAAGATACCGCAAGGGAGCAGGTGGTCAAATTATTTACAGGAAAAGAGGTTACCCCCACTCAGCGAGCATTGAGAATCAACCAGCTTGACAGCGATTGCGGCATCAAGGATATGTTGATGCTGCTAGATCTACCGCAGCTGCCAGATGTTGTGATTCTTCCCAAGGTTCAATCTGCAGAAGAAGTGATTGGTTTTTGCCAGGTTATGGCCCCCTCCCACAAGTCGATCCGAATAATAGCCCTGATTGAATCCCCTAAAGGTTTGGAGAATGCGTTGAGTATTGCCCAGGTAGAGGAGGTAGTCTGCTTGGCCTTTGGTGCAGCTGATTACAGTGCGGCCGTTGGGTCAGATATGAGTTGGGATGCTCTTCTATACGGCCGAGGGCGACTAGTTCAAGCTGCTGCATTTGCCGGTATTGATGCTGTCGATGGCCCCTTTTTGGAATTGGAGGATGAAAGAAGTCTATTGGAGGAAACACAGAGAGTCTCTGCCCTGGGTTTTTCCGGAAAAGTAGCTATTCATCCAAAGCAAATTAAGCCAATTCACCGAGGATTAGCACCATCCAGTGAAGCGCTGTCGCATGCTCAGCGAGTACTGAAAGCTTATAAAGAGAACCATGGTGGGGTCCTTGTAGTTGATGGACAGATGGTGGATATGCCTGTGGTTGAGCGGGCACTGAAAACTGTGGCGGCCTCGAAGGGATTGTGACAAAGCTGTTGTAGAGTCAAACTCACTGGAGCCTTTCGGTTATGTAAGAGGTTTCTATGCCCCGCTATTACTTTCCTGCGTATATTAAAACCGGCGAAAATCACTACAGAGAACGCTATGGTCTCGATTTCGAAGACTTTAAAGTCGGGCAGGTTTTCCGGCATCGGCCTGGAGTCACCATAAGCCAGCATGACAATAAAGAAGAATGTATCAATACATTGAACCAAGCAATGCTACATTTTGACGAATGTTACACTGCTCAAACCGAGTTTGGTCGACCGTTGATAGATACTACTCTGGCTGTTCAGCAACTAATGGGGCTAATCTGGAAAACTTACAATCGTAGAAAGAAAATAATAGGGTGGAGAAAAATTTCTATGGTAGCACCAGCTTTTGGCGGTGATACTTTATACTCTGAAAGTGAAATTCTGGAAGTGAAGGCAGGAAGCGAACATTCAGAAGCTGGTTTAGTGCGAATTGGGATTTATGGTAGGAACCAGGATAAAAAGACTATTTGTGAAATGCATTGCGATATGCTGATCTACAAGCGCAATCGCCTACCTTTCTCAGCTAATGGATATTGATGTGAACCCATAGCCTCTACGCTTAGGTAGCCTCGATGAAAGAATCATTTAATTTTTTACGAGAAATCGAAAAGGATGTCTACGTAGAAACTGTAGGCATCGATTTCGAGGATTTTGAAGTGGGGCAGGTATTTGAGCATCGCCCAGGAAGAACATTTACTGAGGCCAGTTGCACTAACTATGCGCTTCATTCATTTGATCTTACTCCATTTATTACAGATCAGGTTTATGCACACCGAGTGTACGGTAGTAGAACGCGTGTTTTGGAAATTTTCGTGCTCAGTGCTATGGCACACACAACAAAGACATTCGGTAAAGTTGTTGCAAATTTAGAGATGGTTGATTGTGAATTACAGCCTGTTTTTGTGGGAGATACGCTCTACTTTGAATCAGAGATACTATCTAAGCGGGAGTCAAAGTCACGTCCAGGCCAAGGGCTGCTCAGTATATACTCGCGAGCAAAAAACCAGCACGGTGAAAAGGTGTGCTCTTATAAGCGAACACTGTTAGTGTACCGCAAAAATTTCGGCCCTTATGAGGCGGCTGGATATTGAATGATGAATTCCATATGGGGAAAGGTGTCGTTTTTTTGCTGTGTTTTTTGGAGAATCTATATTCTCATCGGTGTTGATCAGGCTGATTCTTGATATCTAAAGTAGAGAAGTTGTTTGTTAAATGCCTAGATTATAGAGTTGGCTGATATAGATAGCCTTAAGTTGGAAGTATTTTGGGGCTTTCATTTATTCTTCCAAATACATCTCTTTCGAGTTCAGTTTGTTGATCCTGTAAATTGTCAATAGCTGGGGTCAAGCTCAGCTTGGCGTATTTACTTGTATATTTTGTACCAATTATTAGTTGTTGGGCTTTTAACTGATTGTTGGTTTATCCTTCTTTGAGTGTTGTAACAAGTGATACAATAATGATTCGGTTTTAATATAATGATATGAATGTAAAAATTAATGAAGGAATGGTAAGTGGTGGATGATAAAAAATATGCAGGGTTTTGGTTGCGGTTCGCTGCAAACATGGTTGATTCTATGTGGCTGACAGTGGTCATGTTTACTCCAATTATAATTGTGATATGGGGTGAATATCTTGAGGCGGACAGCGCTGCCTACATAGCTCTATATCTTTTTTCCCAATTTATTCTGCCTGCCATACTTGTGCTCTGGTTTTGGCAAAAATGGCAGGCTACTCCAGGTAAAATGGTTTGTGGTATTAAGGTTGTAGATGCGGAATCGCACGAGCCTCCAGGGCTTCTTAAGTACTCTTTAAGGTACGTTGGCTACTTTATCTCAATGATTCCTTTATGCCTGGGCTATTTCTGGGTGGGGTGGGATAGCAAGAAGCGGGGGTTTCACGATTATCTATCCAAAACTGTGGTAATACATTCCTAACAAATCTAGGTGATCGGGGAAATTACGAGTCTTTTGGATCTGTAATTTCCCACTGCTGAAGGTCTTAATTTTCAAGGGTAGAGATCTGCAATGAAGTCGAAAGAAAGATGGGAAAAGATTCGTACTAAAGGGTCGCTTTATTTTGTATTGACGAGAGGGGTGCTGGCGGCAGGTTGTTTGTTTATTTTCCCGGGGTTTTTATCAAGGCAGTTGGCTAATAATTAGCCTGTTTTCAGCATGGAGACATTGCCGGTATTATTAGGCTGCCTTGCTTCTGGTTATCTTTTGGCTGGCATAATCTGGACGATCAATGAAGCCAGGTACAATGGGCATAACTTTTAGCAAACAAAAGTTAACGACCGTTCGGATACTCTGATCTGAATTATTTTATAGGGAATTTTCATTAGACTTAAAAGAGTTGAATTTGAAGGCAACCTATCGAGTTTAATTTTGTTCCTTTTAGGGTGCTTATACGTATTGTATCCAATCTGAATGATTGGTCGAAAGGATTTTTATTTTTTACTGGAAATTTCCGTATATATATCTTCTTGTTCTTTAGGAGTCGTAGATATGGGATGTGTTTGTGGAAGATCCTGTCTTTTACAAGCAGGGAAAGCACTGCTGGTGGTATCTCTTTGAGTAATAAGTTTTTAAATGCTGTGGAATTAAATAGACTGATGGACTTTAGTTGACTGATTGAACCAGTTCCAGCTATAAAAGCGATTTCCCGTCAGGCTGCCTGCGCTTAATTTCGTTTATTGCTTAAAAAAATATTAGGATAGCTAAGATGTGTGGTACAAAAGATACAGTTATAGGCATCCATTAAGTAGCGGCGGTATCTGCTATCTAGATGTATTCGTATAGGTTGTCGGCGGCTTTACGTCTGCATTTGTGGCATCGCTACTAAAGAAAAATTCGTGCTTCTATGGTTTTATATTCCGTTTACTTTTCTCGGTTTCTGGATGGCAGAGAAAAGCTTTGCAAATGAAGGTGGGAGAATACGTAAGCGTCGATTTTAATTATATATTGAGCAAGCTAACAAATACCTAAGGGAGGGGGTGAGTAAGGTAGAATACTCAATCAGAGGGTGGAAATATATGGAGATATACCTGGGGGTCTGGAAAAGTATAAAAACTTTAATTGGTCATTTAATAGTTGCCCTAAGTTATGAGTAATATTAGTTTAAAGTGCGTTTTACTTTAATAACAATTTTCGTTAATTGAGATGGTGTCCCTGTAAAAAGGTGGGGGTTATAGAAAATATAAAAAGGCCTGATTTTGGTGGGTTTAGATGGTTATCTTAAATGTCAATGTATTTAAAGTTCAAGCTCAAGGCGCTTAATAGGAAATGTGATCGAATATTTTTCGATAACATAAAGTGATAGGTGGCTTACAATCGATTTGAGAGAAGGTAAATTGATGGTGTCTGAGGAGAAATTAGATTTGGGGTCTATGATTGATGCTGTGTCTGATAAATAGTATTGAAAATTTGATGAGATATGGCAATATTTGTTGATTAACTATGTTGCAAGGATTTTGGGTGGGTGAATCGATAGTCAAGTTATTTTAGTTTGACTGGTGGGAGGTTGATCTAATGTTTGGCTGGATGAATTCTGGTTGAACAAGAAGTATAGTAAAATTTTCTGCAGATTTATTTTCCCTGCTAGGGAGTATTATGTTAGACACAGAAGAACATGACATTATTGATACGGCTAAGACATTAAATGTTGGGGCAGTAGTTCCAGAGCTTTATAAGGATGCTATTAGTCCTGCCGCAAAAGAAATTGGAAAAGGTCTTCAGACTATTGCTAAAGCCGCGAACCTTGCACTGCGGCCAGTGGCTGGGCTTGTTTGGGGGTATGAGAAAATTGAAGACTATATTGCCTCAGAACTCCCCAAAAAGATAAGATCTAAAGACCCTAAAAAAATTGTTACTCCAGAACTCCATTTGGCAGGACCGTTACTTGAGTCTTTAAAGTTTACAGGTTATCAAGATATATTAAGGGAGATGTATTTACACTTACTGGCTACTTCGATGGATAAGGATGCTGCTATTAGAGCTCACCCAACATTTGTTGAAATTATTCGGCAATTATCGCCAGATGAAGCTAAGTTATTGGCATTTATTGGCGCTCTTCCAGGTTATCCAGAAATAGATGCTAACTGGTTTGCCCGTAGTTGGTGGAAGTATGAAGTTTATGGTGATATGAAAAATCGATTCAAAGCCATATGCGAAAGGGCTGAGGTGAAATGTCCTGAGCTGTATTTAAGCTATCTTGATAATCTTCGGAGGTTACAGCTTATTGATTTTAAGCAAGAAGTCGGCGAAATTGAGATTTCAAATTCAGGCGGTAACTTGAAAGTTGAGCAAGAAAGCCGAGAATATATGTTTGTAACAAGCCTTGGTCAACAATTTATAGATGCGTGTTTAGGTGAAAATATGGAAGATGTTGGGGAGGGATAGGTATGTAGTTTGTTGGTAGCCAAGTGTGTACATTGGGAGTATTTGAGAAGGTATCCATTTCACTTTGGTTTTCTAGGCGTACTTTGAATATTTTTCTGGTGAAAATTAAAGCGTTTCGCAAATTTAAAAATTTGTATGTCCGGCTAAAAATGATTGGTAACTCTAAAGGTGGATGGGGCAGGCTTGGCCTATCAGGAAGATCTTGATGTTATTGATGGTGCTATTGCTTAGATAAAAGGCTAAATTGTTTTGGGTGCTCTAATTATATTAGTTCTATGAGAGATCTAGGAAAAAAGAGAACTTATCTGATATGTCAGGATGATCTTATTGATTTATATACTAAATATGGGCTTATTCATCTTGGTAAATCCGATTCTAGTCATGGTGGGTTGAACTGCCATGAAATATCTCTTTTGCTATAGGGTAAGCAATACTAGTATGCCCATATTTCCTCAATTACTTTCTGGGTATATTTTGGATTTAATCTATATCTATTGGATTAAGTTATTTCAAATAAAGTTGCTTTAGGGATTGCAGAATTTGTTCATTGCTGCCTACCCCGCCTTCGGGGATAGCAGCTTAAATCTAACGTAGAATATTTATATAGCACTTTGACTCAGCTCCACTTCCATGTTGTGCGATGCGGTGAATAGATGGCGGCGCCTGACAACTGCTTCAGATAGCAGCTCTAAAATATGGTAGGTATCCTTCCATCCGATACAAGCATCGGTAACGGATTGCCCATAGCGCATATTGGCTGGTTTGCTGATCTTTTGATTGCCCTCTTCGAGGAAACTCTCAATCATTACGGCTGAAATGTTTTGTTGTCCTGAACCCATTTGATCGCACAATGAATCTACAACAACCATTTGGTTACCATGTTTTTTTTGGCTATTCCCATGACTGCAATCAACCATAATGCCGGTCGGTAGCGATACAGAGTCAAGTTGGGATATCGCCAGTTCGATGTCTTCGGGGTAGTAATTGGGTATTGTTCCTCCGCGAAGAATTAAGTGGCAATTAGAGTTGCCTGTAGACTGAACTGCTTCAAACTTTCCATTGCGAATCGTGGTGCAGAATATCTGTTGAGATTGGGCAGCTTGAATCGCATTCATTGCAACTTTGATATTTCCGTCGGTACTGTTTTTAAATCCGATAGGGCAAGGAAGTGCTGAAGCTAATTCCCGGTGTGTTTGTGATTCTGTGGTGCGGGCACCAATGGCTCCCCAGGAAATCAGGTCTGCGATGTATAGTGCGTTCAAGGGACAAAGAAATTCGGTGGCTGCTCCCATGCCCAGAGCATTGATATTAAGCAATAGTTCCCGAGCCATAGTGAGCCCAGTATGCATATCGGCACTACCATCTAAATTGGGGTCGTAAATAAAACCTTTCCAGCCGATGGTGGTACGTGGCTTTTCAAAATAGGTACGCATTACCAGGCAGAGATTACTTTCAAACTGGGACTTAATCTCAGATAGCTTTTGCGCATAATCTAGTGCGGCGATGGGGTCATGAATTGAACACGGGCCTACCACAACCAAAAGTCGATCATCCTCCCCTCGTAATATTCGGGAAATCTCATTACGGGTTCGTTCAATAGTTAAAGCGGTAGTAGATGGGCATGGCATTTTTCGGATTAGCTCATCATTACCCGGAAGTTGCATATGAGTCCGTGCGCTCAAAATAGCAGGAACGTCAGACATAAAATGGTCCTTTTCTTTTAACTGAGATAGCGCTGTTATTGTCGAGATTGACTAATACTCAACGATGCTCAATATGCCGTCTTGATGTGGTTGATATGTACCAGTGTAGGTATTTCCACTGAGAACTCTGGATGAGAGATCCCGCAAAATTTTCAGTTCTAATTTTTGTTGCAGGGGCAGCAATGTTGTAATTTCAGCATCCAGAAAGTCAAAGTATTTTCCAACTAGAGGATATAGTGCCTTGAAAAGGCTTTCTTTAATGGAGAAAGCCATAGTCAGCCACTGTTCCTGGGGGAAACCGCTCTCTGAAAGTAGGGATTCTTCTGAATCACTGACTATATTACGCTTGATTTCTTCAGCAGTTTTACCTGCAATAGTTGTTTCATAATCAATCCCAAGTCCTTGAGAAGTAGTGCTGACTGCACAGATTGCTCGGTTGCCTGCATGGGTAATCGAGGCTTGTACTCCCTCTGGCCATACTGGACTGCGGTTTATACCTATAGGGATTTCTCTCACTGGCACACCCAGCTCGTTGAGTGCAAGGTGAGCACAGCTTCGTCCAGCAAGAAATTCAGCTCGTCGTGATGGGACGGCTTTTACTAATGAACTTGGAAAAGGAATATTCAACTGGGAGAAGAACTGATCATCATACCTTTCCGGGCAAAAAGTAGTCTCTACCATATGGCCCGTAAAGTACTTGGACTTCACCACCTTGTATCCACCTAAAAAGCTGGGTATCGGGTTGTCAATTTTATAAGAGGATTCCCAATTCATGATGCTGTGGCTTCAGTATCCATTTTTTCTTTTTTCGGGGCGGGGCTTTTAGGAGGCGTTTGCGATTTATTTTTAATAAATACAGCGTCCTTCAAACTTCTGAATCCCAAGGACATAGCAACAGTAATGCCAATTGCTGTAGCAGCAAAGTAGAGAGTACCGGCCATTGGGGCAAACAGCTTGCCTAAGATGCCGAATCCCATTGCGCCAAAAGTATCGCCGGTTACATTTTGGGCAGCCCAGAGACTGTTAACTCTTCCTTGTAATTGGTTAGGAGTATGACTCTGAACCAAAGTAATCTGAATTAGTGAACTAATAGCCCCTAAATAGCCATAAGCGACTAGTGCAACTAAAGCGATATAGAGATGGTTGGCGAGAGTGAGGCCGCACAAGGCAACAAAAGAGAGGGTGCAAGTGAGTAGTAAAACAGCACCGGGACGTTTTAATTGGGGCGCCCAGCCGCTGGTTAGGGCACCCAACATAGCCCCTAAGGGCACAGCAGAATACATCAGACCGATTTCGAATGCACCTCCACCAAAAATAACGGTAACCATTGCGGGGAATAGAACGCGGATGCCTTTGCCCAGGGAATCCAATGTCCCTACTGCAATCGCACTGCCAACAATTCTATGACTGAATAAAAATGAAAAACCCTCAGCTAGTGCTTTTAGAGGTTGCTTTTTCGGCTGCTTTCCTGGCGCCATGGAGGGCAATCGGGTCAGCGGGATCAGCGTGGCAAAAGTACCTAAGGAGGCCGCGGTATAGTTCCAGCTGATATCAGTGGCGGCAATAATCAATCCGCCAATTGCCGGCGAGATAACGGTACCGATACGTACGGTGAGCATGCCCAAAGCATTGGCAGGGGCAAGATTCTCTTTGCCTACAATTGAGGGAATTGAGGCCATTAATGCAGTGATACCAATTGCACCAAACAAACCACTCCAAATTGAAAGAGCATACAGGGCTATTAGTGAGGGTGATGTAAAGAAGCAATTTATAGCTAATGCAGCAAAACCCAAGCCGCAACCGAAGCGTCCAATCAAAATCAGTGTGCGGCGGTTATGGCGGTCGGCGAGCACACCTCCCCACAGCAAGCCAATAAACATGGCTATACCTTCCAGAGCCATAATGACTCCTACCTGGATAGTAGAGCCTGTCATTGCATGGACTTGTACCGGCACCGCGACTGTTAACATCCCCAGGGAGATAATCGAAATCATCCTGGCAACAAAGATCATGCGGAAGTTTGCATTGCTCTTGAGCAAGTCAAATCTCATAAATAGTGAACGGTTCATAGGGATGTTACAGCCTCTTGGGGATCTGCTTTTTCTGTCTGGTTAGTTAAAGTTGGAACCCTTGCCAATATACCGTTGAGTAGGGGCCCGAGCACTTCAAGAGATGTCGGCGATAGAATATCGTCATGGGCAAAAGGCAATCGGTGTTGTTGCATGTCATTCAGGAATGGAGTCCAGCACTTATCTACGTCCCAACCTTCAGGCAGTGTCTTTTCCGCAACAAATAATTGCACATTACCAGAATAGGGTTGGGTGTCTGCATCCGATAGCAGGCGTACAGTATCATCGTAATTCGCTACGATATCGTTAAACATTTTGGTCTGCTCTGCCAGTGTTGCTTCATCGGCAAATTCGCCTTCAGCTGCGCTGAGGAATTGCTGTTTCTCGCGCTCTACTTCTTCCCTGGCTTCATCTTCGGTGGGTCGTTTCCATTCCTGGCCTTCAGGTGGGTAAGTATCGAATAATCCGACAAAAGCTACCTGGTGGCCGAGTGCCGTCAGCTTGGATGCCAGGGCTACGGCAACAGTACCGCCAAACGAGTAACCCATTAAGTGATAGGGGCCTTTGGGCTGTGCACTTAAGAGGGTTTGTAAGTAGCGCTCAACGGCTTCGTCCATCGATTCACTGATAGCTACAGGGCCGTTAGGTCGCGGTGATTGAAGGCCAATAATCGGCCAGTTTCCTTTAAGGTATTTGGGGAATCCGGTGTACTGCCATGAAAAACCTGAACCGGGGTTAATACAGAACAGCGGCGTACCTGTTCCACCCCTAATCGGAAGAATATTGCCGAAGCCCGCTTTTTCAGGGTCTTTGCGCAAATTCTCATCGGTCAAAACCGCCGCAAGTCCCTCAACAGTAGGAGATACCATAATTTGTCCTACTGTTACTGGAAGGGACAAGCATTGGCGTAGTTCTGCAGCTAGCCGCATAGCCAGTAGTGAATGACCACCAAGCTCAAAAAAGCTCACTTCTGCTGTTACAGATTCCAAGTCCAGCATCTTGCAGAAGGCATTGGCAATAATTTGCTCAGCCCCTTCACTGGGGGGACGGCCGGAATCAGTTTTATTGCTTTCTGGGTCTGGCAGTGATTTTCTATCGAGCTTGCCATTGGCACTGAGTGGGAACGTTTCCACAGCAACCAATGCTGACGGCACCATATGTGCGGGTAAGGATTGAGTCAGCTGGTCCAAAAGTGGGCTAAGAGTCTCCGGGAACTTTTCTGGGTTATCGAGTATTACGTAAGCGACCAATTGACGGTTGTCACCTGTTGCTTTGCTTTGGCTCAATACGCGCGCGTGAACGGCAGCCTGCCTCACTCCCTCCAAGGAAGATAGCGCTTTTTCAATCTCACCAATCTCAATTCGCATTCCACGAATTTTAACCTGATCATCACTGCGCGCCAGATATTCCACGTTACCATCAGGCATCCAGCGAACGACATCACCGGTGCGATACATTCTCTCGCCTACTGCATAGGGGTCGGCTACAAACCGCTCGGCAGTCAGGCCGTGCCTGTTGAGATAACCGAGTGCGAGCTGCATACCGCTTAGGTAGAGTTCTCCGGGAACACCGATGCCTACCGGGCGTAAAAATTGATCAAGAATCCTCAGTTGGGTATTCCAAACCGGTTTGCCGATAGGTATGCCTGTACCTTCTCCAAGATTTAACCCTAAATCAGCGGGGCAGTATGTAACGTCAACAGCGGCCTCAGTGGGGCCGTATAAATTGTGCAAAGGCGCTTTAAAGTAACTTGCATAGGCAGAGGCAAGTTCTTTCGAAAGTGCTTCGCCACTACAAAATACCCGGCGCAGCGACTTGGTAAGAGGTACTGAAGATGGCTGGCTATCCAGGTAGTCCACCATGGCTGCAAGCATTGAGGGTACAAAGTGCATGGTTGTTACCTGGTATTTGGAGATAATCTGCAGTAGATGCTCGGGATCTCTGTGTGCTTCCGGTGGGGCCATGACCAGCTCTGCCCCCCGGATCAGTGGCCAGAAGAACTCCCATACTGAGACATCGAAGCTTGATGGTGTTTTCTGCAGCACTACATCATTTTCTGTGAGATTGTATTCCGCTTGCATCCAAAGCAGCCGGTTCACTATGGCTTCATGGGAAACCAGAACACCTTTGGGGCGACCTGTCGACCCTGACGTGTAAATCAGGTAAGCGGGATCTTCCGGTCGAATTTCTACAGCAATTAATTCAGTGGGTGACGACTGCTGGAGAAGATTTTCAATAGCTAGTACAGGTGCGGTGCAGGGCACCGCAGAATTTTCACCAAATCGGTGAAACTGATTTTCTCCAGCAATTATCAGTTTGGGGTTAGCATCCTCCAGCATGAGCGCCAAGCGTTCATCCGGGTAGCTAATGTCCAATGGTAAGTAAGCGGCTCCGGCTTCTATTACAGCTTGTAGGGAGATGCTGAGCTCAACACTGCGCTCAACAGCCACGGCGACAATATCGCCGCGACCCACGCGCTGAGCGTTGAGTTGTGCAGCAATACTGCGAACACTTTGACGCATACTTTGATAGTCAAAGGAGCTGATTTCGTCTGTGAGCGCTCTACCATCTGGGCTAACTTGAGCTTGCCTAATTAATAAATCGCGTAAAGTGACACGATCAAATGTCTGTTTGGTGTCATTGATACTTTCAAGAAGCTTGTGCTCAGTGTCCGTCTGCAGGGACATGGCAACCAACGGTTGTTCTGGATTTTCGGCAACCTGTGTAAGCAGGTCGATAAATCGATGAACAAGGTTTACAGCATTGACAACCGCATCCCGATATTCAAAAAGTATTCTCGGTTTTTCTCCAGGTAATACTAATAGTGTCAGTGGATAGTGAGTAAACCCGCGATTTTGAACTGCATTTAAATGAATCCCGGCGTGATTCTGCTGTGTCAGAGCTTCGTCGGCCGGGTAATTTTCCACAACCAGAAGTGTATCGAACAGGGTATCTGTGCCGGCAATACGTTGGATTTCACCCAGGCCAATCCCGTCATGATCAAACAGTGCGATTTGTTGCTTCTGCAATGATTGCAGCTGCTTGATCAGAGGTTGTTGAGGTTGCAACTGGACACGAACGGGTAGGGTGTTACTGAATAAACCAATCACCTCATCAATCCCATCTACCGCACTGGATCGTCCAGAAACTGGGCTGCCGAATACTACGTCATTGCGCCCGGTTAATGATCCCAACATTGCGCCCCAAACACCCTGGATCACTGTATTGAACGTGAGTCCTTCCTGTTGGCAGAGCTGATTCAGCTGTTTGTGTAAGTGCTCACAAAGTGGGACTTCTATTTCATGAACTGTTTCTTTATCGCGACTCTCTGCGAACGCGATAGTGGGGGTGACACCTTTGAGAAGATCTCCCCAATGCTTGATGGTATTTTGTTTTTCCTTATTAGACAGTTCCATTACTACCGGACTGTAACGGTTAGGTTCTGATGTGACTTTCCCGGTATCCTCTCGATAAGCTTCAAGCAGGTCCTGCAATAGAATTGGAGTCGACCAGCCATCGATAACCAGATGGTGTGCAGTGATTAGCAGAGCGTAATTTTCTACTGATGTTTTTACAACATGAGCATGTAGCAGAGGTGTACGGGTTTCGGCATGCATACGAATATCAAAATGCAGCCCGGCCTGCTGCAGCTCCAGATTAAGTAGCATCTCCTGTTGCTGTGGTTCTGGTAGCTGGCTCAAGTCAATTTCTGTCAAAGGCCATTTTCCAGCAGTATCGGCATCGCTACTGATTTGGGGAATAAGCTGCAGAGGGGCATCCCAGGATTCGCAGTCGAATAGGGCTCCTAGTTGAGGGTGCTTAGCTAAAGTGGAGTTTAGGGCTCGGCCCAACCGGGAGATATCCAGTTCGCCTTCGAGAGTTAATTTTGTCGTAAAGCTATAGGAGTTTTCCTCGCTACCCAATTGGGTCTGGAACAGTAGACCTTCCTGCAGGGGAAGCACAGGGAGTACAGCGGTCAGAGGGCCATATTTGGTCTCTGCTTCAACCAGGGGTAATCCCAATCTCGCCGGTAAAATTTCTTTGGATTGCTTCTCTAAAGGTGTGAGATTGAGGGCAATCTGCTCAGCAGAGCGCAACTTGAAAATTTCTTTTGGGCGCAGGTCGTAGCCAGCTTTGCGCATTGCCGTGCAAAGGCGCATTGCTGAAATGCTGTCTCCTCCCAATTGGAAGAAATCATCTTCTGCTCCAATATTGTCGATCTCCAAAGTGCTCGCAATAGCGCTACACACAAGTCTCTCAGCGGTTCCTATTGCCGCTCTTGAACTTTTTTGAGGCGTCGCAGAAGGCATTGGCAAGGCTTTTTTATCGAGCTTGCCACTCACAGTTAGAGGAAACTCTTCGAGAATAATTAAGCTAACAGGCACCATATAATCTGGTAGCTGCTCGTTCAGTTGTTGTATAAGTCGGCTCTCAATCTCCTGCTTATTGCCGTTAGACGGTGTCTTCAGCGTACAGTAAGCAAGCAATTGATTTCCTGTAGCAATTGGTTTGGCAATTACAGCCACTTCTTTGGTTTCGTCGAGAGATGAAAACGCAGCTTCTACATCGCCGAGCTCAACCCTGAATCCGCGTACTTTTACCTGGTTGTCACAGCGCCCGATAAACTCCAATTCTCCATGGGTGCCCCAGCGAACCAAGTCCCCAGTTAAGTACATAACTTTACCGGGGCGGTAGGGGTTTGCTACAAAGCGGCTGGCAGTGGTTTCTGGGCGGCGCAGATATCCAATGGTCATATTGTCCCCTGCGAGATAGAGCTCGCCGGGGACACCAATGGGAACTGGACGCAGTCGTTTATCCAATACATAAACTTCGGTGTTGGCTAGCGGACTACCGATAACCGGGTCCACCAGATCTGTGGATACCTGTGCACTGGTCGCATAGACGGTGAATTCTGTGGGGCCGTAAATATTATGCGCTTGCAGTTTGGGGAACTGTTGTAATTGAGACCATAAGGCTGGAGATATGGCCTCCCCGCAAATATCCATCAAGATCGGGTGATGGTGGCCTTCATCCATAAGTCCGGCTTCCATTAGTTGAGTAGCCAATGATGGAGCGACGGCAAGAGTATCTATTTTTAATGTGCGGATAGAATCGATTAACCCATAAACATCTCGTTTGGCATCGTCACCAAACAAGTGCAGCTCATGGCCGAGCATCATAAGAAGAATTGGATCCCAGGATGTATCAAATGAAAATGAGCCAGTCAGTGCTACCTTTAAGCGGGTGTTGGCACAATGTTCAATGGCATTTTCAAAAATTTCCTTTTGCAGGGCTAGCGCCAGGTTAAGGAGCGCCCCGTGAGGTACCATTACACCTTTAGGCTTTCCGGTAGAACCTGAGGTATAAAATATATAGGCCCTCTGCTCCCCAGAATTAATCAATGCCTGGTCGCTATACGTTTTGGGGGTGGCAAGCGCTGCTGCATTCAGATGCACTTGGTCAACAAAGGATGGAAGCCTGTGGGCATGATTGGATAATGTAATAACCTGTGCCGGCTGCGCATCGTCACACATAATGGCAATACGCTCATCCGGGTGCGTAAGGTCGAGCGGTAGGTACGTGGCACCAGAGTAGAACACTGCCAGGATGGCGGCAATAGAGTCAACGGTTCTTGGCAGAGCGACGGCAACAATGTCCTGTGGTGTTATTCCCTTGTTCTGTAAGGAAGCACAAATCTGTAGCGCGCGCAGTGAAAGTTCACTGAATGAAATTTCCTGCCCCTCGAAAACCAGGGCAGTTTCATTGCTGCGAGTGTGCACTTGCTGTAAAAAAATATCCAAGGCACTGATATGACTTTCAGTATTGGTGATTTCTATGCCTTTAGCCCAGCTGTCGATAAGGCCTTTTTCACCGATAGGTATTGGAGAGAATTCACTGGATAAACAGTGGCTATTATGGTGAGCCTGAACAAAGAGATCGCTGATTCTATGTCTGTGGAGTTCTAGCTCCTTTTCACTGTATCGATGAGCGTTGGCTGCGAGTTCAATAGTTATTGTTTCTTTGCCGAAGTAAATTGAAAACTCTATGTCTTCAATGGGGCCTGTTGCTATTTGATAGGTTTTACCGGGGGCCCCATCAAAATTGAGTGTGTAGTCAAAGATCTTGCAATTGATAGTGGGGCCATACAGACGTCTGTGTGAGCCGACCAGCCCAAGATCTCTTTGTAGCTGCTCGGATTCGTAGCGCTGATGTTTACGGATTTTGCGTAATTCCCTGGATAGAGAGCGGGCAATATCAAAAATATTTTGCTCGGCGCTGATTTCAAGTTGTAATGGCAGTACATTAGCAACGGGACCTGTAGAGTTAAGCGCGGAGGAGCCCATACGCCGCATAAATGGGTAGCCTACGGTAACTTTATTGCTATCACATATTCTGGATAAATAAATAAAGATCATTGCTGTGGTAAGGTCGACCACCGACAGTTTCTTTGCGTCCGTCAGCTGGGTTAGATCTTCAATTAAACTTCGAGCTATCGAAATACTTTGACGATGCACAAGGCTGTTGGCGTTGTCGAGCGAGCTGGTAGTCTTACTCGACAACGTCAGTGGTGCTGTCAAGCCCTTGGCGTATTCTGTCCAAAAGGCTCGATCCTGTTTGAATTTTTCCGATTCGGCATACTCTAAGTACTCATCAACGACTGCGGGAAACCCCGTAAATGGAGAGCTGGCTATTGGTGCACCGTTAGTAAGTGCATTATAAATTTTCTCGATTCTTTTAGTGAGGGCGGTAAAGCTGAAGCCATCCACCATTAAATGGTGATAGCGCTGGTACCAGAGAAAGTGTTGCCCATTTGAACTATCGGGTAACTGAAAAATAATATGATGATAGAGGCAAGTTTCGCTATCTGCTCTTAATTCCCCTTGAATATCATTGAGCATCAAGGATTTTGCAGAAGCTACCGGATCAAGCGGATCTTCAATTTTTATGAGGTCTACAGCGTTTAAGGATTCAGGTTCGGGCGCTGACTGGAGCTGTTGGACCGGAACGTTATCTTCCTGGTGATATTTTGCATGAATCGTGTCAGCTTCACTTAATCCAATATGAATAGCTTTTGTCAGCAGCTCCACATTAATTGCGCCGTGGATCTCTACATACTGGGCCACGGCGAAGGTATTGCTGCTTTCCGAAAGTTGATCAGCCAACCAGATTCCTACTTGAGGTCCCACCAAAGGGTACGTGTTATCGCTAAGCTTACTTGCAGAAATGGTTGCGCTTTCTTCTTGCACAGTAACAATCCTTTTTCAACATATTGAGTTGGCACAATGTCTAGGTGGGAAAAAAGTGGCCAAATATTTCGTCCTGATCTACTTGGCCACGCCCCTGAAATATGAAAATAGTGTGGCACAGACCTTAGCCGTATTTTCAAGCGGGTGTTGCTGGCACTTTCCAGCTGCAGTTAGTCCCTTAACCGCCAATAAATAGAGTCTTAAACCTCTCAAGTCTCATTGGTTGTATTTACTCTTTACGAGAAGTAGCACAACCGCAGAAACTGACGGCTATCAATGATTGAGGCTTTTCCAGTTCTCTTCTACATATTCAACACATAGTCGACGATCCTGAGGTCCATATACTGTCTTCCAGCCCCTTGGGATTCCTGCAAATTCTGGCCACAGACTGTGTTGGCCAAGATCGTTAGTTAACACAAAAAATTGGTGGCTCTCATCATCAAATGGATTTTGGTATTCTGATTGCATAGCAACTTTAATCCTGATAACTGAAATTTTGTAATAAATATGAAAGACCCGTGATTAGTCCCTCACGCCAACACAGCGTGTCGTGTCCGCCGACAAATTTCTGGTACTTAACATCAAAGCTTTTACTATTTAGGACTTTATTCAGCTGGTCATTTACTCTGATTAAGGAATATTCCCGAGTGCCCACTTGCTGAAAAATCTTCAGTCTGGCTGGCTGGTAGGTTTCCGATAAGATCTGCTCTGTGAGCCAGCCTTTGTCAGCGCTGTTATTATCTTTACCCATGAGTTTATTGTTTGGCCACCAGAAGGAGCCTGATTGGCTTAATACACAGCCAAATCTTGCGGGCCACTTTAATCCTGCAAACATCGCAGCTAGTCCACCATAGCTTTGTCCAGTAACAATTGTATGCGCTGGATTTTCAGTATGAGGTAGCTCTTCTTTAATCTGGGGGATCAGTTCTTTCTGAATTGCCAGCCAAAAGTCCTCACTACAAGTAAGATCTTTCTCTCGCTGTTTCCCGTTGACTGAATCAATTAATAAATAGAGTGCCGCAGGTAAATGTCCGGATTGTGTCTGTTCCTTCAAAACTGAGAAAATAGGCATTTCTTTTGCCCATCGATCACCATCCAATAGAATTACAAGTGGGCGCTTCTCAGGATCAGATGCTTTGCCACATGCGTAGGTCCAGACCCTGCGGCTAATTCCCAGGATGGAACTTTGCCAGCACACTTCTCCCACGCCGGAAGAATTTTTATTTTCCGACTCTGAAGACTCAGGTTTTAGATCGAATTTTTGCCATAGACTTTGCTCCATAAGTCCTGGCAAATGAATTGCAGAAAACTTTTTGTTCCACGAACCGACACTCGGCGCTTGTCGATTCAGCGGGTCGGGTATGGCTGCTTTAAGCAGGTTGCGCCACCAATGTCTTTGCATTTTCCGGGAATCGTCGTTGGGTTGAAGTGCTTTTTCCCAGTTGGAGCCGATCCATTTTTCTGTAGTTGGAATTAAGCGATAGCTACCCCGCCAGGATTTTTCGATCTCTACTTGCCAATACCACACATCTGTATTTGGCAACCGTTCTAGGGAGGGCGGTGAAAATGTATGGTGGTTCGTTACACAATTTATATCGATATAAACTTGTTTGATCGGTGAGTGAGATTCGCTACCATCTGGATCTCTCCACAAAAATGTCAGAATTAAATTTTCTTTATTCGAGGGATTTTTATTAACAAGCGGTAGCCCCTGCCTTTCCATCTCCGACCACCAAAGCGCGCTGCCAATCTCAGAAACACTGGATTGAGTAATACGCAACAAATTTGAGTGCATGACAGCGGTCATGGCATTCCCGTTTTTAATGGTTAAACTTTCCATGAGTTTTATGAAAAGTCATGTGCTTAGTTCTACTTTTCAAGAAGTAGTAATAACTTGCCAACAGGCTACCGCAAGAGGATGCTTGGTGTAAATAGAAATTATTATCATTCGCGTCTTGTGTGGGGCAATTCAAAAACTCAGCAAGGAAAATTTTATTTAGTTGCATGGTTTGACGGCAATTAAATGTGACGGAAATTGCAAGAGGTTACTGAAAAACAGAGAAAATCTGCCTGGGTGGTTACAACTGAAATAAATAAAAATTTATTTTTTAGATCACTCTTGTTTTTTTGTCTCGCACATTTAAACGTTTGCCTAGCTTCTTAGCTCGTGTGACGCCTCCCTCGCTGCCTTTCTTGCAGATACTTCTCAAATATTGAGTACACCAATTGACAAATGCTTTTGGGTGTGAATTATAATGATAGTCATTCTCATTTGCATATTCAATGGAGTGTCCGTTTATGCTCTTCCCGACTCAGGACATGGAATCTGGACGATCGCCTATTTCCAATTCCGCTGATTTTTTGTTTTCCTCCTCTTACAGAAGCTTGCGGGGCAAGGGAGTTTTTGCAGAGATCAACCAGCCGGTGATACCGGGAGCGAGTGGAGGTAGCCAGCTATTTCACGAGTCGGTGCAGGGGGCTCTTGCCAAGGCGAGAGAGGCGGGAATCTGCAACCCTATTGTAATTGGTGCAGTTCCTTTCGACCTCAGCCAGCAGTCTCGCTTGTTTATTCCTGCCGACTGTGAGTTTTTTGATCGCAGAGAAATGGTTTCAGCCCTTGAAGGAAAGTGCACGTCTGTCCCCCGGGTAGAAAAGATGCAAAGCGTTCCCAGCGAGTGGCGCTTTAAGCAATCGGTGGAGCAGGCGATTGCTAATTTCCAACACAGCGAATTACGTAAAGCCGTACTGTCCAGGGTACTAAACGTAGAGTTGGCTGATAAAGTTTCTGTTGATGAAATTTTTTCAAGATTAATTGTGCAGAATCCCTCCGGTTATCATTTTCGGGTCCCCATTGAGGGAGATCAGGAGCTTATCGGTTCAAGTCCTGAGTTGTTAGTACGAAAAGTAGGAAGCGAACTGACTTCCAATCCCTTAGCCGGTTCAGCTAAACGGCAGAACGATCTGGAGAAAGATAAAGCTGTAAGTGAATCGCTACTTACTTCTGCAAAGGACAGCTACGAGCATAAATTGGTCATTGATGAAATTCGCCAAGTACTCACACCGTTTTGTAGCTCGCTCGATATCCCTGCTGCTCCTGCACTTATAAGCACCCCGGCTATGTGGCATTTATCGACTCTCATCCACGGTCAGCTGAAAGACCCTGAAATTTCTGCTTTGGAACTTGCTTGTCAACTGCATCCAACGCCTGCTGTTTGTGGCTTTCCCACAAAAGATGCTCGTAATTTAATCCGCTTAGTGGAGTCTTTTGAAAGAGGTGTTTTCACTGGAATGGTGGGGTGGTGTGATGCTGAAGGTAATGGTGAGTGGGTAGTTACTATTCGCTGTGGCACGGTTAACGGCAATCATGTTCAATTATTTGCTGGGGCGGGTATTGTTGAGGACTCCTGCCCTGAATCGGAGTGGCTGGAAACTGGTGCGAAGTTGGGCACAATGCTCAATGCTCTGGGAATTACACAGCAGGAAGCACTTTAATGAGTATTGAATTTACGCCCTGGCCAGAGTCGGAGACTCGCCGTTATCGGGATCTTGGCTATTGGGAGGATAAGCCGCTAACGGATATCTTGAGAGTGTCTTGTGAAAGAGATGCTAATGCCACAGCAATTATTTGTGGTGGTCGACATTTCTCATATGCCCAATTAGATCAGCTTTCTGATAACCTGGCTCGCTCCCTGAAATCAAAGGGGGTTAAACCTTACGATACGGCCTTGGTCCAGCTACCGAATATTGCTGAATTTTATATTGTATTCTTTGGACTGTTAAAAGCAGGTGTCGTTCCGGTCAATGCGCTGTACAGTCATCAGCGCTTGGAGCTATTGGCTTATGCTGATCAGCTTCACCCTACTCTTATTATCGCCTCGGCCTCCCACACGTTATTTTCTGATGTTGCTTTTATAGAAGAGCTAAAGCAGAAAACTTCCTCTGTAAATCATGTATTGTTGTGGGGAAAGGATAACTCTGCCGATTCACTTGATGCCAGTATAAATATAACGGAACCTAATGGGGAATTAGAGCCAACTCCTCCTGGAGAAGTTGCTTTTTTTCAGCTTTCGGGTGGCAGTACCGGTACACCAAAGCTCATTCCCCGCACCCATAATGACTATTTATACAGCGTTCGTAGAAGTGCAGAGATATGCGATCTGAGTCCTCAGACCCGGTATTTATGCGCACTTCCCGCTGGACATAACTTTTCATTAAGCTCACCAGGTTCTCTTGGGGTGTTTGATAGCGGCGGCACCGTAATAACAGCTTCTGATCCAGAGCCATTAAATTGTTTTGCGCTGATAGCAAAGCACGAAGTTAATATGGTGGCACTGGTACCTCCGGCGGTTTCACTTTGGCTTAAAGCTGCCCCGCAGCACAGTGAAAAGTTGACCACGCTTTCTCTAATACAGGTGGGTGGAGCAAATTTTGCTGAAAGTGTCGCTCGCAGAGTGCCGGAAGAGCTAGGATGCCAACTGCAACAAGTATTTGGTATGGCTGAGGGTTTGGTTAACTATACCCGCTTGGATGATGATACTGCTTTGGCTTTTTGCACCCAGGGATGCCCCATGTGCCCTGATGATGAAGTCCGGGTCATTGACGAGAACGGAGATGCGGTTCCTGCCGGAGAGACCGGTATGCTGGTTACTCGAGGCCCATACACAATACGCGGTTACTACAACAGCCCGGAGCATAACAAAAAAGCTTTTGACAGTGAGGGTTTTTACCGCACCGGGGACCTGGTGCAGCGTGATGACCGTGGATACTTGAAAGTAGTGGGTCGGCAAAAGGATCAAATCAATCGCGGTGGAGAAAAGATAGCGGCTGAAGAGATAGAAAGTCTTTTGTTACGTCATGCATCCATTACTCAAGCGGCCTTGGTAGCAATGCCGGATGATTTACTGGGCGAGAAAAGTTGTGCTTTTTTAGTGTCAAGTGATGATAGCTTGCGCCCTGTAACTCTGAGAAAGTACTTGCGAGAGCTCGGGGTAGCTCAATTCAAGCTGCCAGATAAATTTAAATTTGTGCAGACTTTGCCGCTTACTCCGGTAGGAAAAATAGACAAGAAAATTTTGCGCAAAGAACTGCTTGAAAGTATAGCCGCTCCAAAGATTTAAGGTCTTAATATTTATGTCAATTCCATTACTGGATAACTATAGTCTACCCACGATTGATTCTCTCCCCCAAAATAAGGTGGGCTGGAAGATTGACCCCTCCAGAAGTGCTTTGCTTATTCATGATATGCAGGAGTATTTCGTCCGCTTTTTTGGTGAAGGAAGCGAGTTGGTCCGCAATATAGAAAACAATATTGTTGCGGTGCGGGCTTGGGCTAAAAAGCATCAGGTACCGGTAATTTATACGGCTCAACCCACTGAGCAAAGCGATAAAGATCGCGCATTGCTAAACGATATGTGGGGGCCAGGACTTACCAAAGCTGACCCCAGCTTGCAAAAAGTAGTGCCTGCTTTGACGCCAGATGAAGATGATATTGTATTGGTTAAGTGGCGATATAGTGCTTTTTACCGATCTGAGCTTCAGGAAATTCTTGCAGAGAAAGGAAGGGATCAACTCTTGATATGCGGTATATATGCGCATATCGGCTGTTTAACCACAGCATTGGATGCTTTTATGCGAGATGTTCAGCCATTCATGGTGGCTGATGCTGTTGGTGATTTCTCTGAAGAAGAGCATCTTATGGCACTTAAATATGTAGCTAATCGTTGCGGAAGTGTCATTGCAACAGATGATGTCGTATCTCTCGGGGTTTCATCAAAGGATAAGTTAACCTGGTCTTTTCTCAAGGAGCAATTGCTGGAGCTGATTGATGAAGAGCCTGACCAATTTGATGCAGATGAAAATCTCATTGATTATGGGCTGGACTCGGCCCAGCTAATGGGCTTGATTACTGATTGGCAAAAGCTAGGAGTCCAAATGACATTCGAAGAGCTGGCTGTTGCCCCCTCACTCAATGGGTGGTGGAAGCTGATTCAGGGTAAATACCCTGAATTAAAAGAGTAGTGGACATATGAATTTTTCAGGGAAAAGGGTTTGGGTTACCGGTGCCGGTCGAGGAATTGGGGCAACCATAGCGAATTTGTTTTGTGAACATGGTGCTGCTGTATTTGGTTTAGATATAAAATTTCCTGAGGCTGAGTATGGTTATGAGACTGTCCCTTTGGATCTTTCAAATTCAGATCAGATTGTTCAGGTTTGTAAGGGGTTACTTACTGACAACCTGGGCCCGGATATTCTAGTTAATGCAGCGGGTATTCTACGGATTGGAGGTATATCCGAACTGACACTTTCCGATTGGCATGATTGCTTATCAGTAAATGTGACAGGCCCCTTTAATTTGATAAAAGAGCTGGCGCTCCATTTCAAAAATCAGGGTAAAGGGGCTATTGTAAATGTAGCCTCTAATGCAGCCCATGTTCCAAGACTGGGAATGACGGCATACTGCGCATCAAAATCTGCCCTGGTTGGACTGAGCCATTGCGTAGCTCTTGAGCTAGCAGAATATGGCGTCCGTTGTAATTTAGTTTCACCAGGATCTACAGATACTGAGATGCTGCGTGAACTGTGGGGAAGTGAAGGCAGTGAGGCTGCTACTGTTGCCGGTAATCCAGAAGGATATAAGCTGGGTATCCCCTTAAAAAAGATCGCGAGTACTTCTGATATAGCAAATACTGTTATGTTTCTAGCCTCGGATATGGCTGCGCATATCACCATGCAAGATATTGTTGTTGATGGTGGGGCAACTTTAGGAAGCTAAATAGCCCTTTATTGTTTTTCTCCTCCAGGTTCTGATATCTGGGGCTTGGGGGGGGGCAAGTTTGGTATTCAATGCCAAAAAGCAACTTTATCTAATCGGGTTCACCCCACTTCTATTTCCCTTGCTCTGATTCATTTTAATCAGAAAGGTGTCTTTTTTTACTTCTTTTTTGTCTTTATTTGATTGAAGGCAATACTGTATCTTGCCAAACCTACCCCTTGAGTGAGTCATTTTACCTGATACCCGACAGTTGCCAGTAACCAATAGGTGTAAGAAGTGTAGTCGGTACAAGTATACTAATTCAAAAGTGATGTTTTATATGAAGCTTAGATATTAGCTGTTGCGACTGTCTTCTAGTGTTGTCTCCTCCGTCTTTCGCTTTAACCTTTTATGGTTTTGCTTTTTGTTGAAGTTTGATAGGGTGCGCGCGAAAAAATTGTATCCTTGGGGAGGGATGTTGTGAGATTTATTAATAGACCGGTCATTGTTGCATGCAGTTTATTTCTAAGTGCATGTGGGGGTGGTTCATCCGATGGGGGGGCAGATGATACTGTTGCCACACCAGCATTTTCAGAAGCGGCGATCCCCTATCTGTATTTTGATTCCGCAAAAGTTTTCACTTTTGAATGGTCAGATATTGATGGTGCTACTTATTATCAGCTTCTTGAGAACAAGGATGGCCAGTCTGGCTATGAGGTGGTTAGTGACCCAATTTCTGTAGGCTCTGAAGTTGTGGAAATCAAGGTGCCTGTATTTGAGCGACTGAACGCTCGTTATATATTGCAAACCTGTGATGATATAGCCTGCCTGGATTCAAGAGAAATATCGATTGATGAAGAAGTGTTCGAAAGTATTGGTTATTTTAAGTCTGGTAATACTGATGCCGGCGATCAGTTTGGTTGGTCTGTTGCGGTTAGTGATGATGGCTCTGTCATTGCTGTTGGTGCTACAGGTGAAGATAGTAATGAGCTAAGTGAATTCAATAATGCAGCTAGCGGATCGGGAGCTGTATATATTTTTGACTATGGTGAGGATGGGTGGGTTTACCGAGATGTTTTAAAAGCTTCCGTAGTTGAAAGTGGGGCTGCATTTGGATCTTCAGTTAGTATCAGTGGTGACGGGAATACTTTGGCTGTAGGTGCTTATAAAGAAAATGGTGAGGATGACAATTTTTCAGCTGGAGCAGTTCATATATTTACTCGTGAGAATTTGGAGTGGACTCACAGCGCTAAACTAAGAGCAGATAATCATGGCTACTATGATTTTTTTGGGCGGGCGTTGAGTCTAAGTGGTAATGGAACAACCTTGGCAGTAGCAGCCCCATCTGAAGATAGCAGTGTTACTGGTATCAGTGCCGGCTTTGATAATGATTATGCTCTCGATTCCGGTGCGGTGTATATATTCCAGTACTCCGGGGTTGAGTGGAATCAGGAAGCCTTCTTGAAGGCAAGTGATAGCAATGCAGGTATGGACTTTGGCTCATCCGTGAGCTTGAGTGATGATGGTTCCATTTTGGCAGTTGGCGCTATTGGTGGAAACGGAGCCAAAGGAGCTGCTTATATATTTTCCAATAGTGACGGTTGGGTTCAGGAGCAGTTACTTACTGCAGGTAATGCAAATATAGGGGATCGCTTTGGTTGGGATGTAAGCTTTAGTGGCGATGGTACCCTACTTGCGGTGAGCGCAACGCTCCAGGCAGGAGCCTCACAAGATCCCGATGACCTTAGCGGCTATAACAATGGTGCTGTCTATTTGTTTTCCCACGATGGAGATGCTTGGTTTCAGGATGAATATCTGAAAGCGAGTAACACTGATGAAGGTGATGTCTTTGGTTCGGCTATTAGTCTTAATACTGATGGCTCACTACTTGCGGTAGGGTCTCAGGAGAGCAGCGCTGGCAAAGGCTTCGATGCTGATGCCAGTGATAATTCGGCAGCGAATGCAGGTGCTGCTTATCTCTACAAGAAAATGGATGGACAATGGGTTGAGAGCGCTTACCTGAAAGCGAAAAATACTGATGCGGGAGATTACTTTGGGACTTCAATTGCTATAAGTGGTGATGGAAACACATTGGTAGTTGGTGCTTCTGAGGAGCAGGGTTCAGGAGCTGATCAGGACATAAATGATGCAGATGCTGCGGGTGCTGTCTATATTTATTAATTAAATCTCTCTTTTATTTTTTTTTACCTGAAGGGGCTTCAATCCGAAAAGGCTATAATTTGGGTTGGAGTTCCTGTAAGCGGTTTGCGGAAGTGATTTTCTAGCTTTTTTGCTCCCAGTGCTGCAAAGAAAGGCAGCAGTGTTCGACTTTCTATCTCTCTTTCGGAGTTTACGCAGGGTTATTTGAGCTTGTTAATCTTTACTGAGAGCCCAGCGTACGGTGGTTTTGGTAATATGGTTCCAACAGAGTACACTAAATACTAAACATCCAGAAATTACCTCGAACCCTTAACATCGCGGACATCCATAAAGGCCCCCATAATGTCTGCTTTTTCTTTAGTTGATACAAGGGCGTAATGAGAAAATTAACAATTATCCTTTGCATTTATTAAGGTAAAAACCAAGAGGAGTTAAGGTAGCTAAGGAGGGAATAATCAGTAGGGTGCTATAGAAAGGTAGCGCCGGCAATCGCGGGTGCCGTACCCCCGGTGTTACTGAGCTGTTTGCAGGCTTTTAGTACGGTCTCTGCTGATCCAACTAAGCCTTTTAAAGTGGTTTTCAAAGTTGTGACTGAGATAAAGCCAATATTTTGATGGTATACCCAGTCGTTCGAGTATTGGGGGAGCGTTCTCAGAAATGGAATCGCGCTTTCTGGGATCTAAACTTTACCATTCCGGTCCACCGGCTCTAAATAGTGATCCAGCCGAATGGGAAGTCCTTTAGGCATGTTTAGTCGCTCATCGCCAACAAACGAGAGCAGCTCTTTGGGCTGCTCACCTGAGATTGCTGCATGAATACGTTGCTGAATGGAAGGATAGCAAGAATCTTTCAGGGTTTTTGCTATTTTGGCTCGGATAGGATTGAGATCGACATGGGCCATGCAGGCAGTGAGAGCTCTCTCATCTAGCAAGGCCTGGGATTTAAAGCATCCTTCCTAAAAGCGGCCTGTGCAGTTATCTTTCACATTGGCCTGGCGAGCGACAGATTCAATTAAGCAGCGCATAAACCAGCTGATATCCATCAAGTTTTCTCTCCAAAGAGCAATAAGTTCCTTGAGCTTTTCCATCTCACCGTGATTAAGGGTGTACCTCTGAACATAGTGTTGAGCCAGTATGGGAATATTAAAAAACTCCCGCCAGAGATGACTTCAGTGTCGGGCCAAGTTTTGGATGTATTTGAGTCAATATAGAGCACAATATGATAGTTATTACTCATTGCTGCATAGGCTGCGATATCAAGGGCGAAACTGCCAGCCAGTTTTTGCATCCTGGCCACAATCCACTGGGGTCGATGCTCATAGTGTTCCCTGGCTGAGCATCTTTCCCGCAAAGGAATGCCCTGCGTACACAATGAGTGACGCAGTGATAGTAGGGTGTTGCATCAAGAGAGTTCTGTGAGCATCAGGGTATGGTTATGGAAACAAATTTAATATATTTTTATATACAGTATGTTGTCGTGATCTCTTTGTTGTGTCAATGTATGTGACGTTTAGACTTTTTTCTTTGTTGTTTTGATGAATGTCCGGAAGCAACATTTATACAACGTTCTACGGCCGTTGGGTTAACTTGCGCCATGAATACATCAGACGTTTTTAATAAGTCGAAAGTCTTCAATGGCCTAGATGGTCAGACTTGGCTTCCAGGAAAACTTTCGGAGAAATTTGAAGGTGCAACTGTTAAATGATCGAGCTTTTATAAGGCGAATCTTGTCAGTATTCGTAACCGCTAGCGTATTATGGTTATGGCTAACCCAACTTAAATTTAAGTATAGTGAGTCCTATTTATTGTTGCTTCAGTCATTGGGTGTTGTGTTGCTTGCTGCTCTTATAGTTAGACTTAGGTTAAACTTGGTTTGCGGAATTTGTTTGGCTGTTTTCGGCGGGTGGGGCGTAAGTTTTATAGCGAGTGTTATTTTGGAGGCTATATTTCTACCTGGTTTTATAGCGGCGATACTTAGTCAGTACCAAGCAGGTTTTCTTTGGGGGCAGGTTCTAGCGTGGGGCGCCTTTTCTTTTCTGTATGGTGGGGCAATTCAGTCTGCTATAACTTACTTGGAATTCCGGGAATAATTTAAAGGAGGGAATCCTGGGTGCCGAATGATTGTAGAGTTGAAATAAAAAGGGATCTTTTGTGCAGCTACGTTGCGAATTGAATAAAGGGTAGGCTTCTTCTTGACCACTAAACGACAAAGTTCAGTAGCGCAGGGTTTTGTCGTTTCTTAAAGTTCGCTTTACCCCTTAGTTGTCTTTCCCCTCTAGTTTTTTTCACAAAACTAGCAACCCCAAAATCTGTGTTTGCTAGTCGGTGTCTGGTAGATTTTTGGCTAGCTAATTCTGGGTATCCAAAATTGTGAGCCTTTCGGCGGTATTAGTTCTATGGATTACGGCAATGGTATCAGCCAGAGCTATAGCTACGACCTGGATGGCCGACTGGAAACTGTAAGTGCCTCGGGGATCGGTAATGTTCGCTCTGAGTTTTATACCTATGACTTAGCCAACAATATCACCTGTATAGAGGATAACCTGGATAACGCCAAAGACCGGGGATTTATCTACGATAAGTTAAACCGGCTTACGGATGAAGGCTATATCGAGGGAGAAAACAGCTATCACTACGATTCGGTAGGCAATCGCACCCAGCAGGATACTACCAGCACCGATGATATTGAGAGCAGTACTGTTTACAGCTATGAAGCCAGCTCCAACCGCCTGACCAGCAAAGGTGACGAGGCCTGGGTGACCGATGAGGTAGGCAACACCACTAGCATGGGGAATGGTGCCAAGCAGTACGCCTACAATCATGCCAACCGCCTTAAAACCTATAGCGAAGACAGTATCCTTAAGGGTACCTATTATTACAATGCCCTTGGCCAGCGAGTGCGCACAGATAAAACAGAAGATAATCTGCTGCACTATGACTTGGGTGGCCAATACCTGACGGAGACCAATATCGCTGCCGATGACAGTGAGATTCAAAGCCAGGTTGATTATATCTATCTCGACAATATGCCAGTGGCGCAGATTGAGATTAGCTATAGCGAAGGGGAGGTACAGGGTAGCAACTTAACCTATTTGCATACTGACCATCTAAATACTCCGCGTATTGCTACAAATGAAAGTGAAGCGATTGTTTGGCGCTGGGATAGTGATGCATTTGGTAAGTCCGAGCCTAATGTTGATCCAGATGGTGATACTAACCTGGTATTAGTCAATCTTCGATTTCCTGGGCAAGTCAAGGGAGATGAGGCTGAGCATTATTATAACTACTTCCGAGATTATGATGCGGGTAGTGGGCGTTATTTGCAAAGTGATCCTATAGGGCTCAATGGTGGAATAAATACTTACGGATATGTTTATCAAAACCCTGTCGCGAATGGGGATCCTACAGGATTGGTCTGTGGTACTGGGCTTTGTGTGGGAGCAGTAATTGGTGGAATAAGGGTTGCACAACTTGGGTATCGTGCTTATAGAAGCTATAGAGCTGTGCAGGCCTTATCTCAACTCAGCGAAAACGTAAGCGACTTACAAAGCGAAATCGAATATGAGGCTAATAAAAGTGAGTATCATAACCGTTGCGATGAACCTGAACCGCCTGGGTTTCTTGATCCATGTGATAGGGCGAAGTGGCAGCTCAAAAAGGCTCAAGATTGTAGGAATCTGAGGCAGTCAATGACAGATAGGTGGTTTAATGGAGTGCCAGATGAAGAGCATATGAGGCACATGCAGCAAGTGGATAACCAAATTAAAAATGCTGAACGTGCAGTAAAGCAAAATTGTCCTGAGCAATGTCTCTAAAATTAGCTAGCAGGGTAAAGCAGAATGTTTAAGTCGTATGATGAACTATTGGAGTTGGCGCCACTGATGACAGTGGAGGAGTTAATTCTTAATGGTTTTGATCCTACAGTGCCAGATTCTGAAGGGGTTTACGTTTTGAATCCTGTTTGTAGAGCATTTAATGTGGATTTTGCACGGCAGTTGATAGGCGCTGGTGCTGATGTTAATGCTAAAAGTAGTGATGGGTTTACCCCGCTACTTTCATCAATTGACCGCTCAAATGTTAATCCTAAGGGTGCTTTAGAAATTATTTCCTGTTTGCTGGAAAATGGAGCTGATATTGAAGGTCGTGGTGATTGGGATAAAACTCCATTTCTTAAATCATGCACAAGAGGTGTTTTAGAGGTGACTCAGTTATTGGTTGGCAATGGTTGTGATACTCATGCGCAAGCTAATGAAATAGCCGGAAAAATGGATGGGGCGGACTTTGCAAATATGCCATCAAATTCTAATGAGTTTAAGTGCTACATTAATCAATTAGTATCGTAAGTCTATTGTCCTTTAGCCATAAATTTGAGAGTCCTTAGATTGGATGGCTGGAACCTTGGTCTGAAATTGTGTGCCGTCACTAAATGGGCGGCACATCACATTCTGAGTATTCATAGATTGGAAAGAGGTGTCAGTTACGCGATAAGTCCTGATTCTGGGGGCTCTTTATCTCTGATTTATAAATTTTGGACGTGAAATACTGCGAATTTGCACTCAGGTTTTGGAAAACAGTGTTTCCTGAAAAAAAATCGGAAATTTTGGTGTCAAGTGTTTGGTGAAGGCTAGATTAGCTGAGAAAATGTGCTAGCAGTCACCCATGCCCGGTACCCAATGTTTATCGAGGTTGCTACAAGCTTCTTCTACTGCTCCTGCTGATCCCATCAAGTCTTTAAAACGAGTCTAAATTCTGGGTGAGATATAGCCAGTGCTGGGGTGAGATACCGAGACGCTCTAAGATGGGGGGTGTGTTTTCGTCAATACAACCTCTTTTTTGGGGGCTATATTCCGACACCCCCAAACCGCTAACTCTAATTAGTGATTCAGCTGAAAGGATAGTTCTTTCGGTAAATACAAGCGCTCATTGCTGACAAAGGGAAGTGGATCTTTAGGCGCTCACCTGAGGCTGCCGCATAAATGCGTTGTCGAATCAAGGTATAATCAGGCCTCACAGGTATTGCCGTTACAATTGGTTTAACCTAAAAATAACCAGATAGGTGCAATATGGGGTGATGACTTGCTACTTGGTAACTTTACACCTTAGCCCTATTTATCCTTACAATAGATTCGCGGTCTTCCTGCCTTTCGCAAAGGAGCATGGCAACGTGCATAAAGCTGATAAGCTATTTAGTTTATCGGTAAACGTCTGCTTTCTTCTGTTTCCCCCTTCCAGCTAGCTATGTGATTGAGAGTTTAATTCTTCAAGCTTTTCGAAAAAGCACAAGGGGAATTCCAATTTAAACAGCAGCTATTGGTTATTATCTGAGATTTCAGAAGCCAGAAATGATAAAAATATAGGCACGAAAATGATCTTATTGGAATTTATTAAGTTTGTTTTAATGTCAAAGCTGCGTAAAATCGATAGATATTTCTAGTATTTTGACCGTAATTGAGTGAGCTGATTAAAGCGGCTTTACAGGCTTGAAAGCCTAGAGAGAGCCGAGAATTTTCCAAAAGACCCATTCCCTAAAAGGAGAACGGTAGCGTGACGTAAGAGTAAGTAAAAGGCGCTGACCCAAGGTGCGCGAACACCCGGGGCCAGCTAACCAAATTGATACATGTCCTATCAAAATGGCTATATGGATAATACGCTAGAAACCCACTCGTCTTCAATAAAGTGGAGTACATTCAGTAGTTTGGGACCGATTCCCAGGCTCTGGAAGTCTAGCGCCCGCCTTTTCCTCTTCTGTGCCTACCGCCCTCGCGCACCACCCCACATTTCCTCCAAACGTTGAATCACAAGTTCCCCCATCCCGGAAGTGCCCAAACTTTGATTATTGAAGGAAATGAGAATGTTGATTTTAAAGCGACGGACAGGTGAGTATCTAAGAATTGGATCAAATGTCTCAGTCACAGTGCTGGAGGTAAAAGGTAATCAAGTTAAGATAGGTATAAGCGCACCCAAGTCACTGCCTATCCACCGTGAAGAAGTCTATGTGAGGATCAAAAAGAAACAGAAATTGGAGGCTTGAATATGTCGTAAGGAGACAATTCCGGGGGGCAGGCGATTAAGAAGCTAGACTCCAAGCATAAAGTTTTAGCCTTTGGCTGGCAGGCGATATACGCACTCTGGTTCGAGTGTCTCTTTGCTGCCAAAAGGCTCTTTTGAATATCAAAGCTAGTTAGGTGGCGGAAGGGCTAATTGTTTTCTGTTAGGTGAACTTTAGAACTCTCCGTTTCTTTTTGTATTACAAGTTGAACTTGCAATCCTTGCTAAAAAGCCAGTTTTTATTTATGCCCCTTTGAAGATACCTTCCACCTTATCTCGATGCAGCGATATTTCCGAGCTTCTTTCGCAATTGCACTCAATAGGGCTTGGGTAATCTCTTCTTTTCGGTTTGTATCGCAATCCTCGATATATAGCTCACTGATAATAGCCCAGGCCGCCGAGCTTTCACTTTCTGGAATAATATTAAAGCTGATATACCCCTCAAGGTTGTGGTCTTGTTCCACAACTAGCACTTGATGCTCTTTCCTCTGAAATAACCTATTTTGCAATTCAAATTGGGTAATATGGAAAGAGTCAGTTGAATTATTATGCCTGGCTAAGCAGCGCATCATATTGTAGAGATAAAAACAGTCGGTGGGATGGGCGTGGCGAACAAACATATCAGTACCAATTAATCAGTATTTCTTTGAGTAGGCGTTTGATAGCTTGGCACATCCTTGTGCCAAGTTATGTCATCCTGGAAAAGGCTAACAATAGGAGTTAAATTGATTTGGCTGTTTCTTGGATGAGGGTAAACCCTTCATCTAGCCATCCGGTGATGCCGCCGATCATTTTCTTGACCGGCCTGTTAAGCGTGGCCAGCCTGATAGCAGCTTTTTCTGTCGCATTACAGTGTGGGCCTGCACAATAGACAACAAATAAAGTATCTGAAGGGTATTCGCTCAGCCTGTCTTTATTGATACGGCTGTATGGTAAGGATTCAGCTGTTTGTATATGTCCGTTTTTATAGGCCTCTTCACCTCGCACGTCTAAAAGTACAAAGTCCTTGCGATTTTGGCTGACTGCGTGGTGTACATCCCAGCAGTCTGTTTCAAAAGATAGGAGGTTTTGGAAGTGGTTTAGCGCATCTTGGCTGTTGGCAGCGGGTACTCTACTTACGGCTGAACTCATATATTACTCCCGGTGGTTTCTCGGTGTTCGTCAGATTTCCAAGTGGCGATAGTGTCCCTTTTTGATTGCTCCCGGGCGATCTACCTCTGAGCCAGATAGCATTAATTTTGCGCCAATTCTGCGTGCAAACTTGTGGGTCGGCCTTGGCTAGTGGGGTTCGGCTTTACTTATTTGAGGATGATGGTGATTTACCGATCAAATAATGCTTCAAAGCTTGAGGGTTTTATTCCCGGCATTGCTTTCAATAACTGCTCAACTGGGTATGCTGGATTGGATTTATTCGTTAACCTAATTTAATTAACTGCTGAGGGTTAGGGGTACCTATGTCGACGTTGGCACAAAAGCCTAATAAGAGCCAGAAAGTGGCTGTTCTCGCCCACCGGCAGGTCTCACTCTTCGAACTCGGTTGCGCTACCGAACTCTTTTGCCTACCCCGACCTGAACTTAGCGAGCTCTACACCGGTGAAATTGTGACTTTCGCTGAGGAAAACCCTCTGGCGACCGGCGGTCTGGCTCTGGCTTGTCGGCGGGTAGAGAGTTTGATGGATTATGATCTGCTGGTGATTCCCTGTTGGTCGACCAATGCACAACCACAAGATGCTTATTTGGAGCGCGTACATAGGGCGGTGGCTGAGTTTGCCGCTGCCAGCCGCCAGATTCTTACTTTTTGCTCCGGTGCTTTTCTGCCTGCGGAACTGGGACTATTTGATGGTCGGCAGGCGACTACCCACTGGTTGTTTGCGGATCGTTTTCGTGAGTGCTTTCCTGCGGTGGAGTATGTGGGAGACGTTCTCTATGTGTGGGAGGATGCACTGGCTTGCGCAGCGGGTAGTAGTGCCGCCATCGATCTGGGCATTGAGTTTTTGCGGCGCAATCACGGTTATGAATTAGCCAATTCGGTGGCTCGTCGGTTGGTGATGGCACCCCATAGGCAGGGTGGCCAGGCCCAATATGTGGAGATGCCCGTTGCCAAACGGCCAGACCACTTCTCCGCCGCGCTGGATTGGGCGATTGGCAATTTGGATGGCGCTATCAAAATTGATGATATGGCGCAGCGCGCTCATTTATCCCGCCGTAGTTTTGACCGAAAGTTTCGCCAGTCGATGGGAATTGCTCCCAAGGAGTGGCTGATTCAGCAGCGCTTGCGGGCGGCGCAGAAGGCGCTGGAGTCCGGTAGGGAGTCTGTAGATCGGGCAGCCCAACTGGCTGGTTTTGAGAGTAGTGCGACATTGCGTCACCATTTCCGTCGGGCGTTTGGGATCTCACCCAGTGAATATCAGCGCCAATTCCAGGTTTCCGCCAAAGTGGCGCTTGAGGCTTAACGTTGGCCGCGTGTTGGTACGGCTATGGGGAGTCGGTACCTTTGGTTGATACACCCCCGGGCACTAAAGGGGTATGATTCGGTCTCTATTGCCTGATGACAGTACAGACTACGAAGGAATTATGACGAAACAGCGCGTATTAACCGGTATTACAACAACCGGTACTCCACACCTGGGGAACTATGTGGGTGCAATCCGCCCGGCGATCGCCGCGAGTCAGGATGAAAACAACCAATCGTTCTACTTTCTGGCCGATTACCATGCACTGATTAAGTGCCAGGACCCGGCACAGGTCCATCAGTCCACCCTGGAGATCGCTGCAACCTGGCTGGCCTTGGGCCTGAATACCGACAATGTGGTGTTCTACCGTCAGTCCGACGTCCATGAGATTCCTGAATTAACCTGGCTGCTCACTTGTATGACCGGCAAGGGCCTGATGAACCGTGCCCACGCTTATAAAGCAGCGGTAGATGCCAACCGTGCCGATGGCGAAGATTCCGATTTTGGCGTCACCATGGGGCTGTATAGCTACCCGATCCTGATGGCCGCCGACATCCTGATGTTCAACGCCAATAAGGTGCCGGTGGGTAAAGACCAGGTACAGCATATCGAAATGGCTCGGGATATTGCCCAGCGCTTCAACCACCACTACGGCGAGCACTTCGCTTTACCAGAAGCGGTAGTTGACGACCACGTAGCTGTGCTGCAGGGCCTGGATGGTCGCAAAATGAGTAAGAGTTACGGCAATACTATTCCGCTGTTCCTTCCTGAGAAGAAGCTGAAAAAGCACATTAATAAGATCAAAACCAACCTGCTGGAGCCAGGTGAGCCAAAAGATCCGGATACTTCCACTGTATTCCAGGTTTGGCAGGCATTTGCCAGCGAAGAACAGACAGCAGAAATGCGCAAAGCTTTTGAGGAGGGCATTGCCTGGGGTGAGGCCAAGAAGCAGTTGTTTGAGCTGGTGAACGGCCAGATCGGTGAAGCTCGCGAGCGCTACAATGAGCTGCTGGCTAACCCGGACCAAATTGAAACGGAGCTGGAGAAGGGGGCTATTAAGGCTCGCGCTTACTCTGCGCCCTTTATCGAGAAGTTGCGTCACGCGGTTGGTATCCGCAAGATAGGTTAAAGCTTTTCCTGAAAAAGCAGGAGGCCATGGAGTAGCGGCCTCCTTTTAAATAAAAAATAATAAATGTACAGGGTGCAAACATGGAAAACGTTCAGGCAAATCCTGATGCCGGCAATAGTGCCGATAATAAAAATGGCTGGATTAATCGAGCGCTCAATTTTATTGAGGTTGTCGGTAATAAATTACCCGATCCGGCTGTTCTGTTTTTGATCTTGATGGTGGGAATCTGGGTACTCTCCTGGCTTCTCTCTGGTGTTAATTTCGAAGCCTTACACCCCGCTACCGGCGAGGCGATACAGGTAACCAACCTGCTTTCCAGTAGTGAAATGGCTCGCTTCCTGTCTGGCATGGTAACTACCTTTACCAGTTTTGCGCCCCTGGGGGTAGTACTGGTAGCCATGCTGGGGGTCGGTGTGGCTGAGCAGAGTGGCTTTATCAATGCGGTATTGAAAAAGCTGCTGGCGGTAACGCCGCAGATGCTTCTGACACCTATGTTGATTTTGGTGGCCATCGTCAGTCATACAGCCGTAGATGCAGGTTATGTATTGGTAATTCCTCTCGGAGGGGTGATCTTCTATGCGGCAGGGCGCCACCCTTTGGCGGGTATCGCTGCCGCATTTGCCGGAGTTTCAGGCGGCTTCTCTGCCAACTTTGTTCCTTCAGCGATTGATCCCTTACTGCAAGGCTTTACCCAGACAGCGGCACAAATCGCCAACCCGGAAATGCAGGTAAACCCCCTTAACAACTGGTTCTTTACTTCGGCATCCTGCCTGCTTGTGACCCTGTTGGGGTGGTGGTTGACGGATAAAGTCATCGAGCCCCGCCTCAAGAATGTAGAGGTGGATGGCGATGAAGCGGATATGCCAGTAATGCAGGAACTGGGCGCCCGCGAGAAAAAAGCCATGTACCTGGCGGTAACTGTGATGGTGGCGGGTATCGTCGGGCTTGTGGCCTGGATGCTGCCAGAGACCTCAGCCTTGCGCGATGCAGAAGGGGAATTAGCCTCCTTCACTGCGCCAATTATGAAGTCGATTGTGCCGCTGATCTTCCTGCTGTTTGTGATTCCCGGTGTGGTGTTTGGCTATGCGGCCGGTACCTTCCGCCAGAGTAAGGATGTTATTGATGCGATGTCCAAAACCATGGGCTCCATGGCTTATTACATCGTGATGGCTTTTTTCTGTGCGTTGTTTATCTCTGAGTTTGCCCGCTCCGGTTTGGGTACGCTGCTTTCGGTAGAGGGAGGGAGCTTGCTCGCGGCGATGGAGCTGCCGGGCCCGATTACCCTGATGGGCATTATTGTACTGGTAGCCTTTATCAACTTATTTGTGGGATCTGCCTCTGCCAAGTGGGCGCTGCTGTCCCCCATCTTTGTGCCTATGTTGATGCAGATCGGTTTCTCCCCTGATCTCACCCAGGCCGCTTACCGGGTAGGTGATTCCTCCACCAATATCATTACCCCGTTGATGCCTTACTTCCCCTTGGTGGTTGTGTACTGCCAGCGCTATGTGAAGGGAACGGGTATTGGGACACTTGTATCCATTATGTTGCCGTACTCCATTGTGTTCCTGATTTGCTGGTCGCTGTTCCTGGTGGCTTACTGGACACTGGGAATGCCTTTGGGAGTGCAGGCTAGTTATACCTACCCTTGAGTGGCTGGAGCACCCCTAGGCGAATTGGTCGAATAAAATAAAATACTAAACTGGATGGCGGCTGCTGAGCGGTCATCCAGCTATCTTCTTGTGTTCAAGCCGAATCTAAACCTCCTGAGCCCCATTCTAGGCCTGAATTAACTGGTAAAAACGTGCAATTTAGCTGCTGTGAGATTGTCTTTCTCTGCTGGTATTTTTGTCATTAACTGCCGCGAGGACATTTTTAGTAAAAAAATGTTCCAATAATGTTGTAGATGATAACGATTCCTATTAGGATTCGCGACCAGTTATCAAGGTCACACCTAAAACGTGATCTATCTAAATTCAGTTGGCATTGAGAGATCTCTATGAGTACCGCTCGAACGAAAAGTATGCAAAAAGCTTCTCCTGTAATTTCTGGAATCAGCCGTTCCTTGTTGGCACTGGCTATTGCTGCGGGCGGTTCTTCTGTAGCGTTTGCTGCGGATAACACAGATGATCGTATTGAAGAGGTAAATGTAACCGGTGAATTGAACCTGTCTCGCCAAACCTCTATCGGTAAGCTGGATATTCCGGTTGATGAGACTCCTTTTTCCATCTCTTTACGGGATAAAGACTTCCTGGACTCTATCGGTGCCAAGTCCGTTCAAGATGCTTTGCAGTATGTCGCTGGCGTTAATGGTGGGACTTATGGTGTGGATGCGCGCGGTGACTGGTCGACAGTTCGCGGCGTAGATCCGGTTATGTTTATTGACGGCCTGCAGTCTATCTTTGGTAGTTACACCAGCTCTCGCGCTAATGCGTATGCTTTTGAGCGCGTTGAAATCCTAAAAGGACCATCTTCCGTGCTTTACGGTCAGGGTTCTACAGGCGGTATTGTGAACCTGGTCTCTAAGCGCCCTAAAAATGAGTTTGGTGGCGAAGTGATGGTTCAGGCTGGCGACTACGATCGTCTCGTTTTTGCTGGTGACGTTACTGGAGCGATAGATAGTTCCGAGCAATGGCTGTATCGTGTAGTTGGATATGACCGTGATGCGGATGCTCAAGTTGATCATGTAGATGATAACAGCACCCTGTTTATGCCTTCAGTGTCTTGGCGCCCGAGTGCTAATACTGAAGTTACTTTCCTGACCTCCTATCAAAAAGATGAATCTGGTACTACCACCGCATTTTTGCCTTGGGGCGGTACCCTGATTGATAACGCAAACGGTGATATTCCCACCGATACTTTCTTAAGTGAGCCGGGCTGGGATAAATATGATACAGAGCAAACCTCTTACAGTGTTTGGGTTGATCACCGCTTCAGTGATAGCTGGGCATTAAATGCCGGATTGCGTTACTCCGAAGGGGAAGTTGATTACAACTCTATGTGGACCAACTTTGATGCCACGCGCCTCAACCCGGATATCAGTGAAGCAACACGTACTATCTACATGAGTGATGCGACAAGCGACCTGCTCATCTTCGATTTGCGTATGTCTGGGGAGTTTGCCACAGGCGCATTGGAGCATCAGGTTTCTTTTGGTCTGGATAGCCAGGATGCAACAACAACCAATGATCGTCTGTATTTGTATGGCTACGGCGGGACCATTGATATCTTTAACCCGGTTTACGGTTACGTGCCTGCTGGTCTGAGTAGCTTGAATGACTTGGAAGGCTTAACTGATTACTGGTCTGAGAGCAGTACAGATACCGAGCAGCTTGGATTCTACTTCCAGGATCAAATGAGCATTCAAAACTGGATTATCACCACTGGAATTCGTCGCGATAATGCGAAGTCCGACTCTGGTGATTCTTCATTTGAGGATGATGCTACGACTATGCGCTTTGGTGTAATGTATGCCTTCGATAACGGTATCACACCTTACGTAAGCTATTCTGAATCTTTCGAACCTGTAAACGATTCTGATGCGAATGAGACTCCGTTCAAGCCAGTTGAGGGGGAGCAGGTAGAGGCAGGTATCAAATACCAACCTGAAGGTACCAATCTGTTGATTACAGCCTCTGCTTTTGAAATCAAGCAGAAGAATTTGCTAGTAGACGATTACGATAATGAGGGCTACCAAACCCAACTTGGCGAAGCCGAGCTCGATGGCTTTGAATTGGAGGCAGTAGGTAAGCTTGGTGATTTGAGTCTGGTTGCCAACTACAGTAGCCTCAACATTGATGAGGATATCGAAGCTGTCCCTGAAGAGCAGTTTTCCGTCTGGGGGAACTATGACTTTGGCAACCTGTTACCTGGTTTGAATGCCGGCATCGGTGTTCGTTATGTGGGTCAAAGTTATACCGGTGTCGAAGATTCAACCGGAACCTTCCCGTCCTATAACCCGTCATACACTCTGTATGATGCCGCTATCGGCTATACCCTGGAAAGCTGGAAGTTCCAGTTGAATGCAAAGAACTTGACCGATGAAGTTCACACTACCGCTTGTCTGAGCCGAGGTGACTGCTTCTACGGTGAGCGTCGCTACGTAACTGCGGAAGCACGCTACACCTTCTAAGTTAGTGTAGGCAGGGAGTTTGTCCGCAGGGGGAGTCTGTGGGCAGGCTCCCTTTTTTACGTTTTAGCAATCAGACGGGAATTGAATCCCGCTGTGATGGTAATACCAATGTCTTTTTATATGATTGCCGGTGCCTCCAGTGCTTTTGCTTTAGCTGGTATTTTGCTCCTTTATTCCGCCTGGAGCCGTAGTGGGGCAGAGCCAGTACGCAGGTGGGGTGGTTGGGCTGCCATGGTGTTATCGGCCATTGGCTGGAGCTCAATTGTTGGAGTGGAATTCGGAATTAGTATTGCCACTCTGATTGTGATGCTGGGGGCCTTTGCTCTGCTGGCTCTAAAGGCAGACTGGCCCAAGGGTTCCAGGCCGATTGAAAAACAGCGCTCGGGGACACCCGAATCTCAAGCCCTGCTTCTATTGTGGTTGCGGGGCTTCATGCGTTTTATGGCAGCCTTTCTGTTGCCCACTGCTAGTGGCCTAATCGCCGGTCTGCTTTTCTTCGGTTTTACCGGGTTTTCTGAAGCTGCCCGATTAGTTGGTGGTGCCTTCATGTCAGTGACCATTTGGACCCTGGCGATGATTTGGTGCTGCGCTGATAAAAAACTATTACGCCCTTCGGCTGCCCTGTTGGCGTTCTCAGCGGTTAGCGGTTTGTTATTGGCATTTTCGCTTCCGGCTTCGGCAGCATAAATCAACGGACTTGAGCAGGAATTTAACGTGAAACTTTCCTTTAAACCGACCCCTGGCTTTGTCCGTAATATGACTGATGGGCATTCAGTTCTCGGTCTGGCGATATCCACCCTTTTATATATTGTTTGTGTCAGCGGAACACTGGCGGTTTTCTACAATGAGTTCGAACGCTGGGAGCAGGCCTCAGAGTTGGAAAACCTTAATGTTGAAGCCTCTGTGTACCGGACTGCGACAGAGAATGCTATCGCGCTGGCCAAGCAAGAAAAGGAAGATCTCGAGTCAATCAAATTCACCATCCCCAATCAGGATATGCCTAGATTGGTGGTTGAAGTTGGTGATATGGAGCGGTATGTCGCTGAAGATGGCTCCCTGCTTGGTAAAGTTGAACACGAATGGACCCACTTCCTAGCCTATTTGCATTTTGCGCTCAACCTCCCGGTTGGCTATGGAGTTATACTGGTTGGCCTAATCGGTGTGGTGATGTCAGCATTGATTGTCTCCGGTTTGTTGGCCCATCCAAAAATCATTAAAGATGCTTTTTCTTTTCGCCTTGCGGGCTCTAAGCGCTTGCAGCAAGTGGATTTACATAATCGGTTGGGTGTTTGGGCTTCACCTTTCCATCTTGCTATCGCTATTACGGGTGCTTTTATTGGGTTGTCCCAGGTAGCTGCTTTTGCAATTGCCGGCGTATTCTTTGATGGAGATACGGAAAAGGTCGAGCATATGCTCTATGCGGACCATCCAGTGATGGAGGAAAATGCTCCTGAAGTCGATTATCCAGACTACGCTGCGATCTTGGCAACGATGGATCGCATCGCACCGGAGGAGGAGCGCACCCGTATTGAGGTAGCATTCCCAGGGCGTGAGGGTCAGGTTGTTGAGGTGTGGACTCGGGTTCCTGAGCGGTTAGTCTGGGGTGAGCGATATCACTTTAATCCCGACGGCAGCCTGATTCAAAAAGAGGGCTGGTCTGAGGGCGATGGGGCCAAGCAGGTTTATCTTTCTACTTACCGCTTACACTTTGGCCACTTTTCAGGCTTTCCGGTGAAAATCGCCTACTTTCTGTTAGGGGTGGGAATGTGCCTGCTGGTGGTATCCGGTATTAATATCTGGTTCGTACGCAAGCGCCAACGTGGTAATCCTGCTGTGCGCCTTGAGCGAGTCTGGACTGCCCAGGTATGGGGTATACCATTTGCTATAGCGCTGAGTGCGGTTACCTACCTTGCCTTTAAGCTCAATGCGGCACAGGTATTCTGGTTGGTGACTTTGCTGCTAAGTGTTGTGGCGGCGTTTGTAGGGACTGTGGCTAAGTGGTCCATGTTTCTGCGGATTGCAACCATTCTCGCTTGTGTTGGAGCTGTAGCGGTGCATGTTGCGCAATTTGGTGGGGACTCCTTTGTGCGGGCGTCCCTGGTAGCTAATGCTGTTTGGCTGCTAATTGCTGCAGGCATTGCAGCTTCATGCTTTTACAGCAAGGCTCGCCAGAGAGGTAGTGAGCCTGTGCCTGCCAGTGCCAGTCCTCTGGGTAGCAATTAATTTCCTGGGCTGCAGTAACCCTGCAGCCCCCTGGCGCCCCCTCAGTTATGTGCGGGGCGAAGCATCTCGATATGCGGGATACCATCCTCCTGATATGGCTCAGACACCTGCTCAAAGCCAAACTCTCCATAAAATCTATCCAAATGTTGTTGAGCTGAAATGCGAATACCAGTGTTGGGGTATTCTTCGCATGTGTGCATTACGGCTCGGCGAATCAGCTCCTTGCCCAGGCCTGTTCCGCGACTGGCTTCTGCGGTTAACACTCTTCCTATCGAAGGTTCCCGGTATTTAAGACCTGGGAAAACAACTCTCAGGTAGGCCATAACCTGCGGGTTATTTTCGTCGCCCTCCCAGCAGATCAGGTGCCAGGAGTGTTGGTCTTTACCATCGGCATCCTGGTAGGGGCAGTCTTGTTCTACTGTAAAAACCTCCTGCCTTATTCGTAAAACTTCATAAAGTTGACTGAGCGTAAGCTCATTAAAGCTGCACCATTGCCACTGCATAAAGGTGAATTCCAAATTATTGTCACTAATTTTTGTATTGTGATTGGAGTTAAAGGGTATAGGTTATTTATAAGATCGATAAATTTTAATTGGATGCTTGATTATCAGCTCTGTGAAAGAATCCATGCTTCAGGTAGTGAATAACCTGAGAGATAACTTTTTTGTCTTTCATCATAAATACGTGTGTGACGGGCATTTGTAGGTGATCGTTCATGCCGTCCAGTTTTGTACTGGATACAGAGACTTTACCATCATCGGTCTCAGGAATAAGGCGGGACAGGATCAAGTTGATGCTGCGAGTGCCGGCAATAATACCTACATCAAAATCGGCGCTTCCAAGTTTATTAGGGACGCTCATCTCGCCGGTACCCAACTGCAGCCCGGCATCTCCAAACATGAACTTAAAGCCGGGAAATGATCCCAATTTATCGACAACTTCACTGCCATTGTTAGGTGGGCCCAACATGACAACGCGATTCAGGTTTTTGATTTCAGCTGAATGTAGATATTGCCTTACCAGAATGCCGCCCATGGAGTGAGTGACAAAATTGATTTCTTGCGCGTTACCGCACTCCTCGACAGCAGGCGCTATGGCCATGCTAGCCAAGGTTTCAATGGAGTGCTTGGTCGAAGGGTAATCAATATTGACCGTTTGGAAACCTTCGGCATCTGTGGCCTTTGCCAGTTTCTCCATTGAGCTATCTGATTTGGCTAGTCCATGCAATAAAATCACACAAGCGGAGTGAGCACTTGCTGATAGCAGCGTAAATGCGGCGGCAATTATAAAAGCGAACTTTTTCATCGGTTTGAACTTCCTGTCGACTTCTCGTGCCTATTCGTGTGGCGTTGTTGTCGGAGCAATTAATTTGGATTGGGTTGAAGTTGGCAGTGTTGGCGGAGAATGTCCGCTGCCCGCTCCGGTTTATCGGGGGTGATCACGATAGTTTGTGTAGCCAGACGCAGTACGACAGATTTTTGCTGATCGGTAGCAAATGCACGATAGCGCCCCAATTTTTGGTTTTGAAACAGGCCTATATAGCCAAATAAGCCGGAGTTGCCAAAGATGCGGACTGATCCTTGCATGGCGGTTGAGTCGGGGAATGCTTCAGATAGCCCCTCCAAGGAGATGGTGGTTTTCCAGCCCGGGCGCAATATCAAGAGGTTGCCATTTTTGATGGCGTAACCACGGATGGCAAAGAAGGCGCTGAGAGCCAGTATTGCCGGCGGAAGTGCTATGGCAATGCTATAGAGGGTAGATGGAGCAGCTGGTGCTCTCGATGCCAGAAAGAGCGGCAGTCCCAGTAGGAGTAATGTGCATATGGCACTGATAATTTGGAGCTGGCGGCTCCACGGCGCTTTAAACGCAATTGTTGGCATACTTGGTTTAACTCAACGGATTACCTGAATGCCTCAATCATAGTGCTATTGGAATCTGCTTGGCAAAGGTAGAGATGGTTTGGTTTTAACGGTTGCTCGCTATGGAAGACTGTATTTTGATTAACGAGAATTCCCAGTCAGCCCTTGTGGTCGAAGGGGGTGCTATGCGGGGGATTTTCGCTGCAGGCGTATTGGATGCATTTTTGGAGGTGGGCTATCGGCCATTTGATTTTGCGATCGGTGTATCCGCAGGCTCCACCAACTTGATTGGTTATCTGGCGGGAAACCATGGGCGAAGTCGGCAAATACTAATGGACCATGCCCGGCGGGCGGACTTCATTGACTGGCGCCGCTATCTCCGAGGCGGTCATTTTTGTGATATTGGCTGGTTGTGGCATGCGTCATATCAGGATATTCCGCTCAGTGTCGATAGTTATGTTGAGAATGGAATACCGCTTTATGCCGTGACTACCAGTATCAACACGGGGGAGGCTAGATACCTGAAAGTAACTCCGGAAAACATGCACCAGGTTTTCCCGGCTTCTTGTGCCATTCCGGTTGCTTACCGGGGGTTTCCTGAAGTGGATGGGGAGCCTATGACCGATGGTGGCCTGGCTGATTCGATACCGATTATTCAGGCCTATCAGCAGGGGGCCAGAAATATAACCGTTATTCTTTCGCGCCCTCTGGGGTATCGGAAAATTAAGGGGCCTGCTCCAAAGTTTATCAAACAGTTTTTCCGTGATCATGCCCGGCTATTTGAGGCCGTGCTGGAGAGGGGGGAGAAATATAATCGGGCTCTGGAGTTTATCGAGGTGCCTCCAGAGGGGTGCCAGGTTTCGGTTATTGCGCCTCCAGACAATTTCCCGGTTAAGCGTTTTACCCAGGAAGCAGAGTTGCTCGAGGAAGGTTATGAGAGCGGCAGGACCCGGGGTTGGGAATTTCTTCGTGAGCTTCCCGGTCAGCGGGACTCTTTACCGTCAATTGAATAGTAGTGCCGGTATGAATGGGTTGATTGAGCTTAATCAGAATGTGAATGGTGAGGTAATCGACTGGTGGAAATACGTTTGCTCGGAGTGACAGATGCGCCCGCCATATCTGCATTTTATCTATCTAATGAAGAGCACCTGAAGCGCTGGGAGCCCATACGTGAGCCTGGTTTTCACAGTTCCGGGTCCTGGATTCGACGCATCAGCTCTGGAGGAATTTTAAAGTTTGCTGCATTAGAGTCCGGGTGTGATCAGTTACTGGGCGTTTGCTCCTTGACGAATATCATCCGAGGCCCATTTCAGGCCTGTAATATGGGATATGCAGTTGACCAGTCCCACGAGGGGCGGGGCTTAATGGGGAGCTTGTGTCGTCATGTCGTTGATTATGCTTTTGACACCTTAAATTTGAATAGAGTGATGGCCAACTACATGCCTGGTAACGATAGGTCGGCAGCCCTACTGGAGGCGTTGGGCTTCGTTGTCGAGGGTAGGGCGGCAAAATACCTGAAGATCAATGGATGTTGGGAGGATCATATCCTCACGGCGAAGCTAAACCCCAGATCCTTGGATATTTAATGATATTCGTTGAATGAGGCGCCAAATGGCATTTACTTCACTGTGTGTCTATAGGAGTCTTGGGTAGGACTGAGATATTGTTGCTAACCTATTGCGATTTCATGGACGACTTCGAATAACAGTTTTGCGGAAGGAGAAAGGGATGAATGGTAAGTGCCTATGCGGTGGGGTTGAGTTCCAGCTGGAAGAGCCAATTCCAAACCTTTACCAATGCCATTGCTCGCTCTGCCGCAAATTGAGTGGTTCCGCCTCGGATACTGCCATGTTTATTAGCCGGGATCAGTTTCGCTGGGTGCGGGGCTTAGACAGAATCTCTTCATTCCGGACTCCTACGGGCTATCGATCTGACTTTTGCGGTGGATGCGGAAGTACAGTTCCTCACTTAATGAGTAATACAACGCACTTCTGGGTGCCTGCTGGATTGCTGGAGGGGGATATCGATGGGAAGGTCGTGGCCCATCTTTGCACTGAATCCAAAGCATCCTGGGATGAAATTTCTGGTGAGGCGGAGTGCTTTAACGAAATGCCGGAGCTGGAGCGATTGATGCATCTATTGCATGGCGGCGAAGAAGCAGTGGATGGGGAATGGGAGGAGAGCCAGGCGGCTTCAGCTGAAGTTTAAAAAACCAAACTCTTTTCTAATTAGCGCATACAAAAAAGCCCCGCTCTTGCGAGCAGGGCTTTTTTGTATATGGCGGACCGGACGGGACTCGAACCCGCGACCTCCGGCGTGACAGGCCGGCATTCTAACCAACTGAACTACCGGTCCGCATTCCTGCTTCTCTTGGTTGCTCTTGCCGGGCAAGAGTAAGAGAAGTGGTGGGTGGTACAGGGGTCGAACCTGTGACCTACGGCTTGTAAGGCCGTCGCTCTCCCAACTGAGCTAACCACCCCGTGTCAGGAGCTGCGTATCATAATGATTTTTTTACTTAGGTCAACAACTTAGGGAAGTTTTTCTAAAAAAGTTTGCGTCTGGCTTTAAGTGTGAGAAGCGGGTGTGTATTTGAAGAAATTGCTGCTCGTCTATTGGCAATATTTGGTAATAAAACAGGGTGCTACTTTCATTGCCCCGGTTTTCTATTAATTTTGTTAGTCGGTCTGCACAGTTTGTGGTGGGGAGTGGGGAGGTGGTTGTGTATTGAAAAGTGGTTTTGAATTTTTCATATACAAAAAAGCCCCGCTCTTGCGAGCAGGGCTTTTTTGTATATGGCGGACCGGACGGGACTCGAACCCGCGACCTCCGGCGTGACAGGCCGGCATTCTAACCAACTGAACTACCGGTCCGCATTCCTGCTTCTCTTGAACGCTCTTGCCGGGCAAGAGTAAGAGAAGTGGTGGGTGGTACAGGGGTCGAACCTGTGACCTACGGCTTGTAAGGCCGTCGCTCTCCCAACTGAGCTAACCACCCCGTGTCAGGAGCTGCGTATCTTAATGATATTTTTTTTACGGTCAACAATTTTGTTGGAAGATTTTTAAAATTTTTTTTAAGAATAAAAAACATCCAGAAATTGTTTAAAAATTAATTAATTAGAGGGTTTTTTGAGGGCTTTTTAAGCTGTTTTTATCGGTCAAAATCAGCTGCGTAGAAATTCAGAAAATAAAAATTCAGGCTGGAGAAAATTGTTGCAGAAAAATTTTGTCGGCACTGCGCCCGCATTATTTTTTTACGCTGAGATTTGGTTATTTTTTTGTGGCTCTTTCAAATTTCCAGCGTAAGCAACTGAAAATAAAATGTGAGAAAAATGAAAAGATATGAGGCACAAACAAAAAAGCCCCGCTCTTGCGAGCAGGGCTTTTTTGTATATGGCGGACCGGACGGGACTCGAACCCGCGACCTCCGGCGTGACAGGCCGGCATTCTAACCAACTGAACTACCGGTCCGCATTCCTGCTTCTCTTGAACGCTCTTGCTGGGCAAGAGTAAGAGAAGTGGTGGGTGGTACAGGGGTCGAACCTGTGACCTACGGCTTGTAAGGCCGTCGCTCTCCCAACTGAGCTAACCACCCCGTGTCAGGAGCTGCGTATCTTAATGATATTCTTCGTGGCGTCAACGCCTTTTTTGAATTTTTTTTTGTCTTTCAATGAGTTAACGCGCTTTTGTGTGAATTCGTGGGCGTGTCCGCCGGGGGGGGACACTGTTATAATCGCCCCAATTCCCGTTAGTTAGAGCGTGAGAAAAGCTGTGACACAGAAGACCTGGCTGGCCCAACTTGTACTGGCATTCGGTATGTTTTGCCTGTCCATCGCTGCACATGCGGTAGTGGAGACACAAAAATTGTCCTCTCCCGAGCTGGATGCAAGGTATCGCGTGCTTATTGAAGAGATGCGATGCCCCAAATGTCAAAACCAGAACCTGGCAGACTCCGATGCGTCTATTTCCTCGGACTTGCGCCGTGAAATCCGCCGTTTGCTGGAGGAGGGATTTACGGACCAGGAAATCGTTGACTACATGGTGGCCCGCTATGGGGATTTTGTGCTCTACCGTCCACCTGTTCAGAAAAATACCTTGATCCTGTGGTTGGCTCCGGGAGTCTTTGCCGTTTTCGGGCTTCTGGCCTTGATTGTGATCGTGATGCGCTCAAAAAGTGGTACCGGGGCTCGCCAGGATGACAGCAGTGGGGAACTCACTGATGATGAGCGGCGTCGATTAAAGCAGTTGTTGGGAGATGGAGCTGTAGATGAAGGTAATAGCGGGAAGGAAGGTAAATGATTGATATCTGGTTTGGTGTAGCCCTACTGCTACTGTTGGTAGCTTTTGTATTTTTGATTCCTGCTTTGAGAGCTGCAGGCAGACGTCGCAGCGGTAGTAGCAAGCGAGAGGCTATGGCAGCGCTCTACCGGGAGCGCAGTAAAGAACTTCGCGCTGCGGTGCAGAGCGGTGCGATGGATGAAAAGCAGTTTGCCCAGCTGGAGGCAGATCTCGCGCGGGAACTGCTGGCGGCTCAGCAGGAAAGTCAATCTGGTGAAGCCAGGCAGGGTGGCGGCCGATTGCTAATCGGGCTGGCGGTTTTGGTGCCTGCAATTGCAGCAGCTGCCTACGGGTTTTCCGACCGACCGTCCGAAGTAGCTTTGTATCGCGATATGGTGGCGAGCCAAGGTGGGCACACCTCTTCGGAGGAAGAGGCAAAAATCACCCGTCAGTTGCAGGAGCGGGCTAAAACTCATCCAGATGATCTTAGCAGTCGCTATATATTGGCGCAGCGGCTACTGGTGAGTGGCGATTTGGCTGGGGCGGTAGATTCCTATCGCTATGTTGTGGCTCGCGAGCCCCAGGCGGCCAATGTTAAAGCTGAGCTGGCGCAAGCGCTGTTTTTTGAAGGCGGTTCCAAGATTACCGATGAAATCCGCTCCTTGATTGAGCAGGTGTTACAGGTGCAGCCATCCAATGGCACTGTGCTGGGCCTGGCGGGTATTGCCGCTTTTGAAGATGAGGACTACCGTAAGGCTCGCCAGCATTGGCAGCTAGCACTTAGCCAGCTTCCCCCAGGATCTGCAGCAGCAGAGGCGCTTCAGGCTGGCGTTGCCAGGGCTGAAAGCGCTTTGGCAGACAGCGGTGAGGCTGTAGCGGTGCTGGCAAAGGTAGAAACGAAAGAGAAAGGCCCGCAGATTCGAGTTCAGGTCAGTTTGGGGGAGGGAGTTGAAGCTCCAGAATCTACCCCGGTATTTATCTATGCACGCAGTGCTGCGAGCCCGATGCCTCTGGCTATTGTGCGCCTCACGGCTGGGCAGTTACCGGCAGAGGTTGTGCTGGATGAGTCCCGAGCAATGATGCCTGGAAGCTCCATCGCCACTGTCGACTCTGTACAGTTGGTGGCGCGACTGGCCATTAAGGGGGATGCGCGTCCGGCTCCAGGGGATTGGCAAGGAATGATTAGTGAATTACCTAAATCCCGCTGGAGTGAAACTCAGTCAATAGCCATCGATAGTCAGCTGTAACTGGCTGTGACTGTCGAAAATGAGGTCACAGTGTAAGCTGTGGCCTCATTTTTATTTGCGGCCGGATGGCATTCTTGCGTCTAATTGGCCTCAAGCTCACATTGCCCCGATATTGATGAGTTCTATTGGGGCAAGTTGGCATTTGGTAGCGATCGTCATGTTTGACTTGACCGCTGCTTGGTCGGATTGATAATCCCGACTGAACATTACTGTGAAGAATAGCGCTGAATGCTCTGGCGACACCAAGTAAGATTGAAGGTTTGGTGTCCCGCCCGGCAGAGAAAAATATCGAGTTTATAAATACATGCGTCTGAAGTGCATCAAGCTAGCGGGCTTCAAATCTTTTGTTGACCCTACCACTGTCTATTTTCCGACAAACCTCAACTCGGTGGTGGGTCCCAATGGCTGTGGTAAATCCAACACCATCGATGCGGTGCGCTGGGTAATGGGGGAATCTTCCGCAAAGAACCTGCGCGGCGATTCGATGACGGACGTTATCTTCAACGGCTCCAGTGGCCGCAAGCCCGTGGGGCAGGCCTCGATTGAGTTGGTATTTGATAACTCTGAGGGCAAGCTTTCTGGAGCCTATGCCTCTTTCTCGGAGATTTCCGTCAAGCGCAAGGTAACCCGGGAAGCACAGAACACCTATTACCTGAATGGCGAGAAGTGCCGCCGCCGCGATGTAACCGATCTCTTCTTGGGTACCGGCCTGGGCCCGCGCAGTTACGCCATTATTGAGCAGGGCATGATCTCCAAGTTGATCGAAGCCAAGCCCGAAGAGCTGCGCGTCTATATCGAAGAGGCCGCCGGTATCTCCAAATACAAGGAGCGCCGCCGGGACACCGAAAACCGGATGAGACGGACTTCGGAAAACCTTGAGCGCCTCACGGATATCCGCGATGAGCTGGATCGTCAGTTGTCCCGACTGGAGCGACAGTCCGCCGCAGCGGAAAAATACAGCCGATTTAAAGAGGAAGAGCGCAGCCACAAGGCTAACTTACAGGCACTCAAATACCGCGAACTGGATGACCAATCCAAGGCCAAGCAGCAACAAATAGGTGAGCTTGAACTCACCGTTGAAGAGCTGGTTACCCGCCAGGTCACCTGTGACACAGGCATTGAGCAAAAGCGCGTGGGGTACCACGAGCTATCTGACAGCTTTAACGAAGTCCAGGGGCGCTTCTACGCCGTCGGTGGAGATATCGCCCGCTTGGAGCAGAGCATTGCCCACGCTCGTGAGCGCTCTACTCGCCTGCATTCCGATTTGGCGCAAACCGAACAGGAATATCGCGAGGCGGAGACCAACCTCGAAGTGGATCGCGAAAAAGCGGCCCAGTTTGAGGAGGAACTTGAGATTATCCTGCCGGACCTGGAGATGGTCTTGGCAGCAGAAGAGGAATCTGCTGCGGCGCTGCTCGAATCTGAAGAGCAGATGCGCAATTGGCAGAACGAGTGGGACCAGTTTAACCAGGGTGCCTCTGGCTCCCGTCAGAAAGCTGAAGTGCAACAATCCCGCATCCAGCACTTGGAAACTTCTGGCCAGCGGCTGCTGGAGCGGATCAATAAGCTATTGGCGGAGCAGTCCGGCCTCCAGGTCTCTGACGACGATGAAGAGACACTGCAGCTGAACGAGCAGATGGCCGAGCTGGAAATGCAGGCTGAAGAGCGCCGCGAGGAAGCGGCAGAGCGTCGTGAGTCTCTGGACAGTCTCCGTGTGCAGGAGCGGGAGCTGGCTACCGAACTCGATCAGTTACGCTTGCAGCTGCAAACCGGGCGAGGCCGTCAGGCGTCTCTGGAAGCCTTGCAGCAAGCTGCTTTAGGGCAAGGCAAGGCAGTTGAGAATTGGCTGCAGCAGCAAGCCCTGGCTGACAAGCCCCGGCTCGCTGACCAGATTAAAGCCCAGCCCGGCTGGGAAACCGCAGTTGAAACTATCCTCGGCCCCCAATTGCAGGCGGTATGTGTTGAGCAGCTCGAGTCCGTGGCTGAAGGATTGGCGGCACTGGAAAGCGGTCAAGCGGTTCTGATCGATAACAGTGCTGTAAATAGCAGTGCGAAGGGAGCACTTCCTTCGCTGCAGGATATGGTTCAGGGGCCGGCCTCTCTCTCCGGCATCTTGGCGGGAATTTATACCGCAGAGGATTTGACAGAGGCGCTGTCCAGACGCGCGAGTTTGCAAGCTCATGAGTCTATTGTGACTCGCGATGGGCTCTGGCTCGGTCCCAACTGGTTGCGAGTGAATCGTGCCAGTGATGCAGAGGCCGGGGTCCTGGCGCGCAAGCAGGATCTTGAAACCCTGGGGCAGGAGTTGGCCCTATGTGAGGAGCAAATAGAGAGTATTGCCGAGCGACGCGAGTCCCTGCGCACGCAAACGGTCGATCTTGAGCGCTCCATCGAACAAGCTCGCAATGAGTCCGACCAGCTCGGGCGTCGCGAGGCAGAGCTGCGCAGCCAGTTGTCCGCCCGACGGGCGCGTGCGGAGCAGATGAATGAGCGCCGTATCCGAATTGAGCAGGAAATCGATGAGGTGCGTGAGCAGCAGGAGTTGGAAGGGGAGTCCCTGTCGGAAGCTCGTCTAATGCTGCAGGAAGCTGTCGAGGCGATGAGTGATGATACCGATCGTCGCGAAACGCTAATGGCACGCCGGGAGGAATTGCGCGAAGCTTTGGATGCCGTGCGCCAGCGCGCGCGGGAGGACAAGGATCGCGCCCATGAACTGGCTATGCGCGAGCAGTCAGTGCGCACCCAGATGGTGTCTCTCGAGCGCACTTTACAGGTGATGAGCGAGCAGCTGGAAAGGTTGCGCAGTCGTCGTCAGCAATTGCAGGAGCAAATGGAGGAGACCCAGGACCCCTCCCAGGATTTTCAGGCTGAGTTGGAAGAAAAACTCGGCGAGCGCATTGAGGTGGAAACGGAACTCGCCGATGCGCGCAAAAAGCTGGAGGAGGTTGAGACCGGCCTGCGTGAGCAGGAACAGGAGCGCCACAAAGTGGAGGCGGCTCTTCAGGGGGTGCGCGCCCAGCTTGAGCAGGAGCGTCTCGCTGCGCAGACTCTGGAAGTGCAACGAAACGGATTGGTAGAGCAGCTGCGCGAGAGCGAGCACGATATCGATCAGCTGCTCGAACAGTTACCTGGCGATCTGACGATTAAACAGGTACAGGAAGATTTGGAATTGGTAGCTGCGCGTATCTCGCGCCTCGGGCCGATTAACCTCGCCGCTATCGATGAATACAAGCAGGAGTCTGAGCGCAAGAACTACCTGGATCGCCAGCATGGGGATCTGATGGAAGCGCTGGAGACTCTGGAAAATGCAATTAAGAAAATCGACAAGGAAACGAGAACCCGCTTCAAGGAAACTTTTGATCAGGTAAATGCGGGCCTGCAGGAACTCTTCCCGAAAGTTTTCGGTGGTGGTAATGCCTATCTGGAACTTACCGGTGAAGATCTGCTCGATACTGGTATCGCGATCATGGCCCGCCCGCCGGGCAAGCGCAACAGCACAATCCATCTGCTCTCGGGTGGAGAAAAAGCGCTGACGGCGATCGCATTGGTATTCTCGATTTTCCGTCTGAATCCAGCACCTTTCTGTATGTTGGATGAGGTGGATGCTCCCCTTGACGATGCTAACGTTGGTCGTTACGCACGAATGGTTAAAGAAATGTCAGAACACGTTCAGTTCATCTATATTACCCACAACAAGATCGCAATGGAGATGGCGGATCAGTTGCTGGGGGTTACCATGCACGAGCCGGGTGTATCCCGACTGGTGTCGGTGAATGTGGAAGAAGCAGCCGAGCTGGCTTCTGCATAAGGGCGTAAAGGGAGAGGCGCTAAAAAATGGATAACTGGCTGGTTACAATCCTGGTTGTCGTTCTGCTGGTCGTTGTGGTCGATGGCATACGCCGGGCGATCTTGCGACAGCGCGCGGCAGTTAAGGTCTCCCGCAATCTGTCGCGGGCCATGCAATCTGAAGTAAAAAATGAAGCTGATCCGGTCTCAGAGAAGGCTGAAGAAGAACCCCCGGTCCGCAAACCTCTAGAGACGCGAGAGCCCAAGCCCGCGAACAGCGAACTGCCCGGGCAGGCTCGCGTTGTTCAGCGCCGTCCGCTAGAGGATGCGCTACATGTGAATCGCCAGGTGCAGGAGAGCTTTATTTCCTCGCGCAAACCGCTCGCTGGCAGCAATCCCCAGAGGAGCCCGGAAGAGCAGGGTATCCTCGATTTGGAAGATCAAGTCCCCACCCTGATGGAGTCGGTCGGTGAAGAGCAACGCTATGAGCCTGCATTAGATGAGGCTGAAAGCCTAAATGCGGTGGATAGCGCTCACAGTCCTGAGCATGAAGCGGTGCATGAGGATTCTCAACCCGAGCGATCTTCTCAGTCTCCAAGCTCTGGCAGTGTTGGTGAAGGTGCTCCCACCCGTGAGGTGTTGGTGATTAATGTAATGGCGCCAGAAGGAGATTACTTCGAGGGTAATGACTTACTTCGGGTAATGGTTGCCTGTGGCATGCGCTTTGGTGAAATGAATATTTTTCACTACCATGAGCACGGCGGTGCTGATGGGGCCATTATCTTTAGTCTCGCCAATATTGTTGTGCCCGGCGTTTTCGACCTGGCCCAGATGGAAGAATTTGCCACGCCGGGTGTCAGCTTGTTCCTGACACTACCTGTGGAAGGCGAGGCGATTAAAGCTTTCGATCAACTGCTTTCCACCTCATACAAAATTGCCGAGCTGCTCGGTGGCGAATTGAAGGATGAGAATCGCAGTGTATTTACCGCGCAAACGGCGGAGCATTATCGTCAGCGGGTTGTGGAGTACCAGCGTCGCAGGACTTTAGCGATGGCACAAAGCTAGCCCGCAATCTCTAAATAATTGTTGCCATTTTTAATGCGGCCCGGGATGCCGGCTGATTTTCATTTTGGAAATTAGCCGTAAGCTCGGGCCGTATTTGCATGTAAAATCGAAATAATTTTCTAACTATTATTTTTATTCACTCGAATTGCCGATGACTCATCAAACTATTTCCCCTCAAGTGCGCGAACGTGTTCAGGAATTACATGAAATCCTCCAGCGTGCGAATCACCAATACTATGTGCTTGATGATCCTGAGTTGCCGGATATTGAGTACGACCGGCGCCTGCGCGAGTTGCAGGACTTGGAAAGTGAATTCCCTCAGCTACTGACACCGGATTCTCCCACCCAGCGGGTAGGCGCAGAGCCGCTCTCCTCTTTTCAGGAGGTTCGCCATGAGGTGGCGATGTTGTCTTTGGATAACGCCTTTAATGATGAAGAGTTGCTGGAGTTTGACCGCCGGGTGTGTGAGCGCCTCAACAGTAAAGGGCCGGTGGAATACGCCTGTGAACCCAAGTTAGACGGTATCGCTATCAGCCTTTTATATCGCGACGGAGTGCTTGAGCGAGCGGCAACGCGAGGGGATGGCACGACCGGTGAGGATATCACCCAGAATGTACGCACCGTGGGATCTGTACCTCTGCGTTTGCGTCAAGCAGATGGTATTGAAAAGTATCCGGGTGTATTGGAGGTGCGCGGCGAAATCTATATGCCGAAAGCGGGCTTTGCCGAATTGAATCGCAAAGCGGCTGAGGCGGGCGAGAAGCTTTTCGTAAATCCTCGAAATGCCGCTGCCGGCAGTTTGCGTCAATTGGACTCCCGTATAACAGCACAGAGACCGCTGGAATTGTGTGTGTATGGCACTGGCCTTGTAGAGGGCGGTGAGCTGCCGGAAAAGCACGTTGAGACTTTGCAGCTGCTGGGGCATTGGGGCTTCCGTACAAACCGAGAGATGCGCGTCGCTAAGGATATTCAGGGCTGCATCGACTACTACCGGGAAATCGGCGAGAAGCGCGAGGACCTCGCTTACGATATTGACGGTATTGTTTTTAAGGTCAACAGTATTCCCCTGCAGCGCCGTCTCGGTTTTGTTGCCCGCGCACCCCGTTGGGCCATGGCCTATAAGTTTCCCGCTCAGGAGGAAATGACTGAATTATTGGATGTTGAATTCCAGGTGGGGCGCACCGGTGCGGTTACCCCGGTTGCTCGCCTGCAGCCGGTATTTGTCGGCGGCGTTACCGTTTCCAATGCAACTCTGCACAATCGAGATGAGATCGAGCGCCTCGGCGTACAGGTGGGTGATACCGTCATTATTCGCCGTGCCGGAGATGTTATCCCGCAGGTGGTTTCTGTAGTGGAGAGCAAGCGCAAGCCGGGTGGCCACGCTATTGAATTCCCCACGCATTGCCCGGTATGCGGCTCGCCGGTGGAATCCACGCCTGGTGAGGCGGTGGTCCGCTGTAGCGGCGGCCTGATTTGTAGTGCCCAGCGCAAGCAGGCCATCAAGCATTTCGCTTCGCGCAAAGCGATGGACATTGATGGGCTGGGAGACAAGCTGGTAGAGCAGCTGGTAGATGAGGACTTGTTACACTCGGTGTCCGGGCTCTACCACCTCACCTTGGAGCAGGTGGCGGGACTTGAGCGAATGGGGCAAAAGTCTGCCCAGAACCTCCTTGACGCACTGGAGCGCAGTAAAGAGACCACGCTGCCTAAATTCCTCTATGCCCTGGGTATCCGGGAAGTGGGTGAGGCTACAGCGCGCAATTTGGCGCGGCACTTTGGCGAATTGAACCCGCTAATGTCGGCAGATGTCGAGGCTTTGCAGGAAGTTGAAGATGTGGGCCCAGTGGTCGCTCATTTTGTTGCTGAGTTTTTTCAGCAACCTCATGCCCAAGAAGAGGTGGAGGCACTGCAGCAGGCGGGTGTGCATTGGCAAGCGGAGGAGAGTGACGAGCAGGATCAGCCCCTGGCAGGGGAAACCTGGGTGCTCACCGGCAAACTGGAAACCCTGTCCCGCAGTGAAGCAAAAGACTACTTACAGAGGCTGGGTGCGAAAGTCGCAGGAAGTGTTTCCGCCAAGACCGGCACTCTGGTTGCCGGGCCAGGCGCTGGCTCAAAATTGACCAAAGCGCAGGAGCTAGGTATCACAGTTATGGATGAAGAGGCGCTTCTGGATATGCTGCGCGAAAGGGGCTTTGAGATTTAGTTCTGGTATTTTAGGCGGGGCACCATTAGTAACTGAATAGCCGAACTTTTGAGCACTTTGCAGGTTCGTGTTTTGTTTTGTGGCTTTCTGGTCGCTTCGCCGTTAAAGTTGATGCCTTAGATCTGTTTTGCCCTGGGTACCTGATGTCCAGTGGCACTGTGGTAAGGAATGGAATTAATGCTTCAGGGCGATCAGGAATCCATCGTTTACGGTTGTATCAAAGACAGCAATAGCCTCGCTGGCGGCAGCGATCGGCGCAGGGTGAACCGCAATGCTGTGCTCGCTCTGCCCAGTGCTGATGAATGGCCATTCCTGTGCCGGGATATGTTTGCTATTCCCACCATTAAGGTGAAGCAATCTCAGTACCAGACCGATGTTATCCACTTTGGCGCTTCCTATCGGGCGGTAGAATACGAGTGGGATTTGTGGATACAGAAGTTTGAAGAGTTGCTGAAGAGTATGTATTGGGTTTCGGCAACTGTGCATTTGGAAACTGAGCTTTCCGGCGTTCACTCTTTCAGCTGGGAGTCCGCTGGCCTCTATCACGAGCCTGGCAGCGGCGATATGCAGGTTCGCTGCGAATGGACCCAAGAGGGTCGGGTGAGTATCTGATTTTTCTGGCCCGGTTGGTCCGGGCTCTCTCTTGCCTAATTGCCGCAAAGCAGATTTAAATAAGTAGCCCTGTCACAAATCCTATCTCTCTTTTTCTTTCCGCAACTATATTCCCTGATAGTCTCTGGAACTGAAACTTTGGTCTGTTAAAGTGTCTTTGCCGAACGGTACCAAGGTGCCGCGGCCGAGAAGCTGTAAAGCCAGATTATAAGAATTGGCGCGATCTGGGCGCCCTATCAGGAAGGAATACACATGATTAAATCCAGTTCTCTGCTGTTTGCCAGCGCACTGATGTTGTCGCCGCTGTTACATGCGTCTGAGCACGAAAGCAAAATGGATATGAGCAGTAAGGCCCCAGCAGATGCCAAGGTCTATATTATCTCGCCGAAAGATGGAGAGAAGGTGCCCCAGACATTTACGGTGAAGTTTGGTTTGTCTGGTATGGGTGTGGCACCGGCGGGTACCAATCAAGAGAATACCGGCCACCATCATCTGCTGATTGACGTGGATGATATGCCGGATATGAGCAAGCCTTTGCCGGCGAGTAAGAACATCATTCACTTTGGCGGCGGGCAAACCGAGACTCAAGTTACCTTGCCACCCGGCAAGCATACGCTACAACTAGTTCTGGGCAACTATATGCATGTGCCACATAAAGAGCCTGTGATGTCCAAGAAAATTACCGTCGTGGTCGAGTAGGGCTGCAGCGGCTAAATAACCTTCTGTCGATGCATTAAGCGCATCTGGGGAGAGTGAAATGGGTGGCGAATTCCGCACTGAAAAGGACAGCCTGGGCGAAGTTCAGGTGCCGACTGAGGCGATGTATGGCGCGCAAACCCAGCGCGCCGTGGAGAATTTTCCTGTCAGTGGTCACGGCTTGCCAGCAGAGTTTATCCGCGCCATTGTGCTGATAAAGAAATCTGCCGCGGAGGCCAACCGGGACTTGGGGTTGTTGGATAAAGCCCAGGCTGAGGCCATTATCAATGCCTGCGACAGTCTCGGTGATGAGGAGTATGCCACTCATTTCCCTGTCGATATTTACCAGACAGGTTCTGGTACCAGTTCAAATATGAATGTTAATGAGGTGCTCGCCCACCTCGCAGAAAAGCATAGTGATCAAACCATCAGCCCCAATGATCACGTGAATATGAGTCAGAGCAGTAATGACGTGGTTCCCACCGCAATTCATGTGTCTGCCCTGCTTGCAGTGCGCGACACCCTGCTGCCTGCGTTGCGCCATTTGCACACTGGCTTGTGCGACAAGTCCACGGAGCTTGAAAGTATTGTAAAAACCGGTCGCACCCATCTGATGGATGCAGTGCCTATGACAATGGCGCAGGAAGTTGGAGGCTGGGCTGCACAAATAGAGGCGTGCCGGGAGAGAATTCGCGCGGTAATGCCTCGGCTTGCCCAGCTGGCTCAAGGCGGTACGGCGATTGGCACCGGGCTCAATGCTCACCCGGATTTTGCCGAGCTGTTTGCACAAAAAATCAGCGCCCACACATCTCATCAGTTTCGCCCGGCAGAGAACTTTTTTACCGCAATTTCCAGTCAGGATACGTCGGTGGAATTGTCCGGGCAGCTCAAGGTGTTGGCAGTTTCCCTGATGAAAATTGCCAATGATTTGCGTTGGATGAACAGCGGTCCGCTTGCTGGCCTCTCCGAAATCGCCCTGGAGGCCTTGCAGCCAGGGAGCAGCATTATGCCGGGCAAAGTGAACCCGGTTATTGCCGAATCAGTTACTATGGTTTGTGCCCGGGTGATGGGTAATGACACCACAGTGACCGTGGCGGGACAGAGCGGCAATTTTCAATTGAATGTTATGTTGCCTTTAGTAGGCAGTACGCTGCTGGAAAGTATTAACCTGCTCGCGAATGCATCGACCCTATTGGCTGATCGAGCCGTTGCCAGTTTCGCGGTGAATCGGGCGCATATTGAGGGAACCCTGGGCCGCAACCCCATTTTAGTGACCTCCCTTAACCCAGTGATTGGCTACCTGAAAGCGGCGGAGATTGCCAAGGCCGCCTATGCCAGCTGTAGGCCAGTGCTGGATGTTGCTGTTGAAATGACGGACCTGGATAGAGAAACGCTTGAGGAATTGTTAGATCCCGCCCATTTGGCCAAGGGTGGGCTGATCAGCTAGGGGCAAAAAAGGCGATTCCCAACAGTATTAACGATATAATGGCGGTCAGGCACATAAGCCAGTGCAAAAGCCTTAACAGCGTGGCTCGATCCTCTGGTTCCAGCATTCTTCTGCTCATTGGTGCCTCCTGCGGCGTTGACAGGAACCGGCCAATCCCTCACGATTCGACGCCGCGTCGGTACTGGGTGCCGACAATACAATGGTAGCGCCACAAAATGTGGCAGTCTCACCTGTTTTGAAAATCAATGTATCCAGATCGTCATGGCTAAAAGAAGTCGCCGCTCCTTTATTACCAGTGTCCTCGCCTGTGTCGCCTTTGTAGTGGCGGCAGTCTACAGCTGGGACCTGCCCGTTAAGGATGTTGTCACCTATTTCATTCTTCTGTTAGTGATATTACTTGTCATCATTGCTCTGGCGTTTGGGTGCGGGGCTTTATTGAATTGGTTGCGCAGGCGTAAATAATAGATGGCGTCAACGGAAGAGGATATTCGCATCCCTATCGCCTACCTCGAGCGACTGCTCGAAGAGGCGACCAGGCACGGGTGTGATCGCAAGGAGCTTTTAGCTTCTGTCGATATCGATGAGTCTGAATTGCAGGGCGTATCCGCATTTTCAGCAGTGAAGTATGGCCGCTTGTACCAGCGCGTGATGTGGCTGGCGCAAAATGAGTGGTTTGGCATGCTTAGCGGTGGAAGGGTCCGTTCCGGGTCTTTTCGCTTGTTGTGTCTGGCGGTGGTGAATTGTGCAACCCTCCGCCAGGCGATTACGCTCTGTGCCGAATTTATGGAAATCTGCCGAGGTTTTAAGGTGAAGCCGGTACTCGGAGAAGGTGGCCATGGGCGCGAGCGGGTTGAAATTTGCGGGATCAGTTCGCTGGGCAAAGGCGAATTTGAGCAGCTGCTGAATAACACGAGCCCCAGTGTGGTGCGTACAACTCTAGCGGTTTGGCACAGGTTTTATTGCTGGCTGGCAGGGCGGGAGATTCCGCTGGCCAGGTTGCACTTCTCATTTGCTTGCCCGGAAGAGTTTCGCAGTCTCGCGCAAAGCGAGGCTAATGAGTTGTTATTTGAGCAACCGTTTAATGCGCTCGAATACGATACCCGCTACCTGGAATACCCTGTGGTGCAAAGCCCGCAGATGGTTGAGGACTTTATTCGCACCGCTCCTTACCACCTGGTGATCAGCGACGGCAGTGCCAACAGTATCAAAACCAAAGTAAAAACCATTTTGAACCGGGATGTGAGCGAGTCCATGCCTGCCGCTGAGGCGGTGGCGGAGAGGCTCAATATGTCGGTCACCACGTTGCGACGTCGTCTTCAGCAGGAGGGTACCTCCTACCAGAAGCTCAAAGACGAATGTCGGATGGAAGCGGCTTTTCACTACCTCAGCTGCCCGGATCTTTCCAATGGGCAGATCGCAGAGATGCTTGGGTTCGATGAATCCAGTGCTTTCTTCCGCGCCTTTAAAAAATGGACGGGAATTACGCCAGGCGAGTATCGCCGGGGTGGTCGCGCTGCAGCTGGCCTGGATATTTGACTGGGCCAGTCACCTTTTTTCATCCTCTCGCCTCGATTTGTCACCGCTTTGGACGGGTTTGGCCATAGAGGGGGCTGCTCGCTTACTACTATGATGAACCAATCTTAGAAATTAGTCATAAATATGACTGGATGGTTTTGCCTCCGGTCCCAAACATAAGCGAATTGAGGTTATCAGGATGACCGATATCAAAATGCCACTGCGTGATTTGCGTTTCGTAATGCGCGAGATGCTGGACTCAGAAAAGCATTATGAGTCACTTGGATATGAGGAGGCTACTCCTGATGTCGTGGATGCCATCCTGGAAGAGGGTGCAAAGTTTTGTGAAAACGTTATTGCACCGCTGAACCAAATTGGCGACCAGCAAGGTTGCACCTGGAAAGATGGTGAAGTTACTACCCCGGAAGGCTTTAAAGAAGCCTACCAGCAGTTTGTAGAGGGTGGCTGGGCTGCGCTGCCTCACGATCCTGAGTACGGTGGCCAGGGCCTGCCGCCCTCGCTCGGCACTATCATGAGCGAGATGGTTGGCACCGCCAACTGGTCCTGGGGCATGTACCCCGGTTTGTCCCACGGTGCCATGAACACCCTGGAAGAGCACGGTACTGAAGAGCAGAAGCAGGTTTACCTGACCAAGCTGGTTGAAGGTAGCTGGACTGGCACTATGTGTCTGACCGAGCCTCACTGCGGTACCGATCTGGGTATTCTGCGCACCAAGGCCGAGCCGAATGACGATGGCTCCTACGCGATTACCGGCACTAAGATCTTTATCTCCGCCGGTGAGCACGATATGACTGACAATATTGTTCATATCGTACTCGCCCGCCTGCCAGACGCACCTGCTGGCACCAAGGGTATCTCCCTGTTTATCGTACCCAAGTTCCTGCCGAACGCTGATGGCTCTGCCGGTGAGCGCAACGGTGTGGTATGTGGTTCCCTCGAGCACAAAATGGGTATTCACGGCAACGCCACTGCAGTGCTGAACTTTGACGGTGCTAAAGGCTTCCTGATCGGCGAGCAGAATAAAGGCCTGAGCTATATGTTCACCTTTATGAACACTGCGCGCCTGGGTACTGCTCTGCAAGGCCTGGCTCACTCCGAGATCGGTTTCCAGAAGTCCCTGGCTTATGCAAAAGATCGCCTGCAAATGCGTTCTCTGTCCGGCGTGAAAAACCCGGAAGGCCCGGCTGACCCGATTATTGTTCACCCTGACGTGCGCCGCATGCTGATGACCCAGAAAGCCTTCTCTGAAGGTGGTCGTATGCTGGTTGTTAAGTGCGCACAGCTGGTTGATATCACTCACAAAGGCGATGCTGACGCGAAGAAAGCCGCTGACGATATGCTGGCTTTCCTGACGCCGATTGCAAAAGCATTTTTGACAGAAGCCGGTTTTGAATCTGCCAACCTGGGTATGCAGTGTTTCGGTGGCCACGGTTATATTGCCGAGTGGGGCGTGGAGCAGAACGTACGTGATGCGCGTATCTCCACTATCTATGAAGGCACCACTGGTATTCAGGCTCTGGACCTGTTGGGTCGTAAGGTTCTGATGACCCAGGGTGAATTACTGCGCGGTTTCACCAAGCAGGTTCACAAATTCTGCCAGGCGGAAATTGATAACGAAGCACTGGCGCCTTTCGTTGCTAAATTGCAAGAGCTTAACAAGCAGTGGGGCGACCTGACCTTGCACGTTGGCGGCAAAGCTATGGAAAACCCAGACGAAGTCGGTGCTGCTTCTGTAGATTACCTGATGTTCTCCGGTTACACCGTACTGGCCTTCCTGTGGGCACAGGCGGCTAAAGTTGCCAATGAAAAACTGGCAGCGGGCACTGGAGAAGAAGATTTCTACAAGGCGAAAATTACTACCGCGCGTTTCTTCTTCGAGCGTATCCTTCCTCGCACTTCCAGCCACGCAACGTCCATGTTGAGTGGAGCAGGCAACTTGATGGAATTGGATGCCGAGCATTTTGCATTCTGATCCCGCTCTGAAATGAAAACCGCCGGCAAATGCCGGCGGTTTTTTTGTGAGTAATAAAGCGGCTTAAACGGAGAATTTCCGATGCAATTGCCGGATTCAGTTCAAGAGCGCCTGTGTCACTTAGCTTGTTCGTACCCGCTGGCTCGGGTACAGTTCCGGCTGCCAGATGCCTGTGACTTCTATGTTTATGTCACCGAAGTATCTAAAAATTACAAAGTGATTTCCGAATTTGGTCAGACTGATAATCCAGAACTAACATTGGAAATGGAAAACAGCACTCTCAGTGCTATATTGGACGGTCAATTAAGTGGGCGTCACGCCTTCCTTTTGGGGGATGTTCAATATTCTGGAAATCGCGAGTTGGCCGCAGCATTGGCAGGTTTATTTCCTGCGAATAGTGAAGAGGGAGATCGGTAAAGAGAGGTTTTAAACCTTCTTTTTCACCGTCTCAAAGATACTACAAACAATAAATAAATTCTCGCTCGCCCAGAGATATGGCAGCTTTCGCCTATGGAGACGGAAGGTGTGGGCAAGCGACGACAACAATCAGGAATGGGAGAAGAGAGTTGGACATTGATCGCAGCATACTTGATGTCTTTAAAGGCGCTTGCGCCAAATTCGGTGACCGGCCGGCTTTCACATGCCTGGGGCGTACACTTTCAATCAATGATATTGACACGCTAAGTGGAAAATTCGCCTCTTATTTACAAAATCATACCGACTTGAAGCCCGGTGATCGCATCGCTGTCCAGCTGCCCAACGTGCTGCAGTACCCAGTAGTTGTTTTTGGTGCACTGCGCGCAGGTTTGGTTGTAGTAAATACCAATCCGCTGTACACGCAGCGCGAGCTTAAGCACCAGCTGAATGATTCAGGGGCCAAGGCTCTGGTCGTACTGGCGAATATTGCCGATACCGCTGCTGCGGTGGTTGCTGAAACCGATGTAAAACAAGTTATTGTTACTGAGATTGCGGACCTGCACAGTCCGCTGAAGCGTACCTTGATCAACAGTGTGGCGAAGTACGTTAAGAAAATGGTGCCCGAATTTTCGTTTGCCAATGAAGTTAGCTTCCGCGATGCAATGGCAAAAGGCGCTGAGCGTCCTCATAAGGATGTTGAGCGCACCAAAGAAGATATTGCAGTTCTGCAGTATACCGGCGGTACTACCGGGGTTGCCAAAGGGGCAATGCTGACTAATGGTAATCTGGTTGCGAATATGGAGCAGGTTCGTATCGCATTTGCCAGTGGTATGAAAGAAGGTGAGGAGTTCTATATTGCACCTTTGCCTCTTTACCATATCTACGCATTTACCATCCACTGCATGTGCCTTTTCTCCACGGGCAACCACTCGTTGTTAGTGCCCAACCCGAGGGATATTCCGGGTTTTGTGAAGATGCTGAAAGGCCTGCGTTTCACTGGATTTGTTGGGCTCAATACCCTGTTCAATGGCCTGATGCGCAACAAGGATTTTGCTGAACTGGACTTCAGCAAATTGCACTCAACAGCTTCTGGTGGCATGGCGTTAACTCGCGATACTGCTAAGCGCTGGGAGGAAATGACCGGTTGTATGATCATGGAAGGTTACGGTATGACTGAAACCTCCCCGGTTGTTTCATTTAACCCCACTGACGGTGTTCAGCTGGGTACAGTGGGCGTTCCTGTTCCCGGTACCGAGGTCAAGGTTGTCGATGAGAATGGCAATGACCTGCCAAACAACTCTCCTGGCGAGCTGTGCGTGCGCGGACCTCAGGTGATGAAAGGCTACTGGCAGCGTCCGGAAGCGACAGCGGATACCATCGACAGTGAAGGTTGGTTGAATACCGGCGATATGGCCGTTATTCAGGATGATGGTTACATCAAAATCGTAGATCGCAAGAAGGACATGATTATTGTGTCCGGCTTCAATGTATATCCCAATGAGATTGAAGACGTGATCAGCGCGCATCCGAAGGTCACTGAAGCTGCCGCTATCGGTATCCCGGATGAGAAAAGTGGTGAGCAGGTGAAGCTCTTCCTGGTGAAGGCTGATCCATCTTTGACTGAAGATGAAGTTGTCGCCTACTGCCGTGAGCATATGACGGCTTACAAAGTGCCGAAGCATGTGGAGTTCCGTGAGGACTTGCCCAAAACTAATGTGGGTAAAATCTTACGCCGCGAACTTCGCGATGAAGAGTTGAAAAAGCTTGAGGCTACTAGCGCTGCTTAAGTCGCTATTTAGCTAAAGAGCTCATTCGCATAAAAGGCCCTGCTGGAGACAGTGGGGCTTTTTTATTGGTTTTGATTCAGGGAGAGGCACCTGCAGCTAATGCAGGGTTGATATTTGGGGTGGGAAGTTTGGTGGCACCGAGGAGGTGCCACCAAGGAAAAGCGGGATATTTATCCTGCTTGGTTATTTGCGGCTTTCGGCACTGGCGTCGCGAATAGCGCGGAACTCATTGCCTTCATACCAGTTGGGCCAGTCGCGGCTGTTCGCCAGCTTCAGGCCCAATTGCAGGCCCAGTTGCAGATTCATAGCGGCGCCTTTCAGGTTCCAGTTGGGGTCGTACTCATCTCCCGGCTTGTGGTAGTGCTGGCTGAGATATTCCTTGTCCTTGGATTGTGCCCACTCCCGGCCGTGCTCATGGTTTTCGCTACCGGAATCAAAATACAGCATTGGCACGCCTTCTTTTGCCAGGCTGAAATGATCTGAGCGATAGAAGTAGCCGCGTTCCGGGTGCTCTTCAGCAGCCAGATAGCGGCCCTGCTTTTTGGCGGCTGCTTCTAAGAGATTTTCCAGCTCGCTGCTGCCGAAGCCTACGACGGTGATGTCTTTGGTGGGGCCCAAGACATTCATGGCGTCGAAGTTAAAGCCGGCAACCGTCTTTTCCAGAGGTTCAACTGGGTTGGCGGCATAGTATTTGGAGCCGAGTAAACCGGACTCTTCAGCAGTTACTGCAACGAATACCAGGGAGCGATCAGCTTGATCCTCTTTTACTGCTTGGGCTGCAAGAGCAAGTAGTCCGGCGGTGCCGGTGGCATTGTCCACTGCGCCATTGAAGATATGGTCTTCGCCAGAAGCATTTCTGTTGACCCCTAAGTGGTCCCAGTGGGCAGTGTAAACAATGGTTTCATCTGCGTACTTTTTGCCGGGTAACTTAGCAATAACATTGCGAGAGTTGGACTTCTCAAGGCTGTTGCTGAGTTCGATGCTGGCTTTGAGTTCCAGTAACTTAGGCTTGAATCCCGGTGCTTTTGCAGCTGCCATTTCTTCGGCCAAATCGAGACCTGCTGCCTGGAACAGATCCTTCGCTGCCTGGTTGGTGATCCAGGCCTCAATCGCCACGCGGTCGATATTCTTGTTTTCTGCTTCAAGGGTTACCTGGGCGCCAGACCAAGAGCCGCTCACTACCTCCCAGGGGTAACCGGCAGCGCCATTCTCATGGATGATAATGGCCCCTGCGGCGCCCTGACGGGCAGCTTCTTCAAACTTGTAGCTCCAGCGACCGTAGTAGGTCATGGCATTGCCGTTAAATAGAGCCTCATCTTGGGTGGCATAGCCGGGGTCATTCACCAAAATGACTGCGGTTTTGCCCTCCATATCCAGACCTGCGTAGTCATTCCAGTTGTTTTCTGGAGCTACGATGCCGTAACCGACAAAAACCAATTCGCTTTCATTAAGGCTGGATGCGCTGGTTTGGCGCTGGGTAAACGCGACCATATCGTCAATAGGTTTTAGAACCTGGCCCACACCTTCGCCCTGAATAGTAAGGGGGGTGGATTGAATATCCATTTCTACAATGGGGACTTCCTGGAACCAGCTGGGGTTACCGTCGGAGTCTACGGTACCAGGGGTAAGTCCGAGCGCCTTAAATTGCTCTGCCAGATAGTTTACCGTCAGCTCTTCACCTTTACTGGCGGGAGCGCGGCCTTCGAATTCATCGGAGGCCAAAACGGCGACATGCTTGTGCAGGTCGGCAGCGACAGTATCAATTTGAGCCTTCTCAGCGGCTTCTAGATTGAGCTTTTCAGTGCTGTGCTCGATATGTTCTTTATGGGAGTGCGCTTGTGAGCTGACTTCTTCGTTGCCCTTGCTACAACCGCTGATAACACCGCCGATGGCTATAGCTAAGCCAAGGCGGCGCCAGGTGGTAGGAATTCGCATAATTTTGTCCTGACAGTCTTGTTAGGAGGCAGATTATGCCTGATCTTGTCTTAACTAACGACATATCAGCGATCAGTGGAGAGTAGAGTGTGGCTGGGCCCAGAGCTATATTCCCGTTTTGGTAATTTAGTTGAATATGGTGACAGGATTTGTGTTTGAGAGGTTTCAATAAAACTCGCCTTGGATAGGAGGCTCGGGCTTAGCCTCCTATCCAGCCTAAACCCTCAAGTCGAGATTTTTGAGGTTAATTGTGCTGCCACTGGCCCTCAGTTATCTGGTCCTGATAGTTAATCCACACCTTGTCATAGCCAGTGGTTTCCTTGGCATTTTTAAGGGCTTGGTTGTCCTGGCTATTGGTGGGGGCGGAAAACACATAGTCATTGTCCAGTGCCTGGCACACCCCGGCACCATAAGAGAATGGGCCTGTGGAGGCGCTGACCAGCCAGCTACCGTCAGCCGTGTTCTTACATGCGAAGCTATATTGGTTGCTGCAGTTGGCATCATTCCAGCGCCCGTTGCCCCACTGCATGGCGCAGTCCTCATTGTTCAAGTTATTTGGCTCATTCTGATCCCATGACCAAATAGCTGCAGCGATGCGGCCATCAGTCGTATTCATATTATCGAGGTTGATTATGTTGTGACCTATAGCAAAGCCATTGCGAACATCATCGGCTGTGATTCGTTCAATACCACCGCTAAAAATTTCCCCTATGGTGCCAATAGTGGTGCTGTCTTCCCACACTCGACCGATTTCCCCTAATCCGGTGAAGGCCATGTTCTTCATGTCACCATTTCCAGAGCAGCCGCTATCTTTCCACACGACGACTTGTTTCCCTGCAGCAAGCACATCATTTTTTGTAAGGCTGCTGGGAATGCTCTGGCAGCCGCCACTGTAGAAAATCTTATCCCCGAATCGATCGGTTATTTGGTTGTAGAGATCTTGATGGCGCCCATCAGAATGGTCCTCAATATATAAAATGATGACTTCGTCCTGGTTGGCACTGTCATTTAGCCAGTCCTTTATTTCGTTAAATCCTTCAGTCGCGTACTTGTCATTGATACTGCAGAGCCCATGGCACAGAAGTAATCTTTTGGGATAGGAAAAAAGGCTCTCCATTTTCGTTGTCCAATGGACATCCAGTTCTATAAAGCGAGCTCCCATGCGCAATTGATCTTTTATGGAATGCTCCTGTTGAGGGTCCAGGTAGCGACATCCCACTGAGAAGTTACAGGCGCGATACACTTCTGAGTTGTAAGAATTGTGTGTCCCCAAAATATTGTTTTCACTCATGGGAGTGTGGTTGTCTATTTGACGCTGTAGATCCAAGGCTGTGCCTGTCCAGCTGTTTTGGAAATCAGAAATGCTATCGGCCCAAAGGGGGGGAGAGGCGAAGGAAAGTACAAATAGAATCGATAGGATCATCTGTCTGATAGTGTGTTTCATTATTTTTCTCCGGACTGAGTAGATACGCTACCTTTGCAGTAGACGCTAGTGAATATTTTTTAATTTTTATTGGTGTGTGGTGCCTTAAGGTACCGTTTTTATTATTTTTGCTTTTTACTACGAATTGGACTTTTTTGTCTATGTGAAGAGGGTTGGTTTCTTGTTGTTTTCTGGTGGCATCATAATTCTATTGATAATGGATGGGTTGTGTAGCTCTCTCAGCAATAAATGCCGATAAATTATTCAGGGTCTTTCCTTGCTTTAATTAACAAGCTGCATAAGGGGAATTATGCGACTAATGAATAAGTGGGTTGTTTTGCTTGGCTCCTTTCCAGCCACCTTTATTTTGGGGTTGGACTACACCATTGTCAGTATTGCGCTGCCGACAATCCAGCAGAGTTTAGGTGCATCCTTTATTCAAACCCAGTGGGTTATGAATATATTTATGTTGATGCTATGTATCCTGATGGCCAGTATGGGGAGATTGGGGGATATTGTGGGCTCGCTGAAGATGCTCAATATTGGATGGGTATTACTTGCAGTTAGCTCCCTTTTCGCGGGATTGGCTGAGGATCCACTTTGGTTAATTGTCTGGCGGGCCTTTCAAGGTGTCTCCATTGCCATAATCGTGCCGAATAATATTGCGTTGCTGTCCCACACTTTTGTAGAAAAAGAAGCTGGATTTGCAATGGGATGGTGGATGTCGGTATTGGCTGTCGGCTTTGCCCTTGGTCCGGTGTTGGGTGGGGTCCTATGTGAGTATTTGTCTTGGAGGTCGATCTTTTTTATTAATATCCCCTTTGTGCTGGTCAGTATGGTGCTTGGCCTTTTTGTAATGCGGAGCCCGCAAAATTTAGATAAAGAAAAAAGTTATATTGACTGGCGTGGAATGATACTTCTTGCGCTTAGTGTGGGTTCGCTAGTGGTGTTAGTAGTTGAAGGGGCGCAAGTGGGTTGGTTGAGCTGGCCGATACTGTTGTTATTGGTTATTTCTATATTGAGTTTTATTGCCCTTTTTCGTGTTGAGCGAAAACTGGAGCAACCGTTGATCCATTTTGCCTATTTTAAGAATTCGCTATTCTCTGCTTGTGTTTTAACCAATTTTAGCTTGTTGATATTTCTCATTTCTGCTTTCTTTTTATTGCCATTTTATTTGCATATTGTGCGTCAGGATACAACGGTAATGTCCGGCCTGATTTTACTCCCTATTACCTTGGTGATGGCTTTGGTATCTCCTGTGGCGGGCAGAATGGCAGCTAATTCCGCACCTGCGGCTCCAATCTTAATTGGTGTCATATGTATTTTGATTGCGGCAATCGTAATGACGCAATTCTCAGTGGATACCAATTTTTCAACGCTTTTGCTGGCTTTTATACCTTTTGGTGTGGCTTGGGGGTTTGTATTTAGTGCGACAGCGCCAATCGCTATTGGCGCTTTGCCGCCTAATAGTGCAGGTATAGCAACCGGAATGTTGTGGGGCATACAAAACATAGGCGCAGCACTTGGTTTGGCTGTAGTGGGTACTGTATTCCGGATAATGGAAAAACAGAGTTTGCTAAATCAATTGCAGGAAAGTGGGGTGCAGATTACCAGTGCACTGGAAAAATATATCGATGCATTGCTGATTAATCCTGAAAGGATAGAGCGTGGCGCAATGGGGGTGTCTGCTGCTCTGCACAGTCGCATCGCTAACATGTTTAATGAGGCTTTTGCCCAGGCTTTTCAGTCGGTGATGTGGGGGTTGGTGGTATTTACTTTCCTTTTGTTGGTTGCTGTAGCTGTATTATTAAAAAAATCACAGCGTAATAAGAAAAGTTAGAGATGTTGTTTTGATGATCTCTGCAATCTTTGAAATATAGAGGCTATCCTGTGACTTTTGGCTCAAAAATAAACGCCTACTCGGTTTTTATAAATCAATAATTGCAATAAGAAAAGTCTCTCTAAAACTGGGCTGCCGTTTGAAACAGCCCAGCTCAAATTAATTTCTCTTACCGGTAACGGTGATTTAGTTCACCGGATAGAGGTTATTTGAGTGTTTTTAACACTTCGCGAATTGGGAAAAGAATATCGCGAGCGAGTTGTTGGCTTCGCGCCGGGGACCAACCTTCGATCAAGTCGGGCAGGTCATCATTGTCTTTAAACGGCATCTCCAATGTTAGAGCCAGGGTGCGGAATTGATGTCCAGCCCAGGCGGTACCAATTGTCAGATTTGCTTCGCCGGGTTTATCCAGCTCATATCCATGCTCCGTTTGGAAGTCGGGGCTGATGGCCTCATAAGCTTGCTTAAATGTCTCTTCCAACTTGGCGTGGCGCTCGTCATAGCCGGGAATACCTTCACAAGCCGCAACAAAGTTATAGGGCAGGGCTTCATCACCATGAATATCCAGGAAGATATCTCCGCCCAGCTCCAGCATCTTCTCCCTGACCAAAAAGACCTCCGGGCTTCGCTCCATTGTGGGGTTGAGCCACTCACGGTTCAGGTTGGCGCCCGCAGCGTTAGTGCGCAGATGCCCGCGAACGCTGCCGTCGGGGTTCATATTGGGTACTACATAAAAAACGGTATCTGCCAGCAAGCTTTGCGCAGTAGGATTGGCATGGTCGAGCAAGGTTTCCAGGAAGCCCTCGACAAACCATTCTGCCATGGTCTCTCCTGGGTGTTGGCGGGCAATCATCCAAACACGATGTTTTGCGGTGTCGGCGTTGCCAACCGTGAGCATGGTCATATCGCGCTCATCAAGGGTTTTACCGAGAGTTTGCAGTTTGACCAGGTCGTGGCTCTGCGCCCAAGCGAGCAGGTCCAGGTGGCGTTCCCAGGAGTAGGGGGCAAAATAGGCGAGATAGATACTGGGTTCATCCAGGGTTACAGTGAAGTCCAGAGTATTGCCGTCGTAGTTGGCGCCAATTCTGAACCAATTTTGACGATCGTAAGAGGCACAGATGCGGTAGTTTTCCCAGCCTTCCGGGTAGGCGGATTTGCCGGCATTAACGATGCGCAAGGGATAGCTGGTGCCAATATCGCCTTCCAGACGAAAGTGAAACCATTGGTAGAAGTCAGAATTGTTGTCCTGACGGATTGCTAGCTCTATTGGATTGCTGTCGGTATTGATAACTTCGATATTGCCGCTGTCAAAGGCGCTGCTGATATACATGTAGAGAGCTCCACTCTTGTTCTTGGGCGCAGGATACAGCGGTAGGGGGAATTTTCCAGGAAGAAAGGTAGGGGATCTCGCCAATTTTGGGTGCGATAGGACGAAATCTCCTTTATTTAGTGAAATAGAAAAGCACGGCATCGATAAGGATACCGTGCTTTAGCCAATCCCTGGCGGCACCTGCTACGACTACTGCTCCCTGAAATTTCCGGTGTCGGACCCCAGGCGACTGCTTACTGCCCGGTCAGATCACAAGTGCGTCACTCCACACTGTCAGAAATTAGTAAATCTCCTTAACATCCCGCAGCAAGTGCTGGTTAAAGTTTAGGCAATCGAGCCTGTTTGATGTTGTACGAACGTTTCGATCGGCGTAAATTTGATGATCTTTTTGTCTCAGGGCTATCTGACGTGAATTTGTACAGATAGAGAATAGATCCCATGGCATTAGTGGGAATAGAAAGAACAAGTAATAGCTCCGCATAGGGGGCTTTCGTGAGAGGTGACACCATGAATAGAGTGATTAAACGAAGTGTCGTGGCATCCGCTGCGCTTGTAACAGTGATGAATCTGAGCGCCTGCGGCTATTTCCTGTACCCGGAGCGCAAAGGGCAGGCGGGTGGGCGAGTTGATCCTGCGGTCGTAATCTTGGACGGCGTAGGCCTGCTATTTGGCCTGCTGCCGGGCATAGTGGCCTTCGCTGTCGATATTACCAATGGCACTATTTATTTGCCGCCAGGTCACAGCTCTGTGTTTGATCGCCATTTAAGCAGTACTGACCAGGGGGCACCTGCGGAGGTTACAGACGAAGAGGGGCAGGTCTGGATCCGACTTCCGGTGGAGGGCGTCGATGAGAATACCCGACTAGAAGTACTCAGTGATCAGTTATCAGGGATAACAGGGCAGCAAGTAGAGGCTGAAGATATTGTTTGGTTACAGGACTCAGCCGAGCTTCGTGCAGTAAGCCGTTTCCAGGCTGCGTCTCGCTAGTTTTTCCTAGCTCTGAGCGCCTCGGGAGCTAGGCTCCCGAGCTTAAGCTGTTGAAGAGACCTTTCAGGTGGCTGCGCCAAAGGGGGTAAGCCCCTCGAGGGCCAAGGGGATAACGCTTGCAGCAAGCAACAATCCCATAGCAATGTTAAAGCTTCGTAAGTAGCGTGGTTCAGTCAGGAACCGTTTTAGCCCAACGCCAAAGAATAGCCAAATGGCAACGCAAGGCCCGCCAATGGTGATAAATGCCAGTGCAACCTTAACAACTCCCGACCATATTTCTGTGCCGGGACTGGTGAAAGCAGCCAGTGCTCCAGTGGCCATAATCCAGCCTTTAGGATTGATCCACTGAAAAGCCATCGCCTGAGTAAAGCTCAGGGGTTGGCTTGAATTTCCAGAACCCATTTCCCGGGTCGAACCAATTATCCATGCCAGGTAGAGTAAATAGGCAATGCCTGCCCAGCGAATTACCTCATGCAAAAAAGGGAAGTGATTGAAGGCGGTTCCCAGTCCCAAGCCAATGGCAACCACCATGGCGGGAAATCCCAGCCAAATTCCCAGTAGGTGAGGTGTTGAACTGTAGATGCCGTGATTGAGTCCTGAGGACATAATCATCAGGTTATTAGGGCCCGGTGTAATACTGGCTGAGAAAGCAAAAAGGGCGATTGGCAAAAGAGATTCAATCACAGGTGTACCAGAGGAAAAGGCGACTTCATGCTAATATGCGCGCGAATAATGGGTATCACAAGTGAAATTTATAGACAGCCATTGCCACTTTGATTTTGAGGCTTTTTCACTGGACCGGGATCAGGTGTGGCAAAGATGTCTCAATGCCGGAATAGATAGGGTCATTATCCCCGGCGTTTGCGAGGCTCAGTGGCAGTCGTTGGGCGCTCTGGTATCGGAACAGCCCGGTTGGATGATGGCTGCTGGTGTTCACCCTTGGTGGGTGAAGAAAATCCCGCAAGATTCCAGCTGGCGGGAAAACCTGATGGAGTTGGGAGTACGGCTTAGTGAGAGCCTTGAGAAATACTCATGTGTCGCTGTTGGAGAGTGTGGCTTGGATGCCTCTATCGGCACTGACTTGAATAAGCAGGAAGATATTCTCAAGCTTCATTTGGAGATTGCTAGTAACCATGAACTGCCGATTATTCTGCATGTTCACCGGGCCCACAATGAACTCCTGAGGCTGTTAAAGCAATTCAAGCTCCCCCGGGGAGGTGTGATCCACGCTTTCAGTGGAAGTGAGCAAATGGCGCAAGAGTACTGGAAGCGCGGCTTCTATCTGGGTATCGGTGGAACAATTACTTACCCACGGGCAGCGAAAACCCGACGGGCTGTGTCACGTGCGCCGCTGGAGAGTTTACTGCTTGAGTCGGACGCCCCGGATATGCCCCTTTCAGGTCAGCAGGGTATGCGTAATAGCCCTGAAAACCTTTCTAAAATTGCACAAGCACTGGCTGATTTGCGGGGAGTTTCCGTGCGGGAAATCGCCAATGCTACCTGTCGAAATACTGAGAAGTTATTTTCCCTATGAGTTTTTCCGCTGAATCATTCAGGCAGTCATTTCCCCTCTTTGCTCAAGAGGAGAATAAGGAGTTGGTATACCTGGATAATGCTGCAACGACGCAGAAGCCAGAGGCAGTGATTAATGCTGTACGCGATTACTATGTGCACAGCAATGCCAATACGCATCGCTCCAGTCACCGTTTGGCGCGTAAGGCTACAGAAATGGTGGAGCGAGTGCGTCGCCAAGCGGCACAGTTTGTTAATGCTGCCAGCACAAGGGAAATTGTATTTTGTCGCGGTGCTACTGAGGCATTGAATTTGTTGGCGCACAGCCTGTGTAGTGAGTTGCAGGCTGGGGACGAAATTGTCATCTCAACAGCGGAGCACCATGCAAATATTATCCCTTGGCAGATGGCGGCCAAGCGATTCAATTTGAGTTTGCGCTATGTACCCCATGTAGCGGGTGTCCCGGAATTTGATCGCCTGGGAGAAGTGCTGAATGAGCGCACAAGAATTGTATCCCTGACCGGTGGTTCCAACGCACTCGGATTGCGGCCGGACCTGGCTGCAGTGAGGCAATTGCTGCGCAGAAAGCACTTGATGTGGATTGTTGATGGCGCCCAGTTGGCAGCTCATGAAGTGATTGATGTACAGAAAATTGGCTGTGATTTTTTTGTTTCCTCCGCACATAAGTTTTATGGCCCATCAGGAATTGGTTTCTTATACGGTAGGGAAACACTTTTGGAGTCTATGCCGCCATGGCTGGGTGGTGGAGAAATGATCTCCGATGTTGAGCTTGAAACGAGTCATTATGCAGGCTTGCCGCACAAATTTGAGGCAGGCACTTCTCCGCTGGCGGCAATAGCGGGTCTTGGAGCGGCACTGGAATTTCTTGAGCAGCAAGATAGGGTCGCAATAGCGGCGCATGAGCAGAAATTGGTGCGATGGATACATCGCGAACTGATAGCGTCCCCCAATTTTAGAGTTATCAGCCAAGTGCGCCACAATCTGGGTATTGTCTCTTTTGTGCCTATTCATGGTAGCGCTGCCGATTTAATGCACTGGCTGGACGAGCGCGATATTGCAGTGAGAGTAGGCCATCACTGTGCACAATTGTTAGGTAAAGAGAGCGGTGATTTGGTGACGGTCCGAGCCTCAGTCGCAGCCTACAATACCGATAGTGATATTCAGGCTTTTTTGCAGGCCCTGGAAGAGTATTGTGAGATCCAGAAGTCAATTGAACAGGGGGATAGTATTCAGAGTGATGAATGGGCCAGGGATGATTTTTCCTCGTTATTGCTAGAGAGTTTGGTTTCCCAGCGCAACTGGCAGGGACGTTATAGAGAATTAATGCTGTGGAGTAAAACTATTGCTCGAAAGCCCGAGATACGTACCGAAGAAAACCTGGTGCGGGGTTGTGAGTCTGCAGCTTGGTTAGCGCACCGGACAGAGGGTGGTAGGCACTATTTTGGATTGGAAAGCGACAGCCGGGTTGTAAAAGGCCTGGGTGCGTTATTACTTTCACAAATCGATGGCCGCACGGCTACTGAGATTAGAGAGAGAGATCTTTCCCTGTTATTTGCTGAGCTGGGGCTCGGAAAGCACTTAAGTGAATCGCGCAGCAATGGTTTTTACGCATTGCTGCAACGTGCTTTGAATCTGGTGGAGCAGACCTCCCATTAACTTAACTGGAGCGGGGTATGGGGGTCTCCACCGCAATAGGCCCGATATTGGAAATAGGCTTTAAACCAAACAGCGGCCGTAAAACTGGATTTCTTCGGATGATAAATTCATATGAAGCCCAGCAGCCGAAAATAGTGATTAATAATACTAGCAAGGGCTCCAGGATGGGCCCCAGGGCGAGTTGCCCCAATTGATACACAGCGATTACGGTAATGGTTTGATGGAGGATATACCAGGGATAAACCGCTTCAGTGGCATAGGGTAACCAACGGAATTGCTTATTGAGAAATCGATAAGCGCAGGCTAAAACAGCCAGGAGCCATACCCATCGATTTGTATAGATAACAATAAAAAGCAGTATTTTTTGGGCGGGCATACTGCTATCAGGTAGTACTCGATCAAATAATAGATATAGGGCGAAAGTGAGGGGCGCTGCAATAACCAAGCGATTGCGCAATCTTGCCAGTATTTCCCAAGGGGCGTTACTGCTGACCAGCAAGTAGCCGCAGAAGAAATAAGTAAAAAATCTGGCATGGGTGTACCAGTCGTCGACGACGGCATAGTTTATCCCACCAAAGCGCGGAAATAGGACCAGGCCGTATACCATCATGGGTACAAGCGGCAGAATTAGCAGTTGCCAAGATTTAATATTCTCCATGAATCGGCCCAGCCACCGTTGGTGTTTAAACCACAGGGCTAGAGGAGTAAGGGCCAGGGTGTAGCATGCCAGATAGGGTAGATACCACAGATGGTTCCAGGTCAGGCCAAACTCACTCCCAGCAAAGGCATTCTCTGGCCAGGGGCTGAACGAGAAGTACTTCAGCAGGAATGATAAGTATCCAGGCTCAATAATGCCGTTGCTTAGCGCTTCATAGTAGGCCTGGGGTGGAACCACCACCAGCATTCCAAATGCTAGCGGAATCAATAGCTGCTTCATTCTTCTCAGTAAGTAACCCCCAGTGCCCAGCTTGTGGAAGAGAAAATAGCTGGCTGCACCTGAAATCAGGAACAACAACGGCATCCGCCACTGGTTAACCGCTAGCATTACCAGTTGTAGTGGCTCGCTTTGGTAGCTGCTTTTTACATGCCACCCCCATTCCGCGACATAGGCCATTCCCAGGTGGTAGAGAATAAGTAGGCCAAAGGCTAGTACACGAAGGGCGTCAATATCGTGGCGTCTCTGTGTTATTGAATGCATAGGTTTCGTCGTTCAAGGCTGTTTTAGTCGCTTGCTATGCTCCCGTTAGTATTTGCCATTAGCTATCCCAAAGTGCCGATTTGTAGGGTATTAGGGGCCAGTGGTGGTTTTTGGGGGTGAATTGGGGGTAGACTGCCGATGAATTTTTATACTGGTTCAGGAGCAATGACGGTTCAGCAGTATTTGATGCACCGGCGACAGTTTGAGGTGGGATTCTGGTTGTTGTTTTTTGTCGGCCAATGGCTTGTTCAGTTCGCTTTGGCATACTTTGATCACCGCCGCTGGGGTTCTATTTTTCAGCCATGGGAATTTCTGGTGTGGGAGGGAACCAGTATCCTAATGATCGCAATCTTATTTCCGCTGATATTGCTTCTTGATCATTATTTCCCCCTGCGTAAGGGGAGAGTTCGGCAGAGCTTGGCCATACATTTATTTTTCACTTTGCCTTGGTCCTTGATCCACGTTTCCGGCATGGTGTTTATGAGGACGGTCATTTACCACCTCAATGATGGTTCCTATAACTTTGGTAACTGGCCTGTAGAATTTTTCTATGAATATCTCAAAGATATTCAAACCTATGCCGCTCTTTTAAGCTCTGTTTATTTGTACCGCTTTTTGTTGGTACGTTTACAGGGTGAGGCGCGCTTACTAGAGGAGCCAGATGAGGGAGATGCTGCTGAGCCAGTAGAAAGGCCGGAGCGTCTTCTGGTGAAAAAGCTGGGAAAAGAATTTCTGGTTAATGTGCAGGATATCGAATGGGTAGAAGCTGCTGGCAACTATGTCAATCTGCACTTGGGCGATAGAATTTACCCCCTGCGGGAGACTATGACCAAGTTACTGGAGCGTTTGGATCCAGGATCATTCGCTCGCATCCACCGCTCCTATATTGTGCGCTTGGACTCTATTGCGGAGATTGAACCCCTGGAGAGCGGTGATGCGCGTATTCACTTGGTTGGCGGCCAGCTGATCCCGGTGAGCAGGCGCTACCGCGATCAGCTGAGGGCTCAATTAACCCCGGCTTAGTTTTTTGCCTGGAGAAGTCGCTCGATGGCCCGGTTGGCGGCCAAAAACCCAAAGGTGCCGGTAATCATAGTTGCCGCACCAAAGCCGCCACTGCAGTCTAATTTAACACCGTCCTGCATAGCGCTCTTCTGCTGGCATACTTGCCCATCTGGCTGCGGGTATACCATTGCTTCAGTGGAAAAGATCGCATCGATGCCAAACTGGCGCTTGCGACTCTTCTGGAAGTTGTGAAAGCGGTATAGATGTTGGCGGACTTTTGCCAGCATCGGATCATTAATTGTACGGCCGAGATCGGCGCACTCAATGCGATCGGGGGAGCGCTTACCTCCTGCGGAACCAACCGTTATCAAGCGTATTTTTCGGGCTTTACAGTAAGCGATCAGGGCGGCTTTTACCCGTGCAGAATCTATTGCATCAATCACCACATCGATAGGGTGTATATCGGGATTGATCAGCTCTGAGAAATTGTCATTAGCGATAAAGTCCTCTTCCGTATGAACTGTAATCTCCGGGTTAATCTGCCGTAGGCGCTCTGCCATCACCTCGACCTTGATATGGCCTACAGTATCGGCGAGTGCGTGGCTCTGACGATTGGTATTGGTGATGCAGACGTCATCCAAGTCTATTAGCGTCAACTGACCAATGCCGCTTCGCGCCAAGGCCTCTGCGGTCCAGCTCCCTACGCCACCAATACCGATCACCAATATGTGAGCAGAGGATAAAATTTCGAGGGCCTTATCGCCATACAGGCGAGCAATGCCGCCAAATCGCTGTAAATACTGGTCAGACAAGCTCATCTGGGGTCTCTTCAGGTACATCTTCCAAAAACCGCTGTTTGTCAGCGTCACACGGCAATAGGCAACTTTCCCGTTGACCAAACCAGCGATAGCGGTTTCGAGCAACCAAGTCGTAGAGCCAATCCCTTGCCGGGCGGGGAATGTAGCGCAAAATGGCCAATAAACGCCAGGGTTGTGGTAGGCGGCTGGCAATTCTCAGTGCCGCTTCACTTTTGTAAAAGGATTGGTAAGTGCCACCATGTCGTTCCAGCAAAATCATGGTCTGGTAAGTGTCCAGCGGCAGGTTCAGCTGTTTAAGGAAGTGTTGGCCTGCATTGGACTGCACTCGGCACAGGGTAAAGCGCTGCTCTCTGTCGCGCTTGAGTATTAGTTGACTCCAGCGATTGCACAGGTTGCAGATGCTATCAAACAGGATGATGTTGTTTGGCAATGACATTGAGGAAGGGGGAAACGCCGCGCGACTGGCGGCGTTTCATATCATGGGATCAGTGCACGTGACCGTGGTCAACCTCTTCAGCAGTCGCTTCGCGCACAGAAACAACTTCGATTTCGAAGTGCAGCTCAACGCCGGCGAGGGGGTGGTTGCCATTGATAGTGACTTCGTCGCCGTCGATGTCGATAATTTCCACTTCAATCGGGTGACCTTCGGTGCTCTCTGCACGGAATGCCATGCCTACAGATAACTCTTCAACACCGCCAAAGGCACTGCGGGGCATAGTCTGGATCAGCTCTGGGTTTTGCTCCCCGTAGCCGTCTTCTGGAGCAATTACTGCGGTAAATTTGTCACCAGGTGCCTTTTCCAGCATTTCGCGCTCAAGCCCTGCAATGATATTGCCGACCCCCTGCAGATATTTGAGTGGCTCTCCATTGGCTGAGGAGTCAATGACTGTTCCGTCAGCATCTTTCAGGGTGTAGTGGATCTCCACAACTGTGTGGTTGGCAATCTTCATGAATAATCTCTGATATAAAAGAGTATGTGAATGAGCGCTTACCGCTGCGCAATAAAACGGGGGGGTAAAGGCTGTGAAGCGCAATTGTATTGACAGGGGCGGCGCGCCGCAACTTGTGCGTTCGCGCTGCTGGTAAAGATTAGCAAGCGATTGATAGGTCTTGCTCACAACCGCCATAGAGGTTGGTTACGACTGTAACCAGCTCTGTGCTGAAGTCCGGCTGGTATCCCAACTCTAACAAGCGCCCCTCAAAATATTCCAACATTGAATCAAAGAGCTCAGGGTTTAGTCCCCTGGCTAAAAAGCGTGCGCGACTACTCCGGTCTGGTTCCGGTGTTGGCGATAATGCGTGACTTAGAAATTGGGCTTGGCGACTTAACTGTTTGCGGAAATCGCAAGTTTCGTAGGCTGAAAGGTGGTGGCTGAGAGCACCGTAAAATTCACTGACTGTACGGTTAACAAATTTAGCACCACCGACCTGATCCAACAGGCTTTCCATATCTCTCCCCCCGGTGAGCAGTTGGCACTGATTTAAAGTTTACCCGCAGAGCCGAAAAAGTATTTTGGTTACAAGAAGCACAATGTGCATTGGCTCAATGGCGGTACAGCATTAATTGGTGACGAGCCTAAGACATATTCTTTCTGTATGCCAACTTGGTTTAAGAAAATTGTCATTCTGTTCGACAGGTTGTCATATATTAGAGGCTTATTTCGCCAAAGAGGAAAAATAGTGTTTGTGCAAGTATTTTCCGTGTCTTTACACTTTATTTTTTCCGCTTGGTGTTAGACTGCACGTTTGAACCAAATAAAAAAATTCAACCTTTTGGGAAAGTTTATGGCAAGTATTTTTACTCAGATAATTAATGGCGATTTACCTGGCAATTTTATTTGGAGAGATGAAAAGGTCGTAGCTATTTTGACCATTTCACCCATAAAGGCTGGTCATTGTTTGGTCATCCCTGTTGAGGAAATTAATCATTGGGATGATGTTCCAGAGGAGCTGGCGACTCATCTAATGCTGGTTGCGCAAAAGGTGGCGAAAGGGCTGAAAGCAACTTACTCACCGAAGCGAGTGGGCGTGATGATCGCTGGGATTGAAGTGCCACATACCCATATCCACCTGATACCCGTAGATGAATTGTCAGACTTTGACTTCTCTAAGCAAAAGCCTGCTTCTTCAGAGCAGTTGGCACATGAGGCGGAAAAGATTCGACAATCCTTAAAGGAACTGGGCTTTAGCGAGGCGGAGTGCGGCTAGGACGTTAAGATTGATTTTTTAGACTGGTCGGTCATATGGTGTCCCCAAAATATTTGTGGGACACTGCATCCAAGTCCCCCGCTTACTGAGTCACATAGGTATGAACTGGTAACAACGATGAGATTCCTCTAATGATGATTTTGAAGAAGACGCTCTTTGCCCCGCTGCTAGTAGTCCTCGCTACAGTCGCTGCGTTTTGCACTAATGCCCAGGCAGAAGAAATGGAAACTAAGCGTTTCGATATGGAAGGGTTCACTCAGGTGTCTCTCAAGGGAAGTTCTCACTTGAAGTTGATTCAGGGGGACAGTTTTGAGGTTGTCGCTGTCGGCCCTGTCAGCACAATGCCCTACGTCAAAGTTGAGGTAAAAGGGGAAAGGTTGGAGTTATCTGTGGAGGAAAACACCCAGAACCTTTTTGGATTTGTCACCATATCCCGAGGGCAAGGAGATGAAGTTAACTTCACCGTGACTATGCCTAAAGTTGAGGCGCTTAAGGTGACTGGCTCTGGTGAGGCTAGATCTTCAAGTGTTGAGAGTGAAGGCCTAACTTTGGGGGTGACGGGCTCAGGAATGATCAATATCGACAAGGTCGCTGCGGAATCCTTGAAAGCGTATGTTACTGGTTCCGGTGATTTGTTCCTCAATAAGGCATTGACTGTCAAAGGGGAAGTAGCGGTGACTGGCTCTGGCGACATGAAGATAAGTACTATTACCGGTGAGAGTTTACTTGCGGAGATACAAGGTTCCGGCGATATATTGGTTGGCGGGCGAGTTGCCGATGTGAACGTTCGCCTCATGGGTTCAGGTGATTTTATTGGCCGCAGTCTGCGCGCCGATAATGCCAGCGGTTCAATAATGGGATCGGGAGATATTGTCTTGAAACGGCCGGGAAGTGACTCCTTCTCAGTAATGGGGTCGGGAGACGTAGCGCTGGTTGACTAAGCGCGGCTCCTGAGCCCCCTTGCATCTAAGGCGTTCGGCCAGTAGGGCTGTGCGCCTATTTCTTTTTGGGGGTATTCTTGAGCCTCCATCATCCTCTCTATCCCCATTTCTGGAAGTCAGCTTTATATGGAACCCAAAGTGACAGAGTGTGTGTCGCTGGACCGCGAAGATTCTATGTCTCGCGAGAGTCAATCTCGCCCACATTTAAAAGAAAAGCTACGGCGCTGGAGCCGAGAGGCCCAGGATAAATCCCACTGGGCCGCCGAGCGCTTGTTGGACCGACGCATCTGTATCGGTATCACTGGGCTCAGTGGTGCTGGGAAGTCCACGTTTCTCACCAGTCTGATATACCAACTCTGCAATCCGGAGAGGTCCCAATTACCTGGTTTTGCCCCTGCACTCAATGGCGATCTGTTGGGGGCAGAGTTGAAGCCAGCGCTGGACTCTGGTTTGGCGCCGTTTGACTACCAGACCTGCCTGTCGGCACTGATGGCTGAGCCACCTAGTTGGCCACAGAGCACTAGAGATGCTTCGGCTATGGAGTTACACATCCATTTACGCAGCCGGCGCCGTTTTCGGGGTAATGGTAGAAAGACGTTGGTAGTGGAGTTGCGTGACTACCCAGGGGAATGGTTGATGGACTTGCCGCTATTGCGTATGGACTATGCAGAGTGGTGTCGTCATCAAGCACACCTATTTTCTACAGATGCGCGATCAATGCTGGCCCCCCGGTTGATAGCTCAGCTGGCAGCACTGTCCCCCCAGGCGAATGCCAGTGAAGTAAATTTGGACGAATTATGGGGGGAATACAGAGCTTATCTCCTGAGTTGCCGAACCAAGTTGAATCTCAGTTATTTACAGCCTGGTAGAGCGCTGCTAGATGAGGAGGCGTACGGGGTAGTTCCACTCCTGGATTTGCGTGGTTTAGATGCTGGGCAGTTAGCTGTTTTGTCTGAGAGTAGTGTTTTTAAGGTTTTGCAGGCGCGTTACGAACGCTATGTGCAGGCGCAGGTAAAACCCTTTGTAGACAGCCATTTTCGACATATCGATCGACAACTGGTACTGGTAGATATGATTGGCACTCTATTTGCTGGTGAACAGTCCCTGGAAGATATGCGTCTGGCATTTGCTCATATCGCCGATACATTCCGCTATGGCGAATCGGGGTTTTTAAGCAAACTATGGCGCCCAAAGGTTAATCGACTCCTTTTTGCTGCGACTAAAGTCGATCAGGTACTTGCTGCCGACCACGATGCTTTGAGGCAGCTTCTAGGCCAGCAGTTACAACAGACTTTCTCCGATGCCCGCCACCGGGGTTTGCCGGTATTTAGTGAGGCGGTTGCCGCGGTTCGCTGCTCTAGAGAGGGGCAGAAGAATGGACGGAGAATGCTGATGGGTTATGACCTCGAGGGCCAGTATTTAGGTTTTGAGAATGCGGAAATTTTTGCCCAGGCGCCCTATGAAGAGCAGGGGTGGAGCCACTATGCGGGAGCTGCACCACCACAGCTGCGGCCTCCAGTGGGAATGCACGCAGGACATATTCCACATATACGGGTGGATGCTCTTTTGAACCTTCTGTTGGGAGATAAGGTTTGATTAATAGTGATAAAAATACTGAGTACCGTCGCGAAACACGTATCGAGTCGCTAGATGAGCCCGGGCAGGAGGTCCCGCACAGAGATGCGACGCGGGTGGAACCGCTTGCGGAAGAGTCAGGGGAGATTCCTAGGTCCATAACTACTGGAGAGTCTCTTCCAGATCGGATTGCTTTCTCCGAGTTGCGCCTACCCACTTTCCGGTTTAAGTGGCTAAAGCCAGCAGTGCTCTCTGCGCTTGCAGTAGTGGTGGCCGTGGTCGGATGGGAGTTTTATGGACTTTATCAATGGGCTGTAGACAAGCATTGGAGTCTGGGACTTTTTGTGGCCGTTTTGATGGCGGGCTTCGGTGTAATCATTGGCAGTTCCGTGTGGGAGTTTTTCCGAGCGGGGCGCCCACTGAATAAGCTTGAGAAAACTCAAGCCATTGCTACTGAAGTCCGAGACTGTCGCAGTCACCAAGAGGCGCAAGTATTCAGACGCAATTTGCAGGAGCACTTTGCCGGTAAGCCCCAGGGGGTGCTGCTCAATCGAGTCCTAGATGAGGCAGCTGACTATTACGATAGCAGTGAGCTGTTAGAGCATTTAGAGGTTACCTTCTTAAATGCCCTTGACCAAGAGGCTCTAAGGAGAGTCGTACGCCACTCAACGAGCACTGGTGCACTGGTTGGGCTGAGCCCTTTTGCCAGTATCGATATTCTGGTTGCCCTGAGGCAGTCACTGCGAATGATTGATGATGTGGCGCAAATTTATGGCGTGCAGCCGTCTCTAGTGGTGCGATGGCGCTTGTTCAAGAGGGTTTTGTCTCTGGTCGCCTACACTGGCGCGAGTGAGTATGCGATCAGTGAAATGTGGCCGGAACTTGTTGGCGATAGCATGCTCAGTACAGTCTCTGTGCGTTTGGGGCAGGGGGTCGGAGCCAGTCTGTTTGTTGCGCGTATCGGCTTGGCGACAATGCAAAGCTGTCGACCAATCCCTTTTACTGAAAAGCAGCGCCCTCGCCTGAGATCAGTTATGGCCCGTATTGGTGGTGGCCTTAAAGAGAAGATGCCCGAGTTGTTTTCTATGGTTGGGCTTAGCTCGCGAAAGGAAGCAAGGGCTCGGAAGGCGGGTACCGAGTAGCTACTGAGATCGTAAGCAAATCTCTTGGGCTGCCTATTTGATGTAAGGGGGCGAAAACCTGCCCCCTTAGTCAGCAACTTATTGAAACTGTTTTTTCATCAGTATACGAGTGTGATGCCGATCAACCAGTTGGGCCAAGGTTTCATAGCGGCGTTGTATAAAGGGTGCGGGGTTGTTATTTCCCGATTCATCCCGATATTCAACACCAGACCGGACGTGTTGGAGTTCCTTGGCTAATTCTCTGATGGCTGAAAAGATTTTTTGTGTGTCATCTTTACTATGAAATACTGAGTTTTTTGTGGTGTCCGTTAAGTAGTCATCGCATTCGCTCAGCCAGTCTAACCGCTGTTCCAGAAACTGTATTGTATTGCGAATTCCCCCCGTGTATTCGGGGTTGAAATTGTGATTGATATACTTGTCGAGGCTGCGCATGCCTGAGCCGACAAACTGCTCAACCACATCGCCGCAGTATTTTTCTGATAGATAGGAAGGGTGAGACTTTGCGCTGCTTAAATTGCTGATGAGCAGTAGAGAGGTAAGCAATAGGGCGCGCTGCATCAATGCATTTGAGTATCTCATTTTATTGCCCATAGGTTTTGCTCTTATTAATGGCTGTTATTTTATCCGCCTAAGGTCTTTTTTGTTGTGCAATGTCCTTGGCGGGCTGATATCTGTGACAGCAGTCACATGAATATCTAATGCAAAGTCAAGTGTCAATGGTTATTAAGTAAGAATTGTCAGCTTGAAATGGTTGTGCACGACAAACTTAATATTTTGCTGTGTAAAAAGTATTCGAAAGTATCGCTAAGTGGGAGTGTATTTTGGCTGAGTATGACTTTGATCTGTTCGTTATTGGTGCAGGTTCTGGAGGCGTTCGTGCGAGCAGGATGGCTGCGGCTCAAGGTATGAAGGTCGCTGTGGCTGAAGACCGTTACATGGGAGGAACTTGTGTAAATGTAGGCTGTGTTCCCAAGAAATTATTTGTGTATGCGAGTGGTTACTCTGCAGATTTTTCTGATGCCCGGGCATATGGTTGGAACTGTGCGGATGTTGCGTTTGATTGGTCGACACTCCGGGATAACAACGCAAAAGAAGTAGCCCGGCTCAATGGGATTTATCGCAACCTGCTGGAAAATTCTGGGGTGGAAACTCTGAATGGTAGAGCCAGCATTAATGGGCCCCATAGCGTAGTTGTCAATGGTAAAGAAGTCACTGCAGAGCGTATTTTGGTGGCGACTGGCGGTTGGCCATTTATCCCGGACATTCCTGGCCGTGAGTTTGCGCTGACTTCTAATGAAGTGTTTTCAATGGAGGCTTTTCCCAAGCGTGTATTGGTTGTTGGAGGCGGTTATATAGCTGTTGAATTTGCAGGTATCTTTGCTGGCCTGGGAGCAAATGTGCACCTGTCGTATCGTCGGGACTTGTTCTTGCGGGGGTTTGATCGCGATATTCGCTCTTTTGTTCGCGATGAAATGCAGAAGAAAAAAATCGAGCTGAAATTCAATCATAACGTTGTGTCTATCGAAAAGCTCCAGGATGGTAGTTTACTTGCCCATGCTGATGATGGCTCCAGTATTAATGTGGATATGGTGCTGTATGCCACTGGGCGTGTCGCCAACACTGCAGGGTTGGGGCTTCAGGAGCAGGGGGTTGTCTTGCATAAAGATGGAACAATCTCTGTCGATGATAATTTTAGGACAAGTGTACAGTCGATCTATGCGCTGGGGGATGTAACTGGCGAGCCTCAGCTTACTCCTGTTGCTTTGGCAGAGGCTATGGCTTTGGTGAAGCATTGGCGCACAGGTGAAACTGCAGAGATTGACTATAACAATATTCCGACAGCGGTTTTCTGTCAGCCGAATATAGGTACTGTGGGGTTGTCGGAGGAGGAGGCGCGAGACTCTGGTCTTAGTGTCACCATTTATAAGTCTGAATTTAGACCAATGCGTCACACTGTTAGTGGCAATTCAGAGCGGACACTTATGAAGTTGGTTGTGGATGCTGCCAGCGATAAGGTGATTGGCGTGCATATGGTAGGGGATGACGCGGGAGAGATTATTCAGGGAATTGCTATTGCTTTGAAGGCTGGGGCGACTAAAAGTACCTTTGACTCAACAATTGGTATTCACCCTACAGCAGCTGAGGAGTTTGTGACAATGAGGACGCCTAGCGCTTAAATGTGAGCTGTTATCTTTGTATAAGAGTTGCGCTTGAGGAGGGTGATAAAAGGCGGCGGATGGGCCGCCTTTTAATTATATAGCGATTTTTAGCTAGGCTCTTCCACCACCACCACCTCCTGTATGGCTTGGTGTCGCCGAGTTTTCTTGCGTTCGCTGCGCTCTTTTAGGCAGCGTTCGGCAGAGGCAAATGTGTCGTTTACGGCTCGGTGGATCGATTCGTTCTCACTACTAATAGTCACGGGATTGCCGCTAATGGCAAGCTCTAATGATGCCTTGAAGTGTCTGCCTTTAGTTTTGTGTTGATGGGGGGCTTCGAGGACAACGCGACTATGTATGATGTCGCCACAATAACGTTCCAGCTTGTTTAATTTCTTGGACACGGTAGTCGCCAGGGCGGCTGACTTGTCGATGTCGCGGAACACAATGTTATCGTTAGGCGCTGATTTCATGGGCACATACCTCCGGTTAAAAGAAACCATGCAGGCCGCTGTTGCGGTTTGCTGTAAAGAAGGTAGGGCGCCCTAGTGGGAGGGTTCGAGGCTGCAGTTGAAGCGCCGAGCTGCCGGAATCGCAACGATTGTTTGCTGACAAAGCAGCTATGGGTGTTTTACGTCCGGGTCGGGTTTCCACTGAGTCCAGCGATCTTCTCCCTGGTATCCATAATGCTTCCGCTGAAAAAAAAATCAAGCGCTATTGCGGAAAAATTTCACATAAATTTGGGCGCTGTGTCACTTTAGTGACTCAACATTGTGTATTTGAAGGTTAATTGATCAGCCGGTAGGCTCAGATGGACGCAAGGTCATTGCCGATAGCTTGCTCCGTGCGTAAAATTGACCGCATTGCGCAGTATCTTCACCTTGCTAGAAGGCATAGAAAAACTGCGCTTCCAACATACGAAACACATCAATTCGAGAAATGGGTTCAGGACGATGGCGGTAAAGCGGTGTTGCTCGCTTCTTTTGGCGGGCTTAGTGGTTATAGGTGGGGCAGTGGCACAAGCGCAAACGCCCCTCACGGCGGAGAAAAACCGCCTTGCGCGGCTAGAGCAGTCTCTTGAAAACAGGAGTGTTGTGCTTGAAGATATTGAGAATGAGCTGCTCTCGTATGAATATAAGCTCGAGCAAGCCCAAAAGTCCCTTGATGAGTTGCGTCTGGAATATGAGGCGAGTCGCCAGGAACTCAACCAAGCGAATCGAGCTCACGAGTCAAGCTCCAACTCCGATACTGAGCGCCGTTTAAAGAAGGCCAAGCATGCATTTGCTATGGCGGAGAGGGGGGTGGATAGCCGCTCACGTCGCCTTGACTTCATCAAAGAAAATCATCAGCAATTGCAACAAAAACTTGTTGAGGAGAAGCAGGCAGTTGTTGATGCAAAAGCGAAGATTTCTGCTCAGCAGGATAAAATCAGTGCGATGGTCGAGGATATGCTTGCAAAGGCGGAGGCGTCTGAAAGAAGAGCTGCAATGGCGAAAGCCGCCGCAGTAACTGAAAAGCCCAAGCCCCCTAAAATTCGGGCTCAAGTTGAACCGCCAAAGCGTGAAGAACCGGCGAAGGAAGAGGTTACTATCAAGCGCGAGATTGACGGCGAGCTGCTGGAATATGTGAAGCGTGAGACGGCGCGCCTAAATGACCTCTTGGCTGATGAAGAGGGTAACGACAGGAAAACATTTAATAACCTTGAAATGCGCCCAATTGGTGGAGAGAGGGTTCCTTTTGAATTTCTGGGTGAAAATCAGTATCGCCTGGTGACTACTGTTGAATCAGGCCGACAAACTTACAAGATTAATACCTGGAAATTCCGCCGCACTATCCCGGCTGAGGACGATGGTGCTCGCTATGTCTTTATTTTTGATGCGCGCCGCCTATCTAGGCCGCGGTTGGTTATGTACCCAGAGTATGTATTGGCAGAGTTAAACTGACCACCCCAGTTATACCGTTAAGTAAAAAAGCGAGCCATTGGTTCGCTTTTTTACTTTTGGGTACCAGGTAAAGTTCTGTAATTCCGCAGGATTATAATTGTGCGTTTGAATTTTTTAGTGGGCGTAGGGTTGTTGTCTGCAGGGGAGAGTAGCGGCTGCCATATTGGCTGGGTTGGCTTTGGTAGAGCGTGATGTTGTTTAGTGTTAGTGGGTGCTCAAGCTTCAATGGAGAAAACCATTGAAATTGCTTACCGCTCCTGCATAGGGTGATATGCGGACGATAGCGCCGGCTCTCTGCCGGTAAGGATAGCCTTTTGGCTAGCTGCTTGATGGATTCATGTAGAGCCTCCAATTGCTGGGTAGCCACAACTTCTGCTGCAATTAAGTGAGCGTCATTGCCCGGAAAGGTGCCGAGTTTAAAAAAATTGGTTTTCAATTCAGTTGTGGCCTCTGCAATGGATGTGAGCCCGGTTTTAAGTAGAGGGATTACTTCAATAGGTAACTGGCCTAGAAAACAAAGGGTGATATGACGGTTTTGGCGGGTTATCCAGCGAGTGCTGGTAATTGATGCAGCATCTTGTTTGCGCTTTATGGCGACCGTTAACTTATTTAAAAACTCCTGTGTCGTTTCATCTAGCTGGATGCCAATAAAAATTCTGCAGGTGGGCTCGAGAAGCTTTTTGTGAGTTTTTGACATAAAATTTATCTTTCACCCTTGAATAAGAAATCTCTGCCCATATTTCTTTTATGCAGGCGGTAGCTTCAATAGAAAGTGCCCCTGAAAAGAGTCTGGTCATTTGACGGACGTAGTTTCAAATATTGCTCTGAACTGAGGATATGATAATGCGTAATTTTGATTTCTCCCCACTTTATCGATCTGCTATTGGCTTTGACCGTATGGCCAGCCTGCTTGATGCAATGACCACTAGCGAGCAAAAGCAGCCTTCCTACCCCCCATACGATATAGAGTTAACCGGTGATGATAGTTACCGAATTACTATGGCTGTTGCCGGCTTTGAGCAGTCTGAACTTGATATTCAAGTAGAGCAAAATCGTTTAGTGGTTAGCGGTACTAAGCCGGAAAATAATGGTCAGGGGAAGTATTTACACCGGGGTATTGCCGCAAGAAATTTTGAGCGGCGCTTTCAGCTCGCTGATCATGTAAAAGTAACTGATGCAAAGTTGGCGAATGGGTTGTTGCATGTAGAGTTAGTGCGTGAAATACCTGAAGCAATGAAGCCGAGAAAAATCTCGATTACAGAAGGCAATATTCTCCAGCATGCAAAGAGTGACACCGAGTCCAGTGCGGCAGTAGCGTAAGTTGTCACTGCAGTGTCCGCTGTGCCGCCATCGTGCGGTGCAGCCTTACCATCGAGATAAATTCCGCAGCTATCATCAGTGTGATAACTGCGCGCTCGTATTTGTTCCCCCGAAATTCCACTTAAGTCCCGATGAAGAAAAAGCTTACTACGACCTTCATGAGAATTCGATAGAGGATGAAGGTTACCGTCAATTTCTCAGTCGTTGCGCGCAGCCCTTGCTAAAAGAGCTGAAGGGCTCATGTTGTTATGGTCTGGATTTTGGTTGCGGGCCGGCCCCCTTGTTGGCCAGAATTTTAGAGGGCAATGGGCATAGAGTCGATCTGTATGATCATTTTTATGCGCCAGCTCAAAAGGCGCTGCATGGGAATTATGACTTTATCGTCGCAACAGAGGTGATCGAGCATTTGGGGCAGCCTGGAGCGGAGATCGAGAACCTCTGGGGTAGGTTGCGCACCGGAGGTGTTATGGCCCTGATGACCAAATTGGTTATTTCTGCGGAGCGTTTCGCCAATTGGCACTACATTAGAGATCCTACACACATTTGTTTTTTTAGTGTGAAGACATTTGAGTGGTTGGCTCGGTCACTAGGTGCCGAGCTCCAGTTTGTCCATAGTGATGTTATTTTTCTGAGAAAATTAAGTATTGACCCTGAATAGTTTAGCGCGCACCGTAGTGCGGTATTCGCTGGGGGTGGTTGCCAAAAACTTTTTAAAAAGTGCAGTGAAATGCCCCATATCCTGATAGCCAACTTTTTCAGCAATTTCATTGACCGATAAATTACTTGATTGCAAAAGTTCGCGCGCCATATCAACCCTGACATTTTGTAAGTATTGCAAGGGTGTCTGTCCTGTTGCTAGTTTGAACCGGCGATTGAATGATCGCACGCTCATGTCAAAGAGTTGTGCCACTTCGCTAAGGCGTACTTCAGTATTGCAGTGTTCTTTGAGCCAGGCTTGGGCTTGAACGATATCTTCGTCTGGATGTAGCTGAACAGATCCCTCAGAATAGGCGATCTCTTCAAAGGGGCGGCGAATTTCGTGAGAGAAATTTCGCTCCACATGGCTGGCAATGGCTGGTCCATACAGTTGGCGAATCATGTGAACGGTAACGTCTGCCAAGGCATTGACGCTTGCTGCACAGAAAAGCTTGTCTGCTTGGGTGATAAAATATTGACGCTTTAACTTTACCTCTGGATAGTCTGAGCTGAATTGATCAAAATAATGCCAGTGGGTAGTTGCGGGCTTACCGTTTAGAAGACCTGCTTCGGCCAGAAAGCACACCCCGGTACCCACAGCGCTGATAGCGGCCCCTTGTTTTTCCTGCTGGCGCAGCCACTCTAATATTTTTCCGCCTCGTTTTAGGGCGGGGCGGGGGTTGCGCCACATGGTCGGGATGTAGATTAGATCGCTGTCTGGTGCATCGCTGAGAGCGACATCCGGCTGAAGGGTAAATCCGCAGCGGGTATTTACTGGTGTCCCATCCAGACTGGCGGTCACCAATTTTAGGTTGCCCTTGATACCCTCCACTCTTGCGCGACTCTCTGCGCCACGGAGCATCTCGAGGGGAAGAACGGTGCCGGTTGCCAGCATCTGGTCGATAAGTAGAAAAGTTACTGTTCGCATTACATATCTGTGCGCACTTGCGCTATTGGCCAAAACACTCAATTTTGCTGGCCAGTATGCCCATAACTGGACAGAATCGCCACCCCCTACACTCGCATCTCTTATTTTTATAGTGTTAAGTACTTGGCTGGAGGTCAGGATGCAGCGCCTTCCCGTAATCACCGCATTCGGTGGATTCAACCCTGCTGGACGTAGTTCTTTCCATAAGGGGTACTCTCGCCTCGTGCTAGACAAACTGAGTAAGAAAGAGCGGGATAGCACTCTTTCCGACCTGGCTGCCCTGATGGGCTTGCGAACCGGAGACAACGCCGAAGGCATTTTGGATCCTGCCCTTGAGCAGCAGGTGTTGGATGGTACATTGGTGCGCGAACTAGAGAGTCGCTATTACGACTACCGCAAGTGCCATTTCCATCAGTCTGCCCAGCTTGCAAACCCCCAGGGCCTGACATTCGAAATTTCCACCCGGCAACTTCCGCAGCCTGTGCCAGCTCATTGGCACTTGGAGCATATCCAGGGTGGTAGGGTTCGAGTCACCACAACTGAGCTGTCAGTTTTGTTGGATAGCCACCGCGAGATAAGTGTGGCCGCCGCCGGCCAGCTCCCAACTGGATTTGAACCGGGCACTAAATATAACTCTCGATTTCATCCTAGGGGGTTGCAGCTGGCCCTCTTGGGTGCGTCAGATGCGGTGCAGTCTTTGGGGGTTGACTGGGATACTGTTGTGTCTGCGGCTGGGCCGGGGAATATTGCCCTCTATGCCGCCTCGGCAATGAGTCAGCTGGACCCATTTGGTAACGGCGGTCTATTGCAGTCTCGCCTGCGAGGTAGTCGCGTAAGTTCTAAACAACTAGCGCTTGGTTTAAATAGTATGCCAGCGGATTTTGTTAACGCTTATGTGCTCGGAAATGTCGGTTCTACCGGCGCTGTTGCCGGTGCTTGCGCGACCTTCCTGTACAACCTTCGCGCTGGCGTTGAAGATATTCGCTCGGGTAGGGCGCGGGTCGCTGTAATTGGTGCGGCTGAGGCGCCCCTTGTGCCTGAAGTTGTCGATGGCTATTCAACGATGGGTGCCCTTGCCACTACCGAGAATTTACGCAAGCTTTTCCCCGGAGAAATTGATTATCGACGCACCAGTCGCCCGTTCGGTGAGAACTGTGGCTTTACCTTGGGTGAGGGTACCCAGTGGGTCATCTTAATGGACGATGCTCTGGCGCTCGAGTTGGGTGCTTCTGTATATGGTTCGGTTGCCGGTGTGTTTACCAATGCCGACGGCACAAAGAAATCGATTTCTGCGCCGGGTCCCGGGAATTACCTGACGATGGCCAGAGCAATGGCGGAGGCGCGGGCAATTGTGGGTGAGGATAGTTTGCGGCGTCGCAGCTTTGTGCAGGCCCATGGCTCCAGTACGCCGCAAAATCGAGTTACTGAGTCCGCCATTTTTGATCGTTTGGCCGGCGCATTTGGCATTACTGAATGGCCGATTTGTGCGGTTAAGGCCTTTTTGGGGCATACCGTCGCTTCAGCCAGTGGGGATCAGTTAGTTACAGCGTTAGGTGTATTTGATCGCGGCATACTCCCGGGAGTGACCACCGTTGATCGCATCGCTGACGATGTTCATTGTAAGCATCTTGATATCTCCCTGGAGCATACGGATAGAGGGCGGGGAACGCTGGATCTTGCGTTCCTAAACTCAAAAGGTTTTGGTGGTAATAATGCGACAGCGACAATTTTGTCGCCCCAGATTACAAAAACAATGATGGAAAAGCGTCATGGCAAGTCTGCGATTACAGCTTCTCAAGTGCTAAATGAGAAAGTTGTAGAGCAGAGTGACAAATACAATGCCAAGGCTTCTCGCGGTGAACTGGATGTTATTTATCGGTTTGGTGAGGGCATGATCGACGAAAATGAGATAGCTATCTCAGAAGAGGAAATATGTTTGCCCGGGATGCCGCCAGTGAAGCTGCCAAATGGAAATCCATTTGAAGATATGGTGTGATTGGTTTTCAAGTAATACCTCAAATGTGTTGATTTTTACCTGAGGGAAAATAACGCAAAAGGAGCTTTTGGGGAGCATGGATGATCCTGAAGAGGATGTTGGCGCCCGTTTAAAAATGGTGCGCCACATTTACGGTATTTCGCAGAGGGAATTGGCGAGGCGGGCTGGGATGACTAACGCAACAATTTCTTTTATAGAGCTTGGAAAGGTTAGCCCTTCTGTCGGTTCGCTACAGAAGATATTGGGTGCAATACCTATGTCGCTAACCGATTTCTTTTCCCTGGAGATGTCGGGCGCAAAACAGATTTTTTTTCGTGGAAGTGAAGTGCCAGACATCGGTCACGGTACTGTATCCTGCCGTTTGTTTGGAGGAGCAAAAGCAAACTGCGGCATGTCGCTATTGTGGAAAGTGTTTCCCGCTGGGGATGACGCCGGCTTTTCTCTCGAATCTGCTGAGGGGGAGATTGGTGGGGTGGTTGTCAGTGGTGACCTGGAGGTTACGGTTGGCTCCGACTTTGCCCTGCTGAGTACCGGCGATGGGTATTATTTTGATGCTCAGCGTCCGCACCGCTTTCGAAATACAGGTCGCTGTGACTGTGTAGTTGTCAGCGCAATGATGCCGGCTTATGGGCATCCCGACCTTCAAGAGCCCAACTCCTGAAAGATGGTTTAGAAAAGAGGGAGTTCGTGCCAAGTGGCTGATAGGGCGGCACGATCCGAGATAGACTAGCCCAGCTTTAATTTCTTTCCGTTCGCAAACTGGCGAATTTCTGTACTTTGGCACTCCTGGTGCCACTCCATTTGTAAGAAATAGTATTCAAACAATCGTTTGAATCTGGCTATACTACGGCTGACCAAATTGGGCCTAAGTGTCACCGCGCTGTGCGGGGCGGCCCTTGGTTGCACAAAAATTCCGACCCCGGGCCCAGGATCGCGGCCCAGAATAAAAGAGGTCAATCAATGTTATTTAGTGGCAAAGCGCTCACGGTACAGATGCTGGATAACGGCATCGCCGAGCTCAAATTCGACCTGCAAGGCGAATCCGTCAATAAATTTAACCGTCAGACGGTTTCTGAATTCTCCCAAGCGCTGGATGCTATCGAAGCAGCGGATGGTGTAAAAGGTGTACTGCTGACCAGCGGTAAAGGCGTCTTCATTGTTGGTGCTGATATCACTGAGTTTGGTGGTGCCTTCTCTGCAGGTGCAGAGGGCGTTGCTGATCTGATGAATCAGAACAACGAAAATATCAACCGCCTGGAAGACCTGCCGGTACCGACTGCGGTAGCAATTAATGGCTACGCGCTCGGCGGTGGTTTTGAGGTGTGTCTTGGCTGTGACTTCCGCCTGATGGGTGAAGAGGCCAAAGTTGGCCTTCCGGAAGTTAAGCTGGGCCTGATTCCGGGCTGGGGTGGCACTGTTCGCCTGCCGCGTGTAGTGGGTGTTGATGTTGCTGCTGAGTGGATTGCAGCGGGTAAAGAGCAGAAGCCTGCCGCCGCTCTGGAAGCTCACGCTGTCGATGCGGTGATCCCCACTGCCAAGCTCAAAGATGCAGCGATCAAGCTGCTTGAGCGCGCTATTAATGGCGAGCTGGACTACAAAGCCATTCGCGAGCTAAAGAAATCTCCAATCCCCTTGAATGATACCGAAGCGCTAATGGCCTTCTTTACCACCAAGGCATTTGTGGGTCAGCAGGCGGGTAAAAACTACCCCTCTCCCGTAGCTGCGGTTGAGTCAATCGAGCAGGGTTACAAGTTGACCCGTGATGAAGCGCTGAAAGTCGAGCAGGAAAAGTTCATTTTTTGCGCGCAGACCGGCACTGCGAAGTCTTTGGTAGGGTTGTTCCTGGCTGACCAGGCAATTGGTAAGGTTGCCAAAGGTTGGGAGAAGAAGGCCGATAAGCCGATTGAGCGTGCGGCAGTATTGGGTGCTGGCATTATGGGTGGCGGTATCGCTTACCAGTCTGCCTACAAAGGCACTCCGATCAAGATGAAGGATATCGACCAGAAGGGTATCGACCTTGGTCTGAATGAGGCGAACAAGCTGCTGTCCAAGTTGGTTGATCGCAAGCGCCTGACCCCCGTTAAAATGGGTGAAGTGCTCAACCGTATCGAGCCTACCTTGAGCTACGACGGCTTCAACGATATCGATGTTGTTGTGGAAGCGGTGGTTGAAAGTCCCAAGGTGAAGCATGCGGTATTGAAAGAAGTGGAAACCAAAGTAAGCGAAGACACTGTAATCGCTTCTAACACCTCCACTATTTCTATTAACCAGCTGGCTGAGCCGCTCTCCCGTCCGGAGAACTTCCTCGGTATGCACTTCTTCAACCCAGTGCACAAAATGCCGCTGGTTGAGGTGATTCGCGGAGAGAAAACTTCCGACACCGCTGTAGCTCGCGTTGTTGCCTACGCAAATAAGATGGGCAAGAAGGCTATTGTTGTACGCGACTGCCCTGGATTCCTGGTTAACCGCGTTCTCTTCCCTTACTTTGCCGGTTTCTCCATGCTGGTGCGCGATGGCGCTGACTTCCAGGCCGTTGACAAGGTGATGGAGCGTTGGGGTTGGCCGATGGGCCCCGCTTACCTGATGGACGTTGTCGGTATCGATACCGGTGTTCACGCGGAGAGCGTAATGGCTGAAGGTTTCCCTGAGCGCATGGGTAAAACCTTTACCGCTGCTTCCGACGTTATGTATGAGGCGGGTCGTTACGGCCAGAAGAACAACAAAGGCTTCTACAACTACGAGCAGGACAAAAAAGGTCGCCCGAAGAAAGTGGCTACCGAAGAGTCCTACGAGCTGCTTAAGCCGCACGTTGCTGAACGTCGCGAGTTTGAAAAAGACGAAATTATCGAGCGCATGATGGTGCCTATGGCAACCGAGCTGGCTCGCTGCCTGGAAGAGGGTATTGTGGATTCCCCAGCTGAAGCTGATATGGCGCTGATCTACGGCATTGGCTTCCCTCCGTTCCGCGGTGGAATCTTCGCGTGGCTGGACAGCATTGGTCTGGATGAATTCGTGAAGATTGCCGATAAGTACGCCGATCTGGGTGAGCTGTACAAGCCGACCGATCGCATGCGTGAAATGGCCGCAAGTGGCAAAACCTACTACGGCGACAAGTAAGGAGAATAGCGATGAGTTTAAATCCTAGAGATGCCGTAATCGTCGACTACGCGCGTACGGCCATGGGTCGCTCGAAGAATGGTGTATATCGCCATGTTCGCGCCGATGATATGTCCGCTGAGCTGCTGAAAAAGTTTATGCAGCGCAATGACAAGCTTGATCCCGCCGAGATCGATGACCTGATCTGGGGCTGTGTTATGCAGCGCGATGAGCAGGGCTTTAACGTAGCTCGCTTTATCCTGCTGCGCGCTGGTCTGCCACACACTATCCCGGCGCAAACCGTCAACCGCCTGTGCGGCTCATCTATGTCCTCCCTGCATACCGCAGCTGCCAACATCCAGGCTGGCGTTGGCGATGTGTACGTTGTGGGTGGTGTTGAGCACATGGGTCACCTGAACATGATGGAGCATGTTAGCCCCAACCCAATGCTGGGTCGCTATATGGCTAAAGCTGCCGGCTCCATGGGTATGACTGCTGAATACCTGGCGATGATGCACGGTATCCAACGTCAGCAGATGGATGAGTTCGGTGCGCGCTCTCACCATCGCGCCGCTGAAGCTACCAAGGCTGGCAAATTCAATCGCGAAATTATCGCTATTGAAGGTCATGACGATGACGGCGTACCTTTCCTGGTTGAGGCGGACCAAACCATCCGTCCGGACACTACCGTGGAAGGTCTGGCTCAGCTGAAACCAGCATTCGATCCGAAGCACGGTCAGGTAACAGCTGGCACCTCTTCTCAGATCACCGACGGTGCCTCTGTGATGCTGGTAATGTCCGCTGAGCGCGCTCAGGCTTTGGGTATGACTCCTATTGCCCGTGTGAAGGAAATGGCGCTGGCTGGTGTTGATCCGTCCATTATGGGTTATGGCCCGGTGCCCTCTACCAAGAAGGCGCTCAAGAGAGCGGGTCTAACTGTTGGTGATATCGACAAGTTTGAGCTGAATGAAGCATTTGCGGCGCAGGCGCTGCCGGTGCTGAAAGACCTGGATCTGCTCGAGCAGATGGATGAGAAGGTCAACCTGTACGGTGGCGCTATTGCCCTGGGTCACCCCTTCGGCTGCTCTGGCGTGCGCATTACCGGCACCCTGCTGAGCGTTATGCAGAATGAGGGCGGCAACCTGGGTGTGTCTACCATGTGTATCGGTCTGGGGCAGGGTATTACCACTGTTGTAGAGCGAGTCTAAGGAAATTAGACCCCGAAAAAAGGCGCCTTTGAGGCGCCTTTTTTTATTTTATGAGAAAAGTGTTCAGTAAAGTGTTGAAGACCCCAAAATGCTGTGGCACAATCTGCACCCCTTGTCGCGATGGGCTCTAAAAAAGTAGCGAAAGCGCTTAAATATCAAAGAGTTAGCGGCAGGTTCGATTTGGGGACGTGGTGAAATTGGTAGACACGCCAGATTTAGGTTCTGGTGCCGAAAGGTGTGGGAGTTCGAGTCTCCCCGTCCCCACCAAATTAAAAGCCTTGAAGTCCGTGTGACTTGCCCTGGAGGGGTGGGTGCGGGCTTCTTGTGTATTTGGCGGCAGCACAAAAGTATTGTTTTGGTGCTGGGCCTACGAGGTTACTGACTAAGTCTCGGTGACCCGGTATTCGTTGGCGCTGCGGCGCGATTACAGAGATAGTCTCACGAGGATAAACATGCAGGTTTCCATCGAAACTACTTCCGGTCTGGAGCGTCGCTTAACGGTCAACTTGCCGGCAGAAATTGTCGACAAAGAAGTGGATAAGCGTCTCCAGCAGGCTGCTAAGACTGTTCGCATCAATGGCTTCCGCAAAGGCAAGGTGCCGATGAAGGTTGTTCGCCAGCGCTTTGGCGCCGGTGTTCGTCAGGAAGTTCTGGGTGAGGTAATGAGCCGTTCTTTCTACGAAGCGGTACAGAAGGAAGAGGTTAAACCTGCCGGCCAGCCTAGCATCGAAGCTAAGCAGACTGCTGCTGGCGAAAACCTGGAGTACGTTGCTACTTTCGAGGTTTACCCTGAAGTTGAACTCGCTGACCTGGCTGAGATCGCTGTAGAGCGCCCTGTTGCAGAAGTTACTGATGCAGATGTGAAGAGCATGATCGATGTTCTGCGCAAGCAACAGTCTTCCTGGAAAGATACCAAGCGCAAAGCTCAAAAGGGCGATCGTGTTGTTATCAACTTTGTTGGTCGCAAAGACGGCGAAGAGTTTGAAGGCGGCAAGGCCGAAGGCCACCAGTTGGTACTGGGTTCCGGCCAGATGATCCCTGGCTTCGAAGAGGGCATTCTGGGCATGAAGCCCGGTGAAGAGAAAGACATTGATCTGACCTTCCCGGAAGATTACCAGGCAGAAGAGCTTCGCGGTGCTGCTGTTACCTTTAATATCAAGGTGACTTCTTCCGAGAAGCCTGAACTTCCCGAGCTGAACGAAGAGTTCTTCAAAGCTTACGGTGTTCAGGAAGGTGGCGAAGAGAAGTTCCGTGAGGAAGTTCGCAACAACATGCAGCGTGAGCTGAAAAATGCCGCTCTGAACAAAGTTAAGACCCAGATCATGGATCAGCTGTTCGAGAAGCATCCAGTTGAGCTGCCGTCCGCTCTGGTTGCCAGTGAAGTAACTACCCTGCGTGGTCAAATGGTTCAGCAGTTTGGTGGCCAGATCAAGGCTGAAGATGCCGAGCGCATGTTGCCTGACACTATGTTCGAAGAGCAGGCAAAACGCCGTGTAGTTCTCGGTTTGGTAGTCGGTGAGATTGTTAAGCAGAATGAACTTTCTGTTGATGCCGATCGCGTAAAGGCGAAAGTTGAAGAGCTGGCTTCTACCTACCAGCAGCCGCAAGAAGTGGTTGACTACTACTACAGCAACCGTGAGCTGCTGTCTGGTGTTGAGTCTGTTGTACTGGAAGACCAGGTTGTTGATCACGTACTGGCTTCAGCTAAAGTATCTGAAGTTGACAGTAGCTACGACGAAGTGATTAAGCCGCAAAAACAAGGCTAATCTCTCACTTCATTCAGGTGTAAGGTGGCGTCCGCTCAAGCGTGACGCCCCTACATCTCCTTCCTTTTTACCGGCTGGCTTTCTCTCGCCTGACCGGTTAAGCTCTGAAAACCAAATTTTTCAGCATGGGCATACGATGCCTATTCGCTGGCCTGCCGAATACGCCACAAAAGGAAGCAATGGTACCTATGGCACGAATTGATTTTCCAAAAGCTTCGATAGAGCCCTCAGCATCAGGTTTAGTTCCTATGGTGGTAGAACAAACCGCCAGAGGGGAGCGCTCATTTGATATTTATTCTCGCCTGTTAAAAGAGCGTGTGATTTTCCTGGTCGGGCCTGTAGAAGACCACATGGCCAACCTAGTTGTTGCGCAGCTGCTTTTCCTCGAGGCAGAAAATCCAGATAAGGATATTCACCTCTACATTAATTCACCGGGCGGTTCGGTAACTGCCGGCATGTCTATCTATGACACCATGCAGTTCATTAAGCCTGATGTCAGCACTATGTGCATTGGGCAGGCCTGTAGTATGGGCGCCTTCTTGTTGACTGCAGGTGCTGAAGGCAAACGCTTCGTAACACCAAACTCCCGTGTGATGATTCACCAGCCCAGCGGTGGGGCCCAAGGGCAAGCGAGTGATATCCACATTCACGCCCAGGAAATCCTCAAGATTCGTCATCGTTTGAATGAGCTCATGGCACATCACTCTGGACGTCCAGTCAGTGATATTGAGAGGGATACAGAGCGCGACAACTTTATGAGCGCCGATGAGGCCAAGGAATATGGCTTGGTCGATGATGTATTGTCCCGCCGACAGGCATTCGATAAGTAGATTTTTCTACATTAAAAGTTTGCCGGAGGCGGATTTCAGCGAAAGTTAGTTTTTTTGACAGGCTGGCTTTCGTTGGGACTTGAAAATTACGCCAAAAGGCAGCATCTTGCTGGGTAAGCTGAATTTAGGGCCCTGGCCGGCCAGTGACGACGGAGTATTTTGATGACCGACAAAAGCAGCGGAGAAGACAGCGGAAAATTGCTGTACTGCTCTTTCTGTGGCAAAAGCCAACAGGAAGTGCGGAAGTTAATCGCTGGGCCGTCAGTCTTTATCTGCGATGAATGTGTCGAGTTGTGTACCGACATTATTCGTGAAGAAGTACAAGAGACTGCGGAGGGCCCTGAAGGGCGCCTGCCGACACCCCGTGAGATTACTGAAATCCTCGATCAGTATGTGATTGGGCAGGAGAGAGCCAAGCGTGTGCTGGCTGTCGCCGTATACAATCACTACAAGCGTCTTCGCACCAAGTCTGGTGTTAAAAGTAAGGATGAAGTAGAGCTCAGCAAGTCTAATATTTTGCTGGTAGGCCCAACCGGTAGTGGTAAAACCCTTCTTGCCGAGACCCTGGCTCGCCTGCTCAACGTTCCTTTCACTATTGCCGATGCAACCACCCTGACCGAAGCTGGTTACGTGGGTGAGGATGTTGAGAATATCATCCAGAAGCTTTTGCAGAAGTGTGATTACGATGTAGAAAAAGCCCAGCAGGGTATCGTCTATATCGATGAGATCGACAAAATTTCGCGCAAGTCAGACAACCCTTCAATTACCCGTGATGTGTCCGGTGAAGGTGTGCAGCAAGCGCTACTGAAGTTGATTGAAGGCACTGTGGCGTCTGTACCGCCGCAGGGTGGACGCAAGCATCCGCAGCAGGAATTCTTGCAGGTCGACACCTCCAATATCTTGTTTATTTGTGGCGGCGCTTTTGCGGGGCTGGATAAGGTTATCCGCGATCGCTCGGAGAAGGGTGGAATTGGTTTCAGTGCCGAGGTTAAATCAAAGGATGGCACCAGTAATTTTGGTGAGATCCTGCGTGATCTGGAGCCTGAAGACCTGGTTCGTTACGGGCTGATCCCGGAGTTTGTTGGACGCCTACCGGTGACCGCAACTTTAGAAGAGTTGGACCGTGAGGCTCTGGTACAGATTCTCACCGAGCCACGCAATGCCTTGACCAAGCAGTACGCAAAACTGTTTGAGATGGAAGATGTTGAGCTGGATTTCCGCCCCGATGCGTTGGATGCAGTTGCCACCAAGGCAATGGAGCGGAAAACAGGCGCCCGTGGCCTGCGCTCTATCATGGAGTCCGTATTGTTGGAGACCATGTATGACATCCCATCCACAGATAATGTGGTGAAAGTTGTGATTGACGAGGCGGTCATTAAAGGCGAATCAGCCCCGCTGCTGGTTTATGAGAGTGAGTCCCAGCCGCAGAAGGCGGCGCCGGAAGAGTAGCTCAAATCCCACCTCAAAAAGCCCCAATATTGGGGCTTTTTTTATAGTTTTTTCTGATTACCCGGGTATCTAACTACCTGTCTGGGTATTCCTGGCTCGAATAGCACTCTTAGCTCGGCACAAATTGGTCGCGAGATTAGACTTGTATTTCGGGCCCTTCCCCCCCATTACTAGCATCTGAAGGGCGGTGGCCCAGGTTAAGCTGTCAATTCCAACAGCAGCATGATGCCGCGCCAAATACCCAGTGATAGGGCCGAGAGGAGTTCTATGGATCAGTCATCCGACACCACACTTGAATATCCGTTGTTGCCATTGCGCGATGTTGTTGTTTACCCCCATATGGTGATCCCGCTTTTTGTCGGCAGGGAAAAGTCCATAGAGGCCCTGGAAGAGGCCATGCGCAGGGATAAGCAGGTATTGCTTGTGGCGCAGCGAAAGGCATCTGAGGATGACCCAGGTGCAGACGATATCTATCGCGTGGGCACTATTGCCAGTGTCTTGCAGTTACTCAAACTCCCCGATGGCACTGTGAAGGTGCTAGTAGAAGGGGGAGAGCGCGTAAATATCCACGAAGTGATGGAAAGGGAGAACCATTTCGAGGCGACCGTTTCGCCGATGGAGACGCAGGAGTTGCCGGAAGGCGAAGCAGATGCCCTTGTGCGCTCTGTGATGTCTCAGTTTGAACAGTACGTTTCTGTAAGTAAGAAAGTCCCCAATGAGGTTATTACCTCTCTGTCGGGAATTGATGAACCTGGCCGCTTGGCAGATACCATTTCTGCGCATATGTCCCTTGAGTTGGCTCAGAAGCAAGAGCTTCTGGAGACTCTCAGTGTTAAAGAGCGTTTGGAGCATTTGCTGGGCCTTATGGATGCTGAAATCGACCTGATCCAGGTGGAAAAACGCATTCGTGGGCGTGTGAAAAAGCAGATGGAGAAAAGCCAACGCGAGTATTATCTCAATGAGCAGATGAAGGCGATTCAAAAAGAATTGGGCGAGATCACCGAAGAGCCCAATGAAATTGAAGAGCTGGAAAACAAAATTGCCGAATCCGGCATGAGTGCGGAGGCAGAGAAGAAAACCCGCGCTGAGCTGGCTAAATTGAAAATGATGTCGCCTATGTCTGCGGAAGCTTCGGTTTTACGCAGTTATATCGACTGGATGTTGAGCCTGCCCTGGAAAAAAGCCAGCCGGGTGAGACACGATTTGGTTAAAGCCGAGGAAATTCTCGAGAAAGAACACTACGGCTTGGAAGAGGTTAAAGAGCGGATTCTGGAATACCTCGCGGTACAAAAGCGAGTGAAGAAAGTGAAAGGGCCGATCTTATGTTTGGTTGGTCCTCCCGGGGTGGGTAAAACCTCCCTTGGTCAATCTATTGCCCGAGCGACAAATCGTCAGTATGTGCGTATGGCCCTGGGCGGCGTTCGCGATGAAGCTGAGATTCGCGGGCATCGACGCACTTATATTGGCTCGCTGCCGGGCAAGCTGATTCAGAAAATTTCGAAAGTTGGAGTGAAGAATCCCCTGTTCCTGCTCGACGAAGTCGACAAAATGGGGATGGACCAGCGTGGCGATCCCGCCTCAGCGCTTCTTGAGGTTTTGGATCCAGAGCAGAATAAAACCTTTAATGACCACTATTTGGAAGTGGACTATGACCTTTCCGATGTGATGTTTGTCTGCACCTCTAACTCGATGAATATTCCAGGTCCATTGCTCGACCGTATGGAAGTTATTCGAATCCCCGGTTATACCGAGGACGAAAAACTGAATATTGCACAGCGCTATCTTGTGCCGAAGCAGCGTAAAGCCAACGGTCTTAAAGATGATGAGCTGGATCTCTCCGATGACAGTATTCGAGATATTGTCCGCTACTACACCCGTGAAGCGGGTGTGCGTGGTCTGGATCGGGAGATTGCCAAGATCTGCCGCAAGGTAGTAACCGAGCACGTTCGCAATCCTTCAGAGAAGAAGGCTGTAATACAGCCAGAGCAACTTGAAGAGCTTCTCGGTGTTCGCAAGTTTGATTTTGGCCGTGCAGAGGAAGAGGACAAAATCGGAATTGTCACCGGTCTCGCCTGGACCGAGGTGGGTGGTGAGCTTCTTAACATTGAAGCTTCAGCTGTGCCGGGTAAAGGGCGCATGATCAAAACCGGCTCCCTCGGCGATGTTATGCAGGAGTCTATTCAGGCGGCCTTGACGGTTGTGCGTTCTCGCTCCCAGGCACTGGGAATAGGTCCGGACTTCCACGAGACCCGGGATATTCATATCCACGTGCCTGAAGGTGCCACCCCGAAAGATGGCCCTTCGGCGGGTATTGCCATGTGCACCGCTTTGGTGTCTGTATTAACGGATATTCCCGTTCGCTCAGATGTGGCGATGACTGGAGAAATTACTCTGCGTGGAGAAGTTTTAAGAATTGGTGGTCTTAAAGAAAAGTTATTGGCAGCGCATCGGGGCGGTATAAAAACTGTACTGATTCCTGCTGATAATGAGCGAGATCTGAAGGATATTCCCGATAATATTCTTCAGGATTTGGTAGTTAGGCCCGTCAAGTGGATCGATCAGGTACTTGAGCTGGCGCTCGAGCACAAGCCTGAATCCCTGTCTGATGAAGAGTATTCCGCCTTACAAAAAAAGGCAGAGGAGCGCTCGCAGCGCGGAATCCAAACTCACTGACTCTTGTAATGGGGTGACTTTTGTCGCCCCTTTACAACTTACAAGGCCAAAACTTCGCCAATCAGGCTGTCTGCGCTGCTTGAAAAGTGTGCATCTGCCCGGAAACCCGCATGGTTCCTTGACCCGCTTCTGGGCAGTTGGTATAAAACGGGGCTTATTGCCCGGCGCGTAAATTGCCGAAGGCTAAAAAATTTAAAGTATGGGTGTCTCTTGTAGATCACCCGAAGCATATTTAAAAAGAACAGAGGGATTAAGCGTGAATAAGTCCGAACTGATTGAAGCAATTGCCGCATCTGCAGATATTCCAAAAGCAGCAGCTGGCCGTGCTTTGGACGCAATGGTTGATAGCATCACTGATGCCCTGAAAAAAGGTGATCAAGTTGCCCTCGTTGGCTTCGGTACCTTTGCTGTGAAAGAGCGTGCAGCTCGTACTGGTCGCAATCCTCGCACTGGCGATCCCATTGAAATCGCTGCGGCAAAAATTCCTAACTTCAAGGCCGGTAAAGCCCTGAAAGACGCTGTAAACTAAGTTTTCAGCAGGCTTTGAGACTTTGTAAAAGAGTCTGATTGTCAAAGAGGCGTGTCAGTTGGGATACGCCTTTTTTGTATCTGATAGCAGTTAAAACAATTAATTTTCGGAGCTGAGCATGCTTCAGTCCATGCGTGACAACCTGAAAGGGACAGCCGCGATTATTGTCGCAGCCTTTTTCGGTTTTATTATGGTCATTGGGGGAATTGATTTCTTCACCGGTGCCAGTGGAGGTGCTGCCGATGCGGTAGCCGAGGTTAATGGCGAAAAAATTACAAACTTGGATTTGCAACGCGCAATTCAAAATCGCCGCAATATGATCATTAGTCAGTACGGCGAAGATGTGCCCGCTGATTTAATCAGCGATGAGCAGTTGCGTGAGCCAGTTTTACGCCAGTTGGTTTCCAGTGCTGTGATGCGCCAAGCCGCCCAGGACAGCGGTATGGTGATGAGCTCTGCGGCGGTCGACAGAGCGATCGTGGGAATCCCGGCTTTTCAGGTGAACGGCAGTTTTGATCCGCAGATGTATCGCGATGCTTTGCGTCGTATGGGGTATAGCCCCGCAGGCTTCCGCCAGATTATGGAAAATGATATGGCGTTGGAGCAGTATGCAAACAGTGTGGTTGAAAGTGCTTTTACTACCCAGGCGGATGCAGAACAAATTGTTGCGGCCTCTATGGAAGAGCGTGATTTTGATTACGTGGTGATGCCTGTTGAAGGCCTGCTAGCAGAGACTCAGGTTTCAGATGCTGAGGTAGAACAGTACTACCAAGAGAATCAAGGGCAATACCAGCGTCCAGAGCAGGTGGCGGTTGAGTATATCGAGCTAACTCCTGGAGTATTTGCCGGTAACATTGATATTTCTGAAAGTGATGTTCGCGCTCAGTACGAGCAAGAGCTGACAGGATTCGAATCGAAACTTCGTCGTCGCGCTGCACATATTTTGCTTGAAGAAGCTGACGCAGAAAAGATTGCTGAGATTCAGAGCAAACTGGATGCCGGCGAAGATTTTGCCGAGTTGGCAAAGACTTACTCCCAAGACGTAGGCTCTGCGGAGGAAGGTGGTGAGTTGGGTTACACCACGGGTGATGTATTCCCAGAGGCATTCGAGCAGGCCTTGGCCGCGCTTGAAGTGGGTCAGGTTTCTGCTCCAGTGACCACCGATAGTGGAACTCACTTTATCAAGCTGTTGGAAGTAGAGCAGAGTGAACCGCCGAGCTTTGAAGAGCAAAAAGTGGCGATCGAAAAGCGACTGCGGTCATCTGTTGCCGAGCGAGAGTTTGTTGATGCCTTGTCCCGTCTTGCCGATCTGGCATACAACGCGGATAGCCTGGCTGAGCCCGCTGAAGAGTTGGGTGTTCCCCTGAAGACTGCCGATCTGTTTTCGCGCGAGAGCGCATCTGGCGTGCTTTCTAACGGGCAGGTTATCGAGGCTGCCTTCTCTGTGGAAGTGAAGGAGGATGGCAATACTTCAGATGTGATCAACCTGAACAATGAGCACTCTGTCGTTTTGCGGGTCACCGACTCTAAGCCCGCAGGTACCTACCCTCTGGAAGAGGTTCGCCAGCAAATTGTTGACCGTTTGAAGCGTGATAAGGCCAGTGAGCAGTTGGCTAAGCAAGCGGAAGAGCTGAAAGAGAAACTCGCTACTGGTACTAGTTTTGCGGAACTGGCGGAAGCGCAAGGTTTAACCCTGGAGACCAGTGATAAAACTCGTCGCGGTGGTTTTGCTCAGCGCGGCGAGATTAATGCCAAGGCATTTGCATTGCCTGCACCATCTGCTGGCAAAGATGAAGTGACCAGCTTCGCTACAAATAATGGTGATCTGGTAGTTCTCGATCTGCGCAGCGTGCGCCCGGGCGAACTGTCCAAGCAGAGCAAAGAGCAGCGTCAGGCACTGATGCAGCAATTGGCCTCTGTAAATGGTGGGGCTGAGTTAGCAGCAATCCAGCGCTACTTGTCCGATCAGGCAAAAATCGACCTGACCTCTTCTGCCGAGTAACGGTTGTTATCGAGCCATAAAAAAACCCGGCAATTGCCGGGTTTTTTTATGGCTAACTCCTGTAGGGAAGTGCGCGCTTTAAGTGTTGCTGGCACTATCCACAAATAAGGTTAAGCGCTGTCCGGGTTGTAAATACTTGGACTTGTTTATTTTATTCCAGCGGAGAATATCATCGATTTCGATACTGAATTTATTGGCTATCCGATATAGAGAGTCACCGCTGCGTACCCGATAAGAAACTTTGCGGGTAGTGCGGTTGTTCTCTGATGCTGCGGGGGAGCCGTTGTAAGCTACCAGGGTGCGTCCAGGGCGCAGGGTGTCTCCCGGTGCCATGCTGTTCCAGCTGGCCAGTTGCTTTACGGTCACATCCAGCTTGCGTGAAATCCCCCAAAGGCTGTCGCCAGGGCGTACAGTGTAATTAACTTTCTGGCCCTTGCCGGAAGACTGCTTGCGTTTAACTCGCTGATCGAGTGCGTAGGCATACTGTCCTGCAGGGCCCGATGCGCTGGGGATTAACAGTGTTTTACCGGCGCGAATATTATTGTTCCGCAGTTTGTTTGTCTCGCGTATAGCTCCCACGGTGGTCTGGTAGCGGCGAGCGATAGTGGAAAGGGTGTCGCCTCGGGCAATGGTGTAGCGCTGCCAGCTCACCCTCTCTTCCTTGGGAAGTTGTGCCAGGGCGTTCTCAAACTTTTCCTGGGTCTCTATTGGAATCAGTAGTTGGTGGTTTCCGTTGGGGTCGGTTGCCCAGCGGTTATAGCCTGGGTTCAGTAGGTACAGCTCTTCAATCTCAATTTCTGCAAGTTCTGCAGCTTGGGCCAGATCGATCTGACTGCCTACATCGACACGGGCGTAGTAGGGTTTGTTGGCGACGTCATGTAGCGGAATCTTGTAGTGGTCGGGGCGGGATATTACCTCTGCCAGTGCTAATAGCTGGGGCACGTAGCTTCTGGTTTCCCGAGGCAGTTTAAGGTCCCAATAACTGGTGCCGAGCCCACTGCGGCGATTTCTTTCTACGGCTCTGCGAACTGTGCCTTCGCCGGCGTTGTAAGCGGCCAGTGCCAGCTCCCAGTCCCCGTCAAAGCGATCGTGGAGGTAATTGAAATACTTTGCTGCGGCCTGGGTGGATTCGTGGACATCGCGGCGGCCGTCGTACCACCAGTTTTGTTCAAGTCCAAATGAGCGCCCGGTGGCCGGGATAAACTGCCACATTCCGGAGGCTCGGGCATGGGAGTAAGCAAAGGGGTCGTAGGCGCTCTCGACAATGGGGAGCAGTGCCAGCTCCAAGGGAAGGTTTGCCTGTTCCAGCTGTTCGGCAACATGGAAAATATAACGGCGGGAGCGCTCGCTTACACGAGCCATATAGCCCTCATTACGGGCAAAGTAAGCAATATATTCCTTTACCTTAGGGTCACCGGTGCGATGGTCCATGGCGAACCCCTGGCGCAGTCGGGCCCAAATATCCACCGGAGGTTGGGCGGCCTTTGTAGGCTCGTGTTTTTTTACAACGGGATCACTCGCGACAGAGGTTTCCTCTGCAGGGATATTTTCAGTTTCAGGCGTAGGCCCCTGTTCCGGCAATTGCGAGCAGGCTCCTACCGTAGCAGCTAATAATGCTACGGCAAAATTCTTGTGAACCATGTGTGATATCCGCGAGTCTTCTTTTAATTCATCCCGACGCATTTCAGAACAATTATTGGTAAAGCATCAGGCATTTGGTCAATTACTTTTGATTCTAATTAAGCAAATTAGTTTCGGTCAATATCTTTGGTTAAAAAGCATACAAATTGTTAGTTTGTTATCCAGTTTGAGAGGAGTTTAGGCGAAGTTGGGGCTTAGAAGTTATCCTTCCAGTCGCGTAAGCTTGTAAAAACGGCTACATCATCATTTTCGGGAAATGGATCGGTTTGAAGGTGGGCCACAGCCTGTCTGACATCCGGATATGCGCAGCGAAGAAATGGGTTGGTGTCCAATTCCAGAGCGATAGTTGAAGGTAGGGTTGGCTTGTTATCCGACCGCAATACCGCACACTGGGAAATCCTTTTTTCAATAGCTTGGTTTTTGGGTTCTACCGCTTGAGCAAACTTTAGGTTAGCGAGCGTGTACTCATGTGCCGGATATACTAAGGTTGCAGGGCGTAACTGGCTGAGCTTGTGCAGCGAATGATACATCTGCTCAGGGCTACCTTCGAATAACCTGCCACAACCTGCAGAAAAGAGAGTGTCACCGCAAAAAAGGTGTAATTGTTCCTTGGCTGCCCCTGTGGTTTCATACAAAACCAAAGCCAAGTGGTCTAGAGTGTGCCCCGGTACGGCGTATATTTGGAGGGGCATGCCGAGGATTTGCAGGGAATCGCCACCGGCAATTGGGTGCGTGACGCCAGGTATGTCTTCTGGGCCGTAAATGGGGCAATGATATTGATTGGAAAGCTGCTTGATGCCACCAGTGTGATCATAGTGGTGGTGAGTGATAAGAATGCCATTAAGTTTATTCCCCTGAAGAGCCTTTTCAACAGGCGCTGAATCACCAGGATCGACCACCCAGTGCTGACCATCCTGTTGCAGGTGCCAGATATAGTTGTCATTAAAGGCGGGGATTGGCGTAATGGATAGCATAATCGGATCGTCTTTTCACTGAATGGAAGAACAATATCACGGAAGGTGAATACTCGTGTGATCTGTTACATATGGGCCGATTTGCTTAGAGTAAGGTTTTGGCGGGATCACCCGAGTGTAAAATTAAAAAAAGCGCACTCGACTCAATCTATGGAGATATGATGACCGGAAAGTTCAGACCTGGTAATGATGAGGACTTATCCCCTCTTGGCAAGGTTTGTCCGGCGCTGTCCCATTGGTTTTCAAGTTCATTGGGTGAGGAAATTCTCTCGCAACAACTGGCATTGGCCCAGCCCCTGGTAGAGGGCTTTTTCGGTTACCACCTTCTCCAGGCCAGTGTGACCCATTCTGTCGATTTTGCAGCCTCTAGTCGTATCAATCATCGTTTTCGATTGGGGGCGACAGCGGAGCAGGATGGGGCTGCAATAGTCGAGTTTGAGCAATTACCACTTCCTTCCGATTCTATTGATGTAGTACTGCTGCATCACCTGCTGGATTTCTCCAGTCACCCTCACCAGATTCTGCGGGAAGCGGCCAGGGTTTTGATACCCGGCGGTCACATGCTGTTAATCGGTTTTAACCCGTTTTCCTTGCTGGGCTTGTCTCGTCTGCTGTTTTCCAGGGGGGCCTACCAGCGCGGAAATCAACTGCGGGCCGCCCGAATTGCCGACTGGATGAATCTGTTGGACCTGCAAGCCGACAGGATAGATCGCGGGTTTTTCCGCTTGCCATTACAGCAGAAGGAGTTGTTATCCAAAACTGCCTGGATGGAGCGCTTCGGCTCCCGCTTGCACTTGCCTTGGGGGGGCTTTTACATCATAGTCGCCCGCAAAGAAGTGGCACGTGTTCGCACCATTAAAATTAATTGGCGGGCCGAGAGAAACCCCGCTCTGGTTGCCACCCCGTCGAGCCCTCGCGTTGCAGCACGCGGGAAGCATCATAAGCGCTGATTTCATTTAAAATCGGCCTCATATCTACTTTTGGCGTAAGTTTTGAAACAAATTACTATCTATACAGATGGCGCTTGTCGCGGCAATCCTGGTCCTGGCGGCTGGGGTGCCTTGTTGGTTTATGGTGAGCGGGAGAAAGAGCTGTTTGGTGGTGAGGCACATACTACCAACAATCGCATGGAGCTGCTGGCTGCGATAAAAGCCCTGGAGGCTCTTAAACAGCCGTGCAAAATTGATTTGCATACTGACTCCCAGTATCTACGCCAGGGGATTACTGGGTGGATTAATAATTGGAAAAAGAATGGCTGGAAGACAGCGAGTAAAAAACCTGTAAAGAATGCAGACTTGTGGCGTCAGCTGGATGAGAGTGTCGCTCAGCATGAAGTGCAGTGGCACTGGGTAAAAGGCCATGCGGGTCACCCGGGTAATGAGCGGGCTGACCAGTTGGCAAATCGCGGTGTCGATGAGCTGGAGTCCTGAAGGGGAAATTACACATGCGTCAAGTAGTTCTCGATACAGAGACAACAGGTCTCGACCCCAAAAGCGGTCATCGGATCATTGAAATTGGTTGTGTGGAGTTGGTTAACCGAAAGTTGACTGGCCGCCATTACCACCAGTACATCAATCCTCAGCGACAAGTGGAAGATGGGGCTATTGAGGTCCATGGAATTACTAATGAATTCCTGGCGGACAAACCCGTATTCGCTCAGATCGCCGATGAATTTATGACCTTCTGTGAAGGTGCAGAGCTGGTTATTCACAACGCGCCCTTCGATGTCGGTTTTATTGATGCTGAGCTGAGGCTGCTGGGTAATCCGCGCTGGCGCAATGTCAATGCGCATTGTGGGGTTTTGGATACCCTGACAATGGCCCGGGAAAAGCACCCCGGGCAGAAAAACAATCTGGACGCCCTTTGTAAGCGCTACTTTGTCGATAACTCCCAGCGGGATTTGCACGGCGCATTGCTGGATGCGGAGATTCTTGCCGACGTCTACTTGATGATGACCGGTGGCCAAACCGATTTGGTGTTGGCACAGGGTGATTCCTCGGAAGGGGAGGAAGGTAAGAAGGCGGAAAATGATGCGGCGGGTGAAGCCATTCGTCGCCTATCGGCAGATCGCGCGCCCCTGCTAGTAGCGCGTGCTACGCCACAGGAAGCTGAAGCGCATCAATCGATGCTAGGATTGCTGGAGAAATCAGCGGGCAAACACTTCTGGTAGCACATCAATGAAGAGGTGTTTTCTTTAATCTTGATGTTTATTGCGCTTTTCTTTTTCTGGATGGGTGGGAATTATCAATCCCCACCCATCCAGATAGTCTCTTATACAAGCTCTCTTTAGATCGCGTAGACCACGCAAATCAAAGCAACAATACTCAGTACGATGGTGTAGGGCAGAGCCATGATCACCATGCGGCCATAAGATAGGCGTATGAGAGGTGCCAGGGCCGATGTTAGCAGGAACAAAAATGCAGCTTGTCCATTGGGAGTGGCAACGCTGGGTAGGTTGGTTCCGGTATTGATGGCAATGGCCAGCTTGTCAAAATGTTCTCGGGTAATGTCACCTGCGGTGAGGGCAGCCTTAACTTCGTTAATATAAACCGTTGCCACAAAAACATTGTCGCTAATCATCGACAAAATACCGTTTGCCATGAATAGCAATCCTGGCTGCTGTTCGGGCTTTTGTGCGAGAACGAAGTTGGTTACAGGCTCGAATAGGTGCTGCTGGTGAATCACTGCAACAATTGCAAAGAAAACCACGAGCAGTGTAGTAAATGGCAGTGCCTCTTCAAACGCGTGGCCGATTCTAGCTTCTTGAACAACGCCGTTAAACGAGGTCAGAAGTACAATAATCATCAGGCCAATGATACCGACTTCGGCAACATGAAATGCCAGGGCAAAAACCAGAACCACAGCGACAATGCCCTGAATCCACAGCTCGGCAACCTGTGCCGAGGTGCGCTTCTTTTCTTCCTCTTTGGAAAAATTAACCAGTACCTCACGTACGGCGCTAGGGAGCTGGGCTCCATAGCCAAACATTTTAATTTTCTCCAAAAAGAAACAAGTAGCTAAGCCGGCAAAGAATGTTGGAATGGTTACTGGAGCCATCTGCAGGAAAAACTGTACAAATTCCCATCCGGCTTTCTCAGCGATCAGTAGGTTTTGCGGTTCTCCAACCAAGGTGCAAACACCACCGAGAGCAGTACCTACAGCGCCATGCATAATCAGGCTGCGAAGGTAGGCTCGAAACTGGTCCAGGTCCTCGCGGTGATACTCTACGACATGCTCATCGTTGGAGTGGTCGTGGTCATGGTGGTGGTGTGGCTGCTGGGAGGCGACCCGGTGATAGACCGAGTAAAAGCCTACGGCAACTGCAATCAGGACAGCGGTTACGGTCAAGGCATCTAAGAATGCTGACAGCACTGCGGAGACAGCACAGAAAAGTAATGACAGCAGTGATTTTGATTTCACACTAATCAAAATTTTAGTGAATACATACAGAAGCAGGCTCTTCATAAAGTAAATGCCGGCCACCATAAACATAAGCAGCAGAATAACTTCAATATTCTCAACTACCTCGTGGTAGACGGCATCGGTGCTTGTCATACCCATCAATACGGCTTCAATTGCGATCAGTCCGCCGGGTTGAAGTGGGTAACACTTCAGGGCCATCGCCAGGGTAAAAATGAATTCTGCAATAAGGACCCAGCCTGTTACAAAAGGCCCCGATACATACAGTATTAATGGGTTGAGAAGCAAAAAGGCGGCTATGGTCAATTTGTACCAATCAGGCGCTTCGCCGAGAAAATTTTCGGCAAAGGCGCGACCAAATCCGCCGCCGGATGCCGCAATGGTGTTGTTGTAAGTGTTCATCATTTACTTCCTTGGTTAACCCATTGGTGTGGGTCAAAATGGAATCTTTGGGAATCGGCGGTGTATGCGAAATAGATACCTGAGCTCAATTATCGCTGCGTGCTTCCCCGGGTTTATTGTGCACAGATTGATTGGTTTTTGTTCTTTAACACAAAAAAACGTACAACTTTAAACTTGAAAGTAGCAAACGCTACTGGGTTTTCTGGAAAATTCAAGTAATTTAGGGGCTTCAGCCCCGTCGCTAGGTTATTTGTCGATTATTCGGTGGAAATTGTTTGGCGAAAGGTGGACTCTTTTATTTATTGGGGTAAATTGCCCTTAATGAGGCCAGAATCATCCTGATCTGGTTGTTTTTTGTTCGATTATAGGAAGAATGCAGCGGTGCAGCCAAAGACTGAATTGCGCAAGATCAATATCACTTCTGTCAATGTAGTGAAGGATGAGCTGGTAGCTACCATCGATAATGCCGCCTCACACTTGGATAAATTTGCCGCGGATACTTCCCAAAAGCAGGCTCTCGAACAGAGCTTGGCTGCACTCAGGCAGGTTAGTGGAGTATTGCAGATGGTGCAGCTCCAGGCAGCTGAGCTCCTCGCCCAAGAGAAAATCAAAGCGCTTACAGAGGTGTTAGAGGAGAGACAGAGCGCCTCAGAAGAACTGATGGAGGCGCTGGGCACAGGTTTTTACGTAATGGGACGCTACTTGGATTTTGTCCAAAGTCGTGCCATTGCCCGTCCAGAATTGCTGATTCCCTATATCAATAATTTGCGCGCGGCCCGGTCCCAGCCCCCTGTGCCGGAAAGTCATTTTTTCCGTTGTAACTTGGAGGGGGCTGTGCCTGGTGCAGGGGCTTCTGCGGTAATGTCGGAAGACTTGAATAGCTTTGTTCGCCGATTCCGTCATATGTACCAGGTTGGTTTGTTGGCTCTGTTGCGAGGTAAACCTCGGGGCCCAGCGTACACGATGATGTCTCGCGCCCTTGAGAGAATCGCAAGCATCACCATGGGGCGCCCAAACGGGCGTTTATGGGTGGTAGCAGGGGCGGCACTTGCAGGAATGGCCTCCCAGGAAATGCGCATCAGTCGATCCCGGGTGATGGTTTTCAGTATGTTTGATCGCTGGCTGCGAGCATTACAAAAAGAGTGTGATACAGCTTTAGATCAGCCTGCGCCACCGATTTTGCTGAAAGAGTGCCTCTATTGGCTGACTCTTTCCAAGCCTGAGGGCTTTGGTGGCAAGTTGCTGGAAGCCTTCTCCGCAGAGGCTCTTGATTACAGTGAAGAGGAGTTAGAGAGGGAGCGAGCCACCCTTGGGGGCCCTGGCGCCACGGCAATTACCGCAGTTGCTAACGCCTTGGAGGAAGAGTTGTCCGGTGTGCGCCGAATGTTGGATGACGCTGAGTTAATTGGTACTACTACCTTGGATGCAGAAGATGGCCTCGCTTCTTCTCTACAGAGAGTGGCCGGTACCTTGCAGATGCTCAATTTTAAGCGGGTTGGAGAGAGTTTGCGCAGCGCGGTTGCGGAATACCAGAGTGCCTCTGGCGCGGGCGGTTCCATAGCGGACAGCGCACTGCAGAAACTGACAGGCCAGGTGTTGATGGTCGATAGCACGGTAAGGGCTCTCAAGCAGAGCACTTCTATTGATCTGGATGAATACGGTCATGCGGATATTGCCTTTGAGCACAGCCAGTTGGCAGAAGCGGAAGTGGCTGTACTTAAAGAGGCCGAAGCCGGTTTGGCGTTGATTAAGAGAGCGCTGGCGGCCTATGCAGAGTCCGACTTTGATCATGGCCATATTCGCAATGTTTCCACTACTTTGAACTCAGTGCGCGGAGGCTTGATCGTTCTCAACTTAAGTAGAGCGGCGGCCGTAGTTGAAGGTTTGCTGAACTTTGTTGAGACTGTTATCGACCGCCATGATGCCGGTCCTGAAGTAGAGCAATCTTTGCATATTTTTGCCGATGCGATTATCAGCCTTGAGTACTATCTGGGAGAGGTAAAGCTGCATAGGCAAGCAGATATTCAATCCCTCAGTCTCGCTATCGAAAGCTTGACTGCTCTGGGTTATCCCGTTGAGGCCGCATAATTAAGGAGGTCTCCTTGGTAGATAAGTTTGTCCCAGCGGGTAATGTGTGGGCAGTTCCGGAATTTTCCCAGCATATCCTGATTGCTGATGGACTGATTCTCTGCCGAGGAGATTTTTTCCTCCACGACGCCCAGGTGTTGGTAGCGGAGGCTGTTCAATCCAGCCACTACTTGGGAGAGTTAAGTGGGCGGGCGTGTGGTGTCCACGTTTTGTCTCGCCAGGTTGAAATTGCCGGCTATGAATGGCGAAACCTGCGCAGCCTGCTGACTTTGGTTGAGGAGCCGATGTTTGCATTGGCTGGGCGGGCGCTACAGATTTCCCATTGGGATAGCCAACATCGATTTTGCGGTCGTTGTGGCACTCCTACCATCTATCACTCTAATGATCGCGCTCGCACCTGCCCGGCTTGTGATCTCACTGTCTACCCCAGAATCTCCCCCTGTGTAATTATGCTTGTTACCCGGGGAGATGAGTGTCTCTTGGCTCGTCATGCCTCGCGTCGAAATGCAACTTATACAGCCCTCGCTGGGTTTATAGAGCCCGGTGAGAGTGCTGAGCAAGCGCTGGTGCGTGAAGTCTATGAGGAAGTGGGGCTCAAAGTGGGTGCCCTGGAGTATGTGGGGAGCCAGTCCTGGCCTTTTCCCGGGCAGTTGATGATCGGGTATTTGGCGGAGTGGCAAGGTGGGGGATTGTGCTTGGACCCCAATGAGATAGAAGAGGCAGACTGGTTCCACTACAGTTCATTGCCAGCTATACCGCCCATACAAACCCTGTCCGGCCGCTTGATCCACACTTTTGTTGAAAAGGCTGCAACGAAGAACCGCCCGTAAGGTTGGTTTAAAGATGTTGCGCAGTATCAGGGAGTAGAAATCATAATGTATATAGCGATTACCTTTATTATTGCCATCCTGGCGTTGTTGTTAGTGTTTTGGGGCGCGCGAGTCCTGCTATCGGGAAATTGGTTCCTGGGGTTTATACGTGGTTTCGCCGGTCTTTTTCTTTTTGCAACTGCCCTTTGGATTGTTCTGATTGCTGCAGATGTTTACAGCTATAGAAACCTGGCTGAAGAGCACAGTGTTGGCATTGTTTCGTTTCGAAAAATTGCCGAGCAGCAATTTGAAGTCAAGTTTTCCGATGCGGATGGTATAGCGCAAAAGTTTGAATTGCTTGGGGATCAGTGGCAGTTGGATGCCCGAATGCTCAAGTGGCAGGGTCCATTAGCCCGCTGGGGAATTAAGCCCGCTTATCGTCTAGATAGGTTGAGTGGTCGCTATCTCACGCTGCAGGATGAGCGAGCTCGCGAGCGTTCTGTCCATGAAATAGAGGGGGCGAACTATGGCGTGGATGTTTGGCAGTTTGTACGCGGTGTTGATCGCAAGTTGCCCTTTGTTGATGCGGTATATGGCAGTGCCACATTTCTACCTATGGAGGACGGTGCGGTTTACGAGGTACGTATTAGCCACAGCGGTTTGTTGGCTCGCCCCCTTAATCAGCGAGCAACTTCCGCCCTGGAAGGTTGGCAGTAAAATACTGAAGCTAAATAAAAATTAGTTATGACGGAAAATGGAGTCTAAGTGGAATTTTTAATTGAATACGGCCTTTTTCTAGCCAAAATTGTTACGGTTGTTGTGGCCTTAATGGTGTTGATAGGTTTTATTTTTGCAAATCGAGAGCAGCTGAAAGAGCGTGTTCAGGGACATATCACAGTTACACATTTGAATGATCGCTATGAGCAGTTTAAAGAAACACTGCTTGAAGCTGTGATGGATAAGCACGAATTCGCCCGTCGTAAAAAGCAAATGGCGAAAGAGAAGAAAACTCAAGAAAAAGCCCTGGCTAAAAAACATAAAGCTGAGAGCAAAAAGCAGCCGGAGAAAAGTGCTGCTACTTCTTCCGACGTTGCTAAAGAGGAAGGAGAGCATGAGTCCAAGAGTATAAAAGGGGAGTTGGTCTCCGAGCGCAAGCGTGTCTTTGTTATGCAATTTAATGGGGATATCAAAGCGAGTGCGCTTTCCCACTTGCGTGAAGAGGTGACGGCCATTCTTCAAGTGGCAGAGCCCGGAGATGAAGTTCTCCTTTGTCTTGAAAGCCCTGGGGGCATGGTGGCGAACTATGGCTTAGCCGCCAGCCAGTTAACCAGGATTCGCAGTGCAGGTATCCATTTGACTATTGCTGTCGATAAAGTGGCTGCCAGCGGGGGCTACATGATGGCCTGTGTTGCAGACCGTATCCTGGCAGCACCCTTTGCGATGTTGGGCTCTATTGGTGTTTTAGCTCAGATGCCGAATTTTAACCGCCTGCTGAAGCGCAATGATATCGATTACGAACTGTTTACTGCGGGCCAGTACAAGCGCACTGTAACCATGTTTGGTGAAAATACTGAGGAAGGTAAACAGAAGTTCCAAGACGATTTAGATGAGATCCATATTCTGTTTCAGCACTTTGTCGGGGAGTACCGTCAAAAACTCGACGTTGACAAAGTTGCCACGGGCGAGGTTTGGTTCGGGCAAAAAGCCCTATCCTTGGGACTGGTCGATGAGCTGAAAACATCAGATGAATACTTGACCAGTTGTGCTAAGGACTGCGACTTGTATCAGGTGGAATTCAAAGAACGGAAAAATATTGCTAAGAAAATAGGGCTGGCGGCAGAAGCAGGTGTGGAATCGGCGGTCACTCGTCTCTTTTCACGGCTGGCAGCTCTGCGTCATCAGGCTCAATAGTTGTAACGTTACAGGTTGATAGTGCTGCGGGATATACCCCATGGAAATAGAAAAGGATGAGAAATTTCGGGCAGTTCAGGTTGCCGAAGTAGCTTCGGGAAAGTTTGACCAGTCTGTTGTTGAGCGTCAACTTTCTGAGCTTCCCGATAACCCCTTGCTGTTGGCCGTAAGTTATTCATCCTTGAATTTCAAAGATTCTTTATCTGCGTTTGGCAATCGTGGGATTACTAATACCTACCCCCATACCCCGGGTATTGATGCGGTGGGCAAAGTGCTATTCGATCGGAGCAAGACGTTTCAACCGGGTGCCGAATTATTGGTCAATGGCTACGATTTGGGCATGAATACTTCTGGTGGACTTGCAGAGCGTATTGCCGTTCCTCCGCAATGGGCCTTGCCAGTCCCCGAGGGCCTAACAGCTTGGGAGTCTATGGCACTGGGTACGGCGGGTTTTACCGCCACGCTGTGTGTTGAAAAGCTCCTGGAGTCCGGCGCATCTCCTGAGGATGGAGAGATTCTGGTAACAGGTTCAACGGGGGGCGTCGGCTCTGTTGCCGTCGCCTTGCTGGCAAAGCTAGGCTTTCGTGTCGCAGCAGTGACGGGAAAGTTGGAGTCTGCTGATTATTTGGCGAGATTGGGCGCATGGAAGGTTCTCGACCGGGATACACTGGCCCCTTTTGCCAATAAAGCGATGGCCAAGCCATTGTGGGCTTGGGCTGTAGATACTGTGGGCGGGGAAACGCTTTTTAATGTCATTAAATCCCTGCGCTACGGAGGCGGAGTGGCTGCTTGTGGTATGGCTTCAGGTGCTCAATTTCACGCCAATGTATTTCCATTTATCTTGCGCGGTATTAGTTTGTTGGGTGTGGATAGCGCTGTTTTGCCGATAGAAAAGAAGGCAGAAGTATGGAAGCGGTTGGCCAGTGAGTGGTATATCAGCGATAAGCTCGACAGTATTGCGGAGAATATTAGCCTTGATCAGGCTCCAGAGTTTCTTGCGCGCTTAAATAGAGGGCATGGAATAGGTCGTTACGTTGTAGATATGGCGCTCTAATAGATCTATCGATTTAGAATAATAAGTACATTTAAAAGACTCTATTTATCTTATCAAATATCCCCGACAACTCTGAATCTGAGTTGTATATGGGCTTTTTTCTCAATAGCCTTTAAGCGGACTCTGTTGTTTGCGGGCTTGTTGTATTGGAAGAAAACTTTGTCGACAAGTAACAGTGAAAGTAACAAACCTGGCCAGCGTAACGCTCTGGTTCTCTCTGGGGGAGGTGCGCGTGCTGCCTATCAAGCGGGCGTTTTAAGGGCGCTTGCGGAACTGGTTCCAGAAGATAATCCTCGGCCCTTTCAAATAATCTGCGGCACCTCTGCAGGAGCTATGAACGCGATGCTTCTCGCCTCTCATACAGGCACCTTTAAAGAAGCCGTCGACAGAATGTGCTCAGTTTGGTTGCAGCTTAGTGTTGAGCAGGTTTATCGCACCAGTTGGCGTAGTTTACTTGGAAACCTGTTTTCTATCAGTCGTTCGCTCTTGAACCAAGGTGTGGGTAGACAAAAACCTTTGGCACTCCTGGATAACAGCCCGCTGCGCAGCTTGGTTGAGCGCGAGATTAACTTTGACAATATTCAAAAAAATATTTCGGCTGGGCATTTGCATGCCACAAGTGTTAATGCGCTTTCTTATAGTGAAGGGCAGTCCGTCAGCTTTTTTCAGGGAGCGGAGAATGTTAAAGGGTGGCAGCGGTTTCGTCGCTTTGGAGTGCCTACTCAATTAACTTCGGACCACCTATTGGCGTCAGCAGCAATTCCTGCCATTTTCCCGGCGGTCAAATTGGATGGAGTTTATTTTTGCGATGGCGCCATTCGTCTGATGGCCCCGATTAGCCCGGCTCTGCATCTCGGTGCCAAGCGTGTCTTTGTGGTGGGTGTGTCGGACAACCGTTCTCCAGCCCATTGGGGGAGTCGCAACAGTCCTGCGCAGATGGAGTCCCCTTCGATGGCACAAATAGCTGCTCAGTTATTCAATGCCGCATTTATCGATAGCTTGGAGGCAGACTTGGAGCATCTGGATCGAGTAAATATGTTACTTGACTATGTGGATCCAACAGATCACACGGATTTGAAATTGTTGCGTTCGGTAGAGTCGGTTGTTATTGAACCCTCGCAGAGTTTAGGGCGTCTTAGTGGCAGAAAACTTGGTCACCTTCCCTCGGCGCTACGCTGGTTATTCCGCTCAACGGGTGCGACCAATCCCGGTGGCGGTGTTTCTGCAGCCAGTTATTTATTATTTGAAAGGCCATATATCGAAGAACTTATCGATCTCGGCTATCAGGATGCCATGTGGGAAAAAGATAAATTGCGCAGTTTTCTACAGCCGGAGCCGGAAGGTAAAACTGAGCGCAAGGGGCTCTTTGGGATTCGCAGTAAATCTCAAGAAGAGGCTTCTCACGGTAATTCTGAACACTGACCTTAGTTTCTCTCCCCTCATTGGCGTGACTAGCGTCTTTCATCTTAGTGAATATTTTTTCCTCAAGTTTCTAAAGGGCGTTAAACGCCCTTGAATCCATTATTATTCCGCCAAGGCGGCGGGAGTCTTTGCAAGCCTTTCACATTTATTTTCGCGCTCTCTTATAGTTGTCTTGGACTATGTGTGCTCTCGCTCATCCGAACAAGTAGCTTCTATATTTAATAGTGATGTCAATGCTGTCGGGTATTATTCAAGATGTTTTCTGTGTTTTTACTCGTGACTCTTTTTTCATTTAGTACAGGTAATCAGGATTTCGCCCAGATGATCGGTAGGGTTGATCGGGTTGAATATTTGGGGGGAGGCTTGGTTGTTTCTGGGTGGGCTTGTCAGAAAGGAGTATTCAAGTCAGTTTCTGTTGGTCTTTATCTAGGTGGGGATAGTAGAAGCGGGTTTCCGATAAAAATTTCCAGAGCTGATCAGACGTCGTCAAAAGGAATTGCCAATATATGTGATACTCAGGGCGTTCCCCATGGATTCAAGTTCTATTTGAATTATGAGGAAATGAAAAAATTTGTAAGAAAGAAGATCTATGTATACGGGTTTTCATCAAATCAAGGCAGATTCAGTGCAATTTCAAATTCTGGTAGATATCGGGTTGGGATCCCCTACATGAAATATACCGATATTACCTTGTTGCGAAGAACTTTTGATTTGCAACCACTGGTAACGTTTGATGATCAGCATTTAAGTTTAATTCCAATGCCCGGTTATGGGTATGCACTAGAAGCTCAGTATATTCCTTATGAAAAGGGTTCGGAGAGAATTAGCACATCAACACAATTAGCCAAATCTGTTTCATCGGCAACTCTCGCTTACGATGTGAAGTTTCATCGGAACTTCGAATTTGTTAAGGGCGGTAAGCTACACGGCCTTGCTGGTGGGGGACAGGCTTCAGGATGCGTACCTATTGATCCGAAGAGTTGGAGTGTGCGGGTTAAGTTTGGTGCGGAGGGTAGGGTTGGGCTCTATACCTATCATCAGGATAGAGTCGCTCGGTGTGGAGATGGGTATCAAGGGAATGACAGTTTTAGGTTTGAACGGGATATCTGGTATCGGATTGAGTTGTTTGTGCAATTAAATAGCAGCGCAAATAATGCTGACGGATATATAGAGCTATTTATAAATGGCAAAAAAATTGTAGAGGAACAAGGGTTGCGGCTGACGGGTAATGATAGGGTAGCTATTGATAAATTTCAGTTCAGTACTTTTCATGGCGGTAGTTCAGCTTTGTGGTCACCCTCCAAAAAAGTCTATGCCTACTTTGACAATATTTCAGTGAAGCAAGGGAGAAAGATATATGGCCTTAAGGGGGCTGTATGCGAAAATGAGAAAGCTGGAATATACAGTGGGTCGGGAGCTTGCTGTTCCAGCTCGTGTGGGGCCTGTGGCGGCCCTGGGTGCGGCCAATTAAATGGCGGAAGCTCAGCCTGCTGCACATCGGAAATTATTTATTCAGCGCCATTGTGCTCCTATCCTGGGCAGGTCGCCCCATGCACTATGTAAGGCTTGAGGGTTTCTGAGTAACTTGGAGGCTTTATAAATTAAAGTTTCCATTTAAATCGCTGAATTAATTGTAAGAAACTTCCCTGTATTTCGCATTGCATTTTCAGCTGAGAACCGCTCACCGGATGTTCAAGCTTAAGTTCACATGCGTGCAAAAGTAGTCGAGAGCACTCGAGCCTGCTGGCAAAGAAGCGATTATGGATTGACTTTCCATATTTAGGGCAGCCAATTAGTGGGTGGTGGATATGCTTGAAATGCCTTCTTATTTGATGGCGTCGCCCTGTTTTCAATTGTATTTCTACTAGGGAATACCGGCTGGTCGGGTAGCGGTCAACCTCATAAGGTAGCTCAATAGTCTCCAAGCGCCGGTACAATGTAACAGCCTGCTGACGTGGCAGATCCGTTTTTGGTCGCTTCCTCTGGTGTTTGAAGTCGGCAACGGGGGGGAGGGCATAGTCAATGACACCTTCTTCCGGGCTATACCCTCTGCATACAGCAATATATTTTTTTGATGATAAATCACTTTCCAGCTGCTGCTGTACCTGCGCAGCAATCTCACTGCTTTTGGCAAAAATAATAACACCGGAGGTAGGCTTATCCAGTCGATGTACTGGATAAAGAAAGCTGCCACATAGGTCCCTCAAATATTGCAAAAGTACACGCTTTTCATGACGGTCTATTTCTGATCTATGAACAAGCCACCCCTCTGGTTTATAAGCGGCAAGTAAGTAGTCGTCTTCAAAGAGAATGGTAGGTTCTTGAGTGGTCATTTTGGGGGCGTGGCGACTGGACTGTAATTTCGGTAGCACGATTTTATGGCATTGCGAGCCCTCAAGCTATGTTGAAAAGTAAAAGTTGGTTAGTGAATTCAGGGTAGAGTTTTTATCGATAGGCAAAAAACAGGCTTGACATGGTACCAAATGAGAATAAACTGCACCTAAATTCCATTGCTGATCTAGTTTCAAGGTTGGCATTCTAATTGGCAGTATTTTTGAAGTGGATCGCACCACTAAGGAGCCGTGAAATGCGAAATGTAGATATCAAGAGTTTATTTGTTTAATCACTTTTCACGCGCTTGAGCTTGGAAAGTGATATTGCTTTCCAAGCCAGACCTTCCAAAAGCCCTGGCAAATGCCGGGGCTTTTTTGTTTTAGCTTGGATTGCCGTTTCAGTTAAGTGGATTAATCCAGGGATAAAATATGCCTGTAAAAACAGTGTTAAATCGAAATGCACCGCCTGGCACGGTACCGGTAAAAATCTATACCGATAATATTGAGCCCCAGGCAATGCAACAGTTAAAGAATATTGCCCAGCTTCCTATTGTGCACTCCCATGTTGCTGCTATGCCGGATGTGCATTTGGGAAAGGGGGCAACGGTAGGATCGGTGATTCCAACGGTAAGTGCGATAATTCCTGCTGCCGTTGGGGTGGATATTGGTTGTGGAATGAATGCGGTGCGAACTTCGCTACAAGCCCATCAGCTGCCAGACAATCTGAAAGCACTGCGGGACGCCATTGAGGTGAAAGTGCCGGTTGGTCAGGGACGACATAAACTGATCAGCGCCAGGGAATCTGCCTGCAAACTTTTAGCTCCCGGTGTGGATAGATTGTTTTCAAAGCATCCAGGGTTATTGAAGAAGCTGCATCAACCACAAAAAACCTGGGTGACCCAAATGGGTACATTAGGGGGAGGCAATCACTTTATCGAAATTTGTATTGATGAGAGTGGTGCTGTCTGGGTGATGTTGCATTCGGGGAGTCGAGGGATTGGTAATGCTATTGGTCAGCATTTTATCCAGTTGGCCCGACGGGATATGGCTGGGCATATGCACAATCTTCCGGATAAGGATCTGGCCTATTTCTCAGAAGGCTGCCAGAATTTTGACGATTATATTGAGGCGGTTAACTGGGCACAGGAATATGCGCGCTGGAACAGGCAGGAAATGATGAAGCTTGTGCTTGGATGCCTGAAGGTAAGCTTGCCAAAGTTTACTTTGACTACAGAGGCAATTAACTGCCACCACAATTATGTTGTTCGCGAGCGCCATTTTGATAGAGATGTATTCGTGACTCGCAAAGGGGCTATTAGTGCTCAGAGAGATCAACTGGGAATTATTCCCGGCTCTATGGGGGCTAAGTCATTTATCGTGCGTGGGCTTGGCAATAAGGAATCTTTTTGTTCTTGCGCACACGGAGCTGGCCGAAAAATGAGTCGTACAGCGGCTCGCCAGCGTTTTACCAGAAAGGACTTGGAAGATCAGACCCGAGGTGTGCAATGCCGTAAAGATAAGGGCGTTCTGGATGAGATTCCTGCTGCTTATAAGGATATTGATCAGGTGATGGAGAACCAGTCGGATCTTGTGGAAGTGGTACACACGCTACGCCAGGTAATTTGTATCAAGGGGTAAATATGGAGGTATCAATACAAGTTTTGAGTGAGAAGATATTTGGAAGAGTGGATCTACTAAAAGTAAAAGGTGAAGTTTTATGAAAAAGAAAGAAAAAATTCGTAGTTACGTTGCGCGTAATCCGCTAATGAGAAAGGGCGGTGCCCACGTAAAGGCAAAATCTTCGGGGCGTTTCGCTAGCAAGCAGAAGCTGCGTAAAGAGGTGCGGGAGTGCGACTCCCGCCCCCAGGCCTTTGCTGCTATTTTTTCTTTGATATCGCCTCTTTAGCTAGCCGTGTTTTCTGCTAGCCTATTTCCCATCAGGCCAGTTGGGTAGAGCTTCCAAATATACCCAGCGCTTCTTAAATAACTTAAATAGTGAAATTTCGTGAATCAGGTGTTCTTGGTCATTTTCTGTATACCAAGCCTTAAATTCCACAATCGACTTTTTTAGTCCCGCCTTACTCTTAATAACTTCCAATTGTGTCCACTGGGTTTCAATATCCTCAGCTTGCAGTTCTGGGCAGGTGTCGGGATGCCAGGTTTTTTTCAGGTACCGAAAATTTCCGGTTGCAAAGGCCGTATAGCGACTGCGCATAACCGCTTCTGCATTATTGGGGTAAGCCTTTCCCGACAAATAGAGTCCGCAGCAGGTATCAAGGGGCTTGCCCGATCCACAGGGGCAGTACCGATCCGTCATAAATCACCTCTCCAGCGTGAGCTTAACGCTCTCGCAACACTTTTTAGCCATGTTTTCTGGTGGGGGAGCGTAGCATAGCTTGACCTTTGAAATGTTGCCGCTAAGATACCGACCAACCGGTTGGTTTTGATTGGTGATGCCCAGGAGGTCATGTGTCGAGAGTCGACAAAGCTGCCATTGTGCGAGCAGCAGAAGAAGTAGTCCGGGATCGCGGGGCGCGCAAGTTGACCCTGGATGCGGTGGCTGCACAGTGCGGGCTCAGCAAGGGCGGTTTGATTCATCATTTTCGAACTAAGCAGTCACTCCTGAAGGCGATGCTGGAGGCGGCAATAGCTCGTGAAGATGACAGTGTTGCCACTTTTGTGTCCTCCGGGGACAGCTTGTTGGTGTCGCGCTTGAAGAGCATTTTTGAATTGATGGAGGACGACAAGGGGCTGCCTCGCTCACTGATCGCCGCCGTGGCCGAAGACCCCATGTTGCTGGGACCGGTAAAAGACAAAGAGGAGCAGCAGCGTCGCGATATCTGCGATGCGTATCGTGACCCGGAAATGGCGGAGCTGCTAATCCTGGCGGCCCAGGGCATGTTCCTGGGGCGCGTACTCGGTGTTGTTGAGTCTGAAGACCCGATTATTGAACGTTTACAGGGACGTCTGCTGGCGCTCTCTGCCGACCTGAACTAAAGGTCAGCCCCAGTTAATACAGTTTGTGGATGATGAATATGAATATATCGCCAAGATCGCGTTTCTCATTGGCCGTTTTGATCGCAGCAGTTGCAGTTCTGGCAGGATGCTCCGAATCGAAGACGGAGCAGGCGCAAGCAGAGCACGTCTGGCCCGTGAAAGTAGCTACCGTTGCCAGTAATAACCAGGTCAAAGATCGACAGTTTGCCGGTCGTGTTAAGGCAGTGCAGAGTGTCGACCTATCTTTCCAGGTTGGTGGGAAGCTGGACAAGCTCACAATTCGCGAGGGTGAAATTATTCCAAAGGGAACCCTGATTGCAGAACTTGATCAGCGGGATTACCTGCGCAGGGTAAAAGAAGCCCGATTAAATGTAGAGTTGCTGGAAAAAACCCTCAATCGTCAGCGCTCTCTGGCAGGGTCAAAAGTTATTTCACAGCAGCAACTGGATGAAACAAAAAGTAACTTTGACTTGGCTAAAGTTACCCTGGAACGTGCTGAGCAGGACCTGGCTTATACCCAGCTAAGGGTTCCATTCGATGCTTTGGCGACTCGCCAGCTGGTAGAGAATTACACCAACGTCCAGGCCGGCCAGGCAATTGTCCGTTTGCAGAATATTTCTGAAGTTCGAATTCAAATCTCCGTGCCTGAAAAGCTGTTGGCCACGGTTAATGAAGAGCAAGTCAACTCCATGACCGCCGAATTTGAATTTTTGCCGGGCAAGGAGTTCCCACTTACTTACCGTGAGCATCAGGCTGAGGCAGACAGCGTTACCCAGACTTACGTTGTCGAGTTTGGAATGCCCCGCCCCGAAAATGTACAGATCCTTCCCGGCATGACCGCTCGCGTTAGTGTGAAGTTGAATAAAGCGAGTGGCGACCTGTGGGTTCCCCTTTCAGCGGTGCAGACTAGCCCGGAAGGTAAGCCCTATGTTTGGCAAATTAATGCAGACCAATCTGTTTCCAAATCTTCCGTGACCCTCGGGCGTACTGATGGTGAGTCGGTTCAGATTAAAGATGGCATTAGCCCCGCTATGAAACTGGTTGCTGCCGGCGGCCAGCACCTTTATGACGGTGCAAAAGTACGCAATTACGCACAGCACTAATTAGTGTGTTAGCTCTGGCCCTGTTAACAGTAGGGAAAATGTTGTGAAGATTTCTGACATATTTATAGAAAAGCCAGTTTATAGCTGGCTGTTGATGCTGATTTGCTTAATCGGTGGTCTTTGGGGGCTTTCAGATATTGGCCGCCTGGAAGATCCTGCGTTTACGATCAAGGAAGCCCGTGTTTACACCTTCTACCCAGGCGCTAGCGCCCAGCGTGTAGAAGAGGAGGTCACCGAAAAGCTTGAGGTGGCCATCCAACAAATGGGGCAGCTGGACAAGGTCTCTTCCACCTCAAGCCCGGGAATGTCTGAAATTCGGGTGGAAATCAAAGATCAGTATGCCTCGCAGGAACTTGCCCAGGTTTGGGATGAATTGCGGCGCAAGGTTAATGATGCTCAAAGTGACCTGCCCAGCGGTGCTTTACCCTCTATTGTGAATGATGATTTTGGTGAGGTTTACGGTATTTATTATGCGATTACCGGAGAAGGGTTTTCGCTGACTGAAATGCGTGAAATTACCAAAGCGATTCGCCGGGAGTTACTGGGAGTTGAGGGGGTTGCCAAGGTTTCCCGCTCAGGCATTATCGACGAAGTGGCTTACCTGGATATTGATGAATCCCGCCTGGCCCAGTTTGGTTTTTCCCTGGATGACTTAGCACAGGTACTGCAATCTGAAAGTTCGACCCAGAAAGTCGGCGAGATTGGAGGCCAGGATTTACGTACCCGTATACTGGTTGATAATCCTGCGAGTGACCTGGAATCCATTCGTAATATTCTCGTCGGCGTGCCCGGTTCTACCGCGATGCTGGCCGTCCGTGATATCGCCGATATTTCTCTCGGTTACGATGAGAGCCCCAGCTTTATTGCCCGATTTGATGGTAAGCAGGCCATTCTGCTGGGTGTGGCCGGTGCGGAAAATACCAATATCGTGAACGTTGGCAAGGCGGTAGAGGCCAGGCTGGAGCAGATTAAGCAGGCATTGCCCCTGGGTGTAGAAATCCATCCTATTTACGAGCAGCATCAGGTAGTAGAGGAGAGTGTTGACGGTTTCCTCTTTAACCTGGTTTCTTCTGTCGTGATCGTTACTCTAGTACTTTGTGTATTTATGGGCTGGCGATCCGGTGTTGTGGTTGGCACTGTCCTCGGTTTGACCGTTTTGGGCACCGTGTTAATCATGAACCTGTTTGGCTTGAATTTGCAGCGGATCTCTCTCGGTGCCCTGATTATCGCCATGGGTATGTTGGTTGATAATGCCATTGTGGTTGCCGAAGGGATGCTGATGGGGGTTCAGAGAAAAGAAGAGCCTAAGAGTGCTGCCAGGCGCGTAGTCCGCCAGACTTTCTGGCCACTGCTGGGTGCGACCATTATCGGTATTATGGCGTTCTCCGGTATCGGTCTGTCCGATGATGCTACTGGCGAATTCCTTTTCTCCCTGTTTGCGGTAATTGGTATCTCCCTGTTACTCAGCTGGATACTGGCGATTACTATTACCCCTTACTTGGGCTATCACCTGTTTAAGCCGGGTAAGCAAGCCGACTCGGATGATCCGTACGATGGCCGCTTCTACAACATGTATTCCGGTGCTTTATCAGGAGCGTTGAAGCGCAGGGGCCTGACCATTGCAGTACTTATTGTGGTGACCCTGGCCAGCTACTTTGCTTTCGGGTTTGTGAAGCAGGGATTCTTCCCCAATTCAAATGCTCCTCTTTTTTATGTTAACTACTTCATGCCTCAGGGCAGTGATATTAACCGTACGGACAAGGCGCTTCAGGAAGCGACTGCATTCTTTCAGGAACAGGATGAAGTTGTCTCCGTGACGGCAGTAGCTGGTCGCGGAGCCGATCGCTTTATGCTGACTTATGCTCCCGAGCCACCCAATGCGTCTTATGGCCAGTTGATTGTTCGCACTGAAAACCGGGAGCAAATCCCCCAGTTGATTGAGAGCGCCAAGGCGAAGTTGCGTGTAGCGCAGCCGGAAGCATTGATTACTTTCAAGCGATTGGTGTTTGGTCCCGGTGGTGGTTCGGATGTTGAGGTGCGTATTTCAGGTCCGGATTACCAGACACTGCGTACCTTGGCAGTCAGTGTAGAACAGCAGTTCCGTGAAAAAGGACTGGAAGATATTCGTCACAACTGGCGCAGCAGAGAGCCTACTCTGCACGCACATCTGGATGATGAGCGGGCGCGAGTTGCCGGCGTTACCAATGCTGATGTCAGCCGTATGATTCAGTTTGCCACTGCGGGTTACACCGTTGGCGACTTTGAAAGCGGTGACCGTATTATCCCTATTGTTGCCCGTATGCCAGAGGGAGATCGCAATCAGGTGGGTTCACTGGAAGACCGCTTGGTGTGGAGCCCCAATGAGCAGGGATATATTCCGGCAGGACAGTTGATTACTGATTTCGAGTTAACCGCTGATGAAGGATTGATCCAAAGACGCAACAGGGTGCCGACTATTACCATCAGTGCGGATGCGCCTGAAGGTGTTACAGCAATGTCAGCCTTTGGCCGTATACGTCCCTGGGTTGAAGAAATGAAGTTGCCACCTGGCTTCAAGATTGAATTCGGTGGTGAGTACGAAAGTTCTACCGATGCGCAGAAGTCGTTAGGTAAAGGTTTACCCTTGGGCTTCCTGATTATGATCCTGGTGTCGATACTGCTGTTCGGTACTGTTCGGGAGCCGGTGATTATCTGGCTGGTTGTTCCTATGTGTCTCGTCGGTGTTGTTGTCGGGTTGTTGGCGACGGGATTACCATTTGGATTTATGTCTCTTCTCGGTGTCCTCAGTTTGTCTGGTATGTTGATTAAAAATGCCGTGGTATTGGTGGATGAGATTGAGGTTCAGACCCATGCGGGCCTGCCGAGGTTGACAGCTATCCAACGGGCCAGCGTTAGCCGTTTGCGTCCGGTATTCCTTGCCGCTGTCACTACTATTTTAGGAATGTCCCCGCTTCTGTTCGATGCTTTCTTTGCGGATATGGCGGTGACAATTATGGGTGGGCTTGGATTTGCTACGGTGTTGACACTGATTGCAATCCCTGTGTTCTATGCGGTATTCCACAAAGTGAGACCCAATGAAGTAATCGGCGGGGAAACTGAAACCAAAGAGAAACGCAAAGAGGCGGCTATTAGCGAACCTGTATCCGTTTAAAACATGCTAGCCCTAATTGGGGGCTGATTTAAGAGTCCCGTACCAAGTTTCTATTCGCTTGGTACGGGATTTTTTTTGTCTTCGTTTTTCATCCATTAATTACCAGGTTGTTTTCTGAGAGGGAGATTTTCATTGAAACATATGAAGAGCTTTGTGCAGAAAATTAAATTTATTGAACTAAATTATTCTTCGTCTGTAATCAAACCTTATTAAGTCTGTCATTTAGCACAACTACTCTATGCCGCCTTTATAACTGGAACTGCCTTCGGGTGGGGAATCAACGCATTGGAGTGGCAATGAAAAATCATAAATTTTTCAAAAGAGCAGCGTTAGCTATCGCTATACCGGCAATTTTGGCTGGTTGCAGTGACGATAATGATGATCCGGTAGTGGTAACTCCAGATCCGGAAGTGCCTGAGGAAGTCAGTCTATTTGAATCAGTTGCTGGTTCTGAGGTTGCTGCGAATATTGGTCCCTCAACAATGCAGGTGCCACATGTTGTCGCCACGGCTGAAAACGTCAAGGTAATTAATCTGCTCAGCAATGGTTATCTCCCCACCGATTACTCCAGTGAAAACGTTCCCCAACAGGATATGCTTCCTATATTCGAGGAGCACCCAAGTCTCGATGCTGCGGATACGGATGGCCTTTATGTATTGTCTGGAGAGCCCGATGGTTTGGGGTATCTGGATAATGACGACGGTACATTTACCCTGTTTATGAACCAGGAACACTACAACTTTGTTGGCGGTGATGGGGTGGTGCTGGAGAACTCAAATCGCAGTCTCCGATCGACAGGCACCTTCATTTCAAAGTGGGTAATCAATAAAACCACCGGGGAAATTGAGGGTGGTGAGGACCTGATTAAAGGTGTTTATGCCTGGCGGCGTACCCTGTATGACACGGATGGTGAGGTTGCTGAATCTCCAGGATATACCTACGTAACACAAATGAAACCCTATTTTGATGCGGATGGGGACCTTGTGAATACGGGAGCATTCGAACGCTTCTGCTCCGCAACTCTGCCAGCTGAAACTGCTTTCTATAATGCGGAAAGCGGCAAGGGCACCCAGGTGCGGATGTTCTTGACTGGCGAAGAGAGTGACGGTGGCGAAAGCCTCAAAACTTACTACGATGGTTTGGTTGAGAAGCGTGGTTATGAGGGGTTGCGGTTTGATGCTTTTGGTAGCATCAGTGGTGAGGCGAGAGCCAAGAGTGAGATCGAGTCTGTCTACGAGTACGATAAATCGGAAATTTATATCGGACGCGGTATCGCTGTTTTGACAACCGGAGACAATGCTGGTGATGCTTATGAATTGCCACTACTCGGTAAATCTCGCTTTGAGAATATCGTACCCAACTATAAAGCACAGGATAAAACCATACTGCTGTCTGTCGATGATGAACGGCCTCGGGGTGATGAGGATGATGCTTATCGCAATGGAGGTTTTCTCACAGTCTATGTTGGTGAAAAAACTAATGAAGGCAGTGAAGTTGATAAGGCTGGCTTGACCAATGGTGAGCTGTATGCGGTTCGGGTTCTGGATAGCGATGGCGCGCCGGTGGTTGATTTTAGTGATAGTAACAATCGAGCGCTGTTTGACGATAACGAATTGATGTTTGAGTTGGTACAACTCTCCAGCCAGGATACCGACGGAGATGGGAAGCCAGAAGATATTCGCGATATGAGCCAGCAGGCCTTCCGCATTCATACCACTGGAATGGATGTCTCCCAGTGGCGTTCCCCGGAAGATGGTGATTGGGACCCATTAGATCCCAATAGCTTTTATTTTGGAGCCAAGTACGGTGTATACCAGCTTGAGTTTGCGGATATCACCAATCCAACAGATGGTGGAATCATCAAGAGAGTAGTGAGTAGCAAATCCGATGGCGATATAACTGACAACTATGAGAATTTCGACAATATGGCAGCGGTTGCTGGTGTCGATAATAAGACTCGCTTGGTGTTGCAATTTGATAAATCTAATTATTACTCACCAATCTACGTTCTCGACCCTGAAACCGGAGAGATGATTCGTGTTGCCGAATTTAACCCGGAAATTATTGGCGATAGTGAAGACGAGCTCGATCTGAAGATCGAGAAACAGCTGGCAAGTGGAGAATTGGAAGCTGAGCCTACTGAGGAGGAATACCAAATGCTGCTGGAAGAGCATGTGGCGAGTAAGCCCTACCGTCAATACTACTCACAATCCTCCAAGGTTCGCAGTGGGCTGGATGATACCGGGATAGAGGCTGCGCTCTCTACCGATGCTGAAGCATCCGGGGTTATTTATGTGGGCGATATTCTGGGTGATGGTTGGTTCTTGAGTTCAACCCAGTTTCACTATGATTTTGAAGGTCGAGTGGATAGTTACCTGAATTCCTTTAATGTGCGTGACCAAAAAAATGGTCCCACTACACAATTGATTCAGGAAATGATGGCCGGAGGACAGTTGCACGCAATCTATATCCCTCAAGCGGTAGGGCTGGACAAGTAGCAAAATCTATCGTTGATAAATTATGCCCTGTCAAGCGTTAATCAGGCAGGGCATTTTTATCAGGTGTAAAAAAATTGATCGAAATATCCTGCTCTTCATTACCCTTGCTATAGCCCTATTTTTTCATTTGGGGTGTTTTGTATAACGTTTGAACCATTTCTTATTGATTTGAACCGCCACATACAATTGGTACACACTTTCTTGTAACCTAGCGCTCTGGTTTGATTGGTAGTTGATGTATGAGCGTTCGGTCAGTTTCTAAGCTTTTTTCCATTGCTGTAGTTTTCTCCTTCAGTTTTTCCGCTTTTGCAGCGTCCTATGATCGGGCGGAGTGGCTGCCCAAGTGGTCTGATTCCGATCGGGATTGCCAGGATACCCGCCATGAGTTGTTAATTCGCTATTCACTGTCCCCGGTAACCTATACCCGCTCCAATCACTGCAAAGTAGACACCGGTTTGTGGCTGGATCCCTACACAGGCGGCTTCTTTGTAAAAGCTTCAGATCTTGATGTGGAACATATTGTGCCTCTGAAGTGGGCGCACGATCACGGGGGAGCTGATTGGACGCGCAAGCGAAAGCAGCGGTTTGCTGAGGACATCGAGAATTTATGGCTGGTTGATGACGGTCGTAACCAAAGTAAAGGCCACAAAGGGCCGGACAAGTGGATGCCGCCCTATGGACCGGTCAAGCAAGTTTACCTCAAGCGGTTTATGGCAATCGTAGATAAGTATGGTCTTCAATTGAGTGCGGGCGAGCGCCGCAAATATCAATCGCTAATGGCGGATGGCTGAGGACAAGTAATCTCCGGGGGGTATAACAAGGTTCCGGCATCCGTTAGAATTTTGTTGTCCCCCAGGAGTTATTTGCAATGCAGCACCACCCCAAGAAGTTAATCGAATACTTTCGGCGCTGCTATCAAGCTGACAGTTACGACCTCTCCCTCAACAATATTCTAAACCTCAAATCGAATCGGCGTCTGTTCTTAGATGAGCGGGACTATTTGGGGGTTGATGAGTTACCACGTGTACCTGTCTCCGCTACTGCGGGAGCAAAACTGCTGGAACAAGTGGATGCTTACCGAAAGGAGCGGCGGCTGATTTATGGTTGCCTGTTTATTTGTGGTAACTACGCTCTCCAATCTGGACTAAGTGCAAAGCGCAAGCTCTGTGCACCACTACTTTATTTTCCCGCCAAGCTACATTTTGATGAGGATTGTTTTGTAGAGATCAACTCTGCAAACATTCACGTTAATCTCCCTGTTTTACGTCAACTGCTTAAACCTGATGTTGAGTCCTCCATAACAGATAGTTTCCCGGTGCTTGCTTCGCCACTGTCTTCGACACAGCTGGCTGACGTCGGTCGCTGGCTAACCCATTACACTATTTTGGAAAATGTGGAGGAATTGGGGCGCTGGCCTAACCTGAGTGGTAAGGCAGCTGTTGAAAGTGCATCGAAGGGTGCTCAGTTGTCCTTGGTCTCGGCGGGTGCGGTAATTCTTGCGGATAGATCAAGGGGCTCTCGTGGAGTACTGCACGAATTACAACTTTTAGGCAGGGAAAAAAGATTATCTCCTCCGTTACAGGCATTGCTGGGAGAGTGCCACTGGGAAACGGCACAGAAAGCGTGTGAGCCGGATATGCTGCCAGGTCTGTTGAGTGGGGCTCAGGAGGGGGCACTGGAAAATGCGGCTCGCTTTCCTCTTAGCCTTGTTTCAGGTCCGCCCGGTACGGGAAAGAGTTTTACGATCGCCGCTATGGTTCTCGATCGAGTGCTGCATGGTGAAAGTGTTTTGGTGGTATCGAAAAACCAGCAAGCATTGGATGTGGTGCGGGATAAATTGCGAGATGAGTACGGACTGACTCAGGGGTATGTACATCGAGAGGAGCGGGGTTTTATCCCCAGCTTAAAAGCTCATCTGGATAGGCTGCTGAAAGAGGGGGTGGAACTTCCAGAGAGAAAGCCTGCCCAGGTGAAGAGGGAACTGAAGAGGGCTTATCGAGCCTTGAGGGGCTTGGAAAAGCGCTTCTCCAAAGAGCTGGGATTGGCGCGCGCTGTTAGTGTAGGTCGATTTGCTCAGTGGGTAGCGCGACATGCCTGGAGCTTCTTTGCAAATCGATTGAGTGTTAAAAGTCTGTGGCAATCACAAGGTGCGATTGATGATTGTCGGCGCAACTTTGAAAGTCTGGCAAGTCAGTATTTGAATACTTATCGCCGCGATACATTGCACAGACTGCTGGAAAAGAATCGGGGTACCCTGAGCCAATTCAATCAAGCCTTGCGATCTCGAACTTCAAAAGTACAGGCGGAGCGCTTTGCCCAAACTGATATGCGGGTGGTAATGCAGGCGTTCCCCATATGGCTGGTGGAGGCAGATGAACTCAATGAAGTGCTGCCGTTATCGCCCGCCATGTTCGATTTGGTAGTCTTTGATGAGGCAACCCAGTGTGATATTGCGAGTTCACTGCCGGCTCTGTTTCGAGCTGAGCGGGCAGTGATTGTCGGTGACAGTAAACAACTGCGGCATGTTTCATTTCTTTCCCGCAACCGGCAGCAAAGTATCTGGCAGGGAGTGGTAAAAGATGCCGGGGTGCCGCCAAAACTGAGCTATAGGGATCAATCACTTTTGGATTTGGCTTCAGACGTGATTCCCACTCAACAAGCTGTTGTGATGCTGGATGAGCACTTTCGCAGCCATCCAGAGCTGATCGCATTCAGTAACCATGCTTTTTACTCCGGCCGCTTGAAAGTTATGAGGGCCAGGCCCAAACCATTACCAGAGTCGGCGCTAGAATTTTATCAACTTCCAGGGCGCCGGAGAAAAAATGGGAGAAACACTGTAGAGCGCGACTGGGTTATTGCGCAATTGAAAGCGCATTTCGAGCGCTATGCCGATGCTGCAATTCGGCCGTCGGTCGGTGTTTTGTCTCCCTATCGGGATCAGGCCGATTATTTGGAAGGGGAGTTGATTAAGGTCTTCTCCTCTCAGAAGTTACAGAGTTTTTCTGTACGCGTTGCCACGCCCTATGGTTTTCAAGGAGAGGAGCGAGATTTAATGCTTATCTCCATGGCTATTGATAGTCAATCGTTGCGGGCAGCCAGCTACTTAAACCGGGCGGATGTGTTTAATGTTGCAATTACCAGGGCAAAAGAAAAGCAGTTGGTTGCGTTGTCGATTGAGCCCCAAGCTCTCCCTACGGATCATCTCTTGCGTCAATATGTTGAGTTTCCACACTCCGTTGGCAGTCATTTGCAGGGTGATGAAATCGTATGTCGTTTTGCGAGTGAAGTTAGCCATTTATTAACCCAGCACGAAATTCCCCATTGGGTAGGCTTTCCTGTGGCTGGGCAGATTGTAGATGTGGTTTGTGCTGTGAGCGGGCGTTTTATCGGTATTGACCTGATTGGGTATCCCGGCGACTACGAGTCTTACTTTAGTGTAAAGGTCTACAAGGCATTGTATCGGGCGGGCATTCCGGTCTTTCCCCTGCCGTATATTAACTGGCTAAAAGACCGGCAGGGCTGCATCGAGCAGTTATTGACGATCCTTCAGCAGGAAGGAAAAAGTGCCTGTATCTGAAGCTGCTATTCCTGACGGTTAGTGCCGCTGCATAGGGCTCAGAGATGAAAGTTACGCCGCAGCTGCTAGTCTTCAAGGAGATTTGAGCAAAATTCCAGAGTAGATCTATGAAATCCTGGTTGCTGATTCTCTCCCTCTCGGTGGTTGCAATTGCCGGAGTGCAAGTTTCTTTGGCTGATCCCCAGCAGGTTCAAGGGGTGCGAAGTCCCACTTTAAGTTTCTGCCAGGCGCGGTTCTATGAGGAAGAGGACGGACGCCTCTACTGTAACTGGGCAGTCAATTTCAGGTATGCCTGCTTTGTTTGGTGGCCAACGAATAAGATTATTCCTGCAGGGGCCAAGCTTTCAGAGCCTGAGGTTGTCGGAAAGTGCGGTAATGGTGAGCCAGTCGTCAAATTGCATCACTACTAACTCACCTGTAAAGAAGCTATGCAGGTGAGTCGTGGATACCCCGGTTTTTCAGCGGGTAAGCTTGATTACTGACGACGGAGTCAAAGTGTGATCGCGTGTACTGGTGTCCAAGGAGATGGCGTGTTAGCTTTTCTCCTGCTCGGCATAGAGTCCTCGATCTTGCAGCTCACGGGCCTGTTTGAGGATTTCAAGCATGGCGCTGTCCTCCACCGACATGGCATCGATGATGGCTGCCAGCAGATCTGCTGAAAACATGCACTTGCTGACTTTGCTGCGCAGGTTTTCCGGTGTCATTGAAATTCCTCTCTCGGCCAGTGCTTGGGCGAGATCTCCGTAACGCATGCCCTTTAGTGCCATTGATGCGCGCACATAGCGAGCAATTGCCTGCTTGTAAGGGGTCAATGCTTGCTGGTTGCTCAGGCTTTGCTTGTGGTCCATGGGCTCTACTCCGTCCTATTCACTATCACCAATGTGGTAAATATTATCTTTGTGTGTATTATTTGCAACATTAGTTTGTAATAAGTTATTGACCGCAGATTTTTTGGTGCTATATTTGTGACCAATATTCCACAGCGAGGGAGTTGAGATGACCTGGAACAATGAGAACCTGCGCCAATTGGCGGAAAACCACTCCGGATGGGTGGTCGAATCTGAGGGGGATTGCCTCAGTATTTCCAACGATGAAGGCGTCGATGCGTTTGTCTATGTTGGCGAGAAGCAGATAGTTGTAGAGAGCATTCTGTTTCCCGTGAGCCAGGTAGATGATGTGGCAGCGCTCAATGAAATGGTTCTGCAAACACATCAGCTGGTGCCCCTGACAGCCATTGCGATCAAGAATATTGGTGGTGAGAACTACTACGTCGCTTTTGGTGCTCTGTCGGTGTCCAGCAAGGACGAAGTTGTTATCGAGGAGGTTGAGACCCTGTTTTCCAATGTGGGTGACTTCCTGGATTTATTTGCCGATCATTTTGAAACGGAGGGTGTAGCATGAGCCTTAAGAGAATTTGGACTGCTTTGAAAGGCGCAGTTAACGAAGGAACAGAAGCAGTAGCGGATAGCCAATCGATTCGTATTCTTGACCAAGAATTACGCGAGGCGAAGGAAGAATTGAAAGCTTGCGATGAAAACCTGACCAAAATCATGGCGAAGCGCAAACTTACTGAGAGTAAGGTCCAAGCGCTGCAAGCCGACGTTGAAACCTATAGCACTCACGCAATCAACGCGAGCGAAAAGGGCGATAACGAACTCGCTCTTGAGTGTGCAGAGCGTGTTACTGAGCTGGAAAGCCAGCTGGAAACTGAGCGCAGCATCCTGGATGGATTCCTGAGTTCAGAGAGCACCCTGAAAGGTAACATTACCCAGGCAAAAACCAATGTGCGCCGTATGGAGCAGCAGATTGACCAGATCAAAGCGACTGAGTCTGTTCAGAAAGCACAGGTAGCGGTTTCTTCCCGCCACATGGGTGCGAACAGCAAGATCAAAACAGCGCTGGACAGCCTGGATCGCATCAAAAACAAGCAGGAGCAGCGTGCTGCTGAGCTTGAAGCTGCGGAAGAGCTGGCTTCAGAGGAAACCGGTTCCAGCCTGGATGCCAAGCTGAAAGCGGCGGGCATCAAGCCCGGCGGCCAGAAAAGTGGCAGCGATAAGTTGGCTCAACTGTTAGCGGGCCGCGAAAAGGCTTAACACAGTGCTGCTTTATCGAGTGCGACGCCTTCTGGCGTCGCTTTTCATTCGGGCCAATGTAACCACCATTCTCATAGCTGTAGGCAGCTATGTTTTCATCTCCTATTGGCTGCTCAAAATTGCCGGTGAAGCTGATATTGTCGCGGGCGAGAATTTCTTTTACTGGTTGGTTGTTACCGCATCGACAGTAGGTTACGGCGATTTCTCCCCGGTAACCCCTGAGGGTAAAGTCGTAGTTGCCGCTTGGGTGATCCCAGTGGGCCTCAGCCTGTTTGCCATGGTGGTCACAAGAATTGGCTTTGCGGTTTCAGAATTTGTGCATCGCGGCAAGAAGGGCTTGCGTATGACAAACCATATTGATCACACAGTAATTATCGGCTGGAACGGTACCAGAACGCTCCGCTTGATTGAGTTGCTACTCTCCAAAACAAACGGTAGCGCAGCAGAGATTGTCCTCTGTGTTGAAGCCGATATCGAAAATCCGATGCCGGGTAAGATTGATTTTGTCCGGGTGGAATCGTTTTCCCACGGGGAAGGTATGCAGAGGGCAGGATTGGCCGATGCCGCTCGAATTATTATCGACAACCCTCTGGATGATGTAACCCTTACAACCGCCTTATTCTGCGACAAGCTCAGCCCGAACAGCCATAAAACGGCTTATTTCCAAGATGAAAATGTGGGTGAATTGCTCCGTGCCCACTGTCCCAATATTGAATGTATTCCCTCTGTCGCTGTAGAGATGTTGGCAAAATCCTCGCTTGACCCCGGTTCCGCAAGGTTGCACCGACAGTTGCTCGATAGCACTTACGGCATGACCCAATACAGCGTTGAATATCGGGGTGAGAAGCCTCTTCCTGTCGGTGAATTATTTGACCATTTCAAGCGGGATCTCTCTGCGACCTTAATTGCGGTACGTAGAAAGGGCGTGGTTAAAATTGACGTGAACCCGGGGCTTACCGATCAGGTCACCGAGGGCGACATGCTGTATTATATCTCTGCAAAGCGGCTCGATGAAAAAAGCTGTTTCGATATAAAAAGTAATGAAGAAGGTGTTGGTACATGTTTACCAAACTGATAAATAAAATAAAGGGAAAGGACGCTCCAAAGGTCAAGACTCCAGAAATTATGGGCTTGCGAATGGGGGCGAGTTTTGAGCTGGACCCTTTGGCTATTCGCCTGATACTCGATGAACTGACCATTGAATCCTGTTCACCGACCCAGATCATTAAAGCGGCCGGTGTTGTCGAACTAGATGGTACCTGGATTTATCGCTTTTACACTGATGATGATGCCTGGCTGCAAGTGATTGCTGAGGGCGGTCAGCGGGATGAGCATGTGGTCGATGTAAAGCTGTTCCATTTTTACGACACTCTGGATGTCGGTTCGGAGCAGGCTTGGAATAAATTGTTAAAGAGTGATATTGGCGCACCCAGTTATCACCTGCAGGATCGCTCTTATAGCCGTGTATGGACCGCAGCAGGGGACTACCACAACCCAGTGCATATGGCCGAGAAGACTTACGATGAAGATGGTGATTATTCAGTAACGGATCAATTCACCATGCTTTTCGAGCGCGAATTGTCTGATCAGCAAACCGAATCCCTTTTTCTCTCAGCTGAAGAGAAAGAAGAGGATGCAGGCTACTTGAGCCGCAGCTTGGTGATTAGCACCGGCATTACTCTGACCCCCTCACAAATAACAATACACGGATAATAAGGAGATATTTAATGGACCAGCCTTATGATTTACTGACTGGTATCTTGCATTTTGCGGCCTACTTTGGCCTGTCGCTGGTACTTTTGATCGCGTTTAAATTTTTATACGCACTGGTGACGCCTCACGATGAGTGGAAGTTGATCCGCGAAGATAAGAATACGGCTGCCGCCATTGGTTTTGGTGGTGCTGTTTTGGGTTTTGCAATTGCCGTTGGTGGTGCTGCCAGTAACTCTATTTCTATTGTCGATTTCGCCATCTGGGCCCTGGTTGCATTGATCGCCCAGTTAATTGCTTTTGCCATTATCCGCTTTGGGTTTATGCCGCGTATTGTTGAGCGCATCGAAGATGGAGAGGTGAGTGCCGGTGTTATGTTGGCTGCAACTACAATCGCTGTTGGCGTATTGAATGCGGCTTGCATGAGCTACTAATTGGGGGTGGTAATGAAGCGTACCAAGAATATTAACCTGGCAAGGATGCGCAAGGGCGGTGGCTCCAATTTTTTACTGCGCCCACTTGCCTTAGGTGTAGCGGCTGCCCTGGTCGGTTGCTCCTCAGATGAGGAAGTTAAAGTCGTCTCTTCAGTAGATGACTGTGTGGCCAATACCCCGCTGGACGAAGCTCAATGTGAAGCAGCTTATCAGCGCGCGGTTGAGGAAGCAGAGCGCACCGGGCCCAAATATTCCCGTCTCTCTCAGTGTGAGGCTGAGTTCGGTAGTTGCCAAGAGACCAGTAGCGGCGTCTGGATGCCTCTGATGGCGGGCTTTATGGTTGGCTCCATGCTCAATGACAGGGATCGCCACTACAACTATGGCTACTACAACCCGGTCTACCGTTATTCAGGCTCCCGTTATCGCGACAAGCTGATGACAGCTGACGGCGGTATTATTGGCGACTATGGCCGTTCATCTTATAAGGTGGATAAAAGCGCTACGGCACCTAAGCCTAAAGTTACCAAAACTGTTTCCCGTGGAGGCTTTGGTGCTGTGGCATCGGCCAAATCCAACTGGGGAGGGGGGCGCTCCAGCAGTGGTGGTTCGCGCGGCTGGGGAGGTTGATTTGTGCTGAGGTTGCCGATTGGTGAGCGCCCGCGTTGGCAAGAGCGAGCGCAGGAGTTTGGGTTTCACTTCCATACCATGTATGGCGAACCCTACTGGGATGAAAGCGCCTACTATCAATTCTCTTTGGAGCAGATAGAAAAGCACATTGAAGATCCCACTGAAGAAATTCACCAGATGTGCCTGGATGTCGTTGCCCGTGTGCTTGAGGATGAGGAGTTGCTGAGGCGGTTCTGTATACCCGAGCAGCACTGGGACTTTGTGCGAGCATCCTGGCGTAACGGCGACCCCAGTCTCTATTCTCGCCTGGACTTTGCCTATTCCGGCCAGGGGCCGGCAAAGCTCTATGAGAACAATGCTGATACTCCCACTTCTCTGTATGAAACCGGCTTCTGGCAGTGGTTGTGGCTACAGGACAATGTCGATCGCAGGTCTCTGCCGCTACAGTCTGATCAGTTCAATAGCCTGCAGGAAAAGCTGGTTAACCGCTTCCATGATTTACAGTTCCTGACCCCGGGGCGGGAGTTGCATTTCGCCTGCTGTAAAGATACGGAAGAGGACCGGGGCACGGTTCAATATTTACAGGATTGTGCCTCCGAAGCGGGGATCAATAATCATTTTGTCTTTATCGAAGATATTGGCCGGGATGAAGCGGGTCAGTTTACCGATTTGAATGATCAGGTAATTACCTGGATGTTTAAGCTGTACCCATGGGAATTTATGCTCCGAGAGGAGTTTGGGACCCTGTTGGCAGGAAGCAATGTCCGTTGGTTGGAGCCGCCCTGGAAGGCGATTATTTCCAATAAGGCGCTTCTGCCAATGTTGTGGAAGCTTTTTCCAGAGCACCCGAATCTCCTTCCCTCTTTTTTTGAGGATGAGCTGGACAAGGCTGCGGATTTCCCGGAATTAGTTAAGAAGCCAATCTTTTCACGAGAAGGGGCGAATATTTCGGTAGTAAAAGGGGCGGATACCACTTTGCTGTCCGATGGCCCCTATGGGCAAGAAGGATTTATCTATCAGGCTCTGCATCCTCTCCCCAAGTTTGGAAAGAACCATACCCTGGTGGGAAGCTGGCTTGTTGATGACTTGGCAGCGGGAATGTCCATCCGGGAAGATTCAAACCTGATTACCCAGGATATGAGCCGTTATCTGCCACATATCATCCTCTAGGCCCGCCAACGACTGCAGGCGCTGACATCAAGCCGGCGCCTGCTCAATCCTCTTCTTTAAAAGTTATAGTGCAGCCGCAGCTCAAAAAAATTCACTCCGGAATTTTCAGAACAGGTTCCTGCATTTGAGTAGTGCAGTGCGTAAGTTGTGACTCCCCAGCGGCGCTCACTCCCAAAGTCAGAGCCCAATCCGATTCGATCCTCAAACTGGAAATGACATCCCAGAGTTGTGTGATTTGTGTTTTTACTCACAATATTGGATTCAGTAATGTAACTGGCCCCCACGGAAAACTCGAAGTAGGGAAAGATAGGCTTGTCCCACTGGGGTAGGTACTCAAGCCTCCATACCGGGCTCACTGACATACCGTGAACTAAATCCTCTCCCCGTTTGGAGACGTCTGGATCGCCATCGTCCAGGCCGGATCGCCATTCAAAGTAACTGGTCTCCAGTCGCGTTTTGAGCGTCCATTTCTCAGCAAGGGACCACTGCCAGGGTAGGTCCTTGGATATGGCAAGGCGATATTGGGTGAGTTCATTGCGACGATTGGAAAATCCCGGGCCGGCTCCAACAATTGCAGCCCACCGTTTATCCGGGTTTGTTGCCGTTTCAGCCAAAGACCAGGCTGGAAGCAAAAGAGAAGAAAATAACAGACACAGGCCGAGCCTGCGGATAATCAAGTACAACATCATCCCTGATCCTACCTTTCCTACTACGAATGGTGACTACAAGAAAATGATTGGTTAGGGAAACTCAAAATCATCCGGGTTCTTTTCCAGTGTAGACAGAGGTGAGCGAATATAGGTCTTTTATCCCAGTGGTAATTTACTAATGGGAATAATTTACTGGGCTGCAGTTGTATTTGTTGCCAGGAAAACGCTTGCAGTGACAGTTTAAAAAAAGCGGTGACAGTAATGGTTTTCTTATATGTAACGAGGTTTTTTCTTAGGATGAAATACGTGTTTGTAGGTTGGGGTGGCTGCCAATCCCCGTCCTTCTGGCAACTGTTGTGGGTAGGCAGTCTCGAGAGATTTATGGTTTTAAGACAGTCAGGTTTATCTATTTTGAATTGTAATAGGAGGGCTATTCGTAAAAGAGGGTGTCATCTATTGATAATTATTGGGTGTGGGGACTTATATTAAGTTAAAAATCGGTTGTGAAATTTCTCATCCTGTTGAAGGTTTGCTTCTCCTCTATTTAAGGATTCTCTATGGTTTTTCGTCTTATTTTTTAATTGATAATTTATTTTTGAAAAAAAATACCTCTTGATGTTATGTTTTAAGAAAAATGGTGCGCTGGTGGTCTTCTGAAGTTTGTAAATTTATATCAATAATTGTCAGGAACCGTGCTGTTAAGTAGCGGTCCATAATTCTGTCGCCAACATTACACATCGAGTATGTGTAATCAGGATAAGGACCTGGTTCAGCTGGGGAAGGAGGTTGGACGAAATTGAATAACAGGCATAGATATGATTTTACGAAAAACCAAACTAGCATCTGCAATTAAACTACCCGTATTAAATAGTGCCCTGATGGCAATAGCACTGGCCGGTATGAGTTCAAATGCACTTAGCCATGGCTATGTAGAGGCCGCTGATGGCGGCGTTGCATCCGCTCGTGGAACCTTGTGCAAATATGCTCTCGATACGGGAGAGATGAATGTTGACTGCGGTGCTGTTCAATGGGAACCGCAAAGTATAGAAGGGGATGAAGGTTTCCCTGAAAGTGGTCCTGCTGATGGGCAGATAGCCAGTGCAGGAGATAGCTCCTGGTCAGAATTAAATGAGCAGTCCTCTGATCGCTGGGTTAAGAATTATATTAGCTCCGGTTGGCAAACTTTTAAATGGCGCTTTACCGCCAATCATGTAACCCGGGACTGGAAATATTACATTACCAAAGAAGGTTGGAATCCAAATGCGGTTTTAACCCGCGACCAATTTGATCTGGATCCATTCTGTGAGGTTGATGGCAACTATGAGCAGCCTGCGGTAAATACGACACACGAGTGTCAGGTGCCGGAACGTGAAGGCTACCATGTAATTCTTGCTGTGTGGGATGTGGGTGATACGGTTAATGCTTTCTATAACGTTATCGATGTCGAGTTTGATGGTGATAATGTTGTCAATACTGACTGGAGTGTTGGGGGCACTATTAACCCAACTCAAGATCTGAATGTGGGTGATAAAGTTTACACTCGTGTATTTGATAGCTCCGGCGAAAACTCTTCATACTCTACTGTCCTGGAAATTGCTTCGGATGAACAGGGTATCGCTGAAAACTGGTCTCACGATCTGGCTGAGCTGATCAACCAGGAGCAGAGCAGCATCCGCGCCGGTGATTATGATGGTAGCAGCAGTTTTGAGCCTCTATATGGTATCAACAGTATCTACTTGTTAGAGAGTAGCAGTTTAGAAAATGTTGAAATTGGATATGAGCTTGTTCAAGACCAGGATGATGACTCTACCGATGACGACAATAATTCCGGTGATGATAATTCGGATAACAGTGGAGACAATGGCGACTCTGGAAATTCCGGTAATTCCAGCTGTGAAGCGTTTGTGCAGCAGTATGGCGGTGATCCAGGTTACTCGATTGGCGACGTAGTTATCTATGACAATGTTGCTTATGAATCTACACATGAGCCAAACTGGTGGTCGCCGAGTGCCGCGCCGCAATTCTGGAATGAAACTACCTGTGATGGCTCCGATAGTGGCTCAGACGATAGCTCTGATAACGGCTCCGATGACAGCTCTGATAGCAATAGTGGAGACGATAGCTCTGCAGTTTCCTGCCCTGAGTTCCAGCAGCCTTACGCGGGTGATGACGGTTACCAGGTTGGAGATAGAGTGACCTTCGGTGGCCAAGTTTATATCTCAACCTATGGACCAAATTGGTGGTCTCCATCTGCTGCTCCGCAGTTTTGGGAAGAGAGCTCCTGTCAGTAGCTGGCAAATTCAATCACCTACCAAAAGGTAGGTGATTGAACTGGGTTCGATCTAAGAGCATGGTTTCCTGAAGTCGGACAGATTTATTAACCTATCTGGTGTATTACTTCTTGTGATACACCAATCTCGCTCTCTCCTGTTAGATGAACAGGCTTAATTCTTCACTCCTAATCAGCTCTCTGCTCCTGGGTTGAGATAATCAAGCGTTGTTAGTGGATGGCTCCACGAGTAATGATCAATCCCCATTTCTGCACTATGTCCGCTTTATTGGGTCAAAAATGGCTCAACAGTTAGCTTGCACGCCTGATATTTTATCCCCATGTCGGTATTTGCGATCGAATAATACCGTCTAGCTCTGGAGCTATAAATAAGTAATAGCAATTGCTTTTTTAGGCTTGGTTATTTAAATGCTGGATTATATCGTCTGTCATTCCAAGTAAAATTTAGTTGAGTAGATAGAGTATTTCAGGGGCAATAGTTGCTGAAACTGGAAAATAAACTATTTGCCTAGTCTAAGTGTTGATCTAAAAGTCTAACTGTCTGCATAGAAAATTGTTAATCCCTTAAGCGGTGTTTACATTGGGTCATAGTGAATGTGCAATGTATTTTATTATTTTACTGCCTTAATAGCGTGAGAGTAGAGGGTGCTTCTATAGGTTCTGTATGTGTGTGATCTCAAGAGTATATTTCTCATAGCACTGCCTGGGAGTTGTCATCTACTGGCAATTTAATTGTTTCGAATGCTCAGGGCCTTGCGTATGACGACTTTGTTTTTGTTGTGCTGACTATGATTTTCGCGTTTAGATGTTAATTGTAGTTACGTATTTATTAATATTTTTTAGTATTGGGTTTTTGGTTGGGAATTGGTTGTGTAAGTTTTTCTTGTGGTGGGAAATTCCATTGGTTTGAATTTAATGGGTGTGTAAATTTATGAAAATAATTGTCAGGAACCGTGTTGATAAACCGTGGTCTATAGGTTTGTAATAATTATTATATTCGAGGTTTGCCTCGCCAGGTAATACTAACCTGTTTCAAATGGGGAAATTAGACAAGGTTGAATAACAGGTAAAGAGATGAATTTACAAAAATCCAAACTAGTATCGGTAGTCAATCAATCCGTTTTTATGTGCTTGCTTAAGGCTGGAGTATTGTTCGAGGTTAGATCAAAGACTTTTAGTCGTAGTGATGAAGAGGCTGCCGATGGGTAAATTGTCGGTGCGGGAAACAGCGTCTGATCGCTAATTTTAAAATTATATTCGCTCTGGTTGAAAAACCTTTATCTAGCACTTTTATGCAGGTCCATTGTCCGCAATTTATTGAGAAAATGGTCTCCCTTAGTAGCAGGAAATGGGAGAGCGAGCCGTATTCAGCTTGGCTCAGCATCTAAAAAATAACTACCTGATAAGAGAACCATTTTGATGTTTGGCTTTCTCTTCATTATCGGCGCCATGTCTATATGGATGTATGAAATTAATCGATATGAAGCGGTGGGGATCAACATAGGGGGCAGGTTTGTAGTTTGCAAGCAGAGACTTGCGAGAAATATTACTCGGCATGATTTCTACAGCCTGATGCGATTTACGAAAGCATACTTACGGCCACTGATAGATGTACTGATTCAGCGCGCCCTTTAATATCTAAGGACGTAATACAATGAACCATATCTTTTTAAAAACATCAGCCTGCTTTTTAGCTGCCGGCTTATTACTGGCAACGGATGTTGTACAGGCTCAGAAGACGAAGGGTAAGCAGCCCAAGGGACAAACCAGTGCTTATCTAGGAGAAACCAGCCGATCAACTCTTTCCAAAGGTGTACTTGATCGGCTTGAGCGGACATCGGGGAAGTCTGGTGAGCTTAATAGACCTAGAGACCGTGTTGTATTTTGGTTTAACACGATGCTCGACTCATCGGCTATCGATCATACTCCCGACCCTGATACCGGTGAAGTGGATTTCTACCAGGGGGGGCCTACCCGGTCCAGTCGCGCATTCGCCATCGTACAAACTGCTGTGTTTGACGCTCTGAACGCCTTTGACGGCAAATACCAACCTTATAATGACCTCGGTGTGCTCGACACCAGAGATGCATCCAAAGATGCAGCTATCGCTTACGCCGCTTACGAAACCTTGCGCGCACTCTATCCTGATCAGTCAGAGCGGTTGCAGGAATTACTGCAATCCGACCTCGACCAGTCAAGAGATAGTGCTGAAAGGATTGCCAAGGGCCAAGTGATCGGCGAAGCCGCCGCTGCGGCCATGCTCGCGGTGCGAAGCAACGATAAGGCCGACCACTTGGAGCCCGCTTATGGTGAGGGCGGTGCTGTCGCGGATGGGGATGACACCTATCACTCTACATCGGTCAACACGGGGGCTACGGTACCGGGAGAATGGCAGCCAGATCCTGTGGACCCTGTTGGCCACGATTCCGTGGCTCTCGGAGCCTATTGGGGCAGTGTGACACCTTTTTCACTAAGTTCAGGTGATCAATTCCGCAGTCCGATTCCGCCTACAATTACGTCTGAGGAATATGCCGAAGCCTATGAGGAGGTGGCAGCCCTCGGCGGATCCCCAGCCAATACTATTACCCCATCGACGTCCACGGCAGAGACACGATTTATCGGGAATTACTGGGGATATGACGGTGTACCGTTATTGGGCATTCCCCCGAGACTATATAACCTTATTGCCCTGCAGGCGGCACTGGATAACAACATCGAGAATGAGCTGGATCTGGCCCGGTATTTTGCTTTGATCAATGTGGGGCTGGCGGATTCTGGTATCGCTGCGTGGGATAGCAAATACTATTACAACTATTGGAGACCGGTTACCGGTATTCGCATCGATGACGATAACCCATCGACCTTGCAGGATGAGCAATGGTTGCCGGTAGGGGTGTCAGTCATCAATACCACCATAGCGATTAGGCCAACACCGCCGTTCCCCTCCTACCCATCGGGTCATGCTACCTTTGGTGCTTCCACCTTCGAGATTATGCGCAGCATGTTTGGAGACCAGCCCTTTACTTTTGTATCGGAAGAATACAATGGGGAAGGCTTCGATCCATTCACGCCGGATACACCGAGGCCTTTGGTACCTGTCCGTTTTGAATCCTATACCGCCGCTCAACAGGAAAATGGCCTCAGCCGTATCTATAACGGTGTGCACTGGGACTTTGACAATATTGCAGGCCAAATCATGGGCGAGCAGATCGCGCAGAATTTAATGAACAACGTCGAAGCGTTTAGCTTGATTAGTAGATCAAGGACTCGCAGGTAAACTATTTTTACGCTATGAGCTAAATTCTCACTCTCCATCAGGTGCCGCTCCGTAAGGGGCGGCCACACCAAAGGTAACTCACCGTATGAATAGCAAACGATATATTGCAGTGGCAGTGTTCGGAATAATCGCTTTTGGGTTTTTAGCTACGCACACACTCATAGAGCCAGTCGAAAACGAGAAGGTCTGGGTAGGTAAACAGGAGTCGGCACAGGATGTTGAAAGCGTTATCCACCCCGCAAAAACACCCGCTTCAGTGGCACTGGCTAGCAACGACATTAAGGCTGCATTCGAGCGGGATACTGTTATCAAGTTGAATAGTATTGTTCGTCGTTCCCTGACTACTATTCGTAAGTATGATGCTGAGATAAAGGCCGTCCGAGCGGAGAGTCTTGCGGCGACTCAAGGCCGGGTTGATGGGCAGCAAGTGGCATCTGCGAAGGCAAGTCTCGCCAAGCTGCAGGAGTGGGATTTGGAAGCATCCAGGGCTCTCAAGGATATGAACGCAGCCGTTGAGGAGCTTGAGGCAAGTGGAGAACACTATAACGCAGCAATTTTAGCGGGCATGGTACGTTTCGTGGAGACTGTGTCCACTGAAATAGGAGACGAGCACACCAAGCTGACAAGATTGGTGGGGAAGGGGACCGTAGCGGCAAAATTGTGACATACCACTAAGAAAGCATCGGCTTGAAAATTATCGAGATTGTACTGAGCGGGAAGATGATGATATATCGATTGATTTTGGTTTGGGGGCTGCAAGCGCTAAAGTAAAAGGAAGTTCTGTTTGAGCTGCTTTTGGGCGGCCTTATCCTGATTACTTTATCACTTCACTTTTTACAGCGAATTATCATAGAGGTCATTCCATAAGCCAACAATTGGTATCTGAACTCTGTGGCGTAGCTGTCAGCTAGGCTGGTTGCGGCGATTCAGATAGAGTTTGTTTGTTACCTGGGTAAAGTTATTTTTCCGCTGGCAATCATCTCTTCAATCTTTTTACTGAGGCGCTCGAACGTAAATGGTTTCTGAATGCAATCCAGAACCCCGTCAGAAATTACTTCCTGAACTTTACTATCCACGCTGTAACCGGTGGAAAGAATAGCTTTCACTTCGGGGTTAATCCGTTTTAAAAAAGCGAACAATTCTTGCCCATCCATGCCTGGCATAATCATATCCAGCAGGACCAAATCTACTTCATCACTATATTTTCGGTAGTAAGTTATTGCCTGCTCCGCCGTTGCAAAGGTAACGACGTTGTGGCCGTTCATTTCAAACAGGGCTTTAGAGTAGGTGCGGACAATTGCCTCATCGTCGACAACCATAATGCGCAACTTGCGCTCGCGAGCCAGTTTCTTGGCCTGGTAAGTTCTCTTTTTGGCTGGGGGCTTGGAAATTGGCAGGTATAGCTTAAAGCAGCTGCCAATTCCCTCACGGCTCTGACACTGTATAGCGCCCTTATGTAAATGAATGGTGCCGTGCACTGCGGCAAGGCCCAGTCCAGCACCACGTCCACTTTCCTTGGTGGTGAAAAATGGTTCAAAGATACGACGCCGCACTTCGTCAGACATGCCAGTGCCGCTATCGGTAATTGTTATTAAAAGATATTGACCCGGTTGAACTTCAAAATCAGCGATAGAAGCTGATCTTTCAATGGTGATATTAGTTGTTACAAACCTCAGTGAACCACCGCAGGGCATGGCATCCTTGGCATTGATCCCAATATTCAGTAGGGCGCTCTTAAGTTGAGCGGGATCACCTACGATATGTGGGCGACTTGCATTTAACTGCTGCTCAATTTCGATTCTACGATCAATTGTGCGGGTCAGCATGGCGCAAACATCACGAATAATTTCGTGAGTATTACAGTCCTTAAGTTGGTAATTTCCTTTTCGAGCGAAGGTAAGCAGCTGCTTGGTAAGCTCTGCCGCATGCCGGGCTGTCGTTAATATATGATTGGTATACTCATTGATGCGGGCATCAGTGGATATTTGCCGAATAACTTCAGCATAACCATTGATCCCATGAATCATATTATTGAAATCGTGGGCAATTCCACCAGCAAGCTCACCGATGGCTTGCATTTTTTGAGCTTGTCGAAGCTCTTCTTCTAGCAATCGTTGTTTAGTGATGTCCGAGCCAATGCTGAGAATTCCCGCAGGATTGCCTTTTTCATCTGAAATGATTTTATTGGTCCAGGCGATCCATATACGCTTACCGCTTTTGGTAACGTTTTCATTAATATTGTAACGGTGTTCTTCTGGGGATTGGCAAATACGCTCTATCAATTGCCGTAGATCTCGGCCGCTTGTCTCGCTAGCAGGGACAATTGTACCAATTAAGTGTCTGCCAATTATCTCGGCTTCTGTATAGCCAAATAACTGTTGAGCGTACTCGTTAAAGGATGTGATACGACCGTGTTGATCGCAGCGCATAATGATCGAATTGGCATGTTCAACCAGCTCCCGATAACGTTCCTCACTTTTACGCAAGGCTTCATAGACTTGAGTTGAGTCTTTATCCGAATTGGTAGCAATCGATGGGGAGAGCGGAAAAATGGGCATGTTGTTTTCCTTGATCACCTATTTTTCCTCCTGAATGCGGCGGCCTGTTTTCCCGCCAGAAATTCCACCATGAAGATGTTCAAAAGTATATAGGCAGGGCGGTGTATTTTGACCGTATAGACATTCTTTGTTGACTGGCTGTTCTTTTTAGTTCGTTATGTCATCCCGTGTATTTTCGCGTTGCAGTAGCGATGCTTGCAGGCTGCTATGAATACTTTTGTGAGGGGGTATTTGTTTATTGCCGGTCATTTGTGACAAATTGGGTAGTGGCTCTGTCGGTACAAACTGGTAGCATTCACCGCCAATATTCAAAACAATTGGATGAATGACTATGCAGCTGCAATCCCGAATTCTCGGGCGCAGTATCGCGGCTCTATTAGGTGCCTCGCTACTGCTGTCCGCATGCGGAGAGAAGCGTGTTGACAGCGAACCGAGATCCCTCGATTTCGCTCGTGTGGATGCCTTCCCCTCCACTTATTCTGTAACTCAGTCCCGCCCTGTGTTGATTCAGGGAGCTACCCTGCTTACCGGCACTGGGGAGCAGCAAGAAAATGCGGACCTGTTGTTTGAAAATGGCAAGATCAAGGAGATCGGTAAGGGATTGCAGGCCCCCGAAGGTGCCTTGATTGTCGATGGCAAAGGTAAGTGGGTCACTCCCGGCATTATCGATGTGCATTCTCATCTGGGTGATTATCCAGCTCCGGGGATTGAATCTGCCCAGGATGGCAATGAGATGACCTCGCCAAACACTGCCCAGGTTTGGTCGGAGCACTCTGTCTGGACCCAAGACCCCCAGTTTCCCTTGGCTCTTGCCGGAGGTGTAACAACCCTGCAAATCTTGCCGGGCTCGGCTAACTTGTTTGGCGGCCGCAGTGTCACCCTGAAAAATGTACCCGGCCGCAGTGTTCAGGATATGAAATTCCCCGGCGCTCCCTACGGCTTGAAAATGGCCTGTGGTGAAAACCCCAAGCGGGTTTACGGTGGCAAAGGTAGCTCCCCCTCAACTCGAATGGGTAACGTAGCCGGCTATCGCGATGCCTGGATTAAAGCGAGTGCCTACAAACAGGAGTGGGAGGATTACGTTGAGAACGGAGGGGATGAGCCCAAGCGCGACCTGCAAATGGAAACTCTGGCGGGCGTACTCAATGGCGATATTCTCGTCCACAACCATTGCTACCGCGGTGAGGAAATGGCGGTGATGATGGACGTTGCCAAGGAATTTGATTTCAAAATTTCCACTTTCCACCACGCAGTGGAAGCTTACAAGGTGGCTGACCTGTTGGCTGAAAACAATGTTTGTGCGGCAATGTGGGCTGATTGGTGGGGCTTTAAGCATGAGGCCTACGATATGACCGAGGCCAATATTGCCATTGTGGATCAAGCCAAAGCCTGCGCAATGATTCACTCGGACTCCGGTGTTGGCGTACAGCATTTGCACGAGGAGACCGCGAAGGCAATGACTGCAGGTCAGCGTGCGGGCTTCGATATTCAGCCCAAGGATGCGGTGGTTTGGATGACCTTGAACCCCGCCAAGGCTCTGGGTATTGCCGATCAAACTGGCAGCCTTGAGAGCGGCAAGATGGCGGATATCGTTGTTTGGTCCGGCAGCCCCTTCAGTGTTTACACCCATGTAGATCAAGTTTTCATCGATGGAGAATTGATGTTCGATCGCGCGGACAAGAAACGTCAGCCACGCACCGATTTCGAGTTGGGTATTCTCGATGCAGAGGGAGAGCGACTGTGAGAAAAGTAGCTGTTTATTGTGCGCTGGCCCTGGGGTTGATGTCAGCCGCTGGCCAGGCAGAGACCATCCTGATCAAGGGTGGCAAGGTACACACCTTGGCGGGGCAGGGCAGCCTGGAGTCCGCAGATATTCTGGTTGTGGATGGCAAGGTCCAACGGGTGGCCCCCTCATTGGAGGTGAATGCAGATCAGGTAATTGATGCGCGCAACAAGGTGGTGACGCCGGGTGTGATAGCGCCCATTTCTGAACTGGGGTTGGTCGAGATCAGTGCGGCCAGCGCCACCAATGATCACCAGGTGACCGGTGACAGTATCGGTAGTGCCTTCAATCCGGTACCTGCTTACAACCCTAAGTCCACCCTGATCCCATTCAACCGGGCGGGTGGAGTCACCAGTGCCGTTGTTTCACCGGGAATCAGCACTTGGGACAGCGGTGCTATCGATGCTCAGCAGATATTTGCAGGGCGCAGTTTTGCCATCAAGTTGAATGGTGAATTTGATAGCGTCAAAGTAAAGAATGTTGCGCAAAAAGCTTATCTGGGAGAGTCCGGTGGTGAATTGGCCGGCGGCAGCCGTGCCAATGCTTATGCCAAGGTGGAGAACGCTCTGCGTGAAGCTCAGGAGTATCGTGATAATCGTGCAGCAATTCACCGTGGAGAGTGGCGAGAGCTGGATTACGATCTGGCAGATCTGCAAGCTCTGCAGCCGGTGATCGATGGTAAGGAGCCTTTAATGGTAACTGCCAACCGTGCCAGCGATATTCTTGCTGTGCTGGAGCTGGCTAAAGCCTACAAGGTGAAGCTCGTCATTGTCGGTGCAGCAGAAGGTTGGATGGTTGCAGACAAACTGGCACAGGCCCAGGTGCCTGTAGTCATAGATGCGATCAACAATATTCCGGCTTCATTTTCCAGCTTGGGAGCGCGGCTGGACAATGCTGCGATTCTGACCAAAGCTGGGGTAAAGGTAGCAATCAGTGGGCCCGATTATGTGGCGACTCACAATGTCTACCTTTCCCGTCAGTCCGCCGGAAATGCTGTAGCCAATGGCTTGCCCTATGAGGAAGCCCTAAAAGCGATCAGTAGTAATGTTGCTGAGATTTTTAATCTTGAGGGCGGTACGTTGGAGCAGGGTGCGGTTGCGGATATTGTGATCTGGAGCGGTGATCCCCTGGAAGTTACCAGCTACGCTGAGCAGGTCTTGATTGAGGGTGAGAATCAATCTCTGGTGAATCGCTCAACGCGCCTCAGAGATCGACACCTCAAGCCCGCAAAGGGCCATGAGTTTGGTTACAAGCACTAAGATGCAAAGAGCGGGCTTCTAGCCCGCTTTTCTTTTTCCGCCTACCTGTTGGTCTGAAAGGTCCATTGGCTTGTACAGGATTTGTGTGGCGGAGTACTTGCTTTCGGGGATATATTCCCTGGCCAGATTGATAAGAACAAGGAAAAAACATGGCGAATATCACAGCACTCTACACCGGCCTTTGTGCGCTTCTGATTATTTACTTGGCATTCAGGGTAGTCGAGTTTCGTCGCACAAAGAAAGTGGGAATTGGAACCGGAGATGATCGTTTCAATGAGATTAGGGTGCGAGTTCACGCTAATGCGATTGAGTACACTCCGATAGCGCTGCTTCTATTGCTGGCTGCAGAGTTGGGTGGATTGCCCGCACTGTGGTTACACCTCTTTGGGGCGCTCTTTTTTATCTCACGGGTACTTCATGCCTATGGACTGACCAAGGGCAAAGGCGGGCTGCACTTTGGACGCTTCTGGGGAACTTTAATCAGCTGGGTCGTTATCGTTGTGTTAGCGGTCATTAACATTGTTAATGCCGTAATTAATCTTTGAAGTTTATTGGTGAGGCTCAGTATGAGCCCCACGCAAAAAAGCCCGGTAGAACCGGGCAGAGTACAGGGATGAATCTATAAGCGTTTACTGATTGGCGGCGAGCGGAGTTACGCGATCATCTTCGCTTTCCTGCACCATGTTTTCGTCTTCTTCGAGCAGTACTTCAGGCTTCCCTTTACAGGCTTTAGCCAGGGCATCGCGGCGTTTGGCCAACAGCAGGCCGATCTCTTCGCCCACTTGCTCATCAATGCTGTCGATGTGGCGCTCAATCAGCGATGTGATGTTAGCTGCGAGCTCCAGCATCTTATCGTGTTCTTCAGCGTCTTTTTTGTTGTCGAACATTGCTCCGTCTCTATCGCATTTCCAAACAGCTACTACGGCCATCGTGTGCCTCCCAATCGTCTATTAGACTGTCCACTTAGTTTGTATGCCGCTACCCTAACTGTATAAATATTCAGTGTCAACGATGCGGTGAAGAAAGGGCCCTATGCGGTCAAAAGACCAGCAGGTGCGATGATTGGTCCGCCATTAAGCGTGAACACTGTCATAATGTGCATACAGCCAGACGCATTCCCCCCGGGGCGACTGGCTGTCTTCACATCATTTAACAGGCCCGCTTGCGGGCCTGTTTTTTATTTGGGTGTGGTGAAACTGAGGTAGTGAAGTTTTCTGCAGGCCTGAGGCTTTAGATGCTAAGGATCAGCCGGGCAGCCAGTCCTATCAGTAAGATCCCGAAAACCTGTTGGATGCGATGGCCAATATGCTTGCTGACCAGCTGGCGTTTACGGCTGGCGTGAACCGCCAGGGCAACGATACAGTACCAAATTGCATCCACTCCTGAAACCAGGGCCGCCATGCCCAGCTTGGTGCTCAGGGCCTGTTGTTCTGACACAAACTGGCTGAATAGGGCGGTGAAAAATACGGCGATCTTGGGGTTGAAGAAGGCAACACCAAAACCTTGAGCGATAGAGCGCTTCAGGCTCTGGTGTGGAGGTTGTACGGTTGCAGTACCGGTACCCGGTGCGGGCGCACTGAGGGCTTTCCAGCCCAAGTAGACCAGCATTGCTGCACCGGCCCACTGCAGAATGTTAAATAGAAGAGGAGAGCTAGTAATCAATACCGCCAGGCCAAATGCGGTAAGAATTGCGTATATAGCGACCCCGGCTCCGTGAGCAATAGCGCTGGCCAGGCCTTGCTGTAGGCCAGAGGAAGCGCTGCGTAAGACGATAAGAAGACTTGGTCCCGGTGACATGGCACCGAGGGCACAGATCCCCGCGAGAGATAACCAACTGAGTAAATCCATTATTTAAAGCCGCCCCCTTGAGCCAGCCATTCTTTTTCTGCTTGAGTGGAAGTGCGACCCAAAGCCGCATTGCGGTGAGGGAAGCGCCCAAATCGCTCGATGACCTCTTGATGGGCAAGGGCGTATCGATAATGAGTGTCGAGATAGGGCGAGGCAATTTTGTCTTCTGCGAAGGTTTGCTGCAACTGCCGAAAGTAGTCTACCGAGCGCTGCTGGGTCACGAAGTCTTCGCTGTGCTCTAGCGGCATGCCCAGGAATATCTGCTGGTAGAGCCCAAGATTCGGGGCCTCTCCGCGCTGAATCAGTGACATCGTAATTGCCAGTGCCTGGGAATCTGCAGCGAATGCCTGGCGAGTGCCCCGGTAAATGTTTCTGGATAATTGGTCACAAACCAGTAGCAAGGCGAGTTCGCCTTCCAAAGTTTGCCGCCAACGGTCCAGCTCTCCACGCTGCGCTGACTCGGCAATAGCTCCAAATCTTGCCTTGATGTCGGCGTCCACTTCCGGAGTAGCGGCAAACCATAAACCCTGCTTCTCCGCAGCAATAGAGTTGCCACGAATATCAGTGCTGCCAAACCAAAAAACCAGGACATCATCAGGGGTTGTCATATCGAAGTTCTCATTCCGTATTGTGTTCCGAGTTTATCCGATCGTTCCAGCCCAGTGATGACCATTAGAAGGTGGTTCCAAGTGTTGGCGTAAAAAAAATTATACAGCTGCATCCAACTGGGCTCCCCGAATCGTCATAGTGGCGTACAAGGGAAAAACGGGAGATCACAATGTTTACTGCGAGATCAACTAAAAAGGTACAATTTTGCGTCGCGCTATCTCTAATAGTTGCGGCTCTGCAAGTGGGTCAGGCTAATGCCTCCGAGCTGACGCTTTCCCAGGATGGGATTCACCGAGAGCTCACACAGAAAATTGATCAGCAAATACTTAGGAAGCTTGGTGAGTGCACTGATAAGAGTGAGAAGGTTAGCCGGCTAACTCCTGTGCGTATTGCTGAGGAAAAGGAGCCCCGAGGAGGAATGGCTTACCCCTACTCCAAGGCTCGAATGATGGTGATGTAGGTCACCTCCCCCCAACGACGGTTCACACCACTGATAACGAAAATGATTAGAGAGTAAGTAATGAGAGCGAGAAATAAACAATCATTCCAGGCAGTCATCTGCTGTTGGGTGGCCATTGCGGCATCCAGCATAAGCATGGGCAGCTGGGCCCAGGAGGAGGACTCATTTGTCCCAGAGCCCCCGCCGCCGCCAGGTGTGGAGGCCTCCGAATCTGAAACCCGCGTCCGTATATTGCGTGAAGATGGTGTTCTCACGATCAAATCCGAAGGAGAGAATGGTGAGAAAAGTGAAGTGCGGGTTGACTTGGGGCAGGACTTTGGCGGCCCCCTAAGCCAGGAAATTATTGAACGGCTGAAAAGCAAGGGCATTCTGGATGTAGACGGAAAGGTTACCGAAGATACCCTGAATAGCGTACCGGACAATGTCAAAATCAGGCTATCGGAGAGTCGTGACTACCGGGGTAGGCACTGGGACCATCATGATTCACACCACTCTGGAAGTGATGACTCATCTGTAATCCCAATAGTAGCGCTGCTCTGTGTATTTGGCATGCCAGTATTTATTGTCTGGTTGGTAACGCGCAGCAGCTATCGCAAGAAACAACTGGTTATGAGCAATATCAACCAGATGGTTGCTGATGGTCGGGATGTTCCCCCGGAGCTAATTGATCTTTTGGATGAGAGAGAGCCAAATAGCTCCAGTGATCGCGGTATCACTCTGATCGCAATAGGCGCTGCAGTATTCCTCTCCCTCTCAGCTCTTGCAGGTATTGGAGTAGGCAGTCTTGGCTTGATCCCTCTGTTTATCGGTGTGGCTCGCTATGTGAACTGGAAGCTTGATAACAAGCAGGTGTAGGAAAGGCGAGTATGGACCTCAATGACGAGGAATTAATCAGGCGAGCCGTCAAAGACGGGGACCAGCGGGCATACGCCCAGCTGGTTCGTCGCTATCAATCTCAGCTGCGATACTCGCTCCGACAGCTGTGTGATGGTGACCAGGGTCTGGCAGACGATATGGCGCAGGAGGCCTTTATTAAGGCCTATAAGGCGTTGCCGGCGTTCAGGGGGGATGCCCGCTTCAGCACTTGGCTGTACCGTATCGCCTATAATCTCGTCATGAGCCACAAACGTAAGAATATGCCCGATGTGGATCAGGAGGCAGTGGATAGGGCTCAGGCCGATGAGACTATCGAAGAATCCCGGCAGTTAGGGATGGCTAGGGACCTTACTGCCGCGATGGATACCCTGAGTGGCCCGCAACGGCAAGCAATCCATCTGTGTATGCACAGGGGCTTTTCTCACGAGGAGGCGGCAAGTATTATGAAATTGCCGCTTGGTACGGTAAAATCCCATGTCAACCGTGCTCGGGCCAAGCTGCGTAGCTTGCTACAGCCCTGGCGTGAGGAGGTGGTAAATGGTTAACTTTGAACAGCGCAACACGAAAGGTAACGCCTTGAGTGAAATGGCATTAGAGGGCAACGACCGGGAGTTTGACGCCTGGCTAAGCGAACAGCTCCAGTTCAATGAGCCCCATTTGGATAACGATGGTTTTTGTGACCGTGTGATGGCCGCGCTCCCTGAGCAGCCTAAACGCTCAAAGCGTCGTTCCAGTTACTCTCAGTACATTGCGGTAGCGGCTGCCTTAGGGATCATTGCCTGGCAGTTCCCTTTCAGTGAGGTAGTTGCCGAGATGGCCAAGCAATCCATTAGCTTGTATAGCTTGGTAGGTGTTGGACTTTTATCTTCTTTAGCGGTAATGGCCGGTGGCATTTTCGCCGCACGCCGCTAACGAGAGCCTGCCTTTATGGAAGCCCGCGCCTAAATCAAGATAGGGCGGGCAGCTTCCTTTTTATTGCTTTGCAAACTTTCCTTTAATTTTTAGTGGGCGCACTTCACATTAAGAGTGTGTCTGGCCTTCGAGTAGATTTTGTCAGCCTTTGCAGCGAGCGTGCTCTTCAGTCTGGTTGCACATCTCTTTCAATATGGTTTTCCCCGCCTCTTCATAGCCATTGTTCAGCAGGTATTCTGCTGTCTCAACTGTGGCATCGATCCCGGTGGAAATTTCTTTGATGGTGTATGCGATATGGAGTTTTAATTCGCTGGCTGCGTTTTCAGAATCGGAAATGGCATGGTGGGCCATCAAGCGCTGTAGGGTATTGGTGGGAATAACTACTTTGAAGCCAAATTTATCTGATAAATTATGGTAGTGATTTGTCAGTCCATCAAATCCACTTACTTTAAGTTCGTAAGTAGGTTCCCACCCTGCAAAGGTGTGTTGTAGGGCAAATTGCATAGAGTGATGTTTGGTCGTTCTGTGGGATTGCTCTGGGAATTTCTGGAAGGTAAAGGTTGCACCCGGTACATTTGCGAGAGTTTGGCTCAACTCGTCAAATGGGACTTGCATATGATTCCCCTCGTTAGCGATGGTCACGGTCAGCGGGGAAAGCTCTTTGAGTTGTTTAGGTGCTAAATTGGAAACTCGCTCGGTTATATATTTATCCTCTAATGATGGGCTAAAAGCAAAGTACTGTGAAAATGGTGCTTTGTCGTTTAGCCAGTAGTCCAGTACGAAGCGGCCAGAGTTGGAGTGCCCAGACAAAATACTAAAATCTGCGGTTCGATAGTTTTTATTGACATAGGGCACAACTTCGCTCGCTAGGAACTGAGAAAATGCTGTCAATTTACCTTGATCCGGGCGCAACTCCTTGCCCATTCCCTCTACACCAATCACGATAAAATTGGGCACTTGGCCTTCAAGTAAATCGACAGTAGACAAAGTAGAAAGCATGTCCCACTGAGCGTGTAATACGTAGAGCACAGGATATTCTTTGTCACTATCCTTATATTGTTCGGGAAGTTTCACCAAGATGGTTCGGTTTTCACCAAGAAAATCTGATTTGATTTCCGTCTTTTGTGCGAGAATAAAATCTGAAGCATTTGCTATCAGCGAACAAACACTTATCAAGGCTAAAAATAGAACTCTCATTTTCCACTCTCCATGTAGGTATTATTTTAGGGGGTAATGTAATACTAAAGTTCGGGTTAAATTAACCAGCTAAAACTGGTTGAAGAAAGCTGCTTTTGCCTGCTTGTCAGGTATTTTCAGTAGAGGGTACTCGTGTCGACGTGCACCGATGTTTGTGCCGAAAGAAGTTGCCAATTTATTGTTATATGACTTAAATCTATTTATTGACCCTTTAGATGTCAAGTGCCTTGACTGGGAGATATGCCTTGTTGAGCGGGGGTAAGTCGAAGAAGTAGGGCCTGCAGACTTAAAGCTTAGGGCTGGCTGAAGTCAGTCTGCCCTAAGTTTAACAAAATAGTGAATGCTACTTAGTTTCTATATTCTCCAGAAATTGATCGACCACTGCATTGAATTCATCGGGTCTCTCCCAAAACATCATATGCTTTCCCATATAAGCGGTAGTGGCGGAAGGGGTATTAGCTTTGATCCATTTGTCAGCCACTTCCTTAACTTCATTTCGTACCACATATAGCATGGGAATCTTCCCTTCAAGGCCGATAAGGTCTTTGCTGTAGTCGAGGTAAAAACCAGTAGCGTTGGTAATTGCGGCGACGCTGCTAGAGGTTTGATTGGCGATATTAGACACCCAGGCAATATTTTCTGCAGTGGGATTTTCAAGCATCCATTTGACGAACTCTGCAATCACATTTTCGCGATCCTCAATAATCCCCTCAGTGAATGAGCGCGAGTATCCGTCTGAATCATCATTCAGATACCAGACCCACTCGTCCCGGCTGGCCCCAGAAATATCCGGACCAGTGTCGATCATAATCATGGCTTTTATCTTGTCAGTGCCGAACTGGTTGAGATAGGCCAGTTGCTCGGTCACTCCATAGGACCAACCCGCGAGAATCACGCTATCAAGCCCCAGCCTGTCAATCAGTGCAGCTAAGTCCCGAGCGTGTTGCTGATAAGTATGGCCCTCAACAGGCTTGGATGACATGCCCTGGCCGCGGGGATCATAAGCTAGCGCGCGATACTTGGTGGAGTCCTTGAAATGGGCAAGTTGATGCTCGAAAACCTTTGTAGACATCATCCAGCCGGGAATAAAGATGATTGTCGTATCGCCATTACCCGCTTGTTCGTAGTGGATAGTGAGAGAGTTGTCGATCTTAATTCTCTCTGCTGCCACATAAGTAGAAAAAATAGACAGGATGCTAAATAAAATTACCAGATGAAGAGTCTTCATGACGCAAATTAACCCAATAAAATTTCTATAACGTTATCAGAGGAAGTTCGTAGGCGAAGGGGCCTCGGCTACCAATATTCGCTTATGCCCACATTGTACCGTGGAATTACTCCTGTTAGTTGTTGCTACAATATTGCCGGCCATATAAATTGCACAAACGTCCGTTTTATAGGGTTTATTACTTAAAGCCAAAGTAGGTGGGAGCTTACGGTAGTTGGTTATGATTTTTCCCATTTGGGTTGGTATAAAAATCTATATTGGGTGTGATTGCTCGGTATTTATCCAGAATGATCATAATGAAGAATAAAGGAATAAGTGACAGTGCTGAGAAGTGTAGTGCAATGAATTTGGTCTCCTCTTGTATGGGAGTGGAGGAAAATATAATTACTTCGATAATAAGTAAGAAAATAAATAAAAAACACTTATTGAAATCTGATATTGAGTCAAATATTTTGGGACCCAATATCCAATGCTTCCAGGATTTGTGCGCAATAGCATCTAGTAAGTAATAGAGACCGCAGGTAAAGCTAACCGATGTTGTAAGCAGTAGTTCAAATACCCAGGCGGGAGGCTTGCCTGGTGCGGGAGGCCAAGCATTCGTAACTCCAAATTCCGTAAAAGAGAGAATGGCAAAGAGACCGGTCGCCAGCAGTACAACTGGAAATCGAAAGACTAAAATTACCATACAGATTGCAGCAAAGGTCTCGAATACTCTCTGGGTTGGCATAAAGATCTCGGCGTGATCCGCTACCCAGGCCAGGGCTCCCCGATACCAATACGGTGTATTCCCGTATTCGACATAGGAGTTAATGAGACCTCGGTACCCTTCTACAGTAAACCAATTTAATAGCCCATCCTCAAAAACCTGAAAGACTAACATTACCCCGATGGTGAAGGTAAAAAGATCAATCCAGCGCCCTAATATCGGAGTTGAATCCTGTTTGGGGGGAGTATTTCGATACTTGTCTAAATACTTTGAAGCTATTGATAAAATGGCAATGGTAATGCTGGATAGGGCGCTTACAGTGAATACGTAATCGCCACCATTACGTGACATTGTAAAGACCCCAAATAAGAGAGCAGATGCTACAACAATCGCACAACCCCAGGTTAATAGGCTTACTCTCGGTGCTATCACCGCGCCTAAAAACCGAGAACGAAAATTGTATTGAGAGTCTTTATGGAGCTTGTAAATGCTAACTGCCAAGATTAAGGCAAATAACGCAGGTGACAAAAACTCGAAGTACCAGCTGTTTTCTCCCATGTAAGTCAACCCCCACAGCAAGATAAAGCCGAAAAACATGAGTGTCGCGCCCAAAACAATAAAAACACGCAATATCAAGAGGGTTCCAGCAAGCAATAGTGCCAGGTGGAGTGTATAGGTCACAAAAGCTGAGTAGGGGATAAGGTAGCTGACCAGTGATTTGACAAGTGCAGGTGTGCCCTTAGTCTGTACAAGCTGATGTAATAAACTTGCGAAGACATCCGGTGCCATTTGCCCATTAAAAAAGCGCATGATAACTAACTGAATACAGGCTGCGCCTAAGAGGAGGCTGATAATGGCTAGCCAAGTAGTTTGAGATGTGGCGCTTCTTGCTTGCTCAGTACTTAAGTGTAGGCTGGATATAAGCATGTATCTTATCCGAGGCCCTTTAAGATTGATTGCCTTATTAGTGATTATGGCAAATTAGGTAAATAACTTACAAATTTTCGCCATGTTGATACTGTTGTAACTACAAGGCTGGCTACAGCCAACCTTGTAATCGATGAGTTGATAAGAAATTTCCAAAGCGACATTTGGTGACAGCTTTAATTATGAGTTTCTCCACTCTGCAGCCAGGTCAATTGCTTGCTGCAAGATTGGCCACTCCAAAAGACTTTGCTGGTATTTGGTAGCTTTCTCGCTTAATGAGATATTATAAACATATAGTCTATAAGCGAGTATTGCGTAAAATGCGTCTACAGCCCCAGCAGAGCCGAACATGAAGGGCAGTTTTGCTTTCGAGAAAATATCTTCAATCCTTTTTAACTCAGCCTGAATTCCAGAGTTAATATCCGGAGAGGAGTTGCTTTTATCTAAAGTGAAAGGGCAGTTGCTTCTTAAAGCGATAAAACCGGAGTGAAGTTCAGCACATAGGCTTCTTGATTGTGCTCGCTCAATATTTGAAGAAGGGTACAAGATGCCTTTGGAGAGCTCATTAAAATACTCAGCGATTGCTAGTGAATCATGAATGTAAGTATCTTCAAGCAACAATACAGGTACAAGTCCAGCTTGGGAATATTTAAGTACTTCGTTTTTGTAGTTAGGGCTGGAGAGGTCTATGGCTTTGATCTCAATGTCAAGGCCTGCGATTTGGGCGCATATCCAGACTCTTAAGGACCAGGTGGAATCAGTGCCTGTGATTAATTTCAAAACATGTACTCCTTTTTGGTGTTGCTGGAGAAAGTGGCAGGGTATTCAAGAGTATCCGAGAAGCTGTATGTTGCCTCCCTTCGCGATATTTAGAATAGAGTATACAGAATCTAGTGTTTAAACATTATACTGAGACTTTCATGCTGACTGAAAATTTAAGGGTGAATTTAGAGGTAGCATTAATTAGTCAGGTAGCTTCTTCAGTAGTTCAATAATGTTAGGTTTTTCATCTGTTTTTCTCATGAAATACCGGGGGTATACCTTGTTTAAGTTTGGACCTCTCAGCAGAAAAATAAATTCTCCGCCTAATGATGACCCTTGGATATTGCCGAGTTGATAGTGCCACATCTCCCAAAATTCTACGTAAAATTCCGGGGGGGATATGATCAAGATTGTTTTTAATTACACCATTTGGCATCAATTTAACATGGAGCCTAATCTTATTCCCTGATAAGGGACTGGTTCTCCCATCTGGATTAAAGGTGATTTCTCCGCTTGAGGTGATCATATCTACCTTTTGAACCAGAGCATGTGGAACGTGATCGGTGCTTTCTAGAAACTGTCCCAGTGTTGCAGGCTCTATAGCTGTTCCATTTGCACAGCTAGAAAATAGTAGAAAGAAAATCAACTTTTTCATGAGTATTATCTATTTTTGTAGGTTATACCAGGCACAACATTGATTGCCTAGGGCGGAGCTTTTTAATAGCTGTTTTCGTCAGTAATGTTAGTATTTCTGTCTGGTTTCGATGGTTTTTCTATTCTAGTCAGAATATGAAGAGCCAATTCACAAGCCGCTACTTACTTGTACCTCATTATTCATTGGTACCTCAATAATGGCCAATCACACCATCGTTTACAAAGAGATATCTATATGCTTTGGTGTTAAATCCTTCTTGAGTTGAATTTTGGTGGTTGCTATCTAGGGCTTTAGTAAGTATTTGTTCGGGAAACTCCTGTAACAAATCGTCGGCATGTACGATAACGGTTGTCGGTAAAAAGTGATTGTAAGAAGGGCTTTTGATAGAGTTTTATTATACCTTGTCTGCATCTTAATAAGTCTGAATAAATTTTTTAAGGCAAATGCTGGATCTGTGTTTGTGGGCGTATGTTGTGTCGGTTGGTATGTTCTCGAATTTTGATGTCATAAAGGGCTTTGGTACACTCCTGTCAAATTATTGTTTTAAATATCACTTGTTTCGCGGATCATTATTTTCAGGAGGTGCTATATAAGTATGTGTTATGAAGTATTTTTTCTTGAGCGGCTGTAGGATGTAGGTTGGGTTTTTATGTTAGATGGATTTGGTTACTGCTAATTTTATAGGTTTTGTTCGATGAAATGTTCGGAAATATAGTCATTTAGCCGTTTCCAGTTATGGAGGCTATATTTGGCATCTGTTCGAGATGGTATCAGTGTGAGAGAAGCCCGCCAGCAATTTGAGTTGGTGGAGCTTGCTGACGGAAAAAGAAAGTTTGTGTCATTTCTAAGAGTTCATCTCAAGTGAGATGAAGGTTATATGCTGAGAAAGTAAAAGAATAAGCAAGAGCTTTTAGGGTTCCTAGATGGCAAGATTTGGAGCTCGAAAAATTCTGTCGCGAGGAACAAATTGAATGTGAAGGTCCCGAGAAATATTTGGTTCGCTGATATGCGAATAATCTCCGGTCGCTGTGAATTTATACATTTGTAAATTTCGTCCAGCGATATACCTTCCTAATCCCCAATAGCCTTGGTAATTAATGGCCTGATCATCAGGGATTTGATTTGCAAGAGTGCTTATTCTGCGATCAACACGTCGATTTCCAATCATGTTCCTTCCCATTCTTAATCCTGTTACGTGTGCAGACCCAATAGGGATTATTCCTCCTGGGCGCCCACCTATATTAAAATGGTGAATAACACGTCTCGCTATTCCTTTTTGACGTTTTTCTGAAGATTTCCAAGCTCCATTTCCTCTCCATGAGTCTACGCATGCTATATCCCAATTTTTTCGAGTAGCCAATTTGATTAATAGCTCTGATGTTTCAGTGTCAGTTACACCCCCTGCGAAGTAGTCTTTTATCCTTTGAGGGTAAGTGGCTAGGCTCCCCGCAGCTTTAATTTCATGTGGTGCTTCAACGAACAGCGAGTGAGGTTGATCGCTATTGTCCGCTATAGCTTCAGCAGCAAAGGAGAAACCGTGGGGAACATCGTTATGTGGCTCTTGTATAATTACTAGGCCGCCGGCCTGTAAAGTAGCTCGAACACGGGCTTTTGCATCTTGCAGGGTTATATTATTTACTGGCATTTTTCTATCTCCATCTTACTATAGAATGACTGATTCAGAGTCAAATGTAATCGGTATCCCTCTCGTTGAGGAGCACCTTTTATTTGGCTCGGACTCAACTACAAATGCAGGAGTTATCATAATTCGGTTTGTGTCATGCTCATTTAATTATCAAGCTACTCTTCATTAAAGTTGGGTTCAAGCGATAATTTCAGCATTCTTTTAATGTTTACTTAAATTCACGAATTATTTATTTATCGGCTCGTCGTTATGGTAGATGGTGGCTGCCTAGTAATGCTGTAGCTACTTTTTTGGTTTGTAGCATGGGTTCTATTTTTTCTGCTGGTCGTAAATTTCTGTGCCGGATATGGTTGGTATTATGGAGGGGGTGATTAAATTATTTAGATTTTTATGATATTGTTCTTTCTGGCGTTTTACTGAATTACGGTTCCGAGTCATCCTGGCATATGGGGAATAACTTTCTTGTGAAAAACAGTAACGAATTGATAGGGTGTTTCGAGTACACACAGCGAAGTAATTATTATTGTGCATTGCTTGCAATGCAGGATGCGTCTCTATTATTTTGAGCTTAAAAGCTATAAAAGATTTTGGGAGGGCTTCTATATTTCTGCTATAGCAAGTAAAAATATCGGAATCTTCAGGGCGAGTTTTGAAGCAATTAAATAGGCTAACTCTTTGATTAAAGTGGGTTAAGAGGGAATGGTATAAAAAGCAAGCTGCCGATAGGCAGCACTTTGAAGTGGCTAGTTGCTTAGCCCTAATTCCCGCTCAATCTGAGCCTTTTTCCAAACTGAGTAACTGGCTGGTATCTTTGCCTCTTTGGTGCCATCGGCAATAATGGCGCGGCCGAGGTTTGGCCAGCATAGTACGGCCAATACCCTAGGCGCGATTACTTGGAAGACTTTGGGTGGCCCCATTAAGGATTTAAGCCTCTGTATTAATGGTAGCCAGGATGCGGGGACTACCTGTTCTGCGATCATCCATGAGGCCTGGGGATCACTGCCCAGTTGCTTTGCCAAGGATTCATAGCGCAATGTAGCGGCTCTCAGTGAGGCTTGGGGTGGTGCGAGTATGACAGCGCGGGCCCTTCTCTCTGCACAGAGCAAGCAAATCTCTTTGGGGAGACCGCTACTTTCTGCAAGCTTTTGGTTGAGTGCCCATCCACTGGCTTTGATATCGCATTGGCAGATAGAGCAGTTATATTTCGGGTTTTCAGGGGTAAATACAGAGCTAACTTTTTGGGGGCGTTCGCCATTTTTCCAGATGAGAGAGTGTCTTCGAAAAATATTGCTGGCAAAGTATCGGGTATAGGTCAGCCAGTCGATATTGGTTACATTGCCGAAACGGTCTTTGTGTACAACGTCGGGAATATTGTGGCTGTAAAGGTGACGTAAGCAGTGAGGGCATGGCTTTAATTGATCCTGGGGAAATGACTTGCACGCTTCGCTATAGTCACTACTGATCCAAACCGGCCCCTTATAGCTATTCACTATTGGGCATTTGGGGTAAATATGAACTTGACCAAAAGAGTCCGGGTTTTGTTCCAGGCCAAATAAAAAAACCGGAATACCCCGGTAGCGCCAAGCCACAGGTACGCTATCCAGATCGCTTGAATCGAGTTGCATTCCAGTACGGATGGCTTTGGCTAAGCTGTTTCGATCAGACATTTCAGATAAGCGCTGTGCTAAGGGGCGTTTGCCGGCTGGGAATGAATCTCCACCGCTAATCTCATAGGATACTGACAATGCTCGTGTGGCGCTTGGCAGCGCTGTGATAGCCTGACGGTTTTGAATAGGCTGAAATTTTGTGAGGTTCACAGAGCTTCCTCAAGGATTTGCAGGATATGGCTTTCTGAGTCTCTAACTACCCTGAATGCTACCCGGCGGGAGCGATCCGGATCTTCTACCCCATTCTTATCCAAGACTGGGCGAGCCGAGGAGTAACCGACAGCTGCTACCTTGGCCCGTACCAGGACGGCTTGCTGCGAAGGCAGTAATGAATGGGCATATTGCATTACGGCTCGTGAGCGCTGTTGGGAAAGTCGCAGGTTGTGGAAATAACCTGCTTCCGGTGCGGATTGGTCTCCCCATTCAGAGCTTGTGTGCCCTTCGATCTGTATTGCGGCAATGGAATCCATATAGGGCGTCAGCACTTCGATGTAGCGAGGTACAAAGGAGGACATAATCTCGCGGGCATTGTCGCTTAGGGTAAAGTCACCGGTTTTAAATAAGGCATCACTGTTATTAAATGAGATGGCCAAGGTTTGCTTATCCAGGGACGCTCCCCATCGAGTTAAGTCGTGGGCAAATTCCTGTTGCAGAGTTTGATAGATGGCCAACTGGGTGTCCCGGTAAGACTCAGCGAGTTCACGAATCTTGGCACGTTCGTCGATAAGGGAGCGCATTACAAAGACGGCAATACAGAGAAATACCATCATCAGGCCAGCCATCATGTCCGATAGACTAATCCATTGACTATCGCTGGACTCACTACTGGCTTGCGTGCTTTCAAACATGCGCCTCTCCAGTGATTCTCTGAGCCTGCGCATCGATTCTCTTCATTTGCTGGATGAGCTGGCGGAAGTCTCTGGAGAATTCTCCGCTTAAAGTGCCTAGGGCATCGCCCATCGCTGCCATAACACTATCTACTTCATCGCGTAGACGCTCATCCAGAAGCTCATATTGGCGCTTGATGCTGACATCGGCATTACTCAGATCGCGAGTAATCACTTGTGACAATTCGGTAATCATCTGGTTGTGAGTTTTGGCGATCAGCTGAGCTAGCTCGGCCATGGATTCCCGGTGACTGGTAGCCTGCTCGTGAATTGCTTTAGAGAAGTGGTTGGGGTCCATACTGGTAACCACATCGGCCAGGGCTACGACCCTACTGGTTCTTTGGTCGAATACTTCCGCCTGGGTCCTACTCAGGGAGATCAGGTTGGAAACCTGGGCCCCCAGTTGCTGTTGAGCTTGGTCAATTCCTCGGGTGAGCGCTTCAAACTTGGGCGCAATATCGGGGATCGATTGCTGTAGAACTTCAATAGAAGCTTGCTGCTCATTCAGCATGATTGATATCTGCTCTGCGTGATTGCGCTGCTGCTCTACCAGGGTGGGAATCACGTTGAAAATTTCTGGCAGCTCAGTAATACGTTGGTGTAACAGTAGAAGGTTTTCCTGAGCACCATTAATTTCATTGAGAAGAGTTGCAGTTTGGTCGCGGTAAATAGTTGCGAGTTCTGCGTGCTGCTGATGCTGATCTATTAGGGCTTGCAGGGCAGGGGATACGGCCTCCAATTGCTGGGTAAACTGCTGTAGGTTCTCACCCATCTGGGCATTCAGGCCGCTATTAAACTTTTCTACAACCGCAGTGAGTGACTGTAGGACTTCATCACTAATCTGTCGCTGGAATTTTGCCAGATCTTCGCGCTGGCCATTAATAGCTTGCAGTATGTCATCTGCTGTCGCTTTAGGGGCTTGTTCTTTAGTGAATATTTGAAAAATTGTTCGCAATATCAGGGAAAGGAAGAGCCCCAAAATACTGGTCATAAAGGCGGTTTCCAGACCTTGCATCAGTTCTGAAATTGAGGTGTCAATATCGTTTAGATCAAACCCGTAGATACCGATAATGATACCGATAAAAGTACCTAAAATACCGAGGGCCGTCAGTAGTGATGGTGTTTCCTTTACAAAGCGGGGAAACTTGCCTAAAGGGTAGAGGATTATGGCTATAGCACCAATGGCAAGCATGACCATAAGAAAGGTGTCGGTAACCTGTTCCGCAGACAACTTGGTTAACCAGTGGTAGAAAAACTGGGTCATTATTTATCCTTTACAACTTTTTGCATTGTTATTTCGTGATAAAAAGGTCCGTTGGGTATTCGCCCGGTTCCCTGGCTGAGTACTTTCATCTCTGGTAGAGATTTCACAACATCGGTGATGGTGCGGAGTTGGGTTTGCTTACTACCTGAAGCGTGAATATAGGTTCCAACCTGGCCCGACTTTTGAATTTCAAATACACCACAGTTAACGGGAAGCTTGTTTTGTTTAAATAGCAAAAAGTGCATCACGCCACCCTCACTGAGATATTGATACAGGGCCTTAGTGATCGATTGTATTTGCTCGGTGGAAAAGAAGTTGAGAAGATCCCAGAGGAGGATGCAATTGAGATCCTTTGGCAGAGTTGCTTGTCGCAATGCGGCCTGCACCGCTTCTTCAAATGGCACTTTTCTGCTGGTTTGCCAAGCGAGTGATGAGTAAAAATCAGAAATAAACAGTTCACCGACCTCCCTTTGGAGGTGCTCCATATTTCTCCCAGCCTTTTGCCCAATATCCAGAACTTTGCTGACCGGTGAGCGCTTAACGTGAGTCAGGGCGGTGCCTAGAGCGGTTAGCGAAATATTAGTAAGGCGGTTTTTCTGGAAGGCGGATACCGCTGCTGATGATCCACTGGCCATTACGGAAGTTGGCGATTTTACATTGCCATATTCAAACATTAATTCGATAAGGTCTTTACGCATCCCCTCTCTTTGTAGCAGGGAGGAGCGCAGGGAGAAGTTGCCCATAGTCTTCATTAAATTCAAGGATGAGTACCTATAAGTGGGCAGTGGTTCTTCCATGTGGAGCGGCTCTGTATTGAAGGTAAAGCCAGAAAGGCGCTTAAAGTCAGCGGGCCCCTTGGGCATAGTGCCGGTGTACAGCATTGTATGGAAAATGGTACGAGGCTTTAAGTGGGGTCGGATTTCCTCAATGAGCTTAGTAATAAGCTCAGGCTCCATAAAGTTGAATAGATCCCAACAGAGCACCACATCAAGCTTGATTCGTTGGGGCTTTTTGGTGAGATATTCAGAAAGCTTATCGGCCCTGACTTCTTTATCGAGGGCAGAGGTGTCCAGTAGCAGGCTGCGTAAATCTTCGATAAATGTCTGGCAGGAGCGCTCCAATAAAGGCTGTGTGGTGCCAAACGAAAGGCATCCCAAATCTAAAACTTTACTACCCGGTTGAATGACTTCATCCACCAAAGCAGCAATACCAAATGAATGATGCTGCAACATATTTCCCACACCAAAACTAAAGCCCCGGCATTAGCCGGGGCCCATATTGAGGACTAGCTAAGAAGGTTTCTTAGCTTTCCTCAGCTTCTTCTTCGGTTTCTTTAGCGCCGAAGAGGTAGTCGCTAGTGTCGGACAGGCGAGAGGAATCGCTTGTGCTCGTGGTGCTGGAGGAGTAGGTAGAGCTACCGCGAGTACGGGCTGCCGGCTTTTCTTCTGCTGCGGGCAGGTCTGGGTGTACCAGACGATCAGAGAACTCCTTGTGGCGCTCTTTCATTTCGGAATCGGTATCAACCATGTCCATGGAGCCACGGAATTTACCGCCGTCGTCCAGCTTGATTCTCGGTGCAATCAGATTGCCATTAACTTGTGCGGTGTTGCGAATTTCGATCAACTCATCGGCAAGGGCATCGCCGTCCAAGGTGCCTTCTACAACAATATTTTTTGCGTGGATATTGGCAGTAACTGCACCACCAGTGCCAACAGAAAGATTGTGGCCAACCATGATCACAGTACCATCAACAGTACCTTCCACGTGCAGATCTTCGGTACCGATCAGCTCGCCACGAAAGTTAATACCTTCACCCAGCACTGACTTGGAGCCGGAGCCCGAAAGAGATGATTGCTGCTCAACAGCGCTCATGCCTGCTAAAAATGGTGTGGAGTCATTGCTTTTGTCAGTGCTCATAGAAATAAGTCTCTCTGTTTAGAAAAGTCAGCTGTTGCGTCGATTGCACCGATAACCGTGGTTACAGGGTTGTCGATACGTTGGGTTTTTGTTAAATCGGAAAATCAAAATTTTCAAAAGTGATAAGGCACTTTTAATGGCGGGTACAGATTATTTTGATACTGAATAAATCTATCAAAGCAAACGACCCTACATTTATGTCAATTTTTTTTCTTTGCCATGAGTGTTTTGCTAAAAAAGAAAATTAGACTATGAGTGCTTTTGGTCACCTAAAATATCCCTGTCTCTGCCTTTTCCCTATTGTGCACATACCTTAAGAACGACTTCCTTTGTCCTTTTACAGTTTTCGTCTCTCTCGTAGAGTTGCAATGCACATTTTCTCGTGCTTGCATCAAGGTGAAGAAGAGGTTCTTCCGACCTTAAGCTACGATCGATTTTTGCGATTGCTCTTGATATCGCTATATTCTCGCTATTTACTTCAGACTTGACCTGTAAGTAAATATTTACTTCCTTTTGTGGAGGGCATACTTCTAATTGTCTGCTGATGGGTATCGAGCCTACTGGCACAAAACAATATATGATTGGAATACTACCTACAGCGAGCTTACCAGCGTTTTCGGTCCGGCAATCAATCAAGCTGACCTCGACTTGAATGCGCTGAATTTAGCACGGATTGCATGCTAAAAGTGTGACTTGTAGCACTTTTTGGTCGTGATGATCGTCGTTTCTTGTTTTTTAATCTACTCGCGATTTTCGGTATAAAATATTGCTGCAATATGCGACGTATTCATATGTAAAGAATTGTTTATGTTGGCATCTGGATTAATGTCTGAGCCTTGCATTCTTCCGCTTCCAAAATCTTACCCTAAATGTAAGTGTGTACTTATTTGCAATAACTACTAGGTGTGCTCAGGAAGGCAGTTTTCGCTAGGATATATATCACTCGCCGCATACCTCTCAGGCCCACCCACAACAAGGTAGGCCTAGGAGATATTCCTGATAGCGTTGATGAGGTGCCAGCCTTGCTGGGCAGGCTAAATTTCAGGGGTAATTTGGATTTTAAACGGGGTTCCGTTTGAAGTTTTAAGCTCTACCTCTGCAGCTTGGTTGAACCCTGTCACCAGAATGGGGCTTGCTATCTGCTTATAACCACTAGAAGCCCCAAATTCATATATTTTCGTCTGTAATCGAATTTGGTTTTCAGAAACTTGCTCGGCAGATACCTCGAACCTAAGTGTGTTTTCGATTTGGATTTCGCTTTCATCTCCTTTGTTATTGAGGAGGCGGACGGAGGCCAGGTTCTCGTTTCTGGTGCTGGCATCTACCTTAAGCATTATTGGAGAAGCTGACGATAAGGAGGTATACAAGAGCAAAGTCGTACCCAGGGCCAATATTGCGGTGAGATATTTTCTGCCCTGCTTGGCCATCGATATTTTCGGGTTTTCTTCAAGGATTATATCTATGGGCTCCAGTGAAAATGCTGAAGATATTGCTTTAATTGAATCTTGAGAGGCATTTCCACTTTTTTCTATCCGTTGAATGGTTCTAAGGCTTAATGATGCAACATCGGCTAGTTGTTGTTGACTCCAAGCTCTAGTTGTTCTCAGTTTAATAATTTTCTTTGAGTTAACTTTCATTTCCATACTTCTGTCCCCTGAAAATTGAGCTCCATTTTCAGGGGGGCAGTCCTTATTGGTTACGATGTTCCTGCGACGCTTACCTGACAGCTATATGACCTTGTCCAAATAATAGACTGTCTGTGCAATTTACGGTCAATGGTGGCGTGTTTGAAGGTTAGGTGATTCACTGATGTACTACAAGGGGCGCGCAATCTTTAACTATTGCCCTGGATCTACATTCTGGGTCAGGAAGACATCTATAGGCTCTAAGTTCTCACTTTGAGATAAGTAAAAGGCTAGGGTGTTGAGTCAGGTTGTAACTGGAGGTTCGGATAGTGGCTCTTCTGTTTTTTTTGGGGGGGGAAGGTTACCACTAAGCAAAGCCAAAGAGCTTTCAATGAGAATATGTAGCAAGATGACTTATGGAGCTTCTGAACAATTCCGTAATATCTCTGCGAGCCAGAAGCATCACGGATTTATTTAGAGACTCCTTATATAAATTTAACTCTCCAAGCTATTAAATCTTAATACTGCCGTGAAGATAATCTACAGCGCCTCCCTTAAGAGAGACTCTGTTACTATGCAGTTCGCAGTGAATTAGTCCAGTCCGCTTGGAGAGTTGCTTAGCTAAAAGTACATCCTTTTTAAATTGTTGGCTCCAATATGGTGCCAGTTGACAGTGCGCTGACCCTGTCACAGGATCTTCGTTTACCCTTAATTTTGGATAGAAGCATCGGCTAACGAAATCAATATCGTTACTTGCTCCAGGAGCGGTAATGATAACTCCTCGTTTATCCAGCTGGGAAAGTTTTATAAAATTTGGATTTACAGATTTTAGATCGGTTTCGCTACCTAACACAGCTATATAATCATATGCGCACAGAACTTCTCGCGGAGTGATGCCGAGGCCATCAATAAGAGCGTCTGGTGCTTCTGTGGATATCGGAATGCTAGCCGGAAAGTCCATGCTATAGACAGCTCCCGATCTCTGGACTAACAGTGGGCCGCTTTTTGTATCAAACTGGATGGTTTGGCCTGAGTATCTTAAATGAGTAAATAGAACGTGGGCAGCTGCGAGTGTGGCGTGGCCACATAAATCTACTTCTGCCTCAGGAGTAAACCACCTCAGAGAAAAGGAATCTTCATTTTTAACAAAGAATGCGGTTTCAGAGAGGTTGTTTTCCTCAGCTATCTTTTGCAGTGTCTCATCCGCAAGCCAGTTATCAAGAGGGCACACAGCAGCAGGATTACCTTCAAATACCTCGGAGGCAAAGGCATCTACTTGATAAATTGCTAGTTCCATTAGTTTTTTCCTTGAGCAATAGATGCTATTTTCGGTCAGTATAAAATTATTGTGATAGTTGGTGTGTTTATGCCAGATTGCTTTGTGGTACCAATTTTCTAAGGCTAAGGGAAGCTAGGATACTTATACCTGGGTGTCCTTTAGGGCGGGTCTTCAAAGTCCACAGAGATATAGCTAATTATTTACAGGCTCTCTAACTGCGCAAAGCGACGTTCGTAATAAAGCAGGCCGTTAGATATACGCATAATCTCAAGAAGGTCTCCAGAAGAAAATCCAACAACAATTTTAATCGGTGCTTCTTCACTGTATTGGAGAAGTTGTTCGTTTTTGCAGAGTTCTCGTGCTAGGAGGGATGTATAGCATAAGCTGAAACCAATGTATCCGTCTCTATTTAGGTGTTTCGGCTTGTTAGCTCCTTTACACAAGGCTGCAATATTTCTCAAATATCTCGAGCCCAAATCAGAATTCGAATATATCCAATCCCGTCTGCTTTTAAATAGTTGAGGAAGTAGTGTTAAGCTGATATCCGGGAATTCCCGGCCGATACTATCTCTGAATTCACGCAGCTCGAAATATAGGACTGAAGGAGAAAGCGAGTCCCCAGCAGCTACCAGTTCTGTATCGAACCATGTTTGGGCTAGGTCAAGTTCATCCGTTCCTAGCATAGTGGGCAGCTTTAGCCATGCCAAATTGGGGGTTCGGCCATCAGCCCAAAAAGAAAGGTTTTCAAGGCCGTCTTGGATGGATTCGTTTTTTTCCAGCGTATCGAAAATCACTTCATAGTATTCAGCTATAGACAAACCCCGAACTCCTGTCATATCCCATTTTTGCTCAGTATATCGATCAAGCAAGCCAGTGGGGACGTTTTTGGCATCTCCTTCTGATTCAGCAGTATGTGCGCTGGGGCGCAATCTAAAACAACCATCCCGTTCGAAATGAAATTCCAACAAAAGCAAAGAGAACGGACAGTACTGTAACTGGGATAATATGGTATACCAGTGCAGTGAGATTTTTTTCAGAAAGATTTGGAATGATTCGCAGCCTTGCGTCAATTGCCAGTAAGAAAGTGCATGCCAAAAGAATCAGTTTGAAGGATACCAGGCGAGAAATTGGATTGGAGAAGTTGAACCACTGCGATAAGTCAGGCAGTAGGGTATATGAGAGATATAGCCCGGAGAGTATTTGAATGAGCAGGGCGGGGATGCCAATCTTTTCGTAGCTGCTTTCAAACCGGGAAAGAAAAGCTACATCCTTATCCCGTAAAACTTTGGGTAGTATTGTGCAGGCAAGTATCAGATGCCCACCGGTCCAAATTGTTGCACCTAGAAGGTGAAAAAAAAGTACTACGTTGTACATCCTGTCCCCCAGACAAATCCTTGTTGGGGGACTATAGCGCTAAAATCTACGGGTGTCTGCTGCCAAATAGGGGTAGAAAGTAGCGTTGTCTACTCCCTGGGTTCCGGCCGTGACCAAATCCAGTAGGCGCCGCAGCTGATGCCGCCAATGGTAAAGCAAAGAAGGTAAATATTACTGATATGAAGGATGGCAAAAGCTAGGGATATAGCCATTGTCAGGCTGGCCAGTAACTTGGTTCTGCGGCTTACATAACCACTGCGCCAAGTCCGCAATAGATGCCCAAAGAGATGGTGTTCTTCGATCCATTGGTGCAGGCGCTGGGAGCTGCGTGATGCGGCCCAGGCACCGAGGACAATAAATACAGCCGACGGCAGGCCGGGAAGAATGGCTCCGATAATGCCAAGGGCGATAAAAAAGCAAGCAGCGGCGCCCCACAGCCAGCGCATCCAGCCCTTTGCCAACGGCGGGGTGTAGGACATTACGCTGTCTTCAGTGGATTCTTTCATTCGGTACCTCTACCTTCTAGCTTATTGCAGTAGTTGTGCATCAAAAGTAACAATATTTGTCCGCTTGGTCTGCTTGCTCATAAGCAGTTTGCCCAGCACCTAGTCAATAGAGTCAGCAGGCCGATAGGTCGCTAGTGCAGGGTAACGGATTATGTGGATGATTTCCTCTGTCCAGGGAGGTGACTTTCTGGTTTATGTGAAACCAGGCCTCCCAGTTCTGAGAAAGCAATTTATTTTGGTTAACGAATAAAAAATTCGACCGGAACGGCCATTGTCAGAGGATCACCGGGTACCTCTTCTGGTGGTCTAGGCAGTGGTTCTGCCCTGCGCACCAAAGCCACGACTTCTCGGTCGAGAGCCGAGATACCACTGGCTCGGTGCAGCTCAACCTTTAGTACCTTGCCTTGCCGGTCCATCGTGAATTGTACCCAGGGAATACCCTGTTGACGCCGTATTTGGGCGCTACGGGGGTAGCGTTTTCTTCGCTCAAGATGAGCCTGTAATTGGTTCTGCCAGGTTAATCTGGCTTGTGATTCCCTCTGGTTCAAGGCGCCCACTTCCGGTGCCGCAGCTTGCTCTGCTTCTGCTACATCTGCCGCGAGAGGGGCTGATGTTTCTTCAACAACAGTTTCTCCAGTAGCCTCTCCACTGGAGTCTTGTTGCTGTGCGATTTCCTTCTCTTCCACTGGCTCAGGGGTCTCTTCCTTTTCCTCCGTGGGGGGCTCCTCTTCGGGCTTCTTAATGGCAATTTCCGAGGGGGCTTCTGGCAAAATAACAGGCTCTGACTGCGCAGAGGTTTTTTGTGGCTCGCTGCTCTGCTGGTTTGCGGGAGAGGATTCCTGTTGTTGAGGACCTACCGGTAGCGACGTGGGTGGTGCCACTGGAGCGGCTACCATACTGACTTCAAATACCTGTGGTGCTGCAGCAGGGGGCAGCGCCAGTTCGGATTTGGGCTGCCATAAAAAATAGGCGGCAATAAGTCCGTGAAGGGCTAGGGCGCAGCAAAAGGCGCTGAGCGATAGAAAAAATCGCGGACGCTTCGCAGATTTTACCTTCGGGCCGGCCAAGAGGCTCATTGGTTTACGGTCGCCGGTTTATCCAGACCTACCAGAGCGATTTTCTGGTATCCGGCACTGGCAAGGCGGTTCATCAGGTCCATCAAATCCCCATATTCCACTTTGCTGTCGGCACGCAGCAGGATTTGCTGTTCTGTGCCAATTTCATTTGCCAGGAGTTCAGCAGCTAAGTTCTCCCGCACAATAACTTTGTCCTCACCGAGAGTCAGGGTGAGGTCCTTTTGCAGGGTGAGATATTTCGGATCTTCTGCCTGGGGTTGTTGTGGAGCTGTCGCCGAGGGTAGATTGACGGGCACGCTTACAGTGGCCAACGGAGCCGCAACCATAAAAATAATTAGCAATACCAACATTACATCGATAAAAGGTGTGACATTGATATCGTGCTGTTCTGGCAGTTCTTCGCTATTGCTGCTGTTGAGATTGAATGCCATTAGTTGACGCCCTGAACTTGCGGTATCGCGCGCTTTTTGTTCGCGCTAACCAGTTCGGCGAGCGGGCGCGCATTTGGATGATGGCGATCCAGGTCCCGACTAATCAGTACCATTAAGGCGGTGACATTATCGGCCAATACCGCACGATAGTTGCCGATAGCCCGGGAAAAGTAGTTGTAAATTACTACCGCCGGAATCGCAGCAACCAGGCCGATCGCAGTTGCCAGCAGGGCTTCGGCAATACCTGGAGCCACTACGGCCAGGTTTGTGGTTTGGGTTTTTGCGATACCGATGAAACTGTTCATGATGCCCCAAACAGTTCCGAATAGACCGACAAAGGGGGCGACGGAACCGATGGTTGCCAGAATTCCGGTGCCACGGTTCATGTCGGTAGCGAGAGAAGCTTGGACTCTTTCCAGGCGAGCCAGAACACGTTCTTTTAAGCCGTCATCTGACACTGGGCCACCAGAAGATAAGTCGAGTTCGTGACGACTCGCTTCTACCAATAACAGGGCACCGCCGGTTTGGCCTGAAAGCTTCGATTCGGCATTGGCGAACGTCTTGCTTTGGATCAGGATTGCCAATAATTGTTTGGCCTTGCGACGTGTTATTACCAGCTGCACGGTTTTAAAAAGCCAAATAGCCCAGGTTAAAACAGAGGCCAACAGTAGGCCGATCATTACGCTTTTAACGACGATATCCGCGGCGTGATACATTCCCATGGGAGATAAATCGTGTGCGCTGAAAGCGGTATCTCCAATGTTGGAGGTTGCAGTCGAGGTAGGGTTGTCTTGATTTTCTTGCAACCCCACGGAGGTTTCCACATCTCCCTCGAGAACTATTTCTGTATTGCTTTGTTCGCTTGAGTTGGAATTATTTTCCTGCGCTAAAGCCGGCAATGGGCCCAATGTGCTGCCTAGCAGGCACAATAAAATTACAGTCCAGATTTTCATTACCGACTCCTGGCTTCAGGTGAAAAATAAATTAGGGTGTAGCGGGCGCTAATAATTGTTCGACATTTTGTCGTGCAAAAGCAAAGGCTTGTTTGGCCCCATTGAGGGCTACTTCTTTTTGCTCTTGGTTGAGTTCAAGAGCATCTAACGCAGTTTTGAATTGGCGCCAGTGTAACCCGCGACCGTCTTCATGTCCTGCCAAGTGGCGTGCGCCGAACTCTTCTGATAAATCCAGATGTTTGCGCGCGTACTTGAGAAGGAATGCCGCTCCTAAGTTGGAGCCTTCAACTACGTATAGCCAGCCCAGTGCAGAGTGGAAATCAGTAATTGTGACTTCTGCTGCGGCTTGTTGATCAGCTTTTAAATCGCTCTCGGGCATTTCGAAATCAGCACAGTCCTGGAGGACTGCTTCAGAGCGGTCTCTCTCTTTCAGGCCGGGCAAAAAATTATTTAATTCGTCACTTTGAAACCAATCAGACACCGCTTGATGCAGTCGCGATTGCGTGCGAACAAACAGTGCATACCGCTCGCGATTGGAAAATGGTGACAGGGACATAATGCGTTTATCAAGACTCTCGTGGGTCGTATTAGTGCCTTCTTTCAGCCAAGCGGAAAAGGTGGGCTCTTTCGGTTCAATGGATTGGCATTCTGCTGGATTGCTCACGGGTTTTTTCCAAAACAAATTAAACAATAACCGCCCGGTTATTCCGGTGGCTTTGTAATGGGTGACGGACCAAATTCAAATTAACCCATCCCGTTGATCAATATTTTTTGAAAAATTCACCGGGTTATTCCAAATTGATATAACATTCTCAGCTCAGCCACTTTAAATGAGAATAGATATCATTTACAGTCCCCGCCCTCAAAAGATTACAGCGCAAGGTCTGAGTTTTGGCCCCGGAAACCCCTTCAACCCCAGGATTTGATGAGCTTTACCAAGAGCACCACGAGTGGCTTGTCCGTTGGATAGCGCGCCGAACTTCCGGTGTTGATAATGCCCAGGATTTAGCTCAGGACACTTTTATTCGTCTGCTGGATAGGCCGAGCCTGCCTGCGGGGATTCGAAGCCCGAGGGCTTGGTTAACCAAAGTGGCCGGGAACCTACTGATCGACCAAGCCCGTCGCCAAGTGCTGGAGAAAAATTATTTAGCGCTGCTGGAAAATTTGCCGGAACCGGAATGTCCTTCCCCAGAAGATAAGTGGGAGCTATTGGGGCTTTTGGAGCAAATTGATCAATTGCTCAGTGGTCTGCGCCCGATAGAGAAAACGGTATTTCTAATGGCGAGACTAGACGGCTTAACATACCGCCAGGTGGCTGAGCAGCAGGGGCTGAGCCTTTCCTCAGTAGAGAAATATATCGCAAAAGCCATGCTCAAGTGCTATGCCGCTGCGTACGATAACGAATAATTTTCTATGGACTTGGAACTTGCTTGCTGATGTCAAACGCCCCAGAAAAAAATAGAGAAAAAATTCCTGAAGCAGTACTGTTGCAAGCCGTTAGCTGGCGCGTTCGCCTGGGTTCCGGCGAGGCGCTTGACTCAGAGCGCGATGCTTGCAGTCAATGGCGTTCGGCGGACCCTCTGCATGAACTGGCGTGGCAGCGTTTTGAGCGGATGGAGTCGCCTCTAGATACGGTGGCTCGCCGAGCGCCGCGTTTGGCCCATTCCACCCTAAATCAAACCGATGCAGAAATTCGCCGTTTAAATCGCAGGGCTGCTCTTAAAACCATGGGCGGTGGTGTCCTTGGGGCTTTTGCCGTTGGCCTGGTGGGATATGACACCGGTTTGCTGAAGTATATGTCTGCTGACTATTCCTCTGGTTCTAAGCCGGCCCAATATACTCTGGATGATAAGAGCCAAGTCTGGCTAAACACCGGTAGTGCCATTGAGTGGGAGTCGGGCACAGCAATCCGTTCCCTTGTGCTGACTAAAGGTGAAATGCACTTGACCAGTGCCGCTGACCCGAGGCCAATGCAGGTATCGGTGCCTCAGGGGCAGCTGATTTCCCGTGACTCGCGCTTTTTTGTGCGCAATGGCGATGACCACACGATTTTGCAGGTTGTGGAAGGTGGGGTGCAGGTTCAGCCGAGTGCGGATATAGAGCCCTTTGCAGTTAAAGCGGGTGAGGCTTATCGCCTTACTGGAGCCGGTTCGCTCGCTCTGGACAGCAAGATGTTTGATTACAGCGGATGGATTGACGGGGTGCTTTCAGCTCGGAGCATGCCATTAGGAGCACTGCTTGAAGAGTTGTCTCGCTATCGTGTTGGTTTTTTACGCTGTGATCCGGCATTAAGGGATCATCAGGTTTCCGGGGTTTTCCAGCTTCACGATATCGACACCATCCTAAAAATATTGGCGCGTTCGGCGGGAGCTGAACTGAGCTATACCACGCGCTGGTGGGCAACGGTTCAATTGCCGGGCTGATAGTAAGTCGCATCGCTCCCTGCCTTCCCCTATGCGTTCGGGCTGACGGTTTTTTCGGAACGGGCAACCTTTAATTCCTGCTCTTATTGCCAGATGACCACAAAAAAGTTATCCGAAGGTGTCATTTTTTATTTTTGATGACGCTTTTGATTGCTAGTTTTCCCTCCGAAGCAAAAAAACAAAATAATTCTCATTTAGTTTACGGGTTTTTGGTTTTCGTTCGGCTTCCTAGTTATACACCTGAGAATAGGAAGCCGCTTAAATGCAGTCCCGCGCCCCAAAACATATTTTGCCCACCTTGTTGGCACTGTTGTTGGCCGTAGTTCCCGTATCGAGTTTTGCGCAAGCCCAGCAGGGCAATACAGCGTTGATCGAATTCAGTTTGCCTGCGGGCAATCTGGGGGATGTGCTCAACCTCTACTCGCGTCAGGCTGGGGTAACGCTCTCTTTCGACGAAAACCTGGTGGAAACTATTTCTGTTCCAGCACTATTTGGCAGCTATCGTGCAGAAGAAGCTCTGTTGAGCTTGTTGCGCGGTACCAATCTGCAAGCGGTTCCCGTTGGTAGTGGTGCCTGGCTGATCCAGTCCGCTGGCGAGCAGGATCTGATGGTACTGGACAGCATCCAGGTTGAGACTCGAGATGGTGGTGAAAAAGACCAGGAATTTCGCGAGTCCGGTTCAGTAAATATTCTCACCCAGGAAAATATTGAGCGCTTTCGCGGTACCAGTGTTGGCGATATTTTTCAGGGCACCCCCGGTGTACTTATCAGTGAAAACCGCAATTCCGGTGGTCTGGATGTCAATATTCGCGGTATGCAAGGGCAGGGTAGGGTTCCTGTCTTAATCGATGGCAGTCGCCAGGAAACAACGATTTATCGCGGTTATGCCGGGGTTTCCAGTCGCAGTTATATTGACCCAGATCTGATTGGGTCCTTGCGTATTGATAAAGGCCCAGTAATGGGTGCCGAGGGCACAGGCGCTACCGGTGGCGTTGTCAGTGTAAATACCCTGAGAGCGGAAGATGTCGTAAAACCCGGCGAATTGTCGGGTTTCCGTGTTCGTGTCAGTGGTATTGGAAACAATAGCGAAGCCCCAAAGCCCGGTACCTACGCAGGCTATTACCTGCCGCGAAATGCATATCGCTCCGATTGTCGCTTTGCCAGCTATTGCACAGACGACTATGCAATGCCGGAGAGCTTTGCGCCTGATTACGGTATGGACAGTCCCAGCTTGTTGGATTTCGAAGGTTACGCGGCGAGTTTTGCAGGCGCCCAGCGTTTTGAGTGGGGTGATTTGGTGGTGGCCCACGCTCAACGTGAGCAGGGCAATTACTATGCGGGTACTGATGGTCTCGCACCGGAAGTGATTGTTGGCGAATCTCAAGAGTTGGCCTGGTATACCGAAACCCCGGTCACTCTTGTAGGGGCATCTCCATTCCGCGCGGGCGAGCAAATCCCCAATACCAATTTTTCTAGTGACTCCTGGCTATTAAAAAGCAGCCTCTACCTGCCAAAGGACCAGAGCCTGGAGCTGGGCTACCTGCGCTATAACAGCATTTATGGCGAAATGATGCCCTCCCAGATTGTTTCTTTTGGGCAGGCGCGCCAGTGGCTTGATAGTGAGGTACTGAACCAAACTTATACCGCTCGTTACCGCTGGCAACCCGTAGAATATGACTGGGCAGATTTGCGTATTAATTTCTGGCATACCGATGCGGTTACCGACTTGAATACCCCTGATGTGGGTTCTGTTGAGCTGGAAGACAATACTGCGCGTACCGATGACTATCAGCGATTTGGTTTGGATATAACCAACAGCATGCGCTTCTACCCCATGGGTGAGCTGCGCTGGGATTACGGTATTTCTGCTCAGTGGGAAGATATGGATACCGACACTCCGGCAACCGATAGTTTTTATTCCGGTTCTCGCAGTGGTTGGCGCGATGAATACAGTGCATTTACCAGTATTGAGTGGCAACCATGGCCGGAGTGGACTCTTGAATCAGGGCTTCGCTATACCCGTTTCTCCTCAAAAGATAACAATGCACTCCCGCTAAGTACCAGCGACCCTGCATGTGTTGCTGATGGAGAAGGTGGCTGTTTACCGGTTCACTATAAAAATAATCACTCTGGCACTGCGCCAATGGTGATCCTGACCTGGGAGCCGATTAAGGGCTTACAGTTTTATGCCCGCCATGCACAGGCATTGCGTATGCCGAGTCTTTTTGAAAATACCTCCGGTTGGTCGGTGAGCCCGGCGCTGGATATTCCACTGAGCCCTGAGCACGCTAAAAATAATGAAGTTGGGATTAACTACCTAAATGGTCAGTTATTTGAAGCAAATCATCAGCTGCGTGCAAAAGTAGCTTACTTCGAAAACCATGTTGATGATTATCTGACTCGCACCCAGCCCAATGCCTGGGAAGAGTCCCAAGATGGTCTCGACTTCTTCCGCATGCGTAATATCGACAGTCTCGACTTAAAAGGTTTGGAATTGAACCTTGGTTATGATGCTCACTGGTGGTTGCTGGAGCTAAGCGGTACCAAGTACAGCCATATAGAAGTCTGTAACGTCGGCAGTTACGTTCGCTACTACTGCACAGATTGGGGCATCCCGGAAAGTTATATCAATAACATGATCCCGCCAAACTGGCATGCCAGTGCTCATTTTGGTCTGCGTTTGTTCCGCAAAAAATTGGAGCTGGGTGTGCGTGGCACCTTTGTTGGTGAGCGGAATTCTATCCCTCGTTACAACGCACCCACTAGCTTTAATGAGCCTGTTTTATGGCACAGCTATGAAGTGCTGGATATTTATACCAGCTACCAATTTAACGACAGTTTCTCGATGGATTTCACCGTCGATAACGTGGCCGATAAATATTACCTCGATGCTTTGAGTCTTGGTCTTGTTCCCGCACCTGGGCGCACTGCGAGACTCAGCCTGACTTATCAATATTAATTATTTGGAGCACCACAGATGAAAAGAGCAATTGCCCTATTGGGCATGCTATTTCTGTCTCTCACGCTCGCCGCCTGCGGTGGTGGATCGGGCGGAAGTTCAGTTAAAAAACCCACTGCTAGTATCAGTTTGTTGTCTCCTGTGGATACTACTTTCTCTCTGGCAGATGGTGACGTTACTGTTCAGCTGAATGGAACTGATAGCAGCAGCCCAAGAGATGCGAATCTCACTTACCGGTGGGAGCTGATTGAGTGGCCTGAGCTTAGTTTAGCTGAGCTTACCAGTGCAGATGATGCTTACACTGAATTTACCGCAGACCTTCCAGGGGACTATGTGGTAAGCCTGATTGTCGATGACGGTACTGAAACCAGTGAAGCGGCTCGTATGACGTTGACTGCAACCAGCCCATATCCCGTAGCGATTACTGAACCTGTACACAGCATTATTCTGGGTACGGAAACTCTGGGTCTTGACGGTAGTCTGAGCACGCCCCCGACTGGTGAAACTGGGGACCTGGAATATTTATGGACCCTCGTTGAAAAACCTCTAGATAGTGCCGCATACCTGATAAATAGCGATTCAAGCAAGCCGACATTGCATTTGGATATCGAAGGCGAGTACAGGCTTGAGTTGGTTGTAACATACAACGGCGTTGCCAGTGAGCCCGCAGAAGTTCTGGTGACAGTTTCGGCGGGTGATGCACCTCCCGTTGCAGTGACAGAAGAGCAGACCATTGTTCTCGGTGAGCAAGTTGTATTGGATGCTAGCGAGAGTTATGACCCTGAGGGTAATTCGCTGCAATATCGTTGGAAATGGGATTCCAGTCCAGTTGAAACGGATGGCGTACCAATTCCTGAGTTGAAAGGTCAGACAACCTCTACTCTTAAGTTCACACCTATAGCTGCCGATACTTACAATTTGATTTTGTTTGTTTTTGACGGTGCTAGAAAAAGTGAAGAGCGTGAAGTCACTATCGTAGTGGAAGCCGATTCCGATGCGGAAGTGAATGAGGCTCCAATCGGTGAGATTGAAGCAACAGGTTATTACCCATCCTACAGTATTGGAGAGCAGGAGCTGGGGCTTCGTGCGGAGTTCAATTTTGTTGGCTATGACCCGGAAGGCGATGCCCTGCAGATTATTGATGCTGAGCTAATCGAAAAACCTGACGGCAGCGTTGCAGAATTGGAAGACATTGGCTCCTGGAAGCCAATGGGTAAAAAAATCCAAGAGTTGGATGTTGTAGGCACTTATCGTGTAAGCATGACTGTTTCTGATGGGGCCAACAAGGTGACTTTGGAAGCGACTATGGAAGCGAAGATTGGTAACGTAAATGGTTACCCTTCCACTCGAAGTGTCGAAGCCCAATCCAAGTCTGTTCTGGTGGGAGAACCGCTGATCTTTGATGCTTCCAGTAGTGACCCCAATGATGATCCGATGACTTTCCATTGGGAGCTGGTAGATAAGCCGGATGGTAGTAATGCGGTTATTGAGGCGGTCATTGAGCCCGAGAGTCAGGAGCTTCGCCGAGCGCAGGTAATTACCGATGTGCCGGGTTCCTATACTGCGCGTTTAATCGTAAGTGATGATCGTGGTTTATATGCAAAGACGTATTCTGAAGATGACGGTCTAGCTAAAATTTCCAATGCAGTACCAGAAATTCGCTCCGTAGTTTGGGCGCGCAACTGGGGTAGTCTGTCTACCGGGGAAGATTTCTACCAAATTCTACCGTGCATGTCCCTGTTGCACCGCCCGGTCGTAGTTGACCCGGATGGTGATGAAGTATTCACCTATGAAGAGCTGCATAGCGCTCCAGAAGATGGTGAGTACACGAGCTATCCTGATAGCGATGACTGTGAAAATACGACTGGCACTGTATTTTCCAAGGCGGGCACTTACGTATTCCGCTACTATGCTACTGACTTAATTGATAATGCGCCGAAATATGATTTTGTTGTAGAAGTCGAGCCCATGAGCAATGCTAAGGGCGTTCGTCTGCGGAATATTAACTCCTGGGATGAAAGCCTTTGGCTGCCGATGCCCTATGAGAATATTCCGACTTACGCTACCCCGTCTAACTTGCAATGGGATACCTCCGCGACGGAAGAGGAATACTTGCAGTGGTCAATGACTGCCGTTGACTCCGACTACACGATTGAAAATGTACAGGTTCAGCATATCAATGGTGACTTGAAAAGCCTCGCTCCCTGGTTTGAAGGACTGGAAGAGGGGCAAGTTATAAGTAAAGGCGAGTCTCTTAACTTTAAAACCTGGATGCCGGCTGTGCCTTGTATTCGTACTGATGACAAAGCAGAGGGATTCCATTTCTCTTTCAATATTAAAGAAATTCCGGAATTGAGCTTCACCTATGAAACCTGGGTGGCTGCTGATGACGGTATCTTTGGTGATTGGAGGGAGTGTGAAGCAGGGGAGTTGGATTAAATCTCCAGTGACTTTCGCAAGAACTCGGACATTGTATTTGAGTTGAATAAAAGGGCATCTATCACGATGCCCTTTTTTGTTGAAGCCTGTAGTTAAAAACTACTCTGCTCCCAATCATTGATTGTTTCTAAAGCAAACTGTTGGCTCTTATCGCTTTCATCACATTTGTAAACCTGAAGACGCTCACCTACGTCGGCTGAACTACCCGGTGCGTCTATACAGTAGGTCCAGTTCTTATCGCGATTCTGGATGATTCCACTTTCCTGGATTTGCCATTTTTCCGAATTGCCGCCGTCACAATCCCACAGGTGCATTTTATCGCCGTTATCAGCAGAGCCAGTGTTGAAGTCAACACAGTATTTATTATTACCCTTAGGGCGGAGTTGGCCTTCAGCAGTGTAAACAAACTGCTGTTCATTGCCGGAGCCACAGTTGTTCATATTTAGGTTTGAGCCATTGCTATAGCCCTGGGAGACGGTCATGCACAAGTCAGCATTTGACGCAGAACGGATTCTCAAATAGCCGGGAAGACTTCTCCTTACTCCTACAAAAGGAATTGCCGTGCCAGTATAATTGGGGGTGGTTGCGACTGTATCAGGATCTATCCCAATTGCAGTGGCACCATGTGCGATTGCTGTAAATATGTAGCCGTAGTCGGTATTGCTAAAATCGCCAGAACTATCCCATAGGTGCATCAGCTGTTTGGTTTCAGCGGCTGCGTTGGCTGTTATCTGGTAATGATCGCCAGCCTGGACATTGCCGCAAAATATTCTTTGCGAACTACTGCTGTCTATTGAATCAATGGAGCCGGTAAATTCTTCTGGATCTGCGGTATCTATATCAGGACATAAAAATGCGCTCATCTCGTAAGAGTCTAATGCGGATTCCATTCGATTATTGACGTTGCCTGACTGTCCTCCGGTAAAAATAACGATTACTTTTTTGCCGTTATTTAATAAGTTGCCAACGCTAGGCCATCCTGTACTTTTAAGCGTGGTACGGTAATTTTCTGAGGAAGAAATTTGTTGTAAATATGAAAGCATATCCTGGTAGCTGTACTGGAGGTCGCCCAGCTCTTGTTGGATATACTGGTCAAGCAAATAAATTTCATCTGCATACCAGGCGTTAAACCAATCTAAATTGGTTTTCATATCGATATACAGCATTATTGGCGCTTCAATAGTGTTAACGGAGAGCCAGGATTTGATATCGCCCAGACAGTGTTCCAGACGATCATCATCTCCGTTGCTATTGCACATGTGATTACCGATGTCGTTTTGTCCATGAGCAACATAGGGCCCATGGCTGCTACCCTGCCAGGCACCGTGATCTACGACATCGATTTCCAGTGATCGAAAGCCTTTGTCGAGCCAGTCAGTCAGTGTTTCACCGTTTTCTAGCCGCTCATAGCTGTTATGGGGCTGTAAGTAATAAAGCTCATCAATACGATGCTCACTGGTGGCTGCTTCTGCTTGGTAATCGGGCCAGTGAAAAGTGTCAGCTTTACTGATGCTGGGTATAGATACCGAAAGTGATAGACATAGAGCGCCTGTAGAGAATTTGAGGAAGGACATTGGGGTTCCTGTTATCGTTTTAATAGTATATTTATTATTGTTATATAAAAAGTGTGTTAATACTTTGTTACCAGAACTCGATAATTTAAGCCTGTTAATTAACTGTTTTTTGTCAAACGGCTTGGGATGCGTAGATTTTTATTTAGATTGCAGGTAATTGTTCGTAAGTAGGGAAGTATTTGGAGTTTTGTGTTGAAAGCGAGGGGTTTGGAGAAGAGTACTTTAAGGAAAGTACTCTAACATCTAAAGCATATGCTTGTATTTGGCGATGCTCCATCGTGCACGATTTATTGCTATTTACGCCCCATTCTCTTATCTACCTGCTTTCTCTCCCAATCTTCACCAAAGAAATTAAATAAATTGAAGGTGCTAATTGCATGGGAGGCGAGCCCTATACCCCAGCCAAATGCCGCCCAGAGTGACCATAAGTATCCGGGAGCGAGTATTAAGTTGGCAATTACTAGCCCCGAGATAACCAATAAGTAGGTGATTAGGTGTTGGTAAAAGCTCTTCAGCTTTTTGACATGCTCAATGACTTCTTTTTCTTTGGGGGAGATCTGGTCTTGGGAGTTCATATTGATGACCTCGGCTGATTAGCTACAGCAGTGGGGAATATTATTATTCGAGTTATTTTCAAGTTTGGATAGAGATATTAACCACAGGCAATGAAATGTGGCAAGTAGTGAAATTTTCGAGTGTATGTAGGATGCCCGATGCGACCGGGCATCCATAAAAGGGTACTACACAATACAGTCTGGCTGTTCTGAAGGGTGGGCCTTAATAAAGGCCGGCAGTTCATTGCAAGCGTCTGTGATTTTCTGGATTTTGGGGTACTGGGTCATATCCAGGCCAAAGCGTTCCGCACTGTATACTTGCGGGAGTAAGCAACACTCGAACAACCCTGGATTGTCTCCAGCGGCGAAAGGCGAGGGTCTTAATTGCTTCTCCAGCGCGGAGAAGCCCAGGTGTATCCAGTGCTGAATCCATTGAATTTTTTGCTCATCACTGACTTTGAGTTCAGCCTGGAGGTACTGCAGAACCCTGAGGTTCTGTATAGGTTGAATATCGCTGGCAATACTTTGCGCGAGCGCGCGGATATGTGCGCGGGCCTCAGGCGCTTTTGGAAGTAGCGCTGGTTCTGGGTGGGTTTCATCCAGCCATTCCAAAATGGCGAGGGATTGGGTGAGACTGGTTTCGCCATCATTCAGGGTTGGCAGTAGCCCGTGTGGATTCAACGTGCGGTAGTCGTCTCCGTGCTGATCTCCCTTGAGCAGGTTTACCGGGTGATACTCGTATTCCAGGCCTTTCAAATTGAGCCCGATACGCACTCGGTAGCTGGCGGATGAGCGAAAGTATCCGTAAAGGTCCATTCTCTTTCCTTTTCTTTGTTTTGGCGTTTGGCTGTTTGAATGTCAGCCTTTTTGGTGTTGTCTGGATGCGCTGTATTCACTTTGGCTTCCAGGAGTTTACATAATCTGTTAGCTCCACGGCATGGGCATCCGGGAGAATATCCCAGGGGGTGCGGCTGTCGATCATTACAGCAACTTCATCGGTTTCCTTGCGCGCATGCCGGGCCCCGGTAGCAAATGCCTTGGGGTGGGGGCCGTGGGTGAATCCCATGGGGTGGAGGGTAAGCATCCCCGGATGAATATTGTCGCGGCTAAAGAAGTCACCGCGGTGATAGAAGATGAGTTCATCAAAGTCATCATTGTTGTGAAAGAAGGGGACTTTGAGTGCGCCCGGGTCACTCTCAATCGGGCGAGGTACAAAAGTCGCTACAACAAAACCTTGTGCGACAAAGGTGGTATGAGCCGAAGGGGGTAGATGGTAGCGGTGGCTCATCAGCGGGCGTATATCGCGCCAGTTGATACGAACGGTTAGGTTGTCCCCAGTCCAACCACAGGCGTCCAGTGGGTTGAAGGGGTAGGTAATGGTCGACAGCTGTTGCCGGGCTTTAACTACAACCCGCCACTCATCATCGCCCTGTTGATCGAGAAAGGCTTTATCTATACGAGGCACATCCAGCATCGCCTGGTCAAAAATTGCATTGGGGCCAAGGATGCCTTTTTCGGGGAGCTGAAAATGGCTACCTATCGCCTCTACCATCAATAGTTCCAGCGGCTCATCCTCTGTCGGCGTCAGGCGCCATAAGGTGCCGCGGGGCAGCAGGATATAGTCGCCATCGCGAATAGAGAGATGGCCGAAATCACAGAACAAGTCGCCACTCCCATTGTGTATAAACAGGAGTTGGTCGCCGTCAGCGTTGCGCACCAGATGATCCATAGGCTCCCGGCAGGTCCAGAGGGCGACCTGGCTATCCTGGTTTCGCAGGATCGGCTTTTGATCCCAGGGGCTTGTTCCTTTGTGCTTCATTTGCGTGGCATCAAAAGCGTGGGGACGCAGTGGACCTTCGAACTGGCTCCAGCCGGTGGGGGGATGGCGGTGATAGAAGTGGGTGCAGGGCCCAAAAAAACCCTCTTTGCCCATTTCCCTTTCAAAGCTGTTGGGTGGGAAATCTGCATGGGCTTGGCGGCTTGTATTTCCTTCCGTTCGCGGAAAGCTGATCCACTGTTTCATGGCGTGGCCTCGCTTCTGTGCGGATGGTTCGAAGGGGTGGCGAAAAATTGAGCATCTCAGCGCCACTTACACGCAAATTTCTTGCGCCATAGACCCAATTAGTTCGCAAATATGGCGCAAAAAAACCTATACTGTCCGGCCATTTTTTCGTATGGCCCGGTAACTTTTCCAGAAAGTATTTGTGCCGATAGTGGTTACAATTGAAACCAATGTTAGTTAAATTGAGTATCAGGTACAACCGGGACACCCGAGCAGGCAGGTTTGAGGGCAGCTATGACAATCGAACAAAACACGCGACCCACCGTTGTTGAGAACGACGAGCTGCGCCTCGAAAAGTTCTTACCCTACCGCCTCTCGGTACTTTCCAACCGAGTGAGTAATGCTATTGCGCAAGCTTATGGTGCGCGCTTCCACCTCACCATTCCTGCTTGGCGGGTTATGGCAATTCTGGGCCGTTTTCCCGATTTATCCGCCGCCGAGCTGGTTGAGCAGACGGCGATGGACAAGGTGGCAATCAGTCGGGCCGTCTCGTCCCTGTTAAAGAATGACTACATTACACGCAGTGAAGATCCCGGTGACCGGCGCCGGCAAGTGCTGAACCTGTCGGAGCTGGGGCGTGATATTTATGCCCGCATAGTGCCGCTGGCCCATCAGTACGAGAATGACTTGATGGCATCCCTCTCCACTGAGGAGCGGGAACAACTGGATTGCATTATTGATAAGTTAATGGTGCGCGCGAAGGAATGGTCTGAGCGCGGCCTCGTTGATGAATAAATGAGATAACTAAGAGGAGTTTTCAGATGTTTGAGCATTTAAACAGCCTTCCGCCAGATCCGATTTTGGGCCTTTTGGCCAGCTACCGCGCGGATGAAAACCCCAGCAAAATTGATCTCGGTGTGGGCGTCTACAAAGATGAGGCAGGCCATACCGCTGTCTTGCAAGCCGTTAAGGAAGCAGAAACCCGCCTATTGCAGGGTGAGGAAACCAAGGCCTATATCGGCCCGGCCGGAACTCCGGGTTTCAACACCGCCATGCAGGAGCTGGTACTGGGTGCCGGGCATCCTGCGTTGGTGAGCGGTCGCGTTCGCTCAGCTCAAACTCCCGGTGGATGTGGTGCTTTAAGAGTTCTGGCGGAATTGATTGATCGCGCCAAAGCTGGGGCAACCGTATGGGTGAGTGACCCCACTTGGGCTAACCATGTGCCGCTTCTGGGTAATGCGGGCTTGCAAATCAAGAGCTACCCCTACTACGACCGCGCTACCAGTAGTTTGCAGTTCGACAAAATGGTCGAGACTCTGAAGGATGTGGGTGAGGGCGACGTTGTTCTTTTCCACGCCTGCTGTCATAACCCCTGTGGTGCGGATCTGTCCCGTGAGCAGTGGAAAGTGTTGGCGGAAATGGCGCAAAAGCAGGGCTTCACACCGTTTATCGATATGGCCTATCAGGGCTTTGGCGAGAGCCTGGAAGATGATGCCTACGGCCTGCGCTTGATGGCTGAATCTGTTCCAGAAATGCTGGTTGCGGCTTCCTGCTCGAAAAATTTTGGCCTCTATCGCGAACGTGTTGGCCTGGCTATGGTGATTTATGCGAATGGTGAAGCTGCCGATAAAGGCCATAGCCAGATGCTGAGCGCTATTCGTGGCAACTATTCCATGCCACCTTCCCACGGTGCTGCCATTGTAGAATCTATTCTTACTGATGCGGGACTGAAAGCGAACTGGGAAGCTGAGCTGACCGAAATGCGCGAGCGTATTAACGGTTTGCGTGCTGGATTGGTAGAAGGGCTCGCCGCAGCGGGTGCTGCCGGTGAGTTTGGCTTTATCCGCCAGCAGAAAGGGATGTTCTCATTCCTGGGTATCAATCCTGAACAGGTACAACAGCTACAAAAAGACTATTCCATTTATATGGTGGACTCTAGCCGAATCAGCATTGCCGGCCTGGGCTCCATTAATATGGAATACTTCTGCAAGGCTGTTGCCAGCGTGCTGTAATTTCGGCACATTTGGGGGTGAGCAATATGCTCACCCTTAAGATTTATCCTTTAGAAGTAAGAGTGAAAGATGGAAGTTGAGCTAGGAGTCCCAGTGCCCGAATCCCCCACCCAAATTTGGACCCCCCAGAGCTGGCGAAACTTCACCGCACATCAACAGCCCCAATACACCTCTGCTGAAGACGTTACCCAGGTAGCTAAACAGCTCTCTGGTCATCCGCCCCTGGTCTTTGCGGCAGAGGCTCGCGAACTTCGCCGTCAGCTGGCTCAGGTTGCCGAGGGGAAAGCCTTCCTTTTACAGGGTGGTGATTGTGCTGAATCTTTTGCCGATTTTAATGCAAACCGTATTCGCGATACTTTCAAGGTATTGTTGCAGATGGCTGTCGTGCTCACCTTTGCCGGTAACCTGCCGGTGGTGAAAGTTGCGAGAATGGCCGGCCAGTATGCCAAACCCCGTTCGGCGAATACCGAGACGGTGAACGGAGTAGAACTGCCCAGCTACCGTGGCGATATTATCAACGGTATTGATTTTACCGCTGAAGCACGCATACCTGATCCACAGCGGATGGTAACTGCCTATAACCAGTCTGCTGCGACTCTTAACTTACTGCGGGCCTTTGCCCAAGGTGGTTTGGCAGATTTGCACCAGGTACACAAATGGAATCTCAGCTTCCTGAAAAATAATCCACAGAGGGAGAAGTACGCCCAGTTAGCTGAGCGCCTTCAGGAAGCTTTAGAATTTATGGCGGTATGTGGTGTTACCTCTGAAAACACCCCCGCAATTCGTGAGACGGTACTCTATACCTCTCACGAAGCACTTCTACTCGAATATGAGCAAGCGCTGACTCGCACTGATAGCCTCACTGGTAAGTGGTATGACTGCTCTGCACATATGTTGTGGATTGGTGAGCGCACACGACAGCTGGATGGTGCTCATGTGGAGTTTCTTTCTGGCGTTTGCAATCCGATTGGGGTGAAAGTTGGCCCCAATATGCAGCCGGATGAGTTGTTGCGTTTGATCGATAAACTTAACCCTGAGAATGATGCGGGTCGCCTCACCTTGATCACCCGGATGGGTGCCGATACCCTGGGTGAAAAGCTACCGGCTTTAGTGCGCGCTGTGCAGGCGGAAGGGCGCTCAGTGGTATGGAGTACGGACCCGATGCATGGCAATACCGTTAAAGCGGGTAACGGCTATAAAACGCGGGATTTTGATAAGATCCTGCGGGAAATTCGTGAGTTCTTTTCAGTGCATTGGGCTGAGGGAAGCCATCCCGGCGGTATCCATCTGGAGATGACCGGTCAGCATGTTACCGAATGTACCGGTGGCGCCTGGAAAATTTCTGAGTCAGATTTAGCTAGCTGTTACCGCACCCAATGCGATCCGCGTTTGAATGCCGATCAGGTATTGGAGTTGGCATTTTGTGTTTCTGAATGGTTGCGAGCAGGTCGAATTTCTTGATTTGCAGTTCGCCATAGTTCAGAGATCTTGAATCTAAATCCCCTTATCTTGACCCTTTGGTTTAGGTAAGGGGTTTTTTTATTTTCCCAGCGTAAAATTACCGCTAATTTACCTTCCCTGGTTGCCTTCTTCATTGTAAAGAGATGCCCGGTTTGCATTTCAAAGGTTAATGCTGATAATTCCATGGGTTAACTGATAATGACAATCTTTGGGGATGGATATGAAGAAGATCAATTCATTTATGCTGTTAAAGGTGGATAGTATTGTAAAGCAGCTATTCTTGCCATTTTTTGCGCTGATGATAGGTTGCGCCTTAATTATTCTTCTTGGTGGCTACTTTGAAATACCTTATTGGGGGGTGTTATTAAGTGTAGCTGGTTTTTGTTTCGCAACTAAACCTCTAGAAAAAACAATTCGCCCTTTATCTTTCCAATTAAATCGATTCCCACAACGGGATGCTATTGAAGCCACAGTCAGATATAAGGCCGCGAACATTAAGGGGGCTTTAGTCTCTGCAAGTATAGAGGGTGATAATTTGCATGTGGTAACTGAGGGGCATAAGAAATCAGGTGAAATCAAGCTGCCAATTGATGAGGTTGGAGGTAAGTTATCTTCTTTTCTTGTTGAGGCTGTAAGTAATTTGGAGGGAATAACTTCTCTCAACGACAATGCTCAGATTAAAGAGACGGGCATGGACGTCCATAAGAAAGTTAATCTTGAAAATATAAGCCTTCTTCGGATAGGCAATATACGTCACTTTTTGACAGTCAAGCTAATCCTGATTCTTGTGGGTATTTCTTTGAATGTGTGGATGTTGAGTTTTGTTTGATGCTGCGGTATTTGGGTGAGTTAGGTGGGATACTGGCTTTACCTAAAAAATACAATTATGGGGTTTCTGATTAACGGAAAGGTGGTGTAATAGTGCGTACTCTGGAATTTTTGCTAGGTTTAAGTCTTGTATGCCTTGGAGTTTACAGGGCAATCAATATTGAGATCGATATTTACGCGATAATGCTAGTCGTGCTTGGTGTAGGTTTAATGGCACGATGGTCCGGTTCCTCCAGTAGGGGGGAGGATGATGGTTGGTATGATAGTGATTCAGATAGTAGTTCGAACGGCAGCTCCTACAGTAGCGATGATTAGGTTATCTCGTCTGGCAAACTGTTGTTAAAGATTGCTATATTGGCCCGTTGTGCGTGCGGTAACTTGCATTTGTCAGGATGATCTATTGCGCTGTTGATACTCGCCGATTCTATGTGCAGGAGCCTTGGTTTGTAGGGGGAGAGGCAGCTCCCTTTCTGATTAATCCCCTGGTATTTCATTCCCCTTTCTATAACTGGCATGACTATATTTTCAATATAGTTATGTCATGTTCACATGCAGAAAGAGCACAACTCAAGATTGTCGAAGAGTGTGGTGTTCAAATTATAATCGAGATTGCTAGAGAAAGCTTAGAAATAGGGTGTAATCGATTTTGGTCTTTAAATCTGTATCATGTACCATTTTGCACTGGCTTGGAGCTTAAGTGAGTTGTCCGCAGTGCTAGCTAACCAGTTTGAAACTGGTTTTATAGGGATAGAGCAAAATGACAGATATGGTAGAGGGACATTACTCAGTCAGTCGCAGGAAGTTTTTGGCTGCAAAAATATTGGGGGTATTGTCAGCATTAGTAGCAGTGCTATGGGCACTTACCCAGTATCTATTTCCTGAGCCCATGATTTACCTATACGGCATATGGCGCCCTGAGTATTTTGTAGCCTTTATGGCTATTGTGATTGTGTGCACTTCGCTATCTCTGTGTATTTGGAGCTACTTAAAAAATCGCTACCTATTTGGTGTGGTTGTGGTTTTGGCTTATTCGATCTCTTGTTTTTCATTTTTTATTCTGGGGAAGGAGTATCACAGTCCGGATTTTGCTGCAGTTCTTCCAAAAACGACTTCTGAAGGAGGTGTTGTTTACCTGCAAGGGGTCGAGATCCATCACAATCATTGTGTAAGGCAGGGCGGTACAGTGCAGTGCCGTATGACAGTGACTAATCGGAGAAGTCATCAAAAAGTAAGGCTTTCCTCCTGGCGCCTGATTATGAAAGATGGCGCTGTCTTCAAGGAGTATGAGGCATTTAGGGGGGGGCAGGAGGTGAGGGGGATGGTACATCTGGAGCTTCCCCGCGGTTCTGAGGCTGAGCTGGAAATCGTATTTTTTGAAGTCCCTGAGAACTATACTGAAATCTTGAATCTCGGTTTTAAGGCTGGGGGTAAAGAGTTTGGATTTAAAAACATAAATGTCAGGTAGTTTCTTCTAAAAATAGAAGGGTAATGGAATCGGTAGGCTTGAAGCCACAGAAATTTTCCACTTAGGTGTTGTTTGCAGTGTTATCAAGTGTGGATTTGAAACGATATATTCGTGAGTTCTGGTTGTTTGGCTTGAGGCAGGCTTATGCCTGTATTTTCGGTGGCTTCTTGCTGGGAATTATGATTGTCACCAACTATTGGTACCCACTGGAATCGATTCACCGGTATGACTTTATCTTTCTGGCTGCTATAGCCTTTCAGGTCTTTCTTCTAGCTACAAAACTGGAAACATTCAGGGAGTCAATAGTTATTGTCGTATTTCATGTCGTTGCGACCGTCATGGAGATATTTAAGACATCTGACGCTATTGGCTCATGGAGTTACCCGGAAGAGTATTTCTTTGGGATTGGTAATGTGCCACTGTTTACAGGGTTCATGTATAGCGCAGTGGGCAGTTACATTGCTCGAGTGTGGCGAATTTTTGAATTTGAATATTCTCACTATCCATCGAAATTGCTGACAGTTGTTCTGGTTGTGTTTATCTATGTCAACTTCTTTACACATCACTATATCTGGGATTTCCGCTGGGCGTTACTAGCGGGAACAGTGTTATTGTTTTATCGAACCAATATTTACTTTAAGGTCGTTGAAAAGCATCGCTCTATGCCGCTTCTTTTGGGGTGGTTGCTGGTAGCACTGTTTATTTGGTTTGCTGAAAACATTGCTACTTTTGCAAATATATGGATTTACCCTAATCAATCCCACGAATGGCAAATGGTATCCCTGGCGAAGCTCAGCTCATGGTACTTGTTAATGTTGCTAAGTTTTGTGTTGGTCTCATTGATAAGTAATATAAAGATCCGACCTGTGGCGGTAGCCAATCTGAGTGAGGAGGGTAGGTCGCCTGCTTAAGGCGACCTATCTGCAAATACGAAGAGGTCAGGACATCGTGGGATAATTGGTATAACCGTTTGCACCGCCTTGGTAGAAAGTGCTCGGGTCTGCTTCATTCAAGCTGGCCCCTGCTTTAAATCGCTCAAGTAGATCCGGGTTGGCCAGGAATGGAACACCAAAGGCCACTGCATCCACCTGTTGCTGACCAATGGCCTCATTGGCCTCATCTCGCCCGTAACCCATATTACCGATTAAGTTGCCCTTGTACTGGTCCCTGGCGGGGGTCAATACATCTCCAAGTTGCTCGCCTAGAAAGTCCGCTCGCATCAGGTGCCAGTAGGCCAGATTAAATTTATTGAGTTTGTTGGCGAGCCAGCGGGTATGTCCCACGGGATCGCTGTCTTTCATGCTATTAAATCCGTTTAGGGGGGATGTTCTTAATCCGACCTTGCCCGAGCCCCAAACCCCGATGACGGCATCCAGAACTTCGAAGAGTAGGCGTGCACGATTCTCCAATGTCCCACCGTATTCATCTGTTCTTAAGTTTGAGCCATCCCGCAGGAAAGTGTCCAAAAGGTAGCCGTTAGCACCGTGAACCTCAACTCCATCGAAGCCGGCGTCTCTTGCATTGACTGCCCCTTGCTTGAAAGCCGCAACAATTTCTGGGATCTCTTGGGTTTCAAGGGACCTTGGGGTGGTGTAAGGTTTTTTTCCATTCGGTGTGTGGACCACATCATCAATGGCTATTGGGCTTGCAGCTACTGCGGTTGTGTCATTGTTCAAATCAGGGTGACTAGCCGGTCCACCGTGCCACAGTTGTAAGAATATCTTGCCGCCTTTTGCGTGAACCGCGTCAGTGACCCTTCGCCAGCCTTCAACTTGCTCCTGGGAATAGATGCCGGGCTCATGGATGAAGGCTGAAGTACCTTCGGTAACCATTGTGGCTTCGGCAATAATCAGGCCGGCACCCGCCCTCTGTGCATAGTACTCAGCCATTAAAGGGGTAGGTACATGGTTTTCAGCTCTTGCGCGGGTCAGGGGGGCCATCACCGCACGGTTAGTTAGTTTTACATCACCTAATTGAATGCTTGAAAACAAGTCTTGTGTCGCAGTCATCTTGTTCACCTAAAATGTTGTCGCTAAATGCAGTTGTCTATCGATGGCGCACAGACTATGCTCTTGGGTAATTTGAAACAATAAGGCATTTGGAAATTGATTGTTCGCGATTTGGAAACTATAGACTTCCGAACTTTATCTATCTTTGTGACCACTTGCAGACTGATGAGTCTGACTAACTGCGCTGAAGAGCTGGGATTACCCAAATCTACGGTGAGTAAGGCCATATCGAAGTTGGAAGAACAGTTACAGGCCAAGCTGTTGGAGCGATCTACCAGGAAAATTGAGATTACTGATGCAGGTAAAGTCACTCTGCGTCGCGCTTCTCTACTGGTAGAGGAGTTCAAGTCCTTACGTGAAGATGTGCGGGAAATAGAGCAGCAGGTGCAGGGCCTTTTGCGTATTTCAGCACCTCCAGCCATGGGAAGTTATTTGGCCCAGTATATCCTTCCCCCATTTTTGCAGCAGTGGCCTAAAGCCCAGGTATCCCTGGAGCTCTCCAACGCTTTTGATGACCTTTTTATTCAGGGGATAGACCTGGCAATTCGTGTTGGGCAAATTGCAGATGACCGCTTGGTAGCAAAAGAGGTTGGGTATACGACCCAGGTATTGGTTGCAAGCCCACACTATTTAAGGGAGCACGGGATACCCGAATCACCAAAAGACCTTCGTCAGCACAATTGTATTACTGCTGGCGTGGCCCAGGAGTCTGCCATTTGGAGTTTGGTATCCGAAAGTTCAACAGAATCAGTCGAGGTGCGCAGTAATTTTCATTGTGATAACCCGGAAATGGCTAAAAGAGCTGCCGCAGGGGGAGTGGGTATCGCTCAAATTCCTGTCAATAGCATGATCTGTGAGTTGGAGAGACAGGAGTTGATTCGTATCTTTCCAGACTGGCATGCGATCTATATGCCTATCTATTTGGTCTATCGGACTGGAGTCAACAAGCCAAAGCGAGTCTCGGCTTTATTGGACTATTTATTGAGCATCAAGGAGCGTTTTGAGTTCGGCCCAGATCACCAGTTATGCCAATATAAGGAGTGTCCACTTGGAGCTGGGAAAAAATAGGGGTTGAACTGCGCTGCTTTAAAAGTTGCATCATCTCCGGCGCAGAAAGTCTTGTAGTTTCCTGAGTTGATTAAATGTAAATACTATTTAGGTGTTTGCTTTCGTTTGGTCTTCGAGACAGCACTTGGATTTTTACTGAGGAAAAATAAAGCATGATCTCTCACATCACACTTGGTGCTAATGATTTATACCGGGCAAGCCAGTTTTATTCGCAAGTTTTCGAGATTTTTTCCTGCTGAAGAGGTCTATCGTTCTGATTCAGTAATATTTTGGCAGTTTAAGGGCTCTCTGACAAAGCTGGCAATTACTGTGCCGTACGATAGGCAGGTCGCAAGCTTTGGTAGTGGCACTATGCTGGCCCTGGATATTGGAAGTATGAAAAACATTGATAAAATTTACTCCCTAGCCCTTAAGCTCGGGGGAGTGTCAGAAGATAATCCGGGTTATAGAGATTCAGGCTCTTTTTACGGTGCATATTTTAGGGGGTTGGATGGGAATAAAATTGCCATATTTACACGTAAGATTTCAGGGTAGATTGGAATGAGAAAGTTGGTGAGTTCTGGCTCATATCTTGAAGAACCCATAGGTTTTTCCAGGGCCTGCAGAATAGGAAATCAAATTGCCGTTTCTGGCACGGCACCTTTATTGGATGGAAAATCGGCCTATATTGGTGATGTTCGTGGTCAGACGAAGCTTTGTCTGGATATTGCCGTTACTGCGCTGAAGGAGGCTGGTGGAAACCTGCCTGACGTGATACGAACGCGTATAATGTTGGTTGATATTAGGTGCTGGGAGGAAGCCGCGAGAGCGCATGGAGAATTTTTCTCGGATATTCGACCTGCATGCACTTTTGTGGAGGTAAAAGGATTTATTGATCCCGACTGGCTGGTGGAGGTCGAGATGGATGCGATTGTCTTATAGACTTCTTGATCTGACTGACCGCACTACTTATTAGGTAATTTCAGTTTCCATGATGCCCTGATAGGGCTACTACTCTTAAATACTAAAAGCAATAACCCTTTCGTGTTTGTCAGCAATTCAATCAAGACAGTTTGGGTAGGTACTCCCGGCGATGTTCCCTGACCAAAGATTATTGTTAATGCTACAGTCTTCGGCTTCGAATAGATCAAAAAGGTCGAATATTCCATTGCCAGTTGTAGTGTTAAAAACTATGCTATTACCGATAACATCAATTCCGGCAACATAAATCCCGTAGGCACCATTGTTGCTGCTGGTATTTTGGCTAAGGCCATTGTTAGACGCTAAGCTCTGCAATAAAATTCCAGATGATCCATTACCAGTTACTGTATTATTTGAAACAGTGCATGAGCTACCCCCAATGACAATGCCTGTACTGTCATTATTCAAAATAGTGTTGGATACAAAAATATTGTAGTTTCCGTATAGCTCGACTCCATCACTATCCGAGCCGGTTATGGTGTTTTCTATTATCGTGTTGGAAACTCCAAATATCTCCATGCCTTCATCACCGGAGGACTCAATAGAATTTTGAGAAATATAATTATAATTTCCATTGATGTCGATGCCATCGTCTGAATCACTCCCGTCTCCCACTGTATAGTTGCCAATTACAGCATTGCTATTACTGCTCACGACAATGGCGTCATCTAGTGGGAAAAATATGTTGATACCGTATACGGTATGAAATCCTCCATCTGAAAGAACAATCGCATCGTTACAGCCATTTATTGTTCCTGTGGACAGTTCACCGGATGAACCCGTAAGAGCTATGCCATTTGACTGATCCAGCCCCGAGCAGGTCAGTGCGAATCCTGCCATATAAAGACTGCCACCGGGCCCCTGAATGGTTAGGGCTGCACTGTTGGGGTCGTCGATTGAGCAGGTTAGATCCTCTGTAAGTGTGGCTGGTTCTGTAATAATGTCGCCACATTCTATGGCACTAATATTTGATGACAATGAGATCCCTAAAAGTATTAGGGTTGCGTATAGAGTTTTTGGGTAATTAATGGGGTGCAACATGTTTAACTCCTTTTAACAGATTTAGCAATTGTAGATAGTTTCAGTTGGATGCGCTTGCGAGGGTAAATTTAGGTGTCTGTATCTTTTAACGTGATGAATGGAAAATGTATTTTCTAGGTGTATGGTGGTTTTTAATTAGGCGCTTTTGGAGTGGTAGGGTTGTGTATATTTGAGGGAGCTGGTTTTAATTCGGGGATGCAGTATGACAATAAAAAGCGATTCTCCTTTTTAATAGAGAATCGCTTTCAAGTTCAAAGCGTGGTTGACAGGGAAGTTAACTATCTAGCACTTTTTGAATTCTTTGCCTTTTATTTCATCCAGGGCTTAATTCAATCCAAGCAGGATGGGTCAGACGTGGTAAATGTATTGTTTTGCCAGGTATTACTGTCAGTACAGTCAGGGTCAAGTGGATCAAATAAGTCGTAGGTTTGGCCCTGTGATACGTTACCAGAAATAGTATTGTTGGTGGGCTCATCATCCAAGATGAATATCCCATTAGTGCCATTGTTAACGACATTATTATTGGAGATACTATTACTGTCGCCTTGATCTAGATTGATTCCCCCTTCCTCATTATCAGAAACATTATTTAGCGAGATAGTACCGTTGTCGCTATCAATTTCAATGCCACTACTGCCATTGTAAGCGGTAATGTTATTCGTCACATGCGCAAAGATGCCATCAATCTCTATGCCGTCATTATCAGAGTAGTAAACTTCGTTAGATGTCACCGTGTTGTAATCTCCTCCAACCTCAATACCTTCGTCACCGGCAAACTCAATGATATTGCTGTTGACGAGATTGTTATTCCCCTGAATATCAATACCTTCATCGGAGTCTGTGCCATCGCCAACAATATGCATATTGCTAACTACGTTGGAGTCACTTTCGACATAAACAGCATCATCACCAAAGTCCGTGATAGTGACACCAGTGACATAATGGTTGCCGTTTCCTCCAAGAGTCACGGCATCTCCGCAACTGATTACACTCCCCCCGGTAAGTCGGGCACCACTCCCGAGTAAAATAATACCAGTGCCAAATTCATTGGTAGAGCAAGTCAGGCTGTAATCGCCCATTGTTAAGCTACCAGATGGCCCTTCTATTGCTATGGCGACAGAAAATTCATCAGCAATAGTGCATGTTAAATCACTGTCGAGAGTAGTAGGTGTAGTTATTACATCACCGCAGCTAACAGTCTGAGCCTGTGAGCCTGTGGTAATACCCATTGCCAACACTGCTATAGCTGCGCTTAGAGGTAAACTGGATTTCTTCTGCATGAGTCTGTCCTTAACTTTTAATCAGTTGAACGAGTGATTTAATAGAGTAAAAAACCAGATTTCCGGGTTTGTTATTTGTGCTTGAAAAAGAGCACCTGCGTTTCGTTTAAATATTGCCCGATTTGTCTCGGTTAGATAAATATTGTTTTGAAGTTTCTATAGTATTTTTTAATGAGAATGATTATAAAAAATCGCATAAAATGCGTAAAAGTATTCCTGCGACTGCAAGTGTTATTGTAAAGTTCGCTGATGTATATGAAAAATTTTTTAATGCGGTATTTGGTTGTCGTTAAATAGCTTTTGCTAAGGGAAACTATTTTAAATAATTATGGGTTTCACATTGGAATGATATTTTTCGAAAGATAAAAGTTTCTGCTAATTATAAATAGAAATAGGATTTCTTAAGTTCATTTAAATCTGTCGGCCATGTTTGTGCTGGTTTTTAAATCGGGGTAGATCTAAATGCCAGCTACTGCATTGAGCAAAACCTGGTTTTCAATCTGAGCAATCATGTGCCCATGATGCTTATGTACTAATAGGTGCGAGATAACAATCTTTAAAAATACACAATGGAAAAGATGTGGCGCTTGTTACGATTCTCTGTTGAGGGGTTGTTTGGGCGAGACTTAAGGTGCATCTTGATGATAGGAAGAATTACCTATGACCCGGTAAAAGCTTTAGGTCGAAACTGTTATTGTGGCCGTATCAGGGTTGCAATCGAGAGGAAGCTGTATGGGGAGTTATTTCGCTCAGACTCTATAGTCAAATTTTTAGGAAGTTATCGCGTATTTCTTTCACTTTGCCGCAGTCATGGCTGAGAATGGCGGTAGTATTGGCGGGCATAGGCCAACTGGGGTTAAACTCCCGCTCTTAAAACTATTACAAAGCTCTATCTTAGAGGAGATACCAATGCGTCAAACAATGATCGCACTATCCGTGGCCGCAGCTCTTGCGGTAGTGGGCGGTTGTGGTGAAAAGGCACAAAAGGCTGAGGTGGTCAAAGATACCGTGAATGCGGAGAAGTCCATGGCTGTTAGTCCTGAGCACGCCAGCAATATGCTTTTGGCGGAGTGGACAGGCCCTTTTGGTGGTGTTCCTGCGTTTGACAAGATGAATCTTGAAGATCTCAAGCCCGCGATTGAAAAGGGAATAGAGATGAACCTGGCAGAGCTGGACGCCATTGCGGCAGACCCTGCTGAACCGACCTTTGCCAATACCTTTGTGCCGATGGAGCGCAGTGGAGCTGAGTTGGGCCGCGCATCTTCTTACTACGGAATTTGGGCTGGGAACATGTCTTCCCCTGAATTCCGCAATGTCCAACGCGAATTGGCACCTCTTTGGGCTGATTTTGAGTCCAAGATTTACCAAAACAAGGCTCTCTTTAAGCGTATCAAATCTATCTATGACCAGCGTGAGTCTATGGATTTGGACGCGGAGCAAAAACGTGTTGTTGAGCTGGTATATACCCAGTTCGCAACGAACGGCGCTACCCTGGAAGGGGAAAAGAAAGAGCGCTATGCAGAGATCAATAAGCGCCTGGCAGAGCTTTACACGAAGTTCTCCAATAACGTTCTCGCAGATGAGGAAGGCTACGATATCTTCCTGACCAAAGACCAGTTGGGCGGTCTCCCGGATTCCTTTGTTGCCGCAGCGGCTGCGCTGGCGGAAGAGAAGGGAGAAAAAGGTAAGTATGCTATTACCAATACTCGCTCTTCCATGGCCCCCTTCCTGACTTACTCAGACAATCGCGAGCTACGTAAGCAGGTTTGGACCAACTACTACAGCCGGGGTGACAACGGTGATGAGCACGATAACAACGCTATCATCGCTGAAATCCTGAAGCTACGCGATGAGCGCGTTGGCCTGCAAGGCTTCGACAATTACGCCCAGTGGCGCTTGCGTGACCGTATGGCCAAATCGCCAGAGCGTGCCATGGACTTAATGGAAGCGGTATGGCCAGCTGCAGTGGCTCGCGTAAAAGAAGAAGTGGCTGATATGCAGGCTGTGGCTGATGCCGAGAAAGCCAATATCACTATTGAGCCATGGGATTATCGCTACTACGCGGAAAAAGTTCGCAAGGCCAAATACGACCTGAACTCTGATGAAGTGAAGCAGTACCTGCAGCTCGATAACCTGCGTGAAGCTATGTTCTATGTAGCTGGCGAGCTATTCAACTTTGAGTTCACTCCAGTGAAGGAAGGCACGGTGCCGGTATTCCATGAAGACGTTAAGGTCTGGGAAGTTACCGACAAGACCAGTGGTGACCATATCGGCCTCTGGTACCTGGACCCATTTGCCCGTTCAGGTAAGCGCTCTGGGGCCTGGGCAACCATGTACCGCGACCACTCAACTTTTGATGGCAAGAAGAATGTTCTTTCTTCCAATAACTCCAACTTTATCAAGGGGGCTCCGGGTGAGCCTGTATTAGTAAGCTGGGATGACGCTGAGACCTTCTTCCATGAGTTTGGCCATGCGCTGCACTTCCTCGCCTCCAATGTAACCTACCCGACCCTGAACAGTGGTGTGCGTGACTACACCGAGTTCCAGTCCCAGTTGCTGGAGCGTTGGTTGTCTACCGATGCAGTTATCGATAACTATTTGGTGCACTATAAGACCGGTGAGCCAATTCCGGCAGACTTAGTGAAAAAGATCAAGAAAGCAGCCAAGTTCAACTCAGGATTTGCCACTACGGAGTACCTGGCATCTGCACTGGTGGATATGAAGTTCCACACCGCTGATCCTGAAGGTATTGATCCAGACAAATTTGAGCGTGAAACCCTGAAAAAGCTGGGTATGCCGGATGAACTGGTTATGCGTCACCGCTCCCCTCACTTTGGCCATATCTTCTCCGGTGAAGGCTACGCAGCTAGCTATTACGGTTACATGTGGGCTGACGTACTGACCTCGGATGCTTCTGAGGCATTCGCTGAGTCCAAAGGCGGCTTCTACGATAAGGACGTAGCGGCGAGACTGGTGAAATACTTATTCGCCCCTCGCAACGCCTTGGACCCGGCAGATGCCTATCGCTCTTTCCGTGGTCGCGATGCCAATATCGAAGCGTTAATGCGCGATCGAGGCTTCCCGATCCCTGAAAAGAAAGCGAGTACGGTAGCTGTTAAGGACTAATTAGCAATAGTCCCCGTGACGAAAGAGCCGTATCATTCGATGCGGCTTTTTTTTGATTTAACTTGGTCTATGAGTGTTTCAGCTGGTTTCTGATTTCATCCTCTGTGAAATTTTTTTGCTTGTTTAGCCGCAGCCGCTAATTAATTTAGCCGGCAACATAGTTATTTTGAATATATTCCCGATGTTTAGCTTTATTAATGACCTTCAGATTTGAAGGATTTCTTTATAAGAGTTAGTGCGTAGCTGGTACTAAAATAAGCTTTGGGATACTGGCAGGATCTGATGACAAAGGTTAGCTGTGGGGTGAAAATAAGCCATTGTTTAGCCAACCCGAAATCTCAACACTGTTTTCAATTTTTCCGGTACCACCTTCCTGGTATCAGAAAGATAAATTTCCTTGTGTACCTTGGATAGGCGATTTAAGCCCTGATCTTTAGTAAAGGCTTCCATTTTCTCAAAGCTAATTGGCTCATCTTCAAATCTCCCTAAATGGAGCATTTGTACACACTTTTCCTCTGAAATAGTTTCAAAGTTAACTTGATTCAGCAGTGGATTTGTTTTTTTGTTTTTAACGGAGTTAAGCATTTCCTTGAATAAAGGTAGCTTGACAAAATCAGGTTGACGTATTATCAGCTTATAGGCGAAATCCTGCTTCTTGATCTCCCCAGAATAACTCTCCTTAGCTTTATTATTGATATCCCAAACTCCCTCTAATGGGTAGACTGTGAAATCAAAGTATCCACTCGGCTTCTCATCCATTTTTTTGGGAAGCATTTTGATGGCATAAGCCAAGGAATATAGGGCGCCGATACGGCTCGTAAACGCCTCTTCGGCGGGGCTTCCTTCCCCATGAATAGTGATGTAATTGAGTTTTGGGACCTCAATAACTTCAGGTTGAGTTTTAGGGATGTAGAGAGATTTTTCTTTTTTTCGCCATTCATGCTTTGCTGACATAGTAGTTCCCTAGGTTTTGTTATATTATTTTACTGTTTTTATATACAGTATTCAAGATGGATGATTAATTGTTGATATTTGGTTGGTCAAGTTAGATTAGTCGAAAGGATTTTTGCCACTTAGAGTCGATTAGCTTTTCGGTGACTTTGAGCTTGGCGCGCTGAGTGATACTTGAGCGATGATTAAAAGGTGCGAGTCTGCCATTCTGGGTAGGGACTGAGTGTTGACAGTTTTATTGGCGCCTAGTTGTAATATCTAGTGAAAGTCGCAACATATCTTTGTGTTGAACCCCGTCTTCGACAATGGGCTGATCATAATTGTGTAAAAAATAATCTTTGTTGACAGATTCTACCCTGAATCCATGGCGCTGATAAAAAGTTAACTGATAGCCAAAAGTACCGGTTCCCAGCTCTACCCTGTGAATCCCTTTGGAGCTGAGCTCTGAAAGAGAGAACTTTAAAAGTTTTGAGCCAATCCCTTGCTGTCGCATTTCAGGGGACACTGAAATATTAAAAATCTCAGCGATTGCTGTGTCGATTTCTTTTACTACGCAAATACCTTCCACGGTACCTGCATCAATTGCTGCGAAGCACCATGACTCGGGTAAATAAGTGTCTATTTTCTTTTTAGAGGGGTCTGCTTCAAGCAAAAGATATAAGGGAGCATCACTTACGGGTATTTGGATGTATTTCATAGCGCGCTCGATACTGTTTCTACTAGTGACATTAGCCCTTGTGCGCTTTATTCATAAATTTATCTAGTATGCACAAAAAATAGTATAGAAATACTGTAATACAAGTCTATTCACGAAATAGTGAGGGTAGTTGGCGTTTATATGGGATACTGCCTTTCGGCAGTATCCATAGGCTTGAGATTCTGAGGAAATTGATGCTCAGTATCTGGCTGCAGGGGTTTACGGTAAACTTGTTCTCCCTCAATCCAGGTCTCTAGAATCTGTACTTTCCAGATCTCTTGAGGATCTATGGTAAAAATATCCTTGTCCAGCAAAATAAAATCGGCGAATTTTCCGGCTTCAAGGTTGCCGATGACTGTTTCCTGATGGCTGGCATAGGCTGCATCCAGTGTAAAAGCGCGCAGGGCTTGTTCCAGAGTCATGGTTTCTTCTACGCGCCATCCTTTACTGGGGTTACCCTGGCGATCGCGACGAGTAACGGCGGCGTGTAATCCAAAAAGGGGGTTCGCGGGTTCTACAGGGAAGTCGGAGCCTGCGGCTATAGGGGGGCCTTGTTCCAGTAGTGTCTGCCAGGCGTAGGCGCCGATCAGGCGTTCATTCCCCAGGCGGTCGCTGGCCATATTCTTATCGCTGGTAGCGTGAGTGGGTTGCATAGACGCAATCAGGTTAAGCCGGGCGAAGCGCGGAATATCTTCCACCTCAATAACCTGGGCGTGCTCCACTCGATGACGATGGCTAGCCTGGCTCTCTGCCTTGTTTAGGGTTTCCAAATGGTTCAGTACGATATGGTTAGCCCTGTCGCCGATCGCATGTACGTTAACCTGGAAGTTATTGTCGGTAGCTAGCTTGAGCAAAGTCAACATTTTGTCTTCCGGGTAGAGCAGCAGCCCCTTTTCCTGAGGGCGGTCGTGGTAGGGCTCCAGCAGGGCTGCGCCTCGGCTGCCAAGTGCACCATCGGCGGAAAGTTTGATGCTGCGCATATACAGGCGATCTGATGGCTCGCCAATATGTCCCGCCCGCAGTAATTGAGCATAGTTGTGGCTCTCTACTGAAAGCATAGGGTAAATACGTAAAGGAATGGCCTTCCTTTCGGCTAATTCCTGATAGGCGTGGAGGGTCTGCTCATTGATGCCAGCATCATGGACACTGGTCAACCCCAGAGAGAGAGCGGTGGAAAAAGCTTTTTGTAAGCTACTTTTTTGTTGGGCCAAAGTGGGTGCGGGTATCGCCTTATGCATCAGGCTCATGGCGTTATCGATCAATATGCCTATCGGTTTGCCGTCCTTATCCCGCAAAATCTCGCCTCCCTCTGGCGATTGGGTATCCTTGTCAATCCCTGCTAGCTCTAAAGCTTTGCTATTAGCCCAGCCTGCGTGTCCATCGACCCTGCGTAACCAGATTGGCTGGTCTATTTGCAATTCATCGAGATGCCTGCGGGTTGGAAAAGATTTGTCGGGCCAGGTAACCTGATTCCAGCCGCGGCCCGCCAGCCACTCATTGGGTCCCAGGTTTTTTGAGTACTGTTTAATTGCTGACAATGACTCCGCGAGAGAGTGATCTCGTAAATCTAATTCTCCAGTGAGCTGCCCAAGGCCCAACATATGTCCATGGGCATCAATTAAGCCAGGTAATAGTGTCTTGCCTTGGGCATCTATTTTTTTTGCACTGGGGTACTTATTATATAGCTCAGCTATTTCGCCGGTTTCTAATACCTTACCTTGCTCGAAGGCTATAGCGTTAAACTGGATAATATCGCTATCCGTAGTATGGTAGCCGGAAATGTTATGGATAAGTGTTGTAGCCGTAGAACTACTAGAGTTGACGGTAAGAAGTAGTGAAACCAGAATCTGGGCAATCCGCATAATGGGGTGTCCTGTTATTTTCCTACCTTCCATTCTATGGTGACTGAGCGACCAATGGGAAGAGGTGTTCAGGATGAATGTATTTGCAAGAATATCGAGCGAGAATAACTAGATTAAGCTGGGTAGAGGCAGGGAAGAAATAGTTGTGGTGGTTTGAGGTAGTTAAAAAATTGAATAACTTTGATTAGTTTGCCTTCCAAATTATTTCTATATGTATGTAATTTTATTTTCTTTTCATAATTAAGCTGGAGTTTCGTGTTTGTACTTGTCGGGTGTAAATATAAATTCCTGATCGAAACAAATATGAATTATTGGTTTTGAGGGAAAGTGACACAACTTTCTCCAGGCAAATAGTATGAGCTAGCTGCTTAGGAAGCGCCGCTAGATACTAAAGTGGCGCTCCTCTCTCGTGTTAAGCATGCATTAATACTTGTGACAATATTTTTATATAGTAATGCTTTAGTGAGTACTTGGAGGTTTCCCACTTGCTTTTATGTTTGCCACTTGTCTTATTCCCAGGCCAAATCTTTTGGCTACGGTTGACCTGGACTCCCCTCCTTGCAGTGCATGTAAAATCTCACGATTACGCTCTTGGATGTCGATCTGCCTTGAAGTTGGTAAGGTAAGATAAGTACCACCATAGGCGACGCTAAGGATCTGTAGTGACTTGATTGGCAATATGTCAATAAGTTTGCTTCTTGTTGGGTATTTGGGGATATAGACATCTTGCCCCCCAAATGTGGAAATAAGAATGAACATATCTGCATACCCAATCAGTTCGATAAGTTCTTGCATCAGATCTGGTAACTTCTTGTGATCAATCTCCGCATTGTGCAAGCGGTTATGGTTCTCTTGCTTCATACCGTCGTCCTTGTCAGATAAAGCTATTAACGAGGGTACGATTAACTATATCTTGTGGCGTAGAGTGAAACGTTTCCCTGTGTATTGAGATGCATACTTGTGAAGTTTGTAAATAAAAAGGAATTTTTTTCTATACACCTTTTGGCAGTATTAGTTTCTTAGGGTTGTACCGAAAAAGTACTGAAGCTGGCCGTTTTTATCGGTGTTAAAGTCATTATTGATGTATTAATTTTTCTAAGAAGATGTGTTAGTAAGTCCCTTTTTCTAAAGGAGGGGATGCGAGGATGTGTATTTCTAAGGCTGCTGGATTTTAAGTTTCAAGAAAGAGGTTTGTAAGTTAATAGTTTTCCGGATAACCCTTGGTAAGATTGGTGATTTATCCAGTTGCGCTAGAATCTAAAAAGGTGGGACGTAAGAGTATGGCTTGCCGTAGCTTTTTTCAAGTTGATAGCACTTTTTAGTTTGGTGATAATTATAGAGTTTTATGTCTCCGCTTTATAGATAGTTCTATTTTTGGTGTTTAACTTTTATTCTTATATTGCTGGTGTCCTCCTTGTAGTTTTTTCTGTAAAAAATTGTCGTGATTCCTTTGAAAGGGGGTGGTCGGAAGTTTTCTTGGGGGCTTGGTTGTAGTGTGTTTGTGTTTCTTAATGTGAAATATATATTGGCTAATTGGTTTCCTGTGTGGATTTCTACTTTTATGAGCTGCTCGATAGCTTAGATTATTTATATCGATTTGATAGTGGAAAATTCCTTGTGGTTTAGTGATCTATTTGTATTTTGGTGGGTTGATTTCGTCAGGAGCGAGAAGCAATTCTGCAAGAACCCATATTGCCCCAATTCCCGGAAGTGCGACTAGCAGCATGCGGCGTGGGAGTCCTGAGCGCTGAAGGCGTTTACTGCATACTGTAAACGTGGCCCAGGCTATAGATGTTTGAAGCGGAATAAAGATAGCTGCGAACACTATTTCAGCAGCCCTCCAACTGTAATTGCTATAGTTAAAACCACCGAACTCCAAAACGAGACCTAAGGTCAATTGTATATAGACCACTGGGAGTATAAAAAATAGCCAAAACTGCTTCCGGGTTACGTTCCCCTCAAAACTGAAGTAAAACTGTAAAAAACTTGGCCTTTTCATAGGGCTTCTTTCCATTTGGGGTTGTGAGCGTCAGTGTGTGACTAATAGCGATTGTTCGGCGTTTTGAGGTGATTTTTTGCTTGTATTTATACTTCTAAGTCGGGTTCTGTATTTCTTTTCTTGAGTGAATATCTTGCGAACATATAGACGGGTTTCTGCACCACGGCAATAGCCATATCGAACTATTGGATTATTGTAGAAGTCCGCTTTTTGGAGTAATAAGATATAGTCTTCAACACCTTTACTTCTATTGGTTGAGAACCATTGGTTAGGGTTTTCCCCTGCTTGTTTAGCTAGTCGCTGGGCATCTAGCACGTGTCCAGCGCCTGCATTATAAGATGCAAATGTAAAAGCCATTGCGTCTTGTACAGGTAAATGTCTCCATCGCTCGTACTGTTTTACGGTGTATTTAACTCCACCCTTAATATTTTGTGCTGGGTTAAAACTATCAATTACCCCCATCTCTTTAGCTGTTTCAGGCATTAATTGCATTAGTCCCTGTGCTCCAGCGCGAGATACTGCATCTGATTTGAAGTTTGATTCTGCTGAGCTTTGAGCGGCAAGCCACACCCAATCAAATGGTTCAGTTTCGAAACGTTTAAATAGCTTGTCCCATGGGCTTAAGGAACCTTTGGGAGGCACATATAAATCTCGTCCGCTTTCTTTTCGAAATCTTAATCGGGTGAGGTGAGATTTAATTATGGACTGAGCTTCATCGCCTTCTAGCCAATTGTTTAAGGAGTTAAGTAGTGAGCTATCGCTATTCTTATCTAATGCAAACGCAATACGCCGATTTACTCCAAATACAAATGATGTATCCAAATTTTGATTGTATCCATTACTTCCATTGACGATATGTTCATCGGCGATTGTAAAATCTATCTCTCCTGTGCTTACAGCGTCTATTAATTCAAGTACTGATATCTTTGAGGATGCGGGAGTTATGGTTATTGCTAAACTATTGTCAGGATTAGTAGGGAATCGTAAAGGAATATTTTTTGACTTTGCAAATGTCGTAATTTCCTCCAGGTAAGCGCTGTCGGTATGTATGGTTAATACTTTTCCTCTGAGTTCTTCAAAGTTAATTAGTGCAGGTTTTGTTCTTTGTACAATTACTTCCCGTGTTTCAAAAAGTGTGCTACTAAATACCAGGTTTTTTTCTCTACTGCTAGTATGAGTCAGATCTGATGCTGCTATATCTACCTTTCCATTCCTAACCATAGTCAGGACTTCATTTATTGAGGCCGCCTTTTGAAAATCTATTTTCAGGCCTAAAACGTTTGCGTAAGCTTGTAATAGGTCACACTCTAATCCAGCAGGTTGGTCTTGGTGAAGGTAACACCCCACGCCATTCATGCGCGTAGCTACGGTCAGAATGCCTGACTCTTGGATGACATCCAAACGTTTTTTAGATGGAATACTGATAGATATAGAAACGCTAATCAAGATTAACATAGTAGGTAATAACATCCACAATCTATTTGTATGGATCATGGTTTATTCCTCAGTTATTGATGACTGAGAATATTTGTCAATATCACTCTTTATATAAATCGGGAACTATTTCCTAATTAACTGAATCTTCGATGACGAATAGTCTGTGATTGCTGCAAACATACAAGTCTTTAAAAAGGAAATGACATGGCTGATGAAAGTGATAATAAGTTGGAAGGGATTGATCCGGCGCCTTACCGTGATCGGCTAGATCCAAAAGTTTCTGATCAAACTACTGGAAGTACTGCGCAAAGCTTAAATCTTGATGGCTTACGTGATTTATCTGCACTATCTAAGTTGCAAGTTCGTGAGTTTACTCATACGAGTTCTACTCAAATGCAAGCCACATCTAATGCTATGACACAAATGGCTGCGGCGGGTGCTACGGCAGTAAATTCTGTATTAGGAGGTAGCGTTAAAAGTAAAGAGCGTAAGTCTTCTTCCCTGTCAACTGATTACTAACAGGGAAAAGCTTCCTGATTATCAGTAAATACTGATTCAAATACAGTGCTAGAGCCCAATAACTGGGCTTGTAATTAACTTTGATAGGAAAAAAATTATGTCTGATGAAACTAAAACAGAGGATGGCATTCAGCCTTCACCTTACCGTGATCGTGTAGATCCAAAAGTATCTGACCAGACGACTAGTTCTTCGTCACAAAGTCTGAACTTGGATGGCTTACGTGATTTATCTGCCCTTTCCAAGCTACAGGTTCGAGAGTTTACCCATACGGGTGCTACTCAGATGCAAGCCACCTCCAATGCAATGACACAAATGGCGGCGGCTGGTGCAAAAGCAGTTAACTATATTATGGATGGTGGTAAATAAGGCTGGCAAGCCTTAAAGGGGGGGCAGTGAATCCATCACTGTCCCTTTTATGCAAGGAGCATGCTATGAGCGATACATTTCGAGACCGGCTGTCAGGGAAAGTAGTGGACCAGATGGCGACCTCTGCGGCGTTGAGTCTTCATCTGGATAGTTTGAGAGATTTGTCGGCGTTGTCAAAATTGCAAGTTCGAGAGTTTACTCATACTGGTGCGACACAAATGCAGGCTACAGCAAATTCTATATTGCAGATGTCTGCGGTAAGTGTACGTACAGTAAATCAACTTATTTAATTGATTATGAGGGTTAATCTATGGCGAAGTCGGAAGATACATTAACTATTCGTGAGCTTTCCGGAGAAAAGGGAAGGCTTATTGATGTCATGTCAAGTGCTTACCTCCAGCGTTCTATCAATAGTGCGGTAGAGACTACTTTACAAGATCAAGTGAATGCACGAAATCAGCGAATGCTATTGATGACAAAGCAACTGAATAAAATTGTCGATCTTTAAGATCAATGGATGATGAAGGGGGGGCTGCAAAAGAAGGGAAGAAAATGTCTTCCTCTTTTTTGGTTCAATCAGCGGCTGATCATTTACGGGATACCGCTCTGCAAACCTCCACTATTGCCGGCAAAGCTTTTCAAAAATGGTTGATGCAGCCACTAAACTTGTTCTTTCTGCTGATTATTATTGTTGCTCATATTCAATTGATTGTGGCAGTAGTTCAGAGTTTTTTGATGTTGTTGTTATCAAAGCTTATGGGATAGAGGATTCTATGTATGTCTGATAATGAGCCTGATTTTAACAGTTACTTGCCGGAAGATTTTGAGGAGCAACTTGATAGGCTCATTACGAGCCAGGGCACAGATACCGATCTGGGGCAAGAGTTGCAGCAGTCAATTATGGATATATGCCGTGAAGTTAATGATGCCTTGACTAAATCGTTCTCGGATATATCAAAAACAGGTTTTGAATTGGAAGTCAAAGACAAGCAGCAAGGAGATAGCAATGAGTGAGAAAGTTGAAGATGCCACCCAGCCGGATGTCAGTAATATTTCAAAGCAGATTGTAAGGAATACTGTAGAACTACAGGGGATTCATTTTCTTCAGGGGAAATTTGACTCATTGCGAGATGAACGGCTGAGTAATATGATGCTGAAAAATAATATTATGATGAAATGGTTGCAGAATCCATCAGATACTCATTATAAGGAAATAATTACTAGTATCGGGATCAATTCTTTAAGGGATGATGTGAAGGATTCATACAGGTATGCATTAGATATGGTGAGTCAAAAGAAATGAAGTTTTACCAATTGTCCTCAAATATGATTTTTGCCTAATCCTTCAATTATCTTTTATATTCGCAGGTTGAGGTTAAGGGAGTAAAACGTGCATAGAGAACTTGCCTCAAGGGGCGAATTTTTAATTTCGTCCCAAGTGACTATGGATATTTAAATTTAGATTATTGTTTTACTGGGTCTATACGTATTAAATGGCCCTTGGGTCCATCCGTGAGTATATAAAGACCGCCATCATGGTCTATTTCGACATCGCGTACACGGTCCCCAATAGGTATCCTTAGCTCGTCAATAGCGGCATCATCTTTTATCTGAATGACCCGTAAATCTTCACTAACTAATCCGGCGGAAATCAGTCTTCCTCTCCATTCGGGGAAGGTATTGCCGGTATAGAATGCCAGTCCTCCAGGGGCGTGGGTATCGAGCCAGGCCAGTGCGGGCGAGGTAAATTCTGCATCCTCGATTTTGAAGGCTATATTGGAGCCATCCCGGTAGTCCCGACCAAAAGTGACCCTTGGCCAGCCATAGTTACTACCAGCTTTGAGGCGGTTCAATTCATCGCCTCCAGCGGGGCCGTGTTCGGAGGACCAGATCTCTCCACTTTGTTGATCGATCACCAATCCTTGGGGGTTGCGGTGGCCAAAGCTCCAGATTTGCGGCAGGGCATCTGCTTGGTTTTTGAAAGGGTTGTCGTCGGGAATGGATCCGTCCCCATTTATACGAATAATAGAGCCGAAGTGGGTTTGTAGGTTTTGGGCCTGTTCCCTGGCAAAAATATCGAGGAATTCTTGCGGGGGATTACCGCCATCGCCAATGGTAGCCAGCAACGTTTTATCAGGTAGGAACGCGAGCCGGGAACCGAAGTGTGCGCCGTTATTTTTACCCTGCGCGGACTTGAATATCTCTTCAAAGTTTTCCAACTTGCCGTTATTCCATTTAGCCCGACCAATGGCAAGTCGGTTGTTGTCCATATTGCCAATGGCATAACTGAAGTAGAGCATCTGGTCTTGAGGGAAGGTGGGGCTCACAGCGATATCCAGTAGGCCCCCTTGGCCAAGAAACAAGATTTCTACTGGAAACCCGATAGGGCCCGCCAATAATTTTCCATCTTTTACAATTCTGAGTTGTCCGCTGCGCTGGGTGATAAGAAAACTTCCATCGGGCAGGCTGGTTATACCCCAAGGGTATTCAAGTGGGCCGGCGATTGAAGTAAGGGTAACCTCTTCGGCGAGCGGGATAGTGCCCCGGGAAATCAAAGGATTACCCTGGCTATTGGCAGCAGTGCTAAAAAAGATGCAGATTGTGACAACTACACTAAGGAGGTATTTCACCACATGGCCTCTATCGATTTGTCTCGGGATTGAGCATAGATAGAGTAGTCACTGGGGAATGTCCAGGCAGTGCGCCAGGGTAACTGTCAGGGCGTTAAATCACTCTGTAGGGAGGCGAATAGATGTCCCGCTGGTTGATTATCGCAGGAATAATTTTAGTGCTGGTTGGGGTGCTATTGCACTTTTCCCCTGGGTTATTCAGCTGGTTTGGGCGCTTGCCGGGAGATATTCGCGTGGAGTCGGGGCGCACCCGTTTTTACTTTCCAATTGTGTCGATGATTATCGTTAGTTTGGTATTGAGTTTACTGGTGAATTTATTTCGACGTTAATAAAAAACCGCCAGGGCAACTATCTCCTGGCGGTGAGAGGGAGTTTAAGGAGTGTAGCGGAAGCGCATCAGCTTGTAGGGCGGCTTGGTATTACCAAGGCCAGAACTGAAAGCAGGGTGCTGGTGAAGCTGATCCTGGGTGATATATACCCAGCCATTGCTAATGGCGAGGCTGTCAGGCCAGGAGAGTTGTTTGTCCTGTAGCAGAATTTGGTAATTGCCCTGGGTGGTTAGTCCAATGGCGTTATTTTGCAAGTCGGTAACCAGCACGCCACCTCCAGGTGCCATAGCAATGCCATCGCTGGGGTTTTTGGGGCCAAACTCTTCAATTTGTGTGGTTAGTTTGCTCTCGGAAATATCGGCGTCCGCCAACTGCGCCGCAGGAAGGCGGAAGATTTTATCGCCGCTGAGGCTGCCAAAGTAGAGCCATTCAGCCTTATCGTCCAGGGCAATGGGATTGAGACCAAAGTGCAGACTTTTATTCGTATCACCTTCAGTTTTAGCCGCTAGCAAAACTCCGCCGATGATGAGATCCTGCTTTGGCGGCATAAATTCATTAGCGCTTTCCAGTACGCGCCGAGAGCGTCCGGTTTTCAGGTCGACGACAATAATTGCCGGTTTGGTCGCGCCGTTAAAATTACCGAAAGACATATCGGCGATGTAGATTTTTTGGCGCTTTTCATCCAGGGAAAAATCCTGCGGAAATGAATTTTCCACTAATGCGGACTTGGAGATTTCAATCTGTTGGTGCAGTTTATTATTGACGCTGTCCCAAGCGACAAGTTGGACGGGTGTATTTTCACCGCCCATATCCAAGATCCAGACGATGCCTTTGCTATCAGAGTGAATGCCAATTACTGATCCAAAGCCCACTTCACCTTGTTCAGGCCCATCAGCCCAATCTCGATTGGGAAAGGGTTGCTTGGAGCCGTTGGCCATTACCTCGAGTACTTTTAGTTTTGGCGCATCCAGTGGGTGCATGCTGACCAGTACCCGGCCATTGGGGGTGACAGTGACACCGGCAGCGCGGGATTCGCTGAATTCAGTGACTGTTTGCAGGGACTCCGCTTCAGCTGCGTGAGTGACACTGGTGGCTAAGCTGCCAACACCTGCAAGAGCCAGAGCGGCAAATAGTATTTTTGGGGACTTCATTGCGACTTCCTTAAATTTTACGGTGTTTTAGTTTTTGGCTTGTTTGCGCAGCGCATCTTCCAAGGCGCTGAGCTTTTTGTTGCCGATATAAAGCTGGGACAGGGCAGCCAGGGCGGCGCTGCCAATTTTCTGTTTGGCATCTTTGCGCACGATGAGCGTTGCTTCATCTTGAGTGCCGAGAAGCCCTTTGGGCTCTTTTAGTGCGCGGATGGTGTAGCGGTTGTGGAGAAATTGCGGGTGCCACAAGGGAATCACTACCCAGCGCTCCTGCGCTACGGCGTCTTCAAAACGGTTGAAGCAGTCCGCTTCTGTTCCCGGTCGGAATTCGTAACCTGCCTTATCAAGACCATAGGCATGAATCATTTCAGTGGAAAAGCGGCTAATACCGGCACCGGGATTAATTCCCTGGATCAGGCGATCCATACGGGTGAGAGCAGGTTCGCTGAGTAGGTCATCAACACTGGCAATTGCTTTTTCGGGCACATAATCCGGCACACCCCAGATACAGTAGGGCTCATACAGCACGGTCACTTTTTCGACCTGGTCCAGCAGGGGATTCAGGTAGACCTCGTGGCTGGAGGGCAGCCAGGCCGAAGTTAAAAGGTCGATTTCCCCGTTTTTTAACAGCTCGAAGGCCGCCTCATGGGGGGCGGACTTGAAGCTGGTTTGGTGGCCGTGAGCCTCAAGAACCTTGGCGACTTCCCGGGTGCTGGCCTCGTGGAAAGAGAGCGCAATGTGTCCGATGCGAATACTGTTATCCATACCGAAACTCCCTAGTGTAAGTTTGTGACTGTGCAGTAGTGGCTGCGATAGGGGTATTGTGGTTGCTTTGATTTACCGGATAAACTGCAATTAATAGAAATCAATATTCGATATTTCCGATCAATGCTGATAGATAATCTCAAGTTGTTCCTGCAAATTGTTGATAAAGGTAGTCTGGTCGCCGCAGCGCGGGACTCGGGCCTATCTTCCAGCAGGGTTTCCGAGCGCCTTGCGGCATTGGAGTCGCACTTTGGTGTGGTGCTACTGAATCGAACAACCCGGGCAATTAGCCTGACAGAGGAAGGTCGCACCCTGATTGAGGGTGCTAAACAGATTCTGGGTGAAGTGGATGACCTTGAAAGCCGTATCCGATCAGGGGCACAGACCCTGTCCGGTAGCATTCGCGTAAGTGCCCCCTGCGACTTGGGGCGGGCGATTGTGGCCCCGGAAATTGACCGCTTCTTACTGGATCACCCGGCTATTTCTATTGAATTGCTGTTGTCGGATGGTTATGTGGACATCGTCGGTCAGGGTATTGATATTGCCTTGCGTTTCGGCACAATCACCGACAGTTCACTTCGGGTCAGGACCCTGAGCCAAAAACAGCGCATCCTCTGCGCTTCTCCCAGATATTTACAAGAGCGCGGCACTCCACAAAAGCCTGACGACCTGAAGGGTCACAACTGTCTGGTAATGCGTTTCGGTGAAAACCTGGATAACCACTGGCGCTTTCTCGACGGCCGCGATGGATCGGGGAGTGAGCAAACTGTGGTGGTGCGTGGTGACCGGGTGACCAATGACGGGGAACTGGCTCGCCAGTGGTGCCTGAAGGGAAGTGGCATTATTTTAAAATCAGAACTGGATGTAGGGCCGGATATCCAAGCGGGCAGGCTGGTTCGCCTGTTAGAAGAGTACACTCCACCGCCGGTACCGCTTCAAATGTTGTTCCCACCAAGCCGGGCCCAGCCGCGCCGGGTGACGGTGTTTGCAGACCGATTGGCCATTAAGTTTGGGCTTACTGCGGCAAGTGCTTAGCAGGCTTATGTCTGTCAATTTTTACTTTGAATATTCCATTTAATTGCTTTGGGGCTGTGGCATTTTTTTATTCTTCTATAATTAGGTTTATGACTTTCTAGTTCAATTTATCTCAGTGCCGATATTAAGTATTTAGTGGCGGAGGCAGTTAATGATACTAGACATCATCTATGCAGTAATTATTCTGTACTTATTACTTTGCCTGGTTCTCTATTTTAAAGACAAGTCCTACTTCTATAAGAATTCGGTCATTATCCAAGCTCCGCCAGAGGCCCTGTTTGATTTTGTGGTAGACCTGCGTAGCTGGGAAAGCAAATATCCCAATACTTTGTTTGCTGAATACAATTTAGGGGGAGATAAAACCACGGTGGGTAGTGTTGCGATCGAAAAGTACTGGGGTATCACCGGCTACCACGTAATGAAACATCAATTAATGAATTATGAGCGACCCAACAAAATTGCCTGGGAGGGAAAGATAATTTACGGCGGAGCACTAGTTCTTCTGTTTTTACCGATCACCAAATATATAACCGGTCATTTTAGTTACTCCATAACTGAAATGAAGGGGGGATCAAGCCACTGGGAGAGGCAGTGTTATTTTAAAATGCACTCGGCTAATCCATTATATCGGTTGGTTTACCTGATCTACATGCCACTATTCAGACTTGAGCTGTTGAAGGCGTTACGGCTGTATCAGGCGGAAGTGAAAGAGATGATGGAGAAAATCTACACGGATCAGTTTTAGTTTTGTGGGGCAATAAAAACAAAAAAAGGCCGCATGGGAGTACGGCCATCAAGGGACTTATTTGCGAGGTAGGAGAGTGTAAAACTCGTTAATTAAAAATCGTATCGGATTGACGCAGAGAAAGTACGTCCCGGCGCAGCATTGACAGAAAGATCACTGCCTTCATCCCAGCCTGCAACATTCAGGTAGGGAACGTAGTATTTATCCATCAGGTTGTTAACCGCCAAGTTCACAGACATGGAGTCCATTACCTGATAACCCAGGGTCCAGTCTACAGTGCCATAACCGGCAGTTTCAGTAGCGCCGTCGTTCACTTTTTCCATACGGTCTGCCCAGCGTACCAGTACCTGGCTGGAGAGTTTGGCTCCGCTGTAGCTGGCACCGACCACGCCAGACAGTGGGCTGATGCTGGTTAGGTATTCACCGGTGGTGTCGTTTTCACCGCGCTGGTAGCTGGCATTAGCAAACAGTTCGATCGAAGGAGACAGGTACCAGCTGGCGCTCGCCTCTATACCTTTGATGGTGACAGATTCGATGTTCTGGTACTGGTACTGCTCAAATACATGAGAGAAACTACCGTCGTCATCGAATACGGTTTCGCTATTAACGAGTGTGGTTTCCAGGAAATCATCGTATTCGGTATAAAACGCTGCAGTACTGAAAGCTACCGGGCCCAGGTGCCCGCGCAGGCCGAGCTCGAAGGTGTCACTGGTTTCCGGTGACAGATCGTCGGCGGGAAGTACCTCATAGATGTAACTGGAGGTCGGCTGCAGGTAGTGCTCAATGTAAGCTAAATCGTAGGCCGGTACTTTAAAGCCCTGTCCATATTGGGCAAAGGCAGATAACTTTGGATTGATTCGATACAGAGTGCCCAGGTTGAAGGAAACATTGCTTTCTTCAATGGTGGCAAATGGAGTGCCGTCAGTCTTCAATGCGCCGTTCGGGTCCATTTCGTACCAGTCGTAGCGCAGGCCCGGGGTAACGGTCAGCTGGCCATTGGCGAATGACATTTCGTCATTGATAAACAGGCCGGCGCGCGCCACTTCGTTTTCTGGGAATTTCTCGGTGGTGGAGTCCAGGGTGGAGCTACCCGCAACTTCACGGTATTGGTGAACGGTACGCTCGCTCTCGGTTTGCTCCAGGTCCAGACCGTAACCCAGGGTATGGGTTTCATTCAGGGTTTTGCTGGCGTTGGACAGCAGGCCGATAGTGTCCTGGCGGTAGAGGCCGGTTTCCCACATATCGCGGATTTCGATCACGCCGAACATGGGGGCGTTGATGTCCAGTTGCCCGTACTGCTCGTCTTCCTGTTCAGACTTGTTGTTGTACAAGCTGATATTTACCTGATCGTAAATCGCAGTTGGAGTCTCGCTGTGGTAGCGGAGCTGGTATGCAGTGGTCTCTTTGTCGGAAACAGATTGTTCAGCGACGATGTTGTAGCCGTAGTCGGCGAGTCCGCGGAAGTAATACAGCAGGCCATCGGCACTGTCACCGACAGTTTCCTGGTTCCAGTGGTCGATGCTGAAGCTGATAAAGTCTTCGCCACCCAGGTTGTATTTACCCTTGTACAGGATGCTCTTCGATTCAATCTCGAAGGGGTCCTGGGTTTCGTCGTAGTTCTGTTGTTCTTCACCATCGCGGAAGGTGGTGTGCAGCAGTTGCTCAAAATTGCCGGTGCGCAGGGCAAGGGTAGGGGAAACATTTTTCTGGCTGGTGATGCCGTTGTAGCCGGTCTTGATAGAGCCGCCAAACTGCTCGCCATCTTCCAGGTAGTCGGAAGCATCTTTGGTGGTGAATACTACGATACCGGCAAGGGCGTCTGAACCGTACAGGGAGGAGGCTGCGCCTTTGGCAACTTCAACCTGCTTTAGGGTGTCCACTTCAATAAAGCCGCGACCAATAATGTCGTTTTGGCCATTGGCGCCATAACCCTCGTTCACCCGCATACCGTCTTTGATAATCAGTACACGGTCACCGCCCATGCCGCGCACCAGAATATTCTGCGCGCCGCCAGCCTCACCGGTTACTTCAACACCGGGCTCGTATTGGAACAGTTGGTTCATGTCATTGAGCTGAAGTTGCTCAATTTCTTCATTGGTCACCACGGAAACGCTGCCCGCAACGTCTTTCAGGGGTTTTTCTGCGCGCCCGCTGACGACGATCAGCTCGAGTTCATTGCTGGACGGAGAGGTCGGGGTCTCTGCGTACAGATTTGAGGCGGAGGCTAAGCCCAAAATGGCTGCTGCTAGTGGGCGACGTTTCATGGTGAATTCCTTGATGTCGTTGATTCGGTCTGCTCGTTAAGGGTCTTAGTGCTGCCCTTTCGCTTGGTCTTGTCGACCAGTTCGGAGCGAGATTATATGGATACTTATTAAAATGTAAAGCTAAATGCGAATCACTATCACTAAGATTAAATTTGACCTTGTGAGTTTCTTTGGGTAGTTTCCGCCCAAATTCGTGAACAGCATCAATTTCCGGGCTTGGGAGGCTTGCGGTGAATATTCAATCAGTTGAGACCTTAATGGCGGATGTGGCCGACTTGTTTATGGCCCCAGTATTACTGGCAATCCTGGTCCTTTTTATCTATTCGCTATATGCCGCAGGGCGCTTTATTTCACTGTGGATGCTTCGCCGCAAAAATGCCGGAGCCTATCGGTTGGCATTGAAGCAAGGTCGGGTTGAGCGCCTGCCGGGCTACCAAGTACACAACTTTTACGTGAATAACCCTTTGGCATGTGACGACGAATTGGAAGTTTTTGCGTTGAGAAAACTGGAACTGTTGCGCATGGCTACCCGGATTGCGCCTATGTTGGGTTTGATTGCCACCATGATTCCCATGGGGCCGGCACTTCGCGCTCTGGCCGATGGCAATATTCAGGGAATCAGTGAAAACCTGATTATTGCTTTCGCCGCTGTGATCTGGGGCTTGGTAATTTCCACGATTACCTTTTGGCCTGCCTCAGTGAAAAAACGCTGGTTTGCCTCTGAGCTGATCAATATCCGCAAGCTGAAGGAGGCCGACTGATGCGCTTCCTAGACGAAGATGAAGAACTGAATCCTATTCTGAGCGCAGTGAACCTGATCGATGTGTTTCTGGTCATTATCGCCGCGCTGCTGATTGCCATTGCGCAAAACCCCTTGAACGTTTTTTCCAATGAAAAGGTCACGGTAATTAAAAATGCCGGCGAACCCAATATGGAAGTGATCGTCAAGGACGGTAAGGAAATCAAACAATACAAATCCACCGGGGAAATTGGCTCAGGGGAGGGCACCCGTGCAGGTGTGGCTTACCAGATGGCCGATGGCAGCCTGGTTTATGTACCGGAAGGGGAAGGTAAAGATGCTCCCGCCGGTGAAAAAGCTTCGGGGGGGAATTAGTGGTGCGTAATAAACTGTGGGCACGTTTTGTGTGCCTGTTGATGAGCTTGGCCTTTGCAACCTTTGCTCAGGCCAGCGATAAACCCAAAGTACTCTTGATGATGTCGAGCCACACGGCCAAGGCGAAAGGTACATTGCTGGCTGATCTCTCTGCAGACCAACCCTTTGAGCTGGAGATCTTTAACAGCAAAGGTAAGAGCGATGAGGAAATTGACCTGGCTTGGTCTTCCGCTGACCTGATAATGTTGGATGGCATCAACCCGGCGCTTTCTGCTTTTATGTTTGGCAAGTTCCAGCCAATGCTGGCCAAGCATCCGCAAGTTCCGGTGATTTCCCTGGGGGATGCAGATAATAAGTCCATGAACCAAGGGTTGGCAGAATCCGAGCATCGGGCGATTGCCGCTTATTTTAATAATGCGGGCCGCAAAAACTACCGTCATATGATGCAGTTTTTGTCGGCAGAGGTATTTGACCTTTCCAGTGGCTCAGTACCGGCACCGATAATTGTACCCAAGGTGGGGTTTTATCATCCCCGCTTTGAGCAGCTTGTCACCGATAAAGAGGAATTTTTCTTTGACTGGTTAAAGCCCGCTGAGCAGCAGCCAGTGATTGCCGTGGCTATCCATCGCTCCGTGGTGGATTACGAGCAGCAGCAGGTTGTCGACACCCTGTTGAATGGTCTTGAGGCTAAAGGTGCCAAGGCTTTCGCCTTCTTCTTTGAAGGCGAAGACTTGCCGCTTTCCTATCCGGACTTATTGCAAACCGAAAGCGGCAATACCCGTGTCGACTTGATGATTAATTACCGCTCCCTGCACTATGTCAGCAAACGTCGCGCTGAATTTGAGAAGCTGGGAGTGCCGGTTATTCACGCGCTCAATTACACCGAGGGCAGTGAAGAAGAATATTTTGCTGATAATAGCGGTGTATCTCCATCCCTGACTCCATTCTTCCTAGTAATGCCTGAAGATACTGGCAGTATCGATCCGGTGATTATCGCTGCTCATAAAGACGGCAATAAAGTAGTGATGGATGTACAGATGCAGGCCTTGATAGAGCGCGCCTGGAATCACGCCTCCCTCGCTTATCAAAGCAACACCAATAAAAAGGTGGCAACGTTTATTTGGAACTACCCGCCTGGGGAAAAAAATATCGGTGCGGCTTTCCTGGATGTACCCAGCTCGATTGAGTCGATTGCCCAGGCAATGCGAGAAAGAGGCTATGAGGTACATATCAGGGATTCAAAAACCCTTATCGATTGGGCCGGGCAGTTGTTGCGCCCCTATTATCGTCGCGAAGACAGCGTAGCCTTGATCGATAAAGGGTTGGCTGATTGGATGCCGCTGTCCACCTATCAAGCCTGGTTTGACCAACTGCCTGCAACTGTGCGGGACCCTATAGTAGAGCGTTGGGGTAAGCCGGAAGACAATGCCATGTTGGCCGAACATAACGGCGAGCCTGCATTTGTTATTCCCCGGATGACCCTCGGCAATTTGATTGTGTTGCCGCAAGGCGTTCGCGCGGATAATGCCAAGGATCACTCTTCCCTCTACCACGACATGAAAACCCCGGTGAACCACGCCTACCTGGCGGTTTACCTCTATGCGCGGGAAACCTTTGGTGCTGATGCCTATATTCACCTGGGAACCCATGGCTCCCAGGAGTGGCTCAGTGGCAAAGAGCGGGGCCTGTCGGTTTACGATGCACCTAGTTTGGCTCTGGGAAATATCCCGGTGTTCTACCCCTACATTATCGATAATGTGGGAGAGGCTATGCAGGCCAAGCGCCGTGGCCGTGCCACCATGATCAGCCACTTGACCCCAGGCTTTGCGAAAGCCGGCCTATATGCGGAAGTGGCTGAGTTGTCCGAGTTAATTGGCAATTACCTGGTATTGTCTGAAGGGCAGACCCGGGCCAATACCCAAGAGCGTATTATCGGTCTGGCCGAAGAGCTCAATATGCTCAAGGATCTGGAAATCAGTGCTGAAGCCTTAAGTGCGGATTTTGATGGCCAACTGAGCCGCTTGCAGGATCATTTGGGTCAATTGGCAGAGATGAGCCAGCCGCTGGGCATCCATCGTTTTGGTCAGTTGCCAAAGACCGAACATCTCACCAGCACCATGTTGCAAATGTTGGGTGAAGGGTTTATCACCGCAGCGGATGAATATGAGGCGGAGCACGGGTTGCGTTTGCCGGAAGAGCAAACCCGGGATGAGCGCAATGTTGTGGCTTTGGAAGCGCAGGCGGGGTTCCAGTTGCTGGATACCTTCCTGGAGGGCGGTGAGCTGGAGCAGGTTCCTGAGCCCTTGCAGGCCCAGTTGGATCAGGCTCGGGAATACTCCGATAACTTTGCCAAAATTGCCGAGCTGGAAAACCTGATGTCGGCACTCGATGGTAACTACATTCCTGTAAGCCATGGGGGTGACCCGATTCGCAACCCGCAGGCGGTGCCCACCGGCCGCAACCTGATTGGCTTTAACCCGGCTAAGGTGCCGTCGAAAGAAGCCTATGAAGCTGGTGTACAGCTGATGGACCAGACCATTGCTGACTACCATGCAAAGCATGGCCGCTTCCCGGACAAGTTGGCTTTCTCCTTGTGGTCCCTTGAAACCATGCGCCACCAGGGTGCCCTGGAAGCCCAGATCCTGCACGCCCTGGGCCTAAAACCCAAGTGGAACCAGCAGGGCAATGTTACCGGTACAGAAGTTATTCCCTACTCGGAATTAAAGCGCCCGCGTATTGATGTCGTAATCTCTGCGACAGGCCTTTATCGGGATGCTTTCCCCAACGTGATGCTGTGGTTGGCAGAAGCCATCGATAAAGTGGCGCAGATGAAAGAAGACAATAACTTTGTCTACCGCCACAGCCAGGCATTGCAACAGCAACTGTTGGAAGACGGCAACAGTGAAGAGGATGCTCGCTATTTGTCATCGGTGCGTATCTTCTCCAATGAAAGCGGCAACTATGGAACGGGCCTTGCCGCCGCCAGCCTGGCCTCTGACAGTTGGGAGGGGGATGACAAGCTCGCTGACCTCTATATGCGCCGTATGGGCTTTGCCTATGGCAAAGATGAATCCCGCTGGAGCGAGGATCAGCGCAGTGTTGAGCTGTACGGCAAAGTGCTGTCTGGCACTGATGGGGTGATTTTCTCCCGCTCCACCAACCTCTACGCCATGATGACCAATGACGATCCCTTCCAATACTTTGGCGGTATCGGTCTGGCGGTTCGCAATCTGGATGGCGCAACGCCGGAAATGTATGTTTCCAATTTGCGTCGCAAAGATAACGTAAAAGCGCAAACCCTTGCGGAGTTCATTAACCAGGAAATGCGCAGCCGTTACTTCCATCCCCGCTGGATTGAGGCGATGCAGGATTCCGGCTACGCAGGCGCTACCGCTATCCTGGATCGCGTCAATAATATGTGGGGCTGGGAAGTAATGACCCCGGAAACTATTCGCGACGACCAGTGGCAGGAAATGTTTGAAGTCTACGTGGATGACAAATATGAAATGGATATGCGCGAATTCTTCGAAGAGCACAATGCCGAGGCCCTGGCCCAGATGTTGGAGCGAATGCTGGAAGCGGTGCGCAAGGGATATTGGGATGCGAAGCCTGAAACCCTGAAGAAAATGGTAGAGACCTATACCGAGCTGGCAAATCAGTTTGATGTGGCTACCGACAATGACAAGTTCAAGGAATTCGTCAATCAGCAGGCATTAGGGTTTGGCCTCGCGGCCCTGGCCAATGCCCAAGCATTGGATAACCCTCAGGTTAGCAGCGCCAATGCTGCGCAACAGGTCAGTGGCCAGAAGCTGGAGCAGGTTGCAGAACCGACTCCCAGTGATAAGCCGGAAAAGCTGATATGGCTACTGTTGATGGCTATTGTGTTGGCAGGCTTTGTCAGCGGTTTCTTTGATCATAAGTGGGTGCGAACCAAGCCCGCTTAATGCCCTTCTTTAACGGCACCTGATCTGCTTAAGACCGGGTGCTGTTAACCTCCATTTGTTTTACCCCTCCCGCGTAAATAATCTTAAAGCTGCCTCGGCTACAGGGTTAAGAATTGTTGACCCCGGCAACTATTACTCTCTTACTGTGTTAGCTTTCTATATAGAAGGTGAAAAGTGCATTTTGATTACTGTGTAAAGCATTAAGCTTGGTGCGCTTCTGACTAAAGTTGTCTCTCGAAAGGAGGTTGGAACGATGGGAAAACGATATCAGGCGGCCTTCTTGGGCCTTATCTCGATTACGGCAAATGCGTGGTCCCTGGAGAATCACTACTCTGGTGCTGGGAGTGTGGCTGAGGATTCTACCAAAGTGGAAACACAGAACCTGTTTTCCTGTGCTTCCGGTCGCTCCCGGTTGTCGCCAAAGGGGGTGAAGCAGGTAGAGGGCAAAGCCTTTACCGTTCCGGCTGAAGTGAATTACAGCAAGCGGTACTTTGCTGCGGATCTCTATAACCAGTGCTCTGGGGTCACCCCACCCTCATTGGGTGATATTGATCTTACAAAGGTACCGGTGATCGATATCGACAAAGAAGGTGAGGTGGTTACTGGTTATATCTTTGCCGACAATTATTTTGAGCTATATATCAATGGCAAGTTAGTTGCTGTTGATCCGGTTCCATTTACGCCCTTTAACTCCAGTGTGGTTAAGTTCAGGGTGAAGAGGCCCTACGATATCGCTATAAAAGCGGTTGACTGGGAGGAGAACTTAGGAGAAGGCACAGAGAGTAACAGAGGTGTCCGCACCCATGCCGGTGACGGTGGCTTTATTGCCAGCTTTTCAGATGGCACCAAGACGAATTCAAAGTGGCATGCACAAACTTTTTATACAGCACCTATTTATGATTTGGGGTGCTTGAAAGAGCGGGGAGAAGAGCGAACCTCATTGGACTGTGCTGAGAGGCCCCCAAAACCAGGTGCACAAGTCTATTCTCTCCACTGGGATATTCCGAAAAATTGGAAAGTCGATGACCGCTACCTTTCTTGGCCTTATGCGACAGGATACACGGAGCAGCAGATAGGTGTGGACAATAAAGCGGCGTATATGAATTTTCGGAAACAGTTTTATGGCAGTGGTGCTAAATTTATCTGGTCAAAAAATATAGTCCTGGATAATTTGGTGTTGTTGCGCTATCGAGTTGAGTAACGGTGTCACCACTGGCCAATTAATTACTGTGCGCTGAAGTTACTGCGTACATCTCTATCTCTACCCAATCAAGAATTAACAGATTGTCTGAATTGCCTGCCTAGTTACGATTCTCCAGTTTGTCCTTATATTCACTTTTTTCTAACAGAAAATTCCTTTCCAAAATTGAAGAGAAATTTTGAGCTCTCACTTTTTTCTTCTATTGTCTTTCGCACGCTGAAATTGTTGATCCTGCTTAAAAATCTACCAAATTTGTTTCCTATGAAACTTGTTTTTTTGGATTTTACAAATGGTTCCAGCGCGTCTTCGGGGGGGGCGCCACTGGTATTTGGCTTGAGCTAATTTGGTGCAGAATGGGTTTTCGTGAAATATGTCTACTTTAATTCCGAAGTTCTCCACAATTTTGAAAAATAAATTAGATTCTGTTCAGTTTTTATGAAAATTATGTGAAAAATTTCCCAAAAAAAAGCTGCGTGATAATTAGGATCGATCGTCTCAACTAAATATCGAATGTTAAGAATCGTAAAGATGCCAACATGAGGTGGGGCTGGTTAAGCTGTCAATAGGACGTGCTTTGCCGTTGCACGTAGCATTATTTTTGAGAGAAAAGCTTGTGAGAAAAATAATTCCTCTCGTCGCCATTGCTGTGGCAGTAGGGTATTTCGTTTGGGCCAAAAGCCAATCTGAAGGTCAAAAACCAGTCGCTGAGCTGGAGAAGCCCAAACCTGCTATCAGTAAATCTGCTGAAAAAGCAGAGCAACTCAAACCTGAAGAGGTTCAGACAGGTGAAGAGGAACTCCTTGGAGGTGATGAAGAAAAAGCACTTTGGGTCGAGTCAGAGCTGGCCAGGAAAGTTCTTCATGAAAATGGCCGCTTACCAGTAGATCTCAATGGTGAAACCTATCTCGAGCTGGATATTGAGATGCTCCGGAATCTCACAGTTGGTGATTATGTCGACATTGACTTGCCTGGCATTGAGGGTGACTACGATGCACAAGTTGGTAGTATTGAAGAGCATGCCAGTGGTAATAAAAGCTTACAATTAAACTTCCCGGGAATGACTCGCCTGCATGGCGCAACTTTTACGCTCGGAGCAAATTCCGTCTATGCTCAGCTAAACCTACCTTCTGGATCATATACGATGGAAGCTCAAGGTGGTTTTGCATGGATAGCGCCTAATGGTGCATTAATTAAAAACCACGTAGAGAAACATGATAAGGATATGTCCTCGGAAGCACCTCGTGACAAAGATTGGTCGGATGAAGATGTACCTTTAAATGACTTCAAATAAGAAGAAATTGATTCATGGCGATTGTGCTTTGAATTAATAATCAGGCAAAGGAAGGCCCAAGAAAATCCTGCGAATACCGGGGGCTCGTCTCCTCAGGCGATTAAAATACTAGGGATAGCTTTTTAATCGAGTCAGGGTATTAAAAATGTATTGTTAACTCCTTTGGGCAGCAATTTTAATTAATTGCTGGGGGAGGAGTGTGCACTACTTATTATAATAAAAGGAGTCTTATAATGAACCTGAAGAAAAGCCTGGCCGCTGCTATTGCAGCGATGACGGTTTCCGGCGCTGCAAGCGCGGATACCGTTGATATTGCTATTATGTACACCACCCAAGCGGCGGAATACACTGGTGATATCTCGGCCAAGATCGACAACTATATCAGTTATGCCAACAATTCTTTTTCAAGAAATGGTATTGATATTCAACTTAACTTGGTAGATAGCTGGCATGCTTCCAGCTCTGACTACCGTGTAAACGAAGATACCCTAGATCTGATTACCTTTCACAGCACTGTAAATAGCTGGCGAGCCTCTGAAAAGGCTGACATGGTAGTATTCCTGGGTAAAGCCGAAGAGACCGTAATTGATGGCAGCACCTATATCACTTGTGGTATTGCCTGGGTTGGACAGGGTAGCAATGGCACCATGTACTCCAGCGCAAAAGAGCGTGCTTATAGTGTAACTGGCGTTGACTGTGGCTATAACACTTTCGTTCACGAGCTGGGCCACAATATGGGTCTGGTTCACTCAACCAAGCAGGGCGATACCTCTGGTGGTGTATACTCTTACGGCATGGGTCACGGTGTAGATGACAAGTTCTCTACCATCATGGCCTATCCTTGGAGATATGGGGAAAACGTTACTCAGTATGATTGGTTCTCTGATCCTGACTGGTACGAGTGTGGTGGCTTGGCCTGTGGTGAGCGCTCAAACGGCGTAGACGTTTCTAACGCTTACCGTGCTCTCGGTCCTATCACCGATGATCTCTCTGGTTACTACTAATCGGCACTAATCTGCTGAAAGTAATTGTAGAGATTATTGGCTTATAGCCAAGGGGAAATCGGGAGGTGCTCTCCCGATTTTCTATCTGTAAGGTAAGGTTAGCTATTTAACCAAAAAATCGAATACTGAGCGGGTAGCGCCAGAACTGGCCTTCATTGGCCCGGATTGCACCAATCACAATAAATATAACATTGATTATTGCTAATGCAATCAGCCCAAAAATACCGATAACAAAAAATATCAGTATGACGGAAATTATAGAATAGATAAGCAAGCTTAACATCCAGTTAAATATCATCTTGCCGTGTTTATCGATTTCTTGAGAGCGGTCCCTTGTTGTTGCCCACATAATAATGGGTAAAACAAAACCAGCACCAGGAATTACGATCCAAGCCAATTGACTTAGATGAAGCAGCATTATGAAGGTATTTAGTTCCATATCCCAAGGGCGATAATCTTCCATTTAGCGAATTTCCTTTTATCCAATATCCTGTGTGAGCAGATTTACCTAGCTGGCTCGTCCGGTTGATAGATAGAAACCCCAGTCATCCCTCCCTTGCGCAATAGCAGCTCGGGCAGCTTTATCTGCATCATAACTTACCTTAAAAAATTCTGCGCTCCAGGTTCCGTTTTTGCTTCTCTCTATCAGGGCGTAACTCGCATGGGGGCTAAAGGTTTCCATAATATGGGGTTGCGGTTCACTGTCAGTATAAGCCGGTAGCCCAGCGCTGCCTGGATTTACGACCAGCTGGCCACTACTGACAGAGATACAGCGTGGTTGATGTGTATGCCCACATAGAATTACTTTTGAGGAAATCTTTCCAAGGAGGTTGAGGATTTCATGGTTGGAACGTATCTGGGGGCGGCCGCTGCTGGTATCTTCCAGCAGATATATGAGGTCACTACTGGGTGTTCCATGGCAAAGAAAGACTTCATCGGTGATTTGTAAGCTGGGTGGTAACTGCTTCATCCATAATAGTGGTTCAACACCAAGGTCTTTCAGAATAAATTGCAGGGTTGGGTTGCTTTCTATTTCGGTAGATGTGGCTTCATATATTTGTCGGTCCTGATTACCGCGAATTGTCGTGTAACCTTGCTCCATTAAGCGTTCATAGGTGAGTCGTGGCGCAATAGGGCCATATAAAATATCACCCAGGTTCACCGTTAGATCGGCGCCTCTCTTTTTTAGATCAGCAACAATGGCATCGAGGGCATAAACATTGCTATGGATGTCAGACAGGACCGCTATTCGCATTGAGCTCTCCGCTGGACTGCTGAAAGTACTTTGACTGCCGCTATATTTTCACAGAAAGCTTCCTGTCGTCCATAAAACCATAAAAAATCAGCGGTCAAAAGCCAGGCGAGAGGCCAAGCCGAGGAAAATAACTCCAAGGAAACTATCCAGGTGCCGCTGAATATTGGCCTGTGTAGCAAGAGATTTTCCCAGCTTGCTAAACGATAGGGATACCAGGGTGTTAAAAGCCAGCGCTGTAATGCTTAAGAGTACGCCCAATACAAGGATTTGGGTCGTGATTGCTTGGGATGACACGGTAAATTGAGGCAGGAAAAGGCTAAAGAAAAGTAGGGCTTTGGGGTTCATTAGGTTGTTGAGTAAGCCCCGGGCGATCAGCTGTGTTGCCGGCAGAACCACGGTATCTGGTTGGTTATTTTGTCTCACTTTATTTTTGCGCCAATTGCGAAGGAGTGACAATCCAAGCCAAGCTAAATATACGGCGCCTACCAGTTTTACTACCAGTGCTACCAGAGGCATCGTCTGCATGATATGTCCGAGTCCGAGAGCAACTAGCGCCGTTTGCACTATCCCAGCAGTAAAAATGCCCAATGAGATCATTACTCCTGCAGCGAATCCGCGAGCCGAAGAGTAAGCAGATATTAACAGTAGGTCTGGACCAGGGGAGGCCGCTAGAACAATCGCTGCGATCAAGAAGGCGGGTAAAATACTGAGGTCGATCATATGAGGGGTGCCTTGAAATTGCGATTTTATCACAGCAGGTGAGTTTAATTCTATGATGGCCGTGCCTTGCTTTTCCCAGGCTTCTACAATAGAAGTGAGTTCTACGACAGGGTGCAATGCTACCAGTGAGCCATATAGACCGTGTGTTAGTGGTTGGTGCGGGTCCAACGGGGTTGGCGGCAGCTTGTGCTTTGTCTTTCTATGGAATCAAATGCCGAATAGTTGAACGCCGTACCAAGCCCAGTGAACTCTCTCGGGCAGTCGGTATTTTTCCCTGCACCATCAGGCGCCTTCTTAAGGTTGGTGTTTCAGATAACTTGGTATCTGAGGCGATGCGACTCTGCAAAGTTCAATATCTTCAAGCGGGTAGGCCGCTATTATTTTTGGATAACCGGGGCGATGCATATAAAGAGTATGTGGGCTTTGGGTTACCGCAAAATCGCACTGAGGAGATCTTGAAGGACGCTCTGCTCACACAGGGTGTTGTAGTTGAATACGGTATTGCCGCTATTGAGGTGGACTCTAGTGAGCACAGAGTGGAAGTCACCCTGTCTGACGGTAGTGTCGAATGCTTTGACTGGTTAATTGCTGCTGACGGAGCTCATTCAACAATTCGTGAGAAGCTGAGTATTCCATTTCCTGGTACAGATTTGCCGGAACCTTGGGGAGTCGCTGATGTAGATATAGAAGGAGAGTGTGATCCTGATTTAGTTAGCGTGGATATTCAGCGGCCCGGCAATCAATTTACAATTACTTTACCTATGGGTAAACAGCGTTTAAGAGTAGTTGCTACCCAGCCAGATGCGTTGGGAGCATTAGATGTGCCGCTAAAAATTAAGAATATCCATCGCTCCGGTAGTTTTCAAATTTCAATCCGGCAGGCGAAGAGTTATCGCTCCCAGCGCGTACTTTTAGTCGGAGACGCCGCTCACTGCCATTCTCCCGTAGGTGGCAAGGGTATGAATCTGGGTATTGCCGATGCGATAGCTGCAGTTGATGCGATTATAAATGGCACAGTAGATAGTTATTCAGTTGAAAGACATAAAATAGGCGCGGCGACGATTCGAAAGACAGAAATCGTTAGGCGAATGATAAGCTCAAATTACTGGTTTAATAAAATGCTGATACGGATGCTGGCAAAGCTCATCGTAACTTTCCCTGTAGTGCGACATGCATATACTCAAAATCTGACCAAGCTTTAAATGAACGTTTATTCTTTAAGGATTTCGTTGTAACCGTAGGTATCATTGCCGAAAACCTGAAAAGTGTTGACTTTAGGGATATCATATTCAACAAGTCCCTCATAGGTTGAATATAAATCTTTTCCGTAGGGGGCTACCTTTATGTGGTTGGCAGTGCATCTTCCTGCAAAGGAGAACCTTCCACTATTATCGCTGGTATTGGAATAGGAAGCATGAAAGTTCAATGGAGAAAAGATCAAACACTCCCCAGCTTTCATCTCTAAATCTACCACCATAAATTGATTAAGGAAATCATCTCCAATTAATTTTATGGAGCTAAGTAAAATAAGGGTACTTTTATTAATAAGCTCCGGAGTTTTGGCAGCTGGACCTAAATACTCGTCCACTATTTCACGGCCTGTAGGTAAGTATTCCCTATTTGGATATACCCAGCCATTCATATCAAGGAGGGTAGCAACTGCTTTATCAATGATATAGGGCCAGGGTGTAAAAACCCGAATATGGCCCCATTCCAGCATGGTGCTGCCGGCCGATATGCCTTTCTATGACACCAAGCGCTTTAATTTTCTCGACAAGAGCTGTGCAACGGCAGTAATTGCAATAGGCCCTACACCAATGATAATCGCGTCATGTATCTTGTTCATTAGTCTCCTCCAAAATACCTGGAATTAAAACAGAAGGGTGTACAGGTAACCCGCTGTGACAGCCATACCTAAAACCACCACTAAAAATGCTGTGATCATCTGGGTTTTAAAGATGGACCTTAATAGGATAACTTCTGTCAGGCTGGCGCCAGCACTGCCGATAATTAGTGCCATTACCGATCCGAGAGCCATGCCCTTTTGCACCAAACCAGCACTCAGAGGGATAACAGCAGAGGCACGTATATAGAGTGGAATACCGATTACAGCTGCAATTGGAATCGCGTACCACTTGTTTTCTCCTGCGTAGGTTACGATCAAATCAGTAGGAATAAATCCGTAAATGAGTGATCCCAGAGAAATACCGAGCAGTAAATAGGGGAGTGTTTTTTTAAAATCTTTCCAGGTGGAATTCCAAATAATGACCCAGCGATTTAGTTTCTGGGTTTCTACTCCCCCCTCAGAATCACAGCTATTTGCCGGAGTATTGATACAGCAGGTTGTAGTTTCTCCAGTTTTTGCAGCTGATGATAGAGAAGATATTGTTGCTGTATTGGTTGCGCCAGTTGTAGTCAAGACTCTATTATTAAATGCCAGATTATTGGCTATCTCTTTGTTCTCATTGGATGAAGGGGGATTTTTACTATTTGTGTCTCGGTAGACGCCATCGCGGACAAAACGCTCGAATCCAAATTTTTCCAGTGCAAATCCCGCAGAAATTGACACAGTCATCGCTAGAGTGAAATAAAAAATCGCTACGTTGAGACCAAATGTAAAGATCAACAAGCCAATAACAATCGGATTAAGTAGAGGGCTGGAGAATAGGAACACCATCATTGGTCCGAAACCAGCGCGGGCGCGAAGTAGTCCCTTCAAAAATGGAATAGTAGAGCATGAACAGAAAGGTGTAATGGAGCCAAGTAATGCGGCTATTACGTAGCCTCGGCCATTGCGTGAGCTTAGGGTCGCTTGGATTTTTTCCGGTGTAATGTACTGCTGCAATACACCAACGAGGTAGCTGATAGCTAAAAATAATACTGTCAGCTCAACTGCAAGAAAAGCAAACATAGAGAGAGCTTCTTCTAGCATGGATACGAACTCTGGGGGCATTGTTTTAGCTCCTTAATTTAATTTGTTAGTACCAGAAATATAGAAATAATGAATTTTGTCAGTGTGTTTTCATTAGCTTTGAAGTGTGATTTATGGTGCCAAGAGATCCCTTTTACGGATCGCTTGTGATGTTGTCAGGCGACATTGGATATCAGTGAATCTAAAACGCCCTTGCCACTATGCACGCCACCCTCCATTTCCTGAGAGGATTTACTCCGAACTAAGTAGCCAGCAAAACCTTGCTCTGAAGTAGCTGGTTGACCATTGAAATGAATAGTAAACATACCTATTTCACTGATTAAATCGCCTACTAAATATAATTCAGAGTCCCTGACTACCAGGGCGGGATTGTTTCTAGGGGGCGGGCTCAAGCGTGGCATTAGTGCCCAGGCAGGGTATTCGTCTACTGAGAGCTGTTTGAGTTTCAGCTTGATATCCTGGCCAAAGACACAGTGCCCGCCGCCTTCTCCCTGATTTTTGAGCACCCACTTAGAGGCGTTCTGCTGACTGAACCATTCTATCGTCTCTGATGAAATTGGTTGCATGTCGCCAAGTAGTGACTTGATTAAAACCGCTTCATCCTGGGATACATTGAATCCGGTTAGCGTTTCTACTGACATGGACGAAAGGATCATTTGTACACGCTTGCTGGTAGCCAGTTGTTGGCTTACGGTTGCATTAATTGCGATCCGATGGCTCTCAAGCAAAATTCGCGATTGCATCAGTGTTTCACAGCAGCGCTCGCTATCCAGGTCTTTGGCGACATAATCACAGTAGTTGTAGCCGGCTCGTAAATACACGCAATCTACAGGGCCTATTCCTTGCAGCAGGAGCCTATTGTTGGGGCCTGTTACCAGGCCCGCTTTGAGTTCGCGAAAGGTCTTTCGTACCGTACGTATGCCTTTTTCAGCTAAGGCATATTCAAGAAGGTGTTGGTCGAAGACATTGTCTTCATACTCCTGTATCACCATTAGAAATGTTGGGCTGCCACCATCTCCAAATTCGCTTTTGATGGCTCTTGTCGCATCGGCAAGGCCTTGGGAGAGTCGCTCAATTGCTGGGTTCTCTATAGGTTGGCCGTTCGAAGTATTGGACCAATCGGAATAGGTCTCAGGACTTTGCGAGTGGATGAATTGGTGCAATTCGTAAATACGCTGCCCGAAGGGCCCCATTCCTGCTGCGATTCCATTGAACTCAATGAGCTTTGGTCCTTGGCTCACATCGTCCATAAAGTCACTTCTCATAACCAGGAGGGGGAGGCGGGGCGCATTTTTTATTTGACCATGCATGGCGAGTAAGGCACCGAAAAACGGGTCTCCATGTGCAACAGGCCTGATAGCTTCGTGAAGAAATTGGTGATCTTCTGAGACTTGATGGATCAGCTTTCCCAATAGGGGTACTGCTTTCTTTAACGTCTCAAACCGTTCCAGGGCGATAATACTTGGGGTAAGGCTAAAAGGTACATGGCTCGCTGAGCCACGACTAGATTTGAAAGCCAGGCCATGGGCAAGCCCCCACTCTACCGCTTCATTGGCTGCCTGAATGGCGTTTGGATGGCTCTTACTCATGGGTTTCCTCTGGCCTTTGCATACTGGGGCACACAATTTAGAATGTGCTGTATTTCTAGAATAATAGAAATATAGGGATTAAGTAAAGGTGTGTGTTTGAGTTATTTCCGAGGTATCTAAGAAAGGTATCAAGGGAAGGGAGCCAACTAAAGCTGGCTATTGCTGTAAATGGTCATTCTAGCGGTACTTAATGCAGAATTTAGGGCCTAAATGTACCTATCGGGGTGAAGAGAGGAAAGTTCGGACGTCATCGATAGAGGTCGCCCAAAGCAGGAGCGACATTGTTCAGTGCTGATCCGGTACCGCACACTTGATATCAGGACACTTTATCGGTGTATTGAAATCATCGTGACAGCATTCATCTTGTAAAAACTGAATAACCTCAGTTAAGTGCTGATATTCGGCTACGCAGAACAGGGTTCGGCTCTCACGCCGCTGGAAGATCAATCCCGCCGAAATCAGACTGGAAATATGGTGGGAAAGGGTTGATCCGGGGATATCCAACTGCTCCTGGATGTTGCCTACAGGAATACCCGGTAGGCCAGCTTTGACTACTTTTTTGTAGATCAACAAGCGGGTTGGGTGTCCCAGCTCTTTAAGCGATTTGGCTACTTCTTCGATTTCCATCATGATTTGGTCATAAGTTCTATATTCGTCGAAATATATACAGTTTAGTGCTAAAGATAAAGTGTCGTGTGGGGGGCTGCTCAAGTTAGTGCTGCCACTAGTTTCTTAGGATATTGAGAGGAAGCTACATTACTTATATTTCTTTAAACTATATTACCAAACTTACCGAAATAACGCTTTTACTGCTAATTGCCCCATAGTAGAAGGGTTAACACCGATTCTGAAGTAGACTCATTATCATCCAGAATTTCATTGTAGCCGTAAGAATCTTTGCCAAACACCTGAAAATTACCTACTTTGGGCAATGTGAATTCCAGCAAGCCCACCATGGTTGAAATGTTGTCTTTGCCATAAGGAACAACTTTTATGTAATTAGCTGTATACCTCCTGGCAAACGAAAATCGAGATTTATCTTTTGATGTGTTTGCATAGGATGTGTGCATATTTAGGGGTGAGAAAATAAGGCATTTACCGGCTTTCACTTCCAGGTCTTTTACCTCTAGATCAGCAAAGAGATCTTCTTCAATAATTCCCCTTGCGTTGAACAAAAGGATGGCCCCTTTTTGAAAGATCTCGCCAAAAAGGAATTGCTTGGCAACTCCTTTTCGTCTTCAGCGCTAGAAAACAGGTTGGCCAATGTACTTTTCTTTCTCTTCGGTGGGGCTTTCATTTAGGTTGCCCAGAGATTTTTATTTCAGGAGTTTTTAATGCAAAAGTCTTTAGTGTTAATGAGTTGATCTGAGTCTCAAATTCGAAGCAGTTGGATTAACGGCATAGGCATAGAGAGCAGCTAAAACGCGATCTGAACATGAAAGGGCGCCGTTAGCAGAAATAAAATCTCAGCTTATGTGATCGGCGCCCAGGTAACTTTGGATTGCTATAAATCTTGGCCTCGCCAAGTTTTGGCTAGCAGGCTTACTGATGTTTAGCCAATTCGACCGGTCCATGGTCATCACAGTGATCACCATGAACATGGTGAAGTCGCCCGTTAACCAGGTAGTCAACATGATCTCCGTGGGGAACCTGCTCATGGCCACAGTTTTTGCCGTGGACATGGGAGCTGTCGTAGCCCCCTGTAACAGGGTGGCAACCCTCCGGGTTTTGGGTGCTTACTTCCAAGACGTGCTCGTCGTAGTGGTCTTTGTGGGGATGGTGTAGGTGGCCGTCATGGAGGTAGCAGATATGGTCCCCGTGGCGAATAGCTGTGTGGCCACAGTGGCTATTATGTGTATGTGAATGATGCTCCGCCTGTTGGCACTTGCCTTTTTCCACGATAACTCTCCCGGCCGCTTGGCACTTGCATGGAACCACTCGTCGCCGAATGCTTCTAGAATCAATAATTTGGCGCCACATTTGGACAGCCCTACATACTAAATCTAAGAACATCCGGGTGTAGTTTCCAAATATGATCTTCTATCAATGGCAGAAAATCTGCCCCTACCCCTCAAATCTTGATCTGCGATGGCCTTACGGATGACTAGTCACTCAAATCTAGCCATTAATTCAATTTGCAATCGATTGCATTTGCGCATTATAGTTAAAGCACGGTGCATCAAGTGCGTTTAGCAACTCTTTATGCAATCGATTGCATAAAGCTTTATAAAAATAGCACCGCAGTATCAGAACATATAAGAATGACGACGAGAGGGAAGAGTTGATGAGCAAGAAACCATTGGCGCAGGCCGTATCCATGGCCGCGCTCTCCGTTGGTCTTTGCGGCTATGCCGCAGCCCAAGAAATTAGCCCTGAAAACGATATGGTGATGGAGGAAGTCATCACAACAGGCACCCCTGGCGGTGCAGGCATGCGTAAGCTGGATGCCAGCTTTTCTATCACAACTTTAAGTGATGATGAGATTGGCAAAGCCTCTCCTTCAAGTACTGCAGACCTGTTGAAGTCCGTTCCAGGCCTGTGGGTTGAGAGCTCTGGCGGTGTTTCTGGGGCAAATATCGATGTTCGCGGTTTCCCCGGCGGTAGTGATGCACCCTTTGTTACGGTATCAATGAATGGATTGCCTCTGTATCCAGCGCCAACACTCTCATTTTTAGAAAACTCTTCTCTATTTCGTGTCGATGAAACTATTCAGCGAGTGGAAGCTCTGCGCGGTGGACCCAATCCGGTTTTCTCCAATGGCCAGCCAGGTCTGACTACCAACTTTATCTTAAAAGAAGGTACTGAAGAGACTGAGGGGCGAGTTAAGTACACTTTATCTGACTATGATCTGCAGCGAACAGATGCCGTGATGACCGGTAAGATTTCGGATGATGTGTACTACATGGTTGGAGGCTACGTATCTTCTTCCCCTGGCATTCGTGATGCGGGTTTTGATGCGGAAGAAGGGCATCAATTTACCCTGCATATCACCAAAGAGATGGATAACGGCAAAGCGGGTTTTTACATCCGGGATACAAAAGATACTGGTACCTGGTATTTGCCCAATGCTGTATTTCTGGAAACAGATTATACCCAGGTAGGCCCCAGTAATCGCAAGGTTTCTGTACCTATTACTCTGGCTGACGGTAATGGCGGCTCAGAAACTACCTGGGAAACTTTCGATATGGGCGAAGGGCGCGGGTGGAATGGTAATGTAGCCGGTGCTTATCTGGAGCTAGACTTGGGGGATGGTTGGAGTCTCACCGAACGCTTTGGACTTACAGCAGGTAACGCTGATACTTTGGGTTTTGTTCCTAATGGTGCGCCTGTATCGCTGAACGCCCTAACGGATCAAACTGTAGTAACCGCCTCTGGAAACGAACTTAGTGGCGATACTGTGGTACAGCAGTTTGGTGCCTGGGTAGTACGCAAAGATATCGAGGCTACGACAAATGACATTAGCCTGGCAAAAGAGTGGGATAACTTTAAAGTAACAGCCGGTTATTACACCTCAAGCTGGGAAGTTGATGAATGGTGGTCCCTGGGTAACCAGAAATACTACGTACTGGGTCAAGATGGGGAGCTGATCACAGGAACTGCTGATGGCTCTGAGCTAACTGGTGATCTCGCTTGTAATACATCCGCAGATATTTCCACTTGTGATTGGAAATATGATGTGGATGCCGTGGGTGATGCCCGTGAAAACGCGCTTTATCTCGCCGGAGAGTTCTACTTAGGGGACTTTACCTTCGATCTGGGCGTGCGTTCCGCAAACCGCAAAACCAATTACTCCGTGGATCATGGTGAGCGAGACGGCAATTTTACCACTTATAAAGCGGACGAAGATGGCACTGCTTATACTGCCGCAGTGGACTGGGCGTTTGCCGAAAATATGGGCACTTTCTTCCGTATAAACTCCGGCTTTAAGTTCGCAGACTTTGACAACTATCGTGAGTTCGGTGATAGCTTCATTGCTGGGTCTGACCTTGTAATCGACATTGACCAATACGAACTGGGTTATAAATTGCAGGAGCAAGATTATTCCCTCTTTGCGACTCTGTTCTACAACGAAACCCAGGGCATGCCTGACTGTATCATTGGCAGCAGTACCTGTACTCGTTTAGAGACTGAGGCGCTTGGTCTCGAATTGGACGGTAAAGTTCACTGGGGAGATTTCACCTTTGGGTTAAATACTACCCTGCAAAAGCCAGAAATCACGAGTGGTGAATATGAAGGCAACCAGGTTATGCGTCAGCCTGAATACCAGGTGCGCCTGAGCCAGAATTATGATTTCACACTGAATGACATTGATATGGCTGTGTATACCGATATTAGTCGGGTAGGTGATCGCTTTAATGGAAGCAAGAATGAAGTAACTTTGCCAGCCTATACCAAAGTTGACCTGGGTGCAGTGGCCTATATCAATGATATTACTGTCCAGTTGGCTGTGGACAACTTAACTGATGAAGATGGTATCACCGAAGGTGATCCCCGCGATCCGCTAGCGTCCAATGTCCGCTACATCTTACCGCGCAATATCAAGCTCAGTTTCGCGTACGATTTTTAACCTCATGCCTCTCCCATAGGCTTCCAAGCTTTGCCGCACACTTCTCCAGTGTGCGGCTTTTTTATTGCCTGAAAAATTTAACTACAATCCATTTTCAAATCCATACAAATAATGAAGCTTCGATCTTTGTGGTCTAACCCAAATCCTTCCGGAGGCTCCCCAATAAAGTATGTGGTTAAACTGCTTTCATGAAGCGAAATTAGAGTCGAGGTGGAGAGCCCTAAGGTCATTGCAGGTGTGAAACCTTAACGTTCGTATGCAAATTTAAATTGGCAGTGGGAGATAGTTCTACTAGGTTATGAGCAGTTACTCCAATTCCTATTGCTAGCTGTATGTTGACGTTCGGACTAAAAAGTGGCATTAAAGTGGCGTAAGGGTTTGTTAGCTGTACTCTTTTCCCCTACTTTTTATTAGTTTAGTAATGTTTCATATATATTGGTTATTTTGGGTTGGTACATTTTTGGTAATATGAAAAAATTTATTGGATTTCTTGTTATTGTTTTGGCAATACCACTGCTCGTCTATTTTTTTACCTATAAGGGGGAGAGAAGTTTTACCAATCATCATGGCCTTCCAAATGTTAATCTGGTTGTCGATAATGCATATTCTCTTTGGTTTACGCCTTATGATCCACTGATGGGGATGTATAATAATATAGGAGGGAAACTTGGATTTATTGTCTGTAGTGATGTACCTAATATCGCTTACGGAATGGCTGGATATTCATTTCAGGTCTTATTGAGAGATAGTTTTGTAAAAAATCCAAATTTTTATGATGCTCGAAATGGTAATAATCCAGAGAGTCCATTTTTCCATCGCCGAGCAAGAAATCTATATTCCTATTTCCAGTCTATTCAATCTTTGAAACCAGTATCTTATAAGCCGCAGTTGGGGGATCTGGTTTTTTATAGAAAGACTGAAAAAGGATATATTGCTCATGTTGCTTTAGTTACTTATGTTGATGGTGGGGGATATAAAATCATGGAGTCAGCACCCAAAACCCTGTTCGCCAGGGAGGTAGACATGGATTCTCCAGTGAAAAGGGGTTGGATCTTGGCGGGCTTTGGTAAAGTGTATTGAGGTGTTGTCCATGATTCATAGTCATGAGAGATATTGTTCTTACAGTGATATATGCATCCCAGTGACTTTTGTAGCCTAATTTCTCCTAGGCTCAATTCCTGTTCACTGATAATTGAGATATATTGCTGGTAGACAGCTTACATCCAGATGGGTATTTCAATACATCTAACATGTTTTTAATGGTAAGAAGTTTGATTAATCGGCTGTACTTAGCTCAATGGTTTCAGACTTGCCAGATTGGCATTATGAGGTAATTTAAGTGATCTGGCGCCTAATAAGGTTTCTAAATGTAAAAATTAGAGATCGTGCCATGTTTTAGGAGCATATTTATCCTTATTATCTAGTAGGATAATAGGTATTTTTCTACAGTTACCTTTTCAGATTTGAAGCACCGATAAAAGCGCCACAATGGATGATCTCTGGATTCCCACTGATCTAGCTTTTCAGAAGCAAGGCGCTAACTTAACTTTCAACTAAAAGAGGGTTGCCGATGTCTATTGAACGATTGAGAACTCCTGAGGAGCGTTTTTCTTTACTACCGGGTTTTCCGTATACCCCTAACTATATTGATAGCCTGGAAGGCTATGATTCTATGCGTATGGCATATATCGATGAGGGGGAGCAGGATTCGGATACCACCTTTCTTTGCCTCCATGGGGAGCCCAGTTGGGGTTACTTATATCGGAAAATGATCCCAGTTTTTGTTGAGGCAGGACACCGGGTAATTGCTCCAGATTTGTTTGGATTTGGTCGCTCAGATAAGCCCGTCAATGAAGATGTGTACACTTTTAACTTCCATCGTAACAGCCTGATGCGTTTGATTGAGCATTTGGATCTTAAGAATATTACGCTGGTTTGTCAGGATTGGGGTGGACTTCTGGGATTGACACTTCCAATGGATATGCCGGATAGATTTACCCGATTACTGGTAATGAATACGGCTATCGCAGCAGGGGATGGCGCATCAGAGGGGTTCTACCACTGGCGGAACTTCTCTGTCAATGTGCCTGAAATCCCTGTGGGAGGGCTCATTGCCAATGATGCTCAATCTGAGGTCAATTTATTCGATATAGTAGCCTATGATGCCCCTTTTCCAGACAACCGCTATAAGGCTGGCGTTCGTCGATTCCCGTCAATTGTACCGGTTGATCCTGATATGGAGGGAGCAGAGCTAGGGGTAAGGGCTCGAGAATTCTGGTCTAGGAGCTGGGGTGGTGAGAGCTTTATGGCGATTGGAATGAGGGACTTTGTACTTGGTGAGAAAGTGATGGAGTTGCTGAGGGGAACCATCAAAAACTGCCCCGAGCCTCTCAAAATAGCGGAGGCGGGCCACTTTGTGCAGGAATATGGTAAAGAAATTGCTGAAAAGGCTCTCAGCCACTTCAAGCTTTCCTCTACAGTAACTGAAAATTAAGAGCGTACTAGTGCCGGGATAAGTTAGATCCTGGCGCTTTATTCCTGTGCAGCCTAAGAGGTTTAGGTTGCTCTCATCTTTCATAGCTAATTTACCACTGGGACTCTGTTTACCTTAGTCTTGTCATCAAACTTCAGTGTGCTCAAAGTGGGGCTTTTATCGATAACTATTACCTTTTATAAGGTAAATGGTATTCTGCACAGCTCGAATAGATACCTTAAGCCATTATTTTGAGTTGGGGGTTTAATATGATCAATGGTAGCTGCCACTGTAAAAGTGTCAAATTTGTAGTTAATGAGAAATCACTGGATGTTCGCAAGTGTTATTGTGAAACATGTAGAAAGCTAAGTGGAGCTGATTATTCAGTGGTGGCATTGGTGAATAGGAGTCAGTTTAAGATTATTAGTTCTCCCCAGAAGCTTTTACAATATATTTCTAAACCAGGAAAAACTCGGCACTATTGTCCCACTTGTTTTGCCCCGGTTTTTGTTGAGGTAGAACCCCAATCTAATCTCTGCCGGATTCGTCTGGGATTACTTGATGATAATCCTGAAGTTAATATATCTGGTCACATGTGGGTTAGTGAGATGCCCTCTTGGTGTAGTATTAGCGATAATCTTCCGGTATTCACTCACGATTACTCTGAATGATAAGACAGAGTTAGAAACTGTGGGCTGGTAAGTTGAGTTGTAATGAAAGGGTATTTGAATGAGAAGTATATTTGTTTTATTTTTGTTCTTTTCGGTTAATGTCCTAGGGGAAGTAGCACATTTTCGTATAGATTCAGAGATCCTGGGAGAGGAGGTTACAGCTCGCGTATCTTTACCGGATACCTATCACCATTCTGAGAGTTTTTCTTATCCTCTACTAGTGATATTGGATGGCTCAACGCAATTTAATCATATGGCGTCTAGTGTACATTTTTATAGTACCTATGCTGTTATACCTGAAATGATAGTGGTCGGTATCAGCACTCAGGATCGGCTCGCATATTTTACTCCCACTGAACCCGAAGCCTACGCGGGGCGCTCAGGCAAAGCTGACAAACTGACAAAATTCTTGGAAGACGAATTCTCAGGAATCTTGAGTGAGAAATATCGAATTTCTCCATATTCTATTATCTCAGGTCACTCACTTTCTGGGCTATATACTAGTTACTTGGCAATTAATAATGAATCTATGTTTGATGCAGCAATTTCAATTAGTCCCAGTTTATGGTGGGATGATTCATCTCTTATAGATGATTATAAGGGTAGCCATGCAAGTAAGGAGAATAAGCCTTTTAGATGGTTTCTGAGTATGGCAAATGAGCCAAATGAAATGCCGTCGGCTTTTAACGGTATGCTTCAAGCATTAAATGATATGCCAAGATCAGGATTGTACTTCTCTTATGCACGATTCCCCAATGAAACACATGACAGTACACCCTTAGTAGGCAATGCAAAGGGGTTGCAAGCAGTTTTCTCTGGTTGGAATGCTGTGCCTGAAATTGATGTTATGTCTTTAAATGAATTAAAAGAGTTTTATAGTTCTAAAGTTGATGAGTATGGCTATTTATTTCCACTTTCTGTACATCAATATAATGTCTATGGGCTTAAAGCGGCCTATGAAGGTAAGACTGATTGGGGGATTGAGATCCTAGAGCAGGGAGCTAAGGAATTTCCCGATTCTGAGATTTTATGGGATAGTTTGGCAACTGCCTATAAGTTGGGCGGAAAACTAAAGGGTGCAATGAGTGCTTCAGATCGAGCCGTTAAGTTAGCAGAAGAGACCAACTCAATCTTTCTCAGCGAAATAAATACTCAAAATGCTCAGCTTAGAGCCACGCAGGTAGAAGGTTCTTTGGGAGATATATAAGAGAGAGGATAGGGTAGTACGAGCATAAGATTACAGTAGGATTTTGGGGCGATAAACTTGGTATACACATTGGAAATTTCATACTTCAATAGAATCTGTAGTCTTTATTAGAGAGTTTAAAGTGAAGTTTAAAGACAGTCGTGGAATTATTCTGACTATTTTGGCAATGCTCTGTTTGGCTGGTATGGATGCAACAGGTAAGGTTCTCGTTCAGAACTATTCTATCGTTCAAATAATGGCGATTCGTTTCGCGATATTTTTTTTCATCGTTATAAGCTTGGCGAGACTCAAAGGGAGCTTGGAGTTAGTGCGAAGTAAAATACTTGGCACTCAATTAGCCCGCTCTATTGTTCTCGCCCTTGAGGTGTCAGTATTTGTTTTTGCTTTTAGTATGATGTCTTTGGCTGATGTGCATGCTATAGCTGCGACAACCCCATTATTCGCAATATTAATGGCTGGATGGTTTTTAGGGGAGAGGATAGATACAAGGAGCTGGGTAAGTGTTGCGGCTGGATTTATAGGTGCCCTTATTATCATTAGGCCTGGAATGGGAATGATGGGTTGGCAAACCTTGATCCCCATCTTGGGAGCTATCCTATGGGCCGCATATCAAGTGCTTTCACGCCGTGTTTCACACTTTGATAGTGCCGATACAACCGTTTTCTATACCGCGACTATGGGTCTTATTATTTTTGGAAGCTTAGCACCATTTTATTGGGTAGAGCCGACAGTATCAGGGTGGCAATTGTTGATTTTAAATGGGCTCTTAGGTGCAATGGGCCACTATTTACTGATTAAGGCACTGGCACTTACTCCAGCTTCTATTTTGCAGCCCTTTAGTTACGCTTTACTATTTTGGGCTATTGTTATTGGCTTTGTAATCTTCGGAGATCTGCCTGATGGAATTACATTATTTGGCGCCTTCGTAATATTGGCTGCGGGATTTTATGCTTCAGACCTAGGCCGCGCATTGATTGGTGTTTCACAGATTAAGGCCAAAAAGGGGAAGGATGATGCTGAATCAGAGTCAAAGTTAATGAGTTAAAAAACCAATTTGATAAAGGGCGCTCTAATGATGGTAGTTGAGCCCCATTAATATATCGGTGGCGAAATTGTTTAACGCCACCTTGAATTCAGTTAGTGATTAGGTATCTGTTCTTAGAATATTTAAAACTCATGCGTCACGATGCTCAAGGAAGCCGCCATCTACCCAATTGATTATCAAGTCAACATACTCTTGTCCAGCATCTTCCGATGAGAAGTGAGATGCGTTGTCAAATATAACTAGCTTGCTATTGGGGATATGCTTGGATAAGGCAGTCGCATTATCCACTAAAACAAATGGATCTCTCTTGCCCCAAGTGATCAATGTCGGAACTTTAATACCATTTAGTTTTCTCTCAATCCATGGAAGCTCTTTCGAATAGCTTCCAAAGAAACTGATGGCGCACTTGTGACTATCACTATTAAAGGCTATGTCATAGTACTCTTGGATAGCTCGTTTGCTGGGTTTGTAGTTGTGATAGCCGTCTTTGACGGCAGTCAGGAAGTTGGTTTTCATTACTGACTTCTTGTTTAAGCCTTTTGCTATCCAGCGAACCATTCGGGATCTGACAACGGCCATAAGAATAGGAGAGAGTTTTGGAGGGAAGGTGCCTGGGCCGTCAAAGATATTGAGACTCAAGAATCGTTGAGGGTGGTTAATAACGGCCGCTAAAGCAATAGGCACACCCACATCCGGCCCTACCAGGTGGGCCTGCTTGATGCCAAAATGGTTCATTATTTGAACAAGGGCTTCGCTCAGGCTGCTTGGAGACATATCTCCTTCCTCCGCTTTTGATAAGCCAAATCCTGGGATATCAAAGGCTAGCACATCAAACTTTTCACTAAATGCTTCAATGGATGACTCCCACATGCGAATACTTTGGGGTAGACCATTCAGCAGTAGTAGGCTGGGAGCCTGAGGTTTTTCCTTGCGTAGAAAGCGAATGTTAAATTTCCCTACAGAGACAAACTGCGGTGTAAATATATCGTCAGCGGTTGAGGGTCTATTGGAGGCGTATTGGGTGAGGGCCTTGTCTAAGAGAGCTTGGGTCATAACAGGGTATATATCTATATGGGTCTATAGGTGATTTCGGGTTAAGTTACTTATTTATACTAGGTTACTCACTTGAGAGTTGGTTGCCAATAAGGCACTATTAAGTGGTTAAGTTACTTTTTGATAACCTATGGAGTGGAAGGGTGGGGACGCAGAATAAAAATAGTGAGAGGCGCGTGTTTGTGAATGATGATGAATGTCCCGTTCGTAATGTAGTAGCTCAAATTGGTGACAAGTGGTCCATCCTGATATTGTTTGCCCTTGTTGATGGTCCAGATCGCTTCAACTCCCTGAAGTCGCGTATTGAAGGGATTTCACAGCGAATGTTGACGCAAACCCTGCGTGACTTAGAGCGCGATGGTTTTGTACTCCGTACTGTCTTTGCGCAGGTTCCAGTTAAAGTGGAGTATGAATTAACTGACCTGGGAAGGGGGTTATCTGCAGCTGTGTGGAAGTTAGTCTCTTGGGCAGATGAACATCATCCCGAGATTCGTAAAGCGCGCCTAAGATATGATGAGGATAATCAATCGTAGATTAAGGATTCTATCTTCTATTGTCCCCATTTAGGGCTTTTCTCAAAGATTCTTAGCCTGCTTTATAGTAAATCATGATTTGTACTTGCAATTTAGTTCAATAGAGCCTTTTGTAGCTGAAGCATTACTGTAAATATATAGTTAGAATGATTGGCAATCTTAGTTTTCTTGAACTTGAGGCATAACGGAATAGGACTTACAAGTAAATTTAAATTTCTTACCCTTGATAATTAAATAAAATCGATAAATATAAGTAATTAGAAGGTGAGTCATGGATTTTTTTGAAATTAACCGACACTCCTGGGATAGCCGCACCCGTATTCATGTGAAGTCTGAATTTTATAATATTGATGGATTTCTAAGCGGAAAATCTACCTTAAATGAAGTCGAGCTTTCAGATATAGGTAGTGTGTCTGGAAAAAGTTTACTCCACTTACAGTGCCATTTTGGATTGGATACCTTATCTTGGGCTCGATTGGGGGCGAAGGTGACGGGAGTTGATATTTCTTCTATAGCCATTGCTGAAGCACAGGTTCTTTCTGATCGTTCAGGTTTACATGGAGAGTTTATCTGCAACGATATCTACAGTTTTGGAGAGTCAAACAATAAAGAATTTGATGTCGTCTTTACTTCCTACGGCGCACTCTGTTGGTTGCCGGATATTGAACGATGGGCATCAGTTGTTGCTCAATGCTTAAAGCCGGGGGGGACTTTCTACATCGCAGAATTTCATCCATTTTATGATATTTTCTCTGGTTACACATACTTTCATCGAGCCGATCCAGATATTGAAGAGCAGGGTACCTATACAGAGAATGATCGGGGTGACAAGTCTACCCTAGCCACCTGGTCACATCCGATTAGCGATGTTGTGAGTGCATTATTAAAATATGGTATTCAAATCGCTCAACTAAAAGAATACCCGTATAGTCCTTACAACTGTTTTGATGGCATGGAGGAGCGTGAGAAGGGGAAATACTACCTGTCTTTTAAAGGACATGAGATTCCGCTAATTTATACTATTAAAGGTGTCAAAGTTACTTGAGACAAAGAGCAATAATAGTAATCAGGCTGGCGGTAGATTTGCGCAGATTTTTTTTGGGGGAGGGAAAAGGAGGGTAATGAGTGCCGCCCCCTTAAACTTCCCATGTAAAGGCCCATTGGCTTCATATCCAACACTGCTTTCTTGCGTTTTGTCTAATTGGCGTAGATAGCCACTATTTACCATTCACAGATGTTTAGATTCCGTACTTAGTTGCCATTTCTTTAAGAGAAATTTCTTATAGCCCTTTTAACAAGCTGGATCACACTCTGTTCAGGAGAAGGTCATTATTAACTGATTTTATAGAGGGTAGTAAGATGGCTATATGGCAATTACAAGGTATGAAGTGTTCTTTATCTATATTTGCAGGTGCTTTTTGCTTGCTAATATCCGGGCTTGCATCGGCGGTTGATTGTGGTGATACCATTAACACCCGAGAAGTTTTGGATGATGATTTGGTATGTACAGATAATATCGCGATAACCATTGTTGGCCCAACTGGTGGCCTGGATATGAATGGTCATACCATTACTTGTGACAATAATTCTGCAATAGGCATAGATGTTGTCGGTCTTGTGGGGTATTTGGAGGGCGCAGGTACTATATCATTCTGCCAGACGGGGGTTAGATTGGCTGGTGATGGATTTCATAATGTAACCAATATTTCTGCTAACAATAATGACTTTGTAGGGTTGGCAGTATCGAGCGACTTCAATCTAATTACTAATTCAAGTGCTAATGGTAATGGTAATACTGGTATATTAGTTACGGGGCTAAGAAATACCTTGATCTCAAATATTATCGAAAGTAACTTACTAGATGGGATTCAGTTGGATGGTGATGCCCCAAATTTAACCCAAAATTATATATATGATAATAAACGATATGGAATTTATATTGCTGATTCCAGCTTCGGGAACTATAGCCAGAACACCTCTGAGATGAATGGTTCAGTGGGTATCTATATGGAAGCGGATAATCAGTTTTTTAATTATATTCTCAACAATACATCTGAGAGTAACACGGTTTTTGACTTGGAAGAACTAAATGCAAATGCATGTAGTAATACCAATGTTTGGCTTGGAAATACTTTTACTACTGCTAACCCCAGCTGCTTAAATTAGAGCTGCCTGCAAGGCTCATCCTAAAGTAATCTGGGTGAGCCTGTGTTCAATTCGTATCCGCTCAACCATTTTGCTTGTTGTTCTATAAGGATTAAATTTCACTGATGCATTATGTGGTAATGTAATATCAGACATATTTATAACTCTGATTACAAGGTGCTGATTAATCCATGAATCCTGATAACTTAATTGATCATCCTGAAGGCGGGAAATTTCTTCAGGTGTTTAAGTCAAATTCAAAAGTAACAAGGGAGGATGGGCAGAAGCGAAGTGCATTGACGCATATTTACTTCTCCCTACAGAAAGGTGAAGTGTCGAAATTTCACCGGGTCGAATCTGATGAAATTTGGAACTTATATCAGGGGGACGGCTTGTTTCTTTATATTTGGACTGAGGGGGATAGCTGTTTGCAAAAGATTGAAATTTCTGCAGAGAATAATACATTTTGCTGTGTTGTTCCTGCTGGCGCTTGGCAGGCTGCTGAGCCAATGTCAGGCCCCGTGCTTGTGGGCTGTTCGGTGGGGCCTGGGTTCGAGTTTTGTGACTTTAAATTGATTGATGTTGAAGATCCAATAACAGGTTATATCTGCAAGATAGATCCTTCCCTGGTAAGATTTATTGAACAATAGGATTTTATCGAGCTGCCACTAGATTATCTAATAGTGTCGATTGGCAATGTTATTTTAGCTTGGAGTTGTTTCCTGCTGATGTCTTGGACATGAAAACATCCTTCTTGTCCAAATACTGGTTTCAAAATATAACTGGCACTTATGATGAAAATTGTGCTGCTTCACTGAGCCAAGTATTGCCGTGATAGCAATGTATTTAATAGTTGTTGGTATTGCTGATTCCCTGGTAACTAAAGAATATCCGCCCCCGTTTTATCAGGCGAAGTAAGGCCCCTTAAGCTGATAACTTTTTCGTTGAGAATAATTTCTCATGGTTGATTCTCAAATTTAGACCAATATGGGTTAGGTCTACTTTATAGGTGGGCGTTTATAATTTCGCTTGAGGAGATTTTATGAAAGATAGATACATCAAACGGCCTTCAGGTTTGATTCGTATGTTGTTTGCAGGATGTGTATTGATTACATCCTACGGCGCAAAGGCTGATGTCTCCTGCGGTGATATCATTACTACAGCTGAAGTTCTCACGGAGGATTTGTCTTGTTCATCAGCGTTTGACCTTGCACTGACGGTCGTTGGACCTGGCGGTTATCTTGATTTAAATGGATTTACTATTGAGTGTGATTTTGATGTTGATGGGATATTTCTAGATGGCACTGGAGCTGTTGTCACTGGGGGAGCTTTATCAAATGGTAAGGTGCAAGGTTGTGGGTTCGGTGTAGAGGCAATCGGAAACGGGGCGCATACGGTGACAGGTATAGCCTTTGAGGGCAATGCCGTTTCAGTTGCTTTTGTGTCAGACAATAATACATTGTCTAACTCGGTAATCTCTGAAACTACGGAAATTGGAGTAGCTATAAACGGCAGTAATTCTACACTTATTGCAAATGAAGTCTCTACATCTACCAGTGCTAGTGGAGCTTGGGGGGTGATTCTTCAAGTGGGTGCGGACAGCTCTTATCTTTTGTCGAATATGGTATCTGGTTTTGATCAGTATGGAGTGATTGTTTGTAGTGATAGGAATGTTATCTCGCAAACTGTTGTAGAAGGCAATGGAGTGGAAATTACTAATACTGCAACTGGTGTTTATTTACCGGGAGATACTTTTGTTTGCGATGACGGTCAAGAAGGCAATACCATTGTTAGTAATGAAGCGACTAACAATAATAATGCGGACCTTGGCGATAATAACTTCCCATGTGTGAACTCTTGGGTTGGGAATACGGCTGATGCTGTTGAGGGCGCTTGCTTTGAAAATTAGAGGTTGAATGTCTCTAATAAGCATGGCTGCTACTTTTTACATCTCCAAAGCAATATGTAAGTTGTAGAGGAGTAGCAGCCTTTAGCTATTAATAATGGAATAGCAATTTGGTAGAAAGACTCTATCTGAGCTAAATGCTTGCTCTATAAATAGGCTTTCACTCTTGTGCTTATCTCACTTCATTCGTTAACAGCCAAGCCTTTATTTTGGCGCATACCCGATTCTGCTAGTACTGATAGAAAGAAATCATTTGGCACAAATTGTTCCAGACTGTCCAGCGTATAGTCTGCGTCCTTTAACGAATCTGGATTACCTATGCCTACAGCCGTCATGCCATTTGCGAACTTAATTGCACTGACTCCAGCGGGCGCATCTTCAAAAGCAATGCAAAACTCTGGATCAATTCCGAGGCCTTTGGCGGCGGCTAGGAATATATCTGGTGCAGGTTTAGGTGCAGATTTTTCTGGGTCTGCAATAACAGAAAAGCAACGGGATATTCCCAGGGCTTCCAATACCGCCGGTGCGTTTTTACTCGCTGAGGCGAGGCCGACCGGAATATGCTGAGAATTTAACCATGCGAGCAGTTCACCGGCGCCCGGTAACAGGTCTGCGGGGGATAGGCTGCGGATTAATTCCTGGTAGCGGCTGTTTTTCCTTGCAGCCAGTGCAATTTTTGCTTCTTCAGTGTAATTGCTGCTTTTTTCCCCGAGAATCACCTCAAGGGAAGCCATTCTTTCCAGGCCCTTTAAGCGCTCTTCAGTATCCGCTGTCCAGGAAAGGTTGAGACCTTCAGCCAGCTGTTGCCATGCGATCAGGTGGAGACGTGCGGTGTCTGCAATAACGCCGTCGAGATCAAAGATTGCTGCACGATAGATCATCAGGATACCTCCTCCATCGGTGCTATTTGAATGGTTTCTGTTTGCCCTGGTGTCTCCAGGAATAGAATTTTCTTGCCGTGATGAAGGCTGAGCGCTTCACCTTTCACCAAGGTGTACCTGGCGCTGTAAGAATCGACATCGATTGCGATCGTGCGGCCACGGAATTGCAACCGGAAACGATAGCCGTCCATTCCATTGGGCAGGTATGGATTGAAGTTGAGTTCATTGCCGTGCAGGCGCATTCCTGCAAATCCCTGGACCATACACATCCAGGTACCTCCCATGCAGGCAGTGTGTATGCCGTGCTGGGTATTGTTGTGGTGGTTATCCAGATCCATTCGCGCAACTTGCTGGAAGTAATTCAGCGCTTTATCCGGATACCCAACTTCACTGGCAATAATGCTGTGAATACAAGCGGACAAAGTGGAGTCGTGTGTGGTGAGCGGTTCGTAGAAGTCGAAATCCCGCCGCTTCTGCTCAATTGAAAATTCTGAACTCTCCAGTAACAGGCCAAGAACGACATCCGCCTGCTTACAAACTTGGTGTCGATAGATCACCAGGGGGTGATAGTGAAGTAACAGCGGGAATTGATCGGCAGGCGTTTCGGCAATATTCCAGCGGGGTTTGTTTAGAAAACTATCGTCTTGAGAATGTATACCCTGCTTTTCATTGTAGGGCAGATACATGCTTTCTGCGGCCTTGGCCCAGTTATCAATTTCCTGTTTGTCGAGTTGAATACGCTGGGTTAACTCATCGCATGCTGCAGGATCGAATGATTTTAACCACTGTAATACTTCAACAGCATATTCAAGATGGGCCTTGGCCATCAGGTTTGTGTAGAAATTATTGTCAACCAGGGCAGTGTACTCGTCTGGTCCGGTAACCTCATTAATGCAGAACTGGTTGTCGCGAAGTGCGTTGAAGTGGCCAATCTCCAACCACATACGCGCGCCCTCTATCACGACTTCTGCGCCCTTGTTGCGCAGAAAATCGACATCACCGGTAACCCGGCAGTAATGTCGCACGGCGTAGGCAATATCCGCATTGATATGGTATTGCGCAGTGCCTGCCGGGTAATAGGCTGAGCACTCCTCACCGCCGATGGTGCGCCAGGGAAACAGTGCTCCCTTTTGAATCGACATTTCCCTCGCCCTTTTTCGTGCGGCATCGAGGATTGAGTAGCGGTATTCCAGTAGACCGCGCGCTAATTCGGGTTGGGTGTAGAGGAAAAACGGTAGTACATAGATTTCTGTATCCCAGAAATAGTGACCGTCATAGCCGTCACCGGAAAGTCCTTTGGCTGCAATATTGGTATTGCCATCCCGACCTAGGGATTGGAACAAGTGGTACTGGTTGAAACGTATTCCCTGCTGCAGGGCATCATTTCCACTGACCTGAATATCGGACTCAAGCCAGAAGTTGTCCATTTGGGCACGCTGGGTTTCGATATGGTCCGCAAAACTTTTAGCCGCACAGCGCTCCAGGTAATGATGCAATTCGCCAGCTGATATCGGCTCAGCATTTTGCTGTGCAAAGTAAGCGACGTACTTGGTTAGGCGAATAGGGGTGTTGCGGCGGGCAGCAAAGCGATAGTCAACCGAGACGCAGTCTTCACTGCGGAGGTTATTGGACGTGTAATCGCTGTCACTCTCACAAAGGTGCAGGGCTGCGCATCGTATAGAGAAGCCACTGCTCTTAACGGATAGAGGCAGGGCTAAATAACCATCTTCAGCTGTATTTTCCAGCCATTCGATATCTCCCCGGTCAATAGGGGAGGCAAGGCGTGGGTCCTCACTGCGTTCTGCCTGGGCAAGGTCACCATCAAGGCAGGATTGCAGGTGTACCTCTCCGTCAAAATCGATGGGAGTGAGTTCCAGTTGCAGAGCTAATAGGTTTTTCTCACTGAGGGAAACCAGGCGCTGCACTTTGAGTTCAATGGTTTTTCCTTTTGGGGAGCACCAAGTGAGTTTTCTCTCGCTGAACCCCGCGGCCATGTCCAGCCGGCGCTCGTAATTGAGTAGCTCGCCTTGGGCGAGACTAAAACGTTCTCCATCCAAGCTGATATAAATGGTCTTGCCGTCGGGAACCGTCAACATCCTCTGGTTGTTGCGCGCGTAGCCATAAGCAGACTCACCATAGGTGATAGGTTCGCTGGCGTAGACTCCATTCAGGTAACAACCATCCGTAAAGGGTTCTGGATCGAAACCCTCCTCAAAGGTACCGCGCAAGCCGATATAGCCATTACCGAGGGAGAATAGGGTGGCATTGAGGCTGTAATCTTCGGGCTGGAAGGTGTCCTCCACCAAGTCCCAGGGGTGGATCTTGTGTTTGATTTGTTGTTTTTGCTTCATACCACTTTCACTGGATTGGAGATTGGGTTCTAGGGCCGGGTCTGCTGGGCCTCCGGCTACTGGCATTCAGTCTATCCGTAGTTGATGTCTTTTTGCAATCGATTGCAAGATTGAGATTGAGCCTGGCTGTTACTGGAAGATGGACCTGATTTTCATCTCCGAAAAGTCTGTAACCTGCTGAAAAATAGAGGTTATTTTCTTTTTCTGGGTCAATTGCCAGTTGTTTTGTGACTGATCGGCATAAGGCATTCCCAAATTTTCATTGATTTTTATGCAAACGATTGCAAATTTTTGCCAGACTGATACATACTGGGTCTCTTCAGGCATTGGGGCGGAGTCGCCTTTCTCCACAAAGTCTGGGTAAAAAATGTACAATAACAGGTTGGTACGGCTGACTGCCTAAACCACAGAGCCAGATAGAATCCACTATGAAGAATCAGCGCATACTCCTATCTCTATTCGCTATCTACTTTGTCTTTGCCATTTTGTTGAACAGCGTGGGTACTGTGATCCTGCAGGTAATCAATACCTATGGGGTGAGTAAGTCTGCTGCGAGTGTGCTGGAGGGGTTCAAGGATATCCCCATCGGTATTGTGTCTTTCCTGATTGCCTCCCAGCTTCCCCGACTGGGGTTTAAGCGGGCGATGCTGACGGGACTGGTAATCGTCACCCTGGCTTGTACAGCTATGCCCCTGTTACCCGGGTTTTGGACGGCGAAGTTATTGTTCTTGTCGGTGGGTGTTGCGTTCGCATTGGTAAAGGTTGCCGCATACTCCACCGTGGGATTACTAGCGCAGGGCCGCAGCGCACATGCGAGCCTTCTAAACACCCTGGAGGGGGTGTTTATGGTGGGGGTTCTCAGTGGTTACTGGCTGTTTAGCGCTTTTATTGATTCATCGAACCAAGGGTCGACTGCCTGGCTCAATGTCTATTGGGTGTTGGCGGTGGTCTGTGTGATTGCATTTGTATTGCTCTGGTGCACAGAGCTGGATGAATCCGGGGCGCGAATCGAAGAGGCTAGCCCGAAACAGGACTTTATCGCGATGATAAAGTTGATGGCCAAACCCCTGGTGTACATCTACGTGATCTCAGTATTTTTCTATGTATTGATTGAGCAGGGGATAGGAAGTTGGTTGCCGACCTTTAATAATGAAATTCTTAAGCTGCCGGCTGCAATGAGTGTTCAGGCTGCAAGTATCTTTGCCGCAGGGCTGGCGTTGGGGCGACTTGGTGCCGGTGTGATGATGCGCAAAGTACACTGGTACCCGATGCTGAATGTCTGCTTAGTTGCGATGGGATTACTGGTGGTCGTTAGCTTGCCCCTGGCGAGTAATATTGTGGCGAATCCCGATGTAAACTGGCTTAGTGCCCCAGTGGCGGCTTTTGTTTTACCACTGATTGGCTTGTTTATGGCACCTGTATACCCAGCTATCAATTCTGTGATGCTCAGTTCATTGCCCACCCACCAGCACTCTGCAATGACAGGTTTACTGGTGATTTTTTCTGCGCTGGGCGGTACAACGGGCTCACTGATTACCGGGTCGGTTTTCGAGGCTTTTGATGGCCAGGTGGCTTTCTACTTATCCCTGGTACCCATCACAGTAATTCTGATTACCCTGTTCTTTTTCCGTCGCGCCGTAGAGCGGGGGGATGAGACGCTTGAGGCCTCAGCCCCCCTGGCTGGGTAACAGGGTGGTTTTACAAACTTGGGCGACGGGCCTAAGATGGCATTTTTCCCGCGAACAAGGTGAAGTACGCCATGCCCAAGGGGTCCTCCTCTCCCGTTTCCATGTCCGATATTGCTCGGTTGGCGGGAGTTTCTGAATCTACTGTTTCGCGAGCGCTGAACGATAATCCATTGATTAACGAAAAGACTCGCGAACGTATTCAAAAAATCGCGAGCTCCATGAATTACAAAATCAATGAGAGCGCGCGAAACTTACGCCTGCAACGCAGCCATACAATTTCGGTTGTGATTAATACGGGGCGCAGTGGCGGCCAGACATTTTCTGATCCATTTATGATCGATATGATTGGTTCAATTGCTGATCGCCTCGCGGTGCATAAATACGATTTACTGTTTTCCAGCAGTATCACCAGCCGCTCGGATTGGCATTCTTATCTGATGAGTTCCAGGCGGGCTGATGGCGTTATTGTGATAGGCCAGGGGGTGGACGATACCCCACTTCGTGATCTGCAGCAGCAGGGGGACCCTCTTGTTGTCTGGGGAGGGACCTCAAGGCAGGGGGCCGAATATTGCATCGTCAGTAGTGACAATCAAATGGGCGGGCGTCAGGCCACAGAACATCTTCTGAATTTGGGGCGGCAGCGTATTCTCTTTCTGGGCGATACCGCACACCCTGAGGTTAATGGGCGCTATGAGGGGTATTGTGCGGCCCTCGATGGGGCCGGTCTGTCGGGTTCTATCAGGCAGTTGGCAGCAGGCTTTTCCAGCGAAAGTGGTTATCAATCCATTGTCGAGTTGGTTGAACGGGAAGGGCGTAGTTTCGATGGCATCTTTGCTGCCAGCGACAGTATTGCCATGGGGGCGATCAAAGCGTTGCAGGCCGGTGGCCACAAGGTACCTGAAGATGTTGGCATCGTTGGCTTTGATGATATTCCGATTGCTCCATTTTATACCCCTCCGTTGACCACCATACGCCAGAGTATCCACCGGGGGGGGGAACTGATGGTGGAGAAGATGATGCAACTTCTCTCCGGGCAATCGGCGGAGCCTGCTGTGCTGCCCACAGAGTTGGTAGTGCGAGGTTCTTGTGGCGCCAATCCGGATTACCAGCCTGTAGAGGAATTCTTTCAGGATGGGCAAGGCGAGGGCTAGGTAGCTCCCTCGCACCTCTGTTCTTGTTCGCCATGAGGAGTAAAGCTAGTGTCCCTGCCGTTCACTGAGATTGAGCCACAATTGTAAAACTGATCTCTGTGGCTGGACTCAAAGCATGGCAGGCGAAAAAACTAAACTGACCAGAACCCAGGTATTGGGGTTATTTGCCCTGAGTTTGGCAATATTTCTGATCGGGAATGATCTCACGGCATTTTCTGTGGCAATTCCTGCCATTGAAAAAGACTTCAACTCCGACATCACCACTACCCAGTGGATTATTAATGGCTATACCTTGGCTTTTGGCGTGCTGCTAATCTCAGGTGGGCGCCTGGCGGATATGCTTGGCCGGCGTAAGATTTTCTTTATTGGCATGGCCGCGTTTGCATTTTTTTCCCTTCTTGGTGGTATAGCCACCAATATCCCAATGCTGCTGGCAGCGAGGGGGCTAATGGGCATCGGCAGCGCCCTTATGTGGCCGGCAATCCTGGGGTTGATTTACGGAATGTTGCCGGAAGACCGCTCGGGATTTGCGGGAGGTTTGGTGATGGGTATGTGCGCCGCTGCAAATGCGATTGGCCCGGTATTGGGGGGCATTCTTACGGATTTACTAAGCTGGCGTTGGATATTCTTCATTAACTTACCGGTGGCTGCATTGGCATTTTTTGTCTGCTGGAAAGTTATCCCGGATGATACGCCGGAGAATGTCACAGAGCGTATCGACTACGGTGGTGTAATTACCCTTACTTCATCGCTGTTTTGTTTACTGTTGGCACTGGATTTAGTCGTGGATATCGGCTTTAAAAACCCGGTGATTATTGCCTTGGCCTTGGCCACCTTTCTCTTTATGGGGGCATTTATCCTGGTGGAGCGCCATGTGGGCAGGGATGCATTAATTCCCGTAGATGTTGCTACAAATCATGGTTTTTTTGCTGCAGGAATTGCCACTTTATTACTGTCTGTCGTGTTCTTTGCTGCATTGGTATACGTTCCTCAGTATTTGAGTAAGGTTCACAATCATTCGGCGATGTTTTCGGGGATGGGTCTGCTTCCTATGATGGTCTCATTTGGTTTGGTGTCTTTTATTGCCGGTGGGCTATACGAAACTGTAGGGGCAAAAACCATCGTCTCATCAGGTACTATTGCCATGTGCATCGGTATGTTTATGCTTTCTCACCTGCATAAAGAAACAACTTTTGTACAGATGATACCGGGGCTGGTGGTTCTCGGGGCGGGCATTGGTCTTTTTTACTCTGCCATCACCACCGCTGCGATTACGGTTGTTGCGCCAGAGCGAGCGAGCTTGGCAGGAGCAATTCTCTATATGTTCCAGATTGGTGGGGGGGCAATAGGCTTGGGTATGAATACAACAATTGTGGCAATGGCTCCCAATATTTCTACGGGGATCGATCGTGCTTTTACGGTAAATGCCTATCTAGCTATGGTGGGGTTGGTAGTGTGTCTGTTATTTGTTTCAGGGAAGCCTGAGGATAAGCCCCCCCTGTCGGAAAAGTAGTTTACTGCTCGCTTAAATCTTTATTGCCTATTTCTGCAAAATTCACATTCGTGATGATGCCATTTGTGTTGTAACTAAGAATTAGTACTTTTTGATAAGAAGCCGGTTGGAAAATAGCCTTATTGGTCTGGCTATACATATAAACTTTGGCTTTCTCGGACTTATTGCTGATCAAAGGGTACTGGTACTCACCGGAAGGTTTACCCAGTAGATCCAGCGCTTCGAGAATACTGGTTTGGCCTTCACTGATAAGTGGTACTTTTGACTCATCAAAGTCAGTAGAATCTTCGGCGAGAGAGCTGACAAAATCCTGTCCGACTAATTTATCATTGTAAAAGTAGAAGCCCTGATTGCGGGTACCGCTAATATTTTTGCTAACCGCCTTTTTACCAGTAGTGGGGTAGGCATAAGCGAGTGTTAAAACTTGTTGATTGTTTTTTACAAATACGCCTTTTTCATAGGGTTTGCCGAGCTTTTCTTTAATTGTCTGCTCAGTATCTACACCGAGTGTTACATCGTTTTCCCCCAGGGGCTTGGTGCCAATACCGGTACACCCGGATAGCATTAATAGGAAAAAAATAACCGTTACCAGTCCTTTCACTACAACCTCCTGCACTGTATTTCCCAGGTTTTTGGCGACCTCGAATTTTCGGCGCATCCTACAATCGGCATGTATTAATTACCAGTAATTTGTAAAGCAAATCGATGTCCCGAGATTACAGCGCTATGACAGGAATCGAGCGGGCGCGGAGAAGTGCACTGATTAAGTCACATTGTACGCTTCTAAAAAATTACAGCGTAATGAGTGACATCTGTATTAGAACTCAGTTCCTGAAATTGCCTCATTACGCTATTACTTTTTTAAGTAAAACTGAAAAGCGTTTTTCACCAGGACTTTTTCTGCTAGTGACTCATCGAGACTGTCGTGAATTAACAAAATGTCTTCAGGCTTGAAAGGGCGGGGTGCTCGAGTGGAGGGAAGATCAGAGCCGAACATCAGACAGCTGGGGTTGGCTTGGCAGAGTTCGAGTACTGCCACTGCTGGATCGAAGTCCAGGCGGCCGAAGCCGCTCGCTTTTACCTTAACCCCTTTTTCTGCCAACTTGAGTATGGTGGGAAAGCCACGCTTACTGAGCCCCATATGATCTATAGAGAGTGCCGGCAGCGCGATTAGCTTGTTATAGAGACGGTCCAGCGCAGATGACTCAATGTAAAGCTCGACGTGCCAACCGGCCAGTTCAAATACACGTCGAGCCAAGCTGTCGAGGCAATCCACTTGCTCCGAGCTGCCCCGTACCAGATTAAAGCGCAAAGCTCTAACCCCGTGCTTGTGAAGTGACAAAATGACGGTGTCGGGAGTATTTGCGGATAGCTGGGTTACCCCAACATAGTTTTCGCCCAGCTTCGCCAGGGCATCAATAAGGTAGGCTTGGTCTTGCCTCTGGAATGAGCCGGAAACCACTGCGCCACCCACAAGCTGGTAATTTTGTAACTCGCGCCGGTAGTCGTCCAAGGTAAATGCTGGCGGCAAGTAACCGTGATTTGGGAACAAGGGGAATTGGGGGTTAATGATGTGGAAGTGGCTATCAAAAATTTGCAGCTTCTGCGCTCTCATGGTCTGGCCCGCCAGGCTGGTTTAGATTTCCTGTATGATCCGTATACGATCTGTAAAAGCTCGCTGTGAGACAGGAATATCTGGGGCAAAAAGTTCCCAAGAGTGAATCACGCCGGGCCGAACATGTAGCTCTGTACTCACACCGGCATCGGTAAGTAGGCGCGCGTATTGAATATCTTCATCGCGAAAAATATCCAGTTCGCCAACGTCGATAAATGCGGGGGGCAACCCTTTGGCATCTAACAGGCGCGCCGGAGCCGCGTGAGGACTGACGGTGGGACTACCTACCTGGTTGCCCAGGTAAGCGGTCCAGCCTGTGAGGTTGTCTTCGTAGGTCCAAGTAATAAATGGCAATAATAAGGGGTCGGGAGTAACCGTCCTGTCATCCAGCATTGGGTATAACAATATTTGTCGTGCCAGAGGCGGACCTTTCTTGTCGCGAGCCATAATTGTCAGGGCTGCGGCCAGCCCACCTCCAGCACTATCTCCCATAATGCCAATTCGCACTGGATCAACGGAGAGCTCCTGTGCGTGTTGTACAAGCCAGATAAATGCTCGATAACAATCATCAATCGGTTTAGGGTAGGGGAATTCTGGGGCTTTCCGGTAGTTTACTGAGAGGAAGGGGACACCACTGGCGGCCACATAATTAGCAACAACCAACTCGTAGCGCGAGATATCGTGGCAGATAAGCCCGCCCCCATGAATATAGAAAATAGCTGACCCTGGATTGCTATTCGTCTTTTGATACCAGCGCAACTGTATCTCATCTTGATCCGCGCTTTTGATTGCGAAGTCCCGGAAGGACACACCTGGGGGAAAGCTGTGTCCCAGAAATAGTGCCTGGGTGACTACTTCGCCATTCCTGCGGCGAGTTTCCACGTCCCCAATAGGTGCTGCAGCAAGGGTATCCAGCAAGTCACCGAATTTGCTGAGGGCGGTAGAAAAGTCTGGGTCCAGGGAGAAGCTCATTGATGAGTATCCTTATCAGAGTTCCTATCAGATCTGGGCCCTCAGCCAAGCGTGGGCCCTTGCTAAATGTGGACCTTTAAAGGGGAAATGTCAGCATCCTCAGCAGGGTTCGGCGACACCGCTTTCCGTCATTAAAGTCTCAATTGAGGCCATTGTGGATGCCGGTTGCTGCGCTTTGTTCTCGCTATACCGCTCGGTCAGGTAGTCACCTTGGTTACGCATCAGCACAGTAGTCTTAACAAGCTCTTCCAGAACGTCGATCACTCGGTCTCTAAATGGAGAGTCCTTAAGTTGCCCCCGGTTATCAAATTCCTGCCATGCCTTGGCAATAGAGGATTGATTGGGAATCGTGAACATACGCATCCAGCGGCCGAGAACCCTCAGGCTGTTGACTGTATTAAATGATTGGGAGCCGCCGGAAATTTGCATGACTGCCAGGGTTTTCCCCTGGGTTGCCCGGCTCGCTGATTGGTCTAGCGGCAACCAGTCGATCTGGTTTTTGAAAACGGCAGAAATATTTCCGTGTATTTCTGGGCTGACCCACACTTGACCTTGGCTCCAGGCAGACCATTCACGAAGCTGTTGAACCTTTGGGTGATCCTGGCTGACGCCGTCATATAGGGGCAGGTCAACGGGGTCAAATAAGCGTACATCTGCACCAAAATGCTGCAATATTTCAACAGCTTGGTTGGCTAGTAAGCGGGAATAGGAATTGGGCCTTAAGGATCCGTACAACACTAGAATCTTGGTGGGTTCACTACTGGGAGGAGAGTCCGCCAGGTGATTAAGAATATTGCTGGGGGTGTGGTTCGGTAGCATCATGAGTTACCTCAAAATTTCTATATTTCTGTAATAGTCGAAATAATTGATTTGGCAACACTTTGCTCTTGCAGCTTGACCTAGCGCAAAGAGAGTCATTCACCTCCTCTTAGGAGAAAGAACTGGGCAGTCGAAAAATGTGGGGGCGGTAAGAAGTTCTGGAAGCCAAGGGGGGGTTGACTGGCTTCCATCTTTGTAAATCCAGTAGTAGGTTGCAGGGGTATAAGGTGCCCCTGCTACGATCTTAGTTAGGCTCTTTTTTCATTTCGAGAAAATCAATCCCATCCTCTTTGGCACCTTCCTCAAGAGCATATTTACCTGACTCAAGGTCACTAGCAAATTGAGAATACATATTAGTGATGGATGGACTGCGTAAGAAAGCTGATTTGGAGTCGTACTCAAGCAGAACAATTTGCCCATTGCTACCATTCTTATCTGCTTCTAGGTCAACATAGAGTGTACATGTACTGCAATCATCACCAATCGGTATTCGTTTAGTGCTGAAATCAAAAGAGTCTGACTTAATTCCGGGGTCTGCATGTTTTAATGGCAGCTTTCCATAGTGAAGCTGTAGTTCAATATTGGTAATTACATCAGAGATAGGAAGAAATTGAAGCCCATAGACTAAGTTAGCAATAGCTCTTGATTTTATGCCATTATGAATTTTATAAAGCTCATATAAATCGCGGGGTAGTTTATAACCAATAACGGACTCTAGCTTTTCTATTTCGGTCCCAGTAGCGGGCGGATTTAAAGCATCATAGATTTGTGGGGCATTCTTTTTTAACCAGATATGAATACGGGGCCATGATTTTGATAGTGTTTCTGATGACATAAATTCTTTGTATCATAAGGTAAAAACAGCATAAAAAGGATAACATATTTTCTTTGTTTAAAGTCGGATTCAATAGAGACTTTCTTTTTAAGTGTACTCAAGTGTACTCAAGTGTGCTCATACTCAGAGAATAGTTACTTACTTATTTCTCTTTGCTCGATCACCTCAATATTGAACCTCTCTGATAAGGTTGGTTCTTCAAAGTACTGATTAACTTGTTTGAAGGTCTCTGGATTATCAAAGGTGGCTCTTTCAGGGTGTGATTTTTGTCTTTGGGTGATGCGCTGTAAGCATAATTCATCCTCTGCTTTCAAGTAAATTAATTGATGGGGAAAGAAATTATCCTGAAGTATCTCTTTGAACCAGGATCGTTGTCTTCTTGTATTACCTGGAAAGTCCAGTATTACAGAGGTGCCATGCTTTAAAATATTCTGGATATGAGGCTTGATTATTGATTTTAACCTTGCAGAATATTCTATGTAGTTTGAGAGTGAGCAAATCTCACGAGGGTATAAATTTGAAAGCCACTCATTTTCGGAGATAAGGATAGCTCCCGTATTTTGTGCCACTTCTACCGCCTTGGTACTTTTTCCTGCCCCCATCTTTTCACAAAATAAAATAAGAGTTCCGTTCTCTTTCATCGCTCTTTCTGTTTGATCTGTAAGGTGAGTTTTTTCTTGATAAGAATCACGCCTGAAATTTAACATTTGGTAAATAATGGGAGCAGCTGAGGGGGTGAGTACGGTGCTTCGGAGGGAGGATGGATTTCCAATACCTGAGTGCGACTATAAATTTAAAGTAATTGTGCGGATTTAGAGTGAAGGTCCAATGTCTTAGGTGCTCACACCAAACTCAATGACGAGTTTGATATAAGCACCTTGTCTTTGACTAGCTACGGCACTTGATAAAGACCATGGATTTTGACCAGCTTTCGGTAGCATCGAATTCTTTTATCAGAGGATCTTCAGTAGCTCCCGTGAATTTTCTTAACCCATGGGAAATCATATAGATAGGTATATAGGATGGGGGCTCTGAATCTGTTAAGTATGTACACACTTCGAGCTTCCTTGCGCCTCCTTTATCAAGAGAGTTGATGCTGGAGAATAGTTTGGTACGATCCTGGTCAGGCAGAGAGCCAAATTCCCTATTAAAAATTACTCTTAGTACATTATGCCCAGTTTTGTCACTTACTCTCTGTGTATCGAAGTAGGCAAAGGCACTCGCAATCATTAAGAGCTCAGCAGCATTATCAAATTTGGCCTCTTCTGCGCATGTTTTGGCGGCAGCAGTAATGTCTGTCGGTGTGTGAGTGGATTTTACTGATGTTGCACTGATGCACCCAAGAGGAGGCGTTGTGGTTTGACTGTCCTTGGTAACATAATTGTTGGCCTGCACGCCGTGAGTAAATACGAAGAGCAGTAGAGACAGGATTAGAGGCAGCGTTTTTCTCATGTGTCGAGATTCCTTAACTGGATGCCTCCTTAATCATAGACTCGGAAGTGCCAGCAGTATCTCAACCCCTAGAAAATTTAGTCAATAAGTGGTGTGTGATCTGAATGAAACCTGCCGCCTGGATGTGAATTTATACATTTCAGGGGCTACGGAAGAAAAGGTTCAGGCAGATATGGCACTGGAAACGTTAATTGAGGGAGTGTCGCTTTAGCCGTAAAGGTTTAGTACCTGCGAGGCTTGGCGACACATCAATATCTTCAATGTTGTCGAAAATTTTGTTTTAAAGGTTTGAAGTTAACCTTGTTGAGGTTTTGAAGCCTATTCTGTATTTGATTTCGTAACGTTTGAACCCTGAAATAGCAGTTTTATCAGGTCCTGCGTGATAGCTTCCTGGTGTTCGGTCCTCAAGTCTTTCATATATTCAGACTCTCCTGGGACTACTATTTCCGGCAATATTTCTTTAACGGCAGCGTCGCCGTTCCACTCTATGGTAGCTTGGCTATCGAAGCTGGTTCTAAATTTTATGTATTTGTCTTTATCAATAAAAACATAGCTGTTTGAGAAGTACTCAATATCGTATTTGTTAATGAGGGTGAACGAAGATTTCTTTCCTGTGAAAACCTTTTGTCCAGTATTAAAGCTAAAGTTTTCGATGGTCTCGTCGGATCTGGATTTGTAGTGTCCTTGCTCTATAGCCATGTCAATTTCATCTATAATGTCGCCCATTTCAATGGAGATTGTTTCGTCTGTATCGTCCCATGAAATACTGTCGATTGGGTATATATAGATATTAATAATATCGGTAGGGTATTGCTTGTTGTCGTATTTTAGTGCGATGCCTAGCATGGGTTCATCGAAGATGCTACTTTCAGTGAGAACAAAGCTCTTTGTCTCCTCCGGGGTAATAAGTTCCTGTTGGTAATTGCTTGCGTTGTTCGGACGTATCGATCCACATGAGGCTATAACGAGGCTAATTATTACAAAAAGTGCTTTGGTTTTCATTCTCTCTCCCTGATAAGGCTGACTATTTGATTTGAGGCGTTTAGTTCTGTTTATGCAATACCTGAATAAGATGGCCACTCCCTGAGCGTGCGGATCAATACTGTATTTGACTTATGACAATACAGAAAGGCGTATTTTTCATTGCCTGCTTACTGTTAAGCTCTGTTTTATGGCGATTAATTCCTAATTACGACTTATTTTTTTAAACGCCAGAATTGATTCTGACAAATCCCTGATTTGATTGCACGGATTTTTGAGGGGCTCGTCTATACCCTTGTTATCGTTGAATGCGGAAAGTAAATATCCCTCGCTATTAAGGGCCTGGGAGCAGAAGGTATTTATTAGTGATTTCTAATAATGAAATAAGTGCTTGGTTAGTGGAATGTTGTTTGTGAGTTGGCGGGGGAATCATCTGGCTTAATTTTTTAGACTTGGCGGTCGTAGTTGGCGGTTAAGGCTTTTTGCTTGAATGTGGGGATGGTTGGTTTTTGGGGACTTTATTAATGGCGCATTTTTCACAAAAGAATAGAAAATTACAAAGTTGCCTTATGTTCTTAACTGACTAGTCACAATCTGTATTTACTATTTGTATCTTCTGTAAGTAAGTCTTATTTCGCAGGTTTAAGTTGGAAATAGATATTTGTCAGAATTGAGAGATACGTAAATTATGAAAGTGTAAAGTAGGGTAAATGACCGAAATTGACTGACTGGTACTGTTGTAATTTAACTATTCGTGACACGTGTGCACGCTTGTTCTAATTGATCAATTCAACTGGGGGGAAATAGTTACTGGATTTTTATTTGTGAGGTAATTATTAAGATACTTATCAGGAAAAAAATAATGAATAAAACAGTTGGTTTGGTATCAAGTTTAATTTTGGGATTATCTCTGTCGATGTCCGCCATGGGAGAGATTGATTCCGGTGATGATAAAGTGAAGCGCCTGGATTTACAGGGGCAGATTGATACAAAGGCTCCTTTATCAAAGACCTTGTGGGCGGGAGCGCATAATGCCTATGCATCCTATCAGTGGGATCAGGGTGTATATACCGATGTAAACCAGTGGTACGCGCCGGAGAAATTGTTCAGTCGCGGAATACGCCTGGTCGAATATGATACTTATCCTGCTTCGAGTGTCAGCTCAACACCGCACCTGTGTCATATGGGCCTGGAAGAGGCCACTATGTGTATTTATATGTTTGGCACAGCTGCAACCTTGGGGGATGGGCTGGATGAGATTAAGGATTTTCTTGAAGATAATAATGATGAGGTCATATTCCTAAAGTTTGAGGCCTACGATTCTGATTACCACCAGAACTTCCGCAATAAGATTGGTGAGAAAATTGAAAGCAGGTTGGGGGATCTGGTATTTAAGCCTACCGACTGGGGCTATACAGAAGATGATTGCGCCTCCCTGCCGGCGCAAACACTGACTAAACAGGATGTGTTGGATGCGGGACGCAACGTTATCCTATTTATTCAGGTGCCCAGAGAGTATCCGCACACTGGTGATAACAATCTGTGTGATTACCATGACGAGTCAAACACATCGAAATTCAGACGCAATGTCTGGATCGGTGTGGATGAGATGGATGCATCTGGAAACCTCACTTCCAATGAGCCACTTGCACAAAATTCCAGCCAGTTAACAGCAGATATCGACGGTAATGCTAGCGCAACCAGCCACTACAACAATGGGAATTTAAGTGTCGCCCTGGATGCAACAACGGAATATAACAAGGATGACATCAAGTATTCAGGCAGTGAGATCCTGGAGAAAGCAGTATCTGGGTATAACATGCTTGAGTTGGCGCTGGTGGAGGCCAATGCGACCACTATAGGTGCTTCTAAAGCACCCCAGATTGAAGATTTTACGTGGTCTTGGCGGAATGACTCTCCCAGTGGTAACAATAGTTGCGCCTGGTTAAGTAATGACGGTGAAATTCGCGACTATAGCTGTAGTACGGAGCGAGTGTTTGCCTGTGTAGACGATGAGCGAAACTGGCACATCAGCAGTGCATCGGGAGCCTGGAGTGAAGGTTATTCCGCCTGTGAAGCCGATGGCTATCGCTATGGAATGCCTTATAACGCTTTGGAAAATGCCGCTCTCTATGCCAAGAGGAATTCAGAAGGTGTAACTACCTCGGTTTGGGTGAATTACTACGAACCATTTGATGGGTTCTGGATCGCCAACCAAGACAGCTACTCGGATTTTGGCTATATCAAAAAAGATGTTGTGGGTGGTACCGGAGGTGATGCGTTTGATTCAATCGACCTGGTAAAACGTAAGCTACTCGGCAGCGGTACTATGAATCTGAAATCTGTCCAGATTCGTTCCGGTGGTCGAATTGACGGTTTTAGAGCTTGCTATGAATTTAAGCAATCCCTAAGCCATGCCACAGCCAGTGATCATGAATATTGTATTGAATACGGTGATGGAGATGGTGGCTCGATGGGGAGTGTGCTGAGTTTTAACTCCGCCAGCAGCGAGTATCTGGATGACGTTAAAATTTGTGTCGACGATGAAAAGCATGAAACAGGTAGTGTTTACTACCTTAAATTGACTTCGAGCAATGGCTCATCTATTTCCGGGGGGACTCAGCAGGGGACTTGTACAACTTATTCTTCCACTTCATCCCAGCAAATTTTTGCTTTCCACGGGCGCCACGGTGATGAAATCAATGCTTTGGGCGTGCACAAGTTGTCCAACAGCTTGGTAAATCCAGGGTACTACGCAACCGAGTGGCTGGACCTGGATGATCCCTCCTCAGGTGGCATTGATTATGAGAGCTTTAACGAACACAAGTCAGCGGGAAATATAAGCAATAGCTGTGCTGTCAGTGATGTTGCTGGTATTGAGGCAAGGGTTGTTGATACGAAGTTGGATTATTCCTTAACCGGCGAAAGCATGCATATAGGCGATATCGGCACTAATTACCGCTTCTTTTGTGCAACAGAGGATTGTAGTGACTACGAAGTAAAGTATTTCTTCACTAACGCAGCCTGCCTACCTTAACGACTCACAATATCCCGGCGGTGAATATGCTGCCGGGATTCCTGTTACTACTCACTCACTAAAGGAAGCTCTCTCGGCTGAATACGGGGATTTCGCCTATAGTCGAACTCAAGCAATGTGCGGTATCAATCGGCAGAGCGAAGCCCATGAAATATGACGAGATACATGAGGATCATGCTGATCCCCTGATCAACCAATTACATCGAGCAATAAAATATGCCGTTAAATTTCTCGCCATTCTTATGGTGTTGGTCATATTCTGGACCATTGCGGATGTCGTCTATGTACTTTATGAAAGGCTAATGGAGACGCCATTCCTATTGCTGGATATGGAAGATATCCTCGAGACTTTTGGGGCCTTTCTCGCCGTTCTTATTGCCATTGAAATTTTCACTAATATCCGACTCTACCTGGGTACTAATGTGATACCGGTGCAATTGGTATTGGCTACAGCCTTAATGGCTGTAGCTCGGAAGGTTATTGTGCTCGACTTAAAATTTGTTAATGCGGAGCAAATAGTTGGAATTGCCCTGGTGACTATCGCCCTGGGAGTTTCCTACTGGCTGGTGAGGGAGAAAAGTAATAAACCTGGTTAGTACTTGTGATTTTTTGTCCTTGATAATGCTCACTTTATGATTTTATTTTTTGTATTTATACAGTTGGCTAAAATAGAATCATATCGTTAACTGCATTAATAGCTACTTACAATAGTTAGCCCGAACTAAGAGAGCCGGGCATTTGGCTGAGTGCCAAACCCACGATAAACCTTATTAATGAATAAGTCTTTCTGCTTCAATCGCACGAGGTGGTTGCAGGTTGTTACTGCGAAAGGTAGCTGCACTAATCCTTGCTTCTGGCCAATGGGAACTAGTGCCATTAGTGGGTTTCGTTTATAGCTTTTGGTACTTTTTCCTTTTCTATTTCTGGCGATGGCCTTTGCCAGGTATTCACCTTGCTGAGAGGCGAGGTAGCCCAGTTTGGCCTCACCAATATCGGCAATGTCTCCGAGTGCATACAAGCTTGGTTCGTCAATAACTTGAAGTCTGTTATCGACTTTCACAAATCCCTGCTCATTAAGGATATGCGCTAAGTGCGGTTTTAGGTAATCATTGTTGGGCAGCGCACCAATTGCTTCAAAAACCAGGTCTGCATCGCTGGCTTGGCCATTGTTGAGATTTATATAGCGGCCATTTTGATTTTGGTAGCGGCTGTTAAACTGAATTTCTACACCTAAATTCTCTAATTGTCTCTGGGCTTTGATCTGTGCTTTAGGCTTGAAGTTGTCCAATAAGACCTCTTTATTGTGTGTCAGAATTACGTGAGTGCTCGGCATAGCGTGCGCGATCTCTCCTGCCAATTCGACACCAACGACCCCTCCACCTATCACCATGACTTTCCTTGCTTGTTTCAGTCGCTGATGCTCGTTCAACAGTTCTTGGTTTCTGGATTGAATATCCATTGCGCAAAGGGATTTGGCCATTGGCATACTCGGATATCGGGTGCCGGAGGCGAGTATGGCACTGTTGAAATGTAACTCTGTTCCATCTGCCAAACGCGCTGATTTCGCAGACATTTCCATTACATCTCCCTGAATGAAGCGGCCATAGAAAAAGTCCCTGTAGTACTTGCGCGCTTGATTCCCGGTACTGGATGGATCGGTTACATTGCGCAAGGTGGCAAAAGTGACTTCAAAATAATCTTTTTTGTCTACCAGAATGGTATGGAGCCCATGTCTTTCCAGTGCTTGCGCGACAGACACACCGGCGAAACCACCGCCTACTATCAATACTTCCGCTTTAATTACCATATTTTTCAACCATTAGAGGGTGTACAGGTCATTTGAATCCATTTTATGGTGTAGCGAATATGCTGTGAATGTGTGATTGTGAGACTCTGATGTGCATATTTGCACATGCTGAGCATTGGGGGCTTGAGGTAAATAATGGATAAATGGACTGAGTTAAGGACCGCTTACAGGCTGGCCAAACTGGGCACTCTGAGTGCAACGGCCCAAGAGATTGGTATTCATAGGTCCACTGTGATGCGCCATATTAATGTATTGGAGGAAAGCCTTGGGGTTGTACTATTTCAGCGTAATGACAAAGGCTATATTCCAACGGAGGCGGGGCTGGAGGTTATGCGCCTGGGAGCGGTGACGGACAGCCATTTTTCTCAGTTGTCATCGCGGTTGCAAAGCAAAGAGCAGAATTTGCAAGGCAACCTCACCATCACTTCTGTCGGCGAAATGGTAGACCTGTTGATGCCGATAATTAAACAGTACCAGACGCAGCACCCAGGTATGCTTGTCAATTTAATCGGGGATCTGCGCAATTTTAACCTAGAGTACGGTGAAGCTGATATTGCGATTCGTGTCGGTGAGAAACCAACGACACCTGATAATATCGTGTTGCCGTTTTTCACTACAGAATTCGTTTTCTATGCACACAAATCCTATATTGAAGACTATGGGCTTCCCGATAAAAGTAACCTTCAAGAGCACAGATTTCTGGCTTTAGGTGATCGCCCGTTACACTTTGGCTGGAATGAATGGATTTATAATCATATTCCCGATCAAAAGATTGTGCTGACTGCTTCCAGTCAGCAAATTCTTAACCAGGCAGTGCTTTCAGGCTGCGGTATTGGCGCCATGCCGAGAATCCTGGCTAAAAAATTTGAAGACATTATTGAGATTCCTACGCCTGAAAGCTGGCAAGTCTCAACTTGGATACTTGTTCATCGCGATATGTTTAACATGCCAAAAATCCGTGAGTTTCTTAGCATCTTAAAGCTCTGGCGAAAATGAACAATACCAAGTGCCAGCCCAGAGAAAATCATAATAGCGGCCATTAACTTTTCTGAACCAATCGATTCGCCAGTTAATAACCAACTGAAAAAGAGTCCAAAAACGGGGCAGAGTAAACCTAAAGGCGCAACAGTAGACAGCGGGTACTTAACGATTAACCGGTTCCAGAACCAGTATCCCAGCAGAGTGGTTGGGTAGGCCTGAAACAATATGGAGAAAATTAACTTTCCACTAAGGTTGTTTTGAATTTCATAAAATATATCCGCACCATTTTTAATATAGGTAGCAGCGAACAGTGGTAACGGTGCAAAAAATAGCCCCCAGACAATAAAGCTAAATACTTGCTGTGTGCCACTGGCCTTTACAATGAGCCCACTGATGCTCCAGCTGGTAGCCGCTATTAGGATAAGTGCAATACTGATAAGGGGCACAGTGCCATCTTCAACCATCAAACTTAGCAACAGCCCTCCCAAGGCAAGTAGAGCCCCAAGAGCTTTCTGCGGGATAATCTTTTCTTTCAGGAATACCCAGCCGAATAGTAAGCTAATCGCAACATTTACTTGCAAAAGAAGTGAGGCCATTCCCGCAGAGAGTCCGCTAGAGATTGCCCAGGTGGCCATCCCCCAAACCCCACAGCCAAAAGTCAGGCTGTAGGCCAGAACGTACTTCCAGCTGACTGTCGGCCTGGAAACGAAAAGCACTGCCGGAAAGGCTGCCAAAGAAAAGCGTAAAGCCACCAGAAGGAGTGGGTCCAGATCTTCCGTTCCCATCTGAATAACAATGAAGTTGAATCCCCACATTGCCATTAGTAGCACACCAAGTAATAAATCCGAGTACCGCATCAGCCCCTCCAATTTGTCTCGGGGCTAACTATCCAAGAAATAAAAAAAGGTATACAGATGCAATTTTTGTATAAAATAGGTATACAGTTTGGGCGGAGACGGAATCGGAGACGGAATCGGAGACGGAATCGGAGAGGGGATAGGTGCGGTATAAAGAGCTTGCCGAACGCTGTATAGAGGATATTCAGTCAGGGAGAATACCCAGCGGTCATAAACTACCGTCCCTCAGGCGGTTCGCTGCACAAAACGAAGTGAGCCTGACAACAGCCCAAAGTACGTACTACTTGCTGGAGGAACTCGGCTGGGCGAAGGTTCGACCGCAATCTGGATTCTTTGCCTCAGTTCCTCCCAGCAGTAACCCGCCTCCCATAATGCCCGCATTCACCTGCCGAACAACAGATCCAGTAAATCACGATTGCTATTTCCGTGGGTTGGGAACAGGGCCATTGGGTGTTGCGTCTTTATCTCCAGAGCTATTGCCGTTAGATTCCCTGGAGCGCAGTATGCGGCGGGCAACCCGAGAGGCTGGCGCCAGTATGCATGGCTATCCGGTTTCCTCAGGGGAGCCGCTTTTGCGCAGTGCGCTTAGTGCACACTTTGCCAGTTATGATTTGCATTTCTCTGCCAATGAATTAGTAGTGACGAATGGTTGTATGGATGCCGTCCGCACAGCGATTGCCATTACGACTAAGCCCGGTGATGCGGTTGCGATCAGTTCTCCTTGTTACAACGGTCTTCTTAATCTGTTGGCGTTGATGGGGCGAAAAGTTGTTGAGATACCGACTGTTGAAAACGGTTTAGACCTCGCACAGCTAGAGCGCTATATGCAGCAGGGATTGGTCCAAGCGGGTCTTTTTAGTAGCAGTCATATGAATCCTACGGGTGTGTCCCTGAGCTCGGAGCAGAAAGAGAACCTGGCCGCACTGGCTGGTAAATATCGGGTTCCAATTGTCGAGGATGATGTGTATTTGGAGCTCGGATTTCAAAGAAGTCTGCCCATGCCCGTGCGCTACTGGGACCGGAGCGGGTATGTGCTTTGGTGTGGCTCTATCTCCAAGACATTGAGCGCAGGCTATCGCCTGGGGTGGTGCTTACCAGGAAGGTATCGAAAACAATATGAACGCTATCGATTTACCGAAAGTTTCGGTGTGAACTTGCCCGTCCAATTAGCGGTAGCCGATTTCATCGGTACCAATCAATACTCCCGTCATGTACAAGGGCTCAGGCAAAAGCTTGCCTTCCAGGTCGCATCCTATCGCAACTACTTAAGTTCATCCTTGCCCGATGAATCGCGTATCAGTGACCCCCATGGAGGAATGGTGATTTGGTTGCAGATCCCAGGGTTGGACAGCCGGAGTCTTTGCCGTATGGCTTCCGAAGAAAATATAGCCTTGTTGGGCGGTGCAGATTTTAGCACGCTTGATCTCTACGGTGATTGTGTGCGGGTGAATTGTGGTTGGCCGCTTGAAAGTAAAGATGGAGGGAAGACTGAGGCCGGATTTCAGCTGGAACGTTTTATCGAGTTAACTCACTCATGCCGATAATTAATATTATTCAGATATTCACAACCTTGGAAGAAGGTACCTGAACTTTCATATCGTTACACTGCTTTTGATAGTTTTTTTTCCTCTGCTAGAATCCGCGTCCCTTTTAGGATGATTGTTCACGGAGGACATCTAATGAAAACTCTTGCCACTTTTACAGCAGCGATTGCTATTGCCGGTGCGGTTCCCGCTCAAGCAGAACAGACTTTTGAACTGCCTAAGTTTAGTCAGTGTTCTGTAGCAGCTTCTGCAAGTAATACTAATGATCGCGAGGTTTATCGCATCTTTTCAGACTTCTATTATGAAATAGAAGACTCTCGAGAGTATGCAGTTAAGGCTGTGCAATACTGGGCTGAAAGCTTTGCAGAAGACTGTGCCGGGGAGACAACTCAAGTCAGCCTGGATATGGTTCAGTGTGATAATTTTATTGGCGGTGCGCCGGTTTGTAGAATAGAAAGTGATGAAGGTGATTACGTCATTGTGAAAGACTATGTTGATTCAACCAACGTAGTACTCTCTCAACATGATCAACAGAATTGGCCAGGAATACATTCTTCGAATGATCAGGAAACTCTGTGGATGGCCAGACCTGAACTCTGCTATAGCGAGCTTCTGGAAGGGGGTATTGATTCACAGGCATATTACCTGGATGCCTATAACTATCGCTACTTTGGTGATTACCGCTATGTATTGGCAAGGAGCAGCCGCGATTTAGTGCAAACTCTTGACAGCCAATACAGTCAGTGTGAATACGATGCTTCGGGAATTGAAGCCTACAAAATGCAGTGTTCTGAGACCTCCCAGGGGACGAAGGTGTGCGCAACTGCACATACTGGCGCCGGCTATTTCGTATTCGTGAGTGACGATCATCACGGCATGCACGTTATTTTCAACCGCTGGGACTGATTACTCTATTAGTCCACTTATACAGCGCCTCCCTGTAAAGGGAGGCACCTGATTGCGAACCCTAATTAGCTTGCTCTATACAGTGCGCAGAGCTTATTGCCAGCAGGGTCTCGTAAGTAGGCGAGGTATATTGGGCCTACGGCGCTATCCCGTACGCCTGGAGGCTCTTCGCAGCTGGTACCACCGTTGGCAATACCTGCAGCATGCCAGGCATCAACCTCTTCAGAACTGTTTACTGTAAAGCCAATAGTGCTGCCGTTGCCATGGCTTGCGGGCTCCCCATTGATGGGTTTGGTGATGGCAAAAATACCGTTGTCATTAAAATAAAAGTAGCGGCCACGATCATCAATAGTGCCGGGTTTGTAACCCAATATTCCAAAAGTGGAATCGTAAAATACCTTTGATTCCTCGATATCGTTGGCCCCGACCATAATATGACTAAACATTAATGTCACCTTAAATTAATTTTAGGGTAGTTGTGCATAAAATATTGTATACCAATACAATTAAACATCAATGAATAATCATTTTCTCAATGTCTAATAGAATTGTCATATATCCACTGCTTCCTAGCTGTACCTCTTAGGGGGGCTGATGCAGCTTTCGATCTGTTGGCGCATATATATGAGGTGCCTCATGGATATATTAAATATTGTGCGATTCAATGAGTGTTAATATTTATTTTAAATTCTGTTGTTGATATTAGTCTGGTGGTTGTTTTGGGCGATATCGGATTTCTTATCGATATTTTTTTGTTTGACTGATTGGTATTTTTTATTGTCCTGTTTGATAGGTTTTGTTTTCTAGTTTGGTTTGTTTTTATTGTTGTATAAAGGTTGATGGTGTGAATTTTAAGGGGTTAAAATTCTAAAGGGTTGATTTGATAAGAATAATAAGTGGTTTTCGCCTAAAGGTTTATTTTGGGCGTGAATTGCGCCAATTATTTAATTAAAAATTTAATTTTATGGTCAGATTAAGCTGCCGACCGTATTTTTTAGGGATAAAAAATGAAGCGTCGAGATCTATTGAAGGCCGCAGGTGTAATGTCTGCATCACCGCTTATGGGAGTGGCATCAGTTAAGGCTGGGGCAGGCCATACTTTGGATGGCTATAGTTTCCCAGAGTCAATAATGGTTGGTGATTTGTCAGATTCCTCCGGAGTGCTCAGTGTAATACAGGGAATCTTACCCGATGATGTTATTGGCCATCTTCTTATGGCTGAGGGTATTCCACTGGCGTCCAACCATCTTACACCTAATGGAAAGGGAGCTTTGACCCGGCTCGACTTTACTGGGCGGAGCAATAACAGTGAAGTTCCCTATACCCGAAAAATGATACGTACCGCGTCTGCGATAATGCAGGAGCAGGATTTAACAGGTTTTGATAAATTCAATTTGTTAGGTGGGACAATATACTCAAGCCCGAATCTGGGATTTATGAACTACTGCAATACGGCCCCCAACTACATGGGAGATAACCGTTTTGCAATGAGTTATGAAGGGGGTATGCCCTATGAGTTTGATGCTACAACTCTAGAGATGGTAACCCCTATTGGAGAAGTGGATGAATGGAAATCGAGCTTACCTCCGCTGCTTGAAAATCTAACCCCAGAAAAGTGGCTATTTCCCCAGGTTCGGACCACCGGTCACCCTTTCTTTGATCTGGAAACAGGTAACTGTATCACTATCAACTATGGTGGAAATATTGGTGATTCTGGTAGCTCAGGATTTATTCGATTAATTCGCTGGGATCGAGAGGGTGCATTTGAAAGTTGGAACATTCGGGATCGTCAGGGTAACAACGCCTATATTGCTGCAAGCTCACACTCTCTTGGAGTAACGCGAAATCATATCATTGTCTTTGAAACTGCAGCGAGAGTTGAATCTACCCGAATTATTGGAACAAGAATAGTTCTGCCTCAAGAACACCGGACCCGGTGTTGGGTTATTCGGAAGGCCGATATGGTGCCGGGTGCTGATACTATTATCGCAGATTACCTGGAGCTCGGCTTTGATACTTCGGACATTGTCTGCAACTACGATGACAATGCGGGTGAGATTACCCTGTATGGCCAATATATGGGGGCAATGGATAAATCTGAGCAGTTATTCCGCTTTGAAATCCTGCAGAAGGGAGGTTTGGTACCCAAGTGGTTGTCCGGATACCCTGCAGCACCGCTGGATGTTGGAGGTTTGGTACGTGCCCGGATTCGAGTTAACTCAAATTCAGCTATTGAGATAAAAGAAGATTACCGGGTTATTCGGGATGATGCGCTTTCCTGGGATATGAATGATCCGGCTTACCGTGGGCACTTCCAGTTCCCTGAAACCTTTGAGCACCTTTATTGGGCTGCTGTGGGTTACAGGCCTGACCATATATCTATGCGGGTTTCCTGGGCATATCGCGATTATCCTGAGCGCCACTACGGCTATTGGAATATGCCTGAAGAAAGTCGCCCTTCCGCCTTGATTCATATGGACTGCGTCAATATGAAGATTGCGGATGCCTTTCAGTTCCCAGAAGATTGCGTAATGCGTACCCCGCAATTTATGGCCCGCCCGGGCTCCACGGCCCAGAACGACGGTTATGTGATTGCAGCAGTTGTACGCAAATATCCAACGACATCCGATTCCAATGGTAAAGAGTTTTGGATTTTTGATGCGGCACGTCTCAGCGGTGGGCCAATTTGTATCCTAGCTAACCGATCACTGGAATTTGCAACCACGAATCATGCACTGTGGGTGCCATCCATTGGTCGTCGCCCTTTATCAGCCTACCGGTCAAATTATGCTGATTTTCTTCGCAGTAAGGCGCCTGATCACAGCAGTAATGTTCGGGACATTATCGATGGGGAGCTGCTTCCCCGTTTTGGTTGATTTATCCACCAGTCTACGTTAATGCAATAAAGGGAGTTTAGGTATGTGTGCAGAAATAATAACCAAATCCAAACATTTATTGAGGTGGTGTAAAAAAGCTCTTTGTATAGTGGGTGTTTTCATGGCTGCTACAAGTGTTGCAGAGCAGCTACCGCCACCAATTGAAGTGCCTGAGGTATTAAAAAACTACCAGGATACTCAGGATTGTTTCCCTGGTGTTATCCATGATCCGACCAGTATTGATGAAGTTCAGCAGATAGTACGTGATGCAGCGGATCAAGGCCGTAAAGTGATGACCGGGAGTCGCCGATTCAATAGTCAGATTGATGCGGCCTGTGCAGGAAATGGAGAGGTGCAAATCACTCTGGAAAATATGGATCAGGTCGTTAGCCTGGACAAAGATAACCTGTTGGTTACTGTCCAGGCTGGTATGAGATTCCGGGATTTTACCGCTTATCTTCGAGAGCATGAACTAAGCGTGCCCATGGTGACAGAGCTGGCCATATTCACGATAGGCGGTATGCTGGGAAGCGGTACTCACGGTTCAACTTTTACACAAAAAAGCAGCATGATCTCTGATTATGTCACCGAATTGAAGTTGGTTGATGGCAATGGGGACTTACGAGTAATCAATGGTGAGATGCTCAATGCCGCCAGGGTAAACCTAGGTGTTTTAGGCGTAGTTGTTGAAGTGACCATAGAGGTTGAACCTGGCTATAAGGTACAAGCAAAAGTAAAGGGGTATCACAGCGATGATGAGCTGGAGGGTGTTGTTCTTGATTTGGCTCGAGATAATCATTCAGCAAATGTTGCCTGGTTCCCGGGATTAGGGCGTTATACCGTAACAACTTACAACAAGGTACCTTTGTCTACTAAGGGTAATGCCTACAACGCCCAGGCTGATGTGTCAGACTTTTCCGAATATTTATTTGGATTGATATTCGATAGCCTTCATGAAGCCGACAGTGCCACACTGCAGTGTTTTGCAGCCTCCCTTCGCCATACTGCACGCTCCAGTTCCTATTTCAGGGATGTTGATTCAGGCCTGAAGAAGTTGATCAAACCCACTGGGCATGCGGATCTGATGCAGCACTTTGTATGTAAAGAGCCCGACAAATGTGTCTGGGACAACCTTCCAATTGCACTTCAGGAGGTCGCGATTCCCTTTGAAGAGCTGCCCAACTGGATTGGAGATGTCCGCCAGATTATTGCAAATAGTGAAAAAACCTGTTTCCCACTGAATGGTATTTATTTTCGTTTTGGCAAGGCTTCCGATAGTTATTTAGGGATGACAGCAGGCCGTGATACAGCGTTTGTAGGAATTGAATATACCTTGCGTCAACGAGGTGAAGCTGTGCCCAAGAACTACTTTGTCAATTTGGAAATTGAGCAGATGTCTCTCAGGAAGTATGGAGCCAGGCCTCATTGGGGTAAGAATTCAGTCGCTATCTTTGAGGATATGGCCGCGCGCTTCCCTAAATGGTCCCAGTTTATGGATGTGAAAGAAGAGTTGGACCCAAATAATATGTTTTCCAACCCCTTCTGGGATCGGGTAAGTGGGGCTGATCCGTTGGAGAATTATTTAACCCCTGGCTGCAATCCCGATGGTCAGTGCTATTGTCAAACAGATGAACACTGTGAAGAGGGTTCCAGCTGCCAAGCGGGAGTTTGGTATTCAGACGCAAGGATTTGTAAAGCTGATTAGAGCGCCTTAGGGGGGGATAATTCCACCCCCTATATTTAATTGATAGTGAGTAATAATAAGAGGCTTTTAACTGCTGAGCGGGAAAGAATACTCGAGAGACTAAGCCTACAATCGGTTTTCATGCCTTATAGGTATTCTTTCCCTGCTCTTTATAATTAAGTTACAATTTGCTGGTCACAGCAATTGGTAATGTGCTCCCTCACAAGTTGGCAGAAGCGTGCAGGATTTTCGAGAGGTAGCATATGATTTGCTGAGCTTACCTCTTGTGGATGGGTGCCTGGGATTAATGTTCCCGCCGCAAGCGATACAGTTTTAAATAGCTGGCGAGTATTGTTGCCGTAGGCCACGGAAACTGGAATAGATATGCCTGATAGGCTACTAGAGTTCAGTGCGGGTTGTTCAGTTTGATTAAGCTGTAGAGGCAGGGTGTAGGCATTATCCAGCTGCTGTACACGATATTTAAGGGGCTGCTGAGAGAAGTAGCCTGCTTGATTCCCAGAGCCGTTGATTAGTAGCTTAACGGCAGTATCCAGCCCACCCTCAGCTGTTGTTTTGAAAATTTCTGCAAACATAGTTTCAGCATCTCGGCGATACTCTTCCATGTTATTGCTTTCAATGTATCCCGGATATCCAGGCTCATAAAGGTACAGACTTTTGATTAATTTAGGTGCCTTTATGGCAGCATTTAAGCTCACATCGGCACCATAGGACCATCCTACTAGGTGGGCAGGGCCTATATCTAGGGCCTCAATCAGCCCTACTAGGTCTTCTGCATGGGTATCAATTCCAAAGGGGCCTTCTGAAGGGTTACCCGGGTTACCGAAATGCCTTTGGGTGAATGAAATCGCTTTAAATTCATTTGATAGAATTTTGCAGTGTTCTTGCCACATACGAGCATCGGCCAGTGCACCATGTACAAAAACAATGGGTTCTCCCTGCCCCTCCTGGAAATAAGAGATAGAGTGGTTGTTTACAGTGATAGAGTCTTTTGGATTTCCGTCCATGGGGCTAGCTTCCTGGGAGCCACTTTTAGCGCTTATCATAGTCTATAGGAGCTTTATGCTTAACATTTTCTAGTTCAGTTGTTAGGAGAGAGAGACAGCTGCCCTAATGGCTCTCTTATGAGAGTAAACCGATAGGTCTCCTAAGGGTAATCAACGAGTTTTTCGGGTATAGTTGATTTGTTTTGACGTAGCAGGTGGATGTATATGGAATCGCTGATAAAGGACCGCTTGAAATCACTGGAAGTAGAGCGAGATATTGAAATTATCTATGCTTGTGAGTCAGGAAGCCGCGCATGGGGATTTGAATCCCCTGATAGTGACTGGGATGTTAGGTTTATCTACAAACGTAATATTCAGCAATATCTCACGATAGGTACTCCCAGAGATGTTGTTGAGGTTCCATTTGATAAGAAACTTGGCGATGAACTGGACTTGGTCGGCTGGGATATTAAGAAGACTTTAACTTTAATGAGGGCAAGTAACCCCACTTTAATCGAGTGGCTATTTTCGCCAAAGGTCTATTTCAGAAATGAAGATATTTTGGGGGCACTGCAGGATTTGGCTCTAAAATGCTGGCAGCCGCGAGCATTAGCTCATCACTATGTCAGTATGGGGTTTAATAATTACTCCAGGTTTGTTCGAGAGGATGATCGAGGCTTTAAAGAGATTAAGGTCAAGAAGTTACTTTATGTGCTGCGCTCACTGCTTAATGCGCTGTATATAAAAGAGTTTAAAAAATTCCTCCTGTGGACTTTAGTCATATGTACACCGAGTTGTTGCCTTCCACAGGAAATGAGTGGCTTCTGGATATTCTTTCCAGTTTGATTTTGAAAAAGAAGGAGCTTGAAGAGGGCGATTTGATAGCCGTTGATGGCAAACTGGATGGCTGGATACAAGCAAATCTGGATAGATCTGGTGCCAACTCTATAGAGGAAAGGCCAAAGTTGGATCTTCCAGAATTTGACAGGCTTTTTCGTAAAGTGCTGGGCGTATAGCCTTTTAAATCGGGCGGATTGGAATTTTGTGCATAGGCGGTGCGCATAGGGTTTGGCGAGTAGCGGGAAGAGCAGTTGTGGGGATTAGCCCGAATTAACAGGTAACTATATAGCCACCTGTTACCTTGTGATAACGTTATATCTCACCTAATTTCGAAAGGGATTCCCGATGAATATATGTATGAAAGTGCTACTACTGGCTGCCTTATTCACTCTGGGTGGCTGTGCCTCATATACTACTCCTGGAGGCTCGGTGCATCTGAGTGAGCTGGCGGATGCCGATATCAATGAATTGATGTCTAAAGAGCCAGCAACGCCATTCCCTGCAAATATCTCGGTTGCCCGAGTTCAGGCATCAGGGTACCAATCTTACCGGCTCAATAGCTTTGGCACAGGTCGCTATAGTGTTGTTACGACTCGGGAGGTGGAGACTGAGGGGGATTTTCTTCGTTTATCGCAGCTACCGGCAGTATCCAATGTAGCGCCGCTTAATAAAATCCTTCTGCCGACTAATCTAGACTCAGTACGGTCACTTCGGGAGGCTTCGGCGCGGCTAAAAGCTGATATTTTGCTGGTGTATACTTTTGATACTTCTTTTCATGCCGGTGAGCAGAAATTTGCACCACTCAATGTTATCTCCCTGGGTTTTTTAAAGAACAAGGAGGTAAAGGTAACAACCACAGTCTCGGCAGCATTTTTTGATGTCCGCACCGAGTATCTGTTCGGTATTTCTGAAGCCACAGCAACAGACAGTACGAGTGCTAGTGTTTGGAGTACCTCGGATGCGGTTGATGATTTACGGGTTGCGACAGAGAAAGCCGCGTTTCAGGACTTACTGCCAGAAATTGAGAAGGCCTGGGCGGGTATTCTGGCTCAGTACGCGAATTTTACCTTGGAGTGAATGGCTTGCTTCACTACTGAGAAAGGTTAAACCGGGTGTTAGAGAGCCCAATGGGCTCTCGTAATAATCTTACTCGTCTGGTTTAAACTCAAGAATATCGCCAGGCTGACACTCAAGTGCTTCACAGGTTGCCGCCAAAGTATCAAACCTTACTCCTTTCACTTTGGCGCGCTTCAATAGGGATAAGTTGGCTTCGGTGATTCCAATCTGAGCCGCCAGTGATTTCGAGCTGACTTTACGTTTAACCAGCATAACGTCCAAATTGACAATAATTGCCATGCTGAATAAACTCTTTGTTTTCTTGGTCAATTTGTTTTGCGGCGCGAAAGGTATAAAGAATGCTCACCAAAACAATTAGAGTAAATATCCTGCCTATATCAAACTCAATGAGCAAAGTAAGCTCATTGCCGTGCAAGTGGGATAGGTAGCTAATCCATTTATGTAACCTGTGTACCTAGTCGGGCATCGTGGAGTGCGGGCCTACCCCAATTACGAGACAATATTGAGCAAGGGATAAGAATGAATAAAGTAGCCGCACTAATAATACTGTCTATGTTAGGCTCATTCTCTATTGCTGAAGAAAGAATTATTGCTGTTGAAGGCTCGGGAGTGGTCGAGGCTGTGCCTGATCTTATTCGTATTGGGTACAACGTATTCAGTCTGAGTAAGAACGATCCATCTGAAGCCAAGGCAAAAGTTGATGAGATTTCATCTTTGTCAGTGCAATCACTGTTAAAACTTGGTATTGCCGAAAAAGACATAACATCCTCTTCACTGAATATCGAAACAGCTGAAGATTATAATGATAATGGAAATGCCTTTATCATAGGTCATTTGGTGCGTAGGAATATTGATATCGTCATCCGAGATGTCAGCCTTTACGGTGAGGTAATCCAAGCCCTGGTAGATAGTCATGTATCAGAAATAGATAGCATAAAACCAGATGTATCTAACTATGAAGAGTTAAAGCGAGAGGCTTTGGCTAATGCGGCTCAATCAGCAAAATCTAACGCTGAGTTCTTGGCCAAGCAGTTTGGGGCTGAATTAGATAAGGTGCACCAAATAGGCAAGCAGAATATACGTCGCCAGTACAGCCTCGAAGAAGTCGTAGTAACTGGCAGCAAAAGACGTGCCTCAAATATAAAAAGCACACAGTACGAGTTCAAGCCAGGCAATGTAAAAGTATCATCGGAGATTTACGTCGAGTTTCAGCTCAAGTAAAGCTCTCGAGAAGGACTGCCGTACTGGTAGTCCTTGTGGTGCCCTATCGAGAGGGGGCATAAAGCTAAGATAACGCTCCTTAAACTGTTATCTTTTCTCAATAGCTTGAGATGGTAGCTTTATGACCGTGACGTAATCAACAAAAGGCAGTTGCAGTTGATTCGATTAGCAGAAAGTTAATTTTGGCTTTCCAGCAACTGATCCAGCGGCAACTCAGTGCGGTAACGCACCTGCTTTAAAGAGAAGCTGCTTTTAATATGATCGATGCCTGGGAGTTCAGTGAGTTTTTTATCCAGGAATTCCTGATAAGCCTGCAAATTGGGTACAACAACTCGCAGCAGGTAGTCGAAATCACCGGTCATCAGGTAGCACTCCATCACTTCCGGCCATTGGCCGATAACCGATTCGAAGTCCTGCAACTCTTTTTTCACTTGGTGGTTAAGAGTAACCTGGATAAATACACTTACCGGTAACCCAACCTTTTCCGGTTCAAGCAGGGTAACTGCGCGTTTTATAAACCCTTGCTCGTTTAGATTTTTAACCCGCCGTGAACAGGGGGAGGGTGAGAGGCAGACTTTTTCTGCAAGCTCAATATTTGGAATGGTGGCATCCTGTTGAAGGATTTCCAGAATTTTCTTGTCGATGGCATCCAGTAAATAGGCCATGGTTATATTCCGTATCTCATCTCTCTGAACGTACGCCGGTATCGCCGGCTGCTAATCATCAACCTGCCAGTGAATCTTTGCTTCCCAGCGTTCTCCGGTAAATTGTGTGCATTGCGTACATGGTTTTTTTTGGTTTGTTATGGCAGTAGCTTCCTATACTGCGCATCTTTTGTGAGACCTTCTCGTTTTTTATTAATTTCCCGCTTATGGGTACGTTGCCCAACCGGTTGATACTGGTTAGCTGTAAACGGACGGAAACTGATATCCCCTGATCAGTTCCAGGCTATGCCTCTCAAAAAGCAGAACCTTTGGCGCTTATTTAGTCACACAGAGTGTGAAGGCCAGAGGCGAGCACCATAAGAGGGCATGTCCTTTCCGTTGTATCCCCCAAAATACTTCATTTTGAGTGATTTGTTGCCAGTAGCTGGTCATCTTTAGCGAGTTATGGCGGCATTATGCCTGAGTTGGGCCAATTTTGGTATGACCTGCTCTGCCGGGCAGTGTTAATTTTAGCGCTATTAAACAGCTCTGGTCTGTTCTGCTGTAACTCGGGAGATGCCGCGAATATTTTTGCGACATGTTACTGGCGTCGAGAACCGGAGTGATGAAAGCAATAAAGATAAAATAGGTGGTACCCATGGCAATGGTCGAAGGCGATCAGGAATTGGGCTTTGATAGCGAGTATTCGCTGAAAGCGGCTTTTACCCGTGAATCTGGCCGTGTATTCCTGACCGGAATTGACGCCCTGGTTCGTTTGCCCTTAATGCAAAAGCGCATGGACGAGCTGGCGGGCCTCAATACAGCTGGCTTTGTTTCCGGTTATCGCGGTTCCCCATTGGGCGGTTACGACCAGGCCCTGTGGCGGCACAAGAAGCTATTGGCCGAGCGGGAAATCCATTTTGAGCCGGGCATTAATGAAGACCTGGGGGCGACCAATATTTGGGGCACCCAGTTGCTGGATCACTATCGCCAGCAGGCAACGAAAGACGGCGTCTTTTCTATTTGGTATGGCAAGGGCCACGGTGTAGATCGCACCGCAGATGTTTTCCGCCAAGCCAATATTCAGGGCACCTCAAAACTAGGTGGTGTTTTGGCGTTGTGTGGGGATGACCACACTGCAGAATCCTCCATGTTTTCCCACAATACCGACCAGATTTTTGAGTCGGTAATGATGCCGCTGATATTTCCGTCCTCCATTGATGAGTACCTGACCCTGGGCCTCGCGGGCATTGCCTTATCCCGTTTTTCGGGCTTGTGGGTGGGTTTTAAGGCAATTACTGAAACTGTAGAGGCCGGTGCTTCCTTGATTGTGCCGGAGTTGCCCCAGTTTACAATTCCAGCTGACTTCCCAATCCCGCCACACGGCCTGAACTACGATCCCCACCTGAATTGGCCTGCGGAGCGCCTCGAATATGAGCGCCGTATGCTGGAGGAGCGTTTGCCTGCAGCCAAGGCATTCGCCTATGCCAACCGCCTGGATAAAACCACCCACAGTGCGGAGCGAAAACGCTTCGGCATTGTAACGGTGGGTAAGGCACACGGTGATTTGCTTGAGGCTTTGAAACTGCTCAACTTATCAGAGGCAGATCTGAACTCAGCAGGCATCTCCATCTATAAAGTGGCGATGTCCTGGCCGCTGGAGCCTAGGGGCATCAGTGAGTTCGCCAAGGGCATGGAGCGCTTGCTAGTAGTCGAGGAGAAGCGTCCCCTGGTGGAGGATCAGCTGAAAAACCTGCTCTACGGTTGGGAAGATAGTTATCGTCCGAAGGTAGTCGGCAAGAAAGACCTGGATGGCAAGGATCTGTTGCCGGCAGTGTGGGGCTTTGGCCCGGATCAGGTGGCCAAGGCCATTGTCCGCTGGCTGGTGGATACTGAACTGGCGGCACAGCTGATTCCCCTGGCAGAAAAACTGGGGGGCAATGTCGCTGCAAAGGCCCAGGGCTTGTTGGCTCGTGAACCCATTTTCTGTGCAGGTTGTCCTCATAATACTTCCACCAAATTGCCAGAAGGCAGTTTGGGGAGTGCCGGTATTGGCTGTCATATTATGGCTTTGGGTAAAGGCCTGCGCACTGATACCTATTCCCATATGGGAGGCGAGGGCGCCCAATGGGTAGGACTGCACCGTTTCTCCAGCGCCGAGCATATTTTCCAGAATATGGGCGATGGAACCTACAACCACTCCGGGCTATTGGCCATTCGCCAGGCCGTGGCGAGCCAGGTGAATATCACCTACAAAATTCTTCTGAACGATGCGGTGGCCATGACCGGTGGCCAACCCGCTGATGGCGAAGTTAATGCTCCCTCCCTGGCTGCACAGTTGCTGGCCGAGGGGGTTGGTACGGTTATTCTTTTGACCGAGAACCCCGACCACTGGCGTGAACACCGCGGCCAACTGCCCACTGCCGTAGAAGTTCTTCCCCGCTCTGAGCTGGACGCCGTGCAGCGTCGCCTGCGGGAAACTGCCGGTGTGACGGCGATTATTTATGAGCAGGTCTGTGCGGCCGAGAAACGCCGCCGCCGCAAGAAAAAACAGATGGTCGATCCATCCCAGCGATTGCTGATTAACCACCGGGTCTGCGAAGGCTGTGGCGATTGCAGTGTGCAGTCCAGCTGTATTGCCGTGGAGCCGCTGGAAACCCCGTTGGGGCGCAAGCGTCAGATCAATCAGTCCAGCTGCAACAAAGATATGCGCTGTGCCGATGGTTTCTGCCCGAGCTTTGTCACTGTGGAAGGGGGAGAACTGAAAAAGCCCCCGGTGCAGTCCCTGGCGGATGCCTTAGACGTGGCTATTGCCGGATTACCTTCTGCACCGGTCGCGACTCTGGCCCAGCCACTCAGTATTTTGGTGGCCGGCATTGGTGGCAGTGGTGTGCTTACCGTGGCGGCACTGCTGGGTATGGCGGCGCACTTGGAAGAGAAGGGCAGTACAACTTTGTACTTTACCGGTCTCTCACAAAAAAATGGTGCCGTAGTGGCTCATGTAAAAGTGGGAGAAAACCCCGAGGCGATTACCACCGCTCGTATTCGCGATGGTGCGGCGCAGTTGTTATTAGGCTGCGATATGGTCACCGCCGCTGGCCAGAGGACCAAATTTGCCACCGACGAAATGCGTGCCCTGGTAAATACTGCTGAAGTACCGGTAGCTGCCTTTGTTCGCGACAACGAGCTGGCATTCCCCGCCGATGCGACCCAACAGAGTATTGAGTCCCTGTGTGCGGAGTATTTTGCCTTTGATGCGAATAAATATGCCCAGGCACTGTTTGGCGATACCGTAGCCAGTAACTTGATGATTATGGGTTTTGCCTGCCAGAAAGGACTGCTGCCAATCGGTGAAGCGGCCCTGGAACGGGCCATTGAACTCAATGGTGTGGCGGTAGAGAACAACCTGCGCGCTTTCCGCGCTGGCCGTTTACTGGCGGAAAACCCTAAGGCGATCGAGCAATTGGCAGTCCCGGCCAAGCCGGTGAAATTGGTGGAGCCTGAGGAGTCGGTGGAGCAGTTGCTGGAGCGATTGGCAGCAGAGCTTCGCGACTATCAAAGCCCGGCCTATGCGGCAGAGTTCCTTCGCCATATAGAGGCGCTGCGCAAAGCAGAATCCTCACTGCCAGCTGCTCGGGGCGATCTTACCCGTATGGGTGCGCGCAGCCTTTATAAAGCGATGGCTTATAAAGATGAGTACGAAGTGGCGCGCCTCTACACCGGTGAAGATTTCAAGCGACAGCTACGTGAGACATTCAGCGGCGACTACACCCTGAAATTCCATATGGCGCCGCCGCTTCTTGCGCGTCCCGATAGCAGTGGTCGCGTGCGCAAAATGCAGTTTGGCCCCTGGATGGGCAAGCTGATGCCGCTGTTGGCTAAGGGCAAAGTTCTTCGCGGTACTGCACTGGATGTCTTCGGTTACACCCAGGAGCGCCGTGCTGAACGGCGCTGGGCCCAACAGGTGGCCAAAGCAGTTGATAGCGTAGCCGCGCATCTATCCGGCGAAAACCTGTCAGAGGCACAAGAGCTGCTCGAAATCCCCCTTCAAGTGCGAGGCTATGGCCATGTGCGCGAGGAAAAATTCGCGGCGGTCAGCGATCGTTGGGATGAGCTTTCTGCAGTATTTGTGGATGGGGAGCAAGAGCCGACTTCTCTGGCGGCGTCCTAGACGCCGCAGCTCTTTTAATCGGTGTCAGCCCGGACGAAACGGGATAAGGCGGTTTAGCAACCAGCCGCTGACACCGGTAATCGCCACCGGTGCCTGTACCGCAGAGAAGCACAGGCACTCTTGATCTTCTGTGACCGTCGGGCGGTGCACGTCGCCGGGTTCCCGCAACAGAAAGTCCCCTGGACTATAAACACCATCGCTATCAGAGAAGCTGCCGTACAGAACTAGGGTGAGTTCGTAGCCCCGGTGATCGTGCTCTGCAACTTTGCCGCCACAACTCAGGCGATGAAAGCTCACTTCATATTGATCCTGCCCGGTTTTTAGTCGACACATTTTTAGGGCGGGCGCGATAGCTTTCCACTTGATCGGGGGATTTTTCTCCAGCAGCTTGTGCACGACTGGCGGTGCATCCGCCAGCATGGGCTCTGTGGATTTGGATCTCTCTGGAGCCAATTGTTGCGCCGATTCAGCTGCCTGATCAATACGTCCCATCAGGCGTTGGAAAGCCTCATCGTTTACTGCCTGTGGTACACAGGACTCCAGAATGGAGCCACCCAGGGTGTTCATGGTTTGATACTGAGCGCGACACTCGGCACACATTTGTATATGGGCGGAAACGACCAGGCTGGCGCCTTTGGGAAGGCTGCCGGAAGCGTATTCAAGGAGTAAATTTTTATCGGGGTGGTGGCGAATCATACTAAACCTACTTGGCCAACCTCGCTTGTAACTTCTTTAGGGCCAGTCGCACGCGGGACTTTACCGTGCCCAATGGTAATTCCAGCTCCTTGGATATCTCACTGTGGGATTTTCCCTCCATATACGCCTTTTCCAAGACGTGGCTCTGTTCTGCTGGCAGGCTGTGCAGGCCTTCCGCAACTTCCTTTTCGTTGCGTCTTCTCTGTAGAAATATCAACGGTTGGTGCTCGGGGGTTTCATCCCAAACATCCATGGCTTCAATAATCTCGGCGTTTTGATGACGCCCGTTACGGCGCAACATATCGATACGAGTGTTGCGCATAATGGTGAATATCCAGGTGCTGGCAGAAGCCTTACTGGCATCGAAGCTGGGGGCCTTGCGCCAGACTTTAAACAGGGTCTCCTGAACTAGCTCATCGGCGGCTTCAGCGCTAATTGCCTGGGTGGTGCGGCTGTGATGGAAACCCTTAATTAGTGGGGCAAAGTGGTGAAAGAGCCGCTCAAAGGACTGGCGATCACGCTCCGCACCGACTCGCGTCAGCAGGGCACTCCAGTCCTGGTCTTCTCTTTGTGGCAGTTTCACCGGGCGTATTTCACTTCTTGCTTGGGGGCTATGCGCCATGTTAACGGTCTTACTGTCGTTGTCGATACTCACGCAATCAAGCATGTCTGGAAATTAGAGTTGGGAGCTGTTGTGGTACATCCGTGTACCACATTCTGCAACAGACTCTCAGGGGGAGACTTCCAAGTTGTCTGATAACTACTTACGCAGAGAGGGCATAACTGGATCACTCTGGCCTACCTTTTATTGAGCGGTGATCCACCCGATGGGGTGTGGCGTATTTATCTGCAGCTAGAACAGTAAGGAATCCGATGATGAGCGCGTTGATTGAGGAGCTAGAGGAGTACTACAAAGACTTCCTGATGCAGGAAACTGGCAGCCTTGGATCACTATATAGCGACGATGTCATTTTTTGTGACCCGTTGCATCGGATAGAGGGATTGCCTGCTCTAAAGAGTTACTTTGCGGGAATGAGCAGGGGGCTTACCCAGTGCCGCTTCCAATTTGATGATCTGCCGGTATTGGGCGAGGGCAGCGCCTGCCTTTCGTGGACTATGCACTACCGACACCAATCACTCAAAGGTGGACGCCCATTACAACTTCGTGGCTGTAGCCTGTTGCGTTACACCGATAAGATTCACTACCACGAGGACTTTTACGATATGGGTGCCATGGTCTACGAGCAGGTGCCGGTATTGGGCTCCTGCATAGGTTTTATCAAGTCGCGAATGGAGCGCAACTAAGTGTCCCAGGGTATTCGCGATAAAACCATCTGGATCACAGGTGCTAGCTCGGGTATTGGGCGCGCGCTTACATTGCGCCTGGTGGAACAGAATAATTTTGTGATTGCCAGCAGTCGCAGGCTCGATGCGCTGACGGAGTTACAGAACATAGCCCCCCGTCGCCTCAGGGTTTTGGACTGTGATCTTAGTGATGATGCGGTGATGCCGGGTGTTACTCGGCGATTAGCGGACTTCACAGATCACCTGGATATGGTGATTGCTTGCGCTGGTACCTGTGAATATGACGACGACCTTCAATTGGATGTCACCATGTACCGACGGGTTTTTGATGGCAATTTCTTTGCCTTGGTGAATACCTTGAAGTGCGCGCAGCCACTGTTAGCCGCAAGCCGGTCTCCGGTATTTGCCGCGCTCGGCAGTCTCTCGTCAGTGGTACCTTTTCCCCGCGCCGAAGCGTATGGCAGTTCCAAAGCGGCGGTGGCCTATTTTTTGGAGTCGGTGCGCGCCGATACCAGCCTTACTCCACTTCGAGTGGTCCACATTCGCCCGGGGTTTGTCGACACCCGCCTTACCCAGCGCAATGACTTTGACATGCCTTTTTTAATGACTCCAGAGCAGGCCGCCGAGCGCATTGAACAGGGGCTCTGTGGTGTTGGGCATACAGTCGATTTTCCCAAACGGCTCAGTTGGCCTCTGCGGTTTCTGGGTTTTTTCAGCTCAATCTGGTTCCGTTTTTGCGTACCCAAAATGACAAGAATCCGCACACTAAGGAAGAATTGATGCGAATCGCTATTGTTGGCAGCGGCATTGCCGGTCTTACTGCCGCTTATCTATTGAATCGAAAGTACGATGTCACCCTGTTTGAGGCACAGGCGCGCCTGGGAGGGCATACCGCTACGGTTGATATTGACGAGGGGGGACGCCGGTTAGCCGTGGATACCGGCTTTATTGTTTACAACGACTGGACCTATCCGAATTTTATTCGCTTGCTTAAAGAGCTGGGAGTTCAATCCCAACCCACCTCCATGGGCTTTAGTGTGCGCTGCGATCAGGAGGGGTTTGAATATGCGGGTAACAATCTCAACAGCCTGTTTGCACAGCGCTCGAACATCGTCAGCGCTGGGCACTGGCGTATGCTCTGGGACATTGTGCGCTTTAACCGCAATGCCCTCCGCGACTGGCAGGAGGGGAGGCTGAGCGAGACATTGACCCTGGGTGAGTATCTACCTGCGAACGGTTACTCCGCGGAATTCGCCAATCGCTATTTGGTACCTATGGGATCTGCTATCTGGTCTGCCAGTATGGCGCAAATGCTGGAGTTTTCTGTCAGTTTCTTTGTCCGCTTCTTTGTCAATCACGGCCTGCTCAACCTGGTGCGTCGCCCGCAGTGGCGAGTGATTAAGGGTGGGTCGCGTGAATATATTGATCCGTTAATACAATCTTTCGCAGATAAAATTCGCTTATCTACGCCCATTGAGGCCGTGCAACGCTGTCGAGAAGGTGTGAATGTTCGCACCGCTGCAGGGGAAAATCTGGAGTTTGATGCCGTTGTTTTCGCTTGCCATTCCGATCAGGCCCTTCAATGTTTGACCGACCCCAGCGGCAGTGAGCAAAAAATCCTGGGGGCTATACCCTATGCAAAAAATGCCGTGGTCCTGCATACAGACAGCACCTTGCTACCCCGTCACCGTCGTAGTTGGTCGAGTTGGAATTACCAATTGCGCAGTGAACAGGATGCACTGCCTGTTTTGACATACAACATGAATATACTTCAGGGCTTGAATACCGAGAAAACCTATTGTGTCACCCTGAATGCCGAAGAGCGTATCGATCCCAAGTCTGTGCTCGGTCGTTTTGAGTACGCCCATCCTCAGTTTTCTGTGGCCGGAACGCGAGCGCAACAGCAGTGGGATAGTATTAATGGTGTTAACCGCACCTGGTTCTGCGGCGCTTACTGGGCAAATGGATTTCATGAAGACGGTGTAACGAGTGCGTTGCGAGTGGCTCGGGGGTTGGGTGTTGACTGGTAAGGAGGCCGGTATCATGGAAAGTGCGATTTATACCGGGTGGTTGGAGCACCGGCGCTTTGCGCCCAGAGCTCATCAGTTTCGCTACCAGGTTTTTATGATGTACGTCGATCTGGCAGAGGTGGAAGCCATTTGCCAGCTTTCACCTCTTTGGTCCTCCCAGCGGCGGGCACCTGCGAGATTTTGTCGTAGTGATTTTTTTGGCGATGAATCCCTCAGTCTTGATGAGGCGGTTCGACAGCGGGTGGAGGAGGAAGTGGGAGAGCAGCCTTCCGGGCCTATTCGCTTGCTGGCCAATTGGCGCTACTTTGGCTACAACATGAATCCGCTCAGTGTTTACTATTGTTTCGATGCTGAGGGACAGAATGTGGATTGGCTGCTCCTGGATGTGCACAATACTCCCTGGAAAGAGCGTCACAGCTATGTTTTGGATTGCCGTAATAATACCAAGTTGCAAAAAGCGACCTTCGCAAAAACATTTCATGTCTCGCCTTTTATGCCCATGGCCCAAGGGTATCGATGGAGGGGGACAAAACCTGGAGAAAAGCTGACAGCCTACCTGCAAAATTTTGATGCGAGTGCCGATGATACAGAAGATGGCACTCGCCCAATGTTTGATGCAACCCTGAGTTTACAGCGCTGCGAAATTAGCGGCCGATCGCTTAATTCAATATTGATCCAGTACCCCTTGATGACCGTAAAAGTTATAGCCGCCATTTATTGGCAGGCACTGAAATTATGGGTCAAGCGTATCCCGGTATTTTCGCATCCTCGCGACGATGCTGAGGTTCAGGCAGGAGATAAACAACTATGAGAGCAGTTCAGGAAGTTGATCAGGCTTCGTCGTCAAAATCAGAAGTATCGGCACAGTCCTGGCTCGTTCGCCTGGCCCGCAAGCTGGTGTTGGAAAAACTCAAGGGTATTGATCGTGGCCACTTGCTAATTGAAGAGGGGGAGCAGTGTTACCACTTTGGCCAGAGGCCAGAAGAAGCAGAGATCTCGGCACATATTTGCCTACACGATCCATCCAGCTATATACAGGTGCTTTTAAACGGAACCATTGGTTCTGGAGAAGCCTTTATGCAGGGCGCCTGGACCTCAACCAATACCGTGGACCTGATTCGCCTGATGGTGGACAACATGGAATTGGTGGAAGGTATAGATAGCCGATGGAGCTATTTACCCCGGTTAGGCCTGCGCTGGTTACATCAGTTAAATGCGAATAACCGCAATGGCTCACGCAAGAATATTTCTGCACACTATGACCTGGGCAATGAATTTTTCCGGTTATTTTTGGACAGGACCATGCTGTATTCATCTGCGGTCTACCCGTCTGAAAATGCAACCCTGTTTGAAGCCTCAAATCATAAATTGGAACTGATCTGCCGAAAGCTAAAGTTAAAACCCTCCGATCACCTCCTTGAGATTGGTACTGGGTGGGGGGGGATGGCCATTCATGCAGCCAAGTACTATGGCTGTAAAGTAACAACCACTACTATTTCACAAGAGCAATATGACTATGCCCGTCAATGGGTAAAGCATGAGGGTTTAGATGATCAGATAACCCTGCTATTACAGGACTATCGGGACCTGAAAGGTCAGTACGATAAAATTGTATCGATTGAAATGGTGGAGGCAGTAGGGCACGAATTTCACAAGACCTTCTTCGCTGGTTGTAGCGAATTACTCAAAGAAGATGGCTTAATGGTGATGCAGGCAATCACCATTCGCGACCAGCGCTACCACGAGTATCGTAAAGAGGTCGATTTTATCCAGCGATATATCTTCCCTGGTGGCTGCCTGCCGTCTAATCAGGTTATCGCGGACCATATTGCCAATTCAACAGATATGCAGATTGTTGGACTCGAAGACATCACCGCCCATTACGCCCGCACATTAAGTGACTGGCGCAAAGCATTTCTTGAGCGAATTTCCAAAGTGCGCGAGTTAGGTTTTGATGAGCGCTTTATCCGTATGTGGGAATTCTATTTATGCTATTGCGAAGGGGGATTTTTGCAACGAGTGATTGGTACCGCCCAATTTGTGTTCGCCAAGCCCCGGTACTTAAGGGGCTTCTGAACAACTCCTTGATGCCGCTGTCTCGCAGAGCGGAGTGTGAATCGCTCTGTAATCCCTGAGGCGTGGACCTTATAGATCACAACTACTGTGTTGTCTTGCAAAGGGCTAAGCCTATTCGTGCCGAGCTGTGCCTAATATCTGCAGCCTTCAAAACCGTACGGAGTTATCCAGATTCTCCTTAGGTGGATCCTGTTAGTTTACCACGTAGGTAAATATTCTACTGCTAATTTTATATAAGGAGGGAGAGTGAATCCTTTGTTGAGCTGTTTGAATTTTATCTGGATTTAATTTGTTTGATAGAGTGGACGATAGAGTCTTCCTATATGATTTTTGTCAGTCAGGTTTGCAGTATGTTGTCTTGGTAAATCTATCTGTGCTTTGCTTTTTAATCTTGTGTGAGAATTGTAAAGGTAGTCTGCGATTTATTAGTTGTTTGTTAGGCCGAGCTGTCAGGGTAGGTGAAGCTTTTGATGATTAAAAATATAGGATGTGTTGAATCTTTGATGAGCTAAGATCAGTCTAGGCATGACATTATTCTATAAGATTAAGTTATTTTTATTGTTGTTATCTTGATGCTGATAAAGCTGTGGCTACTTGCGTTTTTTTAAGGTTTTGGAATAGTTGATAAATGTTGGTTTGTTGAGTGAAGATTTTTGTTAATTGTGCGTGTCGTTAGTTTGTTTTGGAATTTTTTCAGTTCTTAAAGTTTATTCTTTGGGGGGAATTGTGACCTGGCTGACATTCTGATATTTTTTGCTCCATTATTATCATTTCCGCGATCTGTATTACTTTACTCAATAGAGGCCGTTAATGATGAAAACCATAGTTCTTTCTTTATTCCTAGCCGTACTCTCTGTGTCTGTCGCAGCTTCAGAGGTGGTTTCTTATTCAGCGTCAAGTCGAATAAAGGTGGCTTATTTTGAAGTGTCATTTAATAGTGATCCTGAAGAAACATTTGTTTTGCAGTTAACAGATCCGGATAAAATTAAGGAGGCTCGAAGAATACTCTTAAATGGAGAGGAGGCCTTTTATCACTTTATTGGTTATGTGGTTCCAGGGGAAACCTTTTACAATCCAGGCTGGAGTTTTCATGTGGATACTGACTCTATAGATTTTGCTGAGATATCCATTGAGGTTTGTGATTCTTCAGCACAGTATGTAGAGGACAACTGGGAAGAAGTCGGTGGCGCTTTTCTGCCAGGTAATATCTGGTGCCCCTGGAGTTCTACTCTGGTTAGAGAGCTTCATCTTTACTCTTTAGGACTGTAAATAGAACTTCCCATTCTTCATGAATGTATGATCCCTTATAGTTCAGCTATGAGGGGTCTCTATTAATATCCTGATTAATTCTGGTGTCTATAATAGGCATAACTTTCTTCCGGTAAGCTCTATAGGTGAGTCTGAAAAGGAAAGTGTTGGTAGGAGGTATAACTACTAAAAGACAGTGCAAGTTATCGCTGTGCTGTCGTTTTCCCTTGGAGGAAAGTGAAATGTGGCGTTTTGTCGCGAATGCCCTACTTTTCGATATCGCCTGGCCACTGTGTGTCATAGTGGCCAAGGTGTGGTTGGTGGTTCCCTTTACTCTGTTCAACCTTTTTGTACATCTGCGCTATATCGCCAATTTGCCCAGGGAACCGCTTTGGTTAGCGGGGGTGTTTATCTTTGGTGTGTCTATAGACTCTATCTTGTTTCATTTGGGGGTGATGCGAAATGACAGCGGTTCCTCCTGGCCTCCCTTATGGCTGATTTGCCTGTGGTTGAACTTTGCCATGACCTTGCGATACAGTTTGGTCTTCTTACAGAAAAATCTATGGTTGGCGGTAATCCTGGGTGGTTTTTTTGGACCATTTAGCTACTTTACCGGTGCATTCCTAAATGGCACTGTGGAATTGCACAGACCTCTGTGGCAATCCCTGGGAATACTAAGTGTAATTTGGGCCTGCATCCTGCCATTGTTTGCCTATTTGGCAAGAAGGATTTGTCAAAAGGAGGTGAGCAATGCTTGAATTTATTGCGATGTCGGCTATTGCCGGAACTAACTGTCACTATGAAGGGCCTTTTCTGGCAAAAGGTTTGGCCTATGATCCGGATAATCAACAGTTGCAGTACTGCGAATATTATACTTCGCAAGATAATGGCGAAATAACTGTTTTCTACTATGCTCCCCAGGGTGATTTGATAGCAGAGAAAACCCTTCGAGAGCGAAATGGCCCCGCAGCTGGTCGCAGTGCCTTACCTAGTGCCACTCAAATAGATCGGAGGCATGGTGAAGTTCGTGAGGTCCTTTGGGATGACGGCCAGTGGATGATGCGCTATAAAGCCAACGAGGATGAAGCTTGGAAAGTAAGTTTGCAAGAGGCACGAAGTGTTGATGTAGTTGATGCAGGCTTTGACACCTATGTGCGTGACCACTGGGACTTATTGTCTTCAGGAAAAACTCTTAAATTCAATTTTGCTTCGCCATTGCATGGTCGATCGATAAAGTTGCGCGCTAAAGCAGTATCCTGTAGTCAATCCGCTAGTGATAATACCTGTATACGGGTGGATGTGGCCCAGCCTCTTATCCGTCTTTTCGTAGAGGACTTAAATCTTACTTACGATACAGACAGCCGGCGGTTAAAGAGCTTTAAGGGCATAGTAAATATCCTCGATCCACAAGCGAAATCCCAAGAGTTAGAAGTGTTTTACCAATATTCAATTCTGCCAACAGGAACCCTGCCTGCAGATCCATAGATAGAAGGCGCTCTGCACTAACAGCTATACGCCTATTGGGTTTGTTGTCCAGCGGGTCATTCATTTTTAGGCGCCTGACTGGCGCCAAGTTCTACCAGCAGCTAAACCTAAAGAAGAAAAGCGTGACAAGCTCACTATCCTGTGGTGAAAGCGATATGGGGTGTTTGATGAAGACTGCTATTTCTGCAACTGCTGGAATTATGATGTCGCTGCTTTACGGCTGTGCTGCTCAGCCAGAGCAGGTTCCCGGTGCCGGTGGAATTGTTATCGATACCTGGGGCGTTAATATGAATCAGTATCAAGCGGACCTTGCAGAGTGTAAGGGAATCGCTTACTCCACATACAGTGACCAAGGGCGTAGAACAGCTGCCGGAGCTGCAGGTGGAGCAGTAGTCGGCGGTGCGCTCGGTGCATTAGTCGGCGATAGTGGCCGTGCTGCGGTAGCTGGAGCCGGTGCCGGCGCGCTTGTCGGGGGCTTGTCAGGAGCAGGTAGTGCGAGCTCAGAGGCTACCTACATCATTAAAAATTGCCTGGTTGGTCGCGGATATCGAGTATTGAATTGATCTTCTGCGTAAAACTGCGGTCCAATTTTCCATCAGTCCTCTGCTATTCAGCAACCTCGCAGGACTTGGCACTGGCCGGGGGAAGTACCCCCGGCCTTTTTTCTGTTTTGCAGCTCTAAGGAGCCTCTGAACAACTCCGTGATACCTCTGGCATGCAGAGCGGTTCACAATCAAGGCGCGGCTTCGCAGGAATGTCTAGACCTTTCAAGAGGTCGCAACGCGGAGTGTGGATCGCTCTGCATGCCCCGAAGGGCGGGCCTTGAAGGCCGCAGAGGCATTACGGAGTTATTCAGAGGCTCCCTAATTCCAATCTTTTATTTTTTACCGGTTATCACTTTTAATTTTTATGCTAGATAGTAAGGCCGCCGGCTTACTAGAAAATAAAATTGTAAGGATGTAATAAAGTCCACAGCTGAATGGCGTCTAAACTTTTAAGATAATTTTCGATTTCCTTTTTTTGGGGAGCTCGCCATGTCTACTGCATCCACTATTAATGCCTATGCAGTCTTAGAGTCCGGTGGTCCATTTAAGACCTATCAAATTGCAGCAGGAGAGCTGGGTGCAACAGAGGTTGAATTGGAAATTATGTACTGTGGCATCTGCCATAGTGATTTGAGCATGATTGAAAATGAATGGGGTATTGGACAGTATCCGATGGTTGCCGGTCACGAAGTTATCGGCCGTGTCACTGCGATGGGTGAGCAAGTAGCTCATCTTAAAAAGGGGACTGTTGTTGGGTTGGGTTGGAATTCTGGCTACTGTGAAACATGCCATACTTGCCGAATTGGTGATCTCAACTTATGTAGAGAGGCAAAGTTCACCATACTCACTAATGGAGGCTTTGCTGATAAAGCCAGGGCGGATATGAGTAGCCTGGTTGTTATTCCTGATGGTGTGGATTATGCATCGGCCGGCCCCCTTTTATGTGCGGGTATTACCGTATTCAATCCATTGGTCCAATTCGATATCAAACCCACTGACAAAGTGGCTGTAATTGGTATTGGTGGCTTAGGGCATCTTGCCTTGAAGTTTTTCCATGCCTGGGGGTGTGAAGTTACCGCGTTTACATCCAGTGAGGAAAAACGTAAAGAGGCCTTGGCTCTGGGCGCTCATAAAACACTGAATTCCCGTGATCCCGCAGAGATTCAAGCGGCGGCAATGAGCTTTGATTTTATTCTGTCAACTGTGAATGTCAGTCTTGATTGGGATCTGTATATCCAGGCTCTAAAACCAAAAGGGCGTTTACACTTTGTTGGAGCTGTAACTAACCCAATACAATTTACTCTATTTCCATTATTGTTTGGACAGCGCTCAATCTCAGCATCTCCTGTCGGCAGTCCCGGCACGATCGAAACCATGCTTGAGTTTGTAGCGCACCATAAGATTAAACCTGAGATAGAGATTTTTCCAATGAGCCAGATAGAAGCGGCATTTGAGCATTTAAAATCAGGTAAGGCTAAGTACCGGATTGTTTTGTCGCAGGAAGGGTAGGGTTGTATTTATATTGTAGTTGTAGTATTTGCTAATTGGTGCTTTTAGGAGTGGCAGTTGTCATGGTGCAAGGCGGGTGCTCATGTTCTTAACAAAAATAGAGATATGTAACAACAACTCACAAATCAGGAAGTATCAATCTTTGCATAGGAGTACCAAGTAAAATAGCTCTTAGAAGGTCTTTGGAGCAAGTTAACTTGGGGCCGAAGTCGTGAGCTGGTGAGGCATAAAGCATTTGTAATTACGACAAATATAGATTTGATCTAAGGGGCCCGTGGGGGTGATGAATTTACAAATCGGCTCACATGTTAACGCTTCCGTAGGGGGGGTTATCTATCAATTAATATATATAAAGGAATACTTTTATAAGATTGCATGTAAATTCAACCAATGACTAAGAAGAACTTTGAATTATTTCATTACTACTTAAAAGCTAGAGGTGAGCCTTACATCCACCAGTTGAACCAACCCTGCTTTTTAAGATTTCTTTCTTTATCCGCAACTGCCTATTTTCGTGCTGTAAATGTCTCAACGCTGAACCTTCGCTAGTATACAACCTTGAACGGATTCCTGCTTAAACTCGTTTATTCTTTTCATCGATTGCTGGATGAATTTCTATTGATCCTATCCATCAATAACCGACGCACTGCCGAGCAGTTAGTTGCTCCTCAAATGCCTTAAGACTGAGCTGGCCAATGGCGCTGCGACGGCAATTTTATATACCCAAATACGGCCTCTCGCGTGAAGGACCTTGTGAGAAAGCGATCGCCATGGAATTGCCCCTACTTTAATTAAGTGGAAAAAGTGTAGTCTTCTAATCTCCTTGGCCTCCGAACCCTAAGCATCCTCACCCTCAATTAACTGCCTGCGTTGTGAACTATACAGATTACTTATAAAGACATATACCTGGGCTTTCCATTAGCCATGAACACTACTTTATTAAAATCGAAATAAAATAAAGAGCAGGTTTCGACTATAAGGTGGTCTTCTCACGATTTTTTACGTTATACTTCGGCCGCCAAACTGAGCGAATCATGTATATCTAATTACAAATGGACGGTAAATATCGATATGATGAAACAAGTAAGTAGAACAATAGCAGCCTTGGCTTTTCTATTAGGCTCAAGCATTACTTTTGCTTATGGGGATGGCGATGACCCTCTCTGCACCTATGGCTGCCTTATGTCATCTAGTGCGGAAATTACTGAAATAAGAGCGTATACCCACGTCGGAGATCTAGTCGTCGCCGTTGACACGGGGTTTGACGAGTGCCCAGAAGGTGGGTTTGTTGAGAGTAACTCCGATAATCGTGCAGAATTAACATCACTGCTGTTGAGTGCTTTTCATGCAAGCACTCAAGTGAAACTTCAGGTCTATAGAAGTAATGAATGGGGTGCTACATCAGGAAAGACACATTGTATGATTAGGGCTGTAAGACTGTACCAATAATAGGATTGGACAGTAGCTGCGGTCTGCCATGGCCTTTGTTGGCCATGGCATTAATTCTGTAGCGATTGATTTTCTTGCTTAGTCAAACTTAGGTGTTAAAAATAGTACTGAGGTGCAAATTATATTCATGTTGACTGCATTACTTCTTCCTTAGTGCATCATGGCCGAATCTTCGATGATATAAATAACTCACTCAGATTAATTTTTGCTTAAGAAGGATTATGTAGGCTTATAATTCAGTAGGCTTTTGCTCCTCAAAGGGAAAATTATCAAACTCAATGCGCCGATAAGAACCTCTACGAAAACGAATTTGTGCTTAGTTTTATTTAACTGCTCCATTTTATCGATTGCTTCATTCGGGTCTTCGTATATTTGCTTTATTTCCTGCGCTTCATTTATTAAAAATGCCTGAAAGGCTGATATGTGTATATGGTTTTTATTGCTGAGTGTAACTCAAGCTGGTGGTTTAAAAGTTAACTGGCATCAACTTCAGAGTCTGTTTTCATTTCAGTTTTTATTTGTATAATAGGTCTCCTTGTTTCTACCTCTCCGTATTGATATTGGCCACAAAAATTAGATGCACCTGAAAAATTTTTTAAAAAAATATGCAAAAGAAAAAGTAGAAGAGTTCAAGCTAGCTTGGCACAAAGTCTTTAACTCTTTTCATATTCTTTACCTTTGTATCTTTATTTACTTTGGTTGATTGGGAGGTGCGAGGCCATGCCAGGTAGCAGCAACTTCAAACCGTCATATATATTGATCCTACCCATTAACAACGGATACACTGCTAAACGGTTACCTTAAATGCCTCAGGGCAGAGGTAGCAATTGGCTCTGTGAAGGCGATATCATTATAGTCTACCTCTATATACTCAAATATTATTTTTCGTATGAAGTACCTTGTAGGAAAACGATTATCATGAATTGACTTTACTTTAAGGGAGTTTGGCTTCAAGTATTAAGTACAATTTCGATATAGCTCCTTTCCATCAAAGGCTTGATTCTTAGCCAGAAGTGGGGGGCTTGAAAGGGGGGGGATATACGAGAGACCTCTAAATACTTGAACTAAATATAAAAGTAGGTTTCCTTTCAATTCACGATTATACGTATGGGCTGACTTCTCTAAATAAAATCTATGTATCCTCATAACGCAATGAATACGCTCATTGTTCTAGCGTGATTGTCACAGCCACTCTTTGAAACTAAGAGCCTCTAAAATAGTTTTTGTGCAAAAGAATTTATCACTCTTTAAATCTTAGCCCATCAGCTAATAGTGAGACCATACGTTGAACTTGCCCAGATGAGTCTTCAGATGAGGACATCCCTAATCTCGCAATTCCTCCAAGTAGTTCATCTGCAGTTATATCTGAACGAACATCTCCCGATTCTATTGCTGCACCTAACACCATAGACAGGGTAGGCCTTAAGTGCTGGTCAAAATAGCTTGGAAGGGTTTCAAAGGCTGGATCACCTGAGTGCAATACTTCGGATAGCCCTCGCTTAGTGGCAAAAAAGGTCGCAAATGTTTGCATACAGCTGGCCAAGGCTTCAAAGGGAGGTAGGTGTTTTGCTTGTTCTTCCACTTCTTCAGAGCAGCTATCGATCTCCCTGCGGAAAACTGCCGCGATCAGGTCTGCCCGCTTTGGGTAGTGCCGATAAAGGGTGCCGACACCGACACCGGCCTTACCCGCAATCTCCCGCACTGGGGCATCTACGCCTGAGGTGGCGAATACTTCCTTGGCTGCCTGGAGCAGGGCGTCATGGTTGCGCTTGCCGTCTGCTCGCTTACGTTGGCTCGAATTAGTGTCATCAGGTTTTGGCATATCTACCCCTTGCTAAACGGAACATTGTTCCGTATATTTAATCGGAACGTTGTTCCGATTTTGCCATAGCCATTTGCTGGAGCCAATGGCCCATGAGCTGTATCTATGTGGAGACTGACGATGCACGGTAGACCAATTGCATTAATAACTGGTGCCAATAGGGGAATAGGATTACAAGTCGCGAGGGACCTGAGTGCTAGAGGCGTTTCTGTCTTAGTTGGGGCTCGTGATTTGAAGCTGGGGCAAAAAGCCGCTGATTCCATAGGCGAAAGCGCTTGGCCTATTCAGCTAGATGTTACTGATGAAAGCAGTATCCGAGCTGCAGCCAACACTATAAGAAAAGACTTTGGGCGTCTCGATATATTGGTTAATAACGCGGCGATTAGCCATGCAGGGGAGGCTGGAGTCACTCTGGCGGAAATCGGCAAAAAGACTCAGGTTAGCGCTGTAACTTTGGCTGAATTACGAGAAATATTTGAAACTAATGTTTTCGGGGTTGTAGCGGTTACCCAGGCAATGCTACCTCTTCTCAAACTCTCTCCTTCTGCCAAAGTAGTTAATGTTTCTAGCGGTACTGGCTCGTTGATGAGCCATTCAAATCCCAACAATCCGGCACGAAAAATGTTTGGTGCCTACTCCATGTCAAAAACTGCGCTAAATGCTGTAACTATGGCTTTCTCAATTGATCTTGAAAAATCAAACATAAAGGTAAATGCCGTATGCCCTGGGTTTACTTGCACTGGCTTAAATAATTACGAGGGTGAGCAAACTGTAGCAGAGGGGGCGAGGGAAATTGTGCGTGTCGCCCTTCTGGGCCGAGAAGGGGATTCTGGTACTTTTACTAGCTTTAATGGTTCTATGCCATGGTAATTCGGTACTGATTGCAAATACCAGTGGCCACTTTACCGAGTTCTATTAACCCCATCGATCAAGTGGGAAATTAAAGTTGAAGGAGAACAATTTATGACAACTTCAGATCACACATCAGTAAAAAAGCAAGGCCCTTTTGTTATACATCATGCTGTATTACTGCCTGACTCGGTCAGGGGGCAAGAGCTAAAGGTTCGTGTAATCGCACCGGTGAATGGTGAAAACTTACCAATCGTTATCTTCGCCCATGGATACAAATCACCACCTTATGGATACGCTCCAATAACTGAATTTCTCGCCTCTTTGGGTTTTGTAGTTCTGCAACCAGTTTTCCTGGATTCTGAGGTGCCAGATGATGACCCTAGAGTGCCTGAAATCTGGCAGTATCGAGTATCTGACATGAAGAGAGTTCTGGATGAGCTGGACAGTATCGAGAAAGCTGTTTCCATGTTGCGCGGCCGTCTAGATAAAGAAAAGGTAGTTGCTATTGGGCATTCCTATGGAGCACAAACTGTAGGTATGTTACTGGGGGCTCGGGTATTAAATGAAGACAATATCCCAGGCCCCGATTTATCAGATAAGCGGGTGAGAGCGGGTGTTTTACTTTGTGCAACTGGAACGGGCGGAGAGAACCTATCCCCTTTTGCGGCCAAATTCTTCCCATTTATGAATCCAAGTTTTACGGAAATGACTGCACCATGCTTAGTTGTTGCAGCGGATCAGGATGATTCTCCATTAAGTACCCGTGGACCAGACTGGTTTACTGATGCTTTTACTTTGGGAACTGGTGCAGAGTGCTTGCTGACCCTTGTGGGGGCAAAGCATTTACTGGGTGGAATTAATGGGTATGGCGTTATAAATGAAGAAGAAAATAACCCTGCCCATGTATCAATTGTGCAGGCCGCAATTTCTGCGTACTTAAGTAAGCAGTTCTATGAGAAAAAGTCCGATTGGGAGGCATTACTAAGCACGCTAAAAAGCCAAGATCCATCTATTGGTTTTGTTGAAGAAAAGTCAGCCAACAATTTTATGGCTTTATAGTCTGGAAACCTGTTAATTCGTTTCATTCAATTAATCAGTTTTTCTGGGCAGAAAGTGAAGCACCGCTTTGCCTTTAATCACGTCAACCTTTAGTGAATGATCTGGTAGTGTGATGAGTATACTTATCCAGGCTTTAATTGCATTGTAGTGAATACTATATTGAGTCTCTATATCGATAGAATATCTGATTCACACCCAGGAAAAGATATAACGATTGTAAGGCGTATTATTTAGAAAGCCAGGACTATAAATGGCAGGAATATTGGTTGTGTGTAATTTATACAATTTCATGGAGTTTGATTCCTTATTCTATTCTGTGTCAATATTTCTGACATGTATCGTTGTGGCTTTGTTGGGTGCCCTACATTGCTAATACAGTTTGGAATTTTAAGAAAAGGGTTGTGTTGTGAACAATGCCATTTATTGTAGCTCTATATATTTCCCAGGACTTAATCAATGAGAGTTGCGATACTGGTTGTGTTATTGCTAGTTAGTGTTGTTTATCTAAGCAGGCCGGAGAAAGCGAGCGAATTACTTGCTGAGTACTGTGAAGATTCTCATCCAGATAAATCATTAGCCTACTGCAGACAGCAAATAACAACGCCTAAAATTAGATGTGATGTGCTGAAGGGCACTTTAGAAAAAGATGGTACTTGTGTTAGGTGGGGACCGCCAAAAGGAAGTAGGCGCGGGCTTGATAATGATATCAACTTGTAAACTTTCGCTGACTTAGTGAGCCTAAAATAATCCTTAGATTTATTTGCCACAGCTCTAAATTGGGGTAATTAGCTAAGTGAGCTGATATCTACAGCATCACTGCCTATATCTTCAATCTATAAGTACTTAAGATCTAGCAGGGTTCCTATCTCAGCAAAAATTGCAGTATTCAGTTCTCTAATTTATGAGGCTGTCCCGAGAGCACTTTCACATTTGAAGTCAAAGCTCCTCTCCAAAATCGGCTGTAGTTTCTTATCCGGAATATAACCCCTTAGCCAGCTGAGCGGCTCTCCGTTGGAGGCGATAAGGAAGCTAAATGGAGTGCCGGGAGTTTCGCCCAGTACTTGTTGAAGCTGTGTGCTTGCCTGAAGCATGGGAAATTCCGGGCGTAGCTTTCGATATTCGGCCAGTAGGGCTTTTCGGGAGCCATTGATACCTAGAGCGATGGGTTGAAACTGTTGGGGGCACTCGCTGGTAAGCCGGTTGAGTGCTCGAACCTGGCGAAAGCACCAGGGGCAGTTCGGTTCAACCAGTACTATTAAGCTGGGTTTCCCTTTGAATTGCTGCAGGTTGATACGCTCGGGGCCGGCGAGGCTGCGCAGTTCAAAATCGTAAAGGAAAATGGCAGCTTCTGTCGCGCCAGCAGGCGCGAACAGAAGTGTGATTAGTGCGAGCCAGGTTCGCATTACAGGTTCCAGTCGAAGCCCAGGTAATATTCACGCCCTCGTAGCGGGCCGTAGATATAGGCTACGTCGTAGGCACCACTGGTATCCCAGAATAGAGGGCTCTCACCTTCCTCAACCTGGGTGTAATCTGTCAGGTTGTTTCCGCCCAGATACAGGCTCAGGTTTTCAGTGACGTCAAAGGTTAATTTAAGATCTACTGTCCAATAGGCGTCTGCGCTCGTGCTTTTTAAACTGGAGTCGCCCAACTGGTTGAAACCTTCGTAGCCAAATTCATCCAGATCCCGGGAGCCTACCCAGGTAGCGCTGGCGTATAGCATCCAGTAGTCGGCTTTGTAATCCAGATTAAATAGTGCACGCTGCTCTACTGGAGCAATGGCAAAAGATTCCCGGAAAACATCGTCGTAATCATAGGTCTCCAGTGTGCCACCGATAGACAAATTTTCGGTAAGCGCATAGCCGAGAGTGATATCGGCAGCACCTACGGAGGCGCTTTCCTGCATCTGGGTAAGCAGTGGTACTCCATCCTCGGTTTCGCTCAGTGCTGCGAGGTTATCTACTTCGGTAAATGCCAGTGACAGGGTGCTGTTGAGGCGTTCTCCCTCGAAGCTCAATGCATAAGTTGCAGATAGAGATTTTTCAAGGTTTTCGATCTCGATGGCAAAGCCATCACCGGCATCAAGAATGCCGTGATCTGTTTCGAAAAAGGATAGGGGGGCTCGGTATCCTCGTCCCAGCGCTACCCGGGAGGTCCACTGGTCGTCGTGCAGATAGCGGAGGTCTATACGCGGGGCGACCACCGTTTCATCGATCTCTGTACCGGGTTTTTGCTCGGCGACAAAGTCGGCTTTGGCGTTGTCTACGCGTATGGCCAGTGCCACTTCGAGGTCCGCTGAAACGGTCCAGGTGTCCTGTATGTAGAGGCCGGTGGTCTGGTAGTCGAAACTGTCTTCGATGTAATTATCGCTTTCCTCTCCTGCGACAGAGTCGGAACGCATGGATTCATCACGAAGATCGACACCAAAGGTGAGCATGTGCTGATCGTTAAGGATCAAATTGTTGCGCAGGTCGAAGTAGTTGAGTGTGTCTGTAGCGGTGTAATCGAACCCTTCGTAGAAGGAGTCCTGCTTGTGCTCAGACCAGGCGACAGTAAACAGCGTGTTATAGGATTCGCTGAATTCGTGGAGCCAACTTGAGGAAATTTCACTGCGAGTGGTGGAGATCCATTCGGTGGTTTCCCAGGGTTTGCCAATGTATTGCTGCCGCACATCATCGTCGACAAACAAGTGGTCAGATTCCACACCATCGTAGCCTTGTAGGACGGAACCAATGCTGTATCCCTGAGGGCCGCCAAAAATACTGGAGTCGGTATAGGCTGTGCGCAGTACCACGTTGTCCCGCTCACCCAGGTCATGGGAGAGGCGAACTACATAGCTGGCGTTCTCTTGCAGCGGTGCTTCGCTAACTCCGTTGTCATCATTGTCCATCTGGTGGTGCTTATCATCCTGAATGACCAGCGATGTACGGGTGCGTTCATCATCGCTTACATAGCCGCCCATCATGCCTAGAAAGTAGCTGTCGTTGTCCTCCATGGAGGCATTGATGTTGAGGCCGGTTTCCTCGACTTCCTTGGAGATGACATTGATGGTTCCGCCGATTGCTTCGGGTGCGAGCAGCGATGCTCCCGCACCTCGGGCCACTTCGATACGAGAGACACCTGTTGTGGCCAGTGCATCCACTGCGTAATAGCCAGCCATCATGGTGTGAAGAGGAACGCCGTCGGTGAGGATGGTGGAGTGCTCACCGCGCATGCCGTTCAGCATTATTCGTTTGACCCCGCACATGGAGCACTCATTGGAAACCCGAACACCGGGGGACTTTTCAATGGCGTCAGTGAGGTTAACCGCCTGCAGGGATTTGATCAGACTTTCATCAACAACCTCAGTTTTCTGGATTGCATCCAGCAAGGCTCCGCGCTCATAGAGGCGCTGGCGCACACCGACTACTACGGTTTCCTCCATTACCGTGGGCTGATCTGAGGGAGTTTCATTGGCGAGGGAGGCGGGTACTGCGGCTGCGAGTGCAGTAGCTAGCAGGGTTTTGCGAAACATGAGAGGACTTCCAGCAAGTAAACTGCCGAATATGATAATGATTCGCATTTGCGCGGCAAGCGAGCAAAGGTGGTAGTTTTAGTGGCTTTGGATTTAGCGGGCCAGGAGGTATGGGCTCTAACTTGGAGGGGGCACTCAAGGGGCCTATGAGTTTCTTTGGGTTGGCTTAGTGTGCTGCTCTCATGAAAGAGTTGGAAAACCTTGGCCGATAGATTGCGGTTGAGGCCCGCTGTGGGCCCTCATTTAAGGGGAAGTTGATTCTCAGCGTTTTCTGTTACTGAGTTTCTGCTCCCTTTGAATACGTATATAAATTTCTTCGCGGTGAACTGCTAGGGATTTGGGGGCATGAATCCCGATCTTTACTTGGTTACCCTTAACCTCCAGCACTTTGAGTGAGATGTCTGTTCCAATTCTTAGGTTTTCACCAGTCCGACGCTTTAAGATCAACATATTTTTTCCTACTGAATTTCAAGCTATTTTTTTGGCTCCGAAACCGGAAGGCTTAGAAAGTCGTGATTGCAGGAAGGGCAGGGGGGGAGCGCGAGAACGGTAAGCATAAAAGAAGAAAAGGCGGGCACTACGCTCCCAGAGCTTGGGCAATCGCTTCAAGCTTCTGATTGCGCTCAGCTTTATTGAAGACGAGCGGGTTTCTAGCGTACTATGCATACAGCCATCTTGATAGGTGATTTATCAATTTGGTTAGCTGGCCCCTGGTGTTGGTAGCACCTTGGGTCAGCGCCTTTTACTTACTTTTACGTCACGCTACTGTTCTCCTCTAAGAAATGAGTCTTGGATTTGCTTGAATCAACAATCCTTAAAAAACTGCTGAGTAAGACTCTAATTCCGATAAATATTCATCAATTTTACGCAGCTTTGACACTAAAACAAACTTAATAAAATCCAATAAGATCATTTTAGTGCCTATATTTTTGTGTTTGTTTGAAAAGTCTACAGCGGTTTGTTGTATTACTGGGGGGAAGGATAACGCTGCTTGTCATTCTCTATATTGGTTTTTAAAACTAATACCATCAGTTCAATTGAGCCCCATTTGCTGACCAAAATTTTCATCGGACTTTGCGATTTTTGGACGTGTCACAGGGGCTTAACGTTGGTATTGGCCATGCAGGTTTACATTTCCAACCTTTCTTTTAATGAAATACTTAAGGGGTACTCAACCTCTGAGGGAAGAAGATTTTCCGCTTGCTCAAATTCTCTAGCTTTGACTAGTTGGTGAATTCTGTGGGCACTTTCGGTTACATCAGTAATTTTCTGAATCCATTCATTAACGTAAAGCATTACAGCTTTATTCGACAGCCCAATCTGAATAGCTCTGTGAGGAAGGGGTTCCAGATCTAAACTCCGTTCAGGGTCCCATTGAATACGGACAGGTGTAGTTCTCTTAGCTTCCAACCATACTTCTTTCGTTTGGTATTGATCGGTTTGGTGGCTAAGCAGGCTATTCTGTAAGGCCCATTCAAATCCTTCTCTAGTGATATCTATCGCCAGAATGCGGTTTTGCCCGCTGTCTTTTTCTCCCCAACCCGAACGGTACATCATCCATAGGAAAGAGGGTTTAATCCAGGTCATACGTTCCATTTTGAATGGTGGGGATACAAAGGTTCTGTTTTGTAGGGCGGAATTTGCAATGGCTGTGTTGTATGCTTGGTAGACGCGAATGGTGTGATTATTAAAGCTAGCGCGGATCTGGCGCGTGGGGATAGTCATTTCTTAACCTCTAAATACATACTGTAATGTTACAAGTGGTTAAGTCATTAGTAAAATTCTATGCAAATTTACTCCTCAAGAGGAGGAGTAGTAGAGTTCGATGATATAACGAAGCTCTACTACCAAATTATTAGTTAATTATTCATGCTTCAATAATCAGCACTAATCCAAACATTTTCAAAGTCGGTATAACCATAGATAGTAATATACCAAGTGCCCGATTGAGGAGCGTTCAAATTTATGGATTCATAGTTGCCCCAGTTTTCAGAAGCGTAGTCGGCATTTGACTCAGTGGCGGGTTCACCGTGCTTGATGTAGAGATCTGCATCACCAATGGAGTTGAATAGCGCTGCACCCGTAGCTACAGAAAGCTGGGTCGCTCCTTCAGGAACTTCAATCTTAAACTCTAATTGATCTCCTGCATGGCCATTCAGGTCAGAGATAACTTCGCCGGGAATTATAAATTCATCAGTAGATGATTCAGTAAAAGAGCCGGTCAGGGATACTTGATCGAAGTCTGTATAGCCGTGGAGCATGACATGCCAGATCCCGGGAGTTGGGTTTGCTATAGCAACGGACTCCTCATTGCCGCCTAAATAGGGCCGATAATCATAGACCGATTCAGTAGGTCTGCTAGCAAAACGAATATAGAGATCCGCATCGCCACTACCACCGGTCATCTCAAATGAAAGGTCGCTGGCATTTTCCGGTACTGTGATGGTGTAGAACAACGACTCTCCTGCACTGGCATTAAGACCGCTGACAGGTTTCTGATTAACCAGAATATTGTCGGACTGATCAGCCAGGGTTACCGTTGCCGTTAAATCTACACCCTCGAAGGAGCGTTCGATAGGAGACAGTAATATGTACCAGCGGCCGGTTTCAGGCGAAGTGATCTCAATATCTTCAATATTACCGCTATTTTTAGAACTGAAGTCAAAATCGGCTGGGGTAGGTTGGCGATTATAGGCCACATACATATTCATTTCACCGCCCAGTTCATCGCCTGAATTGTCAGTAATAACTGTCAAGGTTTGAGCATTTTCGGGCACGTCGATATGGAATACTTTTTCGCCTTTGCTACTTAAGTTCTCTCGCGTTTTTGATGGAATAAGAGTTAGCTCTGCCTCCTCATCACAAACTATTGAGTTACCGCCTTTAGCGGGGCTGAAGCTAATGCTCCCTTCATTAAGATAAGAATCAATTAACTCAAGTGCTTCGCAGGAGTAGACATCGAGGAGATTGTCCGTAACATCAATATCAGTTAAGAAATGTCGGTCCATTACCCACTCGAATTGCGCAGTGCCCAAGTAGTTGCCGGCAATATTTAATGTTTCTAGACGTTTAGGTAATTCGGGTAACTCTGTGAGGTTTTCATTAACAGCGGTTAAGTGCTTTAAGTATCGGAATACGTGAATACCTTGCAGTGACTGGATTTCCCCGTTGCCTGGAGTGCGAATTTCTTCAATGTTTGCTGCTTCCAGGCTGTCGATCTCACCATCGTTGTTTGTGTCGAAATAGGACGTCAAATATGACTTGAATGCAGGGTCAGGAATATTAATATTGACCGCACCATAGTGGGATGCTGCCGCAACCTGATCACCGCCGCCCAAGTCGATACGCTGGGCCATTATACGGCTGAAGTGCTCATAACCCGTTTTAGGGATAATAGTCTCTTGGCCATTAACCGAAAATGCACGTGATGGATAGTGCATGACAGACAGGAAGTCATAGTTACTGTAGTTGTGGGTTTGCCGTATATCAAAATTGTGGACATACTCGGGTTTAATATTATCCTCAATGATTTCGACATATTCATCACGATCAGATCGCTGATGTTCATGCCTCATACCAATAACATGGCCCAATTCATGGACAATAATGTACTTGGTATCCCAGTTGTTCATGCTGAAGAATTGCCCGCCGCCAGTTTTTCCAACCATGGAGCGGTTTTCAGTTCCGTTTCTTACGTGAACGTAGTCTGATTGATCGGTGCGCCTTAAAAATTGTAAGTCTGCAATTTCTTCCCAGACTTTGGTGGCGTCGATAAAACGCTGTTGATTTTCTTCAGTGACACTATCGTAAAAGTCGTAATATATGATTCCATCAGGCCACTTATTCGCTGATATTTCAACAGCGGACATAATGCTAACTTGACCGGAATCCTCTTGAACTGGCTCCAGCATATCTCCGGTCAGCTGGTATAGTTTGCCATCAATAATGACTTGGCTCGATTTGGGTTGCTCTTCCAATTGAGCAAACTCATTGCCGGTGTAACTTGGTATCGTTATATCTACAGCCTGACTGTATGCCACTGCCGACTGCAAGGTTAGAGTCAAGGTCGCTGAAATTCCCAGTGCTGTACTGGTAAATAGTTTCATTTTCATGTTCCTGCTTTGAAAATGTTTTTAATGTTTTGCCAAACTTTTATCCATAAATAGTCGAGTAGGAGGCATGTCTGATTAACTCTGGCAACAAGTTAAATCAGGATGAATATGCCGCCGCGCGGGAGAATACCGATGTTTGGATTTGAGGTCGATAGGTGGTTTTAAGTTGATTCAGAATGCGAGATTTGATTCGTGGCATTTCTCGAAGGATGGGCTTACGAACGAGATAAAATGTAGAGGATGACTATCAATTTTCGAGTGTATATCTTGGTGTTATTAGCAATACTTGTATTCTGAATATTAGAGATCACCCAGGTGCTTTGTTAGCTGGGTAATTAGTGCCAGATTCAAATCCACTTGCTCTAAACTACGAATATCTTCGAGACAATTTCATATGAATGAGTGGGGTCGTATCCAGTTTGGGGATATGGGGCCACGTCAACCAGTCGTACAAACCCCTCAAATTGAACAACAAATAGCCTGGAAGGCAGTAGAGTGCCCTGTTAGCCTCTCTTGCAAGCTAGATAGGAAGGAGCGGGCCTATGCAGGAGTCGGATGTTGCCAATCGGCTAATCGATGCGGCGCGAGAGTGCTTTTTGAACGATGAGTACCAACGGGTCACAACTCGCCAGATTGCTGCTAAGGCTGGAGTGGCGGTATCGATGATTCGATATTACTTCGGTAGCAAGGATGGCCTCTATGAAGATATGATCCGCCAAACCCTTCTGCCATTGATCGAGGCCGTAGAGCAACTCAGCCTTGATGGCGATTGGGATTTTGGAGATTTCTTTGCCCTTTACTACTCCACCATGCAAGAGAATCCCAAGTTTCCGGCTCTGATCCTGAAAGTCATGGCCCTTAATCAAGGGCCGGGGAAAAATGTGATCCGTCAGCTCCTGGAGCGGGGGCGTCAAAGGGGGTCTCGGCGGTTAGCTGAAATTAAGGGTGAAGAAGCTGAACCTGAAGACCCCAAGTATGATTTACTCAGGATTTCATTTGTCAGTTTGGCTATGTTGCCGATGTTGGCCAAACCCGTCCTGGAAGAGCAAATGGGGCACGTTATGGACCCCGATTTCTTAAAACAGCTTGCAGAGTTTAATGGCCGACTTCTGAAGTCAGGTTTGCAAAGCTTATAGCGATATGGCCTCAGCAAGTTGACGCCTGTCCCTTTTATCTATTTTTAATCAGATGTTATTTCTGAGGAGTTCTTATGCCCCAGTCAATGCAAAGAAATAGGGCCGTAAATTGGGTCTTTCAACGCGCTTCTAATATGATTAATAGTATTTGTAATATTCCTAATGCTCTGATGCCGCCGCCATTTCGAGTAATGCAAATTGGATCGCTATTTTGGCAGTCTAGATGTCTGTATACGGCTGTCCGACTCAATATAGCTGATCATATTAACGGTGAAGTTGTTCCAGTAGAAAAACTGGCAAATGATTGTAATGCAGATAAAGAGCATCTATATCGATTGATGAGGATGTTGTGTGCAATGGGGATTTTTAAGGAGGTAAAAGCAAGGCACTTTTCACACAATCGAAACTCTGAAGTGTTGCGCAGTGATGCCAGTAACAGCGTAAGAAGCATGGTGCTTATGCATAACTCCCCTGAGTTCAGCAAGCCTTGGTTTAATGGGTTTGAAGACCATATTAAAGATGGGAGTGTGCCTTTTGAAGGTGTTTATGATCAGGAAATGTTTGATTATATGAATGATCATCAATCTGTGAGCACGCTGTTTTCGGACGCTATGGATACCGTTGATAATCTTACCGGGCTACAGTATTTACAAGATTTTGATTGGAGCAGGTTTGATAGGATTATTGACTTGGGCGGGGCAAAAGGCAGCAAAAGTGCGAGTGTCCTCTCTTCATATAAACACATGATGGCGATGGTGGTCGACAGGAATAATGTTGAGGGGACGGCAAGAGAGTACTGGAAAAACTCATTGAGTGATTCAGTTGAAGAGCGATTGGACTTCTTCCCAGCAGATATTATTAACGATAGGCTGCCGGTAGCTAATAGTGATAAGGATATCTACTTGTGTACGGCCGTTTTTCACTTGCTGAATGACAGTAAGGCAAAGCGACTCCTTAATAATATTTACTCTGCCATGCAAGGGCAAAATGCTACGCTCACCATTGTTGACGCAGTATTACCTGAGAAGGGCGCAGACCTTAATTTGGCTGCCATGGACATGCAGATGTTGATGGGAACTCGTGGGCGGGAGCGAACGTTGAGTGAATGGAACCAACTCTTTAGTGATAGTCCTTTCTACTTGGTGGAGACAGTCTCCGTGCGTACCTTTGCAAAACTGATGGTGTTGAAAAAGAGAAAGGGTTAGGTGCTAAGCAGTAAGTGGGTGTCAACAAGCGCAATGTTAGTAATTATGAAAATGAAAAAACATTGCGCTTATTGTATTGGTGGCACGAATAGTCCGCTTGTCAATTATAGATACGCCAGCAAGCCAATATCCGTAGTAGCTTAAAGTGCAGTATCACCTGTATTGGTTTTATATACGCCTATATTTACCTATAGCCTCTTTCTGCTAGTCGACTAAGGTTTCGGCCTTTGGTGTCTCAGTGGATATTACAGAATTACTTAGGGGGCTCTGAGCCAATATATTTGAAATTACTGGATCTTAGCTATGTATCTAGTGTCCCGTCTAATAGGCAGCTTGCTAGTTTTATCGGTTATTTATGTGGGGTATGTTTGGGCTGATCTTGAGGATCGAGAGCTAGTTGCTGGGGTTACTTATGATATTCCAGGGCTGGCGTATAGAGAACCCTCTTCTGGCGCTATAGAAGGCTTTGAGCCTGACCTGGTCAGGGCAATTGGGGAGAAGTTATTTGGCGGCCCTGGCTATATAAGGCTAACCCGTGTGCTGGATGAGGATCGTATAAAGGCACTTGAAGACGGAAGAGTGGATATGGTGGTATCCCAGTTTACCATCACTCCAGAGCGCGAAGAAAAAGTGGACTTTTCGATTCCTTATTACGTCACTGGGGAGGGTTTACTGGTCCATAAAGATAGCGATATTGAGAGCTTTATTGATCTGGAAGGTAAGATAATTGCTGTTACTAAAGGCTCACTTTCCCTAAAAAGAATGCGTGCTGTCCTGCCGTCATTGGAGGGGGCAAGATTGGTTGTAGCGCCCACAAGCTCAGCGACCTTAGAGGCTGTTCAAAGCGGAAATGCTGATGCTGCCTCCAATGACATTATTAACCTAGTACTTTTGCGTAAGGCATCAGCCTATCCGACTTTATATCGTCTGGTGAATATTAGTGGAGACTTCCCGCCAAAGCCCTTTGGTATCGGTGTTAAGAAAGGGAATAAGGAACTGCTCGAACGATTAAATGCTGCTCTAGAAAGCCTAAAGGAGAGTGGGGAGATCAATAGAATGCTGGATAAGGCCGTTTCCAGTGTGGGTTCAGAGAATGACCCTGATGATACCTTCAGCGGCTCACAGTAGAATAGTCGCCGAAGTATCCGTACAGATAAAGTCTAATTAGGGGCGATATGACTACTAAATCCCCCAGTGTCTTCTTTTCTTTGCTTTTCAGCTCAGTCCTTTTCTTGGCTATTACTTACAGCAATTATCTACTGGGGAATTCCCCGATGCAGGCTACCCATTCGATCTTGGTGGAAACGGATGCACATGAGGGGCTTGTTTATGTACCCTCCCAGAAACGTCTCTACTTCACCAGTGTTCCAGATTTAGAGATTGAGAATCCACAAATATCGATCCGTTACTACGACTTTATTACTGGCGAAGTTGTAACCTGGAAGCACCGAAGCAATATGGCAAACAGCATGTGGCTTAGCAATGACGGTGAACATTTATTGGTTGCAGAGCAGGGGAAAGGAGCAATCCCGGGCGCTATCAGCCGCATAAGCCTTTCAGACGGTCAACGAGAAGTGTTCGTAGATGCCTATAAAGGTAAGCCATTTAATTCACCCAATAAAGTTGTACAGTCACCCTCTGGCTGGATCTACTTCACCGATCCAGATTATGGCTACAACCAAGGCTTCAAGCCTGAGCCAATGTTAACGCCAGCTGTCTACGCTTTTGATCCTTCAACAAAAATGTTAATTCGCTTGTCAGCGGAGTACATGATGCCTCATGGGTTGGCAATCTCTCCAATGGGCAACCAAATTTATATTGGTGATACTGCAGCTATCGATGGAAAGAATCCTTACAACCCCAAAAAAACAAAAGACATTTATGTAAGCTCTTTGCTAACCCCGGAAAAATTGGAAGAGAAGCAATGGGTGTTGTCGGTACCAGTAGGGATTCCTGATGGTTTTATTGTTACTGGCCCCAAAAATGATCTGTGGGTGGCGGCAGGTGACGGACTGCGACACTATCGAGAGAACGGCTCCCTGGTTAATCTTTACCCTGTTCCCGGCGGTGTGTATAGCGTAGCAACTGACGGTAAAGCAATTTACTCATCAAGTAATACCGCTATATGGAAGACAATTCCCCGAGGGGAAGAGGGGGGATAGTTCCTCTTACTTTTGGAGTGTTATTACCTGTTCGATCTGTCTAGCTACGGCAAGTAGTGCCAAATCCGCTCCAGGTAACCCATCTATCTCCAAGCCCACCGGTAATCCATTGGTACCAGGCCCGATGGGGATGCTGATGCTTGGGGCACCGGTAACTGGTGCGGAGACATTGTTGTATATCAGTGTGTCCAGGGTGGGGAGTGTCTGTCCATTTAGCTCCAGTTGATATGAGGATGTTTCCAGGGGTTGCGCTTCGATAGGTGCAGTTGGAAATACGATCGCGTCCAGTTGATGCTGCTGGATGATCTTCGAATAGCTCTCGTGCACAGCAGGCAATTTCTTTAAGGCCGCTTGATAAGCTGAGTCTGGCGGTGCCTTAGGGCCGAGCACTGATTCCTGATAGACCTCTTTCACATCCTCACTTTTGATCATTGCTACCAAACCCTCTAGTTGAGTTTGCGGTTGATAATTCGCCAGAAAATGCCCCATGGCTGTCCGCATCTGATGAAATCCGACGGGAAATCCGATTTCGAGAGCGGCGCTGACTATTGGCGAAAGGTCTACTTCTACAAGGTCTACTCCGGCATCAATAAGGGTGCTTATTAGAGCCCTGAAAGACTGGTTTACTCCAGGTGAGAGGTTGTCAAATAGAGGGTGGGCAAGCCCCAAGCGCAACTGATTGATTGGCTTGCATTGGGGTACGGAGCCCCTTGTCATCACTTCAAACAGATAGATGGTATCTTCGACACTAACAGCCATAGGGCCGATAGTGTCAAATGCTGGCACAGAGGGTACGACTCCCTGGCTGCTAAGGCTGCCAGTTGAAGGGCGAAAGCCAACAATACCAGTTAACGCCGCCGGTAATCTGACGGAGCCGGCGGTATCGGTGCCGAGGCCAGCGGGCACAATCCCCGCGGCTACAGCAACAGCGGTGCCCCCCGATGAACCGCCGGGGAAGTAAGCGATGTCCCACGGATTCCTTACGGCACCAAATGCAGCGTTATTGGAGGTTACGCCAAAGGCGAGTTCATGTAGATTGGTCTTCCCAACCACTATGGCCCCACATCCCTCTAGCCGTTCAACCACTGGGGCAGAGGACTTCGGCAGAAAGTTCATGCCAAGGGTCCCAGCAGTGGTATGCATACCCTTTACATTGATATTGTCTTTAACAACGATGGGGATACCGGCAAGGGGCCTACGGTGGCTACCGGAGGCCAATTCCCTGTCAATGCATTTGGCTTTTTGAAGGGCGCCATGCCGATCGAGGCAGATAAAAGCATTGAGTTCGGAATGAGCAACTGCATTGTCACAAGCTTCTTCAATCAGTGATACTGCGCTAATCTTTCTTGCGAGCACCATCTCCACAAGCTCATGAAGGGAAGTCGTCATAGTTTGCTTACTAGCTTCTGATTGTACTTGGGATCTTAGATCATAGTGAGAAAGAAAGTAGGACGATAAGAATGATATTGGCTAATTTGATAGCACTAGCCTTGATCTCTCCGAGGCGTATCTGATGGTGAAGAGTGAGCAGCGCGTTTCTGGCCATTGAAAATATGAGGGTTATGGGTTTTGAAAATTGATGTATTACTGTTTGATCTCGGCGGCGTACTAATAGAGCTAAAAGGCCGTCCATTACCAACCGGTAAAGCGCCTGTGACTGATGTCATTATCTCCGGTCCGGTAAGGCAGTTTGAGAGAGGAGAAATCACCACGGAAGAATTTGCAAACGCTTTAAAATCTCAATTGGAAATAGAGGAATCGATAGAGACTATTATCGATCATTTCACAAACTGGCCTGCTGGATTCTATCCAGGAGCAATTGAATTACTCAGCTCTCTAGAGACAAACTACAGAGTGGCCGCATTGACAAATACCAATGAACTTCACTGGCCACGCATCACTCATGAATTTAATGCACATAACTACTTGGGCCGAATATTTGCTTCCCACCTTATAGGTATGGCAAAGCCCGATGAAGCATTTTTCAAGCACGCGCTTGAGCAGCTGGAAGTTGAAGCCAGTAGTGTTGTCTACATGGATGATATCCCTAGAAATGTAGAGGTGGCGAATAAGGTGGGTATGAATGCGTTTCATACGAAGGGCTTTAATTCGGTGTTGGAAGTGATAGAACGTTTAAATGTTCAAAAATAGATTTTTGGTAGTAAGAAAGCTTGAGGTCTAATAGGTTATTGTGTAGAGGTAGTTTCTTGGCCTTTAAAATCTACTTAAGCCATCCAGACATGCCTGCCCTCAAAGTTGCTCCCTCTTTCTAAATATTAAGTTTTAGGAGCCTGTTCACGGTTCACGGTTCACGGTTCACGGTTCACGGTTCACGGCTAAGTTCATTCGAATATTGGTTAGACTATAATTTGCGCCAGTTAGTAAGTGCCAGCACGGTGAAATATGATCATGATGAGTGTTATTTCTGGGTTCGATTGAAAAACGGTGAAAAACACTTATAAATTATGGGGTTACGTGAGTAGGGTAAAATTGAGATAGTAGTCATAGTGATCGTTTTTGCAGTTTGTTTAATCGTGCCATTTTGGTGTAACTAACTGACTTTCAATGGGAAACTGTAGTGGTGGCGGCAGATTGATTATGAGATAGTAGTCAATATAATAGTGGTCAGAATGATTACTATATAGCTGTTAGCTCCTAATATAACTAGCAAAGGGACTTATGGGAAAAAGTACGTACCAGTTTGATCGATGGAAACCGAGAGCAAAAAGTTCTTGGGCGTGGAGGGTGTTTAAAAAACACAATATTGAATTTCAAAGAATGTACACGTCCTTTGACACCGGCAGAAAATACACATATCAAAATCTGGGAAAAAATGGTGCTCAAAAAAACGATGAGCCCGACAAGCATTTTAAATTTGATCGTCCTTGGGAACCTAAAAACTTCGGTGATTTAGAAGACTGGATATCAGCGTTCAATGACCTTGAAAATTGGATGAACTTAAATGCTCTTGTGGCTATTTTGTCTAACTTAGAAACGTATATTGCTACAATAGTTCCACTGGCACTGGAGTCTGATATAGGAACCTTATATGGTGTCTCACACCGGATAGATGGAATAGAGATATTAAAGCACGGTAAGGATAGGCCATTTGATTTTGACGATATTGTTACGTCGTGTACAAAAGGCACTTGGGATAGTCGTATCTCAGCATATGAGCGTGCGTTTGGAAAAGCTCCTAGGTATCTAAAGAACCATGTTTCCGAATTGGATCGGATGAGGAACCTAAGAAATAACGTAGCACATGCTTTTGGTAGGGAGATAGAAGCTGCCAGAGTTAGTGGTGATGTGAAAACAATTCCTATCGAAAGGCTCTCAAGGGATCGTCTATTAAAATATCAAGCAGTGGTATGGAAGGCTACCAAATCTATCGATGCACACTTACAGAATTTCCATATAGGTGAGTACCAAGCAGTTCTTTTTTACCATAATTTGTATCCGTCGCTTAATCATAATGTGCACCAGAGTATGAGAGCTATGGAACTCAAGAAAAAAATTGGGCAATTCGGCATCGAGTCTCAAGGTAAAGAGTTTTGCAAGGGTTTGGTCGCATACTATGAGTCAATCTGAGCTAACAAACGCGTCAATTAGGACGCTCGCAGGCTCGCGCCTATTACGCGGGCGCTAAGTTTTATACACAAGTTTTTCCGGTTTTATTATGTAAATCAATAAGTTACAGTTTGACCTGGCATGAATTACAGATTTGATTGGATAATTATGCAGGACTGGGTCATGGAGGAAGTAAAAAATCAGGTTATGGGTGATACACGTTTGAATAAGCGCTTGTCCAATATTCTTAGTAGTTTAAGTTCAGATCCAAAGAATAGCATTCCCTGTGCAAACAAAACTTGGGCAGAAACGTTTGCAGCTTATCGCTTTATCGAAAATGATAAAGTCAATTTTGATTCTATTATGAGCGGCCATAAATCGGCAACTCTTGAGAGAATCAAGGCGCAGCCCGTTGTTCTTATCCCTCAAGATACCACCTTTCTAAATTTTGCCACTGACTTAGAAAGTAAAGAGATGGGAACACTTAGGCGGAAAGAGACCAATCAGCAACTCTTGCACACCTCCATCGCTATAACGCCATCAAGAGTTAACTTGGGTGTTGTTGAGGGTAGTATGTGGCAGAGAGACAAGGAATCAAGCTCTAATTCCCGTTATACCAAGTCGATAAAGAATAAGGAGAGTCGACGCTGGCTAGACCATTACGAAACGGCTTGTCAGATACAGGAGCGCTGCCCTGAAAGTACAATTGTGAGTATTGCTGATAGAGAGGGTGATATTCATGAGTGGTTTCAACTGGCTGAAGATCAAAGTGAACAGCGGCGGGCGAGCTATATCGTTCGAGCTAAGGCCAATCGCACTTTAGAGCTCGATGGAGAAGAAACGGTTTTGCTTTGGGATCATATGAATGAGCAGAAATCTGTTGGTCTATACACGGTAGATATTCCCAAACGGAATGGTGAATCTGGAAGAAAAGCCAAAGTCAGTGTATCCACTACTGAGATACGGCTACTTGGGAAAGGAAAATCTAAACGACCACTTTCTCTCTATGCTGTATTGGCTAAAGAATTAAACCCACCAGAGGGTGAAAAAGGCATTGAGTGGATGCTGTTAACTGATCTTCCAGTTGAAGACTTTAAGCAGGCAAGGGTCATCATTGAGTGGTATCGAAGCCGGTGGGAAATTGAAACCTATTTTCGGGTGGTGAAAGGCGGATGCCAGATAGAAAGTAACCGTTTTAGAACAGAGCAGCGCATGTTGAACTGCATTGCGATCTATATGATTATTGGATGGCGGCTACATTCGATAACTACGCATGCACGAAGAGTTCCTGACGCACCGTGTACAAGTGCCTACTCTGAAAAAGAATGGCGTATGATATGGATGATGCGAGATAAAACTACTCCACCAAATGAACCCCCAAGCATGAGGGAGATAACCCGTATGTTGGCAGGTTTAGGAGGTTTTTTGGGGCGTAAAGGGGATGGCGAGCCAGGAGTTAAAACCGTTTGGCAGGGATACACCAAGCTACTTCATTATATAGAGGCAGCAGAAACTCTAAATGGACTTAAATAATGTGTATAAAACACAGCGCGGGCGTTATGTTCTCACAAGAATTTAAGTATGGATGAAATCGTTTGGCTTAAGAGGATTGAGCCTTTTAAATACACGAGCAAACCATTCCACTATAAAAAGTCGAATTGGTGCAATATTCAAAAACGTCAATTCCGCTCATATATTGTTCGCATATCAATGAGAGAGCGTCGTAGCTACCCAGGACCAGTTCGTAGTCACTGGCGCCAATTACGATTTGAGGCCATAAAATATTTCGAGTCTAAGTGGGGTGAAGTGCCTCAGGCTATTCGGGGTAGGCATGTTCCACCAAACTCCGTACTATTTAAATCAGAAGGTTGGTCGCAATGGGCAAGATCTTAGACATAACAAATCAATCAAAGATGCCCCTACGGGGCTGGACCTCCACTCCGCGGCTTCGCCGCTGCGTTCCGGCCCTTTATTGAGGCGTTATTGTGGCGGCCGATTTTCAGATGTTCTGTAGCTGCTGCAAGCATCAATCTCTATCTGAGCACTTTTTTCTGAGAGTTTTTCTGCAATTTGGTACTACAGTTTCGTTCCAGTGCCATCGTTTTAAGTCAGCAAGCCCTGCAAGCCAGCTACGCCATCATGGAGTGCCAATCAGATAGTTAACCGGTTGGGAAAGTATGGTATTTTCCCCTTTAAATTTATCGGGCAGTGGCCAGCCAAAGTTGGCTGGTAGAGAGCAAGTAGGTGGTTCAGTGCGCGCCAGCCATAACCAGGCTAGTCAAGCTCGCCCAACCCCTCCGGGGCTGGGCTGGACAGCCTACGCGTTGCTTCGGCTGCCCTTGCTAGCAGCGTGTGTGCCAGGCATGGCATTTAACTAGAGAGGTGAAAGTCCTCTTACCAGGTATTCGTGGAGCCGAAGGTTAGCGAAAGGGCAAGGTTAATATCGCGAGGTATTAGCTGGAGGAAGCTCAACGCAAATTCACGGGGTGATGAACAAGAACTGGATATGAGGTGTGACGTAGGTGGAGCCAGTGGGCACGTGACCATAAAGCTCTCCATCCACAATTGGCCTACTTTTTATAAATCCAGCATCTACGTGAAGAAAGTTAAATGTCTTACCCTGGGAGGTCTATGGGTTGTTAATGGAATAACTGAAAACTGAGAGATTGGTTTTGACCGACCCATAGAAGTCAGCAGAGGGCATAGTAGGTAGATTTCGTGCTACTGAAGGCCTGAACAATTCTGGACAGTATTATTAATGCAGAGCTTGATGACTGCATCTGACAAGTAACTTAGTTGCCAGAAAAAAAATATTTTTTTCTGGATGAACATCAAACTGGAAACTTAATCATACATTGTCCAATTTCCCATCTCTTTTAATGCAGCGAATTCTAGATAGGAATAATCTGTTTCGAGCATTACAACAAGTTTCTCGTAACCAGGGTGCGCCAGGTCTCGATGGTATGACGGTAAAACAGTTGCCGGAACATCTTAAGCAGACCTGGATTGCTACCCGACAAAAGGTGTTAAGTAGTAGCTATCGTCCTCAACCGGTGAAATGCATCTTTATACCAAAAGGCAATGGAGGCCTGCGTCCATTGGGTATACCAACGGTGCAAGATAGATTGATCCAGCAAGCTATCGCACAGATACTCAGTGAGCAACGGGAGCCGAAGTTTCATGCTCTTAGTTTTGGTTTTAGACCAAATCGATCGGCACACCAGGCGATTAGACAGGTCCAAAACTTTGTCCGGCAAGGAAAGCGCTGGACGATCGATATGGACTTGAAATCCTTCTTTGATGAAGTGAATCATGACAGGCTCATGCTAACACTGAAGCAAAGCGGAATACCGGCTGATGTGCTGGGGTTGATAAATCGATACCTAAAAGCGCCAACGGTAGTCGATGGCAAGGTAATAGCTACAACAAAAGGCGTCCCGCAAGGTGGGCCGTTATCGCCACTTCTAGCGAATATTGTGCTTAACGAACTGGACTGGGAGCTGCACAAGCGCCAACTCAGTTTTGTGCGATATGCCGATGATTTTCAAATACTGGTGGGAAGTCGTCGGTCTGCAGAACGGATAAAAGCAAACCTTACGCACTTCATCAAATGTAAGCTGAAGCTCACAGTAAATACTGAGAAGAGTGCAGAGGATCATTTCTGGAAGCGGAGCTTTCTAGGATTTAGATTGCTGAAGAAAGATGCCCGGATAAAGGTATCAGAATCATCGATGAATAAATTGAAAGCCAAGATCAGAATGATCACCCGCCGAACACGAGGCCGCAAGTTTACTCAGATCATGGAAGAGTTAAAGAAGTCCCTGCTTGGTTGGAAAGCGTACTTTGACATCAGTGAAGTACTGAGCCCTCTGAAAGATCTGGACAAGTGGATAAGGCGGAAGTTGCGATGTTATTTATGGAAGCAATGGGGACGTAGTGGTTACCGCAGATTAAGAAGGCTGGGCGTTGATCGTTTTTTAGCGTGGAACACGGCCAAATCAGCGCATGGACCATGGAGGCTAAGCAAAAGTCCTGCCCTTTACAGAGCATTGCCAAATAGATACTTTAGGAACTTGGGGCTGCCGGAATTGGCAGATAGGAAGGGGAATAGAATTGAACCGCCATGGTACGTGACCCGTATGCCTGGTGGTGTGGGAGGAGGGGCATCGTGAGGTGCCTCCCTATCCCGATTATAAGTAATAAAAAATGGAACCTGAAGAATTGAGATGGAAGCTTGATATAGTCGCGACTTCTTGCATACAGCTTTCCGGTGAGTTGCAGTCTCTCTACGCACACTTAAGCTTGAGTCTGGATAGAAAAGCGATTCGAGAAATAATTACCAATCTGCATTGGGTGGCTGAAAATTTTACAGTCGTCGGGCTCCACCAAACTGGAGAAGTGCTTGATGATAATATGGGTACTGGTCTTCATGACTGAAATTATTCGTAGGGAGCACCGGCACAAATACAGGTTTCACGCTTTGTGCTTGTGGCAGGTTGCTTGCTTGTGCGGCTGGGGTTAAAACTCACTATGAAGAAATGTTGTGGGAAGTATCTAATTCCGAAAATCGACTACAAAGCGAGTCTTCTTGATTCACTAGGGCTTTGTATATTGTTAGGATTTTTCATAGGAATTGCCATTATTGCTACTTGGTTGGCATGGGTCACACTTGTATCTTCCATTGAGGGTGGTTCGTTCACTGAAAGGGGTATATTTGGTCAGAGGATAGTCCCTGGAGGGGTGGTAGTATTACTATTTCTATATTATTTCTTGCCTAAGGTTATTAATGCCTCTAGTTACTTGGTCAACTATACGCTCAAAATCGATATAGACAATGCAATTCATTTTGGCCAAGTGAAGGACTCCGAGGTAAGGTATAGTAACTTCCAAGCCTCTGTAGCTAAGTTGCAGGAACAAATCCGTACTATCAAGGGCAATCTAATCTTTGGCTTCGGTGCCAAAAAGCTTAGTAATGGCGAGTACGCTACTGAAAATCTTCGGATCCATATTGGTCATATGAAACAAAATGAAGTTGTGTGGGCTGTTGGTTCCAATTTTCTACTTAATCACTGTAACTGAATGTGACAGATGCTCGTCATTGCGGAAAATTGCGCGAAAACTATGCTTTATATAGTGCGGTAAAGTATTATGATATCTTTCAGAGTATTGAAGCGGGAAATATCGATGGAGCAAAGGAAAAGTTGTTAACTTTTCAGGCTGCCGAATTTCTCGTTCTTGAAGGATTACGAAAAAAATCATCTCTAATAAATCTAAGTTGGCAATTGCACTGATTCGTAAATATAATAATAGAAATGTAGAGTAAACAAAAAATAGGCTGCGGCGCTTTAGCCTGGTAGTATTTGGGGTATCACAGCCTTAGGAGTTTGTTGGCCTGATGTAAGGCATATGTGTCAAGAAATTTTATGTAAGTAGGTGTAAAAATGGAAGAGTCAATTTATAGCCCTCCTGATTCTGAATTAGAGCCGACGAAGCCATATAAGGATTTATCTCTTTCGGAGAGGTTGGCTGAGTCGCGCCGGCAAATAGAAGAATCCAGGGCAATCCAGACATTGAATTTTGTATGGGGATTGCGGCTTGCTGGAGATGTTATTTTTATTTTAATCTTTGTGGTTGGATTGATTGGGACCGAGGATAATATTACGGTAGCCAATGTGATGGTTGCTGGCTTTATCACCTTATTTTTTGGGGCTGAAGCATTCTGCATTATTGGTTATTTTCGTAGAAAATCCTGGTGTCAAATTCCCCTTCATATATTTGCGGCCTTTTCTTTGTTAAATATACCAATTGGTACCATTTTGTCGGTACTACACTACTATAAAATGCCTAAAGTTAGATTCGATAAGTAACGGTTATGATTTTATACCGAGTATGATGTCGCGGTCGGGTGAGTCCTTGGGGTTGTTACTCCTTGCTTGCTAGTTGTTTGATTGTCATGAAAAAGATAGCACCCTAAGGCCTAATATGACGGGCGTAAGAATCATACTATGAGTTGAGGAAATTTTTAGAAATGTAGAGGCAGTGGCGGACTTTATTGGGCATAATGTAGATTCTATTAGGTGCAGAAACGGATATGGAGCCCCCCTTTACATTGCGCTGCAGAGCAAAATTAACCCGATGCTATTATTTTATTAAGAAAGTTAGGTGGGGTTAAAATGTTACCGAATAGCGATGGTGAAACACCCGTAGAGCTTACGTTTTCTCTTGATAATATGGAGGCTGTTGATGCGTTCATGAGAAGTGTATATAGAGAGGTTTAATTTGTTTATAGATTGCCGCTCAATTTATGCATGATATGCTGATGATGTTAGAATAAATTCAAAATAGCTTCCGTTAATTTTATCCAGAAGCCAAATAGTTACGGACTTGGGATGCCTGTTGCAGCACTGTTTGTAGTGCATCTGACCTGCTGTTTTTTGGATATATATGAGTGGAATTCGGTAAAATCAGATATTCTAAATTAGAGGGAAGTAATAATAAGAAAACTTATTCTGGCGAGTCTTATTTCTTTAGTTTCAGGTATGGCTAATGCCTTTGAGGCTGCTGAGCTTAATGGCACCTGGTCCTTTTATGAGCAGGATGCGGCAGGAAATGTTGTCTCGAAAAAAGTTACGATAACTTTAAATAAAGATGGTTCATATCATTGGGTTGATAATTTTTGGAGGCAGAATGGTACTTGGTCTGTGGAAGAAAATAGATTGATGATGTCGAATGTTGGATCACATAAGCTCATATCTATTACTGCAGATGAAGTTGAAATGAAACGTGGCAGCACCATGAGGATGCGCAAAGGTTCACGCTAACTAATAGCATATTACCTTGGTAAATTCCTGTAGGGCTTGTGGGTGCAAATTACGCTTCAGTTACTAGGAACTGTGGTTATATTTTTTTTGCGCTTAGGGTGTTTTTGTTAAGTTTAAAATTGAATGTAGGCTTCTAAGTCAGGGTTTTAATGGGGGTGTCCGCAGGGTGGGTTTGTTGAAAATATATGTAGCAGCCTGGTTTGATCTTTCTTTTACGATAGAAAAGTTATTTCTTAATGGTTTGTTGATTCGTATGGATGGAAGATTCACATTTCCGTGGGTTCGGTGATTGCAAAGTTAACTACGGCTAGTAGGTTAAATTTCTCAGAGTAGGGGAGGCTCAAAATATATTCGCCAAGTCCATATCTTTGTGATAGCTCTAGGAGGCTCAATTCATAGTTTGGGCCTGTGAGTCGCTCTATAGGGCTATATTTTCGGTTTTATTATCCTTTTGTTGGCGTGGTAAATGATTAATAAGTTAGTACTTTTTTTCTCTATATTCCCCTTTATATTTGCATGTGAGGCTAAAAAGAGTGCGCTAGTAGGTGTTTGGAAATCTAATGCGGACAGAACAATTTCCAGTATGAGTAAAGTTCAGGGAGTCCCAGAGAAAGCGCGAAAGTTTATGGAGGATGACTTTTTTGGGCATTTATTTTTTGAGTTTACAGAAACTGAGGTGAGGGTTTACTTCGATAAGGAGGAACTCAATACTGAGGAAAGTCAAAACTTCGCCTCGTATACACTGGTTTCTGAGTCGGAACAGTATTTTGAATTAAATCACTATGATGAGCTTGAGGCGCGGGAAGTGACAGAAATACTTCACCGCGAGGATAATTGTTTCTATAGGGAAGTAGCTCCATGGGGCTTCTATGAGTATTTCTGCAAAGTGGATGACTAGCTTTAGTTAAAGTTAACCAAGGATTGCCCGCCAGAGCTTTTTATGGTGTAACAAGGCTAAAATTACGATCAAACTTATCAAATAACCGCCCAAATTTTATTAGTGCCAAAGGATTTCCGCTTACCTTGAGTCTACCATCTTTGATTAGAGTAGGGGCGCCTACTAACCCGCTAAACATCATACGTAAGTCGGTACTGTTCAGAGCGAGGCTGGCAGAGGGCTCGTTACTGTGTCGGCCGGGGTAGCCGTGCAGTACCCCATTTTGCACTACGACTAAGTACTTTTCTCCAGTGTCAGTCATATCGATATTTAAGCGGATATCTGCATCTGCCGCTTTCTCACCGTTAAGGCGCACCGCCATCGCGTCGAAAAGCAGCTGGAGAGGGACTCGCGCTACTATTTCTTCATCGGGCAGTATTTCTTCACGGTACTCAATTCCATGGCGTAGCTCCTTGGCACCTGAGAGGTAAAAGTTACGCCAGATACCTGATTCTGCCTGGTAGCCGAGTTGCTCTAGGCTGTCAGCTAATAGATAACGGGCTTGCTCGTTCTCAGGTTCAGCGAAAACCAAGTGCTTTAGCACCATGGCTACCCAGCGATAATTGCCCTGGGCAAAATCCTGTCGGGCTCGAGCCATAATGGCTTCTCCCCCCCCCATGTAGTCGATGTAGTGCTCTGCAGCTTCTTCCTGAGGAATAGGGTGGAGGTTTGCTGGGTTGCCATCAAAATAACCCAAATATCGATTGTAAACTGCCTTGGCTCCAACATTGACAGTTCCGTAATATCCTCGATTGGCCCAAGCCTGAGAAAGGTTCTCGGGCAGCTCAAGGCGCTCTGCAACTTCGACCATATCGTAACCGTGGTTAGCTAGGCGCAGTGTTTGGTCGTGGATATATTTATAAAGATCCCTCTGCTTAGCCAGGTAATCCATAGCTTCATCTTTGCCCCAGGTGGGCCAGTGGTGGCTGCTGAAAACCACCTCGGTCTTATCGCCAAATTTCTCCATGGCGTACTCAATATAGCGACTCCAGGCCTTGGCATCGCGGGTTTTCGCACCACGCAGAGTGTAAATATTATGCAGTGTATGGTTGGCGATCTCACTCATGCAGAGTGCGTTAAATTGAGGGAAGAAAAACACAATCTCTGCGGGTGCTTCGGCCCCGGGCGTGTTAATGAAGACGATGTCCACTCCATCAACTGTCATCTCTGCACCGGTTTCAGTAATCTCTATTGTTGGCGTAGCTATTCCGTGCTCACCATCTGATACCCGGTTGCCTAAGCCGGAGGAGACAAAACCCTCCGGGCTGGAGGGCAGCAAATTTCCAAATTGGTATAACGCACGACGTTGCATTACGTTTCCGGTGCGCACATTCTCGCTAATCGCCTCCTCAGCAAAACCCTCTGGTGCAATAATGTCGATAGAACCGCTCGCGAGCTGTTCTTTAGTCAGAACTCCAGTTATTCCGGCGAAATGGTCTGCGTGGCTATGGGTAAAGATAACTGCACTTACCGGTTGCTCTCCTAGTGCCTTGTTGGCCAGTGCAAGTGCTGCAGCTGCAGTCTCCGCAGAAGTGAGAGGGTCGATAACAATCCAGCCGCTTTCTCCCTGCACAAGAGTCATATTGGCCAGATCCAGCGAGCGCACCTGATAGATACCATCTACCACTTTGAACAGGCCGTTATTCAGGACGTTGAGCTGGGCCTGACGCCAAAGGCTGGGGTTGACGGTATCAGGAGGGGTGCCCTGTAAAAATTGCATCTGGGATAGGCCATAGACTTCCCGACCTTCGGTATTTTTCACTTGGGCGCCGGGAATAGATTCAATAAAGCCTCGTTTAGCCAGCAGAAAATCAGTTTCATCGCCGAAGGGGAGTTGTTTTGCCAGGGATCTATTGTGGGAAATAGTTGCCTTGGAGGCGGGTTTGATCTCGGTATTTAAATTTTCTGTGTGAGTTTTCGGTTCACTACCACAGGCAATCAAAAAGAAGGACAGCAACCACATCAGTATCAGCGAGCGCATTGAGACTCCCCAAAATCGGTGTACATGAAACTTCATTTTTATACTGGGACAGGGTTTTTATTGCCCAGAGTGGCCTTAGCTTCTCCCACCTGCGGTGGCGCGTCAAGACAAGAACTGTCCCTTTGGCGGCGTAAAAGTCTTTCTGCAAGGGAAACAGTTTCATGTTACCCACTGGTTAACCAGTTTTGTCATTGGGCTTTGTATTTTCTACCAATACAGTCACGATTGTCGGCATTGTGATGTGTGAAGAGTTTGTGGTTCCTGAATCGAAGGCGCTGGATTGTCGTAGCTGATAGTTTAATCTGATCTGTTTTTATATGCCCTTAGGGATTTTATATTTAACAGGTTTAGGAAGGCTTCTATGGTAGTGAATGGTCGTAAAGGTAAATTTATTTTTAGCTTTTTTCTGTTGGTACTAGTACCAAGCTGGCCATTCAAAATAGGGTGTCTTATTTATCAAATTCTATTTTACAAAAAGACACTATCTTACTGAAGTTTGATCAGATCGTCGATCAAAAGTTCTTTACCTTCTATTAACCTTAACTTGATAGATAATTAAACGGCAGGTGATATATTTGCGCTCTTCTTAGAGAGCGTTGCGCTTAAGAATGCGAAAAATACTAGAGCTACGATATGAGGCAGGTAAAGTGTGTATTCACTGGTGTGGAAAAAATACAGAGTGGCTTCGCAGGCAATAATGGCAATTGCTGCAGTTGCCCATGGATGCAGTTTTATCAGCCTAGATGCCAAGAAAATGAGTGTGAAAACAATTAGTCCATATCCTAGTAAATGGACAACAAAAATTTCCCAAAGGACAGCTCCTCCATCTGAAAGGAGTGCTCTGAAAGCTTCGAGTATAGCGATGGCTGCAGAATATCCTGTAATTAATGGGCCTAAGTATCCGGCGACTAAGCCTATTATTATTCCAGCTATTGTATTTTTCATTGAATCCATTCTATTTTTATAAAGTTGGCCAACTATACCTTATGTGGAGCTGTAAAAGAAAATACTTGGTTGTTGCCGCAAAAGACTGCGCTTGAAATTGAACTAATTGCCATGATTCATCCGATTAATTTACAGGGGCTGAAAAATTTACAGGAAAGGGAAGTTTGGAGTTGGTATTTTGTGGGTGGTTAGCGAAATGATTCTCCACAAAAAAGCGGGCTAAAAGCCCGCTCTCTCATTGTTTTATCGAAGCTTATTGCCCCAATGTAAACAGTGCAGTGTTACCGCCAGTGGCAACAGTGTTAATAGTTTTGGTTTTTTCGCTGGCGAAACGGAATAGGTAGTGCGGGCCACCGGCTTTGGGGCCGGTGCCGGATAGGCCGTGGCCGCCGAAGGGGTTAACACCTACTACTGCACCAACCATATCGCGGTTTACATAGCAGTTGCCGACGTTGATACGCTTGAATACCGCGTGGGCGCGGCCTTCGATGCGGGAGTGCAGTCCGAAGGTAAGGCCGTAGCCGGTGGCATTAATGCGGCGGATTACGTCTTCCAGCTCGTCTGCCTTGAAGCGAACTACATGTAGGAAAGGTCCGAAAGTCTCGCGCTTGAGCACGGAGAAATCTTCAATCTCTACTACCTGCGGGCCGAAGAAGGTGCCATTGCTGGGCTTCTTCGCTTCCTCAAATGCAAATAGCGGCTTGGCTTCTTTAGCCATGCGCTCGCGATGGGATTCCAGCATGCCGAGGGCTTTTTCGTCGATAACCGGACCGATATCGGTATCCAGTTTACCGGGATCGCCGAGGGTTAGTTCTTCACACGCGCCTTTCAGCATATTCAGCAGGTTATCAGCGATGACATCCTGTACACACAGGATACGCAGAGCGGAACAGCGCTGACCGGCACTGAGGAAGGCAGATTGAATTACATCGTCTACCACTTGCTCGGGCAGGGCAGTGGAGTCTACGACCATGACATTTTGGCCGCCGGTTTCGGCGATCAGCGGTACAATCGGACCTTCTTTCGCTGCCAGCTGCTGGTTGATCAGGCGTGCGGTTTCAGTGGAGCCGGTAAAGGCTACACCGCCCAGGCGGGGATCTTCGATCAGCAGTTTGCCCACTGCGGCACCGGTACCTGTGATCAAGTGCAGTACTTTTGGCGGCACGCCGGCATCGAGCATCAAGCGCACGGCGTGTGCAGCGATGATGGGGGTTTGCTCTGCGGGCTTGGCCAGTACGGCATTACCGGCGGCGAGTGCGGCAACTACCTGGCCGGTAAAGATTGCCAGGGGGAAGTTCCAAGGGCTGATGCACACGAAGGTGCCACGGCCACTCAAATACAGCTGATTTTGCTCACCGGTAGGGCCGGGCAGTTCGGTGGGTTCACTGAAATGCTGGCGTGCGCCGTTGGCATAATAGCGGCAGAAGTCGATAGCTTCGCGGACTTCACTAATGCCGTCATTTAGGGTGCGGCCCGCTTCAATACAAATAATTGCAGCCAGTTCATTGGCTTTGTCTTCGTAAAGATCGGCAATTCTATCGAGAATATCCGCGCGGTGTTTTCCACCCTGACGATCCCAGTCGATCTGCGCCTCAGTGGCGGAGGCATAGGCCTGCTCAATCAGGTGCTTGTCAGTATTCGCGGTGTGTCCAATTTTTTCGCCGGTTGCCGGGTTGTAAACCGGTTCTTCTGCTTCGCCCATGGTGCCGTTGACGATAGGGCCACCGAGGAAATGCTTTTCGCGTTGCTGCTCAAGCTCTTTCAGCAGGGGATCAACGGAGAGTGGATCAGTCAGTTCGATGCCGTGTGAGTTTTTCCGTGGCAGGGCTTCTGCGCCCATATAAATATTCTCCGGGACAGGAATTTGCGGGTGACGGTAGGGGTTGCAGGCTTCGCTTTGTTCCAGGGTGTCCTGGACCAGGGCTTCAACCGGCGTTGCCTCGTCCATAAAGCGGTTAACAAAGGAGCTATTAGCTCCGTTTTCCAGCAGGCGGCGAACCAGGTAGGGCAGTAAGTCACGATGTGCCCCCACGGGTGCGTAGACGCGCACGGGCACACGCTTGCCGTGTACCGCTTCAATTTGTGCGTACAGCAAGTGGCCCATGCCGTGCAGGCGCTGGAATTCAAAGTCGGTGCGGCCATTGGCCAGCTCGAGGATCAGCCCGACGGTGTAGGCGTTGTGGGTGGCAAATTGCGGATAGATTGCATCGCCAGCTTCCAACAGTTTTTTCGCACAGACCTGGTATGACAGATCGGTGTGGCATTTGCGCGTGTACACCGGGTAGTCCGGCAGGCCCATCTGCTGGGAGTGTTTGATTTCACTATCCCAGTAAGCGCCTTTAACCAGGCGCACCATCAGCTTGCGACCTGTATCGCGGCCCAGGGCAATCAGCCAGTCGGCGACATGGGGGGCGCGCTTTTGGTAGGCCTGGAGTACAAAGCCCAATCCTTGCCAGTCTTTAATTTCGGGGTCTCGGGCGAGCGCCTCGAAGATATCCAGAGAGATATCCAGGCGGTCTGCCTCTTCTGCATCGATATTAAGGCCCATATCGTATTGGGCTGCGGCGACACAAAGACGCTTCACCTGGGGCAGCAATTCGTCCATTACGCGATCCCGCTGCAGCACACTGTAGCGGGGGTGCAGGGCGGAAAGCTTGATGGAAATACCGTTGGCCTCAACCACATCCCGCTGGGTGTTGTCTTTGCCGATCTCTTCGATAGCCATCATATACGCATCGAAGTAGCGGTGGGCGTCGGCCATGGTACGGGCGCCTTCGCCCAGCATGTCGAAGGAAAAGCGGGTGCCCGGGAGGTTTTCTTTGGGGCCGCGCTTCAAAGCTTCCTTGATGGTGCGGCCGAGTACGTACTGGCCACCCATAATTTTCATGGCCTGCATCATAGAGGTGCGCACCATGGGTTCGCCGATACGGCTCACCAGGCGTTTCATCCAGTGGGAGGGGCGCTCGGTGATATCCGGGTCCAGTTCTACCACGCTGCCGGTAAGCATCAGGCCCCAGGTTGAGGCGTTCACAAACAGGGAGTCGGACTGGCCACGATGGCTGGACCAGTTGCCGGAATGCACTTTCTCGGCGATTAGTTTGTCGGCAGTATCGGCGTCTGGTACCCGGAGCAGGGACTCCGCCAGACACATCAATGCAACCCCTTCCTTATTGGAAAGGCCGAATTGCTGAAGGAAAGCGTCCAGCGTTCCGCGCTTGCTGCGCTGCTGTCGCGAATGATGAACCAGTGCGCGCGAGGTGTTCAGAATTTTCTTGCGCATCTCGTCGCTGGGGCGTGGCGCAGCCAGCAGCTCGCTCACGCAGAGGTTTTCGTCGGCGTGCAAATACTCGCGTGCCCGGTCCCGGGCATTCTGGAGGTCTCCGGCGAAGTTTGTCGACATATCGTCTCCCAAGCTCTATATCTAGGGTCAGAATAAAAAACCGGATTATGTGCGAAAATCGTTAGAATTAATCGCCATAATGTTGCGAGTTGTGGTTAAATATCACGCCTATTTGCGTGATTACCAGTAGGGTATTTTGTAATGTCTCGACAGTTGGAAGATCTTGATCGTATTGATCGCCAAATACTGCGAATTCTGCAACGTCACGGCCGCTTGCCGAATGTGGAATTGGCGCGCAGGGTTAACCTTAGTCCCACCCCTTGCCTGGAGCGAGTCAAGCGGCTCGAAAGGGAAGGATTTATTCGCGACTATGTAGCGCTACTCGACCCGCTCAAAGTTCATGCGGGCCTGGTGGTCTATATCCAGGTGACCCTGAACAATACAGCAACTGAGGCATTGGAAGCCTTTAATGAGCATGTGGCCGGGCTGGAGGAAGTTCAGGAGTGCCATATGGTTGCCGGTGGTTTTGATTATCTGGTGAAAATTCGTATTAAGGATATGCTGGGTTATCGCCGCTTCCTCGGTGAAAAGCTGGCATCCGTACCGGGAGTAAGGGAAACCCACACCTATGTGGTGATGGAGGAAGTGAAGACTGATACCGCTGTAGCGGTACCGGACCCAGAACCCAGTGTGAAAGGTTCGCGGCGCTAATTGAGCGCAGTCAAATATCCTGTGCGGAGTGAGAGAACTGTAGCGATTTTGCTGGTTGGCTTTTTTAGGAACCTGGGTAGGAATCTGAATTCTCTCCTCAGGCCTCAATCATAGGGATTGATTGCTGATTTCATGGCTGAACAGGTGGAATTGGCAACCATTGTCGGCGCGGTTTTTATTATGCTCGGCATAGCGATGCGGTACCAAGGTGGGTGCCGTGTGATTTGTCCGTAATAACTATAAGTAGGTACTGTATGGATTTTTCACTGAGCGAAGAACAGCAGATGATTCAGGATGCAGCAAAGCAATTTGCTGACAGTGAACTGAAACCCATTGCTGCCGAACTCGACAAGACCGGTAATAGAGAGCTCTTGTTGGAAAAGCTCAAGCAATTGGCAGAGCTGGGCTTTATGGGAATCAATATTGATCCCAATTACGGCGGTACTGGTGCTGGTACTGTGGCGTTTTCCCTGGCGATTGCTGAACTGGCGAGAGGCTGTGCATCCACAGCAACCACCACCTCGGTAACCAACATGGTGGCTGAGGTTATTCAGGCGGTAGGTTCGGAAGAGCAGCGCCAAAAATACCTCCCTAAGATTTGTAGTGGTGAATACCCAGCAGGTTCTTTCTGCCTCACCGAGCCCGGTTCTGGTTCAGATGCGGCCTCTATGCGCACCCGTGCGGAGAAACAGGGCGACGAATACGTTCTCAATGGCAGTAAGCTCTTTATTAGTAGTGCCGAATTTGCCGGTATTTTTGTTGTTTGGGCGGTGACAGATTCTTCCGCGCCAAAAGGCAAAGGTATTTCCTGCTTCCTGGTTGAAGCCGGCACGCCTGGTTTGGTGATCGGCAAGGCCGAAGAGAAAATGGGGCAGAAGGCCTCTGTTACCAATGAGGTTTCCTTCGACAACTGCCGAATTCCTGCGTCCAATTTACTGGGCGAAGAAAACCGTGGGTTCCGTATTGCTGCGGGTGAACTTGCAGGAGGTCGAATCGGCATTGGTTCCCTGGCGCTGGGTATTGGCTTTGAAGCTTTGGATTGTGCCAGGTCTTATCTGCATGAGCGGGAGCAGTTTGGTAAAAAGCTGGCGGAATTCCAAGGGCTGCAATGGCAGCTTGCCGATAAATATACTGAGATGGAAGGTGCGCGACTCCTATTGTTGCAAGCCGCTTGGCAGAAAGATGCCGGAATGCCGTTTGGCCCTGCCGCTTCAATGGGCAAACTGTTCGCTAGTGAGAAGGCTAACGAGGCATGTTATCTATCTCTGCAAATGCACGGTGGCGTGGGCTATACCCGTGAATACCCACTCGAACGTATGAGTCGGGATGTGAGAATCACTACAATCTACGAAGGTACCAGTGAGATCCAGCGCCTGATTATTGCCAGGCATTTACTGGATGTCAGATAATATTTAATGACACATAAGCCGGCGCTCTTCGCCGGCTTTTTTGTTTCTTTCCCCCTAAATTTGTCAGTTATTCTCCTGATGCCGGCATAAATACCCGTCCGCTTAATAGTTTCCTACCTATCCTCTACAAGGGGCTCTGCCGCATCACTTTGCGAATCATGGAAAGGAAACAACTGATGAACGTTAACAAGCTGCCGCTGTTTTCGCTATTTCTAGTATTCCTTGGCTGTTCGCTAACGACCGTAAGTGTCATGGCGCAAGAACCCAATCCTGCCAGTGTCGTCACAATGAAATCAAACCAAGCTGTATTGAAAGAGCTCCCCTTTGCAAATCGAAAGGATTTTGAGGATGTAAAGCGGGGCTTTATTGCTCCTTTGCCAAACAGTGGTGTTATCAAAAACAGCAAAGGCGATACGGTGTGGAACTTGGAGCAATTTCAATTTGCTCGTGATAAAGAGGCTCCTGACACTGCCAACCCCAGCCTGTGGCGGCAACTGCAATTAATTTCGGAAGGTGGTCTTTACGAGGTGATACCGCGAATCTACCAGGTTCGCAGTGCGGACCTCTCCAATATTACTTTTATTGAGGGCGATACCGGGATCATTGTTATGGACCCGCTGATCTCTGCCGAGACGGCTGAAGCAGCGTTGAACCTCTATCGGCAGCATCGCGGAAACAAGCCTGTCGTTGCTGTGATCTACACCCACAGTCACGTTGACCACTATGGGGGTGTTCGCGGTGTTATCGATGAGGAAGATGTAAAATCAGGCAAGGTTAAGGTAATAGCCCCGCAAGATTTCCTGATTGAAGCTGTTAGTGAAAATGTCTTTGCAGGAAATCATATGGCGCGTCGTGCCAGTTTTATGTACGGAAACCTGATTCCTAAAGATCCCAAAGGTACCTTAGGATCTGGCCTCGGTCTTGAAACCTCCACTGGCACCATCACACTGATAGAACCGACAGACTCCATTGTTGAGACGGGGCAAACTTTGGAACTGGATGGGCTTGTCTTTGAATTTTTGTTGGCTCCGGGCTCTGAAGCGCCGGCAGAAATGCACTTCTATATTCCTCAATTGAAAGCCGTAACTGCCGCCGAAAACGCAACCCACACGCTGCATAATCTCTACACTCTGCGGGGAGCAAAGGTCCGAAATGCTCGTGACTGGTCTCGCTACCTCAATGAAACAGTGCAGCGCTGGGGTGGAAAAGCCGAAGTCCTGTTTGCGCCCCATCACTGGCCAACCTGGGGGCCAGAGAATGTGGTGAATCACCTGAAAAAGCAGCGCGACCTCTACAAGTACCTCAACGATCAAACCCTGCGATTAGCCAATCACGGATACAACATGGTTCAAACGGCTGAACTGATGGAGCTGCCCCCAGAGCTCTCACAATATTGGGCCAATCGAGGCTATTACGGCAGTGTAAATCACGATACCCGTGCGGTTTGGAACTACTATCTGGGGTTTTTTGATGGCAATCCCGCCCGCCTATATCCAATGCCACCGACGGCAGCGGGAATAAAGTACGTCGAGTATATGGGCGGGGCAGCCAATATCATCAAACAAGCAAAGAAAGACTATGAGGCTGGAGAGTACCGCTGGGTTGCGGAGGTGCTCGATAAATTGGTTTCCGCAGAGCCTAATAATCGTGCTGCAAGAGACCTATTGGCAGATGCATTAGAGCAATTGGGTTATCAGCAGGAGAATGGCACCTGGAGAAATTTTTTCTTAAGTGGTGCCAGGGAGTTGCGGGATGGTATCCAGAGATACCCGGTTCCTCTGACTGCGAGCCCAGACACAATTCGCAGTATGCCGGCTGGTTTGATTTTTGATTACTTGGGAATTCGGCTCAACGGCCCCAAGGCAACTGGCAAAAACCTCTCCATCAATATCACCATGCCGGACGTAAATGAAAGGTATGCGCTTGAGCTTGAGAATGCGGTACTGAACTACGGGCCTCCTGTTAAGAATCCAGGCAGTAGTGTCCAGATAAACCGCTCAGATCTTAATGACATCATCTTGGGGAGCGCATCTATCCAGGAGAAGATGGAGGATGGGAAAATCAAAATTGAGGGCGATGCGGGAGAGTTGAAGGCATTACTTTCCTTAATGGACCGGTTTGATTTTTGGTGGAACCTTGTTACGCCTGAACCGATGGACAAGATGGTGCCAAAAGATTTCTGAACTTGGGCTAACTTTGTGATAAGTGGATACCTTCAGTTGTATTGGGAGGCTTAATTAAGGTGGCAGGAATGGCGGAGAAAGGAAAAACGCTTTCTGAGATGTTAAAAGGAATCGGTACACTGGAAGAAAGTGCTGATTTTGATGTTTCCTGGTTTCGAGTAGTACATATTTGTTCTGCAATTGTTGTGCTTATTGCATATCGATTTTTGGTTGCGCCATGGAAAGGTCGGAAAAAGATAGCATTCAATACAGAAATGAAATCGCTTAAGAACTTGCCGCTTCGGTTACCTGATCCAATATTGGGTAGTGAATCTGAAACTCAGTATTTCCTAAATGAGAATGAGTTAGAATTTTTCAAACAGAACGGTTATCTGCCCCCATTTTCCGTAGTTTCTGAACAGGAGGCTGCCGAGTTAAAAGATCTAGCTTTGGATGAGTATGATAAAGATTTCCATGGGATTAGCTTTCTTGGGGATAAAGTTCATGATATTGAATTGAAGCATGGAAATTGGCCGATAGAAGATGCTGGAACTTATCAGGCTTTGCGATTGCCTCAGTTCAGAGAGCTTCTAAGGAAACCGCAAATTGCACATCGACTGGCTAGTTTGTTGGGGGAGGAAGTGATTTGCTGGAGGACACAGTTCTTTCATAAGTTGCCAGATACTGAGCCGACAGTTTGGCATCAAAACGCGACCTTTAGAGAATCTGGAAAATTTGCCAAGCTTCAGCCAACCCTAGACACAGATCCAGCGATGATTCAGTTGAACGCATGGGTGGCGCTTTCCGATTCCACTCGTGAAAATGGCTGCTTGCGATTGCTTCCTGGATCATGTGCCGATGCCCGGATTAGTTTTTTATATGAATATATACAAAACAATAGATACTTCTATTTGTCGCAGCTTCCGCTTTCACTTTCTTATTTATACGCTATAGCAAAAATCGGTTTCTATGGCTCAATATTTGCAAAGAGTGCGTTGGTTTTTTTTACGGCGGTAGAGATTTTAGGGGAAGATTTTTTTGAAAACTTTGAGGTTCTTGATGTTGAGATGAAAGCGGGGGAATGTCTTATCTTTTCTGCCTTAAATATGCATGCGTCTTACCCGAATATAACTAAAAGTGACTGTCGATTTTCCTTTCTGGGGCGATGTACAACAACTCATGTAAAGGTTTCCCCCTCCGGTAAAGATAGATTTCCTAGTGCTGAGGGGTTGGTTGAGTTTGAATTGCCAGAGGTTAGTTCTTTTCAAATATACGGTGGTGATTCTTATGGGTACAACAAAATATTGCGAAACTAGTGGGTGGTAGTATCCATTACTTAAAAGAGGTGAAAAATTGATGGAAGCTGGCAAAAGTACTTTTTCGGAAATGCTGAAGGGATTTGGCTCTATGGGAGATGCTGCAGATTTTGAAATCTCCAAAGTGCAGGCTTTTCAGGTTCTATTGATGATCACTGTCGTTTTACTTTATAAGTTATTGATTCTCCCATGGCGTGGTTCGAAAAAGAAACAGATGTTTGATGAGTTGGATAGGCTGAGAAATATGACAGTGTCTATTCCGAGGGAAAATGTCTCCAGAGATGGTGGTAAGGATGAGTTCCTAACAGAAGAGCAAATATGTTACTTTGAAAAAAATGGGTATCTGCCTCCATTTCAGTTAGTTTCTAAAGAGCAGGCAGCAAATTTGCGTAAGGAGGCTGAGAAAGCATTTTCGGAAGATTTTCAAGGGGTAAGCTATGTTGGCAGTAAAGTAAGAGAGATAGAAAAGCGACATGGGCAATGGCAAATTGAAAGTGCAGGTCTTTACCAGGCCCTGAGAATGAAATCTTTTAGGGAGCTACTGAGGAATCCAAAGTTATCGCGAAAGCTTGCCAGTCTATTGGGTGAAGAGGTGATGTGTTGGCGATCTCAGTTTTTTGATAAATTTCCTGGTGCTAGCGGTACCATATGGCATCAAAACGCGACTTTTAGGGAAACTGGTAAATATGCGAAATTGCAACCTACAAAAGATACTGATCCTGCGGTAATACAGCTTACTGCCTGGATAGCTCTATCAGAATCCACTATTGAAAACGGCTGTTTGAGATTTTTGCCGGGGTCTTTTAGTGATGCAAGAATGGATTTTCTATATAGCTTTATCCAAGATAATAAATTGTTTTATATTTCTCTGCTTCCTTTTTCATTTCGGTATTTTTTTGATGTTTTTAAGGTGGTTTTATTTGGTCAGATTTTCGCTAAGAGTATATTAGTCTTTCTTACAGCGGCGAAGCTTTTAGGGGAGGATTTTTTTGATAAGTTTAAAGTTAAAGATATGGAGATGAAGCCGGGTGAGTGTATTGTTTTTTCATCTCTAAATATGCATGCATCATATCCAAATACATGTAGTAGTAATTCTCGGTTTTCCTTTGTGGGAAGATGTACGGCAAATCATGTACGGATTGCACCGGGAGGTAAGGATATATACTCAACAGCGGAGGGAATGGTGGAGTATGAACTTCCAGAGGTAGGTAGCTTCCAAGTGTATGGCAGGGATACTTTTGGCTACAACAAGATATTGGAGGATTAACATTTATGCAGTTTTAAAAGGGGTTGCCTTACGGAATCCCCTGTAGGCTGCTATTTATATTGGGTTATAGCGTTCAATGCGGTATGCAATAGGGGGAGGGTCCTTACTTGTTACTTTTGCGGAATGAATTTTCGAGTTGTAATTTTTTGAAAAATCAGTTCCTTCGTAAGATATGTTTGCCCATTAGGGGCGGGAAAACGGCTGGCGGTATTTTTGACTGAGTTTGCGTAATAATTTAGTTTTTTATTTTTATAATGCCTTGTTTGTTTTGCCATTATTTCAGCAGGTTAGTGTTAGATACCCTATGTTGAATGGTGTTTAATACCTTTTTATCTTTCGATGCCTGGGGCCCGTATACTCTATTTTGATTGTGGTCGGTGTTGAATGTCTCATATTTGGCCTTCCTTATTGTGTTCACATTTTATTAAGTTACGCACAGAATTAAATTTTGTTCCGACTAAAATCCTGTTCATATTTTCATTTCATGACTGCTTCGGAACTTGTGTTTTGGGCAGTACTCAACATCAAAATAAAAAACAAAGCACTTAAGGCGATTATGGACAATTTACTCGGGCAGAAACTATTAGTACTGGCGCTTACTGCAGCACTGGCAGCTTGTGGTGGTGGAGGGGGATCATCAGATTCTGACTCCGAATCAGCACCTGTGAGCGATGGGGGAGGTCAGGGGAGTGGGTCAGGAGATAGTGGAAGTAATTCTTCTCTGCCGGATAATGATCCATCGACAGTTATAGTTGGTGATGTGTCACAATCAGAATTAGGATTTGCGACTATTACTGCTACAGATATCACTCTACCTGATGCGATGGTAAATGCTCAGGAGGTTTATCAATTAGCCCACTACATAGGTCGTACGGACAGTGAGCAGGATGAGGAAAACATTGATATCCCCATCCGAAGCTATACAGCCACCTGTGCCACGGATACTACTGAACCGAGAATGTTTGTTTCCACTACTCTGTCAGAGGGGCAGAGCGCTTCTGATACAACCTATGGGTCAATTTACGAGCTTAAATATAACCCGGATAGTTTGAGTTTTGAGCAAACGGGTAATGCTACAATACTGAATCAGTGTTATGAGTCACATGGCATAACGGCCAGTGCAGATTGCTCCAGGGTAGCCGTTTTATGTAACACTGAATACAAAGCCAGTGAGCAATATGATATTGAGAAGGATCTGGTCGAAGAGTACGGTACCACTTGGATGAAGATTGAAGACAATCTTTCCAGTGTTGAAGGTACTGATAATGAAGAGAAATACAATGATCAAATTTGGTTATTAGAGTGGGATGATAAATCGATAACAGAGGTCCCTGATGCCTATGTTGTCAATAAGATGCATGGTGGCACTCATTTGGGGACTCAAGAGCTACTGTATGTAGAGGATGATAGCCAGGGACGTACAAGTTATGCATTTTCCGTAACTGCTCGTGTACTTGTTAGTGGTTCGCATTATTCGGCAGGGTTAACGGTTATTAATCGAGATGACTGGTCAATGTCTTTCTCCGGTGATGATCATCGGGGTTGGTACTGGGCATGTGGCCATGGCCATGTTCTGAACATTCGAGCCTTTTATAATCCCAGGAATGAGATGTACGGGGCTCTTTGTACTAGTGACGGAAATAAATATTATCCATCCCCGGGCCTGAATGCGATCGCCATTAAAATGGAGGACAGTGGATCCTCTGTTTATGAAGGCACCTATAATCATTTAGTACCCTCGACAAGTGCAATGATATCCAATGGTGGTGGCCATACGGTTGTCCCGGTTGATGCCGATACAAATCTCTCAGTAATTGTCTCTCCAAAGTACATTGAAGATTCGAACATGGATATGTTCTTACAGGACGAGCTGGGTATCGATACTAGTGGTGATGGCCCCTTCGATGAGGAATGTGCTGATAATGGCATTCGCAATTGCTTCTTCTCATATATCGACAGTGGTGAATATCCCGTAATTTCCAGGCAGGGTCTCTATTCTGGAGATGCCTTGGATACTACTTCCCTGACACGTGTAGGTATTGCAAAAGTTGATGGGGAAGGCAGTATTGAAGGTAATGGCATTGAATGGCTGGCAACGGATTCTGATTGCCAAATTAGTGATCCCCAGTTGGTTGATCTGAAAAATGGCCGTTACTTATTTGGTTACGCGCAGTTCCAGTGTATCTCCGATAACCTCCCGTACAATCGCAGTTACAATAAGAGTGGTGAGGCCATGCGTATGCTGGTACCAAAAGCCTACTATGTAATGGAGATTGATGCTGACTTAAATGTACTTGAGGGGCCGGTAAAACTGACTGACTACGGTTGGGGTGGTTTGGATGAGCCTATGTACTTGGGTAATGGTAAAGTTGCCTGGAGCTATATTAAGAATCCTACCCTGGATAATTATATAGGTGGCCAACAAAATGTTTGGCAGGCAATAGTTTATCATTCTGACAGCGTAAATTGATTGCGCTGATTTGGGGTAAGCTTAGGCTTGCCCCAAACTAAATTATACTTATACATTTGTAGTAATTTATTTGTAGTAGTTCATGTTTGATCTGACAGTTACCGGTTTTTGAGGAGGTGCCCTTTCTGGTCAAATTTAGTTTACGAGTATTTCCCTTCAGATCCTTTTATAACTCTTCTATTAATCCATAAATCTTGCGGCGTGATGAAGGTTGGTAGAACTCTTCTAAAATGGTCTTATAAAAGCGCTCACAGGTTTCGTTAGTTTGTGGATGACTGGCTTTTGTCTTGGTTTGTTCTATTTCGATCACACTCAGATCTAACTGGTAGATCATGTATGGCATAAAAGGGTAGTACACGGTCATTCATAAGGTCCGCCGAAGTAATTGGCCTCAAGTGCCATTAATCACAATTTGAAGTTAGCCAGGTCATGCCGTAACCAGATGCTCCAAACGCCACTAGGGGACACAAATATACCGCGTTTACGCAGTTCATTGGTAACTCGAACCTCTTCATGGGTAGATAGTGGTTGATGCAGATATTTTTATTTATTTTATTTTGGGTTGTAGATTTATTCGGATATCTCATTGGCTAAACACTCGCTTTGGATAATGTCCTTTGCTGCTGAGATATATAGTGCAGTAGAAAGTATGTAAGCCCAGCTAAATGTTATTTTTCGAATAAAGATTTACCGTACCCAATCATCGATGTCTGAATTTGTCGACTTTATGTCATTTGCGACCGAATTTACTAGCTTACACTTCCAGCTGTATCCCCAATAGATACCTTGATTATATGTTTGTGCTTAGCGTGTGATATCCAATGAACGCTAAAGCATTTATCTCTACTTGCCTAAAATAAAAAGGAAATAGCCATGCGTTCTTTAATCTGGGCTGGCCTATGTTCGCTACTGTTTAGCAATATGGTCTGGGCCCACTCTACGTCCAAAGATGCCTTTCATATTGGAATATTACTGTACGATGGTGCGCAAACCATTGATTATGCCGGGCCCTATGAGGTTTTTGGGCAAGCCAATTATCGTTTAACAACGGTTTCGGAAGATGGTGGAACCATTACTTCAGCCATGGGGCTTAAAGTGGCTCCAGATACCAGCTTTGATCAGGATAATCAATTTGATGCAGTAATTATCCCAGGGGGCAGCATTAATGAAGCAATGGAGAGCCCGGAAGTATTACAGTGGATTAAAGAGCAGTCCAAACAGGCTCAGTACGTTCTATCGGTATGTAACGGTGCCTTTATCCTGGCAAATACTGGGCTTCTGGATGGTAAGAAAGCAACCACGATTCGCGGAGCATTTGATTCTTTCGAGAAGAACTTCTCAGATGTTGAATTGGTAAAGAATAAAAAGTTTGTTGATAACGGCAAGTTTATTACTACAGCTGGCCTTTCATCTGGTATAGACGGCGCTTTATATCTGGTAAGCAAGGTTGATACGATTGAAAAAGCCAAAAGTGTCGCAGCTAAGATTGAGTACCTGTGGCTGCCAGAGGGGGGCTATATCCGGGGGATGATGGCGGATAAAATCATGCCAAACCTTGGTGACTTGCCTGAGTCAATTCAGTTTGTTTCTAAGGAGTATAGCTATGGTAGCCTGGAAGAATGGTATACCGCGTTTCAGCTTTCCGGTGATGTGGAAACTGTAAAAGCCTGGTTAAGTGAGCAAATGAAAGAAAATCCCGAGTGGAGGAAGGGGCAGGGTAAGTCTATTGACAATAAATGGGTGTATCAGTTTTCTGATGATCGTACTGTATTGCAAGTTGACTTCGTTGCTCCCTCTGATATTAATCCTTGGGTGCTTAAGTTCAGCATATTAGATCAAGCGTCATAATTTGGTAGCTTTCGTTAAAGGTGGAGACGATAAAACCTAGAATATAGGAAAAGTATTTGCTTTCTGGTCTTCAGATTGAACATACCGTTTGCAACGCCACATCGTCATTTTTGAATTACATTGGGAAGGTTCTTCATTCCGGCGATAGCATATTTGATAGGGCTTGGAAATTGACCAGCCTCTTTTTATGTTATTAAAAGTTTGGAAATTTGTGAACGACGGGTTTTTTCCGCCGGTAACTTGAATTTGACAAATTCTGTCCCAGTTTTCTAGTTGTATACTTATAGAAGACGCCATTGAAGCTATTGATAGCGAGGACAAAATTAAAAAAATAATCACAGCTCTCACAGTAAGCCATCCCGTTTGGTGACCTAATATTCGGATTTGCTACCCCAAGATTATATGGTTACGTGAAGCCCGTAACGAATTTCGAGAAGGCATCGGTGGCGGATTAATTAGAAGTGTTTGTTACTTTTTTGTGAGGTGCGACTGTTAGGTCAAATTATGTTGGTAGCGGTTGTTCACTATGGGGTTTTAGTCTGGGCTTGGAGTTAGGCATTTTGTGCGGCCTCTATATCCGTCTACCTGATGAAAAGTAAAATAGATGCGAGCCGAGGCTCGCATTCTTAATGCTACCTGAAATTTAAATACTGCTTACTTCGATAGAGGATGTGTTGTTTTTATCTTGTGCCTTTTGAGTTTTCTCGGTGTCAATTTGGTGGGGCAAAAAAGTTAAAAATTCATCCTCAATCGCTGAATCAAGGAGTATCTTACAGTCCTCTTCATAGTTATTTAACAGGCGCCATGGATAGCGCTTACCTTGCCTGGGAAGTTCTCCATTTGCCCGTTTTACATAGCCAGAGTCCAGGCTGCTCATTACCGAACCTTGTTCAGAACTGCCTTCGCTATCTATCGCTGTACACACTTGAAAGTTATGTGTGTCCATATACTTGAATAATCGGCAAATATAGCGAGCGGTAATGTCTGCTTTAAGAGTCCAGGGGGCGTTGGTATAGCCGAATACCCATGAGATGTTAGGAACCCCCTCCATTAGCACTGCTTTGTAAGTCAGCTTTTGATTGACTGCTACCGGTGCACCATCAATACAGAGCTTGATACCTCCTAGCACTTGTAACTTTAATCCGGTCGCACTGATAACAATGTCTGCGTCTAATTGTTGCCCTGACGTAAGCAGGATACCCTTATCTGAGAAGGTTTCTATTTCACCGGTGGCAACAGAAGCTTTCCCTGAGCAGATTGAGGAGAACAGATCTCCGTCAGGTACAACGCAGAGACGTTGATCCCAGGGGTTGTAACTGGGATCGAAGTGACTGAGATCGTAATTAGCTGGAAGGCTTTTTCTTACATCTTTTAATAGTAACTTTCTAATAAAGTTAGGCCAGCGCTTAGCAGCTTTAAAAATCCAGCGCTGCAATTTGATATTGCGCCAGCGTCCTAGCCTGTGGACCCAGGGTGCTGGCAGAAATTTTGATAGTACACGAGAGATTTTATCGATAGATGGAACTGAAATGATATAGCTTGGGGAGCGTTGCAACATGGTGACATGTTGGGCGGTGGTTGCGAGCGAGGGGACCAGGGTAACAGCGGTGGCGCCGCTGCCGATCACGATAATACGCTTGCTGCGGTAGTCCAGATTTTCTGGCCACTGTTGGGGGTGAATCAGTTTTCCTTGATAGTGTTCTATACCTGGATATTGCGGCAAGTAGCCCTCTTTATGGTCGTAATACCCAGTACAGGCAATCAGAAAGCTACAGGTATATCTCACTGGGCTGCCAGATTCGCTGTTGTGACCTTCCAGAGTCCAAGCTCGGTCTGTACTGGACCAGTTTGCCGTAGTTAAATTTATTCCAAAGTGAATTCTCTTTTTAACGTCATATTGCTCTGCGGTGGTTTCAATATACTTTTGGATAGATGGGCCATCCGCGAGTATTTTCTCGCCGGACCAGGGCTGGAAGTCATAGCCGAAGCTGTACATATCGGAATCAGATCGAATGCCAGGGTATTTAAATAGGTCCCAAGTGCCGCCGACTTGTGCCCGACGCTCGATAATGGCGAAGCTGCGCCTGGGGCATTCGCGACTTAAATGACAAGCCATTCCTACCCCTGAGAGTCCCGCGCCGATAATTAATACATCGAAATGAGTCGATTTCACAATCCCTATCCCTGCAAATTTCTATGCCTTATAGACTGGGTAGATGTGCCCATGATTTATTGTTAGATTGCGACAAATAATTGTCTTTCCGCGCCACAAAGAAGGGGAGCAAGTTATGGGTAGCCTTGTACGAGTCAGTATTCTTTCCGGTTTCAGTGAATTCCTGGAGCAGCTTGGGGGCAGGAGGGAAGCCTTCTTGGCCGAGTTCGGTATGCCTTGTGATATCAGCCCGGCGGATTCCCGCTTGGTATCATTTGTTGAGGTCGCGCGCCTGCTGGAAACTGCAGCATGCCGGTTAGATCGCCCCGATTTGGGGCTGTGCCTCGCATCGCGACAAGGGGTGGACCGCTTGGGTGGGATAGGTGTAGTTGCATGCAACGCGGCCACTCCCCGGAAAGCCTTGCTATCCGTTAGGCGCTTTCTTTCTCTTCATAGTTCATCCCTCAGTATGCAACTGGAGCCATTAAGTGAGGGAGATGTACTACGTATTGTTTTTGATTGGCAGGACCCAGCTCTCAGTAGCTATCGCCAGATCCGGGAGCAGGTGCTGGGAAATACGCTGACGATGATACGGATGTTGGTAGAGACTGAGTGTTGCCCGCAAAACGTACTGCTGCCTCATGGTCCTCAAATGGCAGAGGGTGACTACTGCAATTACTTTGGCTGTGAGGTTCTGTTTAGCTCGGGCTATTGCGCGATGGACTTCCCAGCTGCATTTCTGGATACACCACTGAAGTCTGCCGATCCAGTGGTTGAGCGATTGGCCATTCACCATTTGGAGCAGCAGAGCGCGACGCTGCCGGTTCCTCTAACTGTAGAAATTCGACAATTGCTCAGTGAAATATTGCCCAGCGGCAGATCTCAGCTCGGCACTGTGGCAGGGGCGCTGAAGCTCCACCCCAGAACTTTACAGCGCCGCCTGTCTGCGGAAGGGCTTAGGTTCGAAGAGCTATTGGATAACGTGCGGCGGGATCTGGCGACTCGATACTTATCCGATCCGAATCTGGCCTTGGGGCAGATTACGGGTTTGTTGGGGTACTCCGAGCAGAGTACATTTCAGCGAGCTTGTCGACGTTGGTTTGCGGAGACTCCCCGGAATCACCGCATACGCCTTGCAGGCAGCGCAATTGTGGGGCGGCCAGAATCTCCGTAAAAGCCTGGAGGGGGCAGTTCTTTCAATATTCAGTAGGCTCCACCTCTCCAGGACGCCAGGTTTTCTCCAGCCATGGCCCCAAGGGTCCATACAGTCTCAGGATTACGAAGAAACCTTTGTTGGGTAGGGTCTCCAGCCAGTTTTTCTCAAACCCTTTTGGCGCCTTGGGTCCAAAATAAACGTCATAAGAACCATCGGAGTTTTGTCTTATCCCTTTCGACTGGCTGCTTACTGCGGGAAAGGGCTGGCTGGTTTTTAACATTGAGCGCGTTTGGCTGTCGTAGATATTTACTGCCCAAAAGGCATTGACAGGTACATCGGGGGGCAGGTGCAATTTGTATTTTCTAGAGCCGTCAAAGGGCTCTTTATTTTCATCGACAAAGGCTATGGCGTAATCAGAACCTTTGCCAGGTTCAATGGCAGTCATTGCTGGGCTGACACCAGTATAGGGATAGAAGTAGCTGACTCGAGCGTCACTATTAATGGTTTTGCCATCGGGGCCATTGAAGAAGATGTTCTTGCCGGGAAACGCCATTACCCAGGCGCTATCTGTGCCTGGGTAGATTTTGATATCGGAGAGGGATTTGTCTGTCCGTGGGTACCAAACAATTGAGCGGGCTATACCATTACCAATTGCAACTGCGTCCGTAAGAATTTTGGTCATTCTTTTATCTGGACTGAAGGCTTTCCCTTTTTCAATGCCTATTGAGGCAAAGAGGCCGCGCGTTTCTGGGTTAAGCATCCCAACCCACTCGTATTGAACGACTTCATTAAGGTGCTTATAGAATTGATAGTCATTGGGGTGGATGGTGTTGAAGGCCTTTCCAGACGCACTGATAAAGACCATCCTTGGCGGGCTACCTTTCTGAGCCAGGGGGTAGATTCTCAAGTTGTCTTTGATGTTTTGCACGGCCTCCGGCAAAGGCTGGTTACTTGGCGAGCGCATAAACACCCACAGTCGGAAGGAGCGAGGGTAGATGGGAATGTAGCCGAAGGGAATATTGCCTTTATAGTCTGGTGGCAGTAACAGAAACTTTCCCCCGCGCCCCTTATCCGGGCCAGAGGAGCCGATATCTTCAACAAAGCGGAACCAGGCATCATTAAACGCGCCCATAACGTCGGGCGGCGAGTGAAACACAGTTGGTCCGTCTCGTTTTAGATCTAAAAAAGCCAGCGTATAGATAGTCGAAGTATTGCCTGTGAGAAAAAGAGACTCAGAGTTCATTAATCGATCGAAAATTAAGACTTCATTGGCAGACTTAGCGCCAAGCTCTCTTCCCCCTTTCATCAGAGCATGTACCGATGCTCCCTGAATTCCTTTGAGGAAACTATCCACCGCACGCATATGATCCAAATAGTCGTAGAGCTTTTCTGCGGTCTGGGGGTAGGGAGCGCCATCGCGGAATTCGAGAGTGCCAATACTACTGTCCACCTTATCTGGAGTACTGATTGATTTCAGAGTCTCTGGATGTAAATCGGCGCAAAGCGGCAGAGAGCTGGTTAACAGAAGAAAAATTCCGACAGACCCAAATGCGTACTGAAGTAATCGAATCAAAATAGCTACCTCTATATGCAAGGCGTGCGTGATACGTAAGTGTGTGGTATTGCTTCCTCTATTGGGGTTATTTCGTGCCAATTTTTTGTGTTAACTGCCGGATTATAAAGATGGCTATCCCCAGGCGTAACTTGGGTATCTTTAGCGATAAGTTTGGCTTAATTTTGATCTGGTGAGGCCGGTGATTTAAAAGGTCAATCTTATTGTAATTATTGGTCTGTCGTATTTAGGCTGGCGCCCGTGTTTTGTCTGGCAGACCTGGATTTAAAGGTTTACTTGAAGTCAGTAATTTCACGCCGCTACTGATCTGACTCTCCTGTAACCGAAATTATTGCATTAACTTGCATTCAAATATTTATCTGGCTTTCAGCGCCGGTAGCCGATCACTTGTAAAAGAAATCTCTCAAGGTTTCATGGTTCTCAAAAACCACCTTCAGAAATAAGTTTGAGTAATTTTTAATATTTGCCCATCCTATTTTGTGACCATTCGGTTCAAATTTTTTGGGCTTTATAGGGTTTTACTACAAAAAAAATTATTTTCTTTTTTTTGGTCATTTGATGGAATTAAATCCTGAATAAATTGGTTTTTCATTGCCTATTTTTTTACTTGGTAGTGGTGCGAGATCGGAAAAAGGGTTTATTAACTTCTTGATTTATTTGTCTTTTGGAATGTTTGTAATGTTTAGTCAGATCGAATAATTTCTAACAGGATGAAACTTTTCATGGATTGATAAAGAGGTTGTCATAAGCTTTACAGAAAATGCTTGTCATTATTGGGTCATCCGATTTATAAAATGATCGTCCCATGTAGCCGGTTTGAATAGTTTTTTTTAGGCTTATTCGGACTAGATCAAAAATCTTAGAATAATAAATGGACTAAAAATGTTTTCTCTTGCCAGCCTGTTCGAGAAAGTTGTGGAAAAATGTTGGCAAGGTCGTCTGGAAAATCTGGATGGCGAGGTTTTGACCGCGGCTCACTGTGAGAATGCGTGGCTCTCACTTACAAATGAAGAAGTTTGTTTCAGTGCTGGCGACCGCATTTTAGTGTGTACTCAGCCTGAAATAGAGGCGGTCGCCATTATGTTGGCGGCGTGGAAGATGGGGTTGGTGGTTGTACCTGCAAAGGGGGATCTGAGCCATTCTTCAATTAAAATGATCGCTTCAGACTGTAATGCCAAGGCGATATGGCGTGCTGGAAAAATTCAGGCCTTGCCCGATTATCAGCAGGAATGCTCAGAGTTTGAAGTGTCTTCTATTCCAGTGGTCACAGGCGTAGATCTGGCTCTGGTGATCTATACCTCAGGAAGTACTGGTAAGCCAAAAGGCATTATGCTTACCCATCAAAATATTCTGACCTCTTTGGCCTCAATATCCCAATATTTGGGCCTGACAGTACAGGACAGAATTTTGTGCTTATCCCCTTTATCATTTGACTACGGTCTTTATCAGGTACTATTTGCGCTATATAGCAACTGTACAACCATCCTCTACGACAAACCATTTAATCCCATACAAGCCCTTAAAACGATTTCAGAGAGGGATATATCTGTTCTTCCGATCGTGCCAGCAATGGGGGCTGCCCTGGTGAAACTGGTGGGTTTGGTTAAACCTGATCTCAGCAATCTGCGCAGTATCACCAATACTGGGGGCCATTTATCTGAGTACATGATTCGCGCCTGGAAGGAGTACTGCCCAAATCTAAATGTTTTCTCTATGTATGGTTTGACTGAGTGCAAGCGAGCCTTGTACTTGGAGCCAGAGCTTTGGGAAGAAAAGATGGGTTCAGTTGGCAAGCCGATCCCTGGCCTGGATGCACGTGTATTTATACCTCACTCAGAGGTCAGTAAATTTAGAGAAGCAAAAGCTGATGAGGTAGGTGAGCTTTATGTTCGTGGGACGGCAGTGATGCAAGGCTACTATAACCCCGCCGCTCAAGGTGGTGCAGAAATCTTTTCGGGCAGATATCGGGACGACAATTGGTTGGCGACGGGAGACCTTTTTACCCGTGATCAGGATGGCTTTTTCTATTTTAAAGGGCGTTCAAAAGACTTAATAAAACAAGGTGGATTTTGCCTGTTTCCAAAGGACTTGGAAAATCATATTGATATGTGCCCATTGGTGCATATCAATGCAGTCATCGGCACCAAAGATAAACTCGAAAATGAAGTGGCTACTTGTGTTGTGGAGCTTCATGAGAATACCGCTGACAATCAGAAGCAGTTTCGCACTTGGCTGAAAGCGAACATAGATACTGACTACATGCCGAGAGATATCAGGTTTGTTGATGGAATTCAATTAACCGCTAATAGCAAGGTCGATAGGAAGCGCTTAGAACAGGATTTACAAGTCCATGCCTAATGATCTGAGTATATTTAGGCGGGATCCCGCCTAAGACATAAAACGCTAACTTAATAAAAATATAAACGATACGTTTAACCCTTGGGGGAGTTATGGGTGCACTGTCAGATGCGCTGGTTCAACAGTTGGGCCAAAATAAGAAACAGCTATCTACACCTTGTTATATCTATTCCGTTAAAACTGCTCACGATAACTACAAGCAGCTGAAGGAAGCTCTGGGCACGGGATTGATATACTCTCTAAAAGCCAATAGTTGTCTTGATTTAATACTTCGTTGTGGGCACATCTTTGAAGACGGTATTGAGATTGCATCTATAGGCGAACTAAATCTACTTCCCAAAGGGAATAGTCCCCGATTTGTCAATAACCCATCGGCAGATAAGGCCTTTATACGCGCTGCCATTGCGAGTAAGTGCCATTTAATTATCGACAACCTGAATCAATTAGCTTTGGTTGAGGAGTTGAAGGCAAGGCGGCCGGTAAACCCTGTCGTTTTAAGGCTTAATCCCTCAATCTTGAGCCACTTTGATAGAAATCAAAAGAGCCTAAGAAAAGATCATTTTGGTTTCGACTGGAATGGCTGTCTTGAGGCTTTGGATTTTTGTAAGAAACATGGGATTCCAGTTTTAGGTTTTCATTTGTTTAGGGGCTCATACTCCTTTAATAAAGGTGCTTTCGACACTGCCAAAGTGGCCTTGCAAGTTTTTTATGAGTTTGAGGAAATACTGGGATACCCTCTGTCATTAGCCAATCTAGGTGGTGGGTTTGACCCCAATTGGCGAGAGCAGGAGTTTGATTTTGAGCAATATAGAAATTTGATTGCTGAATTTCCAGATCATATCAAGGTAGTTCACGAGAGTGGTCGAGCAATTATGGGCTCAGCCGGTTATTTCGTCACGGAAGTTCGCTATAAAAAGTCCATTAACGGTGACAAGTACGCCGTATGTGATGGGGGAATGGCCCAAAATTTTCTGTTGGCGAAAACGGAAAGTACCTTTAAACGATTCCAGCAACCTCATGTTTTGCGTAATGGGACTCCTCTAAAAGGGAATGATGAGGGGCAGAAAGTCCTTTTAGTGGGCACATCTTGTAATAAGGAAGATGTGATTGGGGAAGTCAACAATATTGACCTTCGAGAAGGGGACTTAGTCATATTTGATGGATGTGGTGCCTATAACGCAAGTTATACCGTAGCACCTTTCCTCAAGTTGCCGGCTCCGAACTCTTATCTGGTGGAGTAGATCATGGAAATGCAATCGGTTGTAGGTGGTTTTGTTCTCAATCAATTATCCAGTATTTCACCAGTGCCCAGCACATTGAAATCGCTGTTAGAAAATTCTTGTGCTCGGCTATTCGATGCATCAATGATTATCGAAGATCCTTTGACAGAGCTTGCACCACTTAGGGACGCTTCGGTTCAGCAGCCATTAGAGCAGTTTGAGCAGACCTTTGTTATTGATCAAATTATTGACACTGTCCGGGATGAAGGACTGGATAATCACTTTCACAATATGATCGGGCTATTTGGCTCGATTATGTTGAGCCTGACTGCTACAGATGATCAGCTTGCCCAGGTCAATAAATGGGTGGAGCAGGGGATTTTTGGCCACTTCCTTATGACAGACCCCGGCGGCCCGAGCCTTATGGGTTGGAAGACAGAGCTGGTTGAAACTGATAGCGACATGCTACTGAATGTCGACAAGATCCACGGCATTGAGGCACATAAACTTGGCTTTGCCATGGTAGTTACCAAGCAACCGGGAAGGCCTTTTCCCCTGACAGTGATGTTGCCGCCAGAACTCTGTAACCAACTACGGCAGAGTACTGTAGGAGAGCCGTTTTTAAATAGCACCTTACAGCTGGGAAATTGTAAGGGTAAAGTATCAATTACCAAAGACATGTTGTTGAGCAAAGGTGGGTTGGGTAGCGTCAATCGATTTTTAACACTGGTTCGCCCGCGCTTTGTTAAATCACTAATGCACTTTGTGCTTTGGCTACATGACTGTAAAGAAGCTCATTTAACCAGCGAAGATCAGGCTCATATAGAGTATCTAATTTATTTGTGTAATGAGCAGGTAGCTGCAACCACTTTCTCTATGCACAGTGTAAACCGTGTACTGGCAACGAAATTTACCAGCAATGAGCTTTTGCTGAACCTGGTCTTGTCAGGAAAGATCAAATCCGTGAATCGACAGCGCGATCTGTTGGCTTTCACAAAAATGGAAGGCAGTTCATATCGGTGCTTCTTTGAGATATATAGCAAATTTAAGGGGCTGCGGGTATGAGCCTGTATTTACGATCTGCAGCTTTTATCCCTATAGAAGGTATCACTGCCTCATCCAGTAGTGATGTATCAACTGCCTTTGGTGATATTGCCAGGATTATCCGAAGACAGACAGATAGTGTATTAGATGCTGCTCCAGAGATAAAAGATTCGCAAATAGATCGCCATTTTTTATGCTCTACCATGATTGAACTTCCTTTGAGTTCATCGGCGATTAGTGAGCAGGACTTCAATTACGGTGATAATGCAAGAGCGCCAGTTACCAGTTTTGTTAATACCTATGAATGTGCATCTTGGGGTTATAGCCTTCGGCATTACCTGACACAAAATCCGGAATCGCGCTACTTACTGGTTAGTATTCTTGACGCCAATGTTTTAGATCTAACGTTTTGGCGAGAAAATGAAAATTGGGGCGATAGTGGTTTTGGTCTCTGTACACTGTTGTTTGAAGTGCGGGATCTTGACAGTATAAACCTTAATGCATCCTGCACGATTACTTATAATACAACTCCGGAATTTGCCACTGTCATCCGAAAAATGGCTGTTGGACGAGATGACCTGACTTTATCTTTACCATTCTTTCCAGAGAATATTCGCCAGATTTTCTCCAAATTGTTGTCGGCCAATCAAAAGTTACCAGACTTGCATGATCGATGGGGGCATTGTTTTGGTAGTGATCCCTGGCTGAATATTATTTGCCAAGGCGCTGAAGAAGGCTTTGACAAGCAAGAAAATTTTCTGGCTTGTTCGATTGCATTGAATGGCTATTATTGCACTGTAGAAGTTACCGTTGATGAACAAAGTCACTTCTATCTAATGGAGGCCGCGTGATGAAGACTGTTGAGTTATCAACGTGTCTTGAACGTAACCCCTATCCGGACACATTGAAATCCTGCTTAGCACAAATGCTGCCGTTGAGTACTGAGCAGGACTATCTTGCATTATCCAGTCTACCTGTTAATTCCAGCCCGGTGCTACTGAATCATTCGGAGCACTATCAATTACTGCTGGATATTCTGCGATACTTTGAAGATTCTGGACTGGATATAGACTTAATCTTGATAAAAATGCAGATGCCCGCTGGCGGGCGTATGCCAAGTGCTCTATTACAAGATACCGTTTTAATGCTTCATGACCTGGCTGGTGAAGAAGAAATATTGGTTAGAGAAGGAAAACGATATATAGCTATTGAAGATAGCTTGGTTCGCCACCCATTTGAAGCGGGAACAAACCAGCTGAAAATCAGGTTGGCAGTGGATGTTGATCGCCATGATCTCTTAATTGAGGGGCTTTCTAAATTACTTATCGAGTGCGGTTTCGGTGATATAACAATAAACACCATGGACGGGACAGCATAAAGATGTTTATTAAAAACCTATGGGTAGACAGTGGCGGGCAGGTTGATCGATTACTTGATGCCTTGAGAGGATACCTGGATCAATATGATTTGTTACCAGAACTTATCTATGTGGTTTCTGCGGGAGAGGCTAATGTTCTACAGGATAGTCGGGTTGTAGAGTTTATAGCAGACCTTGAAGATGGTGGGCATAATATTCGATTTGTGGGTAGTGCCTGCACCAGCTTCCATGCTGCAGTATTGAGTTTTTCAAAGTGTAGTGAAGCCGAAGCTTTGATCTTAAATCTCGAACTGGGCAAAGAGCGGCAACAAGAGTGCCTGGATTCATTGGGAATTGGAGTTGGACCTGATCAAGATGGCTTAGATGTTCTTGTAGGTGTGGCGGCTACCTGGATCTGTCGAGAGTATTGTGAAACACATCTCTGTCAAATATCCAGCTGCGATATTCTCTCTCAAGCGCCATCTTTATCTGGCGCACCAGATTTAGTAAAGAGTATTAAGCAGGTAATCTCAACCAGCTCTAGTGATGATACTCGAGTAGTTTCCTTTGATATCCGCTCGAAATGGGCCAAGGGGCTCCTGAAAGGGTTTTCGCACAGCGATAAGGCGTCATGGTTACCCAGTATCGAAGAGGACGGCTGGCACTATTTGAGTATTAAACCTCTGTCTGAATTGATCAGCTATTACATTGAGGAAACGGTGACTGATCTATGGCTGTTAACTCTAGGGGGTGGCGGCAGGGTAGGTTGCCTGAAAATAGACATTCCTTCGCCCAATTTTCAGGGCTTTCTTTCAAGATTGGTAAATGTTGAGAAATTGGTGTTAGAAGACGCCTATATAGATTTTAGTTCCGCCCAGCATCTGGGTGACACTCTAGGCCAGGATTACCTTTCGCATATTCGTGAGGCATTAAGGTATCCCAAGAGGATTTACCGTGGAAGACATAACCAGATATTTGACTGGGTATTAGGTGCAGGTAGTTGGCGTACGCTGTTGGAATATCAAGGAGCAAGACATGGATAATAATATTTATAAAACTGATATAAGAGAATTTAAATTCCTTATTGAAGAACAGTTCCATGAAGCTAAAACTCTGTTCAGTGACCAGATGTTTAAAGGGTGCTCACCAGAGATTCTCCATGAAATTTTAGTTCGGGCTAAAAAATTCTCTTATGAGGTTCTCGGGCCGGGATACCAGGATTCAGATCGAGAGGGATGCCAGTTAGAGAATGGGAGAGTGAAGCTCCCGAGCGCATTCCCTGAGATGTGGCAGAGGTTTAAGGATGACTGGGGGAATATCTCCTCATTTGAGGGCGAACAAAATACGACTATTCCGCCCTTTGTAATGCAAATGCTCCTGGAAATGTTTATGGGGGCAAATCCAAGTTTTATGACTTATGGTGGTTTTTGCCTGCCGTCCTCCACCTTGGTGGAAAAATATGGAACCGATCTGCAAAAAGACTTGTTTAGGGACAAATTAGCCACTTCAGAGTGGACATCTTGTCTCTGCCTCACCGAACCCCAGGCGGGAAGCGATGTATCCCTTGTAGAGACTCGCGCTGCGAAACAGGAAGATGGCACTTATTTGTTAACGGGCGAAAAATACCTGATCAGTGCCGGTATGCATGACCTGACAGAAAACACCATTTATTTCGTTATGGGTCGTGGCGAAAAAAGCGGCTCGGGCACCTACGGTTTGTCCTGCTTTATTGTGCCTAAGTACTGGGTTGAAGAGGATGGGAGTCTCGGCGGGTTTAATAATATCGAATGCATTTCTCTAGCTGAGAAAATGGGCTTTAAAGGGTGTGCAAACACTCACCTTCGGTTTGGTGACAATGGCCCCTGTAGAGCTTACCTACTGGGGAATCGTGAGAATGTAGGCTTGTTGCAGTTTCTTACATTGATGAATCAGGCACGAATCAGCACAGGTGTTTACGCCTTGGGTATGGCTTCCTCAGCCTACTACAATGCACTTTCCTATTCGACAAAGCGCTTACAGGGCAAGAGATTTCACGAGAGCTTTAGCTCTACCGCAAGCCGGGTCAATATCGTTGAGCATACCGATGTCCAGCGTATGTTGTTGGAAATGAAATCCAAGGTAGAGGGCTGTAGAGCACTGATTGCTAAACTGACATTGTCAGAGAGCTTAGTCAAAATCTACCAGGGGCAGGAGGACAAAAAGGATCGCATTGCTCACTACCAGGGATTAATGAACCTGCTAACTCCAGTTGTTAAAGCCTATATCAGCGACCAGGCTTGGCGTATCTGTGAATTGGCAATTCAAACCTGTGGTGGTCAGGGGTATCTCAAGGATCTGGGTATAGAGCAATATGCCCGGGATATTAAAGTGCTGGCAATCTGGGAGGGGACGAATTATATCCAGAGCCAGGACTTGATCCGGGATAAGTTAGGATTGGGTAATTCCAGTAAGCTATTCCAATTCTACCAGGCAGAAATTGACAATTTCCTCAATCGGGCCACGGACTACCCTCAGTTTGAGATTGAATTTGAGCGCTTAAAGACCTCGTTTGGACATTTCGTGGCAGCACTGAAAGCTGTGCAGGTATGGGTGAAAACAAAAGAAATGTTCAAAATCCCTGCCTATAGCACACGTATTCTACATATGCTTGGTGATATAACCTTGGCCTGGCTTTTATTGGAGGCTGCATGTGCGTCATCAGATAAGTTGAGTCAGGACCTGAATGATACTGATGAGGAATTCTATCGCTCGAAAATTGTCAGTGCTAAATTCTTTATTCGCAATGAGTTACCCCGTACCAAGCTGGTGCTGGATATCCTTCAGGATCAGGACTCTTTTTGTGAAATGGACGCTTCCTCCTGGAATTCATTATTGTCAAATGTGGAGGCTGTCTCATGAACAAGCTTGATCAGCTGGAATCCAATTACGATGTAGTGATTATCGGTGGTGGATGGGCTGGCTTAACCCTGGCCCGTCAACTTAAGCTCAATGATGGTGCTTTAACCATATTGGTTGTTGAGGCAAATACTGAGTTTAAGGCCAAAGTTGGTGAAGCGACAGTGGAGATGACCGGCCACTACTTTATGAAGCAGTTGGGTTTGGTGAATTATCTCTATAGGAATCACTTGCCTAAAAACGGTCTGCGTTTTTTCTTCGATAACCCTGAGCATACACTGTCATTAACAGAGATGAGTGAGCACGGAACCACCAGTATTCCGCCTCATCCAGCTTTTCAAATTGACCGGGCCAGATTGGAATCCGACCTTGTCGATATGAATAGGGCGAATGGCATAGAGGTTATTCGGGGCGTAAAAGCAAAAAATCTCAACATACAAACAGGTGATGAACTCCATTCTATAGAGCTTATGGAAGATGGCGCTAGCGGAGTGGTTAACGCCCGCTGGTTAGTAGATTGCAGTGGTCGAAATCGGGTTGCTAAGAAGCATAAGAAGCTTACCCGTGTTGAGAATGTCCCTAAACACTTCTCTGCCTGGGGTCGGTTTAAGAACATACAGGATATCGACTCCATGGGAGATATGAATTGGAGAAAGAAGGCCTTTGGACGCTTTCTTTCAACGAATCATTTTTCTGGAGATGGTTACTGGGTTTGGTTTATACCCTTAAGTGGTGGCTATACCAGTGTAGGTATCGTTGGCGAGAATAGTAAATTCGACAAACCGCCCACAAAGAAGCAAGATTTCCTAGATTTTCTGTTGGCTTATAGAGCTATTTCGGAGCTTCTGGAAGGCGCCGAGCTTATTGATTTCGAGGCTTGGGGGCAGCTTGCCTATAGAGCGGATGAGTTTATCTTTGAGGACCGCTGGGCTACCTCCGGATTTTCCTCGATGTTCCTTGATCCTCTGTTTAGTGGTGGGGGCGATATGATAGCCCTGTTTAATGACCATATTTGTAAGTACATTGTTGCCGATATCTCAGATAGTAATCGTGATGAAGCTCAGCAGCGGCTTGCAAAAGAATTGCCGATCGCGAATCAAGTGGTCACAGAATTTTACCAGGGCCTCTATGCTCATGTAGCAAATGTATACCCGGTTATTGACTCTGCTGAACTGTGTTCTCCTCTGCTTGCCTACAATACCGCTGCTTATTTCCTGGAGAGTGCCTGGGATTATATGTCAGGTAATTATCTGGATCAGGAGTACTGGCTACGCAAAAGTTACCTGCGCCGTGGATACATGGCCCTTGAGTTAATCCTGCAACGCCTTTTAGTTGAAACGGCAAAAGAGCTTAAAGCTCAGAATCGATATTTTCGCAGAAACAGTGAAGGCTTCTTTGAGTCCGGTGCCGATCACTATAAGTACTTTGTATATTTAATGGGAACCCAAGGCCGGGATGGTTGGCGAATCGATCTGCGGGTCAAACTTTGGGTTGAAGTTTTCCTGAGTGTTGTCCAGGCGCGACTCGACCTCCCTAAACTGGCAAACCGGATGGTTGTTCAGCAGGCTATCACTCTGCCTGATCTTTTACAAAAGCCAAATATGAATGGGGCTGACCTCAATTGGCTGCTTGAGAAGTTATCTATCAAGCTTACAGATCTAGTCAATGAGGATATAGCAGATCCAGTGAGCGTTATTGTATCGGAAGAGTCCTTCCACACAGATACGATTGAAGTTATGGATCTTGCGGGTAGCTACTCCAATAAAGAACTTGCTGAGGTTAACAAGAAAGCAAAATCTATCTGGGTGCAGACTCAGGAGTATATTGCGATCCCCAGTATGGTTCCTGTATTTCTTGCTTTTGCACGCAGTCAGCCGGATAGCATAATGGATTCGGTCATTGACCAGCGTGAAGCTATGCGCACAGTTGAATTAGACTCTGCTCATGCGGATTCGGAGGTTGTGTGATTCAGGAGTTCTTTCAGGCGCGGGATGGAAAAAAACTCTCCTTTCGCTGGTTGCCGTGCGATGAATCTGACTTGGTGCTTGTCTGCATGCACGGGAGCACGTTCAGTAGCCAGTGGTATTTAATGTTCGGACGAATGGTACACCGGAACGGCATTAGTGTGTGTCTGCCGGACTGGCGAGGCCATGGTAAGAGTGAAGGTGTTCCGGGGGATCTCGATTATTCCGATCAACTGCAAGACGATCTTGCCGACCTATTAAAACACCTCAAAAAAAGAGGGGCTAAGGCCTTTGTTCTTGGGGGACACAGCGCGGGATCACTGGTTGCACTTAAATATCTGCACCTATATGGCAGTAAAGATATTGCAGGTTTTTTTGCGATAGCGCCGCCTCTGACTCAGTCAGAAGAAACAAGAAAGTACGATATTCCCGCATCTGGCTTTGAGTATTACATTCGTTACGGAAGGAAGCGTCACTATACGCGGCCTAGGGCATCGGCTGGTGATCAGAATCTGCCAAAAATAAAAATGCTGAAATATTGGCTGGCACTTTTGTTCCCCCCATTGAGGAAGTTATCAGTGCTGAGCTTTCCCCCGGTGGGATCAGCAGCGGGGAATCAGGGGCGAGTTCTGGACTGTACGTTTAACTTACTCAGTGCCTATAACGTAAAGAGATACGCGGATCTCTTTGCGAGTTTAAATGTACCCTGCCACTTTTTTGTCGGTGAGAAGGACGAAGTACTTGATACCCACGTGCTCCACACCGTATTGAGTTGGTATCTCTCTCCCAATATTAAGGCTGGACTCACCGAGTTGCCCAGAGCTACTCATATGTCAGCTATTTCTGCTTCGGCGAAGCCTATTTCCAGCTGGTTGACAACTTTGGTGCGGCAATCTGAGGGAGCTGTTGCATGAGACCTAGCAAAGGCAAAACTCCCCTGATGCGAGAAAAAATGTTGCCCGTCGGTGCAGAGGTTTCACTGAGCTCATTTTTAAATGATACCGATTGGGGAGCAGGGCATGGCGAAGATTGGACATCTTTAGGAACTATAAAGAGAAGTGATAAAAACACTTTTCACTTGCAAGTTGGCAAGGCGTTTCGATTTCCCCTTTATTATTACCTGAAGGACGATCGTCTATTTGTTGGCCAGGATTTATCACTATTTCCTGCTGTTGGTGCCGATACGGTAGATTGCCACTACTTAATTGAAATAGAGTATTTTGGTTTCTCCATAGAAAGAAAGAGCCTTTTGCAGAATGTCAAAATGCTCTTTCCTGAAGATGATGTTGTTATATCAGCCAGAGAGCTTATTTGGCTCTCTGCTGAACATCATCAATCTGGGTCATTTGATGCAGCCCTGGTGACTCCTGAAGAAACTACCGATAAACTCTTCAACAGTTTACCTGAGGTGTCCTCTAAGCTTTTCTCGCCTGTTGATACCACTTTTTATGCTCATATTGCCAATCGTTTGGCGGAGTCAAGCGGCACCAAATTAAAAGTGGGTAGACAAAGCCTGCCTTTAACGGTTGGCTATCAGGAGAAGCGGGCAAAGATCTTTAATACGGCTCATAAAAATAGAGTCGTAGAAGGGATCGATCTACAAAGTTACACCGATATGGTACAGGAAGAGTTGGATCGAGCCTGGCAGGACTCAGAATCAAGTCTCGATAGGGAAGATTATATCTTCCAGACATTCTATCTGCCTTTTGCCCAGTTTTTACTCAATATACTGGCAATGAATACCAGTAAGATGGTGGAGATTGTTGGTGGTTCGGGAGATGAGGGTGTAATACCCCCGGCACTTTCAATAAGTGATAAACCTATCTGTAATGTTTACGAATCTTTTCAGCGGGTGTTTTTTTATGGACACCATTGGCTTGCAAAAGTCTGGTTCTATATACCGCCCATGATCAGTTCTACTGCCATAAAACAGCAGAAAAAATACTCAGAACGAGAGCAGCATGTTTGTGTTTTTACTTTAACGTTGGACTACTTGCTGCGATTTAATAACTTAAAAATAGGAAATGTTACCGGAGAGTAAATATGTCTACAGCAGTTGTAGAAAGCAATGTACAAGAGCTATGTGAGCAAATAGCTCTTATGCTGAATGTTGATGCTGTCGATGCAGATACACCCATTGCAGAACTCGGGGTGGATTCCCTGAATATTGTCGAGGTGATTCTAATTTGCGAGCAGCTGTACCCTGGGGTGATGAGCCCCGAAAATCTCGTTTTCGATGAGCACACCACCCTAAGGGAAATGGATGGTCAATTACTTGAAAACTCGGAAGAAGTCTAGCGTACTTCGGGAGCAGTCAATGTTTAAAAAAGTACTTACCATTCTTATCAGTAGTTTTTTTATTGGAAATGTTGTTGCCTGGTTTTCAGGTGCTGCTCCCATCGAGTTTGGCAAGATTGCCTATTCAGAAGGCGAGATGGAGCAGGTGGAGTTTCTCCAGCAGGAGATTGGTGAAAATAGTACAGACCCCGACTTGATGTTGGAGCTTGGGCAGTTATTTAGTCACCATAACGAGCTTGAAAAGGCTGCACACTTGCTGGAAGCCGCGTATCAACAGCGTCCAGACGACATGTTGATACGTGCAGCGTATTACTCCAATGAGGGCAAGCGCGCAGGTGCAATGTTTGATCCTGCGATGGGTCTTTACAAGCTCTACCGTCTACGCCATGCGATGGATGAGGTGGATCAAGCGGGTCTCAGTGCCGATTCAGACTTTAATGTACGCTTGATACGGCTGATTACTTTTTCTTATGTAGGAGAAGTAAGCGGCCACTTTGAGCGGGTGTTCGAAGATGAAGCCTGGTTTAAGAATCTGATGGATTCAGAGCCCGATCTATTGCCGGCTGCTATGCAGCAGGTGGTGTATTTGTCTTTGGCTAATGCCTACTGGGTGAAAGCTGGAGAGGGCACTGAGGATTTGGCAGAGGCCAGGGATTACTACCAAAAAGCAATAGCAATGGCTCCTTGTCCTGCCACGATGCAAACCTCTTGTGAGCAACTGGGGCAAATGGCAGTCACCCTGGGTAAAAGTTAATGTTGGTTGAGCTTAAGCGTGTTTCAAAGCGCTATCGATTGGGCGATCTCTGGGTCGACGCCTTGCGGGATATAGATCTTGCCATCGATCGAGGTGAGTTTCTGGCTGTAAAAGGGCCCAGCGGTAGTGGTAAGAGCACATTATTGAATCTTCTATCCGCATTGGATCAGTGTGATTCCGGATCAGTTCATATTGATGGCGTTAATCTTGGGAGTTTGGGAGAGCATCAGCGCTCCCTGTTCCGAGGTCGTCATATTGGGATTGTTTTCCAGTCTTTTAACCTGATTCCCGTGCTTACAGCACTTGAGAATGTGATGTACCCGCTGACACTGCGGGGGGCTAACAATGCCAGGCAACTAGCGTTAGACGCTCTGGAAGCAGTAGGGCTTGCCAAGTTGGTTAATCAGCGTCCTACCCAGCTTTCGGGGGGGCAGATGCAGCGAGTGGCGATTGCCAGGGCAATTGTCAGTAAGCCGGATTTGGTGCTTGCGGACGAACCCACAGCCAATCTGGATTCGCGCACGTCGGAGAGCATTATGAGCCTTATGAAGCAGCTCAACCGGGAGCAGGGTGTCACTTTTATCGTAGCCACCCATGATGATTATGTAACCAGCTTGGCATCCCGTGTTATCACGGTACGAGATGGTCATTTGGTAGAGGATACAGCTTCGCCTCAAGGTATTGTTCAGGAGGCTATTGCATGACAGCAATCATGAAAATGTTGCTGGCTAGGGGCCCGCTAACTAGAGCGGCTTTGGCTATTTCAGTTGTATTCTTAATTTCTGCACCAGCTTTGGCTGAAGACTTCGTCTATCCAACTCCGATTCCATTCACCAATAGCGAAAGGGAAGCGCTGTTTGCTGCTGTCAATGGAGAAACGACCAGTGAGCAGAGAAAGCAGGCCTACTTGGCTCAGCTTGCGCGCCTTACGTCGATGGAAGATGCAGAGTTGCAGGATGTTGAGGAGTTAGAGGCTCTGATGCAGTCACTGGTGGAGAGTCTCCCGGATGACCCGGAACTCAATGCTGCATTGGGATCGACAACTTCCTTTAAATCCAGCTTCTACCTTGATCGATTGGCAAAACTATCGCTGTTCTCCAGACGAGGCAATCGCATGATGGATCGGGCTGTTAAACAATCTCCATTCAATCTGGGCGCCCGCCTTCAGCGGGGAATCAGCTGTGCCAATATGCCGGCCTTTCTAAAAAGAGCGCGCTACGCTGTTGAAGACCTGGAGCTGGTTAGGGAACAGGTGGGCAATCGGTTCGGTAAAGAATTTCTTGGCTTTGTAGAGTTCTACCTTGCCCAGGCTTACGAGCGCAATAAACAGCCCGATGATGCCCGGGTTCTTTGGGGAAAGGTGGCCGAGTCGGATACCGACTGGTCCGCTAAAGCCAAGCTGGCGCTTCGGAGTATTTAGTCATGGGTTTGGGTTGGAAAGTTGCACTGCTGAATATTATGCGTAACGGGCGCCGCAGCCTGATTACCTTGGCTGCGATCGTTTTCGGTTGTACCAGCCTGATTATTTTTGGCGGTTTTGTACAGTCGATGTATGAGGGGATGCGGGAGAGTATGATCCGCTCGCAGCTTGGTCATATACAAATCTATGCCAAAGGCTACAACCAGTTTGGCAAAGCGGAATCGGAAAAATACCTGATTGCTGATGGGGAACTCAAAAAGATTTCCGAGCTGGTAGAAAACGAAACCGATACACTGGTGGTAGCGCCTCGCCTTAATTTCAATGGCCTGCTTAGTGATGGCAAGCAATCGATAGCCATCACTGGAATTGGTATCGATGCGGAGAAAGAAGTGATGCTTTCCTCTGCAATTCAGATTGTTCAAGGGGACGATCTATTTCCAGAGGATATTTCTGCTACACACCTTGGAGAAGGCTTGTTCAATGCCCTGGATGTTCAGATTGGGGACTACTTGACCCTGTTGGCAAGCACCCAGGATGGGGCAATCAATGCTGTCGATGTACAGGTGATGGGGGTAATCACAACCGGTGTTAAGGAACTGGATGATCGCTTGCTCAGGATGAATTTGCCTCTGGCCCAGGAACTGCTCTATACGTCAGATATTACGCGGCTAGTGGTTTTATTGGAGGAGACCGAACTTACATCTACCTCAATTGCGACGCTGGCCAGTGTCTTTGAGCAGAACAATTTGAACCTAGAAATAAAAAGCTGGGAAGAACTGGCGGGTTATTATCATCAGGTTGTTGGCCTGTTTAACGGGGTTTTTGGTTTTATTACCGTCATTGTGTTGGTAATCGTCGCGTTGAGTATTTCCAATACCATGTTGATGGCAGTCATGGAGCGCACCCGTGAGCTGGGTACTATCCGGGCCATGGGCGGCACTCCCCGCCAGGTTGTAAACCTGATTTTACTGGAGTCGGTATTTCTCGGTTTAATCGGAAGTTTGCTGGGGCTACTGATTGGTGCACTGGCAGCCAAGGGAATTACCTATGCTGAATGGATGATGCCCCGGCCACCGGGCAGTACCCAAGACTATCCTATCCGTGTGTTTGTCGTGCCGGATATCTTATTGAAAACATTCCTGTTGGGTTTTTGTATTTCACTTGTTTCCAGCCTTTATCCAGCGATAAAAGCATCCCGGCTGCCGGTAGTAAAAGCACTTAGGTTTACTTGATTTGGGTCTTCTATGTGTAAGTTGAATTCTTTTTATGGGTGGGTGTTGGCGATAGCCTACTTGTTGTTTAGCTACTCAAGTTATGCATCGGTTTCGGCCGAGTCACTGGTTAATAAGCTGGATGACTTTCGCGGGTTCAGGGATCAGGGATTTAGCTTTGATATCACCAATATCAGCTATAAAAAGGACAAGGAACCCCGCACCAATAAGCTCAGTGTCAAAGTGTTTAATGAGCAATCACTGATCCAGTTTTTGGCACCCGCTCGGGAAAAGGGCCGGGCAATGCTAAAAGAGAGCGCCAATATGTGGCTCTATATTCCCGGCACGCGCAGGGTTATCCGGATTGCACCCTCACAGCGATTAATTGGTGAGACCAGTAACGGTGATGTAGTGGGGGCAAATTTCTCCAGGGATTACACCGCAGAGCTGCAAGGGCAGGAAACTGTTGATGGGGAAGATTACTGGGTGCTGTATTTATCGGCAAAATCGTCAGGCGTTGCCTATGACAAAGTAAAAATATGGATGGCACAGGCTGAGGGAAACCTGCCTTTAAAGGGGGAGTTTTATACCCGCTCCGGGCGCCTCCTTAAAACAGCTCACTATAAAGAGTTCAAGCAGTTTGAAGGCGAGCTGAAACTGTATAAATTACTCTTGGTGGATGCACTCATTGACGAGAGTTATACCTGGATGAAGTTCGATGACTATCGTCTTGAGAGCCTGGACCCGGCAATTTTCCAAAAAGGCTCCCTTGGCAGGCTGAATTGAGGTGAGTAAGTAATGGTTATCAGAATCAGGACAATTCTCCCATTTATACTCCTTCCTCTTGCTTTTGCTGAAAAAGTTGCCAGTGCCGAAGACTATCAAGATCCTTTCGAGACCAACTCGGAACTTTTCGATGAAGTGAGCACTGAGGATGGGGTTTCTCGAGTTGTTTGGGGTATTGATGCTTCGCTACTCGGGTATCACCAGCAGAATGAAGTTCGGGGTGATCCCTATTTCGATCCGGGTCTGTTTGTCTTTGATGAACAAGAGTCCTTGCTTGCTCTGGATCTCAGTGGCCAGTTTTCCCTGGGAGCACACTTCTCAGTTTACTCGCGGTTTGCGGCGATAGAGCACTATCGGTCTAATGAGGCTGGAACATCTGAAAAAGAGACAGAATCCCATCTGCTAGAGGGGTATTTCTCTTCTTACACTGACAACCGAAGGTTTGGTATTAATGTCGGTCGGATAAAACCTCAGTGGAGCAACGGTTACAACTGGTCTCCGGCAAATCTTTTAAAAGCCACATTTGATCGCCCCAATCTGGATGCCGATGAGCTTACCCAGCAACTGGGCTGGGATATGGCCCATCTCGATTTCCGCTATGGTCGCTGGAACACCGGCATTTATATGGCTCAGGTTGAGGACGATCTGGATGGTCACTTTGACACTAGCGTAAATGACCATGAGTTTCAGTACGCACTCGTGGTGAATCGTGAAGGTGACTTGGATACCCGCTTGGTATTACATCAGATAGAGGGGGAGGCAACCAATGTCGCTCTCGGGTTGAGTACCTTGGCTGGAGACAGTGCCACACTCAGGTTGGAGGGAGCTTGGGAACATCAGCGGGAGTTACCGCAGCCGGGCGAACTCTCCTATTTCCCGGCAGAGGACGATGGTTATTTGAAGCTGGTACTTGGTACTCAGCTCAGCTTCAACCAGGGATGGGATGTTACTGCGGAGTATCTGTATAACCAGCATGGATTCGATGATGACGAGTGGGGTTTGGTTCAAACGCAGGTAGATAGTGCAAAGAACGGATTGAACAGCGCGCGGGTTTATGAGGCGATTTCATTTCTGTCCGAAAGTTTTAACCTTTTATCTACCGGACAACTACGGCAGGAGTATTTGTTCTTGATGTGGGGTAACACCCGGCTGGATAAGAAGTTTCAATATCGCCAGAGTGTGCAATACAACCTGGATGACAAGAGCCAGTACCACAACCTGGAATTGATTCAGAACTGGACTGAGCATTTTAGTACTCGACTGCAAGCCCAGTTTTTCCGCGGCTGTGAGTCCTGTGAATTTGGTCTGCTGCCTACTGAAAGGCTTCTTAGGTTAAGTCTCTATTATGATTTTTAGCGTTTACTGGCTAAAAGTGTTTCATATTTTTGTGCGATTTCCCGCTTGCCGGATTCCCTGCTAATAGAAATTAATGCCCGCAAAATATCCAGGTCCTGCGGAAACTGGTGATAGCCGTCTTCTAGAATATCCAGGGCGAGTTCGCTGTTGCCTTCCGAGTGAACGGCTATGGCATATACGTAGAGATAGCGACTCTGGGTTTGCTCATGCTCAGCCGCCGCCTTTAGAAAACCCATTGCCTCCTGGTGGCGGTTCTGACGAACCAGGGAAAGGCCTAAGGCATGCTGGATTACGGTGTTTTCCTCACTCTTCGAAAGTGCCCCTCTAAGTAATAATTCCGCATCGGTTTCACGTCCACTTGCCCGGTAAAGGTCGGCCAAGTTGATATAGGCGGGTGTGTAGTAGGAGGCCTTGATTATTGCCCGGCGATAGAAGGCTTCCGCTTGTTGCGTATTTCCTCTCTGGAAATGAAGGTTGCCCAGGTTTACCAGGGATTCCGGCCGGTCGCTGTTGAATAATTCTGAGGTGGTATAGGTTTTAAGGGCCTTGGAATATTGCTGCTGTACTTGGGCGGGCATAGTCCCGATCTGAGCATCGGTAACGCCATTGGCAGCCAGCGACCTAGTCACGGCCATTTTACTGAAAAGCAGCGGTACACCGATCATCAGTCGCAATTGCTCTGGTAGTTCATCCAGAGACTGCGCAAGGGCCAGGTTTAATAAGGGTTCTTCGCCCTGGGCAATTTGTTGGAGTAACTGAGCGGAATTTATCGTCAGGTAGCGCGGTAACAAACGGATTGCGCTGGCCCGGACAATCTCCGGTTGACTGCTGTCCTGAATAAGGTCCATTAACATCTTATCGGCCTCGCTATCCCCGCGCATAGCTGCGTGCAATGTCTGCCCGTAGTGAAGGGGAGGTGAGCCGTATTTGTCTTCCAATATCTTCGCCGCCCACTGGCTCGATTTATCTTGATGGCAGCTGTTGCAGGTATTGGGGGTGCCCAGCGCTTCGGAAAGGTCAGGTCGGGGAATACGGAAACTGTGATCCCGGCGCCCATCCACCTGCATAAAATTTTTCTTTGGCATATGGCAGTTTGTGCAGCGGGCACCAGAGCTTTGAGTGGGGTGCAGATGGTGGTCAGTACGGGCGAATCGCTCCGGCATATGGCACTGGGCACAAACTGCATCACCGGCTGTTCGCAGTTGTAGACTGTGAGGGTTGTGACAGTGGCTACAGGTAACACCTGCTGCGTACATTTTGCTTTGCAGAAAAGATCCGTATACGAATACCTCGCCATCGGCCTGGCCATCTGCGTGGTAGAGAGGCTCTTGCAGAAGTGTAAGGTTGAAATGATCCAGTAATTCGCTGTTAGCCTGCGCCCCCGGTAAATGGGTACTCCGCCGAGAATGGCACTGGGCGCAAGTTGTTATTTCACGCTGGATGGCTGCCGATGGCGCAAGCTTGGCAATCCCCGTTTGCAGATCCATTTCCCGGAGCTGTTGGGTTGGGTCAATAAGATGTGGGGCAAGCCCTTTATTCTGCAATGTCTCATTCTGTGTTTTTGCCCACTGAAGGTGTCTCGATCCCGGGCCATGACAGGATTCGCAACCAACACTGATCTCTGACCAGGATGTCTGGTAGCTATCGGTTTGTAGGTTATAGGCCTTTTGCAGATTGGTGGAATGGCAGTCGGAACACATAAAGTTCCAATTCTGGTTTATGCCGGTCCAGTGCAGGGGGTGTTGATGATCTATCGCTTGATCGGGATAGAGATGGAACCAGCGCTGGCCACCGACAGATTTGTCCCGGCTGTCCCAAGCGATACTCAGTGCCTGAAGACGTCCGCCTCCCAAATCAATCAAGTATTGCTGTAAAGGGTGGACACCAAATGTATAGGCAAGGGGATAGTCCTGGAGTTCTCCACTGGGCCCATCAGTGCGTACGTAATAGCGCCCTTCCTTTTGATAGAAGTGAGATTTCTGCCCCTGATATTCAAATGCCACCCCGGAGAAATCACCGAGAACGCTATCACTATTGGCGGCCTGCATTGCCAGCTGGTGGTGGGAACCTTGCCAGGCACTGGCCTCATCTTTGTGGCATAGGGCGCATTGCGCGGAGCCCACGAAAGTGGCTTCTGAGCTGATTGCTTCATCCTGGCGCTTGAGAGGTTGGGTATCAACCGGCTCTTTGTCACTACAGGCCACCAGTAGGAGACAGATAAGGCTGATTTGGAGGAGGCTAGTGCCAGCTATATTTATCACGGTTTTTTATTGTGATGAGTTCTTTTCTCAGGTCAAAAGATTAGTTCATGTGCCGTAAATGTCATTTTGTGAGAGGGCCAGAATGCTGGATTGGAAATTTAGGGTTGCCCTGAGCCGAGGGTGTCTGCTGCTGGTTTTGGCAATCAGCTTACCGGCACTCAGTTCTCCCTTGCCATCCTGGCAAGATGGCGTTAAAGCCCAAATTATGGCCTTTGTTGACAAGGTTACCCGTAAGGACAGCGCCGACTTTATACCTGTCGGTGAACGTATTGCGGTATTTGATAATGATGGCACCCTCTGGTCTGAGAAGCCCGTGTACTTCCAGCTTCTCTATGCCGCTGATGAGGTTAAAAGGCTAGCGCCCCAACACCCAGAGTGGAAAACCCAAGAGCCCTTCGCTTCGATTCTAAAGGGCAATTTATCAAACCTGTTGGGGCAAGGCAGGGAAGGTTTGGAAGTAATGCTTACTGCGACTCATGCGGGATTGAGTACGGATGCCTTCCAGCGCTCTGTTGCCCAATGGCTCAAGAGTGCTAAGAACCCGGAAACTGGCAAACACTACAGTGCGATGGTGTTCCAGCCCATGCTGGAGTTGCTGGAATACTTAAGAGCAAATGGTTTTAAAACCTACATTGTGTCGGGGGGCGGCACAGATTTTATCCGAGTGTTTTCCCAGGAGTTATATGGAATCCCCCCAGAGCAGGTTATCGGCAGTCGCCTAAAGTCCCGCTATGAAAATGGGGGTGGGCATCCCTATATCGTGAAATTAGATGAACTGGCCTTCCTCACCGATAAACAGGGGAAGCCTATCGCAATCAATGACGTGATTGGCCGGAGGCCAGTTTTTGCCGCAGGCAATTCCGATGGTGATTTACAAATGCTGGAATGGACCACCGCCGCTAAGGGGCAGCGTTTTGCCATGCTGATTCATCATACCGATGCCAAAAGAGAATGGGCATACGATAAGAACTCCTCAGTGGGGCGCCTGGACAAAGCGCTACAAGCCGCTAAGGCAAATAGCTGGTTAGTGGTAGATATGGCGAAGGACTGGCGGACGGTGTTTCCGCCAGAAGAGAAGGATCAATCAAGCCAGGGGCCGGTGATTCCTCAAGTTCCCGCCTACCAGGACTAGTCTTAAAGCGGTGTATTGAGCCTGCCAATATTGAGGTGTGTAATGCTCCTGATCTCCCGAACCCGTCTCCGACAGTTCCTTTTGGTTGTACTGGTTGCTGTATTCCTTTCCCCTGGTAGCCTCTTCGCGCAGACCAAACCCAATATTTTGGTGATCTGGGGAGATGATATTGGCATCTGGAACATCAGCTTCAACAGTCGCGGCATGATGGGATACACCACGCCCAACATTGATCGGTTGGCGGTAGAAGGGCTCTCTTTTACCGATTACTACGGCCAGCAATCGTGTACAGCAGGCCGCGCAGCGTTTTTAGCGGGTAATGTCCCAGTGCGCACCGGCATGACTAAAGTGGGGCTTCCTGGTGCCAAAGAGGGTTGGCAGAAGAGTGATGCCACTATCGCCACGGTAATGAAAAGCCTGGGTTATGCCACCGGCCAGTTTGGTAAAAACCACCAAGGGGATAGGGACGAACACCTGCCCATCAACCATGGCTTTGACGAATTCTTTGGCAACCTCTATCACCTGAATGCGGAGGAAGAGCCGGAGAACAGGGACTATCCCAAAGACCCAGAATTCCGCAAGAAGTTTGGCCCCAGAGGAGTGATTAAAGCCAAGGCCGGCGGACCAATCGAAGATACCGGCCCCCTCACCAAGAAACGGATGGAAACGATCGATGATGAAACTCTAGCGGCAGCTATCGACTTTATCGAACGCGCACACGAGGCTAAGACCCCATTCTTCGTCTGGTGGAACGCAACCCGGATGCACTTTCGCACCCATGTCAGAGAGGAGCACACAAACCTTGCTGGCCCCAACAGCAATGAGTATATGGATGGCATGGTTGAGCATGACATCCTGGTAGGAAAGCTGCTAAGTGTGCTTGACCGCCTGGATATCACCGACAATACCATCGTGTTTTACTCCACAGACAACGGCCCCCACTTCAATACCTGGCCTGATGCTGCAACTACGCCATTTCGCAGTGAGAAAAATTCCAATTGGGAAGGAGCTTATAGGGTGCCAGCCTTTGTACGCTGGCCGGGCAAATTTCCAGCGGGCACTACGCTGACAGGTATTGTCTCCCATGAGGACTGGCTGCCGACCCTCGCTGCGGCCGGGGGGAACCCGAATATCAAGGAACAGCTCAAGGAAGGGGTCGAGCTCAATGGTCGCGAGTACAGAAATTATGTTGATGGCTACAACATGATGGATTACTTCACCGGCAAAGCAAAACTTTCACCAAGAAAAGAATTTATCTACGTAAATGATGACGGCCAAATTGTAGCTATGCGCTACGAACCCTGGAAAGCTATTTTCCTGGAAAATCGCGGGCGGGGTTTTGAAGTCTGGCGAGAGCCCTTTACTGAATTACGAGTGCCACTATTGTTCAATTTGAGGCAAGATCCTTTTGAAAAAGCCCAACACAACTCGAATACCTACAACGACTGGTTTATTGATCGTGCTTTTGTTTTAGTCCCTATGCAGCAGCTCGCATCAAAATTTTTGCAAACTATGAAAGAATATCCACCCAGCCAGGTACCCGGATCTTTTAATTTGGATAAGGTACAGAAGCAGCTGGAAGCTGGGGCGAGTGGTAGTAATTAACAATATAATTATCGCAGATCTGACATTATTGGCATTACCTGGGAACTCTTTAAGGTGAAATTTTAGGTGGATGAAATCAACAAGGCTTGGCCTAAAGCCAGCTACCACCCAAAGGCATAGCTGCCGGGGGCCGAAATTAGTCAAGAGGGCTGGTAACACCGCGCTCATGTACGCCTATAACATGGGTGTAAATCATGGTTGTACTGATATCGTTGTGGCCGAGTAGTTCCTGGATATTGCGTATATCAGTACCAGCACGCAGAAGTTTGGTGGCAAACGAATGGCGAAATGTATGAAGTATTGACCTGCAACTATTACAGAACTTAGATACAATTTATATAATGTAAATCTGTTATACTTGTGGCTGAATGCTTGCAGATTTTTTTCAGAAAGGTATCGATGTCGTCACCTGAGGCAGCTCCCATTTATTGCTAGAAAGTATCACTCGATATATACGTTATCTTGTCATCCCTAGAGATATTACCGAGCTCTTCTGTTAGATTGAGCGATCAGATCTTGTGTTTGATAATGTGACTATTAGTGTGGATCGTGATGAGTTATTTATGACTTTAGGCTTGAGATACCTCATAAGATATTTTTCCTCTTCAGGTGGGTCTGCTTTGCGTTAATTAACATATTATTTATCACTTTTATGAAGCATGGGTAGGGATCTGCTGCAAAAAATGGGTTGAAATTAATTTTCTTTCGCTGGGATTAGCTTATATGTATGCAAGGCCGAATAGGGAAAGGCTCACTAATAAAATATAAATGGCGAGCTAGGTTAGCATCAATGCAGCTTCACCTAATGTTTCTATATAATTTAACCTTACACGCAATACATAGCTGCGACCACGTACCAAACGTACGTTTAATTTAGCATTAAGTGATGTGCCGCTATCATCATCGCCTTTGTAATAAATGCAATCATCACCTGTTTTTTCAAATAAAACTAATGCTGTATCGGCATTCCCGAATGTCTGTATAGTATATTCTCGGCTATATTCAGGTTTAATTAAAAAGTTCGATTGTTCGCATGGAAGTATTTTAATGCGATGAGATTCCCAAGGCTTCAACTCTATCAAATTAGAGTCTAAAGCCGGGTAAAAACGAAGTGCTTCTTTAATATCTGTAGGTGACAAACCTGGAGCAGGGATAAGGGGTTTTCTCTGGTACTTGTTAGGTTTTAATATTAGTCCAGGATCAAAAGGATAGTGCATAATAGAATCTTTATCCCATTTTGAACCGCTAACCTCATGTGTGTACAGCTTGTTAAGAATGTTATAATGAATTGCTTCTTCATCCCAATAGTTAGGCTCCCCCGAAAAATACTCAAGAACGGCTTGCTTGTTCCACACAATCCCAGACATTGGGTTTTGATGTTCGTGTGAAAACCCTAGGGCATGTCCTATTTCATGTAGGGCTGTATCATATCCATGTGTTTCAGTAAGATCCCACCCAAAATTCATGGTATTAAATTTGGGGTCCTTAGCTTCTTCTATATTTATATTGTCTCTTCCAACATAAGAATATGAGCCTTGATTATAATCAAATGAAATGCGAATTTCTGCCTCTTCAGGCGAAAAAACTTCAGAGAAATCCAATCCTATCCCCAGGTTTTTCCATTCTAAAAAAGCTTTGCGAACAACATCCTTTTGGGTGGAGTCACCACGCCATGAAGCTGGATTTTCAAAAAAATAGTAGTGAAGTACTGTTCCGTTTGTCCATTTCTTCTCATTGAGGCGTATGAGTGACTCTCTGTGTTTGCCAATTTTCTTGCTCAATTTTTTAATTGGCACTTCAGGTAAAGCGCATAAGGTTTTCTTATTGTCTTGGTTTTTGCCCTTTTTTGACTTCATAGCTCCCACCATATTAGCTTATATACATGGAAATACTTAAACACATACGTTTATTTTAGTATGTAGTTGATAAGCCTGCTTGGAGGTTGAAGGTAGGTGAGCCAATAATTGATAAGTTTTATCCTTTATTAGCTTGAATATGGATGTGTCCAAGTTGAAATTGAGTTTTGGGATTACAAGTGAGCCTGTCTTCAACTGGTTTGTTGAGGTTATAATTCTTACTTTTACTTTCCCTATCAAAAAAGTGAGTGTCTGCTTAATGGGATAGACTCTCGATTGGCTGAGGATTTATGGAATATAAATATACTTGTGAAAATAGTTTGTTATTCCATTGCATATGTGCTGTAGATGGGACTTTGGGGGAAATTAAAAAATGATTCTTCGGAGGAATCGCCAAAGAACCTTTAGTTAGAAGTAGTGATATATCGTAAGGTTCTGTCATCTATGAAGGGTGGCTAGTGTAATAGAGAGTACACAGTTGGCAGCTAGGCAAACGTATTAACATAAGGGTAAGTAGCAGAAAAATTATAGTATATGAATTTTCTGGTAGAAAAGTAATTGCTAGCCTCCGGTATTGAAAGTTTAGGTTGACTGTAGGCGATTTAAGGTCTAATAAGGAGGTAGATAGTACGATTCTAATACTTGCCAATAAGCGTTTGTACCATACTCATATTGATCTTAACTGAACTTGAAGTTTATACCCAGAGTACTTTCGATTCCTCTTTGATTGGATATCATAAAAAAAATAGTTCTGTACATTAAAAAAGCAAGAGCTGTATGCTATTTCTAAAGGTATGACTCAGAATGTGAATGGAGAGTCATCTAGTATTGAAATGTACTGTAGAGCGACCCTGTAAATTAAATTTTGTGTGAGATAGCGCTGATTCATGGAGGTTGTAGAGCAATGAAATTGAGAAAGCGTGAGTTTTAAAAGTCTCCTATAATAGAAGGATCTACTAGGGCAAAGGTTGCAGAGCATCTTGAATGTTTGGGGCTTGGGCTTAACACTTAAAATTTATATTTTTATTTATTGAGATTTTAGATGCAGTAATCTTTCAATTAAGATCTTTAGTTGTAGCCGCACTGTGAGAGTTTTCTAGGGTTTTGAAAGAGCCAGTTGAGCTCTGGATAGAATAAGGTTGGGGTGCCCGCATTTATATATTTTCGGAAATTCATTCGTTAACGTTAAGAATTTTTTCGAATATTCTTTTATGTGAAAAAAACCTTATCATATATATTTAAGTAAGGCTGTCTTCTTATTTTTAGCTACAATAAATTTCATTATTTAGATTTCAGTGTTGTCTATTTATTTGTTGTTTTTTTCGAGAAGGCAGGTGTTGAAAGAAATAAATTCTTAACTTAAATGAGTGAAGGATGTTTGGCCAAAATATAGTGTTTCCGGAGTTGAGATATCTGAACTGAATTTAAGGGAGATGTAGCTAAATCGATTCTGACGGTAGATTTAATTAATGATTAGGATTATTCGACAGAAAGAAGCCCCATTTTTGTTTTTAATAGTCTTAGCTTCATTTGGCTGGGCTGCAAATCATCTTGCAAGTAGAACATTAAATCAACCGATTATTACATACACAGAGTACACAGAGGATTGCAGGCCAGAAAAAGAAGGTCGCGATGACTCTTATGGCGCTAATATTACTTACACAGAGGATTGCAGGCCAGAAAAAAAGGGTCGCGATGATTCTGATGGCGCTAAAGAGAAGATTTGGGATTTCTGTGATGATAACAAAACAAAATCTGATGGTATAAGGAAGCACTCTAACAAAGATGATGACATTATTCATAAGTTTCAAATAACAAATATTTCTAAAGTGAATTGGGTTAAAGATGTTAAGTTTGTTATTAAGTCTAGAGGGGGGTATGACATTAAGAGCTGGACGGAAGCGCCAGACCAACATACTAATCTCAATGAAAAGAATGTCTCGTATTGCACAGTTGATTACTGGGAGTCTGCTACAGTAACATTAAATCCGACTGCGAAATATATCGTTAAGGTGAGAACAAATAGTGCTCCAAAAGACAAGAAAGACTCATCGTATCAGTTGTTGTTGACCGTTAAGGAGTCGTCAGGGCCAATATATTTAAGGACCCCAAACTGGGAGACAGGATTAATTACTCATGAGGGGAGCATAATCATTTTTTTTCTAATTGCCATTGTCATTGTAGTATTTTTCTATTTGTTTGTGCTTTTTAAAAATGGTAATGAAAAAGGCAATGGTTGAAAACTAATTCCTCTGGCTTTAATTGGTGGCTATTTGATCGTATTGTGAGGTAGGCATGCAGTTTAGGTTCTATTTTTTGTTGGGAATATTTGTAGTGTTAATACTCTTTTCAAGTTTATCCCTGGGTAAGGATAAAGGTAAGCATGATATTCAAGTTGAAGACGCTGATCGAGAAGGGGTTCAAAGTGATGTGACTATAACTAGAAGGAAAAATGATGGTGATAAAGAGGAGGTGGAACTTACAACTAGAGATGATGGATCTTTGTCGGGAGAGAAGTGTATACCTCGCACAAAGATTAAAGTTGATCCACATCCTCGGAGGTATAAAGATGAGGAGGCGAGTTGTGAAGGGGAAAAGGGAACAACTATAGTCGTTGCCTCTAAAGAGGCCCTTGGAAATCTGAAAATAAGGGCAAATAGATACTTCAATGATAAAGAATATGGGAAGGCTGCTCTTACCTATAATGAGTTTGCGGTGAAAGTCGGTGATCGAGATGAAGAAAATGCTTTGCGGGCTAGGCAAAATGTTTTGATAATGTTTCTAAAGGCTGTATCTGGCTCAAAATATGGAGTCCATGATCAGGTGGAGGAGGCCGTTATTTTTGACCCTAAGCAGAAAAGGTTAGTGTTAACAAAGTATGGGGAATATATTGTGGAGAAGTATAAGGCAGACAATGACTTATCTGGTAAAATTGGGGTGATAGGTAAAAATGTTCTAAAGAAAATCTCCGGAAAGCTCAATAGCCACACTCTGTGGAGTGAAAGTGAGCGTAAAGATTTAGAGGAAAGTAGTAGCGATAGGTCTTGCTTTCAATCTCCTTGTGTATTAGATCTTGCAGAAGAGTACAAGAGTGGTGATTTGTTTTCTAATACGGTAAATGAGGGGAGGAGTGTGCTAGTCAGAAGAGCAAATAAATTATATGAAGACAAAGAATTTGGTCCCGCAGCATTTGAATATAATGAAATTTTAGCCAGACTTGAAAGAGGGGGTGAAACATCAAAGAAAATATTAAGGCAAAATGTCCTAATTCTATTTTTTTTGGCGTTAGAAAAAATGGGGAGGGAAGGCAATTTAAAGGATTTTATTGTTTATGATCCATCGCAGAGTGAATATGTGTTAAGTGTCAATGGTAAAAGGACTGTTAAAGCTTTTCAATCTGAGTTTGGTATGAAAAATACCTCGGGTATCTTAGATGGCAGTACACTTGCGTTGCTTAAAGGTGGAGAGGAGGTGGGCTACGATAAAATGTTAACGATATCTCCTAGTGAAAGTAGAAACTGTACAAATCCTGCATGTATTAATGACTTGGCCAAGGAAAGGATGTGAGTTAGTTTGTCTAAAGAGATTTGGTGATAAATAAAAAAATCTGTCATGGAGCCGATTTCATTTGTTTAGTTACAGCCGCATCTAAGAATACGGGGTAATAGTTGTCTGTAAAATAGTAAATTGTGGGCCGCTCACAGTTAAATATATCGGGTTATATTATCTGATTTTTCCGCCTAAGATTTTCAGCGGGAATTGCTTGGTAAAGAGGTTTTGTCGCCTGGACAATAGGATTTATATCGCTATCTTTTAAATATGGTGTGGTTCCTACCCATAAGAAACTGGAATGGACTCATTACTTGGATTGCCGGTAGGCGAACAGTGTGAAGTTTGATACACGCAGATACTGAAATCACCATGGCATCGAATTACGCTAATGCCTGGTTCTATTCCCATCAATGCTTTAGCGGCCGCTCTATTCGTTACTTAGCGATATTTTGGAGGTAAATTATGGCACGCATGCCGGGTGCTATTCGGGAGCGCGAATACGGCAAGGTCCCGATGACTCGCCATGATATTGTCTGTTTGCATACAATCGTGGGATTTGCGCCTGCACATGCTGCGCACTTTTCTACCAAGGCGGATGGCACAATTATTCAATCCCGTGACACTGACTACCGATCAGCAGCCAATCGAAGTGGCAACTACCGAGTTATTGCAGTCGAAAATGAGGATCATGGTCCTGCTTTCGGAGACTGGAACGTTGATGATGGACATGCTGTTCCGGCGTTTACTGAGCAACAGATCGAAGCCATCGCAAAGATCTGCGTATGGGCGCATAAGACCCACGATATTCCGCTCGTCGAATGCCCTAACAGCAAACCCGGCTCACGGGGGATCGCTTACCACCGTCAGGGTATCGATGGTAATTGGTCCGGCTACGATTACAGTGGGCGAATTTCTGGAGGAGAAAAGTGGAGTAATGCTGGGGGTAAGGTATGCCCTGGGGATCGACGTATTTCACAGATACCTCAAATCATCGCGCGCGCAATACAGATTGCAGGTGGAGCAGATAAGGAGAAGGATAAAGAAAGTTATTTGAGTGGTTGGAAAGAACTGTTAAAAACAGCCAGCCAGAAAACTACACTCAAGCGAGCTCGGAGTTGCCTTGAAAGAAAGACCCGATACAAATTGGGAAAAGGGGGCATAAATCCTCTAAATCCGTTAGTGGCAGAGTGTGATTGCTCCGGCTTTGTGGCTTGGTCGATTGGCGTCCCTAGAGAGCTTCCGCCAGGTAGCGCCAAGTGGCTCCAAACAAGTAGTTACTGGGAAGGGGGAGGAGAAGTTGGGGATGATTTATTTGCTTTAGTCACTTCAGCCCAGGCGCAACCCGGTGACCTGTATGTGTACCCTGATCATGGCAGAAAGCAAGGGCACATGGGGATTATTACTGAAGTAAAGGGAGGTGAGCCCACAAGCGTAATTCACTGTTCTTCTGGTAATAACAAAATACATGGCGACGCGATTCGAGAGACCAGTATTGATATTTTCCGAAATCATCCAAAAGCCCGTATCATGCAAATTGACTACGCGGCATTGCGAGATCTTTTTGACCTCCCGGAGCCTGATATAGATGAAAGTGAAGCTGACCAGCTTCCGTCCAATATGCGCCTCCATCACAGGTTGCTTTCATATGACACGACCTTAAAGCTGGTTGTCACAGGAAAGCTGATCCTTGAGCCTACCGGTGATTACATGGGTGGTTGTGGTGCCCTGCATGATGCTTTGAATCAACTAACCCCAATCAATCCCAAATATCAGGTTGATCTAGGGGAAAATCAAGAATATCGTGGATTTTATGGCCCTAAGACTGCTGAGGCGATCAAGAACTTTCAGGCTGACCAGGGCCTAACTCCCTCTGGTGAAACTGATGCTGTTACCCTAGTAGCTTTAGACGGCGTACTTAGCAAGCTCTGTACAGGCAGTGAAGTCACACATGATGGCGCTGCAAAGCACACAAATAATCGATGGAGTTTAGCCCTGGCTGCAGCTAGCACAAAGGGAGCTTCTGCTAGAACCGCTCGTCAAGATAACCTACCCTCTGGAGTGGCGTCTTCTCATAAAATGGCACGAACAGACCTTGAAAGAGTGCTTGACCTTCGTGAGCTGTTTCGTACCTGTGGGGATAAGTTTGATGTTCCTCCGGCGCTACTGGCAGCTTTAGCCAGTCGCGAGTCCCGTGCAGGCAACGTCCTGGACAAAGATGGCACCGGTGATAAGGGACACGGGTGGGGTGTTATGCAGGTTGATAATCGACACCATAACCCGCGAGGAGGACCATATAGTATTGACCATATTGAGCAAGCCACAGAAATATTTGTTCGCTTCCGTCGTCAAGTTCAAGAAAAACGCCCGGAGTGGGAAGATAAAGATGTTCTGAAGGGAGCTGTCGTAGCTTATAATTCGGGCGTCAGTAATGTACAGACTATTAAACGTATGGATGTCGGTACGACCGGTAATGATTACGGAAATGATGTTATCGCACGTGCACAGTTTTATATGAAACATTTGGGTTGAGCGTCGTAAGCTAATAAAACTAGACTAATCTAGTTTTAAGCGGCCTTGTCGGACTCCTAATCGATTTTGGGGATCTCGATCGGGGTCCAGATTACCAGGCTGTGGATTGCCGTGTTCCTGATAGTCATTTGTGCTGTTTTTGGGATGCCAATGAATTAGCGGTGGTCCACAAACTCACCCGTCGGGATAGCTCAGAAGCCCTCTAGTGGTAGTTTGTCGAAACAGTTTTGATTGTGAGGTATCGAGAAGCCACACAAAGACCGTTTTATGGATCCTGGTAAAGTTGAATAAAATATAGGCTTATTCAGCCTCTATTATGAAACTGCCTGAGATGAGGCTCTAACCTCTGAGTCGTAAAGTCATACAATTCCCTATTAAATATCTAAGTATTCTAGTAGGACACAGATCTTTAAGGCTGATGAGGCGTGTCTGCGTTGTAGGGCAGATAAAATTAATCGTACTAATTCTTCCCCGGTTAAGCTTGAGCGCCTTCTCCAGCATACTCTTTAGTTCCTAGAAAATTAATAGTTACGCTTCTGTTGACGTCGAAGTCCCTTCCTTCGGCGTGGGTAATGGCAGGTTCAAAACCCATCAATAGTTAATCTTTGCTGTAAGTGGCGTACACAGTAAGTCTTTTAAAATTTGATATTTCCAGCTTAGATAGACAGTTTGATTAACCCATCCTCCTATATTGAAGATAAGCAAAGTATAGAGCATTAGTGCCTCATATTATACAAGTAATACTTGGCTGTCGGTTGTATCAGCTTTAGTGTACGCTGTCATCTATATCGAGATAAAGTTATTCTGCAACTGCCATGAATAAGCGGAAGGTTAAATTGTGCGAACGGAAAAGCAGTTTGATAGAAGCAAGTTTGATGTATAAGGCGTTTTGACTGAATCAATTAATAATCAAGAGAGCCTCAAGGGAGTACAGGCAAGCTATTATATAAAGATCTATCTGATTCACCTTGACAAAGGAGCAGAGCATGTATGTTATCACCAATCGTGAAGTGCTTGCGAGAAAGAAGGGTTTAAACCAGTTTGGTAAAAGCGTCAATCAAAAAGGTCCTAATGAGTTGCGGATAGCGAAAATAACTAAAAAGAAAAGAGGTTGGAACGTAGAGTTTTTGGCAGATGATTTAACTCGGGATGAAGCAAAGCTACTCATCAATAAATATAAATTGCCCCTTGATGCAAAAGAAAATCACTATGTCAGTTTGAAAGTTGCTTGTGAAATTGCAGAAGAAGCACGTGAGAAAAAATCCCATATACTTTTTTTTGTGCATGGGTATAACAATGATATGGGCGATATTGTAGATCGAGCTAAAAAAATAGAAAAACAATACGGTGTGATTGTAATAGTATTTTCTTGGCCCGCAAATGGTGGAGGTATAATCGGAACTATAAGTTATAAATCAGATAAACGTGACGCAAAAGCATCAACTTGCGCACTGGAACGTACGCTGCATACATTTCATGAGTACTTGCGCCTCATTACAGAATCACGGAGAAGTGAGCTTTATAAAGCGGCTTCTGAAAAATATCCAGATAATCCTGAGAGAAAGGAAATGCTTTTCAGTAAGTTGCTGAAGAAGGAGTGCCCTTTTACTGTGAATGCTTTATTTCACAGTATGGGGAATTATCTTTATAAGCAAATGCTGAAGAGCACAATCACAGAGGGCGGTGGGTTGATATTTGACAATGTAATATTGGCAGCAGCTGATACTAATAACTTTGATCATAGTTTGTGGGTTGACCGTATTGCGTTTCGGAAACGTTGTTTTATCACTATTAACGAAAATGATCGTGCGCTCGGAGTGTCAAGAATTAAATCTGGCTATGAACAACTTGCACGACTTGGGCACTCTCTGAGGAATTTAAATTCTAGAAACGCTCACTATATCAACTTCACTAACGCACCTTGGGTTAAGGACTCACATTCCTATTTTGCCAATTCGTCGGTGAAGAAAAATGCCAAGGTACACAAATTTTTTCAGAGGGCGTTCTCGGGTGAGTCTGCGGAAGATGAGCTGTATTTTCATGCGGAAGGAAATTGGTTCAGTTTTTGATGGGCTTGGTTATTGACTGACAATTATTCAGCTTTTCGGCAACTTAATACTTGAATATATTTCAAGCAGCAAAGGAGGTACTACCTAGGCAGCAGCAAAGAATACAGTCGACTCTTGAAAAAATGATTTCACAAGTTTTCTATTTTTCTTGATGCTCTGCAAATCTGCATTTGCACGACTCAGTAGTGTCTCACCTTTTTTCAGCGGCCTCTTTGAAGTCCCTATATTTCTCATATGATTCCAGACCAACTCATCTGGATTTAGGTCTGGTGCATATGGCGGTAAGAACACCATTTCAAGCTTTCCATCCTGTGAATCGACATACTCCAATACCTTTTTCGATTTGTGTACTGGGTGCCCATCAACAATGAGAATCACTGGTCTTTTCTGACTTCTCTGGAAATTTTTGAAGCATTCTACGCACTTTTCTGCCGTGAACTTTCCACTATAAATATGATACCAGAAGCCACCTCTATTCGATAAAGCTGAGATCGCATTGATTGACTGTCTTTGACCACTCGTTTTTACCACTGGAGTTTTTCCTTTTTCTCCCCATGTCCTTTGGAGTGGATCGTCTGATCTGATACTAGCCTCGTCCAGCCAAAATATTTCTGCACCAGTTTTTTTCGCATAAGATTTAATCTTTGGATAGACTTCCTTTACCCATTTATTCACCGCCTTCTCATCTCTCTCGTAAGCTCTTCGTAGAGGCTTTTGTGGCGTCAGGCCCAGTCGATGTAGAAGTGTGCCGACACTAGAAACGCTAAGTTCAATTTTGAATCTCTCAAAAATCAAATCCGATACGATCTGACGTGTCCACAATCCGAAATCAAAGCCATATTGCCTTGGATCGCCACCAATAATCCATCGTTTGACTTCCTCTTCTTCAATAGCTGACAGTTTTCTACCGCGTCCAGGTCTAATTTTTGGAGATAGCGCTTCAATACCTTTCTCCCGAGCAGTCCTTAACCATGGGAAAATAGTTCTGCTCCCCAGCCCTAGGCTACGACTAACCTCCGCCGCAGATTCTCCATCAAATACTCGCTGAACAGCAATTTTACGTATGAGGTGCTGCTCCTCAGTACTAAGTTTTCTGGCATCGTATTTCATGCAGTTTATATTACCAGGGTGTACTGATTATTTCTGCCCCGCTAGTAAGTAACCGAAGCAATACTTTTTCTTCGAAAAGTTGTTCAGTCGGAATGAGTTATGGCGGATATTATACACAAATGTAGGCTATCAAGCATCAGTAGTTGTTCCGCTGTACAGTCAGTGTGGCGGTGTCACAGGTATTAATCTCGACCTGAACTCACCCTGTGCAACTGAGGCTTAAAGTAAGTGGTTTCTGGAGAATGTTGGAGATACTGTTAAGAACAGTAGCACTCTGAAGAATATTTCACCGGTATATCTGGCACAAAACCTTCAAAGGCCTGTATTTATTATTCATGGTGAGAAGGATGAAACTGTTGATGGTGAACATATGTACCGCATGAATATGATGTTAAGTAAGTTTGATAAGGACTATGAGTGAAAACTATATCCAGATATGGCTCATGGTCCTACGGATAGTGAGCACCATAGAGCTATTTTTGGGTCGATCATCAGCTTCCTTAAAAAGAACATGTAGGTTTCTGGGATTATGGAGGCTCGGAGTAATTTCATAGCTGTATTTGCGGGATTACTTAGAGCCATCTATTACCCAATTAGAGAGCTAGCTGAGACTTTAATACTCTCCTTTAAGATGGATAGAAAACTGCGAGATACTGGGATAAGTGTATCTGTTCCGGAGAGCCGGACAAAATGGCGTCGTGACTGTAACTTTAATTCAAGGATTCTATGGCTGTTAATGATGTAGCTTCGATGTAATCGGTAAAAAGTTTCCTTAGGTAGCTGCTCACTGAAACTGTCAAGTGTCATATCTGAAATAATGGTATTTGTATTGTGAGATTTAACTCCTGTCTCGGTAAGGTGGATGCGACGATAACGACCGATACTGTCGATATAGTTAATTTGGTCATATTCAAATATCTTCATTTGATTGTAATCACTCAAAACCAATCGGTTTCCGCTTGTTGAAGACGTCTGTTGCCCTAAGGCATACATCTCTTGCCGTAATATCTTGCGAATGCTTTTCTTTATTAATTCTGGATGAGCAGGCTTTGTCAAATAGTCAATTGCATTTGTGTCGAACGCACGCAGGGCATAGTGCTGATAGGCTGTTAGGAAGACAAGTTGATAGTTTATATGTTGAGTTGCATTGGCCACATCAAAGCCATTCACCTCTGGCATTTCAATGTCAAGGAATACGATATCAGGGCTTTTGGTTATGATCTGCTTTATTGCTGACTTTCCATCAGTTACTTGCGCCACAACTTTCAATTCATCGAAGGTGTTGATTACTTCTATTAGATTGGATCTTGCTGCAGGTTCGTCATCGACAATAATTACTTTTTTAGTATTCATTTTCGCCATTTTCAACCTGCGGGGTTATGGATGAATTTACTTGTGGGAAGCGAATTTTCAAACTTGCTCCTTCACCGCTTGAATTTAGCTTAAGGGCGTGGTTGTCACTGAAGTTGACTCTTAATGTTTGAGTTAGAATACGTAATCCTTCACCATAAGTGATGTTCTTGTCATCAAAGCATGCCCCTGTATCCTGAACTTCCACTTCTATGTAGCTATTATTTAGTTCCACATTTACACTCACATGCCCACTTTTAGCGTAGGGTGCAATACCGTACTTTATGGCATTTTCCACAGCTGGCATTAATAGTAATGAAGGTATATTCATTCCATTCAAATTTTGTGGGCAGTCAATATCAAAGGTGAATCGATCCTCAAAGCGCTTTTGCTGCAGCAAGAGGTATAACTCGATTAATCTTAGTTCTTCCTCAATAGTTATCCATTGGGTTTTGGTTAAGTTGATTGTGTCGCGCAATAAATCGGATAGGCTGTAAATGAGCTCTTTAGCTTTTGATGGGTGCTGAATGACTTCTGATGCAATCAAATTTAGAGTGTTAAATAGAAAGTGAGGATTTGATTGCATTTTAAGTATTTGTAGCTCTGCCTGTTGCGCATGAAGCTGCGAGCGATAGAAGAAACTTTGCTGTTGAAATATATATATGGCAAAAATATAAACTGTGGATTCAAGTAGCATTATCGCCAATGGTAATATTTTAATATCAGGCACTTTGAAAGTTAATGGGGGTTCTACGATCGGTGCAATGCTTATAAATAGAAAAATGACTACAATTGGTCTAAGTAAGTAGGTGTGTTTTTCTTTTAACAATCGTAGAGGGCTGTTGGGAAGATTTTCAATAAAAATGAAAAGAAGGTGACATAAAATAAACGTTCCCCATATTTTAGCTGTAGCCAACAGGAAGAGGTGGGGGGTTAGTGACTCAAGTGAATAAAGTGTAGCAGAGACGATAAAGATATTCACCCATGGCCATATTAGAAGAAATATCCATGCTTGGATCTTATTTATTTTGCGAAATTCAAACAAGGTTTCTTGCCTATGTTACATTCAATATCGATTTTATATATCAGAATATCAACAGTGAATGATATAGGTAATCTCATATGAAAGAAACTTGCCATTTGCTCCATTGAGCTTGAAATATGCACCGTTCATACAAAACATTCTCGATTGAAAGCAAATTTTTAAGTATCTAAGCATAAGTTTATGTATCTCAGGTTCTTAAATTGGCGGAAGTTAGTCATGTGCTTTTTTATAGGGTTTTCCCTGTTTAATTAATGATAAAACTTCCAACAGTTCTGGTCGTGCGGAGATTTTCACCATCCGCACAATTCTGTCATAGGTGGATGCTCTGATGGTGATATGAATATCCTCTCCAGTTAAAGGAATTTCTATTTAATGTAAAAGGAAGGTTTATATTATGAATTATTCTTTTGTCTCTATATCTAAAACTCCCCAATATATCTCTCTATTCCGGTGTCTGTTCGGTATCTGCTTTTTGGGTTCCCTATTGGTTGCTTGTGACTCGGATGACTCTGAAGATGTCTCAGGGACAGAGATTCCCTTAGTTACAGGCCCAAATAGCGATGCTTGTAAATTGTCTGAAAGTGAAATACATGCAACCGCTACGGGTTTGGAATATATTGTTACTCCCGATGCCTGTTTTGACTCCCTTTCCGGATATGAGTTTGAGCCAAGTTACGTAGAAATTGACGGCTTAAATATGCATTACGTGGATGTTGGGCCTGATAATGGTGAAGTTATACTGTTACTACATGGTCAACCCAGCTGGTCCTATTTATACCGAAAAATGATCCCGATCCTTGCTGATGCCGGTTACCGAGTGATTGCACCAGATCATATTGGAATGGGAAGGTCAGACAAACCGATTGACGTCACTGTACATCAGTATGAACAGCATGTTGCTTGGAATAAGGCATTTATTAATAAATTACAATTAACTGATATCAACCTTTTCGTACAGGACTGGGGCAGTCTTATCGGTCTTCGTATTGCGGGTGATATGCCACATGTAATTGCTAGACTGGTTGTTGCTAATGGTGATCTTCCCCTCATTCCGGTGGGTCAAAACCCATATATTTACCCGACATTTGAGATCGATGAGTCACTGGGTGATGCGGCTACATTCTTTGCGTCAAAAGAACCTGATGGAGTGGAGGGGTTTCAGCAGTGGATTGACTATGCTGCCGGTGTGCCAGAATTAATAGCTGGAGATGTACTGCAAGTAGTAACCAGAGTTGAGCTGAGCAGTGATGAAGTCGCAGCTTACAATGCTCCATATCCTGCTTTCGAGTATAAAGCGGCAATTCGAGCTTTTCCTGCGATGTCGGCAGGTATTGAAATGGAAAATTTTTCAGCTTGGAAAACACTTGGAGCCTTTCACAACCCCTTTATGTTTAATGCGGGAGCTTATGATATAAAGTTGGGTAGCTTAGAGGTCCAGAAGAAGTGGGTTGGACATGTACCTGGATCAGACGGCAATGATCATAAGCGGTTTATTGCCGGCCACTTTATTCAAGACGATGTAGGCGAAGAATTGGCCATACACTTTTTAGATTTCTTGCGAAATACTACGGTTGAGGAACCATTGCAAGCTGGCGGTCCACTCTTTAATTTTCGCTATTGTGAGATATTACTTTCTTATCTAGACGGGGCTGAGGAGTCAACAGAGATTTGGGGTACCCCGGGTGTTAATTTTTGTCCCCAAAATCTGTGGGATGCTATCAACTTCAGCGATATAGAAATTGAGTATGGTGTGCTTTTTGCAATCCCTAATGGGCCGCGTTTTTTTGTGGTGGATGAAATTTTAGGTGGCGATATTGTCTCACCCAGTCCGGATGATGAACACCGTTTTTTCGGTGACTTAGAAATGCGCTTATTGACTACCATGAATTATAGTTCTGATCTTGGAGAGAGTGTTTCCTATATTCCTGGACAGGTACTAAGGAATAATACTTGGTTGTTTTATGAAGGCCGTCGTGTTTATGAGCTAACTGATATGAATGGGCAGGTGTATATTATGCAATCATTTAGTCGTATTGAGGTCTCTGATCTTCAGTTTGACGATTTAAAAGACCTGGGAAGTCGCCTCAATCTGCCAGAAGGCTGGACATTTAGAAGTCGCATTCTAAGTGAGCCATTAGAAATCTCCGCCATCGATGGTATTGCTGAGGTGGTACAAGACGACTTAGGTAATAGCTACCAGTTAGTGCCGTAGTATAAATGAAGTAACATTCATTGGTGTTATAAGGAATTACTGTTCTTTAAGAAGCCCATTTTTATTAAGGTGGGCTTCTTATACATCGCCATACCCTTCAAGTGCATAGGTTAAAGGAGGCTTAGGTGGTCTCTATGTCAAGTTGCTAGCGCTTGTTACTTGTGACTCTGTCAATTAAATGGATTCTACGCTCTATCTCTGGGATTTATCTATAAATATCCTCGCTTCGCCGATATTCCGCATTTGAGGTGTTGAAACTCATTTTGTTACAGTGCCTACTATAAAACAGGAAGTTGAAGTTTTCTTTGTAGAAACCTTTTTAATGAGTTTTATGTTGCGGTCTTATAAGAATGATTAATGTAAAAAGAGCGGGTTTAGGTGTATTGGTAGTTTCATCGGTCCTAATGGGATGCTCAGTTACTGATAACCAAACTGATGTGGCCGGTAGGGAAGCTATTGACAACTCGGCACTACTCCATGATCTAGCGGATCAATATGCCGAAGCTTATTTAGAAAACTTCCAGCCGTACGCTTACTTCTCAGATATGGAGCTGGACAGGCACAACCTTTTTTTAAGTAATTCCCCCAGTAACGCTGCCTCTCTAGCGGCATCTGAGGACAGAATACTCAATAAATTGGCAGAGATAGATCTTGATGGTCTAAAAAGTGATCAAGAGAAGGTATTCTACTTCAAACTGAAAGAGCGATTAGAGTCCAATGTTGGCCTAAGGGTGTGTAAGACTGAACTCTGGTCTGTTGATCATATGTTTGGGCCTCATATCATTCTTGGCTTTTTGACCGAGGTTCAGCCGGTTGAAACAGCCCAAGAAAAGGCAGATGCGATTGAACGTTGGCTTGACGCGGCTCGTTACTATGAGCAAGAAATAGCCAATCTCCGCCGGGGGTTAGAGCAAGGTTACTCCGCACCTCAGAGTGTGGTTAAGCGAGTCATTCAGCAAGTTGATGGCTTGACCCAAGTACCTATCGATGAGCACCCGTTCTTGGGGTTAGTGAAGAAAGCTGGGGACCCTGAGTTTGCAGCTGCATTTAAACAGGTGCTTTCAGATCACGTTATCCCCTCAATGGAGAATTACAAGAATTTTCTAGAGTCTGCCTATTTACCTGAAGCCAGAGCCGAGCTTGGTATCCATGCGATTCCTAATGGCCGTGAATGTTATATGGCTCAGTATCGTTCTTATACGACTTTGCAGAGAACACCAGAAGAAGTTTTTGAGTTGGGTTTAAGGGCTGTCAACTCAAACAAGAGCGAAGTGGTTCGCTTAGGCAAGGAGTTCTATCAAGTAGATTCCTATTCTCAGGCAGTGGCAAGGGCCAGTGAGGATAAAACTCAGAAATTTAATAGCGCTGATGAGATGCATCAGTTTTATGAGCGCCTGGTAGATAAGTCTAGAGATTTAACCGTTGATTTCTTCCATGAAATGCCTTTGATCGAAATGGAAGTAAAAGCTATCCCTGAGCATGAACAGGGCTCAGGTCGCAGCGCACACTATATTCCGGGCACCAAGGAGCGCAAGGCGAGATTTGGATATGATCCGACAACTTACAAGGATGAGTCTTACGCTTCTGCAGAGAAGGTTACTATCCACGAAGGGTACCCGGGCCATCATATGCAAATTGCTCTCGTACAAGAGCAAGAAAAGTTTCACAAAATAGAAGATGCTTTGTCTAACTCTGCTTTTGCTGAAGGTTGGGGTAGGTACTCTGAACATCTAGCGGAGGAAGCGGGAATGTATCAGTATGGGTCAACCAAGATCCTAAGGAGAGCATGGCCTGCGCGAGGTATGGTAGCGGACACCGCAATGCATGTACTCGGTTGGAGTGATGAAAAGGTTGCGGAGTTTTTGCAGGATTCTGGAGCTTCATTTGCTAAAGGCCCGAGAACTCTGATGGACCGAATGGCGGTTATGCCGGCCCAGCTTACCTCTTATGATTCTGGTGCACTTGAGATTTTCGCCTTGCGAGAACTGATGCAAAATGAACTTGGTGAAGACTTCGATATTAAGGACTTCCATGAAATCATTCTGAGAAATGGCAATGTCCCTATGGCCGTACTAAGTGAGCAGGTAAGGGACTTTATCGAAGAAAAGAAGCAGGGTTAATTTAAGCGGGATTTTCGCTAACTCAGTCCCACACCCATGCGGGACTGAGTTAAAAATAGGCTTAGCAAGGCTTTTATCCTTGCCTTAAAGGCTACCTTAAATCCCCATTTGCCTGGACGCCAGATCCCGCATAATTTCTTCAGATCCGCCACCAATCGCATTCACCCGCACTTCACGATAGATACGCTCAACACGGCTGCCGCGCATATAGCCTGCGCCGCCCAACACCTGCATAGCCTCCCGAGCGCAGAACTCAAGGGTTTCTGTGGCTTGGACTTTGAGTAGTGCGATATCCGCTACTTTGAGCTGGTGTTGTTGCTCTGCCCAGGCACAGAGATCCAGATAGGCTTGGGTGGCATTGATGCGTTGAAGCATCTGGGCAAATTTGTGTCGAATCACCTGGTGATTGGCGAGACGCTTTCCGAAAGTTTGGCGCTCCTGGGCCCACTCAATGGCATCCTGCAAACAGACCCGGCTGAATTCTACACAGGAAGCGGCAATGCCCAGGCGCTCGCGATTGAAGTTGTGCACTATGGGCAAGAAACCTTGGTTCTCACCGCCAATTAGATTACTCGCGGGCACGCGCACCTGATCAAAAAAGATACTGGCCGTATCAGAACACCACCAGCCCTGCTTTTTATCGAGAAGCTGCCGGCTAACGCCTTCGGCATCCGCAGGGATTAAGAGCAGGGAGATACCGCCGAAGCCTTCCTCGCCAGTGCGCACCGCAGTAGTAAACCAGTTAGCGCGCATACCGCCGGTGATATAGGTCTTTTCGCCGGTAACGATATAGTCATCCCCATCACGCTCTGCGCGGCACTGGAGATTGGCTACATCGGAGCCTGCGCCTGGTTCGGTAACAGCCAGGGAAATATGCTTTTCGCCACGTAATACCGAGGGAATAACCTGATCTTTTAGGGCCTCACTGCCATAGTGCAGTAATGGGGGCAGGGCAATGCCGTGGACCATTAGGCTGGCGTAGAGGCCACCAGCGCCGGGGCGGGCTAACTCCTCTGCGGCAACAATCATATGGAAGACATCGGTTTCGATGCCGCCGTAGTTTTCCGGATAACTCATCTGCAGAAGGCCAACTTCTGCGGCTTTTTTCCAAAGCTCGGCGGGTAGCTGGCCGTCTTCGTCCCATTCAGTAATGTAGGGAGTAATCTCACGGTCGACAAAGCGGCGCAACTGGGTGCGCCATTCCTGATGGCCTTCGTCATAGAAGGGGCTTGCCATACGGGAGGCATCAATATCGTACATGCTGATCTCCTTTAGGAAGTAGCGTCGCTGGGGATTTTGGCGGTTTCCGTGGGAGCGGCTTCGATCTGAACTAACAGCTGGCCACCGCGTACCTGGTCTCCTTCACAGGCGCCCAGTTTAATTACGGTACCGTCGCGGTCTGCGCGCAGGGCGTGCTCCATTTTCATGGCTTCCATTAAGGCGATAGTGTCTCCCCGCTGAACTCTTTGATTGGGCTCAACCAATACCTGCACCAGGCAACCGTCCATAGGAGCCGTGATGCGGCCACTGCCTTCGTTAAGGCTCGATTTGGCGGGGGCGTGGGTGATATCGACAAAATGAAATTGCCTGCTGTCTAAAAGGAGGTGCAGATTGCTTTGGTTGGCTAGAAACAGTCTCTTTTGGCTAACGCCATCCAGCAGAAGTTCAGCGCTATAAACTCCAGTTTCTTTTTGTGATTTCTCAAAATGGACCCACAGAATCAGGAACTGCTGGTCGCCTACTGAGATTTGATAAGAATTATCTACTAACGCCAGCAGCTCACAGTTTAGGGTTTGTCCTGCAATTTCCAGTCGGTAGTTGATCGGCACGCTGTTGTCACCACTGCGCCAGTCACTGCGGCCGCTACGCCGATCCTGAGGGTTGGCTTGGTGCAAGTGATTAAGTAATGTGGCTTGGGCTGCAATTACTGCTGGAACTGGTTCTGCGGATGTCAGCGTGCTGTTTTGGTCGAGAAAGCTGGTATCGGCATCGCCAGCGATAAACTGTGATTCGGCCAGGATCTTCTGCAGGAAATGGATATTGTTTTTGGGGCCGATAAATTCCAGCCGGGTTAGGGCTTGGGTTAGCTTGCGCCGAGCTTCTTCTCGATCCTGCCCCCAAGCAATTAATTTGCCGAGCATGGGGTCGTAAAATGGCGTAATTTCGCAACCATTTTTCAAAGCGTGGTCGATACGGATTCCTTGCCCCTTTGGCGCTACCCAGTGGAGTACTTTTCCGGCCTGGGGCAGGAATTGTTGTTCCGGGTCTTCGGCATACAGGCGGACTTCAATGGCGTGCCCCTGCTGGGAGACTTGCTGCTGGGAAACGCATAGGGCTTCGCCGCGTGCTACTGCCAGTTGCCAAGCTACCAGGTCAAAACCGGTTACCATTTCTGTTACCGGGTGCTCTACTTGCAACCGGGTGTTCATTTCCAGGAAATAGAATTCGCCGTTGGGGCAGAGTAGAAACTCTACGGTGCCCGCGCCTAGATAACCGCAGGCTCGCGCGGCGTCGACTGCGGCTTGCCCCATTCTTTCCCGCAGCTGGGTGTCGACCGCTGGGGAAGGGCACTCTTCGACCACTTTTTGATGGCGTCGCTGTACGGAGCAATCCCGCTCCCCCAGGTGAATACAGTTGCCATGACGATCCGCAAATACCTGGATTTCGATATGGCGAGCGTTGACCAGTGCCTTTTCCAGAATTAACTCGTCGCTGCCGAATGCACTCATGGATTCACTGCGGGCGGCGCGCAACTGGGAGGCCAGCTCGTTGTCTCCGTGAGCCAGGCGCATGCCGCGCCCACCACCGCCTGCGGCAGCTTTGATCATTAACGGGAAGCCAATGCGCCGCGCCTCGGCGACCAGGGTGTCGTCGTCCTGGGCACCCTGGAAGCCGGGAATACAGGGTACGCCGGCAGCGGCAACAAACTCCTTGGCTTTGCGTTTGTTGCCCATCAATTCTATGACTTCGGCACTCGGGCCAACAAAACTCAGTCCATTCTCTTCGCAAGCGCTGGCAAATTCCGCATTCTCAGCGAGAAAGCCGTAGCCAGGGTGGACGGCAGTGGCTCCGGATTTTTTAGCTGCGGCGAGAATTTTTTGGATATCCAGATAGGACTCTGCCGAAGTCTGCCCGCCAATGGCTACGGCGATATCGGCAGTCTGTGCGTGCAGTGCATCGCAGTCCGCATCGCTGTAGACGGCGACTGTGCGATAGCCTTCCGCCCGAGCAGTTCGCATAATTCGCAGTGCGATCTCGCCTCGATTGGCGATTAACAGGGTCTCTGTTGTCGACATCAGTGCTGCCACTCCGGTGATCGTTTTTCCAGAAATGCACGGGCGCCTTCGCGCCCTTCATGGCCTTGAATTGCACGGGAAAACTGCTGCGCAGCGCCGTCGAGCAGTTGGCCGAGGGCAGTCTCATCGCTCACCCGTGCAGCATCCAGCAAGATCTGCTTGGTCGTTGCCAGGGCGCCGGGAGCGCAGGCATTGATCGCACCCAAGTGTTCCTGCAGCGCGCCTTCGAGGGCTTCGGAATTATCGAGCAACTGGTGGATTAACCCAATTTCCAAGGCCTGCTGTGCATTGACTTTTGCTCCGCTGAGGGCCAGGCGCCGGGCCTGGGAGAGGCCGACTCGTGCCACGACAAAGGGAGCAATTTGTGCAGGCGGTAAACCCAAGCGAGTTTCCGGAAGGGCAAAGCGGCAACTACGATCGGCGATGGCAATATCGGCACTGCAAGCGAGCCCGAAACCACCGCCCATTACGGCACCTTCCAGTACGGCAATGACTATTAAAGGGGTGCGATTAAATCGTTCCATCAGTTCACCGAAACGACGGTTTAAGTGAAAAAATACATCACTATTTCCATCGCTCGCGCCCTGCTGAGCATTGAGCATATCGGCAATATCGCCACCGGCGCAGAAGTTGTGTTCTGCACCCCGCAGCACCAGTGCTCGCACCTGCGGATCTTCTTCCGCTTCTGCGAGTTTTTGTAGAAGCTCATCTACCATTTGCAAACTGATGGCGTTGCGCTGTTGCGGGCGATTTAGCGTGAGATGACGGGCGATGCCGATGGTTTCATCAATAATTGTCTCCATGGCCTGACCTCACGCGGTGGGTTTGCGTTTGCTGGGCAGTATGCCCATCAGCTTACAGATAATGCCGAGCATTACTTCATCTGCACCGCCGCCGATAGCGGTGAGACGGCTATCCCGGTAAGCACGGTTGATTACAGTCTCCTCGATATAGCCCATGCCACCCCAGAACTGCAGGCACTGATCGGGAATAGAGCGGGACAGGCGACCAGCCTTGAGCTTGGCCATTGAAGCAAGGGTAGTGACATCTTCACCTGCCACATAAGCTTCCACCGCGCGCCAGGTTAGAGAGCGCAGGCATTCCACTTCGGTCTGCATTTCTGCGAGGGCAAAGTGGATAGTTTGATTGTCGATCAATGGCGATTTAAAGGCATGGCGTTCGCGCACATAGTCGATGGTGCTGGTTACACAGTGCTCCAGGCCTTTTAAGTTCAGCGCGGCGCCGGCGAGACGTTCTTCCTGGAACTGAAGCATCTGCAATAGGAATCCGGCACCTTCATCGCCGATACGGAAATGTTTGGGCACCCGTACATTGTCAAAAAAGATGGGAGCGGTTTCCGATGAGCGCATGCCTAATTTGTCGAGTTTTTCGCCGATGCGTACACCAGGCGTTTTCGCCGGAATAATGACCAGGGATTTGTTGCTATGGGCTTTGCCCTCACTGGTATTGACCAGGGTGCAGAAAAAATCGGCGCAGGGGGCGTTGGTGATCCACATCTTGCTGCCGTTAATCACATAGTCGTCGCCATCGCTCTTGGCGGTGGTCTTAATCGAAGCAACATCGGAACCGGCGCCGGGTTCGGAAACGGCAATTGCACCGATCATCTCGCCACTCACAGCGGGAATCAGGAACTGTTCTTTCAAATCCTGGCTGCCAAAATTAGCCAGGGCCGGGGTGCACATGGAGGTTTGCACTGAAATTGACAGGGGTACACCGCCACAGTGGGCGCTGCCCAGCTCTTCCAGGAAAACGGTTTCGTAACTGAAGTCGAGGCCCAGACCACCGAAGTCCGTGGACTTGCTGATGCCCAGCAGGCCCAGGTTGGCCAGTTGTTGGAAAATTTCGTGGATAGGAAAGCGGCCGGCCTTTTCCCATTCCGCCACATTGGGATTGATTTCCTGCTGTACAAAGTTTTGTACAGTGCGCTGTAGTTCCCGGTGTTGATCGCTAAATATCATTATTGTTTTCCCTGCCTTGAAGTGTGAACCCGGTGATTGTGTTAATGGGCAACCGCACTTCCTTGTTGCCCCGGTTTTTCGTTAGAACCTAGCTACGCCAAAGGTATTTTTATTGAGTTTTCTCTGCTCGGCCTCATTGCAAATTTCTAGCAACATACCTAAAAGTTTGCGTGTATCGCGGGGATCGATAATGCCGTCATCCCAGAGGCGTGCACTGCAGGCGAGAGCATCGGAATTGCCATGCATAAATGCGCTGGTGTCATTTTCCAATTTGTCCAATACAGTCTCATCCACATTGCCACTGCGTTGCATTTTTTGCTCGGTGACGATGCGCATTACCTTGCCGGCCTGGGCTGCGCCCATAACTGCGGTGCGGGAGTTGGGCCAGGCAAAAATAAAGCGGGGATCGAATCCGCGACCGCACATGGCGTAGTTGCCGGCCCCATAGGAACCGCCCACGACAATACTGAGTTTTGGTACGCTGGCATTGGCCACGGCCTGAATCATTTTGGCCCCGTGCTTGATGATGCCGTTGCGCTCCACCTCGGTACCCACCATAAAGCCGGTGGTGTTATGTAAAAACAGCAGTGGCGTGCCACTCTGCTCGCACAACTGAATAAACTGCGCGGCCTTGTTGGCCCCCTTGGGGGTGATCGGGCCATTATTCCCAATAATTCCCACAGGGAAGCCTTCGATACGAATATGACCACATACGGTTTGTCGATCGAATTCCGGCTTGAAATCCAACATGGCAGAGCCGTCGGCTACACGAGCGAGAATTTCGCGCACGTCGTAGGGCTTTTTACTATCTGCTGGAATCAGGCCGAGCAGGTCGTCGATAGGGTGCAATGGGTCTCGGTAGTCTTTTTGTACTGAGCTTTTAATGGGGGAGGGTAGGGCGGCAATAATTTCCCTCGCTATGCGGATACCATCGGCGTCGTTCTCAGCTAAGTAATCGCCACTGCCGGATTCGGTACAGTGCATTTCCGCTCCGCCGAGGCTTTCCGCATCGGCAATTTCACCGGTGGCTGCTTTCAGTAGCGGCGGCCCAGCCAGATACATACCGGTTTGCCCGCGTACCATGACCACATAATCTGACAGGCCTGGCTGGTAAGCACCGCCGGCAGTAGCGCCGCCATGTACCACGGTTACTTGCGGAATACCGGCAGCGGACATTCGAGCCTGGTTAGCAAATCCGCGTCCACCGGGAGCGAAAGTGTCGCTGGCATACATCAGGTTGGCACCACCACTTTGTGCCAGGGCGACAATCGGCAAATGATTCTCCAGAGCGATCCTCTGCATTCGCAGGGCTTTATCCATCCCGGCTGGTGAGATGGTGCCACCTTTTACGGCATAGTTATCCACCCGAACCATACAACGTTGTCCGCTGACCTGGCCAATGCCACAAATGGCTCCACCACCCGCACCGGTACCATCCTGGTCGTCAAAAAGTTTATAGCCGGCAAGGGAGCACAACTCTACAAAAGGCGCGCCGGGGTCGAGCAATAAATTAAGGCGCTCCCTTGGCAGCAGCCAGCCCCGGTCACGATAGCGTGCAGCCTTACTTTTCTCTGCCTGTACCGGACGTCGCTCAGCTTCACGAAAATGGTTGATCTGTTCCAGCATGGCAGCTTGGTTGTCATTGAACTCTGCCGAGCGGTTGTCGAGCTGGGAATCAATCGGCTGCATTAGAGCTTGCCCTCCGCTTCCAATTCTTCCACTACCTGCGGCCGGCGTTTGCGATGGAATCCGTTGAAGCGCTTAGAGTTACGGGCCGCCTGTGGCTGCCAAAGGGGAGAGTGATGTTTGAGACTCGAGCCACCATCGATACGCAGCGTTTGTCCGGTGATATAGCTGGCGGCATCGGAAAGCAGGAAGCACACGGCCCCACTAATTTCCGCTTCCTCTCCCAATCGATAGAGGGGAATACTGTCTCGGAAGCCCGGTAATAGCTCGCGCAGGAATTTGGGGTCGTAGGTATCAAAACCGCTGGAGAGAATATAACCTGGCGCCACGGCGTTGACTCGAACCCCAAATGGCGCCCACTCTAATGCGGAAGTTTCGGTAATATTTTCCATGCCTGCTCGAGCGGCACCGGAATGCCCCATCATTGGCATACCGCCTGCGTTATCTGCGGTGATATTTACGATACTGCCGCCGTGCTGTTTCATAGATTGAACAAAAACTTCTCGGGACATTAAAAAGCCACCGAGCAGGTTGCTGCGTACAACAGCATCAAAACCTTTTGTGTTGATCTGCTCAAGGGGGGAGGGGAACTGGCCACCGGCATTGTTCACTAATCCGTGAATTTGGCCCCGGGCCTGGACTATTTGCCCCACTGTCTCCTGCACCCCTTCTTCATCGCGAATGTCCAGGCTGAATAAGCTGCACTCGCCAGCATCGTTGTTGATCTCGCCGGCAACCCTTTCCAGCTTGTCCAGTTTGCGCCCGATCAATACTACATGGGCGCCGAGGCTGGCCAGTTCGTGGGCGATGCAGCGTCCAATACCGCTGCCGCCGCCGGTGACGATATAGGTTTGCTCGCTAAAGCTGCCGGAGCGCAGCTGGCTTTGATAGCGCATGAAAGTTTCCTTTTTTACGGCCTTACGGCTTATTCAGTTTTTATTGTTCTTGTCGGCGCTTGCGCCTGCGTGTGGGAAAACGCAGAATAGCTTAACGCTACCAAGCAAGCGCTTGGTATTCAATACTTGGCGCCTATTTGATTAAAAATTCTCAGGGCCGTTAAGATGTTTGACTCAAATTGATCAATACGGGGAGTGGTTCGTGATTGAAAGTGGGCAGGATTTAGTGAGAGTTCCCGAAGAGTTATCGCCGCAGCAGCTGGTAGGTGCTTTGGTGGCAGAGGGAGTGCTAACAGATCCTGAATCTGCCCGTGGACGCTTGCTGAATGCTGCAGCGCGATTGTTTGAGCAAAAAGGGTTCGCCCGCACAACAGTGCGGGATCTCGCTGCGGAAGTGGGTATTTTGTCTGGCAGTATTTTTCATCATTTCTCTAGTAAGGAGCAGATTCTCTGCGAAGTAATGCGGGAGGTGACGATATTTGCCGGTGCGCGAATGCGAACCGCAGCGGAACAGAGTCGAACACCGCAAGAGAGGCTTCAGGCCTGTATTCAGTGTGAATTAGAGGCTATTCATGGGTTGGCAGTACCGGGTTTTTCTATCCTGGTGGTGGAATGGAGAAGCCTATCCGAAGAGAGTCAGCAGGAGGTTTTGCGCCTAAGGGAGGAGTATGAGCAGATATGGCTGGACGCTATTGAGGCCGCCGAATGTCCTGGTGGTGATCCCGCACTGGTAAGGCGTTTGCTGGTCGGTGCCTTGAGTCACACATACAGTTGGTATAAGCCGAGAGATAAGGGGTTGTCTATTCCAGATCTGGCGGCGCGTGTTCTAGCGATATTCACTCCCTGATTTCTTCCTAAATTGGCAAAGCGTGCCAGAAAAACTGTGAACTTTGCCTTCTTTCCTGCCATTTTTGTTTTTGAACTGGCTTGGTGAGAACTGGTGCGCAACTGATTTTCTCTGAATCTTTTACTCTCCGCGCAAGATGTAATAAATGTGACAATTTGCGTCACTTGGTGACAGGAGAGGGAGATGGCGGGCCAGGATTTGTACCAGGTGGTTTCCACGGGAAGGACACTTCACGCCAAAGAACCGGGTCCGGTTATCCGGGATGTGGCGAAGTTGTTCTCTATCTCGGAGCCCCAGGCGCGCAGGCTGCTACTAAAAGGCTGGGTAATTAAAGATCGGTTGGTTTCTGACCAGGCGCTGGAGTTTCGCACCAGTCTGCAGAAAATTGGCCTGCGAGTGGAGGTTTGTCCGGCGGGACGGTTTGATAACCGCGAGCTGATTGCAAAGATAAAAGTCGCCCAGCGGCGCAAGGCCCAGGTCAATGCTGCATCGGTGGATGCGCCGGATAAGGCGCGCGCTGGTACTGACCCTTTTGTTCCTGTTAGCCAGAAAACTCTCGAAGCAGACGAGCCCCAGAAAGTCGTTTCATCCACTCCTGCCGCAGGCAATCCAGCAATAAAGCCGGAAGGCTCCCAGGATTCGGTTGAGTGGTATTTATCTGATGCAGGCCGATTACAGGCTGACAGTGTCACGAGTCAGGGCAAGGCAGTTTGGGGAGTGGTCAAAGCAGTAATCGTGCCCTCAATATTCTGGTTGGTACTGTTCGCTTGTGTTTTCTCCAGTGGATATGCCCTATGGCAAATCCCTATGGCCGTTTGGCAGGGAGAACTTACTTGGGTGGGGGTGTCGCTGAGTATTTTAACCGTACTTCTCGCCCTGCTTGTTGGTCTGCTGTTTGTCTGGCCATTTTTCTGCTTATCCTCCCGTTTGCGAGATTCATCGGAGCCCCGTCAGCTGTTGCCCTCTGAAAGTAAGGAGGCCTTGAAGTTAATTAATTCATTGGTCGATAAGCTAGGGCTGCCAAAGATCAGCCAGGTCTTTGTAAGTGCAGACTCCCATATTCTGTCCCAGCCGGGATTTCTTCAGGTTTTTAGGCAGAATTTACCACTTACGGTAGGGCTTGCCAGCGTCGCCTCATTGAACGGAAAGGAGGTCCTGGCACTCGTGGGCCGGGGGCTCGCCTTTTATCGCGGCCGTTTGCTCGGCGCACTTGGTTGGTTGACTTACGGCACCGTGCAGCGATTGGAACTGATGCAGTGGGCTTTTGAAAATGAGCGCAGTGTTGTTAGCCCGGATAATACTCCGGGAGCATTGGCCGCGCCATTTCACCGTATGCTAGTGACAGGTGGATATATTTTGCTCCCTATCTTGCAGCGCCTGGAGGCACTGCATTGCCGCTTAACCGCAGGCAGTGCCGTAATGCTACAGGAGAGGGCTGACGGTGTTGCGGCGCAGATAATAGGTAGTGATGCGTTGGCAGACTTCGCTAGGAAGTGGCATCGGTTAGTGCACGCAGATCTCTTAGTGACAGAAATTAATCGCGAAGCCCAGGCGCTGGGGCGCAGTTGTGCAAATATTCCCGATGCCGTCCGTTGGATGCAGGAGAATCTGGATGTTGATACCTGCGATGTAGTTGAGGCTGCTATGACGCAGGCCAGGGACCCCTGGGATATTCAGCAGGCGATCGACAGTGAATGTGTAACGGTGTTGATTGAGCGGGAATTTGTGGGGCAGGTTAGATCTGCGATACCCCTGCAATCCATGTTTGTGGACTTTGCCGGGCTGGCAACCGCTGTGACGTCTGAAGTTGCTGGCAAAGACTGTGAGATGGTCGAAAACCGACTTTTACTGAGTTCAAGTAAGGAGTCAGAGGAGTCTGCTGAGGTACTGGACGAGTATTTCAATCGCCTGGCGCCCTTGACCCTGATGCCTCTGCGCAGGCCATCCTCTGCGGAAATACAGGCGCTGGATCTGCAGGGCACTATCGATTGGCTGCGCAGTAAACTGGTGGAGTTGCGTGATTTGCGTGGACGCCGTGAGGACTTGCAGATCAGGGTTTTTACAATGCAGCTGGGAGCGGCGCTGATACGCGGCAAAATCCCTTTTACCGCTGAAGACTTTTGCTTGAAGGGGGCCAGCCTTGCAGGAGCTCAAGAGCAGATCGCTGTTAAGCGCGCTGAACTGGAGGAGTCACACAAGCAATTACAGCAGATCTATGGTGTTTTCTATCAGCGCCTGTGTCTATCCCTGGTAACTATGCCCACGGATCAGCGCCAAACAGCCAGGAATCAGCTGCGCCATTTGGCCGCCTACGATAGCTTGGCACCACATCTGGATCGGCTCGCCGGTTATAGCCACTCGCTGGCAATATTTGCCCAGCACCTATCACCAGAGTTGAATGAAAGGGAACTGCTGCAAAAATATACGGCGCTGTCTTTGCGAGAGATAGATGCCATAGTAGCGGCAGTGGAGAGTTCGGCTCTATTAAGAGAGCAAGGGGTGGCGGCGGCAATAAATTTGAAAGCTCAGGGGGAGCCTTTCAGGCAGCTGCCACAAGGGAGACAGGAAGTGCTGGATTCTCTGCAGGTTTTGGAATCGCGTTGCAAACACATTCGCGCTGCGATTCTGGAGCAATATCATATCCAGCTAGCCGCCTTGCTGAGTCAGTGTTTGGAGCGGGAAAAGCAGTTGCAGTTAAAGCCACTGCGACTGCTTAAGGCCGGCTAACCGCCGGCCAGTTTTACCGTGTGGTTGCGAGATTCCAGGAATGTTTTGATCTCAGTACGCTTGTCACCCTGAATCTCAATCACTCCATCTTTGAGGGCGCCACCGCAGCCACAGCGCTTCTTGAGTTCTGCCAGGAGCAGCTTGAGTTCGCTGTCAGTGCCTGGCAGCCCGCGTACGCAAGTCACCCCTTTGCCTTTGCGGCCCTTGGTTTCCCTTTGGATTCGAACTATGCCATCTCCATCACGGCGCTTCTCTGTCTTGGATTCCTCTTTAATTCGACCGAGGTCAGTTGAATAGACGAGACGATTCTCCTTAGCCATGGCTGGGAATACTCCGTTGGTATTTGCTGAAAATGCCGGGAATTGTGCCCGAGGTGCGCAGGATGTCAAAGCCGCTGTAAACGATGTTGAAAATGGGGCGACCCCTGAAGCCTGAGAGGTTAGAATTTTGCCGCAATATGAAACAGCAGCGTAGTTGAGGTGATAGATGGCGTTGACGGGACGTCGCAAACTGTTCAATGAGGTAATTTTTGGAACCGAGACCCGGGCAGGGCGGAATTTTGATGTTTTTTTGATCTGGGCGATCCTGATCAGCGTGGGTTTGGTGCTCCTGACCTCCATAGGTACGGTGCGCGATCGCTATGAGCACTTACTCATCGGCCTGGAATGGGTATTTACTGGCCTCTTCACCATTGAATATATCGCCCGGATATATTGCACGGTGAATCGCCGCAAATATATTTTCAGTTTCTATGGGATTGTGGACCTGCTCGCAATTCTCCCCAGTTACTTGGCGCTTCTCTATACTGGCGCCACCTATCTTTTGGTGATTCGCCTGTTGCGGGTGCTGCGGATCTTCCGAATCCTGAAGCTGGTTCGCTACTTACGTGATGCCAACGTCTTGTTGCGAGCCCTCGGGCTGGCCCGGCGCAAAATCCTGGTGTTTTACTCCAGTGTTTTGGTTATGTGCATTATTTTTGGTTCCCTGATGTTTGTGGTGGAGGGGCCAGGCCACGGATTTACCAGTATTCCCACGAGTGTTTATTGGGCTATTGTGACCATCACAACCGTTGGTTATGGCGATATCTCTCCGCAAACGCCTTTGGGGCAGGGCATTGCTGCAATGACCATGCTGATTGGTTACTCAATTATTGCAGTGCCTACCGGCATTCTAACGGCGGAATTGGCTGGAGAAATGCATCGGGAGCGAGTGCAACAGCGCTGTGATAACTGCAGCCGTAGTGCCCATGACCCAGATGCGGAATACTGCAAATTCTGTGGCCATCGCCTGGAGGATATGGAAGAGAGCGAAGCGCTGTAAGTTATTCGCACTTTGTCACTGCCGGCCAAAACAGGGCCGGCAGCCATTTATCAGCTTATGGTTTTACCATTCATCAGGGACGCGGACTGCTATGACTTCTGCCTTGGCGCAGAGGCGTCCATTGCTGGTGAGATTGCAGTGCAGAACAGTTTTCTTGGAGGAGCGCTGAACAATAGTGGCTTCGAGAATGACCGGTTTATCGATGGCAGCCGGTGCCAGATAGCTAATATCCAGTTTGCCGGTGGCATACCAGATCTTGTCACCAGTGCCGACAGCTCGTCCGGCTTGCAGGTAGCCATCGGCGATGGCTGTGCATACGGTATGGCAGTCGATAACCGTAGCGATAATTCCACCGTTTAAATATTGAGCAGGTCCGGCATTGTGATGGGAGCTGGGAAGGAACTCGCAGCGGGTTTGATCCTTCTCGGTCCAGTAGCTTTTAATACGCAGGCCCTGGTCATTATCTGGGCCACAGCCGAAGCAATGATTGCCCTGGATCTGATCTTGAATTGCGCTTTCCTGAGTCATATTTATCCCTCGCTATGAGCGCGCAATACTACCGATTTGCGCCGCAGAGTGGAAGAAACTACCCTTGCGGGCTTGCAACAGAGTTATCCGAATTATCTGGACGTAAATACATGGACATATACGGCTTTTGTGCCCCTGGTTTAGAGGCTCTTTACGATGCTTTTGCCAGAAATTTTCGCGAGTGTGGTGATACAGGAGCGGCCTTTGCCGTGCGCCAGCACGGAGAATTAATCTGTTCCCTGTGGGCGGGAAGTGCAGATCGAGGTGCAGAGAGGCCATTTACCGAAGATACGTTGGCCAATGTATTCTCTTCTTCCAAAGGTATTCTCGCAGTATTGGCGATGCAGCAAGTTGCCGCAGGCAAGCTGGATTTGGATCGCCCGGTAGCGGATTACTGGTCTGAATTTGCCCCAGGCAAAGAAACTGTCACCGCACGCCAATTGCTGTGCCACCGCAGCGGACTTGTCGCTTTCCGTGAGCGGGTAAAAGACAGTTTGATTTACGATTGGCAGGCCGCTTGCGACCAGGTGGCTGGCAGCGAGCCTTGGTGGAAGCCCGGAAGTGCACAGGGTTACGCCCCATTCTTATACGGCTGGAGCTTGGGTGGATTAATTGAAAGGGTTGCTGAAAAACCCTTGTTGGAACTTTATCGGGAATTGCTAGCCAAACCCCTCAATCTTGATGGGGGCTTTGGGGCAAATGGACACCTCTCGCAGAGAATTGCCGATGTCAGCCCGCTGAAACAACCCTTACCAGAGCTTCGGGAAAATGCCATTGGCCGCGCCATAAAAGAAGACCGCAAAGGGCCTGTTGCGATGGCATTTAGCAACCCGGTGAGCTTGATGATGGGTACCAATAGCTCCGAGTGGCGCGGTGCTTTAATTCCTGCAGCCAATGGCCACTTCAGTGCGAGAGACCTGGCAGCGGTTTACGGTGAACTCACCTGTGACGAGCCGACTATTTTGCCCAAGCGGTTGATAGATGAAGCGGCAAAGGAGCAGAGTCATGGCCACGATAAAGTATTGCAGGCTGAGGTGAGTTTTGGTTGTGGCTTTATTCGCAGCAGTTCCGCGGCGGACTTGCGCTTTGGGGGTAGCCAGGGCTTTGGCCATCCGGGAGCGGGTGGTAGTGTCGGCTTTGCTGATCCGGAAAAAGGGCTGGGCTTCGGATACGTGACAACTCGTTTGGGGCAGAGCTTATTTATGGATCGTCGAGCGGTCGGTCTGGTAGATGTTCTTTACGGGTTGTTGTGATGACTGAAGAAATAAAGGCTCTGGTAGAGCGGGTCGATGAACTGGAGAGCCGTTTGGCTTTCCAGGAAGACACTATAAGCCAATTAAATGATGTGATTACTCGTCAGGATACGGATATTCGCACTCTACTCGCACATATGCGCGAGTTGGGCGAAAAGTATCGGACGATTGCTTTTGAGATGCAGGGGGCCGGCAAGCCGCTGGATGAAAAACCTCCGCATTACTAATTCAGTGGTTACAAAAGGGTTTTTATAGAAGTCCACAGGGGCTGGCACGAAATTTTTTTTGTTACTAAATGACAGACATAGTGGTATTCGCTGCCTCTTGGGGGCGACTTTAAAAACAAAAGCGTCTAAAAAAATTGCCTCAGTGGAGCGCGAGGCTATTGACAAACTTTTCCACATGCGCAGTTGGCAAAATTTGCCTTCAAGCAAGAAGATATCCACTGCTATTTAATGCCAAGGCAGATTTCTAACTTATTGTTTTTTAAAGAAAAACTGAAGAGTTTAAAAAATGTGCAAAACGCTGTAGGCGAGAGTTTACGCCGGCTGGCGCCACGGATAGCTTATTAGTGCACAGTTTTATCCACAGATTTTGTGGAAGACCGGGAGGCTGATCACTTCTTGCTCGTTATTTTGTCCGTCATTGGTACGTAGTTATGAATAGTTAGTACGTAATGGGGACTAGTCAGTAGAACTGACAATAAATTCGCTTTAGTCTATGGAAAATTTCATTGGGTTGGTTCAGCCGCCAGTCAGATAGTGTGTTGAACAATACAGAGATTGCACAAGACATGTGTAGCTCAATACCCGTTACTTAAAAATGCGTTAGGAGAGCCAATAATGAAATATTGGGTAGCAGCCCTGGCACTGGGTTCGATGGTTGGTTGTTCCACATTGGACCCTTACACAGGTGAAAGTAAGACCAGTAATGCCGCCAAGGGGGCTGGAATTGGAGCTGTAACTGGAGCGATCGTTGGTGTCGCTACTGCCAGTAAGAAAGACCGTGGTAAGGGAGCCTTGACAGGTGCCCTGGGTGGCGCGGCGATCGGTGGTGGCATTGGTTACTATATGGATCGTCAGGAAATGTTGCTGCGTCAGCGCCTGGAAGGTACCGGCGTACGCGTTGAGCGTGAAGGTGATAATATTCGCCTGATCATGCCGGGTAACATTACCTTCGGTACTAACCGCGCGGATATTCGTACAGACTTCTATGACACCTTGGAATCGGTCACTGTTGTATTGCAGGAGTTCGATAAAACTGCAATTCGAGTCAGCGGCCATACCGATAGCACTGGTTCAGATGTTTACAATCAGAGCTTGAGTGAGCAGCGTGCTAACTCTGTAGCCAGCTTCTTCAGCGGTCAGGGCGTGTCTTCAGGTCGTGTTCAAGCTGTAGGCTACGGTGAGCGCTATCCTATTGCCAGCAATGACTCTGAAGCTGGGCGCCAGGCCAATCGCAGAGTTGAGCTGGAATTGTTGCCACTGTAAGTACTAGTGATACAGCCAGAGGGCTGTGTACAGCGAGGCCCTGGACAATAATGTCCTGGGTCTCGAGTCTACTCTAACCTCTAGAATCCCTTCTGTTTTGCCTCCTCGGAAAACTTTTTACCGCTCATCGTATCCAGCCTGTATTTCAACTCCTTTTCTTGCGCTAAATTAGTCAAGTTCTATGTCGAGAGTTAAGATGTTCTTTTTTCTGTCGGCTAATAAGAATGAAAAAGATATTGTTCGCCACTTTGCTGTTTGCCTCTGCGGTACAAGCAGAAATAACCCTGGATCAATTGCAAGTACCTGAGGGGTTTGAACTCAGCTATTTTGCCGAAGATGTTGAAACGGCTCGACAACTGGCTCGCTCTGAGTCGGGGACAGTTTTTTCCGGCTCTTTTCGAGCAAAGAAAGTCTACGCCTTAAGAGATACAGACAATGATGGCGCGGCAGATAAGCGCTGGGTCCTGATGGAAAACCTAAAGGCTCCTACAGGTATAGCCTTCAAGGATGGCGACTTATATGTGGCTGATGTCGATAAAATTATTCGCTTTCCCCAGATAGAGCGTAATCTGGATCAACCAAAGTCAGAAGTTGTTTACGATCAATTTCCGACGGATAGGCATCATGGTTGGAAGTTCTTACGCTTTGATCGTGAAGGGCAATTAATTGTGCCTGTGGGCGCACCCTGCAATATCTGTGATGCCAATGAAAACTATTCAAAGATATTTTCCCTGGATTTGTCCTCTAAAAAAACAAAAATTATTGCCAACGGGGTAAGGAATTCAGTTGGTTTTGACTTTCATCCACAAACCAATGAATTGTGGTTTACCGATAATGGCCGGGACATGATGGGGGACGATATCCCGCCCTGCGAAATCAATAAGGTGAGTTTTTGGGGAGAGCATTTTGGCTATCCCTATTTTCATGGAGATGATATTGCAGACCCGGAATTTGGGCTGGGTAAGAACGCTGCTGACTACTCTAAACCCGTGTTAAACCTTGGTGCCCATGTAGCGCCATTGGGAATCCACTTTTATCGCGGCGAACAATATCCCAAGGATTATCGGCACAATCTGTTGGTTGCTGAGCATGGGTCCTGGAATCGGAGCGAAAAATCTGGCTACCGAGTGATGTTGGCGACTGTCGAGAATAGTGAGATAACGAAGTATGAGCCGCTGATTACCGGCTTTATGCAGGAGGAAACCACATATGGTCGTCCGGTTGCATTTTTGGAAATGCCAGATGGAAGCGTCCTGATTTCCGATGATTTTGCGCATAAAATCTATCGTTTATCCTATACGGGTATATGAGCAGTAGATGTAAAGGTTGCCTGGGCTGCCAGCTTGGTGGCCCGCTCAGTTGTCCACTTCCTCTCAGATCAATCCATGCCAATTTTTCTGTCGAATAGTTTTCTCTTCGAAGTTATGACAAAACAGTAAGCCGATCTTGATGGCTTGTGCTATTTCTACTGCGATAAGAATACAAGTAAGGAGAGGGTGGTGGCGGAAAAAATGTCTTTCGAATTATTCCCCCGAATTGTGGGCGGTATATTCTTTTTTCTAATGAGTGGCCTGGTGCATACGACTGAAGATATCGCTGCGGCATCTACTACTCACTTGGAGTTGCGATTTGCCCAGGCTGAGATTGTTGCACAAGTAGAAGTGATTGATGTCCACCGGGATGTGGATAGCGCACTGTCTGAAGATGGAGTTACAGCTATATCCGGCTATATCTATTCAGCAGTGCCAAGCCAGGTATGGAAAGGGCCTATGGGTGGAGAGATAACCTTCCGCCTTGGGTTTGAATCCTGTGATATAAAGTTGGAGCAGGGTGAAAACTATCTGATCTTCGCTAATTTGGATAGCTATGGAAGGTTACACCTGAAGAGCTGTGAAGCGGTTATTGCTGAGTCAGATGCCACCGCGATACTTGCCCAACTTAATGAGTTTATAAAACAGGGCTAGTAAGTTGTTTTCTTGTCGACCTGTTAGAACTAATGGTTTTAACTGAATCTTTCTTTACAGCAATCCAAACTGCTACGAAGTAGATCTCTCCCTTGAAGAACCCCAAAGGCGGGTTATTCTTATCAGTATTGGCGCGACCTTCTTTTACAGGCGCTGCATCTCATTAAGTTGCGCACCGTTGTAAACAGGCTGGAGTGTCAGGGTTTGGGATTGTTATCGAGAGAGTACACCGACCAGCACTGTGTAACCGGCTCGATTTTAATGATTAATGTCTTCTTTTGAGTTTGCCTGGGGTCGAGAGGTCCAGATATGAAGAAGTTACTGATTCCCCTGATCATTTTATTACTGATCATCGGTTATTTTATGTCGCGCAGCGGCGAGCATAAGGCTAAAGAAGCCTATAACTCGATGGAGCAGGAGCAGAAGAGTGAACAGATGAGGGGATCCTCTACTCCCTCTAGTGGAGGAAGTAGCGGTGGCTCAATGGCCCCAGCAGATACCTCGGATTCCCCGGATGGTATGGGCAATCCCGATTCCCAAATGCCTCAGGACTCTGACTCAACCGATCCCGCTCCTCCGGGGTCTTCAGATAACGGGGGCTCACCTGACGCTACTATGTCTGGGTCAGACAATATGGGTGCAGATGGCAACATGAGCCCGGATGCTAATGATTCTAGCTCCATGCCAGAGGCGAGCAATAACTCTGGCGGCGACCTAAATCAGCAAGCGGATAAGGTCGTAGAAGATGCTACAAAGGAAGCCAATGATGCTGTAGAGGGCGCGACCAACGATATGGATGCCTCCGCCGACGGCACTGAAACAGATACAGAGGCAGAGACCGGTCAGGATGAGGGGATGGAAAGTAACGATAACTGACCAATAGTAATGACTCAGCTACATCGAGCTAAGCGAAAAGCAGGGCCGCTCAGAAGTGTGGCCCTGCCGCATTCTCAAAATATGATTGAGCATATCTGGCATCAGGGTGATCGAATACTCGAAGTTAGACCAGTTGGGAAGTTAACCGTTGAGGACTTCCAGTTGCTAGCCGCGCAAGTTGATCCGATCATCAGCAAGCGGGGACGTATAGAAGGGTTGCTAGTCAATGCGGGAGATTTTGCTGGCTGGGAGAGCTTCGTCGCAATGATCTCTCATTTCCGCTTTATTCGAGAGCATCAACGGCATATCCGCCGGATAGCCGTGGTTACCGATAATCCTATCCTCCGCTTTATGCCCAACCTTGCCTGTCACTTCATCAGTGCTGAGGTGCGTCCCTTTCCCGAAGAGGAGTCCGCTCAAGCTCTGGAATGGTTACAAAAACCGGGTTAGCATCGCCTCCCTTTTTCAATGTTACCTGGAGGGCAGGTGAGTCCATCGTTGGCTATTGTCGCTGCGGCGCCAGAATATGTTTCCGCAGCGGAAGAACTATCCGCTCAGTTAGATTACCCCCTCCTTGGAGCTATTTCTCCTGCTGATGTGGTCGACTTTCCCCAAGTGTTGTGTCTCGGAGAGCAACTGCAGTTATGTGCGACCGGGCGTAAAGCAGCCGGGCCAGTATGGGTGGACTTTGTTTCTGGAACACTTGCTCATCGCCGCAAGTATGGCGGCGGTAAAGCTCAACCAGTAGCAAAAGCTGTTGGTCTGCGTTCTGGCTTCCATCCCAAAGTCCTCGATGCCACCGCTGGTTTGGGTAGAGATGCTTTTGTTCTGGCGGCGCTGGGATGTGAGGTGCAGATGCTGGAGCGCAACCCGGTTGTTTTCCAATTGCTGAAAGATGGAATACGCCGGCTGCGACAGGCGTCTATCGGGGATATTGAGTTGGCTGCAATTTCTGAGCGAATGAGCTTGGTGGATTGCTGTACGGCGGCGTCAGAGTGGCTCGCGCTGCAATCGGAGGAATCCATCCCTGTTATTTATCTGGATCCGATGTTCCCTGCGCGGGGGAAAGCTGCCAAGGTCAAAAAGGAAATGGCTGCCTTCCATCATTTGGTTGGGATTGATGAGGATGCGGATAGCTTATTGAGCCCTGCCTTGGCGGCCTGCTACTACCGCACAGTAGTTAAGCGCCCTAAGCTTGCCCCCTATTTGGCTGATATGAAGCCCAACCTTTCCTTGGAGGGGAAATCCGGCCGCTTCGATATCTACACCAAACATGGGGTTCCAGGCTAACTGCCATATACCGCTGCCCTGGCCGATTTCTCCTTGGGTGAAAGATGGTGTGGGCACCGACTTGCTATGAATTCTATGTTTCCATAAGTCCGTTGCTAAAAGGGCGGCTTATGCCTTGGTAGAGGCACCTCTGTTATCCCATCTATCCCGCAGACTCCCACGATAGGCTTTGCTTCTTTGTACTGCCGCAAAAATATTGCACTCCAGGGAGGTCCCATCAGTGCGACCAAAAGGGAGCAGTGCATCGAGCACCCCGGATATTGCCAACAGAAAGATGTTTTCTGTGGCTGCTCTCGGGCTCCTAACTGCCGCAACGGTTGTTACCAGCTTGCGTACCCTGCCGATGATGGCGCAAGAAGAGCTGACGATGTTTTTCTATATCGGCTTTGCGGCATTGCTGTTCTTGATTCCTGCAGGGCTGGTGTCGGCAGAACTTGGCAGCGCCTTTTCAGAGCGCACTGGGGGTGTCTATACCTGGGTTGGTGAGGCTTTTACCCCGAAGGTGGGTTTTGTCGCTATATGGTTGCAGTGGATCGAGTGCATTGTCTGGTATCCCACGGAGTTGGGTTTTGCCGCTGCGGCGGTGGCTTACGCGGTGGGCGATAATACCATCGCCCAGAATACCTACTATATCGGTGGGTTTTGTATTCTTGCCTATTTGCTAGCGACACTGATTGCCCTTACCGGAACCCGCTTTCTGGTAAAAGTGGCACAGTTTGGATTTCTGGTGGGTATTGTATTTCCGTGCTTGGTTCTAGTTGTTCTGGCTGTGTGGTGGGTGGTGAGTGGTAATCCTATTGGCTGGGAGACCTTGACCGACCCGGAAGTAGCAGTGCGTCGGGATGGTTATGATCACCCGCGCTGGTTTCCCCATATTAACGGTTTGGGGGCGATTGCTTTTCTCGGGGGTATTTTACTTGCCTTTGCTGGAGTGGAAGCACAGGCCACGCATGTGTCGGAACTACGTGATACCCGTCGAGGATATCCAGCTGTAATTGCCATCGCCGCCATTATTTCCATCCTGGTGTTCACTCTCGGCGCACTCTCTATTGCTGCAATTTTGCCCTATAAAGAGATATCTGTAGAAACTGGCTTATTTACAGCTTACGAAAGAGCTTTTGGGCAGCTACTTGGGATTCAATGGCCCGTGCAAGCACTTTCCTGGCTAATTGGCTATGGTGCACTAAGTGGTGCCTTGGCATGGTTGGCTGGCCCCAGTCGAGGGCTGCTGGCTACGGCCCAGGATGGGATGTTGCCGCCCTGGTTTCAGCGAGAAAACCGGGTGGGTGTACAAAAAAATATTCTCCTCGCACAGTTTGTAGTGGTAGCGGCAATCTCGTCCATTTACATTTTAATGGATAATGTATCTACAGCTTTTGTTTTAATTTCAGTGATGGCTATTAGCTTATATATCATTATGTACATAATGATGTTTGCTGCGATTATTCGATTGCGGATCACGCAACCAGACTTACCCAGAAGTTTTCGTATCCCGGGAGGGCTGCCAGGGGTTTGTATTGTTGCTGGAATAGGCTTAATTTCCGTTGTTTTTGCCTTGGTAGTTTCATTTTTCCCGCCAGAACAGCTCACGATAAAAAACCCTGTAACTTATGTGGCTCTCAACCTGGGTGGAATTGCTATAGCGATCACCGTTCCCTTGTTAATTTTCTATTTTCACAATCCCTCCTGGCGGGGGGAGGGTGGCCATCAACAGCAGTCATTTTCTGATATTGATGAGTGAGCCGGAGGTAGGTAGTGAAAGAGCAATCTCCATTTGACAGGTTCTTTGACGAATACAATGAAGATATTCCAGAAAAGCATTTTCCCCGGTGTAGTATTTCAGCAGAGGCTGCCGAGGCTATTGTAACCAGTGAAACCTGGGCTGATGCAAAGCCTGCGATGAACTTATCTTCGTTTGTCACAACTTTTACTGAGTCAGAAGCATTTGAGGTCGCTAAGAAACATTATCTGAAGAACTATATTGATCACGACATGTATCCACAGCTGTTCGCGATGGAAGCGCGAATGGTTGGCTGGTTACACAACCTTTGGAATGGACCTGAGGGAGTAGAGCCATACGGCGCAGCAACCATAGGCTCGTCAGAGGCCTGCATGTTGGCTGGTTTGGCGCACAAGTGGAATTGGCGTAAGAAGAGGCAGCAAACCGGCAAAGACGGCTCAAAACCTAACCTGGTTACCGGAGCCAATGTGCAGATTGTTTGGGAAAAATTTATGCGGTACTTCGATGTGGAGCCGCGCATAGCACCGTTAAGGCCTGGTCATTACCGCTTTACCAGTAAACACCTGGATGAATTGGTCGATGAGAATACCATCGCTGTTGTTGCTATCGCCGGGCAAACCTTTACCGGTGAGGATGATGCATTTAGGGCGATTCAAAACTGGTTGGATAAGTATGAAGAGAGAACAGGGCACGATATCCCTATGCATATTGATGGGGCGTCGGGAGGGTTTGTTAATCCATTTCTCTACCCGAACTATAAATGGGATTTTCGCTTGCCAAGAGTGAAATCTATCAATGCTTCCGGGCACAAGTTTGGCTTGGTGCCGCCGGGATTGGGGTGGATAATTTTTCGTGAAAGAGCAGTTTTTGATGAAGACTTGATGTTTTATGTTAATTACCTGGGTGGGGAGATGCCTACAGCCACATTGAACTTCAGCCGAAATGCATCACCGGTTGCCTACCAGTATTACAACTTTATACGTTTAGGCTATGAGGGTTACAGGCAGATTATGCAGCACACCTTGGAAAATGCGCAGACTCTTCGTCAACTTCTGGTGGCCAGTGGGTACTTTGAAATAATGAATAAAACCCAGAGAATCCCGGTTGTTGCCATGACCCTGAATAAAAAATATAAGAATTTTAATGAATATGATATATCCAATAAAGTACGTGAGCGGGGATGGGTTCTTTCTGCCTATTCGATGCCGCCAAACGCTCAGTCTGTAAACTCTCTGAGAATTGTTGTTCGCCCTCATCTCAATCAGAATGCAATCAGTGGCCTTGCAAAGGATATTATCCATGCTTGCGATTGGCTGAGTAAGCATTGTGGTAATGCAACTCCGCCCAAGTTGCATGACCCGCAAAAAGTAGCCCCCAGTAAGTGTTAATTCTTACGGGACTTTAACGATCCTTGCATTCAATGACTGGGTAGATAAGTGGGCTATTTTGGAATCTCAGAGGTATCTTTGACAACCCTAACATGCTGCATCATGCCCCCATCCTCATGATAAAGTAAGTGGCAATGCAGAGGATACTTCCCGGTAAAATCCTTGAAACGAGTACGGAATTTGACATGTCCATGGGGCGGTACTTGAAAGGTGTCGCACCAAAACGGTAGTTTGAGTGTGTGGTGCATGGGGTCTTCTCCAACCACCTCGATAACATAATACGGATTAACATGAATATGGATTGGGTGGGGGAATTCACTTTCATTAACCAAGGTCCACTCCTCTACTGCATCAAGTTCTACGTAATGATTAACCACTTCACATCCTTCGAATGGTGAATGGTCAATACTGACATTCAGCCCGCGATAATATTTTTGGGGGTCATCAAGCGTGTTGGCCTGGAAAGTGAGTCGACGTGTATTGGTGATCTCATCATCTGTAATAGGTTTCAGTAAGTCCACTTTAAAACTGCTGGGGAAGGGTGGGGGCGCACATCGAGCGGGTGGTTTGCTGGGAGCATAGATTGCCGTTCCGATTTCCTCTCCCTGGGCAATAGCGATAACAAAAAGTGGACTGTTGTTATGGTACTTATAATGCGGCATTTGTTGGAACTCAATCGCATTATTGTAAATGTAAAAATGAGCTCCCGGAGTGGCGGCTTCACTGATTTTTAAGAAAAGGGAGGCTCGATTAGCGGGGCCCAGGCTTACTCCGTCTTGTAGGCGGTAGTCATCAGTAGGGTTTCCATCAAACCCGTAGATGTACATTTGCGCGAACCAAGGGCAATCGATGTCTATCGATGTGCGAGTGGTAGCATTGAGAAGTCTCAGATTGAGAAGCTCACCCACCGTTGCATGAATGATAGGGCAGTATTGTCCGTTAACGGTTATACAGTATTCACTATCTGGGAACTTAGCGACCTGGTGTTGATCCTCTACTTTTCCGTGCTCATCTACGGCAATATTCTGGAAGACAAGAATATGTTCCTTAACTCCCATTGCCTCAAGTTCATCATCAAATTCATCCCTTACGATTAGGGCACCTGCCATCCCGCTGCCGACTTGTATAGCGACAGAGCCGTGCTTATGGGGGTGGTACCAGTAGAGTCCTGGGGGTTGGTCCTTGGGGATGTCATATTCGTAGGTATAACTTTCCCCTGGTTTGATCTTCATGCAGACATTGTCGGCCGGAGATTCTGGGGAGACGTGGAGCCCGTGAGTATGCAAGTTGTAGGTATTGAACTCATGGGGGAAGTTTATTGTAGCGGGTGTATTGAGGGGGTCTTCCTCTGGCAGCAGGTTGTTTGTCTGGATAGTAAGGTGGCTATCAGCGCGAATTTCAATGGTAGGGCCTGTCAGTGTGAAACCTGCTTCTTGAGTGATTGATGATGAAAATACACGGGTCCAGGTTGGTGTGTCATGGGTTTTGTAAAAACTGAAAATGTTATTCTTTTCGTACTGTACATCAAGTTTAAGTTCTAATTTTCTATTTTCTTTATCCATTGAGTAAGCGGGCGGATTTTTTATGGGTTCTAGAAAGGAAATATGCTCTCTATTGCTCACTGTTAACTCCGAGGATTTTGTGGGAAGCAAGATTGGTAAGGGGTAGTTAATGAACGAATAACAGTTTAGATTCTAAGGTAGGATTATTTGTGGATTTGCTTGCCATATAATCGTTAATTGAAAGGCAAGTTAGGGTTGTAGTAATCCTTCTGCAAAATTCATAACTATTCGCGCGACTTTATTGGGGTGTGCTTGAGCAATAAAGTGTCCACCAGGAATATCAATGACATTGAGGTTGATGTATATCGCAGATATATCGGTGACAGCTTTTTTCCTGATAAGTCGATCTCTATCCGGGCGGATATAGATGGCAGGGATTTCCAATTTTTGGGATGGTTTGGAGATAGAGGCGATATTATGAAGCCTTTGCTTTAGTTTGCCTCTGTTGGTATTTAGTAGGGCGTTATAGGTGCTGTCAATGAGTATGTCACTGCCTTTGCCATTGAAACCAAAGAAATTTAGTGTGATTTTGGTTAAAGATGGGCAGTCTATAAGCGAGATTGGAGCTAGTTGTGCTGCCTTGGATAGCAGCGAAGGAGAGGTTATAAAGCTAGCTATAAAGGTAATGCCTAAAATTTTTTCGGGAGCTAAAAGGGATAGCTCATATGCAACGCTTCCTGAATAGGATTCAGCAATAATGTAAGTCTTCTCATTGAGATAGCTCTTGGCGATTGATTGAGCTTGAGTCGGGTAAGTATCTCCTGGAAGTTCAGAAAGGCAGAGGGTTTCACTTGTCCACTGTTTTGGTAGTGCCTTAATTAAATCTGAAAATAGTGCTCCAGTTCCATCGAGTCCTGGTAGTAGTAAAACCCGCAAATCTAAAATTCCTATTTTAGTAGTCTTGCACATTACATATTAACATGAGCTTCTAAAATTTCCTTTTGTTCAGGCTTCTATAACCGAACATCTTATGAAGTGTTCATGCCGGCCAGGTATAGTATGGCAATACCTAAAAATTATATGTTTCGATGATCTGCTAAGAAGCAGATGCCAAAGCTCCACAGGTGAATCGGAAGGAAAGGGGCCCCTTGGGCTACAAACTGGTGTGTTCCATTAAAAGTTTAGTATCTACGGCTAAAGTTATGGTCGTTTATGCCTACAAAGACCGTGAAGTAGCTCGGAGTTTATGATATGAAGGTTAGCGATAACGAGTGAATTAGGTTTTTGACTATGTCTGTGTTTCAAAAATTGAAAGCATCAATAGGTATCGGTGCTGCAAAAGTAGATACTGTTTTACAGAACCCTGAGCAGGTTCAGGGTGGGGTAATTGAAGGGGCTATCCATATCATTGGGGGGGATGTCGACCAGCAGGTGGATGCTATAAGTTTGAAGCTCTGCACTGAGATCAAGGTGGAGACCGATGAAGGGGTAAGTTATGAGCGTTTTGTATTGAGCGAGATGCATGTACAAGACCCATTTGTTATCGGCGCTGGCGACAGCCAGGAAGTTCCATTCGAGATGGAACTGCATGAAGAGACACCGGTAACAGTTTTGAATGCACGTAAAAATAAAAGTTTCGTGTGGCTGGAAACCTCTCTGGATATTGATTTTGCGCTGGGCCCAAAAGATAGGGACCCATTGCAAATTAGGCCCTTGCCAGTCGTGGAAAAAGTGCTCTCTATGATTGAGGAAAGTGGCTTCAAGATGGTAAAAGCAGATGTTGAAAAGGGACATCTGCGCGGAAGAAATTTTGCCTCCCAGTCCGGCTGTTATCAGGAAATAGAATTTAAGAGCAGTGGTTTGTTGACTTCTAAAGAGGTTGAACTCTCCTTTATCGTTGAAGGTGAGCAGGTACACTGCTTGGCAGAAATTGATCGTAGATTCGGACTGCGCGGCGATGAATATCATTCGTTTTCATTAGCGCATGATGCGAGTGATAATGAGGTTGTCGCAGCAGTTCAGTCTATTTTGCCTCTATAGGCTGGGCTGATCTACAGAGCCTGGTGGCACTGAGCTGCCGGGCCCTTGAGCTCGATTTGTATAGCCTCCATTATCTCTCTAGTGGGCCCCTTCTAATCTCCAGCTAACGTATTAGAGCGATACCTTAACGTAAATGGCTTCAAGAGCTGGCTCCGGGCATGCCAAAGAGTGCCCGCCAACCCCCTTGAGGAATTGGCTCTGAAGGGGCTAGGTAAGTGGCTTCAGGGGTTGATTTCGCAGCTTTGAGAATCCGGCCTTGTCCACTATGTTTATAGTGAATTTAAACCTCCCAGGTTTTGAAAACTGACCCCAGAGCTCATGGTGTAACATGTGAGCCACCTGGAGGGACACTATAAATCGGGGGATTTGCTTTTTGGGAAGCGAAAGTGTTCCAGTTAAAACAGTATACTCTTAAAACAATTGCCGCCAGGTTCGTTAGTGATCCAGGAGGATTTCTTAATGAGATTGGGGGGGAGAAACATAACAATCAGAGTCAACATCATGAACCTCTGGTTATTTATGGAAAATACAATTATGCAATTGCGAAGTATAAATGCATAAAAGTTGTTGTTATCTCCAAATTGTCTGTCTCGGGTTTGCGGTATTGTTACGCTTCTGGCCCTGAATCAAGGGGTTAGGTTTCCATGAACCACTTCGGGGGAATCCACGAGCCTTCAAAATATGTATTTCCCCATTTGGCGATTGCCTGAAGAATCGGTAAGACATCCTTGCCTTTCTGTGTTAGCAGGTACTTATATCGCTTAGGCTTTGATTGATATTGTTCCCTCACCAACATTCCCTCTGCTTCTAGCATTTTTAATCTTTCTGCTAGTCTATTGGTTGGTATTTTCTCTGGTGAGTCAGCTAGCTCGCTATAGGTCTCTTTACCACACAGTAAGTCTCTTAGAATAACTAATGTCCATTTATCGCCGAATACGTCCAGTCCGTTCACGATAGGGCATCCCGAACGCATAAATTGATTATCAGGACTCATGCTCACACTCTTACTGCCAGAAAATCAAATACTAGCCTAGTTACTTGCGAAGTTGAAGTTATTGATTTAGGCTAAGGTTACTTCAACTTCGTAAGTAACAGGGGAAATTTATGTCCAAAATATCTGGAGAATGCCTGTGCGGTTATATTAGTTATTCTTGCTCTGAAGAGCCGGTAATGGCGGGGCATTGCCAATGTACAGATTGTCAGAAAATTAGTGGGGCTGGACACATCGCTAACATTGCTATTCCTCGCGGAAGCTTAACCATTAGTGGCGATCTTGCATTTCATGAGAAGCAGACAGATAGCGGCAATACAGTAAGGAGAGGTTTTTGCCCTCGCTGCGGTTCGCATATTTATGCGGAAAATAGCGGTATGCTGCAGTTTGAATTTATCCGCGCTGGAAGTCTTCATGACCTGGAGCAATTCAACCCGACAATGGTGGTATATGCTGGTAGTGGTGCATCTTGGGACTATATGGACCCGGAATTACAAAAATTTGAAAAAATGCCAGAAATGTGACCTTAACAATCAAAAGTAGGGGATGCAGCGCATAGCTGTTTTTGGGTTAAGGAAACTTCTGAAAATCACATTTCTCTCAATTTATCTCCCTGCAATCCCCATGACTCGCTGCTTACGGGTACAAAAAAGTAACTCATAAGAGTGCCCTTGAGAGCAGTGGTTTGTTGACTTCTAAAGAGATTGAATCCTCTTTTACCCTTGATGGTGAGCAGGTGCATTGTTTGGCAGAATTATTCGTAGATTTGATTTGCGCGGCGATTGATATTATTCGTTTTCGCTAGCGCACGATGCGAGTGATAATGAGACTGACCCATCGGTTCAGTCCATTTTGTCGCGATAATTGACTTGCCTCCAAGAACCCAGCGGCATCTAGGCTGGAAGGCTCTTGGGTTTTGGCTTTTACAGAGTGTCTATTAGGCCTTGAGGGATTCCTCCCAGTTATTAGCCCATTCCCTCAGCGGATCAAGGGTTTCCATTAACGAAACTCCCAGATCTGTCAGTTGATATCCATTCGTACACTTATTAATTAATTTAGCTTCGCTCAACTGTTTGATTCTTGTATTTAGTACCGAAGGGGACATGGCATCACACTGGGCTTGGAGTTCCCTGAAGCTCCGGGGTGTGTTCCTCAGTTCCCACAGTATTCCCATATTCCATTTTCGCCCGAGCAGATCGAATACAGCCATAATGGCTATACCGCTAGTCGAGCCTCTGAACAGTTTTTACATCTTCTAAAGATGAGTTCACATTAACAGTTTTAAGAGTGAGCACAAAGAGGGAGTGCCATCGCAATAATCCCCATACGTTTTGAGGGGGATACCATAAGCCTGGAAGGCAGATGAAGCTCTTCAGGCCACATGTAACTTGATTAATCTGAAGTATCGTCTATTTAGCACTATTGCCTAAAGAAAGGTACTTGATGGCACCATTAAATTAAATGATGCCCGATCATCAATCTCCGATGGTTTCCATTTAAGCTACTACTTGGGGATTATCCTCTATCGCCAAGGTGGAAAGATTTGCTATCTATTAGATTGGTGGAGGCTATTTCTGCAAGCTTAAAGTGGTGTAAAGAGTTGATATATAGCCCCTAAGGAGGGGGGAGATGTTATGTTTTTAGTGAACTTGAATTTCCCGGATCTTAAAAAACTGACCCCAGAGTTAATGGCGGAGCATGTGAGCTACCTGGAGGGGCACTATAAATCGGGAGACCTGCTTTTTGGGGGAGCGAAAGAGCCTAGAACTGGCGCGATAATTATTTCACGTCACCCCTCTGAGGAGGTGCTGAGAAAGGTTCTGGAAGAAGACCCTTTTACAAAACATGGGGCGTCGACTTTTACGATCACTGAATTTGTACCCGTTATGGCTTCAGAGGAATTTTCCAGCCTCTTGAAAGAACCCTAGACCGGGTTCCTTCGAGGCTTGTGTTACTTCTTACTCAGACAATCTTCGGCCGTTTTATTCGCTAAGGTCTGCGGTGATCACCGAATCAGAGAAGCTCTGATAAGCGGCTTCAAAAGTCTGCGACATGGCATCCGGGAAGAGGTGAAAATCCCCATTTTTTAGCGCGCCAACAATTTCCTCAGCCACTGCACCGGGGGATTCTCCGTCCTCCAGCCCAGCCTGTTTGGCCATATCTGTTTTGATGGGGCCGGGGTGAACACTCAATACTTGTACGCCTCGCTCCTGAAGCGTTTCTCGAAGTGCCTGGGTAATTGCGTAGCTGGCGGCTTTGGATGCGGAATAGGTGCTAACGTGTGGGAAGGTACGCAAGGATACTACCGAATTCATTTGTACCAGGGCGCCTTTGCTCTTTTCCAAATGGGGGGTGAATGCTTTGGCTACACGGACAAGCCCAAAGGTATTCACTTCCAGTTCCTGCTTAAGAGAGTCCTCTACATGGTCGCTAAGCGGGTCTGCGGGCGCAAGTACCCCGGCATTGTTCACCAGAATATCCAATTCCTGAATCGCCTTTGCTGCCGCCCCTACACTTTGGGCTTTTGCCACATCGAGTTCCAATGTGATTACTTTGTCGCCATATTTTTCTGTCAGTTCTGTCGTTGTCTCCGGGTTGCGAACGGCCAGATAGACTTTTTTTGCGCCACCGTCGAGAAAGCGCTCGACAATTGCCTTGCCAATTCCGCGGTTTGCTCCAGTTACAAGGGCAGTTTTTCCTTCGATTGAAATGCTCAATTTCGTTCTCCTGTGAAGGGTTGATCAATATTGTACCGATCGGTAAGGTTTGAGCTAAGTCTTACCGATCGGTACAATATTGTCAAAACAATTTTTGGGAGATTGCCAATGGCGGGTCGCAAGCCGGAGTTTGATAAGGCGCATGCGCTGGAATCAGCAACGAAAGTCTTTTGGAAAAAGGGCTATGTGGGCGCCTCAATGGCCGACCTGACCAAGGCTATGGGGATTAATAAGCCAAGTCTGTATTCTTCCTTTGGCAATAAAGAGAAACTGTTTGTTCTTTCATTGGGGCAATACCTGGATAGATATGCCAAAGATCGTATGCAGTTCCTGACGGAAGAGGGAGTGCCGTTGCGGCAGCGATTGCATAGTTATTTGCTGGCTACCGTTAAAGGTCAGGCCGGGGAGGGAACCCCGAGGGGTTGTTATCTGGCGTTTGGATTATCGGAAACTGCCGGTGACGCTTTGCCTTCTGATGCCATTGACGCTTTAAAAGCTGCTGACGCAGAAGCGGTAAAGCAACTGGTTGACTTGTTTCGTTCTGATAAAGAGTCCCAGGCTATAGGGCTGGATCGACGTGCCGAGGAGTGCGCTATGTACCTGATTACCCTGCTGCATGGCACAGCATCGGTATTGCGATCCGGGCGAGAACTCAAGGAGGTGGAACCCTCTTTGGAGTTTGCACTTAATGGATTGGGGCTGGAGGCGTGATGGAAGTGGAAATTTAGACCTCTGAGTATTCAGAGGTCTAAATTGAGCTTTAGAAGCGGCGACGGAACATGGGCAGCGGTTGGTCGACCCCTGTTTGGTAGCTATCGCCAAAATCGCTCATCGAGTCTTTAAGGCTTGCCAGAGGCTGCTCGCCTTCAAATGCGTAGGCATTGAAGCCGCAGCGCTGTAAATAGGTCAGCTGGTCTCGCATAAACCCGCCTACTGCGCGTAACTCTCCGGTAAAGCTGTAGCGCTCGCGCAGCATACGGCCGGCGGTAAAGCCCCGACCGTCGGCAAATGCTGGGAAGTGCACGGCAATTACCGGCAATTTGGCAGCTTCTTCCGCAATCTGCTCGGCACCTTCTTCACTGTCCAGCCAAACACCGACTTCGTCACTGCGGGATGACAGCGCATCGCGATGCGCCAGCCACTGTCGCAGTGGCAGGATAATTTTGCCGGAGGGCAGGGTGCTTGGGTCCAACTCCTCTCCCGCTTCCAGTTGGGGTACCAGCTGCCATTCGTTGGTCTTTACTTCACCATCGATGATCAGTTCTGCGGGGTTGCCCGGCTGTGGGCCCAGTTTAGCTGGCTTTGGCATAAACTCTCTCCTTGAAGGGCTGAAGGCCGATGCGGTTGTAGGTGTCGATAAAGGGCTCTTCCGTTTGGCGCTGCTCGACATAGAGGTCGAGGATTTTGCTGATCACGTCTGGCACTTCAGCGCGGGAGAAACTGGGGCCCAATACTTTGGCCAGGCTGGCCTCGTTGGATGCACTGCCGCCCAGCTGAATCTGGTAGAACTCTTCCCCTTTTTTGTCGACGCCGAGGATGCCGATATGTCCCACGTGGTGGTGGCCACAGGCATTCATGCAGCCAGAGATATTGAGGTTGAGATCACCCAGGTCGTACAGGTAGTCCATATCGTCAAAGCGACGCTGGATGGCTTCGGCTACCGGGATGGACTTGGCGTTGGCAAGTGAGCAGTAGTCACCGCCGGGGCAGCAAATCATATCGGTCAGGGTGCCGATATTCGGTGTGGCGAAGCCGTGCTTGCGGGCCTGTTGCCAGAGTTCAAACAGTTTGTCCTGCTCGACGTCTGCGAGTACCACATTCTGGTCGTGAGTTACCCGAGCTTCACCAAAGCTAAAAGTATCGGCGAGATCGGCAATAGCCTCTAATTGGGCATCGGTTACATCACCTGGGGGTACACCAGTGGGTTTGGTGGACAACTTAATCGCGCGATAACCGGGTACCCGGTGCGGGTAGGTGTTGCGTTCAAGCCAGCGGGCAAAGGCTTTGTCGCTGTCAGCTTGTTGTTGCAGTGCAGCTTCAGCAGCTGATCCGTCAAACTCGCGATATTCCGGGGCTGTGAAGAAGGATTTAGCCCAATCCAATGCTTCCTGGGTTAACTTTTCAGCGCCGTCTTTAATATGTTGCCACTCTTCTTCCACGCGGCGGCCGAACTCTTCAGGGCCGAGGGCCTTGACCAGAATTTTAATGCGCGCTTTGTACTTGTTGTCGCGACGACCCAGCTGGTTGTAAACGCGGACAATCGCTTCAAGGTAGGAGAGCAGGTCTTCTTCCGGCAGGAAGTCGCGGATGGTCTCGGCAATAACCGGTGTGCGGCCCTGACCGCCACCTACCAATACCTGGAAGCCAATCTCTTCACCGCGCTTAACGATCTGTACACCGATATCGTGTACGCGGATGGCGGCGCGGTCCTGTTCTGAACCACTGACGGCAATCTTGAACTTGCGCGGCAAGAAAGCGAATTCCGGATGGAATGTAGACCACTGGCGAATCAGCTCGCAGTAGGGGCGCGGGTCCGCAATCTCGTCGAGCGCAATGCCGGCGTAGGGGTCCGAGGTGGTATTTCGGATACAGTTGCCGCTGGTTTGTACCGCGTGCATTTCCACTTCCGCCAGTTCATCGAGAATAGCGGGTACATCTTCCAGCTGCGGCCAGTTGTACTGGAGGTTCTGGCGCGTAGTGAAGTGGGCGTAGCCTTTATCGTAGTCGCGGCTTACGCGAGCGAGACGGCGTAACTGGGCACTGTTGAGCAGGCCGTAGGGAACGGCAATACGCAACATGGGGGCCAGTCGTTGAATATAGAGGCCATTTTGCAGGCGCAGCGGCAGGAATTGCTCCTCGCTCAACTCGCCGGCAAGGTAACGTTCCGTTTGGCCGCGGAACTGGGCTACGCGATCGTTGATGATGGCGCGGTCCCGGTCGTCGTATCGATACATAACAGCTTGATTCCATTGCCTTTGTGCGCTGATGGTGGAGAAAGGGGCAGGCCCCGGACGATTCTCCGCTGGCGCATAACATACCAGCGCTCTTATGCAATAAATAACAATATTTTCCGCTATATCTGTAACTAACAGTTATAAGAGGTGGATGGTCCCTTCTATTCTTGTTAGCTGCTAAGTATTGGTGAAGCGCTGGCGGCTTGGTGGTAAAGGATTTCAGCCCGCTTTTACTGTAACTCAGTCAGTTGAGTGTAGCGACGTTGCCGGTGAGCTGATGTAACAAAACAAATTCGGGTAGGTGTGAATTGGTACCATCTTTCAGATTATAAGCGGTGATATAAAGTGCGGATGATCAGTCACATTTTGAAATTCTTGTAGATGAGTCGGTGGCTGAGTGCTTTTAGCAGTTAAAAAGGGCAATAAGATGGCTAAAGATATCCTTGCAGCGATGATTGAATTTGATGATTCATCAAAGTTCATGGGCGTAAGTAACGCTAACTTCAGTGTATTTGAAGGGGCAGTAGTTCGTGCCAAGGCCATGATGCAGGACTACCCTGACGATAAATATATCAAGATGCTGGTTGCGCCAGAGTATTATTTTTCAGGATATTCTTCTAAAGCAGTAACCAATCATATTGACTCTTTGAGCAAAAGCTCCAAGAGCGACATCTATTCCGGCTTACGCAGGGTTTCTCGTCAATACCCGAATATTTTGATTGTTGCAGGGACAATTGCTTATACAAAAGGAGGGGGTTGCTGTTTTTCTTCAGCCTCTTACTTGAGCATTGCTCCTATTCTGGCTGGTGGTAATTTCTTACTGAAAAAATATAAAGTTGGCAATGACCAGTATCAAACTGCTGATGCTTTTGCGACTAAGCAAAGTGACAGTACCTTCACTTACAAGGGCTTAACGTTTGGCATTGATATCTGTCTCGACCACAATAATAAAATCCTAAAGAAATCATTGGATGGAAAGTCTGTAGATGTCCATATACTGATCTCTGATGGCTCAAGTCCCACTCCCAACTCCCTGGCAACTAATAAAAATGGTGGCGGGGCCGTGGTATTTTGCAATATGAGGAGCATTAACAAGGGCAAAGGTGTGAATGGAATCATGTCAGTGTCCCCAAACAAGTTTGGCAACCTGAATGTCAATGTTGACAGTCGTACACAAGTCGCTAAAACGGGGCAGACCCTTGCTGGAGGGTTTCATATTGCCCTGTATTCTGGTCAGGCTTAATAGGTTAATTGGATGGGTATACTTGTTGCGAGGTTCCACCTTGCAACTGGTGGCTTGATTTGCTCTACTTGAGTTGTCGCTACTTGCGACTCAACTACTTTAAATAACAATAAAAGAATGGTCGGAGAGATTCGATGAATGATGAAGTAGCTGTAGTTTCTGAAGACGATAATGTAGTAGATGCGATTGCCGCTGTAGCACTGGTCGCAATTTTCGTAGCCACCTGTGTTTTTTGGGTGGCCACACGCTAGTTATTTCTGGCCTGGAGCCGTGCAGTCCCAGGCGGTCTTAATTGGTATTTAGCAGCAATAAAATAGATAGTATTTTGTTTATTTTATTGCTGCTTATGTAATAAAAATCTGGGTGCTCTCAGCCCATATTACTGAGAACTATTTTCACAATAAGTGCCAATCCGATTACAAATACGGCGGTAAAAACAACGCCGGCAATAACGTACGTCATAATACTGCCGCTTTGAAAATCCCTTTCGCGGTTTTTATCACTCTGCACGCCAATTGCGGCGGCCAGGGTACTGACTACCACCTGGCCAAAATTGGGCTTTTTCGCTTTCTTATTATTATCTTCCACGGGCTCACTCCTCGAGGTTGGGACGTAGCCAGCGCTCCAATTCCGGTTCGCTGACCCCTTTTCGTTTAGCCAGGCTTTGCAGCTGATCCCTGCCGATCTTGCCCACATTGAAGTACTTTGCCTGGGGGTGGGCGAAGTACCAACCGCTCACCGCAGCTGCGGGCATCATGGCAAAGTGCTCGGTAAGGCTGACGCCTGCATTTTGCTCCGCTTGTAGCAATTTGAACAGGGTAGCTTTTTCCGAATGATCGGGGCAGGCGGGATAGCCCGGGGCTGGGCGGATGCCCTGGTAGGCTTCCTTGATCAGCTCCTCATTGCTCAGAGTTTCGTCTTCGGCATAGCCCCAATATTCTTTTCGCACCAAACGGTGCAGTGTCTCAGCAAAGGACTCTGCCATACGGTCTGCCAGGGCCTTTACCATAATGGCGTTGTAATCGTCGTGCTTGGCTTCGTAGGTGTCTGCCAACTCGTCTGCGCCGATGCCAGTGGTAACCGCGAAGCCGCCCACATAGTCTATTTGGCCGGACTCCAGCGGCGCGACGAAATCTGCCAGGGAGCGGCACAGGCCATCGCCTCCGCGTTTCTGTACCTGTTGGCGCATATGGTGAAGGCGAGCCAGCTCCTCACTGCGGCTTTCATCCTTGTAGACGATGATATCGTCGCCGACGCTATTGGCGGGCCATAGGCCGAATACAGCCCGTGCGCGCAATAGCTTTTTATCGATAATCTCTTTTAACATGCGCTGGGCGTTGTCGTAGAGATCGGTAGCGGCTTCTCCCACAATTTCGTCTTCAAGGATTGCCGGGAATTTACCTGCCAAATCCCAGGAAATAAAGAAAGGCGTCCAGTCCATAGTGTCGAGCAGTTTCTCCAGAGGGAAATCGTCGATCACGGTAAGGCCCAGCTTGTTGGGTCGTGCTGGCTGGTAGTTTTTCCAATCAAATTCCGGGGCAGTATCCCGCGCTTCCTCGTAGGTTAAGCGGGTGTCATTGCGCTTGCGGTTGGCGGTGCGGGTGCGCACCTTGTCATACTCTGCCTGGATTTTTTCCACAAAGGCTGGGCGCAGCTCATTGGAAATCAGGCTGCTGGCCACGCCTACGGCGCGGGATGCATCGGCTACATACACCACCTGGTTGCGGTGGAATTGGGGATCAATTTTTACGGCGGTATGGGCTTTGGAGGTAGTGGCTCCGCCGATCAATAATGGGATATCAAACCCCTGGCGCTCCATCTCGGCGGCTACGTGAACCATTTCATCCAGGGATGGGGTGATCAGGCCGGACAGGCCGATAATGTCACACTCCTTTTCCTTTGCTGTTTGCAAAATGGTTTCCGCTGGCACCATCACGCCGAGGTCGATCACTTCATAGTTGTTGCAGGCCAGCACCACGCCCACAATATTTTTGCCAATATCGTGCACATCCCCTTTAACCGTGGCCATCAGGATGCGGCCGTTGGAGCGGCTGTCTTCGGTTTTTTCCGCCTCAATATAGGGTTGCAGGTAGGCTACCGCCTGTTTCATAACCCGGGCGGATTTCACTACCTGGGGCAAGAACATTTTCCCTTCGCCAAACAGGTCGCCGACGATATTCATACCGTCCATCAGTGGACCTTCGATCACATCCAGTGGGCGTGAGGAACTTGCACGGGCCTCTTCGGTATCTTCCTCGATATAGTTGTTAATGCCTTTCACAAGGGAGTGTGCCAAGCGTTCCTTCACGGGCAATTGGCGCCAGCTCAGGTCCTCTTTGCGCGCGGCTCCACTGCCATCCCCCTGGTATTTGGGGGCAATGTCCAACAGGGCTTCAGTGGCATCTGGGCTGCGGTTGAGGATCACATCCTCAACTTTTTCCCGCAGCTCCTGTGGGAGTTCGTCGTAAACGGCCAGCTGTCCGGCGTTCACGATACCCATATTCAGGCCGGCTTTAATAGCGTGAAACAGGAATACTGAATGAATGGCTTCACGTACCGGATTGTTGCCCCGGAAAGAGAAGGAAACATTGGAGACGCCGCCACTGATCTGGGCACCGGGCAGGTTTGTGCGAATCCAGCGGCACGCCTCGATAAAGTCCACCGCGTAATTATTGTGTTCCTCAATACCGGTGGCGACAGCAAAAATATTCGGGTCGAAAATAATATCGGTGGGATCGAAGCCGACTTCATCGACCAGCACATCGTAGCTGCGTTTGCAGATCTCAATTTTGCGCTCGAAAGTATCCGCCTGGCCATCTTCATCAAAAGCCATCACCACCACAGCTGCACCGTAGCGCAGGCACAGTTGAGCCTTTTCGATAAACTCCTCTTTGCCTTCCTTGAGGCTGATAGAGTTCACAATGGGCTTGCCCTGGATACATTGCAGGCCGGCCTCGATCACCTCCCACTTGGAGGAGTCCACCATAAATGGCACCTTGGCGATATCCGGTTCGGTAGCGGCAAGGTTGAGGAAGCGGCGCATAGCGGCGAGTGCATCCAGCATCGCCTCATCCATATTGAAGTCGATTACCTGCGCCCCATCTTCCACCTGGGCGGCAGCCACTTGCAGGGCGGTGTCGTAGTCCTCTTCAAGGATCAGGCGCTTAAATCGGGCGGAGCCAGTGACGTTGCAACGCTCGCCCACATTGACGAATAAGGCGTTTTCATCGGCGACAAATGGCTCCAGTCCGGACAGGCGCAGAGCAGGTTTTATTTCCGGCTGCTGTCGTGGGGGTATATCGGCCACTGCATCGGCAATTGCACGAATATGACCGGGGGTGGTGCCACAACAGCCGCCGAGGATATTAATAAATCCGCTGCGGGCAAATTCCGCTACGATTGCGGCGGTCTGCTCAGGGGTTTCGTCGTATTCGCCAAACTCATTGGGCAATCCCGCGTTGGGGTGGGCGGAGACATTAGAGGTACAGGCGCTCGATAAGGCTTCCACATAAGGGCGCAATTCGGTGGCGCCCAGGGCACAGTTGAGCCCCACAGAAATTGGCTTTGCGTGGGCAACGGAATAGTAGAAAGCTTCGGTCGTTTGGCCGGAAAGGGTGCGGCCAGAGGCATCGGTAATGGTGCCGGAAATCATAATTGGCAGTTCGAAACCCAGCTCCTCAAAGAGCTGCTGCATGGCATAGATAGCGGCCTTGGCATTGAGGGTGTCAAAAATGGTTTCGATTAAGATCAGGTCGCTGCCGCCTTCGACCAAAGCACGGCCCGCTTCTACATAGTTTTCTACCAGTTCATCGAAAGTGACATTGCGTGCCCCTGGATCATTGACGTCTGGTGAAATACTGGCAGTGCGGGAAGTGGGGCCGATGACCCCGGCTACCCAGCGCGGGCGCTCTGGGGTAGAGAGTGCATCTGCTGCACGGCGCGCGATCTCTGCGGAGGCCCGGTTGATCTCTACCACCAGGTGTTCCATATCGTAATCAGATTGGGACAGCTGGGTTGCGTTAAAAGTATTGGTTTCGATAATGTCCGCGCCCGCCTCAAGGTACTCCCGGTGAATCTTTTCGATCAGCTCCGGGCGGGTCAGGCTGAGCAGGTCGTTATTGCCTTTCAAGTCGCGTGGGAAGTCGGCGAAGCGCTCACCCCGGTAATCGGCCTCTTCCAGCTTCTCCCTCTGGATCATCGTCCCCATAGCGCCATCCAGGATCAGGATACGCTGCGCAAGCGCGGCATTAATTTGCTCGAGACGTTGGTCGCGGGACTGCTGGGACATTTACCAATCCTTATATTGTCGATCTTTTGCCGATGGTGGGAATGGCGCCAATCTTAGCACAGTCACGCCCACTCACTGGCTGCGACTTACGCCTTTTTGGTTGATCCACCACAATAACAGAGCAGTTTTGATTAAAGTTGAGCAATTTATAGATACTTCACAGCGCCTAATCACTATAAATCCCTAGACGACCGGTCTAGTTTTGCGTAGAGTGCTAGGCATGAAAAGCAGCTATGAAGATACTCGCCAACATTTGTTGGATACCGGTTATACCGTGATGGCCGTAAAAGGTTTCTCCGGTGTGGGTTTGAGTGAAATTCTCAAAACCGCCGGTGTGCCAAAGGGATCCTTTTATCACTACTTTAAGTCCAAGGAGCAATTTGGCGAGGCTCTGCTGGAAGATTATTTTCGCAGCTACCTGGAACAGATGGACGTTGCCTTTTCCTCCCGGGATCAATCTGCCGCCGATAATTTATTGGCCTATTTTGATGCTTGGCAGAAGAGTAGTGGGGAGCGTTACGATGCACACCGCTGCCTGGTGGTTAAGCTTAGCGCTGAGGTGGCAGACCTGTCTGAATCGATGCGGGTTATCCTCAGAGATGGGACTGAGCATATTATTCAGAAGCTCCAGAACTGTATTGAGCTGGCAGGGGAAGACGGTTCTCTGCCTAGCACCCTCAATGCCCGTGCCACCGCAGCTTCCCTGTACCAGCTGTGGCTGGGAGCCAGCCTGTTGGCCAAGTTAAACCGCAACGATACGCCAATGGCAGAGGCGATGCTGGCGACCCAGGAGATACTGGGAAAACACTGAGTTTTTTACTGAGCCCGCGAGGGGAAAACCGTTGCGGGTATTTTTATGGCGCCTTTCTAGACGACCGGTCTAATTTGGCGACTTTGACTTCCATTTTACGAAGTTATGGAGAATAGAGAATGCAATCGAGCGATATAAACCGCCGCCTGGTATTGGCATCCCGCCCTGAAGGTGCCCCGACGACAGATAACTTCCGCCTGGAGCATGCCCCTGTGGTCAAGCCGGAGGTCGGCGAGGTGCTGTTGCGCACAGTATTCCTATCGCTCGATCCCTATATGAGGGGGCGAATGAGTGATGCGAAGTCCTACGCAGAGCCTGTTTCACTGGGAGAGACCATGGTTGGAGGGACGGTGAGCCGTGTGGTTGAGTCCCGATTGAATGGCTTCGAGGAGGGGGATTGGATACTCGGTTATAGCGGCTGGCAGGACTACGCCATTTCTGATGGTACCGGGTTGATTAACTTGGGTAAAAATCCGGATTACCCCTCCTTCTCCCTGGGAGTGCTGGGTATGCCGGGAATCACCGCCTACTTTGGCTTGCTGGAAATTGGGGAGCCAAAAGAAGGGGAGACTCTGGTAGTTGCAGCTGCTACCGGTCCTGTGGGGGCAACAGTTGGACAAATCGGCAAGTTGCAAGGGTGCCGGGTAATCGGTGTTGCTGGAGGTGAGGAAAAGTGTCGCTATGCGGTAGAGGAGTTGGGCTTCGACCTGTGCCTGGATCACCGCGCCGAAGATTTTGTCGATCAATTGGCTGCGGCTTGCCCTGAGGGTATCGATATCTATTTTGAAAGTGTTGGTGGCAAGGTCTTTGATGCGGTGCAACCGCTATTAAATGATTTTGCGCGGATTCCTGTATGTGGGCTTATCTCTCAGTACAACGCAACCTCATTGCCGCAAGGCCCGGATCGCACCAGTTTGTTAATGCGGGATGTACTGACCAAACGCTTGAAAATCCAAGGCTTTATTATTTTCGATTACTACGAACGTTTTCATGAAGCGGTACGTACATTAAGCCAGTGGGTTGCGGAAGGCAGTATTAAATATCTTGAGGATATGGTCGAAGGGTTGGAAGAAACACCCAATGCATTTATCGGGCTTCTGGAAGGAAAGAACTTCGGCAAGTTAGTTGTGCGCATAGGAAATGATGATTGAAGCAAAGCTGACAAAGTTTATAAGGACAGAAATATGAAAATACTGATGGTTCTGACTTCCCACGATGAACTGGGGAATACCGGTAAGAAAACGGGGTTTTGGCTGGAGGAGTTTGCCGCACCTTACTACACCTTCAAGGACGCCGGTGCTGAAGTGACCCTGGCCTCTCCAAAAGGCGGGCAGCCGCCTCTCGATCCCAAGAGTGATGAGCCAGATTTTCAGACGGAGGCGACTCATCGCTTTCAGGCTGACGCCGATGCTCAGCAGGTTCTGGCCAATACCCACAAATTGGCTGATATGAATGAGTCTGATTTTGATGCAGTCTTTTATCCCGGTGGCCATGGTCCCTTGTGGGATCTTGCGGAAGACCCGGTCTCAATTGCACTGATTGAGAATTTTTTTGCTGCAGACAAGCCGATCGGTGCTGTGTGCCATGCTCCGGGCATTTTCCGTCATACCCGCCGCCAGGATGGCGCTTACCTGGTGTCGGGAAAAAGTGTGACCGGATTTGCCAACTCGGAAGAGGCTGCGGTTGAACTGGTGGATGTCGTGCCTTTCCTGGTTGAGGATATGCTCAAGGGAAATGGTGGAAACTACTCCAAAAGTGGTGATTGGGCACCCTACGTAGTGGTAGATGGCAAACTGGTAACTGGTCAAAATCCGGCCTCTTCAGAGGAAACCGCCCAGACTCTTATGGGATTTATCCCCACCTAGGAGAGTGGTGAGGCCGGTCGGTCGAAAGGGTTCCAACTGACCGGTTTCCCTTGAGTCTTTCTGAGAGTAGAATACCCGACAAAGAAGCTTGGTTATTTGAGAGCCTATATGTCTGATTTGAATGTCACTATTACTGAACCCGCTCAGGAATACCTGAAAGAGCTGTTGGCCAAACAGGACTGTGAGGGAATTGCCATTCGCATGTTTGTTTCCAGTCCCGGCACGCCTAACGCCGAGACCTGTATCGCCTACTGCCGCCCGGGAGAGGAGGAAGAAGGTGATGTGATGTTGGAAATGAACGGTCTCAAAGCTTACTTCGAAGGGCGCAGCGTTCCCTATCTGGATGATGCTCGGGTCGATTACTCTTCGGACAAGATGGGCGGGCAGCTGACGATTCGCGCGCCCAACTCCCGTATGCCGAAAATTACCGATGACAGCCCTATCCAGGACCGTATTAACTATGTTTTGTACAACGAGGTTAATCCGGGCCTGGCAGCTCACGGTGGCCAGGTAAGCCTGGTAGAAGTGACCGAGGATATGTTTGCTGTGTTGAAGTTTGGTGGCGGCTGCCAGGGCTGTGGCATGGTTGATATGACTTTGAAGGAAGGCGTGGAAAAGACTCTCAAAGAGAAAATCCCCGAATTAGCTGGCGTGAAAGATATTACTGACCACACCGACAAGTCCCAGGCCTACTACTGAGTTCCTGAGACCATTCTGAGTCGGCCAAGTGGCTCAAAAGAAAAAGGCGAACCTTGTGTTCGCCTTTTTTATTGCTGTGAACCTCTCAGGTTAGATCCCGCGTAAGCCTCCCTACGAACTACTCCCACACTGTATATATTTGAAATATTCCTCGGTGCTTTTGAGGCGCTGGGGCAATGTAAAGTGCCGGTGCAGCGATCTAGTGATTGGTCATGCTCGTGATTGCTTGTGCGCCAACTCCAGGGAAGAACAATCTATGTTTGACCAAGTGGTGTTTGCCGGTGGCGGCGTGCGCTGTACCTGGCAGATCGGCTTTTGGGAGTCGGTTGCAAAGGAGATTGATCTAGAACCGAGGGTAGTCAGTGCGGTATCTGCCGGTGCCCTAGTTGCAAGCTTAGTTTTGATGGGGAGATCGCTTGACGGAGTGGATTACTTCGTTTCAGCATTTAAAGCCAATGGGAAAAATGTCCATTGGGGCAATATGTTTCGTAAGGACCCAGTATTTCCGCACTATACAATTTATCGTCAAGCATTAAGCGACTTATTTTCTGGGGGCTTTGATCAACTTAGGGAAGCCGCAGACCTACGTATTGGAGTCAGTACTTCGCCGAAATGGCTGCCTGGTCCGATCGCGTTAATGATTGGGGCAGCTATTGATTACTCTGATACTTATATTTTCCCAAACCTTCACCCCACTACTGCACTTAAATTGGGCTTCCGCCAATCTTTTTATAAGGTTCGCCACTGTTCGGATCCTTCCCAGTTAGAGAAGCTGGTTATTACTTCATCCTGTACGCCACCTCTGACACCGCGCCTGAAACAGGGCGGTGCAGAGGTTTTGGATGGAGGGGTTGTAGATAGTGTGCCTATTGGTGGGCTGGATACTGCTGAAGGACGGGTGCTCATTTTGCTAACCCGACGTTTCCCGCAGCTGCCGGACCGTTTTACGGTACAAAAATTTAACCAGGAATGGACATATGTTCAGCCCTCTGGGCATGTTCCACTTAATGTGTGGGATTTTGCCAGTCCGGAAGAGGTGAAGGATACTTTCCGTATGGGAGTTGCAGATGGGCGTGCATTTTTAGCGGCAATTAGTGGCGAAGGGCGGTTAATTGAGAGTCCTCCCTGACGTGACTGGGGAGATCTTGAATTACTGACCGGAAGATTACGATCTTAGGATTAGGATTAGGATTAGGATTAGGTTTGCACTGAGTGTTGAGATAAAAGCGCCTTCTGTCTCAATACCAACTTGGTTTGAAAAGTGAAGTCTTTTTGATATCTATTTGTATCGAGGTGGTTAGCAAGCTTGCTGATTGTGATGTGTAACAGTTGGGAGAGAGTCATTGGTTGCGATCTCGCTTTAACGCCTAGTGGCGATAGAGGCAAAGTTCCCTGGTCTAAGTTAAATTCAAAAGTTCCCGTATTTATTCCGATAGCCTCACTTAGAGGGTGTCGTCATGTTTAATCAAATGGTATTTGGTGGCGGCGGAAGCCGTTGCACTTGGCAGCTTGGTTTTTTGCTATCGCTAAGCCGTGAATTACCGATCCGGCCGAAAGTTGTTTGCGCTGCATCCGGAGGCAGTATGGTGGCGGCACTCATGCTTACGGATCGTTGCCGTGAGGGTGTCAATTACTTTCACTCAGCTTGCAAAAAAAATGAAAGGAATTTCTACTGGAATAATTCATTTCGCAAAGAACCAATTTTCCCGCACTTTGAGATCTACCGCAAAGGAGTGCATGAATTTTTTCACGATAGTCTTGAGTCTCTGCGTCAATCTGCCGACCTCAGGATTGCAGTGACTTATCCCCCGGAATGGTTGCCTGTGCCGCTCGCACTGACGCTGGGGCTGGCAATTTTCTACTCTAACAAACATATCTTTCACGACTTGCATCCAAATACAGCGTTACATCTGGGGTTTCGCCAAATGTTTCACCCCGTGAGTAAATGCAAAGATGGGACAGATCTTGAGCAGCTTATTTTGAGTTCCTGCTGTGCCCCTCCTATATCCCCAAGGCTGTCGCTTGGTGGTGCCGAGGTACTGGATGGAGCCCTGGTAGGTAATGCTCCGGTCGCCGGCTTGGATGCTAGCAAAGGGCGGGTTCTGATTTTGGATACAGGGAGCTTTCCACACCTACCGAACAGTTTCAGCGTGCAAAGGGGGGATCAGGTGTGGACTTATGTGCAGCCTTCCAGTCCGTTGCCCATCGGGATGTGGAATTTTGCTGACCCCAGTGCGATGAGGCACACCTTGAAAATTGGGGTTGCAGACGGTTATTCCTTTCTCGATGCGCTTGTGTCCGGTAAGGAACGCCTGGTGGAAATTTGAGTATTCAGTGAGTTCAGGGTCAAGACGATCAGTTGCACAATACTTGTGATTCGATTAGCTTATGCAATTAGTTGCATATTGTTATCGTCATCAATATGTCATCATGAAGGCTGAAACTAATTGGTCATAAGTGTCGGCGGTAACGCAGAGAGCGGCCTGAAACTGCACTTGAGAGGATGTAAAACACAGAATGGACTCAGGAAGTTCCAGCCGGAAGGCTGCTGCAGGGAAGCGAGATCATGTTTGACCAAGTTGTTTTTGCCGGTGGTGGTGGGCGGTGTACCTGGCAGATTGGCTTTTGGGAGTCCATAGCCAAAGAAATTAGTCTTTCTCCGAAGGTGGTTACTGCTGTTTCGGCAGGGGGCCTAATGTCGAGCCTGGTGCTGATGGGTAAGACGGAGGAGGCTCGAGAGCATTTCTGGACCGCGTTCGAGACTAATGAAAAAAATGCTTATTGGGGAAACCTTTTTGGTAAAGAACCTGTGTTCCCCCAATATGGAATCTACCGCAATGCGATGTTAGAGCTGTTTCGGGATGGACTGGAGACCCTTCAGCAGGGCGCAGAGTTGCGAATTGCGGTTGTTCACCCACCAAAAGGTCTATCTGGAGGTTTGGCTTTTGGAGTGGGGGCCATGGCCTACTATGCCGATAAGCATTTTTTACGCAGCCTTCACCCCAAGATCGCCCAGCGCTTAGGTTTTAAGCAGCAATTTTATCGAGCCCGGGATTGTTCCAGTATTGAGGAGTTGGTGGACCTGATTTTGTGCTCCTCCTGTACGCCGCCATTCACGCCAAGACTTAAGTTGCGGGGGCGAACAGCACTCGATGGTGGGGTGGTAGATAATATCCCGGTGGCAGGATTGGATGATGGAAAGGGAAGGGTGCTGGTGTTGTTGACCCGTCGTTACGACCAGTTCCCAGACATATTTACACAGCGTAAAGGCGATCAGGATTGGACTTATGTCCAGCCCTCGAAACCGCCATTCATCAGTGTTTGGGACTACACAAGTCCAGAGCTGGCCCAAAAAACTTACGAGTTGGGGTGTGCTGATGGGAGAGAATTTTTACAAAAACAAGTGAGTGAAGAGGAAGTCTCCAATGAACAATTCCAATAAAAAAATAGCGGAATCTATTGCCCTATGGCATGAGATGGTCGCTGCACGAGATCTGAGTCGCTTGCCCGCGATCGTTGCAGAAGATGCTGTTTTCCGTTCACCGGCATTTTTTAAGCCCTACCACAGCTCCGCTGCTGTGTGCCTGATTCTCAATACGGTGATGCAGGTTTTTGAGAGCTTTGAATACGACCGTGAATTTACTACCGAATCGGGACACGATCTGGCTCTTGAATTCGCAGCCTCCATCGGTGATAAGAGCTTGAAGGGGTTGGATATTATCCGCTTTAATGATGAAGGCAAGATTATTGAATTTGAGGTGATGATACGCCCGCTCAACGCCCTGCAAAAATTGGCAGAGGAAATGTCCGGGCGGCTTTCCCAGTATGTGACTCAGTATAAGGATACTCAGCAGGCTTGATTTCTAGCAGGCAATAGAAAAGCACACAACTACTCAATTTATGGGTAATTGTGTGTTTTTCGTCAGTTTATTAATGCTTAAAATCAGCTGGTGGACTTTTGTCCAAAGCTTGATATTTCGCAGCTTGCAGAATCTGACTCTACATAGCGAACAAACATCTTTGAGTTAGCTGCTTTAGCAGCTAAGACTGTTGACCAGAATCGATTTTTACTTTCAGTGGTAGCTGAATCCAAATGGAAGGATGTACAGATGTTATTGGTGTCATCTGCAACATTGAAGACTTTAATTGCTCCGTTATCGGTGTAATTTTCAAGCTTCCAGTCTGATGGTATTACATCTATCTCTCCTGCAAACACGGTAGATGAAAAAATAACTGTAAGTACTATCGAGTTAAGAATATTTTTATACATAGGATTTTTTTGAATCAATTTGTATGCAGGGTTGAGATGATATAAATTTTCTTGGGGGTTGGCTAGAATCTTATTCAGTTAGCAGCCAAGTATCATGTAATTTTCAGTTGAACTAATGAATATCAACCATATGAGGCGTTGTCGTGCTTTTCCTCGTTGGAATCGTGCTGCAAACAACATCATCTCTTCTCTTTCTACAAAGCAGACTTTTTCCCTTTATCACCCCTCAATGTCTTCGGAAGTGGTCTGTAAAACCCTTTCTGAGGTTGCTTGAAAGTTGGTGACAATTTCATTGCAGTTAACATAGGTCTCCGCATTTCTTGCTAACAAAAAGCTTGTAAGTAATATGCTCTGTAAGCGTCTACTTATAAGTTGTTTTCTCTTTGTATTCTGCAAGGTGCAGTGAGCATTATATAAGTGATTTGTTGAAATCAGGGCGATAGGGGTTTCAATAAGGGGGGGTAAATTTTAATACAGGAGTTCCATTTGGCTACTTTACTATGTAATGCCTGTGTTTGGTTGTTCTTATTCGTCTATTTGTTCGGGTGAACGGTCATTGTACGAATAGGGCTAGCCTTAATCGGTTGTTTTGGGGGCCGGTCTCTTTTGGGCGGTTAGTAATCGCTTGAATCGAAGTATTCAAATGCATCGATTCCATCCATATAGGCCCCATCGAATCCAGCATCAACGATCATATAAATGTAAGAGTCATCATTGCCGAAAATAATTTTTTGCCAGCCCTGTTGCCAATACTTCACGTAGTAATTACCGGGTTCACCTGGTACTTCTCCCAGTAACCATTCGGGTGGGGTGTTGTACCAATAGGACTTCCAATAGTAGCGATAATCTTGTGCTTCGCCGATATTGATATAGGCCAGCACCAAGCGCCGTCCACCATTTTCTTTTTCTTTGAGCTGCTCAATTTGTTCCTGGGTGTAAGTTTCGCCGTTAAAGAAGAAATCGATAATCAGGATGTCGTAATTGGTTTCACTTAATGCGTCGACAAACTCTTCAGGTGTTGAGTAAAGGCGTGGATTGATAATGTTTATAAAGTTGCTGGCTTCTCCGAGGCTATCAATGTCACGTGAATTTACATTGAATGGCTCATCGGGGTATGGAGGGATATTATCCAGGGCTTCACTGTCTGCAGCAAAAGAAATATACCCTGCATCTTCATTATCCTGATATGAATCGTCAACATTCCGGATAATGCTGGCAAAATCCGTTATTAGGATTTGATCTCCTTCATCTTTTGCCAAATCAAGATAAGTTTGCAAGCGCCGGGTTTCAGACGTGCTGGTTGGTTCATCGACAATGCCATTTGCCCCAAAAAACAGGGCTTCCTGAGCAATGCCGTCTGTGGCATTCAGGTAGGTTTCATCCACAGGCCCCGTGGTAGTTGTCGTCGTCGTAATTAACTTAACCCCATTTTGGGGAACAATGAGAAAGTGGCGATTGATACCCTTGGCGTAGGTGCTTATATCTTCTACCAGATAACGCATTTCCTTGTCGTAATCAGTAGATTTTTGATTTATGTCATCGGGAAGGTCATCAAGACTACAGCTTAGTATCATTAGCGGACTAAAAAATGACAAAAGTATCCGGCGCAAAATACATCTCCATTGCTACAAATGATAGTTTTTCTGACCTTAAGATATTGCTGTAGGCCAAAATCACTGGCACAAGCTCCTATCTTATGCTGCGGGGTAAGCTATCTAATTAATGCTGAATGATAACTTAACCGCCGCTCAGAAAAACTGTTTTTCTGCCACTGCGGCAGGAAATTGAAGAGGGTTATTTCCCCATATCCATTCTCTTCTTCGTCTTTGTAGTAGCTTTAGCCGTCAGAGGATCATCGGGCCAGTAATGTTTCTGGTATTTAATACGCAACTCCTTTTTTACCTCTTGGTAAGTATTGGCCCAGAAATTCACCAAGTCACGGGTAATTTGAACGGGGCGACGTGCCGGAGAGAGCAAATGAATCATCAGTGGATAGCGATTCTTTAAAATTGTTGGAGTTTGTGCCAATCCAAACAGTTCCTGCAGGCGCACTGCCAGAATAGGTGGGGTTTCTCCATAGTCGATACTAATCCGGGAGCCGCTAGGGACCAGGTAGTGGGTGGGGACCAAGTCATCAAGTTTTTGTTGTAGTCCCCACTCAAGCTGTCCTCGCAAGATGTTATGCAAGTCCAGCTGCCCCACCTGCTCAAGCCTGCTGAGCCCCTGCAAATGAGGAAGCAGCCAATTCTCCATGGTCTCCAAAAGAGCGTCATCACTCCAATTTGGTACTAAAGTGTCGCCTAGTAAATCCTCACACTCTTTACTTTGGCGCAGAAATTCAATTCGAAAGCGCAATTGGTTAGTTTCTGTATTCCAGGGGAGGGAAGACAGGCCTTTCTTACGTATGGCTTCCAGTAATGCGCGGCTGAGGGTTTCCTGTGGGATATCTGCAGCCGGCCGTTGGTGTAAAACCAGTGCCCCCAATTGCGTTTGCTGGAGGGCGATAGCCCGGCCGCTAGTCTCGTCCCAGCGAACTGAAATCTCTTCTTTGATTTGTGTGGCGAAGCACGACCGTAAAGCGGGCAAGGAGATTTCAGCTGCCAGTTGGATGCGTGCGTCGCGGCCCTGGCCATCTAGATCAGCAATGACCAGGTATTCGTTCAAGGAAAGGGCGTCATCATGGGAAAAGTGTGCACCTCTGCCACTGGAGAGTAGAAATCGACGGGCAGAGTCCTTGCGAGTTTTTGCGATCCGGTCTGGATAGGCCAGTCCAAGCAAGGCGCCAATTTCATCTGAATGGTCGATGGGTGGTGAAACGCAGTTTGCGCTTGGCACAATCTTCTTTAATTGAGAGCCCCAGCTTTTGGATTGCTGGCGTACTCTATGCACCGTGCCGCGATCTACCCGGTAATCAGAGCCTTGGGATTGAAGAGCCTGAATTCGCTTATTGATATCCCGATCCCATCGGGCCTCGCCACGGAAAATATCCCGCTCAGATAGCAGTGCTGCCAGCAGGCAGGCTTGCTCCTGTAGGCCCCAGTCCACACTGGCAACTAACATATGTGCGAGGCGGGGATGGGCGCCAAAGGCCAGCATGGTGTTACCGTGTGGGGTAATGCGCAGTTTGTCATCCAGTGCACCCAGTTGCTGTAAGAGCTGCTGAGCCTGAGCCATGGGTCCAGGGGGCGGTGTGTCGAGCCAGCTGAGCTCGCTGACATCAGTAACTCCCCACTTGGCCAATTCAAGTGCTAGGGGGGCGAGATCACTGCGAGTTATCTCCGGTGTATTTTTGGCACTTAGTGACCGCTGCCGACCCTCGCTCCAAAGTCGGAGGCAGTATCCCGCGTTGAGGCGCCCAGCTCGCCCCGTACGCTGAGTGGCTGAAGCTTGTGAAATCGTACTTGTCACCAGGCGGTTCATACCGCAGTTAGGATTAAAGCGCGACTCGCGCATCAGCCCCGAGTCGATAACTATTCGAATACCTTCAATAGTCAGACTGGTTTCGGCCACGTTAGTGGCCAGTACAATCTTTCGTGTATCCGGAGCAGTTGGCGCTATTGCCTGGTCCTGTTGCTCGCGACTCAGGTCCCCGAAGAGTGGAGAGATAGTGATGGGTCCCTTCGGAGTCATTTCCGTCAGGCGTTCCTTTAGCAGGACTTCAACTTGCTTGATTTCTGCGACACCAGGCAAAAAGGCGAGAATACTGCCTTCTTCTTTATCTAAGGACTCGACAATTTTCCTGGTCATCAGCGCGGGGATCTGACGCTTGTCTTCAAGCTCTTCATTAGGATTCAAATACTCAATATTGACGGGGTAGCTGCGCCCTTCGCTAGAAATGATAGGCGCATTATTTAGAATCGAAGACACACCGCTGGTATCCAGTGTGGCGGACATCACCAGAATTTTCAGGTCCTCGCGAAGATACTCCTGGGATTGTAGGCATAAGGCGAGGGAGAGATCTGCTTGCAGGCTGCGCTCGTGAAATTCATCGAAAATTACCAGGGCTGTTGATTGAAGCTCCGGATCTGCTTGCAAAAGCCGAGTAAGGATTCCTTCGGTGACAACCAATATCTTGGTTTTACCGGTTGCTCGGCGCTCCCCTCGAACCTGGAAGCCAATAGTCTCGCCAACCTCTTCTCCTAGCTGAGCTGCCATACGAGCTGCTGCTGTCCGCGCTGCCAGGCGGCGCGGTTCTAACATAATAATTTTCCTTTCGTTTAACCATGGCGCGTCTAAAAGAGCGAGTGGTACAGCAGTTGTTTTGCCTGCCCCTGGTGGCGCCTGAAGAACAACATTACTGTGCTCATCTAAGGTTTGGAGCAATTCGGGAAGGGTGCTTTGAATAGGTAATACTGACATGGGCGGGATTATAGTGACTTCACGATGCGGGTGATACCAAATTCAATAAGGATATCTGGTCCGAGCATAGATTTTTCAGGCTTGAAGATCATGTGCAATGGTCTGGCAATACCGGACTAAAAGTACATAAGGGGGGCTACTTTGTTGGTGCTATATTGCCCTCAGGCACCGCCATAATAGTTAGGGACAGCGCTATGACATTAAATATCCGCAGAGTGGTAACCGGGCATAATTCACAAGGTGAGCCTGTGGTATTAATGGATGATCGAGGTTTATACACAAGCCAATGGCGACCCCAGATGTCTCAACAGCAGTTGTGGACTACAGAGGATCTACCTGTAGCGCTGATAGACGATGGTGAGGATAAAGGGGCGCGCGATGTGGTCGGAACCACGATTCCCGGTGGTTCTGTCTTTAAGGTGGTAGAGTTTGGTCCTGGAGTTACCCCTCGGCTACATCGGACCGATAGTATTGATTATGCAGTTGTACTATCTGGTGAAATTGAGATGGAAATGAAAGAGGGGCTATCGGTAAAGTTATGCGCTGGAGACACTCTTGTTCAGCGTGGCACGGTTCACAACTGGGTCAACCGGGGTGAAAAACCCTGTGTTATCGCATTTGTTTTGTTGAGTTCTACAGGCCATGCTGCTTACGGCTAGGTTGTGTGGGCCTGTGGTGAGCCTAAATCTTCTGTAATTAGTTGTTATTGATAGTTGGGTTGCTATTAGTTAATTTGGATTGTTTAGGCTGGAAAAAGCCAAATTATAATAATTTTTTGGGGTTTATTTTGTCTTACTTGTTTTTATTTTTTGCGATTGTCACTGAAGTTACAGCTACCTTGCTGCTTAAAGCTTCCAACGGCTGGGAAAAGTGGTGGTTGGGAATGGGGTCTATATTTTTCTATTCCCTGGCGAGTCTATTTCTAGCTTTTGTGCTAAAAAATATGAATGTTGGGATGACTTATGCTATTTGGTCTGGTGTGGGTATTGCACTTGTTTGTGCAGCCTCTGTTTTTATTTGGCAGCAAAAATTTGATGTCTACGCTATCTGTGGTGTTGCTCTGATATTTATGGGGACGGCTCTGATTACGATAAAATCTAGTGTATTTGAACATTAGGTCTTTTAGGTGGATATTTTGGGGCAGTTTTTAGGAGTGCGTTACCAGAGAAAAGTTGGTGGCATTGGTTTGTAAAGTGTGTGCATTGGTAGACTTTCTGGGCTTTTCCTAAAACTGGTTTCGGGGTGAATTTTGACGTGCCTCTATTGTCACTTGGAGGAGTCTGGATTTCTTTAAGCGTGCTTGAGGTGTGAGGTAGCTCTTATAACGCATGAAGGTAAGGTTGTCCTATTATATAAGTAGTTCTGAAATCTTATAAGATCTCTCTCAAGAGGTGGGCATAGCATTGGCTGGGCTAGGGATGGTTTATATGGAACCGGATGCTTGTGAAACTTATGAGACTGCAGTTGATTTACAGCTAGCCTTGATTCGGATTTATATCGGATTTACTTTTGTTCATCACTTTACAGAGAAGTTTGGCCTGCTGGGCGCAGACGCTTTCAATAATGTTGTGCATTACTTTGAAGGTATTGGATACTCACCTTCAATGGTAATTATTTCTGGCATTTTTGAATTTTCCGCATTTGTTGGATTTACCTTTGGTTTATTCACAAGATTTGCCGCTGCTGGAACAGCATTCTATTTGATAATTGCCTTATTTGAGGGGAGGCATAACCTTGCGGGTTTTTCATGGGTAAGCCATGTCAGTGGTATAGATATTAATGGCAAAATACAAACAGTTTATGGTGGTTGGGAATATCCACTTTTTTGGGCGTTTATTTGCTTTTCTTTTGTGCTGACGGGGGGCAGAAAGTGGTCTGTAGATCAATACTTGAGGACGACGAACTCTTTGATATTACAATTTCTCAGTAGGTGACGCGAGTTTTCTGTGGAAATGAGTGATTTGTAGTTAATCATGACTTGGTCAATGAAAGAGCTTTTGGACATTGATGATTAAACAAGGGATCTATAATGGAAAAAGGTGAGTCGATTTTCCAGGAGTTCTATCATCTTTGGTGTGATAGAAGTGGAGGGTCAAGGACCACGGTAGAGTATTTGACAGGCTTTGATTTGATGCAATATTCCAATCCAGCACCTGAATATCATTGCCGTGATGTACCAAAAGTTAGTCGTAGTGAGTTTGCAATTTTGCCTCCGGGGTGGGAAAGTGATTTTCACTCTACTCCGAACCCTCAGTGGGTTATTACTTTATCTGGTCGCTGGCGTACGACAACTCGAGATGGTGTTGTGGCAACCTATATGCCAGGAGATGTTCATTTTGGAGGGGATATCCTTGTCAGTGGAACAGATGTTGATCAGCAAGGACACTGTACAGTTAATCCCTCTAAAACGGATCCTGTAAAACTGCTTATATTAATTGTTGATTCATTGCTTGCTATTCCTGAAGAGTAAACATCCGTTTATTTGATAGATTCTAGGTTATATTTCCTGTGGCTATTGAAAGTTTTTTTTGATTTGAAAATAGCATATTTACATTCATTTACTTCTCTGGTTTAGTGGGATACGATTTTCCTCGATATAATTTTATTTGTAAACTTTGGCTTTAAAGGCTGGGGAGGGTTTATGTCGACAAAGGAGTTTTTTCGTAATGTAAGAGGTGCTTTGAAAGATTATTTTGGTAATAAGGCAATCGCACTTTGGCACACTTTTGATGATTCTGAGGTGGCGGCAGCTGGATATTACCAGTGTGTAGACCTTGACGGACGCGCCTGGTTATGGACTCCTCGTGGGATGGCAACAAACAGGTTAATTATAACCGCTCACGGGCTTCGCAGAACCAACACCAGTTTCAAAATAGAGTATAACGTTAACCTACATTTTTACTCGCGCGATAAATTTAGTGTAAATGACCCAGGTCTCGCCAGGTTTTATTCTCGAGGAGCCAATTCAGTTGAAGATCTAGGGATTAATGATCCTTGCTTTAACTACATTCTTACAAAATATACTAGTGGCGCTACAAATAGGCACAATACTAATAATGAAACTTATACTTCGGTTAATGCAATTATGTCGCACAATAATAGTGATAGTCGAAGACGTAGAATTCAAAATGCTAATAACATCGGAATGGTTGCCAAGGCGAATAGTATCCAGTCCTTTCAGCCGCCCAGTATTCTAACCATTAGAAATAGACAGTTTATGGCAGCAGTAAACCTGAAATGGGTTCTGGATACTCTGGAGAGAAAAGGGCATCATTTTAATGATATTGATTGTCTTTTCTGTAGAAATACTCTTTGGACAGGAGCAGTAGCTGTGATGTCCGGACTGTCTGGAGGGGATAAATATAGTGATGATGTTGCAATAAATTAGTACTAGAAGGGTTTATTTTGTAGTGCCGGTAGGGTCTGTTTTTCATGTGGTAAGAACATTTAGTGATCTACTCGGTGCTTTGAGTTATTTCGTTGACCTTTCTTTCTTTGTTGGAACTGTATGTTGATTACATAAAGATTGCTAGTAGGGATAATATGACCTTACTTTCTTCACCGAAAGTAAGGTTTTTATTTAAAAAAGAAAATTGGGGTGATTTCAATAAAGAAGTTGTTGTTGGGGGTATTTTAGGCGTTTTGTCATTCGGGGGCTAGCAAAGGACAGTAAACGTGAAAGCGTTAAAGAGCTGCTGGAAGTATCAAATGCTGAGGCCATGGTCGATACCATCTATGCGCAAATGGACCAGATGTTTGGAGCTTCGTCAGTCAATTGGCGGTAGGGTCTTCAGAGCGCGAGCTTTTTGAGCAGCATATGAAAAAACTTGTACTTTTGTGAAGGAAGAAATGAATTGGGAGAAAATTAAAGAGCTAATGATTGATGTGTGCCTGAAACATTACTCCGAAGAAGAAGTTCAAGATATACTGGCTTCCGGACTGAAACTGGCCAGTCGATGCTGGTTAAAATGCCTACGGTGATGAATGACTCAATGGCTATTTCGCAGCAGATAGTGCAAAGTTTTATACCAAAGCTAAGGGAGCTTTCTATGGCCTTTAAGGCGGATTTAGAAGAACAAAGAAGCGTTGCGAGTGAGACAGTGCAAAATTGATACTTCAATACTTTCTAGGGACTTATAAAAGTGGGGGGCCTAGAGAACCAGTGAGGGGAACCCCCTCACTTTATACCCCTAAACAGTTCAATTTGATTAGATTTGTAAGTGAGAAGGGATCGGATCGTCAGTGTCGCGCGGGTTAGCTAGTGCGGCTTCAATGGCGGCCTGTATTCCAAGGGCGGCAGTTTCTTTTGACATGCTGGGATTACCGATATTTTCGGGCAGTGCGGCAATCTGGGGTAGTTGAGGAAGATGTATCCAGCCGGCAGGGATATTCAGCTGATTAGTTGCAATATAGTGAAGCGCGCCATACATCATATGGTTGCAACAAAAAGTACCCGCAGTATCAGAAATATCGGCAGGAACACCAATATCGCGCATTGCCATAACCATTGCGCGGATAGGGAGTGTGCTGTGGTAAGCGACAGGACCATTTTGTACAGTCGGCTCACCCTGCATTTCAACTCCCCGGTTATCTTTTAGGTTATACCTGGTGGAATCATTATAATTTTGTGCAATTCTCTCAGCCGTAATGATTGCACGGCCACTGTACTCTCCTAACATCACCACTAATTGCGGTTCTGTTTTTTCAATAGCATCCGTGACAACTTCAATACTCTCAAAAAAGTTATTGGGTATCAAATGACCGTGAATATCACCATTGGCTATTCGTGTTCCGTCCAGCATACGCATAACTGATTCCGCTGGATTTATCGGTGTGTTACCGAAAGGCTCAAAGCCAGTCAATAAAACTTTTGCCATAGAGGTGTTATCGTAAATGGATACAGAAAGGTTAATATGTTGTTAGTTGTCAAAGGTAGCGCTGTGTAGTCTACCTTTGACTGGTTCGTGGTCGGCTATTCAACTAAGCCTAATTGCTCCAGGAAGGTATATTTATCCCAGTCCACCCAACTTTCCACCATTTTTCCATCTTTATATCTGTCAGTATGTACGCCAGTCCAGCTACTGGTTTTTCCTGTAGCTTCATACTGAAGAAACTTGCCGGTATGGGTAGCGGTTATTCTCCAGCGTGTGCAGACGTAATCTCCCTCAGAAATTTGCAACAGAATTTCTAACTTTGTATTGGAGAATCCCTTGTGAAAATCTGCGACAAGTTGCTGCCACCCTTTTACTGTGAGTGCTGAAGTGTCGCCTCCAGCATAGGGCATTTGGTGGTTTTTATAATCCGGTGATAAATAATCTGTCGCTTTGTCGGGGAAGTTGTCCCCCCACAATTCTAGTATCGCTTTTGATGTCTCTTTGTGATTGTTCGCCATTTTTGTCCCACTGTCAGTTAGGTCGGAATTTGGTAGCCCAAGCATAGTTCAGTGAATTTAAGGGGGGAGCGAATCGAAGTGGGATTAGATTCAATATTGATAGTCGATTGATATGAGTTGGCGCAGATTACATGATAAATAAATATATTGAGTAACTACTTTAAGCTTTACAGGGTGTTGTGCGTTCTGCGAACTTTAATAGAGTATTCAACTGCTGGGTTTTAGTGGCACTAGGCTTTTTAAGGTCTGGTTCGGCCAGTTCTTTATGGGTAAAACTATGACAAGTAGCGCAATCAAAGCCTTACTAAAGCGTCGTCGAATGCTACCCGTTTTGATACTTGGTGGAATTTTAATGGCTATGTCGCTGGTGGCCAGTCGACAGAAACCACAAAGATACGAAGGGCAAGTTCCGGAGCTGCTGGTGGAGGCCATCGAAGTGAAGCGAATGCCTATTCGAGCTGAAACTGTTGCTTTTGGAGAGGTGATGCCGAGCCTTATCCTTGAGGCAAACTCTGAAGTTGGTGGTCGAGTGGTTTCAGTGTCGGCTGATTTGGAACCTGGCGCAATAATATCTGCCGGGGCACCAATCCTAAATATTGACGAAACCAGCTATCAATTGGCCGTTGCTCAAGCGGAGAGTGACCTGGCTGTTTATCGCGCAAAATTGCAAGAACTGAAGGTTGAAAAGGCTAATAGCCAGCGTTCGTTGGAAATAGCTCAGAGGACACTGGAATTAGGGGAACAGGAATTACAGCGAAAAGAGCAGTTGGCGGTTAAGGGGATTGTTTCTCACTCTGCGGCTGATGCGGAGGAGCAACGGGTATTGAAGTTGCGACAAGAAGTTGAACTTCAAAATGGTAATCTCTCCCTCTTTCCCACTCGTAGGCAGGTGATAAAGGCCCAGATAAGTCGTGCTGAAGCGCTGCTTGGTGAAAGTCGCTACCAGTTATCGCGAACCCGGATAAGCCTGCCCTATAACGTGCGGATCGGTGATGTCTATGTGGAGGCTGGCCAGTCTGTTGCCCATGGGACTCGGCTTTTTGTCGCTTATGGCATGGATCAGGTGGAGGTTTCAGCCGAACTGACAATGGCTCAAATAGTGCCTCTTTTTCGGAGTATTGAATCTCCCAGTGATCAAACTCTCTCGCCTGATGACTTCTCAGATGCCTTATTGGGATTGGAGGCCAGGGTTGGACTGGTAGGTGGTATTAAGCCGGTGGAATGGCGGGGCAGGGTAGTGAGAGTTGGAGGTACCATGGATACCACAAGTAGAACTCTCTCCGTAGTGGTTGCAGTGGATAACCCTTATCGAAATATAGTAGCCGAGGGTCGGCCGCCCCTATTTCGTGGTATGTATGCCCGGATTAAGCTTATTGCACCTCCTTCGCCAGCTTTGGTTATCCCTCGCAGAGCCATGCATGAAGGGCGGGTCTACTTGGCTGAAAATAATCAATTGAAGATTCGTACCATAACGGTGGACTACTACCAGGGTGATCTAGCTGTTGTGCGCTCTGGCTTGGTGCCTGGAGATCTGGTGATAACTACTGATGTTATCCCAGCAATCAGCGGGACGGCAGTATCTGTCATCGATATCAAAAAGGGAGTTTCAGACTTGACCGTGGCAGTAGAGGAAGTTGGCGAGTGATTCGCTTTTTTGCGATCCACCCAACTGCTGCCAATTTGCTTATGGTGGGTTTGATGCTGGCTGGCTTTTTCGTATTGCCGACGATGAAGCGAGAGACTATGCCGGAAATCGACAAGTTCGAAGTACAAGTCTCAGTATTTTATCCTGGTGCAGCTACCGCTGAGGTCGAAGACAGTATCTGCCTCCCTCTCGAAGAGGCAACGGATGGCATCCCATTTATTGATGAGCGCCGTTGTGAAGCTGCAGACAATCTTGGTGTGATGAAGCTGAAAATGCTGGAAGCAGGTGATATGGGGCAGTTTCTTGCCGACATTGAATCTGCGATAGATGCGATAGATTCCCTTCCGGCTGAGAGCGAAAGACCAGCAGTAGAAGAGCTGGGACGTACCCAGCCGGTGGTGAGTGTTGCCCTAAGTGCAGATTTGCCTTTGATCCAGCTCAACCAATTGGCCGAGCACTATCGCCGAGAGTTACTTCGTCATCCGCTGGTGTCCATTGTCAAAATTTCCGGTTTTTCAGACCATCAATTGCAAGTGGAAATTTCAGATTACAATTTGCGACAGTATGGACTGAGTGTTGCCGATCTTGCCGCAATTATCGATAAGCAGGCAATTGATATGCCCGCCGGTAAGGTAACTGCACCCGATCGGGAGTATCAGGTTCGTTTTACCGAAAAGCGGCGCACCGCAGCTGAGCTTGAAGAGCTTATTGTTGTCAAAGGAATGGATGGCGCAGAGGTGCGCTTGGGTGATATTGCCACAATCCACGACAGTTTTGAAAAGGAGGAGGACAAAATCACTTTTGATGGGCAGCGAGCCGCATTGCTTGTTGTTCAGAAAAATAGCGTGGATGACAGTTTGAGGGTGTTGGAAGCGGTTCGCGAATTTGTACAAGCGGAAAATGCCCGTTTGCCGGAAGAAATGCGGTTGATTCTTACTCAGGATAGCGCCTCAATTGTTGCTGATCGTTTAAGGATGATTATTACCAACGCCTGGCAAGGGCTTGTTCTTGTTGCGCTGACCCTTTATTTGTTTTTTAGCGGGCGATATGTGTTTTGGGTGGTGATGGGCTTGCCCGTTTCATTTCTCGGCGCCTTTGCTGTGATTACTGCTTTGGGTATATCCATCAATATGATCAGCTTGGTGGGGCTGCTGATTGCAATTGGCATCTTGATGGATGATGCCATTGTGGTTTCGGAAAGTATCGCCACCGAATACCGGGATGGCCGTACACCTCTTCAGGCGGTGGTTATCGGAACCAAGCGTGTTGCAAGGGGGGTTATCTCCTCATTTGTTACTACCGTGATCGTTTTTTCTGGATTAGCTTTTATCAAAGGGGACATGGGGCAGGTCCTCAAAGTTTTGCCAGTTGTTTTGATCTCTGTACTAGTGGTTAGCCTGATTGAAGCCTTTCTTATTCTCCCCGCCCATTTGCGTCATGCCCTTTCGCACAAGGAAAACCCATCAGCCTGGAAAGTCGCTTTTGCTCAGCGATTTGAGTTGTGGAGAGAGTATGTCGGGCGTGTCGCTGATAAAGCGGTTGAATACAGATATGCTTTTGTCGGCGGCGTAGTGGGACTATTTTTTGTTACGGTGAGTTTACTTCCTGCGGGGTTAGTTAAATTCCAAGGGTTTCCTACATTGGAGGGAGATTTACTACAGGCCCGAATTCTAATGCCCCAAGGAACCTCCCTCGTAGAAATGGAAAAGCTGGTGGCGTATCAGAAGAAGGCCCTGTATTTAGCTGCTGGAAACCTCTCAGGGAAAGAGGTAGCGCCACTTATCGAGCACATTAGTGTTACTTACGGTGTGAATGGCGATGCTTTTGAGAGTGGAGCTCATGTAGCCACAATAAATGTCGACCTACTGGCTGCAGAGGTTCGCCATACAAGTATCAGTGAGTTACGTCAGGCCTGGAGTAAGGCTGCTGGCGATATACCTGGTGCGATCGCGATTTTGTATAAGGAGCCATCGCCTGGTCCAGCTGGACGAGCTATTTACCTTCGCTTGGCCGGGCTGGATATTGATCAGCTAAAAGGAATATCTATACGTCTACAAAACTGGCTGCGCAGTTACGAAGGCGTGGTGAATGTACTGGATGACCTGCGTCCTGGTAAGCCACAGCTGACGGTCCGAATGCGGGAGGGGGTTTATGCTTCTGGTATTGATGCCAGTGTTGTGGCCACTCAATTGAGAGCCGCCTATCAGGGCACAGAGATTGATGAAGTGCAGTATCAGGGAGAGACTTACGAAATTCGTGTTCGAATGGATGAGCCATCTCGCAGTGCTCTGTCACGATTTGACGAGCTTGTCATTATCCACCCTGAGACAAGGCAGCGTGTACCCTTGATGGCAATTGCCGATATTGAAATGCACCGGGACTATGCGCGTATCCAGAGAATAAATGGTGAGCGTGTTGTTACGGTCTTTGCAGATGTTTTTACAGAGAGGGCCAATGCTAGTGAAATTCTGCTGGATACCCAACAGAACTTTTTTGCACCATTGGAGCAGGAATTTCCGGGCCTAAGGGTAACCATGAAGGGAGAGATCGAAAATAGTCTCATTACAGGTCTATCGATGGGTAAGGCCTTGTTGATCGGGGCAATAGGAATTTATTTACTACTGTCGCTTCAATTTCGTAGTTATACCGAACCTGTAATTGTGATGATGGCGATTCCTCTGGCGTTAATAGGTGTAGTCTGGGGACATATTATTATGGGACAGAATATGACGATGCCCAGCATGATGGGATTTGTCTCTCTCACTGGAATTGTGGTGAATGATTCAATCCTGTTAGTAGAGTTTGTGAAGCTTCGCGTCCGAAAGGGAATGGACGTTCACACGGCGGCGAGTCAAGCCAGTCGCGACCGGTTCAGGGCTATTTTCCTTACCTCACTGACAACAGTGGCCGGATTGTTGCCACTGATGTTCGAAACCAGCCTTCAAGCCCAGATACTGATTCCACTGGTAACCAGTATTGTATTTGGGATAAGTAGTTCAACCGTTTTGATTCTGTTAGTCCTGCCAGCCCTTTATGGCATTCTCAAGGACTTTGGCTTAACTGAGCGAATTCAGGAGCAGCTAGATCGATTACCTGAAGATATCGCCGCTTCTACGACCTAAAGCACCCGGATAATCTTGATTGTTGAAGTGAAAAAGTAGCCGAAATGTGTGGTAGAAGAAGGAAGATAAAAGAGAAAGCAGTGGTAATGCTTTGAGCTCCGGGAGGAATTATTCATCAATTCTTAATTAGCGCACTTGTACGAGTATCCAATATAGGGTTTCGGAGTTGGTTTAAGTAGTCGAATGTTTCATGTACGTCACGGAATAAGTAGCGAATAGTCCTTGTTGTCCCCTTTACTTCAATTGATAATCAGGAAGATAAATTTGAACTTGTCTTCTTTTGTACAGATTCACTCTCAAAATGATTAGAAAATACAATAAAAATGACTATCCAAGTGTGCTGGATATATATGCCCGTTCGAAACTCGATGAGCTACGGTTTGAAAGCCGGAGTTTCAATCTACTGCCACTGGATAAAGATCAAAAACGTTTGGCCCAGCTGATGGAGTCGGATATTTATGTGTACGAAAAAGGTGATGTTCTTGGCTATGGCGCGCGATATAAGAATGAGATTCGTGCACTATTTGTACATCCTTCGTTTAGAGGTCAGGGGATAGGGCGGGAGTTGCTGGAGTACCTGTTAGGGGACATCAGTGGCGCTGTACACCTGCAGGTTGCCAAGACTAATGACCCGGTGAAAAACCTGTATCGCAAATATGGCTTTGTGGTGACCAGGGAGCTGCAAACTACCTACAGCGGGGCCCCTGTACTTGCCAATGAGATGGTTCGCGCCCCCAGCGCCAACTAAATACACAAACACCTATGCTACATGGGTGTCAGCAGGCGTTGTTCTCAAAACATTCCTCCAGAAACCTCCAAAAGCCATCCAGCTTGGCGGAGGCGGCTCTTCTCTGCTGATACACCGCAAAAAGTGGCCTGCTTGATTGCTGCCAATCCGGCAGAACCTGAACCAAGTTACCCGCCGTCATATCCCGCTCTACCAAATAATCGTAAAGGCAAGCTATACCGGCGCCAGACAGGGCTGCTTGGTAGAGGGAATAGTAGTTATTACTTGAAAAGTAGGGCTTGGGGGCAATCGTGATCGATTCCTGCCCCTTTTGAAAAGTCCAGGAAAGTGGATCGCGGCTGTACTTGTAACACAGTAGTTGGAATTTATTGAGTTGGTCCGGGGAGGAAAAGGACTTAATCCTTGCCAGGTACTCAGGAGATGCTACCAGGAGCCGATCGTGCCGGCCGATTTGATGAGAGTAGAGCGTTGATTGGGGCTGTGCAGGTTGGGATCGCAATGCCAGGTCAAACCCTTCACCGGTAAGATCCCGAAGCTGATCATCCAGAATCAGGTCCAAACGGATATCTGGGTGCTCAGTTGTAAACTTCGGTAGCCTAGGTGCCAGCCAGAACTGCCCCAGAGCCGTTGGGGCGGTAATCCGCAACAATCCAGAGGGCTGCCCTTTGGAGCTGGTTAGTCGCTCTTCCACTTCCCGTAGATCATTAAGGACACGCTCTGTGGTTTCCAGGTAGTCCCGCCCCGCATCCGTAAGGCTTTGGGATCGGGTAGTACGGTGAATTAGCCGAGTACCCAGTCGCTGCTCAAGCTGTTGGATGGCCTTGCTCACAGCGGACACCGTGGACCCCAATTCCCGGGCGGCACGGGTAAATGACCCCAATCGCGCCACCGTAGTGAACACCTGAATTAAGTGGAACCGGTCCAAAGGAACCTCCAATAATTTCCTAGCAGGAAAAAGTGAATATCAAAATTATGCTATTAACGCATTTATAGGAAAAAGTCACAATATCTTGGCAGATCGACAAGTTAAGAAGGGTTTCTGATGAGAGTGATTGTATTGCTATGCCTGATTTTGGTTCCCAGCGCTTTTACGCTGGCCGAGGCACCGCCAAACAGCCAGCCATTTCACGTCAAGGGGGGTGATTTTAAGTTGCCAGTGGGTTGGCACTTTGGGGAGGTTGCGGGGGTGGTCCGCAGGGAGAATGGCCACTTTGTTGTGTTTCATCGAGGGTCTCATTCGCTGTTGGAGTTCGATGGACAGCGGCGTTTTGTTCGTGAAATTGGCGCGGGACTGTTTGAAAATCCGCATGGTCTTCGTATAGACCATAAGGGCAATATTTGGACTACCGATACTGCCACGCACCTGGTATTGAAATTTGCACCTGATGGCGAAGTAGCCATGGTATTGGGGAAGCGAGGTGCAGCCAGTGAAGGCTGGTTTGATCGCGACTACAACTTGGTGCTGTTCGATCAGCCCCAAGATGTTGCAGTGGATAGAAATGGATTTATTTATGTGGTGGATAAAGGCAACAGCCGCATCGTAAAGCTGGATAAGAATGGCCTTTTGGTAACCACCTGGGGTGGTCAGGGGGAGGCCCCTGGAGAGTTTAATTTCCCTCACTCCATTGTGATTGATTCTGAGGGGCAGTTATATATTGCCGATCGTGAAAACCGCAGGGTACAGATCTTTGATTCAAAGGGTAAATATTTAACTCAATGGAGAGGAATAGGTTACCCCTATGTTCTGTTTCTCAAAGGTGATGCTTTGTGGATGACAGATGCGCGGGCCGAGGAAGTGCGACAGTACGACCTGTCTGGTGATCTCAAGATGCGCTATCAGGGCCAGCCTGGGCGGGGACAGAAGCAATTTGGCTTCGTACATGGGATCTATGTGGATGACGACGGACTTTGGGTGTCCCATATCTTGAATTGGAGCATCAATCGCTTACTGCCAGCGGATACACTACCCGCTCCGGTCATGTAGCTTTTCTTTCAAAATTTACCTGGGAGTATTTATGCCTCACTGTGTTATCCAGTGTCCTTCTAATCTACTTGAGTCGGTAGATGTTGATAGCTTACTGACTTCTATCCATGCCGCTGCAGATCAGTCTGCACTGTTTGAGTCAGGGGATATTAAAGTTCGTTTGTTACCTGTCGAGCACTATTTGGTTGGACCTGAACCAGCACCGTTTGTACACCTGGAATGCAGTCTGCTTTCGGGTAGAAGTATTGAGCAGCGACAAAACTTGGCTCATTTACTAGCCAAGGCACTGTGTGTAGCCGTGCCCGATGTGGAGATGGTTTCTGTAGAGGTCCGCGAGATTGTGCGAGCTACATATTGTAATCGCGCTGCATTGGAGCTTGCAGTGTAGCTTATTTCCCGTGTTTAAGAGTGCCGGGGTGAACTACAAGAAAGCTTCGGCAAAAGGTACTCATTCGCACAAGTGGAGGGCTTGGCCCCCACTTGCGCACTTTCAGGCCGGTTAGAGGCAGTAGCCCCCATCAACCTTCAGGTGTGCATTTCGCATACCGACTGAGTGATCTGTGGCCAGGTAGTGGATTGCTGGCACTATGTCATCCACCTCAAGTGCACGGCCCAGTGGCGTTACCATCATACTCTCTGTGAGATTTTGAATGTCTGATTGGCTCATGCCGGCTTTTTCCTGGATTTCGGTCAGGGTGATTCCGGGGCGTACGCTATTGATACGAATTCCCCTCACTGCTAACTCCGCATTCAGGACCTGGGCATAACCTTCAATGGCAGACTTACTCGCGCTATAAGCGGAAGTTCCCGAAAAGGTTTTCTCTACGGCAATACTTGAAAGCAAAACCACGCTGGAGGGGTTATTCATCACCGGTAGTAATTTTTGCAGTGTGAAAAAAGGTCCCTTCACATTGATATCAAAAGTGTGATCGAAGAGGGCCTCATCGGTTTCCTCAAATATCCCAGGCCTGAAAATACCGGCATTCAAGATAAGGGCATCCAGTTTAACCTCATCGTTTTGTAATTTTTTTCCCAGTTGCTCAATTTGGTCGAGTTTTCCACTATCACATAGGTGGCATGTCAGCTGGCCGCTACTCCCAAAGAGGCCCGTGATATCCTCGGCTGTTTGTTCCAGTTTTTCAGCGTTTCGGCCCGTGATGATGACTTGCCAGCCCTCGGATAAAAAGTGCTTAGCTGTTGCGAGTCCAATACCGGCAGTGCCACCAGTGATTGCGATGGTTTTTGTTTTCTGCTGGTGTCCCATAGATCCTCTCTTGCGATTGTAATGGTGCAATGAATGGCAGTTGCCAAGATTAGGCTTAGGAGGATATGTTGTTAGACTGGTATCAATAAGGCACCGTTAGGGCAACACTTTGGTTCTAATTTGGAAGCAAGGAGACAGAATGCAGCATCTACATCAATACTTGGGACATTTGTACGTCTTCCGGTTGGTCATTGAGCAAGGCAGTTTTCAGGGGGCTGCTAATCAGCTGGGCTTACCTCGCTCATCAGTCAGCAAGAAGCTGGCACAGCTGGAGGGGTTTGTTGATCAGCGTCTATTGCACAGAAGTACGCGGCAATTGCGCCTTACGGATGCCGGTGCTGCTTTGTTGGAAGCAACGGAGACTATGGCTCAGCTAATGAGCAATACCGAACACCTGATCCTCTCCCACCAGGATGAAGCTGTTGGTAGAGTTAAGATAAGTTGCTCTACCTTAATGGGGCAGCGGTACTTATTGCCATCCATACCATTACTAAAGCAACGCTACCCAAAAATTACTTTTCAAGTGAACTTAAGCGATAGGGTTGTGAACTTACTGGATGAAGGCGTTGATATTGCCATTCGCACTGGGCACTTGCCGGACTCTTCATTGGTAGCGCGCCGAATAGGTGAAAAGCGTTGGGGGTGGTTTGCCAGCCCGGATTATTTGGCTAGTTGGGGGGAGCCTAATTCTCCAGATCATTTAAGCCAGCATCAATGCTTAGTGTTTAGTAACCAAACAACAACCATTGACCACTGGCACTTTTCTAACGATGGTAACGAAATAAAGACCATTGCCATTGATCCGGCGATGGTAGTCGATGATGGCCGTACATTGGTTGAATTAGCTACAATGAGTCAAGGTATAGTTATGATTGATCCTCTTCTGGTGCGCCGGGAATTAGCGGAGGGCAAGTTGATGCCTATCTTTCAGCAATGGAGAAGCCCTGAGCTGCAACCGATCCATCTAGTGTGCTTGGGAAGGTCTATAAGAAGTAAAGCGGTAGAGGTAGTTTGGCAGGCATTGGTTGAGGGCTTGCAGAGGGATTTAATTCAGCCTTAAAAGCAAATATGGCAGGGTTTTACGTATCATCTCTTTTTTTCTTTTGAATTTCCTGAAGCTTCTTTCTTTTTAATTCTCTTTTCTTTTGGTAGTAGCGCTTATCGACATATCTAAGCAGTAGCCATAAGACAAGTGCAGCAACAATGCCAATCAGGTATCCTTTCCCGTACATGCTATATGCGACCTTCTGCTGGCCAGATTGAAACCAATCTGGCCTTTCTCAAAGATGGATATCTAGTAGGCAAAATAGGGCAGGTAAGAACTCCAGTCGGTCCATGCGAGATGTTGGACGGTTCTGTTTATGCCATTGGTTTGCATATAAAAGTTCCACCGGCCCGCTTCCTTAACACCAATTACGTTTTTATTTTGGAGATTAATGGCCGCAAAGTTTGATTGAATCAAAATATAACGATTAGGGTCCAAGCCGCCAATTTTAGAGGCATCGATCAGCTGGGTGACATCAGTTCGTAAATAGCTTCTCTGCGCGCTAGCAAATACACTGAGAGGAGTATTATTAATGATTCCTTGATTTACCTGGTTATAACTATTAAATGGATGGGGTTGCAAATGCCCCATAGATAGCTGGCCGCCACCCCAGTCAAGAATAATCAAGCTGCAGCCAGTTTGGCGCTCAGTTACCCAAAAATCTGCATTTGCTGTATTGGGCCGCAATAGTGCTGTATATCGATTGACAGAGCTGTGCCCGCGGGTCGGAGTGGTGAGGGCCTGAATGTAGATCCTGCTGTCATTATTCGCTGCGCCGGGGCCGATACTGATATTCCCCATGTTTAGAGAAAATGGCACTCGAGCCAGCTGCGTTTGATGCCCTGGCTGGAGGCCGATCTGTAGTCGGTAGTTTTGTAGGGCAGTTTGAGGGTCAGCTTTCAATGCCCTGAGTGCGTTACGTGAATTTATTTGATCTTGTAATGGCATGGCTTCAAACTCCTTTTCAATTATGTTTGTCATAATACCGCATTTTTTTGGCGGTTTCTCAAGGGTTTGAGATTGAGTCAATTACACATCATTGCGAGGTCATGAAATTCTTGATTAGTGAATAATTTTTGAATGGCGGTGTGTTAGGCGATGCTCCATATAGTTATGTATTTAAAATAGAAGTTTTTTGTATTGGAGGAGCTTTTGTTTGGATGTAGGGTGCTAATTGGACGGTGAGCGTCTTTATTGGTGCTTATATGTTTATGTCCCAGGGTGGCTTTGTAGGTGTGGTTTATAGGGACGTTAATACGCTCAGCGTGAGTGATTTTGACATGTGTCACACTAAGGGGGCTTGATTTGGTATCTATAAATGTGGGGTGGTGGGTTGTTAATTGGTGCATGTTATACTGCGATTTAAATATTTAGCTATTTAAACTGGGGCTCCAAGAGTGATGTTGAGTGCGAGAAGGTTGATTGACAATTATGAAAGCAAATCAGGGAAGTATTTCTCTATATTTATTCAGTGTTTGATAGTCGCATCGTTAGTTTCATTTTCAATTAGTACTATCCCGGATTTAACTCAAAGTCAGAAGGGTTTTTTGCATGCCTTTGAGGTTTTCTCGGTGATAGTTTTTACTGTGGAATATCTAGGTCGAGTATATGTCGCAAAAAATAAGTTGAACTTTATATTTAGTTTTTATGGTTTGATTGATCTTCTGGCATTCTTGCCATTTTATATTGCTTCGGGGTTGGACTTAAGGGCGCTTAGGGTTGTTCGGTTATTTCAAGTTTTTAGGGTTCTTAAGCTATTGCGTTATAGTAAAGCTGTGGCTAGATTTAGCCGTGCATTTCGTATGGTCAAAGAGGAGTTAGTTCTGTTTGGTGTGACTGCACTGATTTTACTTTATTTGGCTGCGGTGGGTATCTATTATTTTGAGAATACTGCCCAGCCAGAACAATTTAAATCTATCTTTCATAGCTTGTGGTGGGCAGTAACAACCTTGACCACAGTAGGATATGGCGATATGTACCCAGTTACTCTCGGAGGAAGAGTATTTACTTTCTTTGTTCTTTTGATCGGTTTGGGAGTGGTTGCGATTCCCACAGGGCTCGTTGCTTCCGCCTTATCTAAAGCTAGGCTCGAGGAAATGGATGACAATTAGGCGCGGTAATAGAGTATGGCCTCGTAGATTGGGAGGCCATACTTGGGTTTAATCAAATTCAATAGCTTTGTTGTTAATGAATAGTTGGGTATCGACCGGTGTCGCGCTAGCAACGGTTTGAAGGGACATGCAGGCTTGCCGGCAACAATGCATAAATTCCACCAGTTTTTCTTCGGGCTCATCGCTTTCAATAATTAAGTGTATCTCTACCTTGTCACCTTTGCCGAATACGTTTTCAGGTCTGATGCCCCCCAAGTTTAAAGTCGTTGAGAATTCAGTTTTCTGTTCTAGCCTTACATTCTTTAGATTAATTGCCGCGAGTTTTGCTAGCATTTCGATGTGAGACATCATGCAAAGGGCTAGACCTGCAGAAAAGTACATAATTGGAGACGGGGCACTGCCTCTACCGCCAACTGCTGTGCCTTCATCACAGATCAGTTCCCAGGTTCCACCATTAGGAACATTGGAAAATATGGTGGCTTTCTTTAGATGATGCCCCTCAGGCATTTGCTCGACATTAATATGAGCGTGAAATTTAAGTAGTTCGCCCTGCTTCACTTTATCGAGGTGAGGCGGAGAAAAAGTGACTTGGTGGGCATCTTCATCTAATTTGCGAGCAATAGTAGAGCTCGACATTTCCCACTGAATTGAGTCCATTTCGAAGCTCCTGGCTTTTGTTTGATTTGACTGAGAGGTAGGATAGTGTAGATTCAGATATACTGCTAAAGCTCGGAAATAACTGTATCAGCTGTATAGAGTAAGGTGGGATGGCAAGTAGTCCCACCACTTATCGGATAATAGGGGAGCTAGTCGAGTAGAGGGAGCGCGGTAAATAGTGCAAGTTGATGTGCGTAAGCCATCGCATCTTCCCTGGAGGGAAAGATCTGAGCCTGAATGTAATCTCTCCTATTGCTATGGAGAAAAACCAATATAACCTGCCAGCTGGAAAGGTTACTTTTACGATTAGTATTGTGAGGTGAGTAAGGGATAACTTTAACTCCCTTAAAAGCTTCTAGAGATTGCGTTTCCGTCCAGCAGTGCCAAAGGGCTTGCCGCTTGGAGATATAGCTTTTCGATTCTCCATCGATGTAATGTGTTGCCTTGAAGGAAAGGGTGGCTATAGATAAAAGTGTACACAGAGCGGCGGCAAGCCAGGAGATGGTAGAGCCACCATCAAGGGCAAAACTAAGGCTGACTATCAGCCAGGTCAGAGTAAACCCACCAATAATATAGGTGGCCACCTTGTTGGACTGCAGTTCCATGTTTGCCGTCTTCCTATTTTCCTCTAGGTACAAGATTAGGCGCCAGAATCCGACTACAACTAACTAAGCCGCTAATGCACACTTTGCTGGCTTGAGGGAATATATGACAGATGTGTATCACGGCACGGCAAAAGTACCCCTTTTGTAGGGGCTTTATCAAGTGGAGAGTGTAATTTAATAAAGGGCAGATATTACAATTATCAGCAAATGATAGGAAAGAGGCCCGTAAGGGGCCTCTTAAGAAAGTCTGTCTAAGAAATGCGCACTTTAAGGGGCTCACGTAGTTGCTCAGCCATACTCAATAGCAGAGTCTCGGTAGTTTCCCAATCGATACATTTATCGGTAACAGAAACTCCATATTCCATATCGTCCAAATTTGGTAGGATTTTCTGGTTGCCAGCCTTCAGGTTGCTTTCCACCATAATGCCAATAATCGACTGATTACCATCGAGTATTTGGTGGGTCACGTTGTCGACCACGAGGGGTTGTAACTCATGGTTTTTATTGGAATTGGCATGACTGCAATCGACCATAATGTTTGGCACGATATTGGACTTGCGCAGCTCCTGCTCGCACATCGCAACACTTACCGAGTCGTAATTTGGTTTGTCATTACCTCCCCGTAGTACCACGTGACCGTATGGGTTGCCTGCAGTATGGATAATTGCGACTTGACCGCGCTTGTTGATACCGAGGAAGCGATGGGGGTTGGCAACAGACTGAAGGGCGTTGATAGCGACTTCCAGGCCACCATCGGTACCATTCTTAAAGCCTACGGCAGAGGAGAGGCCGCTGGCCATTTCCCGGTGAGTTTGTGACTCAGTAGTACGAGCGCCAATAGCAGACCATGAGATCAAGTCTTGCAGGTACTGGGGGGAAATCGGGTCCAGAGCCTCTGTTGCGGTGGGCAGTCCCAGTTCGGCGACGTCCAGTAGCAGTTTACGGCCAATATGCAGGCCTTCCTCAATCTTGAAGGAGTCGTTCAAATGGGGATCGTTGATCAGGCCTTTCCAGCCAACTGTAGTGCGGGGCTTCTCAAAGTAGACACGCATTACAATCAGCAGAGTATCGGAGACCTTATCTGCAATCGCCTTCAAGCGCTTGGCATAATCCATTGCTGCGTCCACATCGTGTACGGAGCAAGGCCCGATAACCACCATCAGGCGGTGGTCTCTGTGATCAAGGATGTTGCGCACGGCGGCGCGCCCTTTGGCGACGGTCGCCTCAGCGGCATCGCTAATGGGGAGTTCTGCTTTCAGCGTCTCCGGGCTGATCAGTACTTCCTGGGAGACAACATTTAAGTCGTCGAACTGCTGTGTGGTCATGGCGTCTTCTGGTTTCTCTATTCCTTGGTACCGCGCTGCACCTGCAGGCGGAGTACCTATCCTACTTTGCCATACAGAATAGGGCGAGGGTTTCATTTGCAACCAAATATTTGGCCCTTTTTTGGGATAGCCATTATCCTTCCACTTAAAGACAGGTTGGCAAATAGTAAGAGGTATTCAGGGGCTCCTTAAGCGTGGATTACAGGCGACTTCGCCATGTTGGGACTAACTGAAGCTTCATCATATTCTATAGATCGGAATTACTATAGAAGAGGTGGCGAAACATTGCTCTTTCTGGCGGAAATATACTCGTACCGGAATGCCACGAAATAACCTAGTAAATCCAGAAAGGTTCAAGCTGAAGGTAACCGCAACCGTATTGTAGATCTCGCAAAGGGCTTAGACGTTGCTCCTATCATCTAGTGTTCCCAAAGTCTGCAAAGATACTAGCTGAGCTATCCCGACGCTTTTTAGAAAACAGCTTTATTCATAAACAGGGTAAATTGAAGAGTACTCATGAATGAAGCATGAGAGATGCGGTGAGCTATCGGAGCTGGTGATATCAGCGGTCAAAATCGTGATCCGGGCGCTGAGTAAGTTTAAGGGTAGTTGGATGCCGGTTCCCAATCGCCAGTGAGATCCCCCCGCTTCTTTATTGGTTTACTGAGCGATTAAGGCATTAGTACATAACCAGTTAATCTGCCTCTTTTAACCCTTGGTGTTTTATGTCCAGCGTCTCTCCAGCTTCTAGGGTAATAAATCGTTTAGCCACGTCCTGCATTACCAAAAGGCCTGCAAGTTATTACGGGATTTTTTACATTGGTCAAGTAGGTTAACCAACCGGCGGTATGTCTTGCTAGGATTTGATAAGCAACTCCCGTGAGAAAGATCACTTTTAATTGTTAATAGATGTAGCAAAGTTGCACTTTTTAAAACTCAGACTCTTGGTGTCTGTAAAAGTGTAGATTCTATTTTTTTGTCGTCACTACTCCCCCCGCCCAAAATATCTCTTTTGCCAAGCAGTAATTTAGGCGTAATCAATTTTTTTCAGGATGCGATAAGTATCCGATAAGTCAAATAAGTAATTATTCGGTTTGCTGTCAAAAAGGTGTAGCGTTGAGGCAAGTTGGGGCTAAAATGTCCCTGCCCGAAGCTTTACATCTATTTAAGTTTCTACTGCCTACCAATCCATGCAGCATTCTGGCTTTCGCAAGCTAAAATCCCTAAAAACTTGATAGACATCAAGAAACTTCAAAGCTTGTCCTTCTAAACTTTCACTTGAGATGAATCATCTCGAGTGAAATAGGGGGATATCATTATGTCTGTTTCATCCAAAGATATAATACTGGCAATCTGTGCCGTCTTACTGAGCGTACCGATCTCCTTGAATCAATCCGAAGAACCAAAGCTATTACTAAGCCTGGCAATCGAAATACAAAGAGTGGCCGACGAGATAGTATTTTCTGGCATACCAGAAATTACTTATAAGCAAGGCTATCAATATAGAGCACGAGATACGTTATCTTCAAGGAAATACGATGCAGAGGTAATTTAGATCTGGGATGTAGATCATCGTATTCATTTGTTTATGTTACTTGCCTAACTTAAGTAAAAGTACTTTATGTCCAATACAATCATAGTCAGGATTTCTACCCAGCAATAGGTATCACAAAGGTTGCTAATGATGAAAGGATGTTACAGATTATTAGCCGATTCTTGGGTGTATCTATGCTTTAGTGTATTGCTATTTTTTGCTTTACCTAATGGTGCACAGTCAATGGTGCCAGTTAGTGAAGAGCAACAAAGGGAAATTATATTCCAGGTATTTCCTGGAGCTACCAAAATTACTAATAAAGAATCTCTGGTTGATGGGCAGTTCTTAATTCGGCGCATTTATAAAGATGATGTTGAAATCGGATATGCCTTCAATACCAATGATATTGTAAAAATCCCCGCCTATTCGGGTAAGCCCATCAATACTTTGATTGTGATGGGAAAGGATGGGAAGTTTTTGGCTGTTCAGGTGCTTGAGCATCATGAGCCTATTCTATTGGTAGGTATTCCAGAGCAGAGACTTTTTGATTTTGCAAATAGATATCAAGGCCTGAGTGTTACTGACCATATTCGCGTAGGTAATGATAGTAGTGAAGAAAAGCACCATATAGATATGGTGTCCGGTGCTACTGTTACAGTTAGGGTGGTAAATGAGACTATTATGCGTGCTGCTCGAAAAGTTGCGCGTCATTTAGGTCTTGCAGGGCTTTCCCTTAGAACTGTAAAAGTTCGAGCCAGTATAAAATCAGAGAAATTTTCCGAAGCCGATTGGGGCAGTTTGACGGAAGATGGTTCAATTCGGAGGCTTTTACTTAAGCGTAAGGATGTCGATTTAGCTTTTGTAGGCACCAAGGCTGAAAACCAAACGGCTAAAAATCCTGAAGAAGCAGAGAAAGCATTAATAGATCTATATTATGCGCCGGTTAATATACCGTCTGTTGGTAGAAATTTATTAGGTGATTCTCAGTATGACTGGCTAATGAGCGAGATTAGTCCTGGTGATAGTGCGATTGCAGTGATGGGAAGGGGCGATTACTCCTTCAAGGGTAATGGCTACGTTCGCGGTGGGATCTTTGACCGTACCCAGTTGCTACAAAACGGTAAGGTCATCAGTTTTCATGACTCAGATTACTATAGACTTGATGATGTTTACATTGATGGTTTCCCCGGATTTGAGGAAATGGCGATCTTTGTTATTCGGGACCATTATGATTTTGATCCAGGAGAAGCCTGGCAGCTGGAATTATTAGTTCGTCGTCAGATTGGAGCGCTAGATAGCGTATTCACCAGCTTTTATGGTGATTATTTAACTCCGGAAAAATACTTGTCACGTCCTGAATTAATCAGTTCTGATTTAGAGCCAGAATCTGAAGCCCTATGGGTCAGCATCTGGCATGAAAAGGCATTCCAGATCGGGATATTGTCCGTAGCACTATTTGTGCTACTTGGGATTGTCATTTTTCAGGATATTCTCGTCCGCTATCCTCGACTGATGCAGAATCTTCGTCAAGGGTACCTGATATTCACACTTGTCTTTATTGGGTGGTATACGTTAGGGCAGCTCTCTGTAGTTAATGTTTTTACTTTTCTACATGCGTTCCAGGGGAATTTTCAATGGGACTTGTTCCTACTTGATCCCATACTTTTCCTTCTCTGGAGCTTTGTTGCAATGACTATGTTGCTGTGGGGGCGGGGAATTTTCTGTGGTTGGTTATGTCCATTTGGTGCCTTACAGGAACTTATTAATGAAGCCTCTCGGCGGTTAAAAATTAAGCAGTTCGAGATTCCTTTTGCCGTACATGAGCGCCTCTGGGCAATCAAGTATGTGATTCTTCTTGTGTTATTTGCAGTATCTTTGGAATCTCTGTCTGAAGCTGAGTATTACTCTGAAGTAGAACCATTTAAAACCACTTTCCTGCTGAAATTTAATAGGGAGTGGGGGTACGTGGTTTATGCCGCTGTGCTACTTATAGTCAATATTTTTACCCGCAAGGTGTATTGCCGTTATATCTGCCCACTTGGGGCAGCCTTGGCTATTCCTGCTCGCCTACGTTTATTTGACTGGCTGAAACGCCGTAAAGAGTGTGGTCAGCCGTGCAGGGTATGTAGCAATGAATGTGAAATACAGGCGATTCACCCAGATGGTTCAATCAATGCCAATGAGTGTCATCACTGTTTGGATTGCCAGGTAACTTATTATCGAAATGACAAATGCCCGCCGTTGGTGATTAAAGCTAAAAAACAAAATAGGCAAAAAGCGGCAATGGAAAGAATAAAAGCTCTGGATGTGACTGAGTCGGTACCAAACACTTAATCCTTTTAATGGGGAATGTGAGAATGATAGATCCGAAAGATAAAGACCTACCTACGGTTGATACGGAAAACTCGCAGCTAACAGAGCATGTGAAAGTTAGCAGGCGTTTATTTCTCAGTGGTTCAGCGGCATTGGCGGGTATCGCAAGTACGCTTGGGGCAGGAGTTGGGAGTACTTTATTATCCTCCAGTGCTCAAGCTTCCACTAGTGATGATGGTTCAGTTCGCCCAGGGGAGCTGGATGAATACTATGGCTTCTGGAGTGGAGGGCACTCTGGCGAAGTGCGTGTTCTCGGGTTGCCATCCATGCGAGAGTTGATGCGAATTCCAGTATTCAATGTAGATAGTGCAACTGGTTGGGGTATTACTAATGAGAGCAAAGCCATCCTGGGAGAAAATGCCCCGTTAAATGGTGATAGCCACCACCCACATATGTCGATGACCGATGGTCATTATGACGGTAAGTATGTTTTTATTAATGATAAAGCAAATACTCGAGTTGCGAGGATTCGCTGCGACATTATGAAGGCTGACAAAATCACCACCATTCCGAACTGTCAGGCTATTCATGGGTTGCGGGTACAAAAAGTACCTTATACCAAGTATGTATTTGCCAACGCTGAATTCCGGATTCCCCATCCAAATAATGGCCTAAACATGGATGATGTACCGGGTTATTACACTCTATTTAGTGGTGTAGATGCAGAAAGTATGGATGTGGCATGGCAGGTAATAGTGGACGGTAACCTCGACAATACCGATGCGGACTATACAGGGAAGTATGCATTCTCTACCTGTTATAACTCAGAGGGTGCGATTGATCTCACCGGCTCTATGAAGGCGGAACGGGACCATCTGGTTATTTTCAATATTGAACGTATTGAAGCCGCCGTAAAAGCGGGCAGGTTTACCACTCTGGAAGGCTCAAAAGTGCCGGTGCTAGATGGTCGAAAAGGTTCTGATCTAACACGCTATGTACCGGTTCCCAAAAATCCTCATGGTATTAATACAGCTCCGGATGGAAAGTATGCAGTAGCCAATGGGAAGCTATCGCCTACGGTGACAATGTTCCAATTGGACAAGTTTGATGCCTTGTTCGAAGATAAAATAAAACCGCGCGATACCGTTGTTGCTGAAGTAGAGCTGGGGTTAGGGCCATTGCATACCGCATTTGATGGTAAGGGCAATGCCTTCACTACATTGTTTATTGATAGTCAAGTATGTAAATGGAATGTGGAAAAAGCCATTCATGCATACAATGGTGAAAATGTTGATTACATTTTGCAAAAATTGGATGTTCATTATCAACCGGGTCACAATCATACCAGTATGGGAGAAACCCGTGATGCCGATGGCAAATATTTGGTATCACTACAAAAATTCTCCAAAGACCGCTTCTTACAATGCGGGCCCTTACATGCCGAGAATGACCAGTTAATTGATATATCTGGCGATGAAATGAAGCTGGTACATGATGGCCCAACTTATGCGGAGCCCCATGACTGCATGATTGTACATCGTTCCAAGGTAAAAACCCGGAAGTTGTATGACCGTAATGACCCTACGTTTGCCGCCACTATTGCGATGGCAAAGGCTGATGGCGTCGATGTTTATAGCGAAAATAAAGTAATACGCGATGGCAAAAAAGTGCGTGTTTATATGACCTCAGTCGCACCCGTTTACGGCATGAATGAGTTTCGGGTAAAGCAGGGAGATGAGGTTACTGTGGTTGTTACCAATCTTGACCAGATTGAGGATGTTACCCACGGATTTTGCATGGTAAACCATGGCGTACAAATGGAAATAAGCCCACAACAAACTGCCTCCGTAACCTTCACTGCTGATAAACCAGGAGTTCAGTGGTTCTATTGCAACTGGTTCTGTCATGCGCTGCATATGGAAATGCGTGGTCGCATGCTGGTGGAACCTGTGTAACAAGTATAGATACCCGGCAGGGCTAAATTCCTGTCGGGTTTATTTGAGGAGTGTCCATTCTGAATTTTTCCAGAAAAATTTTGGGCCTTATAGCTCTTTTGGGTAGCTGCATGGCCAATGCAGCTGTCATTTCCCTAACCCCGCAGGATGATTTGCAACTAGCACTGGATCGGAGCCAAGTGGGAGACACCCTGATATTGGGAAAGGGGATGTATCTAGGAAACTTTATCCTTCGAAATACAATAGAGCTAACTTCGGAAGAGGGGGCCGTAATTGATGCAGGTGGCAAGGGCCATGCATTACAGGTTGAAGCAGAAAATAGCTATGTGCATCATTTGCAAATTATAAACTGGGGAGAAGACCTGACAAGTCAGGATGCCGCAATCCTTTTGTCGAGTTCTGCAATCGGAAGTCGTATTGAAAACAATAGTCTACATGGTGGCGGATTTGGTATCTGGGTGGATACGACCCGTGCAGCTAAGATTTTAAATAACAAAATACGAGGTAATCCAGGATTACGGGCAGCTGACCGTGGTAATGGTATTCACTTATTTAATGTGTCACAGGTTTTGGTTAAGGGAAACGAAATTTGGGAAACTCGGGATGGCATCTATATCGACAGTAGCAATAACAATGAGTTGATTGGTAATTACTTACACGACTTGCGCTATGGCGTACACTACATGTATTCATACCACAATTTACTACAGGGTAACCTAACTGAAAATACCCGTACTGGTTACGCTTTAATGCAGTCAAAATATCTGAAAGTGCTAAATAATCGTTCGGTAAATGATGTGAACTACGGAATCTTGATGAACTACATCACGAATTCAGTCCTGCGAAATAATGATATTAGAGGTATCCAGAATCGCAATAATCCTCATATGCAAAAAACGAGCATTAAGAAGGCGAAAATAACTGGGCTGGAAGGCAAGGCGCTATTCATTTACAACTCACTATTCAATGAATTTTCCGGTAATAGGTTTGCCGATAGCGATATTGGTATCCACCTGACAGCGGCATCTGAAGATAATGCACTAAAGGGAAATTCTTTTGTAAATAACAAAACTCAAGTTAAGTATGTATCCAGTCGTGGCCAGGATTGGGCAGGAAATTACTGGAGTGATTACCTGGGTTGGGATATGAACGGAGATGGTGTCGGTGATATTAAATATGAGCCGAATGATAGCGTTGACCAGATTTTGTGGAAATTTCCATCAGCAAGGCTTTTGCTCAATAGCCCAGCAATAGAAACTCTACGCTGGGTGCAAAGACAATTTCCGGTGTTTAAAGGTCCTGGAGTGATTGATAGTCAGCCATTAATGACTGAGACAATATGGAAGGAGGTAGAAACGAAACTTTCTGATGAGAGCGACTTTCTGCAGGAGCGTATTCAGGCAGGTGCAGAATAATGGGCCAAACAGCGAATATTGTTGAATTACAACAAGTAGGGAAGAAATACAGAGACATTAGGGCTTTACAGTGCCTTGATCTGTATTTGAAAGCGGGTGAGGTTTTTGGCCTATTTGGACATAATGGAGCCGGCAAAACAACAATCATCAAATTGATTTTAGGGTTAATAGGTGCTTCCTTTGGCCGAATCAGCGTCTTTGGTAAAGATCCGGCTCAACAGGGGGGGCGTGAATTTCGTAGTAAATTGGGATTCTTACAGGAGAATGTCAGCTTCTATGCTCAACTTACGGGTTTGGAAGTCTTGGAATATTTTGCTCAGTTAAAAGGAGCCACTCGAAAACAGTGTATGGAGCTACTTGAGCAGGTAGGCTTGAAAGATGCCTATGATCGGCGAGTTAAAACCTACTCTAAAGGGATGCGCCAACGCCTGGGGCTAGCGCAGGCATTACTGGGTAACCCGCGCTTATTGCTATTGGATGAGCCAACCGTTGGCTTGGACCCAATTGCCACTAGGGAGTTTTATCATACTATTGATCACTTAAAGCATCAGGGATGTACAATTGTACTTTGTTCGCATGTGTTACCAGGCGTTGAGAAATATCTAGATCGGGCGCTTATTTTGCGGCGGGGTAGGGTTCTGGCCGCTGGTAGTATTGAGCAACTGCAAGACCAGGCAAGTCTACCTGCGGTATTCCAGCTAAAAGGACAGTCCGGCTTGCTAGAAGAGCTGCCTCAAGAATTGAGGCCTTTGACCCGGAGTCATAGCAAGGGCGCAGAGCTGCTTGTACCTATGGATGAAAGAATGCAAGCTCTGCGGATACTTACGAAGTTAAGAGGTATTGATAAGATCGATATTCAATTACCCTCTCTCGAAGACCTATACACCTACTTTAATCAGCAGCGCTTTGACCAGGAGGGTGTTTTATGACGGGCCCGATATTTGTCGTTGCCGCAAAGGAATTTCGGGATGGCCTGCGTAACCGTTGGGTGTTATCAATATGTATTATATTCTCGGTATTGGCAACAGGTTTGGCATACTTTGGAGCTGCAGCAGCGGGAAAGGTTGGTTTTAGCTCTCTATCAACAACAATTGTTAGTCTTGCAAGTTTAGCGGTATTTATTATTCCCCTGATCGCAATGATACTGTCATATGATGGCATTGTTGGTGAAGATGAAAGTGGTACTCTACTGCTATTAATGACATACCCTCTGTCCCGTACTCAGCTCCTATTAGGGAAGATGTTAGGGCAGGGCGCGATAATGGCATTTTCAACACTGGTAGGTTTTGGTTCTTCCGCAGTGGTGATTGGACTATTTTCCGCTCATACTTCCTGGAGCGAATTACTGATACCTTATATGGTATTTATTTCGTCTGCAGTTCTGCTGGGCTGGATATTTATTGCTATTGCCTATGTAGTTAGTGCTAGTGTATCAGAGAAATCCAAGGCGGCCGGTATAGCTATATTAATATGGTTTGTTTTTGTGCTGGTGTTTGATCTTGGCTTATTGGGGTTGTTGGTATCAACTGAAGGCAATGTAAATGCCGATCTGTTTCCCTATTTGCTATTAGTTAATCCAACGGACATCTTTCGGTTGGTTAACATTACTTATTTTGCGGACCAAAATCTCAGTGGATTTATGGCGCTTGCGAATCAATCCCAATTTTCATTATTCGGGTTGCTGGGTGGGATGTTGGTTTGGTTAGTGTTACCCACTAGTCTGGCACTGTATATTTTTAGTCGCCGTGAGTTATGAATTTGGGAGGGTGAGATGAAATATCTATTAGCGCATGCTTTTGTAATCAGAATATTGTTTCTGCTATTGATATTGGCTGCTTCATTAATAGGTTGTACAGCGGACAAGAAAATTTCTTTGGCTCATCAGGTAGTAGCGATTGAAAATGGTGAAGAATGTCATTTATGCGGTATGATCATTACCAACTACTCTGGCCCTAAAGGTCAGCTAATTAGTAAAGGGGAAGAGGGAAATCTCAAATTCTGTTCCACCCTCGATATGTTTGCCTTTATTGTAGATCCTGAAAATAGCCATAATATTCAGCAGGCCTTTGTACACGATATGGCGGTAACACCTTGGGACCGTCCTGATGAGGAAACCTATATAGATGCCCGCAAGGCCTGGTATGTGATAGGGCATGCGAAGCAGGGCTCCATGGGGGCAACATTGGCAAGTTTTGCTAGGCAGCAGGATGCCCAAGCTTTCGCTGATGTAGAGGGCGGCGAAGTGTTGAGTTTTGATCAAATCAATTTACAGACTTTGGTAGACATGTCCAGTGTGCATAAAAGCCCTATTTAGGGAGCTGTTGAATATCCTGTGTTATCGCTGCAGGCCTCAAAGGTTCGCCTTGCTGGGCTTTGAAAGCGACCCCGTGATTGTGAGCTGTTCAGGGAGCTAGAAGCATCGCTGAACTATTCATGGGCTCCTGAGCTTTGTTATGGAGACTTCAAACCAAGGGTAAGTGATGTGCTGTCTAAACTGACTAATCGGTAAAGGTGTTGTCGACATATTGATGAAGAATTAAGCAGATCATATTCTTTGTGAGTATTTTCTTTAAAGTTTGATCGTTAGTTTAAATGAGTGATTTTTCATTTACGGGTTGTTACTTGTGGGGTTCGGTTTTTATATTTTCTGGCAATGGAGAATTTCTGAGGTCCTTTGAAGGTTAAAGATTAAACGCTAGTGTCTAAAGCCTGGAGATGTGAAGTGGTTATTTGTAAGTTAAAAATCGCAATATAATTAGATCTAGGGTACTGAGTAGAGGGCTTCTAATGTCAATAACTTTTCGAATATTTTAACGATAAGGTTCCATCTATTTGTTCAGCGAAAATTGTGTTTTTGTAAACATTTAATTATCAAAAATAATTGACCATTAAAGAGCGGCATGAGTAAAGCTAGAATTTATATGAAATGTGAATCAGGCTGACCAAATCAAAGAACTGGTTCACGGCGCCATTCGGGGCATACCTATAAGCTGCGCCGGTAAATTCAGCATCTTTAAATGACAAATAATGTTTATACGTACCAATAGAAATTCCCACCCTCAAAAGACATTAAAGAGTCCTTTTGTACTATTGCTAACTGCCATGCTTTTTGGCTGCGGCGGCGGTGGCGGCAGTAGTAGCGATGAGGCAACTCCACAGGAGGGTTCTGGTGGGGGAGTAGTAGATACTCCCTCAGGGGGGAGTGCCAGTAACACTCTACCCATTGCCAATGACCAGCTGGTAGAGATGGCTGCACATGGCCGCCTTGCTAAATCCATATTTCTTGCCGCTTATGATGCGGATTTAGATTCACTAGACTATTCCATCCAGTCTGAACCGGCTCATGGTAGTTTAACGGGCAGTGGGCGACGCTGGGAGTACCTCCCAGCGACAGATTTTACTGGTACCGATAGTTTCTCTTATTTAGCGTCAGACGGAAGCGGTGCAAGTAATATTGCGACGGTTACTATTGAGGTCGCGGCAAATGATTGTGTCAGCGATTTCTTGGAAGGACCTGCAGACAGCCTGTTGGTACATGTTCCTTCTCACTTGGAATTCCGTGATGTAGCCGGTGGAAACTCTGTGGTTGTTGAGGGTACGGCATTAACAGAAAGTGCATCTTCAGATCCTGATTTAGAAGGGCGCACAATGTTTGTCAGTCGCAATGATTTCAACAGCGCTGACATGACTGTAGACCTTCCCGAAAAAGATGATCTCACCTATTTTAGCTTGTCATTTAAGTTTATTCCGGATAGCAATGAAGGCGATGAAGTAATAGTTCGGTCTATTGCTGATCCTACAGGCAATAACAATGCAGGCAGTTTTTATGTAGGTACCAGCGGTGGTGATATTGTAGGACAGTTGGGGAGTCAGGATAGCCAACAATTTTCTAATGGTGAGAGCACTTTAAAAACTCGTAGCTGTAATCATGTCGCTATTACAGTCGATAATGGCACATTGACTACCTATTTAAATGGTGAGGCATCTTCTTCGGTTTCTATTGATAGTGATAGTTACTCCAGTTTGGGTGATATGCTGCAATTCGGACCCTTTGCAGGAAAAATTTGGGATGTACGGCTCTATGAGCGTGTGTTGACATATGATGATGTCATGGATTTGGGGGGCAGCAAGTGTAATGAATCCATGATTGCTGCCAGTCCCTATGATGGCTACAACAATTACCTTTGTTCAACCTATCAGTGCCAGTGGTGGTCCGATGATACTGATAAGACCATGGCTAACTTTGAGCACTATATAGTGGCTCAAGAGAGGGTTTGGGAAAGGAATATCTTTGAGGCCGGAATGTACGGCAAAGGTGAACTTTGCACCTACTTCAGCGATGAGGGATCTACCCGTGATTTGGAGTTGAACGACGCGATTAGCAATACTTTTGTTAAGGATTATACCCTTGAAGATAATCCGCTTACCCAGTCTAATGCCCAGCACTGGATGCATGAGAACTTCCACTCTTATCAGGGCCGCTTGAATAGGGTTACAGGTGAATCGAGCGGTAAATATACTTTGGAATCCTCTGCAAGCTGGGGAGCAGATCATAATATCCCGGGCGTTAAGGATAGCCTGTTGGGTTACTATACCCTCCACCCGCATATTTCCCTTTGGGCCATACAAGACTCTCCCGTTGATCATCAATATGGTTATGACTTTAAAGGTGGGCATCAGTACGGCGCTTATATTTTCTGGTCTTGGCTTACAAATTATGCGGTTAGCAAGGACCTGATGGGAGGTGTATTCCGCAATTCCAGAGATGGGCTCAACGACCTGGAAGCAGCCGATGCTTACTTAACAGCCCAAGGGCACGACATGAAAGCCCTGTTTGCCGATTTTGCTGCACAAATTACGACTTGGGATATGGTTGAGAGTGAGGCCTATCAGATTTCGGAGGCAGCCTCTTTGAGTAGAATGTTGAGTGAGCACCCCGATGCCAGTACCCACGATAATAAGTACACTCAAACATTTGACCAGGAAGGGACGGGTAATAGCTGGACCGATATGGATACTGGTTTTGTACCAGGCTCTTGGGCTTTTAATGCCTTTAAGGTAGAAGGTATTACTGAAGACAGTAACTACACCATTGCGGTTAGGGTTGATGCTGAAAATAACCCAGATCATGCGGACTTCCGTGGTCGTGCAGTGGTTTACAACCCATCTACTGGTTCTCGTAGTTATTATCCATTTGATATTGATAGCTCCGGGGAAGATTCAAGTACCGTAGTACCGGTACCTGCCAATCATGAACTCTATGCTCTCGTAGTCACAACTCCTGACACCTTCAGGGATTTTGAGTTTTATGATTATGATTTTGCTATCTATCCATCTGGTGGCGACGTAAATACCGATCCAGTGGGTGATACTTCAGATGAGGATGTTGTAAAAGTTGTGGTTATGGCAGGCCAGTCCAATATGGAAGGCAACAACACCCGGTTAGATCGCTTGCAAGAGCTGATTTGCCATGCCAATGCAGATTACACCTACGGCGATGTCGACTGTGGTTCTACGGCGATTAGTGATGACCAGATAACAGAGCAGTTTATCAATAATAGTGATTCGCTAGCCGATTATAACCAGAGACTTAGCGATGATAACGAAGATCCTGTGGTGCAGAAGCTCGGGCAATTCCTCTGCCGTGCAGGCAGTCTCGACTCTCATACAGGTGAAACCTGTGATAGCCGTAACTTTGATCTGACTGACCGACTCTTTGCCACCATCAGTAGATATTACTTCTCCTCTAGCGATGGCTCCTATGGGTACAATTACGATGCCCGGATGCAAATGAGTACTGCTATGGAGGTAGCTGAGATTTATACTGATGGTCACCTGGACGCAGCTCTTGAAGGTGCACGAGACGATATTACTGTACTGCAGTATCAGGGTTCATTGAATGATACCGGTTCTCTCTCCTTCTCTGAGCGCCATGGTGAATTGTTCCCCAATTACGGCGTGTCTACTAACCGCTATGGACCAGAGCTCACTTTAGGGCACTACCTCGGTGAAGAGACTGAGAACGATCTGTTGCTTTTAAAAGTGGTTCAGGGTGGTACTGACCTGAGAGTTGACTGGAAGGTCCCTGGCTGCCATGACTCCGCCGCTAATGAGTGGACCCAAGATGAGGAAAATCAGGAGTCTCTTTACACTGCGATGTTGGAGAAGATTGAGGCCTTGCGCGACCCTGAAGTCTTGGCTGGTTACTTTCCGCAGTATGAAAATAAGTCGATTGAAATCGATAGTTTTATCTGGTTCCAGGGTTGGAATGATGGAGGGCAAAGTGTAAATGAAAACAACTATGAGGCGAATTTGACCTGTCTGGTGAATGGCCTACGGGAAGCGCTAAATGATTATGACTTGCCCATTGTTATTGCTAAAAGCCACTATGGTGATGCCAGTGGAGCTATTCAGTCTGCCCAACAGTCTGTTGCAGACAACATCTACAATGTTGAGGCTCATGAAACAGATGATCTCTCAGGTTATTACCATTTTGATCCAGCGGCGCATTTAGCGATAGGTAAGAGAATGAAAGAAGAGATGGATAACTTACATTGATTTAGGACTCATTTACAGGGGTTAAGTAGTGGATAAAACCATCATTCTTAAGGTTTTATCCGCTCTGGCTTTGCCTTAAAGGCTTACAAGTTAACTCCAATATACTCTCAGGTTGCCTTGCTTTGGTATATCGCTTTGCCTAGGCCAAGCGAGGTACCTAAGACCTAATTTAAGTCGTTCATTCCTCACATTATTACAATTCCTTCAACTCATCGCTGCCTTTTTCTGGACCGGGAAAGGTGGTAGTGCTACCAGTAGAATTTTCCCTGATTAATGGCACTTACTACTCGTAGCGAAGCAAAACAAGATTTACTTTATTTTGTGAAAACGCACAGCCCGACTAGAGTTTAATCTTTATATATGCGGCTAATTATTTACTTCTACAACTGGAGGCGAATGACATATGGGAATTTTGTTAAAAATTTTCGAATTACTCACCCTCTTCAGATATTCAAGTTGATACTGTGAGCGTTGGAGTATTGAATCACAAGGGGCAAATTGATCTTTAACATCTCGTGAGTTGTATTTTAGGAATCCTCACTTCCTAGGTGTGAAGAGTTAATAGTTTCTATCCTAATAGAAAGTTATGAATATCATTTGTGAATTGATCTAATCGCAACCCTTAATACCTAACATGGATTCGTGAGGTTGTAATTGTACTTGTATGTAATCGTGCTGACCCATCACAGTAGGTTAGAGTATGAATTTTAGCTAGGCATAGCCATAATTTATTGCTATGCGATGGCGGCGTTTCAACCAGGAATGGTGATAAAGATGAGCAGGTCGGTACATGCTTTAATAATTAAGTTTGGTCTTGTTCAGGCTGGAATATCAGCTATAAGTGGGATGATTGCTCCGATTATATTCTTGTTGTTTATGAGTAAAGGAATCGAGCTTCATGAAATGGGTATATTGTTGGCAGTAGCAACAATATCCACTGTTGCTTTAGAGGTCCCGTTTGGAGCGCTTGCTGATAGATACGGGAGAAAAAAGACCTTTATAGCTGGCGAGCTGGTTCTACTGTTTGTAGTGATAGGTTTTTGGTGGTCGTCTAGCTTTGCGGAATTGATTGTATTTATGATTCTTAATGGATTGTCTATAGCTCTTTTCTCTGGAACTATTGATGCACTTTTTGTTGAGCAGTTTAAAGTGGTTTCTAGAGATGGTGAAACAAACTTGATGGAAGCCCAAGCTTCAGTAAATATTTTCCAGATGATTGGCTTAGCTGTTGGGGCAGTATTTTCAGGACTTATCCCAGTATGGTTTTCATTTGTAAGTGATAGCTACGATTTTATAGGGTTTTATGAGGTGGGTTTTGTCTTTCTTGTTCCTTTAATATTAATACATATGCTTTGTACTTTCTATTTTGTTGGTGAATCAGATTCTATGGGGGAGCCAGTTGGTTCGAATTTTTTCCGCGAGGTTCACAGTACCATTAAGAGTGCTTTTGATGTGATTGTTGAGAATCCAGTCTTTAAACCACTTTTATTAATTGACTTCATAAGCGGGGTCGCGTTCATTAGTTTAGAGCAACTTTGGCAGCCAATGCTTTCTACTTTAGTCGACAGCAAGGAAAGTCTTTGGTTGTTTGGTATTCTATTTGCGTTAAATTATGTTTGTATGGCGGTAGGGCAGGGATGCTCCATTCCCTTGTCAAGAGTTTTTAAAAATAATTATTCGAATATGCTATTGGTGCTTGAGTTCTGTACAGGACTACTATTTTTTATATTTGCAATTCAAAGTGATTTGTATGGTTTTATAGTTGTATATTTACTATTGCATGTTGTTGTTGGGATTTCGATGGCTCCAGGATCGGCAATGTTTCACGAGAAAATTCCAGAATCTAGAAGATCAACAATGCTATCGGTGAAATCTTTAATTGCACAAGGGGGTGCGACGGCAGGGGCTTTAGTGGCAGGGTATACAGCTCACTATTTTAGTATTTCTATTGCGTGGTCTATTGCTGGATTTGTGTTTATTATTTCCTCTTTCCTTTATCTATTGCCGTCTATCTCGAACTTGTCAAAAGATATGGCTATTGTGCTAAACAAGAGGTTTCAGCCACAACCCGAGTAGTACTTTCTGCGCTCAATAAAAATCTGAGTTGATGGTATGTAAATAGCTATCAATATTTTATTGATATGTGGGCTCTGAAATCTGGAATGTGCATTAATTGATGATGAGAATCTTCCTATATCCAAGTTGTATATCTCGTGCGTATAGCAGTTCATTGAATCTAGTGAGTCTCTGAATAATTCCTCAAATTAATCCAGGAATTAGAAATTAATCCAGAGAAATTAATCCAGGACATCCAAAGAACATCCAAAGAATGGAGAGTCGGAAGCTAGACAAGAATTTTTTCGCCACCACTTGGTAGCCGGTATATCTGTCTCAAAATAGATGGCAATTTGGCGTTAAAAGATCATTTTGGGAGTCCATAGGGAATCAGGTGGGGTGTAGAGTCGGGAGCGATGGAATCTAGGGGCAGCTGATAAGCGGATTTCTGTAATCTAGCAGGGGGCGGGGCAAAGAAAGCGCTGGCAATCGGGCAGCCCGTGTACCCAGCGTTTATTTTGCTGCGCACAGACCTGGCGTACCGCTTCCGCCGAGCCCACCAAGCGTTTAAAGCGGCTTTCAAAATTGCGGTTTAGGTAGAGCCAGTGTTTTGGCGAAATACCCAGCCGATTTAAAATAGGTGGGATGTTTTCGGGAATAGCGCCGCGCTTTTTAGGGTGCAGCTGCCGGCCACTCCAGTCTACCAGCTCTAAATAGTGATCCAGCTGAAAAGGCAAGCCTTTAGGCATATCCCGGCGCTCTCCGCCCACCAGCGGCAGTAGGCTTTTGGGCTGCTGGCCTGAGATGGCTGTGTGGATGCGTTGCTGGATCGAAGTGTAATCGGATTCTTCTGGGGTTTTAGCGATACCAGCACGGATAGGGTTGAGGTTCACGTAAGCCAGGCAGGCGGCAAGGCCTGAGACTTGAAACGCCCTTCCCAGAAACGACCGGTGCAGTTGTCCTCGGCATTGGCCTGGCGGGCGATGGACTCGTTCAGGCAGCGCATAAACCAGCTGATATCGGTCAGGCGCTCGCGCCAAAGGGTTGTCACCTCCTGAAGTTTTTCCAGCTCGGCGGCATCCAGGGCTTCACCGCGAAGATAACGTTGGCTCAGCGCAGAACCTTTGAAAAGTTGTTGCCAGCGTTCAATTATCTCGATAGTGGACCAGGAGTTTGCTGTGTAGGTATCGATATAGAGCACAATATGGGTGTGATTACTCATTACCGCATAGGCAGCGTTATCAAGAGCAAAAATTGAGGCCAGCTTATGCATCCTGGCCTCAATCCACCGGCGCCGGTGCTCATAGTCTTTTCCGGATTTCGCATCCCTACCGCAAAGGAACGCTCTACGCACACAGCGGGAGACACAGTGATAATAGGGTGTCGCATCAAGAGAGATTTGCGTGCTGCGTGGAAGAGTCATGGATTTTTATCTTTGACTGTATTTATACCCAGTATTTTGATCATTCTGCCTGTATTGTGTCAATTGACTTGACGCTTTAAGCTTCTACTTTGGTGGGTGTCCAGAATTGTCTGCCATTGCTGGAATATTTGCATGGGTTCAACCCTCTGGGCAAATAACGTGGAATTGGTATGCTTCTGGCGAGGTTGCGAATCTAATTTCATCAGGCTTAAACTTTTATGATGCTGATGGAGGAGGTGAGTTTGGTTGGATTCCTAATTCTCCTGTTAATGTTCTAGAAGGAGCTTATTCTATTAACGGGGTAAGTGCAGATTATGCCTATTTTAACGCATCATATGAAATGACCCATTCAATGCCGTTTACAAAGCCAGGTGAATTAAGCTTGCCTAGCTATACTGGCACTCAAGTAACCTTCTCATTCTCGGCTCCTGGAGCTGCGACATCTGTAAGGACTGCGACAGGTGTTGGAGTTATCGGTGACCCCAGTGAGGCACTCAATACCGATTTGTCAGTATTTGTGGATGCATATAGAGCTGTATATTACCCTCTGGCAGGTCTTTGGGGAGATGCAGTTGGTCATTATTACGATTTACGAACATCTTCCACTGGAGATAGTAATGGACAATAGAGCCCTTAAGTTTGCTCTTTTCATATGCTTCTCTGTTGTGATTTTTTATTTGTTTTGGTCAGTAAAGCAATCACGTCAGGATTTTTTTAACAACATAAAACTCATTGATACAAGAAACATAGAAAGCGTTGTCTTCAAGGTGAGAGGGAAAGAGTTTGAATTGTTGCCGAAGTACTTTGATGAGTTTGCTGGTTGCTTCTCTGAAGTAGAGGTTGGAAATATCCGTGTAGGGGGTGAGGTTGCGGAACTTCGTATCTACCTAAAGTCGAAGGGGATATTCTATGCACAACTTGGACTGGTTCATGATCGTGAGCTTGTCAAATTTGGAGGTTTGCCCATGAAATTTATCTGGCCTGAGAAAAATATTAATATAGGTCGTGGAGGTTTTATGGGGGCAAGTGATTGTCTATATTTGTATTTTAAACAAGGTCTAAATTTGCGTGATTAAATTCTCGCCTGATAGTCGTCTTGGGTATCCATAGAAATCAAATCTAGACACCCAGAGCCCCAAAGATTGGAAAAAGGCGCTTGTAGTATTACTGGCGTCGATCTTTGGAGGCTATTTCGGCAGTGGTTCACAGCTAGGCGCTATTGAGCCAGGTCCAGGATCGCCATAAATTGAGTGAGTGGAAGGTACTAGCTGATCCGAAGGCACTTCTTACGGCTTTTACTTCTTTGATTGATGCTAAGGCGTAATGAAAGTATTAAGAATCAGGTTTTGGGTTCAAAAATTGCGGCTTTAGATAAAAACAAAGTGGAATATAGGTTAGGGAAGGGGGGAATAATCAGCAGGGTGCTGTAGAAGGGTAGCGTCGGCAATCGTTGATGCCGTGTACCCAGCGTTTCCCGAGTTTGATACAAACTTGTCGTACAGTCTCTGCTGATCCAGTCAGGCCATTAAAGCGGCATTCAAAATTATGACTGAGATACAACCAGTGTTTTGGTGGTATACCCAGGCGTTCAAGTATGGAGGGAGCCTTCTCAGAAATGGAGCCGCGCCTTCTGGGATCTAAATGTCGACCGCTCCAGTCCACTAGTTCTAAATAGTGATCCAGCCGAAAGGGCAGCCCTTTCGGCATATTCAGTTTCTCACAGGCTACTCCTCCTGATACGCACATAAATCTCTTCACGGTAAGTTGGCAGGGACTTGGGGGCATTGATTCCTATCTTCACTTGATTGCCCTTAACCTCCAATACTGTAACTGAGATATTGGTTCCAATTCTTAAGTTCTCGCCGGTCCGGCGCTTTAAAATCAACATGGCAATTTCCTGCAGAAACTAAAATCGTATGCGGATCTTCCGCATAGGGGATGCTTGGTAAGTAATGGGTGGCAGAAGTGAGGGGCGGTGCACGAGAGCGGTAAGCGTAGAATAAGAAAAGACAGGCGCAACGCTGCCAGAGCTTGAAGAATCTCCTCAAGCCTCTGAATCTGCTCCACTTTATTGAAGACGAGCGGGTTTCTAGCGTATTATCCACTGAGCCACTTTGATACTAGGGTTATCAATTTGGTTAGCTGGCCCCTGGTGTTGGTAGCACCTTGGGTCAGCGCCTTTTACTTACTCTTACGTCACGCTACGGTTCTCCTTTGAGAGATGGGTTTTAGAAAACTCTTGGGTTTCTTGATCTTTTGGCTGCGAGCCTATTCAGGCATACTCAATTACGGCCAAAATATCGATAAATATCTGTCAATTCTACGCAGCTTTGACACTAAAACAAACTGAATAAAATCCAATAAGATTATTTTCGTGCCTATATTTTTATGGACTTTATCTATAAAAATATCAACTTCCTATCAATAGTTCGCAATTGAATTGAGATTGTCCTGATTTAACAAGCCGAATTAAAAATTAATAATTCCTCAGCAGCGGCCGCAGTAGTTTCGAATACCATACCTTCGGTGAACGCACTGTCAGCTCCGATGCCAAGGTCCAGGTGGCTGGCACCTTCTACGATAAGCTCAGCCGGGTTCCCGGCACGGTCAATAATAGCGATACCATAGCCTGGCTGTACGACCAGGACAGCCACTTCGGGCTTTTAACCACCGAAGCCCATATTCGCCTGTTTGAATACCAGCCGGGCACCTATCATCGGATGGCTACCTGTACGGTGATCAATGAAGAAAAAGTCCTTCAGGAAAAACTGCCAGGGGTGCGCCTTATCACCGGCCTATCGCTACCCGCGCGGCCGATGGTGAAATCTTCTGCAGTCGTTATAACAGCCTATGAAAGCGCTAAGCTCCATGTTGTTACCAAGGCAGCTGGGGTAGGTTACGCCTAGAACGATAGCAATTGGGGGTCCCTGAGATCAGTGACCTGATTGGGGCAGAATCTACCTGCTGATGGATAGCCTGAAAGAGATCACCACTCATGGCTTTAGCCGCACAGGCTCTAAGGGCTGCTGCAAATAACCTGAGACGCCGGAGAATAGGGTTGAATCAAGAGGAGAGTGGTGTGAGATTAGATTTGATCGCAACAATGCTCTAAATACCTACTCAGAAACTTCGAAAGTGTTTTCATCAATCAGTTCACCATCCAATGTTTCACTGCCACCACGATAGCGCATAGTCATTTGGCCGGTAGCAATTAAAGTTCCTTCACTGTCGTATACCTCTGTATATGAATAGAATATCTTTCGTCCAGTACTCGTTAGCTTACCTATCGCAGTGAGTTGATTAGTCTTGGCCTGACCGGTGAAATTTGCTGTTAAAGACAGTGTAAAGGCTCTGCGACGGCGGTTGGCGTGGGGGCAGTAGAGGCCGCAGTAAGAGCCAGCGATATCGATTAATGTTGTAATAAAACCACCGTGGGGTACACCGTGGGTATTCATATGTTCCGGTTGTACTTCTACGCTGATTGCAACATGGCCTTCCTGCCAATTATCTATGGTTACACCTAGATGGTCATTGAACGGGGGTTGTTTCTTGTTCTGCCAATTCATCCAATTTCACCTTAGAAAGTAAGTTTATGATGGGTCGCTACAATTTGTTTTCTGAGTTGAAAGGTAGACTGTGAGCAATCCTGCACTGATAACGATCAGCGTCCCCACCAGTGCAATAGTATTAGGTAAGTGCTGCCAAATGAGCCAACCTAGAAGTCCGGCAATAACCACACCAAAGTAACTGATTGGCGACACCACACTGGGTTTTGCATAGCTATATGCTTTGGTGTACAGCCAGATAGCCAAGAGTACAGAGACACCGTTAAAAAAAAGATAGGGGAGTGTCCATAAAGGTATTGGTTCCCAATAATAGATACCTAGGGGCAGGCTGCACGCGAACGAGATTAATACGTAGTAAAACAATATAAGGCTGGGCCGGTCGGTACGGGACAAAATTCGTGTTCCGACCATAGAGGCAGCCAGGGTAAGCCCAGAAATCAGGCCGAACGCATGGCCGCTACTAATACCGTCCACGTTGGGTTGAAGAATCAAGGTGATCCCCAATAAGCCCAGTAAGATTGGTAGCCAGTGGGTTATGGGGATCTGTGCTCGAGACCAAAGCCAGACAATAAGGGGAACAAAAATGGGAGCTGCATTACGCAATAACCCTGCTTCCATTAGTGAAATTTTGCTTAGGGCAGAAAAATATGTGAAAAAGCATAACCACCCTGAAACACTGCGTATTAGGTGGGTTCTCCAGTGTTGGGTGGTAAGGTGTCGAGGCGTTTGTCGCACTAGCCATGGGGTTAGCAGTATCAGGCAGATACTATATTGGCTGAGCGTAATTAATGGCACGGGGACAGCGGTAGACACCCATTTGCTGGCTGCAGCCGCTGTACTTGCTACCAGGGCGGTAGCCAATGCAAAACCAATGCCCTTCCAGTTTTGGATATCCGTACGGAGTGGCTGACTTGGTGGAGATTGTACTTCGACTAAGGCATCAGGCCTACTCATGGTGACACAACTTCTTTATTTGGCTGCAGCGGGTAAAGTGGGAAGCCAGTTGTCATACTGACTTCCCCTATAGTTTACAAACTTAGATTTTGCCATCAGCCCATTGCGCAAATGTTTTTCCCTCTTGGGCTAGCCGTTCCAGTAAAGGGGCTGGAGTCCAGTAGGCATCTCCATGCTGCTGGCGGAAAGTACATATTTTTTCGTAGATTTCCTTCAAGCCAATACTGTCGGCATAGTGCATCGGTCCTCCACGATGGGGCGGAAAGCCATAACCGTAAACATATACAACGTCTATATCGCTCGGACGTTGGGCTATACCTTCCTCCAGGATTTTGGCTCCTTCATTAATCAGCGCGAAAGTTAGGCGGTTTAGAATCTCCTCGTCGGAAATTTCCCGCCTGACTACCCCTTGGCTTTTAGCTTGGGCTTCAATGACTTTCAGTACTTCCGGGTCGCTGCTGCGAGCGCGAGTTTCGGGATCGTAGCGATAGTAGCCGGCTCCACTTTTCTGCCCCAGGCGGCCCATTTCAACCAGGGCATCTGCAATACAGTAGGTTTTTGGCTCTCCTCTTTCTGATTCGCTCAGGCCCTGGCGGGCCTTGTAACCGATATCCAGTCCCGCTAGATCTCCAACGGCGATAGGGCCCATAGCCATCCCCCAAGACTGCATAACCGAATCAATCTGCTCCGGGGTTGAGCCCTCGATTAAACACAGCTGCGATTCTCTGCCGTAGGGGCGCAACATACGATTGCCAATAAAGCCGTAACAGTTTCCCGCTAGTACGGGAACTTTCTTGATCGTTTTAGCGAGTTGCATGGCAGTGGCAATTACATCGTCATCACTTTGCGAGCCGCGAACCACCTCGAGTAGTTTCATTACATTGGCAGGGCTGAAAAAATGCATCCCTATAACGTCTTGAGGCCTGTTGGTTGCAGCTGCGATTTGATCAATATCCTGGTAGGAAGTGTTGGTTGCAAGGATGGTACCGGGTTTGCAGGAGCGATCCAATTTGGCAAAAATTTCCTGTTTGAGCTCCATATTTTCAAATACGGCCTCAATGACCAGGTCTACGTCAGCTAGGTCTGCGTAGTCAGTTGTGCCGGAAATCAACGAGAGACAATGAGTTTTTTGACCTTCTGTGAGTTTCCCTTTCTGCATGCTGATGGTGTAATTCTTGTCGATCACTGCTAACCCTCGATTTATCGCAGCTTGATCGATTTCTACCAGTTTGACTGGAATACCGACATTGGCAAAATTCATGGCGATGCCTCCGCCCATAGTGCCTCCACCGATAATGCCCACGCTCTTTATCTCCCTGGTGGGTAGGTCTTTTGGTAAGCCCGTGACTTTGGTTGCAGTGCGCTCGGCAAAAAACAAATGCCTGAGGGCGGCCGATTGGCTGGAGAGCAGGCATTCGATAAACAGGTCGAGCTCTTTCGCGAGACCTTGATCAAAAGGCTGGTGAACTGCGGCCTCTATACAGGTAACAATATGTTGCGGTGCAAGCTGACCTCGTGATCTCTTTTCAAGGCGCTTGCGGAAATCATCAAATACCCCCTCAGGAATGCTGTCAGGATCTATTGCGATGTCTCTGACTCGGCGGAGAGGAGCTTCATTTGCTATCAATTCACGGGTAAAGGCGAGGGCTCCCTCTAACAAGTCATCATCGATAACCCGGTCTATTAACTTCATACTTTTGGCTTTAGAGGCCGGTATTGGACTCCCTTTTGTGATTAATTCCAGTGCAGCGGCAACACCAGCCAAGCGTGGGGTGCGCTGGGTGCCACCGGCCCCTGGCAGTAATCCCAGTTTGACTTCTGGAAGCCCCACTTTGGCCGATGCTATTGCACAGCGGTAATGGCAGGCTAGTGCGACTTCGAATCCACCGCCGAGTGCCGTGCCGTGAATGGCGGCGATCACTGGTTTACAGGAGTTTTCTATTTCCTCAATCACTTCTGATAGGGCGGGCGCCTGTGGTGGCTTGCCAAATTCCGTAATGTCGGCACCAGCGATAAAAGTTCGGCCTTCACACACTAGCACCAGGGCTTTTGATGCATCACCTTGAGCGTTCTTAATCGCTCCCCAAATGCCCTCACGCAAGCCGTGAGAGAGGGCGTTCACAGGGGGATTGTTCAATCGAATTACACCGATATCGCCAATGAGTTCATAACTTACACTAGACATTGCTATCTCCAGATCTTAAGTGATAACTGTTCGGTCTCGGTTTTATTTACATCTAATCAGGTTCATATGCGTTCTATGATTACGGCGATGCCCTGGCCAATCCCGATACACATGGTGGCCAGTGCATAGCGCCCGCCGGTACGTTCCAGCTGGCGCAATGCTGTCAGCAAAATACGGGCACCACTGGCCCCTAGGGGGTGACCAACGGCGATGGCACCACCATTGGGATTTACCCGTGGGTCCGCATAATCAATTTCGAGCATTTTGAGGCAGGCCATAGCCTGTACTGCAAAAGCTTCGTTGAACTCCATTACATCCATATCCCCAAGCTCCAAGCCCGCCCGGGCAAGGGCTTTACGGGTAGCCGGTACCGGGCCCAACCCCATCACCCGTGGCTCTACTCCTGCAATGGCGCTGGCGAGAATTCGTGCCCTAGGTTTTAGATCCGCTGCTTGGCCGGCTTCGGTGCTACCAATAATGAGTGCCGCCGCGCCATCGTTGATGCCGGAAGCGTTGCCGGCAGTAACCACTCCATCTTCGAAAAGTGCGGGTAGGGCTTGAAGTCGCTCCAATGTTGCATTGGGACGGGGATGTTCATCTGTATCGATAAGAAGCGCTGGCTTCTTGCGTCCTTGGGGTACTTCGATGGGAATAATTTCATCGACAAAGAAGCCATCGGTACGTGCCGACTCGTATTTAGTTTGTGATGCCAATGCAAATGTATCGCACTCTTCCCGGCAAATATTCAGGTCTGATGCAATATTGTCTGCGGTCTGAGGCATGCTGTGGTTTCCATACTCAGCAACAATGTCTGGGTTGGTGAAGCGCGGGCCTAGGGTCGTATCTGCCAGTACCTGATTGCGATCAAAAGCACTGTTGGCTTTGGAGAGAACCAGGGGGGCGCGACTCATTGATTCGACACCTCCCGCGATAAATAGCTCTCCTTCTGCGGCGCGAATGCAGCGAGCGGCATCTGCTATGGCGGACAAGCCGGAACCACAAAGGCGATTTACCGTTATGCCGCCAGTGGATATGGGCAGGCCTGCTAGCAGGCCTGAAAATCGGGCAACGTTGCGACTGTCTTCTCCCGCCTGATTGGTATTGCCCGCAATAACGTCCTCAAAATGTTGAGGGTTAAAATTGTTTCTTTCAGTCAGGGTCCTGATGACATGGGCAAGCAGGTTGTCGGGCCGGATACTGGAAAGGCTGCCCCCGTGGCGGCCAAAAACACTGCGGCCGCCGTCATAAATATAGGCATGTGACATAGTGAAATTTCCGATATTGGAGTTCTAAGTGCATTGAGTCATGCGGTAATTTCTTTTATTCAAACTCCAAAGCCACGGGTAAATTTTCCAGGGCTTCCTCTACAGCGGCTTTGCTGGAGGCTTGTTCAAGTTGAACTTTTGCTACCTGGCCAAGGGATGCATCGAAGTGGGCGGAAAACTTAGCGGTAATACTTTTTTCCTCTAATGCCTGGCCTACGACATATTCGGTAGCGCGATTGCGCAGAGCTGGTTTGAATACTTTGGCTACAGCAGTGAGTGGAATCTCATCAATAATTTCCACGCGTTTAGGAATGGCTGCACGCTCAGAAATTTGGCTACAGCAATAGTCAATGAGTTGTTCTTCTGTGGGCGGGTTTGTGGATGGAAACAGGGTAACGTAAGCTACTGGAACTTCTCCGGCATAAGCATCTGGTTGACCCACTGCAACGGCAATAGCAACGGCAGGGTGACGGGATAATGGTTCTTCGATCAGAGCCGGATCTATATTGTGGCCGCCGCGAATAATTAAATCCTTGGCCCGCCCGGTTAAGAACAGGTTACCATCTCCATCGAGATATCCCATATCGCCGGTATTAAACCAGGACTTATCGACCCAGGCTTTAGCATTATCCTCTTCTGATAAGTAGCCAGAAAAAATATGTGGCCCGCGCGCGAGTACTATGCCCACCTCTCCTGTATTGCAGGTTCTAACCAGTCGGGTACCGTCTACTTCGGCAATTTTCATTTCCATATAAGGCAATCGCCGGCCGACGCTGCCTTCAGGGGCTTGCATATCGGTAGGAGGGCGAGCTAAAAGGCAGCTGGACTCTGTCATGCCATAGCCATTACTGACAAGGACGTTGAACTTCTCCTCAAAGGCATTCTTCAACCCCGTTGGCAGGGTGGAGGCTCCACAGCCAATGTCTGTCAGACAGCTGATGTCATTGTCACCCACTGGAATTTGCATCAATACACCGAGGATGGTGGGGACGGCGGCAAAGCCCTTCACCTGAAAACGCGCAACATGATGCCACCAATTTGGCAGGACATTGGGTGAGCGAAAACCAGAGGGTGTCATGATAACAATTGTGCGTCCGGCCAATAGGGTGCCAATACCCGCAACAACCGTACCGAAAATATGAAACAGCGGAAGTCCGCTCAGGGTAGCGAAGCGCCCTTTACTGGATGACGTATCAGCACTTAATTGAGCGACGAAGGCAATATTGCTGTGAGTTAAGCGGGCTATTTTAGGTCTTCCAGTAGTGCCCCCGGTGTGGAAATAACTAGCGGTTTCACTCCCCTGGATATAACGTTCACTCTTTAGATGATCGTCCGGCTGTTGGGATATAGCCGAGACAAAATTATCTGCGTGAATACCCGCTGGGACTGGAGTATTGCTAATTGGCTTTTTACTGATTAGTAACAGAGTTTTTAATGTGGGAACTTGCTCGAGAATTTGCGTTACTTTATCCCATATTTCCTCGCTAAGATCTTGGCCAAGAGTGACCAGGACTTTAGCCCTGGTGGTATTCATAATTTCGATTATATGTTCGGGTTCCAGCAACGGATTAATAGGGCTGGTAATACCTGCTGCCTGGCCTCCCCAAAGTGCAAAATGGGTTTCTGGCAAATTGGGTAGTAGTAAAGTCACTGTATCGGTTGGCTCAACACCGATGGAGTGAAGAAGATTGGCAGTCTGGTGCACTCGCTGGGATAACTCGGAGAAACTTACTTTAACCGTGTCTTCGTCAGGTGCGGCCGTTGGCAGGAATTCTATGGCTGAGTCATGTTGGTAGAGGCGGGCAGATTGCCGGATTAAATCAAAAGTGCTTTCCCAGGGGTATCGCTGCGAAAGGGGGACTTTTTCATACTCCCGAATTTCAGCAAGTGACTGCAACATTGTATCGGAGGATTGAATGGGCGTGATCGACATGGGGGCTTCTCTCACTTTGGTTATTATGGTGACGACCATAGCAAAAGTGAATACAGCATTCCACTCTGCGGAATAAGGTGTTAGTGTTTTACCTATTAAGAAGTGCCTAATGCATTTTTTAATGGAAAATGGCGCAAAAAAACTTATAAAAAACAAAGAGGCGCCATGTTGTTGAGGTTTTTCCTGTTTTATTTTTCGAGCTGTTGATTTGTGTGCCTATCTGGAGTTGATTGGCGCTAGAAATGCTCGGATTTTTATTTCCGATAAAGGTATTTTGCGCCAATAAATTAAATCGTTGGGATCGATTCAAAGGCAATTAAGTAACTTGTCGAGGTGAATCTGTTAAACACTAGTTCCGCCTGTACCGGGGATCTTTCAAAAGATTGCGTATTTTTGCTGCGCAAGATTGTGATAGAAGCAGTTTGTAGGAGCTGCTGTTCAATGCGCCGACTAATAAAGGAGCAGGCGAATGAATATAGATTTTTCTCCCGAAGAGTTAGCTTTTCAGCAGGAGGTCCAGCAGTTTCTCCAAGAGAAACTTCCTGAAGATATTAGAGAGAAAACCCTGAAGGAAATCCCCCTGGATAAAGAGGATTTTGTTCGCTGGCAAAAAATACTCTATGAGCAAGGGTGGGCAGCAACGAATTGGCCGGTTGAATATGGAGGTACCGGTTGGACACCTACTCAGAAACACATTTGGGCAGACGAATGTGCTAACTATGGCGTACCAGAGTTGATTCCTTTCGGCTTAAAAATGGTTGCTCCAGTGATCTTTACCTACGGTAGTGAAGAACAAAAGCAACGATTTCTGCCTGACATCCTGGCAAGTAATGTCTGGTGGTGTCAGGGGTATTCGGAACCAAATGCTGGCTCAGATTTAGCTTCCTTAAAAACAACAGCTGTCCGTGATGGCGATGAGTATATTGTCAACGGCACTAAGACCTGGAATACCTTGGGTCACTTTGCAGACTGGATATTTTGTTTGGTTCGTACTGGTGGGCCTCAAGTAAAGAACCAGGCTGCTATCAGCTTCTTGCTAATTGATATGAAACACCCCGGTATTACGGTTTCGCCAATTATGACCTTGGGTGGTCACCATGAAGTAAATGAAGTCCATTTCAATAATGTGAGGGTACCGGTAGAAAACCGTATTGGCGAGGAGGGGCAAGGGTGGACTTACGCCAAGGTTTTGCTAACCCACGAACGCACCGGTATTGCGCGGGTGGCAAAATCCAAGAAACGCTTACAAACGTTAAAGGATTTAGCCAAAGAGACCTGCGATGGAGAAAGTAGTCTGCTTGAGAACCCGGCTTTTGCCCAAAAACTGGCCGAAGTTGAAATTGATCTCTTGGCTCTGGAGTTTACTGAACTACGTACGCTTGCGGCGGTAAGTACAGGTGGTGCCCCAGGAGCGGAATCTTCCATCCTTAAAATCAAAGGAACCGAAGTCGCTCAACTTATCGATGAACTGTATATGGAGACGGCGGGTTACTACGGAATGCCGTTTGTGAGAGAGCAGTTTAGGAGCGGGTTTGACGGAGAATGGGTGGGTCCCGGTGTTATTGCCAGCAGTGTGCCTCGTTACTTAAACAACCGTAAATCCTCAATTTATGGCGGAAGTAATGAGATTCAGAAAAATATTATCAGTAAATGGGTACTTGGCCTGTAAGTGCAGCATCTAAAGAGGACTTGAGCGATGGATTTTTCCTACAGCGAAGAGCAGCGGATGCTGCAAAGCAGTGTGAGCAAGTTTATCCAGCAGGATTATGACTTTGACCGTCGTTGTAAAATAGTGAGTAACGATATTGGCTTCAGTAAGGAAAATTGGAAGCTATTTGCGGAACTCGGCTGGTTAATGGTGCCATTTGGAAAGGATGATGGAGGCCTAGGAGGCTCCGCCGTAGACTTGATGGTGGTTATGGAGGAGTTCGGCCGAGGTTTAGTGGTTGAGCCTTTCCTGGCCAGTGTTGTTCTCAGTGGTGGTCTTATCGCTGACTGCGCTAGTGAGGTGCAAAAGCGAGAACTCCTGGGAATGTTAATGGAAGGCCAATTGCAATTGGCATTTGCTTTTACTGAGTCACAGAGTCGCTATAACCTTACTGATATAGCCATGACTGCGGTAAAGGATGGAGACAATTACCTCCTGAATGGACATAAAGCTGTCGTTCTAAATGGTGACGTAGCAGATAAATTCTTAGTTGCTGTACGAACGAGCGGAGCACAGCGAGATCGTGAGGGGATCACCTTACTACTTGTCGATCCCAATACAGAAGGGCTTCAGCGGCATGGATATGCCACTGTGGATGCACACCGTGCCGCCGAAATTAAATTCAATAACGTGAAAGTACCCATAGCTAATCTGATAGGGGAAGAGGGGGCGGCTTTAGGAGCTATAGAAAAGGCTGTTGATAGAGCGACGTTGGCATTGTGTGCAGAAGCTGTTGGAGCTATGGAAAGGATCTATAAGAAGACAGTTGAGTACACTAAGACGCGGGAGCAGTTTGGTGTTCCTATTGGCAAGTTCCAGGCACTACAGCATCGCATGGTGGATATGTTTACTGAGTATGAGCAAGCGCGCTCAATATTGTTGATGGCTGCGCTACAGCTTGATAGCAATTACGGAGTTGCGCCTAAGGCGATATCCGCTGCAAAAAGCCGTATTGGAAAAGCTGCGCGGTTTATCGGTCAAGAGGCGATACAGTTACATGGCGGTATAGGGGTTACTGAGGAGTTGGATGTAAGTCACTACTTTAAGCGTCTAACAACAACTCAGTACCTATTTGGCAGTACTGATTACCACACTTTACGATTTGCCAGGCTGTAAATTATAAAGTACTGACTATACGGCCAAACTCACTCTCTACTTGCCACTTTGCGAGGGCACACACATGGAAAAAGTTGTCGAGCACACCAGATCTGTGAGCATAGGTAAAGTAGAGAGTGTTTTTAAACTTCAAAAGGATGCATTTAATAAGAACCCCTACCCGAGTCTTCAGGAACGCCTGGAAAGTTTAAAAAAATTAGAGCAATTGATCCTGGAAAACCAGAAATCCATAGCAAAGGCAATAAGCGAGGATTTTGGTAATCGTGCCATCCAGGAAACTAAAATTGCAGAGATCTATGGGTGTATCGAGGAGATTCGTTACACTCGTAAGCGCTTAAAAAGGTGGATGAAAATTCAGAAGCGTCATGTGCCTTTGCTACTTCGAGGAGTAAAAAATCGCGTATTACCTCAACCAAAAGGGGTGGTTGCTATTGTTACCCCCTGGAATTATCCACTACTTCTGTCTGTCGGGCCCTTGGTGAGTGCGATATCCGCAGGGAATCGCTGTATGATCAAGATGGCCGCTAACTCACGCGCCCTTTCTACATTACTACATCAGCTATTTAATAGGTTCTTTTCAGAGGATCTGGTAGCTATTCTTCCTGGAGTGAGCGCTACGGAGTTTACAGCCCAGGCATATGATCACATGATTTTTACTGGATCTGGCAAGGTAGGAAAAGTGGTAATGCGGAGAGCTGCGGATCACCTAACTCCTGTGACACTAGAACTGGGGGGCAAGTCTCCAGCCATAATATGTGGTGACTTTGATGAAAATATTGCTGCGGAACGTATTTTGAGCTCAAAATTCTTCAATGCGGGCCAAACTTGTGTAGCTCCAGATTATTTATTGATTCCTGAAGAAAAACTTTCAGGATTCTTAGAGTCGGCTAAGAGACTTGTGCCCAAATGGTATCCATCTTTAAATTCAGAAGGTTATACTTCGATTGTTGATGAAAAGGCGTTTAATAGGCTGACTACTTGTCTAAAGGATGCTCTGGAGAAAGGGGCTACAGTTCTGCCGTTATTGGATGTTGAAAACAATAAGGGTTTGCAAAAAATTGCTCCCACCTTAGTGTTAAACCCGACAGAAGACATGAGTCTGCTACGTGAGGAGATATTTGGCCCTATTTTACCTATTCTTACCTATAGGGATCTGTCTGATACGATAGATTACATAATTAGTAAAGATAGGCCTTTAGCATTATATATTTTTAGTTCTAGCGGGGAGATTCAGGAAAAGATTATCAAAAGCACAATGTCTGGAGGTGTTTGTATCAATGACTGCGCGATGCATGTCTCCCAGGCAGACTTGCCCTTTGGTGGTGTTGGGGCGAGTGGCATGGGGCAATATCACGCTTATGAGGGTTTTTTGGAATTCTCAAAATTACGCCCGATCTTTACACAAGCCAAAAAGTCAGCGGCGGTGCCTTTACGACCACCTTACGGCCAAAGATTTGATAAAATTTTCAACTTTCTACTGCGTTTCAAGCTGTAGCTGTACTGGTCGAAAAAAACTGGAGTTTGAGTCGACTAATATCGGATTAACATAGCTTCAATATTACCTACCAGGTTTTTCAGCAGAGGAGCTACTTCATTTTCTAAATATTCCGGGTTAAGCCTAAAAGCAGGTCCGCCAGCATTAAAAGTGTAAATATGGCCTTGACTTAAAGAGAGAGGTACTGCGATACCGTTGACATCGCGATTCCACTCGCCAAAAGAACAGCAGAAGCCGCGCTGCTTGTAGCTAGTGACCGCTTCTTCAATACCGGCTCTGATCGCTGGCCATTGATCACCAGCTTTTTTCTCCAGATAGCCATAAAAATACTCCCGTTCTTCTTGAGGGAGTGCTGCCAAAAAGGCTCGCCCGGAGCCGCTGGAAGCTATGGGAACGCGATTTCCGATTTCATGGCGAAAAGTTGTGACATTTGCTGGAGCACAGAACTCGACAAAAATCATATCCAGCCGGTCCCGATCAGAGAGACCAACAGCGGTACCGGTAGAATTGGCCAGATCCTGCATTAAAGGCTTAGCTACCTGCCTGACTGTGAGATTTGAGACAAAAGCATAACCAAGAGCCAGGACGCCACTACCCAGCTGATATTTTTCCATTCGATCGGAGTAGGTTAGATAACCTAACTTGGTTAGAGTATAAGTCAGTCTGGAAACACTGGAGCGGGGCAGGCCAGTACGCTGGGCGATCTCCAAATTACCCAAAAAGCCATCACCAGGTTGAAAAGCTCGGAGCACATCCAACCCACGAGCTAGAGCCTCAATAAATTTTCGATCTGGTTCGGTATCTTTTTTTCTATGTAGATCACGCAACAAAACCATGAGCTTATATCCTGCTTTATTGGTGTAAATTATACAGTTTTGCAAGTAAGCCTAAAGATAATTTTTTGATATTTTAGAGTGAATATTTCCCTGTTCTGAAGAGCGATTTCTTTAGTGTGTATATTGGTTCATCTGTAATTCGAATTTGATTGTGATAGATAGGTGTGCATTATGTTGATGGGTAAATCGTAAGTAGGGTATAGGTTATCTTGCGGGGGGGAGGCCAAGGACTCAACGAAAGAAGATATTTAGGCGTTTAAAACAAACGGAGTAGAGATTGATGCCAGGTAATGGTTTAATTAATTTCGTGTCAGGATTGGGTTGGCAATATACAATTCTAGTTGCTGTGCGAAGTCATGATGAAGAAGGTGTTGCTGTTGTAGTTATAGCTATAGCTCTCTAGGTGTATTGATGGATAAAGAACATAAGATGAAATATAGGGGCGGCATTAATTGTTGTGGGTTTTTGGCGGGCATAATTTGCACGCCAAAAAGGTTCTTCGGATGCTTTTAAGGTTTTAGGAATTCAATTTTCCAGCCTGTGCAGCTATTTTCGTCGTAGAATTCATCTCGCGTCAGTAGTTGCATGCCTAGTCTTTCAAATACTGCTATAAGATTATTCATGTCTCTATCTGACAATGATGAATCTAGCTGGTTTTGCGATCTTAAAGCTGTATATTTCAGCTCTGTATCAAAAAAAGAAAGAAATCTATCTTTTGTGGCGTTACTGGATGTTAAATTTTTTTGTAGGAAGCTTTCTAGAGAGTTTCGCACAAAGAAGGTTGTTGCAGATTTTGGGTGCTTGGAGATTAGCATTTCCACGGATGCAATTAGACGCTTTAATTTTTCGGCTGTATGCGGATTTCCTAATTTTATTTTTGCTTTTTCAGTGGATTGGGTGTCTTCAAAATCATGGATCAAAGATGTAGTTTTCTCTAAAATTTTTAAATCTTCGATGACTAGTTTGTGGGCCGAAACTTCATCTGAGCAATCTTTGTAGGGTTTGGAGTTTGTTTTATGGCATATCGCTTTAAACATGCCCCCAGGCTCAAGTGATTTTTCTATGCTTGTTGCCGCCTCTACTTTATTACTATACTCGAAGCCAAATTGTGAAGTGATCAGGCTGAATTTTTCATCAAGTGAGTGAATTTTTTCAATTTCCATGCAGGAATGAAAGTTTAATTTCTTTAAGGTTTCTTGATGTCTAGGGTTTTTGTTAGTTGCTAGGGGAGTGATGTTGGCTGCATCAGCGGCATGAATTTCTAGTGGTTTTCCAGACTTTGATGCTTCATCTGCAATTAATAGAGCTACTGCGCCATTACCGCATGCAATATCGAGAACTTTAGAGTTGGGATGTAACCCAGAGACTGTGGATCTCCAATATTCTCCCGTTTTTCCTATATAGCTATTGGGTAGAACTTGCGCAAAAGAGGTGGGGAATCCTTGTTGCCAGAAATTTGTCCACTGTTCCAAATGTTGCATGGGTACCTCGATTTTTTTTTGATTTATGTGTCGAATAATACGGTAAAGGCGTATTTAAGAGCTACTTTCTGTGTCTTTGGGAATGGAGAATGGGCGGCTAATTAGAGTCATTAGCCCCTCACAATGGTCAGGCAGATGTAATTAGTGTGACGTTTGTGACATTTGGGAGTTTTTAATGTGATGCAAAATATTTAATATATTTACCTATTGTTAGGATAGGTTTATTTCTCTCCTTTCCCCTATAGGATACATATCTTTTTAATGGGGAGGTGCAAACTAGTGCCTTGCTTTTCCGACGCCACGGCTAGTTTGTGTAGTAAGCAGGCCAGATATATGGTGGTTTTGAGGCGGTGAAAAGGCAATTGACTTGCTGGTCAAGCCTGACGGGGCTCTCCAAATACATATAGCCCTTTTGATAAGTTGGTGTTTATAAACCTTAGTGACTGAACGTGCTTACTTGGTTCTACCCCACAGCGTAAGTTCATTTGTCGTATTGTGACTTTGAATTTCAGTCTAGTTTTTAGAGGAAGTCGTTTTTCTATTTGGTCCAGTTTTTTCAATTGACTATTTTGGTGTAAAGAGGGCTATATATATTTATGAGTCAGTAGTCCTGACTCTGCCAGTTTTAGATGCATAAAGTCCTCAGCTAAAAACAGTTGTCCCCTGTAAATTGATTGAGCCTCACTCCTGATTTTCTCGATTGAGCATTGCGCATTAGGCTCTTTTTGATAGCGAGTACTGAAATGGGTAAGAACTAGATTTGGTATTGACATACTCTCTGCAAAGGAGGCTATTTGAGTAGAAAAACTATGCCCTACACGGCTCGCTTTTGCGGACATATTTTTTGCGTAAGTCGATTCATGCACTAGTACACTGCTGTTATTACAGGTATTTTTTAATAATTCAGGTTTATCATTATCTCCACAAATAGTAATCTTACGTGGGAGCCTCGGCTTCTGGATGAAGTTGGCCGCGCTGTATGCCTTACCATGACAAACAATATCGATACCCGCCTTTAATTTTCCCCACAGGGGACCTTTAGGGATGTCACAGGAGAGTAATCTCTGCGTATCTAGAGTAGTTTCAATATATCTTTCAGTAAAACTATACGCATAGGAGGGCACCCTATGAGAAAGTTGTGTAGTAGTAATCGTGAACTGCCCTATGTCTATTTGGGGTAGGTCTTCAACGGGAATGAAACTGAGGTCAAATGGAATGTAAAGTTCGGTGATTTTTTGAGTTGATAAAAGCCAATCATAGACGGCTCTAGGGGCAATAAGTGTCAGTGGTGCCGTTCTTCGCTGCATCCCTGAGCTGCCAAGTAGACCGGGCAGCCCGTAACAGTGATCACCATGCTTATGGGTAATAAAAATTGCCTTTAGTCTACTAAGTGATAAGCTCGTATGTAGAATCTGCTGCTGAGTACCTTCTCCACAGTCGATTAAATACCAGTTCTTTTTCCGGCTTTCTAATAGTCCAATACCAGACACATTCCGCTGCTTGGTCGGAGTGCCTGATGATGTCCCTAGAAACAGTATTTCCACCAAGTCCTCCTTGGTTGTTCTCGCTCTGTTAGCGATATTCGGGTCTGTGGTGGCTAAGTAATCCCTGCGCTTTAGCCCAGGTACACTTGAGATCATAACCAGTGTAGAAGAGCCGAATAAAGTTATTGACCTAAAGTTAGGTTTAGGTATTAAGCTGCCCTCTATTGTTTGGGAATTTGGAATTAGATGAGGCAATTCACGATGGCTATCCCTGGTATTAATTTGCAGAAATATTTAGATCGTATCAATTTTGAAGGAGTGCCAGCTGCTAACTTAAAGTGCCTGCAGGCATTAGTGACCCAGCATGTTCGTACTATTCCATTCGAGAATGCCACTTCATTCTTGGGAAGCCCCGTCAATATTGAGTTGAGTTCTATTGAGGCCAAGCTGATAGAGCAAAAACGAGGGGGGTATTGCTATGAACATAATGCCTTGTTAGGGGCCGCGCTTAGACAAATGGGTTTCAAAGTTACAGACCTTGCGGCACGGGTTCTTTGGCAAATGCCTATTGGGCATCAAGCTGCCCAATCTCACATGATCCTGATGGTGGAACTTGAGGGTTCTCGCTTTCTGATCGATGTTGGATTTGGCAGTAACACTTTGACTGCACCATTGAATATAGATTCTAGTGATCGTCAGAGCACACCGCACGGTGTTTACCGCTTTACTTTAATAGATGATGATTACCTGTTAGAGGTCACAACCGATAGTGGTTGGCAACCTATGTACAGCTTTGACTTGAAACCTAAAACTCATGGTGATTATAAAATTGGTAATTGGTATTGTTCAACGCATCCTGAATCCAGGTTTGTAAAGCACTTGATTGTCGCTCGGTCTTTCCCAGAGGGACGGCATACACTTTTCAATAGACAGTTAAGCTATCAGCCACTTTTAGGCTCCAAGAGTGTTGTCATGTTGGCGGATGTCGATGAGCTTCGGGCTACTTTACTAGATGTTTTTGGGATAAAAGTACCAGCAGGCAGGGAAATTGATCAAAAGTTAGGCCGGATATTTGAGTTAGACGGTATAGCGGAGCGAGTCATATGAAGAGGATAGGTGTTGTTTACCATTCTGTATCTGGCTGCAGCAAAGCTCTTGCGGAGTCTGTGGTGGAGGGGGTTAACACGGTAGAGAAGTGCATCGGTGTTGCCCTTGAGGTTCAAGGGGAGAGCATTGATCAAGGACGTTATAAAGACCAGTCATTATTAGTTCAGTTGGATCAATGTGAAGCTATAGTAATGGGTTCGCCGACCTTTATGGGTACTGTCTCCGCTCAATTCAAAGCATTTATGGATGCAGCAAGTGAGCGCTATGGAGATCGATGCTGGTTGGATAAGTTAGCTACAGGATTCACCGTAGGCAGTAATTTTAGCGGTGATCAATTAGGTACCATCAGGACACAACAGGTCTTTGCTGCACAAATGGGCATGTTGTGGGTTCCCTTGGATATTTTACCGAGTCAAGATTCCCTGGGTAGAAACCGAGGTGGCTGTCAGTCGGGCTTGGTAGCTGTCGCTGAAAGGGCTGGAGAAATTCATGAGTTGGACCGACTTACAGCTGTACATTTAGGTCATCGAATGGCGGACTTAGCACTACGAATTTCCGATTTTAGGGCTACGCCTTTTGAGTAGCTTTTTACTACTCAAAAGCAGGCTGCTGATGCAGCCTACGATGACGATAATGCCGATTAGCTGGAATCCCGCTTGGTATTTGTAGAATCCCTCTGTTGGTTGTTGAACAGAGTCAAAAAAGTTGGCTAGCAGATCACTGAGTGAGCGGATGTAAGCGAACTCTATATCTTGATCTAGTGAGAGTCCGATGAGGGTTTGAATTATCCCTCCTAAAATAAAGCCTCCAGTCACGATTAGGGCTGAGGCAAAAGCATGGACCTTCTTTGGAAGCTCGGACTGTACTATTGTAAGAGATAGGATGGCGCTGCTGAGGCCAAACCCCAAGAGAAAATTTGCAGCCAGAGTCCAGAAGTCGGGCAAGTGAATGCTCAATAAGATTGCAACAGCGATAATTGCTGAGAAGCTAAAAACTCTGGCTGGAATTACGTAATCGCCCCTATGTTGAGACCAAGCGCCAACGATAAAGCTGCCAATAATAATACCCAGTGAGGCGGCAGTATTAAATAGAGCACTTTCTCCCGGCGTTTTACGAAAAAAAGCAACTTGAAACTGTATATCCCATAAGTCTAGATAGGCGACAATTACGCCGAAAAGGCAGGAATAGAAGACGAAGGCCAACCAAAAAGGCCTTGATTTTACGCATAGTTTTAGCTTGCCAGCGAGTGATGATTTTTCTGTTGGAATCGTATTGACTGAGTTTTGGCGACTGCCGATAAAGAGAAATAGCAGTATAGCGAGGCAAAGAAGAAATAAGGTTGCGGCAAAGTAGGGCTCTCGAAAAGAAACCTCCACATCAAAGACACCGAAAAGTAAAGAGAGTGAGGCCGCCGCGAAGTTTGACAGCCCCTGGCTAATAGCGACCATCAACGAAAACCGGCTGGGTAAATCCCTCCCAATAACGTAAACAACTCCCAAGAAACTGCTGGATAGACCAAGGGCGATTAACAATTGTCCAGCAAGGGCTGAGCCGAAAGAGTGGCTGCTGGCAAAAATTGCACAGCCGCTAGCTGCAAAAATTGCCGATACGCCCAATAAATATCGCGGACTTATTGGGCCTAATAGCGAGCCGAGTGCAAGTTGGCCAATCGAGTAAGCAATAAAATAATATCCGCCTAAAATCCCCAGTGCATGATGACTTAAATCGAGTTCGGCAGCCAGATTTGGCGATAGAAGTGCAAATAAGATTGAGTTCGAAATGCTGGCAGCAAAGAAAATGAGCGCAAATATCCAAGCTGTGTATCTTTTCTTTTCCTCTGCCATAATTTAATTGCCGCTTGAATCAGCTACCACGAATCAATTTCAGGCTCCAGTTGTTATGCTCCTCAATAACCTGTTCTAAATCTATAGTTGTAATATTTCCATCTCGGACAATAATGCGGCCGTGAATAACTACAGTTTTTGCGGTTTGGGGTGCCCGGAATACGATAGCTGCTACTGGGTCTGAAAGGCTTCCGGCATAGTTAATCGTGTTTAGTTCAAGGGTGAAAAAGTCTGCACAGCGGCCGACTTCAAGTGCGCCAATATCGGAACGATTCAGGACACTGGCTCCTCCAATGGTGGCCAATTCCAATGCCTCCCGCGCTGTCATCCACTCTTTGTCGCGCAATGGATGGGATTGGGGGAGTTGAGAGTACTTTAGTGGTCCCTCCGGTGGGAGTAATCCCATTCGAACTCTGCTGAGAAGCATTGCTTGGCGGGTCTCCAGTAATAAATTGGATGCATCATTGCTGGCTGAGCCATCCACACCGAGTCCCACACGGATACCGGCATTTAGAAAATCCTTGATAGGTGAAATTCCCGATGCAAGCCGCATATTTGAGCTGGGGCAGTGCGCAATACCGCACTGGTTACGAGCCAGAGCTTGGATCTCCAGGGTATCTATGTGTACTACATGGGCGAACCATGTATCTGACCCTAGCCAGCCCATTTCTTCCATCCACTCTAAAGGGCGTTTGCCAAAGTGCTCTAAAGTAAGTCGTTCTTCATCGAATGTTTCACATATATGAGTATGAAGCATTACACCTTTATCTCGTGCCAGGCTAGCCGTGTCCTTTAATAGTCTTTCTGAAACAGTGAAAGGCGAACAGGGCGCAAGAGCTACCTGGGTCATGGCTCCATGGCTGGGGTCATGATAGCGATCGATAACGCGAATACTGTCGTTCAGGATAAATTCTTCATTCTCTACGCAATTGTCAGGAGGCAACCCTCCCATTGAAGTGCCCTGTGACATGGAGCCTCGGCTGGCGTGAAATCTAATTCCCAAATCTTGCGCTGCTTCAATAATCACGTCGACATTATTGCCATTCTTAAATAAATAAGCATGATCAAAAACTGTGGTGCACCCTGACAGAAGCAGCTCGCAGAGCCCCACGAGTGCGCTGGTACGAGACGCTTCTGGGGTGATGCGTGCCCAAATGGGGTAGTGCAGCTGCAGCCACGTAAATAAGTTTGTGTTTTGAGCGAGGGGGAGATTGCGGGTAAGGGTTTGGTTAAGGTGGTGATGAGTGTTTATAAACCCTGGGAGCACAATCTGATTGCTGGCATCGATAACTGTGTCTGCTTCCTCTGGCAGGCAGCTTGTGGGGCCGACAGAAGTGATGATTCCATCCTCCGCAAAGAGAGCTCCGTTTGCGATTTCTCTTCGGGAGTTATCCATAGTTACCAGGATTTCGGCATTCTTGACTAACAGGGTCTTGGGAGTGTTGATAAAGCGAATCCTCTGCTTATCGGTGAGTTCCAAATTTTGGATCTGTATATAGAGATAGTATCTGTAGCGAGGGCTGCTGAGCTGGTTCTGGCGCCATTGATGGTACTAATGCGCCAGTAATCTATAGCAAAAAAGAATACACTTACAAAGTCGTTATCAGGGTGTTTAATTTATCCATTTAGAGAAATCCCGCGAAACAAGTAATCAGAAAGGGGGGGGTAATGTGCCCAGGGGTGCGGAAAAAGAGTTGGTCAAATAATAAGCTTTATTGGGGGGCCATTATGCTTGTCTGATGATGATCGATGCGCCATAAGTCTTTTCTAGCCAGTCGTATTAATGCCGTGAGTGATGGCGTTTTTGCCATTGCTATGACGCTGTTGGTTTTTAATATCCAGATTCCCGATCTGGAGGATATAAAGCCGGGCGAGGATTTCCACAGCAATATTCTTCAGCAGTTGCCCCACTTTTTTTCCTGGATACTGAGCTTTGCGATTCTCTGTCGGCTGTGGCTTACCCACAATCATCTGATGTCGGACCATCAATTTAAATCGGTAGCCTTTACCAGTTTTAACTTTTTGTTATTGGGGGCGGTGGCGTTTATTCCCTTTCCAGCAAGTTTGATGGGGGAATACCCTGACCAGGTTTGGTCAGTGATCTTATTGTCAGCAAGCTATGCGGTGGCCGCTATAGCAATTGCGGGTATGTGGTGTGTCGCTGCCAATCGAACGAACGTATCCGCGCACCGTGTACTAGTGGTCAGTATGGTGATGTTGTGTACCAGTATCCTGGCGTGCTTGTTGACCCTTTTCAATCCCTATTGGGGGCTCGGGCTTTGGATAGTGTATGTGTTGGGGATAGCGCCTTTGGCTCACTTTGTCGAGAAGCGCTATGCCCCAGTAGAGAGTTGAGGTGGGGCCGGGCCTGTCATATGGTTGCTGGTGGCAGGCCTCAAAATGGTCAAATCAGGCTGCGAACCATTTTGATATGGGGAATGCCCGCTTCGTAAAACATGTCGCCTTCCACCTCAAACCCAGCCTGCAAGTAAAACCCCTCAGCATGTTGCTGTGCATGTAAATGGACTTGCTGAAAGTTTTGTACCTTCGCCTGCTCGCAGATGGCTTGTAATAGCTGGGCCCCGATGCCGCTCCCACGTGAAGACTTTTGCACAGCCATACGACCAATTTTTCCGCCTTGGGTGAGGCGCCCGGTGGCAACTGGGATTGTTTCGCGGAAGACGAGGAAGTGCTGGGATGTCTCCTCTTGATCATCCCATTCCAGATCCGCAGGTACCTGTTGTTCTTGTACAAAAACGGCCTCGCGTATTGAGCGAATTGCGTCCCGGTCAATGTTCCAATCGGCTAGGCGTATAGCTATTGGCATCTCAGAAATCCTCAGGAGGGTAGATCAAGGTGCCCTGTGCAACCAGCTGATCGAGAAGGCCGCTGTCTTCGGCTATTTCCGGGAAGTCTTCGATATCATCCCAGGATATTTCACGGGATTCAGCAAATTGCTCGGCAAATGCCAGGGGGCAGGGGAAGGCTTCACCATCAACAAACAATGTGGCTGGCTCGCGGCAAAAAGCGGTGCGGGAAGCGGGATTTAAAACCAGTTGTGCTCCCTGGGGCATTTGTTCACGCCAGTCTGCAGCATCGTCAGCGTCCAGGGCGACAGTATCCGGGTATTTTGCTTCGGTCATAATTGCGCCAAACCACTGGGCGATTTTCTCCGGCTGCTGCAGCCATTCGCCGAGTTGTTGTTGCAGGCGGGCAACAGAGGCGGGGTCAATTTCCGCTGGGTTTTTCGCCACTTCAGCACCGGCATCGGTGTAACGCTGGCTGTCCGGCAAATCCATAGCGATTTCAGCGGCGAGATCTTCGAGGATCGCCGCAGCGGAAGGGGCGCGGAAACCAATAGAGATCGTGGTGCACCCACCTTCGGCTATCCCCCAATGGCTGTATTGAGGTGGCAAGTAAAGCATATCGCCGGGCTCTAGTACCCAGCTGTTTTCTGCTTCAAGTTCTTTCAGGATATTGAGGGGGGTTCCTTCAAGGCGGGGGTTGCTTTCATCCACCTTGGGGCCTTGTTGCCACAAACGCTTGCCTTCGGCCTGGAGAAGAAACACATCGTAGTGATCGTAGTGGGGACCAACGCTGCCCTTATCGGCGGCGTAACTGATCATCACATCATCCAGGCGCCACTCGGGGATAAAGCGGAAGAAATCTTTTAGTTCAGCAATTTCTGACATCCACTGATCGACAGCTTGTACCAGCAGGGTCCAGTGGGTTTTGGGGAGGGAGAGAAAATCCTCTTCAGTGAATGGGCCGGTGCGAAGCTCCCAAGGGCCACTTTCACCATTTTCCAATACCAAGCGAGACTCGACCGCCTCCTCCAGGGCCATACCTGCGAGTTCTTCACCCGAGATGGGTGATTCAAAGTTGGCGAAAGCATTGCGTATCAGCAGGGGTTTCTGCTGCCAGTAGTCACGCATAAAAACTTCGATGGGCATGTCGCCAAGATGGGTAAGGGGGCTGGCCACGGTAACTCTCACTGTCAGAAGGCTGGGGTTTGTATCTGGATATTCTGAGGTTCGAAAACTATCCAGCGTACTTTTGTATTTCTTAAAAGATGACCAGCCGCACTGGGTGCGGCTGGTAGCTGGGCTCGGTTAAATTTTGCGAGCCTGTTCCACGGCATTACCGATATAAGATGCCGGAGTCATTTCCAGCAGATCGCTCTTGGCCTCTGCGGGAATCTCCAGATTCTCGATAAATACTTTCAGGGTTTCACGGTTGATACCCTGGCCACGGGTCAGGGCCTTCAGTTTTTCGTAAGGCTCTTCAATGTTGTAGCGACGCATAACCGTTTGGATCGGTTCCGCCAACACTTCCCATGAATTATCCAGGTCTTCCGCCAGGCGCTCGCGGTTGATTTCCAGTTTGCCCAGGCCTTTCATGGTGGCGGCATAGGCAATGGCGGAATAGCCCGCACCCACCCCCATATTACGCAGCACGGTTGAGTCTGTCAGGTCGCGCTGCCAGCGGGATACTGGAAGTTTGGCGGCCAGGTGCTGGAATACGGCGTTGGCGATACCCAGATTGCCTTCGGAGTTTTCGAAGTCAATGGGGTTAACTTTGTGCGGCATGGTGGAGGAGCCAACTTCACCGGCTACGACTTTTTGCTTGAAGTAACCCAGGGAGATGTAGCCCCATACATCGCGGTCAAAATCGATCAGGATGGTGTTAAAGCGGGCAACAGCGTCGAACAGCTCAGCAATGTAGTCGTGGGGCTCGATCTGGGTGGTGTAGGGGTTCCAGCTAAGACCCAGAGAAGAAATGAATTCTTCAGCATTTTGCTCCCAATCAATATTGGGATAGGCGGACAGGTGAGCGTTGTAATTACCTACCGCACCGTTAATTTTACCCAGCAGCGGTACCGCTTTAATCTGGGCTACCTGGCGGCGCAGGCGCGCGGCCACGTTGGCAAGTTCTTTACCAACAGTAGACGGGCTGGCTGTCTGGCCGTGAGTACGGGACAGCATGGGGACGTCGGCAAACTCCTGGGCCAGGCCTACGATAGCGTCAATCAGGGCTTCCATCGCAGGCAACATGACGTTGTCGCGGCCGGCGCGAAGCATCAGGGCGTGGGACAGGTTGTTGATGTCCTCAGAGGTGCAGGCAAAGTGTACGAATTCACTCACTTTTGCCAGCTGGGCATTGCTGCTGATTTTATCCTTGAGGAAGTATTCAACCGCTTTTACATCGTGGTTGGTGGTGCGCTCGATTTCCTTGATGCGCTCAGCATCTTCCAGGGAGAAGTCGGCCACAATGCTGTCGAGCAGCTTGTTGGCAGCTTCGTCGAACTGCTCAACTTCGGCGATCTCTTTATGTGCGGAAAGTTTTTGCAGCCAGCGTACTTCCACTTCAACGCGGGCGCGGATCAGGCCGTATTCACTGAAAATTTCACGCAGGGGGGCAGTCTTGCTCTCGTAGCGACCATCAATAGGGGATACCGCTGTGAGTGCGGAAAGCTCAACTGTCATAGTAAATCTCCGGGATTAGTGTTCTATAGATTCGATATGTGCGATCAATTTGTTGGTCGCATTCAAAAGCTTTTTGCGCTGGAACAGAAGGTGCAGGCGACGCCCACCCAGCTGTCGCCATAGGGTTGCCGAGCGGATGCCGGCAAATAGCATGGAGCGAATTTGGTTGGCGATACGCTGCTGTTGCAGGTAATTGAAGTCACCCAGTACTTGAATCCGGAAGCGGAAGGTACCTAGCGTATCGCTGTAGATGCTGGCGAGGTTGGAAAATACATTCTCGTGAGTCAGCTCGAAGTGCTCTGCTTGAGTCTTGGCCTTATCCAATCGGCTGCCAATGATTGATAGCAGGTCATTATTCTTGCTGAGTTGTCGCTGCAGGTAGATCACCGAGAGGGCGTAGCGTAGACCGTCGGTATATTCCGGGTGTTGCCGGGTCTTTAGTATTTGCTGCGATACTTTTAAGCCGGGCAGCAGCTTGTCAGCACCGGCGAATATATCTTCAGTGCGATCAGGGTTTAGTTGGAAGAGGCTATATACCCCGGTTTCCAGCTGTTCCTGCGGTGCAGAGCCTGTTTTGGCCAGGCGCTCCACCAGTGTTGCGGATTGGAATATTCCTGCCAGTGCCAGTGCCTGATCCCGCCAGTTATTCAAAATTACTCCTTAATCTTTCTTGTATTTTTCCGGTACTGCGGCGCCAATTCCCGTGGCTTTCTCGATCACCGCACCACCTAGACAGGTTTCTCCATCGTACAGTACCAGAGATTGTCCCGGTGTGATTGCGCGTTGTGGCTCGTCGAACTCTACAACCAAATCGCCATTGTCCTGCAGGTGCACGGTGCAATCCTGATCTGGTTGGCGATAGCGGGTCTTGGCCTGGCAATGGAAGGTTTTGCCCGGTGCTGCGCCATTAATCCAGTGGGTTTGTGTTGCTTCCAGCCCCGTTGCATAAAGCAGGGGATGATGTGCACCCTGAGCCACAATCAAGACATTGCGCTCCAGGTTTTTTCCGACAACATACCAGGGCTGTTCGCCAGCACCTTTGACGCCACCAATACCGAGCCCCTGGCGCTGGCCAATGGTGTGGTACATCAGGCCCGCGTGACGCCCCATGGCTTCACCCTCTGGGGTTTCCATATCGCCGGGCTGGGCGGGCAGGTACTGCTCGAGGAAATCCTTGAAGCGGCGCTCGCCGATAAAGCAGATGCCGGTGCTGTCTTTCTTGTTGTGGGTGATAAAGCCGTTTTCTTCAGCGATACGGCGAACCTCGGGCTTCTCCAGCTCCCCTAAGGGAAAGAGCGAGCGGGCAAATTCGGCTTCTCCCACCGCGTGCAGGAAGTAGCTCTGGTCTTTGTTGCCGTCGAGGCCCTTCAATAAATAGGTGCGGCCATCGATATCGCGGCGACGGGTATAGTGCCCGGTGGCTATTGCATCGGCACCCAGCACTTCGGCGTACTCAAGAAAGACCTTAAATTTGATTTCCCGGTTACACAGGATGTCCGGGTTGGGAGTGCGCCCGGCTTTATACTCTGCCAGGAAGTACTCGAATACGTGATCCCAGTACTCCGCAGCAAAATTGGCGGTGTGCAACTTGATGCCCAACTTCTTACAAACTGCCTGGGCATCCGCCAGGTCCGCCTTGGCAGTACAGTATTCTGTGCCGTCGTCTTCATCCCAGTTTTTCATAAACAGGCCTTCCACTTGATAGCCCTGCTGGATCAGCAGGTGTGCGGCTACAGAGGAATCCACACCGCCGGACATACCGACGATGACGCGCTTTGGCTGTTTGTTGTGGGTGGAATCAGGCATAAGAAGGACAGTCACTACTTCACTGGTATGAAAGGGGGGCGAATTTTACCTGCGAACGCCCCGTTTGACCAAGACCGCTTTGATCTTCCGTTATAGATTATCGCTTTCGGCGCGGTCGATTGCGGCTATTTGCCGGCTTTGTTCGGGGCTTGGGAGCGCTAAAAACCTCTTCCGTTCGATATTCGCCAGGCTTTAATACGTCGAGCTTCCAGCTGCCTATCGCCACCCGAATTAGCCGCAGGGTAGGGAAGCCTACCGCCGCAGTCATCCGCCTTACCTGGCGATTTCGCCCCTCGGAAATAGTCAGCTCCAGCCAGCTGGTTGGGATCGATTTGCGCTCGCGAATTGGCGGTGTGCGAGGCCAGGGCTCCATATCAGGCAGGCGCTTGGCCTTGGCAGGTGCGGTTCGGCCATCCTTCAGGTCGACCCCTTGCCTGAGCATATAAAGGGCATCATCAGTAATGTCACCCTCCACCTGGGCCCAATAGGTCTTGGGCATTTTCCGCTTGGGGTGACTGATTTGATGTTGTAGCGCTCCATCATCAGTCAGTAGTAGTAATCCTTCAGAATCGTAGTCCAGGCGGCCCGCCGCATAGAATCCCTTGTGCTGGATAAAGTTAGCCAAAGTGGCGCGATCCTGATCATCTGTAAATTGGCTTAATACGCCAAAAGGCTTGTTGAGGAGAATAATCTTTGCCATAAGAAAAATTGAGTATTGTAATCCAACTACAAAAATTAGCCGAGGCTGCTATAATCCCGCCGTTTTTCATCCCCGCCCTAAGGTCCCGGGGGAGCGGTGCAAGCAACGCTGGACCTAAAAAGTCATAGAATTTTGGGAGTTTACGCAATATGGGTCATATCCAAGTGCCGGCAGACGGCGAAAAAGTTACAGTCAATTCCGACGGTTCGCTGAATGTTCCGAATCGCCCGGTTATTCCTTTCATCGAGGGTGACGGCATCGGTGTGGATATCACCCCGGTAATGCGCAAGGTGATCGACGCGTCTGTAGAAAAAGCTTTCGGCGGCGAAAAGAAAATCGAGTGGATGGAAATCTACTGCGGTGAGAAAGCGGCAGAGACTTACGCTGGCGACTGGTTCCCGGCTGAAACTCTGGAAGCGATCAAAGACTACGTTGTTAGCATCAAAGGCCCCCTGACCACTCCAGTAGGCGGCGGCTTCCGTTCCCTGAACGTAGCCCTGCGTCAGGAGCTGGATCTGTACGTATGTCAGCGCCCGGTGCGCTGGTTCAGCGGTGTACCTTCTCCGGTTAAAGAGCCGAACAAGGTAGACATGGTTATCTTCCGTGAAAACTCCGAAGATATCTACGCTGGTATCGAGTGGAAAGCTGACACTGACGAAGCTAAGAAAGTTATCAAGTTCCTGCAGGACGAGATGGGTGTTAAGAAGATCCGTTTCCCTGAGAACTGTGGTATCGGTGTTAAGCCGGTTTCTGCAGAAGGTACCAAGCGTCTCGTGCGCAAGGCTATCCAGTACGCTGTGGACCAGGATCGCGATTCTGTAACCTTGGTACACAAAGGCAACATCATGAAGTTCACCGAAGGTGCCTTCGCTGATTGGGGTTACGAGCTGGCTCGCGACGAGTTTGGCGCTCAGCCGCTGGACGGCGGTCCTTGGCACAGCTTCAAGAACCCGAAGACTGGCAAGGAAATCGTTGTTAAGGACGTAATTGCTGACGCTATGCTGCAGCAGATCCTGCTGCGTCCGGCTGAGTACGACGTAATTGCTACCCTGAACCTGAACGGTGACTACCTGTCTGACGCACTGGCTGCACAGGTTGGTGGTATCGGTATCGCTCCGGGCGCAAACCTGTCCGACGACGTTGCCCTGTTTGAAGCAACCCACGGTACTGCGCCTAAGTACGCTGGCCAGGACAAGGTTAACCCGGGCTCCCTGATTCTTTCTGCTGAGATGATGCTGCGTCACCTGGGCTGGAACGAAGCTGCTGACCTGGTAATCAAAGGTATGGAAGGTGCTATCGAAGCCAAAACCGTAACCTACGATTTCGAGCGTCTGATGGACGGTGCTGAGCTGAAGTCCTGTTCTGCGTTTGGTGACGAAGTTATCAAGCACATGGCGTAAGCCGCACTCGTGAGGTCGGGTTTGCTTTAAGCTGGCCCGAACCCCATGAAAAAAGCCCTTCATTTTGGTGAAGGGCTTTTTTATTGTCTGTTTGCTGGGCTTGTTTAGCCGACAGCTTCCGCTTCCTTCTCCCTGGATTTTTCTGTGTGCACTGCATCGGAGTCAGCCGTGTTTGGCGTGGTCTCAGTGGTTAGTGCAGAAATGTTGGCAGCGTGGTAGCCCTTGTCTCCTCGAATGATATCGAAAGTGACTTGCTGGCCGGCCTTCAGGGTTCGGTAGCCTTCCATCTGAATTGCGGAATAGTGCGCGAACAGATCCTCCCCTCCCTCATCTGCAAGAATAAACCCATATCCCTTAGCGTTGTTGAACCACTTTACAGTACCGGTAGGCATAACGATTCCCTCTAATTGCCTGAGTGGCCCCTGGCCACCTTACAGAGTTTTTATATTTATTTGACCTGCTGGTTAGTCGGCTGCGATCCTATCTGCGACTAACGTTTGATGTAGCGGTCACTACCTCTTGTAGTCAACAGCTGGGGGATTGTCAAGGTTCCCCGCTGACCGCTGTGTCAAACGTCAAATAAGGTTACAATGTCACGTCATTGAAGGTTGCATTAGCTGCAATTTTCAGGCTCGATAGAATTCATTGATAATTGTTATGAGTACTTCGCTAATCATTAAACTAAGCTCCAGTGATTCCGATGGAGACAACCCTTACCTGGATGACTTCGATGGTGGGTTGGCCCTTGAGGAGGCGCCGCCGCAGCTGAAGCGGCCGCCGATGTACAAGGTCATTATGCTCAATGATGACTACACCCCCATGGATTTTGTTGTTGAAACTTTGGAGTTGTTTTTTTCAGTAAACCGGGAGCGCGCCACACAGTTGATGTTGCAGGTTCACACACGGGGAAAAGCAGTGTGCGGTGTCTATACTCGGGATATAGCGGAGACAAAGGCTGCACAGGTCAATCAGTTCGCTCAAGAGAATGAGCATCCCCTGTTGTGTGAAATTGAAGCGGACGAGAGCAAAGAGGATTGATTCTGACAAAAACTGCTTTGAACAAAGGGTCCCGTCACCTGAAGGGAATCAGCCAGGATATAAACGCCGGCGAAAGGTGCGCGCCTACCAGCGGAGTCGGCGGGAAATATTGGCGATTAGGGTTTGAGGTTTAGATGCTCAGCAAGGACTTAGAGGTAACGCTTAATTTAGCGTTCAAAGGTGCTCGGGCGAAACGGCATGAGTTCATGACCGTTGAGCACCTATTGCTGGCGCTCTTGGATAATGAATCCGCAGCAGATGTGCTACATGCTTGTGGAGCGGATTTAAGTGCATTGCGCCGTGAACTCTTGGAATTTGTAGATTCCACAACACCGTTAATTCCGGAGGCTGATACAGATCGTGAAACCCAGCCGACACTGGGCTTTCAGAGGGTTTTGCAGAGGGCTGTTTTTCATGTCCAATCATCCGGTAAGAAGGAAGTCACCGGGGCTAACGTTCTGGTTGCTATTTTCTGTGAGCAGGAGAGCCAGGCTGTTTACTACTTAAAGCAGCAGAGTGTTGCCCGGATAGATGTCGTCAATTACATCACTCACGGAATCTCCCGTGTTGGCTCCAGTGGCAATAATCACCATCACGGTTCCGACACCGCACCTGAACAGGTTGATGAGGAGATTAGTGGCGGCTCAGAGCCTGGTGGTTCCGATCCGCTGGAAAGCTATGCCACCAACCTCAATCAAGAGGCGATTCTTGGCCGTATTGACCCCCTTGTCGGTCGTGCTCCCGAAGTTGAGCGTGTCACCCAGGTTCTCGCCCGCCGCCGCAAGAACAATCCATTATTGGTGGGGGAGTCTGGTGTCGGTAAGACTGCAATAGCAGAGGGGTTGGCGCGACGAATTGTCGATGAGGACATCCCTGAGCCGTTAAAAGAAAGCACTATTTATTCACTGGATTTGGGCTCCCTGTTGGCAGGAACCAAATATCGTGGTGATTTCGAGAAACGGTTTAAGGCGCTGTTGGCCGAGCTCAAGAAGCGTGAGCACGCGGTGCTGTTTATCGATGAGATTCACACCATTATTGGAGCTGGCGCCGCTTCCGGGGGCGTTATGGATGCCTCTAATCTTCTCAAGCCTCTGCTTTCCAGCGGCCAGTTGCGTTGTATCGGTTCTACCACGTTTACTGAATATCGTGGCATCTTTGAGAAAGATCGCGCTCTTTCGCGTCGCTTCCAGAAGATTGACGTCAGTGAGCCCTCAGTGGAAGAAACCGTGCAGATCTTACAGGGACTCAGAAGTTGCTTTGAAGATCATCACAAGGTTCGTTTTACAGATGGGGCTCTGGATGCTGCGGCTCAGCTTTCTAGCCGCCACATCACTGAGCGATTTTTGCCGGATAAGGCTATCGATGTAATCGATGAGGCCGGGGCCTACCAATCCCTGCTGCCTGCTGAAGAGCGGAAAGAAATTATTGGGATTTGCGAGATTGAAATGGTGATCGCCAAAATGGCGAGAATACCCGCCAAGAGTGTGTCTGCTTCTGACAAGGAGCAGTTATCGCGCCTGGATGACAATCTCAAAATGGTGGTGTTTGGGCAGGACAGCGCGATTGATGCCCTGGGTACGGCGATTAAGCTGAGTCGCGCCGGTCTGGGTTCTGAAGAGAAGCCTATCGGCTCCTTCCTGTTTTCGGGCCCCACCGGAGTCGGTAAGACAGAGCTCTGCCGCCAGTTGGCGAAGGTAATGGGGATCGAACTGATTCGTTTCGATATGTCTGAGTATATGGAGCGCCATACGGTTTCCCGCCTGATCGGCGCGCCTCCTGGGTATGTTGGTTTTGACCAGGGTGGTTTACTGACAGACTCGGTTACCAAGCACCCTCACAGTGTTGTGCTGCTCGATGAAATTGAGAAAGCACACCCCGAAGTATTCAATCTGCTTTTACAGGTGATGGATCACGGTACCCTGACCGATAACAACGGCCGCAAAGCGGACTTCCGTAATGTCATCCTGATTATGACAACCAATGCGGGCGCTGAGGTGATGAGCCGTCGCTCAATCGGTTTCTCCCATCAAGATCACTCCACCGATGGAATGGAGGAGATCAAGAAGATGTTTACCCCGGAGTTCCGCAATCGCCTCGATAATATTATTCAATTCCGTTCTCTGCCTCTGGACGTAGTGAAGACGGTGGTGGATAAGTTTATCGTTGAGTTGCAGGCCCAGTTGGATGATTCCAAGGTGACACTGGTCGTTGATGATGAGGCTCGCGAGTGGCTGGCGGTGCGGGGTTATGACGAGAAGATGGGCGCGAGGCCTATGTCCCGCTTGATTCGTGACAAGCTGCGCAAGCCTTTGGCAGAAGCTGTGCTCTTCGGTGAGTTGGCAGAAGAGGGTGGGCGTGTTTGCGTCACCATTGAGGATGATGAGCTGGCGATTAAAATGGCGGTGCCCGCCTGAATTATTAGCTTCAGCCAAGCAATAAAAAAGCCACCGAGAGGTGGCTTTTTTATTTCAGGTCAAATTGCCTTGCGGAATTTGGCCTCTGAGCGAATTAGCGCGCGCGGTACGTAATGCGGCCTTTGCTCAGGTCGTATGGAGTCAGCTCCACTTTCACCTTGTCGCCGGTGAGAATGCGAATGTAGTTTTTACGCATCTTTCCAGAGATATGCGCAATTACCACGTGTCCATTTTCCAGCTTTACGCGGAAAGTGGTGTTCGGCAGGGTGTCGATCACCTCGCCTTCCATTTCAATATAATCGTCTTTTGCCATGCGGCAGCAACCTTACAATAACTTGATCAGACCTTTACCCCGGAGGCTCTTTGGCCTAGCCGCGGCTTGACGGGCGAGCATTTTGCACGAAAAGGCAAGATAGAGCAAAGGGAGAGTGTGTTGAACTAGAGCGATTTAAGGCTCCAGCGGTTTTCTTTTAACATTTCGATGGGGCGAAATTGGCTTTTATAGGCCATTTTGTGGCACTTCTCAATCCAGTACCCCAGGTAGAGATTAGGTAGCCCCAAGCGCCGGGCCCATTCGATCTGGTAGAGGATGCAGTAACTGCCCAGGCTCCGTTTGTCCTCATCGGGATCGAAGAAAGTATAGATGGCCGATAACCCGGCAGTCAGGATATCTGTTACAGCCACTGCCACCAACTTGCCTCGGGCTCTCAGCTCAATATAGCGAGTAGACCCCCAAGCCTGACTCAGGAAGCTGCGGTATTGTTCCCGGCTGGGCGGGTACATCTCCCCATCGGCGTGGCGCTGCTCGATATAGCGGGCGTAGAGTTCGTAATGCTCATCTGTATCGATGGACTCGATATGGAATATGTCCAGGTCCTTGTTGCGCTTCCAGCAGCGTCTCTGGTTGCGGTCGGGGACAAACAGGCTCACAGGTACGCGAGCCGGTATACAGGCGCGACAGGTCGCGCACTGGGGGCGATAGAGGTAGGCACCACTGCGCCGGAATCCCAGCTCTGACAGACGGTTGTACAGACGCTGATCCACTTCTGTTTGCGGATCGACAAACACCGTTGTTGCCTCCCGATCCGGCAGGTAACCGCAGGGGTGGGGCAGGGTGGCCAACAGGCGCACTGAATCCAGCTGAGAGTATTTACCCATAAGTCCACGAAAGCTTCCAGGGCTGCGGGAAAGGCGGCTGCTTAACGCCGTCTGCCAGCAGTTGTTCGAAATCCTTACGACACATTTCCACCGCCCCAAGGCTGCTGAGATGAGGATTGCTCACCTGGCAGTCGATCAGTGGGCAGCCCCACAATTCTAATTGCCGAACGAGGTGGACAAAAGCGACTTTTGAAGCGTCTGTCTCCCGGTGAAACATCGACTCCCCAAAGAACACTCGCCCCAGCGCAATACCATAGAGTCCGCCAACGAGTTGACCGTCGCGCCAAACCTCCACTGAGTGGGCAAATCCCTGATGGTGCATGTCGATATAGGCATCGCACATCTCATCGGTGATCCATGTGCCGGTTTCATCCGCCCGGGGGGCACGGCAGGCCTCAATTACCTCGGGAAAGGCTTGGTCGAAGGTGACCGAAAAGGTTCCTCGGCGCAATACTTTGCGCAAAGTGCGGCCAATACGAAAGTTTTGCGGGATAACCACGCAGCGAGGAGAGGGGCTCCACCACAAGATCGGCTGGTCATCTGAATACCAGGGGAAGACACCTCTTTGATAGGCTTCAACCAGCCACTCGGGAGTTAGATCTCCTCCGGCCGCCAGCAAGCCATTGGGGTCATCCAGTGCGAATTCAGTTGGGGGAAAGTCCACAACGGTGTGGTCGAGCCACATCAGGCGGCTTTGGGTGTTCCCTGCCACGATCTGACTCCTGTCGGTAGAGGGGGATACCGGGCAGAAAAGCTCTGCCCGGGGATTTGACTTACTTCTCGGCGTCGAGGAAGCGCTCGGCGTCCAGGGCGGCCATACAGCCGGTACCCGCAGAAGTTACCGCCTGGCGGTAAATATGGTCGGATACGTCACCTGCGGCAAATACACCGGGAACAGAAGTCTGAGTGGCATTGCCGTTCAGGCCGCTCTCCACAATGAGGTAACCGCCATTCATTTCAAGCTGGCCTTCAAAGATACCGGTATTCGGTTTGTGACCGATAGCAATAAACACACCGGAAACGTCCAGCTCTGTAGTGGTGTCGTCCTGGGTGTTGCGCAGGCGCAGCCCAGTTACACCGTTGTCGTCACCGAGCACTTCGTCCAGGGTGTTGTGCCAGCAGACGTTGATGTTGCCGTTTTCCACTTTATCCATCAGGCGGTCCTGAAGGATTTTTTCTGCGCGAAGCTCGTCGCGGCGGTGAATCAGGGTCACTTCACTGGCGATATTGGAGAGGTACAGGGCCTCTTCTACGGCGGTGTTGCCACCACCGACAACAGCAACTTTCTGGTCGCGATAGAAGAATCCGTCACAGGTCGCACAGGCGCTGACACCTCGTCCCTGGAAGGCTTCCTCAGAGGGTAGGCCCAGGTACTGTGCTGAGGCGCCAGTGGCGATAATCAGTGAGTCACAGGTGTAAGTTTCGTTGCCTTTCAAGGTGAAAGGACGTTGTTTCAGATCAACAGATTCGATGTGATCGAAGATGATTTCTGTCTCGAAGCGCTCTGCGTGCTGCTGCATTTGCACCATCAGGTCCGGACCTTGAAGCTCCGGAATACCGCCCGGCCAGTTCTCGACTTCAGTGGTGGTGGTCAGCTGCCCACCCTGTTGCATACCCGTGATAACAACCGGGTTCAGGTTTGCCCGTGCAGCGTAGATAGCCGCGGTGTAGCCGGCAGGGCCTGAGCCGAGGATGATCAGTCGATGATGGTTATTGCTCATGAAGTACTCTTTAAAACTCTCAATTTGCGAAGTTTACCCAATGGGCTGGGAGTCCATATGCCCGTCCATTTTTTGATCAGGCGAGACTATTAAATTGGGCGATATAATAGGCGATATTTACCATTCGGCGAAATAGTTTGCCTTAATTTGTTCGATTGATCGTACCTATTCAACTCTCTTTGACCTGGCTAGAGGTTTGGCTCAAATCGGAGTTTGCGCCAAAGCTGGCCGTAAGAGCTGGAAAAATGTAAAAAAGTTCCAATCTGAAACAACTGCTGCTGGCTTTGCTAGGGGGAGAATGGGGTGTCACAAATTAGAATTACGGATTGTTAGATGTATTGAGTGTGTGAGCGTCATAGAGGCCAGTGACTTCGAGTAAGTGCCAAAACCCCAGTGGGTTGAGGATCGTTATGCGCTACAAAAGAAAGTTCATACCCTTAAACCTGAAGCGAGAGCAGTTGGGGCATCCTAAAACTTTTCTGACCCTTAGTGAGGAGGCCCAGGCTTTCGTAGCCGAAATTATCGACGATAGTTATTCGTTGCGTTTTTCCATTGATCTAGAGCCCGATGGCGATCACCGGGCGAGCTTACATGGCCCACCCCACCTGCTGGATCTATTTACCGCGCTCAACTTGCAAATACGCTGTGAAATTGTCTCTGATGGATATGGTGATACAGGAGGTGGGGCGGTTACTTGCGCGGGTGAGCCAGAAGAACTCGAGAAGTTTGCTATGGCGCTGGGCCTCAGCAATGGTTGTCGAGTTCTCGACTTGATGTGTGGCAGGGGAGTCCTGAGTAGCTACCTGCTTAAGTTTGCCAAAGCTCATGGGGTTATTATTCAATGTAGCTTGTGCGATTCCCACCCTTCGCAGCTTGAAAACCTTGACCCAAATATTCAATTGCTGGCTGCCGATATCACTATAGGTGATGGAAGAAACTTGCCATATCCCAGTGAATTATTTGATGCTGTGGCAATCAGAATGGGCCTGCACGAAGTACCTTATAAAGATCAGCCCCTGGTTCTCCAGGAGTGTTATCGGGTTTTGAAGCCGGGAGGTCCGCTGTTGGTTTGGGACTTGATGCCGGCGTCTGCCGGGGTCCAAGATTTACTGTGTGCCCAAAAGCGAAAACTGTCAGCGCTGACACACCGTGAATCGTTGCTCTTGGATCGGTTCTTTTTGCGGGAAGACCAGTTGTTACAATTGCTCAGCGATGCAGGCTTTTCGCAAGCAGAGCGGGTATCCAGAACCTATTACCGGGATAGTACTCAAGACAAATTAAAAACAGAGTTGGGCGGGGATCAATACAAATTGGAAATTCTGAATAGTTACCTCCGCGAGAGAGTTACCCAGGCGATTATTGATGAGGTTTGCTGGGAGGATTCAGGGCAAGATATCTCGATGATGATTCCAAATTGCATCTATCGCACGTACAAACCGATAAATTTAGAAGAGAATACTGGCTAGGAATCGCTCCAGGTTTTCCGATACTGCCGCCAAACAACAAAAAACTACTTGGTGTCAGGGATCGTAAGGCGCAATCTGAAAGCGTAGATTGTAAAATAGCCTGATTGATTTGCTTTCTTCTGTAAGCAATACAGAATTTTGTCAGGCGGCATGGGGATTCAGGTCCCAGGTAGACACCGCCAAGTTCATGTGGACATAAAAAGTACAGCATTATTGAGGTAAGCCATTGAAGGCCGAAAGCGCAACTGAAAAAAGCCCTGCAGAGAGCAATGCATTGCCAGACTCATTGATCGCCCGACTCGTTCGCGAGGGGGCCCTGATCAGTTTGCTGGCTGGTGCCCTGTTGCTCGCCATTAGCCTGTTAAGCTTTAGCGCAGAAGATCCGGGCTGGTCGCAAACTGGCAGTACCCAACAAGTGCACAATGCCATTGGGCCAGCCGGTGCTTGGCTGGCAGATGTGTGTTTGTCTTTGCTCGGATGGATGGCTTACCTGTTCCCCTTGCTGATTGGTCTGCGGGCCTATCACATTCTTCGCGATCGCAATGCCCGCTTCCATTTGCCGCTATTTGCTTTGAGAATATTTGGCCTGCTGCTTGTTCTTGTCAGCGGGGCGGCAATGGCGACTCTATGTTTTGATCCCGCAGAAAACCCTTTGCCGTTTACCAATGGAGGCATCATCGGCAGCGCGATGGCGTCTGCCCTGGGTTCTAGCCTCGGCTATGTAGGGGCAACCATTTTACTGCTGGCGATATTTGCTATCGGTGTCACTATTTTTACGGGGTTGTCGTGGCTCAAATTGGCAGAGGCAATTGGAAAGAATGTGCTCGGTTTTTTTGCCTTGCTGGGCAGTTTCTATCAACGCTGGCGGCAAAAGCGCAACGAGCGGAGGGTGGCCAGAGAGGCGATTGTCGTGCGCAAGGCCGCTGTGGAGGAAGAGAAGCAGCGAGTTGCCAAACGAATTCCCCCGAAGATTGAGCCCGCAGCCCCCAAGCCGAAGCAGAGTCCTCGGGCAGCAAAGGAAAAACAGCGAGAGCTTTTCAAAAGTGGCCCGGTTACTGGAGCCCTGCCGCCGCTGGGTCTTCTCGATCCAGCAGATCAAAACAAGAAGGCCGGCTTCTCCCGGGAATCCCTGGAAGCGCTGTCGCGCCTGCTGGAACTTAAGCTGAAAGACTTCGGTGTTGTTGCCGAAGTGGTATCTGTTCTGCCGGGGCCGGTAGTAACCCGCTTTGAAATTCAGCCAGCTCCCGGCGTAAAGGTGAGCAAGATTTCCAATCTGGCAAAAGACCTGGCGCGCTCACTGGCGGTGATCAGTGTGCGTGTGGTTGAGGTAATCCCAGGCAAGTCGGTTGTGGGTATTGAAATCCCTAACGAAAATCGACAGATGGTGCGCCTCAGTGAAGTGCTGTCGGCAGATGTCTACGATAATGCCAAATCGCCGCTGACTCTGGCGCTCGGTCACGATATTTCCGGTCAGCCGGTGGTGGCCGATCTGGCCAAAATGCCTCACTTGCTGGTAGCGGGTACCACCGGTTCGGGTAAATCTGTGGGTATCAACGTTATGTTGTTGAGCCTGCTGTACAAATCGACGCCCGATGAGGTCCGCCTGATTCTGGTGGACCCAAAAATGCTGGAGCTCTCGGTGTACGAGGGCATTCCACATTTGTTGACCCCGGTCATCACCGATATGAACGATGCCGCCAATGGTTTGCGGTGGTGTGTTGGAGAAATGGAACGCCGCTACAAGTTGATGGCGGCAATGGGGGTGAGAAACCTCGCAGGCTTTAACCGCAAAGTGAAAGAAGCGGAAGAGGCCGGGGAGCCGCTGATCGATCCTATCTGGCAGCCAGATCCCGCCTCCAGCGTGCCGGAAGATGAACAAACCGCACCGGCTTTGAAAGCACTGCCTGCCATTGTTGTCGTGATTGATGAATTTGCCGACATGATGATGATTGTCGGTAAAAAGGTCGAACAACTGATCGCGCGAATCGCACAAAAAGCCCGTGCAGCTGGGATCCACTTACTGCTTGCAACCCAGCGTCCGTCGGTGGATGTTATTACCGGCTTGATTAAAGCTAACGTACCTACTCGAATCGGTTTCCAGGTTTCGTCCAAGGTGGACTCCCGCACAATCCTCGACCAGGGCGGCGCGGAGCAGCTGCTCGGTCATGGTGACATGTTGTACTTACCGCCTGGAAGTGGTGTTCCCGTTCGTGTCCACGGCGCTTTTGTCGACGATCACGAAGTGCATAAAGTTGTCGCCGATTGGGGCCGTCGCGGTGAGCCTGATTATATCGATGGTATTGTCGACGATAGTAATAACAGTATTCCCGTGCCTGGATTACAGTCTGAAGGCGGTGAGGATGAAGACCCTGAAGCCGATGCGCTCTACGACGAAGCCGTAGCTTTCGTCACTAAATCCCGCAAGGCGTCAATTTCCTCTGTGCAGCGTCAGCTGCGGATTGGTTACAATCGCGCGGCTCGAATTATTGACGCCATGGAGGCTGCTGGGGTGATATCTGCGGCGGGCCACAACGGCAATCGAGAGGTGCTGGCACCGCCGCCAGCCTGATAGGAGTTTGGCCCTTGGAGCAGTGGCGGGTTAAGCCACTGTTCACTTAGTCGGGGTTAATCTTTAAGGAAATCAATACGTTGGGACTCCACTATGAAAAGAATTCTGCAGGGTCTGCTGCTTTCAATCAGTGTTACCGCCAGCGCGGCCTGGGCTGATGCCACCGATGACCTGAGCGATTTACTCAAGCCGTTGGAGGCGATTTCGGGTAATTTCAAACAGACATTGATCGACGAGCGCGGTGAGGTCACACAGAAGAGCAATGGTAGCTTTTCTGTGCAGCGCCCGGGCAAATTGCGCTGGAAAACCGGTGAGCCTTACCCCCAGTTACTGGTGACAAACAACAAGACGCTCTGGCTGTACGATCCGGATCTGGAGCAGGTGACAGTTCGCCCAGTGGATGCCCGTATTAAGGATACCCCAGCCCTATTGCTGGGGGGCAAAGTAGAGGAAATTCGGGGCTCGTTTAATGTGAGCCAGAAAGAAGGGGTTTATCACCTGACCCCCAAGAACCCCTCGGCCCCTTTTAAAGCCATGGAAATTCGATTTGCCAAAAATGGCTTGCCGTCGGCAATGACCGTGCGCGATGGTATGGGACAAACCACTGAAATTCAGTTCAGTGGTATGGAGGCGAATCCAAAACTATCCGCTTCTATATTTGATTTTAAGCCCCCGGCCGGTACTGACATTATTAAAGATGAGTGATCTGTTCGATACTCCCAAAACCCACCAACCCCTCGCGGCCCGTATGCGACCGAATTCCCTGGCCCACTATGTGGGCCAGTCGCATTTATTGGGGGAGGGCAAACCTCTGCGGGAGGCCGTAGAGCGCGGCCAGCTGCACTCTATGATTTTGTGGGGCCCTCCCGGTGTGGGTAAAACCACTTTTGCGCGGTTGCTAGCAGAAGAGTGCGATGCTCGATTTGCCACACTGTCTGCGGTACTCGCCGGAGTGAAAGATATTCGTCAGGCGGTGGCCGAAGCTGAGCAGCACCGGATACAGTCGGGCCGACACACTATTTTATTTGTCGATGAAGTGCATCGATTTAATAAGGCTCAGCAGGATGCCTTCCTTCCCTACGTGGAGGAGGGCACTGTGACTTTTGTCGGGGCGACTACGGAGAACCCGGCTTTTGAGTTGAACAATGCGCTCCTGTCCCGGTGTCGGGTCTATCTTTTGCGCAGTATTCCCGAAGAGGAGTTGTTGGGGTTGCTGCGCTACGCCCTGCAAACCGACCAGCAATTGCGCGAGCGGAGCGTCAACATTCCCGAAGAAGTGTTGGGTAAGATTGCCCGGGCTGCCGATGGGGATGCCCGCAGTGCTTTGAACTTGCTGGAAGTGGCCTGCGATCTGGCCAAAGAGGAGGCTGGGCGACTGATTGTCGATGAAGACGTGCTCGCCGAGGTGCTCAGTGCCGATGTTCGCCGTTTTGATAAAGGCGGCGATTATTTTTACGATCAAATTTCCGCCATGCATAAATCAGTGCGGGGGTCTGACCCGGATGCGGCGCTCTACTGGTTTGTGCGGATGCTGGATGGAGGCTGCGATCCGTTATATATCGCTCGCCGTGTCGTACGTATGGCCAGTGAAGATATCGGCAATGCGGACCCGAGGGCTTTGCAGTTGTCGCTGAATGCCTGGGATGTGCAGGAGCGCTTGGGGAGCCCCGAGGGCGAGCTGGCAATTGCCCAAGCCATTACTTACCTGGCGGTTGCGGCAAAAAGCAATGCAGTTTACTCCGCTTACAATCGTGCCGTGGCGGATGTTCGTCGCGAGCCCAGTTACGAAGTGCCAGTGCATTTGCGCAATGCCCCTACCAAACTGGCAAAAAGCCTGTCCCACGGTGCGGAGTATCGCTACGCCCACGACGAACCCGATGCTTTTGCTGCGGGAGAGAATTACTTCCCCGAAGAGATTGCTGAGCGCGAGTACTACCAGCCGGTTCCCCGAGGGCTGGAGTTAAAAATTTCAGAAAAATTGCAGACTCTGCGCCGACTGAATCGCGAGAGTGACAGGCAGCGTTACAGAAACTCTAAATAGATAGAAAGGAAGCAGCTAAATGCAGTGGCTGGCAGTCGCCCTGGGCGGCGCACTTGGGGCAGTTCTTCGCCACCTGGTGAGTATCTGGAGCTTTCCGGTATTTGAGGGTCGGTTTCCGCTAGGAACCATCATTGTCAATTTAACAGGCTCTTTTTTGATCGGTATTGTTTATGTACTGATCGCTCACCGCGCCATGTTGGGGGAGGAATGGCGTCTACTGTTGATGACCGGCATGTTTGGCGCACTGACAACCTTTTCCACTTTCTCCCTCGAAAGCCTGATACTGTGGCACAATGGCCAGCCGCTGGTGGCCATTGGCTATATTGTCGGCAGCCTTGTTGGTTGTTTGTTGGCCACCGCTGCTGCTGTCGCTTTGGCGACACGGTATTTTTAATTTAACTTCTCTGTTGTAGGAGCCTGATAACAGGCGAACTGGAAACGATGCTCGATCCCAAACTGATTCGCACGGATATGGACCAGGTGGCCGCTGCCCTGAAAAAGCGCGGTGTAGAACTGGATACTGCCAAACTTGAAGCCCTTGAAGAACGCCGCAAAGAATTGCAGGTGCGCACCGAGAGTTTGCAAAACGAGCGCAATAGCAAGTCGAAAAATATCGGCCGTGCCAAGGCGAATGGTGAAGATATTGCTCCGCTTTTGAAAGAAGTGGAGTCCCTCGGTGGTGAGTTGCAAGATGCCAAACATGCACTGACAGAATTGCAGGGAGAGTTGGATGCAATCTTGTCTGCGATTCCCAACTTGCCGGATGCCTCAGTGCCTGAAGGCGAGAGTGAAGACGATAATGTAGAGGTTCGCCGCTGGGGCCAGCCGCGTACTTTTGACTTTGAAGTTAAAGACCACGTAGACCTGGGCACACACCTTGGTGGCCTCGACTTCGAGATGGCAGTGAAGCTCACCGGCTCCCGCTTTGCGGTAATGAGCGGTGATGTTGCGCGTCTGCATCGCGCGTTGGCACAGTTTATGCTGGATACTCACACCGAAGAGCATGGTTACCAGGAAACCAATGTGCCGGTTGTTGTGAATGCTGATTCCCTGTACGGCACTTCCCAGCTGCCTAAATTTGAGGAAGACCTGTTTAAGCTCGAGGATGATCGTGGTTTCTACCTGATCCCGACTGCGGAAGTGCCCCTCACCAATATGTATCGCGATCATATTGTTGAAGACAGTGCTAGCCTGCCGCATAAATTGGTTGCTCACACTACCTGCTTCCGTTCTGAAGCTGGCTCTCACGGCCGCGACACTCGTGGCATGATTCGCCAGCACCAGTTTGAAAAGGTAGAACTGGTTTGGGTGGCGCGTCCGGATCAGTCTGAAGAGGCATTGGAAACCCTGACGCAAAATGCTGAGACCATTTTGCAGAAGCTGAACCTGCCATACCGCACAGTGATTCTCTGCGGTGGCGATATCGGTTTCTCTGCTCGAAAGACATACGATATTGAAGTTTGGATTCCGTCCCAGGATAAGTACCGCGAGATATCCTCTTGCTCCCTGGTAGGTGACTTCCAGGCGCGCCGAATGAAGGCACGCTGGCGCAACCCGGAAACCAATAAGCCCGAATTGGTGCATACACTGAATGGCTCCGGCCTTGCCGTGGGTCGTACCCTCATCGCTGTTCTGGAAAATTACCAGCGCGAGGATGGCAGTATTGAGGTGCCGGAAGTATTGCGGCCCTATATGCGAGGCCAGGAAGTGATCTCAGCTTCCTGAGCGTAGCACTCCAAAAGGGCGAGCGTAGAGTTCGCCCTTTTTTATTTGTAGTAATGAGTTTCACTTTGCCCGCTATTTGATGGAATAAGAAGTTGCGTTATTTACCCCTCGCATTTGATGTCAAAGATCATCCCTGTTTGATTGTTGGAGGCGGCTCCATTGCCACCCGTAAAGCTCGCTTATTGCACAAAGCGGGTGCACGGATATTGGTGGTATCCCCGGAAATTACCGATGAGCTTCAGCAAATGGTGACTGATTCTGGTGGGGAATGGTTTCATTCAGTTTATTCGAGCGAGTATTTACAGAAAGCGGGGCTGGTCGTTGCTGCATCTGATAGTGAGTCCGTGAATGCACAGGTTTCAGCCGATGCCCAGGCTCAGCGCCTACCTGTCAATGCGGTGGACGCGCCAGAGTTGTGCACGTTTACTTTCCCGGCCATTGTGGAGCGGGGAGATCTATCGATCGGTATCAGTAGTGGCGGCGCGGCTCCAGTACTGGCGCGCAGAATCAGGGCTCAGTTCGAAGCTCTGCTATCGCCGGGTCTGGGACCGCTGGTGACTTTGGCGGCGCGAATGCGCGATAGGGTTAAGGCAGCGTTGCCAGAGTCTCGCCGCAAGAATTTTTGGGAGTGGGTTTTTGCCGGCCCCGTTGCCAACCGCATGGAGGCCGGGCAACCAGCAGATGCCGAGCAGGCGCTGGTGGATGCGCTTCAAGACTGGCAGGGGAGCCCGAATCCGGTGGGTGAGGTTTACCTGGTGGGTGGAGGTCCGGGAGATCCAGACCTGCTGACTTTTCGCGCACTGCGCTTGATGCAGCAGGCAGATGTGGTGCTCTACGATCGGCTGGTTTCACCGGAAGTGATGGAGTTGGTGCGCCGGGATGCAGAGCGGATCTATGTGGGTAAGCGCAAGGCTTTCCACGCGGTGCCACAGGACGATATCAATCAGCTGTTGGTAGATCTGGCCAGCCAAGGTAAAAAGGTTTTGCGGCTTAAGGGAGGCGATCCCTTTATTTTTGGTCGAGGCGGTGAGGAAATAGACAAGTTGTCAGAGGCGGGGATCCCCTTTCAGGTAGTGCCGGGAATCACTGCCGCCTCTGGTTGCGCCAGTTATGCCGGTATCCCACTGACTCACCGGGATCACGCTCAATCTGTGCGCTTTATTACCGGACACCTGAAAGAGGGGGAGTTGGACCTCCCTTGGCAAGAACTTGCGGGCCCAGCACAAACCCTGGTTTTCTATATGGGGCTTACGGGGTTACAAACTATTTGTGCTGAATTGATTAAACACGGGCTCGATGCGAATACGCCGGCTGCCTTGGTTGAAAAGGGCACTACGCGAGACCAACGAGTAGTTGTCGGTGACTTGAGCAGCTTGCCGGCCCTTGCTGAAAACAGTGAAGTTCGAGCGCCAACACTCACCATCATTGGTGGGGTAGTGAGCTTGCATGAAAAGCTTCAGTGGTATCAGCCAAATCGAGAGGATTAAGGCAGGCACCCAATGACGCCGAGAGTACCTATACTGAAAAGGTACTCTCAGAGTGGTGTTCAATATGCTGCTTGCATTTATTCGCTTTTATTGCACCAATGCTGTGCGCTTTTTTCTCCCACCGGTCCGTGAAATAGCAATTCCTGCACAGCTAGACAGTCACACCCGGCGCTACACCTACCACTACCAGCAAAAGAAGAGCTGGGTGAGAAATCTCTGGATTACATCGGCGGCATTGATGTTGTGCTTTCCCGTGCTGCCTTTCGTTGTGAGTCTTGCCTTCTTCACCACGTTTCTGTCTTTCGCAATTCTCGATGAGACTGCTTGACTTTAGCGTCCCTGCGGTACCTCTAATTTAACGTGAGTCGGTAGCGAGGCTCGCGTTCAACAAATGATGAAGCGTTTCCCTTTACCCAATCCTGATGGCCGTTACCGAAAAATGGTGAGAGTGGATGGGCACTTTGACCTGTTGCCATATGGAAAATACCGTCTGCATCCCGACCCGGTGAAACCACTAAGCGCTGGGATGCGCCATGAGTGGGAGACTGGAAGCGGGGCATATGGGTATCTCCTGCGAGAGGCTCCGCAGGCATTGCCAGGAACCAGTTCAGCGGTGGTATTGCTTTGCCCAGTGGATGCTGGATCTTTGCCGTGTTTTCAGCACCCCAGGATTGACGCTTAAGGGGCTGATTGCTGCGGTTCATTTTTTCCAGTACTTGATCCAGGGCGGCGAGCTTTATCGCGTTCCAGGATTCAAAATCCGGGTTGAGAAGCTGTTTTGGCTCTTGCTGAGCCATTTCCCAAAGTGGGTATTCAAATTGGCGTTTGAGTTGGCCGAAAGAAAACTTGGGCTGATAGCGGCGCATGTAAGTCAAAATGGGCGCAGTCGTAAGCTCCATCAACTTCAGGCGATAGTTGCGAACGATGCGATAGCCTACGGAGTCGATGGCGGCTCGGCCTCCCCAATTTTGAATCTGTATATATACCTCGCGGTAGTCTTTCTGATCTTCAAGTAAGGTGAGGAGGTGTTGCTGCCACCGCTCGAGAAATACTGCCTGATCGTCGAGTTGGATATTTAAAAGGTCCTGCTCATTGAATTTCTCTTGAGCGAAAAGCCGTTCGCGAATTTGTTGCTGACGTGCGCCGAGCGCATAGCCGTGGTTGCCCATGAGTTTGAGATAGTCCCCATCAACGATACGAGCGTTGGCACTCCAGATTCGGCCGGACTCCGGGTTATACAGGCGGGGGTGCTCCTGGGGGCTTAAATAGCCGTCCCAATAGGCACTACCATCTGCCCAGCTGACTGATCGACTGCCATCAAACCCGACTCGCTTGGGAATAGCGCCAGCCACAGTCCAACCAATATTGCCGTCACTATCGCCAACCACTAGGTTTTGATGAGGGATGCCTATGGTGGGGCCAAGCTCCAGAGCTTCTTCGGCGGTGCGAACAACTTCCATATCAATCAAGTTCATATTGCCGCCCAGAGTGTCGTGAGCAACCCAGCGGAATGCGAGAGGAACGCCATCGTGGTTTGTACCGATAACGGGACCCCAGATAGTTGTGCGAACTTCTATGGTTTTTGGGTCGCTGCCTTTGACGGCAATAGATTCTGTTTCATAGGCAAAATTCCTCCAGCCTTCAGGCGTTTTATATTGATTGCCGTCTTCGCTGAGTTCCAGTGGAATCAGGTCACTCCAGTCGCCACCGGTGTTGGTAAATCCCCAGGCAACTAATTCGTTGCTTCCGGCAACCATAATTGGGCCGCCTGGAAGGGTTACGCCACGAACAAATCGGTTGGTGCCTGGTATGCTCCAGCCTGCTCGGAACCAGATATTGGGAACACTCAGCCCGAGGTGCATATCGTTGGCAAGAATGGCTCCACCGTGCGCTGTTAAATTACCGCCGACCACCCAGTTATTACTGCCGTAAATCTTGTCATCACTCTCCATCGCCTGATAAACGATAGTGTCCTGTTCATCTAAAAGTGCAGAAATCGGTGTTTCTGGGAGGCTGACCTTTTCTCGTGCTTCGCCAAATAGTGGTGCGTCCCATCGCCCGCCTTGGGGAAAATAGAAAGCGTAGAGATCTGCTGGAATCAATTCGGCTAAAGCGGTGTCGCGAAGTTCATAACTACCGCGTTCACTTTGTAGCGTCAGGTACATGCTGTAGATCGTTAACAGGCTGTCGGCAGAATTCCAGGGGCGCGGTTCCTGACCCAATAACAAATACTCCCAGGGTTTTGCGGGAAGCTGGTTGAGGCCAAAATTAATACCGTTGATATATTGATCCAGAAGGGCCTTTTGTTCCGCCGGCATCGCAGCAATGTTTCGCTCTGCTCGCTGGCGAAATTGATGTAAACGTACCTTTTGATCGTGTTTTATAGTGGATGGGCCCAGTAATTCTGATAATTCCCCAGCAGAACTTCTCCGCAACAGATCCATTTGGAAAAAACGTTCCTGCGCGTGTAAAAAGCCCAATGCGAAGGACGAACTGTTTCGGTTTTCAGAATGAATTAATGGCACTCCCTGTGAATCGCGCTCGATAATAACCGGGTCTTTTAATTCACCCGTGGTAATGGTTCCATCGAGAATAGGCAAGCTCTGTCGGAGCCAGATCCAGGAACCCATTAAAAATAAAATGATCAGCCCCAATGCGCTGATAATAAGTACTGACATATACCGCTTGAGAAATGGAAATTTTGTCATTGTGATTGCCGCTAAATCTCTGGGTTTAAGTCGGTAGCACAGTTTTGTGCATTTTTAATTTCACTTGCAAAGTTACCAAGGGATACAGGGAGTAACTTTTAGTGACAAAGCCCAAGCCTTGAATTCTCAGATTTTCCTGCCATTCGCTGCTATCTATCGAAGAACTGACTGGTCACAAGAAAAAAGTCATCGCAGGGTTTTCAATACGAAAACGCAACCGTAAGATGGCGTGCAATAACAAAAACAACAACAAATCGAAAACATCAGGCTGTATAACAATAAACGCGAGGACGCGATGATGCACGATGTTGGTAGAGATGTAACAAACCGTAGATTCAACCTTTCCATTCTTTCTGGAACCATTGCATTCCTCACTGCTGTTGGCTCTCACGTTCACGCTGCAGAAATTGAGGAGGTTGTGGTTACGGCGCAGAAACGGGCAGAAAACCTGCAAGACGTACCTATCGCGATTTCCGCCTTCACTGGAGAAAATATAAAGGAAGCCGGTGTCAAAAATCTGACTGACTTGGGGAAATATACGCCGGGCGTGGAAATGCACAACGATACCGCCCTGCAACCAACGTACAGTATTCGCGGCGTGCAAACTAATGATTGGACTATAGGCTCTGATCCCGCTGTGGCAGTTTATGTAGATGGCGTCTATACCGGTCGCAGTGCGGGTGCTGAGATACCGCTTACCGATATTGAGAGGGTTGAAGTCCTTAAAGGGCCGCAGGGTACGCTATTCGGCCGTAATGCCACCGGTGGTGCGATTCACATTATCACCACCAAACCGCAGGCGGATGATTCTACGGAATTAAACCTGACAGCCGGTAATTATGGGCGCCAGTCATCGGATCTCCTGGTAAATCGCCAGATTAGTGACAATCTGTATGGGCGCTTTTCAGCGTCGACAAATCGCCGCGATCCATATGCCGATAATTTAGCAAATGGCTTCTCTGTGGGGGACCAGGATACTCAGACCTATCGCGCCTCTCTGCTGTGGGAGCCGGCGACGGATACCGAGGTGCTGTGGCGCGCCAATTACGGGATTATGGATCAAGGCAGCGCTTTGCGAACAACCATAGTGCCCAGCCTCAAAGATGAAACGGATGTTTTTGGCGACTACGCCCTGGATACCCCGACCATTGAGGATCGTGATTCCTTCGGCACATCACTGACAATTACCAAAGATTTCGATAATTTCACTTTTACTTCGATTACTGCCTACAGCGAATTCGATGCCCACCTGCAGCAGGATGAGGATGGTACTGCCAACCCGGACTATATGTTTGGGTCAGCTAATACTGATGATCAAAGCCAATTTTCTCAAGAATTCCGTATCAATGGTGCTACAGATACCATCAAATGGACTCTGGGAGCTTCTTACTCCGAAGAAGAGGTGGATCACACCACTTATGCCAATTTCACTACCGGATCGGTGGAATCCTTCGCCGTTTATGAAGGGGTAAAGGCTGCCTATCCGGACCTGACCCAAACCGAGCAAGAAGACTTAGCGGTTATCACCCGTGCGCAGCTACAGCAGGCGGGGTTGGAGGGAATTGCCAGCGCTTCCTTTGTCTATGACCTGATGCTGCAAACAGGCCAGGTAGATGCATTACTCGCTCAGTTAGGGGCCACTGGAATAACCGGCGATATGCTCTATGCGGAAGATGTAGTTGGACAGATGATGGCGGGCTTCAATCCCTGGATAGCTTCGGATGCACATTGGGGGGAGAGCGTTCGCAACACAGGTGATTACCGTTCCAGTGCTATTTACGGTGACATGACCTGGAGCCTTACTGATAAGTTGGACCTGACTGTTGGTGCTCGTTATACCTACGATCAAAAAGATTTCACCATCCAGACGGCTTATGGCAACAGTATCCCACTGTCCCTGTCCGGCGGAGATGTGCGCTTGGTTGACGGAGATGGCAACGTAATCGGCACTGTAACCCTGCCTGAAGTCGACTTGGGGTCCCAGTTGTTTGGCATTGTGTTTTTCAACAATGGCCAGCCGGTTTTGGACTCCAAATTGAGTGATAGCTGGAGCGACCTTTCCGGTCGTATAGTGCTGGATTACCGCTGGAACGACGATGTGATGACCTATGTCTCCCTGGCGGATGGTTTTAAAGCCGGTGGATTCAATAGTCTTAACTTTGGTCCCGGGGTTGAGTCATCTTTCGATCAGGAAGATGTCGTTAACCTGGAGGTTGGTCTTAAGAGCAGTCTGTTCGACAACCGGGTACGCTTGAATACCTCTATTTACACCTACGAATACAACAATTTGCAGGAACTGGATCTGGTGGGTACTCCTATTCCCAGTTATAACCTGCGGAATTCGGATGCAGAGGGTACTGGGGCGGAGATCGAAGTACAGTGGGCAGTAACAGAGAGCTTGTTTATTGCCGGTAATTACTCCTACCTGGATACAGAGTTTACTGACTACCAGATCATCGAAGCCATTGGTGAGACTGAAGAGGACTCGAAAGTAGGCCAGTCTCGGGTATCAACGCCAGAGAATAAATTCAACCTAATGGCTGAATACACAGTGGACCTTGCATCTGGCGGGGAGTTTATTTTCCGTGGCGATTATAACTGGACAGATGAGCGAATTGGTTCGATTACTGACCGGACACGTATCGTGGAAGACTATCAGTTATTCAACCTGCGGGCAGCCTGGAACAGCCCTTCAGATAGTTATTCTTTAGCGCTCTGGATACAAAATTTGACGGATGAAGAAATCGCTGGCGGCTATGGTGGTACCGGCGCAGCCATTGGTGCCAGTCCCGCTTGGCGCTTTATGCCGAGAATGTACGGTGCGGATTTAACTGTCCGATTTTAATTAACCCATGGGTTAATACGGCACAGGGATGTGCTGTTGTCGACCTTGGGAAGGCATTTAAAGGCCACTGGGGCATTGTGGGATTATTTAGAGCTCCTTATTTCGGCAGTAGCCTATAAAAAACGTTTAGATTGTGAAAATTGCGTCTAAATTTTGAAAGAAATAGTACATAAAACAATTTTTGCTCTATTTTATTAAGTTATTCCTGTCAGCATGACGAGAGAGTGGGCCGGTTTATCCGGCCCTTTTTTTTATTGATTCTTCAAGAGAAAAATAAACTGGCGCATATACCCTTCTGTTGAATAGCTACCCTCTAGGTTTACACCTAAAACTGCGTATGATGATTTCAATAGAGAAGAAATGTGTCGCAGTTGATTACTAATATGGCAATACACGTCGGTGAAGTAACTTTAGAGGAAGTACAACATCAACTTCTCAGTGATTACCAGAAAGTTCGTGCAGAGACAGAGAACCTCGCGTTGCCGTTATCCCCGGAGGATATGCAGCTACAGTCTATGCCAGATGCCAGCCCTACCAAATGGCATTTAGCACATACGAGCTGGTTCTTTGAGACCTTTATCCTTGCCAACCGGTTGCGGGGATATCAAACGTTTAACCCACACTTCAACCACCTGTTCAACTCTTACTACAACAGTTTGGGTACCCCCTTTGCACGCCCTAACAGGGGGCTAATTTCACGTCCTGATAGTGCCCAGGTTTATGAATATCGAAAATTCATCGATGACTCCATGCACCGGTTGCTCTGTGAGTACCCGATTCCTGAAAATTTGGCCGCGTTGGTCCAGCTGGGCTTGAATCATGAGCAGCAGCACCAGGAATTGATATTGACCGATATCAAGCATGCCCTATCAACTAATCCCATGGCACCAGCTTACCGGGATATATTTCCTGAAGATGAAGACGGGGCACTGGAACCGCTACGCTGGTTGAGTATACCCAAGGACTTCTATGGGATTGGGAGTAATGGGGACGCTTTCTGCTTTGATAATGAAGGACCTGAGCATCAACAGTTTATCGATGAGTTTGTTATTGCCTCCCGACTGGTTACCAATGGCGAGTACCTTGAATTTATAGAGGATGGTGGCTATGAACAGCATCGACTGTGGCTTTCGGATGGTTGGTTGTATTTGCAGAACAACCAGCAAAAGCATCCATTCTATTGGCGGCTGAATGGCGATGGTTGGCATCAGTACTCCCTCTATGGATTGCTACCCTTAAATCCAGCTGAGCCTGTCTGTCATCTTTCTTTTTATGAGGCAGATGCTTTCGCAACCTGGGCTGGAAAACGATTGCCTACCGAATTTGAATGGGAGGCAGCTGCTTGTCATTTACGTCAGCCGAATCAGATGGCATCAGCTAATTTCCTGGAAAAACGCCACTTCAGGCCGTTGCAGGCGCAGCGAGGACAAACGCAGTTCTTAGGGGATTTGTGGGAGTGGACTTCCAGTGCTTACTTGCCTTATCGGGGCTTCAGAGCCCGGGAGGATGCAGTAGGGGAGTACAACGGAAAGTTTATGTGTAACCAAAAGGTTCTTCGCGGTGGATCTTTTGCAACCCCGGCTGACCATATCCGGATCAGTTACCGCAACTTCTTTTATCCACATCAGTCGTGGCAATTTACCGGTATCCGTTTGGCAGGAGACTAAATGTGAAAGCAGCCGTATCATCAATGCAGGAAAGTTCACAACAAGACCATGAATTTCTCAATGATGTGTTACGGGGGTTGGCCGGAGATCAGAAAACACTACCGTGTAAATACCTATACGACGAACTTGGTTCTCAGTTATTCGAGAAAATATGTGATGTAGACGATTATTATTTAACCCGTACTGAGGCTAAGATATTCAATCAGTATCTACCGGATATTGCTGAGGAAATTGGCCCAGGGGCACTACTGGTGGAGCCCGGTGCAGGCAACTGCGAAAAAGTAGAGGGCTTACTGCATCTTTTAAAAAGCCCTAGCGGATACTATCCCATCGATATTTCCCCGGAGATTCTCTATCTGGCGGGGCAACGAATTAAAAAAGGCTTACCTCATATTTCTATCTGGCCGGAAGTGGGTGACTTTACTCAAGCCGAAGTATGGGACAATCTGTCAAATATTGAGTCAAAAAAACGTGTGGTGTTTTTTCCTGGTTCGACAATTGGAAACTTTGAGCCGGATAGGGCGGAGCAATTGCTGGAGACGTTTGCGGCGAATTTGAGAGCGGGAGACGGCCTGCTTATCGGAACTGATTTAGTTAAAGATTCCGTTGTGCTGGAGAGGGCGTATCACGATAGTGAGCATATTACGGAGCAGTTTAACAAGAACCTCCTGCAACGAATTAACAGTGAGTTGGGAGGCAACTTTGATTTGTCATCTTTCTCTCATCGCGCCTTCTATCAGCCATTGCGACAGCGCGTAGAAATGCATTTAGTTAGCCTTCGGGATCAGAGAGTCGCAATCGCTGGGGAACAAATCGTCTTTTTGGAAGGAGAGACTATTCATACCGAGAATAGCCATAAATATAAAGTGAGTAGTTTTAATACCCTGTTGATGAAAGGCGGCTTTAAGCCTGTTCGCCACTGGACTGATTCCTCTGAATCTTATGCTATTCACTATGCCCAGGCTATCTAGGGAATGTCTTCTCCTCTCACTGGTGATATTGGTCGTACCAGCAAGTTTTGCTGTTACGGAGGAAAAAAAACAGTGGGATGCCGATAGTTTTATTGTGTATAAACACCCGCTTTGCTTCTGTTGTAACAAGTGGGTGGATTATCTACGGGGTAACGACATTGCTGTATCTACCAGTTCTGAGCTGAATATGGCAAAAATTCGGCAGCGATGGGGGGTTCCTCGGGGGATGGAGGGTTGCCATACGGCGGTGTGGCACAACAAATATGTTTTTGAAGGCCATGTTCCGGTCAAACATATCCTGCAATTTATTTCCTCTCCTCCAGAGAATGGAATTGGTCTGTTAGTACCCGGGATGCCAGTTGGCAGCCCAGGGATGGAAGTGGATGGAAAGTTTGAACCTTACAATATTTATTTGCTGCTGGAAGGGGGAGACTACCGCCCCCTTGTCCGAGTCGAGAAGCCCCAGAGTTAGCTCCTTTTTTAGGTCTGTAGCGAGCTGTACCAAATAATATAGAGATAACTCGCTGCCACACTGATAACACTTACCGGCAACATCAATAAAAAGAATTGCCAGAAGTTAAATGGTTGCACACCAAATTTTTCCGCCTGCTGCAGCACTATTACATTGCTGGCTGCGCTGATGATAAAGAGGTTACCAGCAACTGTAGATATGGCTGATAGCATCATAAGTGTTTGGGTGTCGTGTTCATGTAGCAGATTCAGGTAGATTTCCACTACGGGAACATTGGAAAACAATTGACTGGCAAAAAAACTGGCAAAAGTTACGGTTTCAGGTTTAGCCAGATTAATCCCGCTTTCGTGCAGAAAAAACTGTAGTGATCCGGACTTGAGTAGTGAGCCGGTCACAATAAACATGGAAATAAAGAAAAAGAGGGTGGGCCAGTCTACTTCTCTCAGTATTCTTCTTCTTTCATGACTCGCCAGATAAATGGGTGAGCAGGCGACCAAGCCTATTTGACCCAAGGTTGGGTGGTAAATACCTTCTACGTTATGAAGTACACTGCCTAATGCTATTAGAATAACCAGAAGGGCTGCCGACAATAGAGGTGGCCATTTTTGTGCTATCTCATTGTCCTCTCGTGGCTGAATGCCTACATTGTGACTGGGTTCGTCAACTTTAAGAAACCTTTTTAACCAAAGAATCGACAGCAGCATGGTGATTGCTGCCGGGATAAAGATCCACTCGGCAAATACCAGAAACATATTGTCAAACCGCCCTGCGTTGGCAATCAAGATATTCTGTGGGTTGCCGACTGGGGAGATCATGCTTCCGATCGTTACTGTGGCGCAAAGTAAAATAAGTAGGGGTACAACACCCCAGTTCATATCCCTAGCCATCAATAGAGCGATGGGTACACCAATCACTGCTGCAGCATCATTGGTGAGAAGGGCGGCGCAGACGGCCATGATCAGGACATAGCTTGCCAGTATGGTATTGGGGTTTTTTCGGGAGAGTATTCGCTTGCTGATTTGCGCTGAAATCCCTGTGTCGTATAGAGCGGATGCAATCGAAAATACAGAGAATAAGTAGAGGATTAAATCCCAATCTACAGCAAAGAATGCGTCTTTAAGTGTGATTTGCCTCAAGGCCAAAAGTGCTACTGCGCCAAGGGTCATGATGTGCCAGATACGAACGGCAGACGGTAGCCATTGGCGCGCGGCTATTAGGATAAAGATGATCGCCGAGACGGTTAAGCTGATAGACATCTATCGTTATCCGAGTGTCGCTAGTCCCAACTGCTACTCTGGTTTTCAGCATTGCTATTTTCTGAGGCTCTATTCAGTGCAGCGGAGTGCCAACAAGGCCGTTCATAAGAGTTTAAACAAACCTCTTCTCTTTACGAATTTCTTTGCTGGAGATGTGGTTGCGGGGTTGGGGCCATATCTGGCGATCTACCTGCTCTCTGCCATGCACTGGAAGCCGGGAGATATTGGGGTTGTCCTGGCAATTGGCGGGGTAACCACTGTACTGCTGCAGACACCTGCTGGCGCATTTATCGATAGTACTCGCTTCAAGAGAGGGCTTATTGCCACTTGCGGGATCATTATCGGTATTGTTTCTATCACTATTGTGGAATTTACCAGCCACAAGCCATTGATTTATCTCTCCCAGATTTTGATGGGAGGCGCAATTGCCTTCGTGGCTCCTTCTATTGCGGCAATCACACTCGGGGTTACCAGCGATAAAAACTTTACCTATCAAACCAGTGCCAACCAGGCCTCCAATCATGCGGGCAATGTCTTTGCTGCTGGACTTGCAGCGATTCTTGCCCTGACTATTTCCGGGCAGGGGGTGTTCTGGTTGATGGCGGTTATGGGTGCCCTTATGGCGATCTCGGTAGCCTTTATTCCGGGAAAATCTATCGATCATATCCGTGCTCGGGGCGGAGAGCACAAGGATCTAGAGGGCAAAGCGCAGCCGTCAGGCTTTAAGTCACTGCTGTCTGACCGGCGCCTGGTCGCTTTGGCTGTCAGCGTGTTTCTATTCCACTTTGGCAATGCCGCGATGTTGCCCTTGGTGAGTCAGAAACTGTCGATTAACTCGAATGCCGATATAGCTATTGCCTTTACATCAGCTTGTATCATCGCCGCCCAGTTTATGATGATGCTGATGTCCTTTCTGTGTGCGGCCAAAGCGGATACCTGGGGGCGCAAGCTAATCTTCCTTATCGGTTTTTTTATCAATCCGGTACGGGCGCTGTTGTTCATGTCTACGGACAATCCGTACTTCCTGGTAGCAATTCAATCCCTGGATGGCGTGGCTAATGGTATATTTGGCGTCATTATTATTTTAATGTGTGCCGACCTGACACGTGGTACGGGCCGTTTCAATGTTACTCAGGGCGCTATGGCTGCCTTGGTGGGAATTGGTTCGGCATGTAGTAATTTTTCTGCGGAATATATTGTTCAGTATTTTGGCTATGGCGTTGCTTTTCTTACTTTGGGAGCTATTGCTCTGATCGCCGGTACATTTTTTCTGATTTTTGTCCCAGAAACGAAAGGGGCAACAATCCCTAAACCATCAGCAGGAAACTGATAGCCCCGGTTGTTTCGACTATTGATAGAAATCTATGGTTAATTCTTTTTCTCCAGCCCCAGGCCTTGGTAATCGACATATCCAGACCGTATTCAGTCGTTTTCACCGCGCCACCCCCTGGATTGAGACAGATTGCCGCTGGTACGAAACGCCTGATGGCGACCGCCTTTCTTTGCATTTTCCCAGGCCGCTACGCAATGATCCCGATTATCCCCTGGTATTGATACTTCACGGTTTGGGAGGTTCGGTTGAATCGCCCTATGTGCAGGGGCTGATGGAAACTCTTCTGGCATACCATTACCAGGTCGCTGTAATGCATTTTCGAGGTTGTGGTGGTGTGCCTAACAAGTTGCCGAGGGCCTATCACAGCGGTGACACTGAGGATCCTCGCTGGCTGGTTAGTGAACTTAAGAAGCAGTTTCCATTAATGACGATTGCCGTGGTTGGCTTCTCATTGGGCGGAAATGTTGTCCTGAAAATGTTAGGTGAGGATGGCGGCTGCGGGCAGGCAGCCGCTGGGATTGCTGTTTCGGCGCCAATGGACCTCCATGCCTGTAGTCGCTACATCAACACTGGTATATCCCACCTTTATGAGCGCCACCTGATTAGCGGGCTTCGTTTGAGCCTGCTTCATAAGGCTAAAGACCCACAGCTGGCAGCGGCCTTACCCGATCTCAATTGCAGTGGAGACTTTGTCGATTTCCGGCATTTCGACAGTGCTTTCACTGCGCCGTTACATGGTTTTCGTGATGTGGATGAGTATTACACCCAGGCATCCAGTAAGCCTTTACTTAAAGATATTCGCACGCCGACTTTGATTATCAACGCTGTTGATGATCCTTTCATTTGCCCATCAGCGATCCCTGTAAACAGCGAAGTCAGCTCTGCTGTCGATCTGGCGGTGAGTGATCGAGGGGGGCATGTAGGGTTTATAGATGGGACGGCATGGAGCCCCAGCTATTGGTTGGAGAAAAAGATACCTTACTTTTTGGGGGCGGTAGTTGGGATTCCAAAGGGAGCCCGTTAGGGGGCTCCCATTTCCAGGGTCAGGGTTAACAGCACTGGGTACTCGATTGATCCGCTTCGGGAGTGCCGCTGGCAAATGGCATTTCCTTGCCGCAGCCGGGAAACAGGCCAAAGTGCCGCGAAAAATCGCCAATAAACTCGAAGTGGGGTGCGAGACGGGTTTCTGCGAGCATTCTCCAAGTATTCCCGCACACAGGGAATATTCGTCCGGTTTCAATAATGTGGTGTCCATCGAGAGTGAATTGATCGGCAGAGCCTGGCAGTGTGCCTTTATAAATCACGGCTTGGCCGTAATCTTCACAGTCTTTTTCCAATTGCGATAATTTGAATAAGCGGTAAGTGGCGGAAAAAAATCGAATTGAACCACAGCGCTGGGCCAGGGTTGGGTTGGTGATAAGTAATGGCCGACTCTCCACCAGGCGTGGATCGCGGAAGCCGCTGCCCTGAGCAATTTCCAGGAAGTCATTCCAGTAGAGTGCGCCCCCAAGACACTCGCCGAATAGTTCGGGATCAGAGCTAATTGCGGGGGGAATGCGACGGTCGGCATAGACATCGGAGAAGTAAAATTCTCCCCCTTGTTTCAGCAGCCGGAACAAGCCTTTGAGTACAGCATCTTTGTCTGTGGAGAGGTTAACCACACAATTGGAAATGATCACATCAAAGCTTTCAGGCTCTAATTCCAGTTCCTCCAGCTTTTCGATGTAGCCGTGCAGGAAGCGGACATTGTCATAGCCAAACTTGTCGGCGTGATGGGCTTGGTGCTGCCTGGCCACAGCCAACTGCTCTTCCGTCATATCGACACCTACTACTTCACCTTTTGGGCCTACCAGCTGGGAGAGCAAGTAAATATCCCGGCCTGAGCCACAGCCAAGATCCAGTACCCGGCAACCTTCCAAAAGTGGAGGGCAGACAAGTCCGCAGCCGTAATAGCGGGATAGGACATCAGGGTGAATATTGGACAGTAATGGTTTTAGCCACTCTGGCATATCGCTGGGATCACAACAGGCATTGGTCTTCAGGTCCGAAGAGTTCTTTAGTTGGCGTCCGTAGTAGTCCTGTACTAAATCGTGCATTGGCTCTTTACCTATTGCGGGGGTTAACCAAAAAGGCGCAGTTGCGCTGATATTGGCGCATTTTGTATTTTTGCTGAGGAAGTGTAACAAGTCTGCGGTTCTTGCGACTAAAAACCAGAGAAATCACGAAAGAGTTGAGGAGTTATAAGTTCTTCTGTCAAAGGTTTCTGCTTTCGAAACTGATACAAAGCCCTATACTGGCATGATATTTAACTTATTCTGGCTCGAGGGGCGGGGCAAAGCAGAAAAGTCTCAATTGGCACAAAAATACCAGCATGATGCACTGGATATTTCAGAATCCGCAAAATTGCCTTTTGGCGCCAGTGGGAATTGGTTTGTAGAGAATCGCATTATTTTCGTTAATATCGACTCTCTCCGCTTCGATATTATGAGGGAACGTAATTGAGCGATCACCTAGCTCCCAGTGCTTCGACAGAGTCCGCCGAGGATTCTTTACAGAATTCGCAGTTCTTGGTGGATTTGCGCCAGCAGATGCTGCGTTTTGCCAGTTTGCAGTTGCAGGATACACAGCTGGCTGAGGATGCTGTTCAGGAAGCGTTGATGGGTGCCCTAAAGAACTCGCGCAGCTTTTCCGGTCGCTCGGCTTTGAAGACCTGGGTCTTCGCCATTCTCAAGAACAAGATTGCCGATATATTGCGACAGAGACAGCGCTTCGTGGATGCGGATCAATTGGTTCGTGGGGATAGGGAAGAATATGATCACGATGAGCTGTTTGATCAGACAGGGCACTGGCAGAAGGATGAAAAGCCCAAACGCTGGGCTGATCCTGAGTCGGCAATTCATGATAAGCATTTCTGGCGAATCTTCGAGGCCTGTCTCAGCCATCTTCCCTCGCGCCAAGCGCAGATCTTTATGATGAGGGAATTTATTGAGCTGGAAAGTCATGAGATCTGTGCTGCCATGGAGATTACCGTTAGCAACTTAAATGTCACATTGCACAGGGCGCGCCTTCGCTTGCGCGAGTGCCTGGAAGATAACTGGTTTGGTGTGGAGAAGTGACAATGATGAAGACCTGCCGGGAAGCCACAAGGCTGATGTCTGAGTCCCAGGAGAGGGACCTGCTCATTTCCGAGAAGGCGAGCCTGAAGTTACATTTGGCGGTTTGTGCACCTTGCCGCAATTTCGGCAAGCAGATAAAGACCCTCAGGCATATCACCAAATCCTATGCTCAGGGTGGCCCCGAGAAAGCTGACAACGAAAAATAGCATTTCGAACTTGGGGCCACTTATCCAATATTGGCGTTCCTAGCGGGGAGGGCGAACCGGGCGGTAGGCGATATGGCCACCGACAAAGTGCGGTTCATACCAGTAGGACCCGCAGTGCTCATAGGTAACGTTACCAACAGTTACTGCAACACAGCTGCGAGGCAACGTATATAACCACCCGCCGACACCTACGGCTGCTGCCGTACCCCAAAATGCTGGTCCCGGGTAGGGCCAGTAGTGGGGGCGCCAAGGGGGCGGTGGGTAGGGTGGATGATGGGGGTGAAATGGGGGGTGATTGGGAAAGCGCCTTGCAAACTCCCCCGGGGCATAGCCACCGTGGAAGCCTCCACCCATCGGACGCATCCCATTAAAATGTCCCCCAATATTGAAATGAGCCCCACCACCACCAAACCGACCAAAGGCTTCGGCTGAGGGACTGGCCAATGCAGTCAGTAGTGCCCCCGTGACCAGGGCAGGCACAACCAGTTGTGCAAGGAAACCCGTCTTTTGACCGTTGCGATGCATCATGGTGTGGCCTCCTTATTGGGTTCCGCCTTCTTAAACTGAATTTGCTTGAGCTTGTCGGTGGAAGGGGTAAATTGCCCGGCGGCACCAGGTTTGGCTTCCATCCATTTCAAGGTGGCAATAAAGCGCGGCTTGGCGGGGTCGCGGGTATTCACTGTTGAAATACGCAGGGGTAGGGGCTTGTCACCAGCCTTGATCCAGATTTCCCAGTCCAGGTTTTCAGAGCGAAATGCCCAGTGCTCGGTTTTTTGGCCGTCAACCATAGGCCGGTTTACCAGAAAGCCTTCTTTGATACCGGACCAAACATTTTCCTTCCTTCCCCATTCGAGGAGGTCGGCAAAAGGAATCTCAATGCCGTAATCCTTGGCGGCTTTGGTTAAAACTTCCGCTGTAGGCTGGGGTGCTTCCATTTCTGCGAAGTAACCATCGCGGGGAGCAATCACGGTGAACTTGTCGCCATTGTGAATAAACTGACGGGTAATAGAATCTGTTTTCAGGTCTACGCGCAGTTGCTTCGGTGGCATTGCCATATATTTGACGGTACCGCCAATCAGGAGCTTTTCCTGATTTTCCAGAACGACCTCAGTGAATATATCGGCGTTAAACATCATCATTTTGAGACTGGCGAGGTAGTCACCCATTCTTTTCAAGGTTGCCATCGCCTTGGGGTCTAGGGGCTCGTTTGATTCCATGGCCCCCATTTGGCCTTGAGGAGGTTTTCCTTGCTGCATTTGCCCTGGCGGCTGGGGGGTATTGCTGTCATCGGTCGATTGAGTGGGGTGCCCTGGTGGCGGGGTTTGGCCTTGGGAGCCAGTGCTATCGGGTTGCGGGGGTGGAGTCGGGTTTTGAGCGACAATCGCAGGGGCTAATGCCACCGTCGCTGCAAGAATCAGCGCCCTAGCCAAGCCACCAAAGGGTTGAAAAGCAAGCATTTACCGGTACCTCCCAATACATAGCCATAGTTGTGGCATCTGAATCAGTGTAGAGGAGAACCTTCGCGCCTGCTGTTGCGTAAAAACGAGTATTGAAACGAGACTGGCTATCCAGAATTGCTGGTCAATAAGCTGTTGTTTTACAAAACTTTTGCCGTATTCAATTGAGGCTCTGGGTTATGTTTGCTAGAGTCGATCCATTATTGATACTAGCCTGCTCCTATGAATGTGGTTCGTCTGTCATTTTTACTGATTGCGCTGCTGATTTTCCAGACAGCTGGCGCCTTCTATGACAGTCATGATGAGCTAGAAGATATCACCATCCACTTCTCTTCAAATCATACAGATCAACTCCCGGGGGTAGCTCCTACTGACGAGCCTGATGGGGGTTCCGTCACTTTCTCGCTGCCTTCCTCCGGTGAAGAGCAATCTACACCGACGTTGGATTTCTGTAATCACTGTTGCCATTGTCACGGAATTAATGCAACCGGGCTTTTGGGGCAGTCTTATCAACCTCTTCTTCGGGGCACTATCAGTTACAGTGACACAATCAGTGCAGCTGTGCCCTCAGGTTATTTTTCTCCACTTTTACGCCCACCTATAACCCAAGTCTGATTAGTTAAATACTGCGTGTGCCGCTATAGAAGTATGTAGCTTTTGCCCACGCATGCTGATCGAGTTGTGACTTGGGAGAATTCCATGGATTTTAATTACACGCTCTTTAGGGGCGTGGTGGGTCGTGCAGCCGCTAAATTCTTGCTGGCGACCACTTTGAGTTTATCTGCGCAAACTGTTTTTGCGCAGAAAGGGGAGCTATTAACACTGCCAGAGGCAATACAGAGAACGCTGGCACAAAACCCCCAAATTGCAGTTTTTCCTTTCCAGCAATGGGCTTTGGATGGTGCTGAGTTCACCGCAAAACAGCGTCCTGCTTGGGATTTTGGCTTTGAAGCTGAGTATGCAACCTACGACGATGGCTCATCAGGTAATGGCCCTCCCGGGCCTCCAGGCCCCCCGGGTCCTCCAAGTGACGACGATGATGGCGATGATGAGTATACCGAGCTTGAACTGACCGCCTCACTGTCGTCAGTTATTGAGTTGGGTGGAAAACGTGAAGCTCGTATTGATGTAGTTAATGCCCAACGGGATCTCTTGATTGCTGATGAGCAGGCGACTGCGTTAGATGTCTTGGCCGAGGTAGTTCGAGCCTATGCCCAGGTACTTGCTGCCGCGGAGTTGCTTGCTCTTGAAGCAGAAAAAGTTTCACTGGCCAAAGAAACGCTGAAAGTGGTGACTACGAGGGTGAATGCCGCAGCTTCGCCAGTGGCTGAACGCATGCGGGCAGAATCCGCGTTGGCTAAAGCCATTTTGGCTGCTGAGGCGCAGGAGAGAATGCTGACGTACTACAAGTACGTATTGTCTGCACTTTGGGGGCAGCCGACGCAAGACTTCACTGTTGATTCCAGCGTGTTGTTTCGTTTTGAGCCAGGTGCGAGTTTCGAGGTGTTGTACGAAAGAGCTCAGGAAAACCCTGCCATTGCTCGATTTGCTTCGGAAGAGCGATTACGTACATCGCAACTGCACTTGGCACAGGCGAAGTCGAAGCCGGATATCGGTTGGTATGCCGGTTACCGTATCGACCGCGAATATGATGAGAATGCGGTGGTGGCGGGTATTAACGTGCCTCTTTTCACCGGTCGACGCAACCGGGGTCGGGAAATCTCTGCGATGGCTGAGTTGGAGCAGGTTCAGTTAGAGAGAGAGGCGGCGCTTCTAAAACTCTACCCCCAACTTTTCCTGGCGGTGACAAGCCGGGAACAAGCCCTGGCTACCGTCGATGAAATGGAAAACACCGTAATCCCTATGCTGCGCGAGGGGCTCTCCGAAGTGGGTCGGGCTTATCGCCGTGGTCGCTATTCCTATGTTGAATTAATTTCTGCCCGCGAGGAGTTGCTCGATGCCGAGCGCTCCCGAATTGTTGCGGCGCGATCTGTCCATTTATATGGCGCGGAAATTGAGAGATTAACTGCCCGACCTTTAGGGGCTGTAGCTGCTGATAGCAGCAAATGAATTTGGATTTAGAAAATGAGCAGATCAAATAAAACATTAAAGTTTGCGATGTTGTTCTTCTCCCTTTTGGTATCAGCAATGGGGGTGATCAATTTCAGTTGTGCAAGTGGCTCCCATGGCGGAGGGCATCATGAAGAAGAGTCCAAAGGGCCCCATGGAGGGCGACTTCTGGAGCGCGGAGACCTAGTGGTTGAGCTGGCTTTGGTAGAGCAAAGTGGTAAGGCTGAGTTTCGCGCGTGGGTTCAGAAAAATGGAGAAGCACTGAATAATGCGGACTTGAGCCTGATTCTAGTTCGACTTGGGGGTGAGTCAGAACGAATAGCTCTTTCCCGTGATGACAGTATTGATTACTGGCGCAGCCACAGAAATTTGCCTGAGCCCCATTCATTCGATATTGAACTCTCCCTGACCTACAAGGGGGGTAGTGCTGAATGGAAGTTCGAATCCTATGAGGGCCGCGTAAAGATAGCCGAGGGTATGGCTGCAAAAGCCGGCATTAAAACTGCGATTGCCGCACCGGGAGTTATTCAAGAGCGCGTCACTCTTTACGGCAAAACTGCTATCGATCATCGCAGCCTCAGCCATGTTCGCGCCCGCTATCCGGGCACAATTATGACGATTGAAAAAGCATTGGGTGATTCCATACAAAAGGGGGAAAAGCTGGCAACAATTGAGTCCAATGACAGCTTGCAAACTTATTCCTTGATAGCGCCTATCAGCGGTCAGATTATCGATAAGCAGGCCAGTCGAGGGGAGTTTAGCGGTGATCGGGTACTGTTTACGATTGCGAACTACAAGCAAATATGGGCAGAGCTTCAAGTATTCCCCACTCGCCGGGGACAAATTACTCGCGGGCAAAAAGTTTCTATTACCGCCGATGGGCTCTCATTTGATTCGACAATTGTCAGCTTGGCACCGGGGGGCAATGGCACGCCTTTCGCAATAGCCCGCGCGATGATTGAGAATCCAGAGGACATTTGGACAACAGACCTGATGGTTCAAGGAGATGTGGTCACCCATGAGAGTCCTGCGCCCTTAGTGGTGGAAAATCAAGCGCTACAACCCTTCCGCAATTGGACCGTTGTGTTTGTAAAAGTAGGGGATGCTTATGAGATTCGCCCACTGGAACTTGGGCGGACCGATGGCAGGGTTACAGAGGTATTAAGTGGACTCAACCCTGGAGACCGCTACGTCACTGAAAACAGTTACTTAATCAAGGCGGATATAGAGAAATCCGGCGCTGCTCACCACCATTAATTGAGGCCAGAAGATGATTGAAAGCATCCTGCGCTTCTCCATTGAGCGGCGTTATTTCGTACTGTCCCTAATTTTCATTCTGGTGGGGCTCGGGGTTTGGAGTTACCAGAAACTCCCTATTGATGCGGTCCCCGATATCACCAATGTTCAGGTGCAGATTAATACTGAAGCACCTGGTTACTCGCCTTTAGAAGCTGAACAGAGAATCACCTATCCGGTAGAGGCGGCACTTGCTGGACTTCCCAACTTGGAGTACACCCGTTCGATTTCGCGCTACGGGCTATCCCAAGTGACCGTGGTTTTCAAAGAGGAGACAGATCTCTATTTTGCGCGAAACTTAATAAACAGTCGTCTGGGTACCATCGAGAGCAATCTGCCCCCGGGGTTGGAGCCGGAAATGGGGCCCATTGCCACCGGGCTCGGTGAGATCTTTATGTATACCGTGGAGGCTCTGCCCGGAGCAACCCAGCCCAATGGCCAGCCCTACGACGCCACTGCACTGCGGGAGATTCAGGATTGGATTATTAAACCGCAATTGTCTCTCGTTCAGGGGGTTACGGAACTAAATACTATCGGTGGCTATAGCAAGCAGTATCACGTAACACCGGACCCCCGCCAGATGCTTAACTTCGGCGTATCGATGGAGGATATTGCCGAGGCTTTGCGTCGCAACAACGAAAGTCGAGGTGCTGGCTATCTGGAAAATAATGGACGCCAACTGTTAGTGCGTTCACCGGGACAACTACAGAATATCGGAGAAATTGAAGACGTAGTAATTACCAGCCGATCCGGGGTGCCGGTTAAAATTTCTGATGTTGCTGAAGTGGCTATTGGTAAAGAGCTGCGTACCGGTGCTGCTACGCGAGATGGTGAAGAAACCGTATTGGGCACCGCTATGATGCTGGTGGGGGAAAACTCCCGCGAGGTCGCGCGCAATGTGGCGGAAGCTTTGGAGCAAGTAAAATCCACTGTACCTGAAGGTGTAAAGGTGGAAGCGGTTTACGATCGCACGACGCTCGTGGACAAAGCCATCGCTACAGTACAGAAAAACCTTATTGAAGGTGCGTTGCTGGTAGTCGTCGTGCTGTTCTTGCTGCTTGGAAATATTCGGGCTGCCTTTATTACAGCTGCTGTAATCCCGCTGTCCATGCTCGCCACTATATTTGGTATGGTGCAAACCGGTGTTTCTGCCAACCTGATGAGTCTCGGTGCGCTCGATTTCGGTCTGATTGTCGATGGGGCTGTAATTATCGTAGAAAATGCGATTCGCAGGCTCGCCGAAGCCCAACAGCGCAAGGGCGGTAAGTTACCTCTGCAAGAGCGATTGGAGCTGGTATTCCAGGCCACCAATGAAGTGATTCGCCCGAGCCTTTTTGGAGTGTTGATTATCACGGTGGTGTATATTCCTTTGTTCACACTGACTGGTGTCGAAGGGAAGATGTTTCACCCTATGGCCGCTACTGTGGTTATGGCGTTATTGGCTGCATTGGTTCTTTCTCTCACCGTAGTACCTGCAGCGGTTGCTGTTTTTCTCACCGGGAAAGTCAGTGAAAAAGAAAATAAGGTGATAGTTGCTACTAAGTCACTGTACAAGCCGCTTTTAATTGCCGCAATGAAAGTGCGTTGGCTGGCACTATCAGGGGCTCTTGCTTTAGTACTGTTTTGTAGTTGGCTAGCAACTACTCTCGGTTCTGAGTTTATCCCCCAGCTTAATGAGGGCGATATTGCACTACACGCTTTACGTATTCCGGGGACTGGCCTCGAGCAGTCGGTGGAAATGCAGCGTCTACTAGAGCAGCGCATTAAGGAGTTCCCCCAGGTAGACAAGGTATTTGCAAAAATTGGTACTCCAGAGGTGGCTACAGATCCAATGCCTCCGAATGTGGCTGATAACTTTGTGATCCTGAAACCCAGAAATCAATGGCCCGATCCAAAACTGCCTCAAGAGCAATTAGTGGCAGAAATCGAAGCAGCCGTTCGAGAGCTTCCAGGTAATAACTACGAATTTACCCAGCCAATCCAGATGCGTTTCAACGAGTTGATTTCTGGTGTGCGTGCAGATCTGGGCATCAAAGTATTTGGTGATGACCTGGACCAGCTGGTCGCTTCGTCTAATCAAATCCTGGGTGTGTTAAATGGGATTGAGGGTGTAGCCGATGCTCGAGTAGAGCAGGTTGAAGGTCTGCCAGTTCTCTCTGTAGTCCCCAAGCGTATAGCGCTTGCCCGCTATGGCATCGACCTGAAAACCCTACAGGACTTGGTGTCAACCGCAATTGGTGGGGAATCTGCAGGGCTGATTTATGAGGGTGACCGCCGCTTCCAATTAGTAGTAAGGCTGCCGGAAGGGCTGCGCCGGGACTATGAAAATCTTGGTGACTTACCTGTACCTTTACCCGCTGGTAGCCCGCTAGGTAGCTATGTGCCTTTGTCTGAAGTAGCCAATCTTGAAATGACACCGGCTCCCAATCAAGTCAGCCGTGAAAATGGCAAGCGCCGTGTAGTGGTAACCGCGAATGTACGCGATCGCGATTTAGGATCTTTTGTGGAGGAGGCAAAAGCCCGAATCCAACAACAGGTGTCTTTGCCTGCCGGTTACTGGTTGGTATATGGAGGTACATTTGAACAACTGGAATCTGCAAGTACGCGTCTTTCTATCGTTGTCCCACTGACGCTTTTGGTAATCCTCGGTCTTCTAGTAATGGCTTTCGGCTCATTCAAAGATGCCTTGATCATTTTTACAGGAGTTCCCTTAGCGCTAACTGGCGGGGTGCTAGCTCTATGGCTGCGCGGTATGCCTCTATCGATTTCTGCAGGGGTTGGGTTTATTGCCCTTTCTGGTGTTGCGGTTTTAAACGGCCTGGTAATGCTGTCATTTATTCGTCAGCTGCGGCAACAGGGCGGTGAGCTTTTGGTTTCGATTATTGACGGAGCAATGATTCGTCTTCGTCCTGTACTGATGACTGCTCTGGTCGCCAGCTTGGGGTTCGTGCCTATGGCATTGAATGTGGGTACCGGCGCAGAGGTACAAAGGCCCCTGGCCACGGTTGTGATTGGGGGGATTATTTCTTCCACACTTCTAACTCTGTTTGTACTTCCGTTACTTTATAGGATTGTGCATGGGAGGGAAAAAGCTGTTAAAGAGTATATGAGACTGAGCTAAGCTTCCGTGAGCACCTACTTCACCTTGAGGAGAAGTAGGTGCTCCCAAAGTGAATATAAATTTATTGTTAAAAGTGCTCTGATTTAGGACTTACAGTGAAGTTGGGGGTGTGTTTCTAATATCCACGGAGGCACTCTTTCGAGTGCTACACAGGATTGCGGCTTAACTAGGCAAGCCTGATTGGTTGCTTCTTGTGCTAAAGGTGGCGCTTATCCATGCGGACATGTTGACGCCTTGAAATAGTTAACTTTCAATGATGTATAAATATGTTTAGTGTATCTGTGCTTGGCTGTTTGCAAAGTAGTATTACATGTCACTTAATTCCAGTTTTTTTAGAGTATTTATAAACCTTTCCGCAAAGTTTAAAATATTGTCCCTTTTGGTTAGTGGGTCACAGTATGAAAAAACAAATACAGAGTTGCGCATGGTTGAATAAGTTAATATTGAAATTGGGTGGGCGCCGTGGGTTTGAAGTGGAATTCCACTGACAATCTCAAAGTATTTCATTTCTGTATTAAGTGCTTTCATACTTCCTACATTAGAAACACAGATTCCCTCAGGAAATACTGGTTTATTATTTTCATATTCTTGTACGAAATCTATTATGTCATTCAACTTATAGTTTTGCGGGAATAAAAATTTGCAAGACTCTCCTGCCTCTGCTTGCCTATCAAGTTCAAACTGTAAGTATTGTGCTAATTGCCATGTGTCCTCTATGTCAATATCTGGCATTATCTCAAGGGTTGTTGCTGCAGAGAAGGCACCGATAGCACTAATTCCAATCTGTGAGCCACATAGATCCCTAACATCCATGGGGAGTAAGATACTTATCCAGTCCTTATGATTTGGCAGTATTTGAGCGGCTTGAATAGCTGCCGCACAAAATAGGGCTGTGGGCCTTACTTTATGACGTTTTCCCAATATTGCCAGTTGTGTAATTTCTTCTACGGGAAAAGCACGGTAGATGGCATGTCCTTCTCGCTCAGCAGCAAATGCAGGTTCCTCTACTGGCCACTTGAATAGATTGTTTTTAAATTGTGATGATTCTTTGTTTGCAAAATGTTTTGGAGAGTTGAAATAGCTTTCAACTGGATCATAAAGAGGTTGCTCTTCAAGTCTAAATGAATCATCACTTTTAAAATAAAGATCCAAGACATAGAATAAGGTCATAATTGACCGGCCATCCAAAGCTGCATGGCTACTTGCTAAGGAAACCCATTCTACTTTGTCATCAGAATTGATATAGAAGGTAATAGTATAAGTACATTTGCTGACATCAAGCCCTGATTCGCCCCTACGATTGAATTCGTGTTCAAAATCGAAAGGTTTGTCGAGTCTTCTAATCTCAAAGGGGATCGATTCGAATGGTACGTCACACCGCCAAAATAGCTGCTCCCCAGTCTCTACCCTTGCTTGTAGTAGGGGATATATTGTGTGAATCCAGGCAAATCCAGACTTGAGTTGCTCAATACTCATAGGGATGAGAACTTTGATAAATGAGATTATCAAGGTTCCGCCGCATGTTCTTCTTGCCAGCTCAGTAAATAGTACTTCCTCGGGGCCAAGTGCTCTGGAGAGCTCTCTGCCGGACATAGGGAGCCTCGCCTCTAACCTGTATTCATGTTATGTAAAGTAGTTGTTTCGGCCCTTAATCACAAAAAAGTTCGAAGCATCATTTGTGCTGATTGCGGCCAATTAAACAATGTATATATCAAACGGATGGACTTATGATGTATTGGACTTTACAAAAATTTAAATATGCTCGAGTTTATCTGTTTGGCTCAAGCTAGTTAGCCAAAAGTCAGGGTGAATAAAGCTAAAGTTTCAAGCAGGCAGCCTGTTTTAGTATGTCGATAAATAAGTGTCGAACTGGATTAAATAAAGTATCAGAGTTTCTGTAAGCCTGAGTGACTCTTAGGGAACCTCTGAATAATTCCGAGCCAATTTGGTAGTATTCAGTAATCCGTCAAGACTACGATAGATTATGCACCAAGTCACCTTTGCCGAAGCAGAATATAAGCTAAAGCGCCGTATAACTCGCCGAGAGAAGTTTCTTTCTCAAATGGAAGCCCTCATCCCATGGCAGCGACTAGAGGCTCAGATCACTCCTTGCTATCCACAAGGCAAACGTGGCCGACAGCCATATCCATTAAGTGTCATGCTCCGTATTCATTGCATGCAGCTATTTTATAATCTCAGTGATCCCGCTATGGAGGATGCACTGTATGAAATTGAATCCATGCGTAGTTTTGCTGGATTGACTTTGAGCGGCCCAATTCCCGATGAAACAACGATTCTTAACTTTCGCCACTTACTGGAGCTGAATCAGCTAGGTACAGCCCTTTTTGAAGAAATCAATAAACATCTTGCTGAGAATGGCATGGCACTGCGTGAAGGCACCATTGTAGATGCCACTATTATCTCTGCACCAACTTCAACTAAGAATAAAAAGAAAGAGCGTGATCCAGAAATGCATCAAACAAAGAAAGGCAATCAGTGGCACTTTGGAATGAAGATGCATATCGGGGTTGATGATGTGCTCGGAGTAATACATAGCGTAGATACAACAGCAGCGAATTCGCATGATGTTACAGCCACAGAGCGAGTCCTCCACGGGGAGGAAGGAAGAGTCTGGGGTGACTCCGGATACATTGGTGCGGAGAAGCGTGAAGAGTTGAAAGAACGAGAGGTGGATTGGTACATAGCAATGAAGCCGAGCAAGCTGAAAACTCTTCCTGGGCGTGATGCACTCTGTAAGGCGGAAAAGATCAAGGCGCAGATAAGAGCGAAGGTTGAGCACCCCTTTCGCTACATTAAACGGGTATTTGGTTATAACAAGGTCCGCTATCGGGGACTGTTAAAGAATACTGAGCGGCTGTGCTTGCTAGCAGGCTTTACTAACTTACTAATAGGGAGAAAATACTTGGCCACCTAGGGGTGGTGTGCCTGAAATCCGCCAACTGGGGATTTCAGGTGAAAAATTAGGGGGCTATTACGCGAAAATTAAGCGTTTTGCGTAGAAAAGTGAATTTTTCAAACAATTCAGCTTAATTCTAGAAAAATGCTTCATTGATCAGAGGTTCCTTAGGTAGAGAGCCTTGTTAAAGTTTGATTTCTCAATCCGTTAGTTATATTTTCTATTGGTGATTTAAATGATAATTTGCTGATACCACTGTTTGGAAACACTTATATATGTTAGAACAATTCTTGGAAGCCCTTCCTTTTTGGCCAATTTTACCGTTGGTGGCGGCAGCCTTTTTGCTTGCTAAAGCTATTGTTATCGTTGAGCCAAAACAGTACCACTTTGTTCTATTTTTAGGCAAATACTGGAAGACTGCTACACCTGGATTCAACTTGATTATTCCTTATCTATCTTGGGTTGATAAAAAGGCTTCTACAGCACTGCACGAAACGCCAGTAGAGCTTAGCTTGAAAACAAGTAATCATGTAACCTTTGGGTTGATTTTAAAAGTGCAACATCAGGTGGCCTCAGATGTGGGGCTCGCCTACAAGGCATTGTATGACCTGGAAAATTATCAGGCACAACTAAAATCTTTTGCAACGGATGCCGCTATTCCTGTTGCTAATGGCATTGAGCTTGAAGATGTTTATAACAAGAAAGAACAGATAGCGGATAAGGCCAAAGAGCGTCTTCGCCACTTTTTCCATGACTTTGGTGTTGAGATTGTCGATGTATTGTCGGATGAGCCACGCCTGCCGAAGTCGGTAGAGGTTCAGGCTAACAAAGTTATGGAAATGCAGCGGGAGAAGCAGGCCGCTACCTATGAGGCTGAGGCAATCCGGGAACGCGAAGTGGGTAAAGCTAAAGCTGATGGTGAGTCCGTAAAGATCCGTATGGAGAAAATGGGTGAGGCGCGACGGGTATATGCCGAAAGTGCTGCCGAGGCTATCAAGGTTCTTACCAGCGCAGGCACCAGCGCTGACGAAGCGCTGCGCTTTATGACTGCCATTGCGGATAATGATGCGCTTGTAACTGCCGCACGTCACGGTAGCACTGTGGTAATGGCTACCAGTCAGCCGCAGCAAGCACCTGTCGCTTTGCCTTTACCTGATAAGGCGGCTGCGGTAGCAAAACAACGATCCTTGAGAGAGTCCGAGCTTGTTTAATAAGGTTGTCCGAGGGATAAGCCTATGGGCTATCCTTTTGTTGTGGTCAACTCCAACCGGACACTTTCCTAAGCACATTTTTCAAATTCGATAGGGGTTACGTCCCCCAGTGTTGTATGTATCCTGCGTGAATTGTAATACGCAATATAGGCCCTCACGTCTGTTATCGCACCCTCCCTTGTCGGATAGAGGTTTCCTGTTAACCATTCCCGCTTCAGGCTACTAAAAAAACGCTCAGTAGGTGCATTGTCCCAACAATTTCCCTTGCGGCTCATTGAGCACACCATTCCATGCTGCTTTAGTAGCGCTTGGTAGCTATGGCTGGCATACTGGCTACCTCGATCAGAGTGATGCAGCAGACCTTTTGTTGGGGTGCGCAAATTGATAGCCATAACCAGTGCACGACTTGCCAGGGCCGTCTCCATCTGGCGGTCTAAGTGCCAGCCAACAATCCGGCGTGAATAAAGATCAATTACCACTGCTAGGTATAACCAACCCTGCAAAGTCCAGATATAGGTAATATCCGTAGTCCAAACTTGATTTTTAGCACTCGGTGAGAAATCCCTATTTAGAAGATTCTCAGCAACTGGCAGTTGGTGCTTGCTATTTGTGGTTAGTGTAAATCGCTTCTTCTGTTTTACAACCAAGCCGAGCTTTTTCATGAGTTTGCGGACTCGATAACGCCCAATTTCAAAGCCTTCTTTGCGCAACAGCTTCATTAACCGACGGCTTCCGAGACTCTCACGAGATTCTGCAAATAAGGCCTTCAATCGATGGCATAGTTGCCAAATCTGGCCATCTATTGGGCTATCACTACGACGACACCATTCGTAATAGCTGCTCTTATTTACTTGCATTACTCGGCAGAGCACTCTAACTGGAAAGCTACCTTGCTGCTTTTTAATAAATTCGTACTTTATTTCATTTCTTTCGCAAAGAAGGCGCTGGCCTTTTTTAGGATTTCCTTCTCCATCCGCAATTGCTTTACTTCACGTCGCAGTTGATCCAGTTCAGCTCGTTCGCCCGAATCCAACCTTACTCCGCTCTCTTCCTGCTCCAGCTCCTTTATCCAGCGTCGCAGATTGTTAGCAGTGGTTCCTACAGCCTCTGCGGCCTTGGAAATCGAATACCCTTGTTCTGAGACAAGAGCTACGGCGTCTTTCTTGAACTCCGGCTTGAATTTCCGGCGTGTACCTTTTGTTGTCATACTTCACCTCGCTAGGTAGTTTTACCATCTTAACGAAGTGTCCGGAAGGATTAGACCACTACATTTGGTAGCTTCAAAGTGAATGGCGATTTATATGCAGTGAGTGGGGCTGCCAGATGGCGCTTTATTGATATTGGTTGTGAAGTTGCGTTTTGGATAGTGTTATTCTTGGGCTTGTTGTTTAGATAGGCTATAGACCGGAAAAATTTAGGTCTAAGCCCTATTTATTATCACTAGCTCTGAGAGTTAGAGGTACTTTGCGAGTCTGTGTTTAATTTCAACAGTAAATTTTCAATTTAGAAAAATATCGGAGGCTTAAAAATGTCTTATGCAGATGGATTTGTAGCAGCTGTACCCACAGACAATAAAGAAGAGTATATTAAGCATGCAAAAATTGCTGCAGAAGTATTTAAAGAGCAGGGGGCTCTAAAGGTTGTTGAAACTTGGGGTGATGATGTTCCTGAGGGCGAATTAACCTCGTTCCCTTTGGCTGTGAAGTGTGCAGGCAATGAAACCGTAGTGTTCTCCTGGGTTGTTTGGCCTTCTAAAGAAGTTCGAGATTCTGGGTGGCAAGCGGTTATGGATGACCCGAGGATGCACCCAGATCAGAACCCCATGCCATTTGATGGTAAGAGATTAATCTATGGTGGTTTTAATATTATTTTGGATAGATAAGGCATATTTGTAGGTTGTTGCAGCATGTCAACATGAGTGGTTGAGAGCAATATCAACTCCTTAGCCTGCGTTGCCATGAGATTGTATTTTAGTGGTACAAAGGTGTCACAGACAGTTGGCATGCATGTGTCCTCGGAGTATAGATCTACTAAAAATACTTTAGATGAGGTGATAAAGGTGGTATACAGGGGCCTCTCTTTAATAAGCCACTTTGAATAGAAATTTCTAACAAATATGTACCCCAAGTTATCCAGAAGACTTAGAGCATTGATGATTGATTCTTTGGTGCTAGTTGTAGTTGTTGCCTTTTCAATAGCTGTTGGTACTAGCATCGGCTTAAAAAATGATGTGTACCAATCAGCTTTAATTCTAATGCCGATCATCTTATTTGAACCGGTATTGGTTTCGTTAACTGGTGGGAATGTTGGGCATCATCTAATGGGTATTCGTATCCGTAAGGTGGGAGCCAATAAAAAAATTAATATTTTTCAGGCACTTGTCAGGACGTTCTTTAAACTATTCTTAGGGGTTCCTTCACTAATCGCTATTCTTACATCAAAGAAGCGTCAAGCTGTGCATGATTTTCTCTCAGTGTCGCTAGTGGTTGTAAAGGACCCGGCTTCATTGCCAGGCTATGAGGTGCTTGATGAGCGCACTGAATCGCTAGACTATAAGTATCCAGGAAAGGTCCGGAGATTGGTTGTAGTAGGTGTATATCTATTACTTTCAATGCTCTTCGCATCCATGATTTCTTTTTTTTCAGTATCGGAGCTGTGTGCTTTTAGGCAGATTTGCAGTCAGCTGGAAAGTTCTATGCAGTTTCTAATTAGTTTGTGCTTTTGGGTCTCGGCTTTTGTGCTTCCTTGGCTGGGGTGGTCTGGTCGCTTATATGGGGCGAGGAGAATAAGGCTGGAAGTTTACTAGTCTACTACCGATTTGCCTTCCCCTGAGGAGCAATGGTCAATTAAGGTGAGTTAAATGGCATTTGAAAGTTGGTTAGCCTTTTGCGTAATCGCACTCTTGGCGACTGCTACCCCAGGGCCTGCGGCACTACTGGTCTCTATCAATACTCTATCGGACGGTGTTAGAGGGGGTGTGTTCACGGCATTGGGTAATATATCTGGTTTGTTTGTTATGTCCGGGCTTTCAGTTATTGGATTGAGTGTAATTGTCCTTAACTCTTCCGTAGCGTTTACTATGGTAAAGATGATTGGGGCTGGATATCTGATTTATATGGGGGTTAAACTTTGGAAAAACGGAATAGGAAGGGCGGATTCTGCTGATGTAGCTTGTAATGCTAGGCGAGGCGCATTGAATTTGTATATTCAAGGGGGCTTAATTGCCTTAACGAACCCTAAAGCGATTATATTCACAACCGCGCTTTTCCCGCAATTTATTTCCTTGTCAGATCCACTCTTACCCCAGTTCTCCTTGCTGGTTTTCACTTTTATGGCATTATCTTTTAGTTGTTTGTTTTGTTATAGCTTATTAGTTTTTGGTACTAAAGAAAAATCCAGGAATATGGCCTCAAGTCGATTGCTCGGTCGTATATTTGGTTCCACTTTTGTTGGTGCTGGTTGTGTTTTAGTTGGCACATCAAAATAGGAAGGTGTATGTAAGAATATACAAAAATCTATGTTGGGTACTTCTGTAAAATATACAGCGCCCCTCCCGCTGTCAGAAGCAAGGTGGTAAGTAGGTCGCAGTTAGATGAGTAGGGTAAGCCGTACCCGTTGCTCTAAATGGAGCTGTGTACCCTCCCCAAAAAAAATACAGCAAGTAGTTTCGCGAGTTACGTAGTATGGATATTAAAGATTATATTGAGTTGATTCATAGTTTTTCAAAGACAAATTTCGAACTTCAGGGAGGCGGAAACTCTATCTATTTTCGGTTGCAAGAGGAAAGGGATATTGTTTTTCCGAAAGAGTTTCAAGAGTATATAGTCCACTATGCGCCTGCACACAGTCAATATCTTGATGGCGTGGGCAATCCAATTGATCTTTATAGTGCCAGGCGCTTGTCATGGCTGATGAATGGATATAACTACAACCCAGTTGACAATCAGCCAATACCCGGTTGGGATAAAACTTGGTTTTTATTCGGCGATGAGGGGGCAGATCCAATCATTGTTGACTTGGCCGAAAGCAACCGAAATTCAAAGGTATATCGTGCCATGCATGGGGCTGGGGGGTGGGATTTTAGGCCTATCGCCGATTCAATAGGGCAATTTCTACTATGCGCTTCAGCTCTACATCATGCGCTCTCCGGAATAGTTGACAAAGATGTACTTGTTGATGATGGATGTGGGTTTAATCTTCATGAAAGAAGTGCATCTTGGTTGTTTCCATTCTTTCGTCAATATGCGGATAAATATTACACAGATTGGCTTGCAGTATTTGATAATAGTTAGCGGAATGATTTATTGATAAATTCTTTATTATGGCTGCAACTCAAGGTTGATCTCAGTTTATGTGAAGGTACCTTGCTAAGCGCTTTTGAAATCTTGCTCATGAATAACTAGTACTTATGTAGTGAGGGAATACCCGGCTCACGAACAAGCTTCCCTCACATTTTTTGGCTTCTGTTGACTTTCCGGTACCTTTCCACTAGTTTCGCGACCACGATTAGAGGTGCCTTCTGCCCTGAATTGGCTGAGAAGGTTAAACGGGAAGTCCGGAAATCCGGCGCTGCCCCCGCAACGGTGATCCACCTGTATTCTGAGTGGTAAGCCCGATACCGGCCTCTTTTCTAAACACGATGGAGCGGAGGGCTACCATCTTGCAATACGATCTTTCGCGCTTCGGCGTGCCGCATTGCTATTCCTCCCTCGATCCCATGTGCTTTTGTCTTAGGGGTTGAAACTTGAAAAAATCTATATTGAGCCTGGCTGTACTGTCAGCCGTGAGCGCGCCGTCTTTTGCTGAATCCACTGTTACCGAATCTTCAATTCCAGACCTGGAAACCGTGGTTGTTGTGAGCTCCCGTCAGGGCGAGCCGCTGCGCCAGGTAGCTACTTCAGTAACTGTATTGGATGAAGAGCAGCTAAAAGAGCGGGGATTGGTGTCCCTTGCCGATGTTTTGCGCAGTGTGCCTTCCGTGTCTGTTACCAATACAGGGGGTATGGGCAAGACAACCTCCTTAAGGGTACGTGGAGAGTCCGGTTTCAGAACCTTGGTCCAGATAGACGGTATCGACATTTCTGACCCAACCGGTACCCAGGCGGGGGCTCATATTGAACATATTATGAGCAGCAACTTGCAGCGCGTGGAATTATTACGCGGTCCACAAGGTATGCTCTACGGAGCCGATGCCGGTGGTGTACTGGATATCTCGACTCGCCGCGAGGGTGAAGGGCAGCGCTTTGAGCTGTCTGCCGAGGGAGGTAGCTTCGATACTGAACGCTACAATGCCAGCGCTAGCGGAGCCAATGAAACATTGGATTATTTTGTTTCTGCAGCAGTGGCAGAAACCGATGGTTTTAATACTAGTAGTTATGACACCGAACTGAAAGATGACGACGGTTATGATAATGAAACCTTGCATGGCCGTGTAGGCTGGAATATCTCTGAGCAGTGGCGACTTGAGGCCGTAGCGCGGGATACCGATGCCTCAGGTGAATATGATCGCTGCGGTTGGTTTGTTCTTCATGACGATTGCAACTTTGAGTTTAGTCAGGAAAGTGCTCGTGTTAGCTTGGCTCACAAAGGTGAGGACAGCCAACAGGAATTAGCCTATACACGATCTGAATTGCAGCGTACCTATATCGATGAAGGTGTGACTTCCTATGAAGCAGAAGGTGATATCGAAAAGTTAAACCTAATGGGCTCCCACGGGTTTAGCCGCGAACATGGGGTAGTCTACGGGGTAGAGCATCGTGAAGATACTTCGGGAGACCTGGATCGGGATCAGTGGGCAGTTTATTCCGAATATCAGGGAAGCTATGCTGACAAGGCTTATATCACCCTTGGCCTTCGTCATGACAACAACTCCGATTTTGGCAGTTACAATAGCTTCCGCGCCAGTTCAGCCTATTTGTTCGAAGGTGTTGCCAACGGTACCGTAAAGATAAAAAGTAGTTATGGGACTGGCTTCCGTGCCCCAAGCCTGTATGAAGTTAACCACAACGCGACTGCATTTGATTGGTTGACTTTTACCCCATTAGAGTTGCCGTCCCTTAAGCCGGAAGAGAGTCAGGGTCTGGATCTTGGTGTCGAGTACTTCAATGAAGATGCACTGTATCTCGAATTTGTGCTGTTTGACCAAGTTATTGAAAATGAAATTGGCTGGAATGGGGATGCATTTGGTTATTTGCAAAGTAGTGGAACAAGCAAATCTCGTGGAGTCGAATTGGTTGCTGAAACACAGGTAACTGATACCTTGCTGTTATCAGCCAACTACACCTACACCGACGCTGAAGAAGCCGATGATTCTCCCCGAGCTCGTAGCCCCAAGCACTTGGCCAACCTAGGCTTCACATATAAGCCTACCAGTGACTTGAGTCTGGTTATGAACCTGCGCTCCAGTGCGGATGTGGTAGATAGCGATGGCACCTCGCTGGATGATTATCAAGTGCTGGATGCCAGTGTCCGTTATCAGCTGAACAACTCCACGACTGTATTTGTTCGCGGTGAAAACCTTACCGACGAAGATTATGTGGAAGTCACAGGCTATAACACTGCGGGCCTCGCCGGTTATGCTGGTGTGGAATTTAGCTTCTAAAGCACTTTCTTTTATAGGTTCTTGAACGAGGTGGCCATGTCGGAAGACGAGCAAAAACGAAATGCCAAGCACAAGCAGGCAATGCAAAAACACAAGGAGAAGGTTGATGCCAACATTGCAGCAGCCGATATCCAGCGTGGAGTTGCTGTCCTGCTCACCGGAAATGGCAAAGGGAAGTCGAGCTCAGCTTTCGGCATGGTGATACGCGCACTGGGTTACGGGCAGAAAGTGGGTGTGGTGCAATTTATTAAAGGCGCACAGCAATCTGGGGAAGAGCTTTTCCTTAAAAACCATTGCCCGGAAGTTACTCTCTATCAAATGGGCACCGGCTTTACCTGGAATACTCAGGATCGCACCAGCGATATTGTTGCTGCAGAGAGAACCTGGGCAGAGGCAGAAAAAATGCTCACCGATACCACCTATGACTTAGTGGTGTTGGACGAGCTCACTTATATGCTCGCTTACAAATACCTGGATGAGTCCAAAGTATTGGAGACTCTAGCCCAGCGGCCACAGGAACAGAGTTTGGTGGTAACTGGTCGAGGTGGTGGTAGTGCACTACAGGAGCTAGTGGATACGGTATCTGAAGTGAAAGATGTTAAGCACGCTTTTAAAGCGGGCATCAAAGCCCGCAAAGGCGTAGATTACTAGGTTGTTTTCACTATGTCCGTGTTGATGGTTCAGGGCACGACTTCCGATGCCGGCAAGAGTACTTTGGTGGCCGGGCTCGCTCGTTACTTTTCCCAGCGCGGAGTCAGTGTCGCACCTTTTAAACCGCAAAATATGGCACTCAATAGTGCCGTTACGGTGGATGGTGGTGAGATAGGGCGGGCACAAGCGTTGCAGGCCCAGGCCTGTGGAATCGACCCCCACAGCGATATGAACCCGGTGTTGCTTAAGCCCGCTTCAGATACTGGGGCTCAGGTTATTATCCAGGGTAAAGTGCTGGGGAATATGCAGGCGCTGGATTACCATCACTACAAGGCTACCGCGCAAAATGCAGTGCTGGACTCCTTCGCACGGCTCGATGATCAATATGAGCTGGTGTTAGTTGAAGGGGCTGGCAGCCCGGCAGAAATTAACCTGCGGGAAAACGATATTGCCAATATGGGCTTTGCCGAGGCCGTTGATTGCCCGGTTGTACTGATTGCCGATATCGATCGCGGAGGTGTGTTCGCCCACTTGGTAGGCACCCTCGAATTGCTGTCTTCCTCAGAGCGAGAGCGTGTCGTCGGTTTTGTGATCAACCGCTTTCGTGGCGATCTGCAATTACTTCAGCCGGGGCTCGACTGGTTAGAGGAGTATACCGGCAAGCCAGTTCTCGGAGTCTTACCTTATCTCCATGACCTCTACCTTGACGCGGAGGATGCCATTAGTACCCAACAGAGCGGTGCTGATGCTCGATTGAAAGTGGTAGTGCCGGTATTGCCGCGCATAAGCAATCATACAGATTTTGATGCGCTGAGGTTGCATCCGGATATCGATCTGCAATTTGTCAGTGTCCTCGAACCAGTCCCTCAGTGCGACTGGATTATTCTTCCTGGCAGTAAAAATGTACGGGCAGACTTGGCCTACTTAAAAGAAAACGATTGGCCTGCACAGTTGGATCGGCATCTGCGCTATGGCGGCAAACTCGTGGGTATTTGCGGTGGTTTGCAAATGCTGGGGAGCGAGGTACAGGATCCGGATGGGGTAGAGGATACTCCGGGTAACGAACCGGGCTTGGGTTATCTGGATTTCACAACTCGCTTGCAGCCAGTCAAGGCACTGAAAAATATTACCGGCTTTTTAGCTTTGGAAAATGAAGTAAAAGAAGCTACTCCTGTTCAGGGCTATGAAATCCACTGTGGTATAACAGAAGGTGTAGCTCTGCAAACTCCAGCGGTATATATCTGTGATAAAGGCGGAAATTCCAGGCCTGATGGTGCAATAAGTGCTGATGGACAGATATTCGCGACCTACGTGCATGGGCTGTTCGATTCACCCGAAGCGTTGAGTGCACTTTTTGCCTGGGGTGGGTTGAAAGACTCTACGCCGCTGGATGTGGGTGAACAGCGGCAGCAACAATTGGACAGGCTGGCTGAGACTATTGCCGAGAATATCCAGGGAAACTGGCTCGAGCAATTTGAGGGAGCCAGGGAGACGGCAGCGTTGCAAGAGGATACCCAGTGACTGTTGCCCGTATCAAAGCATTAAATATTGCCTGGTGGTTACTGCCCGCAGTACTTGCCCTTAGTTTTTCTGCTGCCGTTGCCATAGGGGCAGTGTATCTCTCACCCTCACAATTATTTGCCGCGATCAGTGGCCAGGGCGATGGTGGGCTCGCTGGGGATATTGTTCAGGTAATACGATTACCGAGAGCCATGTTGGCGGCTGGAGTGGGTGCTGTGCTCGCTATCTGCGGGGCAATGTTACAAGGCTTATTTCGAAACCCTCTAGCTGACCCATCCCTGATTGGTGTTACCGCAGGGGCTTCTCTCGGTGCTTGTTTGGCCATCCTGCTAGGAGCGGAGGTTGCCGCTGCGTTTGGGAGTTTACCCGTTGTATCCATAGCTGCTTTTTTCAGCGGCCTTTTAGCGGTGACACTGGTCTACAAAGTGGCGAAAAGTATTAATGGCACTTCCGTGGCCACCATGTTGCTAATGGGGATTGCCGTTACCGCTTTTTCCGCAAGCCTGATCGGGCTAATGGAGTACTTTGCTGATAATGACACCCTGCGCCGTATGAGCCTGTGGCTTATGGGAGGGCTGGATGCAGCGAGCTATCCTCGCGCTTTTCTGGTTTTGGCCGTGCTGGGCGCTTTGCTTGCCAGTATGTCCCACTTCGGCACCTCACTAAATGTTCTTTTATTGGGAGAATCCCAGGCGCGGCACCTCGGTATTGATGTGGAGCGGGTAAAAACCCGTTTGATAGTGCTTGTTGCGGCTGGAGTGGGCACTTCGGTTGCTGTAGCCGGCAGTATTGCTTTTGTGGGGCTGGTAGTGCCCCATATAGTGCGTTTGTGGGTAGGACCTGATCACCGGCAACTGTTGCCGCTTTCTGCCCTGGCTGGAGCCAGTTTATTACTAGTTTCCGATACCCTGGCACGAACCATTATTGCCCCGGTGGAGATCCCGGTAGGGCTGATTACCGCACTGATTGGGGTGCCTTTTTTTGTTTCCTTGTTGCGTAAAAGCAGGGGGGCAATTTAATGGCTCTGCTACAGGTGGAGGGAGTTGCGGTTAGTGTCGATAATCGGCCGCTGTTGCAAGATATCAACCTGGAGGTAGATGTCGGCGAGCTGGTTTGTGTGATTGGCCCCAATGGCGCGGGGAAGTCGACCCTGCTGCGTGCCCTTTGCGGTGAAGTCAGGATGGATTCCGGGCAGGTCCACTTTAAAGGTAACTCTTTTTCAAAATTGTCGGCCCGCAATCGAGCCAGGCAAGTTGCCGTCCTGCCGCAAAATAACCCACTGACATTTGCCTTTACCGGGCTGGAATTGGTCGCCCTCAGTCGAACTCCGCATTCCACTGGCACTGACCGGGACCGAGAAATCTGCCTGGAAGCCATGGCAGCGCTGGATGTTAGTCATTTGTCTGAGCGCCTGTACCCAACATTATCCGGCGGCGAGCAGCAGCGCTTGCAATTGGCTCGGGTGATGGCCCAGGTCTGGCGGGCAGAGGATGGGGGAGAGCGGCTCCTCTTATTAGATGAGCCCGCTGCCAGCCTGGATATTGCACACCAATATGGAATGATGAGAGCGGTAAGAGACTTCGCGCGAAGTGGCGTAGCTGTGGTAATGACGGTCCATGATCTGGCCCATGCCAGCGGCTATAGCGACAGAATCCTCGCCTTAAAGCAGGGGCGCAGTATGGCCTACGGAAATCCGGAGGATGTATTGACTGCGGAGAAAATGCAGCAGCTTTACGGCTACAGTGTCACGGTGATGCCACACCCGGTAACCGGTAAATCCCTGGTGATTGCCGATGTCTAGTGCCAGTGGTGTGCATCTGGTACTAGGGGGCGCCCGCAGCGGAAAAAGCCGGCTCGCACAACAGCGCGCGGAGCAGTGGCTAAATAGCAGTAGCGATGGTGGACTTATCTACCTGGCAACGGCTACGGCGGGCGATCAAGAAATGTCTACCCGTATTGCTCGACATCGGGAAGACCGGGATCATCGCTGGCAGACCCTGGAAGAGCCTATTGCATTGGCAGAGGCTCTGGTTACCGCTCCTGAGTCCCACTGTGTACTGGTGGACTGCCTCACTTTGTGGTTGAGCAACTGTCTTCATCAGGGCGTTTGGGAGCGTGAGCAAGAGGCGCTTCTGCAATGTATCGATCAGAGGCTTACCCTCTCTAACGGTAATACCCCACCTTGGATTTTTGTCAGTAATGAAGTCGGTTCGGGTATTGTGCCCCTTGGGCAGTTATCGCGGGAATTTGTGGATGCGGCAGGTTGGCTTCATCAGGCATTAGCCGAGCGAGCTGATAGCGTCACCTTGGCAATTGCTGGTTTGCCACTCACTGTAAAGTAAAGAATCACTTGAGACTGAGACTGAGACTGAGACTGAGACTGAGACTGAGACTGAGACTGAGACTGAGACTGAGACTGAGACTGAGACTGAGACTGAGACTGATAATGATGACATATAAACTCAGTTGGCTCGATATGCCTGCACCAACCCCGGACCAGAGTGCGCGCAATGCCGCGATTGCCCGCCAGAAGCAATTGATTAAGCCGCAAGGCGCGCTCGGCCGGCTCGAGAGCATTGCCGTGGATTTCGCCGGATTCCAGGGGAGGGAGCAACCCCAACTGAATAAATTGTCGGTGCGCGTATTCGGTGCTGATCACGGTATTGCAGCTCAGGGAACTTCCCGATTTCCTCAGGCAGTCACTTCTGTAATGCTGAAACTATTTTGCGAGGGTGGGGCGGCTATTAATGTGTTGAGCCGCGAGCAGAATGCTGACTTTGCCGCAATTAATCTGGGTTGTGTGGTCCCCGCTGAACACCCTGACCTGATTGATGAAGTTATAGCTCCCTCTACTGCGGATTTCTCCCAAGGTAACCCAGCTATGACCCAAACGCAGCTGGCTCTTGCTCTTGATGCCGGTCGCCGCCAGTGTACCGATGCAGATTGTTTTATTGGCGGAGATATGGGTATTGGCAATACCACTTCCGCCGCTGCCATGTTTGCTGCCCTTTTTGAGCTAGAGGTTGGCAGCATTACGGGGCGAGGAACAGGTGTCGACGATGCAGTGCTCGCCCACAAGGTGGAACTGATCGAATCTGCCTTGGAGCAGCATCGGGCAGCGCTGGGCTCACCACTTGCTATTCTGCAAACTTTTGGTGGCTTTGAGATTGCAGCCTTAATAGGAGCGTTTATCGCCAGTGCCCAGCGAGGTGTCCCTGTATTGGTTGATGGTTTTATGGCGACTGCCGCGGCAGCTATTGCCGGTGCTATTAATCCGTCAGTGAAACCCTGGTTGCTCTACGCCCATCTCTCTGACGAGTCTGGTCATAAACTAGCCCTCGAGTGCCTGGGGGTGAAGCCATTGCTGAGCTTCAATATGCGCCTTGGCGAGGGCACAGGTGCAGTGTTGGCCATAAGTATTATCAAGCAAGCGCTGAACCTGCATAACAAAATGTTCACTTTCAGTGAGGCAGGAGTGCCAGTTGCGGATTGATCTTTTACGACACGGTGCCTGCGAAGGTGGGAATATTTTTCGCGGCCAGATTGATGTGCCCCTAACCAGTGAGGGTAGGGAACAGATGTTGCAAGGGCTTGCCGAACTCGATGACTCCTGGGACCGGATTATTACTTCACCCTTGAAACGCTGCCAACGCTTCGCTGCTCAGCTTGCCCGAGAGAAAGAGCTGCCGATAACTGAAGTTCCTGATATTCGGGAAATTGGTTTCGGGGACTGGGAGGGGCAGTCAGTCGATAAGATCTGGACTGAGCAACGAGCACTGTGTGAAGCCTGGGGGCGTGACCCGGAAAAGCACGCACCGCCGGGAGGTGAGCCCTTTCCCGTATTTCGATCCAGAGTTCTTCAAGCTATTGATAATCTAGCCCAGCAATATTCGGGAGAGTCCCTGCTACTGGTTACTCACGGTGGCGTTATCAAGTTGTTGCTCGCGTATGCGAATAACTGGCTCCCAGTGAAAATGATTTCGCTGCAAGTTAACTATGGGTTTGCCGCATCGCTGAGATACGACTCGGACAATAAGACCTTTACCGTTTCCTACCCAGAGCAGTCAGCTTATGTTTATTGCCCGTAAGTTGTACAACCTATCCCAAGCATTTCTCTATGCGCTGGTATTTCTTACCCGGCTGCCGGTGGCGGGTTTGCTGCGGGAGGTGGACAAGGAAACGGTGAAGCGGTCGATATATTTTTACCCCCTGGTTGGAGTGGTGATTGGTATACTGTTATCCGGGGCCGCCTACCTTCTGGCTCCTTTAGGTGCCCAGTTGCAAGCCGCAATACTATTGGGTTTCTGGGTGGTCCTGACAGGTGCACTACACCTCGACGGCCTTGCTGACTGTACTGATGCCTACTTTGCTGGACATAAGTGTGCGGATCCTGAAGAACAACGTCAGCATATTCTGAGAGTAATGCACGATCCCCACTGCGGCTCTATTGCGGTAGCGGCTGTTGTTGTCTTCCTACTGATAAAGTTCGCTGCAATAGCAACCCTGCTAGAGCTAATAAACCCAGTAACAAAAGATGCTTGGGTCTATCTGCCGTTAGTGCTCTCACCTATGTTAGCCAGGGCTGCGGCCCTGGCTTTAATGGGAGTTTCACAATACGCACGTGTTGAAGGCCATGTACCGCCCGCTGGCTCCGAGCGCCGATGGGACCTATTGCCGGTAGTTGCAATCGTAGTTGCTATTGGATGTTTAGCGGCGCCAATACCCATTGCCATAGGCATCGTCTGTAGTTTGATTGCCCTGGTCTTATTCTGGCGTCGCCTGTGGGATAAGACTATTGGTGGTTATACCGGCGATTGTTTGGGCGGTTTGGTCGAGATAAGTGAATTGTCGATATTGATATTATGGGTGGCAGTGGCTGCCAATGTGAGTTACGGAGCTGTTTAGAAGCTCCTCAGTTATAGTCGAGTTAAAGAGATGTCTCGAAGCAGTATTGTCCGTGTTGTTTTAACCTTGAATCTGTTATTGGTGAGTAATACTTGGGCGGATGATTCCGTGCGGGTAAAAGATGCCCGTGGCCAATGGGTTGAACTGCCTGCACCAGCAGAGCGTATTGTTGCGCTAGCGCCAAATATCGTGGAGAACTTTTACAGTGCCGGGGCAGGGGATAAGCTAATTGCTGCGGTAAGCTACAGTGACTACCCCGAACAAGCCAAGCAATTACCGGAGATAGGTAACTATAAAGCGGTAAACTATGAAAGTTTACTATTGCTAAATCCTGACTTGATTGTTGCCTGGGGATCGGGAAATGGCGATCAGATGATTAATAAACTGGAGGATCTCGGTTTTACAGTTTTCGTATCTGAATCTCACACTCTTGAAGATATCGCTGTGAATGTAAAGCGCTTCGGTAAACTTGCAGGAACAAGTGACTATGCAGATAAATCTGCCGGAGAGTGGCTTGAGCGACTGAATCAAATACAGCTCAGCCATAAGGACCTGGATTCGGTCAGTGTTTTTTATCAGGTTTGGAATGAGCCACTGCAAACACTTAATGGCGACCACCTGATTAGCGATGTTATTGAAACCTGTGGTGGCCGTAATATATTTGCCGATGCATTGGTATTAGCACCGAAGATTAGCATTGAGTCTGTACTCGATAGAGACCCGAGAGTAATTATCGCCAGCGGAATGGGTGAAGAGCGGCCAGATTGGTTGGATGCCTGGGCAGCTTACCCAAGAATTAATGCAGTTAAAGAGGGAAACCTGTTTCATGTACCACCGGATATCATTCAGCGACATACTTTTCGGGTGCTGGATGGTATGGAGATGGTTTGTGATGATTTGAATCGGGTGAGAGGAAGTTGAAGGTTTCAACTTCCTAATTATCTAAATAGAATCCTTGCTTTCTGTTGGCAATATGTCTAATGGGTCCACGTAATTCTCTCATAAGCCAGTTGGTGTTGGGATTCTTGGACATAATTCCAATTTGTCTAACTTTTGGTTTAGCTCGATCGGAGATTGCGTTGGCGTAGTAACAATTCTTAGACTGTAAAGTTTTAACGGTGAGAATAGGGGCGAGTCGCTCTGGAAACACCTCTTCTGGGGAAATATTTACCTTTATTTGTTCACTTTAGAAAATAAAGTCACGTGTTAGGTCTGTCCGATATAGTGGAAGGGGTACTTTGGACTCTTTACTATCAATTTATTCGTAAATAAATTAGTTTATCTGTTATTAGAGGCTTAACTACAAACACTCTGTTGGTCACCAATAGCCAAAAGAGTCTGTTTGCTGAACTTGGTATAGTCCTGATTATTAACTGTTCCGATTAAATTGCTCGGCTTCTTTGTGCCGTATATTTAAAAATATTATCTGTTTTTGACTATTTAGTCTTCTTGAGCTTTATGTTTTCGTGGTGCCAAACTGTGTATAAATCATTGCTGATTTCTGTATTTTTGTCTGTTACCTTGTCGGGGTGTTCCGCTTCTGGGCCTATGTATACAGAGTACAAGCGACTCAATTTGGATACTGGAGTCCTTTACTTGTATAGGGAATCATCTCTCGTAAATATGGCTGTTGGCCCGAAGGTTTATATTGATGGCGGAGGCGGGCAGATTTTGAAAAATGGTGGGTATTTGGCATATGAATTGAGCCCAGGTAAACATACTATTATCGTAGGTGATGATAGTTTTGGATTTGATAACAAGGTTATGGAGGTTGATCTTAAGCAGGGCGAAAATTTATACATTAAATGGAAGATTGGATCTCTGACAACTATGGAAATTATGGTTGTAGGGGATGCGGCAGCTGGTTATGGCGAGCGCGATTACCATTTGATAGCTATGCCTGGGAGTGTGGCAGCCCAAGAAATATCTGCTTTAAAATTATCAAAGTAATTGATTTTGTAGCTTTATATCCGTTCAGAAGTGGGTGAGATAATTGATATATAAGCTGAGTCGGTTAGAAAAATTAATAAGGGGGATAATGTTGGGTTTTATTCCTCCTATTTTTACGTTATTTACAATTGGTCCAATAATGCCCAGTAACGAGCTTTGAATTCCGGTAAAATACTCAGTGCAAAAGACTGAGTGAGAGTTATGTATGAGAAACCATAGGAGATTTAGCTAATTATATGGGAGGTATAATAGCCTAGGTTTAACTCATGCTCTTACAGTTTCTGCTTCAAAGGCCAATGGCCCAACACTTTGCTTTCTTCATAGTCATCGTTAAAAATATTGAAGTTATACGTATAGTCTCCCCATGCTATGGGCTTATAGAAATCCCTTTTGAAAAGTACGATCTTATAGATATATACGTTGTCACCTAGGAAGCCAATCATCACAAACTGCGATGCCTCTACGAGAAGCTTTGCTCCTAGAAATGGAATTGCTGAAGAGTCAGCCACAGAGATGGCCGCTGGACCTCTCACCTGTTACTTACACGATCAGTGAGTAGTGAAAAAATCACTTTTTGGTAGATCATGGCTAATCAATGGTAAAGCCGCCCCTAGCTGTATTAATGTTGAGTTCAAGTCAAATAGCCCCTTAATTTCATTGCCAAATGTTGGCGGTATTTCCAAGGTGTCTAAATTATTCGTATCGTTATCTAGCTTGCGGTATTGAAGTTAAGAAAACGGCTATTTTCTTGGGTAGGTATCCTTGGAGCCTGGAACAAAACCCATCCCACAGTCGAAGTAGGCTGAAAAGCAAAAAACCTATTGACGATCGGTTTTTACCGCTCTACCATCATTCAAAGAATAGTTTTAACCTCTGGAATAATGGTCTATGCGACTTGGCGATCTTGAGAAACAGGTGCTCCAATATCTCTGGGATAGAAAATCTGCGGATGCCAAACAGGTCCACTCTGACTTGAGCAGGGCCCGTGGAGGTTCTCTCAATACGATCCAGAGCACGCTGGATCGCCTCTACAAGAAAGGTTTGCTGTCTCGGGAGAAGCAGGGGCATGCATTCCAATACAGCCCGGCAGTGGAGCGCTACGAGTTTGTTGGACAGCTGATTCAAGATGTTACTCGTGAGTTCGTTGATGATGAGAACGGGTTGGTAGCCGCATTTACCTCCATCTCATCGGAGTTGAGCGAAAGCCAATTGGAGCAGCTGGAGCAGTTGATCGAAAGCCAGAAGATTAAGCGCCAGCAGGGTGATCGCTAATGATTTTGGGGCAGGTTGCACTCTGGCTAAACCTGCTGACTATTGCAGCGCTTGGCCTGTTTGTCGGTATTTTACTGGTATCAGCTGCCTGCCTTTCTGCTTCCCGGCATTCACTTAGCTTGTCTGTCAGTAGCCGGCGTTTACTGCTGTGGAGTGCGGTATTGCTGCCGTGGTTTGCGGCTTCCACTGCCGCTGTTATCCTGGCTTTCCCCAGCCTTTTGGGAGGCGTTGCATCACTGGCGCACTGGCACCATATCAATGCTTTTAACCTCTACAGTTGGCACGGTGTTTTTACTATTGCGTTTCTTTTCTTTAGCGGTTTTTTGGCGTTTCAAAGTTTTAAACGAGCTCATCGCCATTTGGCGCAGCTCCGTTTGTTAATGCAACTTTGCGAAAGGGATAAGTCTGACCAAAGTATTATCCAGGCAAAGGGGCCCCAGGCTTTCACCAGTGGTCTGCTCCGTCCGCAAGGGTTTTATACCAGCGGTCTGCGAGACCAGTTAACAGCGGAAGAATTTGAGGTGGTGCGCCTGCATGAGGAAGCCCATGCGCAAAAATTTGATCCTCTGAAGAAATTAATATTCGCTTTATTTGCCAGCTTTTTCCCTACGCGTTTGGGGAATTACCTGAATCGGCAGATGGCGCTGTGTATGGAGCAGCGTGCAGATGCTTATGCCCATAGGCAGGGGTGGAGTGAGACTTTTATCGCCCAAACCCTACTTAAAGTAACCCGTATCTCCAATGGGTTGCATCCCAAAGAGAGAAGTTCAGCAATGGTCTGTTATTTCGCTCTTGACCAATTGGATGCTCGTATTCGTTACTTGCTGTCTGATGATAAGGGGCGCAACTTACCCCCCTTGTTATTAGCTGGAATGTTTGTGGCTCTTACAGGCACTTGCCTTGTTTCGGTGGATGCGCTCCACCACACCGTCGAAACCCTTTTCTCCCACTAAGGAAGCCGAAGTGTTTAATTGTTTGCGTTTAGTCATAACTAAAAAACCGATTGTTGATCGGTTTTTTGTGGCCGGAGCCGTGTTCTTTTTAGTCGCATTAAGTGGACCCCTTAGGGCAGAACAGGGCGAGGAGTTATCGGGACTTACTTATGAACAGGCAATTCTTAAAAGCTTGCAAAATCACCCTGAACTGGCGGGTTACCGATATCAGTTTGAGGCTGTGGATGCTTTATCCAAGCACGCCAAGCTTGGACCACGCCCGGAGCTTAGTGTTGCCGCCGAGGGGGTGGGGGAGGAAAAGGACAGCGATGGCAACGGCAGTTCCCAGGTAACAGTAGGCATCAGTTGGCTATTACAGGGTGATCTCGCAGAAAAACGTGTATTGGCTACACGCAGTAAGACTTCCGTGATTGAGGCCGAAAAGCAGGTTCTTGAGTTAGAAGTTGCCGCTAATACTGCGCGTTACTTTTTCCAGGTCCTGGCTCAGCAGGAACGCCTGGAAATTGCTAAAAGATCAGTCGACCTGGCTCGCAGGATATCCGCCGAAATTAATCGCCAAGTTAGTGTTGGCAGAACGAATGAAGCCGATGCTTTTCGGGCGGAAGTCGACTTACAGCGTCGACTCTTAGCTGTGGAGGATGTCGAACACGAGCTGGATATTGCCAAATATCAATTAGCTGCCCAGTGGGGCTCCAGAGAGCCAAGTTTTCGTGCAGTGGTTGGTTCTCTTTCCAGTGTCCTTCCAGAAGTTGATTTATCTAGATTGCGAAGCTTGGTGGCGAGCAACCCAAATTTGGAAATATTCATGAGTCGCGAGCGCGTGGCGCAGGCGGAAATTGATTTGGCACGTGCAGAAGCTGGTATTCAGTGGAGGATTGATACCGGAATTCGTCGCAACGAAGCGAGCGGAGATTATGGGTTGGTGGCAGGGTTCGCAATCCCACTAGGTAAGGGTGACCGTAATCGCGGCAAGGTATCTGCTTTGAGGGCAGAACAAAATCGTTTCCGAGCAGAAAGAAATGCGAAAGAGATTGAGTTGGATACACAGCTCTTTGTGATGACCCAAAGGCTACAGCATCACCGGCACGTAGCTACCGCCTTGAATGAAAAGATGATTCCCAGTTTGGATAAAGCGCTCATCGCTACGCAAAAAGCCTATCGACGTGGCCGCTATAACTACTCGGAGTTGGCTCTAGCCCAACAGGGGCTTAGCGATGCGCAGCTTTCACTATTACAGGCGCAGTACAACGCACACCTTAGCCTGATTGAAATTGAAAAATTGACAGGCCTGTCACTGGCACAGATAAGCGAGAGCGAGATATGAGATCCGCAGTTTTTTCCAGCCTGATATTCGGTGCTTTACTTTCCTTGTTCCTAAGTGGCAGCGGCAGTGTGTATGCGGCCGGAGCTGTCGCAGAGGCAGAACCGGAAAAAGGGCCCAATCGTGGGCGCATGTTGAGAGAAGGTAATTTCGCCGTTGAGCTAAGTATTTATGAAACTGGTGTTCCCCCGGAGTTTCGGGTTTGGGTGAGTAACGATGGAGAGCTGGTTAATCCTCGGCAGGTTGATCTTAAAGTGGTTCTTACAAGGCTTGGAGATGGAGAGGATCACATCGAGTTCAGGCCTGAGGGGAATTATCTGCGTGGCGATATGGTGATCTATGAGCCCCACTCATTTGTTGTGACTCTAACAGCCAAGCACCAGGGGCACGAATACCGTTGGCAATACGATAATTTTGAGGGGCGAACCCGTATCGAATCCGGTATTGCTGAATCCATGGAAATTGATACGGAAACCGTCGGCCCCGCCAGGATGAGTGAGACCAACCGCGCTTATGGCAGACTTATTGTAGATCCAGAACAGGTACGTGAAATCCGTGCGCGTTTCGATGGATTTGTAGAAACTGTGTATGTGGGATTGGGAGAGCGCGTTAAAAAAGGGCAACCCCTAATCGCAGTTAACAGCGATCAAAACCTGAAAACTTACAGTATTAAATCCCCCATTTCCGGTGTGGTAATTCAGCGCAATGTAAACCCTGGTGAACAGACCGCAGGTAGAGCTTTATTAACGGTTGCCGATGATACTGCTTTATTGGCAGAGCTGGATGTTTTTCCCTCGACACGCCCCCAGATTCGCCAAGGCGCGCCCGTTTCCGTAAATATCAAGTCCCTGGAAACTCCTCTACTCGGGGTAGTTAAACAAATTGATACTTTGATGAAGCCCAACCAGGCCACTGCCGTTCGAGTGTCACTGCAAGATATTCCCTCAGGCCTCGCACCAGGTTCTTTTGTAAGCGGCGATATCCAAGTTGCTGAATATGAGGTGCCTCTCGCTGTTAAGCGTTCCGGTTTACAAGCGTTCCGCGATTTTACTGTCGTTTATGCCAAGGTGGGCGATCAATATGAAGTGCGCATGTTGGAGCTGGGGCGTGAAGCAGGCGACTGGGTTGAAGTGCTGGGGGGGATTCGACCGGGAATCGAATATGTCACCGGTAACAGCTACATCATTAAAGCGGACATTGAAAAGTCCGGTGCATCCCACGATCACTGAGGGTTCGACATGCTTGAGTACTTGATAAGAACCTCAATTCAAAATCGCGGGCTGGTTATTACCTTTGTGCTTTTACTGTGCGGTTTGGGCATTTGGAATTTCAACCGGCTGCCCATTGATGCGGTACCGGATATCACCAATATCCAGGTGGTTATTAATACGGAGGCACCGGGGTATACCCCTAAAGAAGTTGAGCAACGGGTTACATACCCAGTGGAAAATGCAATGGCTGGTTTGCCGAGCCTTGCTTATACACGCTCCGTTTCGCGATATGGGCTGTCTCAGGTTACGGTGATTTTTGAAGATGGCACCGATATTTATTTTGCCCGCCAGTTAGTGAATGAACGGCTCACTAGTGTACGTGGTGCACTGCCTGCTGGTTTGGAGCCAGAGCTTGGACCCATCGCCACAGGTCTTGGCGAAATCTTTATGTTTACAGTGGACTCCGAACCCGGAGCTACCAATGCTGATGGCAGTGCAGTAACACCCAAAGACTTGCGTTCGGTGCATGACTGGATTGTGCGCCCGCAGTTATTGCGTGTACCAGGTGTGGTGGAAGTCAATCCGATTGGCGGATTCAAGAGAGAAATTCTGATTGCTATAGAGCCAGAGAAACTGCTGGCATTTGGCCTGACCCAAGAAGACCTGATTCGCTCGATCGAGGAGAACAATCGTAACCGCGGTGTAGGCTTTATTGAACACAGTGGCGCCCAGTGGTTGTTGCGGGTTCCGGGGCAGGCAAGCTCGTTAGAGACACTGAAGGATTTCCTGGTTGCGGAGGTGAATGGGGTTGCTGTTCGCCTTGGCGACTTGGCCAAGATCGAAGAGGGGCGCGAAATGCGCACCGGGGCGGCTACTCAGAACGGCAGGGAAGTGGTGATGAGTACCGTTTTCATGCTGGTTGGCGAAAATAGTCGCACCGTTGCAGGTGCAGTTGGTGAAAAGTTAGGGGATATCAAACAGAGTCTACCACCAGGTATCACATTGACTGCGGTTTATGATCGTACCGGTCTGGTTGACCAGACATTGCGCACTGTACAAACCAATCTTATGGAAGGTGCGCTGTTGGTTATCGCGGTTCTTTTCCTGCTGTTGGGCAATGTTCGAGCAGCAATTCTCACTGCGCTGGTAATTCCGGTGGCCATGTTAATGACCATCACCGGCATGGTTCAGGCCCGCGTAAGTGCAAACCTGATGAGTCTGGGGGCACTGGACTTTGGCTTGTTGGTGGATGGAGCCATCATTATTGTCGAGAACTGCCTGCGACGCCTTAGCGAATCCGCCCGCGAGCGTGGCCAGTTAGATCTAAAAGAACGGCTTACCCTGGTATTTCAATCGACGCGGGAAGTGATTCGCCCGGCCATGTTTGGTGTGTTCATTATCACAGCCGTGTATTTACCCATTTTTGCCCTGACTGGAGTGGAGGGCAAGATGTTCCATCCAATGGCTATCACCGTGGTGATTGCGCTGCTTTCTGCGATGTTTCTTTCCATCACTTTGGTGCCAGCCGGCATAGCGCTGCTATTCCGCAAACCGGTGATCGAAAAGAAAAACCCTGCACTTGAGAAGCTGAATAGCTTTTATCGCCCGGCCCTAGAGTTTGCATTGCGCCAGCGTGGCATGGTTGTCGCTATTGCTGCGCTACTGGTGTTGGTTTCCGGCTATACGGCAAGCAGAATGGGTAGCGAATTTGTGCCGAATCTGGATGAAGGCGATATTGCCATGCACGCCTTGCGTATTCCTGGCACATCCCTGGAACAAGCGATTGCACTACAAAAATCCCTGGAGGAGCGGATTAAAGAGTTGCCCGAGGTGGAGCGTGTATTCGCCAAAATTGGGACTGCGGAAGTGGCTACCGATGCCGTTCCCCCAAGTGTTGCCGATAACTTTATTATCCTGAAACCCAGGTCTCAGTGGCCAGATCCGGATAAGCCAAAAGAGCAATTGGTAGAAGAGCTGGCAAAGCTGGTAGAACCAATTCCCGGCAACCGCTATGAATTTCTCCAGCCAATCCAGATGCGCTTTAACGAGCTTTTAGCGGGGGTACGCGCGGAATTGGCGATCAAAGTCTTTGGCGATGATTTCGAGCAATTAGAGCGTTTGGGCAGTGAAATTGAAGCGGCTATCGGCAGAGTTGAAGGCGTTGCTGATATACAGATGGAGCAAACCAGCGGTTTACCGGTTCTCGCCATTGTTCCTGACCAGGCCGCACTAACCCAGTATGGGCTGGCTATCAATCAGGTACAGGAGCAGCTGGCAACCGCCCTGGGAGGTACGGTTGCTGGCCGCTTTTATGAAGGAGACCGCCGCATCGATATTGTTGTGCGTTTGCCAGAGGTATTGCGCCAGGATTTGGATGCGCTAAAGAAACTGCCGATTCATCGACCCAATGGCAACTATGTGCCCCTGGAGGAAATTGCCAGCTTGGAACTCACTGCCGGTATCAATCAGGTTTTCCGCGAGAACGGTAAACGCAGGGTAGTGGTAACGGCCAATGTTCGGGGTAGGGACCTGGGTAGCTTTGTTGCTGATGTACAGCAGTCCGTTTCCGATAAAGTGGAAATACCACCCGGCTACTGGGTTGAATATGGTGGAACCTATCAAACCCTACAGTCTGCTACTGAACGCTTATCGATTGTAGTGCCGCTGACCCTTGTGTTGATTATGGGGCTTCTCCTGCTGGCGCTTCGCTCCATAAAAGATGCGGCAATTATCTTTACCGGTATACCCCTCGCATTAACCGGCGGTGTGCTCTCTTTAATGTTGCGGGATATCCCTTTCTCCATTTCCGCAGCCGTTGGTTTTATCGCACTTTCCGGGATTGCCATCCTTAACGGCCTGGTGATGGTTTCCTTTATTCGCGACCTGCGAGACCAAGGTTACAGCATAGAAAAGGCCATTATTGAGGGCGCACTGATCCGCTTACGTCCGGTCATTAGTACCGCACTGGTTGCCTCACTCGGTTTCGTGCCCATGGCGCTGAATACTGGTATTGGTTCTGAGGTACAGCGCCCACTGGCTACGGTGGTTATTGGCGGTATTGTCTCATCAACAATCCTGACACTTTTAGTGTTGCCGGCACTCTACAGAATTTTACATGGCAGGAATGCCAAGTCGGAGAGCTTACAAGATAACCCTGAAGTGGCTCTGGCTGGAGCCAGTTAACTGGGCCTGTGTGCGCTTTGGTTTACAAGAATTTAGAACTTTAATAACGGGAGATAGTAACGTTGTACAATAGTTTAAAAACAGTTTTCGGCTTGATGGCGCTGATAGCAGGTATGGTGATATCTATGCCGCTATTTGCCCATGGGGTGGACGATGCTACCAAGACTTTTCTTGCCGGCAATGAAGGGGTATCTATTATTCCCTTTTTATATATTGGCGCCAAACATATGGTGACAGGCTATGACCACCTGCTGTTCCTGGTGGGAGTCATTTTCTTTTTATATCGATCAAAAGATGTTCTTATCTATGTAAGCTTCTTTACTCTCGGTCATAGCTTAACCCTTTTATTTGGAGTGCTTAACGACACCCATGTGAATGCCTATTTGATCGATGCCATTATTGGATTATCCATTGTCTATAAAGGCTTCGATAATCTCGGCGGGTTCAGGCGGGTTTTTGGCTTCCAACCTAATACCAAGGCTGCCGTACTGATTTTTGGACTCTTCCACGGTTTTGGTTTGGCAACCAAGTTAAAGGAATTCAAGTTGTCCAGCGATGGGTTGGTGGAGAATATCCTGGCCTTTAATGTCGGAGTAGAAATTGGTCAGTTTGTTGCGTTGCTGTTTATTCTTCTCGCCATCAATTATTGGCGTCGCTTTGACAGTTTCCTGCGCTTTTCCACTATGACAAATACCTTACTGATGAGTGGTGGATTGATGTTGGTGGGTTACCAGATGACAGGCTACTTCGTAGGTTAGATAGCCTACAATTTTATTGAACAGAAAGAATCCAGATTTAGAGCTTACAGAATGAATACAACTGAAATGCCAGTGCAGTCTGCACAAACGCTGATTAAATCCACACTTGCTGCTGGCGTGCTTGCAGCCATTATGTTGATCACAGTAATCCTGCCAGCTGAATACAATATAGATCCTACTGGAATTGGCAGTGCGCTGGGGCTGACTGAATTAAACAGTCAAGAGCAGGAAATTGCGGTACCAGAAGTAGTGCAGCGTGGCGACCAGTCATTTGCTTATCGGACTGACACTACAACTATTGAAGTGCCCGCTGGCCGTGGAATTGAATACAAATTTCAATTGGATAAATACGGTCATTTGGAATATGAGTGGGGAACGGAGAGTGGTGAACTTTACTTTGATTTTCACGGCGAACCCACAGGCGATACTACCGGCTACTTTGAGAGCTTTGCTATTGCTACCGCAAGTAAAATGAGTGGCTCTCTCACCACGCCTTTTGATGGTTCCCATGGCTGGTATTGGAAGAATAACGGTCAGGAGTCTGTGAAGATCACTCTAAAAACAAAGGGGTTCTACGAGGTTATTGGACTCAAACAGTAACGTTTTTTATCAACATTTACTAAGACTGAGAAGAAAGAGAATATTATGAATAAGTTAATTCAAGTTATCTGTGTATCAGTTACCCTAGGTATTGCAAATCTTGCATTCGCCCATGGTGACCATGAGAGAGACAATTTTGCCACTGTGTCTATGGTCGAAGCCAAAGGTATCGCCAGCCAGGAAGTAGCTCGCCTAATCAAAGAGGGTAAGCTCAACAAATCCTGGGCTGACAAGCCGCTCAATGCAGCCATGCAGCGTGTTGACAACCAGCGACAGTGGGTTGTCAGCACTCAGGGCAAGGATGGAGGTCTGGATAAAATACTGAAAGTGTTTTTATCAACGGAAGGGTACTTTATTTCTTTTAAAGTGACTGATCGTTAAAAAATCAGTAATGTTCCTGCACTGCTGTCTGTAGGCATCGGCGCAGGAACATGACCTATAACTCTGATATGCCCAGTGCGGCTATGAGAGTAATTATAGCTCTACATCTAGGCCTCTTTTTTACTGAACTGGCTAGCTGCGTTTTCAAAGAATGTCTTGAGCAAAGTTGGTTTTCTGCCCAATAACTTTTCTACCTGGTTAGAAGGTTCAATGGTTTGGCCCCACTCGCGGGTTATAGGTCAAAGTTGTGTCATCGCATCGGTAGCTCTCTCTCTGTAATCCCCCGCATTTAATAATCCTGATCTTGCTGGTTTATCACTAGTAGGTTGGTACGTAATTTTTCTCTCCAGATATACAGGTAATATATTTTCTATGTCTATAAAATCCGGAGAATCTCGTGGCGCATCGACTTTTATCAATTTTCACCTTCAAATAGAAAATTTCGAGTGGCTAGTAATAATGCTATCATACGAATCACTACAAAAGCGGGAGTGAAGCTTCGCATGAGTTATAATTGAAATATGCAAGCAGAAATTTTGAGGGTTCCTTGGTTAGAGTACTGCCTGGATATCATATAGATGATCCATCAGATATTTGGCTCGCCCACCCAAAGTTCAATACTCTGATATCTAAAGCGCGAGTATTTGTTGGCTACCTGATTGAGAAATTGAATATCCCCAAGTTTGGGGGTAGTAGATTGTTGGTTCATCAAAAGGAATCCGCTTCACAAACTCTGTTTTGACTAGTATATGCGCTCAGGGAAGGCCTGGGAGGTCAGCTGGAGGCCCTTATTTTTTCAAGTCATAATTCGTGGCCTGATGTGCTCTCCCTTTCTAACTTGGTAAATGCTCAATCTATTAAAAAATATATATTTAGTGGATATCTTGTACGTCAAGTACTGATACGTTAGCTGTATAAGTCTATCCCTCTTAATTCAAATGGCCAAAATCTAAAAAAATATGTCTAAACCCTAAAGTCTACGGTCCAAATTGCGTGTAGGCTTCAGTTTAAGAAAAATCTGGGAACCGTTCGGTACTTTAGGTAATACGATCCATGGGCTTTGATGTTTATATAGCCTTGCCCTTATGTATGGATGCGGGGCTGGGAATTTTTCAAGCTAAGCTTACCAATTAATTTGGCTTTAATTATTAGGCTCGAAAGGTTGATTCAGTTTGTGTTCACAAATGCAGACCTATAAAGAACTAGGATTAGGGAAGGTGGTCAAGAGCTTTGCTCAATAGTGTTTGATAACAGCGGTCGGACTGATGATCATTTCTAAAAGCATAAAATATTGACTTGGTAGCTCTATATTGGCCGTATTTTACCTCTAGATAGTTGTGTTTATTTGGCTAATCAAAACTTATGTATGGTGCCCCAAAACAGGAAGTTGAACTATGGATCTTATATTTAACAATGCCGCATTGCGCCAAAACCTTATAGGCTGTCCGGCATCTCATGCCGATGCATTTAAGGCAACGGCTGCTTCTCAGCGTTGTGTTATTATCGTTCGCGCAACAGGTCCAACTTGTACCCAATTACTTGAACAAGGATATGATACAAAGGGCTTTAGAATTCACGGAAAGTCATGTGACTGGGGGCCGATGGCAGGCTTTGTTTTACGGGACCCCCGATTAAATAAACATGGAATGAGAAAGGCGGTCTATAATCGAGATCAGCATAGTGAAGCTTTCACTGATCTCAACTCTGGCGCAGGTTGGACTGCATCAACAACACCGCTTTGTTTACACCAGGAAAGGGTTGATTGGCTTATTCGAAGCGGAAAGATCAATGTTTCAAGAAAAACTCAAGATCGATATGAAGGCGTAGCCAGCCACCCTACCGGTATTACTTTTCATTATTCACTTATCAGGGTTAACACATGCCTGGGGGATATGTGGGGTGTTTATGTTGATAAGGAAAAAAGTAGGCAGTCAGGTTTTATCCAAGAGCGCGGAAACATCGTTGTTCAGTATGACACTAAGTACAAAGATATGTATGAGCCGCTATTGGCAATGACTAATCCTGTGGAGCATCGCCAATTTCGAAATGAGCACCCCCTTAACGCTATTACCGGAGATTATGATCTATTTGCCATCTGGCCATTTAGGCAGGGCACAAAAAGATATGATCGATATAGAGATGATCGCCGTATTCTAGGCACGGTACAAGCCTGGTCGCAGCGCCAGCGTATCGAAACTCAATTGGAAAGAAATTTCACTACTCGCAGGCAAGGCACCAAGCTGGGTAACATAACTAATCGGATTTATGAAGTAAGCCAGTTGCTGAATTCCACTATCGGCGGCATCCGTAGCCCAAGAGCTGGAGCTGGTCGGTGGGGGCCGTTCCCCAGAAGAAATGTACTATGGCACAGTGATGAGGCCGCACGTCCATATGTTAACGATATAGACTTACCCCTAATTGCATTTACTCCAGCCCGCAATGAAGTAGTTGTTCAAACTTTGCAGGCTTTTAGAGAGCTTATAACAATGTGTGAAAGACAGGGTATCAATGTCACTCTGGCGGAGGGCTGGGTAATGAGCCCCACCCATGATAAGCCCGACCGCTTGGGGCAAGGCTACAGTGGGTATGTACCTCGCGACTGGCACTTTGGTCAGTGGATTGTCCCACCTTGGTACAATGCTTAACTATCGGGCTGTATGAAATATTAGTGGGCTCTTAGAAGGTGACCCTTATCTTCGCTTACTGTAGTTGCGCTCCAGTATTTCCTGGCGAGCTTTCTCTTCAAAGGAAAGCTCTGCGGTGGGTCTTATCAATAGTCGCTGCAGCCCGATAGGGTCACCGCTGATTTCGCAGTAACCGTAGCTGCCATCTTTTATTTTCTCCAGAGCCCGCTGGATCTTTCTCAACAGCAGGTTCTTTCGACCGGTAAAGCGCAGATGTTGCTGGTTCTCTTGCTCTGCAGTTGCCCGATCCAGGTCATCAGCTAGGGCAAGTTTCGTGGTAGCAATAGCCTGTTGCCCTTGTGCAAGCTCGGCCAGCAGGTCATTTCTCAATTCCATCAGAAGCTGTTTGAAGAAGAGTAATTGCTTTTCGTTCATATAGTCTGATGCAGGCATCCCCAGCAGTTCTTGTTCACTGATTTTTGGCATTCCATGAATCCCCTGTTGCATAACTCCAGTTGACTTGAAATATTAAATTTATGATATAACATATCATCAAGTTGATTGAAGTGTATGTGATTGTCTTGGGTTCTCGTAGATTAAAAGGATTGTTGTGAGAGATACTTTAGGAATTTTGGCTTCTGGGCTTTGCTTGCTGCACTGTCTTTTGACTCCTTTGTTACCGGTATTGGGAGGTTTGGGGATATTGGGTGCTTTACAAGAGGACCAGTTTCTCCACTTACTATTGCTTGTACCCGTGGTAATTCTGGCCTTGGTCAGTTTCCCAGCCTCTTGCCGGCGCCATCAGCGCTACGCGGTAATGATTGTTGGTTTCTCCGGGGCATTGCTATTGGTTGGTGCGCTATATATCGAGGGGGTATGGGAGCTAGTTGCCAGTGTTTTTGGTGCAGGCTTATTGATTGTTGCCCACTGGGTAAACCTGCGCTTGATTTATCGGGATGCTTTAGTCGAGTAGGTGAGGGTCATGAAACTTGCAGGGGCATTGTTTGTTGCGTTGTTTTGGGCCGGTCCAGTCGCTGGGGAAATGGGAAGTCATGTTCACGGTAAGGCGATGATGTACCTGGTGGCCGAAGCAGACAAAATCATCGTCGAGCTGGAGTCACCCACAGTCGATCTAGTGGGATTTGAGCATGCGCCACGTAGCGATGCCCAAAAGCAGCGGTTAGAGCAGGTTGTTCACGAGCTATCCAAGCCAGATCATTTTCTTGAGTTTGTCGGTGCCCAGTGCAAACCCTTAAGTGTGGAAGTTAAGGCGCCATATAGCGCAGAAGTTACCAGTGACAACTCGGTGCACAGTGGTTTCCGTGCTAGTTACCAATTCAAGTGTGATAATCTGGCACAGTTCAACAGTGTCATTGTTACCCTGTTTGAGAGGTTTCCCGGTATTCATGGGATTGCAGTGCAATGGATCAGCTCCGGTCGTCAGGGGGCTGAACTGCTCACTGGTAAAGACAACAAATTGCAAATGAAATAGGCTATGAAAGCATCCCAAATCAAACAGACCCTGAGTGTGGCGGAACAAACCTGTCGCAGTTCAGGCGCCCGCCTGACTGAAAAGCGTAAGAACGTTCTTACCGTGTTGTTGCGGTCAAAAACTCCGCTCTCTGCCTATGAAATAGCGGAGCATTACAATGGTGACTTTGGCGACTCAATTCCCGCCATGTCAGTCTATCGAATGCTGGACTTTCTGGCAGCAGAGAACCTGGTTCACAAACTCAATTCAGAAAACAAGTACCTGGCCTGTGCTCATATTGCCTGTGACCACAGCCACCAGACTCCACAGTTTTTAATCTGCAATCGCTGCAGCAAAGTGCGGGAAATTGGCATTAGGCCCGAAGTCATTGATGCATTGCGGGATACGGTTGAAAGTGCTGGATATCATCTCCAGACATCCCAGTTGGAGCTGGATTGTGTTTGTGATGAGTGCAGCCGGGATGCAGCTTAGTGGCAGCTAGTCAGTTAATACGCGGGGTACCTACCAACGTTATCACTGGTTTTTTGGGCGTTGGCAAGACAACAGCTATCCGGCATCTCCTGGAAAGTAAGCCCACTGATGAGCGCTGGGCTGTTCTGGTCAATGAGTTTGGAGAAGTGGGCGTTGACGGCGCACTTTTTGAACCGGACCAGGAAGGCAATATTTATATTCGGGAGGTGCCCGGCGGCTGTATGTGCTGTGCTGCTGGTTTGCCGATGCAGGTCGCTTTAAACCAGTTACTGGCTAAGGCCAGGCCCCATCGATTAATAATTGAGCCGACGGGCCTGGGGCACCCTAGAGAGGTGCTGGCGGCTTTGTCTGATGCAGTGCGCGGCGGTGTGTTGGACCTTCGCGGTACGCTAACTTTGGTCGATGCTCGCTGTATTGAAGATAACCGCTACTTACGTAGTGAGACTTTTCGGCAGCAATTAGAAGTTGCTGATCTGGTAGTGGCTAATAAGTCTGATCTCTATGGCCCCGAAGACTTGCAAAACCTTCAGCGATTTCTCTCGTTCTTAGGTGAGGGCGCTGAAAAACCGCTGCAAGTGGTGGAGCAGGGGCGTATCGAATTGGATTGGCTCCAACTGCCCTGCAGTTTTCAGGTCTCGTCGGGGAGTGACCACCACCACCCAGTAACCCAGGCGATGGGTGAGGTTGAGCTATTGCCAGAGTGTGGCTATCTCCGCTCAGAGAATAGCGGAGAGGGATACTACAGCTGTGGCTGGCGTTTTAGCCCTGAATTTATATTTGATTATGATGCGCTCTTTTCACTATTCAGTGGCACTGACGCTGAGAGAATCAAGGGGGTATTTATTACCGAGCAAGGTGTATTTGGATTTAATAAGGCTGACAAAGTGCTTACAGTTTTAGAGCTGGATGACACATTGGAAAGCCGGGTAGAGGCGATTAACCAAGCGCGTTTGGATTGGGATGCAATGGAGAGCTCCTGGATCGCTGCCCTGGCGGATAACCAGGGTACCGAAACAAAAGTGTTTTACGAATCCAAATAGCTATATGGCCAGGTATTCAAATCTGGCCTGGCTTATTAGAAATTTTTGCATAAATTCGGTCATTTTTTCGCGACCGTATTCCGTAAAGTTTTAATCTGACGTAAATCTCTGAAGTAAACCAATGAATATAAAATTACTCGGCTGCTTAACTGTGGCATGGCTTGCTATGTCCGGAACCTCGGGCAGCTTTGCCGCAGATCCCCTAAATGTAACCGGTGATAAGTTCCGCCAGCTGGAGGAACTGCTGCCGACACCGAATAGTTACCGAACAGCGTCGGGCGCTCCGGGCCATGCCTATTGGCAGCAGCAAGCGGACTACGATATCAAGGTTTCACTAGACGATGATAAACAACTGATAACTGCTTCAGAGACCATCACTTACACTAATAACTCACCAGATACCCTGCGTTATTTGTGGGTGCAACTGGATCAAAACCGTTTCAAGCCGAATTCCTCTGGTAATTTGGCCACGCCAGTTGATATGGAGGCGATTGCTCCAGATACCATTCCATTCAAAAGCTTTCGTCGTGCTGTCGTATCCGACGAATTTCCAGGCGGATACCAGATTACCAAGGTGGCCGACACTAGGGGTAGGGAGCTTCGCCATACTATTGTCGATACCGGGATGCGAATTGACTTGCCCCAGCCTCTGGCATCAGGTTCCAGCGTGAGTTTCCAGATTGACTGGGCTTACAAGGTTATTGAGCAGAAAGCACTGGGTGGTCGTTCCGGTTATGAATATTTTGAGCGCGACGATAATTACTTATACGAGATAGCCCAATGGTTCCCTCGTATGGCTGCATATAATGATGTTAGCGGCTGGCAAAATAAGCAGTTCCTGGGGCGCGGCGAATTTGCGCTGGAGTTTGGGGATTATCGTGTTGCTATCGAGGTGCCGGCGGATCATATCGTTGCTGCAACCGGTGTTCTTCAAAACCCAAAGGATGTGTTGACCTCCAAGCAGCGTGAGCGCTTGCGAAAGGCCCGTACTGCAAGTAAGCCAGTGATGATTGTCACAAAGAGTGAGGCTCTGGAAAACGAGAAAAGCCGCTCTTCCAAGCGCAAAACCTGGGTTTTTGAAGCGGAAAATGTCCGTGACTTTTCCTGGGCATCTTCGCGTAAGTTCTTGTGGGATGCACAGGGTTATAAAAAGGGCGGCACCGACACACTGGCGATGTCCTTTTACCCGGAAGAGGGGACTCCGCTATGGGATAAGTACTCGACAGAGTCCATTATTCATACAATAGATGTCTATAACCGCTACAGTTTTGACTATCCCTACCCAGTATCTATTTCAGTCAACGGCCCTGTGGGGGGAATGGAATACCCCATGATCACCTTTAATGGTCCGCGACCGGAAATAGATGAAGAGGACCGCAGCAAGCGTACTTACTCCCGTCGCACCAAGTATGGGCTTATCTCGGTGATCATTCATGAAGTAGGGCATAACTACTATCCTATGATCATTAATTCTGATGAGCGCCAGTGGACCTGGATGGATGAGGGACTGAACACTTTCGTACAGTTCCTGGCTGAGCAGGAATGGGAAGAGAAGTACCCATCCCGCCGCGGCGATGCACGAAAAATTGTCGAGTATATGAAGAGTGAGAACCAGGTTCCGATTATGACGAATTCGGAATCCGTACTTCAGCTTGGCAACAACGCCTACGGCAAGCCGGCAGCTGCACTGAATATCCTGCGTGAATCGATTATGGGACGTGAGCTGTTTGATTTCGCTTTCCGTGAATACGCTCAGCGCTGGAAGTTTAAGCGCCCTATGCCGGCAGATTTTTTCCGCACTATGGAAGATGCGTCGGGTATGGATCTGGGTTGGTTCTGGCGTGGCTGGTTTTACACCACTGATAATGTCGATATCAGTCTTGATGCTGTACATCACTATACCGTTGGTACACAAAACCCCGAAGTGGAGGGACCTTGGAAGCGCGCCCAGCATAAACGGGAACCTGAGACTGTTACTGTTATTGAAAATCGTGCGAAAAAGTTGACTCGAGTCGTCGATGCCAAGCCTGAGCTGGAAGACTTCTATAACACTCACGATGAGTTTGATGTTTCTAATGCGGATCGCAATAGTTACCAAAGTAAGCTGGAAGGTCTGAAAGACTGGGAAAAAGACATGCTCAAGGTTGAGAGCAATGTCTACGTGCTGGACTTTAGCAATATTGGTGGCTTGGTAATGCCACTGTTCCTGAGGTTGGAGTATGAAGATGGAAGTGTTGAGGATTTGCGTATCCCCGCTGAAATCTGGACTCGCAATGCCAAGAAAACCTCCAAGATGTTGGTGAGGGATAAAAGCAAGGTGCTTAAGTCTGTAGTACTCGATCCCCATTGGGAAACAGCGGATGTCAATGTGGAGAACAATTTCTATCCACGTCGAATTATCAAGTCACGCCTGGAACTATTTAAGGATGAAAAGCAGCGTAACTTGATGAAGGATTGGGATGAGGAGCTTGAAGAGAAAGATTAAACCATAGACAGCGGTGTAGCTCTCAGACAATTGACTTGGAGAGCTGTACTTCGAGCGTTTAACTCAAGTATCCCTCTGAAACATTCATTGTGTATTGGTAGTAATTGATGAAAGTTTTATTTTCCTTTTTATTGATAGTCACGACCTCGGTATTCGCACACCAAGCTAGCGCACATCGCTATCATTTTGGTTTGACCGATATCTCTGTAAATGAGCGTACTCAAACACTAGAGATTTCCCATCGTTTTTTTGTTGCTGATATTGAAAAGGCCCTATCAATAAGTGCCAGTAAGGAGTTGAATGAAGCGCAGAAACAGATGGAGAACTATGTCAATTCAAGATTCCAAATTAGCCAGGAAAATGGTGAAGTGGTGAAGCTCAATTGGGTAGGTATGGAAGCTGATGTTCATGATATCTGGATATATCAGGAAGTGCCCATAGTAGATATTTCCAGTAAAAAATTGAACGTTAAGCAATCAATGTTGATGGAGATAGAGCGGGACCAGGTGAACACATTGAATGTTAATAATGGTAGGGGAACTCAAAGCTACACCTTAAAGCCCGGTGAGAGTAAGGTAGGGTTCACTTTATGAGCTGGAAACTTATCAGATAGTATCTAATTCTTTAGTTGATTGAATAACTGTAGTTCAGGATTGGCCTGACAGAAGACCTTCTGAAAACCGGTAACTGTCAGATCAAGTCTGAACTACTACACATAATATCAACCTAAGCTTTTACATTACTTGAAGTTTATTGTTGTAATTTTTTGTGATGCTTTTGGGAGTTGGCAGACGCTGGGCACTTTGGGGTTATATTTCTTTACGCACTTGCTTAAACCAGCTAAGTACTTTCTGGTGGTGCTCTGTTCCATATAAAAGAATAAAGTTGCGCGTATGGTAGTTACTGTTGTCTTGCAGCGCGCGGATGCGTTGATCAGCAAATTCTGGAGTTAGCTCAATGCCGCACTCTATCGTAATGCAATGCAGCCACGCGTTGTAATTCTCGGGTACTATTGACCGGGTCATATTAATTCCTAGTTAGATACTTGGTGTCTATAGATCCAGGGGAAGCTCTTGTGAGAATGTAGGGACATTCCTCAGTTCTTATTGAGAGTTGTTTGTGTATAAAAAACCACCAGCAATAATTTTTGTTGGTGGTTTTACCGATATACTAGATCCTATTCCTAACTAGAAGCTGCCCCGCAATCCAATACTAAAGCTCCGCCCCGGCAGTGGAGCAAGTTCTTTTAGGAAGGACGAATGCACATAGGCTAACTCGTCCGTCAGGTTATTAGCCTTAAGGTAAACGGTCAGGTTGTTTTGGTTCCCTAGAAAAGTGTACGCAAGCTCAGTATTCAAAAGTGTGTAAGCAGCGGTGGTGGTTTCCAGTTCCGCTACTTTGGTTTGCTTAAACGCATGCGTAATCTCAATCCCTGCATCCCATCCATTGGAACTATAATTTAGCATGCCGCCCAATCGCATAGGTGGGATGCGAGGCAGATTACCTCCGTCATCCAGCTTTCCTCGAATAGTGTCTCCCCACAGTGTCAGCGTGAGAGGCTTGGATAATTGCCAGGCAAATTCAGCTTCTAGACCGTAGAGTGTCGAATCCGCTTGATCGAAGACATAAACCGGCAGTTCGCCATGATCATGACCTTCTTCTTCCTGTTCGTGATCGTGTTCTTCAAAGTCTTCGCTGGTGTAGCCCGTATTGCGTTCGTAGTAGAAATTATCTATCTGGTTGTAGAATAAGTTCAGTACCCAGCCGATATTTCCTGAATGCCTGCGAAAGCTCAAGTCAATGTTGTTGGATACTTCTTCATCAACATTGTTCTCATAGTAAAAATAGGGCTCTTCTGTGTCATCATCCAGTTTAAAGAGTGCGCCGACTTCGAAGCTACTGGTGCCGATATGGGGGCCATACGAGAAAAGTTCAGCGGCGCTGGGGGCCCGTTGTGCGTGGGTAAAAGAGATCCCGGCATTGTAATTGGCGGCGATATCCCAGACCAAGCCAGCAGAAACGCTATAGGGCGTGAAAGCCAGTTTATCGAGATTTTCTCCTTCCCATTCATCATCGGCAGCTTCAACCGTGACTCTTTCGACACGGGCCCCTAGTTGCCAGAGGAATTCACCCGTGTGCTTTTCTTGTATCAGCCCAATTGCTGAGTTTTCTGTTGTGCTCGGCGGGGTGAAGGCCTCTTCACCTATCGCTTCAAAATCTGTAGTTTTGCTCTCCAGGGTTATTGCGCCGCGCCATCCAGCCCTTTCTTGCAATAATAGGTTGACCCGAGCTTGAAGTGTCTGATTACTGAATGTTGTACCGACGGCGTCGTTTTCGATTTCAGAGTGTTCGTAGTCTGTGTATCCAATTCTGGTGTCCAGACCACTCAACCATACGTTGTCCAGGGACAGTTCACTGACCAACTGCCATCGGTCCTGTTTTAAATCAGAAACAACTTCTATTTCTTCTTCATGTTCATCATGATGCTCTGATTCATCATCTTCGTGTTCATCAGAGTGACCGTGCCCGGGAATACCATTAACTCGCTCCAGGCGTCCATAGGCAAGGCCGATTGAACCATTATCTAAAAACCAGTTGCCACCGATGTTGAACCCTTTGCTTTTTGAGTCACTGTTCTCTAATACCCCACTGGATTCTTCGCCATAGTCGCTTGAGGTGGGAATTTCATAGTCGTCACCTTTGCGCCAGAAGCTGTCCACGTGATACGCCAGCTGATCATTGCCGCCGGTATGAGCCAGCGAGGCTTCGCGCTCATCTGCCACGGTATTGTTTCCCAGCGAATAAGCAGTCCTGTTTTCACCAGAGGTGGGTATTCTCTCGTCTACCACATTGACTACACCACCGATGGCTCCGGACCCATAAAACAGGGTGGCGGGGCCTCGCAGGATTTCTATCTGCTCTGCGGTAATTGTCTCGGTGGCGACGATATGGTCTGGGCCAACCCGGGAGGCATCAGCGCTGTCGAGTCCATTTTGGGTAATCAGGACACGGGGGCCGTTGAGCCCCCGGATGATTGGACTACTGGCTACTGGTCCAAAGTAGCTGGAATGAACTCCCACTTCATTTTTGAGGGTTTCTCCCAGAGTGGAGGCTTGTTTTCGACGTAGCTCTTCGCCAGCGACTACGGTTACAGGTTGTGCCGACTCAATAGTGGAGGCATGTAATGGTGTGGCTGTTACATCGATTTGTTCGATAACGGTGTGTTGCAGGGTAACCTTGAGGGGCTCATCCTGACCGGCTTGTAAAACTATTGTTTTGTGGCTGTGCCCTGGGGCATTGATGTGGATTTCGCGGAGTTGCGAAGTATTCACCTCAAGTGAAAATCGGCCCTGGGCATCTGTTTGGGTCTGTAGTCGACTTCCCGCGACTTCAATACTGGCGCCATAGATGGGCTCTCCAGAAGTATCTAATACCTGTCCGGAAATTCCATGGGCCAAGTTTGAAAGAGTCATCAGTGCGAAAAGGTTCGCGGTAAATTTCATGGGTTATTCCTAATAAGAGTTTTACGTCCCAGTAAGCGCTCCTCACTCGTCGGTGGACCCGAAATCGAAAGTGAGTAGCAGTCGCAGTTGGCCGGGCTCGACACTCGGCGAGCGGTGGATTAGACCGGCTCCTTCATTGCCCTCCCAGAGTTCGCCTTTGAGAAGGGCAACCGAGCCGCATGCCAGGTGATTGATGGAAGTTGGAGGGAATTCCTGGTTAGCCTTTAAGTCGAGCGTATTTGGGTCAATAGAGTCTGGAGTCAGCCACTCTGTACCCGTACCTAAATATGTCGTAATCAATCGGCAGGGCACCCGATCTACATGAAACTTGGGGCACATTGCGCCACTCAGAGTTGTTAAACGAATACCGACTCCGCTTAGCTCAAATAGGTAACTGAACATATCTGCCAGTAGCTGGATATCAGCACACAAGTGCGGGTAGGGGGCAAGCTCTGGCAATGCTTCACCGAGGCGCTCGATCTTGGAGGTGGGTAATAGAATCCTGCGGTTGGGGTGTACACCACTATTTAAGAGGGTGAGGCAATCGCTGGCTATGCTACTGGGCAGTTCCCGTTGCCAGATGGCCATATTGATATCAGCTTGGAAAATATCTGCTAAAACTTCTCCATTATCTGCAGATACGGCCCGACGGGTATTTGGCAGGTCTGCCTCTGACAGTCCTTCCTCTTTCGGAGCCAGTTCAGCACTTGGAGTTTGTGTGATAAGTGTCTCATGGCTTCTTTCTGTAAAGTCGGTCAGGCTCAAGCTAATCTCCAATTAAGTAACTTCGGCTAATAAATACTATTTTCAGAGGCTTTAATTGCTTTGCTCTCTACTATGGCGGGCGCTGCAATACCTAAATTCCTCACCCGCACTACCCACTCCTCAATGCAAGCTATGATATAACATATCATATTGAGAATGGTCGGCCTTGGCAACCTCCAACATTGGGGTGAATCAAGCTTGAAGACCGAATTCATCGGGAGTTCTGATAGCTGGAGGGAGCCTTGGTGAGGCGTATTGACCACTGCCTGGCGCAAGTAGATTATTCGGCGATGTTCTTTTTAGCAGCAAAACTGTTTATCGCAGATTTCTTTCTTGCTGTCGTCGTAATTCACATTTTGCTCAGATTTGATTGAGTCAAAATGATACAGTGTATCAATTGTGTATTTATGGTTTATCTCACTTGAGTGGAGGAGCCAGGGAAATAATGGCAATGATTGGAAGGATTTAGCTAGGGGTGCAGCTTCGTGCCGGCTTGCAGCCGGGGAGGGTGTGTTACTCTGTCAGCCTGCCGTGTTTATAAGTGAATTTTCGGTGTACCGGAAAAGACAGGGTTAGCGTTGGGAAGTGCCCAAAATTAACCTGTTATTTTTTAAATATTGCTGAGTAAATATGAAAATAAATAATTCTTTTGTTTACGGGGTTGCAACCGCTGTACTTCTTGCTGGTGCCAGTTGCTCCAGCCTCGCCGCAGAGAAAGAGAGCGTTTCGACCGAAGGCATGTGGCAACCTCACCAGTTGCCTGAGCTGTCCAAAGAGCTTCGCACTTATGGCCTGGAGCTGGACCCAGCCAGCATGACCAAGCTTACCGAATTTCCAATGAACGCGGTGATCAGCCTGGGAAACTGTTCTGCTTCCTTTGTCTCTCCCACGGGATTGGTGATTACCAACCACCACTGCGCCTACGGTTCAATTTCATACAATTCAACCGAATCCAAGGATTTGCTGGCTGAAGGTTTCCTGGCCGGAGATTTGTCTGAAGAGCTGCCTGCTGCACCGGGCTCCCGCGTCTACGTCACCGTTGCAATGAACGAAGTAACGGATAAGGTTAACGAACGCCTGACAGATGAGATGGATGGTGCTGCACGTTTTGCCGCAATCGAAGAAGCGGAGAAAGCGCTAGTTTCCGAGTGTGAAAAAGATCCGGGCCATCGTTGTGAGGTTTATAGCTACTACGGCGGTTTGAATTACTACCTGGTTAAGCAGCTGGAAATCCGCGATGTGCGTTTGGTTCATGCGCCGGCGTCTTCGATTGGCAAATTCGGCGGCGATATCGATAACTGGATGTGGCCTCGCCATACTGGCGATTACGCTTTCTACCGCGCCTATGTTGGCAAGGATGGTAAACCGGCTGATTATTCCAAAGATAATGTTCCTTACGAGCCCAAGCACTATTTGCCCGTAGCGGCAAAAGGGCCTAAAGAAGGCGATTTCGTGATGGTTGCCGGTTATCCGGGGCGTACCAACCGTTATCGCACTGCCCAGGAAGTGGAAAGCAACTTCAACTGGTATTACCCAAACATGCAAAGGGTGCTGGGTGAATGGTCAGAAACGATCGGTGCGGCTACTGCCGACAATAAAGATGCAGAGTTAAAGTATGCAAGCCTCGTGGCAGGATTGAATAATTACTCTAAAAACTTTACCGGCATGATGGAGGGTTACCAGCGCAGCGATCTATTGCAGCGTAAAGAAAAGCTGGAAAAAGATTTGCAAGCTTGGGTGGATTCAGACAAAGCCCGCGAGAAAAAATACCAGTCTACTATTGATGACCTTGAGGCGCTGGTTGTAGAAAAAGAATCAACTCGTGAACAGGACCTGGCCATCGATTATATGGATCGTTCAGCCATGCTGGGTGCCGCAAGCAAACTGTATCGATTGGCTAAAGAGAACGAAAAACCCGATGCTGATCGCAAGCCGGGTTATCAGGAACGGGATCTAACCCGATTCAAAGAGGGCATGCGTCGTATAGAGCGCAGCTATCACCCATCAGTCGACACGCAGATCTGGCTTTACTTCCTGGACCGTTACCAGGCGCTCCCTAAGGAGCAGCGTATAGCCAGCTTTGATCGTTACTTGAATATCGGCAAAGGCAATACTGACTTAGAGGCAACTCTCGACAAAATGTATAAGGAAACAGAGCTTTCCAATGTCGAGGTACGTGAAGCGTGGATCGGTAAAAAGCCCGAAGACTTCAAAGAGAGCAAGGATCCGTTTATCCAGCTGGCAGTGGCCATGTACGATGATATGCTTACGCGTGAAGAGCATGAGGAGTCCATGAAAGGGCGCTTCGCCCAATTGCGCCCACAGTATATGGAGATGCTGATAGATTATTACCACTCCCTAGGTAAGCCGGTCTACCCGGATGCAAATAGCTCTCTTCGCGTGACTTATGGCCTGGTTAAAGGCTATGAGCCACCAGCTGGAACAATTAAAGAGGCAGCAGATGGTAATGACGGTAAACAAGGCTTTGTACCTTTTACAACATTGCGTGGTATTAAGGCAAAGTATACCGGCGAGGACCCCTTTGATGCTCCCAAGGCTTTGATGGAAGCGATCGATAAGAAGAACTATGGCCGTTACTATGAAAAGCAGCTGGATTCAGTACCGGTTAATTTTCTAAGTACCGTAGATATTACGGGCGGTAACTCAGGATCTCCGACAATGAATGGTCGTGGCGAGCTGGTGGGAGTCGTATTTGACGGAACATACGATAGCATCAATGCTGATTGGGACTTCACCGATAGTACCCGGGCGATTCATGTCGATATCGCTTATATTCTCTGGGTAATGGAGAATATTGACGGGGCCGGATACTTGGTTCGGGAGATGGGCCAGTAGCCGGCAATCGATGAAGTAGTGTCCTCGGGTGAGCAGCGCTCGCCGGGGACATTATTCTGTGTAAGGTTGTATGTTATCCACTTCCATACTGTAAGCCGCAGTTCCGAACTCGCTTTCTATCTTCAATGTTCTCAGTTTCCCTTCTATAGAGAAAGGTTCGTACAGAGCGTCAACTTGAACTCCCTCAGAAAAACTGCCATGGATAACCTGATTTGGAGGTGGGGGCGGCAGGTGGATACAGGCTCCGAAGTAGGGAACAAAAAGGAAATTGGAAATTGTTAATTCGTCATTGAATTCAATTGGAACTATAAACCCAGCAATACGTATCTGTTGGTTGTCGAACTCTGGTTTTATTCGAGTGGAAGTCAAAGCGGCTTGGTAACGGCTTTCATTTTCGCTCGTAGAGGCAATAGCTGATGTGTTAGGCATTGAGTCGGCAGTGGAGCCTTCAACAATATCATCTATGTATTCTGGTGGGTTGAGTAACGCATCCAGATCATCTTTCGGGATTAACTCTTCCCAGCTGACTTCGCGATAATTGATACTTACTTGTTTGACTTGAGTATGTTCTGCAACTGGGGGCGAAATTGGACGAGTTTCAATTCGACTGTCACAGGCAGCAGTGAGTAGTGCGGTGGTCAGGGTGCAGGCTGCCGAAAGGGGAGTTCTGTTCATGGCTCGGATTTATTTACTATACAAAATGATGTGATATATCATTATATATCTGTTTGCAAAAATCCATGCTGTAAATGAGGTAAAAGATGAATGCCTTCACTACAAGACCTCAACTTGCTATTGAGGTGGAGCAGTTGCGCTTCGCCTATCGTAAAGGCCCGGCAGTTTTAGAAGTCCCCTATTGGTCGCTACCAGTGGGGGAGCAGGTGTTTTTACGCGGCCGATCCGGTAGTGGCAAGTCAACGCTGCTGAACCTCCTGGCAGGCATTCTGGTTACAAAATCGGGGAGCCAAAAGGTTCTAGGCCAATCGTTGGATGAACTGAGCGAGCGCAAGCGGGATCGCTTCAGGGCGAGACATGTTGGCGTTGTATTTCAGCGCTTTAACCTAATTCCCTATTTGAGTGTGGAGGACAATATTCGTGTCGCTACCCACTTTTCTGGTTTCCGTGGCGATTTTCGCGGCAGGGTTAATGAGCTGCTAACGGGACTCTGTTTAGGAGAGGAAATTTTACCCAAGAAAGTGGCCAGCTTGAGTGTCGGACAGCAACAGAGGGTGGCAATCGTGCGGGCATTGATCAATGAACCGCAGTTATTGCTGGTTGATGAGCCTACATCTGCTTTGGACCCTGAAGCGAGAGATGCTTTTGTCCAGTTGTTGATGACTGCATGTCAGCAAAAGAAATGCACTCTGATCTTTGTCAGCCACGATAGCTCTTTGGAACGACACTTCCCTCTGGTTATGGATATGCGCGAAATAAATATTGCCTGGAAACTTAGGCCCGAGTGGGACACTGCACCAGAGGCTTTAGCCGATGTTTTTTAAACTTGCTTGGCAAAGCCTGATGCAGCGTAAGGGTAGTGTGTCACTGGCCGTATTGTCTGTAGCAATCAGTTTGATTCTAATGTTGGGGATCGAGCAGTTGCGAAGCCATACTAAAAACAGCTTTAGTCGAACTGTGTCAGGGGTAGACCTTATTGTTGGGGCGCCTACGGGACAATTGAATCTCTTGTTATACAGCGTATTCCATATTGGGAATGCCAGTAATCATATTTCATGGGATAGCTACCAGGAACTTTCTCACTTACCCCAGGTAGGTTGGGCGATACCCCTATCCCTGGGGGATTCGCACCAAGGTTACAGGGTGGTGGGAACCTCAACGGGATTTCTCGATCACTATCGGTATGGGAATAAGAGGCCATTGGAGCTATCAACCGGCCAGAATTTTATCGATACTTTTAGTGTCATATTGGGGGCGGAGGTCGCTCGGGAACTCAACTACCAACTTGATGACACTCTCACACTGGCGCACGGTTTGGTTGGAACGCGCTTCACAGAGCATGGTGAAAACCCCTTTATCGTTAGTGGCATACTCAAGCCTACTGGTACACCAGTAGATCGAGCACTCTATGTAAGCTTGGCGGGACTGGAAGCCGTTCATGGTGCTGATGCGGAGCACGATGATCTGGTGCCTAATAACATTACTGCCTTCTTACTCGGGCTTAATTCCCCTATAGCTACATTTCAGGTACAGAGAAAAATAAACGAATATTCGAAGGAGCCGCTGCTGGCAATATTGCCGGGCATTGCACTATCGGAGCTTTGGCAGATATCCGGTGGTATAGAAAAGGTATTATTTTTTGTCTCAGCTATGGTGGTTTTGGCTGCATTACTTGGCTTATGTATCTTACTACTTTCCACGATGCGCGAGCGCAGACTGGAGATAGCACTACTGAGAACTGTAGGTTCTGGCCCTTTGTTTTTATTCCTATTGATCCAGACTGAGGCATTTTTGGTTTTACTTTTAGGTGCGACAATTGCTGTTTCTGGATTGATAATGGGAGGCTGGCTGGTTGAGCCAATTCTGACAGATAAATTTGGAATCTATTTGGACGGCGTTGTTATAGGCGAACATACGATTGTGCTTTTAGCTTTAGTACTGGTAAGCACATTAATTGTGGCTGCTATTCCCGCTATAAGTGCATGCCGCCAGTCTTTGGGGGATAGTGATCTTCTGCATTGACTAGAAGGTGAGGCGGAGCCAAATTCAGAGTAAGACTTTCTCTAGATTTTGATGTCAGAGGTAACCGAATATCTTTTATTTTATGGGCGATATTAGCTTTGTAATTTCTATATATATTTGCTTTGTTGCCTTTCCATACCATTCGTGATCCTATTTCCAGGCTGCGAGCTTTTCCTGTCACTGGGACTATTTATATCCCGTGGCTTGTAGCAGCCTACAAACACTATCTAATAATTTTTCATGACAAGGAAATAGTTTTGAATAGGATAATACTAACAATCTTAATGTTGCTGGGTAGCCTCAATATATTTGCTTCAACCCCAGATATTGAGCAGGCCAGAGATTCCTTAGAGATTGTGAAAGAATTAACCCCCTGGCCTTGGGAAGAGCCGGTAACTCCAATTATTGAAGAGTATATGGCAGCTGAATTCGATCAATACTCGGGGATGGCAAAATCCCACTATATGGTTGAAGAATTACTGATGCACAAGTGGGGCCAGACAATCACAGAATTTATTGTATTAGCTGAACTTCTGTACACGTTTCAGCCAGAAGATTACCAGGAGCAATACAGGCCGGAATTTGATGCCGCTATTGCCGACCTGAATCTATTCAGATTGGCAATTAATGAGTTACTGCTTCCCCATGTACCCGGTTATAAACTGAAACAGCAAATTTTGACTAAGCGCTTTGATGGCGAGGGTATGGTAATTGCTGTCTTTGATTTGTTTGATCCGACACGCTTACAAGAGCAGCGCGAACAGTATCCCAATATTGAAGCAGAAGTTGCATTTGGTGATCCCATTACTTTCCTTCATGGTAACACCGTAATTGATATCATTTTGGATATTGCCCCTAAGGCAACTATTGTACCCGTTAGTGCTGAGAGCAAAACTTATAATGATGCAATGGCCTATATGCGGTATCGAGATGACATTAGTGTGATTAATATGAGCCGTGCATTCCATATCACCAATGACCAACTAGACCCAGAGTTTGCAGAGCATCTTTCCGCTATTTTACAAAGTAAGATTTTTACCAAGTCACTGGGAAATACAGGTACGGATCTTGAGCATAACAACTCCGATGTGAGAGAGCGCTTGGAACTACCGCCACTCGGCAGCTTCTTTACCTATGACCTGGATTTAATCAGGGCATTCCTTGCTCAGAATGAAGGGCAGGCCGGTGCTGAAAATTTGTTTTTTGCAATCAATCTCCAGCCATTCTCAAATGAGATCTCACTTACCGCGACGGTTCCGGGTTACAACCCCTTGGCTATTAAGCAGAGCTTTGCTATTGCCGGCGATGCAGTATATTCCGCTTCCAGTCAAAACTTTGAGTCCGGTAGCTCTTTTGCCGCTCCTCAACTAGCGGCTGTGAGTCTATTGCTCCTTGAAATGGCAGACTACTATGGCCTTAGCAGGGTAGAAGCTGCTCAACTAGTGAGCAAGTCATTGAAAGATAATGCTCGCCGCAGTTGGTTAGGTAACCACAACACCGGGCTTGGGTTCGTTGACGCCCACCGGGCTATGAGCACTATTCTGAGAGCGAATAGTAAATAAGCTTGATTTAGTCATCGAGTTGACTGAGAGTGCGCTGGCAGGTTGAATATTTGCAGCCTGCCAGCTACCTGTATAGATGGTACTGTGGGTAAAGGACGTGAATAGGAATAGGAGTGAATATTGAACATACTTTCTGCTCATATGGGGTCCTCATTCAATGAATTATCTCCACTGTTGCAATTTGCACACACTGGGGTGAAGAGGTTTGAGGGTTCTGTTGTAGTCAAGCGAGGTGGAGTTATTGCGAATACTATTTGTTCAATATTTCGATTTCCGAAGGCGAGTTCAAGTTCGCAGTTAGTTGTTGATTGTGGGCACTTTTCCGATCGGATGGATTGGGTGAGAGATTTCGATGGGTTCAAGATGAGTTCATCATTTTATTCAGAAAAAAATTACCTGGTGGAAAGGATAGGCCCTTTGGAAATGCAGTTTACCGCTCATAATGTCAACGGAGCACTTGAATATCAGTTTTCGAAAACGAAGCTATTAGGTATAGCTTTACCCAAATTTCTTTGGCCCAAAGTCAAGGCATATGAAACAGAAAGTGAAGGGCGGTATCAATTCAGTGTCAGTGTGCACATGTTTTTAGTGGGGTTCATCTTGTCATATGCTGGAGAGCTGCATGTTAGGGCGGCAAGTTGAGTAGAAGTACTGTTGTATGAGAGCCCAAGTTGCACAGGGCTCCCCCTTACCTGCTTTTAGAGGCTTCAGTTAAACCTTTCAAAAACTTCTTACTGTCAGTGTATGCGCCAAAAACGCCCCCTTGCATAGTAATCATTTTCAGGGCTGCACCATGATTAACGATGTCTGTAGCACCTGTACAGTCTGTTAGTGTGATGCACTCAAACCCTCGATCATTCGCCTCTCTCATTGTGGTATGAACACAGACATCAGTAGTCACACCGACAAGAATTAGGTTTTGAATATTTCGCAGCTCTAATATAAGTTCCAGGTCAGTTGCAAAGAATGATCCTTTGCCGGGTTTATCTATAATTACTTCGCCTGGAAGTGGTTCCAGTTCTGAGATGATTTCCCAGCCGGGTTCTCCTCGAACGAGAATTCTTCCCAGAGGGCCCTGATCCCCGATTCCTGCAGCTATTTGGCGCGACCGCCAAAGCTTATTGGGAGGGAGGTCAGAGAGGTCAGGGCGATGCCCCTCTCTAGTGAAAATAATGTAATAGTTCTCCGCGCGCATAGTATTTAAGATGGTTCTAATGGGTTGTATTGGCCGGCGCATTGCCTCTAAATCATACCCCATTTTGTCTACATACCCGCCTTCGCCGCAAAAATCAACTTGCATGTCGATAATGACAAGGGCGGTATTTTCTGGGCGCAGATCACCATTAAATGGCCAGTCATAAGGGTGTGCTTTCACGGGACCATTTTTATCCTGTGAGTCGTTGGTTCCAGGAATACTCATTATCAAGTTCTCAATTTTTTGGAAGACAAACTTATTGCTAATGCATAATAGCGTTGATTTTGAGCTTTCTTGTGAGGTAAGGCTTTTCCAGGCGTGCAATTCCTGTTTGATGGAAGTGTAACTGGGATTGTGTATGTGATATCAACTGTTTTAGTTGTGGATTTATATGTACTACTCTAATGCCGTTCCTCATTGTATATGCGGCGATATTTTTGGCATTTATTTTCCTGAGCATACATCAAGTCTATTGCGAGACTTACTAAATGACTCCTTTCCAGTGTGGTTTTACTTCAAGAAGTTTCATTAAATAGATGTATTACTCCATAAATTGTAATGGAGCATGTTAATATCTTTTGGGTAGCTACATACTTTAAATAAAGGAGATTTAGATTGAGGCGCTTTAAATGGTTTATTGCAGTTTTTGTTTTTGGTGTCAGTAGCTCGGTGATAGCTGAAGATGAAATCTCATGCGGAAAGCTATGTGCTTTCGTGCTTAAGAATAGTCGAACTTCTGAATATACGGTAATCAATAGGGAGAGGGCAGCCAGGCAGTTCACACCATTCTCTACTTTTAAGGTTCCCAATACCCTTATTGCACTTGACTTGGGTTTAGTTGAGAACCTGTTACAAGAGCTAACCTATAATCATGACAAATACCCGGCTAAAGCGTGGTGGCCTGCAATCTGGTCAGAAAGGCCTTTGACAATTCGCGAAGCATTTCAAAATTCAGCGGTTCCGATCTATCAGCAATTAGCAACGGAGATTGGCGCTAAGAGAATGAATCGGTATTTGGCAGGTTTTAATTATGGTAATCGGGATGCTTCGTCTGGTATTGATACCTTCTGGCTCAATGAGAGTATCAAAATATCAGCGTTGGAGCAGGTAGACTTCCTGGAGCGTTTATTTACTGGTCAATTACCTGTATCGCAGTCAGCTATAGATAAATTTAAAGAAGTGATGCTGGTAGAGGAGACTGATACCTATAAGTTATATGCAAAAACAGGAGGAGGGCCATTAGCTAAGAATAAGGCTTTAGGCTGGTATATTGGAATTGTAGAGTCCAATAACAATATTCATTATTTTGCGATTAACATAGATGGCAGCAGTTTTCGGGAAGTACAAAAGAAAAGAATTGAAATTGCCAGAAAAAAACTATCTGAGTTGGGGGTTATTTAGGCTCTTTATAGCGAAGCTGTGGTACGTTTGTTTTTGCAATGGTTAGTGCTTTTTGATTGATTGTTGTGAGTCAATCGGCATAATGGCGATCAAATTCACTTTCATATGGAGCTTCCTATGGGAACTCAAGCTGTAAAAGTTATATTTGCTCTACTCATCAGCACCTTTTGCTCATTATGCCTGGCTGGCGATAAAGTTGCCAATTTGGATAAGCTTCTGCTTGTATCGGGTTTCACTAAGCAAGCTGAGGGGTTTCCTGAGCTAGTAAAATCTGGATTTGCGGAAGGCGTACAGCAGGGTGTACCAATTCCTCAGGATAAACTGCAAAAGATTCTTGAAAGTGCAGATAATACGATTTTACCGTCCATCATTATGGGTGAAGTGCGCTCGTCACTGAGTACTTCTCTGACCGATAAAGATGTTGAGGTCTTATTGGCTTGGTATGAGTCAGATATCGGTAAGAAAATTACCAAGGCTGAAGAGGAAGGAAGCTCTGAAGAGGCATTCCAGAATTTGATGGCTAATGCTCAGCAGTTGATGGCTGACACAAAGCGCGTTGAAATGGCAACTCGTATTGATCAGCTTGTTGGTGCTACCGATATGGCGATGGAGATGCAGATCTCTACGAGTATTGCTGTCTATTCCGCAGTGATGGCAGTGATGGCTCCCGGACAAGAGATCAATCTGGATGCTTATAAGGCGCAAATGGAGGCAATGAAGCCCCAGATGCGTCAAAATGTTGAGCAATTTATTACTCTCTCTTTCGTGCAAACTTATCAAGGCTTAGACGATGCAAGCTTAGCGAAATATGAGGAGTTCTTGAGTCAACCAGAAGCCAAAAAATTCAACTCCTCTTCAATGGCAGGGCTTAACAAAGCTCTAACACAAGTAATCGGCCGTTGGTCCGGTGATACGGTTTCTATACTTAAGAGCGAAGCGAACTGATTATAAGGTAGAGAGCTCCTGAATATCTTTATATTTCTTAATTAGAGCATTTAGGGGGGTCTAGGCTTACCGCCTGCATCCATATTAGCTGTAAAGGAAGCAGGCGGTATAACCATCACACTTTAACCCTTCCACTCTACCCCCTAAAGAGAGTCTCATAGGCTTGTCAGCTATTTGATAAAATAACTTTTAAATTCAGATCATTATATTCTCTTGTACTTCGACAGTCCGATTCGCTGGAATACGGTAATAGTCTATAGTACTGCTTGAATTCCTTACCATGGCGGCAAAGATTCGCTCTCTCCAATTTGCCATCTTGCTATAGCCGCCTTTAACAGGAAATATATTGTATCGGCAGGTAAAGAAAGAAGACTTACTTGGATCTATATCCAAAAGGTGCATTTTGTTGAGTTTATTTATGGCTCCTTCGACATCTGGGCGTTCCATATATCCATAGCGTAAGATTAGCCTGAAACATCCCTCTCTTATCTTGCTAATGATTGCTCGGTTCTTTGGGAGTACTTTTGGGGTGTTGGCCGACGTAACGGTTAGGAAAAGGTTCTTTTCGTGAAGGACACTGTTATGTTTCAAATTGTATATCAGGGCATGAGGTACAAAGAGTTGATTGGTTCCCACAAATATCGCTGTTCCCGGTACTCGTAATGGGGGATTATCAAAAAGTGAGTTTAAATAGGGTTCCAATTTATAATTCTTACCCTGCAAGTAACAATTTATTGCTTTTTTTCCATCTCTCCAAGTAATCATCAGCATCGCAATAAAGGCGGCTAAACTAATAGAGAACCAACCCCCGTGGCCAATCTTTGCCAGGTTTGAAGCAACAAAGGCAAAATCAATAAAGGCAAAGAATGAGCCGACAGTCAAGCAAATTATCAAGTTGTATTTGAGGTAGTGGCGATAAACGATTGCTGCAATACAGGAGGTAATCAACATTGCACCACTCACTGACACACCATAAGCACTGGCAAGGTGGACTGAGCTTCCAAAGAGAATTGCCACCAGTATTACCGCTGTCATTAATAGGTAATTGACGCCGGGCATGTAGACTTGTCCCGCGAGTGCTGATGACGTGTGCCGGATGGCAAAACGGGGCATCAAGCCAAGCTGGATTCCTTGTTTTGTCAGGGAGAAGGTCCCCGAGATACAGGCCTGGGAAGCGATGCAGGTTGCTACAGTTGCAAGAATAATCATTGGGTAGAGCGACCAGTCCGGGTACATCCGGTAAAAGGGGTTGTCTACCGCAGAGGTGTCACTAATAAGTAGAGCGCCCTGTCCCATATAGTTCAACACCAGGGCGGGGAACACCAAACCTATCCAGGCAATTCTTATAGGCATGCGTCCAAAATGCCCCATGTCGGTATATAGAGCCTCTCCTCCGGTAAACACCAGTAACACTGCACCTAATATCCAGAATGAAGCCATGCCATGGTTAGTGAGGAAGCTCACAGCATGCAGGGGATTAATGGAGTGGAGGATTACAGGGTTCTGGAGCACCCAGTAAAGGCCCGCGAGCAGCAAAACTAAGAACCAGATGGCGGTAATCGGGCCGAACAGTTTCCCTACGGTTTCGGTGCCGAAGCGCTGTACAAAAAACAATCCAAAGAGTATGCCGATAGAAATTGGCAGGATAAACGGTTTTAGAGTCTTGTTGACTATCTCCAGTCCTTCGACTGCGGAGAGTACGGAGATGGCTGGTGTGATAACGGCATCACCAAAAAATAGTGCCGCCCCACAGATCCCGCCGCCGATAATGAGCTTTCTTAATAATTCTCGCCCTTTTGTCGCTTCCAGGGCCAGTGTCATCAGCGCCATGATCCCACCTTCCCCTCGGTTGTCCAGGCGCATTACCAATATGACGTACTTAATAGTGACAATGAGGGTAAGTGCCCAGAAGACAGCAGAGACCCCACCAATAATGGTTTCGGTGTTATGGGGAATTCCAAACCGGGGATGGAAAATCAGTTTAAAGGCGTAGAGTGGGCTAGTGCCGATATCACCAAATACAACCCCGAGAGCGGCAAGTGATAGAACCCAGTGTTTTCTTGCGCCTTCTGAGCGAGATTCCATTTGCAACTCTTATCATCCGGTGTCATACAAAGGCAGTGATTTAAGACTTATCAGGGAGTTTGCTGTCATCACTTGGATGGTGGATATCAGCGCGCAAGAAATTAATTTTCCCTGAGACTGATCTTAGCAATACATTGCCAAGGCACCATGTGAGCTACTGTGCAGGGTGCAAACTTACGAGCCGATAAAGTGAGATGTAAGAGAGGTATCCGCGTAATTGAGCAATCGTGTCAGGCAGTTATAAAAACAGCTCTTTTGGCGGGGATCTTATTGTTAGTAAGGCGGGACTACAGGAGCCTCCCCAATGAAAGCATCGGACCTTTTTATTCGTGCCCTGGAGAAAGAGGGCGTTGAGTATATCTTCGCGATTCCTGGTGAGGAAAACCTGGATATGCTGGAGTCTTTGCGGGGCTCAAAGATAAAACTAATTGTCACGCGCCATGAACAGGGTGCCGGTTTTATGGCTGCCACCTATGGTCGGCTTACGGGCAAGCCAGGTGTCTGTATGTCTACTTTAGGTCCGGGGGCCACGAATCTGGTGACTGCCGCAGCTTATGCCCAGCTCGGTGGAATGCCGATGGTGATGGTCACCGGTCAAAAACCTATCAAAAGTTCCAAGCAAGGGCAGTTTCAGATTATTGATATTGTTGACATGATGCGCCCCCTGACCAAATTCACCAAGACAATCGTGGGGGGCGACTATGTGCCAGCTCATGTCCGTGAAGCCTTTCGGCAATCTGAAGAGGAGCGGCCGGGGGCAACCCACTTGGAATTTCCTGAAGATATTGCCCGTGAACACTCCACCATGCCGGTCTTGGAGCCCAGCTATAACCGCAGGCCAATTGCCGAAGAGAAGGCGGTGCGCAAAGCTGCAGAAGCGATTGCGGCATCCCGTAAACCACTACTGTTGGTGGGAGCAGGCGCAAACCGTAAATTAACCGCCAAAATGTTGCGCAAGTTTGTCGACAAGCTGGGTATTCCGGTAGTGACAACTCAGATGGGTAAGGGAGTAATTGATGAGTCGGGCCCGCACTTTATTGGTAATACCGCGCTATCCGATGGGGATTTTGTTCACCGAGCCATTGAGCAGGCCGACCTGATTATCAATGTGGGCCACGATGTTGTAGAAAAGCCGCCTTTCTTTATGCGTCCCGGTGGCCCGGAAGTTGTACATATCAACTTCAATTCAGCGCAGGTGGATCCGGTCTACTTTCCGCAGATAGAGGTGGTTGGCGATATTGCCAACAGCTTGTGGCAGCTGGACCAGCACTTGGAACCCCAGGATCACTGGAGCTTTACCGATGCGCACCGTATCCGTGCCGCGCTTCAAAAGCATATCCAGGAGGGCTCAAATACCACCACTTTCCCAATTCGTCCGCAACGACTGGTGAAAGACCTCCGCGAAGTAATGCCGGAGAAGGGCATTATTGCGCTTGATAATGGCATGTTCAAAATATGGTTCGCGCGAAATTACCCGGCTTTAGCCCCCAATACCGTGCTGCTCGACAACGCACTGGCAACGATGGGGGCGGGCTTGCCTTCGGCAATGGCTGCCAAGTTGGTGTGCCCAGACCGCCGTGTGGTCGCTATCTGTGGGGATGGGGGCTTTATGATGAACTCCCAGGAGATTGAAACGGCGGTTCGCTTAAAGCTTGACCTTATCGTACTTATTTTGCGCGATGATGCCTACGGTATGATCAAGTGGAAGCAGGCGATGATGGAGTTTGATGACTTTGGCCTGGATTTTGGTAATCCTGATTTTGTCGATTACGCAAAATCCTATGGTGCTCATGGCCACAGAATAACCGCCACGGATGAGTTTAAACCGATGATAGAAAAATGTTGCAGGGCGGGTGGGGTACACCTGGTGGATGTGCCTGTGGATTACAGTCACAACGACCGTATCCTGAATCATGAAATTCGCGAGTTGTCGAGTAAGTTGTAGGGGTAGCCGGCTCGGGTAAGGTAGTTGTAACAGGGAGGTGTTTGGCTTTCTTTTAAACAAGCTCCTCGGGCCCAAGTACTTTAAAGTAGGGGCCAATATCCAGCCTTATGGAGGACATGGCAATCTTGATCATTTCTCTGCGATCTTCGAGTATGTCCTCCTTAGCTATTCCATGTAGAACCATATAATCTTCATATTTCCCGGTAATAAAGTCCTCTTTCCGTATACCTTCGTAAGCTCTACATAAAACTCCATGAAGGTTCTCTATGAATTGGCGGCGGCTCTGCATTGTTTGTCGGGGCCCATGCTCGACTTCGAGTTCATGAGCATGTTCATAGTTGATATTCACCAAGCAAAAATTTGTTTTGTTCTCTTTCCATGCTCTTGCCGCCTGGTTGAGTTCTACGATCAGGGTGAAGGGCAGGTCGGCAAACATGGGATTGTGGTCAGTGAAATCGAGAAATGCGTATCCTGCCCTAAGGTAACTGCTGGCTCTTTCAGTGAGGTCGTAACTATGAATATCACCGGTACGGATTGACTCGCTATCGGTATCCATCTGGCAGTTGAGACACAAAAACCCTATTTCCACTTCTGAGCTGGCATGGCCGCAAGCATTGCAAATAAGTAGTGTGCCGGGTTTGTCGTAGTCACTGCCAAAGTGTAAAAGCTCCTTTCGACATTTGGGGCAAATCAGGTCTTCACCTTCCCTGAAGTCAGCTTCGCGTCCAAGGTAGGCGCAGCTGAAATGGTGCAGATAGAAGTCTTCGGTAAGGTTAGAGGATCTGCATACCGCGCACTCTTCGCGGACATTAAACTGGGAACCTCCACAGCCGTTACAGATATGGCGTCGATCGAAAAACTTGCCCAGTAGAAATCCTGATTCGATCAGTTTTTCGCATTCCGTCACAACCGTCGGGCTATCGAGGATAATATTAAAATCAACAGTCGCTTTGGAGTTGGGACTATAGTGCGGCGAGAGACTTACGCCAGATACAAATAATCGCGCTAGTATTTTGTCGCTATCTTTCTGAGTGGTGTGGAAATCCAGGTGGACTTGCGCGCGCCGATAATGAAAGTCGTCAATAACCTGGCTCACAACGGGTATATCCTGCGTACTAAGCTTTGAGCAATCCAGATCTGCCTTCTCGCCGACTGTTCCAGTGAGATCAATAACCGGGAGTAGATACAAGCCACCACGCATATGCCATATATGCGTCAGGTCATCTACTGATGCTGGCTCCTCAATCAAAATAGCGTCTTTGGATTCACCGGTATGCGATGTCACCTTGGAGTCGCCGGGCCAGCGAAAAAAGCTATATTCGTCACTTAGAAAGGAGATACTGATTCCTCCACGCCTATATAATTTTTGGTGCTTGAAAGATTAACTGAGTGTTTTAGCTTGTTTCATGCCAGTTATACGTAATTGTGTAATCTGTGATGTATATGACGTCCTTTTAACTGAATAGATTGTTGAGTATTAAGAAAAGATAGGTGAAAAATTGGCAATAGGCAGGGATAGGTGTGTTACTTCACTGGCAGGGATTAGGAATAATTGTATGACATAAAAAATAGTCGTCATCTGGGGGTTAATTAATGAATTTATCAATAATGATATCAATCCAGTCAATCTTTAGGGTTATGGTAACTTTCTCATTCACCGGAAATTTTGATGGGTCAAGTAAGACTATTTTGGCCAGCTGATTGCGCGATGTGGGTTTGAATGTATTTTGGAATTCCTGGGGTAGTGCGGCTGAGAGGGGGATCATTTCTACAAGCACTCCTTTATCTTTAAAGCGCCCACCAGCAACCAACACCTCCATTCCAGGCTTGATCGCGAACTGATATTGATTGGGCAAGTAGGCAAGGACATAGGCCTCCCCGGTGTAGATAGCCATTAGTGGCTCTCCGGCATCATAAACATTGCCTACATGGGGAACCGATGCGCCCACCAGCCCAGACGTAGGGCTTTGAATAATGCCGTTGTTGTAATGTTCTTCCAGTTTTCTTAATGCTTGTTCTGAGCGGTAGAGCGCCTCGTCTACAGATCTACGTTTTCCTTCTAATGTGGCGCTTTCTACTTGAAGTTTTACCAGGGTTTCACTGGCCTCGAAGCTATCTTTCAGTACATCTTGATAGCCGACCTCGCTGACAACGCCTTTATCCGCAAGCTTATTAATTCTATTTACGATTCTTCCAATTTGCTCCTTTCGTTCTTGTGCTGGTAGTAATAATTTTTTGGCGGTTTCGGCTATTAAAGTAAATTCTGCGGAGATTTGCATCAAGTTGGCCTGTCGGTTGGATAGGTCCGCTATACGCTCCAACAACTCCATAGATTCGATCTTTAGTAGCAGTTCACCTTCCTTTACCATTTGTCCTTCATCAACAGCAACCTCTACCACTTTTACTAGATAGCCCATTTCAATAACGCTTTGATCGCGTAGTACTAACCCATCGCTTCGCAGTAAAAACCAGTCACCCCATATATAGCGAATAACGCCAATGCCAAATAGGATTAACATGGCTAAATATATTCGACGGCTTGCAGAACCCCGGGTTTTTCGCTGTTCACTTTCGAAACTATCAGGGCGTAATCGTTTTCGCAGAGCCTTCATAAAAACTACTCGCGAACACGATGGACTTTTAGTGGTGCGAAAGAATCTTTATAGGATGTTCTAAAAATCCACTCCTGCACATATGCGTAGAGTCGAACAACTCTCATGAAGTTTACATAAAAGATGCTGTAAGCTGGAATATAAGGCCAAAGGGGAAGTGATTTAACTTTTGGAGTCGCATAAGAGGCTAAAGCAAAGGTAATTGTATCGAGCGCAATTAATACAACCTGGGCCCCAGCCAAAATAAACCAGGCATTTTCGCCATAACGCACGAATAGCCAGATTAAATAGACTGGTAAAGCTATTGCGGCAATAACATTGAAAACCAGGAATTCATATTGGTGAAAAAACTCTTTTAGCTGCATTCCTTGGCGGAACGGATTAATAAAATGCAGGTACTTGCGATAGCGAAGACGAATAGCATCCCGCTCCCACCTAAAGCGCTGGCGCATTAGAACGGTGATGCTGGTGGGAACATCGGTATAACAAATCGCCTCAGGTGCAAATTCCACTTTCCAACCGTAATCCCGCAAACGAAAGGTGATATCTAAGTCTTCTCCTCCGCCGGCATCAAAGCCGCCAATTTGATTCATTGCGGATACCCTAAAAGCACTGAAGGCACCGGAGGCACAACACATTTGGTCGAGCATTGCCAGTGAGTGTCGCCCCAAGCAAATACTGATTACATATTCAATGGCCTGGAATGAGCTGAGTATATTTTCTGTGGAGTTTCGGACAATTACATTACCTGAAACCACGCCAACCCTGGGATCGGCAAAGCCTTGCATTACATATTTCATAGCGTGGCGATCGAAGGTGCAGTCGCAATCAATTGAGGCGATAAAGTCGCCTGTTGAAAATCTCTGTCCTAAATTAAGGGCTGAGGCCTTGCCTCCACGCAGTTCTGTTGCATGAGCGCCATCCAAGCGACCTTTATTTTGCAGGTAGTGAATATCGTCCCGGGTTTTATCTGTGGAGCCATCGCTAATCGCGATCACTTCATAGGGGATATAGCTCTGTTCCTGTAATCGCTCGCCACATTTTTCAATAGAATTTTCCTCGTTGTGGCCGGCGATTACCGCTGTGAGTCTGCCTAAAGACTCTATATCTTCTTCAAATTCAGGTTTGGAGGCGAAAAAAAATACAGAGGTAAAAAACGACATTAAATATCTGGGGAACTCCAGCACCACGACAATCCAAAACATTGTAAAGAGGGTGGCGTAGCTCTGAGTGGCAAAGAAAGTAATTCCATCATCGATCATTTCCCACATTTAGGTCTGCTCCTGAATAGGCGAATACAGGCCCCGGCTATTGCTGTTACTTATCTGTGATGTGGTAGTGATCTTATTTGGAGAACAGCGAGTGTCTTGCGGCACTTCGCTTGGGTGGACTAGGGGGCGAGCATGGAAGGCTGGTCTTACGCTTGGCTTCCAATCACTGGTAAGGGCTATCAGCTCACTACTTGTAAAGGCTAAGCCCAATTTTGATACCCCCTGACTTTGGCCCTTTATGCTATAGAGCCTGTAAAAGAGACCTTGGCTCAACCAGAGGGGCAGCCATAAGTCTCCCTAGAAGGAAATGCTATCTCTGAGACTGTCAGTATAGTCCACGGTGGTTTGAGGTGTCGGGCAATGCAGAGCCCCAGAGCCAGCAGAGGCTCTGGGTTGATTTATTCGCTGCTAATAGGAAGGGGGGAATTCGGAGGCGGCGGTTCAGCCTTTATCGAACCTCAAGGTCCAGATTGTATTGAGCAACCACGCGACCTATGTAGCCCAGTTTTAGAAACGTCGCACTAATCACCATAAAGATATGTCCTGCGACTTGCGCGGGAATTGAAAATAAGTGCGATAGGGGATAGCAGATAACAATCGTCAGAATAAGCAGGGGAACTGACAGAAGCAGCGTAAAGTTACCGGCTTTTAGCAGAAGCTTGAAACGCTCACGCAGTAAGGGGTTTTCCGTATTCAGCATATCGGCCTCAGGTTCAAACGGCGTCAATCTATCTTTAGCAACTGCTATGCCAAATATAAATACCAATAAAAACAAGGGGTTATGGTTTATTCTTGGTATTTATGTGTCAAATTGACCTTTATGGTTGCTGTGTCATAATGACTCTAAAAGGTCTTTTGGACTGATTTGGCTATGGTAGATACCAACGCAACCTTACTGCTCGAAGTGGCTCTGGACCTGGCTAATAGCCTTAACAACAGCGATCGTTTTGAGCGTCTGCTCTCTACTATCCGTAAAGCGATCAAGTGCGATGCTGTTGCCTTGCTTGGGCTCAATGGCGCTACACTCACCCCTCTCGCAGTTCAGGGGCTTGCCCGAAGGACTCTGGGGCGGCGATTCCTGATTGATGAGCATCCACGGCTAGCGCAAATCTGCGCCTCGGAACACCCGGTCCGCTTCCCATCTGACTGTCAGCTACCTGACCCTTTTGATGGGTTGCTGTTGGATAGGGAAGGGGATCTTCCCGTGCACTCTTGTATGGGCTTGCCTCTCTATTCAGATAACCATCTGATTGGTCTGGTAACTGTGGATAGCATGACAGCAGATGCCTATGCCCGAATCAGTGATCGAACCCTTGAGTTGATAGCCGCACTATCTGCGGCCACTTTGCGCACAGCCCTCGAGCTAAAAGCCCTGTCACACTCCGCCGAGCATGCCGAGCAATTGGTGAAAGACCTAACCCAGCAGGCACTGGAGCGGGATGGAGGTGAATTAATTGGTGAGAGCGCGGAAATGCAGTCCCTGCGCAGTGAGATAGAGCTGGTGGCTGGGTCGGATTACAACGTGCTGATTCTCGGTGAAACGGGAGTGGGGAAAGAGTTGGTGGCCCGTACCGTCCACAGGTTGTCGGCTCGCAAGGAGAAGCCCTTAGTCTATTTGAACTGCGCTTCCCTGACTGAAACCCTGGCGGAAGCTGAACTTTTTGGCCATTCAAAAGGGGCCTTCACCGGCGCAGATCGCGAGAGGCCCGGTAAATTTTTACTGGCGAACGGCGGCACTATTTTCCTGGATGAGGTTGGCGAGTTACCGCTTGTGGTGCAGAGCAAATTGTTGCGCGTATTGCAAAGTGGTGAGATTCAGCCGGTAGGTAAGGACACGGTGCAGCATGTAGATGTTCGTATTGTAGCGGCGACTAACAGGGATTTACGCAAGGGGATTGAAAACGGTACTTTCCGAGCTGATCTCTACCACCGCCTTTCTGTATATCCCCTTGAAGTCCCACCGCTATGTCGGAGGGGTAATGATGTCCTGCTGTTGGCAGACTACTTCTTGGAGCGCTCCCGCAGGAAGCTGGGTTTTCGTCAGTTGCGTCTCAGTACAGAGGCCACCAATAAACTACATCGATACGCTTGGCCGGGTAATGTTCGCGAGCTGGAACATATTATCAGCCGCGCAGCCCTTAGGGCCCGCAAAGGTAGCTCTCCAGAAGCTATTGTTGCCATTACTGCAGCACAAATTGAAATTCCCGATGACCTGGTTATTCAGAAGCCTCCGCACAAACCGGTAGAGTCGCTGTCTGAGGCTATTGATTTAAGGGGGGAAACGGAAAACTATCAGCGCGAACTCATTGGGAGTGCCCTGGCTAAGACCGATGGGAACTGGAGTAAAGCGGCCAAATTACTATCCGTAGACCGAGGGAACTTGGTGCGTCTCGCTAAAAGATTGGGCGTTTACATCAAGAAAGAGGTTGTTCGAGGTAAGTAATCTATATGAAGCAAGGGGTTGCAATGTTGATTAGCGATAAAGGATTACGGTTTGCGCTGGTTGTAGGGGTAATTTCCCTGACTATCGGCTTACTGGCATTTGCGTATAACTGGAAAATTGTTGGTGGGGGTTGGCCGTATTTCGGTACATTTTTATTTCCAGGCAATATTGTACTGTCATTCTTCTCTGAAGAAATAGATTTCTGGCCAAAGTTTGCGCTGCAGATGAGTGGCCAGTTTTTGGTTCCTTTTTTGGTTACGCTCGGTGTTTTCAGATTAAAGAATTGATTAAGAAAGCGGGCTATAAGGTAATTGAGGTATAAGTTGGGGCAGATAGGCTTCCCGAATTGATGAGCGCTGTGAACTTTGCTATCGGTAATATCGACACATCGTTCTCCAGCGCTCGATTAATTGATGTAAGAGGATTTCCTATTTTCTCATCACTCGGAGCCCATTAAAGACGACTAACAAACTGGTCCCCATATCGGCAAAAACAGCCATCCACATGGTTGCTTCTCCGGCAAAAGCAAGCACTAGAAAGACCGCTTTAATGCCCAGCGCCAAGATAATGTTCTGCCAAAGAATGTGGGCCGTTGAACGAGATAGTTGAATAAAAGTGGCGATCTTGCCCAGATTGTCGTCCATCAGGGCTACATCAGCGGTTTCTATCGCTGTGTCGGTTCCCGTTGCTCCCATCGCAAACCCTATATCAGCACGGGCCAAGGCGGGGGCATCGTTAATGCCATCGCCAACCATACCAACCTGGCCTTTTCCTGATAGAGCATCCACCTCTCTGAGCTTGTCTTCCGGCAGTAGGTTGCCTTCAGCCCGATCGATGCCGACTTGTTTGGCAATCGCATCTGCAGTGTGCTGGTTGTCCCCGGAAAGCATCAGTGTTTTCACGCCCAGCTTGTGAAGGCTCTCAATGGCGTGTTGGCTCGATTCCTTCACGGTATCGGCGACAGCAAATATCGCCAGAACGGAGTTCTCCCGGGTCAGCATCACAACAGTTTTCCCTTCTTCCTCAAGGGTTCCCAATTGGCGCTCCAGCTCGGCGGAGCAAATGCCTAATTCTTCAATAAGCCGGTGGTTACCCAGGTAGCACTGATCCCCTTGAATTCTGCCCCTGACGCCGCGCCCGGCCAGGGCTTCAAAAGTATCCACTTCTTGTAGGCGTTCGTGGGGAATCTGAGCAAACTCCAGTACGGCCCTGGATACCGGATGATCGGAACGTTCGGCTAGGCTCGCCGCCAGGGTTTGTACCTCTTCCGCGGGCATTGGCGCTAACACTTTAAAATCCGTGACGGTTGGCAGGCCATGGGTGATGGTTCCAGTTTTATCCAATGCCAACCAGCGAAGGTGGCGCCCCTGCTCAAGGTAGGCCCCGCCTTTGACAAGGATTCCGTGGCGGGTGGCCGATGCCAAGCCGCTTACGATGGTGACAGGAGTTGCGATCACCAGTGCGCAGGGGCAGGCGATTACCAGTAACACGAGTGCGCGATAGATCCATTCCATCCAGCTGCCGGCAAAAAGCAGCGGCGGTATTACTGCAGTAGCCAGTGCCACTGCAAATACCAGGGGCGTATACCAGCGGGCGAATTGGTCGACAAAGCGCTGGGTTGGTGCGCGACTACCTTGTGCGGCTTCCACCGCATGAATGATTCGGGCGAGCAGGTTATCGTTGGCAGCTGCCGTAGATTGGTATTCGAGTGCCCCGGATTCGTTGATACTGCCGGCGAAAAGTTCATCTCCAGGACCTTTGTCTACCGGAAGGCTCTCCCCGGTAATTGGGGCCTGGTTTACTGCTGAATTGCCGCGTATTACTTCCCCATCTAGAGCGATACGTTCGCCGGGGCGCACCCGGATGGTTGTGCCAACCGGAACAGTCTTGGCTGACATGGAAACCCACTCGCCATCTGGCCCCTGTACAGTGGCGGTTTCCGGGGCCAGGTCCATCAACTCCCGAATCGCATTGCGGGCACGATCCAGGGATTTGGCTTCAATTAATTCTGCCAAGGTGAATAGCACCATGACCATTGCCGCCTCGGGCCAGTGACCGATAAGCAGGGCGCCGGTGACCGCGATGGACATCAGCGCGTTCATATTCAGGTTGCGATTGCTGAGCGCAATCCAGCCCTTTTTGTAGGTCGTGAGTCCGCCGCCAGCGATAGCGGCCAGGGCCAGTATCATTACCAGCCAATTGTTCCCCCCTTGTAACCAGAATACGACCTCGGAGGCAATCGCCGCCAAACCGGCGGCGCCCAATAACCACCAATTTGTATGGGTGGTCGGTGGCGCGGAATCGATGTCATCATCTGTGGCCAGGCGTGCGTCTAGGTCAAGAGGGGTCAGGGTGTTGAGGATCTTGCTCTCCATACCTGGCGCGTGGCGCACCTGTAGGATTCGCTGCACCAGATTAAAGTCCAGCTGGTAAATGCCCTGCATACCGGAGAGCTTGGCACGGATTAGCCCCTCTTCAGTGGGGCAGTCCATCTTACTGATGGAGAATAGGGACAGGTCACCTTTGTCGCTGTTGTTATTGGTGTTTTGAACTGGTGCCATGGTTGCGGCTTGGGTTTCCCCACTGCAGCCACAGCTGGAATCGCGCTTGACCATTATTCACTCTCGGATAGATCAGTCGGTGAGCCAGTATTACAATCCCTCTAGTAACTATAGAGTCAAGAGGGAGTGGCATGGCTTACAAGATTGGTGAAGCTGCCAGGAAGGTTGGCTGCAAAGTGGAAACGGTTCGCTTTTATGAGCAGGCGGGGTTACTTCCCGAGCCCGCTCGCTCTGAGGGCAACTTTCGACTCTATTCTGACACTCACCTTGAGCAGCTCCGCTTTATTCGCCACTGCCGCTCATTGGATATTCCCCTCGATGATATCCGTACCCTGTTGCAGCTAAAGGAGCACCCAGCTGAAAACTGCACCGATATCAATCAGGTGATCGATGAACAGATTGTACGAGTAGACGCACAACTGGAATCGCTGAAACAATTGCGAGCCAGTCTGCTTACATTGCGTAGCCAGTGTGTAAGTGGTGAGGCGGAAAATACCTGTGACATTCTGCGGGAACTAATGGGTTGTAGTTGTCACGATCTCCAAGCTGATAAACAAAGAAGATAGTTAGCCTCTGAGGTAATTTTGATGGCTTTAAGAAAGTTGCGCATAACTTTTATCGTTTTATGCTGTTTGGGATTGCTGCTGGCCATCTGGGCATTTTTTGTTGAGCCTTCGAGTTTAAGAATCAAACAAGATCGGATCGAAATAAAAGCTTGGCCAAAGACATGTAACGACCTCAGGATTGCGGTGCTCGCTGATCTGCATGTGGGCTCACCCTATAAGGGGCTAGAGAGTCTGCGTAAATTGGTCGCTGCCGTTAACAAAAGTAAGCCCGATCTTATCCTGCTGCCTGGAGATTTTGTTATTCAGGGCGTTGTGGGTGGTTCCTTCGTATCGCCGGAAGATGCAGCGCGAATTCTCAAGGCTCTCAGAGCACCTATGGGGGTGTTTGCGGTGCTGGGCAATCACGACTGGTGGCTCGATGCTGAGCGGGTAGAGTTGGCCCTTTCGCAGAATGGCATCCCTGTGCTGGAAGATCGCTCCCAGCTAATTACAAAGGGCAGTTGTAAACTGCGGCTTGTGGGTATCAGTGATTTTTGGGAGGGGCCCCATGATATTGATAGGGCAATGAGCGATGTGCAGGATGGGGAGACTGTTTTGGCTTTTACCCATAACCCTGACATTTTTCCTCAGCTGCCTGCCCGTATCGCTTTGACAGTAGCTGGGCATACCCATGGTGGGCAAGTCTATTTGCCTTTTATTGGCCGCCCAATAGTTCCCTCTAGTTATGGAGAGCGCTTTGCGATTGGCCACAAAGTAGAGGAAGGGAGGCACATTTATGTAAGCCCGGGTGTGGGCACCAGTATTTTACCGGTTCGGTTTCTGGTTCCTCCAGAAGTGACAATATTGGCTGTCTCCAACGGGTCTTCTTAGATACTTAATTTTCGCAGGATAAAAATTCAGGATGATTACGATAAAAAGGCAGGTATTGTTTGGTGACTGCGACCCGGAAGGCATCGTCTACACCCCGCGATTCTCACACTTTGCCTTGGAAGCCACTCATGAAGCCATGGGGCAGTTAATGGGCGGGCCGGCAATTGCCACTATGAAGACCTTGGGGTTTTTAACCCCGGTTAGAGCCTTTGATCTCGAATTTCTTAGCCCCGTTAGATGGGATACTGAACTCCGAATGGCCGTTGAAGTATCCAAAATCAGTAAGCATGCTTTCTCGTTTTTGGTGAACGGCTATGTAGCAGATGAGCGGCTGGCATTTCGGGCGACTATTACCTATGTCACCATCTCCGTCTCCACAAGGGAAAAGATACCGGTCCCGGATCACTTCAGGGAACTGCTCACACCGTCTTGTCCCCAGTTATCGCTCTAGGTAAGCGGCTGTCGCCATACCACCAGCAGTACAGACTCCAATAATTGCTCTATGGGCGTCGCGCCGGCCCAGTTCTAATAGGGTTGAACCGAGATAGCGGATGCCCGACATACCGTAGGGGTGGCCGAGGGCAATTGCACCGCCATTGACATTGGTAATGTCCCAAGGGGTTTTAAGTTCAGCCTGGTTGTAGAGGGTGGTGACGGCAAAAGCTTCGTGCAGCTCCCAAAGGTCAATCATATCCTGGGTGAGTTGGTGGTGCTTCATAAGCCGGCTAACCGCTGGCGCTACCGCAATACTCATTTCTTTTGGCGCTACTGCACCAAGCTGCATACCGCGAAACAGCCCCAGAATAGGCAAATTTTTCTGTGCTGCCAGCTCAGCATCCATCATAACGACGGCAGCGGCTCCATCGGATAGTTGGGAAGCATTACCGGCAGTTACTGTCCCCCCGGTATTCACGGGCTCCAGTGCAGATAGGGTCTCCATGGTGGTGCCAGGGCGGGGGCCTTCATCTTCTGACAAGGTGACTTTCAGGCGATTCGTTTCGCCACTCTCCTTATCTTTCACTGCCATTACCGTATCAAACGGCGTGATTTCCTCGGCAAACTTTCCGGCCTTTTGAGCTTCAGCAACACGCTTTTGTGACTCAACCACATAGCGATCTTGGTCTTCGCGACTGATGTTGTATTGATCGGCGACATAGTCGGCCGTTTGGATCATGGTCCACCACACCGCCGGCACTTTCTTTTGTAAGGGTTCATAGACAAAATGGTTCAGGTTCAAGTTGAACTGCACCAGGCTGATACTCTCGACGCCACCGGCCACCCCAATTTGCATTTCGCCAGCAGCAATACGATTGGCCACAATAGAAGCCGCATTAAGGCCAGATCCGCAGTAACGGTTAATAGTAAAGCCCGGCACCTGAGACCCAAAGCCAGCATAGAGCGCGGCGTTGCGGGCCACATTGTGTCCGGTGGCTCCCTCGGGCAACCCGCACCCCAACACAACGTCTTCCACTTCCTGTGGTGTCAAACCCGCCTTATAAACCACCTCTCTCAGAACATGGGCAGCCATAGAGATGCCGTGAGTTTCATTTAGCGCGCCCCGCCGGGCTTTGGCGATGGCAGTTCGGCAATAGGCAACAACGGCGACATCTCTCATGGGTGTAGCTCACACGATCGGGGAGGGGATGTGTTTACATTAGATCAGATAGAGGGGCTTGCAGGAGGGGACATGAGCCACGAGTTGTTTTCTAGCGTTACATTGCCAGTGGTGTGGTTGTTTTGGAATCTAATTCCACCATGCTTGGCAGTTAAGGTAATGAGGGAGTCTGCGGTACACGTGATAACCCACTGGCGGCGACTGATTCTATGAGTTTTGCATAAGAGAGAGGGTAGAACGCAAACCTATTAAAGAAGAGGTAGTGGGGTTAATTTCAGAAATGCCGATGATAAGCGGTGTCGCGTGACGGCTAGTTAGGTTGCCTCTGTTGAATTAAGGGAAAGAACAATTACTTATATATGGCCGAGGTGGTGGAGTAATAAATCAGGTATTGGTGGGATTGTCTCTAAATGGATACTGGGCACCCGAAGATAGAATAAGTGCGGAGAAATTTCTAAGTGAAGTTCTATCTAGTTTTTCTTTTGCCCCTCTTGTGTTTTGTAAGCGGTGTTTGATCGGAAGGGCATGAAATAGATTTGGCAATGATGAGCAAAATGGAAAATGGAGGAATAGGCAGTGCACTGAAGCTATATGAATATTATGGGTAAAAAAGGTTAATGTTGAAGCTGTAAACTACTGGCTAATGGTAGCAGGTGGAAGCCTTTTGCCCAGTAAGCCGTTGGGGTGCTGATGTTTGGTAATGGTCGGCGTTAAGTGTAAGTGGGGGTGGCTCAGTTCCCCATGATATAGGTGCCTAGTTTGTATAAAAATGGAAATTTTGGTGTGTTTGAGAGAGGTTGAAGATTTACTTTTCGGTGCTGGTTATTTTATTGGTACGCTTTTATTAAGTTCGCATGTCTGACCTACTTAGATATCGTTTTCTTTTGCAATCAAAATGCAAATAGACAGTATTGTCAGGGGAAAGGGTGTGTTTATATTCAAAATATAATTTTTAGATAGTGCAGGCCTATAGAAAAGGTCAAAGGTCCAAGGTATATTTCGCGCACATAAATTACTTGGTCGGAAAGGGTGTTGAGGTGAGTGTTTTACGGGTAGTTAGTGCTGTTTGGCTTTTGCTATTTTCTCTATGTGCTCATCCAGCAGCGACACTAAGGGTATCCCCAAGTTCGTCAACTGGGAGTTACACCCTCAGTTGGGATGCTCATTCCGATGTAAAATTCAACTATAAAATCGTTGAAAAATACAATGGCTCAGAAAGCTCCTCTACGGTGGGTGTGAGTATTCTGTCCAAGAGCTTTTCCAAGGTGAAGAATGGGACTTATACATATCAAGTATATGCTCAGGGCGAGTATTACAACCCTGAAGTTGGGGAGTATTTCCCTAAGAGTTACTCTGTTGGAAGTGCTGTTTCTGTAGTTGTAACTGTACCAAAACCCGGCGCTCCTGGTTCAATTTCTGCCCCTTCTTCAACTGACACTGATGGCTCCTATAGCGTTAGCTGGACTTCGTCGAGTGGAATTGTTGACTATTATCAGTATCGACAGTCAAAAAATAGTAGTTGGGGAAGTTGGGTTGGAATGGGGTCTAGTAAATCCAAATCCTTTAGCGGTATGGGTGATGGAACTTATAAATATCAAGCTAGGGCTTGTAATGACTCTGGATGTGGCAGTAGTAAAACCAGTGGCTCCTTTTCTGTTTTGCAAAAGCCTGGCACTCCCAGCTCTATCACTGTTCCCAGCGGTTATAATACAACTGGCTCCTATAACGTCAGCTGGGGAACTGCATCGGGAACTGTTGAATACTACTCATATAGGCAGCTTAAGGGGAGTAGCTGGGGGGCTTGGGTTAATAATGGTACAAGCCGGACAGAGCCTTTTTCAGATCAAGATGAAGCGCAATATCAATATCAGGTAAAAGCCTGTAATGCTACGGGTTGTGGCGGTACCAAAACTAGCAGTTCATTTATAGTTCTAGAGCTGCCTAGTGCTGTTACTGGACTTTCCTCACCTGTTTCTCAAGTAACATCCAGCGTTTTATTAAGCTGGAATCCGCCATCCAGTGGTTCCTACGATGAATATCTGATCGAAGAGATGCATGAAAGTGGAACTTGGATTGAGAGTAAGAGAGTCGATGCTGAAATCACCGAAGATACCCTCGATATTGAACTGCAAGGTGACTATACCTTTCGAGTTTCAGCTTGTAATGCTGCAGGTTGTGGTAGTACCTCAAATACTGTAACGGTTACAGCTGACGCAATAATGGTGGAGCCCTCGCCGTCAGAAGGAAATTATATTCTCCGTTGGTTACCTTACGATTCTGAAAATGGTTGGCAATATGAGATTACAGAAACATTCAATAATGTTTCTACTGTTTTGAGTGCAAAGAAATATGAAACGAGTAAGGAATTTACCAAAACCAAGAACGGCACTTACACCTACTGGGTAAGCCAGAATGTTGATGTTAACGGTGATGGCTCCGAGTTTAAATTTTATGATGTTGGCAATATTGATGTTGAGGTGATATTACCCTTACCGACCATGGTAGGTATTAGTGTTAGTGCTAACAAAAAATGGGTTAACGAATCAGTTGTTGTGTCGTATGCCCCCCTTACTAATGTGCATGTTGACTCGTATGAGCTTCAGTATAAGAGTACCGGCGGCTGGACCCCAATCAACAATGGGGACTCCGTAACCTTATCCAATTCAGGGACATATACCTTCCAGGTTCGTGCTCGCAATGACTCCGGTCCGGGCCCTTGGGGTCAGGTTGATGTTGAAGTCTATGAAAAACCCGAGGCTCCAAAACTGTTTGTAAATCATATCGGTAAAGATGGTGAAGTTGAGCTGTGGTGGGATGAGACTGCCGGTGATGCTGACTACTTTCAGCTTACCAGCTCTACTGATTCAAACTTTGAAGACCCAGGTCCTTTAAGCGGAACTAGCCATACACTTATTGATGCCCCTGTCGGTTACCAGAAATATCAACTGGCCGCTTGTCTATCAAAGATGAATGACTATTGCTCAGACTACTCTGAAGAGGCGATGGTTTATGTCTTTAACTTCGATGAAAATGATGAAAATCTAACTGTTCTTGCCGCGGCTACAGAAGATTCCCTCTTTAGTATCCCATCTGATGAAAATGTTGCGATTTGGGAGGGCGACATCTCTGTTAATGGCGGGGCGGTAAATTACAATTTTCCTGTCGCATTGCCCCCCGGCAGAAATGGCATGGCTCCAAGCCTTAGCGTGAGTTATAGCAGCCAGTCTGGGTACGGTAACCTTGGCTTTGGCTGGTCAATAGGCACCGGTGGAGCGGTGTCTCGCTGTCAAAAAACCTTTGCTATTGACGGAAAATCGACTCCTGTTCAGTTTGATTCCAGCGATAAACTCTGCCTTAACGGCCAGCGCCTGATTTTGGTGTCGGGTTCGTATGGGCAATCTGGCGCTGTTTATGCTACTGAGATTTATGATGGCAGTGAGATTACTCAAAAGGGGGGCGCAATAAGTTCAAGTTCCTCCTACTTTGAAGTAGAGACGAAAAACAACCAAATTCTGACATTTGGTGGAGGTAATAACGCGGTATTTGTGCCCAGTGGCACTTCCGCCCCCATGGCTTGGAAGCAGGCCTGGGAAGAAGATGCTTTTGGTAACAACATTGCCTGGAAGTATCAAACCGTCAGCGGTGAGCACCGCCTGGATGCAATCTATTACACCGGTTATCAAGGAGCCTATGGCAGTCGAGAAGTAGATTTTATCTATGAAACTGCCAATCGTTACCGGAGCCAGTTTGTTCACGGAGCAGAAGTGGTAAGCGCAAGCCGCCTTGAAAAATTAAAAATTTATATTAATGGAGCAGCTGGCCACGAGTATCGCTTTGATTATGCGAATGATAGTGCGATTGATCGCCTTGTTAGCTTGAGCTACTGCCCAACAGGTTCAAATTGTACGGTGAATGATATTGAATGGGGGCAGGAAGAGTCCCTGCTTGGCTCTGATATTCCCGCCGTTGATATTGAACCGAACTATGTCGAGCACGAAGATGGTTTGGCAACGCAAGCCGTGGGCGGCCGCGACTTTGATGGCGATGGTCTATTTGATATCTGGGCCCGGGATCAGGGAATCTACCTATCCTCTGAGCAACAGTGGGTAGACTATCCGGAAATTAATGATCTTAAGAGTTTGTCTAACCAGTTTGATGAATCCCGTATCGATATCAACCTGGATGGTCGTGATGATCTGCTATTTACCACCAGTGACAAAAAGCTGAAGTACGCAACTTGGGATTCCAGCAGCTCCAGCTTTAAGTTTGTTGATACTGGTATACAGTCCAAGTGTGAATATATTTTGGCGGTGCCGGCTAACCCGGCGGCACGGGCAATGGTCAACTTCTGTGAAAGTGCAGCTTCAGATATCGATGGCGATGGAGCGATTGATATCCTCATGCCCGATGAACAAGTGGATAACTACACTTATACCTATAATCTCTATCGCAACAATGCCGGCACCTTAGTTAAGCAAGCCCAGTTTGAGGCGGGTGCCTTCGGGGCAATTAGCATGAAGGACCTGGATGGCGATGGAGTTAAAGATGTTCTTGTGAGTGCCTCCCTGTTAAAGTCAGATAATAAAATTTACTGGTATAAAGTCACCGATATTAATGGAAGCTGGTCAGTCGGCGCAGAACAAACCATAACTGTTTCAGGCCTGGTTGGTAATCGCTTTTCTGATGGCCGTAGTACCATTAAGTGGGCAGATGTGAACGGTGATGGACTGCAAGATCTCCTGGCTTTAAGCACACCAAACGACCTTGAGTACGAATGGTATTACGCTCTTAATAAAGGGAATGGCTCTTTTACCAGCTTCGCCAGTACCGGCCTGGAAGAGTTCGCCTCGATACGTACGATGGCTGGTAACACCTCCAATGGCGCTTACGCATGGAATCATTTGGCTTTTGCGGTTGATATCAACCATGATGGCATCGAAGATTTAATGGCACCGAGCCGCACTACCTACAAAGCCCTTTGTGATAACGGTTCTTACCAAAACAATCCGTGTAATATTGATACGGAGCTTGAAGCAGCCCCCGTTCAGTATGATGTGTATAAGTGGTCTGCCTATATCGCCACCTATGATGAGAGTGGCCTCAGCTATACCGAGCAGGACCTTGGCATCCAGTCTCATCAGGAAAACCTGTTCCAGGCAGATGTGAATGGCGATGGGGTAACAGATTACGGTGCCTATCTCGGTGCCAGCGGAAAGACCTATACTTACCGTGGTCCAACCCCAGGCGTTTATCTGTATCTTGGTAATCGCAGTGAGTACGACCTGGTGAGTGGCATTAAGTTGGCCGATGAGCGTATCGAACGACATCGTATCAACTATGCGACTCTGGTAGAGCAGCACGATAGTGGAAGTCGTATTTTTACACCTAACTCAGAGGCACAATCCTATCCCTATACCAACTTTATCAATGGTATGCGGATCGTAAAAAGTGTGGAGTCCGATAATGGAGTCGGCGGCTTTAATGAAGAGCGCTACACCTACAAAGGTGCAGTTGCTCACTTAAAGGGTAGGGGCTTTGCCGGGTTTGGCCAAATCACCCGCGAGGAAATGACCACCGGCAATCGTGATATCAGCACCTTCTATCAAGCATTCCCTTACACTGGAATATTGGAAAGTCGTCAGCAATACAGTGGTGATGACATCCTATTTTATGATTACCAGGTCAATACAAAGAAAAATAGCTTTGGCCAACCCAGCGGAACTTATCTGCCCCGCGTTACCAAGGACACGACCAAAGAATATGAAATCGGAGACAATGGTCTTGCTGCTACAGTCACCAACACCAGTGACTACGACAGCCTGGGCAATCAGGTTGAAGCGATACTTGTAGAAGTGGACCCCTACGGCCGCTCAAGCCAAACCACCACGGCTGAATTTTCTACCTCATCCAGCTGCCGCAACACCCCGGTTTATAGCCAAGTTGTCAGCCAGCGCAATAATTACGATGTTGGGGTTGGTAGTCTCAACACAACAGATCAGGATGTTCGCAGTGATTTCAGCAGCTTCGAAAACTGTGCGCCCAAACGCACCGAAATTACCGCCAGTGGCAGTACCCTTACCAAAGCGGTAGTACTGAGCTTTGATCAATACGGCAATGTATTAAGCTCCACCAAGCAGGGTGGCAGTGACGCAAACCGGGTTGCTACCAACGTTTACGACTCCGAAGGTTATTTTGTTGAATCGACGTACAACAACGAATGGGGTAGTGGCGCAAGGAGTTATCAAACCACCAACCCCTGGTTTGGCACCGTAGTCTCGGCCACTGATCCCCTGAACCGTCAGGCCGATACCACCTTAAATGATTTCGGCCAGCCGCTTACAGTAACTTCTGATGCAGCCCCCACGGTCAAGAGTCGCCGCGCCTGGTGTGATGGAAGCTGCCCGCAAGATGCGCTGCAAAAGAGCGTTACCTGGAGCCTGGGCAGCCCACCGGTAACTGAATACCTGGACAGCCTCGGCCGCACCCTTCGCACCGAAACCCTCGGCTTCGATGGGCGCACCGTGGTTGCCAATAAAGAGTACGACCAGCGCGGCAATTTGGTTCGTACGGAAGAGCCGCACTACGACGGCGCCACTACCACCTATGAAACCTGGTCTGAGTTCGACGATATGAACCGGGCCGGAAAGCACGAGCGCTACAGCAACCCGCTCAGCTTTACCACCACCTACACCTATAGCCGCACAGGGGTAGCCGTCGATGTCGTTAATGGTGATGGGGCTAGTCTCTCCATGTTTAAGGCTTTTGCAGCGAACAAAAAGCTGGTCTACACCCAGGATGCCAAGGGCGGTAAAACCTACTACCGCTACGATGGTGCCGGCCGATTGGTCTCTTTAGTCGATGCCGCAGCCAATGATATTCGCTACGAATACAACGGCTTTGGGGAAGCCATAGCAGTAGATGATCCCAACAGCGGCCGCAGCAGCTTCGAATACAACGCCTTCGGTGAGCGCACTGTCAGTACCGATGCCAACAACCAGGTGACTGACACCTTCTACGATAAGCTCGGCCGGGTTACCGGCACGGTCAACAACGGCGATACCATTGCCAGGTTGTACGACCAGAACGGCCACTACGGGCTCTTAACCACCGAAGCCCGCAATGAAGAGTACATCCGCCTGTTTGAATACCAGTCGGGCACCTATCATCCGGCCGCTACTTACACGGTGATCGACGAAGCCAAGGCCTTCCTGGAAAAAACCGCTTGGGATACCACTTACCACCGGCCCACCGTCACCCGTGCCGCCGATGGGGAAATCTTCCGCAGCCGTTATAACAGCCGTGGCCACGCCTACCAGCACCAGCACTACCAAGCGGATCAAAGCTGGGTCACCACCTGGACGCTCACCGATACCACCGCCAGCGGTGCTCCGGTTATCCAACAGTTTATGGGCGGTATTGAGCAAAAGATCAGCCGCTATGCCGGCAGCGATATTATCGACGGCATCTGTGCCGGCGGTGTCAATTGCCTGCAATCGGACCAGATCCAATCCATCGACTACCGCCACAACGCCTGGGGCAGCGTTACCGGTGAAGCCCACCAGCACAACGGCCTGGATTACGCCTACAGCTACGACACGCTACACCGCCTGGAAAGTCAGACTGTTACATCCAGTGACTACCCCCATTACGACCGCAGCGTAAGCTACACCTACGACGCCGTCGGTAATCTCACTTCAAAAAGCGACTACGCCACCAGCCTGAGCTACGGCAACAGCGCCAGAAGTGCCGGCGGTAACGCCGGTCCCCACGCCGTACGTCAAGTCACCACCACTGATGGCCAAAGCCACAGTCTGGTTTACGACAACGCCGGCAACCTGATTACCGGCATCGATGGCCTCAGTGTGGGATACGACAACTACAACCAAGCCAATCGTATCGAACGCAATGGCATCGTCACCGAGTACTTCTACGGCACCGGTATCGATGCTTATAAAAAGATTGAGACAGAAGGGAGTAACGTTACTACCACGCTCTATATCGGCAATTACGAAGAGATCACTACCGACAGCGCTACCAAAGAGCGCACCACCCACGGTGGCTACCTGGTAATTACCCGTGAAAACGAAACCATAGAGCAAAGCATCCTGTTAAAAGACCGCCTCGGCAGTATCACCACTATTGTCGATGCCAACCTGCAACCCGGGGATAGTGATTTTGTACGGCAGTTCCGCAGCTACGATCCCTTCGGCCAAAGCCGGGACTTCCAGGGGCAGGACAACCTGGATAGCTTTAACACAACCGATCAGGGTTTCACCGGCCACCGCCACCTGAACGATCAACAGCTGATTCATATGCGCGGCAGGGTGTATGATTACCAGCTCGGCCGCTTCCTCTCTCCAGATCCGATTATTCTGGACCCGCAGGATAGCCAAAGCCTGAATGCCTATAGCTATGTGATGAATAATCCACTGGCGGCGGTTGATCCTACGGGTTATGCGGCAGAGGGCGGTGATACGGGGCAGAAGCCCAATGGGCGTTCTAAGAGTGAGGATAATCCTACAACTGAGAGTGGGCAGAAGGCTGTAAAGACTAAGACAGTATATAAAAAGCTGAATAATAGTAGGATTAAGATACCTGTAGGGAAGGTTCCCGTTGGAGTTGATGGTAATGGGGGCAGCATATCGGTTTCCTCTATAGCCGTAGGGCAAGAGGCTATTACTGATGCCGGTGAGGGGAGTCGTTCTGGTGGGCAGAGTAATGAAACCATCATTTCAAATGATGGCCCTCCCTATGACGATATTCCTACGTTACCCACAGGTAATGAACCTAGCACTATAAACTATACAGAGTACAACTTAAAAAATGCCGGAAGGGAAATTTTAAAGTTGTTCGAAGGGATGCTACCCGTTGAAGGTGTAATTGCCGGAGGGGCAGCCAAGCTTGGATCTTTCTTATTTATCAGGAATGCTACTGTAGCTACAAAGAGTGCGGGCCAAGTTGGACGAGCTGGCGAAGAGGCTGTGCAAGCTGCTTTTGAAATTGGTAAAAAACAGAAATTTACTATAAATGGTCGTAATAGAATTCCTGATGGTGTTACCAGTACAACACTTTCCGAGGTTAAGAACGTGGCATCTTTGAGCTATACTCGGCAACTTAGAGATTTTGCAGATATTGCGAAACAACAGGGATTGCAGTACGACTTATATGTACGCCCATCAACAAAATTAAGTGGCCCGCTTACCCAAGCGATACAAGATGGTGTTGTTAATCTCAAATTTATCCCTGGAGCAAACTGATGAGTAAAACAGCTGCTGAATTGATGGCGGAGCTAGCAAAGAATAAAGAATATCAAGCAATGAAAAAGGCTCAAAATGAGCGGTTGACTGATTTGGAAAAGCTTTATGCTGATGATGAAAGGGAATTGGTCAAAGAACTAAATCAAGCGGGTTTTGCAGTAGCTTCTGTTTGGGATTTCGTTAATTCTAAGAATGATTATATGGGGGCGGTTCCCATTTTAATTAAACATTTAAAAAATAAGCACCACCCTAAAATTTTAGCAGGGCTTGCTCGCTCTTTAGCAGTTGCTGAATTTTCCAGCAATGATGAGCTTTGGAGTGTACTTGTTGAATTGTATAATAAAGCGCCATCAGATTCAGAAATAGATATTCCAGAGGAGCGCGGTGCTCAGGAGGCAATCGCCGTTGCTTTAGAATCTTTGGCACTTAGTTCTCGAACTGAAAGCCTGAAAAAGCTCATCGAAAAAAACCAAAGTGGAGATGGAATACATTGGCTCCGTGACAAGCTCAAAGAACTTAGTTGATCTGTCAGGATATTTACTAAGCACTATTTGCTTCGCTAGTGGGCCTTTTTGTAATTACAAGGATTACACCACCCACATTGGTTATCTGGTTATTACCCGTGGGGGCTCGAATACTGAACAGAGCATCCTGCTATAGGATCACCTCGGCAGAGCAATCTGCCGGGGCTTTTATTATCCGGTACGTGTCCAGCGCCGGGCCTCGTACTTCACAATCATGCCTTCCAGCAGCTCGCGGATAATCAACTGTTCCTCTTCGCTGAGTCTCTCCACCGCCTCGAATAACAGCTTCATGCGATCACTGGGGCCGCGCTCACTCTCCTCGAATACCAGTTCATCCAAACTCACATGCAAGGCTTTGGCCAGTTTTACCAGCCCTTCCAATATTTTTTTTCCTGGACACCCAAAGATTAGAGAGAGGTGCGAGCGGTGCTGTTAGTACCAGCCCTAGCGACTATTTCTTTCTGGTTTAGTGTTAAGGTGCAGTGAAAGACTGAGAAAATATACTAGGGGTTGGAAAATCGTGGTTTGGATACAAGCCGGGAGGAGAAGTATCGATAGATTGGGTGGTAACTAGCAGGATGCTGCAGAAAGGAAGCGCCGACAGTCGCCTATACCGTGCACCCAGCGTTTATTGAGCTGTATACAGGCTTGTTGTACTGTCTCCACTGATCCCACCAATCCTTTGAAGCGACTTTCAAAGTTTCTGTTGAGGTATAGCCAGTGTTTTGGTGAAATGCCTAGTCGTTTGAGGATGGGTGGCGTGCTTTCAGCAATATAACCTCGTTTTCTGGGGTCTAGATGTCGACCACTCCAGTCCACTAGCTCCAAATAGTGATCCAACTGAAAGGGAAGCCCTTTAGGCATATTTAGGGGCTCTCCACCTACAAGTGGTAGAAGTTCTTTGGGTTGTTCACCTAAGATTGCTGCACGAATACGTTGTTGGATCGAGGTATGATTAGAGTCTTCTGGTGTTTTTGCCATATTGGCACGGATAGGGTTGAGGTCGACATAGGCCATACAGGCAGCAAGGGCTCTTTCATCTAATAAAGCCTGGGACTTGAAACGACCTTCCCAGAAGCGGCCTGTACAATTATCTTCGGCATTGGCCTGGCGGGCGATAGACTCGTTTAAGCAACGCATAAACCAGCTAAGATCCATCAAGCGATCTCGCCATAGAGCGATGATTTCCTTTAGTTTTCTCATCTCACAGTGATCGAGAGTGTCCCCTTGAAGGTAGCGACGGGCCAAATTGGAAGCTTTGAATAGTTTCTGCCAACGGATAATGACCTCGGTATCCGGCCAATTCAGCGCTTTCTCTTTGTCGATATAAAGTACGATATGGTAGTGATTACTCATAACTGCATAGGCAGCGATATCAAGGGCAAAGATTGAAGCTAGATTATGCACTCTGGATTCAATCCACTCGCGGCGATGCTCATAGTCATTACCAGACTTCATATCTCTACCACACAGAAACGCCCTTCGTACGCAGCGGGACACGCAATGGTAATAGGGAGTGGTGTCTAACGAGACTTGTGCGCTACGAGGTAAGGGCATGAATCTTTATCGGCATGTATATTTATACAGTATTTGATCCCAGCATCTCTACTGTGTCAATATTTGTGGCACTTAAAGCGACGACTTTTGTGGGTGTCCAGAATTTTGCTACTGCTGGTGAGGGGGGGCGTGCCGGAGGGGCAAGTGAGGAAAGTCGGGCTGGAGAACAGAGTCGTGGAGGAAATGTTGCTGCTGTTAATCAATCTAAACTTGTGGGATGTGGTAGCCCTTGCCAGGGGTCCAAAGAGAGTAGCTCTAGCGATTCAAATAATAATTTGCACGATGGTTCACTGCTAGATAGATTTAAGCAGGCAATTTCATTAGTAGTAGACGGGTCTAAAACATTATCACTGGGGGTTGAAGCTTCAATCTCAGGTTGGCTTGTTGAAGAGCTTGTTAGTCCTGACATTGATTATGACATTGGTGGATCAACGGCACTTGTTATTGATTTTGATTCTATTGATGTTGGATTTTCCGTTACGCGAAGTGCCGGCGGAGGTGTGGGTGTCGCTATGGGATCTAGATTCGCTTCCATAGGTTTTCTAAACTTGGTAGATATGGCAGGACAAGACACTTCAGGGCTTCTTCACGTATGGACTTATGGGGGAGGTGCAACAGTGAATGATGCGGAGAAAATAACAAGTCTAAATCTAAAGGCTGGATTGGGATTAGAAGCACAAGTCATGAGAAATGCAACCTCGGTATGGTCTGTTAGGCAAGCTATCAAAGCAAGGTCGGTATCCGGGGGGTGGATAGATAGTGGTTGTTCAAATTTGGTGTGCTAAATGATAAACATAGCTGAAGATTTACTTGCTTTTTTGGAGTTTGTGCTCTTTATAATTGCTGCATATTGTTTTGTAGCTTCTTTTGTATACGATAGGAAGGTTAGAGGACATATTTCTTCTAAAGCTAATTTGCTTGTAAAATTTTTTGTACCATCGATATTTATTTCCAATAGTTTTTTGGATGAACAAGGGGTTAAGTATAAAAAGCAATCAATTGTGTTGATTATTTATACGGCTCTTTCTTTATTGTTAGCAGTAGGGTTGCTTTATTCAGGTATTGAAATATTGAAAACCTTGGAGACTACTTCATGAAATTTGTAAATTCTGGATACCCTAACGAATTCAGGACACCCGTAGACTAAGGTATGAGTCAAGGCACCTCGATAATCACCTTCACCACATGGTTATGTGGCTATGGCCTCAAGAGGTGCCTCGGAAGTGTCAATAGTGAGTGTTGGAGTACTTTGGGTATGTTTAATATCTAGGTGGACAAAAATTAACTCACTGATGCTGAGCGAGTTCAACTAGGTGTGATTTCCGGAAAGGAAACGCTGGCAATCGTACAAACCGTGCACCCGGCGTTTGTTCAGCAAAGAAATAAATTCTGGACACCTAAAGATAAGAGAGAGGTACGAGCCGTGTAGTTAGTACCAGCTCTAGCGACTATTTCTTTCTGATTTAGTGTCAAGGTGCAGTGGAAGACTGAGAAAATATACTTGGGGTTGGAAAATCGTGGTTTGGATACAAGCCGGGAAGAGAAGTATCGATAGGTTGGGTGGTAACTAGCAGGATGCTGCAGAAAGGAGGCGCCGACAGTCGCCTATACCGTGCACCCAGCGTTTATTGAGCTGTATACAGGCTTGTTGTACTGTCTCCACTGATCCCCCCCCCAAACCTTTAAAGCAACTTTCAAAGTTTCTGTTGAGGTGTAGCCAGTGTTTTGGTGAGATGCCTAGTCGTTTGAGGATGGGTGGCGTGCTTTCAGCAACATTACCTCGTTTTCTAGGGGCTAAATGTCGACTACTCCAATCCATTAGTTCTAAATAGTGATCCAGCCGAAAGGGCAGCCCTTCCGGCATGTTCAGTTTCTCACTTCCTGCTCCTCTTGATACGCACATAAATCTCTTCACGGTAAACGGACAGGGATCTGGGAGCATTGATTCCTATCTTCACTTGATTACCTTTAACCTCCAATACTGTGATTGAGATATTGGTTCCAATCCTCAAATTCTCGCCAGTCTTACGCTTTAAAATCAACATATTCATTTCCTACAGAGACTAAAACTATGTACGGATTTTCCGCGATGGGAATGCTTAGTAAGTAATGTGCGATGGAAATGAGAGGCGGTGCACGAGGACGGTAGGCGTAGAAGAAGAAAAGACGGACGCAACGCTGCCAGAGCTTGAAGAACCTCTTCAAGCCTCTGAATGTACTCCACTTTATTGAAGACGAGCGGGTTTCTAGCGTATTATCCACTGAGCCACTTTGATACTTGCTTATCAATTTGGTTAGCTGGCCCCGGGTGTTGGCGCACCTTGGGTCAGCGCCTTTTACTTACACTTACGTCACGCTACCGTTCTCCTTTGAGGGATGGGTTTTAAAACTCTTGGGTTTCTTGATCTCTTGGCTACGAGCCTATTTAGGCATATTCAATTACGGCCAAAATATCGATAAATATCTGTCAATTTTACGCAGCTTTGACACTAAAACAAACTGAATAAAATCCAATAAGATCATTTTCGTGCCTATTTTTTTATGGTCTTTTATCCATAAAATCTCACTTTTCTATTAAAAGTTGCAGCTTAAATTGGAACCTTCTCTGATTTAAAAGGCAGAGTAAAAAAATAAAAATTATTAATGTTCCAGCAGCGGCCACAGCAGCTTCGAATACAACGCCTTCGGTGAGCGCACTGTCAGCACCGATGCCAACAACTAAGTGACTGACACCTTCTACGATAAGCTCGGCCGGGTTACCGGCGAAACCCACCAGCACAACGGCCTGGATTACGCCTACAGCTACGACACGCTGCACCGCCTGGAAAGCCAGACTGTCACCTCCAGTGACTACCCACAGTACGACCGCAGCGTAAACTACACCTACGACGCCGTCGGTAATCTCACTTCAAAAAGCGACTACGCCACCAGTCTGAGCTACGGCAACAGTGCCAGAAGTGCCGGCGGCAACGCCGGCCCCCACGCCGTACGTCAAGTCACCACCACCGATGGCCAAAGCCACAGCCTGGTTTACGACAACGCCGGCAACCTGATTACTGGCATTGATGGCCTCAGTGTGGGATACGACAACTACAACCAAGCCAATCGTATCGAACGCAATGGCATCGTCACCGAGTATTTCTACGGCACCGGTATCGATGCCTATAAAAAAGTGGAGACAGAGGGTAGCAACGTTACCACCACCCTCTATATCGGCAATTACGAAGAGATCACCACCAGCAGCTCCACCAAAGAGCGCACCACCCACGGTGGCTACCTGGTAATTACCCGTGAAAACGAAACCATAGAGCAAAGCATCCTACTGCAAGACCGCCTCGGCAGTATCACCACCATTGTCGATGCCAACTTGCAGCCTGGTGATAGTGATTTTGTCAGGCAGTTCCGCAGCTATGATCCCTTCGGCCAAAGCCGGGACTTCCAGGGGCAGGACAACCTGGATAGCTTTAACACAACCGACCAGGGCTTTACTGGCCACCGCCACCTGAACGACCAAAAGCTGATTCATATGCGCGGCAGGGTGTATGATTATCAGCTCGGCCGCTTTCTTTCTCCAGATCCGATTATTTTGGACCCTCAGGACAGCCAGAGCCTGAATGCCTATAGCTATGTGATGAATAATCCATTGGCGGCGACTGACCCTACAGGTTATGTGGAAAATAAAGGTGATACGGGGCAAAAGCACAATGGGCGCTCTAAGAGCGAAGATGATCCTACAACTGAGAGTGGGCAGAAGGCATTAAAAGTAGTTATTGGTAAGGCGAAAATCAGTAAAACCGGTAGCCGGATCAAGAGGACAGAAACGGTTGCCGCAGTAGTGGATGGTAATGGGAATGTTACCAGCTTTACCGTTCTTAGTGATTCTGGCCAGGGAGGGACACAGGGTGCTGGTCAGGGTGCGGCTTTTACTACTGGTGGACGATAGAATCCTAGATACTCAAAGATAGTGTTCTCTTATTCGCTGTGGCAGGTTTCCCTTTAGGGATTAGCCCTCCTATTCAGAGGTTAAGGTTGCGATGCCTTCCTTGGGCTTCAGTCCGAAATGCCGACTGATATCTTTTATTGTCATGTTGGATCTCACTTGGCAGTTTTACTATCCTGGTGAAGTGTCCAGAAGCATTGGATCACTGCCGATGGTAGATAGCAGGTATCGACTCCAGCCACTGTTTAAACTCTCCTCTCTTGAATATGTTTTACCTATTGTTAGATGGATAAGTTAAGGAAAATCTATTTGTTTGATATAGTCACCCTTTTGTTATAAGGAAATATTTAAGATGTTTTATAAGGGAAAAGGATTAGGGAGGCAGTTTGCTTGTCTTCTTTTAGGGTTATTGGCAACTAATCAGGGTTGGGCTTTTAAGCTAAAGAGCCATGTGTTTGTTGGGCAGCAAGTGATTAATGACCTTGCTGATGATGGCAGGGTCACTTTTGAAATCAATAATAATTACTATGATATTGATGTTCCTGATGATGTTTCTTCTGCGATCCTAGAGAACCAGTCCGCTTATCTGCTTGGCAATATAGGGCCTGATGCTTCTCCTGATTTCGTAGTTGGGCAGACCAGTGTTCACCCTGGAGCTTTGGATAAGAATGAAGCTGGAGATGCAATAGTCCAAGAGGATAGTACGCGCTATAACACAGACGATTGGCTGAAGTACTTGTTGACTCAAAAGGATGCCTCAAATACGGGTAAGGCGTATGTCTATGGATATCTCGGGCATGCTTCGGCAGATGTGTTTGCTCATACATACGTAAATCAGTATTCGGGTGATATTTTCGCTATTTTTGATGGCGAAAGTCTAAACGAAAAGCGCCATATTGCCCTTGAATCTTATATCGATTCAAGGGTGCCGGTGTTACGTGATTACCTGGGTGAGGCACTTGGCGAGCCTTATCAGAGGATTGACTTGAATGATGATGAGCTATTTGAGTTTCTAAGGGATAAGTTAATTTATGCGGATATCCCTACAGAACAATATGAAAAAAACCCGATGGCTTCTCATTTAGCTGCGATTTCAAAGTTTAGAGAGGAATTATATCGGCAGGCAACGGACGCTAGAGGATATTGGCACACTATTGATGTTTGGGTAGTTCAGTATCTTATCGAATACTATGCGGGTTATTCTGTGCCAGAATCACTTGCCAGTGATCTTGTAGATATTGGTAATGATCTTATTGACGAAACCAATGTTGCAATAGATAAGCTCCAATCAATTAATAGCAAACTTCTTAGTTATAAGCGAGACTTTGAAGATTTTGGGTTTGATTCAGTAACTTCTGCGCTGGATAAAGCTCAATCTTCTTACTCTGATCTGACCAATAAGAGGCAAGAGCTTGAAGAGGCGCTTTTAGATTGGCGCAGTGAGGTAGCTATTAATGGCTGCGAATTTGCAATTAAATCAATTGACCCCACTGGCTTGGTTGATGAGGCAATTAATCTTGATCCGGTTGCCAATATGTTGGGTCTTGATAGTGTGGAGGAGGTTGTTGAGTATTCTCTGGATCCGCTAGGTTTATTTGGTAGTCTATTTGGTGGGGATGATGGGGATCACTGGACTGAGACAGGTAATGGCATCTCGGCATATGAAGTTTTCTCTGATTCATATTTTAATGAGTGGTCCGAAAATCTAAAGGCTGATATTGAATCAGAACAGATAGCGTATACAAGAAATTTTGCTCTAGGGCACTTGCCTTTAATAAATAGTGGGGTTTTGGCAGCTCTTGAATTGACTCGGGAGATAATCCCTGCACCGTTTGTTCCCATTGCTGTTGGTGATGTTGTTGTCCCCATCGTTAACAATAAAACCTATGACTGGAATGTTCGTGTATCCACCTCTTATGATTATGTAGACCGTTTCTGGGTTAAAGAATCTAGTTCAGGAAAGATAGTAATTCATTTTGAAGCAGAAAAATTGGCCTCTGATGATGTGGGAGTTTGTGAAAATTTATCAAAGATGGTTTATTCAGCAGACTATGCAGCTCTTAATGCCATCCATAAGCTTGAGGACGAAGTTAATGATATGGCAGAAAAGAATATTGAGGATGTAGAAGCTGCTTATGAAGAGATGAAGGAGGCTGAGGACCACTTATACGCTATTCAAGATGCTGCTGTAGACTTGATGCAGCTGCTAAATAGCAATGTGAGTCCAGTTCAGTCAATATTCGAAATGTGGCAATCAAGTATTGATGTTGCAATGACTGAATATACTCGCACTACCGCTACCATGATGGTCAATACCATGAATGAAAATGCTAGCAATGTAGATCCTTTGTCAGATTGGGTATCTTGTTATGGCCCCACCTTTATAGGTGTTCCGTCACAGGCTTGTGATATATGGAAAAATACTAGTGGTATAATTGAGGCGCTCTCCAATGTTTTAGATATTCTTGATAGTGCTCCAATACCTGTAGGCTTGATTGATGCAAGGGAGGAGCTTCGAAAGGTAATCGATGGGTTAAAAGAAGAAGTAAAAGAGTATGCGATTGAAGAGGTGGAAGATATGCTGCCCACCGAGTTCAAGGAGCTAATCGATCTGCTTGATGCACCCATGACCGATACGGCACTAAATACCTGGTACTCAAAAAATGAGTCGCACAGTGAACATTTAGTTAAAATCCCGGATATGGCCTATAGGGTTACAGCAGAGATGCAGCTGGATGGCAATGGCGATTATAGTGCAAGTGGTTATCCGGTAGTTGCCAACGCAATTACTTTGGCAAAACTAGCCTTACTGGATGCCGAGGGCCTGAAAGCCTTGGCAAGGACCCAGGGTTTGAGTGAGTCTACTTTTAATGGGGTAAGCGCAGATAACTTAGTTGCGGGAGCCTTCAAAAGTATCGACGGTAACCATCAGTGGATGACATGTGCTCCTCCGTTACCAAGATCTATTGGTAGCGAAGATAAGTATCGCTTCTTCGATAATTACTCTTCCAGCTCAGGTTTCGTGCTTTGGCAGGACGGGAGTGCTAGAGAGTCTTTGTTTAACGGGTTATTTAAAGGACCGTTAACTTCTGGAGTGACGAACCCCTCTTTGATAGGTTTTGAGTGGATTCTTGATGCGGGCTCTGCTTATAAAACGCTGAGTGAAAGCTTCCCATATCCAGATGAACAGTGTGCTAGTGACAATAATTTTGATATGGGCTTGTAATACATGCCATCTAAAAACTTACCTTAAATAAAAGATTAAAAGGCTATATCTTGAGGAAAAAGGCACCTATTTTAGGTGTCTTCTTTGTCAAGCGGCTACTATCTGGGTTGTGGGCTGGTTATTTTTTGTGCAGGAGCGGTTAGTGATATCTACCGTTCCGTTAGTGAAAGCCTTAGCCCGCAATTCAAAAGTCTGCTTATTTAAGATTAAGTTGTAGTATCGGATAGTACAGAAAATCATCCTGGACACCCAAAGATTAGATAGAGGTACGAGCCGTGTTGTTAGTACCCGCTCTAGCGACTATTTCTTTCTCGTTTAGTGTTAAGGTGCAGTGAAAGACTGAGAAGATATACTTGGGGTTGGAAAATCTTGGTTTGGATACAAGCCGGGAAGAGAAGTATCGATAGATTGGGTGGTAACTAGTAGGATGCTGCAGAGAGGAAGCGCCGACAGTCGCCTATACCGTGCACCCAGCGTTTATTGAGCTGTATACAGGCTTGTTGTACTGTCTCCACTGATCCCACCAATCCTTTAAAGCGACTTTCAAAGTTTCTGTTGAGGTATAGCCAGTGTTTCGGTGAGATGCCTAGTCGTTTGAGGATGGGTGCCGTGCTTTCAGCAATATAACCTTGTTTTCTAGGATCTAAATATCGGCCACCCCAATCCACTAGTTCTAAATAGGACGACTTTTGTGGGTGTCCAGAATTTTTGTCCGTTCAGGGAGCTGGTCAGAGTACTGCTTTTACTGCTGGTGAGGGAAGTCGGGGAGGAGGATAGAATGGAGAAGGTATGATCCTACCCATCAACAACGGACACACCACTAAGCGACTAGTTGTTCCTCAAACGCCTCAGGACTGAGATAGCCATTGGCGCTGTGTAAGCGATTTCGATTGTAGTCTATCTCTATATACTCAAATACGGTCTCTCGCATGAGGCACCTTGTGGGAAAGCGGTTACCATGGATTGCTTCTACCTTAAGTGAGTGAAAGAATGTTTCTGCACAAGCGTTATCATAGCAATTACCTTTGGCGCTCATGCTGCACCGCAGACCATAAGCTGTAATCAAAGATTGATAATCTTTAGAGCAATACTGGCTTCCCCTGTCAGTATGCACGATAACATTCGTAGGTTTCTTACGTCGCCATAAAGCCATTTGAAGAGCGTCACAGACCAATGTAGCTGTCATCGTTTCTGACATCGCCCAACCAATAACTAGCCGACTATATAGGTCTATCACTACAGCCAGATATAACCAACCTTCTTCCGTTCTCAGGTAGGTTATATCCCCAGCCCATTTCTGATTCGGCCCTTCAGCATTGAAGTTCTGCTCGAGCAGATTTGGAGCTACTGGCAGGCCATGTTTTGAATAGGTTGTGGCTTTATATCTCTTGGCGGCTTTAGCCCGTAGGCCCTGTCGACGCATGCTGGCAGCAATTGTTTTTTGATTATATTTACTCCCCTCACTGGCCAACTCCTTCGTCAGGCGAGGAGAGCCACTACGTTCTTTACTGGCTATAAAGCGCTGCTGTACCAAGCTATCGAGCTGCATTCGGTACTGCTGGTACCTGGATTGGCCGGCCGATCTTGACACCCAGTCGTAAAACCCACTGCGAGATACGTTCAATACCTTGGCCATCGCTTTGATGCTGAATTCATGCCTGTGCATTTGCATGAAGGCGTACCTCATTTCAGGCTCTTTGCAAAGTACGCTGCGGCCTTTTTTAAGATCGCCAGCTCCTCTGCCTGCTCAGCCAGCTGCCGCTTAAGGCGAGCATTCTCTGTGGCCAGCTCTCTCTCGGCATCCCCTCGGCTCTGATGTAACTTAGCCTTGCTTCGCCATCCGTAAATCTGAGAAGGATGTAACCCAAGCTGTTTAGCGGCAACGCTTACCCCAACTTTGAGCGCAAGTGCTAGGGCATCCTTTCTATACTCCTCTGAGTACTGTTTACGAGTGGTTTTGGTTGGTTTATTTGATCTTGTCATAGAGCACCTCTGCTGCGTAGTTTATCGCTTAAGAGAGTGTCCGTCGTTGGTGGGTAGGATCATATTGGCACGGATAGGGTTGAGGTCGACATAAGCCATACAGGCAGAGGGCTGGCTCAGGGGGCGGGCTAGGAGTGGCCATGGGTGAGCGAGGAGATTTAAATGTTGTTTCTCGATCTTTGAGAAACTTTATAGCGTTGGAGTTATAAAGATGAGATTAATTTTAGTGTTAATTATATCTGTTAGCTTGGGGGAATTAGCCTATACCTATAATCCTAAATTGGGAGTTAATCCGATTTTATTTTTGTTTATAATTTTGGGGGCACTTCCATATGTCGCATTGTTAATAAGGTCTAGTTACTTTAGAAAAGAAATTAAGTGTTGGGCGGAAAACAATAATATAAAGGTTTTAGATGTACAGAATAATAATCTATTTAAAGGAAAGTTACGTTGGAGGGTGTCAGATATTCAAGATGTATTCCTTTTAAAGGGATGTGATGCTGAATATTGGGTCGCCTGTGGGACATGGTTTTTAGGTTCATTCAAGTGCGGATTGAAAGTTTACAAAGAATCAAACGGACACTTAAAGGTGGTGGCTTCCTTATAAGTCACAACATCTACACAAAAGGGGGATGTTGAAGTTTTTGGTAAGCTCAATAGGTCTTTGACTTGGCGTATAGGTGTGGGGGTTGGGTTATATGGAAAACTCGAAACTTCTCGTGTTAGTGCCGAGCTCGGTGGTGCTATTACCTGGGGTGGCGTTTACTCATAGAAAGGGATCTGGTCGGAGCTGAAAGGCAAGACTGGTTTTTAATTTGAGCTTGATAAGGTTATACAAGCGGAGTTGAAAGGAAAGTAGGTGAGTAAAATATTATATTACGGAGTAATTCCAGGTTCCGTAAAATTAGATAAGGAGTTTGCAATCAATGATAGCAATTTTTCTCAATAGTTGAACGGAGCTTCAGGGGTTACAGTCACAGTCTTTATCGTTAAATTTTTAATGAAAGTTGATTGGCTAAAATATGATTGTTATGAGCGGCAACATTTTTAAAAAGAATGGTTTTTGGGATTTCTGTAGGCTTGGGTTTTCTACATCTTTTATAGCGGGAATTTTAATTTCATATGCGCCCGCTAGCGAGCTTAGAGATGATGTTCTAATTTTTTGGGGTGCTGCATTAGTAGTTTTTACCTTCTTATTTACGGTGTTTGGTGTCTTTTGGAGTTTATGTAATCGAGAAAAGCTTGGTCTTTTGACTACCTCTGTATACATTTTGGTGTCAATTTTTTGCGCTGCGCTTTTTGGGTATTATTTATACATGTGCGAACGTAAAGGAGCCTTGCCATTGGGTGGCTGATTTATAGGCTTAAAACTAATTCTGGACGCCCACAGATTGGAGAGAAGTACGAGCCGTGTTGTTAGTGTCCGCTCTAGCGACCATTTCTTTCTGATTTAGTGTTAAGGTGCAGTGAAAGACTGAGAAGATATACTTGGGGTTGGAAAATCTTGGTTTGGATACAAACCGGGAGGAGAAGTATCGATAGATTGGGAGGTAACTAGCGGGATGCTGCAGAAAGTAAGCGCCGACAGTCGCCTATACCGTGTACCCAGAGTTTATTGAACTGGATACAGGCTTGCTGTACTGCCTCCACTGATCCCACCAATCCTTTAAAGTGACTTTCAAAGTTTCTGCTGAGGTATAGCCAGTATTTTATAGAGTGCGTGTAGCTAATGGAGACTATTCTAATTATACGCCTTAAGGTGATCGTTATGAAAAAAGAGTTGCTGTTAGTTTTTTGTGTATTGTTTTTTTCTGGTGGTGTGTTGGGCGATAGTGAGATGAGACTTTTCTTGGAAAACGTTGATTCAAAACTTCGGATTTATGTGATTAATGAGGGAGTGCGTGAAATTTATTTTAATAAACGATTTGCTGTTGGTCCTACTGGCGGCCCCAATGAGATTGTACTCCATATATTGGATCAGGAAGGGAGTCCTTTTCCATTTGATGCAAAGATTAGATTGCGTTCGGCAGGTAAAAAAGATTATGTATTTCTGGCGCCGGGGGACTTGGTTGGGCGTGAATATCCTATTGATAATTTGATCACCTATTATAGCTTACAGCCAGGTTCGTATAGTTTAAGAGCTTTTTATGGAAATCAGCATGCTGAACCAGAAGAATTGCCGAGAGTAAAACTTGAATCTAATGCGATAACATTACGAGTAGAGGATTAAGTAATTAGAAGCATATTCTGGACACCCAAAGATTAGATAGAGGTACGAGCCGTGTTGTTAGTCCCCGCTCTAGCGACTATTTCTTTCTGGTTTAGTGTTAAGGTGCAGTGAAAGACTGAGAAAATATACTTGGGGTTGGAAAATTGTGGGTTGGATACAAGCCGGGAAGAGAAGTATCGATAGATTGGGTGGTAACTAGTAGGATGCTGCAGAGAGGAAGCGCCGACAGTCGCCTATACTGTGCACCCACCGTTTATTGAGCTGTATACAGGCTTGTTGTACTGTCTCCACTGATCCCACCAATCCTTTAAAGCGACTTTCAAAGTTTTTGTTGAGGTATAGCCAGTGTTTTGGTGAGATGCCTAGTCGTTTGAGGATGGGGGGCGTACTTTCAGCAATATAACTTCGTTTTCTGGGGGCTAGATGTCGACCACCCCAGTTCATTAGTTCTAAATAGTGATCCAACTGAAAGGGCAACCCTTTAGGCCTATTCAGGCGCTCGCCACCTACAAACGGTAGAAGTTCTTTGGGTTGCTCACCTGCGATTGCCGTACGAAAACGTTGTTGGATCGAGGTATGATTAGAATCTTCTGCGTTTTTGCCATATGGGCACGGATAGGGTTGACGTCGACATAGGCCATGTAGGCAGCAAGAGCTCTTTCATCCAATAAAGCTTAGGACTTGAAGCGACCTCCCCAAAAACGGCCTGCACAATTATCTTCGGCATTGGCCTGGTGGGCGATAGGCTCGTTTGAGCTGCGCATAAACCAGGTAAGACCCATCAAATGATCATACTATAGCGCGACGATTTTCTTTAGCTCACCTTACAGTGATCGAGACTGTCCCTTTGAAGGTAGTCACGGGCCAATTCAGCGGTTTTCTTTGTCGATATAAAGTACGATATAGTTGTGGTTGCTCATAATTGCATAGGCAGCGATATCAAGGGCAAAGATCGAGGTCAGATTGTTGTGGTCAACTCCAACCGGACACTTTCCTAAGCACATTTTTCAAATTCGATAGGGGTTACGTCCCCCAGTGTTGTATGTATCCTGCGTGAATTGTAATACGCAATATAGGCCCTCACGTCTGTTATCGCACCCTCCCTTGTCGGATAGAGGTTTCCTGTTAACCATTCCCGCTTCAGGCTACTAAAAAAACGCTCAGTAGGTGCATTGTCCCAACAATTTCCCTTGCGGCTCATTGAGCACACCATTCCATGCTGCTTTAGTAGCGCTTGGTAGCTATGGCTGGCATACTGGCTACCTCGATCAGAGTGATGCAGCAGACCTTTTGTTGGGGTGCGCAAATTGATAGCCATAACCAGTGCACGACTTGCCAGGGCCGTCTCCATCTGGCGGTCTAAGTGCCAGCCAACAATCCGGCGTGAATAAAGATCAATTACCACTGCTAGGTATAACCAACCCTGCAAAGTCCAGATATAGGTAATACCCGTAGTCCAAACTTGATTTTTAGCACTCGGTGAGAAATCCCTATTTAGAAGATTCTCAGCAACTGGCAGTTGGTGCTTGCTATTTGTGGTTAGTGTAAATCGCTTCTTCTGTTTTACAACCAAGCCGAGCTTTTTCATGAGTTTGCGGACTCGATAACGCCCAATTTCAAAGCCTTCTTTGCGCAACAGCTTCATTAACCGACGGCTTCCGAGACTCTCACGAGATTCTGCAAATAAGGCCTTCAATCGATGGCATAGTTGCCAAATCTGGCCATCTATTGGGCTATCACTACGACGACACCATTCGTAATAGCTGCTCTTATTTACTTGCATTACTCGGCAGAGCACTCTAACTGGAAAGCTACCTTGCTGCTTTTTAATAAATTCGTACTTTATTTCATTTCTTTCGCAAAGAAGGCGCTGGCCTTTTTTAGGATTTCCTTCTCCATCCGCAATTGCTTTACTTCACGTCGCAGTTGATCCAGTTCAGCTCGTTCGCCCGAATCCAACCTTACTCCGCTCTCTTCCTGCTCCAGCTCCTTTATCCAGCGTCGCAGATTGTTAGCAGTGGTTCCTACAGCCTCTGCGGCCTTGGAAATCGAATACCCTTGTTCTGAGACAAGAGCTACGGCGTCTTTCTTGAACTCCGGCTTGAATTTCCGGCGTGTACCTTTTGTTGTCATACTTCACCTCGCTAGGTAGTTTTACCATCTTAACGAAGTGTCCGGAAGGATTAGACCACTACAGAGGATGGGGGGGCATGAATTCAGGACACTCAAAGTTTAGAGAGAAATGCGAGCCGTGTTCAGGCTGTAGGAAAACTCTTAAAGGTTAGCTTTTTTGTTAAGATGGAGGTCTTGATGTCGAGATTATCCATATGCCCAATTTCAGGCATTAAGATTACAGCCAAGATGTAATGGTTGTCATCAATTTCAAAGGACAACTACAGCCTGAAACCTTCGAGCTTACACTTTATCATCTGATTGATGATCACATCGTCCTCTCTGACTTCCATAAAAAATATTAAAATGGTAGCGGCGGATGAGTCGCGTATGATCCGGTTATTCTACTGAAAATCATATTGTTTCCTTACTCAAAAGGCATTACCTCAGGCCGTGAAATTCAACGGCAAAGTGAGAACAACACCTTCTTCAAAGCACTGTTATGCGATACGGTTCCACATTTTACTAGTGTTACGAATTTCGTAAGCAGTTATCCTGATGTGATTGACTCAGTATTTGAGCAAGTGTTACTGGTCTGCGATCAGCAGGGGCTGCTTGGCAACGAACTTTTCACAATAGATAGATACAAGATGCCATCCAATGCCAGCAAAGAACATTCGGGAACTTCTAAAGAGCTGAAAAAGAAGCAGGAAAAATTCGCAAGAAGATCAAACATTGCCTCAAAGAGGTTCGATGGCAGGAAACCTAAAGAATAAGACCGAAAGCAAGCGGTAGCTAAAGCGGCGGATACTCTACAGAAAAACTTCGATAAAATTGATCAGTTCTTAAAGAATCACTCCTCAGGGTGGGGCAGGGCAAGAACCCTACATAAGTAAAAAGTAATATCACGTACAATAGGTCAGCTAATATGACTACCAGCATGGGAACCATCCAGGGCTATAACGGTGTTGCCGCAGTTGATAGGAAGCATCAGATAGTCGTTGAGGCACAGGCCATTGTTGAGGTGCAAGAACATCATACACCGAAGCCTATTCTCGATGGCATCAGTTGTCATTATCAGCGTATAGGAATCGATGAAGACATATTGACTAAGCAGGCCATCATTACTGTTGATACTGGATTCTGTAACGATGCTAACTACGACTACCTGCGAGAAAACGGTATTAATACCTACATCCCTGATAATAAATTACGTTCACGTGATAAAGCTTTTGCTAAGCAAAAAGCCAAGTATGGCATGCGCAAACAAAAACGCAGGGATAATGTCCAGCAGACTATCCCAGCTAGTGAGTTTACATTCAACAAAAAAGAGAAAGCCTGCATCTGTCCGGCAGAAAAATCCATGCTCTTGTTAAAAGAAGAGAATGTCAGTGAAGGTAAGAAAAACTATTGTTCGAAGGGCGCCTCACTGACTGCAGGAAATGCAGCCTTAAAAATCAGTGCATGCGAAACCCAGATTCTGCCGACTCTCGAAAAGGACATGGAAGGCAAGTATCCCTAACTTGGACAAACGGACGGACTGGAAAACGGACGGACAGCCACTGACTGGATGAAAAAGCGGGTTGATAGTATCGAAGGCAAGACCATTTATGGGCATTGAATGTCTATTATCGAGTCAATGTTTGGGAACACTGGTGCCAATAAGCGATTGAATCGCTTCTGGCTATGAGGAAAAAGTAAGGTTCAGGGGTAATGGCAGATGTTCTACTTGGTACAGAACATTGAAAAGTTGATGGGATATTGCAGTATCCACTGATTGAGTATAAATTAAGGACAAAATTTAGCTGGAGGAACTTGAAGAGTGACAGCTTCTTCTAAAACTGTTTTTCTATAGCCATCGTTGTTGATGGGTAGGTTCAAAAGCCAACCAGCACCCTCTGCTATCACCAAGCGTGCCGATTGTTGTGAGAATCTAGGAATTACTTCTGATAGGTTTATGGTGGTAATGCAGCCCTGCAGCTTATTTCACGTTCTAGTTTCGATCACTTATCTTTGAGTTTTCTAATATTTTTCTGGTTTACCTAATACTTATGTTTCATTTTATAGACTCATATGTGGGAATGTTTACTGGGAGAGTAAGATTTTAAAAATAGGTTCGCTTATTTTTATGGTTGAATAAAAAATAGCTAAAACTCCACTTCCGTAAAGTATAGATGCAAGTTTATAATGGCGCGAGAATAAAAATAGCTAAAGCCATGTGGATCAGTTGGTTTTAGGTAAGTTATTTTATTTCTTCACGACTCTTGCCGCTAGGTAAGGATATCCTAAGTTAAGATGGTAAATATAGGTTAATATGAAAAAGTCACTCTTCAGCATTTTACTCCCTTTCTTGGCGTCGGGTGTTCACGCTACAACTTATGACCAGGTATTGGCTGAGTATAATGGCGGTGTTCTTGGTAGTGTAAATAATTGTGGAGTTAACTTTTCTGTTGCTCCTCAATATTTGCGGGGAGCTGGCTCTGTACAGATGTTGGAACCAGGCGAATATTTCTATGGGATTTCCGCACTGGGTGAGGCTGGAGTCGTTTCAGTACTAAAGAATGGTGACGTATTTTATAGTCCTGATGGATTAAATATGGCAGGCGGTGGTGATACTGTATCATTAGGTAATGTGGGGAGCTATGATGATTTTTCTGAAAAACCATATGTTGTAGAAGTTGAAGGTGAAGAAAAGGTAATAATCCAAAAAAGAAGCTCTTATGGTGGTACAAGTATTGATGTTTTTGACTCATCTGGCATCGTGTTCTCTTTCAGTCATGGCGGTTTGAAATTTATCGGTTCTGTTAATGGTAAAATCATTACTCAGACGACTGAAGGGGATATCTATTCACTAGAATCTATTGAAGATATTATAAGCTGGTCTGGGGCAGAGTTTATTGAGAATTCATCAAAGACTATTGAGGTTGTCACATCATATAACGGTGGGTTGTTAACAATGGCAGATGGGGGGCTGTACTATTCCCCAGATGCGAATTATTTATTGACAGGGTCTGCAGTTGAAAATTTGCACTCTGAGGATAATGGAAACATTTCTCAGGTAATAGTTGTTTCTGAGGAGCCCACCTATATTCCTATTGCAAATTCTGATATAACATTTTTTATTCCGGTTGAAAATGATCATATCGTATATTCAACTTTTGATGGCGCTATAATCATGGATGGCGAAACCACATTAAGCCCCATTGATACTGAAAGCCTAAAGAGCAGTTTGCAGCAAAATACAATTATAGATGCTTTTGAAATCGATAAAACCGTTGACATGTTAAATTATCGAAAGGGCGAAGAGTATGGCTCTGGGTATTTTATTGCAGAAAATGTAGTTAATGAAACGTCAGGTATTGTACTCGGGCTTAATGGGAGACCTGCTACAGTTGAACTTTTTGATAAAGGTTGGAGTGGTTTTGAGTATAAATGGAGATATCAGGGAGAGGTGACTGGAACATTCTCGCATATATATGATGGATCATTTATTGGTGAGAATGAAATGAGGGTTGAGGCAAATAATTCATGTGCGATTGTTGCCGCTGTGACATATGAGAATTTAACACCCTATGAATTTTCAATTGGTATGAGTGGAATATATGGGCTGCCTGAGGGTAATAGCGAATTTCCATTAATTATAGGTGATGCAGGATCTGATACCCAATGGCCAATGTTAAATGCATTTTTCGCTTCCTGTAAAATGATATCAAAGATAGAATTATTTGGTAAAAGTATAGATTCAGATAAGTTGGAGAGCTATGGTTGTCCCACAGGGTATACGATTCCTGTGTTTAATCCTGATGCAGGCCAGCACTTTAAGTTTATCGATGGAGAGCTTGTCTGGAGTACCCTTTGATATTTGAGTTTGTCGGGTACAAAGAGTGACATTAGCTGTATTTGATAGAACGTTATAAGTTCCTTTTCTGTACTCCTATATGTGTGTGGGGCTGCTTTGTAAGCGCCCCACTATCTAGGGGGAAGTTCCTTGTGGTTTTAAAGGGGTGGTTATCTGATTTTTTGCTCGCTTTGTTTTTTGTGTTAAAAATTAGATTTTAAATTTAATAACTTCCTTAGGGCTTATTAATAGGGTTTATTTTTTCTTGATCAGTCTGTCGGTTGTAGTGGTCAACTATTTCAACTTCCTTTAGCAACTCTCTTTAAACTCTCTAACTCTCTAACTCTCTAACTCTCTAACTCTCTAACTCTCTAACTCTCCTCCTCCTCTCCTTTAGGACACCCATAAATAAACTTTCTTTAGTAAACTTTCTTTAGGACACCCATAAATTGAGGGGGAGGTGCTAGCTGAGCTGCAGGCGCCTTCTTAACGACTTTTTCTTCTTTGATTGAAAGGATCAAGAGTTAGGTTTGGGGAAGCCAAGAGGAATGAAAGTAGCTAGGGAAGGGGAAAATACTCAGTAGGGTGCTGCAGAAAGGTAAAGCCGGCAATCACGGATGCCGTGTACCCAACGTTTATGGAGCTGGATACAAGCTTGCAGTATGGACTCTGCTGATCCAACCAAGCTTTTAAAGCGATTTTCAAAATTGCGATTGAGATAAAGCCAGTGTTTTGGTGGTATACCCAGTCGTTCGAGTATGGGAGGGGCGTTCTCAGAAATAGCGCTGCGCTTTCTGGGATCTAAATATCGACCACTCCAATCCACTAGCTCTAAATAGTGATCCAGCCGAAAGGGCAGTCCTTTCGGCATACTCAGTCGCTCATCGCCTACAAGTGGCAGTAGCTCCTTGGGCTGTTTGCCTGAGGTGGCTGCATGAATACGTCGTTGAATCGAGGTATGATCAGAACTTTCTGGTGTTTTTGCCATTTTTGCTCGGATAGGATTAAGATCGACATACGCCATGCAGGCGGCGAGGGCTCTCTCATCAAGCAAAGCTTGGGACTTAAAGCGTCCTTCCCAGAAGCGACCTGTGCAGTTATCTTCCGCATTGGCTTTGCGAGCGATAGGTTCATTTAAGCAGCGCATAAACCAGCTGATATCCATCAATCTCTCTCTCCAGAGAGCGACAAGCTCTTTGAGCTTTTCCATCTCACTGTGATCAAGGGTGTGGCCCTGAATATAGCGTTGGGCCAGTATGGATGTACTGAAAAGCTCCTGCCAGCGATGAATGACTTCAGTATCGGGCCAAGTTTTTGCTGTATTTGAGTCAATATAGAGAACAATATGGTAGTGATTACTCATTACCGCATAGGCTGCGATATCAATAGCAAAAATGCCAGCCAGCTTTTGTATTCTGGCCTCTATCCAGTGGCGCCGGTGCTCATAGTTCTTTCCTGACTGGGTATCTTTCCCACAAAGAAATGCCCTGCGTACACAGCGAGAAACACAATGATAGTAAGGTGTTGTTTCAAGAGAGATCTGTGAGCATCGGGGCAAGGTCATGGTATCAAATTTTAACTGTTTTTATATACAGCATGTTGGCGAGGTTTCCATACCGTGTCAATAGAGAAGACGTTTAAACCTTTTTCTTTGGTGGGTGTCCAGAATGGTGTTTTCCAGAATGGTGTTTTCTTTGGTGGGTGTCCAGAATGGTGGCATTCTTTGGTGGGCATCCAGAATGGTGGCAGAAAGGTAAAAGTGGTAGGACACCCTCCAGAAAGATATCCACTTATGGCACTGATATCTTCGAAGATTGTGCGAGCCTAGTGTTTATCTATAAGCGCTTGTTATAAATGTAGCATGGGTATAGCTCTTTCTCGTTCTATACTATTGATAGTGATCTCCCTATTGGGAAGAGCCTGCAATGAATAAAGCAAAACCTTTTCGTAAGCTTGGGGCTCAGGAAGCACTCTTTGTAGAGTTGACTGAAAAGTCAAACGGTGCAGTCCAACTGGCTGTCTTCTTCAGGGCATGTAGGTCTTTGGGAGTCGAAGAATTAATAAAGGGAATGGAATACCTCCATAACCTGCATCCCATGCTCCATTCTCGGGTAGAAAAAAATCATCATGCTTATTGGTTCTGCGACGTAGAATTTGAAGCTATTCCTATTGAAATTAAGCGTGATGCATTGCCTTTAAATTATCAGGAAGAGTTCAAACGTTTAGGGGCTAAAATTCTTGAGCTGGAAAAGTATGTTTATCGTTTTACGGTTTATGTGAATGGGCATGGAGATGTGGAGTGGGTTGCTTTTATGGTAAGCCATGCTGCCATGGATGGACGTTCATTATTACTCTTGGTCAGAGATTTGGACCGGTACCTGAGAGGTGATTCAGGAGATAGACCCTCTGCTTCGATAATGCAAAAATCGGTGGTGGATTATGTTAGCTCCATAAAACATCTTAAAACAATACAACCGGTGGCTAGTAACGATAATAATGCTTGTTCAAAGTGGCCTGTAGAGCAAGCAGTAAATGCTTCCCTTCGAAAGGGATGTTCTATTTATCGCGTCCTCCCCAAAAGGTTTTGTGACCAATTGTACCTACTTTCAAAACATGAGAATGTTCAAATTACCTCTATTTATAACGCTATTGCTATTATTGCTTCCCGGTCATTGCCAGGTTTTCGCCCCGTAACGGAGTTACTGCTGCCTATAAATGCGCAATTCTTGTGTAAACACCAGATAGATCGGGATGTTATAGGGGAGTGTACAACTATTTTAACTATATCCTTATCATCAGATGAAACCAGCCTCGACTTGTTAAGTCTCGCGCATTTAATTCAAAAAAAAGTCTATTTACAGTTGAGAAATGGGCACTTTTTTGAGCCTCCGCTTGTGCCCGATTACAGCCTCGTAGAGATCGAACGTTTAGCTAAAGAATCTAGCACTGAAAAAGATTACTTCCCTTCTGGGATTTGTGTATCCAATGTTGGGGATATAAGTGAGTATACGGGCCCTTTGACGTTCTTTGACTTTGGTGTGGTTATGACCGTTCAAACACATGGAGAACACCCTATAATGCTAGTGACTTGCACAATAGATGGAGAAGGGGTGTTTGTTTTCGGATATTGTGAACCATTGGTTAGCAAAGAGAGTGCTTTAAGGTACATAGAAAAATATATGAAGACATTAAGAGAGTTTTCTGAGAGCAATGGTCCTTATACAAGTTAGCGGTCTACTGGGCATAACTAGAGTTTAATGAATTAGCTGTTGGTGCAATTTCTATACTCAGGCGAGCGGTTACGGATCCTTAGGTTCCACGGCCCGTTTTGAAATGGCTCAGAATTACCAAAGTTGGGAAAGTGGTGTGACACTGGCAGATACCTCCCCCCCAATTCAGAGCTTTAGCACAATAAGCCATTCTTGCGTGATGATGCCGATATACCTTATGGAGAAATAACTGGATACTGGGTGGAGGTTAACATGGCCTGGAGGAAAGGAAGTACCGACAATTGCTTGCGCTGAATACCTGGTGTTGCAGGGCTGAGAGCAGGATTAGCACTCTTGAGCTAAAAGTGGTCAAAACTCAGTTTTCGTATTAGGACTGCCATATCTTGTGAGGCTGGGAAACTGACGCCAGTTGGCAGGCAATTGCCACAACAATCTCTCTGGCCAGCCCAATGGGAAATGAATCTATTGGGGGGCTAAAGTTATATAGAGTCCCGTTCTGTAAAGACCCGCCTGAGGCATGAGTTAAAGCATCATTACTGCGCCTCAGGTAGGTTTGCCCCCTATTTGCTGAAGGTAGTGACACTTTGCCATCTACTTATCAAAATCATTCCCTGGGTGTTGGGCTAGCTCTTATCGGCGGAGTGTTGATGGGCTGTGTCGGTATTGCCGGTAAGCTTGGTGCTGGCGCGGGCCTCAGTCCCTTTATGCTATTGGCTGCACAGGTCGTATTACTTGCTCCATTGTCGGGTATGTTTCTCCTGATGCGGCAAGGATTGGCGGGAATAAAGCCGGTGAATCCGCAAATCCTTGTTCTTCGCTCTATATCGGGTTTTGTCTATTTCGCTGCTTTCTACTGGGCACTGAAGGGAATACCAATCGCGGATGCGTTGGTACTTGAAAGCACGAATCCATTCTTCGCTATGTTGATGGCAAAGGTGTTTCTTGGCCACCGGGTTAGTACCGCCACAATCTTTTTAGCGATATTGGCATTCTTTGGCGTATGCCTAATTTTGATCCAGCATAGTGTTCAGGGCATTTTCAATCCCTACTCACTGCTTGCCTTGCTGGCGGGAGTGGCGCGTGCCGCAGGCAGTATCACAACGGGTGTTGCAGGTCGGACTGAACCGCCTGAGCGCATTATGTTCTATTTCTCTGTTGGGATGTTGGTCTTTAGTCTGTCTATTGTGTCCTGGGAGGGCGCGAAGGTGGAGACATCGTCTCTATGGATACTTGCGATTCCTGCACTGCTGTTTGTCCCCCAGAACCTAGCCTACACAATCGCTAACCGTGTCGCACCTGCTTACTTAGTGGGAGCACTGTTTTACAGTGCGATCCTCGTTGGTGTGTTAGCCGATCGATTTATCTTCGGCACGGAATTCGGTATCCGTGGTGTGATAGGCATGGGTATAACGGTTGCCGCTGGGCTCGGGTTGGCCTGGCTGCGGGCGAAAGAGCTTAAATAATAGTCAGACTTTAAGCGTTCCGGTATTGTAAACACCTAAGCTCTGTTGTGGTCAACTCCAACCGGACACTTTCCTAAGCACATTTTTCAAATTCGATAGGGGTTACGTCCCCCAGTGTTGTATGTATCCTGCGTGAATTGTAATACGCAATATAGGCCCTCACGTCTGTTATCGCACCCTCCCTTGTCGGATAGAGGTTTCCTGTTAACCATTCCCGCTTCAGGCTACTAAAAAAATGCTCAGTAGGTGCATTGTCCCAACAATTTCCCTTGCGGCTCATTGAGCACACCATTCCATGCTGCTTTAGTAGCGCTTGGTAGCTATGGCTGGCATACTGGCTACCTCGATCAGAGTGATGCAGCAGACCTTTTGTTGGGGTGCGCAAATTGATAGCCATAACCAGTGCACGACTTGCCAGGGCCGTCTCCATCTGGCGGTCTAAGTGCCAGCCAACAATCCGGCGTGAATAAAGATCAATTACCACTGCTAGGTATAACCAACCCTGCAAAGTCCAGATATAGGTAATACCCGTAGTCCAAACTTGATTTTTAGCACTCGGTGAGAAATCCCTATTTAGAAGATTCTCAGCAACTGGCAGTTGGTGCTTGCTATTTGTGGTTAGTGTAAATCGCTTCTTCTGTTTTACAACCAAGCCGAGCTTTTTCATGAGTTTGCGGACTCGATAACGCCCAATTTCAAAGCCTTCTTTGCGCAACAGCTTCATTAACCGACGGCTTCCGAGACTCTCACGAGATTCTGCAAATAAGGCCTTCAATCGATGGCATAGTTGCCAAATCTGGCCATCTATTGGGCTATCACTACGACGACACCATTCGTAATAGCTGCTCTTATTTACTTGCATTACTCGGCAGAGCACTCTAACTGGAAAGCTACCTTGCTGCTTTTTAATAAATTCGTACTTTATTTCATTTCTTTCGCAAAGAAGGCGCTGGCCTTTTTTAGGATTTCCTTCTCCATCCGCAATTGCTTTACTTCACGTCGCAGTTGATCCAGTTCAGCTCGTTCGCCCGAATCCAACCTTACTCCGCTCTCTTCCTGCTCCAGCTCCTTTATCCAGCGTCGCAGATTGTTAGCAGTGGTTCCTACAGCCTCTGCGGCCTTGGAAATCGAATACCCTTGTTCTGAGACAAGAGCTACGGCGTCTTTCTTGAACTCCGGCTTGAATTTCCGGCGTGTACCTTTTGTTGTCATACTTCACCTCGCTAGGTAGTTTTACCATCTTAACGAAGTGTCCGGAAGGATTAGACCACTACAGCACTTGCTGTGCTGTTTCCGGCAATTCTACAAAACTTATAAAGTGATTTTTAAAGTTTCGGTTAGTTTAGAGCCAGTATTCCGACGAAAAGGTACTCATTTGAGTATAAGAGGGTGGTGCAAGTTAAGCTGGGGTAAGGTATGGCTTGTTTGAACTAAATTAGATGGTGAGTTTATATCGGGGTAAGTAAGTTTATTTAAGGTGTAGTCAGTAGGATGACCTACGGCTTAAGTTAAGAGAATCTTACCATTACATTCGATAAAATTATCTAGGCTAGTGTATTTAATTTATATACAATATGTGAAATTTTATAGGGATATTACTGAAATGAGAGTTCTGGCACTAGCCTTTCTTGCGATTACTTTTTCTGGCTGTACATCAAATAGTGTTTCATTTTCTGACTGCACATCATATGAGCAGTGCCCCAAAATGATATATTCACTTAAGGCATCGGATGAGTCTCGTGAAGCCGCAAAACAAAAAGGAGAGCCTGTCCCTTTATTTTCAACTCCTCCTATCTATCCATTACAGGCTGTAGAGGAAAAGATAGAGGGGTTTGTTGTTGTTGAATTTAATGTAGATGTAGACGGCCAAGTTACAGATCCGAAGGTGGTGAATTCCAATCCTGCTGGGGTTTTTGATGAGTCAGCATTGGCAGCTGTAATGCATACTAGGTATGAGCCATTAGATCAGAAATATTATGGGTATGGCATGAAGTATAATTTTGACTATCCATTTGAAAGTGATCATATAGTATGTCGAACTGATAAAGTATTGGGTAGCAGGATAAAAAAAGCCAAAGTTTGTGTTGATAGGAGAAAATCCAACCCCCTTATTGACCGGATACGTAGCGGGACACACCACTGATATTGCCTAATATTAAAGACAGGATCGAGATTTGGTTAATTTGGGGCTAAGGAGCCTCTGGTCGTGAATTTCTGCCTTTACTAATATTCGATTGGTGGCTTTCGGGTATAGGTAGTTAACCTCATAGCTGAGGTTTTATGATTGCGTACCCTGTAGCTGGCAGCATTGTCTTTGTGCTAGCTGGCTTGCGGGGTTCTTTTATGACATTTGGCGTGATAATGGGCGGTTGTCCACTTTTTGATGTTGCGTAGCTGATCTTTACTAATAGAACACCCCCTTTTTAAGTTGATGCTATGGCGGAGAAAGCTAATTTCTTATGCAAGCTATTTACACCGATAAAGACACCTAAGAGCTATGTTCAGCAATACTTAAAAGGTTATGGTTGCGTATCCACACTGGTCGTATATATCTTCGGTAAAAACAGCCAATCTGAACTAAGCAATTGTTTGAGTAAGCTCTATGATTTGGTTGCATTGACTTCTGCACCACATTCAAAACCCTATTATCTAGAGAAAATTACGGAACTTCAAAACGAATTGGTGGGTAGTCACGGAAGGAAGGAGCTCTATAAGAGATTAGAAAAGGCTGATATCCCTATTTATATTCATTTTGACAAGGTATCTGTATATTTTATAGTCAATCATGATTACTTTTCCGGTTATACCGGGCTGCTTTTCTCTAAGTATGCTAATTTTTTATTGAAGAAAGATAAGATTAAGTCAAATGAATATCTCCTAATCATAAGGCGCCTATATAACGGTAATGACCAATATTCATATTTTGATAGAGTCGTTGGTCTGGGTAAAGCTGTCTTCTTAGGGATTGGTTTAATATTAAGTAATAAGAAGGAGGGTAGGGCTAACCCATTTTTTTTGAAGGAAGGAGGGGATGTATATGGAGAGCTGGATGATATCGTGTTGGTTTCAGCTAAAGTTGAGTCTGATGAGATATCTTTTGAGAACATTTTAACAACCCTGATAGATTCCTTTACTTGTATCTTTGATCGGCATAGGGCAAATATACTAATAACTCAGGAGTTCATTCACGGTATTCCCAAACAGGGAGGGAATTTGCGTGGAATAGGCAATACGGCTTCTGGTTTCTATTTTTCACTGAAAGGCTTAGATGATTTTGCCAGACATCAAATTTTTCTTTTAAAAAAATATCATATTGCATATTATGCAGTGGTGCTACTTGATATGTTAAAAATAGAGAAGAAACTTAATTCAAATATTAGCGAAGACTTTATCTTTAGTTACCTGCCAGCAAGAGAAGATGGTTGTATAGCAACCTATTCGATCACACGGGATGCTCTGGTTTTTGCAATTAGCAAATCTGTTGATGGTTATCACATTGATGTTACTGTAAATAAGGCTATTTTCTCACTTGAGACTGTCCTTTTTTTCCTAAAGCAGATTTCGGCTGAGGTCGAATTGCTTGAAATTTAAACTTAATCAGTGGGCTGCTTAAATGATTGTAAGTCCAAAGCGCTTAAATTCACGATTACTAAATTCGTAGTATCCGGGGATTTTCTTGCATATATATTGATAGTTCGGGTTTTTTAGATCCTTGAGTTTGATACTTTTTTCGTTCACGGCCTCTGCTGGGTCAATTTTATCTTGATGGTATACAACAGCCTTTTCCATATAAATGGGTCTTACCTTAAGGTTATTGATTACCCGGTAGGCTAGATCTATATCATCATACCCCCAGGTTCCATCATACTTTTCATCAAACAAGCCTGCTTTGATAACATGCTCTTTCTTAAACACCATATTACAGCCATAAAAATGACCCCAAGGATGCTCTGTGTTCGGTAGATGCTCAATTTTGCCCAAGCGCCTGTCTTTACTGAGCCCATAATTTGATGAACTATTAAACCTTGGGAAGTTGCTGAGGTATACGCCACTACTATCTATTTTGCTCGGAACTATGTCTTTGGAATTAATAAATTCCCTTATTCCTGTCATGCAGATATTTGATCCATGCTCATTAATTAATTTTTGGATTTCTGTTAAGTACTGGGGGGAGGGGATACAGTCACTATCTGTAAATATACACCAGTCATATTTGGCAATATTAACACCTAAATTGCGTGCCGAGTTGAGTGCAAATGGGTCTGGTAAAAGGTGCCTAAATAGTAAAGTTACAGTTAGTTGATTCTTGAATTTGTTGTAACATGAAATGATATTGGGATCTTGTGAGTTGTTGTCTACAATGATGAGTTCAAAATGGCTTTTGGGAAATGTTTGTAAAGAATAGCCTTGCAGAAGGTTATATAAGAGGTCAGCGTTGTTGTAACAGGGCATAATGATGCTGAATCGATCGGTCATACACCTAAACTTCCCATCGTTCTTAGATCAATAAATGACTTAGGTTATACATTAAATACACAATAAATCATCACAGGTTGACTTGGTGGCGAGACTAGCCGGATACCAAGCTTGATGGCTGAATTTTAGAGTCGCTTTAAGTAGATAGTGAGCAGGATTGCTACTGGTGGGATATATTTCTTATCTAGAGACATTTCAGGTGCCTTGCAAAATAGGTGGCGGGGAGCAAGAAAAAATGGTTGCTATAATACTTGGTTATTTATTGGGTTTAAAATGCTCATTAATAATCAAATAGAGCAACTGTATAAGTCTAGTTGCAAGTGGTTTCATTCGAGTTAGGTTTTTATCTTTCGTTATTGAATAGATAGCATTTGGCCTGAAGTACATTTTTATAGGAAAAATTCCTGTATGGCCCCCCTCGACCAATGGTATTTCTTATGATTGACTGGAAGTGCTGGGTTTGGCATTAGCTTTTCCCTATGGTTTGTGTTGAATGATACATGGAAACCATAGGTAAATGATTAAAGAAGAGAGAATCTCAACCAAAGATGGGATACAGCTTGGGGCCAAGCTTTTTACACCCAATGAGGAGCCAAAAGCGGGCATTATCATTAACTCTGCTATGGCTGTGAAGCAAAGTTTCTATTGGGATTTCGCCAGCTTTTTAGCCCAGAATGGCTACTTGGTTCTGACTTATGACTACCGGGGCATTGGGAAGTCTTCTGTCGCCAACCAGAGAGACAAACGGCTGACTTTGAGTGCTTGGGGAGAGAATGATCTGGAGGCGGTAATTGACTGGTGTGGTAAACACTCTAAAGCGCTGGTTTGGCATTGTGTTTGTCACAGTGTCGGTGGACAAATCCTAGGTCTTGCATCAAATAATACTCAACTTTCAAGTGTGTACTGCGTATCAGCTCAAAGTGGCTTTTGGAGGCTTTGGGGGGCTAAGCATCAGCCAAAGCTAGTGCTGGCGTGGTACTTTGCCTTTCCGGTGTTATCGAGGGTTTTAGGGTGGGTGCCAGGCGCACTCTGGGGAGGGGAGAACCTACCTGCAGGTATTGCTAGCCAGTGGGCTTTTTGGGCCCGTCATAGGGACTATGTGGTCGATCGGCAGGGCAGACCTATTCGCGAGGGGTTTGAGCGCTTGCAGTGTGATATGAAGTTCCTGTTTATCGATGATGATAAGGACTTCGCGCCAGAGAAGGCGGTGCGTACATTAAGGGACTTCTATTGCAACGCAAATACGGATATTGAAACCATCCAGTCCAGTTCTATTGGCAATGGATCGATTGGCCATTTTGGATTCTTTAGGAAGAAGTTCAAGGATAGTCTTTGGCGCAACGTTTTAGACTGGTTGGAGTAGGCTGTTAGGGTGTTTTCGTGTGCTCGTAAAGTCGTAGTGTGACCAGATAGGGACGCATGTTAGCCCCATGAAAAGGCGTGTGCTGTGCAATAGTCTGCAAGAACCGGAAGGTCCCGTTTGCCTGCCTGATGGCCACATTTATGTCGCTGAAATGTCATCTTCGCGGCACTGTATAAGCCGTATTGATCCGACAGGGCAATACCAACGGGTAGGAGACCCCGGTTGGCGCCCCAACGGTTTGGCAATTGATGGGAGCGACAGCCTTTGGGTCGCCGGTGGGGGGAGGGAGCGGCTTGTGCGTATGGGGTTAGATGGGGCACTGCTTGATATCTATGGCGGACCAAAAAGCAAGCCTTTCTTATGGCCTAATGACTTGGCTTTTGCTGAAAACGGTTTGCTCTATATGACAGATTCCGGAATTGATCCGGGTGAGTTTGTTCAGGGGCAGGCTATCCGGGCTGATTTCCGAAATTGTCGTTACGATGGACGGGTATACGAGATAGACCCCCGCAGTGGTGATGTGTTGCGACAGCTGGATTCAGGGTTGCGCTTTCCCAATGGTATTGCCATTGATCTACAGGGCCGCTTATATGTGGGGGAGACTATTAGCGGCAATATCTACCGCTACGATCTCGCTTCTTTAGCAACTCCGAAACGGGAGGTTTTCAGCAATGTGGTTTTCGGGGCGCCAGAGGGATTTGTAGGACCTGATGGAATGGTTTTTGGTAGTGATGGGCGATTGTATTGTGCAGTTTTCGGTCAAGGTGATGTGACTGTTCTTGATAGTGATGGAAAAGTTGTCGAACGTATACCCACCTGTGGCAAGCGGCCCACTAATATCGCTTTTTGCGAGGACTCAAGGGGTGGAGCGGTGGTAACGATTTTGGATGTCGGGTGCTTAGAGTGGTTAGGGCTACCTTGCGCGGGCAGGCAGCTTTACCGTCCAAAAATATAGATTGGGTGGATTGTCGACTCAATGGTGTTGCCATGGGTTACAGAGAGGCGTTACTGGGTCAGTCGTTAGTTTTCTGTTGTATATAGTTGCGCCATCCATGAAACTTGGAGATGTCTTCCTGCTGCTGGGTTAAATAGTTTTCGCCCAATATCCCTAAGACTTGCTCACCATTTTCTAAGCTCACTTTGCCTAATGTTAGCCCTGTCGCTTCTAAATAGAGCACTTCAATTAAATTGGCCTTGGGAAGGGACCAGATTTCAATGTCAAACCATGTTCCTCCTATAATCACTCGCTGCATAGAAGGGTACTGGCCTTTAATTACCCACATTCGGTAGATGGCCTCTGTTCTGTCCTCCCTGACAAAGGTTGCATTGTTTTGTAGCAGGTTGCTTTCTAACTCAAGGCCGCGCATCAATGGTCCATTTACTGCGACTTCTGTATATGTGCTCATATTGGTTGCCGATATCCGATATTCAATATTAGTGCTACTGATCGGTTTCATTACTACTCATACCCAAACTCTCCGCATAGGCTCGCCAGCCATGCCACTTGGAAATATCTTTCTGGTTTTGCACAATATAGTTTTCACCTAGTATCCCTAATACTTGTGTTCCATCCGCTAAAGCAACTTTACCTAAGACTAATCCTTTAGCCTCCTCCTCTAATAGGTTGACTAAGTTTGCTTGAGGAATTGACCAGATCTCCAGTGCAATCCATGTGCCGCCACTAAGCACTCTCTCCATTGCAGGGTATTTGTCTCCAATGGACCACATTCGATAGATTGGTGCTGTTTTAGCCTCACGCACAAAAGTGGCGTGGTTTTTCAGCATATGTTTTTCAAGGACGAATCCGCGCATTAGGGTGCCATTAACTGCGACGTCGATAGATTCAGCGTTCGCTAGTGGCACCAATAGCATTAAGCTAGCAGCAACATATCTGAGTATCCTGAGCATTGATTTATCTCGAGTTTAGGCTGTATGAATTTAGCTTATATATGGAAATAAGAAGACTCTAGATTATGCTTGGGTCTCGTTAATTATTTTAAATTGGTACCAGAGAAACATCTTGCCACTTACCAATAATCACTAATGGAGATACATTGTGAGTCTGACGGATTTATTGTTACCTACGTATATACAAATGTTGGAGGCTCTTTCCTGTTGGCTTGAGAAAGCAAAAGCAGAATTGCCAGAAGACAAGTCCGAAGCCCTCCTTAAAGCGAGGCTCGCTCCAGATATGTTTCCCTTATCATCCCAAGTTCGGTTTAGTTGCTTGCAGGCGCAAGAGGCAATATTTCGATTGGGGCGGCGTGCGATTCCAGATTTTCTGGAGGAGTTGGCTCGAGAAGGGCAGGGAGCTGGTGAAAATCCTGGGTCCATTTCCGAAGCTCAAGAGCGAATTCGACAAGCGCTGATACGTTTAAGAGGCGTTACTCCAGAAACATTGATGTTGAGAAGGGATGAGCTTGTGACAATTAAACTTCCTAATGGGATGATTTTTGATATGACTGATGATCAATATGCCAGGGATTGGGCGTTACCCCAATTTTATTTCCATATTAATACGGCTTATGCAATCTTGAGAAACCAGGGTGTTTCATTGGGAAAAGCTGATTATGTGCAGCATGCTTTTGCTTACCTCAGGTCAGAGATGACTTCAGACGCCTAAATCACGGGAATACTTGATTTTTTTAATTTATGGCTAAAGAGATGTTGGTGTAAATTAATTTCAACTGACTTTTGTGCCTTAACCTTATAAAAGTTAAATTCAGTAGGTGAGGAGATTATTTGATAAAAAGTCAAACTTCTTTGTTGGTACGTTCTTCTATAGAATCCGCCCCCTTTCCGATTCTTCATGCGTACGATAACAGGAAGTTGATTTATGACCATCTCCCGCCGAACTTTTGTCCAGGCTATGGGTGTTGCACTTTTGACCCCCTTTGCGGTTCGTTCTCTCGCGGACACAGATAGCGAAACCTATGCACGTTTTGTGCTGGGCGGCACCACATCTACTGATCAAATTGATAACGATGGAATTGTTTTTGATTTATCCGTGGCCTCGGGAGATCCCAGTCAAACAGGGGTGGTTCTTTGGACGCATATTAATCCAGACTCCTATATAGATGGCCAGTCTCTATATGTAGATGTTGCGTTGGATGAGGAATTTACTCAGCCAATTCTAAGTGCTGAAATCAATGCTAGCGATATCACGGCAGACCGCGATTACACCGTCAACATTGACCTGGAAGGCTATTTATCCTCTGATCAGCGTTATTACTACCGGTTCAAATACGGCACTATTTGTAGTCGTACTGGCCGCTGCCACACTTTGCCAACTGGCAGCCTCGAGACTCTAAAGATGGCTGTGGTCACTTGCCAGGATTACACCACCGGTTACTACAATGCCTATAACCATATTGCGGACGAAGATGTACATTGCGTACTGCACTTGGGGGACTTTATCTATGAATATGCCGAATATGAGGGTTTTGAAAGCTCAGTAGTGCATTCGCTCTCTCTGCCTTCTGGCGGTTCGGTTGCGATGGACCTTGAAGATTATCGCCATATCTATAAGGAGTACCGCAAGGATAAGAACTTGCAGCGGGCGATGGAAATGCACTCATTTATCATCACATGGGATGATCATGAAACGGCAGACAACGCCTACTGGGATTATGAGAGAGATACTCTGGGCGTGCCGTCTCACCCCTACCAGACCGGTGATAACGATCCTGATCAGCTGCGCCAGTTACGTCGCGATGCCCAGCAGGCTTGGATTGAATATGTCCCAGCACGGGTAAAAGTTGATGAGTCCGCAAGCCATGCTTTTGACTACTTGCAGATATATCGGTCATTCCAGTTTGGGGACTTGGTTGACCTTTATATGACAGACAGCCGCACTTATCGAACCAAGGAGCCTTGCACTGACGGTACTACTTGGGAAAATTACTGGTGTACAGATTACGAAAAAGATAGCCAAACCATGCTGGGTAAGACACAGCGGGATTGGTTGATAGATGGAATTGTAAATTCCAGTGCCCGCTGGAAAGTATGGGGGAACCAAACTCTACTGGCCCAATTGGCTGGGACTATCTTGGGGCGTTCACTGGTTTATGCCAACTATGATGCCTGGGACGGTTACCAGTGGGAGCGGGAACAGATTCTGTCGTCGGTTAAAGACAGTAACGTTGACAATTTTGTGGTACTGACAGGAGATCTTCATTCCAGCATCGCGTCGTACCTAAAAGTAGACTTCAGCAAAATCAGCAACTGGAACTACGACAACTTGGTCGGTGTTGAGCTGATGACCCCATCTATATCTTCTCCTAATATGAACGATACGATTGAAAAAGGTATTGATGTTGGCAGTGTGTTTACCTCATTGCTAAATGGTGGGGTTCAGGTCAACAATCCACATATCAAAGATTTTGTCAGTAATATCTATGGATATGCGGTGATTGAATTCAATGTTGATGAATTGAATTGGACCGTATACAACATTGATAAGAAGAGTGACAATCCGGATACCGAAAAGGCCATTTACAAGAAGTTTAATTATGAGCCGGTTGGCATGTGGTTGACTGAAAAATAACTAGCTGCCATTCAATATGAAGTTGGGGGCGCTGGCCCTCAACTTCATAAGATTCCCGTATATCTATTTCTTTTTCATCACAGCTAGAAAATCCTCCCCTGCTTCCGGAGCTAATGGGTCTGCGAGTACACATTTGATATATGCCTGCGGGTCATCTATACCCGACGATGGGCACAATGCTGTATCTGGCGTTGGGGCACTCTTGATAGATCAGACATCAAGTAAAAGGATATTACTTTGCTGCAAGACTCTTACCCTTACTACCTGGCCAATGAAGCAGTGCATGCCAACACCGATCTGGAAGTTACTGACAAGTATTCAGGGAAAGTAGCTACCCGGGTTGCAATGGCTGATGCCAAGGTTATTGACAGTGCCATCGACTGGGCGCTTTTGGCAGAAAAACCGATGGCTAATTTGCCGTCTTACAACCGCCAGGAAGTTTTACAGCATTGTGTTGTACGTTTTCGTGAAAGGTTTGAAGAGCTGGCCGAAGCGCTGTGTATTGAAGCTGGTAAGCCAATTCATGATTCACGGGGCGAGGTACTGCGTTTAATCGATACATTTCATGTGGCTGCTGAAGAGGCAGTGCGTATCAATGGCGAGATTATCAATCTTGAGATATCCAAGCGCTCACGGGGTTATCGCGGATATATCAGACGAGTGCCGGTGGGCGCATGCTCATTTATATCGCCGTTCAATTTCCCTTTGAACCTTGCCGCTCACAAGGTGGCACCTGCCATCGCGGCTGGATGTCCCTTTGTACTGAAACCTGCAAGCCGGACACCTATTGGGGCATTGATTATCGCTGAAGTCCTTGCGGAGACTCAGTTACCGAAGGGCGCTTTCTCTGTATTACCTTGCCACCGGGAAGGGGCAGACCTTTTTACTGTGGATGATCGATTCAAACTACTCAGCTTTACCGGCTCACCTTCGGTGGGTTGGGATCTAAAGGCCAGGGCGGGGCGAAAGAAAGTGGTTTTGGAGTTGGGAGGTAATGCAGCCTGCGTTATCGATCGGGATACAGATCTTGATGATGCTGTAGAGAGGCTGATTTTCGGTGCTTTCTATCAGTCGGGCCAAAGCTGTATCGGCGTCCAGAGGATCTATGGGCATTGCAGTCTATATGAAGATTTGAAGCGACGACTGGTTGAGCGTACCAAAAAGCTTAAGAAAGGCGATCCTCGATCAGAAGATACATTTATTGGCCCAATGATTTCTGAGGGAGAGGCCACCCGCTTGCATACCTGGGTGGAAGAGGGGGTTCAAGCCGGGGGAACCCTGCTTTGTGGAGGTACACGAGATGGCGCCATGCTTGATCCAACGCTATTGGAAAACGTGCCCCATGACTGCTCCATTGTACAGCAGGAGGCATTTGGCCCTGTTGCAATTCTGGAGCCTTTCGATAGCTTTGATGATGTTTTAGACAAGGTGAATGACAGTGCCTTTGGTCTGCAGGCTGGCATATTCACTCGTGACCTTTACAAAGCCCAGCAAGCCTGGGATACCTTGGAAGTGGGTGGTGTGGTTATTGGTGATGTACCCAGCTGGCGGGTAGATAATATGCCCTATGGTGGTGTTAAGGATTCGGGTCTTGGTCGGGAAGGGGTACGCTGGGCTATTGCGGATATGACCGAGGAGAGGCTAATGGTGGTGCGTGAGTTAAATAGCTAGAAAATTAATAGATCTCCAGGCCCACAACTCTCCTTGCAGCTGTGGCCTTGGACTAACGATTGACCTTACTTATTAGTTTGGGTATGTCTGGCTGAGATGCTGGGCATGAAACCGAAGATGTTCCTCAATAAAGCTGGCGATAAAGTAATAGCTGTGGTCATAACCGGAATGGCGGCGAAGTTGGAGCGGGTAGTTACTTGCTTTGGCAGCCGCTTCGAGCATCTCGGGTTTCAGCTGTTCAACAAGAAAGCTATCGGCTTCCCCTTGATCCACCAACATCGGCACAGGCTTCTCGACACTTTTGAGTAGTTCGCTGCTGTCGTAGCCGCGCCAACTATCCCGATCTTTGCCCAAATAGGTTTCAAAGGCTTTTTGCCCCCATGGACACTGAGTGGGGTTGCTAATGGGGCTGAAGGCTGATGCGGAAACATAACTTGCCGGATTGCGTAGGGCGATCATCAGTGCGCCATGGCCCCCCATTGAATGTCCTGCAATGGCCCGCCGTGTTGTCACAGGGAAGGTGGTCTCGATAAGTGCCGGCAGTTCTTCCACCACATAATCATACATGTGGTAGTGGCGACTCCAGGGCGCTTGGGTGGCGTTGATATAAAATCCAGCACCTTGCCCCAGATCATAGGCTTCATCATCGGCAACAGATTCTCCACGGGGACTGGTGTCGGGAGCAACGATGGCTATCCCTAGTTCGGAGGCAATCCGCTGGGCTCCTGCCTTTTGCATAAAATTCTCATCGGTACAGGTCAGACCTGACAGCCAGTAGAGCACCGGAACCTTGTGCATTTGTGAAGCTTGCGGTGGCAAATAAATAGCAAAACGCATTTTGCAGTTAAGTGACTGTGAGTCGTGAAGGTATTGCTTGTGCCAGCCGCCAAAACTCCGGTTGGCACTGATATTTTCAATAGACATGATGGATAGCCCTAATTGGACCACCTCCAAGAGATGGCCCAATTGATCATTGCTGGTTATTGATCGAAGTGAATGACGGTGCGGATACTTTCGCCTTTATGTAACAGATCGAAAGATTTATTGATGTCATCCAGGCTCATGGTGTGGGTGATAAAGTCGTTGAGCTGGAATTCGCCATTCAGGTAGCGCTCTACGTAGTCTGGTAATTCGGAACGTCCTTTAACTCCGCCGAATGCGGACCCGCGCCAGACTCGGCCTGTTACCAGCTGGAATGGGCGGGTAGAGATCTCCTGGCCGGCACCAGCTACACCGATAATGACCGATTCACCCCAGCCCTTGTGGCAGCACTCCAGAGCGGAGCGCATCACATTGACGTTGCCAATGCATTCAAAGGAATAATCAACACCGCCCTCGGTGAGCTCGACAATCACTTCCTGAGTCGGCTTATCGTAGTTGTTGGGGTTGATGCAGTCTGTCGCCCCCAGTTTGCGGGCTAATTCAAACTTGCTTTCATTGATATCGATGGCAATGATTCGCGAGGCCTTTGCCATGGTAGCGCCGATAATCGCCGAAAGGCCAATGCCCCCAAGGCCAAAAATCGCAACAGTATCGCCTTCTTGAACTTTGGCGGTGTTCATCACAGCGCCCATACCAGTAGTGACACCACAACCCAGCAGGCAGACTTCCTCTAGCGGCGCAGCCGGATTTACTTTTGCCAGTGAAATCTCTGGCAATACGGTGTACTCCGAAAATGTCGAGCAGCCCATGTAGTGGTAGATGGGTTTGCCATCTTTATAGAAGCGTGTGGTGCCGTCGGGCATCAGGCCTTGCCCCTGAGTTTCACGGATCTTTTGGCAGAGGTTCGTCTTGCCGGACTTGCAGAATTTACACTCGCCACATTCTGGGGTGTACAGGGGGATCACATGATCACCCTCTTTGACACTGGTAACCCCTTCACCGACATGCACGACAATACCGCCACCTTCATGGCCCAAAATACAGGGGAATTTGCCTTCCGGGTCGTCGCCAGACAAGGTGAAAGCATCGGTGTGACACACTCCCGATGCAATGACCTTGATCAATACTTCACCAGCCTTTGGCAGCATGACATCCACTTCTTCGACCGATAACGGTTGGCCAGGCCCCCAAGCGATGGCGGCCTTCGACTTGATAAATTGTTCAGACATTAGATTACTCGCTGTTAAATCATGTCATTCAGGGCCTGGAGTTGGTTGGCCCCGCTGTGACGACTGGGGAGCCATTATATTGATTGCAGAATTGATTATAATTGGGTGTTTTTGAAACTTACTTTTACATATTTGCAATAATGAAAGATTGGGAAGGTATTACAGAGTTCGTTTATGTCGCTGAAAGCGAGAGCTTTACCTTGGCTGCGCAGAGGCTGGCTATTTCCACCGCTAAAGTCAGCCGCCAGGTCAGTGCTTTGGAGAGCCGCTTGAATGTCAAACTGCTATATCGAACCACGCGCAAGGTGTCACTGACACAAGAAGGTACGCTGTTTTACCAGCATTGCCGGGGGGTGCTCGATGGGCTGGAAGCGGCGGAACGAGCAGTAACTCAATTACAGAGCCACCCACAGGGTAAAATCAAACTGACGGCACCGGTCACTTATGCTGAAAAGAAGGTTGCACCACTGATCAATGATTTTGTGATTCAAAACCCTAAGATTGAGGTCAATGCCTATTTCACCAATCGCCAGGTTGACCTTATAGATGAGGGTTACGATATCGCCATACGCCTGGGTAAGTTGCAGGACTCAACCTTGATGGCAAGAAAGTTGGCGGACCGGCGAATTCATCTGTGCGCCTCACCGGATTATCTTGAAGAGCACGGGACCCCACACTCGTTGTCGGAATTGAACAGGCACAACTGCCTGCTGGGCACACTGGATTACTGGCGATTCAATACCAGGGAAGGAGAAAAAAACCTTAGGGTCAAAGGTAGCCTTCGTTACAACAACGGAGGGGCGCTTTTAGATGCTGCGCTTAAAGGCCTGGGGGTTGTGCAGTTGCCCGATTACTACGTCGAGCAATATATCGCTGAAGGAAAGTTAATCACCCTCTTAAGTGATCTCGAAGATAGGGATGAAGGGGTATACGCAGTTTACCCCGGCAATCGATATATCGCGCCGAAAGTCAGGCTGCTGATTGATTATCTAGCCGAGTATCTCACTTGAGAAAAGGGAGGAGGCAGATTAAGGGTTTGGTGTAGTAAAGGGTTCACAGTGATTTATTGCTAGTGGAGGTGGTTTTTTGAAATTGTTGGCTTACTCACGTGCTGCAGAATTCTGCAATCCGCTTCCATTTTGGCTCCAGCATTAAATAGTGACCATAACCTTCCGCTCGGTAGAAGGTGGTATTTTTTCCTTGCCACTCAGCAATTAACCTTGCTGTGGAAGGGGGGATTGCCAGGTCATCGGTTCCCGAAACCATTAAAGTGGGGCAATTGATTTTTTGATAGTCAATTCTGGTTGTTTTATTACTGTCAAAAATCCAGAAGAACAATTCAAATAGGACTTGCCCAGATTCAGGACCTAATCGATCAAAGACCTTGTGCTGGTCGCCTGGATTGAGTTTGTTCAACCCGAATTTCACCATTGTCGCGAAATCCGGTAACAGGACATCATTCCAAAATTCACCCGCAGCCATAAACAACTTGCCCAGCGCACTCTCTTCTTCTGTGGTGGGCAGTATTCCCCAGTTCACGCTTCCGTTAAGCAATACGATTGCCCGTGCCAAATCCATAGTTGCCAATTTTTGTGCAATAACACCGCCCAGGGAGTGGCCGACTAGAACAGGCTTTTCATCTAAAGATTGTACAAATGCCCTGATGTCATCAACGTAGTCGGCAATACTCAGTCCTTTAAGGTGCTGCTGATTTTGTTCTGACTTTAGATCTTCATGGTAGCGGTAGCTTGGGCTGTGACAATAGAATCCTTCCTCCTCAAAATACTGGTGGAAGTTCTCCATTGTCCAGGGGCCGGCATTGGTCCCATGGATGAAGACGATAGGGGTATCCAACGCTGACTCCTGGTTTCTCAAGGCTTCCTTAGACTTTAGATGCGAGAATATCCGCAGTCATAATTTGTGGTTCTGATGCGAGCAGTTCATCCGCTTTGCCAAGCAATGCTGCAGCGATCTTGCCGTTAAGATGTGCAGTCAAGCCGTCTTCATCGCTAAAAGTGTCGAAAATAGCAAATCGCGTAGCGTTGATTTGTACGGCATACCAGCTCAGGGTTCCTTGCTCTTCCACAGCGAGCGGTTGGGCTGAGGTAAGCAGCGCTTTTACCTCATCAGCCTTATCCGCTTTGGCGTCGATCAGTGCCACGATGGCCAGCTTTGCTTCAGTCATTGTTTTCTCTCACGTTGTTTGGTGATGAGTATCCTAGAGGAAGCTTAGGCTTGACTATCAGTGTCCAAAAAGACAATGATCAGACAAAATTCGCCACTTTGAGGATTTATGGCCCAGATAGTCATCTTATCTATGCCGCGAGTTTTGCCGTCGGCTCTGGCTGGCGTTCAGGATATGTTTGCCCTGGGTGGCCTCCGCTTATCTGAAAGCCAACACTCCCTGGACCCTGCCTATCAACAGTCCTGGTCCCCCGAAATCCTGGTCGCCAGTTCTGATGGCGCCGACATTATAGACGGGCAGGGCAGGTACTTTGCTGTAAGCCATGGGGTATCACAAATATCCAGTTGCGAAGCCGTGATAGTCCCCGGATTTATGCCCAACCAGTTTGGTGTGCCCCCTGAAAAGCTGCTGGATCAACCGACTTGCGAATGGCTGCGAACCCAATATAGGCGCGGGGCGATTATCGCGGGTTCCTGTAGTGGCGTTTTGGCGCTGGGTGAAGCGGGTCTGCTAAATGGACGACAGTGCACAACCACCTGGTGGTTACACAATGAGTTGAAATCCCGCTTTAGCAATGCCTGCCCGCTATGGGCCAGTGGACTGTTAGTAGATGAAAATATAGTGACAGCGGGTGGCCCTTTATCTTGGGTAGATGTGACTCTTCAAGTGATCAAGATGGTAGCTGGCGATGAAGTCGCTACCAAAGTTGCTGATCTCGCCGTTGTGGACTCCCACCCGCGTTCGCAAACTTTGCATGTACCAAAAGGCTACCAGGTATCAAAAGAGCAGTTTCTGGTGGATGCAGAGAATGTAGTTCGCCAATATTTTGGCCAACAGTTAAGCAGTCAGTTGCTGGCAAAAGAACTGTCGATATCTGAGCGAACATTACACCGGCGGCTAAAACAGTTAACAGCGCAAGCACCCAAACAATTTATCGATAGCGTCCGTATGGAATACGCACGTAGCCTTTTGCTAAACCCAGCCAATAAGGTTGCCAGTGTCGCGCAAGAATTAGGCTATTCCGATGATGCAGTATTCCGACGTGTATTTAAATTACATGTGGGGATGAGTCCCAGTCAATTTAGGCAGAAAAATCAGAAGAGCTAATTTGTTTGGCAGGCTACCGTCAGGGCTGGGGTCAAGTTAGGCGGTAAAGCTGATAGTTGAGATAAAGAGTATTCTAAAGATAGATATTATTGACCTCTTCTCCCAAGGATTGGCTTAGATCTTTCCTGGCAGAAAACCAGTAGCATCAATATTTATAGAGGCTCGTTTGTAGTGGTTGTCTTGGCGTGAATGAGAATTCTGGTAGGAGATCAACAAATTACTTTTAAGATATTAGAAGCTATATCAAGGCTGAAGCTAGGGGTGAATAGAAGTTTAACCGGCTTCGATATTCTGGGTGGTGCCAAGTAATTGTTTTTTTTGTTTTATATAATTTTATGCAACCAAAAGATTTATTTCGCTGGGTGGGTTGTGCCTGTAGTTGTGTCAAGTGAAAAATGTGAAGTGCTTCTAATTTGAAGTGGTGGTTTGAGTATTTTTAATTTTTGTCACTATTGACAGGTTGATGATTTAAATCAAGGTTATGTCATTATTTGCACATTCTTCGACATTTTTTTTGGTATGCTAACGATAATTGCGTCAACCAGTATTTTGAAAATACGTTGGTTGTAGTTTTAAGGAAGGAAACACTCAAGAAACTTGATTGAGTGTGAATGCATGAAGGGTGCATGGATTGCTGTTGGAAGTGCAGTTTTGAGCAAGTGGTATCAGTACCTATTTCGTTCTTTTAATTTCTGCAGAGCTTTCTTTCAGTTGACTGTGTGGATGGCCGAGTTGCTTGGCTTTCTCGCTGCCCGTTGTGCGTCGATTAGTTCAAGGTGCAAATTGGGAAGGCATGTTCATGCGCAGCTCAGCTTATAATCATTCACGGCTTTTGGCGTTTCAAATTAATGCCAGGCAGCTGTTGCAATACTTGTTTGTCTCATTGGTATGTGTTTCGGTTTTTACGTACGCCGAAGTGGCAGTGGATGAGGATGTTTCTCCCTGGCAGCTTTCTATCGTTGGTGCCAGCACCGGTGATGTGATTCTAAGTGGTGATGATGCGGCATTAAGCTTAGGAATTTCAGAAATTTGTGTAGCTGAAAACCAGGTTTCCGAAGATTTTTCCTCCAGTTCTAGTGAAGATCTCTCCTCGCTTGGATTTCATAGCTTTGGTAGTGAAGCTCTATCGTTACGCAATGAGCGCGCCACTGTAACTGCCCAAACTGATCAAGTCCTGCTGGCCCCAACGGTGCTCAGCGATTCAGATGAAATTACTCTCAGTGCCCTCATTAATTCATCAACGGACGCTGGAGCCGGTACTGATTCACTCACTATCTATCTGACTGATTCTGAATATGTTGGTTATGGAGTCCAGTATCAAGGAGATGGTTCAACCGGCGTATGGGCTCTGGTTCAATTTACAGGTGCCGAGAGTCAATCCAATTTAGCTCAGGTGGCTGCAACTGATAATCATCCAACAACTGGGCAAACGGTTACTTTAAATCGTTCTGGCGATACGTTGACGGTTACTATAGGAGGAAGTGATATTGGTCTTACCTATACTGTAGGTGAGGGCATTGGTGATCTTTCTCGCTACGGCATACGTTCTACCTCACTTGGCGTTAGCGACAATAATTACCTAGATGACCTAACGCTGACTTTCTCTTCTACTGCTACTTGTCCAGCCTTGGCTGATACAGGTGAGTGGGATGATGCCTACTCTCTGCACTTTGTATATCAAGAATTGCTGCAGCAGGGAGAATTGATTGCACGTTTATCCAGCCATACCAATAGTGGATCTGGCATTGCTGGTATTGCGCTACGAAATGGCACGGCAGCAACTGATAAAGCCATTGCATTGGTAATGGACCCGTCTGATAACAGTATTGGACTTTTCACCCGAGATACGGATGATACAGCCAACACGCTAATTACCACCGGACAGACTGGCGCCTTGCCCCAGTGGTTAAGATTAGTGCGTGATGGCGACACGATTACAGCTTATATCTCTACGGATGGTGCAAGTTGGACTCAGGTAGATAGTGTTTCGATCAGCTTTGACGATATTGTCAAGGCCGGAATTGCAGTGGCAGTTACCGGCAGTGAAGCGCAAACGCTGGAATACGATAACCTGAGTGTTTTAAATGAACTATCTGGCGATATTACTTCAGATATAGAGCTTGCTGCACATCAAACCTATGTAGTGACAGGGGATGTGGATGTTAATAGTGGGGTGACTCTAACTATTAATGAAGGCGTGACAGTCCTATTTGAGGATTATTTCACCTTTGAGGTGAACGGCAATCTCACAGCTACTGGTGAAGCAGACGCGCCGGTAATATTTACTAGTGCACAGGCCTCGCCAGCTAAAGGTGATTGGTCTGGCATTGAAGCAAAAAGCGGTAGCGTAGTGAGCTTGGACTATGTGACTTTGGAATACGGAGATCGTGCTCTTTACGCAGCCCCTGGTAGCACCTTTAGTCTCAGCAATAGTACATTACAGAATTTTTCAAAGAGCGGTATTTATGCCTACAATTCTACTGGCGTAATTAGTAATAACACCATTCAGTATGCAGATAATGCTGGACTGTATTTGCATCTCGTTGCAGATGTAACCGTCAGTAATAATATTGTCAGTGATAATAAATACGGTATTTACATTCATGGTGCTAGTGGTGGAGTTACCACCCCAACCATTATCGACAATCAAATTATCGATAATAGTAGTTACGGCTTTTATTTATATGGTGCAGGAAATGCCAGCTACGACCCCCTTCCAGTAATTAATGGAAACAGTATTTACAGTAACGGTACCTACAACGTATATACAAAAAACTATGGAAGTGGATCAACGACAAACGTTGATGCAACAGGTAACTGGTGGGACGCCACCGATCCTGGTTCTATTTCTCCAACAATTTATGACCATACCGATACTGGTAGTGACTCCAATCCATTTATCGATAATGGTGGGTTCTTGGATGCTGAAGATGGAGTGGCAGTAGTCAGTCATTCATTGATAGGTACCCTAACAGAAGATACTACTTTGCTTTCGGGCAATACCTACACCATGTTGGGACACCTTTACGTTGGTTCAGGCACGGTACTAACTGTAGAGCCTGGTGCGCGAATTGAGTCGGGTGGAGGCTATCGAATCGTTGTTGATGGAACTCTAAAAGCCGTAGGCACCAGTGAATCGCCAATTGTATTTACCAGTGATGAAGAGTCTGCATCCAGTGGTCAGTGGAAAGGTATTCGCGTTGACGAAGGCGGCTCGGTAGAACTGGACTATGTGACGTTGGAGTATGGCGAATATGGTCTTTATGCGCAGTCGGGTAGTAGCTTTAGTCTGAGCAACAGTACTGTGCAATATATTGAGGAAGATGGTGTTTATGCCTATAACGCCAGCGGCTCAATAATTAACAATACTATTCAGTATGCTGAAAATGCTGGGGTATACCTATACGGTGTAGCGGATGTCACCGTCAGTGACAATGCGATCATTGATAACAAATACGGGTTCTATATTAAGGGCGATAGCGGTACTGCTACCACCCCAACGATCACGGGCAATACCATTACCGGTAGTAGTAGCTACGGCTTTTATTTGTACGGAGTGAGGGATGCAGCGTACGATCCGCAACCTGCAATTACCGGCAACAGTATTCACAGTAACAGTAGTTACGACTTGTATACCTACTATTATGAAAGTGGGGTGCTTAACGTCAATGCCAAGGGTAACTGGTGGAACACTACAGACTCTGGCTCTATCGCGGAAGAAGTATACGATTATAACGATAGCACCTCTTACCGGCCGCTAGTAGATTACAGTAATTATTTAGATGGTGAGGGTGGCAACGTAGCAGTTAACAATGGCTTGCTTGGGTATTTGACTGAAGACACCACGCTGTTGGCTGATACCTCTTATACCGTATTGGGTAACTTATACGTACAAAGTGGTGTGACCCTGGCAATTGAATCGGGTGCTCATATTGAAGTGGGTGGGTATTTTACTTTCAAGGTTTATGGCACCTTAGATGCGCAAGGAACCAGTGATAGCCCGATTGTATTTACCAGTGATGAAAGTACTCCTAATGTTGGTGATTGGTATGGCATCGTGGCGCAAACTGACGGTGCGGTGAATTTGGATTATGTAACGCTGGAGTACGCTGATAGAGGTCTTCAAGCATCTTCAGGTAGTACCTTCAGTCTGAGTAACAGTATTTTGAGGTATCTTGAGCGAAATGCTGTTTATGCCTATGACGCCAGTGGCTCAATTACGAACAATACCATCCAATATGCTGATGATGCAGGGTTGTATCTGTACGGTGTAGAGGATGTCATTGTTAGTGATAACACGATTACAGACAATAAATACGGTTTTTACATCAAGAGCCATAGTAGTGGTGTCACCACCCCAACCATTACCGGCAACACGATCACAGATAATAGTACTTATGGTTTTTATCTGTATGGCTCAGGAAATGCTAACTATGATCCCCTTCCAGTAATCAATGGAAATAGTATTTACAGTAACGGTACCTACAACGTATATACAAAAAACTATGGAAGTGGATCAACGACAAACGTTGATGCAACAGGTAACTGGTGGAACGCCACTGATCCTGGTTCTATTTCTCCAACAATTTATGACCATACCGATACTGGTAGTGACTCCAATCCATTTATCGATAATGGTGGGTTCTTGGATGCTGAAGATGGAGTGGCAGTAGTCAGTCATTCATTGATAGGTACCCTAACAGAAGATACTACTTTGCTTTCGGGCAATACCTACACCATGTTGGGACACCTTTACGTTGGTTCAGGCACGGTACTAACTGTAGAGCCTGGTGCGCGAATTGAGTCGGGTGGAGGCTATCGAATCGTTGTTGATGGAACTCTAAAAGCCGTAGGCACCAGTGAATCGCCAATTGTATTTACCAGTGATGAAGAGTCTGCATCCAGTGGTCAGTGGAAAGGTATTCGCGTTGACGAAGGCGGCTCGGTAGAACTGGACTATGTGACGTTGGAGTATGGCGAATATGGTCTTTATGCGCAGTCGGGTAGTAGCTTTAGTCTGAGCAACAGTACTGTGCAATATATTGAGGAAGATGGTGTTTATGCCTATAACGCCAGCGGCTCAATAATTAACAATACTATTCAGTATGCTGAAAATGCTGGGGTATACCTATACGGTGTAGCGGATGTCACGGTCAGTGATAACGCAGTAATCGATAACAAATATGGATTTTATATTAAGGGTTATAGCGGTACTGCTACCACTCCAACGATTACCGGCAATACCATCACTGGTAATAGCAGTTACGGCTTCTATTTGTATGGGGTAAGGGACGCAGACTACGATCCACAGCCTGCAATTACTGGTAATAGTATTCATAGTAACAGTAGTTACGATCTATATACTTACTATTACGAAAGTGGAGTCCTCACTGTTAATGCCACAGGTAACTGGTGGAATGCCACGGACCCAGGTGAGATTGGCCCAGAGGTTTATGACTATAACGATAGTAGTTCTTATCGGCCGATAGTGGATTACAGTGGCTTTCTGGATGCCGAAGACGGTAGCACAGTGATCAGTAATGGATTGATTGGCTACCTAACCGAAGATACCACTCTGTTAGCAGACACGACTTACACCCTAGTGAGTTCGCTACACGTGAAAAGTGGTGTGACTTTAACGATTGAACCTGGTGCTCGTATTGAAGTGGGTGGAAGGTTTTTTCTCAGGGTTTATGGCACTTTGGATGTACAGGGCACCAGTGATAATCCGATTGTATTTACCAGTGATGAAAGTGAGCCTAGTGTTGAGGATTGGTATGGCATTGTGGCGCAAAGTGGCGGCATGGTGAACCTGGACTATGTGACTGTGGAATACGCGGATTCTGGCCTTTACGCAGTCTCGGGGAGTACCTTTAGTATCAAGAATAGTACTTTGCAGCATTTTGAGTTTAATGGAGTTTATGCTAACAATGCCATTGGCTCAATTAATAACAGTACTATACAGTATTCTGAGAATGCCGGTGTTTACCTGCATGGTGTAGCGGATGTCACCGTCAGTGACAATGCGATCATTGATAACAAATACGGGTTCTATATTAAGGGCGATAGCGGTACTGCTACCACCCCAACGATCACGGGCAATACCATTACCGGTAGTAGTAGCTACGGCTTTTATTTGTACGGAGTGAGGGATGCAGCGTACGATCCGCAACCTGCAATTACCGGCAACAATATTCACAGTAACAGTAGTTACGACTTGTATACCTACTATTACGAAAGTGGAGTACTCACTGTCAATGCCATGGGCAATTGGTGGAATACCACGGATTCGGGTTCTATCGCAGAAGAAGTTTACGATTATAGCGATAGCACTACCTACCGCCCGTTAGTGGATTACAGTAATTATTTAGATGGTGAGGGTGGCAACGTAGCAGTTAACAATGGCTTGCTTGGGTATTTGACTGAAGACACTACATTGTTGGCTGATACCTCTTATACCGTATTGGGTAACTTATACGTACAAAGTGGTGTGGCCCTGGCAATCGAGTCCGGTACTCATATTGAGGTGGGAGGGGATTTCAGCCTTGAAGTGTACGGCACCTTAGATGCGCAGGGCACTAATGATGATCCAATTGTATTTACCAGTGAGGGGGGCAGTGTCGGAGATTGGTATGGCATCGTGGCGCAAAGTGGCGGCACGGTGAATTTGGACTATGTAACAGTAGAGTACGGGGATTACGGCCTTTACGCAGCCTCGGGCAGTACCTTTAGTCTCAGCAATAGTACCTTGCAGTACTTTGATGGGAACGGTGTTTATGTCTATGACGCCAGCGGCTCAATCAGCAATAATACCATTCAGTATGCAGATAATGCTGGGGTGTACCTTTACCGTGTGGCGGATGTCATTGTTAGCGATAACACAATTACAAGTAATAAATACGGTTTTTACATAAAGGGGCATAGCAGTGGTGCAACAACTCCAGATATTACTGACAATTTAGTAGTTGCGAACAGCAGCTATGGTTTTTATTTGTTTGGAGTGGATGACGCAGACAACGATCCTCAACCTGTAATTAGTGGAAACAGTATTTATAGTAATAGCAGCTACGATGTTTATACTGATAACTATGAGAATGGCGTAGCCACAGTGGATGCCACTGGCAACTGGTGGAATACTAAAGACTCTGGGTCGATTGCAGCTGAAATTTACGATTATTCTGACAGTGCTACTGATAAACCATTTGTAGATTATAGTCGCTATTTAAATAGTGCTAATGGTAGTTCAGTATACGATCACTACCTTCGCTTTGATATTGAGTCAGATACAAGTTTAGCCGCAGGTTCCTATATTGTTGTTGATGATATTAATGTAAATAACGGTGTTAGTTTAACGCTGGAAGCTGGGGCAATATTGGTATTCCCTGCTGGTCACTCACTAACAGTAGAGGGAGATCTGGTAGTTAGTGGTTCCAGCTCCCAGCCGGTGCTTTTCACCAGTGAGGCAGAATATCCTGTGGCAGGAGATTGGCAGGGTATCGTTGTTGCCAGTGGTGGCAGTGTCAGTATTGATAATGCTTACATCCAATATGCAGAAATTGCAGTCTCTGCGACTTCACCCAGTGCGTTCAGTATTACCAACAGCATTATTACTGACTTTAGCGAAAGCGGGATCAGTATTAACAATTTTGCTGGTGGCACTATTGCCAATAACTTAATCCAAAATACGGATTACACAGGTACAGGGATAGCCCTGGATACTGCATCGTCAGCCGTAACTGACAATATTGTTACTGGCTTGAATTACGGTGCCTATATTACCGGGGCCTCTTCACCGAGCTTAACGGGTAATAGTTTTATCGATAATAATTATGGTATTTACCTGAATGGTTCGGGTAGTGATGCTACCAATCCAACGCCCACGATTACCGGCAATGATCTCTATGGTAATACCAATGGCAGTTTGTACCTCAATAACTATGGTAGTAGCTCGGCGGTGGTGTTGAATGTTACTGGCAACTGGTGGGGCAGTGCTGCACCAGAGTGGGGGGTAGATATTATCGGGGTTGATTCACCAGAAACTGCCGTAGATTACAGTAGTGCCCTGGCTGCAGAGACCCGCGTAATAACATCCAACTTAAACGGAGATTACGAGTACTTCTCCCCGAATAGTGATGGCAATCAGGATACGTTAGCCATTAGTGCCACCTTGAGCTCAAGTGGCAGCTGGAATTTGGAAATTAGCAATGAGTCTGGAACGGTTGTGAATACTTTCTCTGGAATCGGTACAGATATCAGTATTGATTGGGATGGTAGTGACAGTAGCAGCGCGGTACTGAGTGATGGCCGTTACTATTTACATCTAAATGTGGCCGATGGGGAGAGTTCAAGCTATCGAGCGGGTGCTATTTGGGTGGAGCTGGATAACACTGCACCCTTGGCCGATATGAGTAATATGCTTGATGGAGATACCTTATCCGGTACCAGTCTGGAAATTGAGGGCAGCGCCATTGATGATTACTTTGTGAGCTATGCACTGGATTATCAATTAGTTGATGATACTGATGCTTGGGTAAGTATTGAGTCTTCCACCTCGGCTGTAAGCGAAAATACCCTGACGGAATGGGTGTTTAGTTCTACTGATGGTACTGTTACAGCACCAGCAAGTGGTGACTACCAAGTGCGCTTAGTGGTTAATGATAAGGCAGGTAACGTAAGTAAAGTTATTCGTACTATTACTATCGACTTGGTGGGAATCTCTAACGTCAGCCGCAACCAAACCACAGTGAATCCGGTTGCTGACGAAAGCCTGGTAATCAGTTTTGATTTGTCTGCTGGCGCTACCGTTACGTTGGATATTAAAGACGAGCAAACTGAAGAGCTGGTTCGCAGTGTGGTGGAAACCTTTGATAGTGCGGGTAGCTATTCCCTGAGTTGGGATGGCAAGGATGATGAGGGTAATTATGTTCAGGAAGAAGCATATACCTACTTCCTGACTGCAGTGAGTGGCAGTGTGGAAGGGGTGTACGTTATTGAAGATGGTGGAAGTACTAGCGATATCCTATTGGGTACAATGGATACCACCATGAATGCAGTACAAAACGACTTTATGAAAACTGAAGTTACGCCCACGGCGAATGTGCGTGTCTATATGGAGGTCACGCCAGATGGGGGAGATACTCATATTGTCTATGATAATGTCCCCATGGAGGCCGGTACCCACTATATGACTTGGGATGGTCGCACCGCTGATGGCGTACTTACTACTGGGTCTTTTTACACCTATGTGCCAGCACCTGAAGTTCTGCCCACCAACGTGGTAATTATTGACGGCATAAACCCAAGTATCAGCGGCACACTGGACGCACCCAATATCGAAGTTAAATCCGATCCTTATTTGATGTACCACAGCTACGATCAAATCTCGAAAGTAGCTTACTTGTTGGATCAGGACTCCTACGTAACCTTCAAACTGTTACCGCCGGATATCGGTGACCCGACAGATGCCGGAGCGATCACCTTGATCGATAACCAGCTGCAAGCCGCTAATGACAGCGATGGTGCAGTAGCCACTCACGAGGTGGAGTGGACCGGTTATGAAGAGAGCGATGGCAACGCGATTATGGTCTCGGATGAAGGTGTGTACAGTTTCTGGATAGAAGCGACTTCGGCAACTACCGGAGCCAGTACCACTTACTACGGCGCATTGCAGCTGTATCAATAATGATTAGGGCGCTAGCGGTGTTTTAGTTCACCGTTAGCGCCTAACTGACAAGTCGGCGTTAAATCAAAAAACAACCAAGAGAACAACGTGAAAGCCTTACTAAAGTCCAACGTGGTCATTGTGACTTGTGCATTGCTATGGTGTGCCTGCGTTTACGCAGAAGAGGATATTGCTTACCTAGCCCCGGGCAAACAGGGGTACTGGCAGGTATGGGTAATGGATACCCAGGGCCAACAACACCGGCAACTCACCCACTCAGCCTTCGATAAAAATAGCCTTAGCTGGTTTCCCGATGGCAAGCGTTTGCTGGTAAATGGCAGCCAGGGTGAACTGCATGAAGTGGGGCTGGCCAACGCCAAAGAATTACCAATAACAATGCCGCTAAAAGGTTTTATTGATGCGAGCCTGGCGCCGGATGGAAAATCTGTAGTCTTTTCTCTCAGTACCTCCGACAGTGTTGACGATAACAACTTGTGGCGATTGCCGTTGGATGGCAGCGACCAGCAAAAGCTCACCAATATGCGTCATATGCAGCACGAACCCCGCTGGCATCCAGATGGCAAGACCGTGTATTTCTTATCCGGGGATGGTGGCGAAGCCCACGATATCTGGGCGCTAGATTTAGTTTCCGGGAGCAAGCGGCAGCTGACTTTTAACAGTCTTTACAACTTTGATGTTGTCGCCGATACAAAAGGCCGATTGGTATTTTCCAGTAACCGTGCCGGTAACTACGACCTGTGGTTGCGCGAGAGCAACGGAAAACTCAAACAGCTTACCACCGATGCCGCACTGGATGCCGCCCCCATCTGGTCCCCGAAAGGTGATGCCGTTGTATTTCAGTCTACCCGCGACGGCGCCTATAACCTGTGGAAGTTAACACTCGATGATGGTGAGTTAACTCAGTTGACCCAATTTACCAGCGGTGCCCGTAAACCCCTATGGCGGCCGCAGTCCGCGCAAGGCAAGTCAGTACTATGAATAAGATGTTAAAAAAAATCGGCCTCACCGCAGTATTGGCTGCTCTGGTTACGCCCTTGGCTGGCTACGGACTGTCTATTTCCGGGGTCAATAGTGAATCCCGCTCGTTTGTCCCCGCCCAGGGTGAACAGTTCGCTCTGAATTACCATATTGATACACAGGCCAACGTCACGATTAATATCTACGACGCTCGCGATCTACTGATCAAAACGGAATACCGCGAACAGCTAGCGGCGGGTGATCACCAGTGGCAGTGGGATGGCACCGACCAGCAGGGGCGCCCGGTACCCGCAGAGGCTTATCACTACACCATCAGTGCAACAGCCGGCGAGCAAACTGCCGAGTACGACCTGACCGATATTACCGGTGGTGAAAGTATCGCGATCAACGATCTGAGTTGGAATGCGGAGCAGGGCAGTGTGGATTACACCCTGCCGCAAATGGCCCGCGTCGCAATTCGGGTGGGATTAAAAAATAACGGCCCGCTACTAAATAATATTATCGACTGGGTGCCGCGTGGGTCTGGCCAACAAACAGAAGTCTGGGATGGGCAGGATGCCTCCGGTGCTCTGAATTTAAAGGGCCACCCAGCACTGGAATTAATTCTCAATGCCTTCGCCTTACCCCGCAATACTATTCTGGTGAGCGGGGATAAATCATCTTCTGGCGCTCGCTTTGTGCAGGATATGCCGTGGGGCCAAAGCCCACGACAAAAAAAGAAATCTCATCGCCCGCGTATTCACGCCCCCGCGCAACGGGATGCATTGAGCCGGGGAGATTTCCCTCTGGAAATTTCACTGGTTGGGAACTACCCCAAAAATAGCGAAGGCACCCCGATAGTTAGCGGCACTGTACCGGTACGTATTAATGTACAGCCGGAGCATATCGCGCAGCTGGCCTCAAAAAGATTTGAGCCGGTGTACTTTGTCGACGGTCAGTACATTTATGAGAACGAAGTGGGTTACTTCCCCACCACTTATCGCTGGGATAGCCGCAATCACAACCCTGGCGAGCACTATCTCACCGTGAATTTGCGCGGCTACCTGGGCAACTTTGGTATGGCCACCTTAAAAGTGGTTATTGAAAAGCCCCAAACTGAAGGCTCAGCGAAAGCTCTCGCTCATAAAGATTAACTCTAATGTGAATTAGATATTCAGAAGGATGTGAACCATGAAGCGAACGACGGAATTAATCCAGATTCTATCTCTGGCAATTATTGCGCTTTTTACCGGTACTGGGGCTCACGCAGCCAAGCCGAGCGCCCATATCCAGCAGGTCTCCCAAGCTGAGGCTCAAGCGGCGGTTGAACAAAAGGAATATAAGCGGGCGCGGGCCTTGTACAACCGCCTGCTGCGACAGCAACCGCAAAATTACCCGGCCATGATTGAATTGGCCCAGTTGGAAAAAAAGCTAGGCAAGTACAAAAAAGCCAAGCAGCACGCTTCAGTGGTATTGAAACAAAATAGAACCCATCGCCAAGCCCTGCAATTATTGGCCCAAATCGCCATTCAACAGCAGCAGTGGGCAGAAGCGGAAACCTATTTTAGCCGCCTAATAAAAAACCACCCGGAGCACGGCCACGCCTACCTTGGCCTAGCCCAGGCTTACCAGGCACAGGGCAAGGATGAGCAGGAACAAACCGCTTTAAAAGATTATCGCCTGTGGCGAGCCGCACAATAATATCGTCCGATTTGTACTGAATAAGAATCACACTCCCGACCAGTAGCCGGGAGGATAGGGAATACCCATGAGCAGTTTTGCCAACAAAATACTAAAAACACCGCTAAAAGCCCTCGTTGGATTTAGCAAAACCTTGGAGGGCGCCCGGCGAGCTTGCACAAGTGTTAACGCCATACGCCCGCCTATAGCCTCAGCGCTATTGGCTTTAACCCTGGCCATTGCCGCCAGCCCCGGTCAGGCGCACACCTTCGGCGGTGGTACCGGTTCCAATAGCGGCGATGGCACTGGTGGTGGTAGTGGTGCAGGTGGGGGGTGTCCCAAAGAGGAAGTTGAAGGGGGGACGGTTGTACTTTACAGCGGCCAGGAACGCCACAAAGAAACCGATATGGTGGTCAACGGCAGCTACCCGATTCAGATTATACGGAAATACAATAACCAATCGGATTATGACAGCGCCCTAGGGTATGGCTGGGCCTTCGATCACGATTACCGCTTGTATGAATACCCCGATGATAAAGTAATAATCCGCTACTGTGCGGGGCACCGCGCCGAGTTTGTTTACAGTGGTGGTGCCTATGTGAGCGATGTAGCTGGGTTGCGTGGGACCCTGAGTGAAGATAGCAATGGTACCTACACCTTTGCCCACAATAATGGACGTAAAGATTACTACGATGCTGAAGGCCGACTGACTGCGCGAGAAAGCAAAGCTGGTCAGCGCCTGGAGTTTACTTACAGCAGTGAACGTTTCCCTATCGTCGGGACTTCTCTTTATTCCGTTGATCCCTCTAAGCCGATGACGGTGGCCTATAGCTACCAGTTGCAAAAAATTGAAGAGCGCCTGGCAGATGGAAGCCTGAGTGGCAACTACGTTAGCTTCAGTTACGATAGCGACACCGGCCGTGTTACCCAAGCGGTGGACCACACCGGCCGCACTATTGTTTATAGCCACGATACGCTGGATGATAGTGAAGGTAATGCCCTAACTTCAGGCAACCTGATTAAAGTCACTGGCTTGGAAGGGTTGGTATCTACCTATAAATACGAAGATAGTAACGATAGCCACAACCTGACCTATTTCCAGGTGGGTGAAAATGCTACGCCCTATGAGGAAACCTACGATTCAGAAGATCGGGTAATTAAAGAGGTCTACGGCAATCTAACCTTTGAGTTTGACTATGTCACTGAGGGTTATGAAACTGAAGTCACTACCACCATTGCCGATGCTGATGGTAATAACCCCTATACCACTACTGAGCGCTACGTTTTTAACGAAGACGGTCGCACAGTGGAGTATGAGGACCAAGCGGGCTATCTCACGGTAAAAACCCGCGATGCCAACAACAATATTACCCGTGAAGAACGCTATGGCCTGGCCGATGACAATGGCGACCGCACCCTGGCCCGCGCTATCGATTACACCTACAACACTGATAACCGTCGCCTGAGCAAGGCGGTTAACCTGGCTAGTGGTGAAATCATTACCACTAGCTGGACTTACGAGGGAGGCTGGATAGCCAGTGAAGAGATAGTTTCCTCTGCTGATGCCACCACAGTGTTCCGCACTGAATATACCTTTAATTATGATAGTGATGGCAATCCCCAGACTCTGGCGAATGTCAAGCTATTGAAAGCTGATGGCAGCTACCAAACCACCAGTTTTAGTTATAACTCCCGCAATCAGGTAACAGCAACTATTTATGCTGACGGTAGCCAGTATGTGCTGGAATATGAGAGTGATGGCCTATACCCAACCAAAGAGTATTGGAAAGACCAAAATGGTAATGCTCTGACCGCCGGCGAGAAGACCTTTACCTATGACCAGGCGGGTAACCGCCTGACCGTCACTGATGCCATGGGCAACACCACTAGCTACGTTTACGACGATAAAAGCCGAGTGGTACAAATAACCAACGCCCTAGATGAGGAAATTCACTACACTTACACGGACAACAACCTGGTGCAGGTAGAAGTAGGACGCAGCACCGACAGTTTAAGCCAGGAAATCACAGCTGGGCAGATCACTTTGTTCAATTACGATGGCAAAGACCGGCTTATTGGCATTGAGCGTCAGGATAGTGCAGGAACTAAGACTACCTATCAGAGTTACGCCTACGATAGTTTGGGGCGACAATTAAGCATCAGTGATGCACTAGGGAATACTACCGCCTTTAGTTACGATGTGCGTGGAAATTTGACTAGTACTACTGACCCTGAGGGTAGTGTGGTCAGCCGCAGCTACGATGTCTTCGGCAATGCAATCAGCACAACCGATCCATTAAATCGTGTGACTCTTTACACTTTTGATGAACTGGATCGATTGACCAAAACTGAACAGCAAGGGGTTAGCCCAAGTCTTCTTACCTCCTATAACTACGATATCAGAGGTAAGCTAATAGCCGTTACTGATCCTGAAAATAATACTACTACTTATACCTATGATCATTTAGGTCGCAAAACCTCAGAAACTCGTCCTGGCGGGGAAACTATTACTTATAGCTACGATGATCGAAATCGCCTTGCCATTAAAACTGGCGCTCGCGGTCAGATTCTGGAGTATAAGTATGAAGATTGGGGGGGGCTTGCAAGTATTGAGCATTTTGCCAGCGCCACTGAGCAAGCCAGTAATAATACTGAACGTACCCAGAGTTTTTCCTACAATGATAATGGACAACTGACACAGGCTACTGACTCGGCTATACAAAGCACCGCACTTTATACGAATAGTTATGATGCTTTAAATCGCTTGTCTCAAACTATTAATCATTATATCCCTGGTGGAGATCGTACTCTTAGCTACACCTATAATGTTCAAAGTAACTTAAGCGTACTTAGTCTGGATAACACTGCTGAAACAGGTGGTGTGATGACTAGTCACAGTTTTGGTTACGATGACTACGCTCGATTAACTAGCGCTATTCTAGCTGGCAATAGTTACACCTTAGGTCACGATAGTGCTGATCGTTGGACCAACCTTAGCTATGCATCCGGTGCAACTCGAACTAATAACTACAATGCCGATGGAACTTTATTTAGTTCTACCATCGTAGATGCTTTCAATACGACTCTGGAAGCTCTCAACTATACTTTTGATAGTGCCAGAAATATTACTGTCTATTCTGATAACGATGGCACTCAGACACTTTCTTATGACGGAGTAGATCGGCTTACTAGTGTTGATTACCCCGATAGTGCACCTCTTGCTGATGAGACTTTTACCTACGATGGAGTGGGTAATAGGGAAAATCCAAATGATAGCAATACCTATGAATACAACAGTAACAATCAATTAGTCAGTCAAAATAATAATGCCTTAATCCGAAACTATGATAATGATGGCAATTTAACCTCCATTACTGGAACGGAAAATAAAACTTTTACGTATGACCTTGACAATCGCCTAATCAGCTATGCCGACGACACCACTACCGTTAGTTACGGTTATGGAGTCAGTGGTCGGCGACTCTATAAAACTGTGGATGGTAATACTACGTGGTTTTTATGGAGTGGTGCTCAGCTAATTGCAGAGTTTGAAGAAAATAATGGCACTGCAAGTCTTACCCAGCGTTACGACTACTTGCCTAATGCCTACGCCCCCCTTCAAGTAGTGGATACCAACGGAACTTACGCAGTTTATAGTGACCATCTTGATACTCCAAAAGTTTTGATGGACAGCAGTGGAGAAGCTGTTTGGCGCAGTACTCGTACGGCATTTGGAGAGACAGTTATCGATAGTGACGTGGATGAGGACGGACAAACCGTCGTTTTCAACATACGCTTCCCTGGGCAGTATTATGACGGGGAAAGTGGGCTGCATTATAACTATCATCGGGATTATGATCCGATGCTTGGAAGGTACATTGAAAGTGATCCGATTGGGCTTAGGGGGGGATTGAATACTTACGGGTATGTTTATCAGAACCCCTTTAGATATATCGATCCTGCTGGTGAAGCTACTCTAGCACTTTATGGTCTGGGTTTATTGGCGGTTGGAGCTGTTGTGCTTGCTGTGAATAGTGGGAATCCTGCTGTTCAAGATGCACTGAATGATCTAGCGGGCTCGCTCGCGGATTCATTTGGTGGCTCGGATGACTGGATTAGTCCTTTTGATGATGTTGGTCCTGATCCATTGGACCGTCCATGGGATGATCCCATGGATGATCCCATGGATGATAAAGAGGAGTGGTGCAGGGAATACTGCTCCGAAGTAGCCCTGCCAAGTGGTGACAATGGATATCGATATTGGAACTGTTATAATAAATGTATGGAAGATCCAAATGATAATTGCGGGATTTAAATAGTATGAAAAAAGAGGTGGCAGGTGAAATTGTCAGCTTGATGTTGGAGTTTGGCGCTAGACTTGACCAGTCTGTTGCGCTGGTCCAAGACAATTGCTCAAAAGATGAATTGGTTTCCTATCGCCGTGCAGTCGGGAAACTGATGGGGAATATGTTATTGGATATTATGAACCCAATATTCAATGAACACCCTGAACTGAAGCCTGATGAGTTGGAATAGAGCAGAAGTTCGTGTAGATTTGGTGGCGTAAGTTCATACCTTCATTAGGAATATTTCGAAAGTGGAGCCTTTTAATAGCCCCCAATTCATCCATTCAGCGAAATTGATAAAGGAAAAAATAGAAAATTTCGAAGACTTTCCGCTAACGCTTCCAATTTTGCAGTGCTTCGATAGTATTAATTTTCATCCCCGTGTTACTTTTTTTGCAGGAGAAAATGGCACGGGAAAGTCTACTTTTCTTGAGGCATTGGCTGTTGCTTGGGGATTTAATGCTGAAGGTGGAACAAAGAACTTTTCTTTTTCTACCAGAACTTCACATTCACCGCTATGGAAATATCTTCGCCTATCGCGATCATACCAGCGGCCGAGAGATGGATTCTTCTTACGTGCGGAAAGTTTCTATAACATTGCAACTGAAATAGAAAAATTAGATGAAGGTCCTGGCGGCCCACCAATTATTAACTCATACGGTGGTATTTCCTTGCATGAACAATCTCATGGAGAATCGTTCTTTGCACTAATGATGAATCGGTTTGGAGGTCAAGGTTTATACATATTGGATGAGCCAGAAGCAGCACTTTCACCTACGCGTCAAATGGCAATGCTTGCAAGAATGCATCAACTAATAGCTGATGGGTCACAATTTATCATTGCTACCCACTCACCTATATTAATGGCATATCCAGATTCTAAAATTATCTCACTTGACAATGGTGAAATGACTGAAATTAACTATGAGGACACAGAACATTACGCTGTAACAAAGCACTTTTTGAACAACCATGAGTCAATGGTAAATCAGTTGATAGCTGACGAGGGAACAGATTAAAGAAAAAATAATTAGAGGGCAAAATAATAAGAACAGCCATAGATTGGAAAGTAAAAGCTGGGTGAGAGCTTCTGTGCCATAGGGCAGGTAGGGATACCAATACTCTGGAGATAACTAAGGCTCGAAACTACTTTGTTCAGCTGGGCGCGGGGTTAAGAAATTGTTGGCAGTCTCGCACCACTGGTATCCAGCGTTTATCGAGCTGAATACAGGCTTTTCGTACAGCCTCTGCTGATCCCACCAAGCTTTTAAATCGGCTTTCAAAGTTCCGGTTGAGGTAGAGCCAGTGTTTTACTGAGATACCCAGCCGATCTAGGATCGGGGGTGTATTTTGAGAAATAACGCCCCGCTTCCTCGGGTCTAAATGCCGACCACTCCAGTCCACTAATGCCAAAAAGTGATCCAGCTGAAAGGGCAGTCCTTTCGGTATATTAAGGCGCTCGCCGCCCACAAACGGCAGTAGTTCCTTGGGCTGTTCACCTAAGACCGCAGCACGAATGCGCTGCTGAACGAAGGTGTAATTAGAGTCTTTTGGTGTTTTGCCATCTTGGCACGGACCACTGGCGTCGATGCTCATAATCTCTCCCAGAGTGAGCATCTTTCCCGCAAAGGAATGCCCTACGCGCACAGCGGGAGACACAATGGTAGTAATAAGGGGTTGCATGGAGAGAGATTTGCGAGCGGCGAGGCTGGATCATGGGTCTAGGATTTAACTGTTTTGATATACAGTATTTCTATACTGCTGTTCGTATAGTGTCAATGGATGTGGCGCCTTACGATCTTTCTTTGGTGGGTGTCCAGAGTTGTTTTATTTGAGACATGAGATTGGTGTAATATCTCAGAATTTATATCGTCAAAAGGCAATTACGTTAGTCGAAGGATATGTAATGAGGAATCACATTTTTATGCTGTTAATGATTTCTGCGGAGTTTAATGTTTCCTATACGCTTGGGTTTTTGAAAAGGAAATTTGTGATCCAGATACTTCGGGAGTACGGGCATATACAGAGAAATTTTAGGGGAGATAATTCTGGACTCTCGGATGTTGCGTGAGCATAGTGGGTTGCAATGAGGAAATGATTCGAGAGTACATAAATAATCAAGAGGTGGAAGAGTGTCATTAAGAGTAGATGCAACTGGCGAATCTGTAACTAGACCCTTCTGGGGGGCACCATACTGGCCACGATGCGGGTGGTTGCTGATTGAAAAAACTGTATGAAATTTATCAATAAGAATATTATTGACTGGAGAGCTTCGTGGGTTTTTCAATATTCAACGTAGTATTTTTTGTGTTGTATTGTTATGTTTGCATGAAGAAACCACCATTTTCAGCAGGGTGGTATAGATTTAAACTCGTTATTCTAGTATTGATATTGGGTTATTTGACAACCTACGGGATAGTTAACGTAAGTAACGCGTTAGGTGTTACCAATGAAGGTGTAATGAAGGGAATTATCTATTACTCTGTATTTTTATCGATTGCTTTGCTGATTTGTGCTTCGATTATCCTAAAGCAAATAATGAATGTAATTGCAAAAATAAAGTAGAAAGAGCAGAAAGAGCAAAATAAAAAGGACAGCCATGGATTGGAGGGTAAAAGCCAGGTGAGAACTTCTGTGCCATAGGACAGGTAGATGGAGTGCCTACAGCAAAGTGGGTGGCGGATTGGCGCTGATAACGTGTTTATTAGATTGTAGGTAAAAAGGTGCGGGGCAGGTAGGAATACCAGTACTCTGGGGATAATGGATAACTAGGATTCGAAATTATCTTGTTCAGCTGGGCGCGGGGCTAAGAAATTGTTGGCAGTCTCTCAACCCATGTATCCAGCGTTTATCGAGCTGAACGCAGGCTTTTCGTACAGCCTCTGCTGATCCCACCAAGCTGTTAAATTGACTTTCAAAGTTCCTGCTGAGGTAGAGTTAGTGTTTTACTGAAATGCCCAGTCGCTCAGGGTAGGGGGTGTGTTTTGAGAGGTGTCGCCCCGCTTCCTCGGGTCTAAATGCCGACCACTCCATTCCACTAGTACCAAATAGTGATTCAGATGAAAGGGCGATCTTTCTTTTGTGATTGGCCAAAATGTTATGGCGCTGAAGCTTATATTGATTCGTTTGATGAAGCTGATGTGCCTTATTATTAAAGGATCATAATGCTTTGAGTATTAAGATTAGTTTTAAAAGAAAAGTTAAGGCCGTATTGACGTTTGTTTGTGTTATGGTCGTGTACTGGCAGGTTGTTGATTATATTTTTGAGGATAGTAACCCTCCACTAGAAACATTCTCATATCAAAAGAGGGATGCGGAAAAATTACAGCAACTGTGCTTGTCTTTGAACTCAACTTACGATGAAAATAGGATGGATAACTCTCTTGATTTAAGTGTTAGAAAGTTTTCATCTGAATCGAGAGATGGGAGAAGGCTTTTTTATTGGGTTCCGGAAGCTCCAAAATTTTTAGCAGTTCCAGAGAAAAATTATTGTCGGGTCATTCTTGATCGTAGGGGATATGTTTTGAAGGCGGAGTTTGTCAAAAAATTTGAGCGTCCATAGGTTGAGAGATTTAAATCTAAATCATCTAGGGCGCCCAAAGAAGATAAAGGGCAAAAAGGACAGCCATGGATTGGAGGGTAAAAGCGGGGTGAGAACTTCTGTGCCACAGAGCGGATAGATGGAGTGCCTGCAAAAAAGTGGGCGGCGAATTGGTGCTGATGGAGTAATTGCTGGAGCTCGTGGCATAGCCATTGGTTTGGGAAGTGGTGCTGCTGGTGCAAAGAAATGAATCAATGTGATGGCGAGGATGATGGTTGTAATGCACAATGGTGGAGAACTTACAGTAACAATTTTAATTATATCCGTGAGTGTTGGTTTGGCCAAATATTTTGATGTGGATGTATATGCTTTTCTGGGCGCTATGATTGTTAGTGTTGTCAGTGTCTTTTATAGGAGAGAAAATATTTTGAGGCGGAGGATTTCAATTTTGGAAAGAAAATTGGAGGCAGGCTATCGAATACCTAATAAAAAAGACAGCCATAGATTTGGATTTGATAGATTTGAGAATAAAAAGGAAAATTCCTGGACACCTAAAGATTGAGGGTTCGAAATTTTGGCAAAAATTTTTACGCGACTTTCTAGTAATTAAGGTATCTATTCCAAAATAGATATCTATTTGGCGCTAAAAATTATCGCGGGGTCTTATTCAGAAATGGATACGGAGTCCGAGGTAGGCACGCTGCTTGTTTAGTTGCTTTGCAAGCAATTTTTATACTGTTTAAATGGGGTGTGGCTAAGGCCGCGTTGACAGCCCCGCCTGACTAATTCTGCCGAGCCCGTCAGCTGTTTAAAGCGACTTTCAAAGTTACGGTTTAGGTAGGACCAGTGTTTTGCCGGTATACCTAACCGTTCGAGGATCGGAGGAATATTTTCATCAATTGCCCCATGCTTTTGTGGATTGAGTTGGCGGCCACTCCAGTCCACCCGTTCTAAATAGTAGTTCAGCCGAAAAGGCAGGCCCTTGAGCATATTCAAACGTTCTCCCCCCCCCACCAATGGCAATAGGTTTTTGGGTTGCTTGCCGGAAATTGCGGTTTGAATCCGTTATTGGATTGAAGTGAAATTGGACTCCTCAAGAGTTTTGGCTACTTTGGTTCGGATGGGATTACGATCCACATGAACCATACAGGCTGCCAGAGCCCGTGATTTCTATATTGTGTCAATGGGGCTGACGTATTAATCTTCTTTGTTGGTGGGGCGTCCAGAACTGTTGATGTTCTTGCTAGAGAGGTATCGATTTTTGAATGCTAGGGTTGGTTTAATGAGTAGGGTTTGGGCGATATGTGTATTTGCTTTTTTTATGGGGTTATATTTATTTATTGTTGAACATATTTATGAAGATGAAAATCCACCATTAAAAACATTTTCTTATAATGAGGGTGATACGGCAAAGTTACAAAAGCTGTGCCTATCCTTGGATTCAACATACCATGAAAATAGCATAGATAACTTTACTGATTTGAGTGTTAGGCAGCTTTCATTTGAGTCAGAAGCCGGGAGAAGGCTTTATTATTGGGTTCCTGAAGTCCCAGGTGACTTGGGAGTGCCAAGGAGAAATTATTGCCAGGTAATTCTTGATGGTAAAGGATATGTTTTGAAGGCTGAGTTCACCAAATGAGAGACTATATTGATAGCTAGCCCAATCAAGTAGTCTAGCTGACTCTTCCCTGAAAGGCAGGTAAATCTAGGCTTCCGAAGATAAGGATGTTTGATTTTTTACTGTTCCCTGCCTATCAAGGGTTACTCTGAATAGAGTCTTGGAGCAGTGTTCATGTATTTAAAGTTCTAACCGACTGAGTAAAACGGGAAGAGTGTTAAATTACTCAGGTGGTAGATAAACATTCACGGTCTCCGCAATTGACTGCGATTTTTCTTTCCCAAATAAACAAGTGACAAGTTCAAAAGCGAACTCTATAGCGGTACCGGGCGATTGGCTGGTGACTAAATTCCGGTCGATCACTACTCTTTGATCACTGGTTTCCTTCACATATTGACTAAGTTCGCCGCGAAACGTCTTGTAACAAGTGGCCGTAAAATTGGTTATCAGCCCCTGCCGCCCAAGAACGATCACTGGAGCGGTACAAATTGCTCCTAGCCAGCGACCCGATTCAAGTTGCTTTTGGATAAGCTTTATTAGGGGGGCTGAGCTATACATTCGCTCGGCACCTTCCTTGCCGCCTGGTAGGGCTATTAGATCCCACGTGGAGTCCAAGCAATCCTCTATGGAGTAGGGGGCTTCAATAACAAGATTGCGTAGGGTAGTTATACGTCTACTCGGCATAATCGATGCCAGTGCCAGCTCTGCATCCGTTCGGCTCAAAATGTCGTAGATGGCAACGGTTTCTATATCCTCGTTACCATCGGCGACGGGAATTAGTATTTTGGGCACGATCGCAGCTCCAAACGATGGGGTTAACCTATTTATAGGCTTTCTGGGCTAATCCTACCTCTTTGAGCTGACCTATAACTTTGGTAGGTCAGCTAAGAGTCCCCCTGATATGTCGCACCAGATGCTCTTTCAACTTTGTGTTCTCAATGCTCTTAAGTGCTTGTACTGCCGCATTTTGCTTAATCACAACATAGGCGGTCATGTGCAGCACGTTGAACTTGCCAACATTTTTACCGTTTAACGGACGATCGCCACCTTTAGGGCACCCACGATATCCTCAGGGTGGACCTTTTGCTTCTTATCACCATCGATTTGTAGGGTGGCAATCGGTGTCTGGAAAGGGGATGCATAATTTGCTGGTCGGTGGCGTTGTATCTGGAGCGAATAGTGGGGCAGATTCACACGAAGCCGCTTGCTCAGCAGCGCAACCGCACTTAATAGCACGGCCGGTCCGGTTGGTATGTACTTCCGGACCTTTGGCGATATCCAGACCGCGAACTGTCACATCGGTGGCCACTAGAATTGAGGCGATCAGGCAATTGTGAGCCTCAGTGTTGCTCCCTTTCCCCTATTCATAATTCCAGCAGTCCTGCTAATGCCGTTTGCAATGATAGCCACTCCAAGAGAGTGGTTGCCCAGGGTAGTCGTAAGCGGAAAGAAGCGGGCTAAATTTGTTAGTTGTGATTATTTATGATGTATTCCAGGTGTCTTGAATCAGTACCGCAGCAGCCGCCCAATATATTGAATCCGTGATTCTGATTTAAGTGGAGCATATGGTTGCCCCATTCGGATATGCTGTCGGAGTGCGTCGATTCGCTATTTTCTAGCTCATTGTGCGTTAGTGATGAAGCATTGGCTTGTATGCCGATTAGCCTGTTAGGTAATTGATTTGAAGCGTCTAGAAAAGATGGATGAGAACAGTTAATAAAGTACCCAGAAGGTTTAGGTGAAACCTGATAATCAATATGTGAAATTGCTTCTTGAATGGTATGGCCATCTAAAAGACGGCCATCTGAGCCAATGACGAAGCTAATAAAATATGGCTTTGAGTGGTTTGACATTAGAGATGCAATTCCAAGTGCCTCTGGTACAGCTGGTAGAGTTACTCCCATGAGGTAGTCAGCTTTAGAGGCTCCGAGCTTATCAATTTGCCAACGATGATAAGAAAGAGATTCTTTGTAAGTTAAGCTTTGTTGTGGTTTGTAGCAGTCATTTTTACAGCCGACTAGGCCCCCTACATATACATTTCCTTCTTTTGGCAAGATATTCGAAAGAAAATTAACTGCGTCTTCATTGATAGACGAAGGCGCCTTGGCTAGAGAAACTCTCTCTGAGCTGGCCCTCCATGTGGGAGTTGCAAGCAAAAGAGGGAGTTTTGCATCAATTGCAAGGTTTATGTATTCACTGTAGATTCGTTTAAGGCTTTCAGCACCAGTTTTGCTATAGATTAATTTAGCATGATCGACATGACGGCAAAGGCTTATATCTTTATTGCGCCTGACTCTTTCGAGAATGGCTGCTTCAGTAAGAATCAACTTTTCTGAAATAATTCCTTGCATGGTGCTCCTCGGTGTTAGCTGTCGGGCGTCAAAGGCGCGAAGTGAGTTGAATTTTTATGAGTTACCTCGCACCTTGTCTTTTACTCCAGCTAGCTGCAATGGTGCGACATACATTTTCATAGTTTTTGATACAACTGAAATGACCAAAGGTGCCACCAAAAATGTCACCACTACAAAGCCAATTCGATTAAATCTTGCATCTTCTAGAAGCGTCAGAGCCGCTTGAAGTATCAAGAAATATAGGGAGCCGGCTCCAACAATCTGCACAAATTTGAACCAGCCACGAACTTTAAAGATAGATACACAATTCCGGCAGATAAAAGTTGTCGAGAACAATGGAATCTCCAGAGTCCTTCTCTTACATTCTGGGCAAGTTTGTTTAAGCACTCGTAATTTCAACGGATTCATAACGTTGCCAGCGGGGGCAGCTTGTTTTGTGTTCACTTTGTGCGAAATGCGTACAGGGTGAGCCGTCCCGCGAGGGGCCAAAGACCTGTAGTAACCTGCTTGTATTTGTTAAGCATGGTTTTCCTCAATCATTCTACGGAGTGAATGGCTACCAGGCTCTTCACCCCACTCTTTGAGTAAAAAACTATTACATTTATCCCATTCAGCCTGCACACCTTGCACCGAAAACGACTGGTTTTGATAAGAAGCTGAACCGCCAAATTTACTAATAATGTTTGATGATAATTCTAACGCTAGCAACTGATCTGAGCTTGGACGAGTTGCCAATGGATAAAAAATATGAATTTCATCGAAGTTATCTTGCGCATCTACTTCACTGCCTTCTTTGAATAGGTGGAGGTGCAAAACTGAATCCGATTGCCAAATTTCACTTGAATTTGCATCAAAACTATAAACATCGTAATGAAGAGTAGCCCCTAGTTCACGAAGTAATCTATTGCCTTTTCCGGCATCAATTGATTCAGGTAACTTAACAACTATTTTTTTTACTTCGTGCAATTCTCCCCACATAGGGCAATGCCTCCTGGATGCTTAAAGTTATGAACAGCGGCAACCGAAAAAGAGCGTAGATTGTCCAGCCCGGCCCCCGGCTGAGCGATCTTGCCTGGCCTGGTTATACCTGGCGCTCTCTGAACGACCTGCTTGCTTTCTGCTAGCCACCGTTGGGTGGTAACTGGCCAATAATTTCATAGAGAAATACCATATTCCCCCCACCAATTAGCTCTCTCATTGGCACTCCGCAACGGGCCTGCGGAGTGCAGGACCTGCTATTTACTTATTTTCCAGCCGAGTAAACAGAAATAAACCTGTATTTGTAAAGCTCCACTCCTTCAGAGGAACAGCTAACGTCTTGGGTTACTTTCTTCATATTTGCATTTTCTGACACACTTAATACTGAATATTGGGGGTTGACGAAATAGCCTTCGGATTTATCTAGGTGAAATGAGAACTCAAAATACTTACTAGGCTCTTTTGCTACGCCCTCTAAATTGATTGATGTTGCAGGCTTAGAGTTCCAATACTTACAATCGATTTTTTGATTTGGCTTAGCATCCTTGTAGTCAAATGAGTATCCGTACCAAGTACATTTGAATTCATTTCCATTTGAAATGCATGAACTTTGACCTGTGATTTTAATTTCCTCTTGCGCAAAACAAACCCAGCCCATGTCATCTTTATTAATCCCACACATCAGTCCTGACTTGAAATTACTTATCTCAATCGCTTGAATAGGAATTGAGATAAAAGCAAGCAAGCAAAAAAGTAAATTCTTCATGATTCCTCTTGAAATATAATGCCTAGAGCAGCATAGCGCGTCCGAAGCCTCCCCCGGCGTTGCCAGGGGATAATCACTCGACTTAGCCTCGAATACGCCGCACCCGAAATTTACGTCCTTTCAACTTACCGTTTTCTATTTTCTTCAGTGCTTGTGATGCTACGTTGCGTTTAATCGCAACATAGGCGGTCATGTCCAGTACGTTGATCTTGCCAACATCTTTACCGTTAATCGGGCGATCGCCGCCGGTTAGGGCACCGAGGATATCGCCGGGGCGGACCTTTTGCTTCTTGCCGCCATCGATTTGCAGGGTAGCCATCGGTGCCTGGAAAGGGGGTTCACTTAATATGCTGGCGGGTGGCGGTGTATCTGGATCGGATAGTGGGTCCTGGGTTAGGTCCATACGAACCAGTTTGTGGCCTTCTTTCTCGGCAAAAAAGGAGTAAGCGCAACCGCGCTCACCGGCGCGGCCTGTCCGTCCGATGCGGTGGGTGTGAACTTCCGGGTCTTTGGCGATATGAAAGTTGATAACGGCATCCAGCTTGTCGATATCAAGGCCGCGTGCAGCCACATCAGTAGCTACCAGAATTGAAGCGCTGCCATTGGCAAATCGAATCAGGGTTTCATTGCGCTGGCGCTGCTCCATATCACCATGCAGGGCGAGGACATTGAAGCCAGCCTGTTTCAGATCATCGGCCACCTCATCGGTTTCGCGTTTGGTGTTGCAGAAAACCAGGGTATTGACTGGCTTATCATTGAGCAGGACACGCCGAGTCATCTCCAGGCGATCCTCGAAACTCTCAGTTCTGTAAAAGCGTTGTTCGATCACCTCGTCGCTATGGGCAGAATCAATTTTAACCATCACCGGTTTTTGCATCACTCGGGCGCTGAGCTTTTCAATTTCATCGGGATAGGTAGCGCTGAATAGTAACGACTGCCGCCCAGTTGGCACCTGCGCCAGAATAGTGTCGATAACGTCCTGGAATCCCATATCGAGCATTCGGTCGGCTTCGTCAAAGACCAGCGTATCGACATGCTCTAAGGAGAGTGTTCCTTTGCGCAGGTGTTCTTCGATACGTCCTGGAGTACCAACGATGATATGGGCTCCATGGGCCAGGGAGCCGATTTGAGGGCCGAAAGGCATGCCGCCGCAGAGAGTCAGAATCTTAATGTTGTGAATTGCCCGTGCCAGTCGGCGCAGTTCCTGCGCAACCTGGTCCGCCAATTCCCGTGTTGGGCACAGAATCAGCGATTGAATCCGAAAGCGGCTGACATTGAGCCGATGCAGCACCCCCAAACCGAAGGCGGCCGTTTTACCGGAACCGGTTTTTGCCTTGGCGATAACGTCCTTGCCGTCAAGAATGATCGGAAGCGTTTTGGCCTGAACCTCGGTCATGGACTTGTAGTTGAGTGACGCCAGGTTTTTCAGCAGGGCGGGGTTTAGGGGAAGATCGGAAAAAGGTGCAGTCAAGGTGAATCCTGGAGTCGTTAAATGTCAAATACGCGTATTACACAAGCAGTAGGGAAAGTGATCGTCACCTACTTAGCCTTTGTGATCGCTGCAATTTTGCAGTTTGTGCGATACAAAATCTGTATGGAATTTTAACAGTTAACCCTGAAGAAACCTATGAATCACCTTGTTCCCATCATAGTCTCTTCTATTCAGATTATCTTCTTGTGAAATGAGAACTGAGGCACTGGGTAGCATAAACCCGGTGCCCCAATTTACTAACGTCAGCTTTGCTTTCCTTCGCGGGCCTTCCACTGATAGAAAACCCCGGGCATCACTAACAATACAAACAGCAGTGTGGTTATGGTGCCGCCCACCATTGGTGCTGCGATCCGTTTCATAACATCTGCACCGGTGCCATCGGAAACCATGACTGGTATCAATGAAATTAACAGTGTCAGGCTGGTCATTAGCATCGGGCGAATACGGCCAGCTGCCGCTTGGGCAACAGTCGCTGTATTACCGCGCTCTGAGTTATGTCCGGCGGCAGATAAGTAGTGCAGCATTAATAACCCCATCTCAGCGGCGAGACCAGCCATGGCAATCATGCCGACCCATACAGCAACGCTCAGTTTGTAGTCGAGCAGGTATAACAGCCAGAAGGCGCCGATCAGTGCCATTGGCATGGCGGTGAGTACAAACAGGGTGTCGGATAGCCTGCCTCGATGCAGATACAGGAGGAAGCACACAGCCAACAAGGTCAGGGGCACTAACCATTGCAGGCGGGACTTGGCGCGCTCCAGGTATTGGTATTGGCCGGCCCAGGCGATACGTTGCCCGGGAATCAGATTAACCTGATCGGCAACAACCTGCTTTGCGCGATTAACATAATCAGCAACGCCGATATCGCCCTTCAAGTCGACAAATACCAAGCCCACCAACTGCCCATCCTCATTGCGGATCATGGGCGGGCCAGTGCGGAAGTCCAGATCAGCCAGCTGGTTCAGGGGCACTTGGGAACCATCAGAGGCGGGGACCAGGATTTGTTCCAGCTGTTCAGGAGTATCCCGGTAGTCGCGGGCATAGCGCACTAACACATCGTAACGTTCGCGGCCTTCGATGGTCTGGGTTGCGGCCAGGCCACCAGCCGCTGCGGCGATCACATCTTCGATATCCTGTACATTCAAGCCGTGGCGGGAAGCCCGTGCGCGATCGATATCAAAGTCCAGGAAGTAACCGCCGGTTAGACGCTCGGCGAAGACGCTTCGGGTTTGTTCCGAAGTGCGTTGGTCACTGCGCAGTGCTTCTTCGATGGCTAAAGCGGTCTGTTCGATTTCCTCCAGGTTATCTCCAAACACTTTGATGCCGAGCTGGCTGCGAATACCGGTGGCGAGCATCTCAGTGCGGGTTTGGATGGGCATCCACCAGATATTGGGCATGCCCGGATAGCGCAGCTTTTCATCCATTTCCGCCAGCAGGTCGTCCCAAGTCATGCCGGGGCGCCACTCACTTTTGGGTTTTAGGGTGATAACGGTTTCTACCATTGAGAGCGGTGCAGGATCGGTGGCGCTATTGGAGCGGCCAATCTTGCCAAAGACATGCTCAACTTCTGGGAAGGCTTTCAGTTCCTCGTCCATTTGTTGCAGCACCTTGCCCGCTTCGGTAACCGACATGCCGGGTAGGGCAGTGGGCATATACAGGATGCTGCCCTCATTGAGCGGCGGCATAAATTCACCACCTAGCTTGCTAATGGGGTAGGCCACGGAAACCAGAGCTAATACCGCGAGAGTGGCTACAACTTTGCGTTGCCGCACGCAGAAGTGAATCATTGGCTGTAGTGTATGGACTAAAACGCGGGAAATCGGGTTTTCCCTGTTGCGAATTTTGCCGCGCATTAGCAGTACCGCGAGCGCTGGAATCAAGGTGATTGCCAATAGGGCGGCGAAAGCCATGCTGTAGGTTTTGGTGTAGGCGAGGGGTTTGAATAATCGGCCCTCGGTAGCTTCCAGCGCGAATACCGGCAGAAATGAAACCGTGATAATAATCAGGGAGAAGAAAATACTCGGCCCGACTTCCTGCATTGCCCGAACGATTAGCGTTCTTTTCTCGCCTGGAGACAACTCCTTATCCCCATCGGCTGCCAGCTTTTTGTGGATGTTATCCACCATTACCACTGCCGCATCCACCATGGCACCGATGGCTACGGCAATACCTCCCAGTGACATAATGTTGGCGGTAAGCCCTTGTAGGGACAGTGGAATAAAGGCCAGTAAAACTGCAATCGGCAGAGTGATTACAGCTACCAATGCGGAGCGGGCGTGGAGTAGGAAAATAGCGATCACAGCGGCGACCACCAGCATCTCTTCAATCAAGGTGTTCTTGAGATTGTCGATCGCACTATTAATTAATTGTGAGCGATCATAGGTCACTACCAGCTCAACGCCTTCCGGTAAGCCCGCACGGACTTGCTCGATACGCTCTTTAACTCTCTCAATAACCTTGAGGGCATTTTCACCGTAGCGCATCACCACGATGCCACCTACGGTCTGGCCCTCGCCGTCCAGCTCGGCAATACCGCGCTGCATCGCAGGCCCCAGGGTAATATCCGCTACCTGATCCAAAGTCACCGGAATCTTTGCCGCATTGACCCCGATCACCACCTCTTCGAGATCGTCAACACTGCGGATATAGCCACGGCCACGCACCATATGTTCGTGGCCCGCGATCTCCAGTACTCTTCCTCCGGTGTCGTTGTTACTGCGGCGAATGGCCTCGACCACTTTGCCAAGCGGAACTTTAAACATCTGCAAGCGATGGGGGTCGATTTGGACCTGGTACTCCTTTTCGTAGCCGCCAATGGAGGCGACTTCGGCCACGCCCTCGACAGAAGTGAGCCAATAGCGCAACTTGAAATCCTGTAGCGCGCGCAGTTCCTGCAGGTCGTTGTTACCGCTTCGATCAACCAGTGCGTACTGGAATACCCAGCCCACTCCGGTGGCATCCGGGCCAAGCTTTGGTTGAACACCTTGTGGGAGCTGGTCGGCTACCTGGTTGAGGTATTCCAGAACCCGTGAGCGGGCCCAGTAAATATCGGTGCCGTCTTCAAAGATGGCGTAGACAAAGCTGAGACCAAAAAAGCTCTGGCCCCGCACATATTTGACTTTGGGCAGCCCTAGCATTGCGGTGGAAAGCGGGTAGGTGATTTGATCCTCGACCAGGTCAGGGCTGCGCCCCGGCCAGTCTGTCATCACAATCACCTGGGCGTCGGACAGGTCCGGAATAGCATCCAGGGGGACACTGGTTAGCGCCCGGTATCCCGCCAGGGCTGCGATCGCTACAAGGATCAAAGTGATGCATGGCTTACCTGCGCAGGCCCCAATAATTCGGGCAATTAGCCCTTTGGGTTCAGAATTTACCACTGCTGTACCCCCGACTTCAGGCGGCTTTCCGCCGCGATCAGGAATACACCAGAGGTGACAATTTTATCTCCGGCCTGGAGGCCAGAGCGGATAACAATCCTATCGCTGTCGCCATATCCGGTGCGTACTTGTACCGGTTCAAGACGACCCTGGCCCAAGTCGCGGAAAACAATGCGTTTCTTGCCGGAGATCAATACTGAATCCCTGGGTACCACCAGGAGATTTCCCAGTTCGGCGGTTAACATGATGTCCGCAAACAGTCCCGGGCGCAGTTCACCATCGGTATTGGGCAGGGTCACACGCAGCCGTGCACTGCGGTTATTGTGATTAAGGAAGGGATCAATCTGGGTGAGGGTGGCAGGGATTTCCTCATGGTAGACGTTGGTTAAACGCACCTTGGCCGGCATGCCTTTTTCTATCAGTGGCAACTGATCTTCGTAGGCGTGGGCTTCAATCCAAACCTGGCTGAGGTCGGCTATACGCAGCAGGTTGTCGCCCTTTTCAAATGCAGAGCCCGCGACAATATTCTTCTCAATAATCACACCACTGGCGGGTGCAAAAATCGGGATATAGTCCTGCGCTTTTTGTTGTTCAACCAGCCAGTCGATTTGCTCTTCAGAGAGCCCCCACAACAGTAGACGCCTTCGTGCTGCTTTCTCCAGGGCGTCGCCACGTCGGCGGGCCTTTAGATACTCGTCTTGGACTGCGAGCAACTCCGGGCTGTAAACAGAAAACAGTACCTCGCCGCGCTTAACCTGCTTGCCTTCAAAATCTGCATCTAACTCACCAATCCAGCCGTCGAAGCGTAGGCTGATATCCCGCAAGCGGGTTTCGTCATAGGTAACCTGGCCGTGTAGGTGAATGGGCAAAGCGAATGGCTGTCGCTCGACGATACCGGTTTTGATACCAATGGCCTGGCGTCGGCCGCTATCCACTACAATGCTGCCACTTTTCAGTTCATCGTGGCTCACAGGCTGCAGGTTCATACCGCAAATAGGGCAGCTACCGGCTTTGGCAGCTCTCACCGATGGGTGCATCGAGCAGGTGTAATAGGCGGTATCTGAAGCCTCAGGCGCAGATTTCAGGCGTAGGCCTTTGCGATTGGTGCTCATATCAAAGGCAAGATCGACATGCTTATCGTGGCCTGTCGCTACATCTACCACCATGGGCCAGGAGCCCACCATGGCCAGCTCAATTTCACCGGTGAAAATACCGGGGCTGGCTTCACTGATATCGGCGACGGCACGCATAGCTGGCATGGCGCCCATGGCGGGCATCTCGGCTACCGCGCGAACTTCAGCTCCAGATACCGGCTCATTGTCAGCATTGCGAACTTCAATTCGAATTTGGTTTTTACCCGCTTGGGGTTGCAGCGGATCGACAGACACCGCGATCTGGAAGGGGCCTGCTTGCACAAAATCGGCATTTGGAGCTTCGGCTTGTACAGAAGTTTTCTTCCAATAAAAGGCCGCGCCGGCAGCGGCTAACAGCAGGGTAAGAGCGATTAAGCTCAATGTTCTTTGCTGGCTCATAGGGCACCCTCCTGAATGAAGGAAAGGGGCATCTGCGCGCAAAGCACGTTATCAATGAGCAGGCCACAAATGGCCGCTATAGCTTGTTGGGAAATCAAAAGGTTCACTCCTAGAACAATCTTTCTGAAGCCGCCAGCATGGGCTGGGGGCATATTTCGCTAGTCAGAGAGAAAGGGAGTGATCAAATACGCAGGCGCAAAGTGGCAAGCCAGGTTCGGTTGCCGGGGTGGGATTCTGTCGAAGTGGGGGATAGTTCGGCCGCACTGGTAGGCGGAGCCAGAATCTGGGGCCATTGGTAGGTTGGCGGTGGCGCCAACTGGGGAAGCTCCAGATTCAGGTGCGCGGCGGTGAGAGCAACTTGATGGTCATCAAGGGAAGTCTTCAGGGAGACTTGGGCATCATAGTCACAACAGTCATCATCAGAGTCTGACCCCTTGGCCATATCATCGCAGCAACATTCCGCTGCCGGCTTGGGGTCCTCCATCATTTCGCAGGCGAGCACGGTCTGAACCTGCAAGATCAGCAGGAGCAGGGCCGCCACGGCTATCAGCTTGGCGCGAAATGTGGACGAACAGTTCTTCATTACTGATAAATCATACACCAGAGGCCGGTTGCCCGACAAAGGTTGCTTTCGCTATGTGACCAAGGGGTACCTCCAAGTCTTTCCTTCTTCTACTAAGGGTAATTACGGCACAGGTTAACCCTTCGGCAGAGATTTCTTGACGATAGTTAGTAGATTCCCTTCGATAAATGCGACTACAACAGCACCACAAGGTGTCTCTATGAAATTAACTCCCCCGGTTTGCCTCCTTCTGATCTTTTTATTGGCGGCACCTTCTTTTGCAGATTCTAAACGCACATCTCTCGAGGAGTTATTTGCGACTACCTATAAACATAATGAAGAGATTAACAGTGAATGGGTGCTGAGTAGGGAGCGGAACTGGGCTGCCTGGCAAAGAATGAGGGCTGTTAGGGAAGCTGCTAATAGAGGGGAGGACTTGTCATACCTCAGTAAGTATGGGCTTGAGAGAAAGTCCGCTTGGTACGAGGTCAATTTAGGAAAGTATCCTGAGTGGCTCACTTCATACAGACTGCTAGGGGTATTGTCTTATTGGGTGATACTTAAAATTGCATCAGGAAAAGCTTTATGAGCTTGGTATGACTGTGGCTGAGGTGGAAAAGCTGGGTCGGTATGTTATCGACAATGACATCTATGAAATGAGAATTCAGGCACGATTGGATTATTTCCACAATGAGGAAGCTGGTTACACAGGCCGAATTCTTCAAGGCGGAGAGGACTTTTCCGCAATCTATCTAGAGCTTAAAGATAATATTGAAGCACTTGAACACCTTGTGGAAACTAATTGGGCGAAAGATCTATTTAGCCAGCTTGATGCTTCGGCTCAAGAGATATTACTGACATATACCTTGTCCGAAACTAGCTCACGTAACTACCGAGAGGGAATGGGTCAAAGTAGCTACAGTTTGGATCAAGAGGCCGAAATGTTTGTAGATAAATTTCTCTCTGGAGAGATCAAAGCAATGACGAAGGAGGCTTTGGCAAGGCATCAAGAGAAAAGGCTGGCTGAAAGAGCTAAGATCAATGTGGAATTTAAGCCACCGGTTGATTCGCCCGTAAATGAGTGCAAGTGCCCCCCCGATCAATGTTCCTACGATAATTCTTGATTATACTTAATTTAATAGATTTCCCGTCATGATCGACCGCGTGGCATGGTCTTCACTTCGAGTGGTAGTTGTAATGACTGTAACAAGGATCTGTTTTTGGCTTGTCGCGCTTTTCTATTCCTTATCCCCCTTTGCAGATGAATACATAGTTCAGAGCGAGGACTACGACCCCTTTACCCAGATGACAGAGCTCTGGCTAAAGGGTGAGATTTCTAATCGTCAGATAAGGGACTTGGCACTCAGAGGCCGCTATCAAAACAGCTCTGCCGCCAATAGTGCTCATGTCTCCTTCTTTCTTGATGAAATGCAGGTGATTGCGCGGGGGAATTCTGTATCGGGTCGTTCGGCCCAGATATCCGTCCAGGTTGATGAGTCAATTTTTGATTTGGATTATGACCTCGTATCAATGCATATGATGATCAATGGTCATGGAAATGGATTGTCGAGTAAGCAGAAATTCCTTTTGGTTACTTTTATGTATCGTTTAGCAGCAGAAGGTTGGAGCAAGTCTTCTGGGGTCGATGAAATGGAGAAACATCTTATTTATCGAACTCTCGATTACTTATCTGAAATGCCTGCAGATTATAAAATGTGGGTGATAGCTAAAGAGATACAATATCCGGTTCATTAGAGTATTAATTCATTTCTATAATTAAGTTTAAGCGGGCTTAAGAAGTCATAACAGGCTTCTGCATTGATGATAAGATCATAACTTAACCAGTGATGTTGTTAGAAAGGCTTCGCACACTCTAATTGGCGCATGCGAGCAGAAAAATATAGTGATTTCTTCCTCTTTTCCTGTAATCTCCTCCTCTTTAAATCCGTATCGTATGTTGGTTTTAAAAGGACTTATATGCAGGATCTAATATCACAATTGGATTTGTTAAGGGGCGTTGCTTTACTGGGGCTTCCTTTAATGAATATAATAAATTTCTCAATGCCTATGGCGGCTTATTTGAATCCAAAGGCCTATTTGCCAAATGGCCCTTTGAATGATTTTCTCTTTAGCTTTTTTATTTGTTTGCTGATCAAAAATTCATGGGGCTTTTTGCCATGCTTTTCGGGGCAGGCATCATACTTTTAGCTGAGAAACGTGAGCAACAGAATAAGTCTGCTGCAAAAATTCACTACAGTCGAAATTTCTGGCTATTGTTGATTGGCCTTTGTCATGGCATCTTCGTTTGGGAAGGCGACATCCTGATGATCTATGCCTTTATAGCTATGTTTGCCTATTTGTTCCGCAAGCTACATGGAGGTTGGCTGATTCCACTGGGGGTGATTATCCTTGCTCTGTCTGCATGTAACTCATATTTGGCTGGGGTTTATGTAGAATCACTGACAGGAGAAGCTCGATATGCAACAGCAGCCATTTTTGCTCCTGATGCAGCGCAGATCTAGCAAGATATAGACTTATATCGAGGAGGGTTCCGGGCTCTGTTAGAGAGTCGTTTCCTTGGTGGCAATTTAGCCTCTAGTCCAGAATCGGCAATCGTTATTTCCTACTTTAGTCTCTCCATTATTTTAAAAGCTGCCGCTATGATGTTGCTGGGAATGGGCCTGTTTAAGTTGGATATCCTACGTGGCAAAGCCAGTTCGTCTGTCTACAAAAAAGTAGCTATTGCTGGGGTGGCTATTGGTGTGACATTGACCGGTATAGGGCTTATCTGGAACTATAGTCATGACTGGAGTATGGATGATTACTTCACCTATGGTGCCATTTTTAATTTGGTAGGGTCTACATTTACCAGTATCGGTTATATCGGCTTGATCTGCCTTTGGTTCAAGTTAGGTAAGCACCTATGGATCAAAGGCAAGATCCAAAGTGTTGGGCGGATGGCATTTACCAATTACTTGGCTCAATCCATTATTTGCATTTATATTTTTTATGGCTTTGGATTGGGTTTGTATGGTGAGCTGACACGTATAGAAGTACTTGGGGTTTGTGTTCTGCTAGGTATGTTGCAGCTGGCCTATTCAGATCTTTGGCTAAAAGTATTCCGTATGGGTCCTCTGGAGTGGATTTGGAGAACACTCACTTACTTTAAGTTTGCACCGCTTATGAAAGATAAGGCTTTACCAGCTGCTGAAGTGAGTAGCTAGAATAGCTACATATTCTTCTTTTTATATTGTTGAGTTACTGCTGACCTTTGTTGGCAGTAGCTTATAGGGCATCACACCTTTTTTCTCTCAGTAAACCATTCCCAACATAACAATAAGCTAGAAAAATTAACTATTTCAACTTACTTGTGGTTTTCTTGCGGACACAACAAAGAAGTAACCCAGGGCTCGTCTGCACTGAGTGTCTTCGAAACCGGCTTTTTCAAGCATCTCATTTAGCTCATCGGTGGAATAGAGCTGAGATCCGTGATTCATAAATAGGTGAAAGCAAAACAAGCTCGGGGTCAGGCGGGTTTCATCGAGTAGCATGTCGTGAATAAAGAGATGCCCCCCATTTGGCAAGAATGCGAAGGCTTTATCGATTAAAAATTGGCATGTTTCAGGGCGCCAATCGTGCAGAATATTACTTAAGCAAATCCCGTCACAGCCTTCTGGCCAAGAGCCTGTAAAGAAGTCGCCGGGTACAATTCGAACCTGCTCTTTTTTGCCGAAATTTTGTACGTACTCACTTGCTACTGCGCACACGGGCGTTAAGTCAAACAGTACTGCCTTGCGTTTCGGGTAGGAATCGCAAAACGGTAGGGCAATGGCCCCTGAGCCACCACCCGCATCCATTAAGCACTGAACCTCTGCAAAAATTCCGTTAGAGACAGCTGTGACTGCGGAGGCAAATCCTTGGGAGTGCATCAGGTGTGTAAAGGCCGCAGCGGATTCTGAGTCCATGTCGTTATTTTGCCACATATCGGTTACCGAACGGCCTTTGCACTCAAGTTCATACTCTCGCTCCAGGCTGGTCAGTATCTTTTTATCCAGATGATTGACGTTGTAGATATGGAAGGGGTCTAGTAGCACTTCACCCCAGTAGTAGAGACTATCTTTTGATAGATAAGACTGGCTCAATTCTGTATTTTTTAACCGATGATTGTCGTAACAGATGTGCCCTAAATGACTTAAAACCAGAAGAAAAAATCTCATTCCCTTATCGCTGAGCTGTAACTTCTGGCTGAGCGACTTACAGGTGTCATATCCCTGCTCAATCAACCCGGTAATATCCAGCTGAGCGGAAACCATTAGACAGGCAAAATTGTAGTTCCCCATCAACCGGTCCCACATAGGGCTATCGGCAACTGTCGGTGGTGTTATCTTGTGGGTTTTGTTATTACTCATCGTCTGTTACCCATATGACCTGGGGGATTTTGTTAGTCCGCAGAATTCGTCTGAGTTGGTGTACTTTTTTAGCGTTGAAGGACTGGGGGTATTGTTTTGCTACAGAGGCCAGGTTATGGATATTTTCCTGCACATATTTACTGACTTTGCTGGCATCTGCATTGCCAGTAAACTGTAAGGTAATCCTGTCTGCTGATTTTTGATCGGGTGAGCGGCAACTGAGTAAAAGCTGGACCTCTTCTACACCAGTACAGTCATAGGCGAGGCTTGTGATCTTACTGGTGCTTAAAAGAGCGCTACAGAGGCTGATAGCATCGTCTGCTCGCCCTTCAATCAAAAGTGCTCTGGGGCGGCCACAGCGGCATGTTGTTGGCTTGATCAGATCTCCTAAGCGATAGCGAATAATTGGAACTGTCCAGCCTTCACCAATTCGTGTGAGTAGGGCGCCTTGGTCATCGGTTTCAATAAGCTGCCCCTCCAATAAATGGTACTTCTCCAGGTCACACCCAGGTGAATTGACAGCAATACTATTGGTTTCTACTGACCCATAGTCGCACCAAAACCCAGCGCTTGGGAAAGCCTTGCGAACGGTTTCAATCTTGGTTTTGGTCCAGGGTTCTCCCATCCATATGATTGACTCAATTGGGAGTTGGCCAACGGAATTTAGTGCTCCCTGGGCAAAGTCAGCTAGGCCTGTAGGGGCGCCAGCCAGGGCATTTACGTGGATGCCCTGTAGAAATTCTATCCAGTTGCTAGCTTCATCTGATGCGAAAGGTCCTGTAGGGGCTACGGTACACCGGGAGGCATCGGCCAAGGCTTGAATGAAGTAATGTGCACCCCATAACCGACCAGGGTTGAACAAATTGAGTAGTACACTTTGGGGACTGAGAGGCTGCCACTCTTTAAGAAGTCGATCAATCGCCTGGTGGTAAGGGGTGTAGCAGAGCTTAGGTTGACCGGTAGTGCCTCCACTGGACATTAAAATAGCCCCACCTCTCTGTGCGGCAGCGAGACTGATTCGCTCTATCTCAATGGGACCGCTGATCGGCAGGTCTTCAAAATTACGCACCGACTCAGGTACATTCAGCCCGCCAATTTTGGAGAGCTTTCTTGCTTGAGAAAGTGCGGCACTCCTGTCCAGATCGCCGATATTCATTGAAGTAGGGTGACTCCCAAAGAAGCTAAGCGGATAAAAGGTGCGCTCTAATAATTGTAGTAATCGTCCCGAGCGGTAGTGATTAGGAGGGTCATGGAAGCGCTTTGATTTGGCCGCACTTAACGGTAATAGATGGTGCCAGCTTGCGAAAGCTGATCTATTTCATCCTTCGGGATACCTAGTCCATTTAGTATCTCCAATGTGTTCTCCCCGTAGAGAGGAGCTTGCTGAAACTCCATGGCGGGCGAATCAGGGATGGAAAACGGGGCGCTGATATACTGGACAGATTTGCGCTTCTCACTACGTGTGTAGGGAATAGAAGTTACCTTGCCATTATTCCGTACATAGGTGTTATTAAGTGCTTGAGCAATATCATAAACTGGAGCACAGGGAATCTTTCCCTCCATCTGTGCACACCAATCCTCTGTATTTTTCTTTGTAAAGTGCTGGTCGAGGGTATGGGTCAATAGCTCCCGATGCTTCATTCTGTTGTCATTACTTAAAAAGCGGATGTCAGATTGGAGTTCCGTGGAGCCCAGCTCATCGCATAATAGCTCCCAAAACTTTTCGGTCAAACAGGCGATATAAAGCCATCCATCAGAAGTCTTTACCAGCTGACACGGGGCTTGTGAAGCGTGGGCTGAGCGAGGTTGCTTCCCTGGAACTATCCCCTCGTTGAGAAACCATAACCCTTGGTAGCAGAGGCAATTTAGTGCAATATCGAATAAATTAGTGTCAAAATCACCGCCTTTTCCTGTAACTTCGGTTCGCAGTAGCCCTGAAACTGTGCAGAGGGCTGAATAGACGCTCCCTAGGAGATCCACTACCGACACGCCAACTTTGGTTGGGATAGATCCTGGTTCTCCAGTCACTGACATCCAACCAGTTTCTGCCTGCATAAGGAAATCATATCCTGGCCAATGTTTTCTATTGTTGTCTCTGCCATACCCTGAGAGATGGGTACAAACAATTTTAGGGTTCGCCACTTTGAGGTCTGCATATGTAACCCCCAACTCTTCCGGCAGTGATCCACGAAAATTATCGATAACAGCATGTGAGTTATTCACAAGCTTCAAGAATACCTTCCTGCCAGCGGGAGCCCTGATATCGAGGGCCAAGCTCTTTTTGTTGTGGAGCGTCGATTCACTTGTCTCATTGTCTTCGCGAGCTTCATCAAGATAGATTGATCCCATTTTTCTAAGTGGATTCCCATCTTGTTTAGGGTCTTCAATATTGACAACTTCTGCGCCCAAAAAAGCTAGTAAAGTGCCATGAAAGGAACCTGCGCCCCAGGTTTCGAATGAAAGGATACGCTTTCCGTGGAGAGGGAGCATCATGATATACCTGATTTGCGCAAACAAAATTAGTGACCAGTCAAGTTTTGGCCGCTTAGTTACAAGTGGGTATTAGTTTATAGATCACTGTGTAAATCTGATGTAGGAAAATAGAGTATGAAGTTTGTATTGGTTATTAGGCTCTATTGCAGCTAGGTCGGACATTGAGTGTTTAATTACTCCTTATAGGTTTGGTTGACAAATAGCATTCCGAGCCGAGAAATAGTTTGTGCCTGGTAGTAAGACTAAGTATGTGCCACTTACGCACAAACGGGCATTGCAAACTAGACTCTTTGAGATCCAGTTAATGGCTTTTAAGGATGTGAATATGGATCGTTTTCATATCAGTAGGGTGGAGTTATATGCGATAGCCGATAAAAGTGCGCCGCCAATTTGTTGGACTGCTAATCAAGCCCCGCTGTTATATACCAACAATATTATTCGCATTAAAACCAGCAGTGGTATCGAAGGTATCGGTGCGACATTGAGTTATACCGAGAACGGTTTTGATCGATGCATTATTGAAGCCATGCGCACAATTGCACCGGGTATTTTGGGGAAAAACCCTTTGAGGACAGAGGAATTATATAATTGGCTAATGGAACGGTGTACTTGGGGCGGGTTGCCTGCTAAATCGCCTTTTGATATTGCCGCATGGGACATAAAAGGTAAAAAGGCCGAGATGCCGATTTATGAACTTTTAGGTGGAGCACGCTCAAAAATACAATCTTATGCATCCTCTCCTATGTTTGACACTGTGGAGAAATACGAAACATATGTCGAAGATTGTTTAGCGGAGGGGTTTACAGCAATAAAGTTTCATTGCTCTTGTATATATGAGAGAGATATGGAATTAGTTTCAGCAATTCAAACACGTTTTGAGGGGGAGCGTGTGCGTTTCATGCTGGATACAGCCTCTCTATATACTCCTGCTGAAGCCATGGGCATGGCCAAGTGGTTGAGCGAAAACAACTGGGAGTGGTTTGAAGCTCCAGTTCCAGATTCTGATTGTAGGACTTATCAAGATCTTGTTAATAAATTCGATATACGAATATTAAGTGATAGTAATTCCTTGTTAACACTACATGAGATAACCAATGCGTTGAACTTGGATACCTGGACTAGTGTTCACCTAGATGCCACTGTTTGTGGAGGAATTACGCCTTTAAATAAATGTTTTGCCATTGCGGAAGGGTTTGGTAAAACGTTAGAGATACAAAGTATGGGATTTACGCTTACACAAGCTGCGAACCTACACGTTGCCCTTGCACATAAAAATTGCAATTATTTTGAGCAATTTTTCCCTTATGAAGGTTTTGAGCTTGCGAGCAAGGTGTCTATTCGAACCGATAAGGAGGGTTATGTCCATGCCCCTCAGGGAAATGGGTTGGGAATAGCCATGGATTGGGAAAAGGTAAAGGATAACTGTTTTTGTCAATATGTGTTTGAGTAGGGTGATCTAGACTATGCAGGAATCGGATGCCAAGAAATATATCATGGATAAGAAGTTAACACTGGTTAGTTTCTTTTTGGTTTTACTTCTTGGTGTTGTTGCAGTTATTTATCCTGAAGGTACTAAGGACTTTATGAAAGAAATGTTAGCTCTAACTATAATAGACTTAGGGGCAATATTTCTTTGGTATACCCTTTTAGGGACCTTGGCCCTTTTGTTTTTAGCCTTTTCAAAATATGGCAAGCTTCGTTTGGGAGAGGGGAAGGCAAAGTATTCTCTTGTTCAGCTTTTTTCTATGGCTCTCTGTGCAGGTATGGGAGCTTCGACGATGTATTGGGCATATATTGAAGTAATTCATTACTATATGGACCCCCAGTTCGGTATTTCTGCCGAATCAATTAAGATGGAGTACGCAACGGCTTTCAACATTTTCCACTGGGGGTCGGCAGGATGGGTTATCAATTTGATGGTGGCGATCCCTTTTTCTGTGAGTTTTCATATTAAAAAGAATCGAACCCTTAAGTTGTCCTCTGTATTAAATAATATGCTTGATGATCGTATGCCTGAGTGGTTGAAAAAAGGCGTAGATTTATTGTTCATTGTGACCACGCTTTCGGCTACGACATTAACCCTTGGCCTTGCGATTCCAATGATTTCGTATAATGTCAGCGCCTTAACGGGTATTCCGGATAGTCTTTCTACAGGAATAGCCATTATCATAGGTTTGTCTCTCCTTTTCTCATTGTCGTCATTTATTGGCATTGAGAAGGGGATGTCACGTATATCTGGGTGGACCATCTATATAGCAATATTCCTACTTTTATATACGTTTATTGTTGGGCCAAGTGCTCTTGTTGCAAATAATGTAACGAATAGTTTGGGGATATTGTTTTCTGAATATTTCCGTATGTCCTTGAGTACAGACCCATATGGAAGTACTCATTTTCCTCAGTATTGGACAATTTTCTTTTGGGCAACCTGGATATCCTATTCGCCGGGTGTAGGTGTGTTTGTTACAAAAATTTCTCAGGGGCACCGTCTGAGAGATGTGATTTTAACTTTGATCCTTGGAGGAGGGCTTAGTAGCGCATTTATCTTTGGGATAGCGGGAACTTACGCTGTAGATCTTATGAACCAAGGGGCTGTTAATGCAGTGCAAGAGCTTTCCAGTGGAGAGCCTCTACGTCTCGCCCATGATATTTTAAGTCAATTGCCGCTTCCTGAGTTGGCGATAGCCATTTTTCTACTGTCAATGATACTGTTTTGCGTGACAACCTTGGATGCAACTTCATATTCATTGACCGGGGTTGTCACAAAAAATCTTGATGCTGAGGCAAATGTTATGCCGGCATATCGAGTTTTTTGGTGCGGGTTGCTAACGGTGATACCTATTGTGTTTTTATTTATTAACGCCGATATGGATACGCTAAAAGCTTTTCCCGTTTTAATTGTAATCCCTCTCCTTCCTATATTGGTAATTCTATGTGTTAAAACAGGAGCTTATCTGTCGTCTCAATTTGGCGACATGTCTGAGGGCGAGATTGAAGTGTATAGAGCACCTGCTAAGATGTAACGTGTAGGAATTTATTGAGTTGTACCTTAATTATAGAGTGTAACTCTGTGCTAAATAGCTGGCCAAATGACATGAAAAGATAAGTGGTCGCGGAGTGTCCTGATTTTCAGCCTTCCCTCTTGAGTTGTCCGATATAAAAGTATCGGTACTATTAGAGTGTCAGTTTTGATTGTAGTTTATATCGAAACTCAGCGTGTTTAAACGGGGTGTATAAATTTAACCGCTGCGCTCTTATATTGTTGGTTTATACCCGTTCATCACATTGCTAACACCTTTCGGTACCCTGGCAGTAAATTGAGCTCTGGAAGTTTGGAGTTACTGCTACTTTTAAATTCATAGGAGTATAGATTTACTTTGAATCCATTACTTTTATTGCACAAGAAAGCCATTTATCGATATTAGGATGAGAGTGTTGACAAATAGTGTCTTGTTCCGCCGTAGAGGACTATTAATCATATCGATAAATCTCTGTATTGGATTCTGTGTGGGTTTTGAGTTGTGTGAAGCGACAAGGAGGTTACTATGCGCCTGCACTCAGCTGTCATTTTGGGAACACTTATTTTTTCCATGGAGGCTATAGCCGCTGACTATAGCAGTCTAGAAAACCCGTGGGGGTTTCGTCCATATGTTTCACTAAATGGTGGAGTTAATAGGCTGGAGGTTAAGCAGGATTATCGTACTGTAGGGGTACTTTATGACCCATATTTCTACTACGATTATTTTTACGAATATAGTTACTACAAAACCTCAAGTTCAGGAAGTGAGCCTTGGGGCAGCGTCGATATCGGGATCGACTTCAATGGCTACCCGTTTGAACTTCGCTTTAGCTATGGCAGAACAAATTTAGGGCGATCGATATCGGTAGAAAATATCGATTATATTGATGACGAAGTTACAGTAGTTGAGCGATACCAGGTCAATCAGAAACATCGCTTGGATGTATTTTCAATTACAGGGACTCTGGATTTATCTTGGTATTGCGACAGGTCCTGTATGTATTTGTTGTTGGGCTATAGTTTTGCGGAGCTGGACTGGTCATATACTATGGCTGAATTTTACGCCGGCGGTAACTATTATGGGACAACAGAATTTAGTAAAAGCTATTTCCATGTAGGTATAGGGGCGCGTTATAACTTCAACAATTCTTTGCGTATAAGTGCCGAATATGTGTTGCACAATGTTGGTAAGGTAGGGGAATATTATGTTGATGACTTTGATCACATAGAATTTGATTTAAGAAACCTCAATATGTTGCAAGCAGGTATATCTTTTATCTTCTAATCTCAAGTACTCTGCTCGTTAGAAATGAAAGTATGCGCTAAGGCCATACTTTCATGGATATCGAAAAGCGCCATGTACTTTGTGATGATATAAGTCAACGTCGTATTTATATGGGGGAATTTTATTCCCCCATATAAATATTTAGAGCCCTGAAACAGGTTGTCGCCGTACTTGGGTCGCCTCAAAGAGGTCTTTAATTAGTTCTTCAATACTCTCTATCTTATCTCCACGATCAGTGTTGGCCAATAAGATTACTCCGACGTTATCCTTTGGGTTGAAAACCATATAGGAGAAATATCCAATCTCAGCTCCGTTGTGGCCTATTAGAATATGGTCTTTACCCCCATAATTCCAAAGCCAGTCTGAATACCAGAAGATCCCAAAACCATTCTGGATAGGCGTTAGCATTTGGGTAACTGAACCTGGCTCAAGAATCCTGACTTCGGATTTTCTCGAAAAAAATGTTCCCTCATTCATTATTGTGGCAAGAAATTTTGCCATATCAGATGCGCTGCTTCGCAGGCCACCATCTGGCCAGGTTGCGAGCTCATAAAATGGAATTGCTGATAGGGTATTATCAAGTGTGGTGTGGGGGGCTGCCAGATTACTCTGGTTTAACTTGGAAAAATTCCAGCTGGTATTGTGCATACCAAGAGGACTAAATATCTCTTGCTCTGCATATTCGGCCAGAGTTAGGCTGGTGCTAAGTTCTACGGCGTAGCCTGCTAATGCTGCGGCGATATTTGAATATTTGTAGCCTTGCCCGGGGGGTAAGCCAGTGTAGTTACTGCTGGAATCGTAAAACTCCCCTTCACTGTCTAAATAGGCACCGAGAAATCCATCCAGTGTAATTGGGCTGCTATCCGGGCAAAGCCCCGGTTCTATTAAGTTGACCAACTTTGTATGAGTGCCATCACCATGATCGATATAGTAACTGCACTGGTAAGCTGTGCCATCTTTAATACCTGAGCTGTGAGTTACGAGATCTCGAATGGTGATAGGTGACGAGCCAGGATTGTCGATGTTAAAGTTATCTCCAGTCAGTAAGTTTTGAATCTCCTGATCTAAATAGAGATAACCGTCCTCCTGCGCTTTGGCTATAGCGGTACCCACAACCACCTTACTTATAGATGCCAGCCAAAATGAAGTATTCCTGGTAACCCTTTCATTACTCACCAGGCTTTTTACTCCGTAGCCTTTAGACCATATAACGGGCTTTTTTGGGTTGGTAACTATGGCAACGGCCATACCTGGAATTTTGTTGTCCGCCATATATTTTTTGATTAGGCGATTAATTGTCTGCTTCTTACCCGGCTTAAGTACCTCCGTATAGGCTTCCGCTCTGTCATGATGGTTTTCTGAAATTTTAGTATCTACAGCGCTCCCATTGTTGGATATTAGTAGGATGAATAACAGGAGAGGTTGAGCAAATACTGATTTTATATTGGGGTATTCCATGCTATAGCTTCCTTTACTTGAATGTTACTTCATTGGGTAAAAGTGTGCCGTACAGCTCTATATCTGGAGTATTATTTTCAGTAGTTGCTGAACCTCTGATGAATATAATTGTTAAAACGTAGCCGATAAATATCGAAAACCCAGGTGTTAAATCAGGTGCTAAGCATTGAGTTCCAGGAGCTTCTTTTTATCGACTTTACCGACGGCGGTAACCGGAAGGCGAGATAGCACATTTAGTTGCTCGGGTAGTTTAAAGGTGGCTAAACCCCTTTCGGCCAAGAAATCGCGCAAACTTTGTAGGCTGGGCGCTTTATCTGCACATACGATAGCGGCTCCAACTTGCTCTCCCAACTCTTTATCTGGGAGGGGAATGACAGCTGCATGCTGGATACTGGGGTGAGCGAGTAGATGCTCTTCGATTTCGTCACAGGCAAAAGTTTCTCCTCCTCGATTCACCACATCTTTGAGTCTGCCGGTAACTACAATATTGCCATTGTCGAGAATTCGAACACGATCCCCACTGCGATAGAAGCCATCCGGGGTAAAGGCATGACGATTGTGTTCCTCTGCTCGATAGTAGCCTCTCAGGGTGTAGGGGCCACGAGTGAGTAATTCGCCTTCCTCTCCGACTTCTACTTCTTGACCGTAGTCATCGACCACCCTTAGCTCATCCAGAGAGCTCATAGGTCTACCTTGAGTATTGGTGATGATCTCGTCGCTATCCTCGTGATGGGTGTAGCAGATCAGTCCTTCGGCCATGCCGAAAACTTGCTGTAGTGCACTGGGAAATGCATCCATAGCAGCCCGGGCGTCGGTTGGGCTCAGCTTTGAGCCGCCAACTTGTAGCAGGCGGAGAGAACTTAAATCAGTATCTTCCCACTCTGTCGCAGCAGTCCAGACCTGAGCCAGTGCCGGGACCAGGGCGGTTGCGGTAACACCGAAACGTTCTATTAATTCAAAGCAGGAATCCGGGCTGGCATCTTGAGTGAATATAACCTCTCCACCGACTGACAGGGTGCCCAGAATACCAGGGCAACCCAGTGGAAAATTATGCGCGGCAGGGAGTACAGCCAGGTAGGCATCGTCCTCTCCCAGTTTGCAGGCAGCTGTTGCGCAGGCAATGTTGTAGCGGTAATCGTTATGAGAGCGCGGAATCAGTTTAGGCAGACCCGTTGTGCCGCCTGACACCAGAAATAGAGCGGGAGTATTCGGGTCTACGGAGGGGGGAGTGAAATTTGCATTTTGGCCTCTGGGGAGTGAGGGGAAAGAATCATTGTCATTAGAAGTATAAATCCCCCTAAGGGTTGTAGCTTGTGAAGCAATTTGCTCAATCATGTTGCGGTGACTTTCATCTCCTTCAGCCACTGAAGTGATATAGATGCTTGCAGCTGAGACCTGTGCAAAGTGGCAAATTTCATTTTGGCGGTGGGCAGGTAAGGCTAATACCGGTACTAATCCAGCACGCAATAGGCCAAGTAGGATGGTTGCGAAGCTCACTTGGTTGCTCCACTGTAGTATTGCTCGCTCGCCAGTCTCGTAACCACATTCAGCGAGACCTGCGGCAATAATATCGGCCTCCTGCACCAGCTCAGAGTAAGTTAGATGCTCGGAAAGGTCTCGAACTGCGCAGCGATCTGGATAATCTTGAGCATTGCGTGTCACCAGCTCCCAAATAGGTTGGTTGTCCCAAATATTCTTTTGCTGATAGTAAGACTCAAGCTCACAGGGGTGGGGCTTGTAACCATGGAGTAAGTTGTTTTCCATACTGGCTTCCTTAAATTTGTGGTTGGAGCGGAACCTGTTTTTATCTGGATTAAAATTTCTATAATTTAAATTAGCAGGTAGTATTCTCGGCTTAAAATTTGATACTGAGATAAATCTATGTCCGGAGCTTGGCTACAAATCCCACTCCCGAAACCCAATGCGACAGTCAGGCTTTTGTGTCTGCCCCATGCGGGCGGCACGGCAGCACTTTACCGACCTTGGGCAAACTTATTGCCAGACTGGATAGAGCTGGTTCTCGTCTGCCTGCCGGGCAGGGAGCAGCGTTGTAACGAATCGATGCCAGCAGATATGCAGGCGTTAATCAAGCTACTGAGTAGGGCTGTCACGCCGATTCTCGATCGTCCCTGGGCTGCATTTGGCCACAGCATGGGGGCGACAGTTGCACATGAATTAGCTCTCTCCTTGTATCGCGAAAACCTTCGCGGACCTGAGCATATATTTGTCTCTGCTCGCGAAGCGCCGCAGTTTCAAAAAGGCGGAAGCGTACATAAGCTGGACGATGACTCTTTATGTCAACAACTTATTGAGCTTGGAGGAACCTCTCCTGAATTATTAGAGATCCCAGAATTAAGGGCATTATTACTCCCAGCAATTCGTCAAGACTACCGATTGATCGAAACCAATGGCTTGTCTTCGGATCAAGTATTAAGTTGCCCGATTACTGCGATGGTGGGGCGGGATGACCCCGAATTAAGCATCGATGAGGCTCGAGGTTGGCAGCAATGGACAAGTTGTGAGTTCCACCTTGAGGAATATCCGGGCAATCATTTCTATTTATCTGGTTGTCCTGATTTGGTAGTTCGTCATATTGCTCAGAAACTTAGCTTATCTCAACCCCAGGTCAAGTTACGCTCACTGGATACTAATTAAATGTTCTGCTCCTCGTAACATTACTGAAATAAATTGATAGGAGAGTATGGCCGTTTAGGGGCTGAACACTCTCCATCAGACCGGTAGGTTACGAGTTCTTCCTTGTTTCCCCCAAGTTTGTCGTATTTGACAGTCCTTGAATTTCTCACCCTTTTAATAAATAGCACTCTCTCTCCACCTTGGCGCCGAAATCCAGTAGAAACATCACGTTGATTTCATAAATGATATGTTATAACGTTTCTTCATTGATGGGAAGATGAACTGGTTAGGTGATGGAGTTTCTATGCAAGCAATGAAGCTGCCAATGGAATGTGAAAACCTGAATGAAATCCGCGAGGGTATCGACTCCATTGATCGCGAGATCATCAGGCTGTTGCAGCAGCGTATGGGTTATGTTCTGTCCGCAGCACAGTTCAAACCGGATGAGTCCAGTATTCCCGCTCCAGATCGGGTTGCGTCTATGTTGATCGATCGTCGTCGTTGGGCTGAGGAAGATCAGTTATCGGCCGATTATATAGAGCAGCTTTTTAGCGGCATTATCCAGTGGTTTATCAATCAGCAGAAGCTGCACTGGCGAGCCGAGCATGGCTTGCCTGTTGAGGACGATGTATGAAAGGCCGCTCTAAATATGCCGGCCTGGAGGCGTGTCTGCAGGAAGCAAAATCCAGGTTGAGTCAGGTACAGCCAGAAGTTTTGGCATCATTTTCATTTCCGTGTCATAGGCAGAATCCGATTGGATTGTTCGCCACAAATTATCGACATGAGCGGATCGCTTCCCTATGGGGAGCCCCCTCCAGTGATAATTATTCTGTGAGCTTTGGCTCTGCCTTTGAATTTAGCTGTGCTCCTGGAGAGTCTTGGTCTGAAATCCAAACTAGTTGGCAAAAATTATTGTCTTCCTCCGTTGTAAGTGGGGGGCACCAACCAATTTTGTGTGGTGGGTTTGCTTTTGATTGCCAAAAAGACTCCTCAACCCTGTGGCAAGACTTCCCTTCTGGGGTGCTCACACTGCCTGAGTTGGCCCTTTACTGTGACGAGGATCGCAGTTATCTGGTAATGAATTTTATTGTTACGAGCCAAACAGACTGTAACCGCGTCGCTGAGCAAGTGAAGGCGAGGTGGCAAGCTATTTTATCCCGTAACTCTGGCTCTTCCGCGAACGACAATTTATTGCTGGGCGAGTCTGACTTTAACAGTAGTAATGAGCATCAAACAGCTTGGCAGCAGCGTGTAGTTGGTGCGGTCGAATCAATCAAGCGCAACGAGTTTCAAAAAGTAGTTCTCGCTCGTTCTGAATCACTGAGCGCGGATTGCTGCCCGGGAAGTATTCTCGGATATTTACAAGAATCTTACCCCGATGCCTATATATTTGCCTTTTCCCGAGGAAAAAGTTGCTTTCTTGGGGCTTCGCCTGAGCGCTTAGCGGCTGGTAAAGACGGGCGTATTAGCACAGTGGCTTTGGCCGGTAGCGCACCTCGGGGAAAAGACCCGGCAACTGATTACAAATTGGGGATATCCCTGCTTGACAGCGATAAGGACCGATTTGAACACGACCTGGTTGTCCAACATCTCCTTTCTATTTTGCGTAAATACTGCCACAGCGTAGCGGAACCTGAACCGCCCCAACTCTGTAAATTAAAGCAAATTCAGCATTTGCTGACGCCTCTAGAGGGCTTGGTTAAAGATGGCGTAAATCTGTTGGATATCTTATCGGATTTACACCCCAGTGCTGCGGTGGGAGGCCTGCCGAGGAAAAAAGCACTGAAGTATATCCGTGAAAATGAAGACCTGGATCGCGGTTGGTATGCCGGACCTGTTGGTTGGCTCAATGCTGAGGGGGAAGGGGAGTTTGCTGTCGCGCTGCGCTCTGCACTTATTACTCCGGGCAAGGTAACACTATTTGCCGGTTGTGGCCTGGTTGAGGCTTCCCTTCCTGCCCACGAGTATCGTGAAAGTTGTATCAAAATGCGTGTTATCCGAGACGCAATAAGGAGCGTATCTCTTGTCGCCGAAGCCGCAGAATAAATCAGAGCCAATCAGTCCGGCCAGTTTGTTAAAGGATTTAGTTTGTCAGGCTATTGATGCCGATATTAATGGCATTCATCCGCAGGATGACTTAATTGCACTGGGGCTTAACTCAGTACAAGTCATGAAGATAGCTGGTCAATTAAGGCAGAAAAAGATCAAAGTAAAATTTGCTGATCTTATTGCAGTGCCTCAATTGAAAGCCTGGCTTTCTCTACCTCAGTTGGCTACTGGAACTGAAGAAAGTACCAGTGAACATTTATCTGTGCCGGGAGCCTTTGATGAAGGCACTCCCTTTGATTTGGCACCGATGCAACATGCCTATTGGATTGGACGAGACCCGAATCAATATTTAGGGGGCGTTGCCGCACATTTTTATCATGAGTTTGATGGCCAGGATGTAGTACCTGATCGTTTGGAACAGGCTGTGCGCTTCCTGTTCGAGCGGCATGGGATGTTGCGTGTTCAAATCCTCGATGTTGGTCGACAGCAGATTCCCACAGAAGTGAGCTGGCCCGGTTTAAAGGTTCATGATTTCAGGCATCAGGCTGCCGCAGAAGCGGAGCAGAGTCTTATCGCTGTTAGGGAGCAACTCTCCCATCGGCAGCTGGATATATCGCAGGGCGAGGTTTTTGATGTACAGCTCTCATTGTTACCTGCGGAATTAAAAGCTGGCGGCACACGCCTGCATATTAATCTGGATATGGTCGCTGCAGATGCCTTTAGTCTGCGCGTATTACTGAATGACTTGGCCAAGCTCTACCTGGAACCAGAGCAGTCTCTGGTTCCGCTAAATTACAGTTATCCGCGCTACCAGGCTGACCGCAGCGCTCTTCACTCAAAGGAAGAACGCCGAGCTGAAAAGCAGCAGGCCAAAGAACACTGGCAGGGTCGCCTGGCAGATTTGCCCGGTGCCCCTCAGTTGCCAACCGCAATAGGCGCTGAGTCTAAAGACACTCGTCGAGTTGTTCGGCGTCACTATAGCTTGTCTGCTGACCAGAAAAACCAACTGGCGGAACTTGCGAGCCGTCACGGTATTACTTTATCCATGACCCTGGCAGCGGCGCTTGCCGAAGTGCTTACGGTCTATAGCGAAGAGTCAGATTTTCTGCTGAATCTCCCCCTGTTTGACCGGGAATCTCTACATCAGGATGTCAATTCACTGGTGGGAGATTTCACTTCTTCGATCTTACTCTCCTGGCAGGGCAGCCAGAGTGGAACCTTTGTTGAGCGTGCACAGCGTTTACAACACAACTTCCGTCAGGATGTAGCGCACGGGAGTTATTCCGGCGTAGAGGTGCTGCGTGACCTCAGCAGGCAACAGGGACAAACGGTGTTTGCGCCGGTTGTCTTTACCAGTGCGCTTGGGTTGGGAGAATTATTTGGCGAGTCAGTTCGCAGTGCCTTTGGAGATGTCAATTGGATTATCTCCCAAGGGCCACAAGTGTGGCTGGACGTACAGGTTATGGAACTCAAAGGTGGCCTGTCCGTAAACTGGGATGCGCGGGAAGCTGCTTTTGCTCCCGGCGTCCTGGATGGCATGTTTGCCGCCTTTACGCAGTTACTGGAATGCCTGATCGGCAGCCCGGAATTCTGGGCCCAGCCGATACCATCGCTGCTGCCAGCGGAGCAAAAGCAGCAACGCCAGCGGGTAAATTCCACGGCTAAAAAAACTCAGTCTCACCAATTACACGAGCAGTTTTTTAACAATGCTGAAAGCCACCCGGAAGCCGCGGCTTTGTATTGGAACGATGAGCAAATTAGCTATGGGGACTTGGCCCACAGCGCCTTGGCAATGGCAGCATACCTGCAACTTCAGGGGGTTGAGCCTGGTGATATGGTCGGGATTTTATTGCCCAAAGGCGCGGAGCAGATTATTGCCGTTCTTGGGGTAATGGCTGCTGGAGCGGCTTACCTGCCGCTGGGAATAGACCAGCCACCGCTGCGCAGAGAGCGTGTGCTCAAGCTTGCCGGTGCCAAGCTGGTTATTGATGACTTGTCTGTGCTCTCGGGTGTCGCCCCTTTATCCCGGCCCGTAGTGGGTGAGACAAAAGATCTCGCTTATACCATTTTCACCTCTGGCTCTACCGGTGAGCCCAAGGGGGTTGAAATTAGCCACGGGAGTGCCTGGAACACCATAGCAGACATTAACGAGCGCTTTGCTGTTGATGAAAATGATCGCGTGCTCGCAGTATCGGCCTTGGATTTCGACCTATCCGTTTACGATATTTTTGGGCTGCTGTCCGCAGGTGGTGCACTGGTATTGGTTGAAGAGGAATATCGGCGGGATGCAGAGCGCTGGCACCAGCTGGTGTGTCAACATAACGTTACTGTTTGGAATACAGTACCGGCCCTTTTGGATATGCTGTTAACCACCGGTGGTGATACTCCAGCGGGAGAGCTGCGCCTGGTATTAAATTCCGGAGACTGGATCACCCTGGACCTGCCGGAAAGGTTAAAACGTGTAAATCCGGGTTGCCGCTTTATCGCTTTGGGTGGGGCCACCGAGGCTTCTATCTGGTCCAACAATTTTGAAGTAAAAGAAGTCGATCCCTCTTGGAGATCCATCCCCTATGGTTACCCCTTAGCCAACCAGCAATTCAGGGTGGTGGATTCCCTGGGCCGAGATTGCCCTGACTGGGTGACAGGGGAGTTGTGGATCGGTGGTGCGGGCGTTGCCCTTGGATACCGAGGTGCTGCTGAAATTACCGCAGCACGTTTTGTAACAGACGGAGGCGAACGTTGGTATCGTACCGGAGACCTGGGCCGCTACTGGCCAAATGGTTGCCTGGAATTTTTGGGCCGCGCCGATAACCAGATCAAAGTGCGTGGACACCGTATCGAACTCGGCGAGATTGAAGCCGCGCTGACTGCGCACAATGCGATTGCGCAAGCGGTCGCTCTGCTGACCCAGCGAGGTGTGGTGGCGGTTGTAGTTCCAGTGCCCAAAGTGGCGAAATCCAGCACCGCTTCAGAAAAGTGCTTTGTTGATTTGCAGCAATTGCAGGAACCCTTGAGCGACTTGCGGGAATTCCTGACCCAGCGATTGACCAGCGCCATGCTTCCCAGTGAGCTTTGCTGTCTCACTGAGATCCCCCTTACCGCCAATGGCAAAATTGATCGCGGTAGTTTGCAACAGTTTGCCGATGAATCCCTAGCGCAGCATCAGGCAAAACAGAATCCGCCGCAAGGCAAGTTAGAGCAGCAGGTGGCTGCCGCCTGGAGTAAATTTCTCGATGTTGCTGATATCGCCCGGGACGACAACTTCTTCGCACTCGGTGGAGACTCCCTGTTAGCAACCCGTGTTGTGCGAGTTCTGCGTGAGTTTGGTTTTGAAGGTGTCACACTGTCGGAATTGTTTAGCCAGCCAAGCCTGGCCGCCTTTGCTGCGACATTAGCTCAAGACCCTGTTGAGAACCCAGAGCAGAATAACAGCGCCACCGAAATTGCCACTACGCCTTGGCAATCGGATACGGCCAATCGCCACGAGCTTTTTGAACCTACTGAGGTTCAACGGGCCTATTGGCTGGGAAGGGACCCAGAATTTGTTTTGGGTGGCATTGGTTGTCATTTTTATCGCGAATATGACGTTGTTGATCTCGATCTGGAGCGTTTGGAATCTGCGCTGAACGACATGATTGCCCGGCATGAGATGCTGCGGGCTGTATTCGACAGTGAGGGGCGACAGCGCATCCTTGCGGATGTGCCGAGATTTTCCATCAATGTTACAGAGATAGACAGTGATCCGACTTCTGCTTTAGCGGAACTGCGGCAGGAATATGCGCAGCAGGTGTTTGAGCCAAGCCGATGGCCGCTGTTTGATGTCCGTGCAGTGCGCTGTGAGCGCAATACCCGATTGGCTATCGGGTTGGATAATTTAATTCTCGACGCTTTCAGTATTCTGCTGTTTTACCGAGAGTTAAATATCCTCTATCAGAGCCCTGAAACTGATCTACCTGCAATCGATCTATCTTTCCGCGACTATGTGCGCAATGTGTTGCCGCAAACTACCGCGGTATTTGATAGTGATCTTGAAGAAGGTCCCCTGGCTGCCGCAAAAACATTTTGGCAGCACAAATTATCAGAGCTACCCCCCGCGCCCCAATTACCCATTATTCGGGAGCCGGCATCCATTGAACGGCCGCATTTCGTGCGTCATCAACAGCATATCGACAAGAGTACCTGGCAAAGCCTGGTTGCACGTGCTGCTGAACAGGGAATCACGCCTTCGAGTCTGCTTCTAACTGCATTTGCCGAAGTGCTTAGCCGCTGGAGCAGTCGCCCTGATTTGAGCCTGAACCTTACCTTATTCGACCGCCGTGAGGTTCACCCGGATATTTATCGGGTAATGGGCGACTTTACCTCTTTGACCCTGGTGGGTTACTGGCCAGAAGCCAGCGACAGTTGGTTGGCAAGAGCGCGAAAAATACAAGGGGAAGTTGGCGCGGCCCTGGAACATCGCGAAATTTCCAGTGTAAGCCTGATGCGGGAATTAGCCCGCCGGCAGAGCGACGCGGAAGCCACAATGCCCGTGGTTTTCACCAGTGCACTGGGTATTCCCGGTGGCACAGCGGCACCGGAGGATGGGCCTCTGCGGGAACCCATCTGGGCCCTGACACAAACGCCGCAAGTCTGGTTGGATCACCAGGTGGTCGAAGTCGAGGGAGGCGTTTTCTTAAATTGGGATGTGGTCGAAGCGCTTTTCCCTGAGGGGATGTGCGCGGAAATGTTCCAGGCCTATATCGGCTTACTCCAATGGGCGGGTGACGCTGAATGGGATTCCACACCGCCTGATTTATTACCCAAGGCTCAACGGGAACTGAGAACCCAGCTTGAAAAGCGTACCGCAATTGACCCAACGGATAATTTGTCGCAGCGATTTTTCCAGCGGGCAAAAGCAAATCCCGACAATATCGCCTTATATTGGGGAGACGATAATTCTCTGAGTTATGGCGTTCTGGCAGAACGTGCTTTGCGTATCGCTGCCTGGTTATTGGAAAGCCAGGTTTCACCTGCCGAGGTGGTGGCCGTTAACCTGCCGAAAGGACCCGACCAGATTGCCGCTGTTTTGGGCGTACTCGCAGCGGGAGCCACTTATTTACCTGTCGGTATCGATCAACCGCAGGCGAGGCGTGAGTCAATGTTGCGCCGTGCCGATGTAAAAGTGGTGCTCGACCAAAGTGCAATTCAACAGGCCGAACAGTTCGCTCCTATAGATGAGCCTATTGCAACAGAAGCTGAGCAACTGGCTTATATCATTTTCACTTCCGGCTCCACAGGTGAACCCAAGGGCGTCGAAATTAGTCATGGTGCCGCCTGGAATACCATTGCGGATATCAACGAACGTTTCTCTGTTGATGAAAATGATCGTGTACTGGCCATTTCAGCCCTGGATTTTGACCTCTCTGTTTACGATATTTTCGGACTGCTATCGGTCGGTGGTGCGCTGGTATTGATTGAAGAAGAGGACCGACGGGATGCCGAGCGCTGGCATCAATGGGTATGTCACTACGGCGTCACCATCTGGAATACGGTACCGGCACTACTGGACATGTTACTCACTGTCGGTGCCGGTACACCGCCTGGCAATTTGCGTTTGGTATTAAATTCCGGCGATTGGATTGGCCTGGATTTACCCCAGCGATTAAAACAAATACAGCCCGATTGCCGTTTTATCGCACTGGGGGGCGCCACGGAAGCTTCTATTTGGTCCAACAGTTTTGAAGTTATAGACGTTGACCCAAGCTGGCACTCGATCCCCTACGGATACCCCCTGGCTAACCAGAAATTCAGGGTAATGGATGCCCAGAGGCGCGACTGCCCTGACTGGACAACGGGTGAGCTGTGGATTGGCGGTGACGGAGTCGCCATGGGCTATCGCGCGGCTCCCGAGTTGACTGAAGCGCGCTTTGTTAGGGTCGATGGTGAGCGCTGGTATCGCACAGGGGATCTTGGACGCTACTGGCCGAATGGATGCCTGGAATTTTTGGGGCGCGCCGATTGCCAGGTCAAGGTCCGTGGCCATCGCATAGAGCTGGGTGAAATCGAAACCGTATTTAATCGTCAGATGTTTGTGCAGCGCGCCCTGGTGCTGGCCACAGAAGAACAACAGCTGGTCGCTGCCGTTGTGCTCAAACCTGAATGTCCTTCAACTTTTAGTACTGATGACTTACGCGAGTATCTTCGCTGTTACCTGCCTTCCTACATGGTTCCGGATTTCATAGTGACTTTGCCGGAAATGCCCCTAAGTGCAAACGGCAAATTGGATCGGGCTTCAGTATTAAAACTCGTGAATGCGGTGGAAAAACCGCAACAGGAAAAAGCGGCTGAACTGGTGACGGATAACGAGCGTCTGGTAGCCCAGATTTGGCAAGAGCTTCTTAGCCTGCCCGTAATAAACCGCGATCAAAATTTCTTTGAATTGGGTGGCGATAGTTTATTGGCAACCCGGTTTATTGACCGCCTAAAACAGCAGCACCGTTTGCTCCTTCCCCTCAGACGTTTATTTGCCTCTCCGAGACTGGCAGATGTTGCCGGTGCCCTAAGCACAATGGAACCGCCAGTGGATATTGATGCGGATATGGTGGAAGAGGGCGTGATATGAATTTGATAAGTAAATTATTTTTCAGCGATTGGACGGAGTTTTAACCCCATGACGGCTATGGAACTGATCGACGAACTACAAGGGCTTGGGGTTGAACTTTGGACCGAGTCTGAACAATTGCGTTTCCGCGCAGCCAAAGGCCTGCTGACCGAGCAGCACAAGCAAAGGTTACGGGAGCATAAGTTACAAATTATTGAAATATTAAACGCTGCTCAATCAGGCGCTGGCAATGACTCTGGTTTGGGGGTGGTGGTCGAGGCCGACACAGAAAATCGGCATGAGCCTTTCCCTTTAACCGATGTACAGACTGCCTATTTGTTGGGGCGGCAAAATGCATTTGGCTATGGTGGCGTTGCCTGTCACGGCTACCTGGAGCTGGAATATCCCGGATTAAACCCAAAAGGTTTGCAGGAAGCCTGGAACCAGCTGATTGAGCGTCACCCTATGTTGAGGGCGGTTATTGAGCAGGAGGGATATCAGCGGGTCCTCCAGGAAGTGCCGCACTACCAGATGATCAGTCAGGACCTCACCGGCATGGATGAGGAAGCCTTGGAACTCGCCCTTAAATCGGTGAGAGATGAACTGGACCACCGTGTGTACACCATTGGTGAGTGGCCGATGTTCGAGCTGCGCCATACCCGCACGGATAAAGGACATATCGTACATTTCTCTATGGATGCACTGATCGCAGATTGGGCCAGTGCGGGCATACTGTTCAGCGAGCTTGATACTCTGCTAGCGAATCCCAGTGCCTCCCTACCTGCACTGGAAATTGATTTTCGCGATTACCTACTGGCCGAACGGAGTCTACTGGACAGCCAAGGCTACCAAAACGATCGTCGCTATTGGTTGGACCGCCTCGATCAACTGCCGGCAGCACCTGAGCTACCGGTATTGCCGCCAGCCTCAGAAGCGGAATCTGTGCGCTTTAATCGCCATCACTACCGCTTGGATATTACCCATTGGCAGAAACTGAAGCAGCGAGCCGGTGCTGCTGGACTGACCGCATCAGTTGCCGTACTGGCTGCCTACGCCGGGGTATTGCAGCGTTGGAGTCGTCAGCCACGCTTCAGCCTGAGTCTTACATTATTAAATCGATTGCCCTTACACCCTCAGGTCAATCAGCTGATCGGGGACTTTACTTCGGTCAGTGTATTGGCGATTGATGATTCCACAGGAAAGTCCTTTCGCGATTGGGCGGCCAGTATCGGCGAGCAGCTGTTCAATGATATTGATCACCGCTTGTTCTCCGGCGTGGAATTACTGCGGGAGCTATCCCGTGCACGAGGACCGGAGGCCGCATTGATGCCGGTGGTATTTACCAGTGCTATTGGCCTGGGAGATACAGAAAAACCTGCCAGCGGTAGAGAGTCTGGCAGAGGAATTACCCAGACACCGCAAGTCACCTTGGACTGCCAGGTGAGAGATGACGCCGATGGTCTGGAAATCAACTGGGATGTGCGCCAGGGCGTTTTTCCATCGGGCCTGGTGGAAGATATGTTCGCGGCATTTACCGGCTTGTTGAATGAGCTTTCCACGAGTGGCGATGGGCAATGGCTGAGTACATCTCCGGTTTCTTTACCCGAGTGGCAGCAACAGGAGAGATATCAGGTTAATCAAACCGATGGACCTGTTCCTTCAGCGTTATTGCATCAGGGCATTTTTGCCCAGGCAGCGGCGACGCCGGAAGCTATCGCCATTATTGATTGCAATGGCAGTGTGAGTTATGGCGACCTGGCAAAAAAAGCGGCGGGCATCGCCAAAGCTCTGGCTAAAGAAGGTTTCCAGCTGGGTAGCCGTGTCGCTATTGCAATGCCGAAAGGGCGAGAGCAAATAGCGGCGACTCTTGGTGTGCTCCTGGCCGGCGGTATCTATTTGCCACTGGATGCGGCACAACCGGAAATACGCCTCAATAAATTATTGCTCAGTGCAGAGGCGGAACAGGTCCTGACTCTCAGTGACCTCGCCAGCCAAGTTCAGTGGCCATCAGAAGTGCAGGTGATCAGTGTCGATAGCCTGGCTCCTGAAACTGAAATTCCGCTGGCCAGCAACGGTGACCCGGAGCAGCTCGCTTACGTTATCTATACGTCCGGTTCTACCGGCGATCCCAAAGGGGTGATGATTAATCATCGGGCCGGTTTGAATACGGTGCTGGATATTAATCGGCGTTTCGAGGTGGGCTCGAGCGATCGTATTTTGGGTTTGGCTCAACTCAGTTTTGATTTGTCGGTCTACGATATTTTCGGCCCCTTGGCAGTGGGTGCGACTTTGGTATTGACCGATCCAGCCCGTGGCGCAGACCCTTCGCACTGGGCGGAAGTCATGGATGAGCACCGGGTGACACTGTGGAACTCTGTTCCCGCGCAGTTACAAATGCTGGCTACCTATTTGGATACAGAACCTCGTCCATTGTCTGAGTGGCGATTGGCAATGCTGTCAGGAGACTGGATTCCGGTTACTTTACCGGAACATATCAGGCGCCATGTGCCAGCACTCGACCTGATCGGTATGGGTGGGGCTACTGAAGCTGCGATTTGGTCCAATTACCACCGTATTGATCGGGTCGACTCTGCTTGGACCAGTATTCCCTATGGCGTGCCGCTGACGAACCAGGGCTTCAGGGTATTGGATAGCCAATTGCGCGATGCCCCTGTTTGGGTAGCGGGTGAGCTGATGATTACTGGCCTCGGATTGGCCGATGGTTATCTCGGTGATGCGGCGCTCTCTGAACAGAAGTTCTTTTCTCATCCTTTGGATGGCCAACGCCTTTACCGCACTGGTGACTTGGGCCGCTATTTACCCGGTGGTGAACTCGAATTCCTGGGCCGTGAAGACGGACAGGTAAAAATTCGCGGACACCGTATTGAGCTGGGAGAAGTGGAATCTGCATTGCTGGCCCACCCCGCAGTGTCAACAGCGGCGACGGTGATTGAAAAGAAAGAGGGAGACTCGCGAGCGGATTTAAATCTGTTAGGTTTTGTGGAAAGCCGTCGCTTAGATGATGCAGAACCGGCGACTATTGATCCCGAGCTGGTGAATTCAGTGCGTCAGTTTGCGCACTATCAGGCTGGTGAGCCAGAAGGTGCCAGTGTCGGCGATTATGTGCAGGCACTTGAAAATGCATCCCTGTTATCAATGCTTCACGGTCTGGTGGAATTAGGGGCGTTTACAAATTGTGAGCAGGGATATAGTGCAGAAGAAGTTCTCTCCTTAGCCAAAGTACATGAAAAGCATCACTGGTTAGTGCGTCGTTGGTTGGACCTTCTCGTTAACGCAAAGCTGCTCAGCTTATCCACTGCCAGCTCCAGTACTGAGGAAAAATACACGCGAACCCAAGAAATTGATACTTCCGCTGTTGATGCTGTGTGGAAGCGGGTTGAGCAGGGGATTGAAAGCAGCTTTTGTAATCGGGAATTCCTGCAGTATCACCGGGATCATATCGAGTTATTACCGCAGTTATTAGCGAATCAACAAAACCCATTTGAGTTGTTGTTCCCCCAGGGCGACCAGCAGGTGGCTTTGGCTCTCTATCGGGATGATCTTATTGCCCGCTATAACAATGCCGCCGCTGCCGCATTAATTAACCGTATTGCCGCCCAGAGCGATAGAGGGTTAAGGGTTCTTGAGCTGGGTGCGGGCACGGGGGCTACCAGCGCTTCTGTTATTCCTATGTTGGATGGATATGACGTCGATTATCTATTCACTGACATGACCGCATTTTTCCTGACTGAGGCTCGCCGCCAATTTAAAGAGTGGCCTTGGGTACGCTTTGGATTAATGGATCTCAATACCGACTATCGCGCCCAGGGTTTGGCTCCTAATAGCGCAGATGTCATTTTATGTGCAGGTATGCTCAACAGCACCCGAGATCCAGAGGCGGCTATTGCCAGTGTTGTGGAGTTACTGGCACCCGGAGGCTGGTTAATCCTGACTGAGCCAACGGTGGATCACGCCCATATCTTACTCACCCAGGGCTTTATGATGGACCCGGCGGGTGATGATCGCGCTTGTGGTGCGACCAAGTTCCTTTCTATCGGGAAATGGCAGTCGCTGTTGAAAGCCAATGGAGCCGGACAGATTCTTTCCCTGCCTGAAGATGACCATCCTTTGTCTGCCTTCGGCATGAATCTACTGGCCGCGCAGATGAAAACTGACAGACAGGATTTGAGTGCCAGGACACTGCGGGACTTTTTAGCGAATCGGTTGCCCGCACATATGGTGCCCGCACATTTGCAAGTTCTCGATCAGCTACCGCTCACCGCCAATGGCAAGATCGATCGCAAAAAGCTGGCTGGTTGGCGTCCAGCAACGGGGGATACGCAAGAGGCTGCGAACTCAGAGCAAATGGACCCACTGGAAACTGCCCTGTGCAAACTCTGGGCGAATGCGTTGGGTCTCGAAAATGTCGGCCGCCAGGATAGCTTTTTTGATCTCGGTGGTGATTCGCTGATTATGGCGCGGGTTGCAGGGCGATTGCTGGAAGAAATTCCGGAAGCGAAACTTTTCACTTACGACGCCTTGTTGCGACACATGCTCAACGGACCAACGGTTGCTGCATTGGCCAGAGCCCTGAGAGTTGAGCCGGATGCTGTTGCCGAGGGGCAGGAAGATACTGAGAGCGACACTTTGGTTGCCACTACCCGCGAGGGCAGCAATTCCTTGATGGTTCCTTTCAGTCATATAGGCGAGGGTAAAGGGGCATCTAAAGAAGGGGCGCCGGTACGGATTATGTTCCATGCGGCCCTGGGTACCCTGGATTATTTCCAGCACTTGGGCAAAGCGCTTGCGGCTCAAGATCTGGGTCCAGTATTTGGGATTGCGGTAGCGAATACGGAAGAGTATTTGTCGATCGATGCAAAAGAATTAATCGAACGCACCGCCGACGATTACGCCCAGCGAATAATTGCCGAGGGCTACCAGCGCTGCCAGTTAATTGGTTACTGCCTGGGTGGTCTGCTGGCGACGGAAGTTTCGCGGAGATTGCTGGAGCGCGGTGTCGATGTGATTGACCTGAGCCTGATCGACAGTATCCCAATGTTTGTCGATACCGATGAAGAGCTGGCTTTCGAAGCGATTTTTGCCCCCAACCTAAATCTCGACCCAGTAAAAGCGGTATTTGGTGAGCATATCGAGAGCGAAGATATTTCCCGCGCGATCGAGACCTTAATGCAGAAACACAACGGTCGTGTTCCCGCCGGTGCAATGGCAGAACTCAATGGTGATGCGGGGCTGGAAGCGGTAGCCGAAGCCGTGCGACAACGCTCTGAACTCACTCAGGAACAGCGCCTGGCCAGTTATACCGAAATGGCCTCTGCCCAAGCGGGTGTGCCGGTCGAAGCCGCGATGATACCGGGGCTTTTCCGGGTGTGCCGACACAGTATGCGCGCCGCCTGTTTTGACCTTCCTCCCTATATTGGCGATATGACGTATTTGCGCTGCCAGGAAGAGCAATCCTTCGGTGTCACCGCAGGCGTAGGGCATATGGCTGCGCCTTATTGGCAGGAAGTTTGTCTGGGTGATTTTGAATTAATCGATGTGCCGGGCAATCACTTTAGCGTTATGGAACCGCCGCAGGTTGCCACCGTCGTCGAGCATTTGGCAAAACCATTACAGCGCGGTAAAGCGGATAAATAGATGGCTGAGCAAATTTTGCCAAAGTCCGACCTGCGGGAACTGATGCGCCCATTTCGTGGCCTCGTGTGGCTGGGGGTGGCGCTCGGTGCCTGTGGTGCGCTCACTTCACTGATTCCTTTTATCGGTATCGTTGAGTTGGCTCGCCTGCTCCTCGCGCCGGATATCAGTGATATTGCCGAGGCGATTATTCCTGTTGTGTTGGCGATAGTTGCCGGGCTGGCGATGGGCTGGATTTGCACCGTAATCGGTTTGTGGTTAACCCATATTGCCGACCAGCGTATGCAGGCGGAACTGCGACGTGCCCTGGTGCGGAAATTGGGGCAGGTGCCTCTGGGTTGGTACAGCGAGCACACTTCCGGTGCGATCCGCAAGGCCGTGCAAGATGATCTCGATGATCTCCACCATATGGTTGCGCATCATCAGGTGGAGTTGGCCGCTGCGTTTGCACTGCCGCTGGCGGGCTTGGGCTACTTATTCTGGCTCGACTGGCGCTTGGCCCTGTTAGCGGTAGTTACCCTGCCAATTTACCTCGTGTCCTACGCCTGGATGATGCGTGGTTTCGGGGAAAAAATGCAGCAGCTGGATAAGGACTTTGGCCGGGTCAGTGCTGCGATTGTTGAATTTGTCCACGGTATTGCGGTGGTCAAGGTTTTCTCGCAAACCGGTCGCGCCCACAGGAATTACCAACAGGCCGTGGAAGATTTTAGTCGCCGTTATACAAGCTGGGTTACACCGCTTGTGCGTCTGGAGGCAGTCACCTCTCTGGCCCTATCGGTGCCGGTCATCATGTTGGTGAGTCTGGGAGGGGGCGCCTGGTTGGTAGTGAATACAGGCATTCAGCCGATTGATGTTCTCGCAACCACACTGATCGCGGTAATGATTCCTCAGACCATCCTGACTTTGAGCCAGGGATTAACCGCACAGCAAAAAGCCAAAGCTGCCGCCGACAGGATTGATCATCTATTGGCGGTTCCTCCTTTGGCGGTCACCTCTGAACCGAAGAATCCCAAAGACGCTGAGCTGGTTTTTAAGCAGGTCAGCTTTGCCTATGCCCAGGATCGGCCGGTATTGCGGGATATTACCCTGCGCTGTCGACCGGGTTCTATCACTGCTTTGGTGGGGAGTTCCGGTGCCGGGAAATCTACCTTGGCCAAGCTGGTACCGCGTTTTTATGACGTGACCCAAGGTGCTGTACTTCTGGGAGACGTCGATGTCCGTGATATAGATCCGGACAATTTATATCGACATGTGGGTTTTGTACTTCAGGAGACTCAGCTGTTGGCTGGCACTGTGGCAGATAACCTGCGCCTTGGGCGCCCGGGTGCCAGTGACCAGGAGTTGGTAGATGCAGCGCGCAGTGCCTGCATCCATGAAAAAATTTTAAGTTTCCCCCAAGGTTACCAGGCGGTTATTGGCAAGGATGCCTTTTTTTCTGGTGGAGAAGCACAGCGTTTAAGTATCGCGCGCACGCTTTTAGCAGATGCCCCTGTGTTGATTTTGGATGAGGCCACAGCTCACGCCGATCCGGAGTCTGAAGCCCAGATTCAACAGGCATTATCTTGTTTGGTGCGTAATCGCACTGTGCTGGTGATTGCCCATAAGCTGCACACCATCGCCGGCGTTGACCAGATTGCGGTCCTGGACAGTGGCCGCCTGGTTGAATGCGGAACTCATCGACAACTGTTGGCAGAGGGCAAGCACTACGCGGAATTATGGCGTTTGTACAACAGTGCTGAACAAAACGAAGAAGCAATGAATGGTGGGGCTCAGGTTATCAGCGGGGTCTCATCATGATTCGTAGTTTGCTTGCCATTCTCGGACCCGCGCATCGCCGTGAAGTTGGCACTTATACAGTATGGCTTCTCGCCTATGGCGTGTTGCAGGGAATCGCGGTGACGCTTCTGGTACCTCTGCTCAGCGCACTGTTGGCATCTGAGATGGAGGCGGTTGGGTATTGGTTACTTTCCCTGTTATCGGTAGTCGTGATTGCTTGTATTGCCCGTTACCAGCAAACCGTAAAAGGGGCTGCACTGGCCATCCTGGTATTGAAAACCCTGCACAATCGCTTGGGTGAACACCTCTCTCAACTTCCCCTCGGTTGGTTCAGTGCAGAAAAAGTCGGTCGTTTGTCCCGCAGCGCAACCGGGGGCACCTTGATGGTGACTAACGTTTTTGCCCACCTGTTGCCCCCTGTTGTCAGCGGTGTTGTCACTCCGCTGACAGTGGGGGTGGCAATGTTGTGGTTTGACTGGCGACTGGGGCTGACCGCGTTGTTGTTTGTGCCCTTGATTTATGTTGGCCATCGTTGGTCCTCCCAGTGGATCGGCGCCATGGAAACGGAAGTGGATGCTGCTGGTGCTCGCGCCAGCAACCGGGTAGTGGAGTTTGCGCGCAACCAGGCGGTAATGAGGGCATTTGGTAAAAACGTCAGTGGTTATCTCCCACTGGAAGAGGCGATTGCCGGGCAAAGCGGAGCGGCGGGTTCCATGTTGCGGCAGACCTTCCCCCGCTTGTTTGCCGGTGGATTTATGGTGCAACTCGCCTTTGCCGCAGTGATTGCCGTGGGTGTTTGGCTCACGCTCAATCAACAACTTCCCCCTATTGAATTGGTGGCTTTGCTAGCTTTGGCGGCCCGATTTACCGGTCCTCTGGCGGAACTCGCCGGGCGCAGTGGTCTGCTGCGCATGGCCGGTAATGATTTGCACAGACTGGCCGCTATCTTTTTTGAGCAGTCGCTACCTGAGCCATCCAGATCTCAGCCTTTTACCGAGCAGGGTGGGTTGGTTGAATTTTCAAATGTGAATTTTAGCTACGAGTCGGGGCAACCGGTATTGAAGGATCTTTCCTTTAGGGTTTCTCCGGGTACCACTACAGCGATAGTCGGTGCATCAGGCTCGGGTAAAACCACCATCACTCGTTTGTTGTTGCGTTTTTTTGATACCGACCAGGGCCAGGTAAAAGTGGGCGGGGTGGATGTGCGGCAACTGCGCACAGAAGACCTGATGCGGCAGATCTCTATCGTTATGCAGGATGTGTATCTGTTCAGCGACACCCTGGAAGCGAATATTCGATTGAGTCACCCCAAAGCCAGTCAGGAAGCCCTGGAGCGTGTGGCGAAACTGGCTGGAGTAGACGAGATTATTGAGCGCTTGCCCCAGGGATGGCAGACGCAGGTAGGTGAGGGGGGCGCTGCACTTTCTGGTGGCGAACGCCAGCGGGTTTCTATCGCCCGTGCCCTATTAAAAGCTGCACCTATTGTTGTGCTGGATGAAGCAACAGCAGCACTCGATCCGCGCAATGAAAAGTACCTGAACAGTTCCCTGCAGCAATTAAAACAAGGGTCCACTGTCATTGTGATCGCCCATCAATTATCCACCGTTATGAACGCGGATCAAATAATCGTACTTGAAGAAGGTGCGGTGGCTGAAGTTGGCAATCACCGCAAGTTGTTATCACTGCAGGGTCTGTATGCACATTTTTGGCAACAGCGCAGTCAAGCTACTGGCTGGCGTTTGGTTGAGTCCGATATGGGGGTAAGCCTATGACAATTGCGATTTTAGGTGGTTATGGCGATGTGGGCGCAGCGGTTACCGGTTATTTACAGTCCCTCGAGTTGGGTGCTATGCGTATCGGTGGTCGCAACGCACATAAACAGCCGCTATCCAGTGATTCGGTAATTTCTTATCAGACGGTGGACTACCTGGATACAGCCTCACTGGATCAGTTTGTAACTGGCTGCGAGGTTCTGATCAATTGTGCAGGACCTTCACATTTAATTGGCGACAGGGTTGCCAAAGCTGTGGCACAAGTGGGAGCTGCCTATATCGATGTTGCTGGCGATGAAGCTCTCTATGAGCAACTCGATGGATCCTATTACCAGAGTCATGGTTTGACTGCAGTTTTATCAGCCGGCTTACAGCCGGGGCTCAGTAGTCTGCTACCACGCTGGCTGGCAGAGCAGGAGTTTTCACAGGTAGAGAGCCTGATCAGCTATTTCGGCTTGCGCGATCGATTTACCGATGTCGCCGCCGATGATTATTTGCAAGGCGCCAACGAACAGCACGGTAAACCCTTGGCGGCCTGGCGTAATGGACGCCGGGTGAATGGAATGTTGAAACGCCGTTCCGATGTCGAGCTGCCCTTTTTTCCTGAATCTACCACTGTGCTTCCGTATTTAAATAGCGAGGGCGAGCGCCTGGCTCAGGATTTATCCCTCTCTGATGGTGATTGGTATAACGCGGTTAGCGGCTCTTATATTTTATCCGCCTTTAATACTGCCCATGGTTTTAGCCGCGATGAAGCGCGTGCAGCCCTGTGTCGGGCCAGTGAACTGGATCTGGCGGGGCGCGATCCCTATGTGCTGATGCTTTTGCAACTTACCGGTAAATACAACGAGCAAGAGCGCACTCGCACCGCCGCGTTGCGGGGCACTGGCAATGCCGATCTAACAGCAGCAGTAGCCGCAGTTACCACTATGGCTGTACTTCGCGATGAAATCCCAGCGGGTTGTCACTACTGCGCCCAAGTATTGCCGCCGGTGTCAGCGATGGAGCGTATGTCGGAGATTGGGGCATTCAGTTTTTTAACCACCCTGGAAACAAGTATTGAAGATATGGTGTGCCTTGAGGAGGGAGCCATTTGAAAAACCTAACACCTCCACCCGCCGATACCGCCCATGAGGCTGGGCTGGCAGCTTTACCCGCTGAGCTTGCTACAGACAGTGGTTTGGCAAAACTGCCGGCTGCAATGCAGAGGCTTGAGTTCATCAGCCTGCGGGCGATTATGGAGTTATTTTCCTCCAGCGGAGCGCTGACTCCAGAGAGTGTTGGGCGCGGCAGTGAGGAAATTATTAATACGCTAGGTGCGGCCTGCCGACACCACTGGTTGGTTCGCCGCTGGCTGGTGGCCTTGGTTGAGCGAGAGTTTTTGAAGCTCAGTAATGGCAACTACTCCTGGGAGCAAATTCCCGAGAGTGCAGTCGGAGCAGATAAATTACCGGAGGCCTACGGTGCGCTGGGATTCCCCCCTGAAATGGCCGAGTCACATCAAAAGCTCCTGAGGCATTTGTCTGAACTGGTGCGGGATCAAGTCTCCATTAATCAATTGCTGTTCGAGAATGGAGAAATACTAACGGCACTGGCCGCCTACCAGAACAACTGGTTTACGACGTATCTCAATTATGCCGCAGCGTACATCGTAAAACAGGCCGTCAAGCCAGGGCCTATGCTGAGAGTGCTTGAATTGGGGGGAGGTGCAGGCCTAACCACTTCGGCAATTTTAGATACTTTAGCCGGAAGGCCGGTTAATTATCGCTTTACCGATGTATCGCCAGTATTTACCACTGCGGCACAGAAAAAATTTCGCAATCACATCGGTTTGCGTTGCAGCCTGCTCGATATCAATGTCGATTTTTCTGTGCAGTCAATTGCACCGGCAAGTACCGATATCGTTGTGGCTGGCAATGTTTTGCACAACGCTGCTCATATTGGCCAAACGCTAAAGCGTATTCGCAGGTCGCTTGTCCCTGGTGGCTGGCTATTGTTTAGCGAATCCACTCGGGATAACCACGCCATGTTAACGGCTATGCAGTTTCTGCTTTCCCCTGCTGAATCCGGGACTCTTTTGGGCAGTGAAGATCGGCGAAGGGGCTCGGATCAGGTATTTATCGATAGCGCAGCCTGGCAGGAAGAGCTGGTTAGCGCTGGCTTTGAGATTAAGTACTTCCTGGCACCCTCGACATCGCCGCTATCAGTAGCCGGCCAAACCTTATTTGTTGCAAGGGCGGTTTAAGGGACTGTGATGAAAATAGAAGCAATAGCAGCAAATATTTTAAGTGGTTTGGAACAGTTGGGTGAAGATCCCGCATTATCACTTGAAGGCTGTGACTGGAGTGGCAGTCAGGTGCTGACTTGGACTGGTTCGGTGGTTGCAAAGCTCAATGAGCAGCTTGCAGAACAGGGCTCACAGCGAGGCAAAACACTACTCTGGCAAGCTGATAATTCTGGGAATGGGTTGCCTCTGCTGATGCATCTGGTGGCACTAAGGCTGGGCATCGGGTTTGAACTTGTGCCTGAGGCGAACCCAGAGAAGGATTGCTTGACCTTAGAGGTACAAATCCCGAATGCGTTAGAAGGCCATCGAGGTGAGTTTTCGGTATTGCTGGCAGAAAACACCACCGTGGAGACAAACCTGACCTTACTCGAAGCGCAGCAAGAAGCTTTGGGGCCTATTCAGGGAAAGGTCGCCGTATTTTCTCCGCTCAATAAATTTGCTCGCTTTGGTATTTTCGCAGCATGGAGTTGTGGGCTACCTGTGCGATTGCAGGACCCCGCTATCAACCCAGCTAAAGCGCTGGTTGCTCTGGAGCGTTCAGGGTTTTCCGGTGTGGTATTGACGTCAACTTTGCTAAAAGGCTTGGTCGCACACCCGGCATTGGCCTTGACCAATCTCAAAAGCCTGCATTGCCTTTTGTATGAAACCGATGTCTTGCTATCACAATCTCTGTTGCGGGATATTCAACGCTTATTGGCAAAAGATATTTCCGGTTGGGTCTGTACCGATAAAGGTATAGAACCCGTTGCAAAGGTCCAGCAAGCCCAGACCCAAAAGCTTGCGACTCTTGTCGAAAGTGTGTCGAAACACCCTGCGGTCGCCAGCTCCGTGACAATTCCCCTTGCTGGAGAGAATCGCTGGGCGGTCTTTGCGCAGCCCAAAATGCAGGCAGAGGCCAGTAACCTTGATATGGCAGGGTTGTTCGAGCGAATTAATACCGAGCTGGATGCAGAATTTGCCCATATTGATTTGGAACATGCGGTAAAGGTAACGGAACAACTTAACGCTACTGCTTTGCTATCCATGCTGAATGCTTTCAGCCACCTGGGATTGTTTTGCGATCGACATTCAGTACACAGCTTAGCGGAAATACTTGAAGCCCCTCCGGTGGCTCAGCAGCACCGAGCTTTGATCAAGCGCTGGATCAAGGTTTTGCAGGAGCAGCAGTTACTTCGTACTGATGGCGAGTATTGGTCGCTTGAGGTAGATCCAGACAGCTACAGTGATGCTGCCCTGGCTCTGGCATGGACTCGGCTGGAACAGGAATGGCGGATGCTGTCTGGAGCCAGTAAAACGATCGATTACGCCCGCGCTAACGCGGAACAATTACCGGATCTGATTCGGGGCAAAGTCCAGGCTGTGCACCTGCTGTTCCCCCGTGGTAGCACTGAGTTGGCGAGTGCGCTTTACCGGGAGGGTATAGCGGCCAGGTACCAGCAGCATTCAGTAAGAGCTTTATTGAAGTCCATCTTAAATAATTGGGAAGGCCAGCAACAGACTCTGAAAATACTGGAAGTTGGCGCTGGCACTGGGTCGACTACCCAGGCTCTACTGCCAGTGTTGGATGGTGTCAGTGGCCATATCAACTTTGAATACCAGTTTACGGATATCTCTGCGGCTTTTCTCGATAGCTTTTTCGCAAAACATGGGGATCAGGAGCAGCGCCCCTGGTTGCACCGTGGATTGTTTGATATTGATCGTTCACCGCGCAGCCAGGGATTTTCCCCCAATAGCTTCGATGTAATTATTGCCGGCGGTGTTTTTAACGCCGCCCGCGACACAGATGCATCATTGCGCAGGGCAGCCGAGTTATTGCGCCCTGGTGGTTGGTTCATTATGACGGAGCCAACCAGTGAGGAGTTTTGGGTGATGGCATCACAGGCGTTTATGCTGGTGGATGCCGTCGACGAACGTACGGATTCCGGTGCAACATTTCTGTCACTTTCCCAGTGGCACAATGCCCTGGAGGCTGCCGGATTAGAGTTGGCTATGGATTTGCCTGTATCTGAATACCCCCTATCCAGGCAGGGACATCGCTTCTTTGCCTGTAGAGCCAAGCAACATCAAATGCGACTGTCAGCAGATTGCCTGGCCGAATATCTCGATCACTTTAAGTCAGAAATTTATATCGAAGTTTTGGACAAATTGCCTTTGACTCTTGAGGGGCAGATAGATAAGGACCAATTAGAGAAATGGGCCGTGTCCATGGCTGAAAACCGGGGAGAGTCAAATGGGAATTGATAACCGCAAGCGGGTTGTCGTTGCAGGGACAGGTTTTGGTCGTATTTATCTCGAAGCCCTGACATCGTCCAGATTACCCGGCCGAGAACATTTTGAACTCTCTGGATTATTGGCTCGTGGCAGCGATTATTCCAGGAGCTGTGCCGAGCAATATGGAGTACCGCTCTATACCGAGGCAGAGCAGGTCCCCGATGATATCGATATTGTGTGTGTTGTTGTGCGTTCTGGTGCAACCGGGGGCGAGGGTTCTGAAATAGCACAATCGTTTCTTAAACGAGGCATTCATGTATTGCAGGAGCATCCGGTCCACACCAAGGAAATTACCGCCAACCTGCTAGCTGCAAAGCAGGGGAATTCGGCCTATGCCGTTAACACCCTCTACCCCAATTTGCGCTCCACCAGGCAGTTCCTGGCTGCGGCAGAATACTTGCGTCGGCACCAGCGCCTGGAAATGATCGATGCTATTTGCAACAGCCAGATGGCCTATCCGCTATTGGATGTTATTGGTCGTGCAGTGGGCGGGCTTCGCCCCTGGTCTTTTAGCGAGCCGGTGCAACCAGAGGGCCATCCTTTTCAAAGTCTGTCGGCTACCTTTGGTGGTGTGCCCATGACTTTGCGTATTCAGAATCAGGTTCATCCACAGGACCCTGATAATCATTCCCTGCTATTACATCGGCTTGCTATAGGTGGCGAGGCTGGGGTTTTGACTTTGACTGATACTCACGGCCCCGTGCTCTGGAATCCCAGGTTGCATTCACCAAGGGACCAAACCGGCCGGCTTATTTTAAAGGGTGAGGGTACAGAGCGGCTGGCCGTTCCCAGCATGGTTACCCTGGGCGATACGGAAATGCGTAGTTACCACGATATTTTTGCCCTCACTTGGCCGGAGGCGGTTATTGAGGCTCTGCACTCCCTTTGTACTGATATCGCACAACCCGAGAAGCGCAAGCAAAGTGGTCAATGGGCATTGAGTGTCTCAATGGCGTGGAGTGATTTAACGGCCCGAATCGGTATGCCGACTTTGATCCAGCCAGGGGAGCCGGAGCCGGTATCAGTTCAGGCACTCGCGGATATTGTCGGCCAGGCTTGCGACTAGAGTTTTAAGAAAACACGAACAGCACAAAAAAAGTGATTACGGAATTTTTACTTATAAAACGGGGTTAGGAGGAGAGATGCAAAATCAATCAGGGTTGATCATCGAAGGGCTCTTTAAGACATATAAAAATGGGGTGAAGGCGTTAAACGGCGTTAACTTGGAAGTTGGCCCCGGCATGTACGGATTACTTGGGCCTAATGGTGCCGGGAAAAGTAGTTTGATGCGTACCTTGGCTACCCTGCAAACCCCGGACAGTGGTCGGATCATGCTGGATGGTGTGGATGTGCTGGCAAAGCCGGACTTTATGCGCAGTAAACTGGGCTATTTGCCGCAACATATCGGCGCCTATCCTGGAATTGCAGCGCGGTCATTACTGGAGCGTTTTGCCTGGCTCAAAGGCTTCACCGAAACAAGCGCAAGACGCCGTGAAGTGGATAGGCTATTGGAGCAGGTCAATTTGGCCGATGTAGCCGATCGAGCCGTATCAACCTATTCCGGCGGTATGCTGCGTCGTTTTGGTATTGCCATTGCATTGATTGGCGAGCCGCGCCTGATCATCGTTGACGAGCCAACCGCTGGCCTGGACCCGGCTGAACGCAATCGCTTTCACTGTGTTTTGGCGGATGTCGCGGCGGATGCCATTGTATTGCTCTCTACCCATATCGTTGAAGATATCGAAAACCTGTGCCAGCGCCTGGCCATATTGGCCTCTGGGCGTATTGTTGTTGAGGGCACAGCCCCGGAGGTCACAGACCCTCATATAGGCAAGATGTGGCAAGCACTGATTCCCCGTGGCGAATCACTTCCCGCATCCCTGCACAATATTGCCAGACCCGATGGTACCCAGGTAATCGTACACGGGGAAAAACCCGCAGACTCTCGTTTTACTGCCCACACGCCTCGCCTGGAAGATATTTATCATCTGGCTATTGAGCAGGTAAAAGACCAGCGGGAGGCTGCATGAACAAGCTGGCGCTTATTGCCCATGAGGCAAAGCTGGAGATAAGAGCCGGATTTAGCAGCGGCATCGTGGCTTTGGCCTTCTGGGGGCTGGTGATCTACCTGCTTCTGAATTTGGTCAATGCCGACTACATGCAAAAAATGGGGGCCACAGATATTCCCCGAAACTCACCATCACTCATTTACCTGATGGGTGCGGGATGTATGTTCTTTCAGTTTTTTGCCTGGGCCTGGGTTTTCTCGCAGCCTATTTTGCGGGACCGCAAAGCCAGTCTGCATGAAGTGATCTATACAACACCGAATTCCCTGAGCGTAATGCTTTGGGGGCGGTTTCTTGGCGCTGCGGTAATAGGAGCCATATTAAGTGCATCTGCGCTGGTAGGGTTTTTGGTCTCGCCGGTATTGGTGTGGATGGGCTTGCTGCCCGAAACAGCGATTGGCCCAGCCCCCTGGAAAGCCCTTGGATTTGCATGGATCTGGTTACAGATTCCCGCGAGCATCGGTATTGGCGCTCTGTATTTTGTCGCTACGTTGCGAACTCGCAGCCTGGCCGGTCCTTTTGGGCTTGCAGCGGCTTTAATGATGTTGTGGATGTTTGCTGTGATCGTTCTTCGGGGTGGCAATATTAATCCGCAGCTGGCTGCGGTAATGGACCCCTCGCTATTTACTTTCGTTTATACGGAGGTTACTTCCTGGACACCTCTGCAAAAATCAACCTCGCTACTGCCGTTTACTTTGGGTTCGGTACTGAATCGAATTCTATGGTGTCTTGTTCCTTTGCTTGCCTTGGCGGCTTGCCTGAAATACTTGCGAAGGGAAACACTGGTACTGGAAGGGGCTGCCAAACCTGCCCGGGCTAAGGCCGCTAAAAAGGCAGCCACTCGCAAGGTTAGAGATTTCTCTCCATCTAAGCCCGATACCGCATCGGTTGGCCGCTCCCTGCGTCAACTCATGCTGGAAGCCCGCTGGAGATTATTTCACGTATGGAGTAGTCGCGCTTGGTGGGTCGGTGTTGCGGTCCTGGTAATAATGGGGGTGGCTAGCTCGTTTACCCAGATCATCTGGCACGCTGAAGGACCTATGGCACCGCGCTTGGAAATGCTATTGCCGCTTCTCAAGGATGTTATTTTCCTGGTTATTGCTTTTGTAATTGCCGCATTGACTGGCTTGGTGTGCCGCAGGGATCAGGTGCCTGGGTTTGACGACATGCTGTCTGCAACCCCCGCGCCCGACTACACACGATTATTTGGCGTTGCCCTTACCGTATTCGCCATGACGGTGCTGTTGGCCCTGTTGCCGGGTCTATCGGGCATTATTGCTGTGCTTCTCACCGCTCCGGCATCTGTCGATATCGTACAGGCGTTTACTTATCAATTGCTGATAGTGACAGCTCCTTTATTGGAGTTGTCGATGATGGTGCTTTTGGTGCATGCACTGTTCCGCCATGCGGGCTTTGCCTATTCCATGTCAATGTTTGTGACCTTTATTCTGGTCCTCAATCATGAGCTGGAGCTGGTGCATTACCCGCCCTATGAAGTGGGTATCACCGCTCATATTCAATTGTCAGCACTCAGTGGTTGGGAACCCTGGATCGGTTATTTATTGGCCTTGGATGGATTTAAAGTTGCGCTTGCCCTATTGATGATCGGCCTGGCTGCTCTTTTGATTCCCCGTGGACTGGATAGCCGCATGTCTCAGGGTTTTGCCCTGATACGTTCACGCCTTATGGCCCCTCAGGGCGCCCTGGTGGCTTGTTCCGCTTTATTTCTTCTCGGTCTCGGTTCTGTATTGGGAGATAAGCTGGTAGTGCAGGGCGGGTATCAATCACCAGAGCAACTCAAACAAGAAGATGCCCTCTGGGAATCTTATTGGCTGCCGAAAGCGAGTGGGTTTGAGGTGTCCGGTGGTGAATTGAATATCAATATCAACCCGGATAACCAAACAGTAGAAGGTGAGTGGTTATTGCATAAAGTTCATGTCGAAGGGCAGGGCTTGCAGTTTGAATTACCCCACGGATTTGTATTGGTTAAGGCCTTAGTGGGCGGGCGTGAAGTCACACCGGATCAGCGTTACGACCATATGTCGCTGCCAGTATCAGGCTGCTCTGATCAGGGTTGTAACATCAAACTGTTGTGGCAAATGACGGCGCCGGGGTGGTCCGCAGAGGGAGAGCCCTCAGGGCTGACTGCCAGTGGAGTCTGGTTACAAGCGAGCGATATTGTTCCGCGTATCGGTGTTGACCCCGAGCGTATCTTGCGTGTGTTAGCGGAACGTGAAGCGCTGGGCTTGAACCCTGAGTTCAGCCTGCCGGCTTCACAACTGGCCACAACCCTTGAGGGCGCGGCCCCATCGGGGGACTGGCGTTGGCAGATCCAAATCCAAAGGGATGATAAAAATGTCTTTAGTGAGCAGGGCAGCACCCATGGCCCCTTGGATTTCTCCATTCAATGGGCACCCAATACGAAACTAGCGGTATTCGATGGGTTTGATGTTTCCCATGATTCCGATCGCTCAAATATGGTTTCTGCCATTGCTAAAGACGTAGGGCAGATGCAGGCCTGCGTGAGCCAGCGGCTGGGTACTGATATCGAAATTAAACGGATTGCCCAATGGCCAAGAGGACTTGGAGAGACACGGGCCAGCGGTAATTTGCTGCAATTGTCCGAGGGGCCTCATTGGGATATTGCCGATGAAGGTACAGGGCGTTGGCTGCGGCGGGTCGATATCGCCCGAGCTTTGGCCCGCCAGCATTTACTGGAAAGTTCGGACTTACGACGTATTGCCGGCTCCGCGTGGCTCAGCGATGGAGTTTCTGGAGCGATTGGCCTGCTTTGTGTAGCGGAAATCGACGGCATCGAAGTGCTTGATGATGTGCTGGTTCGATACTCCGATAAGACGACCAGAGACTTGGCTGGCAGTGAGGTACCCGTTGAGCGCTTGAGCACCGCACCGATTTCCGGTTGGACTCGCTACTATGCGCCGGTGGCCGCACTGGACTGGACGCTTCTGCAATCTCCTGAGTCCCTGTCCGCGTTACTCGATGACATCAAGCAGCAGAAGAATATTGAAAATGTACTGAGCGCTTATGTCGGTGAGACACGGACGCAAAATATGCTCGGGGCTCCTCTTTCATCAGCTCTAACGGTCGAGTACCTGGAGTCCGGTCAAATACGCCTGGACGGACAGCGTTGGCGCTGGGAGAAGGGTGGATGGCAACCGGTCGCACAAACGGCCAGCTACCGTTTGCTAGCCGATATCAATGAGTTGGATTCCGAGGTCATCAATGGAAAAACGCTGATTGAGCGTCTGCCCTCGGAGAAAGTTCTAGCGCTGGATATCTGGCCTTCCTATCAGCGGGACCCTGCACAGAATTTACTGGCTGAGAGTTCTGAAGTATCGAATATCAATTAATAGCCTAAGTAATAGAAAGGAAATTCAATTTATGCTCAGCTTAAACCTAGATAAGAAAGTACTTGCGAAACAAATTTCGCTAATATCGGCAAGTCTGCTTTACGCTTCCGGAGCCTACTCTGCGGCGGAAGGAGCGGAAAAGGAGAGTTATTCCGAAACAGAAATGGAAGTCGTTGAAGTTACTGCCCGGCTTACAAAAGAGAAAGCCAAGGATGTTCCCTTCAGCTTGAGTGTTGTTAGCGAAGAGGATTTGAAAAACCGATTGCTGCTCAATTTTGAAGATGCATTGCGCAGTGCACCTGGAGTAGATGTATATTCTTCCAGTGGTGCGGTGGATGCAAATATCCGTATTCGCGGGGTTGGTTCACTGACTCAGGTAAATAAGGATGATGGCTCTGTTGTTGTGAACCTTGATGGCGTATCTATGCCTGCGGGAAATGTGTCCCTTGGGACTCTGGATATCGAAAGATTGGAAATATTAAAGGGTCCTCAAGGAACCTTATTCGGGCGCAACAGTGAAGCTGGCGCTATTAATATTACCACTAACAAGCCAACCGAAGAGTTTGAAGCTTACGGACGTGTAGAGCTCGGAGAGGATAACCAGAGTTTATATCAAACTGTTATCAGCGGCCCATTCTCTGAGTCACTCCGTGGCCGAGTAGCCATCCGACATATCAGTGAGGACCATTGGGTTGAGAATACGACTAACGGCGATCCAATGACTGAACCCAAAGACCTGGCTTTCAGAGGTAGTCTGGAATGGGATTTGGGTGCGAAAACATCAGCCTTATTTATTGCTGAGAAGCAACAACAGGAAGGCTTTCTGAACCTTCAGTTATTACAACCTTTCGGTGATGACCCTGGCAGTGAACACACACCAGGAGCTTTTGACGATAATGAAAAAACCGTTGAGCGATTTTCCACTGAAATCAATCACCAATGGGCTAATACTCAACTGACTTCTATCACTGCATTGGTCAACACGGATTTTAGTTACCTAACCGGTTTTGACCAAGAGACTGCCCAAGCAGTGTTCAATTTCCCAATGGAGTATCTTCGTGGCGATAGCCAGGACGAGCAGACCATCAGCCAGGATCTACGCTTGTCCTCATTGCCTGAGGCATCTACATTCTGGGTGATTGGACTCAATCTACAAGAAGGTGAAAGAAGTTTTGACTCAATTGATTTGGTGTCCTTCGCCAATCAATACCGGGATTACGATACTGATAGCCAGGCTATTTACGGTGAGACTACATTACCTGTAACTGACTCCCTGAAATTTACAGCTGGATTACGTTACACCCAAGAGAGTAAGAAGTACGCCGGTGAGTATTCCAGCTACGGTACGGATGGCAATCTCTACGTTTCTCAAGATCAAAGAGATTTGGACGATAGTTATACAACTGGCCGATTGGCTCTTGGTTATTCGCTGTCCAATTCCACAAATATCTATGCAGTTGCCGCACGAGGCTATAAATCTGGTGGGTTCAATGACTTTGCTTTGCAGTCTGCCGATAGCGTTGCTTACAAGCCCGCAACTGTCGACACCTTCGAGCTAGGCATTAAAAACGAGTCAGACAGTCTGAATATCAGTGGTGCTGTATTCTTTAGCTCAGTGGAAGATGATCATTTGTTAGGCTTTGATTTTGCTTCCTATTCCTCTGCTGCAGTAAATGCAGATACGGAGACATTTGGTGCAGAGCTTGAGGCCGATTGGTTTATTACCGAGCAGTTTAGTATTGCCGGTGGCTTGAGCTTCCTGGATACGGAAATTACAAAAGATGTGTATGGTGTTTCCGGCGGTGACGTTTTGGCGGGTAATGAAGTGCCTGACGTACCCAGCTGGAGTGCTAGCCTGGCATTGAATTACTACCAGCCTCTGCCAGACTTTATGGGGTTAAGCGCACCGGCTCTCAATACTAACCTGACTGTACGCCATGTAGATGAGCGCCCGGCAGATGCACAAAACCACTTTAACCTGGATGCTTACAGCAAGGTGGATCTTCGTGTAGCACTGCAAACGGACTCTATGGAGCTTTATCTGTTTGCTGACAATCTGCTTGATGAGCAGTATCAGTTATATGGCTACACCAATGCGATATTTGCCCCTGATGCCAGAATAGGGGCGCCGGCAAAAGGACGTCGTGCGGGAGTTGGAGTTCTATACCGTCTGTAATGAGATTTCGACAGTTTAGTTAACGACTGTTTTATCTATCTTGATGGTGAGTGGATCAATCTCTGTAGAGATTGATCCACTAAATAGCTCAGAGGCTCCTTAGCTTGCTGGGTTGATTGTACTCCCATGCAATAGAGTCGGGTCCAAATTTTCTCTCAGACCACTAACCTCTATACCCGTAACTTTGGTTGTAGGCCCGGGTTTGATATTAAATGTGGAATCTTTATCGATTAAACGTTGTACAGTTTTCCAGTCCTGTTCACTGACTTCCATGTGCACTTTACTCAGGCCAGTAGCACCATTTTTATGGTTTGTTTCTTGAGGGTACTGAGGTGGGTTATATGGACTTACAATAAATGGCAGTCGCTCAGAGCGAGGATATACAAAGCGGAAGCTGGTTTTTTGTCCGTTTGGCTTGGTTCGTTGCCAGGGAATCACTCGCCCGGTTTGAACACCCTCACGCTTCATCGCTGAAAGATCATTATCAAAATCGTCACTGACTAAGGCAACATCACAAAAACCTTCCCCTTCTTGCGACCAACGTATCATCCTACGTCCTGCGCCCCGGCCGGCAAAGATATCAATAATCCATTTGAAATAGTGGGCATTGGATGGAGATGTCAATAACTCAATAATAGCCCCTTCACTAAACCAAATATGGGCGTGCTGGGCGTTCTTTTCTTTTGTGGCGTAATCCACAGAAAAGCCGAGCTGACGGAAATCTCGTACAGCTTGATGAATATCCTCCACCCAGAGTAAAACGTGGCTACAGCGTGTTCTCATAAGAGTGCCTTTTGTCTAAAAATAGTGTTGCTTGTTTGGTTTTTATTTTTTAGGCGGCAGTTGTTAGTTAATCATTTCTTGTGGTTGATTTAACCATACCAGAAATTACGATAAGGGTGATTTAACTTTTGCCGAAATTTTAATAATTATGAAAGTAATATAATCTACTTGGTGATTCTTTCAGGAATTGTATGGGCCGCTGAACAGTGTAGGGGTCAACGCTCCGTAGTGAGAATCGGGTGTCTATTTCTAAAAACACAAAAGATTGATGTGGCTTGGACCGAGCAGAAATTACTCTGAAACCTCAGGTTTGATCCCCACGCAATATTTGGCGGGAACCTCATCTAAGCTAAATGCCTTCATCAGTTTTCTGCTTGCTCCCACATAAGACTCTACCGTTGCACCAGACCAGTAACCCGTATCACAGCTCAGGGATACACAGTCGCCTCCAAAAGTTACAAAAGGCTTATCACGCACAATCTTGCATGTGCATATGGCTTTGAGAGGATTCATCGGATCGACAATGCAGGGTTGATCCAGGCAATCAGTCCAGGGTTTACCTTCGGGGCAGGAAAGTACAGGCTTGGTGGGAGCCTGCGCGAAAGAAAATGTCGATAAGGCTTTTTTGACGTCGTTTGAGTCAGTCACAGGAGTCCGGTTTTTACATTCAGAAAACCCGAAGTTCAACCCCTTATTAACGTCACATCTGCAACTTGCATTTGAATCTGGATTACTGGGATCTGGAATGCATGGGGCAGATGTGCATAGAACATACTCATTATTACAAATGATGCCCTCACTATTCTTGATTGAGTTATGACTATTCTCTTCTGCTGCCGTTTTAGCTCCCATAAAAGCAAGGGAAATCAAAATTATTGTGAATAGAAGTGACAGTTTCATCATGAGCAGCTCTTTTATATGTTAATCGCCAAAATAGAATGAAAGCTGATATTTCTCAGATGAAGACGATTGAAGTGTCGTTTTTTCGATTGGACTTGACTTCATCCCGCTCGATATCTCATGGACTATCAGCCCATTTACGGTGCCTCTGTTCTATTCGACAAGGGATCTTTGGAGTTAAAAGATACACTGGGGCCGCCGTAGGAGTATGGTTGGGAGGCTGAAGGTTTTAGCGGTAAAATTTGGGATCGAACCCTGGCTCCATCCTTGGGGCCACAAAAGAAGTGGGTAGCGGCTAGGTCAATGACATATAGATAAAATTCAAGTTAGCTTGCGGTGGTTTTGGCCAATTTCAATAGTCCAGCTTTCAGAGACACCGGAGGCTTCAGCGAACTGCTCCCAATTTGCTACCGCACTTGCGACCTGATCAATTATCTCCATTGGGCGCTTAATACTGATGGATTCCCCTAATGTTATTAAGTCATCTAAATTGAAGTGATCACGCTTTCCGTTAATACTTATCTGGTGTTGACTTGTCCAAGCTCCGCCAGGATTGTGGGCATAAGTCAGGTCAAAGGCTGGTGAAAGAGACCATTCTCCGGCTGGGTCCATAAGAAATGCAATATTCTTTGTATGATCATCTTGATTCCTGGCCAATACGTTGAAGACCATACGGCGATATTGCTGAACGGCTTCATTTTTAGGCAGATATAGTTCACGCATTATGCTGAATACTTGCTCATAGGAGTGTGCGCCTGCCATGTTGAAATCCAAGTGCGCAATACCACATAGAGACTGCATATGAAGCTTTTGCCCGTTTACCCGATCAAAGCGCCGCGTCATAAAATGCGCTCGGCCATTTTCCTCCAATAGCCGGCATTCCGCCATATTGATACCCGCTTCGCGAGCCATACGATGATAGGCGTATTCAACCCGCCCGTAGCCATCGCTTACCCCGAGTTCAAGATCTCCAGCGCCGTCAAATTTGAGAAGCCAGTAGTCATAGCCTTTAGGGGCGGGGACCTGACCAGAGCGAATATCCCCCATAGCATTCATGGCAATAATTGCTTTTGCACGGGCGCCTCCCGCACTGGTTCCTACGCGCAATATGTCCAGCAAGGAGCCTGATTTTTCAGTATCACTATGTCCAAATTGCGTGTTGAGATCTGTCTGCCTATTGGTAATTGCGGCAGCTAGTTTGACTAATTCTTCAACGTTCAGGTCGACAGAATCTTTGAAGGTGCCGTCCACCGCCGGTTGAAATTCAAGCGCTCCCATACCACGAGTACCGGTGTAACAGAGTCGCTCAATAGGGTTGAAGCTCTCTGGAGTTCGCCCTTGGCGTGCGAGCCAGGCATCAATCACCGCATTGCCGAACTTGTCAGGCAGGCAATCGGCGAGGAGTCCCGGTAATCCTTTAAATGTTTCCCGACCGAGGCCGCGAAATGTATATGGCTCATTTGAAGCTTCAATAGGCATGGTTATCGGAGCTATATCCAGCCCCCGACGCAAGAACTCCGGTGCATACTCGAATGAACCATAACCACTGTCACCCCAGTGGACAGCGCCTACCAACTCGCCCCACAAGTGAACTGTTGCGGCATTTGTCTGGTTTACCATTCCGGCTTGCTCCTTTTCTTATTGCTGTTCAAGGGCAGGGTATCGCGCTGATTCTGTGAGCTGCGGCTGGCTCTCTGCCGCTGTTTACCTTGAGTAGCAATTTGCATCGGACTTACTGCCGGTTCAGGTAAGAAGCTATCCAATGAATCAAGTTGGCGAAGTACTCTCAGCGCAGCAACAAGGCTATCAAGCCTGCCACGACCAGCCTCCAGCCCTTTAATGGTGGAGGTGGATAGGCCTGCACGCTCAGCCATGTCATCCTGAGTAAGGTTCATTCGTAAGCGGTAGTTTTTGAGACGATTGCCCAGCGACTCAAGTATTTGCTTATCTGATTGACCGTGAAATCCCATAATAGTTGCCTTTCCACCCTTTGATTAGGTTTTGTCGAGCTAAAGGGTGCTTTTTGAGCTATTATAGTCTACAAAAGTTAAAAGTGTTAATAGGTGGAGTTGCAGCTATTAATGCTTAAATTGATCGTTTACAGGTGTTATTCAGGCTATTATTTGTATTAATCCTATTATTGATGGAGGCCGCCTCTACCGGAAGCTCAACTTCTGCTGGCGATAAGAGAAACACCTGTTCTACATAAGATTTGATGCCATAGGCGGGCGACTACTTTCCTCGGGGATGATTAGGCTCCACTGCTGCTATTAGATTTCTTGCCGTTGCCAAATGGGAACAACTAAGAGGTTTCTATGGATATTTACATTAGATACTGCCATGAACAGTGGCCTCAAATTAACTAGAAGCAAATTGTTTCCCTATATTGTTCTATGGGTAAACCAACAGTAGCTGACCGTTACAAAATTTATCCCTGTTAACTCCTAGTTAATAGGAAAGCTTATTTATAAGCTTACTTGTAGTTTGTGGGGGAAGTTTGGTTGTGATTAAATTTTTATAAGCCTGAATACCAGTTTTAGTATAGAGAGTCTCAGCTCTTCTAAATCTTATATCTTCTGCTATTTACGTTGTCTTAGGTTCTTAGTTAATGGAATATCGTACAAAAAATATCGGGATAGCTCGCATTGTGACTCCATATTGGACTTTCGAGTGAAAAACGCCTTTACTAAGCTCCTCGTACAAGCAGGTATTGAGTTAATTGGGTTTGCAGTCTAGTTTCACTGGTGCGCATCCATTTCGTATTTGAAAGCCACTCTAAGTATTGTAGAAAAGTAGATAATGAAGAAAAAAATTGATGCGGCTATATCAATAGTTTTAGTGATTTGTTCATTCTTGGCCGCAGGCAAGGTTTGGGCAAGAGAAGAAGTTGCTACATCTCCCATACCAGATTGGGTAACAAAGGTAGTAGTTCCTGAAGTAAATGAGCGGCCGATCGATAAAATCCAGGATGGGGTTCATTATCTTCTTCTGGACTCGCAGATCAAAGCGGGGGATAAGCCAGAATTTGAATACTTCTTTCGAATGGCTGAATACATTATTAACCCAGAGGGGGTTGATGAAAGCTCACAGATAAGTATTGATTATGACCCAGAGTATCAAAAGGTTACATTACATACTCTTAATGTGATCCGCGATGGACAGGTTTTAAATAAACTCAATACTGCGCGAATAGATCATATTCGGCGCGAAGAGGAGATGGATGAGTCAGTCTACCATGGTCAATTAACACTCAATATTTTGTTAGACGATATCAGGGTGGGTGATGTTGTAGAGTATAGCTACACGCGTTCGGGGGTGAATCCTGTTTATCAGGGGATATTTGCATATAGCTCCAGTCTGAATTGGTCTGTCCCACTTGAGAGACTCTATTTGCGTATATTGTGGGAGAAGCAAACACCTCTCTATAGTTCAATTTTAAATAGCGATTTGGAACTCAAACAAAAAGATCTGGGTGGTGCCAGAGAGTATGTCATCGAGGACAATAAACTTGATCCACTTAAATCTGACGATGGGACTCCTTCCTGGTTTAGTCCTTGGGGCGCTATTTACTTTAGTGAACAGGCAACCTGGGAAGCTGTTGGTGTCTGGGGGTTAGGGTTATATCAAGGAGTTTTTAATGTTGATGCGGAGATAGCTAAATTAGTCGCTGACATCAAGTTAAATCACAAAGATAAGAGTTCCCAAATCTCTGCCGCACTTCGGTTTGTCCAGGAGGAGATACGTTACTTGGGAATAGAGTTGGGGGAAAACTCACACAAGCCCAGACCAGCCAGCACGACTTTGCGGTATAGATATGGAGATTGTAAAGATAAAACTGTACTGTTTTTAACTCTATTGAAAGAACTTGGAGTTGATGGCTACCCGGCTCTAGTGAATACCGAAACAAGACTTACTAGCGGGGCAGAAATAATCAGTACACCCTGGTAATATAAACTGCATGAAATACGATGCCAGAAAACTTAGTACTGAGGAGCAGCACCTCATACGTAAAATTGCTGTTCAGCGAGTATTTGATGGAGAATCTGCGGCGGAGGTTAGTCGTAGCTTAGGGCTGGGGAGCAGAACTATTTTCCCATGGTTAAGGACTGCTCGGGAGAAAGGTATTGAAGCGCTATCTCCAAAAATTAGACCTGGACGCGGTAGAAAACTGTCAGCTATTGAAGAAGAGGAAGTCAAACGATGGATTATTGGTGGCGATCCAAGGCAATATGGCTTTGATTTCGGATTGTGGACACGTCAGATCGTATCGGATTTGATTTTTGAGAGATTCAAAATTGAACTTAGCGTTTCTAGTGTCGGCACACTTCTACATCGACTGGGCCTGACGCCACAAAAGCCTCTACGAAGAGCTTACGAGAGAGATGAGAAGGCGGTGAATAAATGGGTAAAGGAAGTCTATCCAAAGATTAAATCTTATGCGAAAAAAACTGGTGCAGAAATATTTTGGCTGGACGAGGCTAGTATCAGATCAGACGATCCACTCCAAAGGACATGGGGAGAAAAAGGAAAAACTCCAGTGGTAAAAACGAGTGGTCAAAGACAGTCAATCAATGCGATCTCAGCTTTATCGAATAGAGGTGGCTTCTGGTATCATATTTATAGTGGAAAGTTCACGGCAGAAAAGTGCGTAGAATGCTTCAAAAATTTCCAGAGAAGTCAGAAAAGACCAGTGATTCTCATTGTTGATGGGCACCCAGTACACAAATCGAAAAAGGTATTGGAGTATGTCGATTCACAGGATGGAAAGCTTGAAATGGTGTTCTTACCGCCATATGCACCAGACCTAAATCCAGATGAGTTGGTCTGGAATCATATGAGAAATATAGGGACTTCAAAGAGGCCGCTGAAAAAAGGTGAGACACTACTGAGTCGTGCAAATGCAGATTTGCAGAGCATCAAGAAAAATAGAAAACTTGTGAAATCATTTTTTCAAGAGTCGACTGTATTCTTTGCTGCTGCCTAGGTAGTAAAGATAGAATCCCCAGCGTACGGTCATTTGACCATGTTATCAGCTATTTTGAATTTGAAGACAAAGAGTATTGGGTAGATCCAACGCGTAGCTATCAGCATGGTGACTTGAGTAGTATTTTTCAGCCAGATTATGGAAAAGCACTAATACTCAGGCCGGGCACTGATGACTTGGTAAATATGGAGCCAGATTTCGCAAAGTATGGAGTATTTGTAAAAGATGAGTTCACAGTACTGGATGACGGCCCTGCAACCTTTACAACCACTACTGTAAATTATGGTAAGGACGCCGAAAGGCAGAGACAGCGTTTAGCTAGCAATGGGCGAGATCAAATCCAGACAGAATATTTGGAGTTCTTTGAGGATTATTATCCCGGGATTGAAGTCGCTGCTCTAATTGAGCTAGAAGATAACCCAGAGCGAAATATGTTCACCTCTCATGAGCAATATAAGCTGGAAAATTTTTGGGAAGATAAACCAGATAGAAAGCGCCACGAGGTTGATTTTTATGCAAACATTGTTAGCCCATGGGTATCTGAGCCGGATGATCAGGATAGGCACCATCCGTTGGCGTTATCGTATCCAGAGCATATAGAGCAGGTTATTGAAATTCACTTCGAAGGAGACGATTGGTTTTTTGATAGTGAGTATTTTGAGGAAAATAACAGCTTTTTCTATTTCAAAAATGAAGTTTCCTTTCAGGAAGACAGTAAGACGCTTTCACTGAAATATATATACCGCAGTAAGGCTGATCATGTTAAGCCGAGTGAATATCAAGCCTACGTAGAGGCTATTAACAAACTCAAGAATCAACTGAGTTACGGTATCTATCAGTCTTATGAAAATACTTCAGGAGATACTGAGAGTGGTTTCTTGTCACAGTTATCGCTCGCCACGTATATCTATATCTATGCCGCCATGTATGTCTTCCTGGTCTTTATGTGGCGCTTTGATAGATGGAAGAATCCTGTAAAGGAAGATACGATTTTTTACCCTGTCTCCCTGGGTAAGCTGACGGCGATGTGGGTTTTTACATTCGGAATTTTTGGTGTTTATTGGTTTTATAGAAACTTCAAATATATCCGGGAGCAGGAACGTAGTGCGATCATGCCGCTCGCTAGAGGTATTTTTAACAAGTTCTGGTACTTCCCCCTTTGGAATAAACTCCGTGAAGATAGTGAAAATCGATATGGTAAATCATATTTGCCAAACAAAAGATTTGCAGTTGTATTGGCCATTACCTTTTTGATCTCACCAGTCTTGGGTAGATATACGGGCTACCCCCTGGTGTTCCAGCTTCTAACCGTGCTAACAGTATTGCCATTGGCAAACTATTTACTGTTTGTGAATGGTGATAAGTCACCAGCGGTAATTGAGGGTTCCAAATGGCGTGCTAGGCATGCTTTGTTAGTGGTGTTGAGCTTGCCTGTGTGTGGGCTGGTGGTCGGTGGAGAGTTTGGTTTTTTAGCTAGCGACAAGGTTGTTGAAGGCAGTGAGATATCAGATAGGGACCTCAAGTTTATGCAGAGAAAGGGGATCCTAAAGGCTACAGATGAGGTAGCATATTTCTATAGTGACGCGCTTCTATTCGTGAGTGAAGATGGCAATGGCTTTACACAACGCCATGTATTTTCCTATTGGAAAGATGGGGATATTTTGGAAAAGGAAATGGCATCTTACGAAGATATTGAGGACCTACAAGTAGACTGGTCCAGTTCATTAGGCGATACCACCACAGTAACTGTTGTCAGAAAAGATGGTAGTGATTTTATACTTTATGTTTCCAATCTTGGGGGGAAGGATAAGGTGTTTATATCCTCTCTGAAAGAGCGGTTGAAAGCTGTTCTATAGGTATGGTTGGGGTCTGCTGGAGCTTAAATTTATAAAATAGCTCCAGCTGTCCTACCTTGAATTTTTTAGACTTGGGATAAGGTAAAATTCATAAATACCTCTTGTACTTTTTCAGTCTTCAGGTTTCATACCTAAAGACTGAAAAAGCCTCTGATGTTGTTCAGGTTCCATTTCTTCAAACTTATGGTGCTATGCGAGCGTTGAGGCTTCATCAATCCCTTCGGCTCTAATGATTTCTACCCATTGGCTCTTTGTGACCATTATTCAATAGAGAGTTGTTCGCTTTCTTTCCTACGCACCCAGCTTGCTGCCAGTAAAAATTGCTGATAGATTCTAAATGTGATCACATTTCAGCTGGGCAAAAATGTAAATAAGTTAAAGGGAAGGGATAGTTTATGGTGAGTCCGATTGTAAGGGCCGGGGCGAAGCAGAGTAGTGAGGTCGCAGGACTGGTAACAAAATTGCTGCAAGCTCTTGTCGGTCATAAGCGCAACATCGATCCAGAGGTCATGGCAGTAACGGCTAAGAAGTTACTTTCACAAGATAATGGGTTCCATGCTTTCCTATATTATGCCGATGGAGCTCCAGTGGGCGTTATTACCCTATCAAGGTCTGCTGCTATTTATGCCGGTGGCAACTATGGGGTAATTGAGGAATTGTATGTTGAGCCAGAGTTCCGTTCACAGTTTATTGGTAAGGCTCTTTTGGATGAGGTGATCAGATTTGCGAAGGAAGAGGGCTGGCCACGGTTGGAAGTTAGTACTCCGGAAAGAGAAAACTGGCAACGAACAATTGATTTTTACCTCCGAGAAGGTTTCCTCGAAAATTCGGTCGGGGAGAGGTTGAAGCTGGAATTGTAGCTCTTAACCTGAAAAGGAACAGGTCGCTTTGAAAAAAGAAAGTCGTATAGGCTGAGTTTGATCTGACAGGGTAATTCAAAAAGTAGCGCTGTCTGCCAGATCAAGCTTGGGCCACAGGGCTCAGTGGTGTGTTAAACCAGAGCTGCGACTAGCCTCAAACAAAAACCATGACCGCTTTTCCGCCTGATCAATATACTCTTCCAGCAAGCTTGCTGTAGCAATATCTCTATGCTCATCACAAAGTTCGTGGACTTTACGCATACTTGCAATCATTTCCCGATTGTCTTCGCCGAGCTCTAACAGCATATCTTGCGGATCTACATACTCGGCATCATTATCTGAAGAACGCTGTAGCTTAGCGATATGGCCAATGGAGCGAAGCGTAGTGCCTCCTAGTTTGCGTACGCGCTCCGCCAGTGCATCGGTCATCTCAAATACTTCATCGGCTTGATCATCGAAAAGCAAATGATAGTCCCTGAAGTGGGGGCCACTGACATGCCAGTGAAAGTTCTTGGTCTTCACATATAGGCTGAAAGTATCTGCCAGCAGGGTATTAACGGCGATAGTAATGCTGGCCCTCGCACTCTCACTTAAATCAGATGGGGCGGCTAGCCTGGATTGTGTGCCTACCGCTTCTCCAGTTGCTTTTCTCATATCAAACCTCATAAGTTATGACAAAGGTACAGGTGTGGCAGTCGGTGTCTCCATGGCACTAGATTAGACACCTATATGGAGACTAGCCATTCACAAAGGGGAAGATATTTAAGGTCTTCACAAAGAATGTCCTCTCTGAACTTGATAGTTCTCGGGGAAGCAAAGAAGCCTATGCCTATAAAGCTATAGCCAGGTGCGATCGTTTAATTTCACTAGTGAAAGAACACCTATAAAGACCAAGATATAGCAGCTATACAATTCGGAGTGATTAGATTTTCTGCTGATTTGTCAGGCGGTGAATGGTTAGCTCAAGTAAGTGGCTGATAACTAGTGTCGATTAAAGTAGTAGATTTTTTCTTTACTTTCATGCTCGCAAGAGCGCCCATCCCTCATTGAATCAACTTAGCAATCATCAAAGTCATAGTTAAATAAAATATTTTTGATGTGATATAACATTGCCTTATGCTTAAGGAATAAGGCCGTATTTTTTGTCATAAGTGATCTGTTAATCCTCTTTGGCTGTGTCTCTCGTGAACCATTCCACACTTTTTTGCGGAAAAATATTTATTACTAAAGTTTTTTGTAGAGATTTAAAACTTGTCATCGCAGTCCACATGAGTTTCGAGATCTCCATTGAGGACAACAATTTCCGAGTCGTTATACATTTGTACCAAGATGAAACAATGGTACCAATTTCGCTCAAGCTAACTAAATGATCCTAAATTCAGCAGTTTTTGGGCTTTCCCTTTATAGAATTTATTTAGCCAAAGCGGGGCGGTTTAGGAGTAACCAATATCGAATGATTTTTTGGTATTGGAATAAATATAACTTCGGAGAAACCACAATAATGAAATTATCTTTAAAATTTCTTTTACAAAAGACGGCTTTAGCAAGTGCATTCTCATTGCTATGCACTGCGCCTTTTGGTGCCTATGCGGAAGAAGCGGATAACAAGCTGCTAACTGATCGCATCATCGTTAAGTACAAAGAAAGCGCTAAAGTTGGACGGGCCGCTACTATGGCTCAGGAAACTGTGGAAAAAGCTTCCCGTCGCGCTGGCCATAAAATGCACCATCTGCGCCGCATAGCTACTGGCGCTCAGGTAATGCGCCTGGAAGGTCGAAAAAATAGAGCTGAAGTAAATGCAATTATCGATCGCCTGAGGCAAGACCCGGATGTGGAGTACGCAGAACCAGATCTGATCTTGAAAGCAGTGGCTGTACCTAATGACCCAAGTTACCTCAATCAGTGGCACTACTATGAATCTACAGGTGGCTTGAACCTTCCATCAGCCTGGGATACCACTGCGGGTAACGGGGCTGTGGTCGCGGTACTCGATACTGGTTATCGACCCCATGCAGACCTGGCAGCCAACATTTTGCCGGGCTACGACATGATCGACGATACCTTCGTTTCCGTAGATGGCGATGGTCGCGATAGCGATGCCACCGATCCGGGTGATTGGTATAGCTCTGGTACTTGTGGAGATAGCTCCTCAAGTAACAGTAGCTGGCACGGTACCCATGTTGCCGGCACTATCGCTGGCGTTACCAACAATAATCTTGGTATCGCAGGTGTTGCCTATGAGGCCAAGATTGTTCCTGTCCGTGTGCTCGGCCGTTGTGGTGGCTATACGTCAGATATTGCTGACGGCATCATTTGGGGTGCTGGTGGTTCTGTCAGTGGACTGCCAGCCAATGCGAATCCCGCCGACGTACTCAATCTCAGCCTTGGCGGCAGCGGAAGCTGTGGTACTACTACACAAAATGCCATCGATACTGCTCGCAGTCTCGGTGCGACGGTTGTTGTAGCTGCTGGCAATAGCAATGCTAATGCAAGCCAATTTACTCCTGCCAGTTGTGATGGGGTGATCTCAGTGGCTGCGACTAATCGCAGTGGCGGTCGTGCTTACTACTCTAACTACGGCAATGTAGTAGATGTTGCAGCGCCGGGCGGAGCACAGAGCTTCGCCAATGACTCCGACGGCGTCCTCTCTACCTATAACAATGGTGCTACTGACCCAGGCAGTGATAGTTACTATTACATCCAGGGCACCAGTATGGCGGCGCCTCATGTGGCCGGTGCCGCAGCATTGCTCTACTCTGTAGACCCTACCTTGACCCCAGATGAAGTTGAATCAATCCTCACCAGTACCGCACGGAGCTTCCCGGCTTCTTGCAGCAGCTGTGGCTCAGGTATTGTCGATGCAGCAGCGGCCGTAGCCTCGGCCAATGGTGGCGGCGGTGGTGGCGGTAACGACGGCGGTGAACTTGAAAATGGTGTTGCTGAGACTGGTATCGAGGGTAACAGTGGTGATGAAATTAACTTCACCCTAGAAGTGCCTAACAACGCTACAGACTTGTCTTTTGTAATGTCCGGTGGAAGCGGCGATGCTGACCTCTACGTTCGCCATGGCAGCGCCCCCACAACCAGTACCTATGACTGCCGCCCCTATACTTCAGGCAATAATGAAACTTGTGATATCGATAACGTACAGGGAGGAACCTATCACGTCATGGTACGTGGATATAGCTCCTTCTCTAACGTAAGTCTCGTGGGCAGCTATACCGCAGGTGGTGGCGGCGGTGGCGGTAGTGACAGCTGGGAAGAGACAAATCTTAGTGGTTCCCGCAACGGCTGGCAGCATTTCACTATTGAGGTTGATAGCGGAGCTTCAACGCTGAGCGCCGTAATGTCTGGTGGCAGTGGGGATGCAGATCTCTACGTCCGTTTCGGCCAAGAGCCCACCCGCACAGCCTACGATTGTCGCCCTTACGAGTGGGGTAATGATGAAAGCTGCAGCATCAGCAATCCAGGCGCAGGTACCTGGTATATCAGTATCCGCGGTTACTCTGACTACTCTGGCGTTTCTCTGAGTGCTAGTACTGAGTAAATGGGCTAACTCCCACTCGACAGGTTCCTGTGGGGTGGGTAGATAGCTGTTCTACTCAAATAATGCCAGTCAGTTAAGCTGACTGGCACTTTCATTTAACACGTTGATCTCTGCAGAATCCTTTCCTAGTGATATTGCCGGCAATATCACCAATTCTGTGATGATCATTTCCACTGTTCGATTAAAGCTCGTTTTATCAGAGTGAATTACCTTCAAGCTCCAGCCTTTTCTTTAAAGTTGATAAATTTTCGAACGGTATTTTGCAGCCTTTCTGTGCACAGTGATTGGAAAGCCCTTAGTTATCTCTATATCGGTGCAAAGACAGATAAATAAGTTTGTTTAGGTGGAGGCTGTCACAAGAATAGAAAGAGGCCGACAATCACCTAAGAAGGATACATCGGTTGCCACTACTATCCCTGTGGGCAAAATTGAAACACTGGTACTAATTTTGTCTCGATATCCAGCCATGACTTGCTCAGGCATATATCTTGCGTAAAGCCTAACGTGCCCTGTCACAACAGGGACAGTGGTACTAATGGTTAGGATGTTACACCCCGTCGGCTAAATCATCATGGAGAGATAACAATAATGAAGTCACTGTTGAAAAAATCCACTCTAGCAGGTGTGTTTTCACTTCTATGTACAGGCTCCTTCGCCACCCAAATGGATAACCTAAGTAGTTCCCCAACAACTGACCGGATCATTGTGAAATACAAGCAGGATTCCACGATCGGACGGTCAGCGAGCATGACTCAGGAAACTGTGGAGAAAGCCTCTCGCCGTGCGGGCCACAACTTGCGCCACTTGCGGCGCATGGCGACGGGTGCACAAGTCATGCACCTGGGGAGCCGAAAAAGCCAAGCCGAGATCAACCTGATAATCAACCGCCTAAAACAAGACCCCAATATTGAGTACGCTGAGCCCGACTTGATGATGCACCCTATGGCGGTCCCTAATGACCCCAGCTATTACGACCAGTGGCACTACTTTGAAGCTGATGGTGGACTGAATTTGCCCGCAGCCTGGGATATAACTCAGGGGGAGGGCGTGGTAGTAGCAGTTATTGATACCGGTTATCTCGCTCACACAGACCTCATGGACAACTTGCTGCCTGGTTACGACATGATTTCGGATTCCGATATCGCTGTAGATGGGGATGGCCGTGATAGTGATGCCAGTGATCCCGGGGATTGGTATACCGATAGTTACTGCGGAAACCCACTTTATCCCGAATTTGATAGCAGCTGGCATGGCACTCATGTGGCCGGCACCATTGCTGCCGTCACCAACAACAATATGGGTATCGCTGGGATAGCCCATAAAGCAAAAGTGCTCCCCGTTCGAGTACTCGGCCGCTGCGGCGGTTACACATCTGATATTGCTGATGGCATTGTCTGGAGCGCTGGCGGCTCGGTTAGTGGTGCACCAGCCAATGAAACTCCGGCTCAAGTGTTGAACTTGAGCCTGGGGGGCTTTGGCCTCTGTGGAAGCACAACTCAAAGTGCCATCAATACAGCCCGTAGCCTGGGCGCCACAGTTGTTGTTGCCGCAGGTAACTCTGGGCGGAATGCCTTCTGGTTTTCGCCGGCTAACTGTTCAGGAGTCATTACAGTATCCGCGACCAACCGCTCCGGAGGACTTGCTTACTACTCCAACTACGGCAATGTGGTCGATGTCGCTGCCCCCGGAGGTGAAACTAACTCGGTGGAATCCGATGGCGTTCTCTCTACATTAAACAGCGGCGCGCGAACTCCCGGTAGTGATAGCTTCGCTTACTACGCCGGCACCAGCATGGCCGCTCCACATGTTGCCGGTACAGCCGCACTTATATATTCAGTCAAGCCCGATGTTACACCAGATGAGGTTGAATCCATTCTCACCAGTACAGCCCGAAGTTTTACAGGCTCATGTCGGCGCTGTGGGTCAGGCATTGTTGATGCGGCGGCAGCCGTTGAGGCCGCTATAGAGAATTGAACTGTCGAAAGGCGCTAGCTTAATAAAAGACCGACATTTCGTCGGTCTTTTACACTTTCCCACTAAAGGATCTAGCCAAGTACAGGGGTGAGGTTAATATTCATCCTTGTTCCCATGCGGGAAATGGATCATTCAATGTCGCCCAGTATTCTTTGCCTCGTAGCACTTCGTCCTCGCTTAGCAGGCAGTCATCAAGCGCTTTTGTCATGCTGGTTTGATTCAAACTCTGGCCAATAAATACTAGTTCTTGCCGCATATCACCAAAGGGTTCTACCCATTGTTTTTCAATGGAGCTGCGATAATTTTCGTCTGTGGGCCAGTTTTCTTTGGGTATAGCTTTCCAGAACATCCCAGCGAAACCATAGTGGGCAATGCCTCCCGCTTGACTCCATTCGCCTGCAAACTCAGGGCGGGACGCCAGCCAAAAATACCCTTTGGAACGAATTAACTTGCCGTGCCTCTCAGTATTGTGCAGAAATTGATGAAATTTTTCTGGATGGAAGGGTCTACGTGCTTCGTAGCTGAAACTGCTAATGCCATACTCTTCCGTTTCAGGAATATGTTCACCTCGCATCTCTTTAAGCCAACCAGGTGCTTGCTGCGCGCGCTCGAAGTTAAATAAGCCGGTACTTAGAACCTCGTCAATATCGACTTGCCCTTGAGAGGCCGGAACTATTTTTGCCTGCGTATTTAGAGTTCGCAGAATGGCCTCTAGGCGCTCAACATCAGAAGGGCCAGCTAAATCTGTTTTACTGATCAGAATGACATCTGCGAACTCGACCTGGTCGATCAGCAAATCAGTTACACTGCGTTCGTCGTCTTCACCTAATGATTCACCAGCATCCTGTAAAAATACGGCCTCGTCATAGTCCTTTAAAAAATTGACTGCATCGACCACCGTCACCATTGTGTCCAAACTGGCAACATCAGAGAGAGAAACACCATTTTCGTCGGCAAAAGTGAAGGTTTCTGCAACGGGTAAGGGTTCAGAAATCCCTGTTGATTCAATAACGAGATAATCAAACCGTCCTTCCTGCGCAAGCTTAGTGACTTCCTCCAGAAGGTCTTCCCGCAGAGTGCAGCAAATACAGCCATTACTCATTTCAACAAGCTTCTCCTCACTACGGTTAAGAGAAACTTCGTTCTGTACTTTCGTCGAATCGATATTGATTTCACTCATGTCATTGACGATTACAGCAATTTTTTTGCCTTCGCGATTGTTCAGTATGTGGCTAAGTACGGTAGTTTTACCGGCACCTAGAAAACCTGAAAGGACGGTGACAGGGAGTTTGTTTGTATGTGCCATTAGCCTCTCCGCACTCTGAGTATTCATCCATGTGTACTAGGTTAACCAGATGATGCGCAATGATATATCGTATCTTTCTTGGGTCAAGCTATTTCATCTATATGAGGGTAGGGCGGTAGTATTACCGCTCCTCCTTTACCCGCTTACTCCGCCCACTTTCATGCCGCTCTCGCATATCGGAATCAATGTAGCGATCGGTCGTAGCCATACTTGCATGTCCCGCATCATCGCGCACATGCTCGCGGGGGCGGTACTTCACATCTTCAGAAATACCCGTATGGCGGAGCCAGTGAACAGTAGCAGCCTTAAGATCTTCAGCATCTTCCCCTAAGCCTTCTTCAACCATCCGTTGGTGGGCAGCATCAAAGCAGTTTTGAACAATCAGGCGAACCTGTCGGGTACTGGTAACCGGTCCCTTGCCACGGGACTTGTGCACCAGAGGTGTCTGCTCGTTAATGCTGGGCAGAGCAGGGAGCTGCAAATAATTCCTGTAGCGCTTCAAGGCCTTCAACATTTGATCGCAAACAGTGATCGCCCGGCCTTTGTTACCTTTACCCGTAACGTGAAACCACCAGTTTCCGTCGCGATCTTTCTTAAAATCACCCATAACTGGTGCCGATCTTTCATCTGCAACCAACTCAGAAATTCGCAAATACATAGCGAATAGGGCGTTCATAATAAATAAAGTTCGCTCGTGATCAGTTGGCGATGTCTCGGCCATGATCTCAGCAGTCTCCAGGACATAATCCCACTGCAAGTTGCTGATTCGACGTACAACCTGGCTTTGTTGCTCACGTCGAACAAACTTACTTTTCTGGCGAATCAGTGCCACAGGATTGGCTGGAACCAAGCCTTCTTGATAGAGAAAATCGAAGAAGGATGACAATGCAGTAAAGATGCATTTGATCGCTGCCTGGGATGGCCGAAACTCCTTGGGAGAAGCTGTCTTGCCAGCACGAAACTCAACTTTGGACACACTGACTACGAATGGCCGCCAATCGGCATTCACAACGCGCTCGCCATTTTGTGTTTTGAATCTGGCAACATTTTTAGTTCCGATCCAGGCAATTGGTGGCTCAATGCAAAACTGCACAAACTCCTCAATGTGTTCGCGCTTCAGAGTCATTATTGAAACTTCTTCAATGCGCCAAGCCCATTGCAGCAAGCGCTCAAGTTCACGGCGGTAGCTGTTAAACGTTGCCTGGCTGCCGTTATAGCTGTAAAGAAACTTAAGCGTGAACTCCAGATCGGTATCAGCACCAGGAATCTGCTTGCTGAGATAACGGCTAGCTGAAAAGCTGGTGCAGCGGAATGGATTCTCAAGGTTGCTCAGGTTGTCGATGATTGGTGCTGGTGGCCGGTTGGAAGCAGACATAGAAATATGGAGTTGTTGTTGGAATGCGTGGACTGCCAAGTAAAGTACTTAATCAGTATTCATAAAAAGCCGTTATTAATCAATAATTTATCATAATTTTTGCCAACTAAAACCTAGATTTCCAACATAAGCGACACACGCTTGCCCACCAGAAATTCCAGTGGGCTCCAATAATTTAACATTTTTCTTGGGCGGGCATTAATACGAAACACCGCATCGTCAATCTGGCTTTTCGGTAACTTGCCAATCTTCATCCCTTTCGGGAAGAAACGCCTTAGCAGCCCATTGGTGTTTTCGTTCAACCCCCGCTCCCACGAGTGATATGGCTTCGCAAAATATATCTTGCAACCTAGTTCCCGCGCAATCGACTGATGGCCCGCGAATTCACCGCCGTTGTCGAAGGTTATGGTTTTACACACTGCTTGATATGGCTTCAGCATCTGCTTGATGGCACGACTCACAGTCTTCTTACTCTTATTTGACACTCTGCGAGTGAGCAGCAATTTGGAAACTCGCTCAACTAAGGTCACCAGATAGCCATCTTGACCATAAACTGTATCCCCCTCCCAATGCCCGAGCTCTGTATTGCCATCAACAATCACAGGACGTTCGTCAATGTCGATGCGCCCCGGTATAAGCTTCACTCCCGCCTCAGGGCCCGTGCGTTTGCGATAAGGTTTACCTTTTCGCGGTAGGCGCAGTCGCCAGTTGAGCCGCTTAATCCAGCGGTAAATCGTTGAGCAGCTGACGGTTTTGTTACACTTCTCAAGCCGCATGCGCCCGGCAATTTGTTCGGGGCTTGCGTTTTTCAGTTGGTGGTCGATTTGCACTTTCATGGCGAAATCGAACTTAGTGTATTTGTGCGCTCCGTGTCGCCGCTGCAGCATCTGTCGGTGTGCGCTCTCCGCACTATAAGGGTTACAGCGGTTTAATTCGCGGGAAACAGTTTTGTTTGAACGACCGAGCTTTATCGCAATGGCTCGTGCTGAATAGTTCTGCCCATTAAGGACTTCAATCTGGTATCGTTCTTTCAGGGTCAGCTGGCTGGTATGGGTTCCCATGGGGTTCCTGGCTTGTTTGTGTGGAAGCTAACCAGCCTACAGCTAGCTGGCCCCCTCTGCTATCGCCAAGTGTGTCGGTTGTTATGGGAATCTAGGAAATACTTAATTGCACAAATATTTATCATTGCGGAATCAAAAATTCACTTTCCCAACTAAAGTACTTAATTGAACGACCAGTATAGGCCTTGGATAAGGTCTTCAATCCCGACTTGTCTTCAACTACTCCTAGTATACTTAGAGAGAGTTTTTAGCGATGGCATAGCATACCCCTCTCACTCTGATAATGTTTAAGCACTAAAAGCCAACCAACTGTCAGTGGATAGGTTTACCCCAACGTTCGCCTTAACAGCAATGTCCCTTGATGCCAAGATTCCACGAGAGAAATATTTAATTAGTGGAAATTTGAAGTTCTATTTCTGGTACATCTTGATTTTAACTAGTAGTGTTAATTGGAATCCTCTTCTTCACGAGCAATAATTATTTGGTATTGTTGTAAAATTAATTCTGGCATCCTCTACAGAAAGACCATTATAGCCCAAATGCGCTTATTATCATGAGCTGCCCAGCCAAGCTGGTATGCCATACGTTTTAACACCGTGTTTAATTATCCGGAATTGCCTACGATAAGCCGCTCTAGATCATTTTGACTAATACTGGACGCAATGGGAATAATCCGCGCAGTATTCCGTAATTGCCTTTAAAGGGAGCTGGTATGACTGTCAACATGTCTCAAATGTAACATTTAAGTCATTTCCGCTCGCACCTGTCTATGCGGCCAGCATGGTGGTGGTAAACCCCTTTTCTGAGTTTCCTACGCTTGAGCTGAACGCCCTGATTACCCGATTTAATATCATACTGCCTAGCAAGGCATGGAAAGCAAGCTTCGGATAGAGTGAGTGTGCACCCATAAGCTGGCGTATTCGTCCCCCTATAAGTTGTCGCAGTTAGGGGCCAGAAGGGCTATGACTCACAAAACGACCAGTAAATGAGTCATAGATCCAAGTTCTATGACTCAAGTGAATGGATACCCTCTCCCGGTTACACCTCTATTACAGAAGCAAGCCGAGACATCAGCCGTTACTTGATGACTTACTGCAACTGGGAGCGTCCCCACCAACACAATGACGGATTACCTCCCGCAAAGCGGAAGAAAAATTTAACTTACTGTCCGGAAATAGTTGACCACTACACCGCCACCATTTAAAGAGAAAAGCTTAGGGCCTTCTATATTGGCTAACGAAACTTTACCTACTTCATGAATAAGTATTTATAAGCGTATTATCCATTCTTTATGAGCTATGAATAAGTACCCGTAAGTAGTGAGTCCTTTTCACTTTTGACTGTGTAGGCTACAGCATCACTAAAATTAGGACAGTTAGTGTTTTCTCATATTCTTCAGATATGGCTGAAACAGCCCAACCGGGGTAATTGATCTAATCCCAATTTATCAAAATCGAGGGGTCTGGGTTCAGAAGAAAATTGTATTCACCAAGTACGGCTGCACCGGCACTTATAATACTGTGGAAGAGCCCAGATAAGCCCCTAATATCTCACCTCGTAAGCAGAGGGGTATAGTGTCCTCCTGCTGGCCTCCGGGTAAATACCGCACATCAATGTACTTCATTAGAGTTTCACTAGCGGGCACATAAAACAATTGCTTTTATTGCCTATTCACAAGTTTCCCAGTTGGTGGGAATAGGGGAGAGGTATGATAGAAGGAGAAGGTATCCCTCTCCACTCACTTCAAAGGTCACGGTACTCAGGCCGAGTTTAGCTGCCTCAGGCTCCTAATCGATAACCTAAAAACTTTCACACTGACACGTGTCATTACCCGATTTATCCGCCGGGGCTGCCTGTCAGCAAACATTCCCATGAAGTGAGCAATCACGAGGCCTTTGGCCATAGATTAGCAGTCTTGACCGACCTCTTAATATCACAAATATAGCTATTTCATTCTTGTGACATTAAGACGAGGTGCTAGTATCTATCACATATATAGTTGATAATGACATTTGTGATACCCGTTAAAGAAAAAACTACAGATGCCCGTAGAAAAACTGTTTACCGAACCTGAGTTGCAAGTGCTCCTTGATATGAATGCTGCGCCCCCTCACGGGCAACGAAATGCAGCCCTTATCATTGGTGCGGTGTATTGGGGTATTACCCCATCAGAGCTAAGTTTGCTTCGCCTTGAAGATGTTATGGATCAAGGAGGGCAATTCTTCAGGGTTTGGACGCTTCCAGCCTCAACAGCCTACAACGGCGAGGTAAGGGAACTACATACTGAGGATCATGTTCTTCCATTCTTTGAAGCTTATATGGGTCAGCGAGTTAAAGAAGGATTGTATAAAAGTAATCAGTCCTGGTATCGGAACTCAGACCCTAAAAGTTATTTCTTTTTAAATGATCGTGGCGAGCCATTTAAATTGTCACCACGAAAAAAGGGGGCCACTGATTACCAGCCTGCTTCTATGAACTCCAAGCTGAAGCAGCTTATTGCGAATACTGGTATTCAAGGGGCGAAACCTTCCACCTTTAGAGATACATTCATAAAGAATATGTATGAAGCAGGGTGTGGATACAAAGAACTAATGAAGGTTAGCGGCATTAAAGGCAAGGAAACACTTGATCGAAAAATCAGGCCGCACGAGCGAGAACTTGAAGCTGTCTTTAAAAATCTCTTTTCAAGAGTAAAACAACCTACATGATTTAGCTGTGAGTTCAACTGGCCGTATATTGCAGAAGAACTCATTCACTATTGAGCCATAATTTATCGTATCAAGTGTTAATTACGATATAAACAAATTATTCGCTAAGGCAATATCGCCGGATCAATGCTTATGAAATTAGAAACTGTCGTAGTAAAAAACTTTCGTTGTTATGAAGAGCTAGAAATTGATCTTCATCCCCAGACAACCGTGCTGGTAGCAAATAATGGTCAAGGTAAAACCTCGGTACTCGATGCTATTCGAGTAGCGCTCTGGCCCTATGTCAGTCAGTTTGATCTAGCTAAGGGTGCATATGTTGACCCTGCTAATACAATCACTATTGATGATGTTCGAATTGTAAAAGTGAGCTCCGAATCTACAGCTGCAGGCTTTGGAGTGCTTGATGAAATGGCACGCCAATTTGCCTCTTCTGTCACTGCTACGGGAGACTATGGGAAAGGCAAAAAAATCTGGGAACGCTATCGTGATAGTGAAGCTGTTAAGTCCCAAACTAAAGATGACAAAGCTTGTAGAGATCTTAAAAGCTTTGCTAAGGGTCTTCAGCAACAAGTAAGAGATTTGGATAAAGAGCCAAAAACATTACCTGTATTTGGTTACTATGGAACGGGCCGGCTTTGGAAGGAAAAGCGCCTTACGGAATCAAAAAAAGGAAGTAAGGCCAATGATGAAGGCATCCGTACTTTCGCCTTCAGAGATTGTCTTGATCCTGCATCTAGCTATCGTCAGTTTGAAGATTGGTTTACAGCAGCTTACAAACGAGTTTTGGAGCATCAGATTAGCCAGCTGCAACGAGGGACAACTTTTATAGATGTTGATCCAAAACTAAAGATACCCGTTAAGGTTGTACAAGATGCAGTCAATGAAGTATTGAAGCCTGTTGGCTGGCAGAACCTTCAGTTTAGTCAGCGTGATGACGAGTCGCTGGTACTACGCCACGACGAATACGGTGTAATGAAAGCAGATCAATTAAGTGATGGTATCAAGAATATCTTGGCTATGATTGCTGACATAGCGTATCGCGCAGTACTGTTAAATGGTCATCTCGGCGAAGCGGCGGCCAAAAAGTCGCCCGGTATCGTCATGATTGATGAGGTCGATATGCATCTGCATCCCCAATGGCAGCAGACTGTTATCGGCTCACTCCAAGCAGCGTTTCCAAATATTCAGTTTGTCGTAACAACCCATAGCCCTCAGGTCCTATCTACAGTGCCATCAGAGAGCATTCGTATTATTCGACATGAAGTTAACCCAGATACAGGCAAAATTGAGTCATCCGCTAGCCCGGCCTCGGTTCAAAGTCTTGGCGTGGCAAGTGCGAATATTATGGCTGAGCTGCAGGGTGTTGACCCTGTGCCAGATGTCGAGCAGGCACGATGGCTGACAGAGTATAAGGCGCTTATTGTAGAGAGTAACTTGGATAGTGAAAAAGCAAAGGGGCTTAAGAACAGAATCATTGATCACTTTGGTGAAAACCATCATGAATGGTTGGAGTGCGAGCGTTTAAGACGCCTGCAGGTCATGAAAGCAAAACTACCTAAAAGAAGTAAATAAGGAGCTTTCATGCATAAGCTAAACAGGCCTATTCCGCCTGCTTGTTTAAGCCAATATCAACATGGCAGAGACAATTGGCATCAGGTCACGCAGGCCCATAAAAATGAGATCTGGTTGAAGATTGATGAGATGCAGAACGGTCGCTGTGCGTATTGTGAAGCCACTATTAGGACAACACCTGGCGAGCGAAATGCCCATTTAGAGCATTTTCGCCAAAAAAGAACTGACTGTTACCCTCAGGGAACATTCCTATGGAGTAATTTGTTTGGTTCCTGTGGGCGTGATGATAGTTGCGGTAAGCACAAAGATAGACAGCTGCCTTATAACTATCAAGATCTGATAAAAATGGATCAAGATGATCCGGTAGATTATTTGAGTTTTCTGTCTGATGGGAATGTTGTTCCTGCAAAAGGGCTGCATCCAGATCAAAAGAAGCGAGCCGTAGAAACTATTCGAATTTTTAACTTAAACGGCTCTTTACGGCAGATACGAGAAACAATGCTGAAAGGCTATATAGAAACAGCGGAAGAATTTGCGGATTATGCTGCGGATTTTGAGGAAGAAGAATGGTTGCCTTTGCTTGAAGAAGAATTAGAGAATATTAAGAACTTGCCGTTTACAACAGCTATTAAACATGTGCTTCTTCCGGCTTAAAATCTTAATATGAGACAACAGAAATAGTGGGATATGGATAGTTGGAATATGGTTCTGTGATAATATCTATGTTAATAGCGCTAGAGTGATCACTATATAAATTTTAGGTATGAAGGATAATTATGGCGCACTTAATTGAAACTATTCGAAACTCATCTTTAGGTGAAGCAATTCTCGAGCTGGAGCGGACTCATGAACTAATTGTTTATGCAGCAATATCTGCACAAAATGAAATCGGCTCTAAAATAAATACTTGGGGTTCGGACTTGAAGCGATTAGAAGTAGTATTGCCGCAAGGTCAGCTCTTATTAGGAAAGTCTACAGAGAAGCTAGTTGAATTGATAAATATTCTAGCTACAACTGAGCGGACAATTTCAGCGTTAAAATGGTTTGAAACTCTGTATCCGAATGCCTTCCTCAGAGAATGCCACTCTTCAACAAGTGATGATACGGGAGGTAATGATATTGTGTTGATAGAGCCTAAATCTGAAAAGGTAATTGTTCGATGTGAAGTTACGGACGTTACTTCTAGTAATCCGGGGCAGAATGGAAAAGAAAAGAAGGACCTAAAGAACTTGGGGTGTTCCTACGCGCTACCCAGCGACGGAGTTGATAGGTATATCGCAACGTCTTTAGAATTTTCAAATGCCCTTAAGTCTGAAAAACGAAAGTGGAAGTCTCTACATTACAGGTATTTTGCCCATGAGACTAAATGTAGCAATCAAACGGTAATGTTGGAAATCGTCAGCGCCTAACTAGCGTATGTTGCCGGACTGGTTTTCCGCTGCGCTTAAAATTAGTCTCAGGGAGGTTATTGGAAGGTGAAATTGTGGAATGAGTCTGACATGAAAAATTCTTTTGGGCGTCGAATTGCTAGAGGTATGCCCAGTATGCCCAAAACCATGGTTCTGGGATTTTTAATCTCGGAATGGCTGTTCCGTGTTCATAGCGATAATCAACATCCTATATCAATAAAGGAATTAGATAGGAATATGAAGTTTAGGGCTTGTGGTTGAGCCGGAAGACCGATGTTCTCCATATAACAAGAAATCTCAATACCCCTACTCACAAACTGTTGAGGATGAAATCGTAGAAAATATGGGAGGGAATATTTACGGGCCATATACCGGTCGATATTTTGTTTCTGATAATGAAACAGATATAGAGCACATTGTTGCAGCTTCGGAGGGCCATGATAGTGGGTTATGTGCAGCGAATGAAAATGGAATGATTTATCTATGAGTCTTGCAGGTATTAGGTCGAACAGGGGGGATGCTTATCAACGTGCTGTGGCATTGAACTGGGTTGTTCAAATGCTGACTGGAGAAAAGGTCGAAGGTGTGATGGTTGACGTTATCGCAATTCCTGGCGAGACCTATTCCATATACGGCGATGACATTGTAGTTTTCTACCCCCACGATCGAAAAGCATTTATTCAGGCAAAGGTCAATCAACCAAATCACTTATGCTGGAGGTTGAGTGATTCGGTGTTAAAAAAGGAGCTGATAGCCGCGTACAAGCAGTTGTCTTCAACACCCTCATGTGATTTTCTCTTTTACTCCCGAACGCCGTTTGCTGATTTAGAACGGGTGATAGAGGAGGTTAATTGTTATCCAGATTATGCTGCTTTTGTGCGACAGGGAATAAAAAAACAGCAGCAGGTTTTGGATGTCCTTGTGAGCCTTTGGCAATGTACTGCTGAACAAGCATTTTTAGCAATAAAGCGTATTAAGATTGGTTCACACCACTCCGTGGAAGAGTGGGAGCAGCACAGTTTTAGTTTGATGAGGCTGCATTTTTCACAGCCACAGACCGCTATTCAATTGCTTTACAGCTATGTAGACAAACAGCATAGTAAATTGGCTGAAACGCAATACATCATTGACAGACAGTCTGTACTAACCATGTTGAAAGAGCATGGAATCTACCCGGTGCTCAATTTCAATGAAGAGAAGATTATCCAGTCTTTTCGAGCATTTTCCGCTCAAGGGCGACAATGGGTAAGGACGATAGGCGATACAGTCATTCAAAGGCCTGTCGTTGGAGATTTAATTCAGGCCGTGGAAGATAATACGCCAACGGTTCTATTGGAAGGTGTGGCTGGAGGGGGAAAGACCTGCATTCTTCTTGATGTGATAGATCATTTCGATAATGAGGATAAGGTTGCTTCTCTTTTTGTAAAAGGTGATCTCTATGCGCATATTGAATCATTATTTCATCTTAGGGATTTTGGATTGGATAATGATCTCGTTGCACAGTGCGCTTTTTTGGCAGAGAAGAGAAAAGTAGTCGTTGTTATTGATTCTCTGGATGTATTGGCTGTAGGAAAAAGCCATAAAAGCCTGTGTTGCTTTCTTGGCCTGATTGCCTGTCTTCGTCATGTTCCAAATGTCACGATCATAGCGGCTTGCCGTTCGTTTGATGTTGCTTATGACCCAATGCTGAGAGAAATGGACTGGCATGATACAGTTAAGATCCAACCGCTTTCCTATGAGAGTGATGTTTCTCCGCTACTGGTTACATGTGGAGTGCCTCCAGGTGACGTCAGTCAATCTCTCCAATCGTTATTGATTATTCCCCAGAATTTGAGGCTATTTTATACCCTTATTAAAAAAGGGATGGTTCTTCAAGATATTGAAGAGCATGACCTCTACGATCTCTATATACGTGAAGTGATTGAAGGACACGAATCATTCGGCCGCGAGGTTGTTGATAAATTACAAGATGTGGCAGCCAGTTTACTTGCGGAGCGCAGTTATAATTTCAGTAGAAATTCGATCCATTTAGATGATCAAGTTATTACTCGGTTGTTGAGCGAAGGTATTTTAACCGAAGTTGATGCTTATCAGTTGATGTTTAGCCACCAGACCTTGGCTGATTCTCTCCACATTCGTAAAGCTCAGAAGGAAGGTGTTGACTTGCTGAGCTTTGTAACTTCACAGCCTCAGCTACCTTTTGTGCGCCCTGCAGTTAGAACGTTTGTCCAGTATCTTCGATTTGCGCAGCCCAGAGCTTTTACTAAGCAGCTGAAGACCTTTTTGTCCGATAACTCTGTTGCTACACATTTGAAGCGGCTGTCGTTAGAGACGCTTGCAGAAATGTCACCAAGACAGTCTGATCTGGTGATTATCAAGGCACTGGTTGGTTATTCACCCGCTTTACTGAAACGATTTTTGGATAAAGCCGATGATGCTATTTGGTTTGATCTGCTTCGAGGCCCATTGGTTTCATTTTCGGCTACCTCGGCTGGAGAAAATATTGCAGGGACTGTGTTGCGGTATTTTGAGCAATTCGCGGAAGGGAATGAAGAGTGGTTAGTTAATGTTTGGCATCGTGCTATTGATGAGCAGTGGTTACCTATGAGTAGCCTTGTATGGAGCATATCTTCGTCATTGAAAAATTTGAAACGGTGGGATCTTGACCCAATAGCCGGTTTGTTAGAGAAGCTTTTAGATGCCAAACCTGAACATAGTGATATCGGTGGGGCTATATGCAAATATGTAGATGCCACGAATAGCAGTGATGAGTTGCTCTGGAAATTTATCGTTCAAGATGCAGAGCCTATTGAAGATATTAAGCGGGGTAAAGAAATAAAATTAAACTGCAAACGACATGATTTACTTGATGATGACTATCTAGAGCAGCGACTAAAGACCTCTGATGTCTTATTTGGTCTTGCGATGGATTATTTACTTCAGTTTGCATTTGATCACAATGAACTTAAACAATATTCTCCATTCGAGTCGATACTATTAGATTATACATCACACCACAAACTCCATAACAAAAGTGATATCTACTCACATGACTCTATTCACGAGTTTATGGATGCAGTTGAAGGTGCGCTGATTTATCGGTCTGGCAATGATGATTTACTATGGCGACAGTATGAATCAAAACTGAGAGAGAGCCGGGAATTGGGTGTTCGCTATCTGCTATGCGAAGCTTATACTAAGAATATCGACAAGTATATCGAGAGCATCAGTCTACAGCTTTTAGATCGTAAATTACATCGTTATGGATATTTGGAGTATGAGCTTGGACTGTTGGCAAGTAGAGCTTACCCACAGTTGAGTCCAGAAACCCAAAGGAATCACCAAGAACTGATTCGGCATCTATACGATGATGTTGACAGTGAGTATGAGGGGTGGATTGAAGAAAACATCTATGAGCGATTACTTTACGTACCCTCTATCTATCGCCTTGAAGAGCATGCTGATTTTTATCGGCGCTGTGAAAAGAAGTATGGCAGTTATAAGCCCAAACCGAAAATTACTTCCGGCGGAGGATGGGTTCGATCACCAGTGTCGAGTGATCAGCTTATTGAATTGAGTGACAACGGACTGGTAAAGCTTTTTTATCATTACGAAAGTGTAGGGCATTGGGATTTAAGGCAATCGGACAGTTTAGTCGGAGGGCAAGAATCTTTGGTAAGCGAGTTGAGGAACGCTGTATCTTGGGTGCCAAATCGATTTTTTGGCTTGATTCCTCTGCTTCTTTCTCCTGATGTTTCAAAGGTTTACCTTTTTGCGATTATAGACGGTGCCGTTTCACATCTGACCTGCCGTTTTGGCAATACCCGTAGTCCTAATTGGAAGAGGGTGGAGCCTCTTCCTGATGGCTATAAGTTGGCGACTACAGTATTAGGATTGATCGAAAAGTATTGTGAGCTGAAAGAAGCTCATTGTTATAGCCTAGCTAGGGCAATAGAAGCATGTGCGTATGTGCTAGATGATGAATTGAGCATTAATAGGATGATATTTCAGCTCTGGCGATTAGGGTTAGCTCAATATCCGGAACCAGCAAAGGATGAGGAGCAGCAGAGTTATATTGGTGCAGGTATTAATGCGCCACGAGGTATAGCAGCTAGTGCTTTGATGACCATCGCTGAGGGTTTTGCGAAGAGAAAAAAGCCTTTATGTGGTGAGTTATATTTGCTCTTGAGTCGATACGCATCAGACCCTTCTATGGTTGTTAGGTCGATTGTTTTATGGCGACTACCGTATTTCTTGAGCCGAGAACCTGAGTTTGGGTGGGAGCTGGTGGAATTGCTTATGGCTGGTGCTAGTCCTCGTTTAGGAAAGCACTTAGAGCGTACACTGTACTATCAGTATCACTCGAATTTCCATCAGGTAGCTCCCTATATTGACCAAATCAAGTATCTTGATGATGAGAAAACCGGAGCAGCATGGGGGCGGCTTGCAGCCTTATCCTATTTGTCAGGCTACATTTCCGAAGAAGATTTATGGTCTGGCGTATATGACAGAAACCCATCTCAGCTAGAAGGCATTGGGCAAGTATTTGTGGCTAATCTTGATAGCCAAAAGAGCCTTAAAAAATGTATAAAAGGTCTATCCCTGCTGTTTAAAAATGGTGTAGCACAAGCTGTTTTTTCTGATTTTGAGCTGGCTTTAGAAACTAAAGAGAAGCTACGCAACGTACCCCTAGAGTTGATCAGAGTTTATATTAATTACATTGAATTTTCTCATCTACGTGAAGTGGATGGAATATTCCTTTGGCTTGAGAAACACGCTTTATTGATGCCCCGTGATATCTTGGGGGTATTGGAGAAATTGATTGAAAGGTTAAAGGAGTTGGATCAAGCGATTTATTTCCATCGACCAGAGGCTCTGATTACAACAATTAAATTGTTGCTACAGGAGGCAGATTTATCAGATGATAATGAGTTCATTGATAGAGTTCTAGCTGCTCAGGAATGGTTTTATGATCAAGGGGTGAATGAACTTGAACGATTGCTGAATTGATAATAGCTAGGCTAACTATCAAAAACCCAAATAATGGGGTGACTGACTAGTTGGCGCACATCATATTGGAACTTAAATTACCAACATAGGTTGTAGTAGTTCAGGCTGTATCTGGCAGTTACCGGTCTTTCAGAAGACGCTCTGCCAAGTCAAATTCAGTTTGCAAGCTTCTCTTTCCAGTTGCTGCGCCCCCCTGGGGGACCCGAATACCCTACGCTTACGTAGCTTATTTGGAGACTCGAACTTGCCTAAGGAAGATTATCTTCATACTAAATACCCCTTAATGGATCAGTGATGACTATTCGAGATTGAATAAGGCATCCTCTAGCACTTCCTCAGGTGGTTCTTCATAGATTAAGGTTGTTGATGGGTTAACGTGCCCGGCAATTTTCTGAGCTATTTTAACTGATTTCTTTTGTTTATGGATGACATTGGTAATCAGCGAACGCCTGCCACTATGTGAACTAGCCTTTTCGATGCCGGCCCAATCACGAAGCATCAAAGCCATATGTTCTTGCAATGTGTTGGGAGAGTAGGGACCGCCTTATTGGGTAATAAAAAGAGGGGAGGAGGGTTTTATCTTCTCCCCTTTAGCAAGTCGTAAATTTAGATAGCGCGCCAAAGAGTCGCGGAGACCTTGGTCAACCATCGGGAGGTCCCGTGATCTTCCTTTATGCTGTTTAACTGTTGGGTAGAAATCTTCTGGGCTGACGTCAGCGCCTGATTTGGCTAAAGCTTCAATTTGCCTAACAACTTTGTTGAAACTATCAATATTGAAGCTGATCGTTTTACGTTGGTAGTGGCTTTTGGAGCGCTTCATGGCATCTGCACCCTTGGTATAGGCTGCAGGTAGGCTCATCACTTCCAACAATTTTAGTTCAGTGCCCATAGAATTAAGCTTGGCAACTTCCTTCACTGGTAGAAGAGCAATCTCTTGGGCACGCAGTCCCAGTTTAAAGCTGACCTGCATGATGGCCGCGTTCTTTTCTGGGTGGCGGTGGTCCTGGATCACCTGGAAGAGGTGACTTTGTTGTTCTCGTGTAGGGACGCGAGCTTGACCAGATTTGGGCATTAAAGACCTCGAAATAGGGGTGAAAAATAATCCGTAATAATGTTATTTTAACGGATTATGGCAGGGTATCTAGCTTAAATGCTAGATCTATAAGTGGCTATTCAAACGAAAGCTATAAGTGTACTTAGCTTATAGGCGCTTTTTTGATCAGCTTCATCCACGTGAAGTCGCCAGTGCACTTCATAGGTAGATTCACTTATACACCTATTAGCACGGTTCTTTCGGCTCACTTGTCCAAAGGTTTTTCAGAATTGCGTGAGTAATTTGGTCTTAGGAAAAGGCTTTGATGCGCTCCGATGATTGTATGCGAAAACACCTGGAATCCTGGAATCCTGGAATCCTGGAATCCTGGAATCCTGGAACCCTGTCACCTTAGAGCGCTGTAACCTTGGAACGCTATGACCCTGGAGCGTGGAAACTTAGAACACAGGAAGACAAAATGGAGATTACTCGGTCGGAACTAGAGTAGATGGACGCACGATTAAGTGTTTTAGTTGGAAATTAAGTATTTTAGTTGGCAAAAATTAAGTACTTTAGTTGGACGTCCATGCGGCAAATTATACGGAAAAACAGGCATTTATAAAATATCCGATATTCACAAATATCGGAAATACTGGGAGCCCTGGTGGGGCCTAGGTTTGAAGTTTTTGGACGTCCAACTAATGAGCCTGTAGCCACAGGATTATTAACGTTCAGGTATTAGAATTAAAATTATAGGCTGTCGTACTATCTACGCTGACTGTATTACCAACGGCCCTACTCCAACGGTAACTGGGTCACCATTTTCATCAAAATAGGTTCCTGGCACTGGAGAAAAATTACCGTTCGGCCCCTTTTGTGCAAGAGAATTACCTATTGATCACCTTAGCTGAGCCAACATATACAACTGAGCAAAAAAACAACGCTAGAGTAAACCCTACCAAAAAGATTGTAATTCCATAAAGTAAACCGCTGCTACCGCCATATTCTGACATCGAGTTAGTAACCAAGCCCGACCATAAAAGGAGCACCCCAAAAATTAAAGAGGTAATAATTGATATAGCTATACCTTTTCCTCGTGATCGAACAATTACAACCGAGGCAATGAAAGACAATAAAATGACCGCCAGTGATCTAATTAATATGTAGATAACATCTAAATGCCCACTTTCATCAATATAACCAGTGCCGGCTTGAGAAAAGCCAAACCATGAGACCATTGCCAAATTTAGGGTAATTAGAGTCCAACGGAAACCTAATTTGTAATTCATTGTTATTATCCTAGCCGATCGGTTAAAATTTGTGCGGCGAAGAGCTTTAGGCGTGTGAGGCTTACAAGAAAATGTCAAACTAAAGGGGCCACTCTTTCAGCATATCACTAGTAATATACTGGTCAGGCTCATACTTACTTAGAAATCTTTTGAAATCCATCCCAAGCTTTCCCGGCGAGGATTTGGACATCGAATCTAAGTCTTTCAGTCCAAAGCCTACCTTCACAGCCCCCTCGATATTAGCTTGGTACTTAGTCAACACTGCATTCCAGAGGAAGGAAATAGGACGAGCCCATTCTCGCAAATTGCCGCTATGAGATAAAGGTACAAACTTCCCGCTAGAGTCAAGTATCCAACCATCTTTTGCTTTTGATCGCCGATTCTCCAGAGTGGCAAATGTCTGCTCGTCCAAAAAACGAGCCCCTAATGCTTTGAAGCTACTCTTTGTGTGCACTGTAATTTTTCCATTTAAAAAGCACACTACAGGAAATGTAATAACCGAATCCATTTATTATCCTCGATTACTCGCCCTTTCCAGCTTTAAGGCTTGCCCCAAATGGTAACGCATACACCATCAAATTTTCGCTCCTCTCGGTAGATAAGTGGCCCTCTGCAATGCACACTTAAATTCAAATGAGCCACTTTGACCTCGAGTCCCATGTCTTTGGGTGGGTTGTGCCCACCCTATTTCGTTATGAATTATCTGACACGGGGTTACAGTCGATTGTCCTCTAGGTACTTTAGCGCAACACTTAATGCTTCATCAGGCTCTGTATTGATGTGGGGTTGAATTTTATATACTGGTTCGCCGCGTATCGAGGCTGACTGCCCTATTGGCAGCGCAATTGTCGTACCGTTTGTAAATTCAAATGTATAATTTGTAGACATTAGGCCTGCTGTCTCTGATCCTATCAGAATAGTATTTTCTCGATCTAAAAAAGTTTGGGCGAGCATCTCTGGCGCACTACCAGTATCATCACTTATCAGTACAATTACTCTTGCTTTTGAGAGTGGATGATGAGCAGTAGAATTATCTTTCCGTGATAGAGATCTTTCCATTGACGTCCTATTACCGGCCTCAACACTACCGTCTTTCAACCAGAAAATTCTTCCGATCCGTCAACCAATTGGCTTGAGTAGAGCTGCTGATCTGAGAAAAACTGTCTGGTGAGATAAAATAGCGGGACCAGATTGCCCCCTGGTTGATCGCGCAAATCAATAATCCAATTCTGTACCCCGTTTTCACTATATTTCTCGATTAGTGCGCCTGTGCGGGTAAATTCCGCCTGTCGAGCTGTTTCAGAACCAAACTTCTTGGGGAGAGAAATTAAGGCAGTTTTATTGCCAACTAAACTTAATTCACTCTTCAGTTGTCTTGTTTCTCCATACGCGGAGGTATCTGCCCGATTATAGATTGTAAGATGTTTATGATTGAGTTTTGAAAATAATGCAGTGAGAGCCGCATCTGCTTGATCATCGTTTTGAATTCCCATAAAAACGTCGTCTGCAAATTGTTCGAACTCTGTAATATCGATCGTGTCGCGCAAAATGTAGTGATCTTTGATTAGTGAAAGCGCATATTCTTTGAGTTTGTCGTAAGACTTGTTCGATTCAGCCTCAGTTTTATCTTGTAATAATTGCACATCTCCCAGCCACACTTCTCCAGATGAAAACATAAGATAACCGACTATTGCATTTGTCGCTTTACTAAGGCGTGGGATGCTCACGGAAACTGTGCGCCAATCGTGAGTTCCACTAACTGGATCATTTCTCATTTCGTATAGATAAAGGGGTGATCCATTGCCTTCAACCTTAACGATAAAGTGGCCAGTTTTAGTGACTTCATTCGCCTTGATTTTGAATTTTAATTCTGTTGGCCCCTTATGGAAAATTGATGGATCAATATCAAGAGTCATAAATAGTTGGCTGTCAGCTTGAGCTACTATATGCGCCAAAGCCCCTTCTGATGTTGAAACAATATTGCGAGTAGCGTTGTTAGTCTGAAATTTCCATTCCTCAGAAATTTGTAAGGTCTTCGAGTCTGATACAGATGTTGAAAGAGCATTTTGTGATAGAGCCAAAAAAGTCAAAACTGCAGTATTAATTATTGTTTTAAAGTGCATGGTCGCCGCCTTTCCTGTCGCATCCTCAAGTAAAGTTAAATTGATGCTAAAGTTTTAAGAAATGGATATTAGAATAGGTGTGTAACCATCTAATCATTGCAGGATGAAAAGTACAAGATTTTATTGCGGTAGCAAATAAATTTTCATTACCTGAAAAAGGTTCATTCGTACTAACTTATTGCGGTATATATTGATCCATTCTTAATCGGCACCTGGATTAAATTCTCATTTGATGTATCAAGGGTAGGTTTTAAATATTACTTCGACGCCACATGATAAAGGTCTTATGACATGGAATATCATCATATTAAATACGAGCAAATTGGCCCTGTAGCCATCGTTACTTTTAACCGTCCAGAGGTTAAGAACTGTATTGGTACTCGCGCTCACCGTGAGCTGGTGGATGCATTCGATCGCTTTCGTACCGATGACGGAGCAAAAGTTGCGGTAATCACCGGTGCTGGCGATTCTGCATTTTGTGCAGGGGGTGATTTGAAAAGCAATCTTGCTGCAACCGAACCTACCAACCACCCCGATCCTGACGTGGCTGTTTTATGTCCTGTAGAGCCCGCTGATATTGCCCGACATAATCGAGGTGAAGCTCCAGGCATTATAGGTCCATCCCGCTGGACCGATATTTATAAGCCTATCATTGCGGCTGTGAACGGAATCGCTTATGCGGGTGGCTTTGAGTGGGCATGTTTTGCCGATATGCGGATTGTAGAAGAACACGCATCCTTTGGAATGACTTGTCGTCGTTGGAATATCGGCTTAGCCGATGGTGGTACTCAGCGTTTGCCGCGTATTGTTGGTATGGGGCGAGCGCTGGAGTTAATCATCACGGGAAAAGTTATTGATGCTAAAGAAGCTTATCGCATTGGGTTGGCCAACGAAGTGGTGCCAAAGGGAGCCGCATTAGATCGTGCCGTAGAGTTAGCACAGTATATCTCCACCCTTCCCCAGCCAGCGATTCACTCTGATAAAGAAGCTGCCATCCGTGGTTATGGAAAGGATCTTGATGAAGGTCTACGAATTGAGGCTGAGTGCTTTAACCGATTATTCAGCGACTCAGAATCCAAAGAAGAGCTGTCCGAAGGCTTGAGGCGTTTTAACGAGCGCGATCATCCTGACCGAGTACGGGGACAAGCCAAAACACCCGGCATTATTCGTAGCGAAATGGAGTAATTGTGATAAGCCAAAAGAAGGCTGTATTCAAGAGGATGTATTGTTTAGGGGCTTAGATACCACGAATATCTCGGACAATATAGTAGAGGCCCATAGTGGCTATATGGGCCTCATTACTTTGGTGAATCAGTGGGGTTCTTATCGTCACTTTTATGATCTGGACAGCCGCCCTCTTCCCAAGGCCCAGTTTTTATTAGACGCATGAATCGGATACATGTTGTTTATTTGCTGTTACGCTCAACCATTCGAATCCATATCCTTACTCCAAGCCATTGGCAAAAACGCATCATCGAGACTGACATTCAGATTGTGGGTAGAGTAATTCGAGAGTACTTTTAGGCTAGTTCCAACTATCACCTCTAGAACCGTCTCTTTCGTATAACCTGCTGCAAGAAACGCCTCAACTTCCTCTTCTGTAGCCCATCCACGTTTCTCATTGATAATGACACTGAATGCTCGGAGCGCTTCGAGTTTAGGGTCATCGAGTGTTTTACCGCTACGCAGAGCCTTGATTACATTTTCATCTACACCGGCCATTTTGCAAACTGCGGTATGCGCAGCCATGCAGTAGGTGCAACCGTTTAGGCGGCTGTTTGTCATCAGGATTATCTCTCGCTCCGTTTCGCTCAAGCGAGATTTATCGAATAATCCCATAAGTGTTAGGTAGCTCTCCACCATTACAGGTGATTCGGCCATGGTTGCCATTAGATTGGGTACAAATCCCATTTTCTTTTTAGCGGCTTCTAGAGTGGGCTTAGAGGCTTCTGGTGCTGTTTCAATTGTGTAACGTGTAAAATTGACCATGAGTCTTACCATATAAGTTGGGTTTTACGGTGCTCGATATCGATTTACATTGAGTGCTTCCACCTCTTTGGCGCTAGTCAGCGCTAAAGAGGTGGAGGTGTTTACATACTATGCAGTTGTAGACTGACTGAGCTTTTCAAGTACGGGAAATAAGTCGCTGGGTTCGGGGCGACGTGTATAGTCAGGATTCACCTCCGCATATGCGATTGTTCCATCGGTATCTATGACATATCTTGCAGGCATAGGTAAGTTCCACGCGCCGTCACGATGGATGGTCGGGAGTTCGACTTTGAACACCTTGTGGAACTCAATTACATAAGGTTGTAATGTCCAGCGGATACCAAACTCTTCAGCAAGCTTTCCACTTTGATCAGTCAGAATTGGGAAGCTTAGCTTGTTATCCCTCTGAGATTTGCGGCTTTCAGCGGGCCCTTGCATGGAAATAGCAACCAGGGTTGCGCCACGCGCTTTGATCTCTGCAGCAACTTCTTCTAACGCTTGCAGCTCAATATTGCAGTAAGGGCACCACACGCCTCGATAGAACGTTAGAATAACGGGCCCTTTGGCTAGGAGTTCTTCCAGGACAAGGTCGTTACCTTCTGAATCTGGCAATGTAAAGTATGGGACTTTCTCCCCTACTTTAATCGAACGTTCAACTTGGCCACTAGCAGCCAACTCCTTGGATGATCTGGCAAAGGCTTCAAATGCTCCTTCCGGGGCCTGTTGCTTAAATACTTCTTTGAAAGCATCTAGTTTGTCTTGAAGAGACATAACCTATTCCTCTAATGGTTTAAAGTTTGGAAGCGCGAGCTTTGGGTAAGCCTTCGATGTGACCTGGCTAATTCTCCAATTGGTCTCTATGCAGGTACTTACGCCAAACCACTATTGGGAAGATTAGTTGCTTTGATTTGCGCTATAAACATGCTATTTTGATACTCATTGTATCCATTAGGGACACAATCTGTGTTTCAACAAGCCCATTTGAACGAAATAGTTGTATTTATTGCCGTTGCCGAACATGGAAGCTTTACAAAAGCGGCGGCATCATTGAACTCAACCAAATCAGGCGCTGGTAAGGCAGTGAAGAAGCTTGAGGAGGAATTGGGTCTTAAGCTATTCAACAGAACCACACGAAGTATCAGGCTGACAGAAGAAGGCAAAATATTTCTAGATGCTGCAAAACATGCGTTAGAAACAATCAATGAGGCCAGGCTTTTGCTGCATGCCAGGAAGGATGAGCCTGCTGGACGATTGCGTATCAATTTGCCAATAGGCATAGGCCGAACTATTGTCAGTGCTTTGAAGGGGTTCACGCAGTTGCATCCCAAGGTTACGGTCGAGGTCTCTCTTTCAGACAGTCTAGAGGACGCTATTAGAGGTGAATGGGATGTCGTCGTGAGGATTGGTGAACTGGAAGATAGTTCTTTTATCGCAAAAAAAATATGTGAAACCAGACGTATCCTGTGCGCTTCACCTGAATATCTTTCACAAAAGGGTATGCCAAAGACTTTGGAAGATTTAAAGGAGCATGATTCTCTTGTTTTCCGTGCACCTACAGGAAAATTGAGAGGCTGGTTGTTCCAAGAAGATGGAGGCCCAATTACTGAATTTTCCCCCTCACCGCTAGCAATATTCAGAGACGGACGAACTCTGATTGATGCAGTGGTAGCCGGTATGGGAATAGCTCAGGTTTATGATAAAGCGCTTGGCTTTTCTGTTCAAAATAGTGAAGTTATTGAGTTATTCCCAGAGAAAGCAGTTCCAGGACCGCCTGTTAGCGCACTGATTCCCAGTGGTCGAGCGATGCCGGCAAAGACCAGAGTCTTTATCGAGTTTCTAAAAAAGGAACTGAGTTAAGCCCCGGATTACTGGGTGGACTAGGAGCAACCTAAATTCCAACTAGTGCTGTTTCTATTGTTCTTTACAGCCCAGCTCTCGATAGTTGGCGGTTCTTTACTGTTGCAAGGCTTCAAAGTTCGATATTACTCTCTGTAACATCCGATATTAATTAATGTATCTTTGAACCCAGGCTCCAATAACATTACCGACATATTCAGCATCTGATTTTTTCATAAGCAAATGATCGGCTTTGTCTAAAGAAATAAAACTTTTAGGATGGTTCGCAGCAGCGAATATTTTCGCCGCATGCTCAATTGAAACAGTGCTGTCTAGTGGTGAATGCATTACGAGCAGCGCTTTCCTTAATTCCTTAAGGTTAACCAAGACGTCTGCTTCATTTATATCATCAATGAACTGCTTCTTTAGCGTAAACTCTCGGCCAGCCAGAACCACTCTTGCCTGACCTGTTTTATTGATGCTATCGAGTTCATCTTTAAACATATGCTGGATGTGTTTAACATCACTTGGAGCAGCTATAGTAACAACAGCTTTAGCTGTCTTTATCATGCCAGCGGCTTTCAAAACGGCAGCACCTCCAAAACTATGCCCAATTAACAATTTTGGTGCCTCGAAGCGGTTTTCGATTTCATTGTAAGCACTAAGTAAATCTTCAACATTGGATGAAAAATTAGTATTGGAAAAATCTCCATCACTATTACCCAATCCGGTGAAGTCAAACCTTAATACTGATATGCCTTTACTGGTTAATGACTTACAAATATTGCTTGCTGCAATAATATCTTTTGAGCAAGTAAAACAATGTGCAAAAATTGCATAAGCCTTTGGGGTTCCAGCAGATTCCTCTAACTTGCCCTTTAATTCTACGCCATCACGATTTGGGAAGTTAAACTCCATGACGTTCTCCAATTTCAATTACTTATAGAATACTCTAATCTCAACAAGGAAAAACCCCTGTCTATCATAGAAAGGGGTATGTGAATATGTGATAGTCTTTTATATGTCAATTAATATAAGGTAGACCTGTATTTGCTTAGGCATCGATAGAATCTTCAGGCTTTATATAATCCATACTGGTTGTTCTAAGGCTGATCCTACCCATCAACAACGGACACACCACTAAGCGACTAGTTGTTCCTCAAACGCCTCAGGGCTGAGATAGCCATTGGCGCTGTGTAAGCGATTTCGATTGTAGTCTATCTCTATATACTCAAATACGGTCTCTCGCATGAGGCACCTTGTGGGAAAGCGGTTACCATGGATTGCTTCTACCTTAAGTGAGTGAAAGAATGTTTCTGCACAAGCGTTATCATAGCAATTACCTTTGGCGCTCATGCTGCACCGCAGACCATAAGCTGTAATCAAAGATTGATAATCTTTAGAGCAATACTGGCTTCCCCTGTCAGTATGCACGATAACATTCGTAGGTTTCTTACGTCGCCATAAAGCCATTTGAAGAGCGTCACAGACCAATGTAGCTGTCATCGTTTCTGACATCGCCCAACCAATAACTAGCCGACTATATAGGTCTATCACTACAGCCAGATATAACCAACCTTCTTCCGTTCTCAGGTAGGTTATATCCCCAGCCCATTTCTGATTCGGCCCTTCAGCATTGAAGTTCTGCTCGAGCAGATTTGGAGCTACTGGCAGACCATGTTTTGAATAGGTTGTGGCTTTATATCTCTTGGCGGCTTTAGCCCGTAGGCCCTGTCGACGCATGCTGGCAGCAATTGTTTTTTGATTATATTTACTCCCCTCACTGGCCAACTCCTTCGTCAGGCGAGGAGAGCCACTACGTTCTTTACTGGCTATAAAGCGCTGCTGTACCAAGCTATCGAGCTGCATTCGGTACTGCTGGTACCTGGATTGGCCGGCCGATCTTGACACCCAGTCGTAAAACCCACTGCGAGATACGTTCAATACCTTGGCCATCGCTTTTATGCTGAATTCATGCCTGTGCATTTGCATGAAGGCGTACCTCATTTCAGGCTCTTTGCAAAGTACGCTGCGGCCTTTTTTAAGATCGCCAGCTCCTCTGCCTGCTCAGCCAGCTGCCGCTTAAGGCGAGCATTCTCTGTGGCCAGCTCTCTCTCGGCATCCCCTCGGCTCTGATGTAACTTAGCCTTGCTTCGCCATCCGTAAATCTGAGAAGGATGTAACCCAAGCTGTTTAGCGGCAACGCTTACCCCAACTTTGAGCGCAAGTGCTAGGGCATCCTTTCTATACTCCTCTGAGTACTGTTTACGAGTGGTTTTGGTTGGTTTATTTGATCTTGTCATAGAGCACCTCTGCTGCGTAGTTTATCGCTTAAGAGAGTGTCCGTCGTTGGTGGGTAGGATCAGGCATTTACTTAATCCAGATTCAGGCCTGCGACAATATTGCTAGCTAGACAGTTATCTTTCACTCTTCATGGGCCTATCGATAAGCTCTATGAGAGATTGATATTTTACCTCGCTAGGCGGTACCTTTGAGAGTTGGGTTAGCATCTAAAGTCTGCGGCTTTGAGCCTTCAAAAACATGCAGAAACGTTGTCGGGTCTGGGCGTCTCCGATAATTGTCGGTCTCATCACCGAATATAACCGTACCATCTTCATCCAGTGCTATCACTGTGGCCATAACGGTATCCTTAGGGTACCCAGGCATTCCTGCAGGGGAACCGCCAATATCTTCAATGCCTAGAGCTTTAGCACCCATTAAGTTGTCATCTTGAAGAATTTCAAAATGACCAGGTAGGTCAAGCTTGTCGGCTAACTTCCTTGAGTTATCGTAGCCTTGGTTAGAGATAAACTTTACCTTCACATCATATTGCTTAAGTGTCTCAGCATACTTCTTCACTTCTTTTAACTGGTTCATACAAAATGGGCACCAGTTGGCTCTAAAGAACACTAATAGTGTTTTAGATTCGTCAAAAGAAGTGGAAGACACACCTGATTTATCTAATCGATTAAAATTCATTTCAGGAAGTTTTTGGCCTTTTGATATGGCCTTGCTCTTTCTGCGGTTGTAAACGGAGAATGACCAGACATACCAATGAAGGGATACGAAGCCCAGGGCAGCAGCTGCAATAGGAACGTACTGAGACAAGGACATTGGAGCCTGGTTCGAATAAGTTGAATAAGCAACCAGTGCAACTCCTAAAAAGTTAACGGCTTGAATAACTGGCAGCCTTTCTGATGTTCTTGAAATGCTGAACACATTTGTCAGAACCATCAAGAAAAATGGTAAAGGCAAGGTCGTTAAAAGTGCGCCGACCCAAACCGGATCGCCGCCAGACATATAGATCATGATGCCGGACCCTACTCCGCCAAGCATGTTTAATAGAATCATTGGTAAAATAAGTTTTGCTTTCATTTCAAGCTCCTGAAGCGTTGGGTTAATGTCCAAAACTTGCGATCTACCCTAGTACATCACATTGACTCAATAATTAGTTCAAATAGAGAAATAATGTTGCGAAAACGGATACAATGCTTTTGAGATGACTGATCCTACCCATCAACAACGGACACACCACTAAGCGACTAGTTGTTCCTCAAACGCCTCAGGGCTGAGATAGCCATTGGCGCTGTGTAAGCGATTTCGATTGTAGTCTATCTCTATATACTCAAATACGGTCTCTCGCATGAGGCACCTTGTGGGAAAGCGGTTACCATGGATTGCTTCTACCTTAAGTGAGTGAAAGAATGTTTCTGCACAAGCGTTATCATAGCAATTACCTTTGGCGCTCATGCTGCACCGCAGACCATAAGCTGTAATCAAAGATTGATAATCTTTAGAGCAATACTGGCTTCCCCTGTCAGTATGCACGATAACATTCGTAGGTTTCTTACGTCGCCATAAAGCCATTTGAAGAGCGTCACAGACCAATGTAGCTGTCATCGTTTCTGACATCGCCCAACCAATAACTAGCCGACTATATAGGTCTATCACTACAGCCAGATATAACCAACCTTCTTCCGTTCTCAGGTAGGTTATATCCCCAGCCCATTTCTGATTCGGCCCTTCAGCATTGAAGTTCTGCTCGAGCAGATTTGGAGCTACTGGCAGACCATGTTTTGAATAGGTTGTGGCTTTATATCTCTTGGCGGCTTTAGCCCGTAGGCCCTGTCGACGCATGCTGGCAGCAATTGTTTTTTGATTATATTTACTCCCCTCACTGGCCAACTCCTTCGTCAGGCGAGGAGAGCCACTACGTTCTTTACTGGCTATAAAGCGCTGCTGTACCAAGCTATCGAGCTGCATTCGGTACTGCTGGTACCTGGATTGGCCGGCCGATCTTGACACCCAGTCGTAAAACCCACTGCGAGATACGTTCAATACCTTGGCCATCGCTTTTATGCTGAATTCATGCCTGTGCATTTGCATGAAGGCGTACCTCATTTCAGGCTCTTTGCAAAGTACGCTGCGGCCTTTTTTAAGATCGCCAGCTCCTCTGCCTGCTCAGCCAGCTGCCGCTTAAGGCGAGCATTCTCTGTGGCCAGCTCTCTCTCGGCATCCCCTCGGCTCTGATGTAACTTAGCCTTGCTTCGCCATCCGTAAATCTGAGAAGGATGTAACCCAAGCTGTTTAGCGGCAACGCTTACCCCAACTTTGAGCGCAAGTGCTAGGGCATCCTTTCTATACTCCTCTGAGTACTGTTTACGAGTGGTTTTGGTTGGTTTATTTGATCTTGTCATAGAGCACCTCTGCTGCGTAGTTTATCGCTTAAGAGAGTGTCCGTCGTTGGTGGGTAGGATCATCGCAGCGTTGACAGGCCGAAGCGATTAGTTTTTGAAGTCCACGAGCATTGCAATCTTAATCTGCCAAACAGCACCGAGTCGCAAGAAAATGCATCTTTGGTTGAAGTTGCATTCAGGGGCTCTGAGCTTGGTACCATCGTTACTCTGACACATACGCTTCTCAACACTGACTACGCAAAACTGGCAAAAGTCAGTTGGCCTCAATCAATTCGTCAAATGGAAGCTGTACTTACCGAATCTTTCACGAGCTAGTGTTTTCTCTAATGGGCTGGATTAATGAGTTAATGTAAGTTTTCTTTGGATCAACAATATAATCCAGCTAGCGATAACAAATGGTGCGGTTAATACAATAATATCAGCGCTCATAAAAGCCATTGCGATTGGAACGGTTAATATGCTCCCTGCAAGTGGGGCTAGCCATCGCTTACGACCATTTGATAATGCAATAGCGCTCAAAGATGCATTGTAACCGAAGAGCCCGGCATGTAGTGGTCTAATCCTTCCGGACACTTCGTTAAGATGGTAAAACTACCTAGCGAGGTGAAGTATGACAACAAAAGGTACACGCCGGAAATTCAAGCCGGAGTTCAAGAAAGACGCCGTAGCTCTTGTCTCAGAACAAGGGTATTCGATTTCCAAGGCCGCAGAGGCTGTAGGAACCACTGCTAACAATCTGCGACGCTGGATAAAGGAGCTGGAGCAGGAAGAGAGCGGAGTAAGGTTGGATTCGGGCGAACGAGCTGAACTGGATCAACTGCGACGTGAAGTAAAGCAATTGCGGATGGAGAAGGAAATCCTAAAAAAGGCCAGCGCCTTCTTTGCGAAAGAAATGAAATAAAGTACGAATTTATTAAAAAGCAGCAAGGTAGCTTTCCAGTTAGAGTGCTCTGCCGAGTAATGCAAGTAAATAAGAGCAGCTATTACGAATGGTGTCGTCGTAGTGATAGCCCAGTAGATGGCCAGATTTGGCAACTATGCCATCGATTGAAGGCCTTATTTGCAGAATCTCGTGAGAGTCTCGGAAGCCGTCGGTTAATGAAGCTGTTGCGCAAAGAAGGCTTTGAAATTGGGCGTTATCGAGTCCGCAAACTCATGAAAAAGCTCGGCTTGGTAGTAAAACAGAAGAAGCGATTTACACTAACCACAAATAGCAAGCACCAACTGCCAGTTGCTGAGAATCTTCTAAATAGGGATTTCTCACCGAGTGCTAAAAATCAAGTTTGGACTACGGATATTACCTATATCTGGACTTTGCAGGGTTGGTTATACCTAGCAGTGGTAATTGATCTTTATTCACGCCGGATTGTTGGCTGGCACTTAGACCGCCAGATGGAGACGGCCCTGGCAAGTCGTGCACTGGTTATGGCTATCAATTTGCGCACCCCAACAAAAGGTCTGCTGCATCACTCTGATCGAGGTAGCCAGTATGCCAGCCATAGCTACCAAGCGCTACTAAAGCAGCATGGAATGGTGTGCTCAATGAGCCGCAAGGGAAATTGTTGGGACAATGCACCTACTGAGCGTTTTTTTAGTAGCCTGAAGCGGGAATGGTTAACAGGAAACCTCTATCCGACAAGGGAGGGTGCGATAACAGACGTGAGGGCCTATATTGCGTATTACAATTCACGCAGGATACATACAACACTGGGGGACGTAACCCCTATCGAATTTGAAAAATGTGCTTAGGAAAGTGTCCGGTTGGAGTTGACCACAACAGCAAGAATTAAAGTGGGTGATAATGCCAGGAACATGGCCAGTGATGTGGCCAGCATTCCACCAATAATACTCCAAAACGCATGAGATTTATTCGAGATAAAAATCCCAATTAAAAAACAAATACCTGTAATGGCATTGTTCTGAAAGATGATTTGACCAATACCTTCGAATATCCCCCAGGTTGAGGTGTTTTCGTTAACGATTGCTGCAGTTGGCGCTAGATCTAGTGCTGGAGCCAATATCCATATAGCCCATATCACCAGAATGTAGGGTGCAGTATAAGGCGGAAGGACAAAGTTAAGCAGCATAAAGCGCATGATCAAGACTGTTAAAGCACTTCCACCGACAATCAATAAAACAGTCATTAAAGATGGAGCATATAATAAGAATATGACTACACCGATCAAAGCTCCATTGTACCCAAATAGTCCATCCTCAATTTGTTTTACGGGATAATTAAGAATATTTGCACAGGCAGTTGAGGTGATAACCCCAATTGCGACTCCTATAGCCATGGCAATAGAGTTAACTGTTACTCCGAGTATGAATAGAAAGCCACTCAAGGCGTTTCTTTGCAGGGTGACCTGGCTAATTCCTCTGAAGAGACTGACAAGACAATTTCTGAGTTTTGTAGTTATTGGCTTTGTCATAGTATCTCTATTACAGCCTTAATTCGAATTAGTTAGTGTGGCTGCCAGATTTTGAGCCAAGTGAAACTAGAATATATTCTGTATGAGATTAGCAAAGGGATTATCCATTATCTTTCTTAACCTGAACAAGTTGTAATAGTCCCTGCCCACTCACTTGTTCACGGTCATAAATATACTATTAACTTTAGGTCATCCAGGATAAGCCATGGGCAATACACAGTTACCAGGTAAGCTGATTTTTTTCGATATATTGTAGTGCTACTTAGTTGACTGTCACGTTCTGACCAGAGCCCCGTAGCCTGCTTTAGCTTATTAGATTTTCTTTAACCTGTGATTGAATGTGCTTCCCCAAAAACCATCTACAATTCAACACACCACTTAAGCGCCGTGGGTAGTACTTTAAGCTCTTCCGGTGTATATGGTTAAACGATACTTTCGGTAGTGAGGTAGCAAGCATGTTTAACAACGTAGGTTGGATTATCGAGGGAAAGATAAGAAAGGGACATGAAGCGGAGTTCAAAGCTGTTGTGAATGAGATGGTCGCAGCAACTAAGAAAGAAGGTGGAACCCTGAACTACCAGTATTACGTAACCGATGATGGAAACGTGCTTATCTATGAGCATTTCAAGGATTCCAAATCCGCTCATAAGCATATTGACTCGTGGGACAACTTTGCCGATCGTTGGATAGCAGCTGCTGAACCGACTCGCTTAGTCCACCTGGGAGATATGCCACAAGATCTTCGGGAGCGTCACTCAGGCCTGCAATCAATTCTGTACCACCCTTACGCTGGATTTGAACGTTCAGGCGGTAAGGCTCACTAACCCTTAAGGGAAGAAAGTAAAGGTGTAAGACTTTCACCAGTTGAGCAGATAACTACATGTTTCAAGACAGCTGGTGAAGGCTTGGTAACTTTTCATTTAGAAAAAGTTACTCCGGCAGTTTCATGGAATCCCATATTTTTCAGCCAATCGATCGATTTCTGCTTGTGATCTGGAATTATCTGGACACTTCGCACCAAACCATGGGTTTAGGTCACTATCTGTATTTACAGCGGGTAGCTCTTTAACATCAAAACAGCGGTCTCCAACTTGAACAAAGGTCCCTGTCGAGGTCTGGTATCTGTTTTCTGTAGGCTGATATCGACGGACTTTGTTGCGTTCCCTGGCTATTTTTCTCTCAAGAGCGGGATTGAATACAGTCGGTTGTCGCCCTGACCTTGGCGCAGTTGGGAAACCCTCGGAATGGGGCCTTGCCTCTAATGCTCCTTCCAATTTGGGTGGTGGCTCTTCTATTTTGGCTGGCCTCACCTTATTCAAACTATCAGGTATTGGCGGGCTAGTAACGGTTACTGCATCTGTCGAAGCGGTATCCTGCTCTGATACTACGCTCGGTTCTTCAGCAGTTGGCGGAGACGTAGAAGGCAGAGGAGTAAATGGGGCCAGTAATTTGACTTCTAGCGACGTGTTGGTCCTGGGAGTTGGACCTGGAGCGATTGATACTGGAACAACTATCAGTGCTATATGGGTTCCAATAGCAATAAGTACTGAGACTGCAAAGCGCCAATTTTGGGTGGTTTTGATGTTGGAGAGTGAAGGTGTCGTCGTATTAAAATCCATCTACTTCGTAGACCATATCTCAATAGACCTGGCCAAAATCCTTTTCCGAAAAACTCTGTGATTAGTGCGATAACAGGTAGGACTCCCACAGATCTTATAAGTTCTTTGGAGGCTCCAACTTCACCTGGTTGTTACTTTATGACAGTGAGGCCATCACCCTTCTCCATCTCGATGCCTAGCCTTCTTCGCTCCTGAATACACAGAGAGTCGGCCTAGGAGTTCCTAGTCGAACAAATCCTCGTAGCCTTACTGTAAGAATTTGCACTCCAGTACGACCAAGATGGGTATCTAAACAGATTGTCTTCAAATAGGGGCTTATACCCTGCCACTAAGGATATGGATCGTATGAAATTTATCCGCTTAGCTCTTCGCACCTTGATCGCCGCTACATTAGCTTTTTCTATGTCATTCGCTCTAGCATCAGAGCCATTTTCCGAAGAACGATTCAAGGAGTTACAAGCCGCCAAACGACCCACTTTGATCGATGTGAGAGCAGATTGGTGCCCAACCTGTAAAAAGCAGGGCGAGATTCTGGCGCAGTTTCAGAGGGACAATGCCCAGTGTGGCCTTACGATCCTGAATGTGGATTTCGACTCCCAGAAAAAGTGGGTTAAGCACTTCCGCGCTCCTCGGCAATCAACGCTACTACTGTTTAATGGGGAGCAACAGGTGTGGTTCAGTGTTGCCGAAACTCGTGCCGATGTAATTCAGCAGAATATCTTCGATTCAGTTAAGGCTTGCACTGACAATGCTTGAGCTTAGCGCCATCCCCCTGGCTTTGATCGCGGGCACTCTCAGTATTCTCTCCCCCTGCGTTTGGCCGTTGGTGCCAATGGTTGTTGGTGCTTCTAATAGCGCCGGGCGTTGGGGGCCGTACGCGTTGGCGATTGGGCTGAGCTTGTCATTTGCATTGGCAGGTACTGTGCTGAGCTTTCTATTGGTCTCCTTAGGATTAGACCCAGAACTCTTCCGCTATATTGCCGCGATAATGTTAGTGGCGGTTGCACTAGTCTTGTTGATCAAACCACTTTCCGATTGGCTGACCTTGCGCTTATCAAAAATCACCGCAGGGGCGAGCATTACCGGTGATGGAGCTTGGGCTGGGCAGTTTGGTATTGGCTTCCTTACCGGAATCATCTGGCTGCCATGTGTTGGCCCTACCCTGGGTGCCGCTATAGCACTGGCTTCCACGGGCCAGCAATTGGGGCAGTCATTTATGGTGATGTTTGCTTTCGGACTAGGTACCGGTGCAGCACTTTTAGTGGCTGGGGGGTTATCGAGGCAGATTTATACTCGACTGTCACCATCAGTTGGGGCTTTCGCGATTGGAGGCAAAACAGTACTAGGTCTTATACTATTACTGCTCGGGGTACTGGTCTTGAGTGGGCTTGATAAGGTAATGGAAGCCTGGGCTTTGAATTGGATTCCCGAGTGGACTTTCAGTTTTTGATGGTCTTTTAGTGGCAAGCCAAGCCATATTGGTTTTTATGGGCCGGGTATTCTTATTCGGCCTTCTTAACTTGGAATCACAAAATTAGCCTTACGACTCAATAGGTACTCGCTCCCTTCATCGGCGTGAATGCGCACTTTTCATATTGGAGGATTTACGGTGGTAGAAATCGAGTGCCTATGGGAGTGCAATGATGGATTGGGTGAGACACCGATTTGGTCAGCGGAAGACAAGTCTATTTATTGGGCTGATCACGTTAACCCCGAACCTGATCCCACTGATGCCCGGCCTCCATCCATAAGAAGTTTCAATATCGAAACAGGCGAACGCAAGACCTGGGAGATGCCTGAACAAATAGGCTCCTTTGGCTTCCGCCGTGGAGGCGGAATGATCGGAGGTGGATGCTCCGGTTTCTTTGCGATCGACTTGGAAAACAGGCGTGTCGATACAATCGTTAATCCTGAACCCGGTAGGCCCCACAGTCGTTTGAATGATGGCAAAGTGGACCGCTATGGACGTTTCTGGTGCGGTAGTATGGATGTGCGTTTTAAAGACAAATCTTCCTATCTCTATTGTTTGGAGCCCGATTTAACTTACCGAAAGGCCGATAAGGATTTTCGCTTTGTTGTAGCCAACGGCATTGCTTTTGACCCTGAAGATACGCGAATGTATTTCGGGGATACCTTTGGACATATGGTTTACGTATTCGATCTGGATATCAGTGACGGCCGGATTAGCAACCGGCGCCCTTTCTTTTCCATAGAAGACCGACAACCAGGAATTGTCGACGGTGCAACGGTAGATTCGGAGGGGTTTTACTGGTTTGCGTTGAATCTTGGAGGCAAAATCTTGCGAGTAGATCCCAAAGGAAGGCTTGATAGAGAGATCGATCTGCCGATTCGCAGCCCTACCTGCATCGCTTTTGGCGGTAATAATTATGAGACACTGTTTGTCACATCTCAGCAGTCATTCCTCACTAAAGAGGAACTGGCTCGACATCCTCAACCGGGCTGTATCTTAGCCGTTCACGGGCTTGGAATTCAGGGGCTTCCTGAGCCAAAGTTCGGCAGTTAATCTGCTGTTGAATGCAACTCTTCAAACAGGCATCCCGAATCTTGCGTTCTGTCGGGCTAGAATCTTTGTGTGTGATAAATCTGAATCGCCAATTGGACAAGAGAGGTGTCAGTTGCGTATCCCTGCCATCCCACCAGAAGAACTCAGCGAGGAACAGAAACCCCTTTACGAAGATATGAGTAATGAGATGAAGGGGTATTTCACAGGTTTCATCAAGAAGCGCAAGGATGGCGCTTTACTGGGGCCCTGGGCACCAGCACTGCAATATCCCAGGTTTGGAAAGCCCTGGTGGGACAATATCAAGGCTATTGCAGACAAACCCACGCTTCCTAAGACCGCTCGGGAAGTTGCGATTCTAATCACCGCAGCTCATTTTAAAGCGGGTTATGAGCTGTACTCCCATACGGTTATTGGTGAGAAAAGTGAGTTGGCAAGGAGCAAAATTGCCACTATCGCAGCGGGCCAGCGTCCGATAGACCTAACTTTTGAGGAAACCGCTGCTTATGATGTCGCCGCATCACTTGCAGCTGGAGGCCGCCTGCCAAAGGCTACTTGGGAGATGGCCGTGAGTGCTTTCGGTAACGAGGGTGCCGCCGAACTGGTCTTTCTCGTGGCTGGCTATCATCAGGTCTCTGCCATTTTAAATGGTTTTGATATTTCCATACCTGGCGACGGGAGTTAGGGAGCGTCTCGGTTCGGGAGGGGGCAAGAATGTTCTGGATTTATCCAGCCCAACGACACACTCATCCTATATGTAAGTTGTGAAAAAAAGTAGCGTCCTCTGAATGCTTGAAAGTAAATACCACTCTCTTCGAGAGTAATTGAGTGGAAGGTAAAGTGTGTAGTTGGGATAGGTTGCAGCGCCCTATTCCAGTGCTGTACTGATTCTATAAAGTTTACGAGATGGCATTCGCCATCTCGCAGGAAATAGCCCGTTATTGGGCGGCAACAGCTTGGGGTATATCTGCAGGCTGCTTTAACTGGGATACCTGTCTATAGATATATCTGCTCGAATAGAGGCAAATGACACCCATTACCAGGGCGCCCAGGTCAGTGAAGACTACTGGCAAAGTGACGGACTTCCAGGGGACCAGCAGACCATTTCCAGTTACCAGCGCATTCAGCAGCGGGATGCCGCACAGCAGCAAGCCTGCACAAAGTGAGAGATCTGCTAACGCAGGTTTTATCTGGCGGCTCAACATCGCCCAGGCTATGGCCACTCCCCATACAGATAGATACACCATTTCAATCCAGTGAAAGCGCTGATCGCCACCACTACCGGGAGGTAACAGCTTATTGGCATAGAAAGTGGCCGCGGTGGCGACAACCAAACCGGCACAAACCCCTACCGTGAGCAAACTGAGGAACCAGCCGGAACCTCGGGTATTAATATCACCAGAGGGGAGCTTTTGCCTCTGTGCCTTGCGAACCTGCCAGATAACGGTGCCCGTTACCATCATCAAACACAATGCCAATCCCAACACAAAGTACAGGGCTTTTATCAGGAAGCCACCATAGAGTGCGTAGTGAAGCGGAGTCAGAGAAAAATATACCCGCATAAACGGACCTGAATCCTGCACTGGGTTATTGATGTTAACTACTTCGCCATCTTCACTGCGGTATTTGACATCTACAAAGCGCGCCAGCGCCTCGTTTGTTTGGCCCGAGACTTGGACAACCTGATTGCGATCCCCGTAGGCCTCCACATAAATGGCTTTGGGTTTCGCATTAGGCACTTGGTCCTGGTAGCGCAGCAGCATTTGGTTATAGCTATTGGACAGCAAAGGCTCGCCAGTTATCTCAGGATGTTCCCCCACTACCGAGGCGACTGCTGCTTCCACATTACCTTCAAAAGCAGAAAATGCAGCAACCTGGATCATAATGCCATTCAAGCCAAGTATTGCGCCGGTAAAAGCAATCACTATATGAAATGGTAGCGGCCAGACCCCTAATACTTTGTGCAGGTCTGTCCATTTGAGCCGCCTGCTGCGATCCAAACGGAATTTAAACATCTCTTTAAAGATTTTCTTGTGAATGATGATGCCACTTAATATGGAGAGCAGCATCACCAAGCCCATCAGTCCAACCAGGTAGCGTCCAAAAGGCCTGGGAAACAGTAGATCAGTGTGCATATACGTCAATAGCTCAGCGAAATCAGAGCCGCTGGGCGGCAGCACTTCACCGGTATTGGGGTTTATATGGCGTACCTCGGTTTCCTCGCTTTCAGCATCAGTCCAGAGCACTTCCAGCATAGGGTGGTAGTAGTCTGGCATTGAGATCATAAAAAAGCTGTCCTCACCGATATTTGCCTCGGCGAGCACCGGAGCGACCAGTTGATCTACATCCAAAGGCGCTTCAGTATCGAAGGCAATACGATACTCGGGGCGTTCCCATTGGGTCAGCTCGTGGCCAAATAGTGCGACCACGCCGGAAAAGGAAATTACGAATAGCAGAATAGAAAATAACACCCCAATCCAGGAGTGAATTTCGTAAAAAAGGATATTGCTACGCTGTTGCATTTAAGTTGGCTAGACCGAAAATTATAAAAAAAAAAAAGAGCGCTTAGTCCGAGCATGACCAGCAACAGGGACAATAGGTATGCCGCTGCGCGCCAAGTTGAGGCGGCGAGTAACCCCATACTCATATACCCGACCCATAAAAGTGTCGATAACATAGATCCCGCTGCCATCCGTTCTGTTGGCTCGGCGGACGGCCAGTAAATCGACAACATCACCGTGCTGGAAAACATCAAGATAATGCTCAGCACAATGGTCAGGGCGACCTGTTGCCAACTGATTTTTATTGAAGCAGCCATAGAGTTATCCGATAGTCAGAAGAGCCTGCTCTAATACCAACAAGCCCACTACTGACAGCGGAAAATGGCGAAGCAGCCAATTAGGTTTGATTGGGGCGAGCAGTGCTTGTAATAAAGCACAGAACATCGCGACACAAAGCCAGATGGGTATCCCTACCTCCCAACCATATAGGAATCCATAAGGAATTGAACTCACCGGAAGCACCCACCAGGCAATTCTTTGTAAGCGCTTAAAACTACTGAGCTGTAGATCTTTATGTCTGGTTACAAAAATAAGTAGTACAGCCAAATAAGTAAGTAGGAAAGCCACCAGGTTAGACATTGAAGTTTTCCAGCCTTCTTTGCTTAGAGGTCGCGGATTTCTTGAACATCGCCTTATTCTTTACAGAAATGGAGTTTCGTAGTTGCAAATATTGCCTTCAATACTGGGAGGCTTTGTATTTAGCGATCTACCGGGTTTAAATTTAAGCCATAAATAATAATCATTATCAGTTGCAGTCTATCTTAAGACATATGTTTGTTCAATTGGCTTGAAAATGCAGACAGACTGGAAGGTAGCAAGGAAGAAGTGCTAAGTTCTTTTACCTTTCTTCCATATCTTATCGTTCTTATCATGTGGATTATTGACTTCGAAGCCAGTGGCTTATCCAAGCAGAGTTACCCTATAGAAGTTGGCCTCTGCTCTTAAACAGTGGAATTCCAGGCGCTAATAAAACCAGTGCCACACTGGTCTTATTGGTCCGATGGTGCTGAATCAATACATAACATTTCCCGATCAAAGCTGGAATCCGAGGGTATAGATCCAACTACAGTGGCTTATAGCCTAAACAGGATTCTTTCAGGTCAGATGGTCTATTGCGATGCCCTGCACTGGGACAATTTTTGGTGCAATGCCCTTTTTTCTGATACTGGTATTCATCAGGAGTTTGAACTCAGGGATATTCAGGAGCTAATAGGTGGCTCTGATAATCACCTAAGAACATTCATTAATGAGCGCGAAAAGCTGGAGGACTCTGACAAATTCACAGTTCATCGAGCGCTGGATGATGCAAAAATAATCAGGAAGGCACTAAAAGTAGCATTAGCAGGCTGATATGAGTGAGTAGCTTTAGAGCTAAGTAAAACGGTCGTCCACCTTAGACTAACTAACAGAGAGCCGTAATTAGGGAGCCTCTGAGTAACTCCGTGATACCTCTGGCATGCAGAGCGGTTCACAATCAAGGCGCGGCTTCGCAGGTATGTCTAGACCTTTCAAGAAATCGCAACGCGGAGTGTGAATCGCTCTGCAAGCCCCGAAGGGCGGGTCTTGAAGGCCACAGCTGCTGCGTTGCAGCTCTTGCAAAGGGCTACGGCCATTCGCGGCGAGCTGCGCCTAACATCTGCAGCCTTCAAGACCCGCAGAGGCATTACGGAGTTACTCAGAGGCTCCTTAGATCTATTACTTCTGCACCTTGTGGAGGCACTAACTTTTTGCCGCAATAAAAACACCACTTGCTATAAGCAAAGCCCCAGAGCCGTATTTTAGAGCCGGGGTCTTTCCTGATTGACTGATTGTTGACCGTGCCTTGCAGGCAAGGTACGCATAACCTGCCATCACACTGCCTACAGCTAGCGTTGCAAGTGCAAATATAATTGTAATGTCCAAAGAAGCAACGCGAGTTAGATCGAGGAAGGCTGGAAAGAAGCTTACGTAGAAAAGAATAGCTTTCGGATTACCCAGCGTGGTGACTATGCCCAGTAGAAAACTTGAAAAGCTGCTATGGGAGTGGCTTGTTGCAATTTGGTTTTGGTTGACTTGTCTTTTCTTTGCTGAGAGAAAGAGATTCGCTCCCAGCCAGATAAGATAGGCTGCTCCAGCATATTTAATAACGATGAATAAGCTCCCCAAGGTTTCGGCTAGCGTTGCTAAGCCAAGCAGAGCTAACAAAATAAAGAAATAATCACCAACAACAATTCCCATTACTGTAATTAATCCCTGGCGCAAGCCGAGTGTCACTGAGCGGGAAACAACAGCTAATACTCCCGGCCCAGGTATCAGTGCTAGAACTAGCATTGAAATGAACAGAGCTAAGGATGTAGAGATTGTCATGAGGTACTCAGTGATAGTTAGAGCTTTTATGCATTGATTCTATATGCTCAAAAACTGTACGTAAATTGTGCTTTTGAGGCTTCTGGCTAGCAAATCCTTGGCAACTGCTCCCCTGGTAAACGCCGCAATAGCCGATCACATCCCAAATTGTTTTTTAAAATAACCTGGGAGCTATTTCCTCCCCCAACAGTACCAATAGCCGCAAAGCTGCTATCTACAGTTGCTTTTCGAAGAATGGAAAGTGCCAACTTAACATCGGCTTCGGGGACAAAAGCCACAAAACGCCCCTCATTCGCTACATAGAGTGGGTCTAGCCCCAGTAACTCACAAGCGCCCTGCACGGCATCACAAACAGGTATCTTGCTCTCCTCCAAGGCGAAGGTCCGCCCGCAGTTTTCCGCTAGCTCCACCAATGCGGTGGCTAGCCCACCTCGTGTGAGATCTCGCAGACAATGAACTTCAATTTCGGCATTGATCATTTGTGCAACTACACCATTCAGTGGCGCACAATCGCTGAGGAGATCACTTTCAAACTCGAGTCCTTCGCGGCAGGCCATTACCGCCATTCCGTGGCGGCCAATATCGCCGGATAGAATAATAGAATCACCCTGGCAAATGCGGTTGGGATCAATGGGTTGTTCTCTTATCAGGGTACCGATGCCACTGGTATTGATATAGAGCCCATCCCCCTTCCCTTTCTCTACCACTTTGGTATCGCCGGTGACTAAGGTAATTCCTGAGCTCCGGGCAGCCTCAGCCATCGAGATCAGAACCCGTTGGAGAGTTTCCATGGACAACCCCTCTTCGAGAATCAAGCCGCAGCTTAGAAACTTGGGTTCCGCGCCTGCCATGGCCAAATCGTTGACGGTGCCATAAACGGCGAGCTCACCGATGTTTCCTCCGGGAAAGAAAAGCGGTGAGATTACAAAGGAGTCGGTGGTAAATACGAGCTGATCCGGTTTCCATGGAAGTGTTGCACTGTCATGGGCCTGGGATAGCCAGGGGTTAGAGAAGACAGGTTGAATATATTGATCGATCAAGCGTTGGGTCATCTCCCCACCGCTGCCATGGCCGAGGCGTACGACCTCGTCAGCGGTTGGTGGAATTGGACACTGCAGATTCATTCGATTCCACCTGGTTCTGGTATCGATAGTAGGCCGCGCAAGCGCCTTCAGTGGAAACCATTGGCGCCCCCAGCGGTTGCTGGGGTTGGCAGGTCTTAGCGAAGTGAGGACAGTCCCCGGGCTTTTTTAGCCCCAGCATAATATCCCCACTGATACAGCCCCTGTTTTCAGAAATGCTCAATGCTGGCAGATTGAATGTTTGTTCTGCATTGAATCCTGAGTAATCGTCGCTCAGTACCAGACCGCTAGCGGGAATCTCACCTATGCCGCGCCACTGCTGTGTTGCTACTTTAAAAACCTCTTTAATCAAGTCTTGGGCAACGGTATTACCTGTTTTAGTAACCGCGCGCTGATATTGGTTTTCTACTTCACAGCGACCACTCTCTAATTGACGGACACACCGGAGTACGCCTTCAAGAATATCCAGGGGTTCAAATCCTGTAATCACTATTGGAATCTGGTGTTTTTTCACCAAACGGCGGTATTGACGATATCCGGTTATTGCACAGACGTGACCCGCAGCAAGGAAACCTTGAATCCGGCAGTCTTCACGGGCACATATCGATTGAATTGCCGGTGTAACCAAAAACTGGGATATCAATGCGTAAAAGTTGTCGATTTGCTTTTGCTTGGCGAGGGACAGCGCCAGGGCATTGGCGGTAGCAGTCGTTTCAAAACCCACCGCAAAGAATACGACCTGCTTGGTAGGGTTCTGCTCTGCCATATTGAGCGCTTGCAGCGGCGAGTAGACAATACGGACATCGCCTCCGGCAGCTTTGACTTCTAGTAAATCTCGATCTGAACCGGGGACTCGCAACATATCGCCAAAGGAGCAGAAGATAACATTGGGCACTGCAGCAATCGCAATAGCTCTGTCGATAATTTCCTGAGGAGTAACACAAACCGGGCAACCGGGCCCGTGTACCAATTGAATCTCCTCGGGCAGTAATTGCAGCAAGTTGTATTTCGCGATGGCATGGGTTTGCCCTCCACAGATCTCCATTAGAGTCCATGGGCGAGTGGTGACTTTCTGAATCTCTGCCGCAATCAGCTTGATGTTCTCGCCGTTGCGATATTCCTTGAGGTATTTCATTACAGGCTGACTCAACCCAATGTTTTGAGGTACTCGAAAACCTTATTTGCTTCTTCTTCTCTCAACTTGCTGATCGCGACTCCAGCATGAACGATCACGTAGTCTCCTACTTCAGCCTCGGGTACCAATGATAAATTTACAGCTTTACTGATACCGCCGAAGGAGATTTTTCCAGTGCGCTCCATGGCTGATTGTTGCTCTATTAATTCGATTCTTCCGGGAACTCCCAGGCACACTAGGAACTCTCCTCTCCCAATGATTGCCCAGCAGCATCCATACATTGGGCGTAGTGGATCTGGCCCAGCGATATTCCGCCATCATTTGGGGGGACCTCGCTGTGGCTGTGAACGGAAAAGCCCTGACTTTCCAGAAGCGCAGTGACGGTTTCGGTAAGCCGCTTATTCTGGAAAACACCGCCGGACAGAAAGATATTCTTTTCACCTTGTTGCGTTGCTACTGCCAGCGCCATCTGCGCGAGTGTGTTGTGAAATGCAGCGGCCCTTTGTGGCAGTGATCGGTTTTCATCGTAGATCAAAGCACTAATACAGGGTGTCCAGTCCAATTCCAGTAGGTTCCCTTTTTGAACAAGGCTAAAGGGGTAGCTTTCTTTAGAGCTGACGCCACGGGCACACTGTTCTAGAGCCATGGCTGCCTGCCCTTCAAAGCTGGTATGCGTAGTCAGTCCCAGGAGTGCGGATACCGCATCGAAAAGGCGGCCGACAGAGCTACACGGTGGACTGTTAATCTCACCTTTTAACATGGTGACCAGGTTTTGACGCTCGCCACGGGTGAAACAGCGCTTTAATTGTCGATTCTCCAGGGCGACAAACCCGGAGATTTCATACAAAAGTCCGGCCGCAGAGCGCCTGGGCTCGCGTACGGCCTTTTCACCGCCCGGCAGTGGGAATGTGCGAAAGCTGGCGATGTGTTTGACTGGAGACCGTCCATTCCAGTGAAAGAATTCTCCACCGCGAACAATGCCACTGCGGTCGTAACCAGTTCCATCCCAGCAGATTCCCAGTGCAGGTCCCGAGTGAGCGTGTTCTGCCATGCAGGAGAATAGATGGGCAATATGGTGCTGAACGCCAATACGCACAGCTCTTTGCTTCATAGCCCAGCGGTGAGAGGTATAGCCTGGATGGAGGTCGTGGATTAATTTTTTCGGGCGGCACTGCTGTAGTTTGGTGAGATCGCCAATAGTTTGGTTGAAGTGCTTCAGGGTATTGGCACTACCTAAGTCGCCAATATGCTGGCTGGGATATGCCCACCCGGCGTGAGACAGTGCAACTGTGTTTTTCAGGTCCGCCCCCAGGGCCAGGAAGCTCTCTCGTTCACCTTCGCCCTTTGTGCCTGGTACAGGCAAGGTGATGGGAAGTGGCGCGTAGCCCCGGGCTCGACGCAACATCAGCGGACGGTTATTGACCACCCTGAGTACAGAGTCATCCAGCGGGCGCAAAATTCGGCGATTGTGAACCAGGAAGTAGTCAGCGATTTTACCCAAGCGCTCAAACGCCTCATCATTTTCTGTACAAATAGGCTCTTCTGCGAGATTACCGCTAGTAGCGACAAGAGGGGCTCGATACTTTTGCGCGAGCAAGTAATGTAAAGGTGATGCAGGCAGCATCACCCCCAAGTCGGCAAGATTTGGAGCGACCAGCGGATGTATCCTAGAGTGACTGTCATCCTTCGCTTCCAATAGAACAATCGGTCTTTCTCGGGTTGATAGTAGCTGCGCCTCTTGCTCCGAGACGCAGCAATCCTGGCAGACACTTTTCAGCTCGTCATATAGAAGCGCGAACGGCTTATGCGGACGTTGTTTGCGCTGGCGCAAGTTGGCGAGCGCCTTACCATTGGAGGCGTCGGCTAACAGTTGAAAGCCGCCTACCCCTTTAAGGGCAATAATTTTCCCCTGGGCAAGGGCATCAAGGGCTTTGGATAGTGCCCGACTCATCTTCGCAATTGTAACGCCGGCAGTATTACAGAAAAGCAATTGAGGGCCGCACTGTGGGCAGGCATTGGGTTCCGCATGAAAGCGCCGATTGAGGGGGTCCCGGTACTCCCCCGAGCACTTTCCGCACAGGGGGAAGTGGTGCATGGAGGTGTTGACACGATCGTAGGGCAGTTTGTAAATGATGCTGTAGCGGGGGCCGCAAAGAGTACAGCTGATAAACGGGTAGTCGTAGCGGCGATTGTTAGGATCTGACAATTCCCTGAGGCAATCATCACAGGGAGCCAGGTCTGGTAAAACGATGGTTGAACTACTGGCATCACGGACACTGGGTAAGATTCGAAAGCCGTATTCCGCCTGCAGGGCCACCGGGTAGGATTCAATGTGAGTGATGCGACTGTAGGGCGGCTTCTCTGAAGATAACTTATCGATAAACTTTTCGATTTCCCGGCTTTTGCCTTGGACTTCAATTCTCAAGCCGCCGCTGTAGTTGGCCACCCAACCTTTTAATTGAAAGCTATCGGCCAAGCGATAGACAAAGGGCCGGAATCCTACTCCCTGCACCAATCCGGCGATTTCAATCCGGCGGCGTTCAGTGGCCATCAATCTCCTCAAACTTTAAGCTCTCCAGGATTACATCCTGGGCTTCCTTGTGATTAATATCCTTAAGCTCATCAATTTCCAGCTTAATCCCCTCGAGAGAAGTCCCGAGTATCTCCCTGTCAAAATGCTCCCTCAGATGCGCTGCAGACATATGCGCCAGGGCACCCAAGCGCAAGCGAACGCCGATCGGCCTGCCGGGTTCATCAGAGGCCAGTTCCTGGATTTTATCGATCAGGTTTTTGATGAGATTCTGTTCGTGCATAGTGGTCTCCGCTGTATAGCGTTAGGTGCGCGATAATCATTTGCTCTGCTCGATGGGCTGCACTGGCCACTTTGGGTGATAAGCCCTGTCCTTTTGCCAGACTTTCTGAGTTGATCGCAAAAACATCCAGATGTGCCGGCAGCGAATCAATATGTTTTCCCATGATCAGCGCTTCGGTCAGTCCAAATCCATGGCTTGATGTATTGCACATCGATGGAGCAAATGCGTTGCCTAGACCATCAATGGCGACGACTTCCCCGATAGGGTGCTGATCGCTTACCATGGCGTCTACAAGGCAAACCCATCGACCTTTCCATTGCGAGAGCAAATGTAAAATATCGCCACCGCTTTCGAGGTATTCCACCACCCCTCCAAGTTTTTGGCGAAGTCGAGCGATGATATGTGGCCCTACTCCATCATCACCGCGCAGGGGGTTCCCCAGGCTCACCAGTAACCATGGATTGCTAACTTTGCGCTTGCCCATAATTCAAATGTAGCTGTAGGAAGTGAGTGGAGCAGGAAATGCAGGGGTCGTAATTCCTTATCGCCCGTTCACATAACCCCCGTAATTTATCCTCAGGAAAGTGTATAAAGCTCGGCAACATCAAGCGGAGGTCATCTTCGATGGTCTTCTGGTTTTGTGAGGTGGGAGCGACAATTTTTGCCGTCGTAATCTTGCCTTTCTCATCAATGTCATAGCGATGATACAGAAGCCCACGGGGTGCTTCTGTGGCTGCACAGCCGCTTGCGGTTCTCGGCTCGGTCTTTAAATGAGGCTCGGCTGGGGGTTGGTATCTATCAATAATATGCAGAGCTTCCTCAAAGGCATGTAGTACCTCCAGGCTCCTAACGAGGATGCTTTGGAAGGGATTTAAACAGGGGGCGGTAAAGTTGATCTCCTCAGCCAATTGCAATGCTCGAGGTGACAGCTTGTCGCGATTAAGGTTGTATCGTGCGATAGGGCCCACCAGATAGGCGCCCCGTTCCCGTAAAGTACAGTGCAGCGCGGTGCTGTGAGCGACGTGCTCTTCTTCAAAGTGGTTCTCATAGTCTTGGGCGCTAATATTGAGTCCCGCACTGGAGGTGATCCTGCCCTCGTTCATTGGGTATTCTGACGGGTGCGTTAGAGCGACAAATTCGTAGTGATTATCCCTTCGCCATTCGTAGCTGGGGAAAGGCAAAGCTGCGGACCAGCGCACCAGTTGCTCGGTGAGATCCCGGGCCATTTCCAGCTGAGCTACCAAGGTTGTGAGTTCTCGGGCTTCCGGAACCTTGTAGAAACCCCCTACCCTCACATTAATCGGGTGTACTTCCCTGCCACCAATAAGGCGAACCAGGGCATTGCCCGCCTTTTTAATCTCCAGCGCGTTCTTAACAATCTCTGGATGATCCTTAGCCATTGCGACTGCATTGGGATAGCCGAGGAAATCTGGTGCATGGAGCATGCTGATATGCAGCATATGGCTCTCGATCCATTCACCGCAGTAAAGCAATCGACGAAGCATACGCAAAGCGCCGTCGGGCTTTAGGTTCAGGGCATTCTCCATGGCATGCACAGCACTCATTTGGTAGGCCACCGGGCAGATCCCACATATGCGCGCGGTGATATCTGGGGCTTCCAAGTAATCGCGCCCTCTGAGAAGGGCTTCGAAGAACCTTGGGGGCTCAAAAATCTTGAGCTGTACATTTTGTACGCCGCTATCGTCGTAGTCGATATGGAGGGCTCCCTCCCCTTCGACCCGAGCGAGATAATCTACCTTAATCGTTTTGCTGCGATCCGCCATAAAGCTCACCTGGAGGCAGATTTATCACCAATGTTTGGGGGGGATTAACGCTCCCCATCTTCTTGCCTATCTTCACTTTGCACTTTAAAAGAAGGTGCTAGTGGATTGAAATTCCTAAGGTTTTCAACAATTAAAGTATTTTCTACATTTAGTTTTTCATCCCACCAATGGCAAAGTGATTCGGTGTTGGGATTTTCCTTGGGACCGTAGCAAGCGTAGCAACCGCGGTTGTAACTGGGGCAAATAGCGCCACATCCCGCGTGTGTAACAGGCCCCATACAGGGGGTGCCATGGGCAACCCAGATGCAAACATTGCCGCGCAATTTACAGTCAATACACACCGAGTGATTGGCAACCTGGGGGGCTCGCCGGTGCAGGAATGCACTGATTACTTCAAGCAATTGATGCTTGTTGATAGGACACCCCTGCAACTCAAAGTCCACTGCTACCCTCCCTGATATTGGTGTGGATTCCTTGAGAGTGGCGATATATTCCGGGTGGGCATAGACCACATCGGTGAACTCCTGCACATCGGCAAAGTTGCGAAGTGCCTGAATCCCTCCAGCTGTTGCACAGGCGCCAATACTGATTAGAAAGCGGGACTGACGTCTGACCTCTAGGATTCTCTCTTCATCTGCTGGCGTGGTAATGGAGCCTTCGACGAGAGAGATATCAAAAGGGCCCTCTTTCACCTCACTGGAAGCCTCCAGGAAATAGGCGATATCTACCTGGGCTGCCAAAGAAAGAAGCTCATCCTCACAATCCAGTAGGCTCAGTTGGCAGCCATCACAGGAGGTGAACTTCCAGACGGCAAGCTTGGGGGGAGGATTACTACTCGCTATAGGCTGTTGATTTGAAACCATGAGCGAATATCCCGGTAGCAAAAGACAGGGCCATCTTTACAAACAAAATTAGGTCCCCACTGGCAGTGGCCACAGATTCCAATGGCACACTTCATGTTGCGCTCCATGGATAGATAGATATTGGATTCAGCCACACCTTTATGGAGAAGAACCTGTATGCAAAAGCGCATCATGATCTCGGGTCCACACACAAACACTAAAGCATCATTGCACTCCAAATGAGTGACTCGCAGAGGGTCGGTAATCACACCAATATGCCCATTCCAGTCTGTGCTGGCGTGGTCCACAGATGTCACCAGTTCAAATGAGCTGCGCCAGTGACCAAGCTCTGGCTGGTAAAGCATTTCTTCGGGGCGACGAGCCCCATAGAAAACTTGTAGACTCCTGGCCGGCAAGTGCCCCTTAAGAAAGCTGTAGATCAGGGGCCGCAAAGGCGCTAGCCCGAGTCCGCCGGCGATGATCACTACGGGGCGATTTTCCGCCAAGTGAGTTGGCCACCCCTGCCCGAATGGTCCCCGGATACCCAGTTGCGCACCAACTTCCAGTTTGCAAAGCGCTTGGGTTGCAAGTCCCTGGCCTTTAATCGTATGGGTAAGTGGGTCAGCGGATGGCGTACTGGGGCCACTTAAGGAGATAGCAGCCTCCCCGGCACCAAAGGCATAAAGCATATTGAATTGCCCGGGCTGAATGGGTGATGGGGTCCCAGCAACTCGCGTCAGGGATAGAGTGACAGTGCCAGGAAACTCTTCGCGCCGATGGGTAACACGCCATAATTCAGGGATCACAGCGAGGGATTCCCTGTGACGGATGTGGCCCGTAAAGGTCCAACAACTGTATTCGTGCTGCTTGCAGTCGTTCTGTAGCAACTTTGGTAAACCGTTTCATCAATTCGAAACCGAGTCTCGGTTCTTTTTCGCACTTATCTCGGAGGCACTGCCCGCCGAGTTTAAGGCTGCGAACTGAGGTCAGGGCTCGGGCATCGAAGGCACTCAAGTAGGGAGGATAAAGCCAGGACCAGCCGAATATATCACCACCGTGCAGTGTCATCAGGCAAAGGGGCCCATAGTTGGGGACAAAGGTTTCTACGGCGACACGCCCAGATCGAATTAAGAAGAAATGGTTAGCTGGAGTGTTTTCCCTGGCAAGGTATTCGCCTTCTTTATAGTGACTATTGCTTGTACACCCGGAGAGGAATGCCAGGTCCTTGTCTGCCAGCCCGGTAAAGAAAGGGTGCTCCTTGAGTAAGGTGGTGACAACTTTCATTTTTGTTCCTGGGCGCGAATATTCTGTATCTCTTCCGTGATATCGATGCCTACTGGACACCAGGTAATACAACGTCCACAACCGACACAGCCAGAGCTATCAAATTGGTCATACCAAGTGGCCAGTTTGTGAGTCATCCACTGTCGATAGCGGCTGCGGGTATCCGCCCTAACTGGGCCGCCAGACAAATAGCTCAACTCAGCCGTAAAGCAGGAATCCCAACGCTCCCAGCGCTGTGCTTCATTTCCGGTTAAATCTGTTGTGTCCTCAACAGTTGAGCAGAAGCACGTGGGGCAAGCCATAGTGCAATTGGCGCAGGAGAGGCAGCGCTCGGCGACTTTATCCCAGTTTGGGTTGTCATAATTGCGATAAAGCAGTGTCTTCAGGTCAGAGCTGTCAAAGCTGCGGCTACCGTTACTCACTTGATTTTCGGCTTGCTGAACGGCAGCTTGCCCCTCTTGTTTCTCCGTTTCTGAGGCATCAACAGTGGGTAGTTGCTTTAACACTCTGTTGCCTTGAGGGCTTCCGCTGCATATGAGGAAGAAGTGGGCATCGGAGGTCAGAACTTCGGTGATTACCAGATCACTGGGCAGTCGCACCTGCGGACCCGTGTTCATTGAGGTACAGAAGCAGGTATTTGCTGCCGTTGTGCACTCTACAGCGATAGTGAACAGCTGCGCTCGACGTGCCTTATAGCTGCTGTTGGCGTAATCCCCCTGTGCGAGGATACGATCCTGGATAGCGATGGCGTGTAGCTCGCAACTGCGAACACCGAGAAACGCCAACTTGACCGGAGGCTCTTCAATTTCCAGAATCTGAACATCCTCTCCAGAGCGGCTAGCACTCCAGAGCTGGCGCTGGGGCAGCTGAAGAAACTGCTTCCAGGAATGGGGGCCAACGGCGTAGCCAAAATAAGCCTTGTCATTGCGGTGCTCCACCCGGTATTGCCCCGCCTCTTGCTGATCCGTCCATCCTTGGGGAAGATCTGTGGGAGTTTCAATCTCACCATAGGTTATAGACCCGTTATGCAGTATCGGGCCAAAGAGCTGGTATCCTTCACTGCGAATTGCCTGAATCAAACAATCCAGGTCATTCGCTGCCAGTTTAAGAATTTCCACGAATAGCCAAGAGTTGGCTCCGAAAGAGCAGTAGTTGGTGATCTACTGATTTTTAGGTCTGTACCGGCGCATTGCACTAAGACAAAAGTGCCAAATTGCTAAGAAGAAAGTTTAGAGACATATCTACTATTTTGGGCTTTATCAAGGGAAAGTGTTGCCCTCTAACCAAAGTACTTCATAACCTTCTGATATTTATACACTACGTACCATCTAAGCAGAATAACTGGCGCACTGGTCGCCATCACAAGTACTACATCTGCCCCAAGCTTGTTTAGATTGATAGCGAGTAAAGAAAACTCGAAGATATCGATAAGCACAATTACTGGAATAAAGAAGATCCAGAGTTGCTCGAAGCCTATTCTCTTGCCAAACGCCAGCCCAAACAACACTACGTAGAAAAGGGAGGATACAGTCAGGCTGACTACCAGCCACCAAAAGGGAATGCCTGTGGAGCCATCAGTAAAGACTGTATATTGGGAATATAGCTCCAATGGAAGCAGGATAAAAAAAGCAATTTTCCAGCCTACACTGGGACTATAGGTGATACGAGTGCTATCGAGATCACTTTCTGGAGCTTGGTAGGGGTTCTGCACACTTAGCCTTTATCTTGAGTCGCCGTTGAGAGCGTAGAAGCTTCTGATCATCTCAATCCTATGAGTTAGTACTCAGCTAAGCAATTCTTTTTGGTTGCTATTGGGGTACCTAATTTTCTTTGCCGTTTTCCCTGCAACTTATATAGATTGACATCTCAGTTTTACCTTGTTAACACTGTAAGGAAGCAGGTTGTATTGTCACATTTATGCGATGAGATGCCTCACATTATCGACAAACACTTGTGCCAAGTATTGACTTTAAAGCTGCAGACAATATCCTCGCTGTTCAAATTTTGATAGTCACAGAACCTAGCTGGTAAATAATGAGCACTTCAATTTAGCTCAGGGAATGGCGAGAAGTAACTTTCGGATTGGTAATTGATACCTACCCGGATTAGTGGTGAATAATAAGGAAGTTCGAGATGCAGAATATGTATCAAGCACCAGATAGCCCTCTTACAGACTCTATTCCGCACTACAAGCCTAGTGTGGGTTGGAAGATACTTTTTTTTATTCTTGCACCTCTGGAAATCTACTCCCAATATCTTGGTTTCACTGCTGAAGAGTGGGAACTCCCCATTTGGTGGATGATTTTTAGTCTATTGGTATATGTTGTATTTTTTGTTGCCCTGTTTGGCCTGGCCTTTTCGAAAAGAATTGCTCCCTCAAATGTATGGCGTTTCTATTTACCCATTTTAATTTCCACCGACGTATTTGAATTTTTTTCTATTATAGGGGATTTCAATATGTCGGTACTGAGAAACCAAATCATTATTATGATTTGGCTTTCAGTCATATTTTTTACTTGGTATATCGTTTACAAATATCAAAAAGTAATGAGATATTTTAGCTAATATCAGTAGTCCACTTACTTACCGCCTTTTTAGTATGTTATTGGAAGGTATTACCGACATTACCTGTGCCAGTTTGCGTAGTTAGCGCGACTTCACCGCTGCCAATCTGAAAGGTTGTTTGAATATTGGAGACACCATTTTGCGTCACCAGGATACTGCTACTAGTACCGCTATGTTGATTGATTTGGGAAGAGTTAGAATCACCAAACTGACTCAATACTAATGAGCTTGAGAACAAAGCCCCGTCTTGCCCTTGATCTATTTCTGCCGTGTTCGCAGAGCCGTCTTGGTTGACTTGGGTAATACAGGAAACAACCTCTATCGCAACGATATTTTCGTTGCCTTGATCAAGATTTACGTTATTAGATGTTCCCGACTGGGTAACCTCGCCCACGCTAGAAGTGATATTTTCCTGATCCATCAACGTAAAGTTGCTATTTCCAATTTGAGTAATGACGCCTGTTGCAGCAGACATATCGGTTTCCTGTTCTACTCGTCCAGTATTCGAATTGCCGATTTGTGTAACTATTGCTGTACTGCTGGTGGCTACCTCATCCTGCTCGATATCTATGAAATTGGAAGAACCCGTTTGGCTGGCCATAGCAAAAGTAAAGGTTACACCTCTATCCTGGTCTAGGTTGGCAAAGTTAGAATCACCGGCCTGGCTGTAGGTTGCCGTGCTGCTGTCTACTCCGAGGCGCTGATCTAGAACTACTGTGTTCGACATGCCCTGCTGGGACGCAATGAGTGTACTGGAAGTAACATCCACCTGTTGTCGGATTTGGATGTCGTTTAAGTCTCCAGTCTGAGTGCCGGTGAAGGAGCTGAATTGAGCATCATTCTGTAGCAAGGTTGCTGTATTTTCGTTGCCATTTTGGTTCAGGAGAGCTGAAGTTAACTGGGTTCCGTCTTGCTGTACCGCTGAGGCTTGATTCAAATTTCCCGTCTGTACCAATTCGATAGTACTTTCGGAAGTCCCCGTAGTTTGGGATGCATCCGAGTCATTGAAATCTCCGAGTTGGGTCTGAACAATCAAGTTGTTATCCACAGTGCCATCTGACTGATCAGAAGTTGCATTATTTCCAGTACCTTCTTGGAATACCAGGGTGACATTATTATCAGCTAGAGGGGATATGCTGGCGGCAAATAGCGCGATTGCAGCCACAAAAGTGGTCACTTTCATAGAGGTAATCCCTTATTGGTTAAATCTTATCGGGCGACCGCTTATAAGCCTCGACTGCAAGCCTGGATGAGTATTTAGGGAGCCGCCATAGGAAAAAATGACTGAATAACTAAGAAAAAAGCTTAGGTTGCTGTTTGTTCACCGGGCCGACTTGCTGTATAACCATACAGCCCCAAAGTAATCTCTGCCTCATTATTTGCATATCACGTCATGAGGAACTGGTGTGCGGTATCGACGATAGATAGATCGAAAAACTAGCGCTTGTACCATGACCCAACCGATAGAATTGCCAACTGGCTACTACCTAGACAACTTTAAAGCGTTAATTGACTTTGTTAACCAACACTATTCCTGGATTCTCACCAGTTCTGAGCAAGATTTTTTCAAGACTTTCCAAGGGTTGGATATTTGTAGCCAGCGACTTTATGTGCGTTTGTTGTCCCGTAAAGGTGTGCCCTCCTCTGGAGGATCGCTTTTCCGCCTGGAGAAACTCAGTTACTCTGAGATAGAGAGCATTGAAAGGGCTGCCGCTGTTTTGGATGGTTCCGGATTACTTTGCTACAGCCCAGAGTTAACGGTACAGGAATATCTACCACTATTTACCAAAGCTGAATTGCTTGCGGCAGGACCCTCGGGTATATCCAAGTCTCTCAGCCGGCCTTCCCTCGAGCAACTACTGCTTGAAGACTCCAGTTCGAGTGGCTGGTTTGTGAAGTTGCTTTCTCAGCACAGGGTACTAGCCGTCCAGGGGGCCGAATATTTCCAGACTTTCAAACTGTGTTACTTTGGCAACTTGAATCAGGACCTTACTGATTATGTATTACGGGATCTTGGGCTTTATCGGTATGAAGCTTATCCGCTGGACAAGAAAAATCTCCCCTTTCAAAGTCGCGCACAAATTGATCAGCATCTGCTTTACTACCAGTGCCTGGAGTTGTTAGAAGAGCCATTACTGGAAGATGCAGAAGCCATAATAGCCTTATCTGCTAAACTGCCAGAAGGTATCGATGGTGACTCAACCCTGGCTCGTCGGCTGGATAGAATACGTCTTAAGTTGGCACGGCAGCTTGAGCGGCTCAATGCTTTTGAGCAGGCCGATGCACTATATCAACTTTGTAAAACCCCTCCCTCCCGTGAGCGCCGCGCACGAATTGCCGTAAAGCAAGGGTACGACACTCTAGCATTGGAAATATGCGAGGAAATAATAGCCTCCCCTATGGACCAAGCAGAAAGAGAGTTTGCTCTTAGCTTTGGTTACCGCACAGCCAAACGAAGTGGAGGCCTCAACAACTGGCAGGCACCTCATAAAATCCAAGCCCCCACTGAAGTGATAAGTTTGGCGCAGGGGGAAAGCTGTGTTGAGCTACTGGTGGCAGAGCACCTTGAAGGTTCTAGCGGTGGTGAGTGTTTTTATGTAGAGAACACCCTATTCACCGGTGTGTTGGGCCTCTATATTTGGGACATACTATTTGCACCTGTGCCTGGTGCTTTTTTCAATCCCTTTCAGGTAGCCCCAGCTGATTTCCGCACTGCGGATTTTTACTATTCCCGACAAGCGCTATTCACCCAGCGATTGGCTGAAATAGAGCATGAGTCCTTGAAGTCCCGTGTCCTCGCTACCTTTGCTGAGAAACAAGGTATTGCCAACCCTTTGGTTACTTGGGAGGCTTTGTCTACAGAACTACTTGAGAAGGCGCTGGATAGAATCCCCCCAAGTCATTGGCGTTCAATTTTCACTCGCATGCTCAGCGATATCACACAAAATAGAAATGGGCTGCCTGACCTCATTTGCTTTACTCCCTCCGGTCACTATGAACTCGTGGAAGTTAAAGGTCCTGGGGATCGCTTACAAAAAAACCAAGAGCGCTGGCTGGCGTTTTTTGCTGAAGAGGCGATCCCTCATCGCGTAATTCATGTGGAGTGGCACTAGCTTTGGATAGCTTAGAGCCGGCTGAGACTTTGAATCTTTCTGTAGGAGAGCTGGTCGCTTTTTCCTGCCGCAGCGGAGATTTGCTTCGGGAGCCAACTTCAGGGCCCTCTGCCCAGGAAGGGATTCGAGCCCATCAGAAGCTACAAAAGCAGCGGCCCAAAGACGCTGAGGCAGAATACAAGCTCAAGACTCAAATAGAATGGATGGAACAGCAGGTTACTTTGAGCGGCCGGGTCGATATCTTCCATCCGAAAAGTGATTTGCATAAACCGGCTCAACTGGATGAAATTAAGACCACTTATTTACCCCCATCGAAGTTGCCCGAAGCCGCCAAGAAATTGCATTGGGCCCAGCTAAAAATTTACGGCTATTGCCACTTGGTAAATGAAGGCGCTACAGGTGGTACAGATACAGTTGCCCTGCAAGTTGTCTGGTATAACCTCAAGGAGCGCAAGGCCTATCCAGAATGCATAGAGTACCGCTTTAGTGAGTTAGAGGCCTTCACTCTTGAGGCTCTCACAAAATATTTGTGTTGGCACAGGGCTTGGCAGGAACATCGGCAACAGCTTATTGGTACGGCGAAACAGCTCGCTTTTCCTTTCTTACAATACCGCCCCGGCCAGCGCCAATTGGCAGTGGAAGCCTATCGGTGTTTCCGGGACGGTGGTGAGCTGGTGGCTGAAGCTCCCACGGGAACCGGTAAGACAATCAGCACCCTATTCCCAGCCATAAAGGCAATTGGCGAGGAAAAGCTGGATCAGCTGATTTACCTGACAGCAAAGAATTCCGGTCGACAAATGGTGCGGGAAACTATTGAGGCACTTCAGGCGAGTGGCTTGCAACTATCTTTGCTTGAAATTCAAGCAAGGGAAAAAACCTGTGCCTGTAACCTGGGGCTTTGTACTCGTGATGATGACGGCATCTGTCCGAGAACAAGAGGGTTTTATGATCGACTTCCAGTTGCAATGGATGCCCTGCTCGGCCGGCCCCAGTTAACTCCCAAAGAGATTGCTGATGTGGCGGATCAGCAGCAAATCTGCCCCTTTGAACTCTCCCTTCAGATATTGCCTTGGGTAGACTTGGTGGTATGTGATTTCAATTATGTATTTGACCCTTTGGTACGCCTGACCAGTTTTCAGGACCAGCGCAATCGCCGCGCACTGTTAATCGATGAAGCTCACAATTTGATCGACCGCGCCCAGGAAATGTACAGTGCAAAGTTATCCCGCCGTGATAGTCGCCGCGCAGCTAATGCTTGCAAAGGGCACTCTCCGACATTGCAGAGAAGTATCCAGTCTCTGGTTCGGGCAATTGAAAATTGGATCAAGCGATTGCGAGAAGTTGGTGTAGCTCAAAGCCGCAGTACTTTTGAAGGGGGTGAAGTTTGGGTCACTGCAGCAACAGGTGAAGCAGAGCATCCAGAATCGGTTTCCCGAGCAGTGCAAAAAGTGCTCTCCACGGTCAGCCAACTTACAGAAAGCTCTCAGTCGCCCCCGGAAGAAATAGCGGAGTGGTTAAGGTCTGTCTATCGTTACGCCGTTATTGAGCAGGAGCTTTCCAATCAGCATAAAGTCGTCACACGGGTGATTGACCGGGATGCTCCCTGGCAGGAGCAGGAAATTAAGCTACTTTGTTTAAATGCTGCACAGTTTTTACAGCGATCCTATCAGCAAAACCAAGCCGCTATACTCTTCTCTGCGACTTTGCGCCCAGCCAGCTATATATATAGTCAACTGGGTGTAGAGCATGAGTCGCCCTACTTAAGACTGCCCTCGCCTTTTCAGCCGCAGCAACAGGGCGTCTTCCTGTGCCCATATATAGATACGCGTTACCAAGCCCGCGACCGCTCAATAGAGAACCTCGTCGACATTATTTCCCGTACCTTTTACAGCCGAGCAGGAAATTACCTGGTATTTTTTCCCTCTTATCGTTACCTGGAGCAAGTTGCTGAGAGTTTTAAGGCGAGATTCCCGGAAGTGTGCTTGTTACAACAGCTGCCGGGACAGGGAGAGACAGAGCGCGCTGAGTTTTTGTCTGGATTCAACGAAGGTAACAAGAGCCTTGGGTTTGCCATTATGGGGGGTATCTTTGGTGAAGGCATTGACTATGTTGGGGAGAAGCTGGTTGGCACTATTATCGTCGGTACTGGGCTTCCGCAAGTTAATGTTGAGCGGGAACTACAGCGCGATGCTGCAGAAACCACTGGCATCCATGGATTTGACATTGCCTACCGCTATCCAGGGATGACTCGCGTACTGCAAACCGCCGGTCGGGTTATACGTTCCGAGTCTGATAAAGGTGCGATCATTTTGGTAGATAGCCGCTTTTCGGAACCTTTTTATTGGCAGCTTTTTCCAGAGCACTGGCAAGCGGCGATTTGTCGCAACACCGATCAGTTAACGAGCAACTTGGAGCAGTTCTGGAGCTTGAGCTAATCCAGGTTTTTAGGATTTGTACTCCCTCAGCCCAAATTTTCCCAGCACCCAAGCGATAAGTGTGCCGCTCAATATCCCTGCTGTATTGGCCGCGAAATCCAACCACTCACCTGTACGATTTACGTAAGGTTGGAGCAACTCTATGCCACCGCTCCACAGTACAAAAAATAACCCTATTAGCCACCAGTAACTAGGCCTGCGCAGAGCGACGGGGAACATCAGTGCACTATAGGCAATTAGGTGATTGGTTTTGTCGGTGCCGGGTATATTGGGTACTTCGGGAAGCGGAAACAGGGATAGGCTCGTAATAATGCACAAAAATACCACTGTTAGCAGAATCCAGTAGTTGTAGACGAGCCTTAAGGGAAGTTGAATTATCATTAGTTCCTACTAATTAGGGTTACATTGTTAGCCTAGTGGCACTGCATCTGCATCCAAACATCTGAGAACTTCAACTGCGCAAGGTCTTCATTGTGTATAGAGAAATACAATCTTCCTGCATCTCCCCACATAAAGCCACCAAGACTATTGAGTTCCAATAGCAACTGCCAATCTTCAGCTTTGCCTTTACCCATAATCCTTGCCGCATCTTCAGTAATACCATCGTGCTGTACTGGATTGGGGTAACCAGAAATTTGGAGTAATTTTGATCCTGTAAGGTTTTCTTTCAGGGTGCAATATGCATCAAGCAAGTAATCATCTTCTTCAAATATCTTTAACTCCTCATAAGGATACTCGCCTAAATCTGGAAGGGAAAAAGAGCGCTTGAACGATATTTTACTTTCAGGATAAATCGAAGGTAGTCTCTTTGGCTTTAACAGTCCCCCAAAGCGCTTTTTATAGATACAGGGGGCCTGGTGATTCGAGAGTGCTACATCAGCTGGGATATAGATTATCCGTATAAAGTCTTTCTTACCTCGCACATCCGCCCAAACTCCATCACAGTAAAAAAAGAGCAAGTAGCCTGCCGATGGCAGGATAGGTGATTTTACTTCTGCGCAATTGAGCTGTAGGAGAAACGCCAAAGGCAAACCTCGATAGAATGGCCACTCAAAGTCAGCAGGGACATCAGGGTGCCCCCCAATCTTAGATGAGCCCTGCTCAATAATATCAGAAGACAATTCAGCGGTAGTACATTCAACACACAGCGATTCTATTTCATTCAAAAAAGCTTCAAGACCGACCGCTTTAAGTTCTTTCAATAACAACGCTAGATACTTCCTTCAATATTCGCCCTGGCACGCCTTTCATATCTGTCATAGAAGTAATCAGTGTGATAAAACCTCTCTTGAGACAAAAATTCCCTTAATAGTTCCCTGCGTTTCTTTTTGTAAATCATAATCGGTACCAGCCGATACTCTTTACGGACTTGTTTTTTATAAGCTTCGAAAGCGCTTGTGCTGGCACCCAGGATCGTTAGGTCAATGTCGATAATTAGCTTTTCATCAATACTAACTGGCGTGTAATTGTGGCAGGTTGCCATAATAAATTGGTACACCCTATCCACTCCTGCGGGACAATACCCGGAATCGATCAGGAACTTTTTTGCCCATAGAGCACTGTTTTCTTCATTCTTAGAGGAAAATGGCTTGTAAATCGCATCGTGAAACCAGATAGCCAGCTCGACCTCTTGGGGGTGCTCGGCAAGCTCTGCAACTTTATCAAAGTGCTTCAGCATCCCATCAATGTGATGCCCTGTATGATAATGCCTGTGATTCTCTGCATACGAAGAAACTAACTTTTCGAAGCACTGAAGGGATTCAGGAAGATTGAGTGCCCCCATTAGGTTGAGCCATCTATTTTGGTTCATTGGCTAATCCTCGGAGCGTCATCTTTCCGTAAACCCGTAGCTTCATGAATCCTTAGATACTTATTTACTTTTTTGTACCAGAGTGCAAGTTGAGAGCTGGCAAAGACGCTATTTGCGCCTATTCCTCATAGTAAGTATCGGGGGACCACTCTGACAAGCCGCTGGCCACTTCATTGGGGAGACAAGCCAGCTTTGGTAGGCAAACTTTAAAGGTAGTTGGCCAACGTTGCGGTTAACTCCTGGGTTTTGAGGAAAGCTCGTTTAATCGAATCCCGGTGCCTTTCATCAGCAAATTCCTGGTACTCCGCATTGATTTCATGGAACTCCTCAACCCCCAAATAGTGGCTTAAAGTTCGGATATGTGGCCCCAGGTGATTCATTTGCTCACGGATTCCTCCTTGTCCAAAGCCATACTCCCCGGCAGAGGTGATTAGCACCAGCTTTTTGCCAGACATAATAGGCTCTAAGGGGAAATCACCACGGTCTAAATCAAAGGTGAACGTCTTGTTGATACGAACAACTTGATCGAACCAGGCCTTAAGTGCGGCAGGCATGCCGTAGTTATACATCGAAGTGGACATAACAATGATATCCGCCTGGGATAGCTCATCAATCAAGATGTCAGAAAGCGCTACCAGGGACTGCTGCTCCTTGGTGCGATCCGCTTCAGGCGTAAAAACCGAGGCAATCCAATCTTGATTAATAAATCCTGGTGGGTTTAAACCGACATCTCTATGGATAACTTTATCTTTAGGCCTCTTTCCTAGCCAGCTGCTTATAAAATTCGCGGCAACTGCTTTGGAGATGGAGGTATGCCTGGGTATATTCACACTGTCTTGTGATGCTGCTAAGCCGCTCCACTTCTGGGCACTAGCGTCAATATGTAATAGTGTTTTCATAGTCTGGAACCTTTACTAAACCGTCTGAAGGTTCATCTATGGTGATGCTGGGGAGTATCCTTGACAAACGGGTTATTTCTTCTTATAGATGAGGAAAACTCATCTATAAGAGATTCTGATCGGTGTACCCGAACCTACCCTCCCTCAACGCCCTCAAAGTATTCGATGCTGCCGCCAGACTGGGCAGTTTCAAGAGAGCTGCGGAAGAACTCTTTATAACGCCGACAGCCGTATCACATCAGATAAAGGGTTTGGAGGAATCCCTGGGCACAACATTATTCGAGCGCAAAACCCGTGCCGTGCAGTTGACCAGTGAGGGGCGGATGCTCGCTCAAACTACCTCTCAAATTTTTCAGCAGCTCACTGAAGCTGTGAATGAAATAACGAGTTCAAAGAAAACACTGACCGTCAGTGCGACATCAAGCTTTGCTGCAATGTGGCTTGTGCCCCATCTGGAGAATTTTTATCAGAAATTTCCAGATATCACTGTTTCAGTAATTACCGGTGAAGACGTGAGTGATATCGAGCGAGATAGACGCATCGACATCGCTATTCGGTACGGGAAATACGATGAAAGTACAAAAAATGCCCTCCACTTGGCCACCGAAACAATCGGAGTCTATGCTGCACCAAGCTATCTGACTCAGATTAGGGATATTTCTGAAGCTCAACTTCTGGAAACAAAATGGGTCAATCCGTCACTTCCACCGCTGAACTGGCAAACTCTCCTCAAAAGAAAACTTGATGGCATTCGCGTGCGGCAGTTTGACCAGGAGCATCATGTAATCCAGGCCGCCTTGGCTGGCCAGGGTATTGCGCTAGTAAGTTCGCTTCTTGTTCAAAATCCTTTGCGCAATCAATGGCTGGTTCTTTTTAGAGGAGACTCCAAGCTTTCAGGGATTGAGGGATTTACCTATTCCGCATTAATACCTAGCCGCCATGCAAGAAATGGAAATGTGTTGGCTTTCGTAACCTGGCTGAAGGAAGCACTACGCAATGCTCCCTATAGTTAGGTACATCCAGCTGGTACTGAACTCGCCTTCGGGCTTGCCGAGAGTAGGTATGTACCTAACCTAAGCCCATACCAAGAGCACAACATGTTGTGTTCATCTATTAATCAACGTGCCATATATAGTGATCTGGATCAATTGGTGTCTTTATCTCTTCGATATGCTCTCCCCACAAATTGTGAGGAAGGCCGATGACCAGTACCGCTATACCCGACAGCGAAGCCGCACCAGCTTCAGAACAGATTTCGCAGGTAAATTCAGATCAACTGTTGGTGCGTAAGCGAGATGGCAGGACACTGGCTTTTGATGCTCGCAGGATCACCTTGGCTCTTCTCAGTGCTGGCCAGGCAACGGAATCTTTTGATCAACAGGAAGCGGAGCAACTTACCGAATCTGTTCTTAAAGTGATCAAACACCGCTTTGATAGTGGTGAGCCCATTGATATTGAAGAGATTCAGAATATTGCTGAACAGGTATTGATCAATAACGATTACATTGATACTGCGCGCGCCTATATCGCTTATCGGGGGCGGCATGCGCAAATGCGCACTGATCGGCAAACGCTGGTGGATGTCGGTGCATCTATTGAAGAGTATTTAGAGCAAGCGGATTGGCGAGTTGCAGCCAATGCGAACCAGGGATATTCCCTTGGGGGATTGATCCTGAACAGCGCAGGTAAAATGATTGCCAACTATTGGTTAAATCATGTTTATTCCCCTGAGATCGGCGCAGCACATCGGGATGGCGATTTACACATCCACGACCTGGATATGTTGGCTGGATATTGTGCAGGTTGGTCGCTGCGCACCCTATTACATGAAGGGCTGAATGGTGTTCCGGGAAAAGTCGAATCGGCACCGCCGGCCCACTTGACCAGCGCGGTCGGACAGATTGTTAACTTTCTTGGAACACTTCAAAACGAATGGGCGGGCGCGCAAGCATTTAGCTCTTTCGATACCTATCTTGCACCTTTTGTGCGCAAGGACCAGCTGGACTACGCGACCGTACGTCAGTGCATTCAGGAGCTGATCTTTAACCTGAATGTACCATCCCGCTGGGGTACCCAGACTCCCTTTACTAATCTCACTTTCGATTGGGTTTGCCCCCAGGATTTGCGCGAGCAGGTGCCTGTGATTGCCGGTCAGGAAATGCCTTTCACCTATGGCGACCTGCAAGAAGAAATGGATCTAATCAACCGCGCCTATATCGAAGTCATGAGCGAGGGGGATGCACGCGGTAGGGTATTCACCTTCCCTATTCCCACATACAACATCAGTGAGGATTTCCCTTGGGAGAGCGAAAATGCTGAGCGGCTGTTTGCCATGACCGCTCGCTACGGTCTGCCCTATTTCCAAAACTTTATAAATTCAGACCTGAGCCCAAACATGGTTCGTTCCATGTGCTGCCGCTTACAGCTTGATCTACGCGAACTGTTGAAGCGCGGCAACGGCCTCTTTGGCTCCGCCGAACAGACAGGGTCGCTCGGCGTAGTAACTATCAACTGTGCCCGCCTTGGATATCTCTATAAAGGAAACTGGCAGCTTCTGCTCACCCAGCTGGACAAACTGCTGATACTTGCCCGTGATTCCCTTGAAGTGAAACGGAAAGTCATCCAACGGCATATGGATGCAGGTCTGTTTCCCTACACTCGCCGCTACCTGGGGACTCTGCGCAACCACTTCTCCACGATCGGGGTAAACGGCATCAATGAGATGCTGAGAAACTTTAGTGGGGATAACGAAAGTGTGGTTACGGAAGATGGGAAAGCACTGGCCGAGCAATTACTCGACCATATCCGTATGCGCATGACTGAATTCCAGGAACAAACCGGGCATCTCTACAACCTGGAGGCAACTCCGGCAGAGGGCACTACTTATCGGTTTGCCCGCGAAGATCGCAAACGTTACCCGGAAATTATGCAGGCTGGTAGCAGTGAAGCGCCCTACTATACCAATTCATCCCAGCTGCCAGTGGGCTTTACCGATGATCCCTTCGAGGCCCTGGCCCGACAGGAATCCCTCCAGTCCCGTTACACCGGTGGCACTGTGCTTCATCTTTATTTGGGCGAGCAGTTGCCGGATGCCGATAGTTGCCGCCGCTTATTGCGGCGTGCTCTGGAAAACTACCGCCTGCCCTATATCACCGTGACGCCGAGCTTTTCTATTTGCCCGGTCCATGGATATCTGAGTGGCGAACACGAATTCTGCCCACGCTGCGACGAAGCTCTCCTGGCCCGAGAGCAATCCTGTTGTAGCGACTAAACCATACTTTCAAGGAGAAAGACCATGAGCCAACAAGACACTTTATTGAGAGAAGAAGATCGTACCCGCTGCGAGGTATGGAGCCGGGTAATGGGGTACCACCGCCCAGTTTCATTTTGGAATCCGGGAAAACAATCAGAGCACCGGGAGCGCCAGTTCTTTGTGGCGGACAACAGCAGGAATGCACTAAAAACTTATGAGTAATAAGTTACGTGTCGGTGGATTCACGTCGTTTACGGCAATCGACTTCCCCGGCGAGTTGGCAGCGGTGGTTTTTTGCCAGGGATGCCCCTGGCGCTGCCGCTACTGCCATAACGGCGATCTGCTACCTGCGCGAGCACCCAGTGCCTATGACTGGGATCAGATCCTCACATTTTTAGGCAGTCGCCGGGGCTTGCTGGATGCCGTTGTGTTTTCCGGTGGAGAACCCACCGCCCAGAGTGCCCTGGAACCGGCGATTGCCCAAGTTAGGGATTTGGGATTCAAGGTTGGGCTTCATACTGCGGGAATCTACCCCCGCAAGCTGGAACGCCTGATCCAAAGTCTTGATTGGGTGGGGTTGGATATCAAAGCAATGCCGGAAAACTACCCTTCCATTACGGGTGTTGATGGCAGTGGTGCGGCTCCTTGGCAAAGTGCGGAGCTTCTCGCTCAGTCCAAGATACCTCTGCAAGTGCGCCTTACCAGGCATCCGAGCCTCACAACTGATACTGAACTGAATCAAATACGGGAGAAACTAAGCGGTATTGGCATTGAAAAGTTGGAGGTCCAGCGCTGCAATAGTGAGCAAGCGATTGATCAGACACTTAAATTTATGTCCCATTAAAACAGTAATCTCGTGTTAGTCGCTAATAGTTCACTAATATAGCCAGGAGAATCGCCGTAGCTCTAACTTAAAGGCTCGCCTTACGGGGTTTTAAGGGGCTCCCTAGATCGTGAATTCCTCTGAAATCCAGACATATCACAGAAATATTCATAGGATTCATATCTGATTTAAATATACTCAATGCACTTGCAAAATTTGAATCTAAAACCCTATCTTCAATCTGACCCCGCTGAATATAAGTAAAAATAACTCCCTTTTACTTTGAAATTTATAGTTATCATTCGGGTTGGAAATAAGTACTTATTATCTAAGGAGCCTCTGAATAACTCCGTGATACCTCTGGCATGCAGAGCGGTTCACAATCAAGGCGCGGCTTCGCAGGAATGTCTAGACCTTTCAAGAAGTCGCAACGCAGAGTGTGAATCGCTCTGCAAGCCCCGAAGGGCGGGCCTTGAAGGCCACAGCTGCTGCGTTGCAGCTCTTGCAAAGGGCTACGGCCATTCGCGGCGAGTTGCGCCTAACATCTGTAGCCTTCAAGACCCGCAGAGGCATTACGGAGTTATTCAGAGGCTCCCTAAGTTACAAAGAGCGACAACGGACTCTCTCATATAAGTTTACTCCATAGATAAAGGTTATTATCAGGGATTGACTAACTCACATCTAGAAAGAGGCTCAATACTAATGAAAGGGGTATATTCTAGACCTGAATTTAGTAGTCTCGGTGACTCCGGCTCATCTGATCCATTTGTTAGACGCTTTTATGATATTGATAAGGATATACGACATCTGAATTACGGTAATTTCCCCCCTCTAAGGGGGAATTACGAGGACTGGAAAAATTTTATTGAAGATGCTGTTTCTGAAGATGCTTGTGCAAGTGCCGAGTTGATTGAAGCTAATGAAATGCTAGCAGCTTGGGAGACATCTCTAGGCATTGGAAAAGTAGCATCGTTTCCAGTCAGCGTTAGTGCAAATATTACAGATGTATGTAATGCCAGATGCAATTTTTGCGCATACTTACCTGAGCGAGTTTCAAACCAAAAGTTGTCATATGAACAGTTGCAAAGAGCTGACTGGTTGAAGTTTTGTCGCTCTTTTACACCTAATGGTGGCGGTTTGGGTGAGCCTTTTGCTCACCCCAAAATTTTGGAGATTTTAGAACAGTTAAGGTCGACTGCGCCCTATTTGTCCTTGGGCTCAGTTACTAATGGTTCAATCATGCGTCCTGAAGTGACGGATATCGTGGCTCAGTACTTTTCATATCTTTATGTTTCAGTAAATGCAGCTCGTAAGGAAACCTATGAATGGACAATGACCCCATTAAAATGGGAGCGGTTTATAGCTAATATGGATCGATTAAATGATTCAAAGAAACGTTATGGTAGAGAGCGCCCATGGCTTAGAGCTGGATACGTTGTACACAGTGGAAATCTTGATGAATTACCAGAATTACCCTCATTACTACATCGATTTGGATTTAGGGACCTAAATGTTAACCCGATGGTGCCACCACCCCAGTATGGTCGTAATCACTTGCTGACAGACAAAGCTAGTATTTTTAGGACACCTCATAGGGCAAACACTATCTTCCGTCAATTAGAACAAGAATGTGCGCGGAATAATATTTCAATTACAAAACCTCTGCCGAGCCTGGAAAAACTACTGGGTGCAGCCGTAGATAAAGGCGTTCCAACTCATGACGATTCTGTAATCATTGTAAGCGATAAACCCATCTATACCGCCTCAGGCGCTAGCACAGAACTGGAAAAACCAGTTGTCCCTCGTAAGCTACATAATTCAGATCAAAATCTAAGTGATATAGTTGCAGCTGCTAAAGCGGAATTTGCACGAAAGGAATCGAGGAAAAAATATCCACCGGTCTCTTTACCTCAGGCCACAGGTTTAAATATAGCCAAAATTGCTGCCAGTTACTCTGATATAGAGTCCACGCTCAGCAGCGGAGATGATGTGTCTCTTAGTTACGAATGGTCCATTTTTGATAGGCAAAACCTGGTGCCCGTGTGCTGGGCTCCTTGGAGAGCGCTGAAAATTAATATTTTTTCGCAAACTCAAGTCTGTTGTAACTTCTTTAGGAAACTGCCGAGTTTCAAGTGGACAAATGCCAAGAGTTTCCACAACGAAGAAAATATGTGGAATCACCCTTATATGCAGCATTTAAGGGCAACAATGGGAACTCCCGAAGAGGTCCCCTACTGTACCTTATGCAAAGCAACGGACAAAAGGCATCTAAAAAATGATGATGAGAAACGTTCCGCGATGCAAACAAGCCAAAAGACCTATTATGAGATTATTTCTGGCTTATCTGGTATCAAGCCCCAAGGAAGGTTCGATGAGATAGAGTCGCCGCTATATAGGTGGGAGATTAGCAGCTCACTGCCCGACAAGAGAACTGTCTCACCTTACAGTAAGGAGCTGTCATATTATCGATACGCCATCTTCCAACATGGATTTCATAATGTTGGTCGAGTGCTGATTTTTGCACGTGTTCCAGCAATTTGGGCGCCATTCCTAGCAGAAGTAAATGAATTTGTACATATATTGACACCGCTACATGGGCAATCCCTTATTGTCCAGGATATTTTACAAACTTTGGATTTTGATAACTACAAGTTAACAGTTTTTGAAGATCAATCGTTGGAGGACAATTCTGCTCACCCCGATTTATATGATGCAATCTGGTTGGATGGAATGATTTTTGAGAGCTATAACCGTGATGACATATTATTTGGCTTGCGTAAACGACTAAAAAAGGGGGGAAAACTCAGAGTCATCCAAGCTCCCGGAATTGGTAAGCTCGCAGATATAATCCTCTCTAACGGGAAGGACTCGCAGCAACACCTGGAAACACTTAGGAGTGGAGTCCAGTTTTCTGGTAAAGGCAGCTTCTTCACCCAAAGTGGCGTTCTTTCCATGTTAAAAAAGTATGACCTTTCTCTGAATAAAATGATGCCTCCATCTGGTAGTCGGATGACAGTATCGGAGAATACTGAAAAAATTAGTGAAACAGAGTTCATTGAGAAACTTGAACACTTTATCTGTGGAAGTGGAGCCAATCCGGAAAAGTATCTTGCAGGGATGGATCGAACAGTATCTTTTGCAGCACTTGCCGTTTAGTCTTTAGAATTCCTGTAGTACCACAATTAGGGTGGCGCTCAATTTATAACCACTTGCAATCTGTTAAAAACGCTTTCTAGTGGATAGATATTGTTACATCCTATCGCTTATTTGCACCACGAGATACCTCTATTTAGAATCACAGGCCGACCCCAGAGGGACCGGCCAGGCCATGCACTAGCTGGCAAGCTGTTTGGCGATGGCAACACCAACACCGTGTGCACTTGCTGGGTTCTGGCCGCTAATCACTCGCCCATCTTCAATAACAAACTCCTGCCAAGGTTGTACTTTGTTGTAGCGGGCAGCGCCCCTCGCCAAAGATTCTTCCAGCAAAAATGGGATGTCATTAATGGTGCCGAAGTCAATCTCCTCCTCACGAGTGAAGCCGGTGACAGACTTGCTAGCCAAAAGCTTTTCGCCATTGCTCAGGGTGATAGGCAGGAAACCAGCCGGGCCGTGGCATACTGCGGCCAATGTGCCACCCTCTTCGTAGATCTCGGCACTTAGCTTTGCGAAGTCTTCGTTAGTTGCCAAGTCAGAAAGCAGACCAAATCCACCGGGGTAGAATACTGCATCATAGTCTGCAGTATTCAGTTGGCTCATAGGGATGGTGTTATTGATACGGTTTTGGAAATCTGAATCATTAAGCACCTTTTGGTTGATGTCGTCACCTTCGATGTCAGTGCCATAGAGTGGTGCTTTCCCCCCTTTAATAGAGGCGATGTCATAGTCGAGTCCATTCTCCATAAATACGCGAATCGCGTGAGTCAACTCAGGTGAGTAGGTGCCATTTGCCTGGTCAGTTTCACCAAGAGTGGCGTGGTTGGTCACTGGAATAAGTACTTTCTTCATGTTTCTTTCCTATGTTGGTCAGCATTCAGTGGGGAGGGATTGTAGATTGTCCCTATTCTGCTGATAATGCGTAAAATCTGTTAAATACCTTTGCAGAATGGCAATAATCGAGATTGAGAAACATGGAAAATTTTGACGGCATAGTCGAGTTTGTAGCGGTGGCAGAAAGCCAAGGTTTCTCAGCGGCTGCCAAGCAACTTGGCTGCAGTACTAGCCATGTAAGTAGGCAGGTCTCCCGTCTGGAGGAGCGCTTGGGCTCATCCCTTTTGGCCCGCTCAACACGTCAGGTAAGTCTGACCCAAGCCGGGACCGCCTATTACCAGCGGTGTAAAGAGTTAGTGGTTGGCCTGCAACAGGCGAATGAGCAGGTTAGCCAGCAACAGTTTCAGCTCAATGGAACACTAAGAGTTAGCGGTGCTGGTATCTTTGCTGAGCAATATGTTGCCCCTGCCCTGATGGAGTTTGGCTTGAAACACCCGGGGTTGAAAATCGACATGGACTTCAATAGCAGAATGGTCAATTTCGTCGAGGATGGGATTGATTTTGCCATACGCTATGGTCGCCTTGAGGATTCCGGCTTAGTTGCTCGTAAACTGGCCGACCGCCAAATGATGGCTGTCGCAAGCCCGAGTTACCTGAAAGAAAATGGTATACCCAATCACCCCGATCAACTAAAAACGCAGAGTTGCTTGGTGGCTAACAATGATGAATGGGTTTTTGACCTGAATGGAGAGCCTGTAAGCGTAAAGGTTAGTGGGCGCTGGAGAACAAATAATGCCCATGCGATCGTGAAAGCTTGCGAGCAAGGCTTGGGTATAGCTTATATGCCCAAAAGCAGTTTCAGTGGTTCAATTCAACAGGGCTTACTGGAGCCTATCTTGGAATCTTTTTGTGGGCGCGGAGCCAGTAGCTGGATCGTGTATCAGAATCGTCGCTTTTTACCCATGCGAGCGCGAATGGCGATTGACTATTTGGTTGATTACTTTTCTGACTGGGTGGAATAGAAAGCTATTGGATTAGTTGAAAGGAATAAAAGCACTCCCCATTTCTTGCAAGCCTTCAATCTGGAGGATTAATATCCACCCTCCTCCAATCGACTGGCATTGATTATGGTCCTGACCAGGGCATTTTATCGCAGTGGTCACACTGCAACCCAGCAACGGCAACCCGTTTCGTTTGTGGATGTCAGGAAGAGATTTGGCTTTCGCTCTATTGCTGTTGGCCGGTGGGTCACTCGCGAGGAGCGCGATCGGGCCGCTGGGCTTTTTTATGATGCGCTTGTTGATTTAATGACCATTCTTCAAGGACCAGAAGTGTTGGTATCCTTACGAGGTACATTGTCTTTTCAATATGGAATCGGCGGGCGCCCGGGGATGGCTGCCTTTTATGACCCCTCTGCCCGGAGCTTTTCTCTCGCCAAAAACGCGGGGCCAGGCTCTATTGCCCATGAATGGTTTCATGCATTTGATCATTACTTGGCCCAAAAAGCGTTCAGTGGTACGTCCAGTACCATGTATGCCTCAGAGGCGTGGTTGCGGAATGCAACTCCAGTGCCCCACCCGCTCAATGACTTACTTATTACGTGCTTTAAAACTATGATGCTGGATGAGAGTGGTAATAACCCCAGTGACTTGGTGACTGCTTCCATCAGTGCCGATAAAGCAAATGGTTCGCTCTACTACAGTGAGCCTGTAGAGCTGAGTGCCCGGGCTTTCGAAGCATTTATTCAGGATGCCAGTATCAACAATAATTTTTTGGTTGCTGGCTCAAAGGCTAGCCAAGAGGCAAAAATGGGACTGTATCCACAGGGAGAGCAACGTAAAAAAATTAATCAGGCTTTCACAGCCTATTTTTCCTATTTAGGACGAAGCCTTTGGGCTTCCACTGGTGGGGACAATGACGTCAACCCTTAGGAATACCTTTCTTCTGGGCACGGCCCTTCTCGCAGGTGTAATCGCTTGGGTATGGTCTGAACTATCAAAAAGCTATGAGTTGATTGCAATAGCGAGCGATCCCGTACTGTCAGCGGAGCGTGGATTTACTGATGCGAAAGATGATTTTATTCATAACCGGGCTAAGTTCGTGAATGTTTATTCTCCGGGGGGTGGCCATGTAACGCCCGGGATACTAGGAGAAGACTTGCAGGGTAGGCTCGCTGAGTTCAGTCCTCAGGAAAAATTTTTCTTATGTGGAACCGGCTTCCATATAGAAGATTACGCACTGAATAGCGAGAAGCTTGAACAGAACAAATTCTATGCCCAGGCATACAATGCCAAGTTACTACAACTGATTACCCACACAGTTTCAGAGTAATCATTGGCCGGATTCTGATTATTTCAACTAATCATATTTAGCCATTCCTCATTGTGGTAATTTTCTCTGCACCAGTTTGCAAACAGCCAGTGTCTTCATGAGCCAAAAATCGCCCTCACAATTCAATATCCTAATCGTCGAAGACGATCGAGGCCTAAACGATCAGCTCAGCGAAATGATCCAAGATGCAGGGTATCAAGTGAATGCCTGCTTTGACGGGAATACCGCGCTATTGGAAGCCGCAAAGCAACAACCGCAGTTAATTTTACTCGATCTAATGCTGCCAGAAATGGATGGTATTTCCCTGCTCAAGATTTTGCGTAAATCCAGTCAGGTGCCGGTCATTATTCTCACCGCTAAAGGGGCTGAAGAGGAAAGGATCACGGGCCTGCGCTACGGGGCAGATGATTATGTGGCTAAACCTTTTAACCAGACTGAGCTTTTACTGAGAATTGAGGCCTTATTACGCCGAAGTCAGCCAGCTCAGGCAGAGAGCGTCCACTACACCGAGATCGACAATCTTCGGCTTGATTTGAATGCCCTGCAGGTATTTGCTGGTGGCCAGCCTATTGAATTCACAGCTGCTCAATTTAAGTTGCTATGGGAATTGGCAATACATCGTGGTGAAGTTTTGAGCAAGGCATATCTTTCCCAGCAGGTCCTCAATCGCACCCTGGGTGCCTATGATCGCAGCTTGGACATGCACCTTAGTCGGGTCAGGCGCAAATTGACTGGTGCTGGCTGGCGAGGGGATCGGTTACAGACGGTACACGGCAAGGGGTACTGCTTGAAATGAACCGGAAACTTCTTTGGAAACTCTGTCTGCTGATTACGTCCGGTATTGTCGCCCTCTTCTATCTTATTAACTCCCTCACCATCCGTACTGAAGAGCAGATGAGTTTACTGGACCCCTCTCATCGGCAGGAGTTAAAGCAGTGGGGCAAAAAAGCAGAGATGCGCTTTCTCTCTGGCGATAAAGCCGGATTGGAACAATGGCTGAAAGCGCTTCAGGAGCGGGAGGATACCTGGGCCACCGTTACTCAGTATGAAGTAACCCATATCGCAGGTGAGCGAGGGAATGAGCATCGGTACATTGGATATAATCTCGGCCGCGATGTGGATTGGAAGGTCCACCTGTATTTCGAAGACAATCCGGTAATGGAAATCCCGTTTACAACCGAGAGAACCAGCTTATTGATACTGCTCCCTGACAGGATGCGCCCCGGTGGCTACTGGCAAACCACTCGACTAATGATGCAGATACTACTGCCGATGGGCATTTTGGCGCTGGTATCCCTGATGCTTTATCGTCATATTATGCATCCCTTGCGAAAACTGGAGCAGGCAACACGGGAATTCAGCCGGGGGAATTTTGATGTGCGAGTCCACCATCAGTTGGGCAGCCGTGACGATGAGATTTCCGAACTGGCCAAAACCTTTGATCAGATGGCAACCCGGATAGGCGAGCAAATTGTCAACCAGCGGCAACTGATCGCTGATCTTTCCCATGAATTAAGAACTCCTCTTACCCGCTTGGATATTGCGATAGAGGGCGCCGGCACCCGCTATTCGGACGATAGAAATATCCGGAGAATTCAAAGGGAGTCTGCCCATATTCGACGTTTGGTGGAGGATACTCTTACCCTTGCCTGGCTAGATAATGAGCAACCCTCTATAGGTACCGAAGACCTGGACTTGGTAGACCTTATTGATGTAATTGTCGAGGATGCCCGCTTTGAATTCCCAAATCGCACTATCTGCACCCACTTGCCGGATTCAGCGAAAATAAGGAAATCCAATCATCAGGCTGTTGGCCAGGCACTGGAAAATATCCTGCGCAATGCGATGCGCTATACCCCTGCGGGACAAGCTGTTCACGTCCTTCTGGAGAAAACCGGGAAAGATCAGGTCATTATTGATATTGAAGACTCGGGCCCTGGTGTACCGGAAGCTTTGCTGGACAATATTTTTAAGCCCTTTTTCAGGGCCGATCAATCACGCACTTCAAAATCGAAAAATTTTGGACTTGGCCTAGCCCTAGCACGGCGCCAGCTGAATAGTGTAGGCGCAACAATTAGAGCCTCCAATCGATCCGCTGGGGGTTTAAGTATGAGGGTCACACTTCCCACGCAGTTTTCCGAGTGTTTGGAGCCTTCGTAAGCTGAAATCGCCATCAAATGTAACAAATGCAACACTGCTGTACTTTGTAAGTGCCAATAGGAATAATTCGCATTAGCAAATAGGTAACTCTGTGAAGGACACCACATGGCCCGCAATATTTCCCACAACAAGTACGCGTTACTCCCCTTGATGGTATCCAGCGCCTTGGCCTCTGGCATCAGCCAGGCACAGGAAGCGCAGGAACCAGAAGATACCGCTGAAACCCCGATGGAAACCGTAGTAGTTGTCGGTGTAGCAACGGATACCGAGATTACGCCTGAAGAACTTGATAAGCAGCAGGCAAATGATCTTAGTGATATTTTTCGCCAGATACCGTCCGTATCTGTTGGTGGATCACTGGGTATCGCACAGAAAGTTTATATTCGCGGCATGGAAGACACTCTTCTCAATGTTACTGTAGATGGCGCGCCACAAACCGGCACCCTCTTCCATCATATTGGCCGGGTATCGATAGAGCCGGAGTTATTGCAGAAAGTTGAAGTACAGGCTGGCGCAGGCGAAGCTACCAGCGGTGCTGGTGCGATCGGAGGTGCAATCCGCTTTGAAACCAAAGATGCCGATGACCTGCTTGACGAGGGTGAACAGTTTGGGGCAATAGTGAAAGGCGGTGTCTTTAGTAATGATGGCCAAAAAGCCAGTGCTTCAGTTTACGGGAAGATTACTGAAAACTGGGGGCTTCTAGGGTCATTTGTGACCATTGAGCACGAGAATATGGAAGATGGTGACGGCAACACCATCTATGGCACCGCTTCTGATCAGGACCTCGCCTTCATGAAATTGAGTGGTGATGTATCTGAGAATCAAAAGCTGAGCGTCAGTTTTGAGCAACGGAATGAATCTGGAGAACTCAGCCAACGCCCCAATTGGCCTGCCTATGAGGGGCAAACACTCTATCCAATGGATGCTGAGCGCCAAACGTTTGTTGTCAATCATCAATTTTCTCCCAGTGCTCTGATTAACCTGGAGACCACGGTTTATCACACCAAGTCAGAGATGGAGCAAAATGTCTACGATCGATGGGGCAAGTACGGCGCTTCAGTAGAGTCCCTTGGCTTTGATTTGCGAAATACCAGCAATATCGGACAACACACTATCACTTATGGTGTAGAGGGCCGTGAAGATGAAGTGGAGAGCCGTTACCTCTCGGAACCCTATATTGGTATCTCCTACAGCGAGGAAGGCCAAATTCTCAGCGCTTATGTTCAGGATCATTGGCAGGCAACCGACGCACTATTATTGAGCTTTGGAGTGCGCTATGACGAATACCAGCTGGAACAGGTTACCTATGATGATGAGACCGATAGCCAGGGTTTCAGCCCCAATATCGGCATGAGCTATTCGATTACTGATGCCCTCACCCTCACTGCTGGCCATGCAACAGCTATGCGCGGCAAGGAGGTTGGAGATGGATTTACTCTAGAGTCGGCGGTGATTGATCCTGACCTGGATGCTGAGACCGTTGACAATACCGAACTTGGGCTGGAATACCTTCAGGATGGCCTTGGGCTAAAAGCTGCTATTTACCGCAGTACAATCGATGATGTTATTCTCGATCAGCTTGGAAGTGGTACTTACTACGAAAATATTGGCGAACTGGAGACTGAAGGTTTTGAGCTTAGCGCCTCTTACGCTTGGAACAAGTTGTCACTCAGTGCTGCTTTCAGTCATAGCGATTCGGAACTAAATGGGTATACCGTTGAGGGCTATGAACACAACGGCTTGGCAAATGCCCGTGGCGATACCTGGAACCTGACTGCCACTTACGCCTTTACACCCAAGTTAGAATTAGGTTGGAACTACACTCTGGTACAAGACCTGAATGATATTGAGGTTTTACAGCGTGCAGTTGAAATTGGCTGGATCGATAGCACCCAAACAGTGGATAAGCCGGGTTACCAGGTACACGATCTTTACTTGCACTGGGAGCCTCTTGCAGATGATCGTCTGAATGTTAATTTAGCGATTCAAAACCTTCTTAATGAGCACTACCGCGACCATTCCAGTGTAGCGGATTATAGTGGCATTGATGGTTGGGGTATCGTAGCCGGGTTATACGAGGCAGGTCGAGATATCAGACTATCAGTTGACTATCGTTTCTAATTTCCTTTTATTTTTATTTACGATCTGGGCCCAATACATTTGTATTGGGCCCTTTATTGCCTATGAAATCCAGAAACCGTTTACTGTGGATCAAACTCCACACCTACTTTTCCTGCTTTTTTTTACCCATTGCTATTTTGTATATCGCCACTGGCGTACTCTATCTATTTGATATTGAGGGTGGTGTCGATGAGCAAATTGAGTACACCGTTTCCCTTCCGAAAGGCTTACCCAACAATGAGCAAGAAACTCTAAATGTTATATCTCCAATTGTGCAGCCTGCAGAGGTGGCACTACCAGCAGATTTCTATTTGGAAGATGGGTGGATTGGTTGGTATGGCTACAAGCGCCAAGTCTATTTGGAGCCAAGCGAAGACAAGCAATCTGCGATACTCCATGTAAAGGAGCACGACCTATGGCATCAGTTTCTGCTGATACATAAAGGTCATGCCGGGCCGCTTTTCTGGTTCTCAGCTATTATGCTCGGTGCCAGCCTACTATTTAGCCTGATTAGTGGGTTAGTAGTTGCCTTTGCGGTACCAAAATTCAGGAAAGCCGCTGTTCAATTTACTTCATTGGGATTCATTGCCCTGGTAGTTGCCTTTTTTATTGGGGGCTGAATGAGGAGCTTTTAGCCAAGGGGCCTTTGAATAGTTCTGAATAATCCCTACGGGCCTGAAAGGCCCGCGATACAGATGTTTCAGAGTAACTCACAGGCCCCAAATCCAGCCAGGTGACCTCAGGCCAGTTGACAAATCTTACCTTCTAACTGCTGTTTAAATTGATAGAGATGAATACCATCTAAAAAACAGTGGTTCACTTCACTATATAACGAGGTGATAAGACGTCCCCCCTGACTTTGATATTTCCCCCAGGCAATAAAAGGTATTCCAGGGTCACAGTTTTCTTTCTGTACCGGTTTTACCTGTAGGCTGGAAAAATCTCCCCAGGGGTAGCTGCTAATATTCAGAATATCATGGCGGTTTATGAACTTTTCGACAGGGAGGTGCTCGGTTTGTGACAATGAAAGCTCTTTTGTCTTGTGTACGAACTCCGTCAGACTCTTCTCCATTCCAGCCATAACGAGCTTAAACAACCCATCCTTGCCCCCTAAATCAGCAAACAATGGGTGCACCATATCGTGCTCCATGGGTTGGCTATCGACAATACGGTGTCTAAAGCCCTCTATTTCATTTGCAACCTGAGTGACCAAATAGATAAGGCTATAATAAAAAGGGAGCGCATTTTGTTTACAAAAAGAGACTAAATTTGTCACATCCAACGGCTGGGTTAGGCCTATTCGAGTTGACCCTGCACTGCTCATAAAAAATTTAAAGTGGGCCTTTCTATCCCAACGTTCGATATCTATCGGGGTCATGGACATATGAATATCGAGCCTTCAATGGATATTCATAGTTTAGGGTAGATTATAAACAGCACTAGTGTTGCTAGTAGTTTTTATCTAGTTGGAATACCCGGAATATATTTAGAGGCATTAGATAATATACTGTAATCAACATATCAAAACGCCCTTCCCTTCCGGCTCATACCATTTTTAGCATCGCTACCATATTCCTCTTTCGCCCCTGCTAGGGCACTAAAATAAGTCTAACAACAGACTGTACCACCTCATAAACAGCGATCATCTGTGCATAATTTGCAAAAGTGATGTTCCTGCTTATAAGTTTTAAGAAGGATGCGACTCCCTATAATAACTTCCAGCTGTTACAGCGAAATATCATCTAGGTAACCAGGACTATTAACTATGACTACCAAGTACGAAAATGCCGTTTTGGATGATCAAGCATTGATCGAGGGACTTAAGTCTATTAACCCGGTATGGGGAGATCTAGCTGTACGAGTCGCAGGCGAGGTATGGGGAAAGCCGCTTCTGGATCAGAAAACCAAAGCACTAATCACTATCGCTATTGACCAAATGGCGCTCAATGTAAATGGTGAAGGTAACCCGTTTGGAGCCCATGTTGATATGGCTCTCAAACAAGGTGCAACGTATGAAGAGATTGAGGAATTGATTGTTTTTGCCTCAATGTATACGGGCTTCAATAAAGGGGCTACCACTATGGGCGCACTGAATAAGCTTCGCCATGATCGAGGAGACATCTAATGGCTATCCCCGGACTTAAAAAAGCAGATCATATAGGATTCACCGTCCCCGATGTTGATTTGGCCGTTGAGTTCTTTAGTACACACTTTGGTTTTGAGTTGGCTTATACGTTTGGGCCATTTGCTTCAGACGATACTTGGATGACGGATCACCTTAATGTAAATCCTCGTGCAGAGATCAAGAAAATTGCTGTTATGAATGCTAACAGCATCAATCTGGAAATATTCGAGTATGCCGACAACATAGAACGAAATAAGGTGGCACCAAACAATGCTGATGTTGGGGGGCATCATTTAGCATTCTATGTTGAAGATATTGATGCTGCGGTTGAATACCTCAAGAAGCAGAATATTGAGGTACTTGGCGCTCCTACGGTAATGACTGAAGGGCCAACTGAAGGAGAGACCTGGGTGTATTTCATGGCTCCATGGGGCATGCAACTTGAACTCGTATCATACCCTAATGGAAAGGCCTATGAGCATTTGACTAACGTACGTTTATTTGACCCTCGATGAATATTCTCGCCACTATTTTGGTTGTTATCGCAGGTATGGGGCTCTCTGTCGAGGCGGGTCTGTTGGGGCCCCTAGGTATGCAGGTTGGTCACTTGTGGGCCACCCTAAGCATATTTGGTGTTGGGACAGCCCTACTTTGGCTCATCAGTCTATTTGTCCCCAGTGCAAAATATATAAGCTGGCGAGAGGTTCCAAAGTGGCAGCTTTCAGGTGGCTTGTTAGGACCTGTTTACGTTGTTGTTCTAACTTTAGCCACTCCTATACTTGGAGTAGCTATGACCATGATCGGGATTCTTGTGGGGCAAACAGCCAAAAGCTTCCTAATTGACTCACTGGGGTGGTTTGGGGTACGTAAACAGCCCATTAATCTCCTGAGAGTATGTGGGGCAACATTTTTATGCCTTGCATTATATTTTACCTACTTGGGAGCCAAATTATGATTGGGCTGATGTTACTCGCAGTACTATCCGGCGTAGCGTTGAGCTCCCAGGCAGCAATTAACGGAAAATTTGGAGAAAGTGTAGGAGTTGTCCAAAGCGCCCTATTTACCTTTGGTATCGGAGCTGTAGTGATGGGCTTACTGGTGTTTTTCTTTGGAAAACACAGCGGCCCATCAATTCTTTCCGTACCTAAGTGGCAACTAACAGGTGCACTTTTTGGTATCTTCTACATGATAGTCGTAGTTGCTGTTGTTCCCAGAATTGGTGTGGCATCAACAACAATTGCAACGATTTTTGGGCAGATGAGCATGAGTTTGATTATTGATACCCAGGGATGGTTTACGAATCCGTCTATCCCGTTAAGTTCCTGGCGAATTGCCGCAATGGTTTGCGTAGTTCTAGCGTTGATCTGTAATTACCTTGCTAATCGGAGAGCGCCAGTTCGCAGTAATGAGGCACTGCAGCCCGCTATCCAAAGTTAGCTGAATATACAGGAGTAAAGCACTACTCAGAGGGGCCATAACATCACTCAACAGTTACCCACTATCGACCGCTAGCTAATGAATTACGATATATCAATATTAGAGTTAAAACTGTTCTTAATGACGGCCCAATTGGGTAACTATTCTGAGGTTTCCAGGCAGCAGGGAATGACACCGTCCTCTGTATCGCGAAAAATGGCTCAGCTAGAGGGGAAAGTGGGAACCAAACTACTGCACCGTCATACCAGGGCAATATCACTGACGGATGAAGGTACGGCCTTTGCAAAGTATTGTAGCGATATTGTTCGTCAGTATGAGCTAGTGTGCGGGCAAATTGAGCAAAGAGCCAACACACCACGGGGGGTTGTTAAAATCAGCGCCCCCGTTGCTTTTGGGCGGCTTCATATTGCTCCTTATATTCCAGATTTGTTAGAGCTCTATCCGCTGCTTAGGATCGAAATGCAGCAGACAGATAGCTTTATTGACCCTGCTAAGGAGGGTGTTGACTTACTTATCAGAATTGGAGCGCTCCAAGATTCAGGCTTGAAAATGAATCGCTTTGGCAATCATAACTTTGTATTGGCAGCCAGCCCGGAATATCTGAGGGTAAATGGGGTCCCGGAAACCCCAGAGCAGTTAATTGCTCACAACTGTTTGGTATTTAAGGGAACCAATGGGCTACAGCGCTGGTTTATCGGTAAAGATAGTTTGACACCCTATGAAGTTAAGGGATCACTTTACAGCAATAATGCAGAAACACTGGTTTCCAGTGCTATAGGGGGAGCTGGGGTTGTTATGTTCCCAACCTGGTTAATCAATGAAGAGATTCGGTTGGGCAAGCTGGTTCCTATTTTGACTGACTACCGCGCATCTTCATCGGCAGAAAACCAAACTATCAATGCACTCTACTTACCTACGGATAACCTGGCTCCCAAAGTACGTGTTGTTATTGATTTCCTTAAGGAGAAATACGGTAGTCCCTGCTATTGGGATGCTAAATAGAGAAGCCCTCTTGCTATGACTCTGTGGGTATCGTGTACATTGTACTGCAGACAGGTTTTGGTTACAGGCAGGGGCTCCTGCCTCGGCCTGTAACTTCTGCTTGGTATTGACTAGCCAGCTAGTCTAAATAAGCTACAGTCATCAAATACCGTAAGAAGAGTTAAAATTTATAACTCACCATTAATGACGTACGTCTAGAGCTATCAGTGTCCACGATTGGGCTATTACTAATCTCATCGCCATACCAGGTTTGATATACGCCCGCCATAAGAATAAGGTTTGGGCTAATGTTGTATCCCACTTGTACACCTAACCGGGTAATGATATCTGCATCTGCTTCATACGCTGCCCTATCTTGAGTTACCTCATTTAGGTCCACGCCATAGTAGTAATCCAACGCACTATCACTTTGCCAGCTTATACTGAAGTCGGGTTTGATGATCCACTTTTGGTGCTTGTAAGGCAAACTATATCCAGCCGATAGACTGTATCCGTCGTGGGTATCACTGATATCTTGTGAGATGCCAATCTTCCAAAGGCCTACCGGGCTTTTATAGTTCATTGATAAGTTGGCAAGAATCGCCAGGTCAAGCTCTTCCATATCGCTGAGCTTATCACTGTCCCCTCTGTCTCTATCGCCCGCCAGGTCACCGCCAATGCCAAACTTCACTCGAAGTTTTTCGTCGTGGTACAGGTCAACACCCAACTCAAAACCCTGAAAGTAAAAGCGCTTGTAGCGGGCTGAGATCAATGGAAATATGTTGTTTTGGTCCTCTCCATCAACGTAGATTGACTCAACGCTAAAGGTTCCAATACCTACAGAAAGTGCCGTCTCATCCTGCTTTGGCGGCTTCTGGGTAACTTCATCTGCAAAAGCTAGGCTGGATAATGCCGAACCCACCAGCGCGGTGCACATACTCAAAGTTAATGGCAGAGAACTCTTATGGTTTTGATCTTGCAAACTAGACATATTGAATCCCAATTTGAACTGGTTGAAGTTCCGTTATTTCAGGAGTGGATTCTATGCCGCTAAAGGTAAACGCCAGGTAAATAAACTCATGCCCAGGCCAGGTTAACGGTTAAGTATTGTTCATTTTTGTTGTAAGAAAAGATCCATTGCTGCTGATCGGCCACTTGCTTAAGGATATGAAGACCTAAACCAAAACCCTGCCCTTCCCCCCTGTCAAAATGCACCTGCTGCTCCGGCAGTATGGGGTTCTGAACCCGGATTCCATTTGCATCAAAATCAATATCGATAATTCCCTCAAGGGTATGCTCAAAGGCATTTCTGAGCAGATTGGTTATGGCGATATCCAATAGCACTTGTACTTGCTTCAAGTTGACCAAACTATCCGAATTGAGATGAACATGTACATCTCGCTGACCCAAGAGGTATTTGAGCTGCTCAACCCGAGTTTGAATCATATTACTGAAATCAAATTCTGTTGATTCCAGATTTACCTTGCTTTGAGATAGCAGCAGAAGTGCCTGTGTCAGCTGGGTCATCTGTTCATAGGAGCGCTCAATCTGCTCCAGTTGAGTATCGATTGGCTTACCTTTTTTTTGCCTTACCTTCACCACATGCAAGGCACTGCCAATGGTTGCCAAGGGGGTTCTCAATTCATGGCTCGCATTCTGTAGAAATTGCTTTTCCTGCTCTTGATGATTCCATACCTGCTGTAGCGACTCTTGCAGTACCCGCCCTACACGACCAAATTCATCCTTCCTTTGCTTTAAAGATTCCGGGATCGGAGTCAACTTATGCCGACTCTTTTGCGCAAATTTCTCTAGGTCTTTTAATGGCGATATCACTTGTCTTGCAAGAATAAGTGGCACACTTAACGCTAAAGTAAGGGTTAGTAAGACACCGATAAGAACTTCAATTTCTACCTTTTTGTACTTGCTGGGTATTGCAGCTTCTTCTATTTCCAGCACGTAGTAAGTTGTCTTAAGGGCGCTTTCAGCATAAGGCATAATGGCTAAATAGTAGCGATCATCAATTAAGTCTTTGCTAAAGTGCACCCTTTTTTCTTCGCCGTCAGCTTCCTCTAACACGCGCTTTGCCGTATCTGGTAGTAAACTGTACTCATCATATGTTTGTAACTGGGCAAAAAAAGGGTCATCAATAACCCCTCCAGCCTCAATGATACGTTTTTCAGCTACAGATATCAGTGTCGCACCTAAAGCGTGCTTAACCATTTTGATTTTGGATCTCTCGACGACAACTGCACTGCACGCCACAATTGCGGCAAGAATCCAAATATAGTGAAAGAAAAATTTTCTACGAATGGAGCGATCAAAGGCTTTCATCACGCTTCCCCAGGATAACGCCCTTCCCTCTGATCGTGTGCAGTAGTGGAATACTGAACCCCTTATCGATTCCCTGCCGCAACCGATACAGATGTACTTTGATTACGTCGGATTCAGGGGAAAGAAACTGCCATAAATGCTGTTCAATTTTTTCTTTAGTAACCAGCTTTGGACTCTGTTGCATCAAAAACACGAGCAATTCCCAACAGATTGGGGGCAGATTTATAGATTTCCCCTGCCTGGTGACTTCATGGGTCTCTAAATTAACTTCCAGGTCCTCAACTTTATACCGGGTTTGGGTAACACGTCGTTTTATCGATAGAGACCGAATCCGCGCGACCAGCTCAAGCATTTCGAAGGGTTTAACCAGGTAGTCATCCCCTCCAGATTGGAAACCGGTGATTTTATCGTCCAATTGGTCCAGCGCGGTCAGCATCAATATTGGTGTCGAGCTTCCTGCATTGCGCAACTTAGAACTCACTTCGAAACCGCTTCTACCCGGCATCATGACATCAAGTACGATTACATCGAAGTCATGCTTTGAGGCCAGCTCAGTGGCCATTATTCCATTGTCAGCGTAGTCACATCGAATATTGTACTCTTCGAGGCTCTCGATAATATTGGCCGCCAGCGCGTGATTGTCTTCAGCTAAGAGTACCAATAATGGCGTTTTGCAGTCAGGCCCCATTGATCTAGTCACTCAAAAGTTCTTGATACCCTGGAATGATAAGGCTCAATGGGTAAACAGTAAGTAAACAAGTGTAAAAGTGATGAAATTTTAACCACCTGTATAAAGCTTGCTTGTGAGCAGGCCTCACTACAAATACGAGATCTATAGCCCCTCTTCCCAAAAGGCTATTTGATTGCTGGATTACAATTTCGGTTAAAACTCATTTTCGGCAATAGTTGCTGCCAGCTGCTTTAGCTTTGGCTGCTGCCCCTCGATATTGGTGAGTCCAATTATTAAATGGTTTTCTTTAGGAAATATGACGATTAGGGCGCTAAAGCCATAGATTCCGCCAGATTGCGTATACACTTTTTTGCCAGCGACTGTGGAGGTAACCCAGCCAAAACCATATCCCCTCTCGACAAAAACATCCTCTTTGTCAGCGGCAGAAATCAAAGAGCCTGTGGCAATGGATTCGGACCAGGTTTCCAAGTCTGCCAGGTTACTGGACAAGGCCCCCGCAGAATAAGGAATCGACATATCAATATAATTTGCCAGCTCAGCCTGGTTAGCGGTTGCATAGCCTTGAGCGTGGCTCGCTTGGGAGATTGTACTCTCGCCATATATTGTATGATCCAAGCCTAGCCCCTCCAGAATATGTTGGGACAAGTACTGCGTGTAGGTGTACCCGGAGATCAACTCAATAAGGTACCCCAGTAAAATATAGTTTGAGTTTGAATAGCTATATTTTTCACCAGGCTCGAACTCCAGAGGCTTAAACTTAGTCAGATTGACCAATTCCAAAGGACTAAAAGATTCATTGTGGTCAATGCCGTAAAAAAACTCTGGGATACCTGAGCGATGAGTGAGGAGGTGTCTAAGGGTGATCTCATCTCGTCTTGGGTAGTCCTTCACAAAATGTGAAACAGGCATGTCGTAGCTGGGAATTTTCCCAGTGTTTTTTAGCTGTACAACCGCTAATGCCGTCAGGGTCTTGGAGAGAGAGCCAATTCGATACTGGGTATCAATTCGGTTAGGTATCTTTTGGGCTACATTGGCAAAGCCGAACCCTTTTCTCAAAATATCGGTGCCATCACGCTTGACGAGAAATGACCCTATAAAACCTTCAGATTCAAGCAAACTTTCAGCGCTGGTGTAATCCGAGTGGGATGGATGACTGTAGACTTGTGGAGAGAGTGCACCGAAAGAAGCGATTAACAAAACCGCAAGACAAACTGCTTTCATTCTTATATCCGTGAAACTGTAGATGAGCTGGTAGCAACCCCTGGTCAGGGGCAAGAAATAGCCAAGGTCTTAAAGAAAAGCTAGTCAATTTTAGTGAGGTTTCTAGAAAGTTGATCTGCAACGGCAAAAAATGCCTGCAGATCTTTTTTGTCGATGCCTTGCATCAGATCTTTTGAAAAGTTTCCCTCAATTTCCTCTACACGAGCAAAGAATTGGTTGCCTTTGCCGGTAAGCCGTAAAAGTTTGCTGCGTCCATCACTAGGATTGGGAACACGCTCTACCATTCCCGACGTACACAGCTCATCGACCAATCTTGTAATTTGCCCTTTGTCTCGCTTTAAGGCCCCACCTAATTCTGCTGGCGTCAGCTCCTGTTGAACCCATATTTGCCTCATTGCCCGCAACTGCTGGGGGGCGAGTTTTATCCGCATTTTCTCAAGTTGAGGTGCTATCTGCATGCCCAAGTCGTAACTGAGGCGGAAGATCGCTTCATGAATACTTCTGTGCTTTTCCACCTGATGTTCTCCTGACTTTAAAAACTGTGTGCGAGAGAGTCGCACTTTAACTGATTTGCCCCGTCCAAGATAGTTGACATTGGTCAACCAAATGGAATAAGTTGATATATGTCAACTAAAAGCATTATGGAGATTACTACTATGAAGATACCGCCAACCCTGAAGAAAGTAATTCTGGCTGCACTGGCTTACACTTGGATAGAAGCGGCAGTTGCAGCCCTAGGCCGGCGAGTACTGCTGACTGATATTTATGATGGAGCGGACTTCTTTGACACTGTTGAGCCGTCACTATCCGTATTCCTACAAGGTATGAGTATTCACTTTCTTGCTGGGTTGCTAGTTTCTTTGTTATTTGCACGGATGTGGACATCAGCAAGGCCTGATCGCCCTGCATCTCCGGTAACCTATGTAATCGTGATGGGACTATTGCACTGGGTGCTGGCTGTCTATGGCTATATTCCTCGCCACCATATGACTGATGCGGGAGTCTTCCTTGGACTAGAGACCCTCTTTGTTGCTATTACTTTTGCGCTTTATGGTCTGGTGCTCAGCAGAATATTCAAGCGGCAGAAAGATAGTACCAAGGTACAATCGGTAGGAGGCTGTCAACTAACTTAGTTGAGCTTGGTAGGTTTTTTAGAGTGAGAGGTTTTCCCGGCTCTGTCAGGTTTTCCAGAGGAAAATAAAAACCGGCAATATATGAAGGGTATTACTTCTGAAGTGCCTCCCCAGCAAATATCTTGCCGGGGAGGTATAGCGGTCTCGCCCCTTATTGGGGGCGAAGCCTAAAGTTTACAGGCAGACAATGTTTTCTGCTTGTGGGCCTTTAGCGCCCTGAGTCACGGTAAACTCTACCTTCTGGCCTTCGGCCAAGGTTTTAAAACCGCCACCGGAAATTGCGCTGAAGTGAGCAAAAACGTCGGGACCGGATTCCTGGGCGATGAAGCCAAAACCTTTCCCTTCGTCAAACCACTTAACGGTACCAGTAACTGTATTAGACATAATAGATATCCTTGATTGAACAATTGCGCTCCAATTGAATGGAGTTGTGCGGGCAAAAAGTATTATTTTAAACGAGACCGAACGAAGGATTATGACTAAAACTACGAGGTAAACTGCAATAAAAAATGGCTTTTAAACCGGCGGACGAATAGTAGCACTAGCCTGTCACCTATGTCCACTTTTTCCTAAATCTACCCCCGACATTGGCACTCAGACCGCCGTCCACTGCCGCATAAAGGCGCGATGAACCGGAGGCACTGAGGCGATACAGTGGGCCGATAGCCACAATGCCGATTTTGCCAGAGGATTGCTCGAGGAGATCAGCTTTCTCGCCAGCTCTGTTTTCTTAACCACGGACTCCCCTGCCTCATGCCGGGAGGTAGAGTAGCTATCGACCGCACCGTTAGCGATAGCAGATGCTGCGGCTATGGCGTCGGCCATACCCAGATTCATCCCCTTTCCTCCCACTGGAGAGTGGCAATGGGCTGCGTCTCCAGCCAATAACACCCGGTGCTTTCGGTAAGTTTTTGCCTGTCGGATGGAGATTTTAAAGGCCGCTGTCCTCCGGATGTTGGCGATTTCTATCGGCAGCCTGAGGGTTGCCAGGGCATCTTCGGTTGATGATGCGATACGAGCGCGGCGCCGCTCGATAGGGAGCACCAAGGTGAACTCACCTTCCCCGCCGTACAGGTCCAGGGCAATCTCTTCCGGATCGAAGTTTCCTCTCAAATCCACATCCGCAATTGACCACTTATTGGGCAGATCAATACCAGGGTACTGTATTTTCAGCTGCTGTCGCACGGCGGACTGTATGCCGTCTGCGGCAATCACCCAATCAAAAGAGGCGCTGGTATTGTCCGAGAAGTTGACGGCCGCCTTGTCCGGGGTGGTTGTGATGTTAGTGACTGAGACCCCGTACTCAACTTCGACACCCCTCTCGGCAAGAGTGTCCCGGAGGATTCCCTCGGTCCGGTTTTGCGGCAGCCCCAGAGGCACCCTATCGCGAAACTCATTCCCGCTGTTGTCGATATAAACCAGGGTTCTCTCATCGCGCAATATGTGCATTTTCCTCAGGGGCATCGCCTCTACAAGAAAGGAATCTGCGGCGCCCAGTTCACGAAGAGCATCAATGGTGGCTGGCATAATGCCAACAGCGCGGGAGAGTTCAGAGGGGCTGTCTTTGTGCTCAACAATACGACACTTCAGCCCCAGGGATGTGAGAGCGACTGCAGCAGTCAATCCGGTCGGACCGGCACCAATTACAAGGATGTCCATCGATACAACTTGTAGCCTGAAAGCTCAACCGGTCGACACAGAATGCCTCGATCGCTACAGGGAGCTTGCTGCTGCAAGCTTAGACAAATTTCTACAGCTGTAGAGGGGCGTAATGGCCACTAAATGCGTGCACAACCGCTCTTCTCCGGTGTCGCTACTTAAGTGCTTTTATCTCCGTCGGAGGAGTCGGGGATGTCACTGTAGCCCAGTGCCGTTGCGGGCTTATCCATTGAGGCACCCTGGCGATCCAGAACACCGATATCCAGTACTGGGGAAGCATCGATATGTTGAGCATCCATCATTTGGGCAACGCGCTGTAGAGAAGCAATTATCATGCTTTGCTCCCAGTCTTTTAGATCGCCAAACTGACGAGCAAATTGGTCCTGAAGCGGGATGGGGGCATCGCGCAAAGTCTCCGCGGCCTCCTCAGTAAGGTAAGCATGCACTTTGCGCTTGTCCGCCTGGGAGCGCTGGCGATAAACCAAGCCTCTCTTCTCCAGGCGATCCAAAATATTAGTTACTGTTGCCTGGCTCAGGCTTACCTCGTTGGCCAGTTCGCCGATCGTCACTTCACCCTTATTGCGAATAGCTTGTAGCAACAACACCTGCGGGGCGGTTAAGCCGGTGGTTTTAGCCAGGTGTTTGGAGTGCAGGTCCGTGGCTCTTATTACCCGCCGCAGGGCCACTAGCACTTGTTCGATACTGTTCAAAGTTACCTCTCAATCATGGAGTCAGGGTGATTGCCGGAATTATATCGCCGTACCCCTCAATCACTAAGCGCTTATAACCCGACTGCGAAACATCACCCCCACAAGAGTCTCAAGCTCCATCACAAAACTGTCCATTTTATGGCCAGGCGATCTCTCAGCCGGCATCTCCAATAGAAAATTTTATCGACCTCGAAATATTATTTTTACCTGCCTATAGGCTGTATATCCCACATATCTAGGCATTTCTAGGTCAGATATTGTGACTTGATTCGCCTCAAGTATCCTGGACTTTGAATTTAATTTGTGTACGATATTTAGCGTTCAAAGCATTTTTAATAGTAACCCGGCATAAAAATGCCTCTAGAAAGCTATATTTACGCCATTTGCTCAACACTTGTGCAGGTAAATATTTAGAGGTGAAAAAATATTTAGTCGGTTGGGAAGGTTTTTTGTCTAGCTCAGAAAATATTTTGTTGCGCAGTCCATTGATTGAAGATGGGATGGCCACTTACCGATTGATCAAACGTTGCCCTCCCCTGGATACAAACTCCAGCTACTGCAACCTCCTCCACTGCAGCCATTTCGCCAACACCTCAGTCGCCGCAGAGGTTGATGGAGAGCTGCTGGGCTTTATTTCCGGGTATATCATCCCCGACCGTACAGACACCCTTTTTGTCTGGCAGGTGGCCGTCGACGAGAAAGCCCGGGGGCTTGGACTGGCCTCCCGGATGATAAGTCACATCCTCGAGCGTCCTCACTGTGATTCGGTCAGATTTATTGAGACCACGATTACAGAACACAACCTGCCCTCTTGGGCGCTCTTCCACAGTGTCGCCGATAAATTATCGGTCGATCTTCACTCCTCCCCCTGGATGGACTCTCAAGCCCACTTTGATGGGCTGCACGACTCCGAAACCCTTGTCCGCATCGGGCCTTTCGCCCTCGAAGAAACACCATAAAAGAGAAAATCATGAAGATCTTTGATGAGATTGAATCAGAAGTGCAAAGCTATGCCCGCTCCTTTCCGCGAGTTTTCAATCGCGCAAAAGGCGAGCTGATGTGGGATGAGGAGGGAAATCAGTATCTGGATTTCCTGGCTGGTGCCGGCACACTCAACTACGGGCACAACAACCCACTGTTCAAGCAGGCACTGCAAGATTACATCGAGGCCGATGGAATTACTCACGGCCTCGATATGCACACCAGGGCCAAGGGAGAATTTCTACAGGCACTGAATGAGAAAATTCTCAAGCCGCGGAATATGGAGTACGTGGTGCAGTTTACCGGTCCGACAGGGACGAATGCGGTAGAGGCGGCGATGAAGATTGCCCGCAATGTAACCGGGCAGCAGAACATCGTCACCTTTACCAACGGTTTCCATGGCGTAAGCCTTGGCTCGCTGGCCGCCACCGGCAACTCGCATCACAGGGATGCTGCCGGTGTCAGCCTCAATGGTACGCACCGCATGCCCTTTGACGACTACCTGGGCAAAAATATCGATACCACAGAATACCTCGATAAAGTCCTCTCAGATTCCAGCAGCGGTATTAATTCTCCCGCAGCAGTGATTGTTGAGACAGTTCAAGGGGAAGGCGGTATCAATGCGGCCAGTATCGAGTGGCTAAGAAACCTTCAATCCGTCTGCAAAAAACACGGCTTACTTTTTATTGTCGATGATATCCAGGCTGGCTGCGGCCGCACGGGCAACTTTTTCAGCTTTGAAGAGGCCGGTATCGAACCCGATATCATTACGCTATCCAAATCCCTTAGTGGCTATGGGCTGCCATTTGCGCTGGTGCTAATGAAACCAGAGCTGGATCAGTGGAAGCCCGGTGAGCACAACGGCACTTTCCGTGGCAACAATCTGGCTTTTGTAACTGCGAAAGCCGCTATCGATCATTACTGGTCTGACGAAAACTTCTCACGGGAGATTAAACGCAAGGGCAAATACATTTCCGAGCGTTTGAATGAAATTGTCAGCCGATATGGTGAGGGCAATTTCACCACTAAAGGCCGGGGTATGTTTCAGGGTATCGACTGCATCAGCGGCGAACTTGCAGGAAAAATCACCAAACTCGCATTCAAGCAGGGGCTGATTATTGAAACCAGCGGAGCCGATGACCAGATCGTTAAGCTCCTTTGCCCACTGATTATCACCGATCAAAACCTTAAAAAAGGGATCGACATTATTGAATCCGCTATCCGGGAAGTCTGTGCCGGAGAGCGGGATATGCCTGAGGAAAGAGTCTTTTTTGAAGCCTGCTAGACTTTAAGGGCCTCTGAAAGGCTCACGCAAAAGATCCAACTGCGCAGGCTGCAAATTAAGAATATTGCTGACCAGCCAGACTCGAACACACACGAAACAGCGAAATACCAATGATTGTCAGAAGTTTACAGGAAGCTAAAAAATCCGGCCGCCGGGTTGTTTCACCGGATAGCAACTGGGAGAGCACCCGACTCCTGCTTAAAGATGATGAAATGGGCTTTTCTTTCCATATCACCACTATTTATGCAGATGCTGATTTCCAAATGCACTATCAAAACCATTTGGAAGCGGTTTACTGCATTTCCGGCAGAGGTGAGGTAGAAACTCTTGAGGATGGCAAGAAGCACCCTATCGAACCTGGAACTATCTATATTCTCGATAAGCATGACCGGCACATTTTAAGAGCCTTTGAAGAAATGACTATGGCCTGTGTATTTAACCCCCCTTTGAATGGCAAGGAAGTACACAATGCTGAGGGAGCCTACGAACTTGAGGCCGACAAGATTGATGAATAATTAGTCAGTCATAGGGCAGTATCCATGAAGTACCTTCCAGATAGCTCAAGTGTTACCAGGGAAGATTGTTACCCCTCCCGAAAACCGGGCCTTCTGGGTGGTACCAGGGTGCGCAAAGATCCAATTGTGTATGGGGACTGCCAGTCCCTCTCCCCACTGACATCATCTCAACTCAAGCGCTATGCAGAACAGGGCTTTGTTGTACTGGAGAATATGTTTTCCCAGGCGGAGATTAACCTTTTTACGCAAGAGTTGGCGGAGATTAAACAGCGCAGACACACTGACAAGTCGGAAGAAATTATCACCGAGCCTGAAAGTAACGAAGTGCGCTCAGTCTTTCGTATCCACAAAAGCAGCCAAATTTTTAACCAGCTTTCCAGGGATCAGCGGCTATCAAGTATTGCGAAATGTATTTTGGGTGATGAGGTTTATATCCATCAGTCTCGCGCGAACTACAAACCTGGTTTTCGCGGGAAAGATTTTTATTGGCACTCCGATTTTGAAACCTGGCATGTCGAGGACGGCATGCCCCGTATGCGGGCACTCAGCATCTCCATTACCTTAACAGAGAATCATCATTTTAATGGCCCATTGATGCTGATTCCCAAGTCCCACCACCATTACATTGCTTGCGATGGGGAAACGCCAAAACGGAACTACCTCAGCTCACTGAAAAAGCAAGAACTTGGTATTCCCTCAGATAGCCATTTGAGGTCCCTGGTATCCAATGGCGGAATATCAGCTGTTACAGGCAAGCCCGGCAGTATTGTTGTGTTTGACTGTAACTTAATGCATGGCTCCAGCAGCAATATCAGCCCCGACCCGAGGTCTAATTTGTTTTTTGTTTTTAATGCCCTGAGCAACAAGGTGGAGGCTCCGTTTTGCGGCTTGCCTCCCAGGCCGGAATACATCTGTGCGAGGAAATCAATTTCTACTATCTGAAGCAAATCTCAATTCAAACCACTCACCCAGTTTTTAAGAGAAAGAAGGACCAGTAAGAGACGATGCATACGATAGAAAAGATTGGCGGCACCTCTATGACGGACTACGAAGCGGTCCGGGATAATATTATCAAAGGTGACTCCAAGGGGATCTACAATCGTGTTTTTGTAGTCTCTGCCTACGGCGGTATTACTGACTTGCTTCTAGAACACAAGAAAAGTGGTCAACCAGGTATCTATGCCCTCTTCTCCAGCAGCATTGAGGATGATAGCTGGCTGGTTAAGTTTGATGAGCTTCGGGCAGCACTGCGGCAAATCAACGAACGCCTTTTCGGGCATGGCGATCTTCTCGCGGAAGCGAACCTGTTTTTGGATGAAAGGCTGGAGAGCGCCAAAAAATGCCTGAGAGACCTGCAAAGCCTTTGTCAGCACGGCCACTTCTCCCTCGACGCTCACTTGGGCACGGTAAGGGAGATGTTAGCCAGCCTCGGCGAGGCCCACAGCGCATGGAACACTTCTAAACTGTTGCAGCGGGATGGTGTAAATGCCTGCTTTGTCGATCTGACTGGCTGGCGCACCAACAAGCACATACCCCTGGATGAGCGTATCCGGGATGCCTTTGCCACTATCGACTTAAGCAGGCAGCTGCCCATTGTTACCGGCTATGCCCATAGCGATAAAGGCCTGCTGATCTCGTTTGATCGGGGCTACAGCGAGATGACTTTCAGTCGTCTCGCCGTCCTTACCGGGGCAAAGGAGGCGGTGATTCACAAAGAGTTCCACCTGAGCAGTGCAGACCCTCGCCTGGTGGGAGAGGGAAATGCAGTACCCATTGGCCGCACCAATTACGATGTGGCCGACCAGTTGGCCAACCTGGGTATGGAAGCGATTCACCCCAAAGCCGCTAAGGGGCTGCGCCAACAAAATATCCCTCTCAGGGTGAAAAACACCTTCGAGCCCGAGCACGCCGGCACCCTGATTACTGGTGATTACATCAGCGACTCTCCACGAGTGGAAATTATTGCCGGCTGTAAAGGGGTTTACGCCCTGGAGTTGTTTGACCAGGATATGGCGGGCAGCATCCACGATTATGATCGCGAAGTGCTACTGGTGATCAAGCGCTTCAAAGCCCACATTATTTCCAAAGACACTAATGCCAATACCCTTACCCATTTCCTCTCCACCAACCTGAAAACAATTAAGCGGATTCAGGCTGCATTGGAAGAGCATTTTCCCGAAGCCGAACTGAACCAGCGCAAAGTCGCCATAGTTTCAGCCATCGGTAGCGATATGCAAATCCCCGGCGTGCTGGCCAAAGCGGTGCAGTCGATGTCCAAAAGCAATATCCGCGTGCTCGCCATGCACCAGTCCCTGCGTCATGTAGATATGCAGTTCATCGTTAACGAGCCAGACTATGATGCAGCCGTTCGGACTCTACACGAGGCACTGGTAGAGATTTACAATCACGGGACGGCGATATGCCTCGCATCCTGAGCCTTTGTGCCCTGCTCTTTTTATTAACTTCCGTCACCTCTATTTCCCAGGAAGCGGAAGAAAAGAAAAAAGACAGTGCGCAAAGCGAAGTCGACACCCTTGAGAAGCCCTTGTACACACCCTTCATCGAGCGCTATATGCTCGACGAAATTAAGCAGCTGCGAATCGATCAGGCTAATGCCAAGCAGGAATTGATTCAGCAAATTGTCGATCGTGAACACAACTCTGTCGATCGAGCCGTAGCCTACGCAACCGATACGGTTACCTACTTTTTCTACTTGATAGCCGCCGCCACTTCAATTTTGGTTTTAGTTGGTTGGCGGTCATTTCAGGATATTAAAGAGCGGGTGCACTCCCTGGCCGATGAGGAGATCTCAAAGCTGGTCCAGGAATACGAAAAGCGCTTGGAAGTTATAGAGAAGCAGCTTCAACAGAAAACACAACATATTGAAGAAAACCGCGAGGAAATCGAGCTAACCCAGGAAGTACAGTCCCTGTGGCTGCGCGCTCAACAGGAATCTTCAGTGGCCAATAAAATTGCCATTTACGACGAGATTTTGCGCCTCCGCCACGAGGATGTAGAAGCCCTTACCTATAAAGCTGATGCAGTGCTGGAGCTTAATGAACCCCAGTGGGCCGCCAATCTTTGTCACCAGGCCCTGGGTATTGATCCAGATAACAGCCATGCCTTCTACCAGCTAGCATGTGCCCATACTGCCATGGGTCAATTTGATGAAGCGCTGCGTTATCTGGCGGAAGCCATTAAAAGACGGGAAAGCTACCGCGATGAAATCCTGGTTGATAGTGCCTTACAGCCTCTAGCGGAAAGTGAAGTATTTGAGGAGCTCGACCAGGTTATTGCCAATACTCCCTCGCCGCAAAGTGGTGGCAAGGGGAGCTAGAAATATTCGGATAACCTCTGAAGACCACCCCATAAAAAATACGGGATAAAAATAATTGGATTGCCGATGATCTATTCATTTCTTGGTTTTTTACTTTTGTTCACTCTGGTCGGCCTCTCTTCTGCGATGTTCAGCCGTCAAACCAAAGCTGACTATTACCTTGCCAGCAGTGGTGTCTCCCCCTGGCTGGTGGGGTTGTCTGCCGTGGCAACGAACAATAGCGGCTATATGTTTATCGGGGTTATCGGCTATACCTACACCACTGGGTTGGCCTCCATCTGGTTGATGGTGGGGTGGATTGCCGGTGATTTTCTGGCTTCCCTCTATGTACACAAGCGATTGAGGACCGCTACCAGTTCAAGTAGTGAAGTCAGCTACGCAGGTGTTCTCAGTAACTGGCACGGACAGAAGTACTCAGCCCTGCAGCGCCTGATCGGCATCATTTCCCTGCTGTTTTTACTAACTTATGCCTCTGCCCAAATGGTTGCCGGCAGCAAAGCCCTGCACGTACTGCTGGATTGGCCTCTCTGGTCCGGTGCTGTAGTTGGAGCTGTGCTTGTATGCCTCTACTGTTTAGCTGGCGGCATCCGCGCGTCCATTTGGACTGATGCGGCCCAATCCATCGTTATGATGGGGGCTATGGCAGCACTTCTAGCCGTCGCCCTTGCCAACTTGGGTGGCATCACCAGTGCGGCGATACAAATGCAGGCTATTGAAGGTTTTACCCATTGGTTTCCCGAGGGGCTCGCCTTTGCGGGCTGGGGCGGGGTGATACTCTTTGTGATCAGTTGGGGGTTTGCTGGATTGTCTGTGATTGGACAACCCCACGTTATGGTTCGATTTATGACCCTGAAGGATTCCAGCAAGATGAACCGGGCAAGGGCCTGGTACTATCTGTGGTTCATCCTTTTCTATTGCATGGCTACCGGGGTCGGCCTGCTATCCAGAGTGTTTATTGCCGATACAGGGAGCTTTGATGCGGAGCTTGCTCTTCCCACCATGGCTATGGATTTGTTGCCCCCTGTTTTTGTTGGGCTGATCCTGGCTGGTATCTTTGCCGCAACCATGTCCACCGCAGACTCCCTGCTGCTCAGCTGCTCCGCAGCCATTACCCACGATATTCTTCCGCACAAGATTGAAAAAACCTGGTTTCTCAAGCTTGTCACAGTTGCGATAACCGGCGGCGCATTGCTGTTGGCGCTCGCCAACAGCCAAAGTGTGTTCAGCCTGGTTATTTTCGCTTGGTCGGGACTTGCCAGCGCATTTGGCCCCCTACTCCTGGTATTGTGTTTTGGGGGTAAGCCATCCCAGGCAACCGCTATCGCAGCAGTGATTATCGGCTTTACAGCAGCGATTACCTGGCGGCTACTGGGGTATCACGGCGTGATCTATGAGGGATTGCCGGGTATTGCAGCTGGGTTAGCAGTGCTATATCTGGCCAGCCTGAACCGCCAAACCTCCACTTTACGCGAGGCAAACAGTTAAATTCACTCAACGTAATTCTGGGGAGGTAGAGCCTCCCCACCTGCCAGACCTTCACCAGCTAGAGCCTCCTCCCCCAAAAGCGACAAATCCTATCTCCTGCCGTCCGAAGCCCCCGCCCTTCGGGCACCTGACTTGACCCCGAGACAGCCAGATTGAGCAAAATTCATACAGTGATTTTTATAGAGTTCAAATGAGATTTTTGGCCCAACCCAGCCCACTTTTAACCCTTGAAAATACGGATTAACTCTGTAGTCGCTGAAAAATAAATCCTCCTACGAATCCGCCAGCTTTGTTGCATTGAGTGCTAACAATTAGAGTTCAAATTAAAAATATGTTACATTTTGTGTAATATCGCTCGATAAACGACTATCGAGCTCGGGCTGGAATCTGACGATTAGGGACAAATGTCTTCGTCAGACCGGCCCTTTTTTATGATGACTGGACCTTCACGATCGGCCCATTGCGCCCTTCAAGTCCATCGCCAACGAACAACCGACTGACCCTCTGTTAAAGCAGTATGGAGAGACAGATGTCACTGGACAAACAACGGAATTTTGTAGACGGCCGCTACCTGTCGAATGAGAGCGGCGAGTGCTTTGATGTATATAACCCGGCGACCAACGAGGTCAGCTATCAGGTTGAGGTTGCCGACGAGAAGGTACTCGCAGAAACCATCGAGAGCGCCAAGCGCGGTTTTGCCCAGTGGTCAGCGATGATGCCGGTAGAACGCAGCCGCATCCTGCTGAAAGCAGTAGCACTGTTGCGCGAGCGCAACGACGAACTGGCAGCTATCGAAGTGACTGATACTGGCAAGCCCTGGCAGGAAGCCAGTGTTGTCGACGTGGTGACTGGGGCCGACTCTATCGAATTCTTTGCCGGCCTGGCTGCAGGCATTGAAGGCAATCAGCAGCAAGTCGGTGAGGACTTCTACTACACCCGCCGCGAGCCCCTGGGCATCTGCGCCGGAATCGGTGCCTGGAACTACCCCTTACAAATCGCTTGCTGGAAAGCCGCCCCGGCCCTGGCCTGCGGTAACGCCATGATCTTCAAGCCTTCCGAAGAAACCCCCAAAGGTGCTTTGAAGCTGGCCGAAATTTTTATTGAAGCAGGCATGCCTCCTGGTGTGTTCAACGTAATCCAGGGTGACGGCAAGGTCGGCGCCTGGCTGACCAACCACCCGGATATAGCTAAGGTATCTTTTACTGGCGAAGTAGGTACCGGTAAGAAAGTGATGGCTGCGGCCGCTGCGAACCTGAAAGAAGTCACCATGGAGCTGGGTGGCAAATCTCCGCTGGTGATCTTTGATGATGCCGACCTGGAGCAAGCCGTTTCTGCTGCCATGCTGGGCAACTTCTACACCCAAGGGGAAATCTGCACCAACGGTACCCGGGTATTTGTACACCGCAGCATCCACGATCAGTTCCTCGCTCGTCTGAAAGAGCGTGTTGAGCAAAATATTATTGCCGGTGATCCGATGAATCCGGACACCAACTTCGGCGCCCTGATTTCTGCCAAGCACCAGCAACTGGTAATGGACTACATCAGCAAGGGTAAAGAGGAAGGCGCGACCCTGTTCTGCGGCGGTCACACCCTTTCACCAGAAAATTCCCCCAACGGTTACTTCGTTGCTCCCACCGTATTCACCGACTGTCATGACGATATGACCATCTGCCGCGAAGAGATCTTCGGCCCGGTAATGTCGGTACTGGTCTTTGATGATGAAGACGAAGTGATCCGCCGCGCTAACGATACCCGATTGGGCCTCGCCGCCGGCGTATTTACCCGTGATATCACTCGCGCCCACCGTGTGATCCACCAGATGCAAGCGGGTATCTGCTGGATCAATGCCTACGGCGCTTCCCCGGCAGAAATGCCGGTGGGCGGATACAAGTTATCTGGAATCGGACGCGAAAATGGACTTGCGACCCTGAACCACTATACCCAGCTAAAAGCGGTGTATGTGGGCCTGGCACCACTGGAAAGTCCATTTTAAGCGGTACCCTGTATGAGTGAGTTTGACTACATCATTGTCGGCGCCGGCTCTGCCGGTTGCGTTCTGGCCAACCGCCTGTCTGCCCAGGAAGATAAAAAAGTCCTCCTGGTAGAGACAGGAGGTAGCGATCGCAGCATCTTTATCCAGATGCCCACCGCGCTGTCCATCCCCATGAATACTGAGAAGTACGCCTGGCAGTTTACGACTGAACCGGAGCCCCACTTGGACAACCGCAGTATGCACTGCCCCAGGGGCAAGGTACTCGGTGGTTCCTCCTCGATTAACGGGATGGTGTACGTGCGCGGGCACGCTAAAGACTTTGATGAGTGGGCACAGCACGGCGCTGAAGGCTGGGATTACGCCCACTGCCTGCCCTACTTTAAACGCTCTGAGACCTGGGCTTTCGGCGGTGACGATTACCGTGGTGACGAAGGCCCACTGGGGGTCAATAACGGCAATGAAATGGCCAACCCCCTTTATGGAGCCTTTATCGAAGCTGGCAAGGAAGCTGGCTACGACTACACCGCAGATTACAATGGTGAGCAGCAAGAGGGCTTTGGCCCCATGCATATGACGGTAAAAGATGGTAAGCGTTGGTCTACCGCCAACGCTTACCTAAAACCGGCAATGCAGCGCCCCAATTTGACGGTATTGACCCACGCCACTGTGCATAAGGTGATTCTGGAAGGTAAACGGGCAGTCGGAATCAAACTTGAACGCAGGGGAAAGACCCTGGAATTCAAGGCGCGGCAGGAAGTCATCCTCAGCGCAGGTCCCATCGGCTCCCCTCACCTTCTTCAGCTCTCCGGAATCGGAGATCCAGACACTCTGGCAGAAGCCGGTATCGAACTCCAACACGAACTCCCCGGCGTCGGCCAAAACTTGCAGGACCATCTGGAGTTCTATTTCCAGTTCCGCTGCAACCAACCGATTTCCCTGAATGGCAAGCTCGATCCGTGGAATAAATTCCTGATCGGCGCTCGTTGGATACTGAAGAAGGATGGTCTCGGAGCCACCAACCATTTCGAGTCCTGCGGTTTTATTCGCTCCAAAGAAAATGTGGAGTGGCCGGACCTGCAATATCACTTCCTGCCAGCAGCCATGCGCTATGACGGCCGCGAAGCATTCGATGGCCACGGCTTCCAGGTGCATATTGGGCACAACAAGCCCAAGAGTCGCGGCAGGGTCAAAGTAGTGAGCAGTGATCCCAAGCAATCCCCTTCAATCCTGTTCAACTATTTGCAGGAGAAAGAGGACATCGAGGGTTTCCGTGCTTGTGTGCGACTGACTCGCGAGATTATCAATCAGCCAGCTTTCGACGAATACCGAGGCGATGAAATCCAGCCCGGCACCGATATCCAGACTGATGAACAAATTGACGCTTTCGTACGGGAATCCGTCGAGAGTGCTTACCACCCATCCTGCTCCTGCAAGATGGGCACTGATGCAATGGCAGTGGTAGACCCGGAAACCCGTGTACACGGATTGCAGGGCTTGAGAGTTGTAGATTCCTCCATCTTTCCGACCATTCCCAACGGCAACCTGAATGCGCCCACCATTATGGTGGCGGAGCGGGCTGCTGACCTGATTTTAGGGCACCCAGTATTGGCGCCCTCCGAGGCACCGGTAGCGACCAAGGCTACCAGCACTCAGCGACCTGGCCGCCCTGCGCGCTCAGTTAGCTGATTTTTCGTCGGCGCTCTGGCAGAGATTTGACTGCCCCCTTCAACTGCGACGGGGATACTCAAATCTCGCACAGCAATGCCCTCTGGGGGCGCCGGCATACCAATAACTAGCTGGAGACTCAGCATGACAGCTTGGCTTTCTGCGGGATTATTGTTTACCTTCACGGCAATAATTTTCTCGCTGATTAAATGGGGAAATGTGAAGATGGTCGGGGTGACCCCGGTTAAAACCTTCACTTTTATAGCGATCCTTTTCACCTCCGGCCTCGATGTAGGCCTTATCATGTTCCCCCTCACCGAGTTCGGTGGCTACGCAGACCTAACCGCAAACCCAGAATACGGCTTCACCAACGCACTCGCGATTGAGTTTGGTTTTTGGGCCTTCCTGATCTGGGGCTTCTACTTCCTCACCTGTTTTTACTTCTGCATTATCGAACCCAAAGTTAAATTCTTTGAGATAGGCCTGGTAAAACTAATCAACAATGTAGTGATTATCGGAACCTGTGCCTTTACCGCCTACTTGTTGCTCAGCAACCTGCCCTGGTACCTGCCGCAAGTTGGCGATGGTGAAACTATTGTTGGCACCTTCTACCTGATCGTCTTTGCAGTGATCGCCGCTGCGGTCTACTCATCCACCAGCCTGCGCTATGTACGCTTCCTCAGCCTGGCGACTACCTGGATGTTTATTGGCCTGATCGCGGTAATGTGGGTAGGCGCCTTTACTGGTGAGAACGGCAGCGTTGGAGACTTTGCTTCCACCTTTGCACTGCTCGGCGGTTACTTCGGCAATATCCACCAGTTCGCACTGCCATTAAATGACTACCACGAGTTCTACCTGTTCTGGTGGTTTGCCTGGAGCATTATGATTGGCCAGTTTACCTCCCGCTTTGTGGGCGGCCTGCGTACTTACCAAGTGCTGGCGGCGATGCTGATCTTCCCATCCATCCCCATCGCGCTCTGGTTCACCGTGCTCTACTACTACTCCAGCCAAGGCCTGGATACCAGTGGCTTCTACAACCTGGCCATGGTCATTGTGGGCATTACCTTCGTGATCAACTCGCTGGACTCCCTGATTCGCCTGTACACCGACAACCTGGGTATGACTGTTGCGCGCCTGGGCAAGTGGAAATACTTCGCCCTGAACCTGGTTGCGATGAGCCTGCTCACCCTGCTGTTCAAGCTCAACTTCCTGCAAATCCAGTGGATCGGCGCCCTGGTAATTGGCATTTTCTTCTGCTGCCTGGGTTACATCCTGGTGAAGCGCTTCAGGGCGGTAGCAACTATCGATTCCTCGCCTAAAGAAAACAAGATCGACTTTAACAAGATCGAACTGGCGAGCTAACTGTTGAAATCCCTCGTCTAGTTTGGCGGGGGCTACAAAATATAAATAAGTGGTAATTGAACAATGAAATCAACTTTGAAACTTTCTGCACTGACCTGCGCTTCCTTGCTGGTACTTGCCCAGCAATCCCAAGCGGAGTTGTCCTCTACTGTAAACCTGACTACTGACTACACTTTTAACGGTGTCAGCCAGACTCAAAACGACCCAGCACTGCAAGCCAGTCTGGACTACGGCTTTGATAACGGCTGGTATATCGGCACCTGGGCTTCCAACGTAGACTTCGGTGGCGATGACGATACCAACTTGGAGTGGGATTACTACGCTGGTAAGTTTATGCAGCTCACTGACAAAGTGAGCCTGGATACAGGTATTGCCTACTACACCTATCATGGTGATAGCGCTTCTGATGAAGGCAATTATCCAGAAGCCTATGCCAAATTAGGCTACAGCTCTAACCTGGGCGAATCAGAAGTTAATGGCTGGTACAGCTGGGACTACTTTGGTGGTGGCGGTAGCCACTACATTATGATGCTGGCGCACACCTTTGAGTTTGCAGAGGGGCACAATGTTCGCTTCAGTGTCGACCGCTCTACCTCCACCAATTTGGACAATTGGGACTGGGACACTAAAAAATCGTACAACCACTACCGAGTGGAGTATATGACCTCCCTGGAAGGCTTTGATTTCAATATTGCCGCCGAGAATACTAATCTTGACTGGGGCATTGCTGACGAGCGAGTTGTCTTCTCTGTTGCACGCACTTTTAGTCTTTAAACTATAAGTGCAGCTGGGGCCTAAAAAGCCCCAGCATATCTTACTAGCCTGCTCTCAGGGTGCTTCTTCTTTCCCTCTCCGGCTAATCTTCTTTACAGATTTCATCACAACTTGCCCTGATGCAGTATTTCCACTCCAAGCACCTTCCCTAGCCGCCCCTTCCAAAACAATTTCCCTTTCAAGGGTAACAGGGTGCAAATTCAAGTCATGCCGAGCAACTTTAACCATTGAGATACACAGCAAGAGGGCAATTAGCAACAAAGGAACACCGGCGATAATACTTGCCGCCTGCAGTGCTTCCAGTCCGCCAATAAGCAACAAGGCAATAGGCATTACTGCCAGCGCGAAGGCCCAGAAAATTCGATTCCACCGAAGCGGCTCGCCATGGACCTCTTTCTGCACAACTGCGGCAAGAATATGAGATATGGAGTCAAAAGTAATGACCGTAAAAACCAGCGCGATCAGCGTATACAGCAGCACAACTAACTGGCTCGCCGGCAACTTATCTAAAACGGCAAAGATCACGGTATTGGCCCCCTGCTGATTCAGTATTTGTACTAAGTCCAGCTCACCCGAAAAATGCAAGTAAACACCGTAGTTGCCTAGCACCATAAAAAACAAGAAGCAGCCAAAAGTTCCAAAAAATAGTGCCCCAAGAATCATCGCCTTGATAGTCCGCCCTCCGGAGATACGCGCAATAAATAAGCCAATACTCGGAGCAAAAACCAACCACCAAGCCCAATAGAAGACGGTCCAGTCCTGGGGGAAGCGAGTATTGGGGAACTGTTTAAAATGAGAGAAGGACTCAGTCCAAGTGGCCATTTGCAAGAAGTTATGCAGCGCTCTACCCAGTGAATCCAACCCACTATTGAGCATAAATAATGTTGGTCCCGCGATAAACACGAAGAGCAGCAAGACGAGTGAGAGAAAAATTGTAAAGTTTGATAGGACACTAAGGCCGCGCTTTACGCCGACAAGAGCACAGTAACCAAATAATAGCGCACAAAATATCAGTGCCCCAACCTGAAATCCCACCCCAGTAGGAACCCCAAATAGCTTATGCAATCCCAAAGTAATCAGCGGCGCTGCAATACCAAGCCGTGTAGCCGCGCCCCCCAGCATGCCAAATACCAGGGAAGTATCGATAAGCTTACCAATAGGTCCACTCACTCTACGCTCGCCCAATACTGGCGCAAGCGCAAGGCTCAGCTTCAGAACCTTGCGTTTACGCACATAGTAGTAATAGGCAATTGGCAGTGCGGGGATTAGATAGATAGACCAAGCCAGTGGTCCCCAATGAAAGATACCGTAGGAAACCGCCCAGCGCGCAGCTTCCGCAGAGTTTGCCTGAACCTGGAATGGCGGCTGTTGATAGTAGTAAATCCATTCAACCATCGACCAATATAAAATAGAGGCGCCAATACCGGAAGAAAACAACATGGCAGCCCAGGATAGAGTTGAGAATTCGGGGCCCTCTTTCCCCCCTCCCAACTTTATCCTGCCAATATCACTAAAGGCGATATACAGCACAAATAACATCGCACCTAGGCCTAGCAGGAGATAAAAGACCCCCAACTTCTCTGTCACCAGATCTTTAGCTGCCAATAACCATAAAGAACCCGCCTCGGGAAAGAGGATCAAGGGCACTGTCACCACTAGTAGCAATGCAAAAGAGCCCCAAAAGGTGGGCTTGTCTATGAGATCCTTTGTTCCCTTATTCAACAAGGGTTCCTTCTGAAAAGATGTTCTTACAAAACGGGAAGGAGTTGGGAGCTAAATCAATTACAGTCTGGCTATTTTTTGACCAGACGGAACAAAGTTGCTGAAACTAAAGACGCCAATCTTTAAGGCGAGCACTGCACTGCCATTTACCAACCGCTGGCATGACGTGATTAGCATCCTTTTGAGTGCTGATTTAACAGGCCAAATGCAATTCAAGTGTGAACAGGATGTGCATACTCAAATACTATTTGAAACGGGGCTTTCCCAAAGGAATACCGAGAAGCGATATGTATAAGAAGGCTATCGCCGCCATTGTGGGCCTGGCGCTATTTGCATGCACCAAGGACAAGGATAGGAATATCAATGTTAATGATTTTGAACCTGAACCAAAGATAGGGATTTACGACATTTCCCAAGAAGACTGTGAGCTGATGAAGCTCCGGCAGGTTCTTCGGAACAACTCCCCTATTGGCTGTGAAAGGCTGAAAAGAGTCGTCTTCAACTATACGCCTCTCTTAGATCCCCCTGCTCAGGATAATGTTGGCATCGAAGCTGATCTATACCGCAGAGGCGCTGTTGTTGTACTTGATATCGTTGCCGAGAACGTCCTGTCTCTATTTGGCGAGATCTACCGATCTCGCTTTCCAATACAGTCAGCCATTCCTGTCGAATATTTTACTCTGCAAGAGCGAATGGCAGATGATCGAAACAACACGCTGGCTTTTGATTCCCGGCCTATTACTGGCGGAAGCAGATGGTCTGAGCACGCTTATGGTGTTGCTATTGATATTAACCCCCTACAAAATCCCTACCTGTATATTGATAAACACACCCGAGCCAAAGTAATCCCTAAGGATGCAACAGAAGGATATTTAAACCGGGCAAAGTTTCGCCCGGGAAAGCCAACCCGTATGGGGATGTCTGAAGATGTAACCACAATCTTTGCCAGGCATGGCTTCGCTGTCTGGGGTGGAGACTGGAATGTCCCGATTGATTATATGCACTTCCAGGTTGGTTCCCGTCAATTCATTAACCGCCTTGTAACTTTGCCAAAGGAAAGAGCAAAACAACTATTTGACCGATATACCGAGCAATTGAATCGCTGTTTTGAGGAGAGCAACTCGATAAAAAACGCTACTCACCTCAGAAAACATTGTGTCGATAAAGTGGTGTCAGAATTTGATGGAGAGCAGGAATGAAAACGGCCTCCTCCTGCTGCCCAACTGTTAAAGTCGAGATGGATGGCTTCCCGGATCACCCTCTATATGGGGCTTGTCATCGTGGGAGACACCGTGTTCCGATTGGGTTGGAACGTCCCAGTTGCCCTCTTCCGTCCACGGATCATCCTCTGGGAACTCTTCAATATAGATTTCCTTCTCTTCGTAGCTCGGCTGGTAGCGCAAGTCATAGTGAGCGGCTTTCACAATCGATATGCACAGCAGTAAAGCAACAATTAAAAGCGGCACGCCACCGATCACGCTGGCAGTTTGCAGCGTATCCAGGCCGCCCAAAAACAGCAGCGTTATCGGCATCAGTGAAAGCGCAAATGCCCAGAACAGGCGGTTCCATCTAGCCGGCTCTTCATCGACCTCTTTCTGCACAACAGCAGCAAGAATGTATGAGATGGAATCGAATGTAGTTGCAGTAAAGATGAGGGCGAGCACCGTATACACCAGAATCACCAGCTTACTGCCGGGAAGTGTCTTGAGCGTGGCAAAAATTGCAGCAGTTGCGCCCTGTTCATTTAGCATCCCCACCACATCCAGCTCACCGGAAAACTGTAAGTAGACGCCGTAATTCCCCAGCACCATAAAGAACAGGAAACAGCCTAAGGTGCCATAAAAAATGGAGCCAACCACCATGGTCTTAATGGTTCTCCCCCGCGAGATACGGGCAATAAATAAGCCGACACTCGGAGCAAAAACCAACCACCACGCCCAGTAGAAGATGGTCCAGTCTTGGGGGAAATGGGTGTCAGGAAACTGCTCAAACTCTGCAAATGGCTCAGTCCAGGCGGCCATATGGAAGATGTTATCCAAAACACGACCGAGGGCATCCAAGCCGGTGTTCAACATAAATAAAGTGGGGCCAACCAGGAAAACAAACAGAAGCAGCACAATAGACAACCACATATTCAGGTTGGAAAGTGCGCGGATACCCTTCTTAAGCCCAACAAAAGCGCTATAGCCGAAGATTGCCGTGCATATCATCAGCACTACAACCTGGGTTCCCAGTCCGGTGGGCACGCCCAAGAGTTCATGAGCCCCCTGAGTGATCAGCGGCGCGGCTATCCCCAGGGTCGTAGCGCCACCGCCCAACATGCCAAAGATAAACAGCACGTCGATCAACTTACCAATTCCACCTTGGGCACGCTGCTCCCCCAAAACGGGCATCAGCGCCTCACTAATTTTCAGTACGCTGTGATTTCTAACGTAGTAGAAGTAGGCAATTGGCAGAGCGGGAATCAGGTAGATGGACCACGCCAGCGGGCCCCAGTGAAAAATACCGTAGGCAACAGCCCAGCGCGCAGCTTCGGGTGTGCCTCCTTCAACCTGGAAAGGTGGGGTTTGGTAATAGTAGATCCACTCGACCATAGACCAATAGAGAATCGATGCACCGATGCCGGCACAAAACAGCATTGATGCCCAGGAAATGGTGGAGAACTCAGGGTTTTCTTCAGCTGTTCCCAGCTTGATCTGGCCGATATCACTAAACACGATATAGACCATAAAGAGAATTGCCCCGACACCCAGTGCCAGATAGAAAACCCCCAGCTTGTCAGTAACGAAACCTTTAGCGGCTAAAACCCAGGCGGCACCAACTTCGGGGAACAGAACCAGTGGGATTGTCACTGCCAACAGCAGCGCCAGTGAACCAAAAAAAGTGGGTTTATCGATGATTTCTCTGAAATGATTGGACAACACTTGCCTCCCAAATGCCTTGTGAACCGCGGCAAATAAAAGCAAGGGGGACTTTATATAAGGAACTTTATTATGCGGTGTTAGTGAGTAGGACTTATATAAGGATAGGTAGATCAACTACAGCTAAATTTGCTCTTACTTATCTTTAATAGTACCAGCTAGTCAAAGTATTTCAATTTGACAGTTGTCACATCTGTTTAGATGCGACAACCAATTGAACTGGGGCTATCAACTGACGACGGCCCCAACCTGCCGGGTTCTGAACTACTGCTTACCCAAAGATTTTTCCAGTTGAGCAAACTGTCCTTGCAGCATTGCCTTCTCCTGTAGAAGGATACGATTCTCGTCTGACAAGGTCTCTATCCGGTCTTTCGTAGCACCCAGTTCCGCATCCAGTCTTTCCAGAGATACTTGCTGAAGCTGAATTTCTTTCGCCTGTCCTACACCGCTGCTCTGGAGGCGGGCAACCTCATCCTGTAGTCGTGTAATTTCAGAAGATTGGGATTCAGAGCTTGCTGCCTGCTCTTCAGCCTGCCGCTTGTAGTTTGCCGCTTCGGCTTGAGCGGCGCCTATATTTTCACGCAACTCCTGCTTTTCCCGATTGAGCTCAGTAATTAATGCCTGCCCCTGTTTGTACAGGAGATCCTGCTCAGAAATCCTCTGTTCCGCCAACCCAAGTTGCTCCGTCAGTGAGGTCACCTGCCCCTTAAGTTGCTCACTGGAAGATCGAAACTGATCTCGCTCGTGCTGCCGGTCTGTAGCTGTTCGTTGCTGGAAGTGCTCAAAGTGCTCGCGCACATCGCGATTCTCCTGCTTCATCTCTTCAATTGAGGCCTTCTGCTCCTCAACTCGAGCCGAGGCCTGCTCCAATTGAAACTCACTTTTTTCCAGTTCTGACTGAGTTTCACCCAGGGTAACTTTGAGGCGGCGCTTCTCACCTTCAGAAGCTGAAAGCTTCTGCTCCAGCTCGCGAATCAATGCGGTTTGCTTGCTACTGGTCTCTTGAGCTTCATTTAGTCTCTCTGTTATCTCCAGCTCTTTAGCCTCAAATTCCTGCTGAACCTGCTCCACTCTTTGGCCTGCATCGCCCTGGATACGCTGATGAAGCCCTTTCAGTGCCTCCACCAAATCTTTAGGCAAGCCGCTGACATCAGTGCTGCTGGAACTCTCGCTTTTCCACCGTTTTAGAAGCGGCGCAATTGTACTTTTACTCCCAGTCCCCAGATAAGCGCGCACCCTATCAACTGTCGGTTCCTCCCCCCGGGCCTTAATCGCCTTTGCTGCTTCAAAAATGTCCAGATAGGTGACCCCTGTGCGCGCCATTAGCCTTTCCTCAGATTATTTTGTACTAAATTACGTATTACGTAATAATACATAATATATAAAAATAAACCAATTCTTGAATTAACCCATCTAACCTTCGATAATGATTCTTATCGAAGGTTATAAAAGTAAGGGAATCCCCCTTTAACGTACCCTCAGTACAAATAGTGGTTTCCGGGTGACGCAGAATTCATGAGAAAACAGCCCCTAGCCTCAACCAAAATCCAACCTCAGTTCCAGCTCAGCAGTACATCTAGCGGGGCTGGAGCACTTCTGACTGAGGGTGACATTCAGAAGTACCTGCGAGCAGCGACTTCAGACAGCACTCGCAAAGCCTATCGGTCTGCCATTCGCCAGTTCGAGAAATGGGGAGGCCGACTCCCCACCGATAGCCATTCACTGGTTAGCTATTTATTGAGTCGGGCCGAGCAATTGAACCCACGCACCCTGGATTTGCACTTAACCGCTATAGGCCAGTGGCACCTTTATCAAGGCATTTCCAACCCAGTCGCTGAGCCGCTAGTACAGAAAACCATGCGCGGTATTCGCCGCACCCACGGAAAGCCCAAGCAAAAAGCCAAGGCGCTGAGCCTCGAACACATTGCGGCCCTTACCCGACAGTTGCGCTCTCAACCAGACTCCAAGAAGAAGGCCCGTGACTTGGCATTGGTGCTGGTAGGTTTCTTCGGTGCCTTCCGGCGCAGTGAGCTGGTGTCGATCCAGGTAGAAGACTTGATATGGGAGGAGGAAGGCTTGATCATTCGCCTGCCCAAATCAAAAACAGATCAAAGTGGTCAGGGAATGATGCGCGCCCTTCCCTACGGCACCCCTGAAATCTGTCCCGCACGAGCACTTAAGTCCTGGCTAGACGTTAGTGGCATTAGAGCTGGGCCAGTATTTCGGTCAGTCAATCGCTGGGATACGGCGCAAAGTCGACAGCTAAACCCCACAGCTATCAACGATCTACTGAAAAATCTCGGGGAAGCCTGCGGTTTTGACTTTGTTGCCGAACTCAGCAGCCACAGCTTTCGCCGAGGCCTGTCTACTTCTGCTGCGCGAGAAAAAGTTGGCTTTGAGCTGATCAAGAAGCAAGGTGGGTGGAAGAGTGATGCCACTGTCTGGGAGTATATTGAGGAGGGGCAACAGTTTACCGACAACGCCTCAGCTATCTTGATGAAGAAGATGTCGGAACTACTATCTTAAGAAGTTGGTATTGACCTGCTGGCAAGTCCCGCCTTTCAGGCGGGCAGTATATGTGCGGAAGTATTCAGCCTGGCTGCTGGGTGCTTGTTACGGCACAAACTTAACAAGTGTGTGATTTTCGCCTTCAAGTTCATTTTCTATGATGCTGGAAATTACCTCCCAATCTCCACCGGCAAGCCCCGCACCTATTAGAGGATACCCAATCCTCTTCCCCGGAAAATCTTTCTTAACTTTGGTGAATACACTGCGTATAGCCTCATAATCCGCCATTACCCCCTTACCTCTCCAGTGAAACTGAGTGTAAGCATTGACGACCGTAAAGCTGGCCTCTAACTGTGGTATGTAAGCACTTGAATAGGTGCCCAGTTTAAGTCGTGAGCCTTTTTCTGTACCCAAGTCTGCTGCGTAAGCTTCAGGGAAAAGCTTCTTGATAGTTAAGGCTATCCCCTTTCCCATTTGGCACTGGCAATTACACCCATGGACAATTACATCAAAATGGCCCTCAAGTGCCATTTTGATCAAATCACCTTCTACTACGTTCATCCGCGACCTCTGGAAATCTAAAACGCCTCAATAACCCTTGGCTCGTATTCAGTGAGCTAAGGTGCAAGCTATCTAGCGCAATTGCAAACCCTCTTGATTGATTATTGCTCTCAACTAAAGGCGGTCTCAAATCTTGGCTTATAGGTAGAAGCATGCTTGTTGATAGACTTAAAGCATCGGATGTGACAGAAAAATCGTTGTATATCTAGCTTTTCCGTAGACTGATCGACATTGGCTACAAGGGAACCTCTGAATAATTCCAAGCCAATTTGGTAGTATTCAGTAATCCGTCAAGACTACGATAGATTATGCACCAAGTCACCTTTGCCGAAGCAGAATATAAGCTAAAGCGCCGTATAACTCGCCGAGAGCAGTTTCTTTCTAAAATGGAAGCCCTCATCCCATGGCAACGACTAGAGGCTCAGATCACTCCTTGCTATCCACAAGCCAAACGTGGCCGACAGCCATATCCATTGAGTGTCATGCTCCGTATTCATTGCATGCAGCTATTTTATAATCTCAGTGATCCCGCTATGGAGGATGCACTGTATGAAATTGAATCCATGCGTAGTTTTGCTGGATTGACTTTGAGTGGCCCAATTCCCGATGAAACAACGATTCTTAACTTTCGCCACTTATTGGAGCTCAATCAGCTAGGTGCAGCTCTTTTTGATGAAATCAACAAGCATCTTGCTGAGAATGGCATGGTACTGCGTGAAGGCACGATTGTAGATGCCACTATTATCTCTGCGCCAACTTCAACCAAGAATAAAAAGAAAAAACGTGATCCAGAAATGCATCAAACAAAGAAAGGCAATCAGTGGCATTTTGGAATGAAAATGCATATCGGGGTTGATGATGTGCTCGGAGTAATACATAGCATAGATACAACAGCAGCCAATTCGCATGATGTCACAACCACAGAGCGAGTTCTCCACGGGGAGGAGAAAAGAATCTGGGGAGACTCTGGGTACATTGGTGCGGAGAAACGTGAAGAGTTGAAAGAGCGGGAGGCAGATTGGTACATAGCAATGAAGCCGAGTAAGCTAAAAACTCTTCCAGGGCGTGATGCACTCCGTAAAGCGGAAAAAATCAAGGCGCAGATAAGAGCAAAGGTCGAGCACCCCTTTCGATACATAAAACGGGTATTTGGTTATGACAAGGTCCGCTATCGGGGACTGGTAAAAAATACTGAGAGGCTGTGCTTACTGGCAGGCTTTACCAACTTATTAATAGGGAGAAAATACTTGGCCACCTAGGGGTGGTGCGCCTGAAATCCGCCAACTGGGGATTTTAGGTGAAAAATTAGGGGGCTATTACGCGAAAATTAAGCGTTTTGCGTCGAAAAGTGAATTTTTCAAAAAAATCAGCTTAATTCTAGAAAAATGCTTCATTGATCAGAGGTTCCCAAGATCTACTGCACAAGGATCAAGTCCCCCTTGATTTTCAATATGCTTCCCGCACAAAAAGCACTGATAACTTTTGTTATCTCTCATAAATGAATAACTTTTACATTTGTAATACTAACTTACCCTACGCTCTTCGTACGATTAGATAAATCATACTTTATTAGCGCCGCTTTCAGGTGTTTTGCAGACTTAGATGTTTCATTCAAAAACCACAAGACTTCACAAACAAGAAAGAAGAATGCGATTCCAATTAAAAGATAGTCTTTCTTCACTATCCCATAGATTGCTGCCGCACAAAGTGGAAATATATAAGGCCAGTATGCAATCAAAGTTCGCTTCAGCCTCGGATCTTCAGCAATGCATTGAGCAACAACAGCTCTCTCTTCTGGGGTCAATTTCACAGCTAATCTCTTGATATTCTTGTAAGACGGCGATTGCTTCTATCCGTGTAGCAAGCTCGCCCCCACGAAACCTTATATGTTATTTTCAAGCGCATCTGGCCAGACTGCGACGCATTGTCGATAATCCATTACCTTATATTCTTTAGTCAAATACACACAATTTTCACCATCAACTGATACAAACCTCTCCCCTTCAGGTAATACATATATCGGGAGCAGCTCTACAATATACCCTTGATCCGTTGAGCGGGCATTGTACACTATTTGCTCCGCAGCTTTCTTGTGACTAACTTGTTTGTAGTAAAATTGGCGAGCCCTATCAACTGCCATAGCCAACTTGGGCGTTACAATGTAATCCTTGCTAGGTATCCACTCTTGAAGTGCTTCCAGCTCTTGGGGCAAACACATCAAAGCAAAGTAAAATGCTGTACGCTTCATTTAAATACCTGGAGGCTCAAAAATACATGTAATAGATTGTTTTTCACACATTTATCACAAACCTCTTAGTAGTTTTACTTTTCTATAGAGATTAAAAGCCATATAGCCAACACTTCAAACGAGCAAGGCAGGCCAGAGGGTTGAGCCACAACCCTGCAGGCAGGTGACTGATATTTGCACCATCACTGCTGACCCAACTACCTACTCTGAATTGAGTTATTTCTATAGTCATGCCAGTATCGAGTAAAATTGCCACATCAGAAACTGTAACTATAAATTGATAAAGTAAGCCCTATTATTTGAAAGACTAATTGTTCTTTAGAATGACTCACTCTTGATACTTATAATGCTCCCATAACAGCCGACCTAAGCAAACTCAAAGTACTCTACTGTAGTTAATTGGCTGGATATGCCTCCCTATACCGCAGGCCAATTGCAGAGTACACATATTCAGGCTTACCGCGCTCTCGCAGGTATTTCTCAACCTTTTTATAGGGGACCAGTAAAGATATGTCATCGCGATCTATTAGAGCAGCATACCACCCGATTTCCGTCACTTGAATGACGACACATGATAAGCCCGGGTTAACAAACTTCATGTAACGGCCACTTTGATATCCCCAGCCATGTAATAGCTGAACAATTACTACATCAGGATTAGCTTGATCACCTGACACCTCTAAAATCTTAACCACCGCCAAGTTTTTATCATTAGCAATATCTTTGTAGTTTAAGCCAGTTTCCGGATAAATATATTGAAATTCACCGTAAGGCGTTGTAGGTGGAATAATTGTTGGCGGTGGGTAATCACAAGCCAGTGTCTTCGGCACCGCCAAAATCAATAAAGATAAAGTTAGACCATATTTCATATTTGTACCCCACAAAGCTCCTACAAGCGGCAGTCTTGCTGGGAGTGCGCTTTCGTCTATAAAGTAGCGATAGTTGATAAACTTGCTAAGTGTTCTATACACCAAGCTTAACATGCCATCACCTGCACCTAGATTATAAACACCACCCAGCATGGGCTTGAGCCTCTCTGGGTGCGGCACTCCCCCTGCTTGCTTCATACGAACAAAATCAACGATACCTCAAGAGAAAGGCAAACTAAAAAGGTTCGCCTGGGGCTGGAAACGTAAGTGTTGGCTAATTAGTAAGCGATACGAGCATCATTATTGCCTGATGATTATGGCAAATGAATATACTGGGCTACAAAACCGACGATAACACCAGCACCTTTACTGCTTGCTATGGGTCTCATTGAAGATTGATTCCCAATCCCGATCAAAGGTCTCGGGTATCGATGAGGATGACCTCCGAAAGAACAGAACCCCAACGTGAGCTTCATGACCCTGCCCTGCAGAATGATCAGCTGTAACCTCTTCAATAAAGCCGCGCATAGTGCCACTGCCATCTAAAGTCAAATTTGTAACGCTCTCATCGGATACATCAACAGCTACCAACTCGATTCTATTACCACTCTTCATATAGGCAAAGATACCGATATCCTTGGCAATAGTGGCCTCATTCACCGTCTCTTCAACAGCAGTCAGCTGGTGTTTAACATTCGGTTTCTTCGTTACCTCAAGATAGCGACCGCCACCGCCCACCCCCGTTTGTTTGAGGACCTTAAAAGTTCGGCAAATCTGCCCCTTTTCTAAGGTAAAGGCGTCTGAGCTATGCTCGTAAAAAATAAACGACTCACCTTCAATCGCACACCAGACCCCTTCCAGGGAATCTTTGGCTTCCGATTGGGCATTGGCGTGAGTAGCAATAAGAGTCAGAAGCACTGAGAGCAACAGAAGTGATAGCTGATTGATTATTTTCATGGTGACTTCCAAGATGGTAGTCAGTCAAATATAGGCGCAGCTTTACGGTTAGATAATCTCGAGGCAAGCCGAATCACGCCAATAGTAACGATCCCCAGCGGATCCTGGATGAATAAGTCGAAGTCTGGTATCCACAAGTTGTGCAGACTAACAATGTGTCGCAGATCTATTTTGATGAAGTTCAACCCGCCCCTCTTTGAAATCACGGGATTAGAACTCAGGCTATTATCTAAGTGGTGGCAAGGAGGCCCAAAATGACGACGTTAAATCAGAAGCAAATTGAAGACTGCAAGTCTAGCGCGTCGGACTTCTCCGACCTCAAGGCGCTATTCCTCAACTGCACACTAAAGCCAACACCTGAACTCTCCCATACAGACGGCCTAATTCGCATATCCAGAGAAATCATGGAGCGAAACAAAGTCTCAGTTGAGGTATTACGCCCCGTTGATCACGATATCGCTTTTGGTGTTTACCCGGATATGACAGAGCATGGCTGGGACACTGATGAGTGGCCACTGCTCTATCACCGGGTTGAAGACGCAGATATCCTGGTTATTACCACGCCGATCTGGTTGGGAGAGAAATCCTCTATCTGTACCCAAACTATAGAAAGGCTCTATGCGAACTCAGCTGACCTGAACTCCAAAGGCCAGTACGCATACTATGGCCGGGTGGGCGGTTGCCTTATCACCGGCAATGAAGATGGCGCAAAGCACTGCGCCATGAATATTCTCTACTCTCTGCAACACCTTGGCTATGTTATCCCTCCCCAGGCAGATGCGGCATGGGTGGGAGAAGCTGGCCCCGGCCCCTCGTATCTTGACCCCGGTTCCGGTGGTCCACAAAACGACTTTACCAATCGCAACACCACCTTTATGACCTGGAACCTGATGCATATGGCGCGAATGATAAAAGAAGCTGGGGGCATTCCCGCCCACGGCAACCAGCGCTCCGCCTGGGATGCCGGCTGTAAGCCCGACTTTCCTAACCCTGATTATCGATAGAAACATCCTGCATTTTTAACTTTATAGAGCTAAGCAGCCTAAATTTGTTGCTGTTTGGCTAAGTCTATCCGTATTTACAAAATCCTATTTACAAGGTGTAGCACCAGGGATAAATTCCCGCCTTCTTTGCTCCCATTAACACCCACCTGACCGGCATAGCACTCTTACCTCCATAAAGGGGTGCTAGGCGTTGCCATATGAATTGGTGGTCCAGTAATTCCTGTGAGGTCCCTGTCCCGAATGAAACCAGAGTTCTTAGCGCATATCCTGGATAGCAAATTATTTATCACTATATGCCTGATCTCAGTAGTGATGTTATTACGTGGTCTGCTCACGCTAGTAATAGCACGAAGTAGTTGGCAAAAAGCGGATAAGCGCCGCCGTATAAATACCGTACATAACCTTGGCAACTTGTTGTTGGTTGTTGGCCTGATGGCAATTTGGGTAAGCGAACTCCGGGACTTTGCCCTATCCATTGCCGCTTTCTCTGTGGCAATTGTATTGGCACTTAGAGAGGGGGTGCAGTGCCTCGTTGGTGGCTTGTATCAGGCAAACATGCGCTCGTTTACTGTGGGAGACTGGATTAAAGTCGGCAATCAATTTGGTGAAGTCACCGATAGTGACTGGCTAAGCACCACCCTTTTAGAAATCGATCCTCACGGTTTGGGCAACGGCTATACAGGAACAACTCTGTACATCCCTAACAATGCCTTCTTTACCCAACCAGTAAAGAACCTGAACTTTATGCGCCGGTATATCGAGCATACCTTTTCGATTACCCGGGAAAGCAAAGGAATGAATCCATTTGAAGCCAAGAAGTTTATCTCTGAGCGACTTAAAGAACACTGCGAGTCCTTCCGTGAAGTTGCCGAACGCTACTGCAACCTGATTGAGAACCGCATGGGCGTTGAGCTCTCGGGACCGGATGCCAAAGTCTGTATCACGACCAATGAGCTCGGCCACGATGTAACCACGGTAACCGTATTTTGCCCCCGAGAGGAAGCCACCAATATCGAACAGTTGGTGACTGAAGACTTCTATAACTTTTGGTTCGAGAAGACCAAGGACGTGGAGTCTAAAGCTTAACGCAGTCGTATTAAAGGGTATCGGCGATTGAAGCCGCTAGCAGTTCTGCATTGCTAGCGGCTCTTGTATGAATTTGTGCCGTTAACTTTCCCCATCAACCCGGAAGTTGGCAACCTCCCAGGCGCGCTCACGGATAACCCGGGCATTATCTTCAAGGTTGGAGGTGCCTGTAGGGTCTCCATCTATTGTGATATCCGGGTTGGACCACTGCTGAATTCTGGGGCCGCCTCGATCCGATGGGCAATTGTAGGCCATCACACTCCTCCAAGTTGAAGGGGTGGTATTGCAGTAGCCGTGGCCATATTCAAACGGCTCCATATTCGAATCACTGTAGATAATATGTCGGGCTCCCAGCAGGTGGCCAATTTCATGGGCAAAGCTGAAGTACCCCGTTGCACACCCTTCCCTTGCGAAAGCAAAAGCTGTTGATTCCGACGCGTAGATCATCTTAGCCAATCCACATGATCCGCTGTACAAATCATTGCCGGTTAAAACAATCATTACATCTGCACTATACAAGTCTCTTAGTTCGTATAGCTCTTTGGTTTCTGGGTATGCGTCATTCGAAAAGTACTCGCGGTCCACATAGAAGCTACCGCTTTCTGCATAGCTGGTTCTATAAGCGTGAACAATTTCTACCGAGGTATCGACTTCACTATTGGCAAATGAAACATTGGTTTCCTCTTCCAACAAATCCATGTAAGCGGGTACATCACCGGCATCTGCCTCAAAAGCATCGGTATAAGCGACTATAACGGTTATTTTTCCACCAGAGTCAGTAGTCGCAATTCCTGAGGTTGTGTTTAGCGCACCAACCTTGGAAGTAAAATCCATCTCTTCGAAGTAGTTACTATCATGGTCGACAAGTGAATTGTCTGGAACCTCAGCGATTGTAACCGCACCTTTTCCGGCAGGTCTCACTTTGTAGAGCCTACCTTCAGATTGTATTGAGCCAACAATTCTACCGTTGTTCTCGGCTAAGGTAATAAACCCTTTTCCATCCTCGGAAAATGCAGATAATGAAGCCCTATTTTTTGTTGATCGAATATTTTGCAAGGTAAACCGTTGCTTGCCGAGCTCACTGGAAACCTCAAGGGTACTACCGGGCTTCAAGCTAAAAATCTTATTATTTAAACTTTTTTTAGCTTTATGTGAGATTAGATTTGATCTACTTTCACTCATGGAAGATTCAAAAACAACATGCACATTTTCTTCTGAATGAGCGCCAAATGTAGAAAATAGCAACACGAAAGGCGCAAGAACTTTAAAGCTTTTCACAGACATACTCCCTGTATCTGCTTCTCGGAAAATCAATTTAGAAAGATCCGCACTAAAGATGAAAATAAATCTGTTAATGCAGCCTTTCAAAGGCTGAATAGAAATATTTATTGAAATCCGCAGTGCGCGGCTACTCTATATGATTTTTAACTAAAAAAATATTCTTACGCCTACCAATAATTTAACTTCGCAAATTTTTGACAAGTTACTATCTGAAGAGCAGATAACTTTTTGGAAAATTAAATTCAAATGGGAGCTTAATCACAATCCTTTAAATGGAAACTGAAAATATTTTACTTAACCACTCAATAAATGCTCTAACCCTGGGAGATAAAAAGCGATTCTGGGTGAACACAACCGATACCGGCTCGCTGGGCGGGCGAAAATTGGGCAATATTTCAACTAAATTTCCAGCATCCAACTCTTTTTCTACATGAAACTTTGGAAACTGAGCTAATCCGAGCCCCCGCTTAACGCCATCCAAGTAACTCTCTGTCCCGGTTACCGTCAATTGCGCCGAAACTTGCAACGTCTCTACCCTATCGCCAAGACAAAAAGAGAGCGGCGTAGACTTCCCAGTCGTTATAGAGCGAAGCGCTACAACACGGTGACCATTCAGTTGCTCCAAAGAGCTTGGGTGGCCGTAGTGTTCCAGGTATTGCGGCGATGCGCATGTAAGCCGTTCCAGCATGGTTAAACGCCTGGCAATCAGCTCACTATCCGCCAAGTGTCCATAGCGAATAGCACAGTCGACCCCTTCTTGGACTAAGTCCACCCATCGATCCCCCTCACTCATTACCAAAGAAATGTCAGGATACTGGGCAAAAAATTGGGGGAGTTGCGGCACAACAAAATGACGGGCAATAGTTCCTTGTACATCTACCCGCACCTCACCGCTTGGCAATAAACCTGTAAATGCCCCTTCTGCCTCCTCTACGTCCGCAAGTATTGAAATACAGCGCTGATAATACAGTTCCCCATCCAGTGTTGCCCTGACCTTGCGAGTCGATCGCTGCAACAACCTGACTCCCAGCCGTTTCTCTAGCCGGTTGATCACCTGAGTCGATGTCGACCTCGGAATCCCAAGGTCAGTAGAAGCGGCTGTAAAACTGCCCCGCTCCACAATCCGCACGTACAAGCGCATCGCATCCAGCTTATCCATATCGCCCTATTGTTTGGTTATTTGGAATAATAGGTTCTATTTTAGCCGGATTATCTACATGAATAACACGAATAGTATGGGAATACAGCCAAATCAGGGAGCTGCAAGGGCAGCTCCAGTAATCACTACGGAGATCATTATGGAGAAAGTGGCACTGGTAACAGGAGCTTCCCGTGGCATAGGCGCGGCGATCGCCTCTCGCCTGGCAAAGGATGGCTTTACCATTCTGGTGAACTTTGAAAGTAATATTTCAGCTGCCGAAAAGTTGGTAAACCGCATTGAAACCGAGGGTGGCAAGGCGGTTACTGCCCAAGCCGATATCAGTGATCAACAGGCGGTTTCACGCCTATTCAACTCGGCAGAAGTCACCTTTGGCGGAATCAATACTGTCATCAATAATGCGGGCATTATGAAACTAGCCCCTCTGGCAGAATGTGAAGAAGATGATTTCGATCGTCAGGTAGCTGTAAATCTTAAGGGCACCTTCAATGTCATGCGTGAAGCCACCGCAAGGCTTCAAGAAGGTGGCCGGATTGTCAACTTATCCTCGAGTGTCGTCGATTTGTGTATGCCGACTTACAGCGTATATGCGGCGACCAAGGCAGCTGTTGAAGCTCTGACCCAGGTAGTCGCCAAGGAATTGCGAGGGAGAGATATGACCGTGAATGCCGTCGCCCCAGGGCCCACCGCTACCGAGCTATTCCTGTCGGGAAAGACCGATGAAATGGTGAGTACTCTTGCCAAAATGTCACCACTTGAACGGTTGGGCAGGCCTGAAGATATTGCAAATACCATTGCCTTTTTAGTCAGCGAGCAAGGTAGCTGGATCAACGGCCAAGTTATACGAGCCAACGGTGGAATTATCTAGCTTCACAGCCAATGCCCGCCTCAACTTAACAATCTCCAACTGTTCGTTATACCAGTTGGAAAGAGGACTAAAAACCAATGGTCGATCAAGCCCAAGTACCGTCGGCTAAATACATCAGGGATACCCTTATCGCTGCAACTATTGCCAGTGCAGCAGCATTCACTTGCTCTATGTTAGAACTACCACCCTGGGCTATGTTTGTTGGCTGGGTTGCTTTCTTTACCCAGCCAGGCTCTGCCTTCAGCGCAATCTCCAGTGGGATTTGTGTTGCTCTGGGAATATTGATGGGGATGACAGCAGCTATAGTTAATGCCCTATTGCTACCAATGATGGGCAATATTGCCTTCGCGGTTATAGTGTTTTCCGTTGCATTTGTGGTGGTATCACTTAGAGGACTGCCACTTGTAGGTAATATCATTGCCTGGTTTTTAGGGTTAATCACTTTCTTTGCAGCCCATCCAGCCAACGTTCTATCTGGAGTGATTGGGCTGACAATAGTGACCGCTCTAGGCATCCTCGCTGGCTATTGCTGCTCCTACCTACAATCTCTTACTGGAGAAAGTAAAGCTAATTGATAGTTAGGGAGTCTCGGCATAATTCAGTAATATCCTACAGGACTTAAGAGGCTCCCCGATTTTAAGCTGGTAATCCCAACTTATGTTTAAAACTATATAAATTGAGCGCTAAGTCGTATCCCCCTCTCTCAATTCACACCGCAAATATCCAGTATCTTATTCATTAGGTCATTATTTCTACTACTTAACATACGCGATACAGTATAGTGGTTTTTATTTTTCAAAAGTATATATTCGTATGGGCTTTTCGTTTGCTGTAGCTTCCCACAGTATCTTTTTGACTGATCAATAAATTCCGCAGTCTCATCATCACCTACTGCAACAATCGCTTTGGTGAAACATCTAATATCGCCAAAAATGGGGCTCAAATTAGTAACGTCATCTTCTGATAAACGCAGAGATTCATTGAGATAAGATTGCCTCATCTTTGTTAAGTCATAGAGCCCGCTTAACATAATAGCGCCGCTAATTGAGCTACGGACTTCAGGTGTCCACTCAAATTCTAAAATTTTAGCCACAAGGAATGCCCCAACAGAGTGACCACAGATCACTATATTACTGGGGTTGCCATTCCAGCGATCGATATTTTTATATATCCATAAGAATGCCTTTATATTTTGCTCAATAATTTCTTTAACACTGACGGCGGGCGCCAAATCATAGTTAACCAAAGCAACTGTACACCCGGCCTCTACAAAGGGCTTGGCAATATACCGGTATTGCTTTTTATCTAGCGCCCGGAAGTACCCTCCGTGGATGAATACAAATACCGGTGCATTGGGGGATTTAGCAGGAAATATATCTACTTTCTCACCGGAGCTATCTCCATAGCTGATATCCAGCGAGTTTCTTAGGGTTTGTGTAGCCAAATAGCTTTGTAGCCCATTGATTAGCAGATGGGCTCTACCAAATGGGTGCCGCTTACGCAGATTAAACTGATCATCATACTCACTCATTAACTCTGTCGACTCCGCAATTACCGGCTTAAACTGCCTATTTTACACCAAAGGAACTCTCTAGAGTCTGAAGAACCTCTAAACAAATTCGTGCCCCCCTGGCTTACGGGGCAATTCATGCTGAGGCGAGGCTTATCATTTAGCAGGCGGGTTTATGGGGTACTCCTCGAAACACTAAGGATGGACATTGAAACCTCTTTCGGACCGATGCCCTTATATGAGCTAGGCCAGCTTAATGAACGCGTAAGTCTACTATTAGCAGTTCGAAGAATAAGTATATTTCGTACAAAAGCTAATCAACAAAGAAGGAACCCCTATAATAATTAAGACCTACAGAGTATTTAAGGAGCCTCTGAATAACTCCATAATGCCTCTGCGGGTCTTGAAGGCTGCAGATGTTAGGCGCATGGCCTAGTCCTTTGCAAGAGCTGCCACGCAGCAGCTGTGGCCTTCAAGGCCCGCCCTTCGGGGCTTGCAGAGCGATTCACACTCCGCGTTGCGACTTCTTGAAAGGTCTAGACATTCCTGCGAAGCCGCGCCTTGATTGTGAACCGCTCTGCATGCCAGAGGTATCACGGAGTTATTCAGAGGCTCCTTAACAAACAAATATCTGCCAAATATATTAACAAGCCAGATATTGCGCACAAAATTATAAGGCCATCTCGCTTTTATTAACCCAAATAAAGAAGATGTAATTTAGTCAGGTTTTCTGATCTATATATAACGCCTATAGTTAAACTTTTAGTTTTATCCTACAAATTTTGAACTACAGATCCGCAGAGGACCAAAAGAATGTTAAAGCGTTTAACCGTGTTTATTCTAAGCCTCGTTATACTGTGCGGCGTACCCTTCGTATCATCCCAAGAAAACCCAAAACCTTTTGTTTTCACTGCCATTCCAGACCAGGACCCGGAGCGCTTACAAAAACGCTTTGGCAAAGTTGCACAGTATTTGTCCGACACGCTTAGGGTTGAAGTTAAGTACTTACCGGTGAAGTCCTACAGCGATACGGTTGAAGCCTTTAAAAATAACAAAGTTCAATTGGCCTGGTTTGGCGGATTTACTGGAGTACAGGCCCGTGTTGCGGAGCCTGGCGCCAAAGCCATTGCCCAGGGAGAAGGAGATCAAAATTTCACCTCCTATTTTATTGCTAATAAAAGTACTGGGCTCACTCCCTCAAAAGAGTTCCCCCACGGTATTGAGGGTATGACCTTTGCTTTTGGTTCAGAGCACTCCACTTCTGGACGGCTAATGCCCGAGTATTTTATTCGAAAAGCACTGGGCAAGCCCCCTGCCGAGGTGTTCAGCCGTGTGGGCTTTGGAGGTGACCACTCCAATACGCTCGATCTAGTACAGTCTGGGAAATATCAGGTGGGCGCCCTAAATCACAAGGTGTGGGAAAATGAAAAGAAAGCCGGCAAAGTGGATGAAAGTAAAGTGCAAGTAATCTGGAAAACCCCAGGATATCCAGATTATAACTGGACAATTCGTGGGGATGTCGATGAAACCTGGGGCAACGGCTTCTTAGACAAGGTCCAGCAGGCAATTTTGAATATGCGGGACCCTAAACTACTTGCCGCATTTCCCCGCAAAGGGTTTATCAAAGCCGACAACTCAATGTACCAGCCAATCGTCGAGACCGCTCACGAAATTGGCTTGTTGAATAATGAGTAAGCGAATTAGGTTCAAACTGTCCCTACTAACCAGTTCACGACTTAGCTAAGAAGCCTCCAGGGGAGTTAAACCCTTCAAACGGTCCTTGATAATAGCCGCCAATCTCCGTGCGCCGGGACCGATATCGTCCCGGTTAGGGAGGATCAGGTACATAGGGACCTCCCTTTTACTTCCTCCCTGGAGGGGCAAGGGCTTCAAGCTTCCTTCAGCGAGTTCATTCAGAATTTTGTCTTCTGGTAGCCATGAAAAACCGTAGCCTTTGCAAGCGGCGCCAATCAAAGAAGACATACTACTTAGAGTCCACCGCTTAGCCACTTCAACCGTGAGCGTTTTACTACCACTCTGGGGGTTCGTATCCCGAACCACCAGGTGACGATGATTGCGTAGGTCATTCATAGTTAGCGGGCGGTCCAGCTCATGCAGGGGGTGCTTGGGATGGGCTACCGGGATTAGACGTGCAGGAGCTGGCAGTAATTCACCGTTGTAGCCCAGGGGAATTCTGGGGCTTATTGCAAAATCAACCCTTCCCTCATTCAAGGCTTCTAAAGTTCCACTAATCACCATCTCATGCACTTCAATACGAGTCTGGGGGCTCTCTTCGCCAAAAAGTGCAAGGCAATCCAGCAACAACCAAATTGGGAACAGCACCTCCACGGAAATCGCAATCTGGGACTCCCATCCAGCCGAGGCCCGGCTGGCGGCCTGCTCCAATGCAGAAGCATCCTCCAGTAATTGCTTTGCGTGACGGTAGAGCATCTCACCAGCGGGAGTCAGAATCGCCTTGCGCCCGCTAATAGTGAAAACTGCTACAGCCAGTAGTGATTCCAACTTCTGCACCGAATAGCTTACCGACGACTGACTCTTATGCAGAAGCTCGGCGGCCTTTGCATACCCTCCCCCTTCAACTACCGCTATCAAGCAACGCCACTGCTCAAGAGTGATCTTTGGGTTTGATAATTGCGCCAACTGTTGTTTCATGATCGAATTTTTCGATGTAAATAAGCAAATAATTCTAATTTTTAATCAACTTAATGAATGTTTCAATAGCTTCATACAAAGTTAGTTACGAGGAAGCAGTCATGGCAAAGGTACTCAACATCAAGTCCAGCCTCTTTCGAGAGAACGGCCAGTCATCTCAACTTACGGACAATTTCATAGCGAGCTGGAAGGCTAAGAACCCGGAAGATGAAATCATCCATCGTGACTTGGTATCCGAGCCTGTACCTCACCTGAGCCTGGAGCACTTTCAAGCCCACAATACGCCAGCTGATAGCCGTTCAAACAAGCAAAGTGAAATTGCAGAACTTTCGGACAAGTTGATAGAGGAGATATCATCGGCAGATCTGCTGGTGCTAGGTATCCCGATGTATAACTTCAACATCCCATCTAACTTGCACACCTACTTCGATTTTATTGCGCGTGCCGGGGTAACATTCCGATATACCGAAAACGGCCCTGAGGGCTTATTAAGGAACAAAAAGGCCGTCGTCTTTATTTCACGGGGTGGTATTTATGGTGACGATCATCCCCAAAGTAATTATCTTCGACAGTTCCTTGGGTTTATTGGTATTACTGATGTGGAGTTTGTCTATGCTGAAGGTCTGGCAAAGGGAGATGAAGCAAAAGAGAAGGCGCTGGCAGCTGCGAAGAAGCGTATTGCTGAACTTGTGTGAGATTCGGCGATAACCAAGTTCTTATGTGAGTACCTGAAGGGGGAAACTAACTCTCCCCCTCTATTTAAAAAAATGGACAGGTTATTGTTTAACCCATCCTACATATATCAAATCTCATTTAGAGCTTCTTAAAATAGAGTGTTACCCCAAGTGCACCGCCATGATCTGTAAAATCCAAATAGCAATGTGACATAGCTTCCCTTTGAACTTGGGAAAGCAACTTGTTTAAATCATAGTTATTCATTTGCATTCTAGGAGCCATAAAAGGCTCGCCTTTAAGAAGGTTAAGAATATTTCCTACAAAAGGCACAGCACTGCTCAGAAATGAAGTCAATCTTTTTAATTTTGAAGTTTTAGTGTATGAAAAATGGGCAACACAAATTCCACCCGATTCTAATTTATCAAGCAGAAGACTAAATAGTCTTTGCCCTTTTTTAACAGGGATATGTTGAAACACGATAAAGGAGTGGATGAAGTTGAACTTCCCTTGAACTAGAGAGAGGCTCTCATCAGCTTTCACGAATTCAATATTACTTAAGCCCTGCTCGCGACTATTTCTTTTAGCCTCCATAAGCATCGAGTCAGAAATATCAACTCCTGTAACATCTTCAGCAATATACGCTAAAGGGATCGCTACTCTTCCAACTCCACAGCCAAAATCAAGCGCTCTCTTGACGACCAAAGCATCATCTACATGCTGTTTCACTTTTGTGAGTGTATTATGGACATGGCTTTGTCCCGTTTTAAAGAAATCTTCCTTTACACTATCTGTTAAGTTTTCCTTCCTAAATTTTTCCTCGGTTAGAACACCATAATAAGCATCATCTTTGCCAAATTTTTCCCACTCTTTGTCAGAGTCAGCAATAAACATCGATATTCTCCCGCTACTACCCCGCTCACTCCAAATCTAAGATTATTTGAAATAAGCAATTCCATTTGACCTTGAATACGAAACGATTGTATCAAGAAACGGTTTCCCAGAACGAATATTTTCAGAGTACCAATGTACCAATTAGATCCTCGAGGAACTCAAAACATATTGACTGCCTTAACAAGCCACGCCCTACTCAGATTGAGTAGTTTCAATAGCGACTCTAATCTATTTAGCTGTACCTTGATTCCATAATATATTATATGGCTATATAGCTAAGTAAAAGCAATCCACCCAGGCACTACTTTTTGCCAACTGAATTATTAGAGTTTGCGGGCTTGTAATAAGAACATAGAAAACCCCCTTCTTGATACAACCCAATGCGTCGAGTCCCTGCAACTCTAATTAGGGACTCTAAGTTTGAGGCGGTGATCACGCAAAAGAGTATTTGTTTTTCAGATGTGGTAAAAACACTATTGTTTAGCTGTTCACCGCATCATCCATATACTTCACTGACTCGCCAATAGAAATAGTGAACACGCCGGCATTGCCATTAATATATTCACGTTTCCATGAATTATAGCCTTCCTCATGATCAGGTATCTCAGGCTCCCCCCCATCAGTTCAGATATGCTTACCCCTAGCACCTCAATGACCTCCCCACTATTAGGGTTATTAATCTTTATACCTGAAATCTGAGCATGCACTACCATTGAATCGCCCTTAAACTCTTCCATTTTTACTCGCAGAATATCAAATAAGAGTAAGAAGACAGTGGGCCGTGCAATCAAGCAGATGCTGAAGTCTTATCAGGCCGCGTGTAAAACCATAACTTACAACAACGGAGGTGAATTCGCTGGGCATCAGTCGAGCGTGCGGGAACTAGGCTGCAATATATATTTTGCCAAACCGTATCACTCGTGGGAGCGTGGTTTGAGCGAAATTACCAATGGACCGCTGAGGCGTTTTTTCCAAAAGGGATAGAGATTAGCAAGTTACCGAACAGGTAAATTGACGATGCAGTGTATCGTATTAATGCCCGACCTAGAATGATGTTAAATTATTGGAGCCCGCTGGAATTTCTAGTGAGTAAGCGTCTGTCACTTATGTTGGCAATCTAGCTAGCGCTCTGGGTGCTCATTAAGAATTCCTGATCGTTAAAAAACAGGAGAGTAGAGAAAAGTTGGTGGGTGTTTTAGGTGGGCTTGCTTAATCGCTTACGAAACATCCCGGTTAAAAGTGTTTTTTGAGGATGTTCCGTTATTTAGCGGTGTGAATCTTTTTAGATAACCCTTCTTCGACTCTGCGAAATCAACAAACCTCTACAGATTTTCGCACCACAAATGACACCGCAAAACATGATAAGTAAAATATCGGGTCGGGCGTGCTGCCTGCGTCGACCAAGCCTAGGATCTTCCATGTCACCAAAGTAGTGTAAAAGGCTTGGGACTGCCCTCGGTAAAGCGCCATTAATACTCATACCCCATAGAATTAGGGTATGAGCGGAAATTCTATAAGTTAGTACGGGTACGGCTTCTGCTGGTCAAAATCATTCCCTCGGCTAGGTGACCGACAAGCAGTGAAATGTATCCTAGTGTATTTTAACTTGTTTTCAGTGATAACCTTGAAAACATCAGCCAATTTAATGTTGGCACCCTTTTTCACTAAAATCAGATCGTGGGTATGAAGTCCACCTTCCCAAGCGGTTTTGATATTTTCCAGATGTGGACCGCCTTTTTCGTTATACGAAAGATTATAGTTGCGAACCTCTGCACCGCAGCCAGCAATAGAGATCGCTTTTCCAGACCCCATTCTCAGAAATGTTTTAGCTTCGTCAAATGTGACTAAACCATTCTTGTTATCCTCGTCGGCAGGCTTACCCGTTTTAGTCAAACTTCTGACTGCATGATCAGTAGAAGCAGAGCCATGAAAGGAGTAAAAGTACATCGCTACCTTTTCTGGCAGCGCCACAACTTTGGCGCCTTTATCAAATGAACCATGCGCATAAAGAATGGCCTCTCCCCCAGTCGAGTTATCTTTTTTATGTATTATTACGTTTCCGAGTTCAAGAGTTTTCATAACAATCTCTATCAATTAAAAGGTTAGTTAAAATTCCCTATCCGGGTCTAGCTGTATTCAATATTTACAGATTAATAAATTCAGATCAACGGTAAAATCCGTAAGGGCATCACCCCGCCCGCTATTAATAGCCGCAAACCTGCTTTCCGAACAACAACATAATCATGCACACCTGACATAACAAACACATTAGGATAAACATCTCACAATATGGGTTGGAGCATTAAATTTATCAATTAAGGAATTTTCCGTGCACATTTCAAAACCGGGAAAAAAGGAGCGATACTAAAGTCATACTGTAGATTTCTCTCTACAAAATATACCGATTAAAACTCACAAAATAAGTACTGATATTATGGTTATTCATTGAAATAGTGGCTATACCGCCATCAAGAATTGCTAAAGTCTCCACCAACATACGACACTTCACCACTTGGAATTGATTTCTTTCCTGTATTCACAGAATGTAAAAAATTAAATGTGAACAGGCTTACGCTCAAATTAACTAAGAACTATAAGTTGCCTCATAAATTGATTGAGCCTTGTCTTCCCCAGCTACAATGTAGAAAAGTAGGTCTGAAACCTATTGATAACTGAGTATGTTTTGAAGCTATCTTATGGATTTTGCTATCAGGTTACGAAAGAAAGACCATCCTTCACCTTACCCTCCACTGAGCACTTGCTGGAAAGACCTCAGTTTTAGCGCATGCTTGGTTTCGAGGTATGGAGGATGTTTCTCAGGTAGTTTGATCAGCGGTCTCTACTTAACTAGTAGTGGTGTAACGAACAAACTATTTAAATAAATTGTGACCCAACTGCTGCTTTTGGTATACAGACAATGTCCACCCCCGTAACAATAGCCCTCACTGAAGAGGAACGTAAAGAGTTTCAACGTCTCTGTCGCAGTGGTAAGACTCCAGCGGGAATCAAAGAGCGCCTGTCAATTGTATTGATTGGCGATGAAGATTTATCGAACAGAGAAATTACTGAACGCTTGCCCTTTAGTGCCCATAAAATTGCTAGATGGCGAAACAGGTTCGCAGAATCTGGCTTTAAAGGTAATGAGAAAGATCTACCACGGGGATCAAACCATGGCGGCCATGCAGGCGGAATTGGAGGAGCACCTCGCCAGCAGGGACAAGCCCAACCGCAAGAATGGTACCACCTCAAAAACCATGAAAAGTCCCGCCGGTAGCTTCGAACTGCAGACGCCACTGGACCGTGCTAGTACTTTTGAGTCTCAAATCGTGAAGCATCAAGCCCAGCTTACCGACGAACTGGAGCGCAAAATCACTGCCCTGTTTGCCTTGGGTAACAGCTACCAGAACATTCGTACACATATTGCCGATATCTGTGGAATGGAGCTTTCCAACGGTACCAACAACACAGTTACAAACAAGCTGTGCCTGGGCTTAAAGCCTGGTGTGAGCGTGATCTGGAGGCTATTTACCCTATCGTCTAGCTCGACGCTTTTCATTATATGATCAAGGAAAATGGTCGTTATGCTAGCAAGGCCATTTACACGATTCTTGGTCTCAATATCGAATGCAAGAATGAATTGTTGGAACTCTATTTATCCGACCAAGAAGGCGCCCGCCATTGGCTGAACGTCCTAACTGACCTCCATAACCGTGGGGTCAAAGATATCCTGATGGCATCCAGGGCTTTCCCGAGGCCATAGAGATCATCTGCCCAAATACCGAGATCCAGCACTGCATCATTCACCAGACCCGAAACTCGCTGAAGTATATAGCTTCAAAAAATCAGAAGACCTTTATAGCTGATATTAAGTGCATCTACAAAGCGGCAACGCTCTATACCGCCGAGAGCGCTTTAGATAAGCTGGAAGCTCGGTGGGAAGAAAAATATCCAATGGTGATAAAGTCGTGGGGCAGTAAATGGACAATTCTCTCTACCCACTTTAAGTACCCGGAATCTATCCGCACACCGATCTATACGACAAATGCAGTGGAAGCCGTCCACAGGCAATTCCACAAGCTGGCCAAAAACAAGGGAGACTTCGCCAATGAGAATAGCTTACTGAAGCTTCTGTACGCCGGCATACTAAAAGCCTCCGAGCGCCGGACGCACCCGATTCAAAACTGGAATCTGACGCTGTCACAGCTAACGATCCACTTCCCCGATCGTTTGGAGAAATACATCAGCCTCTGAGGCTATGGCTGACACAGAGTTTTGAATACTCTCCATTTGTCGCTGAAATGTGGTAGCAAATCTATTATTTAGCTGTTCACCGCATCATCCATATACTTCACAGCCTCTCCTATAGAAATAGTGAACACTCCGGCATTGCCATTAATATACTCTCGTTTCCATGAATTATAGCCCTCCTCATAATCAGGTATCTCACACTCCCCCATTAGTTCAGATATGCTTGCCCCTAGTGCCTCAATTGAAAACGGCATATGAGTAATTTCCTCAATGACCTCTCCACTATTAGGGTTATAAATTTTAATGCCTGAAATCTGAGCATGTACCACCATTGAATCGTCCTTAGACTCTTCAATTTTTAATATGATAACCCGCGAATTCTCCTCGCCCTCTCGATTATCATATTTCCAAACTTGACCTTCTTTAACTTTTAAATCCATCCCGACTCTTCACTTTAAATTATCTGCTAATAACATTTATGCAATATCGGTGCTTCCTTGCATGCCCCATAGAAGTACTAATCTATGAACGTCCATATCAGGCTTCTATACTGCACTCTATCTAGCTTGGAAGTGAGGCTCAATCATGTATGGATAGCTACTCACCTTGCCTGGAATTAGCATTTTGACTCCAAACACTATTCGGCTTCTTGATTTAAATCATTGCTGATGTTTCATTACTTCAGCGAGTAATTTAAAACGATGACATGTTGGCGGAGCTGGAACTAAAGAGGTTCACTTTGTATCTTGAGACTCGCAGTAGCACCCTATTCAGGGATCTTGTGGTTTATGGGGGACCAAAAGTAAAAAGCCAGGCCCATTAACCTGGCCTGGCTTTATTTACTTTATAGTTAAAGCTCTGTTAAAGCGCTTCGGCCTCTTCTGCTCTCTCATTTTTTTCTGACGAGATGTCTTGTTTAGCCAGCTCCACTTCCTGCTTTTGCACTCTCTTGCCAAACAACCGCTGCACCACAACAAAGAACAGTGGGATAAAGAAGATTCCCAGTAGAGTTCCAACAATCATGCCGCCGAACACACCGGTACCGATTGCCCTTTGGGCACCTGAGCCAGCTCCGGTTGCTATGGCTAAGGGCAACACCCCCAAACCAAAAGCGAGAGATGTCATTAAGATCGGGCGCAACCTGTCCCGTACAGCTCGCATCGTGGCATCTACCAACTCCATACCGTCTTCCAGGTTCTGTTTAGCAAACTCCACAATCAGGATGGCATTTTTACTGGTTAGCCCCACTGTAGTCAGCATCGCCACTTGGAAGTAAATGTCGCGCTCCATGCCCCTTAGGCTATTGGCCAGTACCGCACCCAGGATTCCCAAAGGAGCCATCAATAGTACTGCTGTCGGTACAGTCCAGCTTTCATAGAGAGCAGCCAAGCACAAGAACACAATCAAAAGGGACAAGGTATACAGCAATGGGGTTTGTGCTCCAGCAGAGCGCTCTTGATATGAGAGACCACTCCACTCCATACCAATACCTGCGGGTAGCTGCGCCACTAGGCGCTCAACCTCTTCCATTGCCTCACCAGAGCTGACTCCGGGTGCAGCCTGCCCATTAACCTGCATTGAGGGAACGCCGTTATAGCGCTCCAAGCGGGGGGAACCGTACTCCCAGCCAAAACTGGCGAAAGATGATAGCGGTACCATATCGCCCTTATCGTTACGCACTGACCACAACTGGAAGTCTTCCGGGACCATCCTAAAGGGAGCATCAGCCTGCATATACACCCGTTTTACCCGCCCGCGATCGATAAAGTCATCAATATATGAACCGCCCCATGCTGTACTCAAGGCGCTGTTAATATCGTCGATAGACAACCCAAGCGCAGCGGCTTTTGCATTATCAATTTTTACACGGAATTGCGGTGTATCCTCTTGGCCATTGGGGCGAACATTAGCCAAAAGTTCACTCTGCCCGGCCATTCCCAGAAACTGGTTCCTGGCTGCTGTTAAAGCCTCATGACCCAAACTGCCATTATCCTGAAGGTAAAAGTTGAAACCACCAGAAGAACCCAACTCGGGGAGCGGCGGAGGTGCGAAAGCGAAAGCCATCGCATCTTTAATTTGCATCAAGGCACCCATCGCGCGCATGGCGACAGACCCAGCGCTCTGAGACTCTTCTTCACGCTGGGACCAATCTTCCAAATTTACAAAAGCAATACCTGTATTTTGCCCGCTACCGGCAAAGCTGAACCCCTGTACCGAGAATACTGATTTCACGATACCCTGCTCATTGTTCAGGAACTGGTCCTCTACTTTTCGGATAGAGTTCATAGTGCGCTCCTGGGTTGCCCCCACCGGCGCCTGCACCATGGAGAACAGCACACCCTGGTCCTCATCCGGCAGGAACGAGCTGGGCAACCGTAGGAATAGGAAGGCCATGACTGCGGAAAGCGCAACAAACAACAGCATGAAACGACCGCTGCGCTTCAAAATACCTTGCACTCCACCTTGATAGCGCTGGCTACCTCGATCAAAGTTGCGATTGAACCAGCCAAAAAAGCCCTTCTCCCCATGCCCCTCCCCTTTGGATATTGGCTTCAGCAAGGTCGCACAAAGCGCTGGTGTCAGGATAATCGCCACCAACACTGACAACGCCATAGCGGCAACAATCGTGGCGGAGAACTGACGGTAGATCACGCCGGTGGCGCCATCCATAAATGCCATAGGCACAAACACTGCCGACAAAACTACGCCAATGCCAATCAGTGCCGCAGTAATCTGGTGCATCGACTTCTTAGTCGCTTCTTTAGGGGAGAGTCCTTCCTCCCGCATCACCCGCTCGACATTCTCCACCACCACAATGGCGTCATCCACAAGCAGACCAATGGCCAGCACCATGGCAAACATTGTGAGCATATTGACCGAGAATCCCAGCGAAGCGAGCACGGCAAAAGTGCCCATCAGTACCACGGGTACTGCAATCGTCGGAATCAACGTGGCGCGGAAGTTCTGGAGAAACAGATACATCACCAGGAATACCAGGACGATCGCTTCAATCAGGGTGGTGATGACGCCCTTAATAGAGGCCTCAACGAACGGTGTCGTGTCAAACGGTACTACTGAGGTCAGGCCACGGGGAAAGTAAGCCTCCAGCTCCTTCAACTTGGCTTTCACCCCCTCAGCAGTTTCCAGGGCATTGGCCCCAGTCGCCAAGTTAATTGCAATGCCGGTTGCGGGCTGGCGATTGTAACGGGAAATAAACTCATAATTCTCCGCACCTAGTTCGACCCGAGCTATATCGCCGAGGTGCAAGAGCGAGCCGTCGTCATTGGCTCTGACGATAATATCCCGGAACTCCTCAGGGGTTTGCAAACGTTCCTGGGAAGTAATTGCCGCATTTAGTTGTTGTCCTGGAATAGAGGGAGCAGCACCGAGGCTTCCGACCGTAACTTGTGCATTTTGGGCCCGCACTGCGTCGGTAACATCATCAGGAGTAAGTTCATAGGTGGTGAGCTTATTGGGATCGAGCCAAATCCGCATCGCGTACTTGGAACCAAATACCTGCACATTGCCCACGCCTGGCACCCGGCTGATCGGGTCAACAATGGCCGAATTGATATAGTCAGCAATATCATTGCGGTTCATGCTGCCGTCTTCAGACACAAAGCCGGCAACCATTAGGAAGCCACCTCGAGACTTACTAACATTTACTCCTTGTACCTGGACCTCCTGTGGCAGCAGCGGCATCGCCAGTTGCACTTTGTTTTGCACCTGGACCTGGGCCGTATCCGGGTCAGTTCCATTCTCGAAAGTTAAAGAGATTGAAACGCCACCGTTGGATTGACTGGTGGCGGACATATAAAGGAGACCATCGAGGCCCTTCATGTTGCGTTCAAGGATTTGAGTAACCGAATCCTCAACCACCTTGGCGGAAGCGCCCGGATAATTTGCCTCAATATTGATCGACGGTGGCGCAATATTTGGATAGCGCTCAACTGCCAGCTCGCCGATAGACAACACACCTGCCAGTATCGTGATAATTGCCAGCACCCAGGCAAAGATGGGCCGATTGATAAAAAAACTTGCCATAACCCCTACCCTTAAGACCCCTGCTGTGCAGGCGCTTCGCCAGCCTGTTGACCGCCTTCAGCCGCCGGCAGCTGCTCATTTTCGCGCTCGCTGGCCTGTACCGGGGCTCCTGGGCGAATTTTCTGCAGTCCGGCAACTACGACCCTGTCCCCGGCCTCGAGCCCATCTTCCACTAGCCAGCGATTGCCAATCGTACGACTAACCCGCACAGATCGCTGGGCAACCACATTTTCCTCATTAACAACCATGGCTGAGGTGTTGCCCTTTGGGTCCCGCGCGATTCCCTGCTGAGGTACCAGAATTGCGTCTTCACGTACACCACTACCGACAATTGCGCGCACATACATACCCGGCAACAGCATGGTATCCGGGTTTGGGACAACTACTCGCAACAACACGCTGCCAGTTGAGGGATCGACACTGGCCTCGGCAAACTCCAGCTTGCCCTGGTGCTCAAATTCGCTGCCATCTTCTAATAGGATTGTCACAGGTAGATGAGTGGCGTCGGCCAGTGTGCCCGCTTGAAGTGCTCGGCGGAGGCTAACAAGCTCAGCTGCCGACTGGGTAACCTCAACATAGATAGGATCTAGCTGCTGCACTGTAGCCAAAGTTCCGGCCTGATTGGCCGTTACCAGAGCGCCTTGAGTAACTGTTGACTTGCCAATTCGGCCAGTAATCGGAGAGGTGACCCGCGCATATTCCAACTGGATTTCCGCCCTGTGCAGCTCCGCCTGAGCTGCGGCTACATCGGCTCGGGCCTCCTGAAGATCGGCTTCTGCAGCATCATTTTCCTGCGTGCTAACGGCACCATTACCTACCAGGTTCGCGGTACGCTCGGCTTTGAGGCGAGCGATGTTCATAGCCGCCTTTGCACCTTGAAAATTTGCTTTGGCACTATCAACGTCAGCACCGTAGAGAGCGTCATCTAGCTGGTAAAGCGGCTGACTTGCACTGACTTGGCCACCTTCACGGAACAATTGGCGTTTTATGATGCCATTAACCTGCGGGCGAACCTCGGCCACTTTAAACGGTGAAGTCCTCCCCGGAAGCTCCCTGGTAAGGGTGACTGATTCAGGCTGAAGTGTGACTACGGTCACTTGGGGGACCATTCCCGGTGGAGCCGAAGCTTCCTCGTTACATCCCGCCAACAATGCGGAAGCGACCAAAAGACTGGTGAGGGCTCGGGCTTTTAACATGACTACCTCTAAACCTGACTGCACAGACAAAAAGTTGGCAGCTAGCGGAATTTTTAAGTGACAGGGAAATCCAATTAAAGTAGCGTGGCATTTTATGGGTTCGTACGAAACATGTTCAACTGTTCATAATCGTGCAATTTTCATCTAACATGCACTTTCACCCAGTATATTCAAGGATTTGCACAGAAAGTCCCTTTGTCCGTTTGCGGTTAATTGCTGTAAAAATGAGTCAGAGTGAAACTAATAATTGATTAAAGAAGCTGCAGTTCCCCATGACCAAACGCAGAGATGAGCAAATTTTAACCACCCGTGAGCGTATATTAAACGCCGCGCTCAATGTGTTTCATGAGTATGGAGTGTGTCGCCCTTCCCTTTCTGAAGTTGCAAAGCTGGCTGGAGTTAGTTGCGGTGCTGTTGCCGACCACTTTCACAGCAAAACCGGTTTGCTACTCGCTCTGACAGAACGCATGGTACTACCCGGCGAACAACTTTGTAATAACGCCGGCGAGCAACTCAACGCCAATCCCCTCGGTACACTGCGAACCCGCTGGGTGTGGCTGTTTCAGGAAATTGCTTGTAACCCAGAGTGGCAGCAGGTACTTGAGATTATCTTCCATCCCTGTGAAGAAAAGGTTACCGAGAACAATGAAGCCCACTTGCGTATGAAGCAAGGGCGCACCCGCGGGCTTGAGCGAATGGCACAACTGATTGCCCTCGCAGTATCCGAGCGCCAACTGCCCGAAGATCTTGATACAGACCTCGCGATGCAGATGTTACACGGTGGCCTGTTCGGTGTGATTGAAACTTGGCTCTTATCCTCAAGAATTGAAGATATCGGCGAACTCGGTGAACGCTATATCGACTCTCTAATCGATATGATCCGCTTCTCCCCCACCATGCGCTTAAGTTCACGGTTGGTCCACACCCTGCACTAACGCACCTTATCAATGTCGGTGGGGCATACTCCCTTACAGTGCTCGCCTCACCATAGATACCTTTTCTCTTTCACTGTTTATTGGAAAGCCCCCACTCGTTATCTTGACCCTTAAATCATTGGTTACAGCGAAGTCAAAGCGCTCTTATCTAACAAAAACACTTAACTATTATCCATTAAACCAATTTTGTTAAATCAGAAGGCAAGTACTCAACAGGAAAACAAGCATGTTCTCCCTCACCAATAGCCATAAAGAAGACCATGGCACTGTCTTTATCCAACTTCAGCAGACTCTCAAACTCTTCATCGTAAAAAGCGCCCGCTATAAATACGTCTTGCTTAAGAGAGTGTGCATAGAGAAATATATTCTCAGATAGATGGCCGGCTTCAAGGTAAGCCATCCGATAGATACGGGAATGACGATACTTGGACCAGAACCGATTAAATTTGCAGACAAAGCAAATATTAACTGCGGCACCCTCGGCATAGGGCTGACCGACCAGCAAGCGGCGGATCTTATCATGGCTAACAGGACCTCCGACTTTGGTCAATCCATGATCAATTGGATTGTAAAGGTAAATACCAGGATCAATCCCCTGTACCGAATGCACTATCAGGTAAATATCTGTAGCTTGTAAGGCGCCGCCAGCAGGGCTGCTGCGAAAATATCCAAAATAATTTATTTTGTCTGAGTGGGCCTTATAAAACTTTTCAACAAACGGAGAAGTACGAAATTTTACACAATGAAAAAGTATTTTTTCCAAAAGCTCACGTTTTAAAGTGGTACCCGGTACAAATTTTCGTGAAGAAAACCGGGTCCCAAACACAGACTCCAACTGATTGGTGGTAGGAAAGCTATTCAGTGGAATATCCACTTCTGGATAATTGTACTTGCCTTTAGCCTTTTCCGGCACCTGTTTACAGTAGTCAACATACTGTCCTACCCAAGATACCCTGGGATCTTCACTAGCCCCTTCTTTGCCCTCAGTCGAGGGCGGTAACGAAAGCTTGGTACCATAATGGTAAAACCAGGATAGTACATCCCAACCCCATTGTTTCCGAGCTAAATCACCGCTGATGAAGGCTCCATTACTTTGAAGGAAATCTGCTGCCTTAGTTTCTCCTGTCTGCACATCGGAATAAAATTTATCCAGAATATTTATGAGGGTTTCTTTATCCAAAGCCCACTGATCGTGATGAACAACATCCCACAAGATGACTTCATTTTCACTGAAATAGAGAAAGAAATTATCTAATAAAGCAGCGCCTTTCATCATCGCTTAACCATCATATTTACTAGAAGTGGTAAAAAAACTAGAAAGGCAGAATCGCTAAATTCTTGATTTGTCTGTATTAGCCCTGAATGAGACGTCCCTCATTTTCAAGGGCCATCTCATTTTTTGTGAAAAACTACCTTCTATTAACAGGTAGTGTAGACTGTGACACAAACTCCCAGAGCATAGGGTGTTGCGTCTTCTATATATACCCTTTTCATGATAAATCCCTCCATTCAAACTACTTTAAATTACTCCTTCAACTGAGTACTAGTATAAAATGCACACATTTCCTAGATCGAATTGATATATGAGAGCTAATAAAATACTCAATTGCGCCTAAACTGAGTACGCTGATATGAAATTAAAAATTTACAGAAAGGTGCGGACACCTCCCTGTGTCCGCGTGACTGGGAGGCAATCAGGTTAGAAGCTATAAGTCAGCCCCATATAAGCTCGTCGGCCTGAATATGAGGAGCCCCAAACCCTATTTTCCTCGCCCCAATATCTATCCACTTTCTCTTCGGTAAGATTGATTATGGAGGCGGTCAATGTCAGGTTATCCATCAAACGATAAGACGCATTAACATCCAACTGATCGTATTCATCAGTGAAAGTGTTCATGCCATTGTGGAATCCGTCTGCATAGTCACTGCGATAATTGTAAGAAGCGCGAATGCTAAAGTCGGTATTTTCATAGTAGAGGGACAGGTTGTACTGGTCCTTCGAAGTGCCGGCAATTTCTGTTTTGGTTTTGATACCTTCAGAGTCGATCTCAGCTAGCTCCGTATCTGTGAAGGTATAGTTTGCATAGACTCCAAAGCCATTATCAAAGGCATACTGAACAAACAGCTCTACACCTTGCGCGGTAGCATCAGTGCCATTTACCGGCATAGACATAGACACTGTCCGGGTAACACCATCGATATCCCTTGTCACCGTGGAACTGCCGTTGATTACAAACGAAGCAATATCCTTTCTGAACAAGGTCAGTCCTGCAGCAGAGGCATCATCGAAATACCACTCCAGACCCAAATCAAACTGATCAGCTCTATAAGGCTCCAACTCAGAATTGCCCGCATACCCCTGACTGACGGTTGAGCCGGGCAAAGGAGCGTGGATCACTTCTGAACCACCGAGGTTATCGTATTCCACTCTCGCTACGACTCTGGCGAGAGCTGCGCGCATAACCAGTTCATCGGAGATATCCCAAGCGATATTAGCACTTGGTAAAATATCAGTATTACTGCTGTCACGAATATTGGGTTCGTCCTGTAAGACCCCATCAATATTGTCGTAGGTGCTCGCATACTGCTTGGTCTGGACTGCTCGAATACCAAAGTTTCCGCGCAGGACTGCCGAGGCAAAATTCTGCTGTACATAAGCAGCCGTAATTTCCTCACCAACCCGGTAAACCTGATTTTTCTCGACGATTACCGTAGGGTCACCATAGGTTGCGTATAGAAACTCTTTTAACTTATCAAACTCCAGATAAGCGAAATTTGGCACATTCACACCGCCGATAATATTATCGACAGGGCCGTTTGAAAGGATATCGATCGTGTCGGGCACGCCATCGGGGTCAGTGTGGAATGAATCGCTTGGCCACCAGGGGTAACAAGCTCCATCGACATCACCCCAGTTAATCGTAGGACAAGGGGGATTATCATCATCCCAGGATTGTTTGGTGATGCGGCGGTTTATCTCATGGTCCCGGTACTTAACCCCAACATCCAGGGAGGTAAGCCACGCATAATCCATATCGATGGAAACGTCCAGCTGGTAGTAACTCTCCTCGTCCTCGCTGCTGGTCCAATGGGATGAGAACCAGTCATATAAAGGATAAGTATTGGGATCTCCCAGATCTGCACTGGTACCAATTTCGGCAGTACCACTGCTGAGATCCCAGCTCCAATCAGTTGCAGTGCCATAACGGGAATTGACTGATGCAAACAATTTCTCAGAGGGGCCGCCCTCTGCACTGGTATTACCGACTACCAACCGAGCACTATATCCATCTCCCTCGTAACTGATATTGAAATCCAGCGTGTCCGAAACATATTCCGCTCGTGTGTAGTCACCAGCTACCTGTGGAGACTGTAGCTCTGCCTGGCCCCGATCGAGCATACCAATGCCAAGAAGAGTATCACCATCTTCATCAAACTTGAGACTGCCCGGCGCTATTGCATCCCCGTAGTTCCACTCAGGAAATACGATACGATAATTCTCTGAGTTGCCGCCCAGCTCAAAGCGGAAATAATTGACACCAAATTCCAGCTGTTCTACCGGACGCCATTGGGCACTTAGCTGCATGCCATCCCGGGTCCGTTCCTCTTCCAAGACACTACCGACAACGGCTCGCGGCGCATAGAAATCCCGGTATTCATTACCGTCGATATCCACCATCGGCCCCCTGGCCTCTACGCCAGTCTGGGGGGACTCATCGCCCTGCCACCCCCAGTTTTCTACCGAGGTGCTAATTACCCGGTTCTGACGATCCTGCTTTGAGTATCCAAACAATACGCCAAAGGTTTCCTGATCATTTTTCCATGAGTAAAAACCGGTGTACTGAGGTTCGTACTCCTCAGTGACATCAGCATAAGTACTCTCAATGGATAACATGCCCTCCCCGGAATCCAGGTCCAGTGGCTTGCGGGTGTGTAAAATTACAGTACCACCTATCCCGCCTTCATCCAGTTTTGCTTCTGGACTTTTATACACATCCGCTCGGGAGATCATCGCTGAAGGTAGCAATGCGTAGGAAAATGATCGGGATGGATCATCGCCGGGAGTGGCTATATAGTTTCCATTTAGCTGGGTAAAAGTGAGCTCAGGTGCAGTTCCTCGGATACTTACCTCGGCACCCTCGCCGCCGCTTCGAACGATGGATACTCCCGGAACCCTCTGCAAAGAGTCTGCAACATTCTTATCGGGGAATTTACCCATATCTTCAGCGGTGATTGAATCTACCACCGCATTGGAAAAACGCTTTACATCGAGATTTTTCTCCATGCTCCGACGAATACCCAATACCTCTACCTCCTCTAGCACCAGACTCTCTGTATCAGATTCACTGGTGCTCTGGGCATTTGCCATACCGACAACACTGCACAACACTAGAACACTTACGGACGTCCGCAATAGATCTAGCTGGCGATTTGTATTTAAGGGTATTTCTCTCATTGCTCAAATTTCTCTTTTATTATTTTTTTCTAGCTTTCCGTTCACCCTAAAAGCCCGACATATCATTTGCCGGGCCACCGGAATATGCCCTACTCTTATCGATCCAGTTCTGTCTCGATATTTTTATATGTACCTATAGCGCTAAAGCAAAAAGCGTTTTTAGCTATCCAAGCCAAGTCGCTTGAGAACTTCAGGGGGTGCTCCAGGGAAACTCGCCATTGGTCGGTTACCCACATAGCCAATATCCGCCATACCTTCCTCGGTGGTATAGAAAGCGGTGGACACGAGAACTCGAACTTTGGCAAAGAAACGAGCACCAGCCTGGAACTCAGGCTTCGCCGTGCGAGTCCACTTTATATCCTCACAGATGGCTACTTTTTGAGGCTCATTCAGATCGACAAAGGAACCTCCAAATCTGCGCTTGGACTCACCCTCCAGCCAAACAACCCCTCCCCGAATCGTGACAAGATCCGCTTTATTATTGGAATATGGGGCGCTGACATATTCGTTGATGTAGTGATGAGCCCCGACTGAAGAGGCACTCGGAGAAGTTTCATCTGCGGGAATAATGACGTCGCAAAGTGCTGCCAATACCGCTAACTCACCCATTTCAAGCTGCATCTCCCAAGGCACAACGGGATTAAGAAGATCCGGATCTGTCGGCGTGCCCCTGGCCAGAGTCTGCTTCGGGGCATCCAGGTTCTTTACTACCGGTTCAGCCGCTGGCACCTCCTCTTTCACTACAACTTTTTGCGCTACTTTCTCAGAACAGCCAATGACTGGAACTGCAGCAGCGGTGGTAGCAATCAAACGTAGGGCGTTGCGCCGACCCAGGTTGGTTTTTTCCTCGCTCATATCAGATATTCCTCTTCTTGAACTGGTCCACGATGTAGTCGCAGGTGCGCCAGGCCAGCGCCATAATGGTCAGGGTTGGATTCTTATCAGCATTGGAGACAAAGGGTGCGCCGTCAGTAAGGAAGAGATTCGGTATTTCCCAGGACTGGCAGTAAGGATTGAGCACGGAATCATTCGGATTTGAGCCCATGCGCGCGGTGCCGACTTCGTGAATGATCGCACCGCCGTTGATAATTGCCTTGGCACCGTCGGTTTGCACGGTAGAGGTGACCTTACCACCCATACCCTCAATGATTTCAGCAAAGGTTTTGTGCATGTGAGCGGCCTGGTTCAATTCCTGGTCACTCCATTTCCAATGGAACTTCAGTACAGGGATGCCCCACTGATCTACCTGGTCCTTATCAATTTCACAGTAGCTGTCCTCGTTGGGAATCATTTCCCCGCGACCGTCAAACCACACAAAGGAGCCGTAGTAACGCCGGCAGGCTTCTTTCAAGTCTTTGCCATAAGCACCATTGGTAAAATCACCCATACCGCCGAAAGCACCTGCGCCCGGCATACTGCGACCACCGCCGAATTCAATGTGGTAACCACGGGCAAAATCCAGGTCACCACGCAATTGTTCCTTGTACAACCACCAGGGCATATACATGTGCATCGCCGATGCGCCGTCCTCGTTGTGGGCAGGCATACTTTCCAAAGCGGGAATCTGCCCGCCGATACCAGCTCCCACTGTATCCATCAGGTATTTCCCTACGGCACCGCTGCCATTGGCGATACCATCGGGGAATAAAGTGCTTTTGGAATTAAGGAGAATGCGCGAAGTTTCAGCGGCACTGGCTGCAACAACCACAGCGCGGGCACTGGCAAATTTTTCCTGACGGGTATCTTTATCAATATAGATAACCCCGTTAGCCTTACCTTTTTTGTCAACGGTAACTTCACGCACCATGGCATCAGTAATGATATCCAGGTTGCCCGTCGCTAATGCCGGTGGCAGCAGTACAGTCGTGGACTGGAAATTCGCCTTGATAGAGCAACCGCGACCACAGGGCGTGGCCCAAAAACAGGCTGCACGAGATTTCATCGATTCCCGGGTAACGTCCTGGGCAAGTTTATTTTCCGGGAATAGTTTCTGCGGAATATTTTCGTGATCTAGGCGCTCACTGAGAATAGCCAGGTGAGAGGGAATTACAGGGATCCCCAGTCTATCGCACGCTTTTTTGGCCAGGAGTTCATAGGCACGGGGCTTCGGGGGCGGCAGCAACACACCCGCAGAAGAGTCGGGAGTATTCTCTAACCTCTCGTTGGTGCCATAGACACCAATGAGCATCTCGGTTTTATCGTAGTACGGGGCGAGATCGTTATAACTGATCGGCCAGTCAAAACCGAGTCCGTCCCTTGAATAGGGTTTAAAATCATACTCACCCATTCGCAGGGAAATCCGTCCCCAGTGGTTCGTGCGACCACCCAGCATACGGGCACGCCACCAATCGAAACGGCGGCCTCTTTCCCTAGAGCCCTGAGTGTAAGGTTCACCAGGTACCTGCCAACCTCCATCAACCGTTGCATCATAGAAACCGAACGGCTTTTCCGGTGTGCTACCCCCACGCAAAGGCGCATCTTTTGGCAGATTAAACATCGGGGTTTCCTTGACTGGGTCATAGGATCTCCCCGCCTCCAGCAATAGAACCTTGAGCCCTGCAGTGGCTAGTACATAGGCAGCCATACCGCCGCCAGCACCAGATCCAACAATCAGTGCGTCATACTCTTTCTTCTCGAAGTCATCATTCGGCATCGCCTCTCTCCTACTTCATCAATTATTTTTGTTTTACTCATTTAATTTTAATTAACCTATAAGATAAATCTGTAACCGGTTACATTTTTTGTCAAAATTTTTTATCTATCCGTTACATCTAATGTCTAACTTATGTTTTTTTAACCAAAAATATTAATTCTTATGAACATTTTTAACGAGCCTAGAAATCCATAAATATTTTGATCAAAAAATGAGAGTAACCGGTTACATTTTTAACCAAATAATTATTACTTACTCACTATATAGATCATCCTGTCGTGACAAGCGCAGCAAAAGCTCTTTCGTTGCTTTGATCCCCCAGTCTTCATCGCCGGCGCCTTCATACTCAATCCCGATATACCCCTTGTAACCCGCCTTTTGAATTATCCGCAGCATCCGGGCAAAATCCGTATTGGTCTCATTTCCCCGCTTATCAAATGAAAAACTCTTTGCGCTGATTCCGCGGGCAAAGGGCATCAACTGCTCTACTCCCAAGTAGCGGTCGTAGTCACCAAAGTTCCCAAAGTCTGGCAAACTTCCACAGTTCGGCATACCCACTGACTGTAATAACTGGGATAACCAAAGTCCGTTTGAGGAATAGCCACCGTGGTTCTCCACCACAATATTGATGTCGAAATCCAAGGCAAACTCTGAGAGAGCTCGCAGCCCATCTCTACAAGCAGAACTAACCTCCCTGCTACTACCCTGTCCGCCAGCATTCACTCTGATAGAGTGGCAACCCAAATATTTGGCAGCTTCAACCCACTGGAAATGATTTTCTACCGCTTGTTGTCTTTCGCCAGCATTTGGGTTGCCAAGATCACCTTCTGCATCAACCATAATCAAAAGGCTTTTAACCCCGTGATCTATTGCACGCACTTTCAACGCTGAAAGAAAATTCTGATCCCTGGCCTTATCGGCAAAAAACTGATTGACATACTCTACCGCGTCAATTGCAAATGCCTTTCTTGCCTTAATAGGGAAATCCAATACCTTGAGAGTGCCACTTCGCAATTGCCGATGCAGGGACCATTGGGCCAGGGAAATGTTCACAGGGCCACCCGGGGTATTGGTAATGATTCGCCCACTATTACCAAACAAGGGGGCGGTAAAAGCAGCTGCAGCCAAGCCGGCACCAACCTGTAGCAAAGTTCTACGCTTCATTCCCGCTCCCCAGCTTGGAGTAGATTGCCAGACAAGTTACCAGGGGAATCTTCTCTAGTGCCATCCTTATCGTTTTGATGCAATGAGCGGCGGAAACCACTAATCGCTCCTCCAAGGTCTTCTCCCAGACGGCGGATCTTGCCACTACCAAATAGTAGAACCGCTAACACAAGAACAATAAGTACCTGCCAAATACCCACGCCTGAAATACCCATGATTTACAGCTCCCGAATTCTGATATTGCGGTACCACACTTTGTCGCCGTGGTCTTGTAAAGCAATAAAGCCGCTCTCACTACGGGCAAAATCGGGGTAAGAGGAAAACTTACTGTTGGCAAGACGTGTATCCCAATCTTCAGACCAAAGTTCATAGCTGACAATCATGCTTCCATTCAGCCAATGTTCAACCCGACCATTCTCCACTCGAATACGCGTTTTATTGAATTCTCCTGCCGGCTTTACCTCATCTTCGCTGGGTGCATACAAGTCGAAGACTGACCCTGCGCTGTGGCTCAGTTTTTCCAGTTCGGGAAAAGCACTGTTATCAAGTACCTGGTATTCCATACCTGACATCCAGACTGGTGCATTGCCACCAGCTACCCGATAAATAATGCCGCTGTTGCCTCCTTCAGATATCTTCCACTCCAGTTCCAGCTCAAAATCAGAAAACTTATCTGCAGTGACGATATCCCCCGCTCCACCAGCAGTGAGCACCAGGTTGCCATCAACGACCTGCCAGGACTCTCCTACATGGGAGCCATTGGCACCGGTCCAACCCTGCAACGTTTTACCGTCGAATAGATGCCTCCAGTCCTTAACCGCTTGTATACCGGATTTTTCCGGCATCCGTTCACAACCCCCTAGTGTGACTAGTAGTGCTGCAGAGGCCAGTAAAGACGTGCAAAATTTTGTCCCAGTGAATTTTTTCATCGTTGTTATCTCCACATGAATTGGTGTTTATCTAATCAGTTTGCCGCGATGGGTTTACATCCGCACTTTATTAATCCTGATAGCGGGCCGTACTTCCCCTTACCACTAAATCAAAGGGCAAAATAGTTCGGCTCGCTTTTAACGGTTTTCCGTCAATAATGCGACGCAAGGTTTCCATCGCATATCTGCCCAGCTTCTCTGCGGGCTGGTCAATTGTCGTCAGGGGCGGGTCCGTAAATTGCGAAAACTCAATATTATCGAAGCCCGCCACTGATACATCCGCAGGCACCTGCAAACCCATTTCCTTCGCTTGATGAACAGCACCAATAGCCATTTCATCATTCATACAAAAAATGGCGGTAGGCGCACTGGCTAAAGAGAGCAGTTTTTTTGCACCCTCCACACCAGACGGCATAGTGAACTCCCCGTTTACAACCAGGTCAGAATTCAACTCGAGACCGTGCCGTTGCATCTCCTCCTCAAAACCGGCCAGGCGATCACGCACAATCGGACTATTAAGTGGGCCGGTCACTATGCCGATCCGGCGGTGACCCAGCTCGATCAAATGGCGAGCCATGGCTTGCGCTGCGCCGGAATTGTCCAGTTCAACAACCGGATAGCGGTCGTCTTCAGCAATGCGCTCACACGCATTTACCATTGGAATCGACGCTGCTAAAGCTGCATCTTTCTCTGCAAATGGATAGCGGCTATCCAGTTGAATAAGCCCATCTGCCTGATTCGTCAGCGCCATTCCCGCATAGAACTGCTCGTGAGCTGGTTCGCCCTTGGTATCTCCCAGCAATACGGAGTAACCCTGGTCTTGAGCTGCCTTTTCTATCCCTCGGATAACTTTGGAAAAAAATGGATTGGCGATATTTGGGACCAGAACCATCACCGCAAATGACTTACCGGAACTAAAGTTTCTCGCCAACATATTGGGCCGATAGCCGGCCTCTTCCACCGCTTTCAGCACGCGCTCCCTGGTCCGTGGAGAAACCATTTGCGGGTCTTTCAGGGCTCTGGACACGGTCGCGACGGAAACACCGGAGCGACGTGCAACTTCGCGAATGTTTGACATACTTTTCCGTTACTTTGTTGTTAGTAGTCGACTATTTTCGCACAAATGGAAAACGCCTACTGGTTGCCTACTGCAGTGACACCTTGCACTTTGCTCGCTGCCTGCCTGCGATCCCAAAACCAGATAAACGCAAAAATCGGCAGCAAGATAAGGGGAACCACGGCCAGTGACTGGAATGATTCGATAGAGGCAGTTGCCAACACAGCATCCAGTTCATCGCCCGTTAACTTTTCAAAGGCTTCCAAACCACCGGCAGCCTCAATCTTGGCGTTGTCGAAAATTTCTCCAAGTTTCGGCAGTACGAACTGAATAGACATTCCCCCAGCAAACCCCAGCAACCCCAAAAACAGTGCGCCACCGCGTACAAAACGCTCGGATACCGTAGCGAGCATGGTGGGCCACATATAGCAGACACCGATGCCCCAAACTGTTGCCGCTAAGAATGCAGTTACCGGGGTTCTCGCCATCCCTAAGCAATAGAGGCCAACAGCTGCAAGTAAACTACTGAGCCACAAGAGTCCAATGGGAGAGAGTTTTTTGGCCAGCCGTCCGGCAAAGTGGCGCATTACAAACATCAACATGCTGACATAAACCAGAATGAGAATGCCCTTCATACCGACTACTCGAGAGAGCGTCAGGTCAACCCACTGCCCTGGAGCCAGCTCTGTTGCAGCGGTTAGCCACATACAGATCCATAGCACGATAAACATCGGCTGCCTGAAAACTTCTTTAAACATCTCGCCATAACTGATGCCAGAGGAAACCCGTTCAGTTACCGGGAATTCTGTTCTGGACACAAGCCACGCCATGACCACAGCCGGTAGGGCCAAAACAATCAGGTTCAACTGCCAGGGAAGTTCAAGCGCAGAAATGGCTAACCCAAGTAATCCGCCCACCACAATCCCGGCAGGCCACCAGGCATGTAGTACATTTAGGCGCTGAGTTTTATTTTCAGGATCAACCGCTGCAACCATTGGGTTACTGGCGGCCTCCACAGCCCCCCAGCCCAAACCGGTAAGTAACAATCCCGCAAGAACCAGATTCTCAACGCCCTCCCCGGGGGTTACTAATGATGCTGCAATAATAAGCAGACTGCCCAACACGTAGCCTATTGATGAGAGCATTAACATCCGTTTGATACCGACCAAGTCCACCAATGCGCTGCCAAATAGCAGGGTTAGGGCAAACCCTGAAAAGGTAAATCCAAGCGCTTCTCCAACCATTGCGGTGGAGTTGGCAAGATCAATATGATCATAAATGTCCGACTGTAAGTTGCCGGCGATCGAAGCCCTCACAGCAAACCCAAGACCAATCATAAAGATTGACAGATTTCCTACCAGGAAGACATTCCTGTGCAAAGCCTTTGTCTGTGTACTCATCTATCCAGTCTCCGCATGATTTATTGTTATTCGTTGTTCACTGGGATTGGCAAAAATTAGTCCAGCCCTAAAATCCTACGATTTCGAGCGCGATCTGTTTCAGCACCGGCAAAATCATCAAAAGCTTTGTCAGCCACGGTTATCAGGTGCTCTCGAATAAATGGCGCACCCTCGCTGGCCCCCTGCTGTTGATCCTTAATGCAACACTCCCATTCCAATACCGCCCAGCGATCGTAACCGTACTGGGTCAGTCGGCTAAAAATCCCACGAAAATCTACCTGACCATCCCCCAGGGAGCGAAAGCGACCGGGGCGGTCAATCCAAGGGGCGTAACCGCCGTATACTCCAGCCCTTCCACTCGGATGAAACTCCGCATCTTTCACATGGAAAGCCTTGATTCGCTCGTGATAGATATCGATAAAGGCCAGGTAATCCATTTGCTGTAAAAGCAAATGGCTCGGGTCATACAAGATGTTGGCTCTAGGGTGATCTTCCACCTCGTAAAGAAACCGCTCGAAGGTCAATCCATCATGCAGGTCTTCACCGGGGTGCAGTTCATAGCAGACATCGACCCCCGCACTGTCAAACGCATCCAATATCGGACGCCACAAACGGGCCAGTTCGCAAAAACCTTCTTCAACCAACATCGCTGGGCGCTGGGGCCATGGATAAAAAGTGTGCCAGAGTAAAGCGCCGGAGAAAGTTGCATGGGATTTGAGCTTCAGGTTGGCACTAGCCCGAGCGGCAAGAACTAACTGATTGCTCGCCCACTCTGCACGGGCTTGCAAGTTTCCGCGTACTGCCTCTGGAGAAAAAATATCCAGCATTTCCTTATAGGCTGGGTGAGCTGCGACCAACTGCCCCTGCAAATGCGTAGATAATTCAGAAATCTGTACCCCAGCCTCCTCACAGATTCCCAGTACATCATCACAGTAAGCTTGGCTTTTACTGGCCAGCTCAAGATCGAAAATCCGCTTGTCCCAAGTGGGAACCTGGATGCCTTTGTACCCCAGGTCTGATGCCCAACGAGCCATAGATTCAAGCGAAGCTGGCTGTTCGCTCGATGGGAGAAACTGGGCGAGAAAAATTCCGGGCCCCTGAATTCTGGGTGCCTTCATTTATTGTTATCCTTTTTACTGCTGTACTTATTAATTCTGCAACCAACCCTTTCCAAGCGATTGGTTTGCACCTTTTGAGAAAACTCTTCAAAAGGTAACTGGCCGCAGGCCGACACCGGCACCTCCCTGTGCCGTACTAGCTGCCGGACGCCCACCCTGCCAGAGATACCTAAATTCTGTGAGGTTGGACCTAGCCACTCACTTCCAATAAGGCGCCAGGGAAACCCATGAGGATTTTGCGCGACTGCTCTCCAGCACACCGCGCACAAATGCCATCGCGCGAACACCTACATCAATGTTGCCAACGGCAGGACTGTTCTTTGAAACTAACCCCTTCCGGCGGCCTCGGACTTGACCAGCAAAATCGCGATAGATATTGGCGAAGGCCTCTATATAGCCCTCCGGGTGCCCTTGAGGTGTCCGGCAGAAAGACCTGACGTCTCCATCCAGATACTCACAATCCGCACCGGCTTTCCAAATCGCCACAGGCTGCCCCCTGCGCTTTACTTGCAATTGGTTTGGGGCTTCCTGCTCCCAAAACAGCGAACCGTCTTCACAGTAAACGCTGATATTCAGGTTGTTCCCCTCTCCTCCACAGACTTGACTGGCTGTAAGTGTTCCTCGGGCGCCCTGATCTAATTTAAATAGCGCTGCACCGTCATCATCCAACGCTCTTTCATCAACTACCGCTTGCACGTCTGCGCAGACTTCAGAGATATGCTGGCCAGTAAAAAACTCCACCAGATGATGAGCATGGGTGCCTATATCCGCAAAGCAGCCACTTTCTCCCGAACGTGCAGGATCTGTTCGCCAATTCGCCTGCTTACTTCCCGTGGAATCACCGGCTAGTGCCAGCCACCCCTGCGGATAGGCAACAGTAACTCGTCGAATAGACCCCAACTCTCTCCTGCCCAGGATTGCTCTCGCTTGCATAACCAGAGGGTAAGCAGCATAAGTGTGGGTCAAACCATAAAGATGCCCGCTTTGCTCCACTTCCTTTTTAAGCTCAAGTGTTTCTTCCAAAGTGGAGGCGGCTGGCTTGTCGGAGAGGACATGGAATCCCGCCCGCAACGCAGCAATAGAAACGGGTAAATGGAGATGGTTGGGAGTTACTACAGATACAAATTCAACTCGATCATCAGCGCTGCGACGGGATTCCTCTTGGAACATCTGTTGATAGCTTTGGTAAATCCGGTCCGGGTGTAGCCCCAGCTTTTCACCAGTTTTACGACTGCGTTCGGAATCGCCACTAAAGCAGCCGGCGACTAGTTCTATCTCACCGTCGAGAGCTGCTGCCATCCGATGGATTGCACCAATAAAAGCACCCTCTCCACCACCAACCATGCCCATTCTTATTTTTTTAACCAAACCCCATCCCCTCGGGCCACTCAAAGAACCAGCTGAATAAACAGCCTATTTATTTTTATTTCCGTGTTTTGTAAGCGGACACGCTGTTTCCAAATCGCGGTTTTCGTAGCACTCCACCGTTTGAAACAGAATGTAACCGGTTACATTTCAATTTAAGATACAGAAAAAAAATGTCTTTGCAAGCGAAATACGTTGTTAATATCGCCTTATTGGACTCATAGACTAATGGCTCGACGCCGAAATACTAAGCAAATCACCTGATTGGCAGGCCCATTTTCTGGACAAACTCAGCCCAAGAGTGCCACTTCAGCTCGTCGCTTTGCCATTTATTACAAATAGCTTGATGACCAACTGACAGCGACAGCAAGCTACCTGTCGCTTCAGATTGGGGATGCCGAGGCCTAGCTTTTGAGCGAACCCATTTCCCGGCCTCCTTTGCAGCTTCCACGGCGAGACCCCAGTGATTCGGCCAAACCGCCAAGAAATTGGCTATATCAAAGCTGTGGATGTGGTATGGACGCGGATAGTTTAACTGCACAAGAGCATCCCCATCCGGCCCTGGAGCGTCAGTTTTCCAACCTGCGTAAACACCCCAATGGCAGCCGGCTGCCCAATCCTCAAACCCGGTCATACAATTTGCCAATCTATCCAGGGTATCCCGGATTAACGCCCTCTCTATGGGTGGGGCCACCCTCATGTCAACCATACCAGAGCGAAATCTGGGGTGCTCTGGATTGAGGGTGAGTATCCAAAGTCCCTCTCCACTTTCCAGCGGGTGATATGCCACTACCATGTCCATCAGGAAGGCTGAGATTGGAGGGGTATTAGCCCCCTTAGCCAGCAACATATGTAGGGGCCGAACAACTTGACTATCCCGCACACCTTGAGCTGGCACTCCAAGACTTTCGAGTATTGCTGCATTGCCCGCCCCGCATGCTGAGAGAACCAACTGGGGTTTTATTTGGTGGGAACTACCACCGATATCGGCAGAGACCTCAGTCACGCCACCACTATCTTTGTCGAATTTTCGGATACTCCCTTTCACCAACTTCTCGCTAACAGGAGCACTAAAACGTCGATAGGCTTCAGCGCCGTCAAACATAAGGTCATCAGCAAATCGATAGCACTGATGCGACGGCAAGCTAGTTGTTACCAGTGGAGCTGGAATCGGCACCTCTTCCACTGGAATACCCGCCGCAATCCAGTTGGGCTCGACAGTATCTAAAAATTCTCGGGGAAGCGCGGCATAAAAATCTGTTATGTGGCTATCAACACCATCGCTCTCCAGTTGTGTGCGCCAAAACTGTGCGGCCTTTAAGTAAGCTTTTGCCGCACTTGGGTGTGCCGCATTCCAGCCTGAGGAGAAATAGCCATGAAAGTGTAATGACTCGGCATCGTCTAACCCCTGGTCTATTGCCAGCACAGAATAATCTGTTGATAGCTCTCGCAACAATGAAATCGCTTGAATTCCGCCCCCTAATACCAGGACGTCTACGTCTACCGTTTTAGCCATGGTCAGCCTCAAACAAATCCTATCTATCACCACTTAGCAAAGGCTGGCCTTCTGTCAACTTCTAGGACCTCAGCTCATTCACCTAGGTGACACTTTTTTGAAATTCAGATTAAACACAGAACTTGGTTAATCCGTTCCAGTTATATCCCCGTAAAGAGATTGTCGCTTAGCTATGAAGCTGGCGGCCTAAAAAACTGCGAACACAAGGAGCGAGGAAATGAAGAGTTTATTGAGAGGTATAGGGATTGTACTGTTTGCACTCAGTACCCAGGCCGTTCTGGCAGATGATGAACTGGAAACGGTTCCCTATGTCGATGTGAATCAGTATCTCGGCAAGTGGTATGAGATTGCCCGGCTACCGCAAATTTTCCAGCCGGCTTGTACTGCGGTAACAGCGGACTACGGCCTCAATGATGATGGATCTATCAGCGTTTTCAATTTTTGTCGAATCTTACACCCAAAATATGGGTTCCCGATCAGTGTTCAGGGTACTGGAGTCCCCATTGATGAGACGAACAGTAAACTTGCTATCACCTTCTTTGAGGGTAAAGCTGCCGGCGACTACTGGATACTAGAGCTAGATCCTGGCTATCAGTGGTCACTCGTTGGTGATCCGGACCGCTCCAGCCTCTACCTGTTAAGCCGCACTCCCCAGCTGGATGAAGCTATTACAGACTATCTACTAGACCTGGCAGTTACAAAGCATGGTTACAACATTGACCACATCATCATGACCCGCCAGCTGACTGAGTAAATAATAAAGCGGGTGTCACACTTCTGGCACCCGCCACTTAACAAACCACATTAACTTTTCATTAATTCTTTATAATCAATAGGTTAACTCATTATATTAATGTATTTTCTTATATTTTTGTGTACTTTATGTTCGCTAGAGTATTCCCGTCAGCTAGCAACCCATATCAGTTATAGTTACCACTCCATTTAATAGAGCACCCCATACTTGGCAGCTGCTTTTCCGGCCCTGCCCCAGTCTCTGCGATCAACTTCATTGCATTGACCAGCTCCCTGGTTCGGCCTGCCGGGTTTCCCATTCCCGCATCATCGATTCGGCCTCGATATTGGAGCCCTCCATCCTTATTCAGCCCGAAGAAGTCTGGTGTACATACCGCCTGGTAAGCTCTCCCAACGGACTGATCTTCATCAACCAAATAGGGGAAAGTAAACCCATGGTCTCGGGCAAACTTCGCCATATAAGGAGGGTTGTCAATCTGGTAATCGCGATAATCGTTTGACATAACAGCCAAAACATTAATGCCCAGCCCTTGTAGCTCTCGCACATCCTCAGCTAGACGATTTGCAATCGCCTGAACATAGGGACAGTGATTGCAGATAAATGCAATCAACAGCCCCTTGCTTCCCAGATGGTCCGACATGCGAAAGCTCTTGCCGTCAGGGTCTTTCAGGGTAAAGTCTGGGGCTTTCCATCCGAAATCACATACTGGTGTATCTAGTAACATTGCCCGATCCTCTCCTGGGTTCTAAATTAGCTTTCAATCTCAAGTACGCTCTTGGCATAGGGGGCGTAAATTTTTGCGACCTCTTGAGCCATCTCATCTGGATAAACAAAAAAATCACCCGTTGTTAGTGCCTTCATAATGCCATCGAAGACGATGCTCGCTGGAGGGGCTCCCTCTCCCATGCCTGCGGAGTCGGCCATATCCGTCTTGATTGGACCAGCAATAACACTGATAACTTGAGTCCCCTGCTCGACCCAGGCCTCCCTCAAACCCTGAGTTACTGCATAGGCAGCCGCCTTTGAGCCGGAGTAACCAGTAAATGGGAGAAAATTTTTGATGGATGCCAGTGAGTTCATTTGGACAAAGACACCCCCACCATTAGATTTCAAAACAGGGCCAAACGCTTTGGCCAGGTTTATCAGTGGGTAAACATTGCCCTCCATCTGATACTTGAAGCTCCCCACAACATCATCGTCCAAGGGTGTCGATAGCTTCACTACGCCCGTATTGGAGACAACCAAATTGACATCACCGGCAACCTTTGCAGCGCTTTGAATGGTTTCTTCACGTGAAAGATCAAATTTCATAGGAGAGATCCTTGTTTCCACTGTTTCCGACCAAGTGGTAAAAACACAACTCGCAGATACAACTACTGGCACTCGCCCGATATTCGCCTATTGCTCCGAAATCAAAACACCATTTTTGCGGTCACAGTGATTATTGGAGCAACACTTCTAGCCGAGGAGCGCTCACTCGAATTAATAAAGTGGTAACTGGTGCAACTTCATGACCCTAAAAGCCTTCAAAGTCATCAAAGTGGTTCTGACCTGTTAGTCAAAGTGCTTGTTTTTAACGCTTTTTTACAGTTGCAGTTACACAATAGTTATGATGACCATACATACTCAAGCCTTCAAAACGAGAAAAAATGCCTCAATTTCACACTCAATAGGAAAGCTATTTTGCTAAATACAGTGTTAAAGAAAAAGATCCATCTCTGATTAGAGGTATTTCATGCCCTTTGGAGCTTTCAGCCTTTATACTTGTCCTAAGCTATAGGTCGCCGAGCCATAAGGGCCGGACGCCTATGAAGTAGGACGTATAAAGAGACTCCCTATGCTTACCAATCGGATCGCCGCTTACTTTTCCGGCTTCTTGGTCATTGGCCTTCTTTCCACAAGTGTTCTGGCAGAGCCAGAGCGAATAGCCCCCGAAGAGGGTCAAGGTGGTACTGCACAAGAGATAGTCAGCAAGCTTGAAATGCTGCACTACAACAAAATCAAAATCGGCGACGAAATGTCCGAGAACTTGTGGAACGAGTATATCGATGCACTCGACCCCACTAAAAGTTACTTCCTCGCCTCTGATATCAACGAATTCCGCGCGTGGGAAGCGGAGATGGATGACCAGCTTCGCGCTGGTGATGTCACCGCTGGGTTCAGTATCTACAATCGTTTCCGCCTGCGTATGGGGGATCGGCTAGATAACATCCTGTCCCAACTAGAGAAAGGCCTGCCCGCCTATGACTTTTCTCGGGAAGAGACTCTTGAGCTGGATCGAGAGGAAAGCCAGTGGCCCAACTCGATCAGCGCTGCAGATGAGCTGTGGCGCAAGCGCTTAAAGAGCAGCATCCTGAATCTTCGCCTTACCGGTAAGACCGATGAGGAAATCCAGGACCTTCTTGTGCGCCGTTACAAAGGCCAAAAGAAGCGCCTCGAGCAGCAGAAGAGCGACGACGTTTTTGAGCTCTATATGAATTCGTTGACTCGTCTCTACGATCCGCACAGCAATTACCTGTCACCGCGCTCATTGGAAAACTTCAATATGAGCATGTCCCTCTCCTTGGAGGGTATCGGTGCTGTGCTACAGGCAGACGAGGAATACACCAAAGTTGCTCGCCTGGTACACGGTGGTCCAGCCGACCGCACCGGCAAGATCAAGCCCAACGATAAAATCGTGGGTGTTGGCCAGGATAAAGAAGGCGAAATGGTCGATGTAGTGGGCTGGCGCCTGGATGATGTTGTCGACTTGATTCGCGGCAAGGCCGGTACCTATGTTCGCCTGGAGACCATCCCCACTGGTGGTGACGGCACTCACAAGACTATCTTGATCAAGCGCAGCAAAGTGAAGCTTGAAGATCAGGCGGCCAAGAAGGCAGTGTTTGAATTCTCTGACGGCAGTAAGAGTTACAAGATCGGTGTGATTAACCTGCCGACCTTCTATATCGACTTCGATGCCTATCGCCGCCGCGACCCCAACTATAAGAGCACCACGCGAGACGTTGCCCGTCTTCTGAGTGAACTTAAAGAGGAGAAAGTTGACGGTATTATCCTGGATCTTCGCAACAATGGCGGTGGTTCACTGCAAGAAGCCACCATGCTCACAGACCTGTTTATTGATCAGGGCCCTGTTGTGCAGATCCGCCACGCCAATGAGCAGATTTCCCGCCATAACCGCTCGCGCTCCCGCGCCATGTACCGCGGGCCGCTGATGGTATTGATCAATCGCTTATCCGCCTCTGCATCCGAGATTTTTGCCGGTGCAATCCAGGATTACAACCGCGGCCTGGTGGTAGGTAACCAATCATTTGGTAAGGGTACTGTGCAAACTATGGCTCCCTTGAAGGAAGGCCAGTTGAAAATTACCCAGTCCAAGTTCTACCGGGTTTCCGGAGACAGCACACAGCACGCGGGTGTGAAGCCGGACATCGATATGCCACAGTTGATTGATGCCGAAAATGTCGGTGAAAGTGCTTACGATACTGCCCTGCCCTGGGACCGTATCCACGCTGTGCCTCATGCGAAGTATTTCAACTTGAAGATGCTGATCCCGAACTTGATTACCAAGCACAACAAGCGCACGGAAACAGATCCAGATTTTGTTTTCCTGCGCGATCAGTTCAAGTTCGACGCTGAGCGGGCTGACAAGAAGTATGTCTCTCTCAACGAATCAACTAGAGAGAATGAGCGCAAGTCCGTTAATCAGCGATTGCTGGATATGGAAAACCGTCGCCGCAAAGCTAAAGGCCTTGAACCCTACGAGAACTTTGAGGCATACGAAGAAAGCGAATCTGAAGAGGTGGCTAACATTGGTGGTCCTGTAGAGATCAAGTTGGAAAAAGATCCAATTTTGAATGAAGCGGGCTATATAATGGCGGACTTTATCGGCCTCGCCGATAAGGCCAGCAAGGCCCCGCCCCAAGTTGCCAATTTCTAAATACTGATAGGCACTGGGCGCGGCGTGCGCCCGGTCCGCGAACTAACTCTTAGGTCGGGCTAGCCCGACCTTTTTTATTTTGGGGGAAGAGATGAAGGTTGTTTCCTTTAACGTCAATAGTATTCGCACTCGCCTGCACCAGATGCAGGCCCTGGTAGACAACCATCAGCCCGATATCATCGGCCTACAGGAAACCAAAGTCACCGACGAAGATTTTCCAGTAGATGCGATAAAAGACCTGGGCTATGAGCTGATTTATTTTGGCCAAAAAACACACTACGGCGTTGCCCTGCTCTCACGCCTACCTTTTATTGATCGCGAATACGGTTTCCCAACTGATGCCAGCGACGCCCAGCGCCGTATGGTTGCCGGCAAGTTTGATATCGGCGGTCCTGAGCCCCTCACGGTTATTAATGGCTATTTCCCGCAAGGTGAAAATCGCGAGCACCCGGTTAAATTTCCGGCAAAGCAAAAGTATTACGCCGACCTGGATACCTACCTGCAAACCACGTGTAAGCCGGAAGCGCCTGTATTGGTTATCGGCGATATGAATATTTCACCCAGCGACCAGGATATTGGTATTGGTGAACCCAATCGCAAGCGCTGGCTGCGCGATGGCAAATGCAGCTTCCTTCCAGAAGAACGCGAGTGGCTTCAAAAAATTGAAGGCTGGGGGCTCACCGACACCTTCCGCGCACAAAACCCAGAAACAGACGATGTATTCAGCTGGTTCGACTACCGCAGCCGTGGGTTCGATCGCGAGCCCAGACGCGGCCTGCGTATCGACTTGATTCTAGCCACCAACCCTCTTCTGGAAAAATGTGTCGGGACTGGCGTGGACTACGATATTCGAGCTATGGAACGCCCATCAGACCACGCGCCTGTATGGGCCGAGTTTAAGCTATAAGCACAGGTTACAGCCCGCTGGTTCAGTGGGCTATTTTTAAGACTATGAATATATGGTTTTCCATATATAATTGTTAAAAAGCCAAATGGAGCCCTCCAATGAAAAGGCGTGTTCTGTTTGTTTGCGCCGGGGACTCTGCCCGCTCACTGATGGCTGAGGCACTGTTGCGGCATTTTGGAGGCAATTCATACGAAGCCGTTGGCGCCGGAACCAATGTCCACACAGTGGACCCACGCGCTCTGCAAGCACTGGAGCGACTGGGGGTTTCAACAGAGGGACTCATTCCCAAAGCTGTAGAAGATGTAGCTGACCAACCTTTTGACCTAGTCATCACACTTTGCGACAAAAGCCGGGAAGAATACGTACCCTCCCCAAAAGTTGACAAAATGATTGCCTGGAATTTTAAGGAACCGACAAAGCGACACTGCTTCTGCCCTTTTTACACCACGGCACGTGAATTGAGCACTCGCATCAAACTACTGGTCTTGGCCCAAGCCGAGGCAGATTTACGAAAAAGAGCGGCATGAACCCAGTACAGTTTTACAAATGCCTGGCCGATGATACGCGGCTACGCACATTGCTCCTTATTGCTCACGAGGAAGAGCTTTGCGTATGCGAGCTAACGGCAGCCCTCGAATTGAGCCAGCCGAAAATTTCCAGGCACCTCGCCTTGCTGAGAAGTTCAGACCTGCTCCAAGACCGCCGCCAGGGGCAGTGGGTGTTTTACCGAATCAACCCTGACTTAAATGCCTGGGCAAAGTCTGTACTGTTCGACACCTTGCAGGCGAACCAGCACTTTATTACCGAAGACCTCAACAACCTAATTCAAATGGGAGACCGGCCAGAGCGCACAAGTCTGTGCTGCTGATATTGCCTGCCGACCTAAGATTTAAACTATCCAGATATATATGATTTTTCATATGTGCCTGACAGAAACGGAGCAAAATTAACAATGACCATCAAAATTGGGATCAATGGATTTGGCCGAATTGGCCGGCTGGTACTGCGCGCTGCTTGGGATTGGCCTGAAGTTGAGTTTGTCCAGGTTAACGACCCTGCCGGTGATGCAGCCACTCTCGCCCACCTGCTCAACTTTGACTCTGTACACGGGCGCTGGCACAGAGAGGCGAAAGCCGTTGATGACACAATTCAGGTTGATGGCAAAACAATAACCTGTAGCCGCAATACCGCTATTGCAGATACCAATTGGAAAAACTGCGACCTGGTTGTAGAGGCCTCCGGTAAAATGAAAACTACTGAACTTCTTCAAGCCTACCTGGATCAAGGGGTAAAGAAGGTGTTGGTCTCTGCACCAGTTAAAGAGGCTGGAGTTCCGAATATTGTCCTTGGAGTGAATCAACATATTTACCAGCCGGACAAACACCAGATTATTACCGCCGCTTCCTGTACGACTAACTGCCTTGCTCCAGTAGTAAAAGTTATTCACGAAAACCTGGGTATTCGTCACGGTTCAATCACCACTATTCACGATATCACCAATACCCAGACTATCCTCGACGCACCCCATGGAGATCTACGCAGAGCCCGCTCTTGTGGTGCCAGCCTGATTCCCACAACAACAGGTTCAGCTACAGCTATTGCCACCATCTTTCCAGAGTTGTCCGGCCGCCTAAACGGCCACGCAGTTCGTGTTCCCCTCGCCAACGCATCCATTACCGATTGTGTTTTCGAAGTGGAAACCGCCACTACCCCAGAGGCAGTAAACCAGTTATTTAAGGACGCTGCAGAGGGTGAACTAAAAGATATCCTCGGCTATGAGGAAAGGCCCCTCGTCTCCGTGGATTACAAAACCGACCCCAGATCGAGCATTATCGATGCTCTATCGACCATGGTCGTTAACGGCACCCAGGTAAAAGTTTACGCCTGGTATGACAATGAATGGGGTTACGCCAACCGCACGGCGGAATTGGCTCGAATGATTGGCACCATGGGCTAAGCAGCCAAAGTACAATGGGGCCGGAAGGAAAGAACACACTGCACCTGAGGGGTACGCCTCTCCATGAGCTCATATTTTTTCCTCCCACTTTTAGTAAGTAGCAGTACACAGAACAAGATCATGCAGTTTCTTCACAATTTATCGTCGCCAGTGCGCCAATACCTGCTGGTAACAGGCAATTACTGGGCATTTACTTTGACTGACGGCGCTCTGCGCATGCTGGTGCTGCTGCACTTTCACGAACTCGGCTACAGCCCTTTGCAAATAGCCTTGCTTTTCCTTTTCTACGAATTCTTTGGCGTAGTCACTAATCTTGTCGGCGGCTGGCTCGGTGCCCGGATTGGACTCAACCGGACCATGAACTTGGGACTGGCCTTACAGGTTGTTGCTCTTTCCATGCTGCTGGCACCCAGTCAGTATCTCTCGGTCCCCTTGGTTATGGCCGCCCAAGCCCTTTCCGGTATCGCCAAAGACCTGAATAAAATGAGTGCGAAGAGCTCAATCAAGTTACTAGTGCCCGATCAGGCCAGTGGCACCTTATATCGATGGGTCGCCCTTCTTACCGGTTCGAAAAACGCGCTAAAAGGCTTGGGCTTCTTTCTCGGCGGTGCCCTACTCGCCTCACTTGGCTTTCAAGGCGCGATTGCATCGATGGCCCTAGCTCTTGGAATAGTTTGGATATTGAGTCTCAAATTTCTTAAGCGGGACTTAGGGAAAGCCAAAGCAAAAAGCCGATTTAGAGATATCTTTTCCAAGAGTCCCGCAGTCAACATATTGTCGGCCGCGCGCTTACTCTTGTTTGCTTCCCGGGATGTTTGGTTTGTTATAGCTCTACCGATTTTCCTGGCTAGCCAGTTCGGTTGGAGCCACTGGCAGGTAGGTACCTTCCTGGCATCCTGGGTGATCGGATACGGCATAGTGCAAACCCAGGCCCCAAAGGTCACGACGGCACGTTCAGCTCAGGCTCCGGATGGTCGAACCGCACTATTCTGGGCAATAGCGCTCACTGCAGTGCCCGCATTAATCGCAATCGCATTATATAAAGGGGGGGATCCACAGCTCGCCGTACTGGGTGGACTTTTGATGTTTGCTGTACTCTTCGCCGTAAATTCATCTTTACACAGCTACTTGATAGTTGCTTATGCTCGGGAAGATGGCGTCTCTATGGATGTGGGCTTCTACTATATGGCAAATGCCGCTGGGCGATTACTAGGGACACTGCTCTCGGGGTGGGTATTCCAAACTCAGGGGTTGGTGGCTTGCCTACTTATTTCCAGTGCTTTTCTTCTGTTAACCGCACTGGTTTCACTGGGTTTGCCCAGACACAAAACCGGGGCTCCGGAGATTGGCAGCTTAAGTAGGAGCTGATCCGATAGCAGTATGAGTGCTACTTGCCAGCGCAAGCTGGCAAGTAGGCTGAGGGACTGTTTCGACTTGCGCGATTCGATACAGTTTGGACTCAGGTATGCACCCCATTTGAAATAGAATCAAAGCAAGGACCAAATACCTCATATAACACCCACCTCAAGTCCAAGTGCACAGCTCTACAGGAGCTGCAAAAACTCGAGATTAAAATGTCTGGATTTGGCACTCAATGCCTATTTACCACTAATTCCTGCCAAAATTAGCGCAAGAACTATGACTTTTTAGTCACGGTCATCCTTAGCAAAGTCCGATCCTTTTTGATGTAGTGATGGTAAAGAGCGGCCATTACGTGCCCCAGGATCAAGATCCACACCACCCACTGCCCTAGAATCTCCTTATGGATAAAGTCCACAGGCTTCTCAAACTCTTCAAAGGTTAGCCCCATTCGATCCTGAACTATCGCCACAAAAGCTTGGGTGCTCTCAAACTTAGGAATTTCAAACAGGAAAAAGTAATCCGTATCCACGCCTGTTCCGATATACCCTGTTAGCGGAGCGACGATCATAATCAAGTAGAGAAGAACATGACCGGTATGAGCGGCAAAATGTTCCAGGGAGCTACCTGGTTCTAATGGCGGTGGCGGATTAGTGAGACGCCATACGACTCTTAAGATGACGATCACCCCAATGGTGACACCAATAGATAGATGTAGCTGCAAGGCAGTCCAATTCGCCGGTGTTTCCTCTTGGGTAAACCACTGACGGTAGTAGACTGAAATATAGGAACCCAAAAACAATAAGGCCGTTAACCAATGTAGCCACTTGGCTACTGAACCGTAACTGTCAGGTTGATTTCTCAGGCTCATTTCTATCTCTTTCCCACTTCCGAAAACTATATTCTATCGGCAGTTCGCCTACTATTTCTCCGAGTAGAATCTACGTAAACCCAAAATAAAGAGTACAACACCAAACGCTTGGACAAAATGATAGATAATATTGTGATCAAGGTCCCAAATGATACTGACTGATAAACTTCCATCTAACTGGACAGCCATTGCAACAATACTAACTATCGAGCCAAGTGCCATAAACCAACTACCACGCAGTGAGCTTTGTCTCCTTAAGGCTAATATAAAGTACCCTATGAAAGCCACCGCGCAGATTAAAAACTGATAAACAGCAAAAGCAAAAATTTTATCTTTAAGTGAAAAGGAAAAAACAAACAATATCAGGAAAAGAAATAACACTGGAAAAATAGCCCGTTTGGAAAAACCTTCATTCACCAAATCTACGCTAACCGCAAGAACAAAAGAAGAAATTAGTAAACCAAGTAAAAAAAGTATTCCATACCATAAGCAACTTCGAAAATATGGTCTAATTTCAACCCCATGATATACGGCCGCCATTAATGAGGCGATAAACATACTACCTAGGCAGCAGCAAAGAATACAGTCGACTCTTGAAAAAATGATTTCACAAGTTTTCTATTTTTCTTGATGCTCTGCAAATCTGCATTTGCACGACTCAGTAGTGTCTCACCTTTTTTCAGCGGCCTCTTTGAAGTCCCTATATTTCTCATATGATTCCAGACCAACTCATCTGGATTTAGGTCTGGTGCATATGGCGGTAAGAACACCATTTCAAGCTTTCCATCCTGTGAATCGACATACTCCAATACCTTTTTCGATTTGTGTACTGGGTGCCCATCAACAATGAGAATCACTGGTCTTTTCTGACTTCTCTGGAAATTTTTGAAGCATTCTACGCACTTTTCTGCCGTGAACTTTCCACTATAAATATGATACCAGAAGCCACCTCTATTCGATAAAGCTGAGATCGCATTGATTGACTGTCTTTGACCACTCGTTTTTACCACTGGAGTTTTTCCTTTTTCTCCCCATGTCCTTTGGAGTGGATCGTCTGATCTGATACTAGCCTCGTCCAGCCAAAATATTTCTGCACCAGTTTTTTTCGCATAAGATTTAATCTTTGGATAGACTTCCTTTACCCATTTATTCACCGCCTTCTCATCTCTCTCGTAAGCTCTTCGTAGAGGCTTTTGTGGCGTCAGGCCCAGTCGATGTAGAAGTGTGCCGACACTAGAAACGCTAAGTTCAATTTTGAATCTCTCAAAAATCAAATCCGATACGATCTGACGTGTCCACAATCCGAAATCAAAGCCATATTGCCTTGGATCGCCACCAATAATCCATCGTTTGACTTCCTCTTCTTCAATAGCTGACAGTTTTCTACCGCGTCCAGGTCTAATTTTTGGAGATAGCGCTTCAATACCTTTCTCCCGAGCAGTCCTTAACCATGGGAAAATAGTTCTGCTCCCCAGCCCTAGGCTACGACTAACCTCCGCCGCAGATTCTCCATCAAATACTCGCTGAACAGCAATTTTACGTATGAGGTGCTGCTCCTCAGTACTAAGTTTTCTGGCATCGTATTTCATGCAGTTTATATTACCAGGGTGTACTGATTATTTCTGCCCCGCTAGTAATAGCGAAAAAGACAATCCAAATATTTCTCTTCCAGTATTTCTCCCTTACAAATATCAACAAATAAAGAGCGCCAATAAATGCGACCAGAGCCAGCCCGACATTAGTAATTGCAGTTAGCAGGTCTATTTCGCCATGTACTAGATTCATTCTATTTCGGATATAGTCGATACACTTTCATATGCAATCTCTACCCACCCCAAATCGCAACGTTATTACGCAATATATCAAACTTTCTGAGAATCAACTGAAATTACGTGTGTCATCTACACGAGCTAAGTCATACCAATTTCTCAAGTGGAACCTCAATAATGAGGCAGACGTAAAGTGTAAAGAACACGAAGACAAACAAGAGCCAGCGCGCCATTATATTTCAAGGCGGCACTGACACTTATTGATCGTTTCAACTCTTATCAACTGGCTATAACAGATATAATCACCTTGCCTTTAGCGCGTCCTGAAGCGAGATATGAAAAAGCTTCTTTGCCTTGCTCTAAAGAATAGATCTTGTCTATTACTGGAGAAAGAGTCTTCTGCCGGTACAGACCTCCCAACTCACTCAGCTGCCCGCCATTAGCCTCCATAATAACCATTCGATAGAGCGCAGATTTGCCCTTCGCTGCCTTCATTAGCTTTCGTGACTTAAGCGCCAATAGCTTGCGGAGAAACCAACCTAGCCCAAGCTCTTCAGCTGTCTGCGGATCTAAAGCCCCTTTAACAGAGACAACACGCCCACCAGTTTTCAGGACCTGAAATGCATCCAAAGCATACTGGCCACCCAAAGTATCGAACACGACATCCATATCAGATAATAATTTCCGGTAGTCATCTTTTTTATAATCAATAACAAGGTCGGCACCGAGTGCTTTCACCCACTCCACATTCGCACTACTTGTTGTAGTCACCACATAGGCGCCTACAGACTTCGCCAATTGGATTGCCATAGAGCCAACACCACCTGAGCCTGCATGTATCAGCACTTTCTCGCAGGACTTCAAACCCGCAACTTTGATCAAAGACTGATAAGAGGTCAGCCCAACGAGCGGAATACCCGCCGCTTCACTGTGTGACAAGTTTTCGGGCTTTGCAGCCAAGTGAGAAACACTAACGGTGAGATATTCTGCAATAGTGCCCACATGATCCTCCCCCACCCTGGAAAACACCAAGTCCCCTACACTGTATCCAGTAACATCATTCCCCACTGCTACAACTTCACCGCTGACATCCCGGCCAATACCGACCGGAAATACTTCCTTTCGTACCGATTTAAGCTCCCCCCGCAACATCATGTTATCAACTGGATTTACGCTAGCGGCATGCACCCGAAGCAAAACTTCACCAGCCTTGGGGGTGGGAACCTCAGCTGACTGAAACTCCAGGCTGCTATCAATATCCCCATAGCGAGTCATTTTCAAAGCTTTCATTGGTCATCCTAACAATCGGTTCAACAAACATTGAAAGCGATAGTGCCCATACTGCGACCATAAAAACAGGTGGTAATAGGTATAAGTCTTTTGTCATTATGGCAATAATGGGGAATATTTTGAGCCGATGACAAACAGTTAGAAGTTGATTATGGACAAAATCAGAGCATTGCGTTACTTCAAGCGGGTGGTAGAACTGAATAGCTTTACTGCAGTTGCTGAAGAATTCGAGGTTCCCGCTTCATCAATCTCTCGCCGCGTAAAAGATCTGGAGCAGTCCTTAGGAGTGGAGTTACTGCAACGCAGTACCCGCCAAGTCAAGGTTACTGAGCTCGGCAAGCTCTACTATTCGATGATAAGTAAAGCAATTCGCCAGCTTGAACAGGCTGATGAACTGGTTAGCCAGACATTTGAAGCGCCCAACGGTCTGATACGTATCAGCTGTCTCCCAACTTATGGAGAGCAGCATTTAACCCCCCTTCTTGAGAAGTTTGCCCAACGTTACCCCAATATCGTATTCGACTTAACCTATAACGATGACCTGTCCCAGTTAGGGAAAGATCCCGTTGATATTGCGATTCGCGGAGGGTTTGCCCCGGATGAGCATGTTATTGCTAAGCGGCTGTCTAGTAATGAATTCTCTCTCGTAGCCACACCACAATTTATCGAAAATCTGGAACACGACCGCCCCTTGAACAAGTCAGCGATTGAGTCTGTTCCCAGCTTGCAATACCGGGGGCCACGGGGAGTCATTGAGTGGTATATGCTCACTGACGGTCAGTGGCAGCCATTGAAACTGTCCCCAAAGGTGATTAGCAATAATGGTAAGGCCCTAACAGCAGCCGCGCTAAATCATCGCGGCATGTTTTGTGTGCCCTCTTGGAGTATTTGCAACTATCTCGAATCAGGAGAGCTGGTACAAGTTCCTTGCGAAGGTAAAGTTTCAGTTAGCCCCGGTGGCGATTTGGGAGTTTTCCTGCTTTACGAACGCGGTAAATATCAAATCCCCAAGATAAAACTCTGTGTGGACTTTATCTACAACAGTCTAAATGGACGATAGAAGGGTATTTAAGGCACCGCTGAAGAATTCTGTAATATCACTGCGGGCCCTTTCAACGCGCCCCCCCTGTATTGCGACCGCTTGATAGATCTGAACATTCCTGTATAACCACACCCTGATTCTGAACCGTCTTAAAAACCGGAGGCATCACGGAATTGTTCAGAGGTTCCTTAAGTCCATTTAAGAAGTTTCCAAAACAAACCTGGGCCTTAAATACATACGTAATTATCAAACTATCCCTGTATTTTTTGTTTAGGAATAATTTTATTTACCTTCGCCCCCCAGATGAACATATTAAATTGAAATGGGGCAGCTAAATAGCACACCAAAGGCAAACCACGATTTAAGATCCCAAATGAGCTAATCATGAGGCTATAAGATGATTAGCTCACAGCAATAGGCAACTGCAGCTAGTGCATGAAATTAAACATCTAACTTGGAGAAGAGCAATCCAGAAGCTATAACCCTTCAGGGTGGCCACTAGCGGCAGAGGTACAAAAGGCTTTATTTCCAATAAGCTTACATAATCAAACTTTTAGCGCAAAAAAAAATTGCGCAATTAATTAATGATCTAAATTTCATCATTGCAGACCACCTCCAACTATATAATAAGACCATTGCAACCGGAGAAAGCACGCCTTAACCAAGCTGCCAATCCCGTCCTCAAAGCTAAGAACGTACTTGTATGCAGCCATATCTCAGCTATTGATAAAGTACATTCAGAAGCTGGCGGAGATGTAACTTTCAGTACACCAACAATCCACACTAGCGGATGCTGTTGAAACAACAACACCGCCCTACTCCCCAGCATAAGACTTGATAATGCTATCCAATCACGTGCTTTAAGTAACTTGATTTGACAGAGGTGCACAAGTCCATGTGGCAGTTATTACCAGCCATCGGCAACTACAATTAAAGAACGCTTGATAGCTGGCACATCTTGGAACTACTCAAAGTTATGGTTCAAAGCATCCTCAAATGAAACAGACTTAATCACGCTCCTAGCTGTAAAACGATTCATCCTTGCGGTATACGTTGACTTACATCTCTGTGAAGTCCCCAGATCCCTAGCCTTAATCTCATTGGCTATAGCCCAGTGCCATTGAGAATGATATTTAAAAGTTTTATCGGCCAGCTTTGTGCAAAGTTCCCAATCACCAAATCGCTTAACCCTCGTGTCCGGCTCTCCAAGAAAAACTGAACAACCAGTGGACAGAATCGAACCCGATATGACCAAAACCTTTAGAATTCTCATACTCTATAAACCCAAATGATACTTCAAGGATGAGCTTTTCGATATCCTGAACCAGATCACAGGATCGTACGACATCGCCAGCCCTCATCCATCTCAATTACTACCAGATACTCGTAGGCTACCCATAAGCATTCTAGAAAATCACAAAATATTAACATATTATTGATATTTAGTCATTTTGTTCTGTCTAATATGCCTAAGGTATTTGCATGCCCAATTTAAGTACCACTTGGTTAGTTAATTTTAGCTACCAGCTAAACCTAGTAAGCGGCCTATCCTATCACTCCCACTGAATCGCATATTGTTCAATACTCAAGTCAAAGAAGAGGACTCTAAGAGTGACCACTAAAATATCGGCGATTTAACTCCCTATTTATCGGTTAATGTGGGAATCTAGGATCGATTACACAGAAAATGGGGTGCCAAATATATTTGGCAAAGCATTATCACTCTTGGGAGCGTGGATTGAACGAAAATACGAATGGTCTACTGAAATGTTTCTTCCAGCAAGGTATGAAATTGACAAGATACCCAAAAGCCGTATTGACGATGCAGTATTCCGAATAAACACCCGCCCAAGAAAGATTCTAAATTACTTGTGCCCACTAGAATTTCTAGCGGGCAGGCGTGTGTCACTTATGTTGGCAATCTAGGATTTAGCATGCTGATCATTATCGGCCGCAACATGCAGCGTGACCGAATTTCACAGGGTTTAAAATTCAAAGGAGTATCCAAAGTACGGCTATTAGGTTCAGTGACATCATTATAAAGTCAGTGATAAAGATAAAACGCATCACGCCTTTAACTTGCCACGGCCCTTCACCTTTTCGGTTTTGTAGGGCTACCGGGACATTGTAAATAAATTGTGTTCCGTGAGTGACAGCAAAGGCCAGCAGCAACGTAGCGCGTTGCACATCCGTAGCAAATACTGAGGGGCTAATTAGCAGTAGTATATTGAGGAACGCCAATGAGAGGTTAAAACCACCCAGAAATTTTCCCGATTCTGCCAAGATATTAAACACGGGGGTATCTCTGTTTTCCCTGGGTACCAGCAATTTGGCAAATATATGATTTCGCAAAGAGAAGACATTAAACCCCATTAGAAACCAAATTGTGTTTAACACCAAAACAATTTCAAAGATCATCGGTATCTCCAAGACTTACTAATTGCCCACTGTTTGGGTTGTGTATTTCAGGCGTTACCTAATACCGGCCAAAGGTCCACAATCTCGCCTTTGCTGTAGACCGCAATATCACCAAACTGCAGGAACACGGACTCACTTTGAGTGGGCCTTAAGAAGACCCACTCGTCTTCATTCAGTAACACTTTTTTAGAGCCATTCAGCATTTCCTGGTTACTGGAGCGGCCATAGATGGGATTGATCGACAAGCCCTTTGGTGATTCAGGCTCCGCCTTCCAATAGCCGCCAGACATAAAGAAGCTTTGCTCCCGATTTGGGTTCAACCAACTAAAGGGTCCGGTGAGCCCTTCTATGCCGGGTATCTGTGTCTGTGACAATTTTTTCAATACCGGACTTGCGATATACGCCGCTGGCAAATGATCAGACAGGGTGGGAATATCAAAGCCCGTCGGTTTAACCAGGCACGAGCCAGCGGCAATCTCGTTACAGGGAGCCCGGTCTGCTCGGGATTTGTACAGTTGGTAGGTTGGGCTACCGGCAGCGTTCAAAGTGGCCGCCTTCGGGAATGCACTTCCCAGCTGGATCTTAGCTTGCTCCACCCTGCTTTGGTAAATATCCAACCCCCGAGTGATTGCCTTTTCAGGTCCACCGAGAACACCTGGCATTTTTGCGGCGTGGGCGTCGTAACCCATAAAACCGGAAAATTCCAAATAGGGTTCCCGCTGAATGATACCGAGCATCGCGGAGAGATCTTCCGCACTGGCAATGCCACCCCGGTGTAGGCCTACATCAATCTCGATATTAATTCGCAAGGATTGTTTGAGCGATCGTGCCAGATCGGCGTATTGATTAAGTCTGCGGGGGCTGTCAACCAGCCACTGTAACTGCCGCGTAGGATCAAAATGCTCCGCCTTAGTGCCAAAATAAAAGGCCTTTGCCGCAGTAATCGGGAGAGGTTTGCCCAGCAAAATATCACTCGCTGGATAAGATTTAACCAGTTGCTGTAGAAATGGCAGCTGGAATACCATGATGCGATTAGTATTTGTTCGCTGAGTAATAGCGTCCAGCAGGTTTAGCGAGGGCAAAGATTTAGCCACTACCCGGTAGTCATAGTGACCTCTGAGGTGGCCGGCTAATATATCGGCGTTCTTTTGCAGATTTTCCAGGTCTACGACTAAGGTGGGACCAGAAAAGCCGGCATTATCCAGAGCTTTAGAAACACTGGAGAAGTATTTGCTGTGCCCTCCCTGCCCTTGCGCTTTAGGGCGAAGAACGGCGACACCTGCCGCCGCTCCTAACGCGACCCCACCTAGTATTAGCTTTCGTCGCTTGATATCCATTGTGCTTTCCTCTTTGAGGGTTCACTGCTGAGCAGCGTTGCTCAGGTAAAAAGCGTTTTCAGATAAGGGTTTAAGAACTTACCACTGGGGTCTAGCTCTCGGCGAACCTCAAGAAAATCCTGCCACTGAGGGTAGAGCTCGGCAAAGTCCGAGCCTTGTAGCTTGTTTAACTTGCCCCAGTGCGGGCGGCCCCCATATTTGCGCATAATGGGCTCAATGGCCTGGAACAGTGGTAGGTGGTCCTCTTCAAAGTAGCGGTGTATGGCGATGGATACGGAATCTTGCTTATAAAACGGACTCAGCCAGATATCGTCAGCTTTAACGAAACGCACCTCGATAGGGAAGAAAACATCCAGATTATTTTCCTCAATCGTTCGACGTATTTCCGCGAAGGCTTTCAAACCGTCCTCGCGGGGCAAGTGGTACTCCATTTCATTGAAACGTACGTTTCGCTCACTGGCGTAATTCCGCCAGGAGGACTCGACAACGACTTCTCTCTCGATATCTTCCATCGCATTTTGCAGCGCAAACTGACGCAACTTCGGTGACCAACCCAGCCAGTCCCGCACAGATTTCAGGGTCATTACTGCTTCATTAGTATCTTCCCGCTCCGTAGAGAAGATTTCCTCTGTGGTCGGCTGGTGGGAATCAGCCATGCACATCCCAGAAAATGGGATATAGTAAAATTCAAAGTTACGATTGGCCTCTGCCAGTGCTGTAGCCTGATCCAACACCTCTTCCAGGGGCGCTACCCAAGATTCACGACGCAAACGGTAGCTGGGCTGGTTCTGCATACGCACCTTGGTCACCATACCCAGGCTGCCAAGGGATACTTGCGCTGCCGCGAACACCTCGGGGTTTTGCTCACCATCACACCAGAGCGTATCCCCTCCTGCGGTCACCAGTTCCATACCCGCTGCATAGCTGGACATACAACCCAAGCCTGCACCGGTTCCATGGGTCGCGGTTGCCAGGCAACCACCTAAAGTCTGCTCATCGATATCTGGTTGGTTAATCAGCGCTTGACCGATATCCTCTAAGGGTTGGCCAATGTCTGCTACACGGGTGCCGGCGTAGATCGTCGCCTGCACTTTGTCAGAATCGTGGTCGGCGACACCGGTAATGCGGCCCAATGAAATAATTGTATCGTCAGTGGGTACCAGTGCAGTGAAGGAGTGACCCGCACCTACCGCCCTGACCGTACCTTGCGCTTCCGCAATTATCGTTTGCAGTGCAGGAATATCTTTGGGTGCCAGACGATGGGCCGGCAGACACTCTTGTGAACCAGACCAGTTCCGCCACCGTACTCCCGCTTTTTTTGTCGGTGGGGCTGCAGCTTGCAATAAGGTGCGTGCAACTGATGAGATAGGCGCGGCCGCTAATGATGCGGAGCCGATCGCGATAGAGTTTATAAACTGGCGACGATTGAACCCCATATCCTTTACTCCGCTGTAGCCATAAAGACAATCAACTGTTCAAACTGCTCGGGGGAGCACTCAAAACAAAGGCCTAGTGGCGGCATACCCTGGAACCCATTGATAGCATTTTCCACCAACACATCCATCCCCTTCTCCATACGAGGCTTCCAGTTGGCTAAATCTCCGGTAAGGGGTGCGGCACTGGCGCCAGTGCTGTGACAGCTGCGGCAAGTGCGAGTATATATTTCAGCGATTTCCGGATCAGCGGGCGCAAGAGACAGCGCTCTTTGGGTCAAAAATGCCCGGTTTTTTTCACTATCCTGCGGAGGCTCAGAACATCCTTGAATGACATTTAGTATCAAAACCAGGGACAAGAGCTTAAAGCCCCGGCGCAAAGCTACCAGTTCCATATGCGTACACCCACTACATTATTGTTGTTTATTTCTTTTTAGCTATTGCCAAAGTTATTGTGTACATATCGCTGGCACTATTGTTAATCATGATGGCCGCTAAAACAACTACCTGAACTCACCGGTCTCAATATTTGCTATCACAATTTATTTGCGTACCAATTATAGGATTACAGCAATAGAACCACAGGCCGAGGAAATCTTACGGCTGACATCAACATTTGCGAAACCAATAAATGACTTGTCTAAATAACAGATTGGTTTCTGAGTATTAAATGGGGCTACCGATGTTTACCAACATATAACCATAGACAACCAGCCGTCGGCCAAGATGGCCACAGAAACAATTAATTCACTCGTGGATTGAAAGATTTAAGAAAATCCAGATACATATCAATTGTCCACAATGACAACAGCACTAGTGAAAAACTTAAAATATTCGGAGAAAAAATAGAGTTTTATCTACAGACCGAAAGAACTGAGCACACTATATGTCATGCTTAGAACTTTACTTACAAATATTGCATATAGAAATGGTTATATTTTTCCGAATCCGGCAGCATTGGATTTGAATAAATAATTATCAGCCAGCCGGTAACTTTTTTATCAGCGCTATCCATGCAGCGCTTCCCTGTTGAAAGATCTTCGCTCAGGAGAAGCGAACAGAAAAAAAGTATTAAGAAAGTGATAAACGATTACTCAGGTTTCGTTAGCTGCTTAATTCAACTGTCAACCTGACATGAGGATGTGGCTATCGGCAATCTGCTCATCACATTAGTCGTTGAGAATCAGCAGGAACAAGAATACCCTTGCACTTTTCGACCAGGCAGGTATTCAGTGGTTAATAGAGTGCAAGCATCCCTCAACGGGCCGGAACTGTCAGAGCTAATTCAAGGCTACTGGCGTGTGAGTGAATGGAGCCTAAGTCCTCAGGAGCGCCTGACATTCCTGAAACAGCATGTAGACCTTGGAATTACTACCGTCGATCATGCAGATATCTACGGGGACTACTCCTGCGAACAACTGTTCGGCGAGGCGCTAAGGCTTGATCGCTCTATTCGCAATCGCATTGAAATTGTCACCAAATGCAACATTAAGCTGCTCTCTGAAAAGCATCCCGGCAGAAAAGTAAAACACTATGACTCCAGTGCTGATCATATTCGGCACTCGGTCGATAACTCCCTTTCTCGTCTTGGCGTGGAGCATATCGACATTCTGCTTCTTCACCGGCCGGATATGTTGATGGATGCGGATGAAGTCGCTAGTGTATTCACCGAGCTCGAAAAGGCTGGCAAGGTAAAGCACTTCGGCGTTTCCAATTTTACTCCCTATCAATTTGACCTGCTGCAGTCCCGGTTAAGCTCCCCACTAGTAACAAATCAGGTCGAGATCAACCCTGTCAACTTTAGCGTGGCAGAGGATGGAACCCTGGATCAGTTACAGCAATATAGGGTTCACCCCATGGCCTGGTCCTGCCTAGCAGGCGGAGAGATTTTCACGAGGTCAGATACTCAAGCTGAGCGTATACGTGTCACCTTGGACGGTATTAAAGAAGAGGTCGGGGCTGCCAGTATTGACCAAGTAATCTATGCCTGGGTACGACGCTTCCCTTCCAAGCCCTTAGCGATTGTGGGCTCAGGAAGTATTGAAAGAGTCAAATCGGCTATTGAAAGCTTAAAACTCAACTTAAGTAGAGAGCAGTGGTACAAAATATGGACTACCGCTAAAGGTTGCGAAGTTCCATAAAATAGCGTAACCCTCTAGAGAAGCTTTCGGTTACTCTTCTACACTAGCTGACTTCAGCCCAGATTTTTTGCTACTGGGAATAAGGCGATGCAAATTGTAATTCACTGCATCACCTGTTCCCCTAATTAGCTTTAGCCCTGCTGCCCCATTTGACTTGACCACTGCATTAAGCGGCCTTGAGACATGTTTTTATTTTTTTCATCTCCAGTGTTCATAAATGATGCCAATTCAGTTACGTAATTTCCCTTACGCCAATCGTAAAGGAAACTTGCCAGCACGTGAAAAGCCGCATCCGAGCAATTAGAAATAATTTGTAATTGGCCGTTATTATTCCCCTCCAAAGAGCTAAGTCTTTCCATCCACTTACCAGGAGCAAATGCATATTGGAATGTAATGCCGGTATTGTTGAGGTGGCGCCCAAATCCTTGGGTACCTAAAAGATCCTGTCGTAAAAAATCCCTGAAGTCGTTGTGCTGAGTCTGGCTAATTTTAAGACCATAGTATTGCGCTGTTGGATCCGCGTTCATGCCAGTGTCATCACGCCAACGGCCGTCAATAGGCCGCATACTATTATGGCGCCCACCTACTGAACCTTTAAATGCACTCCAAGAACTATTGGGATCCCAACCAACAATCGTATCGATAGCCCCATTGCTACCGGAAATTAGTGCGGTGTGCCCATTCCAAGTCCTACCCAGCGAGCTTTCTATTCCTCCATTGCCCTGCCATTGCGCATAAAACCTGGAAAATAGAGAGCCGTACGACCTCAAACTGGATACAAAACAAATACCAGCAAAGTGCTCCTGACACGCCCTAGGATTAAAACCTCTTCCACTCATCGATGACATCCTCCATAACGACTGTAAATAACGTCAGCATTAAAGTCTTATTTTGTTTAGCCAAGAATTCTTTCAATTCACACCTAAACCCGATGAATCATTATTTTTATTTCTAAGGGCTAAATACAAACTGATAAATTCACCATGCAACTCGAGATTATTTGATACCAAACAGGTACAAGGGTGTCAACACGAAAGGTGTGTATACAAAGAGAGAAGGTAACACTTCAGGAAGAAATACTACTTAGAGATTACACCGCTCAATAATCAAAAAAAACTTTTCAAAGAGATTAAAAGGTGGATGCGTGGCCCCTAAAGACCCACTATTAAAAATTAATCGCTTACCCATCAAAAAATCAAACTATAAGAAGCTATTAAAAAATCACCCTACAATTAATAAAATCGCAGATACATACTAAGAAATTATAATTTTTTAGTTTTCCCTTCAGGCTTAATAGTACTTCCATCTTCGAACCCTAGAAGATTAACTTGCTGAAACTCCTTTAAGATCAGTAGCAACATCAACCTGTGAGTCAGGCAGAAAAAACTTATCAATGTCTTTAGGTACCGGAGTCATCCTAGGCCATACCTACCTAGACCAACCTTATAAAAGAAACAATTCTTGCATTTTTCACCAGACTTTCAGTACAGGTGACTGGAAAACTACCATATCGAGATCGATTGGCCGCTATTTACAAATAAATTCTAAAATAAAACAACAATTCAGATATATGTGTAACCAGGCTACACAAAATTGGGGGCTAACTTGGCATATTTTGAAGATCCAAGGCTCTCGGCTCACCACAATCAGAGCAAAGGTTGAGGCAAGCCTGGAGTAGAATTATTTGCTGACAACATCGATTCCTGGATTACCCAGAGTACCGTTCAGTACAGATGCCAGACGAACCCCACCCTGTTGTAATCGCATTTCAACAGAGTCCTGACAGCGCAGAAAGTACTTTTCACCCAATTGTGCTTCAGTGGTATAGGCCAGCTTGTGGGCCAATTTGTGGGATTCCTGGGCCCAAACTTCAACCGAGGTAGACTGCCAAAGCTGCCTTTCGGACCCGCTAATTTTTTTTACTCGCTCCTGAGCGTAATCTTGCCAATCTAAAACTAAACGGGATACTAAGTGAATATCCCAAAGTGCGTGTAGGTTTGTTTCACTCCCATAAAACTGGACTTGCACATCATTACCACCCTTATCCGAAAGTAATCCGGTATGTAGCGGCTGATGAAGGTCTCCAACAAAGTGGGCAATAAACATTAGTGCTTCTGCTCGCTCTTTCTTGGTGCGCGAGCGATCGGCCAGTACCTTCTGATAATTTTGGATCGCCTTTAATATACACCCTACAGCAGGGCAATCCCGCTCCTCAACATAAGTACTCCAATCTCGCGACAGGTTTATATAGTGGAGTGGCGCAGCCCAGTTGTAAGCCTCGTTAGATCTAATTCGATCAGCCCAAGTTGTGGATTCAGCTAGGTGCGGCTCACCGACTTCATCAAGGAGCAACTCTATTTCGGCAGCTACCTCCGGGTCCAGGTAATGCCATGCAATTTCTCCAACGACCCTGTGGCCATCATCTCCCCAAGCGTATGCCTGTGTCATAGCTGTGAGTCCGAATAGTGCAACTGCTATACAGGCAATTATCAATCGTATGCTCATTGGGCATGTCCGCCAGAGTGAATTTGCTGGGTACTTTAACGCCAGTATGTGACAAGTTCACGGCTGTAATAATTTATTTATATGTGCACTACATAATCGCTTCAGCTCTTAGACAGTACCCAATAAAAATCACATAACAGCCTCCATTGGAACTTGGAACCTAAGTTGCAAGAGCAAAACTCGATAATTACTTGGGTCACTTGAGTTGGCAATTCTTTAGACCAGGAAAACGCTATGAAACCTTCTCTGTTCCCGCGCGTATTACTATCTGCGGCGATTATTTCTGTTGCTAGTACGGCGCAGGTATCTCAGGCACAGGAAACTGCAGCCGGCATTCGCGGCTCTATTTCCGCAAGCAACGGTCAAGCAATTACCAATGCGACTGTAACAGTGGTTCACACCCCCTCCAATAGCCGCCGTGAAGTAGAAGTCAGCGACGCGGGGCAATTTAACCTGAGTGGCCTGCGAGTGGGTGGCCCCTACACCGTCACCATCGATTCCGAGGAAGGCCAGCGAGTTATTGAAGATATCTACCTCTCCGTTGGTGATATCCTCCCTCTGAGCCTAACCCTCGGCACTAGCAACCTGGAAGAAGTAACCGTATTGGGACAAGCGCTCAGCACCTCCCGCTTAGCTGTAGGTCCATCTTCGCACTTTAACAGTGGCGACCTTGCCAGCGCCCCTTCCATTAATCGCGATATCAAGGATGTGCTACGTCTCGATCCGCGAGTTTATGTGGATGAAGCCAATGTTGATGCTATCCAGTGCGCCGGCGCCAACCCTCGCTTCAATAGCCTTACGGTTGATGGCGTACGCATGAATGACAACTTCGGCCTAAATAGCAATGGCTACCCCACTGAACGTATGCCGTTCTCGTATGATGCTATCGATCATGTCGCCGTCGAACTGGCGCCGTTCGATGTTCAGTACGGAGGTTTCAGCGCTTGTAATATCAACGCAGTGACCAAGTCCGGCACCAATGAGTGGCATGGTTCATTTTTCTACGACTACACCGATGATGGTTTTCGTGGTGATTCCCTGGAGGGTGACGATATCGATGTGGCCAGCTTTGATGAGAAGCGCTACAACGCAACTCTCGGTGGAGCCATTATCGAAGATAAACTCTTTTTCTTTGCTGCCTATGAAAAGCTGGAAGGCGTTGCCACTTTTGACCGAGGACCTGCAGGCAGCAGCTCTGCCACCGAAGTACAAGGGGTTTCCCAAGAGCAGCTCAATGAGATTATTCGTATTTCCAATGAAGTCTATGGCTACAATCCGGGCGGCCTACCCACCAGCATGCCAGAAGAAGACGAAAAGCTGTTGGTGAAACTTGATTGGAATATCTCTGACGGTCACCGAGCTGCGTTTACTTACAACTACAACGACGGCTTTTCCATAGCCGAGGCCGACAATGACCCCGATGAGCTGGAACTATCCAACCACTATTACGAGCGCGGAGCCGAATTAAACTCCTATGTTGCACAGCTTTTCTCCGATTGGAGTGACATATTCTCTACAGAGGTGAAGATTGGCTACTCCGATTTGGACAATCGCCAAAACTCCCTGGGTGGAACTGACTTCGGTGAAGTACAAATCACCACTTATAATGACCACGATAACGATGGCAGCGATTCCCGTGCAACGGTTTACTTGGGAGCAGATGACTCACGTCATGCGAACAAATTGAGTTATGAAAACCTTACTTTTAAGCTCGCAGGTAAACTGCTGCTGGGTGAACACAATTTAACTGCAGGCTACGAGCACGAAAATTTCGATGTTTACAACCTGTTTATCCAGGAAGCTGCCGGCGAATACCGTTTCGATAGCATCGAAGATTTTGAAGCCGGGATTGCCAACCGGGTAACCTATGAGAATGCAGCTGGCACCAACAATATTTTAGACGCTGCCGCTGAATTCAGTTACAGCATCGATACACTCTACGCCCAGGATGAATATACCTTCGCAAATCTGGACCTGACAGTGATTGCGGGACTGCGTTATGACCGCTACAGCAGTGATGACAAGCCAGTAGCTAACGCAGACATAACCTCTACTTATGGCTTTTCCAACCAGCACAATATGGATGGCCTGGACCTGCTACAACCTCGCCTGGGCCTGAGCTGGAACCTTGACGATAACCTGGAGCTACACGGCGGTATCGGCCTTTACTCCGGTGGGAATCCCAATGTATGGATTTCTAATAACTACTCAAATAATGGTGTTCTGCAAATCGAAGCCCAAGATAGAAGCGGCACCCCCCTATTTGATATGGATTGGACCAATAACGGCGATCCGATCTATGAAATCCCACAAGACCTCTATGATATGGTCGCAAATAGTGATGGTTCTGTAGGTGGGGTCAACCTGATGGATCCGGATTTTGAACTGCCATCCATCTGGAAGTATGCAATCGGCGGTAGCTACGAATTTGAATCCGGTTATTTAGCATCTATAGACTATTTGTACAGCGATTATCAAGATGCCGCAATTATTCAAGATATCTCTCTTGAGCAAGTTGACTCGACTGCTGATGGGCGCCCGATTTACGGCAGTGCCAATGGTCGCAGCGAAGACTTCATGCTGACCAATGTGGATGGCGATTCCGGTTATTCCAGCGTACTTTCTCTCGGCCTCAGCAAGTCTTTTGATTTTGGCCTGAGTATTGCCCTTGGCTATGCCTTCACCGAAGCTGAAGATGTTAACCCCATGACCAGCTCTGTGGCTTACTCCAATTACACCAAAATCGCTACCGCTGATGCACAGAATCCAGGCACTGCAACATCAAACTATGTAGTTCCCCATCGCTTCACTTTGAAGTTGGATTACACCCAAGAGTTTTTCTCAGGCTACGAAACACGATTCACCTTGTTTGGTTCTGCCAATGAAGGCATTCCATACAGCTACACGTTTGGTGATCAGATCTTTGGTGATGCGGGCTGGGGTCGCGGCCTGCTCTACGTACCCTCAGGCGCCGATGATGCCAATGTTGTATTTGCAGATGACTTCGATACTGAGGCCTTCTTCGCCTGGGTTGACTCTGAAGACCTGGATAGCGGGACTAAGGAACGCAATTCACTTAACAGTGATTGGTGGACCAAGTTCGATTTGCGTATCGACCAACAACTACCGGGATGGCGTGCGGAAGACCGGGTTAACGCGTACTTTGTTATTGAAAACCTGGGCAACCTGCTGAATGACGAATGGGGCGTTATGTATGAGGGCGGATTCCCTCGTTACCAGTCAGCGGTAACGGCCAGCATCGACGACCAAGGGCGCTACGTATTTGAGGAATTCCTGGACCCAGCGGGGCAAACCCGAGTGACCGATGCCTCTCTATGGAGTGCTCGTATGGGGGTTCGCTACGAGTTCTAACCCATACTTTGTCGAATGCCGCAGCATTTGCTGCGGCCATTCCTATTTCCCCAAACCAAAAACCATTTCTCGGTGCCGATCATTTCAATAGCGACTGATAATGAGTCTTTGGAATAGCACTTTTCTCAACTTCCAAAGCCACAAGACGCCCACCTTGAGTAAATGGGAAATAAAAAAACCGCACTGAAGTGCGGTTTTTTTATCGAATATCAAAGCAAGATCAGTAAGCTAAGCACTACCCAGCCAACGCGCCAAGGTTTCCCGAAGAAGATCTTTACTCAGTGGCTTGGTCAGAAAATCATCCATTCCTGCTGCCAGGCAACGGCCCTCAAATTGCTCTTCAGTAGTACTGGTTACAGCAACAATAGGCAGGCGATCATCCGGGCGGTGCTCAGACTCCCAGCGACGCAGTATCTCGATAATCTGCGCACTATGATCCGTATTTTGCTGGCAGTCCACTAACACCAAATCATAATGGCCTTCAGACAAGCGAACTAAGGCATCATCCGCATCTACCGCTATATCTACCTGGTAGCCGAGGGCCTGAAGCATCTCCTCAGTCACCCACTGATGTGGCCTGGACTCCTCTACCAATAGCAAAGAGTAGTGGCGCGGCTGATCCGCCCCACCGGTAACCACTCTTCGACAGCTTCTTTTCGCACCGCCAAACAGTAATCCCACTAACGCATCGTGCAGTTCTTTACGGGTCACCGGTCGACTCAGATACTGTGACGATGGTAAGAGTTGCTGCAGGTGAGCAAACTCGCTTTTCTGGCCAAAGCCGCCCAGGCATACCAGGCGACTCTCTTTTTCACCAGCCTCTTGGGACTCTTTAAAGAAAGGCGTAATGGAGTCGAAAAGAGTCGAATCCCCCATTGCCGGTGCCATCATTACCAATTGGTTGCGTTCTACCGCTTGGCGCAGCAACTGCTCGACTTCACACTCGCAACCTTCGCACCAGCGGATGGACTTTACATCCATCCCAAAAGAGCGCAGTACCTGCGCGAGACCAGAAATAAACAGGCCCTTCTGGTGAATTAACAGGACTTCAATATCCTGTAATTTCCTATCCGGTGTGAGATAGGTTCGCTGATTTGGCTCTGTAGAATACTTGATTACTACCTGATAGCGGTTACCATCCGGCGTTGAATGCAGCTGTAGATAACCGCCCATCGCTTCAGCTAAACCTTTAGCTATCGACAGCCCAAGACCTGTAGTTACCTGGGTGGTATCCATACGGGAGAAGGCACCGAAAAGTTCGCTCTCGTCCGGCAATATCTCACCGCGCCCATCATCCATCAAAGTGATCGAGAGCTGCCCCTCTACCGTGGTGATCGGGTTATAAGATACCTCCCCCCACAGCTCGCCTCTTTGGGCAATGCCAGTAGCGGAGTCCACCAGATTGCGAATCAGCTGGGCCGTTTTGCGATTATCCCCTGTCACCATCACCGGGAGATTGTCATCAATCTGGAAGTTAAATTCTAACTCCTGACTGTGGGCAGCTCTCGCTGCAAACTTGAATGATTTTTCCACCGTTTTCACCAGGTTAAAGGGGCCCTGGCGCAAGCGGATATCCTTTCGGGCCACACGGGTAAACAAGCCTACATTATCAACCAGTTTTAGCTGCTGACTACTGGCGGCCTTGGCCAGCTCCACCCATTCGCGTTGTCGCTCGTTTAATGGTTCAGCTTCCAGCAGCGCCAGAGCGCCGAGGGAATCAGATAGCTGACTACGAAATTCTTGGCCGATATTGGCAATAAACTCATTGGTCAGTTCAACTGCAGCTTCAGAGTGTTTGCGGGCTGCAGCCAGGCTACTCGCTCTCTGTTGCAGCTCCTGCATCGCAGACAGACGCTCCCAATAGTTCTCCGATTCGCGACGGCCCTGGTGGGCAGTCAGCCAAATAAAAGCGAGGGTGAGAGTCCCGTAGATGGTCCCCAGGATCATGCCCGAGAACAGTGCCATTAGCGCTGCTGGCAGTAGTGAGGTTGCTGTGAACCAGGTCAGGAAACGATGGTAGGGAGAAAATACGGTGGTGACACTGGAGCAAAAGATTACCGAGTAGATCCACAGGAAGTGGGTCTCAGGCGCAAACCCCATTAAATAGACAAAGTAAAATAAAGTAATGCCCCACCAGGCTGAGCCGATAATCGAGAACAGAAAGTAACGATTGCGCCAACGATTTGGTCCCGAGCCATACAGGTGGTCGAAGCGAAAAACGTAGTAGCCCCTGATCAGGGTTAGTACTACCAGGCCGATTCCCATTGTTAATAACAGGCGCGGAGCTTCTAGGCGCATATCGCCAATAGAGGCTGCGATCAGAAATGCAAAAAGGGAGAGAACCATGCCGCGCCGGGTATATTTGGCGATACGCATATCAGTTGCGCGGCAAATACGTCTGTCTTTTTGAACCTTGAGTTCAGGGCGATCAAATATAGACATTGCGACCTTCCCTGAGAGACTGGGTATCCGGTGCCATTGAAGCTCCCTAGCCTATCCCGAGTACTTCAACCAAAACGGTCTTTATTAGAAACCCCAGCAGTCCAAGCCCCAGAGCGAGGAACAGAATAAATGTCCCAAATCTACCAGCCTTGGAATCTTTTGCCAGGTTCCAAACAATAAACACCATAAATAGAATTAGTGCACCGATTCCCAACCACAGGGAATACTCTTCAAACTGCTCAAATGTCATGCGTGCATTCGCTTAAAAAATTGGCGCGCATTGTACAGTGCTTGAGGGCAACTGGTAAGTCATTGGCAAAATCTAGTCGACCACTGTACCATTTGGTAAAACTATAAATTCAAGCACCCTGATAGTAGTCGCCATCCTCTGAAGCGTGAGTGCCGCAACGAAGCCTGCGAACCTCTTTATCCCGGTAGCGGCTATCATGCCAGCATCTAGGAAGTGGCTCACCAGAGAGGAAGCATAAGTCAGTTTTATCGAAGACTTCTGGGTCTTGAATCTCTTCACCCCACAGATAACGGCCCACCACAGTCAGCTCGTAGGGATTCGAAAGTGTGACAATATCAGCCACTTCTACCAAATGCTTGGTGGATATGTCTTTAAAAAGCATAGTGGCACCTTTTTCCTCATTCCTAATCCAGTATAGGGCTAAAGATGACATTTCCGCCTAAAACCACCCTACTTCTGTGGGGATGCACACGATTGGGAGCGCCGATGACGACGTGCGCTTAAGAGGTGGTGGGGAGAGGCAGGCCCGAGTTCTATATTCGAGCCTGCCTGTAGGGAGGTTACTAGCCTTCGATCGTCAATCGAGCAGAGACCATACCTTCATCGGCAAGGGCATCCAGATTAATCGTACGAACAGCCATTTTCTCCTGCATTAGGCGATTCAACCAGGGTTGCAAATCCTGATAACGGACTTCTTCAATCCACAATCGAATACGGTTTTCACCCTCAGGCTCAAAGCGCTTAATCACAATCTGGTTTTGTTTGGCCGCACTAGTAACGCGCTGCAGAAGAGTTCCTGAAGCACCACCAGTTCCACCGCCTGCGGGCTTTATTCGCTCCAACGTCGGGCGCTGGCCCTCCATCCAGTTAACCAGCTCACGATTTTCTTCCGCTCGCAAGCGGGACTCATCAAAGAAGCCCTTTGCCGGGGAGTACAGGCCATAAACAATAAAAATTACGGCTCCGAATATACTTAGCAGACCTAAGGCTCTCTGGTCATTGGGCGGAAGTGCCTGCCATTTTTGGCGCCACTGTTCGATCTGTTCTTTCATTATATTGCTACCACCAATCTCTTCTTACGCTTGGCTGCTTTATGTAAACCGCTGGCTCTAACGTAAGCGAATACGGCCTGAAACGCCTTTTTTCAACTCGTTCGCACCTAACAGGTCCGCCTTGATCCCACCGCCAGATAGCTTGCTGACAAATGCATCGAGATCAGACAGGTTTTCTGCCTGAAGTTGCAACACCATTTCTCCACGCTGACCATCGAATCGCAGGGACTGTAACTTTAATGCGCCCCCTTTGTGAGCAATCCAGACTTTACTCAACTGCTGCATCTGGGTAGAGAAAGCACCACCCTGATTACCCGCGCCTTTCAGAAAACCTTCAAGCTGTCGGCGCATCTGGGCAGACGGTCGAGTATTCGGGAACAATTCCGTAAACATCGCCTGGGCCTGCTCTTCAGACTGGTTGCCCTTCCACTGATAAAAAGCACCGGCACCGACGAAAAACAGTAGCTGGATAACAAAACAAGCGGCAGCAACTTTAGCCGGGCGTATCCACCAAACCGCAGCGCTCTTATTACTCGATAACTGATAATCTCCAGTGAGCAAGTTTGTTAGCAGCCCCAGCTTGAACCGCTCAATAAAGACTTCTTCCGCTGAGCGCTGGTTAAGCTGTAAACCATCACCAAACTGGGATTCCAGCTCAGCAATCAGCAATCCATCCTGCTCGCCAGCCCCCAGCAGTACTACCTGTTTGTTATCGATCGGCTCGCCGCTTTCAGAGTCGTCTTCGCTTTCAGATTCATCACCTTCATCAACTAATAGCGAACCAAGGAGAGGTTGTAAAAAATCGCGATTAACAGTTAGACCCTGCCCGGCACCTTTCCAGATATGCGCTTGGCCGCCATCCAGCCACAGGCGAATGTCACCTTCGATCAGGCTAAGTAATTCATACTCCGGTACTACAGCAGCCAGCGGCCACTGGAGCCGCTCCAACTGGGAGTGAAGCGCTTCTATTTTTTCAACATCAATGGCGTATACGCTGCAGAGATCACCAGTGCGGGGGCTGCAGGCAAAGTGCAAGTCCTCGACATCCTGGGCTAAATGCTCCTCAACCATGTAACCAATGGCACTTGCTTGGCGACGAGCTGCCTTAGGTATAGTTTCGAGGCCGCTCCATACCCAGTTACCAGGCACCATCAGTAGCGCTTTGGCTCCCTCAGGAAGGTTGAGCTGAGGGAATTCCGGCTGCTCTTCGACAGCTTCAAATTCGGGATTAAATGCCTGAGCAAATTCTGAATCCAGGGTTACTTGTTGCCATTCACCCTCTTGCCACTGATGCAAACGCAGAGTCAAATCCGCAGTTTCACTCAGCCGCAACAGAACCAAAGACGACTGTGGAGGCGCTACTGGGGCTTCAATCTCATTAATGCTTTTCTTTTTAAACATACAATTTCTAACTATTCGCTCTCTTCAGTGCTTTCGTAGTCGAGTAGCTCCTGCATCATTTGACCAGAAAATGTTCGGCGCTGGCGCTGGCGCACCCGAACCGAACCATCTGTGCTATTCCGAACAAGGGCGGACTCCCAATATTGCCGGTATTCGCCATCTTCCCCGAGTTGGACAGCAATACGCGCCAGAAAGTGCTGGCTTTGATAGGTAAAAGGCCCTGAATTGGCGATGTCATAATCAGCATATTCACTCGAATCGCTGATATAACCACCCGACTCACGAAGTTGCACCAACTTAGAAACACTCGCAGAGGGCTCAATTGCCTCAATTAGCTCCTCAGAGGCAGTGTTGATATTTACCAGGGTTCCCGTTTCCGGGAGGGCACAGAGAAAAGGCACTAACTTCTGCCAATCCTCTAGCTCCATATCCACTACCGAAGACAATTCAGAGATGTCACTGATCATTATGTCCGGTGTTCGATGGGCAAGTTCTCTGCCCAAATAACCATCATCCTCTGTAGCTGAGGTTCTCGGGGTATCACCGTCATCCACCCAATCCGCGATTGAGTTGGCTAGATCGGACTTGCCAGTGACGTTATTCACTAGGCGCTGGAAAATCGCAAACTGATCACTATCGCTGCTATCAGACAAATTATTCACATTGAAACATGAATGTAAGTCCATGATATTCATGCGAATTTTGCCATTGTCAGGATTGAATTGCAGAACCGGGAATGCCCAGGACTCCAGAGAGTGATCTGCAGTCTCCTCCTCTTCTTGATCCTCCTCAAAGTCTTCTAACAGAGCTACCCGCGTCCAGGCTTCCGCAGCTTCAACAAACTCAGCAAGCTGTGTATTGGCCAAAAGTGCACCACTACGGGAAATCGCAATTTGATCCCGCAATATGGCATGGGTTACCGCCGCGATAGCAATCACCATCACCAGCAGTACAACAATCAGAGCTACCCCCCTTTGACGACCCAACGACTTCGACATATCGCTACTTTTCATGGCCTAAGTCCCGTTATCGTCATTGTCATCAGAAGAACTATCTTCCTCTGTCAATATCTGGAAAACGCGACGGATCTCTCCGTACTGTTGGGTGACAATAACGAACTCAATAGCTTGAGGAAGGCGTGTATCGGCCTCTGTTGTGGAAGTAGTAGTACTAACAGGCGGCCATTGGGCAACCCAGGCATCACTGTCTGGATCCAAGTATTGAAGGCTCAAGCTTTCGACACCCATTAGGAGGGGCTCAGTAATGGGCTCAGAGTCGGGGGACCGGTCCAAAACCTGCCATCGACTGCGTAACAACAGCCCACCGAACTCTTCATCCTCCCCCCCTGTACCGATAGTCAAGGAGTCGGTTTCAAGGTCCTCGGCATAACCGATACTGTAACTTAAGCGCAGCAGCTCTCCGCGAGGTTCACCTGTGAGGTTTGCCGCACCTAAGCGAGTAAACTCCAGCTCATCTTCGTCCCCGCGCAATGCGGGCTCATAGCCGCTATAAGCATTCTTAACCGCGCGGGCAGTGACTTGGCGAAAATCGTTATCTATACGGTACATCGCCATAGAAAAGCGGCGTAGCTGTTCCGCTCTCTGATCCACCATTTCTTCAGTATCAAAAAAGAGTCCCAGCAGGGAGAAAGAACCGACACTGATAATTGCGACCAGGATTAAAACAACAAGAACTTCAACAAGGGTAAAGCCCGACTGGCTGGGAAGGCGCATAGACATATTAGTTACTCCTCCGCAGCCCAGGCATCCAGAGTCAGGGTCGGGTACTCCGCATCCAGGTGGCCCACCTCAATAATGATATGGCGCAAGCGCTCATTACTAGTGGCCTCTACACGGGCGCTTACCTCCCACTCCTGCTGTCCAAGCACTACCTGATCAGTTTGTTCACCCAGTGGAGGCCAGGGAGTTTGCACGCGAACCTGGGAGAGCACCTGTTGGGCAACCCAGTTTGCGGAAAGTCGGTCTTCCATTACTCGCTGCTGGCGCACACTGCGCTGCATTGCTTGCAAGACACTGGCGGCAATAACCCCAAAAATGACCAGAGCTATTAATACTTCCACTAAGGTAAAGCCGCGCTGGGCACCCTTAAATCTCATCGGCCTGCCACTCTAGCTGCAATCCATTCAGGCTGGTGTAAGAAATTGTCGCGCCTCTAACATCGTCGCCATTCTCAACAAGATACATGGCAACCTCCACTGGAAGCACCTCTCCACTAGAGAGAGCAACAAATTGGGGAACTACCCGATCTTCGCTGGTTTCTTCCGCAAATTCGGTAGATTCTGCCGAGGGCAGTTCGGCCTCTGTTATCACTTCGAGGCGTACAATTTCAGGCAGCTCATGAGCGGCAAAACGTGCAGCGCGCCTTCCGGACACTACTGAATCCAAGGGCAGCCAGGTCATGGTCTCCTGCTCAAAATGCACAACACTATAAGTGCCTTGTTCAAAAACAACGCCGTAATGCACTTTGTCAATCAGGGCTCGATCCGCAACCAACTGTAAAAGGGCCGACAGGCGCTGGGCTTCTTTTTGCCACACACGCCCGCCAGAATTCCCCATCGATAGAGTCGCCATGCCCGCCAGAGAGGCGATGATGACAATCACTACCAACAGTTCGATCAGCGTAAAGCCGCGGCTTCGACCGATGCTATACATCAAGTACAAATTTCAGGTGTTACAGGTCAGTAACGTAGATATCAGCGGCTTCGCCCTCACCGCCCGCTTTGCCATCGGCACCGAGGGTGAACAGGTCGTAGGCACCGGCACTGCCTGGGCTGATGTACTGATATTCATAGCCCCAAGGATCTTTTGGCGCTTTCTTAAGGTAGGGCTCAGTCCAGTTCTTCGCTTCGGGGAAGCCGGATGGGCGGGATACCAGTGCCATCAAACCCTGGTCAGAGCTGGGGTAGACAAAGTTATCCATACGGTAGAGGTCCAGTGCAGTCTCGATGGCTTTCAGGTCAACCCTTGCCGCTTTCATGCGAGCTTCTCCGGTCTTGCCAAGTACATTAGGTACAACCAGTGCACCAAGCACCCCGAGAATTACGATCACCACCATAATTTCAATCAGGGTAAAGCCACCACTTTTACGTAGGGTTTTCATTTTTCTCTCCTAGTTCACTCTAACTCTGGGAACCCCAAGGGTCACGATACCCTTCGTGACCCCAATTATTTAAAAGTCACCAAATCAGTAAATTACACGATTCCCCAGCCTAAAGCAGCAACATGCCCAGCAAAACTGCCGCTCCCAGCCCAACAAGAATCTTCGACGCCTCTAGCAGTGTAAAGCCGGCGCTGCTGCGCAAGGATTTCATACCAACCTCCTGAAGCAACTACGCAATTTCTCTTTGACCTACACCTAATTTGAGCGTTAAACGACCAATTCGTTCATGCTCAGAATTGGCATCATAATAGCCATAACGATGAACAACACGATGGCAGCCATTATCAGCAGCATCAAAGGTTCAAAGATGCTCACAAAGGCAGTTACCGCACCCTGCAAATCCTGCTCTTGCGAATCCGCCGCACGCTGCAGCATTTCATCGAGAGTGCCCGAAGACTCACCACTTGCGATCATGTAGATCATCATCGGTGGAAAATAGCCTACATCTTCCAGTGCTTTACGAAGGCTCCCGCCCTCGCGCACGCTCTTTTGAGCCGCATCGAGCCTGTCTTTAAGGAAGGTATTGGTCATTACCCCTCCGGCGATACCCATGGCTTGTACCAACGGGACACTGCTGCCCGTAAGAATCGCTAGGGTACCCACATAACGAGCACTCTGAGCACCGCGTATCAACCAACCAATAATTGGTAGCTCCAGCAAACGATGGTGGAAACGATATCGGATTGCCGGGCGCCGCAGCATCATCACAACCCCAAAAATGAGTGCTCCAAGTGCCGGCGGCACCAACCAGCCCCAGGCAGAAATAAAATCACTCATGGACACCAGGATACGGGTAGCCAGCGGCAAAACCTGCCCGGTGCCGGTAAATACCTCGATAACATCAGGCACCACGTACACCATCAAACCGGTTACGACCAATACACAGATAAATACCAAAACAACTGGGTAGATCAGAGCAAGCTGCACCTTCTGCCGGAATTGCTGCTGCCCTTCCGTGTAGTCACCGAGGCGATCCAGCACCGCATCCAAATGACCAGAGTGCTCCCCTGCTTCAACCGTAGCGCGATAGAGTTTGGGGAATGCCCGTGGAAAACTGCTCAGGGCCAAGGCAAAGCTGTGCCCTTCAAGAATTTTGCCCCGAACAGCCAATACCACGCGCTTGATTTTTTGGTTGCGAGTCTGGTTGGCAATGGCCCCAAGGGTTTCTTCCAGGGGAATACCCGCTCGAAGCAAGGTGGACATCTGCCGAGTTAGCAGGGCCAGGTTTTTAACACTCAGCCCAGGGCTACCAGATAGAAAGCTGGCACCGCCCTTCTCTTCTTTCTCGGTAGCTGCACTGACTTCCAGGGGCACCATACCTTTAGCGCGCAGCTGTTGCCGCGCAGCGCGCGCGCTATCCGCCTCGAGCGTACCGCGGCTCTTGCGGCCGGATGCTGCCAGCGCTGTATACTCAAAAGCTGCCACAATCAGGACTCCTGCGTAACTCGTAGCACTTCCTCTAGGGAGGTCCTACCCGCCAGTACTTTCTCTATGCCGTCGTCGCGGATGCTGGGGCCAAGCTTGCGGGCTTCTGCAACCAACTTACTCTCTGAAGCGCGATCGTGAATCAATTGGCGCATCACTTCATTGAGCGGCACCAATTCATAGATACCGATACGACCGACATAGCCACTGTGGCTACACTCTTCACAGCCATTGGGTTGATAAATAATGGCTTCTTCATCGGGTTTGACACCCAGAACCTCACGCTCGCTGCTGTCAGCCACATGAGGTTGCTTGCATCCAGGGCACAAAACTCGCACCAGTCGCTGGGCTAGAACACCAATCAAGCTGGACGATAAAAGAAAAGGCTCAATTCCCATATCCACCAGGCGGGTTACCGAACCCAAAGCCGTGTTGGTGTGCAGGGTTGAGAGCACCAAGTGTCCGGTCAAACTCGCCTGGATTGCAATCTGCATAGTCTCCAGGTCTCGAATTTCACCGACCATCACCACATCTGGGTCCTGACGCAGAATCGCGCGAAGCCCCCGGGCAAAAGTCATATCGGCTTTGGTATTTACCTGAGTCTGTCCAACCCCTTCCAGGTTGTATTCCACCGGGTCCTCAACCGTCAGAATGTTCTTCTCACGGTTATTGATACTGCCGAGGCCAGCATACAAGGTGGTGGTTTTACCGGAGCCCGTTGGTCCGGTCACCAGGATAATGCCGTGGGGGTGTCCCAACAGGTCTGTCATCACACGCAAGTCGCGATCTGCCATCCCCAGCTTACTCAGGTCCATTTTGCCCGCTTGCTTATCCAGCAGACGCATTACAACCCGCTCACCCGCCGATGACGGCATGGTAGAGACACGTACATCTACCTCTCGGCCAGCCATCAAAAGGGAGATCCGGCCATCTTGGGGCACACGTTTCTCTGCGATATCCAGCTTTGCCATTACCTTAATACGGGATACCAGCAATGGAGCCAGAGCACGCCGAGGCTGCAGTACTTCGCGGAGTACACCATCCACCCGAAAGCGCACAACGAGGCGCTTCTCAAAGGTTTCAATATGAATATCCGAGGCGCCCTGCTTGAGCGATTCGGCAAAAATTGCGTTGATCAATTTGACGATGGGTGCATCGTCTTCCTGCTCCAACAAGTCTTCAGTCTCAGGCAGCGAATCGGCAACTGCTGCAAGATCCAGGTCTTCACCCAGGCCTTCGACTTCGGAGAGGTTGCCCCCCTCCCTGTTCTCGTACAGGCGTTGCAAAGCGCCCTGGAAAACGCCTTCCTCTACAGCCTCCAAAGACACAGCCGCACCACTGATGCGCTGCACTTCGGCAACCGCTGATGGACTCAGCGGCGCCACATATTGGCAGAGGGGTTTGCCTTCCTGCTCTGTTAACAAAACCTTGTGACGCTTTGCGAAAGCGTAGGGAAGGCGGCGAATTGTTGGAGTCCCTGTTCCTGTTTCAGCCGTCATTTAGCTTCTTCTACCTCCAACACCTCAACGTCCACTTCCTCTTCCAGTGATTCAATGGCAGCACCATCTATAGAACCATCTACCGGAGCAGGGCTCTCGTTATAGGTACCGGTTGGCGGCATCATATCAGGCAGCACATCACCGCGATGCCAATCCCAGATCAGGCTGGTGCGGTCTTTCAGGAATATTTGCTTTTGCTGCATATCCATATAGCGTCTGCGCGTCTCCTCGTAGCCAGCAACCTGGGTACTGAGGATTCTGGGGCGTAGAAATACCATTAGATTAGTCTTGGTAACATCTTTACTAGTGTTGCGGAAAAGACGTCCGATACCGGGGATATCACCCAGCAGGGGCACTTTGGACACTGACTCAGAAACCTGATCTTCCATCAGGCCGCCCAGCACTAGAATGGCGCCATCATCAATCAGTACTTTAGTGCGAATTTCGCGCTTGCTAGTGACGATATCCGAAGCCCCAGTTTCAGCCTCAACTGTCGACGGCAGAACATTTTCAACTTTTTGCTCAATTTCGAGAGTTACTGAGTTGTTGTTGTTAACACGGGGAATCACTTTGAGGGTGGTACCTACATCTTCACGCTGAATAGTGGTGAAGGGATCGTCATTACTACCAGACAGCAATTGCTCACCAGTAATGAAGGGTACGTTCTGACCTACCAAAATCTCAGCTTCTTCATTATCCAAAGCCATGATGGTCGGTGTAGACAGAATATTGGTATTGGTTTCAGAGGCCACAGCATTAATTGCTGCGCGAATATCAGTACCACTCAGGTAACCCAGATTTAGTGCACCTGCGCCCAAGAGGTCAGTTACTGGCAGCGAGAACGGATTAATCTCGCCATCATCATCAAAAGAACCAGTATTGTTCCAGCCCGCAACCGCATTGTCACCAGCACCGGCAATCCAGCTAATCCCCAGCTCATTACCAGTACCTTCTGTCACTTCGACAATAATTGCTTCGATCAGAACCTGCGCTCTGCGCACATCCAATCTGGCAATAACACCTTTCATTGTCTCAAGCAGTGCGGGAGGGGCAGTTAATACCAGAGCATTGAGAGATTCATTAACCTGGATACTAACTTCAACATTTGCAGCTTGCTGATCCTTCTCAGTGTTTTGGATACTGCCGCTCATACCTTCAAGAATTGGCTTTAGGTCTGCAGCATTTGCGTACTGGATATAAACAACTGCAGTGTTGCCATCGCCATCTAGCGGCGCATCTAGGCGACCGATAACGGTCTTGATCTGCTGTCGAGTAACTGGGTCTCCGGTCAGCAAAATGCTATTGGAACGTTCATCAACAGAGATTCGCAGAGGCTGCACTTCTTTGCCAGCCTTGTTTCCGCTGGTTTGAAGAAGGTCATTAAGTACCTGTTGGACTGCTTTCGCGGAAGCAAACATCAGCGGTACCACTTCAATATCAATGGCACCAGCCCGATCAAGCTGTTTCACCAGACGAATAATCTGGTCAATATTGGCAGCGCGATCGGCAATGATCAGGGTGTTGGTATCCGCGTAAGCCGCCAAGTGCCCAGTTTGCGGAATCAATGGGCGAAGCATGGCGATCAACTGTGAAGCGGAGATATTCTCTACCCTTACAGTACGCACAACGAGGGACTCCGCTGGAGCGCGAGTAGTCTCATCAGCGACAGGTATTGCTTGCTGCTTGGCTAATGCATCTGGAACTACCTTCCAGGTGCCACCCTGCTCCACTAGGCTAAACCCGTTAACCTGGAGCACGGACATAAACACATCAAAGGCTTCGTTATGAGTCATGGGGTCGCCGGCAACCACAGTGACCTTACCTTTAACGTTTGGGTGGACAATAATATTTTTGCCAGTGAAGTCAGCGGCCCAATTGATCAAATCACGAATGTCTGCATTGTCGAGAGAAAGGGTAACCCGCTCCGGGCCCTGAGCCAGCGTTGCAGTACAAACAAAAAAACTCAATCCGACCGCAAGCAGCCGTCGATAAAACATCTTCATCATTATTTATCTGGCTCTAGTAAATGTTCAAAAAATCAAAACAATCTAGGTAGATAGTTTTTATTTAGGCTCACGCTGAGCACGTCGCTCGCGGGCCAATTCACGCAGTTGCTCCATTCTCTCCCGAATGTTCTGCTGGTTCTCACCCCGTTGCGCAGTGCTTCTTCTGGAGGAGCTGGAACTCGCCGTTCTCTGCCTGGAACTACTGACGCCTTTCAAAGGTACGTTTGGTCTTCCATCCACTTCTGGGTATGTCAGTTTTTCCATCCTGCCATTACGACGAAGAACCACGTGGTCAACCTCAACAGAATATAGTTCGGCGCCACCTGGAAGCCGATCACCAACATACAAACGCTTGGAGGGTTTACCTTTCTCCGACACCAGAGCACTGGCTTTGGTTTTATTGGAACTATCAAAAACACCGGATAAAACGATATTCAACTGAGTCAAAGGAATATTATCGAGATCGACTTCAGGGACTTCCGTAGCTTTTTTAGGTTCAGCACGACCAAAGAACGGAGTGCTGGGGAGACTGGCAGCGCTGGGGGGGAGAGCCCCTCTCGGGCTTTTGCGCTCTACCAGCAGAGACTCCTGCGGATCGCTTGGTACCAGTAGGGAGCCATAAGCAAATAAGTTGCCGGACAACCACAACAGGCCAATAGCTGACGCCGCCATGGTGCCACGGGAAAGACCTTTGCTCGGCTCACCCTGGGCAAACTTATTGCCAATTGAGCCTACGGCTCGTGCTAGAGGGGACATGAACATACCCACATACAAGTTCAACTTTCTGAGGTTATTGGTTTTTGACGCCTATTTTCTTGCCTCAGCCCGGGAAAGGCAACGCTCTTTCAAGTTAAACGCTGCAAACCCTCATTTCGTCCCTTAAATTGCACACTAGTTCCGCAGTTTGTCACCAAAAAACGAAAAAAGGCGGCATGACGCCGCCTTTTTCAATGCTAGCTAGTATAGCAATCGGGCATTACAGCTTTGTCTCAAGCTCTGGTACAGCTTCAAACAGATCAGCTACCAGGCCATAGTCAGCAACGGAGAAGATCGGTGCTTCTTCATCCTTGTTAATGGCTACGATAACCTTGGAGTCTTTCATGCCTGCCAAGTGCTGGATTGCGCCGGAGATGCCAACGGCAATATACAGGTCAGGAGCAACGATCTTACCGGTTTGGCCAACCTGCATATCGTTAGGTACGAAACCTGCATCCACAGCAGCACGGGAGGCGCCAACTGCAGCACCCAGCTTGTCGGCCAGTTTATACAGCATTTCGAAGTTTTCGCCATTCTGCATGCCGCGGCCACCAGAAATGACTACGCTCGCAGCGGTCAATTCAGGGCGATCGGATACAGCCAGCTCTTCACCAACAAAAGAGGAAACACCAGCGTCATCTGCGATATCTACAGACTCAACTGCGGCACTTCCACCTTCAGCGGACACTGCGTCGAAGGCTGTAGTACGCACAGAGATCACCTTAATGGCATCGGAGCTCTGTACAGTGGCAATGACGTTACCGGCATAAATCGGGCGCTTGAAAGTATCTGCACTTTCAACAGCAACGATGTCGGAAATCGGCTGTACATCCAGCAGCGCAGCAGCGCGTGGCAGCATGTTCTTGCCGGTAGTAGTGGCTGGAGCCAGGATGTGGCCGTAGTCTTTGCCCAAGTCCGCTACCAGCTTGGCAACGTTCTCAGCCAACTGATGCTCGTAAGCAGCATTATCTGCCAGCAGTACTTTGGAAACGCCTTCAGCTTTAGCAGCAGCTTCCGCGACAGGGCCGCAGCCAGATCCAGCAACCAATACAGCAACATCACCGCCAATAGCCTTGGCAGCAGCGATGGTATTGAGCGTAGCGCCCTTCAGCTCGGCGTTGTCGTGTTCAGCAATAACCAGAATGCTCATCAGATTACCTTCGCCTCGTTTTTCAGTTTCTCTACCAGTTCAGCAACGTCAGCAACCTTAATGCCTGCTTGACGCTCAGCCGGCGGCTCAACTTTCAGGGTTTTGGTGCGGGGAGTAATATCAACGCCCAGCTCATCCGGGGTCGTGGTATCGAGAGGCTTACGCTTTGCCTTCATGATGTTAGGCAGGGAGGCGTAACGCGGCTCATTCAGGCGCAGGTCAGTAGTAACAATGGCAGGCAGTTTCAGTTCAACAGTCTGCAGGCCGCCGTCAATTTCACGAGTTACCTTAACAGCGTCGCCTTCTACGGCAACTTCAGAGGCGAAGGTACCCTGCCCCATGCCAGTCAAAGCGCCCAGCATCTGGCCGGTCTGGTTGTTATCGCCATCGATGGACTGCTTGCCCAGAATTACCATTTGAGGCTCTTCTTTCTCAACAATCGCTTTCAAGCATTTGGCTACTGCCAAAGGCTGCAGCTCAGCATCGGTCTCAACCAGGATACCGCGGTCGGCACCCAGGGCCAGTGCTGTGCGGATTTGCTCTTGGCATTGCTTGGAGCCCATGGAAACGGCGACTATCTCGCTGACAACGCCTTTTTCCTTCAAGCGCACCGCCTCTTCTACTGCGATTTCGCAGAAGGGGTTGATAGACATTTTGACGTTGGCTGTATCAACGTCAGAGCCGTCCGCCTTGGGGCGAACCTTGACGTTGTAGTCAACAACGCGTTTCACAGCTACAAGAACTTTCATGGAAATCCCGTCTCAAATATGCTTTTTAACAGCCGCGACTGATAATTCACGTCGCGAACGGATACGGTGTTCTGGTCAAACAAGTGTTTGAACGGCGTGTATGGTGGCGGTTCTATAACGCAAAATCAATAGTCAAATGGAAGTCCCTCCTGCCATTCACAAAATCTATTTCCGGGAATAAGAACCACCTATCCACCCCCAGTAAGCCGTTGAAATACAGCGCATTTGCCATAGCAAATGAATAGTCATGCAATTGGTAGGGTTGATTAAACGCCTATATAATCCGCCAGCAATATAAATGATAAGGCCGGATTGGCCGCAAAAAAGTTGAATACAACTGCTGAGGAGAGTGCCGTGGAACGCGAATCAATGGAATACGATGTAGTGATCGTGGGTGCCGGCCCCGCTGGATTGGCCGCGGCCTGTCGTATTCGTCAGCTCAATGAAGACGTCTCTGTATGTGTCGTGGAGAAAGGCTCAGAAGTAGGAGCTCACATCCTATCCGGTGCTGTATTTGAGCCCACCGCCCTTAATGAACTCTTCCCCGACTGGAAAGAACGTGGAGCCCCCCTCAATACTGAGGTAAAAGGCGACGACATCTACGTCCTGCGCAGCGAAGAGAACTCTATAAAAGTCCCCAACATGTTTGTGCCCAGCACCATGCACAACGAGGGCAACTACATTATCAGTCTCGGCAACCTGTGCCGTTGGCTGGCAGAACAAGCCGAAAGCCTGGGAGTGGAAATCTTCCCTGGCTTCGCCGCTGCCGAAATTTTGTACAACGAAGATGGCTCTGTAAAAGGTATCGCTACTGGCGATATGGGCATCGGCATGAACGGAGAGCAGAAAGACTCTTACATGCCGGGCATGGAGCTGCATGCCAAATACACTCTCTTCGCTGAAGGTTGTCGCGGTCACCTGGGCAAGCAGCTGATCGAACGCTTTAAGCTAGACGAAGATGCCGACCCACAACACTACGGCATCGGTATTAAAGAGATTTGGAAAGTCCCTGCGGACAAACACCAGCAAGGCCTGGTTGTTCACACCGCTGGCTGGCCGCTGGAACAAAGCTCCACCCACGGTGGCGGCTTCCTTTACCACCTCGAAGACAACCAGGTTGTTGTCGGTCTGATTACTGACCTCGCCTACAGCAACCCCCATGTGAGTCCATTTGACGAGTTCCAGCGCTATAAACACCATCCGGTAATCAAGCAGTACCTGGAGGGTGGCGAGCGCGTCGCCTACGGTGCCCGCGCCATAGTAAAAGGTGGCCTTCAATCCCAACCGAAAATGACCTTCCCTGGCGGCCTGTTGATCGGTGATAACGCCGGCACCCTGAACTTTGCCAAGATCAAGGGCAATCACACCGCGATGAAATCCGGCATGATCGCGGCTGAGTCTGTAGTTGAAGCCCTCGCTGCTGAGCGCAACAGCGAAGAGCTGACCGACTACACCACCAAGTATCGCGATAGCTGGGCCTGGAAAGAGCTGCACATGCAGCGCAACTTCGGCCCTGCCCAGCACAAATGGGGCAACATTCTGGGATCTGCCTATGCATTTGTGGATATCAATATCTTTAAAGGCAAGCTTCCCTGGACCCTGCGCGACACCAAGGCTGACCACGCCCAGCTCAAACCTGCTGCTGACTGCGCAAAGATTGACTATCCGAAGCCCGACGGCGTGCTCAGTTTTGACAAGCTATCTTCCGTGTTTATTTCCAATACTAACCACGAAGAAGACCAGCCTTGCCACCTGACCCTGAAGGACCCAGAAGTTCCGCTGAGTCACAACCTGCCGATTTACGATGAACCCGCGCAGCGCTACTGCCCTGCCGGTGTTTATGAGGTTATTGAAGACACCAACGGTAAGCGCTTCCAGATCAACGCTCAAAACTGCGTACACTGTAAGACCTGTGACATTAAGGACCCAACCCAAAATATTGTTTGGGTAACCCCTGAAGGTGCCGGCGGCCCCAATTATCCAAATATGTAATTGGGTCTACACATAAAAATGGCGCCGATGGCGCCATTTTTTATTGCTTGAGAACGCATATTTTCGTGCACTTAATCTAAGGCACAGCCAGCTGACCTCCCTAGAACTTGTACTGCGCGCTCAATGCGAAAGTCTGCCCAATCTCCTCTTCAAAAACGGTGCCCCCCTGCCTCTCAATTTCAATGGCTTCACCCAAAAGGTTCTGCACTTTCGCCTTCACCGTCACCTCATCAGTTGGATACCAGAAGTAAGTCAAATCCAGAGAGTGGAATGGCTGCTCAAATGAATCGGGATGAGGATCTCGCCCCGCTTTGTAAAGGCGCTCACCAAATACGTTATAAACCAAGCTGGCAGAATGGTTCCCGTCCGGGCTATCAAAGCCGAGCAGCATATTAACCACATAATCAGATGCCCCTGTCATTTCGCGGACTGCATTAGTCGGTGCATCAGCCTCATCACCGGCAACAATTTCCGAGTCTTGAAGCGTAATATTGCCCTGCAGGAAGAAGCTATCCATTGGGTCAGAGATAAAGTTAAGGCTTTTCATACCCTCTATTTCTATACCGGTAATCTCACCAGACTCAGCATTTATAATCTCTCGCGCAATATTGTCATCACTTGAGGCAGCTTCAAAAAACTCAATAGGATTAACAATATCCTTATAGAAAGCCGAAATAGTCAGGCTATCGCCGCTATCAAAAAACCACTCTGCGCGAATATCGTAGCTGTCGATCTCCGACGGCCGAACACTCGAATTCCCCCTGATCTGATCATCAGTGTGCGGATCTATATAAATAGCGTCGGTAATTTCACGCAAGTCGGGCCGAACAGCAGTCTTGGATGCGCCGAATCTCAACTGGAATGCCTCCGCCCAAAATGACCCCATATAGGTCAAGGATAATGAAGGATAAATATCATCATCCGTATATACCGCTTCAGCCAACTCCTCGGGGTCATTCGTAATCTGTGGTTCACTTTGCGAGAAACTATAGGGGTTCCACTCTAAAGCAGCTTGACTATAGTCCTCCCATCGGGCCCCAGCTGAAATACGCCAGGTTTCCTCAAGAGTCCAATCGAATTTACCGTAGATCGCATCTGTCGAAGTAGCAGCCAAATAACTTTGCTTGTTACTACCAGACTTGGCAAAAACAAAATTATTCTCATCATCTGTAATATTGGTATCACTGAACACATCACCCAGAGGATCATCAAGAATTGCGCTATCAGCGACATTGAAGATATCCAATCCGAACTCAGTTTGCTTATAGGAGCGCCCTTTCTCAATCCGAGCAAATCCTGCACTCAACTCCAGTGTGGACGAGGAAAATTCAACAGGCAATGTTGCAGACCAACCGTAGTTTCGAACCTCATCCTCCAGCTCAGTAAATCGGAAGCTAGCGCTCCGCGAAGCAATATCCACAGTTGAACTGAGAACTTCACCTGTTTCCGGATCGGTTTCGGTACTCGCAATAACCTCAACCTGATTGGGAATGTCAGTTATCGCTGTCGCATCGGAATAAAACCAATCAACCACCAATTCCTCAGGAATCCAACTTAACAAACCAATAGGCAGCAGCCCCTTAGTTTCCGGACCAAGGGAATGGCTCCCTTTTAGCTGGTGAAGCTCCAACTCCCGCTCTTCATATTTCAGTTCGTAGTTTCTAAATCCAGTACCGTCAGATAACAAGCGATTTGAATTAAAATAGTCGCGGATAGAAGTTTCATCATCCGTATTCCTTAAGAACAAGCTAGTACTTTCAACCGCATGTTCATCCGAAAAACGCAAGCCCAGGTTTAAGTTTCCACTGATATCCACGGAGTAAGTAGACTCATCTCGATGATCAATCTGCTCTTGCGGATTACCGTAATCACGAATAACTCGCTCACTCTCCCTCCACTTACTCTTGTAAGAGCCTCCAGCCAGAAAACCAAGCTCCCAATCATCTCCAAAGTAGAAGCGGTTCCCCACGCTAGCCTTATAATCTTGATCGGGATCAGTAGACGCCTTTGTGATTGAAATATCACGGTTCAAGCCCAGGGCCAATTCCCTGTTTATTGCTTGCGCCGCTTCATATGCCTCCTGATTGCTGGAATACTCATTGCCTTCAGCAATCAGGGTGTCACGAATACCTGCAACCGTCAGATCTCCTTTAAAGCGTTGCAGGGCTGCAGAAATTTCCCCAGACATAGCCCGGGTTCCATCATCGGTGCCCCAAATATCATCATCTCCACCGCTATAGCTGAGCGCATCCCCACTGACTTCACTGTTGCTACCTGTACCAATTTCGACCGAGTAAGTCAGATCATCAGGTATTCCCTTAGTGCGGATGTCAACATTGCCACCACCAAACGAGGCAGACTTATCTACCGAGTAGCTCTTCTGTACCGCCAGCGATTCCACGATAGAGGTTGGGAATAGATCCAGTGGGATGACATTTCTGGTCAGATCCGGGGATGGCACCGTCGAACCATTGAGAGTTGTACTTGAATATCGCTCACCCAAGCCCCTTACGTAAACGAACTTGTCACTTATCAGGGATAATCCAGATACTCGTCGCAGCGCTGCGGCTACGGTAGAGTCCCCCACCCTGCTGATCATCTCAGCCCCGAGGATATCCGTAACTACCTCCTCCTCCAGGCGCTCGCTAATTAGGACTTCAGCTGAGTCTCTAAGGCGCCCATGGACAATAACCTCTTCAACTTCAGGTGCAGAGTTTTCAACTAGCTCTGCATCTTGTGCAGACGCAACGGAAGCAAATGTCGAGCCCGCAGCTATCGCTAAAACAAGCGGCGCCCTTTGAAATTTTTCGTACTTAGCCATCGAACCGGCCTCTTTTCGTTCCAAAGAATCGCGGTCTGAAATCAAAGAAGGCGCCGACTCCATCAGCGAAGGCGGCGCCTTAAATGATCGGGAGCTGTTTCCCAAACCGCTACCTCAAGCTATTACTCAAACCACAGAGGTTGAGCGCGGTCACCTTGATGCAGGCCATAGGTCCAACCTTTAGTCCAGTCGGTACCATCCTGCTCAAGCGCTCCCAAATAGGCGCGACCCAACTCGGCAGAAACTGTCGGTGCAATGCCATCGATCATTTGAGCAGATTCGTCAACGGTAAACATCGCAGGGGAGCCGCCGAGTAAAACAAAGTCTGTATCGGCGTCAGAGGTTGGGTTAACTTCACCGGAGATGGTGGCAAATTGATTGCCGCTATCTACAGCCCAAGTCTCCACATCAAAACTATCTTCATCAGTTTTAGTTCGATCTTCACAAGCAAAAATATTAGAAGTCAGGGCCACCTCGGTGCCTGCAGATGCTTCATCCCGAGTCTGAGAGCTCTCAACACGTAGGCAGTAGTTATCCCCAGCTACTCCGGTCTCATCAGCGAAGAAGGAAGCAACAATTATGGAGTTGCTGATCATCGGGTAAATTCCCTCACGCAGACGCCAACCAGCGCCCGGATCATGGGTACCCTCTTCTTGAGCAGAAATAATGCAGGTCAGGCCATCAATTACCGGTCGACTATTTAACCCCTGGCCAATCAACGAGGAATAGTCAGTAGCATCGCTGTAGGATCCAATTCCATCGGCCTCAATACAGTGATTGCCGTCGGTCTCACTTTGAATCACCAACGCATTGGTAATACTTCCGCGATAACCTTCATCGATATCAATGGAGTCATCACGAACATATAGCGCAACATAGTTTTCTACGTCTACGGCACCGCCGAAGAATTCGATACCGTCATCATAAGTGGAGTAAGTTTGAAGGTTGCGAATGGTTGTTCCATTACCCACGGCGTCAAATGCAATTCCGTTCAACTCATCACCACTGGCAACTTCAGCACCCGTGTGCTTTACAACAACATAAGAAAGCTCGCCAGAGCTGTCGGCATTATTGTCTCCACCGTAATAGGAGGTGTTGTCATCGGTGGAACCTTCAGCAGCTACGTGACACTCACCAGCAAGGGCAAGATTGCCGCCATCAATAGAGCCTGTGTACTGGCACTTATTGGTTACACCAAAGCCATTTATAACCATCCCCCCCCACTGTGAAACGTCTTCGGGACCTACAGTGCCGAGGACATCAGTCTCTGAGGTGAAGGTGATTGGTGAAGTTTCAGTACCGCGAGCAAATACTTGTGATCCACGGTTTACAACCATAAATGCTGAATTATCTTTAAAGGCGATAGTAGCACCCGCTTGAATTTCCAGCTTAACGCCATCACCACCCTCAGAAATCCCTGCTGCAGCCAGATCAGAGTCGCTGGAATAACTTTCACCAACAAACAGACTGCCACTAAAGATATGAGCCCCATCGTTATCCAGCGCAGCCAGATACAAATCTTCAGTCAGGGGGTTTGCTGCAGAAACAAAGTCAGCAGTGTAATAGCAGTTACTATCGCTATATTCACCTTGCACACTAGAACTTTCTATAGTTGCACATGGATTCTCATCCGAAGAATCACCACCTGGATTGGTGATAGAATTGTCCACCGAGTTATCTACTGTTTCCGGCTCGATACTCACACCGCCACCGTCACAACCCGCTAATAGCGCAGTAATCGCAGCTGCCATTAATAGCTTATTCTGTACCCGCTTCATATTTCCCCCTATAGGAATTTCAATCCAAAACTTTAATTGCTTCAACTCCGCCATTTTTAAAAATATAAATGGAAGCTACCAAGCAAATAAAAACTATATTTTTTTGTTTCGCCGTAGCGATTTAGACGGAGGAAAGTTTAGAAATGCACTGTTGCGGATTTGTTACTTATTTAGATATTTCCGTAAATTATCGAATTAATATTCTATTCCTTTCAGAACAAATACACTTATATTTCCATAAGATTTCAAACACTATTTTTTTAATAGAAATGAAATACAGCAACACCACAAACAAATAGTACGGACATGTATATTCCCGGGCTATTTTCCGGACTCAAGCAAGCACCGGCGCAATCAAGTATAAATCCCATAGTGCTAATCAAAATAAAGAAGCGATAGTGGCATCCACTAAACAGTTTGATACCAAAGATATAAATAAGGAAAGTTCGTCGAGAGAGTAAAGTTAGGAGCTATAGGGTCAAGCAAGTACTTTCTAAACTTGAACAGTGTGGAGCAAGGCTATGAATTAAAGCCCCAGCTACAAATCAGCGCTGAGGCGCGAGGAATCCGCCAGCAGGAACCTGAAGCTATCTAATTGCAAGAACCCAGCAGGAAATCTTTTCCGTCACTTTGCACAAAAAGCTTATCGGAATCGCGATCCCCTTCAAGCGCCCAGTCTACCAACTGGTAAAAAACATCCCGGGAAGCGCGAGCCTGTAACCCCCCTCGAATCTCCAGGTAGGGGATTGGCTGCGGCGGGGCACCAAAGTCTCTCAGTTGCCACTGCCCCTCTTCCGACAGCTCAACAACGTCGCCCACATTTGTGGTGAAAAGTAGTTGTTGATGAGTACTCCCGGGGTTGCGGGCCACCTGAGTGATCACAAATGGAACATCCTCCACTGTGATTCGCAGCTTTTCGACAGGGGTGACAAGGAAGTATTCATCCCCCTCACGCTTCAAAATGCTGGCAAACAGTTTCACAAGAGGGTGACGACGAATCTCTGTTCCCTCGTGGATCCAACGGCCATCAGATTTGATGACCATATCCATGTCCCCACAAAGCTCTGGGTTCCACCTTTCTACAGGTGGATGCCCATGAAATTCAGCCTGTAATTTTTGCAGCTGCTGGAACAGGGGCTCAGCCAAGGGCGGACCCCGCAGAATCGCTGTGATGGCTTGTTTGGCTTCCCTCTGGCGTTTTGCGAGAGGACATATCACCGATATGCACACCCACATCCATAATAAACTCCATCAAACCTTCCCTGTCCTCTATTACATTGGCAAAAGACTTGGAGTGATAAAGCTCTACCGCCCCTTGCACAAGCGCCCAGTATGTTGAGTAATAGAAGTATGCAGGAACGTTCTTCAGCATGCCCTGCTCCATACGGCGCTCAAAGACCCGATTGAGAGAAGTGGCATTGGAATTACGGATGTTGTGGAGCTCCGCAATCATTTCTGGAGCCAGGTTCAACGCGATAATCTTCTCCTCCAGGCGCTGGAAGAGTCTATCTTTGCCAGGATCGGCCATACGAGATTCAAAATAGGCGCGGGCTGGCGCGGTGATATCACCTTGCTCAGCTAAAGCTACGGCGGTTTTAAGGCGTTCGGCTAGGGATTTCTCATAATCCATCAGCAAGCGCATGTAGATTTCTGTCTTGGAAATAAAGTGCTTGTAAATTGTGCCCTTACCAATATCCACGCGCTCGGCAATCTGTTCGACCGTGACCTTCTCTTCACCGTGCTCCAACAGAAGCTCCAGAGCCGCATCCAGGATACGCTGCTCCCGCGCGCGGAACCGCTGAACCTTCTCTTTTGCCTTATCCATACTTCCGACCTTCTTTGCCCTTAAAAATGGGGACTGAAATTGACTATTCATTCATGAATAATAGGCAATTCAAGTCGGTTGGAAAAGTGAATCGGGGAATTAGACTGCCTAATATTGAAATTTTTAGTCTGTTTTGCTTACTTTTCAATCAAAATGAGCCTGATTTAGGCGCTGCGTAACTTTTAATTTTAGCACATTGTGACACCTGTCAAGCCAATACCGTAGGGATAGTGCCTTAGGGCTGGGTGCCGAGAGACATCGGGGTAGTCCATCACCCCGAGTTGCTTTTGAACTACAGCAGCAAACACCGCAGAGAAAAGCGAACACCTATTAAACAGATTTCAACTTCAGCTCTAATAAAGGTGCCACTACATCACTATCTTGCGTACGAATCCAAAGCATCTCCTCCTCAGAATAGAGTTCAGCAACAATCGCGTTTGCCAATTCACAATCATGGGAGATCAAGTGCTGCGCCAACCACTCAGCAGCAAAACTACGCTCCTTGCCGAGAGTACCCTGTGAGCGCTTATACAAATTTTTAACGGCCTTCCGCGTGTACTCAATCGTGGCGACACCCGGGGTAGCCTCAACCATCTTGCGATGCAGTTTCTTGCTTTTTTGATTAATTATGTACGGAAGCACCTGCCCTGAAACGTAGTCGTGAGTAACAGCACCTTTACAGGGGCAGTTGTAAGACTTTCTGTTCGCAAATATTTTCTTCAACGCATTCAGATGGTTATTGGTTTTGTAAGCAGATCGGGCCGCTAGACCAGCGTAACCAATAGACAATGCAGTCCCCGCGACAACCAAGCCAATTCCTGTCGCTGAAGTTGCTGCCGCCGCACCGGTAGCCAACCCAGTCAAAGTAGCTCCTGTGGCAGTTTGCGCACCCCATACCCCGTAATACGCAGCGGAGCCAACGCCCCCAACCACAGCCTTTGCAGTACGGTGCCTGCTGACAACCTTGCCAAATTTAAGCGGTGGACGAATATCAATATTTCCGTGTGGCACCTAAGGTATCTCCTACTTCTCTTATTCAATTTTTGTGAGATAGCTGCAAACAATTTAGTTTGACTATCCCCAACAACTATTGGCGCTTTATATCACGAAAATAAGCAAGAAATCGACATGTTGAAATAGTCAATAGCACAGAATATCAAGTTGGCTGAGAAAACCGGCATTTGCGTACTGTAAGTAGACAGATGACAAAAGAGGAGGAGTACCTGTGACCAAAATGGGCCTAACGTTCAAAATATGAATGGGGTTAAAGGGATTTGCTGTTATTATCCTTTTGATTAAGAGCGCAAAGCTCCCCATCTGCAAACTCTGTTAAGTGGAATAGGTAACGGGCAAAATCCCTTATGTTGGAAAAATTAGGTAAGTTATTGGATGTTGAAGAGCTGGATCGAAATCTCTTCCGCAGTCGTCATCACGTTGAAAATTATCGTAAAGTGCTTTTTGGCGGGCAAGTTCTGGGCCAGGCACTGATGGCAGCAACTCGTACCGTTGAGCATCGCCTACCCCACTCCCTACACGCCTACTTCCTCCGCCCTGGCTCTAGCGAGCTGCCGGTGATCTACGAAGTAGACCCAATCCGCGATGGCGGTAGCTTTACCACTCGTCGCGTAGTCGCCAAACAGCGCGGGCGCGCGATTTTCAATATGTCCGCCTCCTTCCAAATTCGGGAACCAGGATTTGACCATCAGGCCGACCTGCCTTGTGTCGAGATTCCCTCCCCTGAGAGCCTGAAAAACACCCAGGAGCTGGCCCTGGAAGCTGGATTGGTTAGCCCGCAGTACGATCAGCGGCGCTATATGATCGATTTTCGTCCGGTAGACCCACAAAGCTACTTTGGCGCTGAAACTCGCGAAGCCAAGTGCATGTTCTGGCTGCGGGCAGAGGGCGAGATGTCGGACGACCCGATGGAGCACCGAGCAGCACTTTGCTATGCATCCGATATGGGACTCCTGGGTACCTCCCTACAACCGCACGACATATCCTTATTCGACCCCCAATTGATGCCCGCGAGCGTTGACCACGCGATGTGGTTCCACCGCGATTTCCGCCTGGATCAATGGCTTCTCTATGTAACGGATAGCCCTTCGGCAACCGGTGCCAGAGGCTTTACCCGCGGCCAGATTTTCACCCGCGACGGAACGCTGGTAGCGTCTACCTGCCAAGAGGGACTGATTCGACAAATAAAAAATTAAATCAGTGGTTTACAGCAGAAAAATTGCTGCTATAGTGCCGCCCCTTCGCAAATGATGCGAAACAAAAAACGGTGAGTAGCGCAGCCTGGTAGCGCACTTCGTTCGGGACGAAGGGGTCGGAGGTTCGAATCCTCTCTCACCGACCAGATTTTCAAAGCCCGCTTTTAGCGGGCTTTTTTGTGCCTGAACTCTTTAGCTTGAGCTGACGATAAGCCGTTCAGATTGCCCCTTACTTTCCCTCAGCACATCGCACCTGGAAAAAGTGCAAGCAACTCCTACTTGCACCTTGTTGGGGCCCCACCTTAGAGCCACTTGCTATTCAACTTCGTCAAATTAGGGGCTAATGCGGAAGCAAACTACAAAAGTCAGATGCGATGGGGGCAAATAAAGAATTGGTTTCAGAAATACCGACGAGGCTTTGAGTATGGCTGGCTTAACTATTTACGCCGATAAACAACTAAGAGATTGCACCCTCAAGGCAGCTGTGTAATTACCCATGTAAACCTTTAGAGTAAAAGCTCTACCAGGAATGAAATCATAAACACAAAAAAGCCCGCTAAAGCGGGCTTTTTCTTTTTGTATGGTCGGTGAGAGAGGATTCGAACCTCCGACCCCTTCGTCCCGAACGAAGTGCGCTACCAGGCTGCGCTACTCACCGAGGCCGCGAATACTACTCATCCATTTTTCAAAGATCAAGTAATTTTTGGCGCGAATGTCATCATGAGTCATTTTGCCGACACAACCGGTCTTTGAGCTGTCCTCAAAGGCAGTCTAATCCGCATTATAGCTGGACCTCCCCGGCTCCAAGCGCCTCTTTCTACACTGGAGATTCAAGCTTTACGGTTGCTAGTAATTGCCCCTATCTCCGACACATCCATTTAGTCTGCCAACTAACAACCAATCCCTTGTTCTCCCTGGGGTCGAACACTTTCCACCAATCTATCCACTCTCTGAACCCCTCTTCTCGTATACGGCAAACTGTGGTCGCCAAAAAAATACCGATATTATTTCTATCCACTTTCTTGTATTTACGTATCTTCAACGACTATCAAGTACTTTTAGTTTTGAGAGCACACGTATAAAAAAATGCAAAGCTCTCCACGGAGAATGCAAGAGTTTGGTACAGAAAAACCAAGAAGGGTATACAGCGCGAGGCAATAGCAAATTACATTGAAACGCAACTAGATATCGTTTTTTGATGTTTTGAGTAAGTAGACCTTTACATAAAAGCGAACTGATAAGTTCTATAAGTTACTTTTCCAAGACATCGATATATACAGTTACCTTTAAATTCCAGTTCGCTATTTACGGATATTTCTACAAGTGCCGCTAGTTTTCACCGGGCATCCGAGAGGGATTTTCCTGAGCCCTAACACCAATACAATGGAGCAGCACCCTGCACGCCACAAGAATATTTACCACCCATTTAAGTATCAAATTCCAAGTAAAACTTTATTTTTTAAAAAATACTCCTTTTGGAAAAATTACAAAATTTTAAGAAAAATAGTGACTACAATTGCGCCCCCATTACCTTTTTGTTTCCCGCTCCATTTTTTTTCAAACTTTCCCTGTGCTTCTGAAAAGCTTCTCTATACTCAGATCAGCCGGCTGAGTGTCCGTCGCAAGATGCAACAACTCGAAAGCTCATTACCGATTTATTATCAGCAGGCTGATCCTAAAAACGGGGCTCTATCAAGCTCCAAAATTCTCACCCGTAAACCATGAAATAACCTGGGCGATAGCCCCCTATCGTCATTGGTCTACTCGAGGAGTACGTTCATGTACCAACCATATGCATATGCTCAAGGGATCTTTGGACAACCACAAAACTATGCCGCACCTCCGATTAATCCGGTCGTCGGACTCACTCCCCCCCAGCCATACCTACCGCTTCAACAGTTAGCACCACAAGGGTTGCTGGGAGAGTTTATTAGCCGCGCAGCTCCGGTAGTTGGTGGCATTGTCGGTGGACCACAAGGTCAATTGATCAATGCACTCGGCGGATTGGGCCAAGTACTGCCCTTCCAGGCCGCACCACAGCTTCCACACCAGTTAGCGCCCCACATTCCTCAGCAGCTTGCTCCACAGATTCCACCTCAGTTCGCTCATCAGTTTGCCCCCCAAAACTATCTCAGCGAATTGATAAATCGCGCGGCCCCTGTTTTGGCCAGTTACATCAATAACCCTCAGGCACAGCTAATCAATGCAGCCGCCCAGCTAGGACAGTTCCTGCCCTACCAAACCGCTCCGCAACTGGCACCGCAAGGTCTCCTCGGTGAGCTGGTTAGCCGTGCCGCACCTGTTCTTGGTAACTACATTGGTGCGCCCCAACAAGGTCAACTCCTTAACAACTTGGCGCGCCTTAGCCACCTACTACCCTACCAGGCCGCACCGCAATTCGCGCCACACCTCATTCCTCAGACCTATGTCGGCCAACCGGTAAATCAACTGGCACCTGTGGCTCCGGAGCAGTATGGGTCGGTTCCCCCGCAGGCTTTTGCACCACTGAGTCAACCGGTGCCATTCCAGGCTTTCCCGCAGCCGCCACAGCAACCTTTTCAGAATTTGAGTGGCATCGGACAACCACTGCCCTATCAGGCAATGCCGCAACCCAACTCAGCCTTTCAGCAACAAGCTTATCTGCACTAAAAATGATGCAAAAAGGGGCTTCACGCCCCTTTTCCTGGGGGTGGGTTCGCCCCTGCCCTACTTTGGATAGCACAGTCACAATGAGAAGAAAATGAAGAAGTTTGAGCAATATGTAGCCGTACCCAATCGTAAGGTATCAGCTAGCACTCTGGAGCTAGAGGAGCTGGTGAAGGAAGCTTCAAATTGCCCCGATGTTAAGGACGTTACTTTGCGCAAAAGCAACGTCACCCTTGTGGCTACACCCGATGCCGTCGACGACCTAAGAAGGAAATTGGGAGGCAAAGTAATTATTGATCCGGATCAACCTGTCCACCCTCTCAATTGAGACTGAAACCCACTCGATTCACCACTTTCAGACGTTTCACACGCGTACTAAATCAGTACCGCACTGAAAGCGAAGGAACATGAACATGACTGAATCCCGACAAGAAAAGGCCGCAGGAGAACCTTCGGTCGAGGTTGCAGAGAAAGTCGAGTTACTTATTTCACCCCGCCGCAGCCTGATGGCTAAATCCATGGGCGTGCAGCCATTGAGCTCGGGCTCAATGCACCATGTGATTTCCACTATTGCCAGGCAGGCAGGTTGTGAGGTGCTTCGTGAAATACGCCCCGGCAGAAAACTAAAAACGCTGTCTTCCGCCGATGAGGCCACCAATATTTACAAAGTCCGTATGGATGTGGATGCTGCTGCGGCACTTTACCAGACCACACCACCAAACGTCGCCGTTGAACTGGACTCACTTCTCTCTTACGGGCAAGCGAGCTATTCACCGACCTTTTCCGCAGTTTTTGCACAGCAACCCGGACTATTGCGCGAATACCACGTCCAGGCACAGCAGGTGCACTTCCGCGTTATCGGTGCAAAAGGTGAGCCCATACGCGACGCGCAAATAATTGTTGAAAGTGCGGGCTTTCCTCAAGAAGGGGTCACCAACAATAAAGGGGAAGTCGCGCTCAGTATTTTTGCGCAAAGCGGCGGCGCTCAAGTGAAATCACTTCTGATCCGCCCCGCCAAAGATTTCTGGAACAAATATATTCGCAGCCCCTCCCTATCACTCACCGGTGTAAACCTGGTGAAACTCCAACCCCTAAGCGAAGCCATACCCAACTTCCCCAATGATGCTTCCTATGGCTGGGGGCAAAAGTACATGGGCCTGGACCAGCTACCCGATGAATACACCGGCAAAGGTATCAAAATCGCAATCATCGATTCCGGTGCGGACAATAAGCACCCAATACTGAGCCACTTAAAGAATGGTATCGATGTCACCAATAATTACGATGCCAATAGCTGGGCAGAAGATATCGTCGGCCATGGAACCCACTGTGCGGGAATTATTACAGGCCAACCCTCTGGCACCGAGGCAATACGCGGTTTTGCTCCTGAAGCCGAAATCTATGTATTCAAAGTTTTCCCCGGCGGGCAATTTAGTAGCTTGATTGATGCGCTCTCACATTGCATAGAGCTCGGCGTTGATGTGGTGAATATGAGCCTGGGCAGCTCTGATTCATCAGAGGCTGTTGAGCAGCAAATCGAGGAAGCAGTCCAACATGGTATCGCCTGTATAGTTGCCGCTGGCAACAATGGCGGGGCAGTCCAGTACCCAGCCAGATCCCCAAATGCTATGGCTGTAGGCGCTCTTGGAATGCTCAATGAATTCCCCAAAGATTCCTGGGAAGCGCAAACAGTAATACCCTCAACAGCATCAGCCGACGGTCTATTTGTTCCTAGGTTTAGCGCTTTCGGCCAGGAAATTTCTGTTGCCGCACCTGGTGTGGGTATCGTTTCGTCTGTGCCTGACAAAGGCTTCGATGTTCAGTCAGGTACATCAATGGCCGCGCCGCATATTACCGGTTTGGCAGCACTACTACTTGCCCACCATCCATTATTTAAAGGTGCGCTCCGGCAGAAAGATGTATCCAGAGTGACCGCCTTATTCCAACTGATCCAATCCTTGGCCGCACCAATGCCCCTCGGGGCAGAGAGAGTTGGCGCAGGTGTTCCCAAGCTTTTCGGTATCAACTCCGCTTTTGAGTCCGCCAAAGAGCAAGCAAGGGCCGCGGCTACTCATGCCGCTACCGCGCAAGGCCCCTCCCCAGCCACTCCATACTCTGGGTTTACTATGAGTCCGTTACAGGGCTACCCCCCTCAAGCTACACCCAGTTGGCAGGGGCAGTTTGTGCCGGGAGGCTATTACCCTTCCGAAATAGCCGCGGTTAACCCCCAGCAACCAATGGTAAGCAGTTTTCCAGATGGATTTGCCCTGAGCGCCTACGGTATGCAGTTCGTTGATCCCCGCGCAATCAGATATTGGTAGCTCTGTCTCCATCGTTAGTTAGACTGCAAAAGACCTTTCAAGACCGCAGCTATGCTGCGGTCTTGTCCTTCGTAGCGCTCAATTCCCACTTTGTCAGCATGCCTGCCCACTAATTCAGCCCTCTCAAAAGATGTTTGTGCCGGCCCACCCATATCTATCTTCTTGTTTACTTATACGGGAGATGCTTAAGAGAATGCGCCACCATATGATAACGACTTTGTAAGTGTATTCTTTTTAAGTGGTACATATCTGAAAACCAATCCAATGAAACCTGACGGCACAAAACTGTCACCTCATAACTGGCTAGCTTGTGACCAGTTTGCTTGAAGGTGACACAAGGGCACCTGTAGGCTTAGATACTGTCGAAACGACTAATTGTTGGATTTCCCGCTGAAGAAATGATGCTTAAACGATTACTAACACTGCCGCTATTACTCGCCACTCTATCCCCTGCTCTTCAGGCTTATGAGATTCTTTACAGTGCAGAGATCTCGCCCAACTCCAAGCTGGCTGAGGTGGAAATGGCGCTCAGCGGTGATGATATGCCAAGTAAGCTCGTTCTTAACTTGCGCTCTGGCCGCTATCAGGACCTGGAAAGTGACACCCCTCTAAAGATCGAGGGCGACAAAGCAACCTGGCAACCCGAAGGGAAGAACCCCGTCCTTAAGTACCGCTTTGTCATAGATAACCAGCGTAGCAACGGTGGCTACGACTCACGGATCACCAAAGACTGGGCAATTCTCCGCAGCGATAAATTGATTGCACCGGTATCGGCAACCAGCCGTGGCCGCTCTACCGCCCGCCTTAAGCTGGAACTTCCTGACCAATGGTATGCGGCCCTGCCCTACCCTGAGATCGAAGATAACCTATACGAGTTATCTGACCCCAAGCGTAAGTTTGTAAGACCCAAGGGCTGGATGATTGTAGGGAAAATTGGCAGTCGGCAGGATATGATTGCCGGCACTGAAACCCGTGTTGCAGGCCCTAAAAATGAGAACATTCGGCGGCAAGACATCCTGGCCTTCCTAAATTGGAACCTGCCAGAGCTCAAGAAAATCTTCCCCCTCTTCCCTGATCATCTATTGATCGTAACCGCTGACGACCCCATGTGGCGCGGCGGGCTGTCGGGGACACGCTCTCTATATATGCATGCTGATCGACCATTGATCAGCGGCAACCGCACCAGCAGCATGATCCACGAATTAGTTCATGTGGGCACGGGAATTCACGGTGACGATGAGAGTGATTGGATTGTAGAGGGACTGGCTGAGTTTTATTCCCTGGAGATTTTAAGGCGAACTGGTGGCATCAGTGAGACCCGCTATCAGGAGGCGATGGATAAACTGATCAAGTGGGGTAAGAAGGCTCCTTCACTATTAGTCGAACGCTCGTCCGGCCCCATTACCGCCCGTGCGGCCGGGGTAATGCAGCAACTGGATAAAGAGATTCGCGAGGCCAGCAATGGCAAGGCAAGTATTGATGACGTCGCACGAGAACTGGCTCAAGCACGCGGTGAAGTGACTCTGGAAAGGTTTAGGTCCCTGTCTGAGAAAGCAGCCGGTAAACCCGTGGATGCATTAGCCACAGAAAACCTGACAGACCGGGCGAAAGACTCCAATAAATAGCAGACAAAAAAAAGCCCTGACGACGGGGGGGGAGAGCGTCAGGGCCAAGACCATTAGGAGTGAAACTTGGAGGATTTCATCCTTGCTTCCGGGTGGTAGCCATGTGAGCCACCCTACCAGCATTACTAAACACGTTGGGGGAGATGTGTTAGCCAGATAAAGACAGTATCGAACACAGGTCACAGATTGCCAGCACACCTGAAGATTAATTTAGAACAAATGGAAATAGGTTCTTGAGCACCAGTGCTAAAAGTTATTACAGCCCTCCCCCACCATCAGAAGGTAACTTTTCCTACTTTTTTTCACTTGATTGCAACATTGATGAAAACAATGCTTGACTAATCCTCTAGAGTCCCTAAAATGGCGCCCACTTACACAGCGAAACGCACGTAAGTATAAGAAAACGCTAGGATTTTTCAGATTTATCAGATAGAATTCGCAGCGTTCTTTTCCGCCAAAGGCGGATAAAAAAGGCTAGGTGGCAGAGTGGTCATGCAGCGGACTGCAACTCCGTGTACGCCGGTTCGATTCCGACCCTAGCCTCCATTTTCCTCTTCATTGCAGTATCCTGTTGAATGCAATGAAAGTGAGAATGAAGGGCAACTATTAAACATCGCCCTCTCTCGCAAAGGATCTGCCCGGGTGGTGGAATTGGTAGACACAGGAGACTTAAAATCTCCCGGCTTCACGGCCGTGCCGGTTCAAGTCCGGCCCCGGGCACCAATCAGATCTTTGAAACCAATAATTTACATATCTTTTAGTGCAAATTTTATGCGCTAACCTCTACCCTCCTCAAACGATACAAATCTAGTTAGCGTTTTTGCTGAGCGAAGAAAATAGAGCTCGCACTTCCCATCACTGATAGCTTCTAAACCTGGCGATAAATGCAGCTAAAGCATTAGTTATGAGGTTCTCATCAAGGCGGGCTGACTACTCTTAATGGTCATCAGCAGGCGGGGGATGCACCCGATTCTGAAGGACGTTGCAGGTTTATCAAATGCCCACAAGCACTGTGTTACGAACAAGCCTAAAAAATAAATGCTGACGATCTCTAGGCTGACAGCTTCAGATTGATGAAGGCAGAATTGGATTGGAGCGTCACCTTACATCAATAAAATACGAAGAAAGCTTCATTTATTAAAGCAACTGAGTTTTGATTTAAGCATTACAGCAACCCAAATCCTACAGCGCTTGGAGTCAGCCCCCCCCCTAGTGGACACTTATCAACCTCCCGCCAGCTGGCATGCAGCGGTCTACTAAACCCAGACACCAATATAGGTGGTGAAGTTACCAATAAAATAGATACTCGATGAGCCGGCAACGTCGAGCCTCTATCAATTTCAATACGTTCAGAAGAGGGAATGGCGCTAACTCCAAAGTAAATTATTATAATGAAAAATCGTATTTAATTACTTAGAAACACGGGCGAGCTCCCCGTTTTTGATAATACCGGAGCCAAGATCAATTCAATTCTAGATTTTTCTTAATTGTTTCGCCCTTTATGGCAAGTAGCCCAAAGTGCAGAGGCAATCCAATCTATGTTCAGACCCTTGGCTCTACTAGTATTCGCATCAGTCCCGATACTATTATGGATATCTTTTCCTGCTATCCGACTCTTCCTCCCTCAACTTAACGGCGTTAATTGTAATGGCCTTGCTTGCGTTGAAGATAAGAAAAGGCTCGCAGAAGCAACCGTACTATATCGATCAGCGAATGATTTACTGAACAGAAACAGTCTTCTACTAAATAGCCAACCTACTTTTGTTTATTGCTCAACTGTCGAGTGTTACCGTTCATTTGGCGGCAGGCAAGAGAGGGCCATATCTTTCCCTTACTCGGGCACTGTAATTGCGCCGAGATCCTGGCAGGTCTATATTACTCAACATGAAATGGTGCACTGGTTTCAATTTAAAGAAATCGGCCCACTGAATACAATACTTAAGCCTGAATGGCTTAGAGAGGGAATGGCGTACCTATTCCTGATTCAGATATCCCTGATCACTATTACCCAATAAGAATGGCACTCAGATATGGAGTGGAATGAAGTTATCTGCGCAGCAAGAGGGCTTTAGGGAGTCTCTAAATAATTCCGTAATATCTCTGCGGGCCTTCAGGGCTCATCCACGGGGCTTTCAGAGCGATTCACACCCTGCGTTGTGACTTTTTGAAAGATCTGGACACTTCTTGCCAAGCCGCGCCTTGATTGTGGGCCAGAGGCATCACGGAATTATTTAGACCCCCTAGACCTAGCCCAGATTGTTTGGCAGCAAATTTATAAGAAAATATTCCCATGAAGATAAAGACATCACCTATAAATGCATTAATTTCTGCACTTTTCACTATTACGCTTTCCAGTTTCAGCTATGCAAAGGAGGTTGAGCAGGTTGAATTTCTGAACCCAACAGGATCAGCCTCAAAGCTACCGTTTTCAGAGGCTGTAAAAGTTGGCAACCAGCTATTTCTTTCTGGCCAAATAGGGTTTTCACCGGAGACTAAGCGGTTAGCCCAAGGGGGATTCTCTGCGGAGACCAAACAGACTCTAGACAATATAAAGCAAACTCTGGAGCGCCACGACTACGAAATGAAAGATGTTGTTAAATGCACGGTCATTTTAACAGATATCAAGAATTTCCCTGAATTCAACAACATCTACCGAAAGGCTTTTGCCTACCCCTACCCTGCAAGGACTACTTTTGCAGTGAAGTCCCTAGCGCTGGGCGCCCAAATTGAAATTGAGTGCATTGCTGCCAAGTAGTCATTGTTAAAATTGGAAGTGCCTGCCCCCCTATTTGACTCATCAGAACTTTTACTGCGATCTAGATTTTTAGTATACGTTGGCACTTAAACTCAACACGCAGGGTCACCTAAGTGACCCTGCGATATCTCGACAATAAAACAACCCTACTTACTTATCTAAAAGTTGAAATCATCCAGCTTCCACCAGCAGTGCCCATCGCCAGGTAAATCAAAGCCAGCTGATGTAATTCGGCCTTAACGCGGTTGTATCCGTTAAATACAAAGGAACCAAAATTGGGATCAAAAAGTCTCCAGGTATTACCATTCTGTACTTGAATTGCAATGGCATGACCACTGTTGGGGCCCAGGAATCCTATCAATGCAAAGCCTTGGTTAAGGCGCGCCACCCCCTGCCGTATCCATCGCAAAAATGTGGAGAAAGGCTCAAATGGATTCAACTGATGCCCACGGGCGATACAGTGCTCGGTATACCCATCTGTCCGACAAATCGTCCTTAATCCTGACGAAATACCCATCACATTTCCCTGGATCTGCTGCTGCGCGGAAATTGCTCTTTGCATTGTATAGATAGGCTGGCCAAAGCTTGTGGTCGACCCGCCAACAGCCCTTAAAAACATACCTGGAGCTGCTCTGTTAAGGGCGTTTCCAATTCCCGTATTGTGGTACCGCTGTTGCAATCCTGCCTGGAGGTGCATATTTATATGACCGCCGGGTTGCAAGCCGAGTCTCACCCACATGTAGGATAATGCGTAACAAACTCCGCGCCTTACATCATTGTGGACGCCGGGTTGGATGTAATTTGCCTGATCCAATAGAAATTCTGTTTCTGTTAGTTTCGGATTGAACATGGAGGTCTCCCTATTCTTTAGAGATAGTGGACTTTTGCCTATCCGCAGTATCGCGGCCCATGTTCTATTTTTCTCACCTACAGCTTTATCTCTATCAATTTTCTTGCGGCTTTTTTAGCTTTAAGTCATTTTAAAATGTAAACCGAAATTTGATTACACTCAATTTCAACCGGTTTTCAGGGCTTTAAGAACAAAATACGATAAAATTTCCAGTTTGAATTGCGTTTGGACAGGGGCAGAACGTATATTTATTTTTAATCATATACAAGTACGAGTATCGCGCTGGTAATAACAAACCCACCGGAACAGTGAGATATCAAATACCAGCGCTAATATATCTGTTGAGAAGGCTGCGGAATCTAAATCAAACCTTTCCATATGATATTAACTGGGTAGTTGGGCAAGGAAGAAATCTCTAAGGTTCTCACCCATTACTTTACGGATCTCTTCTTCAGTAAACCCTTGCCGAAGCATTTCTGCGGTAAGCACGCCCAATTCACTCACGTCAAATGCAACCTTTACACTGCCGTCATAATCCGAGCCCAATGCGACATGATTCACACCCAGTGTATCAATGGCATAACGGATGGATTTAACAATGCTCTTGGGGCTGGTATCGCAGACAGCACCAGGCCAGAAACCAATTCCAACCAAGCCGCCTTTGCCCGCTATCTCCTTCATTAGCTCGTCACTGATATTCCGGCATGAGTTACACGCCCCCTGAAGCCCGGTATGAGAAACAATCACTGGGCGCTCGGCAATATCCAAAACTTCGCGGACGACCTGCTCTGAAGAGTGGGCGACGTCAATCACAATGGAGCGCCTCTCCATCTCCTTCACCGCTTCCCGGCCAAATGCACTCAAACCCTGGCCGCTTTCTCCATGCAGGGAGCCACCCAGCTCATTGTCAAAAAAGTGTTGCAACCCCATCACCCGGAATCCAGCATCGTATAGGTGACCGATATTTTCGATCTCCCCTTCCAAAGGGTGGGCACCTTCAGTGCCAAGGAGTGCAGCCAAGACCTCTCCGCCCTGCCTCCTTGCTGCAAGCACCTCTTGTAAATCTGCCGCACTTTTGACGATACGTATTTGATCAGGCGCAGATTGCTGTAGCGCATTAACACGCTCTGCATGATAGAGCGCCCGTTCATACAAGCTGCCCCACGCCTTTACTGGCCACGCCTGAGCAATGGCCAATAAGGTTATATTATCGCCAGCTTTGCTGGAGTTCTTTTGATAGTTCTGCCCCCGGGGAGACTTGGTAACTGATGTGAAGACCTGGATACCCAGGTTGCCTTCTCGCGCCCGGGGAAGATCCAGATGACCATAGTCGGCTCGCTTCCTCAAATCCCTGGCCCACAGGAAACTATCTGCGTGGAGATCCCCCACCAATAGACTTTGGTGTAGCGCTTTAGCCTCAGGTGACATCGCTGCAATTTTGCCCGGCTCTACTTTGTTCATCGACTTTTCAATAGCCGGAAGCAAAAGCCATTTCCAACTGGCGAACAATATCACCACCATTGTTGTCAGAAGAATGGACCACTTTTTCATCTATTGTCTCCATTAGTAGAAATCCGTGGGGAAGTTTGCACAGAGGCAACAACCTTCTTCGATCCATCAGGATTACAGAATGAAGCAATTGGAGCGCCTGCTCAATAAGCAAGCAAAACAAATAGAATTGTGGTGGCCGTGGAATAAGCGTGGGGACATCAACCTCGCACTTATCAGAGAGAAAAATGAAGGACAAGCAGTGATCAAGCTTTTACAACTGAACTTACTCGTATTATTCGCTCTATTCATGGGTGGTTGCGCCGCTTTATCACCCAATTTTCAGCAGCCTGAAGTTGAGATTATTGGGCTGGAGCCGCTTCCTCCTGCCGTCGGCAGCGACCTGCGCTTCAGAATCCATTTGCGTATTTTCAATCCTAACAATCAAGAACTACCCCTCTCCGGGATCTACTACAAGCTCAGTCTTGCCGGCCATAAAGTAATGGCAGGAACCTCAAACAACCTATTGCCCATTGCCCCCTATGGCCAGGATGACATCTCGGTAGACGCAACTGCGAGCTGGATGGGGTCTCTATTCGCCGCCGCTGAATTAGCGAATAGAGGGCAGCAATCGGTACCCTATGAACTTCAGGCAAAGATTGGCCTGAGCAGGTCCTTTGTGCCTTCCATTACAGTGCAGCGAAGTGGCGAAATTCGACTGAATCAGAATCTGGGCCTCTACCACTAGCCCAGGCGTATTCACCTTGGAATTAGCGCTTTAATCTCCCCAGTCGCCGACCTTGTCGGCACCGGGGATCTGATACTCAAGATAGTCTTCAATGGTGAATGGCATCTCACTGATGACTGCGCGCACGCGTTCACCAATAGCCTGTGTCTCAGGGCGCGCATTGGCCAGCCCGGTATAGGGTATGCCTTTACCGCTGGATACGTCTGGATATTTACGTTTAAACAAGCGGTGGCGGGCCACCATATGATTGAACTGGCCCTGGGTGTAAATTAACGGCACCAACTGCGGGGACTCCTCCCGGGGGTCCATATATAAATCGTAATAGGCCTCCGGCATCCCCGACCCTGCCACCTCCCCCGCTCCCAGCCAATGCCTCTTATATCGCCCCTTTACTGTTGCCCCCAATTCCTTGCCCGTATAGATAAATACATAATCCCGGCGGCCATGGGTATCGCCGTTTAGGAAAAGAGCGGTCTGATCGAGGCCGTCAACGACGCGATCCGTAGGAATAGCATCAGTTGCTCCACCCAAGCGAGCGAAAGTCGTATACAGGTCAGTGATATGAATAATATCTCCTGCCGTTTGTCCCGCTTCGATAGTTCCTGGCCACCAGGCAAAAGCAGGTACGCGAACGCCGCCCTCAGTAAAATCCCCTTTGCCACCCCGATACAACATGGGCAGCATTCCCCACCCCGCCGGCGGACTGTGGACCATAGGGCCGTTATCCGCCATTGCAACGAACAAGGTATTTTCAGCGAGCCTCAAGCTTTTCAATTCTTGCATCAGCACCCCGACAAAGTTATCCATCGCCGGGAAGGCATCGGCAACCATCAGCCCGGCCACCGAGCGCTTGGGGTTATACATCGCCATGAAATTAAGAAGGTTGGGCCAGTAGGCAACGAAAAACGGTTTCTTCTGCTCCGCACTGCGTCGAATAAACGCCAGCGTTCTCTGTTCTGCTTCTGGATCAAACTTAGCGAAGCACTCGTTGGATGTTCCGCACCACTCCCGCCCGGCTTGTCCTTTTTTCCCCTCGATATTCATTACCCAGCCAGCGGGTATCAGACCGGGGCTGTCCAACTGATAGGGATCAGGTGGGTAGATTTCGGGGAACATGCCCAGCACCGCATTCGCCACATTTGCCTGGGGGTTAAACAGGGAGGTAATCTGGTTCATTGGGGTGAACAACGCCTCATCAAATCCCTGATTGTGTAAATAACTCTCCTCGATATCTCCAAGGTGCCCCTTGCCAAAAAAGCCCGTCGCATAACCCGCTTGCGAAAGTACCTCGGCAATAGTGACTTCTTCGGCGCGCAAACCAGAAAACTCGTGGGGCATCCCCACTTCACCCATACCATAACGCACCGGTAGCCGTCCGGTGAGGGCAGCGGCGCGGGTCGGAGTGCATGAGGGCTCAGAGTACATGCGGGTAAAGTTGATACCCTCTGCGGCCATCTGGTTTAGGTTTGGCGTAGAGTAGCCAAAGTTCTTTTGCAGCGCAGGAAAACCGACAGCTCCAAATGCAGTGTCATCCCACAACAGGAATACGATATTCGGTGGCTGTCCAAATTTCTGCCGCAATTGCTGCAAGCGTTGCTCAACTTCCAAATCCTCTTGATCCCAACGATCGCCGTTTTGCATCTTGAGAATATAAAACTCGGCATCGTGTACAATTTGCCCCTCGACAGTGAGAGTGATGCAAAGCAGCCAAATCATAATCAGGTGGCTTTTGACGGACATGAGCTTCCTATAGATCGCAGAAAAGTATCTAACAATTTAGAGGAGCGCAGGGATTTGGAAGAGGAAGAGCGAGTTGAAACGTGGTAAAGAGCGCCTCGTTTTCCAGCACATGCCGGAGTCGAGGCGCCAATTTTGTGAGAGAGGTAATCCCCCTCTATCTACTTATCCTGGCTGTCGGCCATAAGGGCCGGCCATGCGGCGCGCAAGTACATCACCATAGTCCACAAGGTGAGGCCGGCAGCAATATAAAGAAGCAGGTATCCAATAGTTTCCATCACCGGAAACTCTCTAACATCGAAGGCAAGCAAAACAAGAATTGCTGCCATCTGTGCAGTAGTTTTGATTTTGCCTACATAGGAAACCGCAACGCTACTGCGCTGCCCCAACTCAGCCATCCACTCCCGCAACCCCGAGACCGCGATCTCCCGACAGATAATCACCGCCGCAGCAATCGCAAACAGCGGGTGGTCATGTAATCCCACCAGCAAGACCAATGCAGTAGCCACCATTAACTTATCGGCAACCGGGTCCAGAAAGGCTCCCAGGGCAGTACTCTGGTTTAATTTTCTGGCGAGATAGCCATCAAGCCAATCGGTAATTGCGGCAACTGCAAAAATTGCAGCAGAAGCAATGTAACTCCACTTGTACGGCAAATAGAAAACCAAAACAAAAAATGGGATCAAAGCAACACGTAACAGTGTCAGTTGATTGGCGATTGTCATACTTTTCTCTATTCTTGCGGAGGGCGTACGTTATCAAGCCATCGCGCAAAATGAAACGCTTTGGAAAAAACTGGCCATTTAATCGCCAGCTCACTCCTGTTCTACTCGTGGTGTAGTGCCGAGTATATATCCTGAGCCAATTTACGGCTGATACCATCCACGCTGGCAATCTCCATTACTGTTGCACGCTTTAGCTCCTGTAAACCTCCAAAATGTCGCAGCAGTGCCCTGCGGCGAGTAGGCCCTACTCCAGCAATACCTTCCAGTGGGGACTCCCTGCGTTTTTTATCCCGTTTTGCCCGGTGGCCAGCGATAGCAAAGCGGTGCGCTTCATCTCGCACTTGTTGAATTAAGTGCAACGCTGATGAATCGGCGGAGAGTACAAGCTCTTTGTTACTGGAAACCACATGTAGTGTTTCAAAGCCGGCTTTTCGTGTAGTTCCTTTGGCAACACCAATAATTTGAACTCCGACGATGCCGAGTTCATTCAGAGCTTCTACCGCCTGTGTCACCTGGCCTTTTCCCCCGTCGATCAACAGGATATTGGGGAATTTGCCCTCGCCACCGGAAAGGCGGGTATAGCGCCGCTTTAGCGCCTGCCCCATTGCCGCATAATCATCGCCCGCCTGGATACCCTCAATATTGAATCGGCGATAATCCGATTTCACCGGGCCACCGGTATCAAATACAACACAGGACGCAACCGTGGCCTCACCGGAAGAATGGCTGATGTCAAAGCACTCGAGCCTCTCCGGGAGCTGCTCCAGTTCGAGCACTTCCTGGAGTTTCTCGAACCGACTGTAAAGTTTTTGCTGGGCTGCAGTTCGACTGCTCAAATTCTGTTGCGCTGCTTGTTGCGCCATTTCAACCCAAGTGGCCCGCTTGCCACGCAACTTATGGGTGATACCGACATCGCGACCACACTGCTCGCTAAGAGCCTGTTGAAGTGGTTCGAGATCCTGTAAGGCCTCTGAAACCAATATCTCACGGGGGATCTCTCGGGGACTGCCCAGGTAAAATTGCGGGACAAATGCGGAAAGTAGCTCTGGCGGTGTGAGTCCCAGGCGCTCACTGGGAAAATAACTGCGACTCCCCAGAATTCGCCCCTGCCTGACAAACAGAACGTGTACGCAACAGCTACCGCCTTCACTGGCTATTCCCAGCACATCCACATCGCCACTTGCACCTTCAGCTACCTGGTCCGCTTGCAGACGACGCAGTGCGGAAATTTGGTCTCGCAGTCTCGCGGCTTTTTCAAACTCCAGCGCTCGGGATGCCTCATCCATTTGGTCAGCCAACTCTCGAATAATGTTGTCACTTTTACCCGTGAGAAACATCTCTGCGTGGCGTACATCCTGGCGATAGTCCTCGGGGGAAATAAAATCGACACAGGGAGCGGTGCAGCGCTCTATCTGATATTGAAGGCAGGGCCTTGAACGGTTGCGAAAAACACTATCTTCACAAGAGCGGATTCGAAAAGTTTTTTGCAAAAAGTTCAGGCTGTCGCGAACCGACGATGCGTTTGGAAAAGGCCCGAAGTATCGGCCTTTCTTGCGCTTGGCACCGCGGTGGAATGCAATACGGGGAAAAGTGTCATTGCTGGAAAGAAAGATATAAGGGTACCCTTTATCATCCTTCAGCATCACATTGTATGGGGGCCGCTGGGACTTGATCAGGCTTTGTTCAAGCACCAGGGCTTCGGTTTCACTGCGCGTAACGGTGACTTCGATGTTTCCAATACGCTGCACCAGCGCCATGGTTTTTGTCGTTAGTCCGGAGCTGCGAAAGTAGCTCGACAACCGATTGCGAAGGTTCTTGGCTTTCCCTACGTAGAGGATTTTATTTTCGGCGTCGAACATCTGGTAGACGCCGGGTTTGCGAGTTACTGTCGCGAGGAAACGCTTGCTATCGAACATCTGGCAACCGGCCTCAATATTTTACAAAGTTCAGCCACTTTTCAATTAAAGTGCAGCTTCTGGATCAAGAATCTGATGCTTAACAGCGAGGATCGTCAACTCCACATCACTATTAATATCTAACTTCTCAAAAATCCTGTAGCGGTAGCTATTCACCGTTTTGGGGCTTACCGAGAGAGACTTTGCAATATCCGCAACCTTAGCACCATTAACGATCATGTCTGCAGTCTGCAATTCCCTTTTAGATAATTTTTCAAACGGAGATTGTTGTTCATCCTGGCCACTGACACTTCGCATCGCCATTTTGGTTGCCATGGAATTACTGATAAACACACCACCAGAAATTACAGTGCGTATCGCTCGAACCATTTCTTCAAGGTCCGCACCTTTAGTGACATACCCCATAGCCCCTGCCTGCATCAAGCGACCAGGGAACAAGTCATCATCGAGTGCGCTGACAGCTATAACTTTCGCCTCCGGGCATCGCTGTAGTAGCTTCCTGGTCGCTTCAAGGCCACCCATACCTGGCATTTTTACATCCATTAGAATGACATCAACATTGGACCGGCGAACGAATTCCAAGGCCTCCTCACCACAATTTGCCTCTCCGGCGACTTCTATACCCTCAACATCACCCAGCATGCGCGAAATACCCATTCGCACAAGATCGTGATCATCCACCACTAAGACTTTGATCAAGCTATCCCCAACTACGGATAAGTGCAGTGGCCACGCCGCGTATACATCCTCAACGCACGAGCTCTATCAACTGCGTTTTCTTTTAAGCTCACGGTGAAACTACCCCGTGTAGGTCCCCCTGGAACCCAATCGCAACATACCAGACAAAAACGCTACTGCAAAGCAGAAGCACCGTTTCAAATGCTGCCGATCAGACATTTAACCACAGGATCTTGCTGCCTTTATAACATTTAATTATACCGTAAAAACGTACCGATTGATTTTTCTGCGAACAGGGTGAGCGCTTCCGCAAAATTTGCGATTAAACATTCACTTTCTCGCAGAAAATATTTATGAAAGAAATTGAAATATAAAAAAATCTTAGAAACAAATTTTGTTATAACAAAATAATCGTCAACAACTAGAATAATTCTCTGTTGAGCTTATGCCTGAGCAGGACTCCCCAAAAGAAATTCGCACTTAGCTATTGGGTACTTACTGATTGTCGTTCAGTGAAGAAAAAGAAAAGGTTTGTCGGCGCCACCCTGCAAGCAGCACCGAATTGCTTACGGATAGTAGCGAGGTTCAGGCTCTAACGTAACACCAAACTTAGCCTGCACATCGGAAGCTATGGCGCTAGCCAATCTAGTCACCTCATCGCCCCCGCCCCGACCGGGATTAACCAAAACCAATGCCTGCTGGTGGTGAACACCAACCGCCTCTTGCCGCTTACCCCTCCAACCAGCGCGATCAATTAGCCAGCCCGCCGCCAACTTCCAACCTTCACCGCTGGCATAAGCTACCAAATCGGGATGTTCCGATTTTAGGCTTTGATAAATGTCCGCATTCACCACAGGGTTTTTAAAGAAACTCCCCGCGTTGGGAATTTGATCGGGGAGCGGCAATTTACTGTTGCGAATATCGATAACCGCAGCGGCAATTTGCGCAGGTGTCAAGGAGTCACAATTCCAACCTTGCTGGGAAATAAACTGCTGCAATGCTGGGTAGGAAACTTTCGGCTGCCAATCTTTTGCAAGACGAAGATTTACCTGGGTAATAATGTACTGATCCAGCAGCTCTCCTTTAAACACACTATTCCGGTAGTCAAAGTCACACTCTGCCACAGAAAAGTTATGCAGTTCACCGGTAGATATTTCCATGGCCTGTAAGCTACAAAAACAATCGCACAGCTCTACACCGTAAGCACCAATATTTTGGATGGGTGCTGCACCCACTTTTCCTGGAATTAATGCGAGGTTTTCCAGCCCTCCCATACCCAGCTCAACAGTAGACATAACTAACTGGTGCCAGCCCTCCCCAGCCGCCGCCTCAATAGTGCCACCGCGACCATCGGGAGTAATTTCCAACCCGCGTAACCCAACCTGAATGGCGAGCCCTGGAAAGTCCCCCGTTAATACGACATTACTACCTCCACCCAACGGTAAGATCGGCAAACGCTTCTGCTGTGCAAAACTCAAAGCCTCACGCAACTCATCCAGCGTTTCCACCCGCGTAAAAAAAGCGGAGTTGGCCGAGATTGCAAGGGTATTGTGGGGCTGTAAATCGATATTAGCTTCAATCATTGGGTACTACATCAGGCCAGGGTTTCACGCATACGCTGAAGATCCTGCTCAGTATCCACACCTCCGGGCACTTCTGCACAGGCATCTGCTACGTGAATTTCTTGATCGTGGTAAAGAAAACGCAACTGCTCCAAAGCCTCAAACTGCTCCAGTGGAGCCATAGGCCAGGAGATAAACTGGCGCAATAGCGCAACACGGTAAGCATAGATACCGATATGGCGACGGGGTTCCAGGCCCCTTGGCAATTCGCTGCTATCCAAAGCAAAGGCGTCCCGCGGCCAAGGGATTGGTGCACGGGAAAAGTACCTGGCCAGTCCCGACTCTGTTGTCACTACCTTAACGATATTGGGGTTGCGGAAATCCTCCACTGAAGTGATGGGCTCCGCCAGAGTTGCAACGCCGGCCCGCTTGCTCACGGCCAGGTTTTCAGCAACCTGATTTATCACCTTGGCGGGTATCAAAGGTTCATCGCCCTGCACATTGACCAAAATACGGTCCTCGGCAAGGCCCAGATTTTGAGCCACTTCCTGTAGTCGATCAGTTCCTGAGGCATGCTCTGCAGAAGTCATACACACCTCAGCGCCGAACCCATGAGCCACCTCCGCTACACGCATATCATCGGTGGCGATAACGACCCTTTGAGCATCACTCTCACGGGCACGCAAATAAACATGCTCCACCATCGGCTTGCCGCCGATATCAGCCAAGGGCTTGCCTGGCAGGCGGCTCGAGCCATAGCGTGCGGGAATAATGACGTCGAAAGAAGAGTTACTTTTCATTTTCACTAAATTGTTGCAAGTGCTTGTGTACTTTTTGATAAAAAAGGTCTGGCAACTTGGCCCGCACCTCGAGTGCCCACCAATGACTTTCCCAGAAATCACGGCATTTCACTGCATCTTTCATGGTCATGATCACCGGGGTTTCCCCATCGAAATGTAGTTCTTGGGGGCTGAATTGATGGTGATCGTCAAAAGGTTGCTCTGTCACCTCAAATCCCAGCGTTTTCAGTGAACGGAAAAACCGCTTGGGATTACCGATCGCTGCAACCCCGTGGCAAGGCCCCACCTCTGGCCCTGACGACAAGCGCAAAGTAGAGGTTTGATCGAGGTTAAACTGATGCCAACATGAAGGCTCAAGCGTCATCTCAAACTCTAAAAGCCCTCCGCACTGATCCCGGACCTTAGCTTCTGGCTCGCCATTACTTACCAGCATGTCGACGCTTTGCAGACGCGTCGCCGGCTCCCTCAGAGGCCCCCTGGGCAACATATGGCCGTTACCCAAACCTCGATGACCATCAACCACACAAATTTCGTAACTGCGCCACAAACTATAGTGCTGTAGCCCATCGTCAGACAAAATAACATCGCACTGGTGATAGTCGATCAGGGCCTGCGCCGCCTCGGTGCGATTGGGAGAAACCATCACCGGCACACCGGTGATCAAGTGCAGCATCAGCGGCTCATCCCCGGACTCCAAGGGGTGGGATTGGGCAGTCACTTGGTAAGGATATTTTTCTGCACGACCACCATAGCCACGGCTGATAATCCCCGGATTGCGACCCCGCTCCTTTAGCCAGCGAGCCAGCTCCGCCACCAATGGCGTTTTACCCGCACCACCAACGGTGATATTACCGATGACGACGACAGGAACTGATAAGGGCTCCGGTGGAGTGCGCGAACTCATTACCCGGCGCCGTTTGCTCACCCCCCCATAGAGTAATTCCAGCGGAGTAAGCAGGGAGAGCGAGCGACCTTCACCCTTTTCCGGATACCAGCGTTTGTTAAACCAGTCTTCCAGTGACATCCAGATGCCCTACCCCATTGTTTGCTGCTGTAACAGAGATGCGTATCGCCCACCCTGGGCAAGCAGCTCTGCGTGATTCCCACACTCTACAATTCGACCTTTCTCCATCACCAGAATACGATCAGCATTCTCGATCGTACTCAGGCGATGGGCGATAACAAACGTGGTGCGGTTTTTCATGACTTCAGCCAGAGCCGCCTGAATGTGGCGCTCCGATTCATTATCCAGCGCTGAGGTAGCCTCATCCAAGATCAGTATGGGCGCATCCTTAAGCAGGGCGCGAGCAATAGACAAACGCTGCCGCTGGCCGCCGGATAGCATCTGCGCATTATCTCCCAGAACCGTATCCTGCCCCTGGGGAAGCTCTTCAATAAATTGAGCCGCATGTGCCTGCTCTATAGCACGCAATACATTTTCCTTCGGTGCATGCTCTAACTCACCGTAAGCAATATTGCGATATACAGTATCGTTAAACAGTACGATATTTTGGGAAACCATACTGATATGGCGGCGCAACTCTTTAAGTGGCACCTTGGAAATATCAGCCCCATCGACCAGGATACGTCCACCTGTCGGCTCGTAAAACCTAGCCAGCAGACTTACCAGCGTGCTCTTGCCGGAGCCAGACGCACCCACCAGGGCTACCGTTTCTCCCGGATTTACCGCGAAACTGATGTCGGAGAGTACTTTGGGTGCTGCCGGGTCATAGCTAAACTCAAGCCCTTCAAAAGCTACTGTTCCATTCACAGGCTTAGGTAGCTGAACTTCACCATCCTGGGGCTCTCTGGGAGCATCCATTACTTCAAAGATACTCTCCGCTGCCGCAATACCCTTCTGGATATCGGCAAAAATTTCGGAAAGGCTGCGCACTGGCTTAGCCAATGATGCAGCTGCACCAATATAGGCGGCAAAAACCCCAGCAGTCATGGACTCAACCATACCCGGTGCCAGAGCCAGCCAGACAATAGTTGCAGTAGACAAACCAACCAGGATCTGAATCACAGAAACACTGGCATTGTTTGCTACTACGAGCTTCATAAACTGCCGACGGTTATTGTCGCTGGCAGAGAGGAAACGGGATTTCTCGTAATCCTGTCCCCCATACATCCGCACCACTTGATAGCCATTGATCGCTTCCTGGGTGACATGGGTAACGTCGCCCATGGAATTCTGGATGCGATGGCTCAGTTTGCGGAAACGCTTACCCACGATACGCACAATAAAGGCGATCAAGGGGGCAAAAAGGAAGAAGGTTAAAGTCAGCTTCCAGTTCACCAGTAACAGGTAGGTCAAGAGACCAATTACCGTAAACGACTCGCGGAAGAGTACCTTCACCGCCTTGGTGATGGAGTTGGTTACCTGCTCAACATTGTATGAAACCTTTGAGATCAGGTAAGCGCCGGTATAGCGGTCAAAATAGGAGCTGGGAAGCTGGCCAATTCTCTCGAATAGCTGTGTTCGCAACTCGTGGATCACTGCGCGGCCCACATAGGCCAAACCATAGCTGCCGACAAAATTGCCAATAGCCCTAAGGACAATAATCAGCAACATTGCGAGCGGTACAAGCCAACGAGCAGTCTCCTGGGGCATTACTCCATCGGGGTAATAGGATGCTACAAACTTTGAGAGAAACCCGCGACTCTCTTGGATACCAGCCCCCACTGCATCGAGCAACAGCTCGGTCACAGCAATCAGGCTGACGCCCATGATCGAAAACAGGAAAAAGCCCAGTACCGCAACCCCAAAAATTGCCATGTGCGGGCGGGCGTAAGTAAGCAATCGACGATAAGTTTCCGCCCCATTTTGCGGCTTGCTGGGAGGCGCTTTTACTTTCTTCATACAGACCAATGAATGGACTCGCCCCAACTGGGGCGAGTGGGCACAGAAACCGAAGGTAAGTCAGTTCCCAGTCAGGGTTCCGCGCTAGTTTTCTTCCGGTTGCCGTGTAGTAATGCTTAGGTTGACAAAGCCTAGCTGTCCAGCGGCATCCATTGCCCGAACCACGGCTTGGTGATGAGCGGTGGCGTCGGCGGTTATCACAAGCGGGCGATTGTACTCGCCTGCGGAAACTTCCGACAGCGCAGATTTGAGAGTGTTGATCTTCTTATTGATTAAAGCCTGCCCATCTACTGAGTATGAGCCATCGGAGCTGATCAAAATCTCCACAAATTTAGGCTGTTCAACAGCTTGGGGGCCTGCTGCTTCAGGCAGATTCAGCTTAAGGTGGCTTTCCTTAGTAAAGGTTGTAGACACCATAAAGAAAATCAATAGCAGGAATACCACATCAATAAGCGGCGTCAGGTTAACCCCTTCCTGCTCTTTGGCTTGGCGGCGGAATTGCATCGCTTGCTACCCCACTCAGGCTGCGACTTCGATTTTACGATCGCTATGCAAGGCATCAACAAGCTTGACCGCTTCCTGCTCCATTGCCACAACAATGGTGTCAACGCGACGCTGGAAGTATCTATGCGCCATCAATGCCGGAATCGCTACGGTCAAGCCAGCAGCAGTGGTGATCAGGGCCTTACTGATCCCACCGGCTAAGGCAGCAGGATTACCTGTACCCTGAATTACAATTTGTCCGAATACATCAATCATGCCAATCACAGTCCCCAGCAGGCCAATTAGCGGTGCCACTGCAGCAATAGTACCGAGAGCACCTAAAAACCGCTCAAGCTCATGAACTACTTGACTGGCAGTCTCCTCGATACTGTCCTTCATTACTTCGCGACCGTGGCGAGAATTGGAAAGACCCGCAGCAAAGATTTTCCCCAATAGACTGGAGTCGCGCAGCTCCTTTAATTTTTCAGCATTGATCTGGTTGTTTTTGAGCCAACCCCAAACTTCCCCTAGAAGGGTATTCGGTGCAATGCGCTGTGAGTGCAAAGTCCATAAACGCTCTCCGCAGATAGCTAAAACTGCTACAGAACAAAGCATGATTGGTACCATCAACCAGCCGCCGAGCATTAATAAATCGTATAGTTTTGTTTCTTCTACCACTTTTATAGTCCCAAACAGCGAAAGGCTTCATCGGAAAAATTATTAGCGCATCTAAATATGCGTGGAGCTGCACTTTACCACAGCTGATCCCGGCGGCTAAGTCCTCCCATACTTCGTTAGTCCCTGTTGTGACTCGCATACCAAAACCGAGGTGCCAAACGAGCCTGTTTAACTTCAGGTGCTTCCTCTCCGTGCCTCCACAAAAACTCGATCGCACCACTCTCAGCGGTATTTAAAATTCTTGCACCGAAGTTTTGGTAGCGCTTCACAACATCGGTGTGAGGGTGGCCAAAGTGATGGCGGAAACCGGCACTAAATACAACCCGTTTAGGCCTGGCCCATTCGAGTAAAGCGACCGATGAGGAAGAGCGGGAACCATGATGAGGCGCGATCAGTACGTCAACAGCGGAAAATTGTGGATACATTTTAGACAGTTGATATTCAACCTTACGACTGATATCCCCAGTAAGCAGTAAACGCACCCCCTGCCACTCAGCCAAAATTACACAGCTGTGATCGTTCTCCTCACCATCCAGTAATTCCTCTCCCTGTGCCGTTAAGGAGGGCCATAACCATCGAAATGATATATCTCCCAGCTGTTCTTCCATTCCTGCCCAGCACTGCTCAGTAATCGTGGCTGGCGATAATGGTAAATTGCTAGTTAAAGTCCCCGGAGCATAGAGCTTTTTTGCTTCAATGTTTCTAAGTAAACCCGCCACGCCGCCGGCATGATCCCTATCACCATGACTGACGATTAGCATATCTAGTTCACTACCTCCGCTACTCATCAAGTAGGGAGCCACTATCGAACCTCCCGCGCTCCAGCCCGAGGGGATTGAAGGCCCTGCATCATAAACAATACGACTTTTTCCAGTGCTGATAACTACTGACAACCCCTGACCAACATCCAGGACTGACAACTTCAAACGCTCATCTGCCGGCGCCAATGTAGAAAGCCAGGGCTGAGCAACTGGAAGAAAAAATAACCAGCCCAACTTGCGCCCTGGCAACCCTTTAGGCAGCAAAAGTAGCACCGCGCCAAGCCCGGCGATGACTATCACCAATGCAGTGGAAGCAATCGCAAAACCACGGAACCCCGGTATCGAATGATCGACAATATCGAGCGCAGTCATCAGCAGATCCAATTGCCAACCTGCAAACTGCAGCAGCCAAACACCCAGCTGAGTATCAATAAATACAGCACCTAACATAAGTGATGGTAAAATAGATAGGCCCATCCAGGGAATCGCTACAAGATTGACCAATACACCTGAAAGGCTAAAGCCAGAAAAATATATTATCGATGGGATAAACAAGCCAATTGCAATCAGCCACTGGCTGCGCAACAGCTGCCATAACGATAACTGGGAAAATCGATGCTGCCATGAGGTTACAGCATCAGAGGCCTCAGCCTTCGGCCTCCATTGCGGCACTCGACTTAAAGCAATTCGCCCACTAAACCCCAAAAGCAGACTGCCGACGGCCACAAATGACAACCAAAAGCCAGCACTGTAAAAAGCCAGTGGCTGCAAGCTAAGCACTATTGCCAGTGCCAATGAGAAAGCAAAACCCGCTCCCAGTCTGCGCCGCCAGTGCCACCCCAGCAATAGCACCCAGGTCATTACAAGCGCCCGTTGTGCGGATAGAGGAACGCCGGCGATCAAGGTATAAACAAGGCTAGCCACCAAGGCGAGTCCTATCGCAATACCAAAACGGCTGGTGCCCGTGAAAAGCCCAATCCCTTTTGCCAGAAAGGTGCCCATCAACAAAATACAACCGGCCACCATGCCCACATGTAAGCCAGATATGGCTATCAGGTGGCCTGTACCTGTCCTTTTAAGCAGGTCGGTATCACCTTCGCTCAACTGACTGCGATCCCCTAGTAATAGCGCCGCTATCAGGTCCGGTCGATGGATCGGTAACTGGCTAATTTGGGAGCGCAATTCATCCCTTAACTCGATAATGCCTCCCCCCTGCCCCAGCCACTGAGGGGGATAATCGCGGGGGCGAACATAACCTGTTGCCGTAATTCCCTCTCGCAACAGCCAGCCTTCATAGTCGAATGTATGTGGATTAACACTTCCCCTTGGGCTTCTCAATCGGACAGGCAATACCCATTGGGAGCCACCCCGCAGACGAGCTAGAGCCTCACCGTCAACTCGGTACCAGGTTAGGTTGAGAAGGCTACCGATAGATAGCTCTGGCGGTGATAACTGGGGCTCCTCTTCAGTTAAAGAACTAGAAACGATATCCACAACTCGAGCCCGGAAACGCACCGTTCGTGATTCGGGACCAGCGCCAAATCCTCCCCCCTCCGTTAGCTCAGGCAGGGAGACTAGATCCAACTGAAGTACAAAGTCTGCACCGTGTGCGTTGAGGGGAAGCCGTCGATCCAGGGATACTCCATGAGAGTGGAGTGCCCAGGCCGCACCAATAAATGAGAGAAGGATCAGAGCAAGGAAGCGCCAGCGGCGTGTGATCCCCCCAACCAGCAAGGATAGGGAGATATACAATATCCACAGCGTACTTTCAGCAGGCAATTGGGCAAGGCAGCCAACCGCAATTATGGATAGTGAGTAAACCCAAAGGTATATGCTGGGCCCTGCGAGATCGATAATGCCTCTCGCCCCGGCCAGTAAATGCGAGAACCTGTGATTCAGCCCCCCCAAACTCAATAATTCCACCCGCAGCGCCATCCTTTGCACCACCTTTTCTGTTCAACTATTGACCACTCGCACCCAAATCAACGATGATTGCGCCCCACCGCTCCAGGCGCCTAAAACCTTACTGTAGCTAGCTTACCTGCCATTCATAGCACCGGCCGGTCACATATTTTTAAGAAAAATGCCATTTTTAACATGTTTGTAATATTCAAAACGCAGAATCCGCACCAAATCGAAAGGTAGCCAACTAGGACGACACGGAAGGCACCTTCCAACCCAAAACCATAAACTGTGCGAGACGATTATGAATAAGACCGCTCTCTCTCTGGCCATCGTTGCCATGGTACCTGCTCTGGCCAACGCCCAAGATGAAGGCGATGTACTCGACTTTTACGGCAAAGCCAATGTCACTTTCCAGGCGGCTGACGAAGGTGATGATTCTGTCACCGACGTTCAGAGCAACGCTTCCCGCCTGGGCGTTAAGGGCGAAATCGCCCTGACTGAAGGCGTTAAAGGTATCTACCGTATGGAATACGAAGTAGATATGGACGGTGACGCTGACGATACTTTCTCCCAGCGCAACATCTACGCAGGCCTGGAAGGCGGTTTCGGCCAATTGATCGCGGGTAAATTCGATACTCCCCTGAAAGTTGCCCAGAAGAAAGTTGACCTGTTCAACGATCTGGAAGGCGATATCAAGAGTCTGATCACCAACAGCGATAACCGCGAAGAAGACGCGCTTCAGTACACTACCCCTTCTTTCGGCGGCTTCAAAGCTTCCGCTGCTTTCATCAGCAACAAAGAAGAAGTTATTGACGACGTAACTGGCGAAGAACGCAACAACGGCGTATCCATGTCTGTCGCCTACGACAACAATGGTGTTTACCTGGCCTACGCTATGGACCAGGACGTTGAAGATCAGGACGTTGATGTTCATCGTTTCGTAGCCCAGTACAACATCGGCCCCGTACAGGTAGGCGCCCTGTTCGAAGAGCAAGACACGGATGATGGGGAAACTGTTGATGGCTGGATGAGTTCTGTTGCTTACAAACTGGACCAGTGGACACTGAAAGCCCAATACGGCCAATCTGATATCAAAGAAGAAGGCGGTGAAACTTTCAGCCTGGGCGCAGACTACAAATTCAACAGTGCAGCCAAAATTTTCGGCTTCTACACCGACGAAACCGCTGACGACGACTACGATCGCAGCTACGCCGGTATTGGTGTTGAATACAAGTTCTAATCATTCCTGAGGTGCAGCGATCCAATTTGGGAAGTGCGATTCTGTCGCATAGGGAAGATTGAGCAGTAAAAAAGGCGGCCTTTGGCCGCCTTTTTCACTCTGGGGAATTTCCTAAGGAGCCTCTAAATAACCAATAGATCCATAAAGCGATTAACTGACAACTGCTTTAACCCTTGAAGATCATTAATAGCTGCAAAAATTTTGTTAGCCCGCCCTTGAGGGAATCGCGTAGCTAAATTACTACGGAACTTATCTTCCAATAACGGAATCCCCTCCCGTCGGCGACGGCGGTGTCCCATCGGATATTCAACTTCAATCTTTTCTGATGCGTCACCACTTTTAAAAAATACTTGTACCGCACTGGCTATAGAACGCTTATCTGGGTCTAAATAATCTTTTGAGTAACCTTTATCTTCTATCACTTCAATCTTGTCCCGCAAGATATCGATCTCTTTGTGATCGCGATGAAAATCATCTTCATAAAAACCTGGCTGTAAGTCACCAAAAATAAGCGCCACTGCAACAATATATTGCAAACAATGATCCCGATCTGCCGGATTATTTAATGGACCTGATTTAGTGATGATGCGAAGGGCTGATTCATGTGTGGTCACTACCACCTTGGTAATATTATCGATACGGTCTGCAACCTGTGGATGTAAAATAATTGCCGCCTCACAAGCTGTTTGACCGTGAAACTCAGCCGGATAAGAAATTTTGAATAAGATATTCTCCATGACATAGGAGCCAAAACTTCTGGGGAACTGAAAATTGCGCTCTGATGGTGGTTTCAGTTGCTGCTCAGCATTCAACTTGCTAAACAGGACATCATAAAACCCCCATTGTTTCGCCGTAAGTACTCCGGGCACTCCCATTTCTCCACTTATCGCCAAATCAGCCAAGCGAACACCACGGGAACTCGCATCACCTGCAGCCCAGGACTTGCGTGATCCAGTATTCGGGGAGTGCCTATAGGCCCGCAATGCTCCACCGTCCGCCCACGCCTGAGACACCGCCGCCATTACTTCCTCCCGCCCAGCACCTTTAAGCCAGGCAGCCACAGCGGCAGAAGCAACCCGCACCAGTAGTACATGATCGAGCCCAACCCGATTAAAGCTGTTAGACAATGCCAAGACACCTTGAATCTCGTAGGCTTTGACCATTGCTTCGAGTACCGCGCCCATTTTTATTGGGCTTCCCCCTTTAACTAATCGCCCTTGCGACAGGTGGTCACAAACGGCCAATATTGCCCCAAGATTGTCAGAGGGATGCCCCCATTCAGCCGCCAACCAAGTGTCGTTGTAATCGAGCCATCGAATTGTACAGCCGATGTCCCATGACGCTTTTATCGGGTCCAAGCGAAACCGGGTGCCAGGTACCCGGGCCCCATTCGGCACCCATGTCCCCTCCACCCAGGGACCTAACAACTTTGTGCATTCAGGGAAACTCAACGCCAGAAAGGCACACCCCAAGGAGTCCATCAGGCTTAACCGTGCTGTTTCCCAAGCATCACTGGAACCCACTTTGAAATGAAGCACATAATCTGCGATATCCTGTATCACCTGATCGTAATCGGGGCGGATATTCGGAGCGGGGTCAGCAATCATGATTGAATAGCCCGTGAAATTGTCGGAGGGCAAAACAGATGGAGTAAGATTAGCTGTTTCCTAAACTTCAGATAGTTAAACAAACGACCGAAGAATTTTATATTGTTAGGAATCTCTAAAAACAGGAATCAACCCACTTGCAACGAACTAGCGATCCAATAAAAAAGCTTCGATTCCTCAAAGAAACGGTATTACTCCGACAAGGGGATTCTGGTTCCCAGGTTTATTTTATTCATGCCGGCTACGTCCTTATCCAAAAAGTGGACTACTGCGGCAACCTAGCCATTATCGATCTCTACGGGCCCGGATCATGGTTTGGACCAGGTCTAACTGGGAAAAACATGGACATTCAAGCAACCGCCAAATCCGGCAGCGAACTGGAAGTTACATCCATTCAACATCTAAACGCCGTGATGGAGCGCCAATCACAGACCCACGATGGGCTATTGCAACAACTAGCCACAAGGGAATCTCAGCTTCAGCAACGTCTTTTCCTCCACATCACCGCCCCCTTACCGGTCCGGTTGGCCAATTTGTTAGCACAACTATTTAATTACCGGGGACAACCCTGTGGTCATGGACATCAACTAGACATCAAGTTGACCCAGTCCGAACTAGCCGTCATGGCTGGTGGCAGCAGGCAAACAGTCAGCCAACAGCTTAAACAGTGGAAGTCTGATGGTGTTATCGACTATACGCGCCAATATATCTGCCTTCTCGATCAAACCGCGTTAAAAAGCCTGGCAGAGAACCAAATATATGCGCCAGTGTCAGCCAGCTGACAGTTTTACCCTTCCCGCCTTCATATACTTTCCAGCAGCTGAAACCCGGGTATAGCTCTCCCACATCAACAGCAATGGAAAAGGATTATGCGCAGCGCCTACTTATTTACCTCTTTAGTTCTGACACTCGTATTGGGTATTTCTGCAAAGGCCGATGAAAACCTCAATTCAACCTATAAAAGCATGGTTGATAGCCAGGGGAATATTACTTTGCCGGATAATTACCGCCGGGAATGGGTCTTCCTGGGCTCCTATCAGGTAAAGTCCTCGAGTGGCGATGGATGGGATACTCATAATGTTTATACCCAGCCCCAGGCAGTAGAAGGGTATCGCAAAAAGGGGAAGTTTCCCGATGGGACAGTTTTGGTAAAGGATGTTAATAGCACCCAATCGGAGCCCTTAACCACAGGGTTGGCTTATTACTCCTCAGACCTTCAATTCACTTTTATGATGGTAAAAGACGATAACAACCGCTTCCCAGAAAACCCGGCTTGGGCAGAAGGCTGGGGATGGGCTTTATTTAAGCCAGGAATAGCCAAAAGTGAAACTGAAACCTGGAAAGGCACCGGGCTTAACAACTGTTTTGGATGTCATTTGCCTGCCAAGAATAATGACTGGGTATACACACAGGGTTATCAGCAGGTCCTGCAGAACTAAAAAGTAAACAGCAAAAATCAGAGGTTAGAGGTCTATTATTCGGCTAGAGTAACAGCATAGATTCCCTCCATAACAGCTTATCACCCCCACCCCAGCGCTAATTGATTTATATCAATTAGCGCGATCTTGAATACCGTTAACATGCGGCCGCGTCCGACTATTCCACTATGAGTTTTTCCGTGTTTAAACCTGAGTTACTGTCCCCCGCAGGGACTTTAAAAAATATGCGATATGCGTTTGCCTATGGTGCCGATGCCGTTTATGCCGGCCAACCCCGCTACAGCTTGCGTGTGCGCAATAATGAATTTAAAAATATTGAAACCCTGCGCCTAGGCATAGAAGAAGCACACCAGCAGGGAAAACAGTTCTATATCGCCTCTAATATCGCCGCTCACAACGACAAAGTTCGCAGTTACCTGCGGGACCTGGAAGAAATTGTCGAAATGGGGCCTGACGCCCTGATTATGTCCGACCCGGGCCTGATAATGATGGTAAGGGAGCGCTGGCCTGATCTGCCAGTCCACCTATCCGTACAGGCCAATGCGGTAAACTACGCGACCGTAAAGTTCTGGCATCGCCAGGGGTTATCTCGGGTGATACTTTCCCGGGAATTATCCCTGGATGAGATTGAAGAAATTCGCCAGAGAGTGCCTGAAATGGAGTTGGAAGTCTTTGTCCACGGTGCGCTCTGTATCGCCTATTCCGGGCGCTGCTTGCTATCCGGTTATATGACCCATAGAGATGCCAACCAGGGTGCCTGCACCAACTCCTGCCGCTGGCAATACCAAGCTCATGAAGCCAAAGAGAATGAAGTTGGCGAGTTGATTCATGTGCAAACCCAGGAACCCACCAAGCAACCCACCTCCGCCAGTGAAAGTACTTCCCAGGCCTTTTTACTACAGGAAGAGGGTCGCCCTGGAGAATATATGCCGGCCTACGAAGATGAGCACGGTACCTACATCATGAACTCCAAAGATCTGCGGGCCGTACAGCACGTCAAGCGCCTCTCGGAAATGGGCGTTCACTCTTTAAAAATCGAAGGTCGCACCAAATCCCACTACTATGTGGCTCGTACTGCTCAGATCTATCGTCGCGCGATAGACGATGCTGCAGCAGGAAAAGACTTTGACATGAAGATGATGGACGAATTAGAAACCCTCTCGAACCGGGGCTACACGGAAGGTTTCTACCGTCGCCATCCACCAGCAGAATACCAGCAATATGAAAAGGGATTGATATCAACTCCGGGCCAACAGTTCGTAGGCGAGCTTATTGACGGCAGTCCTGAGTATTTGACGATTGATGTAAAAAATCGCTTTGAACGCGGTGATCAATTGGAGTTAATGACTCCCAGCGGTAGCTTGTTCTTCCCCTTGGAGCAAATGGAGAATACGGAAGGTAAGGCTATCGATGTGGCGCCAGGCTCAGGGCATATTGTGAAAATTCCTCGGCCGGAAGGTATTGAAGATACGCAATTGCAGCGGGCATTATTGGTCAAAGCACTGGGCTAAATAACTACCCACAGTGATAAATATGGCGTAATCGCCTTTTTGCAGCTCGTTTTAGCAATCTAGGGAACCTCTGAATAACCCAGAGGCTCCCTAGAAGACTCATTCAGTTTTCTAAAGCACTTCACTCCCCCATCTATTGGCCTACTTACAACCGTTCAGGAAATTTCAAACTCCAGCACTAGACAAGTGCCACTAGCTTGAAAGTCAGCTGAATCCTCAACCACTTCATTCCACATATTTTTCTGCTCGGCTGCAGCTATCTTCAGGGAATGAAAAAGAAACAACCTTGAAATAGCAAAAGTCTCAGCTAGCCTCTAGGCACTAGGCGCACCGCTTACTCTCTCATGCACTCATGGATGAATAGCATATGAGTCACTTCCTGGACCGCCTCACCTTTTTTCGCCAACGCACCGAAACTTTTTCTGACGCTCATGGAATTACAACAGGTGAGTCCCAGGATTGGGAGGATGCCTATCGCAAACGCTGGGCGGCTGACAAAATTGTACGGTCTACCCACGGTGTCAACTGCACCGGCTCTTGCTCATGGAAAATCTACGTAAAGGGCGGCATTGTTACCTGGGAGACTCAACAGACTGACTACCCCCGCACCCGGCCCGATCTACCCAACCATGAACCGCGAGGCTGTCCCCGGGGTGCCAGTTACAGCTGGTACCTCTATTCCGGCACCCGAGTGAAATACCCACTGGTTCGGGCACGATTGGTGGAGGCCTGGCGCAACGCGCGCACCTCTAAATCCCCTGTAGATGCCTGGCGCTCTATTACAGAAGACCAGAACAGTCGTGAGAGCTGGGTTTCCCGCCGTGGTAGGGGTGGTTTCGTCCGTATCGGCTGGGATGAAGTCAATGAGATAATCGCCGCAGCTAACGCCTATACGATCGACAAGTACGGACCCGACCGAGTCGCTGGCTTCTCCCCTATTCCCGCAATGTCGATGGTTTCCTATGCCGCCGGCAGTCGCTATTTATCACTTCTCGGTGGCGTGCTGCTGAGCTTTTACGACTGGTACTGTGACCTACCCCCCTCTTCCCCCCAAACCTGGGGAGAGCAAACCGACGTTCCTGAGAGCGCTGACTGGTACAACTCCGGCTATCTCCTGGTATGGGGGTCAAATGTCCCACAGACACGCTCACCAGATGCGCACTTTTATACCGAAGTGCGCTACAAAGGCACTAAAAGCGTTGTAGTTTCACCGGACTATAGCGAGGCCTGTAAGTTTGCCGATCTGTGGCTGCACCCCAAGCAGGGAACAGATGCCGCCTTGGCCCTGGCACTCGGACATGTTGTTCTCACCGAGTACTATGTAAAGCGGCAGGTTCCGTATTTTATGAACTACGCACGGCAATTCACTGACATGCCATTCCTGGTCAAACTGGTTGAGCGGGATGGACAGTTAGTACCAGACCGGTTGTTGCGGGCGGCCGACTTCAGCGGCGCTCTGGGTGAGGACAACAACCCCGACTGGAAACCCGTCGCTTTCGATGAACCCAGCGGTGATATTGTCTGCCCCAACGGCAGTGCCGGATTCCGCTGGGGACAACAGGGCAAGTGGAACCTGGAAGAGAAAGATGGCCAGGGGCGCGCTATCAAGCTCGCACTGAGCCTGGAGAAAATATCGAACAGCCGGGAAGCCGTTGCATTCCCCTATTTTGGCGCCGATGCCCCTGAAACCTTTGTTGCAACCGGGCACGATACCATCCTGGCGCGTACGATACCGGTAACGACCGTCGAACTAAAAGGAGGCCCTTGCCAAGTAGCCTCCACCTTCGACCTGTTTCTTGCCAACTATGGCGTCGATCGCGACTTCGGCGGCGGCAATATAGCAAAAAGCTACGATGATGATCTGCCTTTTACCCCCGCCTGGGCCGAATCAGTTTGCGGTGTAAAACGCGATGCCATCATCCATGTTGCACAGGAATTTGCCACCAATGCTGAGGCTACTGAAGGCCGATCCATGGTGATCCTGGGCGCCGGCCTCAATCACTGGTACCACATGGACATGAGCTATCGCGGCATTATTGCACTGCTGATCATGTGCGGCTGTGTGGGTAAATCAGGAGGAGGATGGGCACACTACGTCGGCCAGGAGAAACTTCGCCCACAAACCGGCTGGCTGCCAGTCGCCTTCGCCCTGGACTGGAACCGCCCTCCCCGCCATATGAATGGCACCTCATTTTTCTATGCCCATACCAACCAGTGGCGCTATGAATCCCTGAAGGTTTCCGACATCCTTTCCCCACTCGCCCCCAGGGGAGACTGGGGCCAGGAGATCATCGACTACAACGTGCGCGCCGAACGTATGGGCTGGCTGCCTTCCGCACCACAACTGAATACTAATCCACTAGAAGTTGCTAAACAGCTTACCGAAACGGGGGAATCCCCCGCAGAAGCAATTCCCAGAAAATTAAAATCCGGCGAATTGGCATTTGCCAGCGAGGACCCGGACAGTCCCCAGAATTGGCCGCGCAACATGTTCTTCTGGCGCTCCAATGTGCTGGGTGCCAGCGGCAAAGGTCACGAGTATTTTCTCAAACACTTTATCGGTTCATTGCACGGCGTGGTGGGAGAAGAAAATGATGCTGATGAGGGGCGCCCCAGTGAAGTGCGCTGGCATGAAGAGGCCCCTGCCGGCAAACTGGACCTGATGGTGAATATTGATTTCCGCATGTCGACCACCAGTTTGTACAGCGACATAGTCCTGCCCACCGCCACCTGGTATGAGAAACACGATCTCAACACCTCAGATATGCATCCATTCATCCACCCCTTAACCGCTGCGGTGGACCCGGTTTGGGAGTGTCGCAGTGACTGGGATATTTTCAAAGGGATTGCCCGGAAATTCTCAGAAATATGTCCGGAGATACTCGGCGTGGAGCGGGATTTAGTATTGACCCCGATCCAACATGACACACCCGGGGAAATTGCCCAGCCCTACGAACCCAAGGATTGGAAGCGCGGTGAATGCGAGCCCGAGCCTGGCGTTACCATGCCCAGTATCGCCATTGTAGAGCGCAACTATCCAGCCACCTATGAACGCTTTACCTCCATAGGCCCAGAACTGGAACACAAAGGCAATGGTGGCAAAGGGCTCAACTGGAATACCAATACCGAGATCGATAACCTGGCTAATCTCAATGGCAGGATCAAGTCAGGGGAGTGCGCCGGGCGCCCCAAAATCGAAACCGACATCGAGGCCTGTGAAACCATTCTGATGCTGGCACCGGAAACCAACGGTGAAGTAGCGGTAAAGGCGTGGCAAGCACTGGGAAAAAATACCGGCCGTAACCACGAGCACTTGGCCGAGGGTAAAGAAGAGGAAAAAATCCGCTTTCGCGATGTAGTATCACAGCCCCGAAAAATCATTTCCTCTCCCACCTGGTCCGGTATCGAAAGCGAGCATGTTTCCTACACCTCTAACTGGACCAATGTACACGAGCTGATTCCCTGGCGCACAATCACAGGCCGCCAACAACTGTACCAGGACCACAACTGGATGCTGGCATTTGGAGAGGGGTTCGTTACCTGGCGGCCTCCTATCGATACCCGTTCAGTCAAACAGGTGCTGGGGAAAATCCCCAACGGAAACCCAGAGATCCAACTCAATATTCTCACTCCCCACCAGAAGTGGGGAATCCACTCTACCTATACTGAAAACCTGATTATGTTGAGCCTCAACCGGGGCGGCCCGGTGGTGTGGATGAGTGAGGAAGATGCACAAAAAGCCGGTATTAGGGACAACGATTGGATCGAGGCCTTCAACATCAATGGTGCCCTGACGGCCCGCGCGGTGGTCTCCCAGCGCATCATGCCGGGCTCAGCCATCATGTACCACGCCCAGGAAAAAATCGTAAATACCGTGGGCTCGGAAATTACCAATCAGCGCGGTGGCATCCACAATTCAGTCACCCGGGTCAATATGAAGCCAACCCACATGATCGGTGGCTACTGCCAGCTAGCCTATGGTTTCAATTACTACGGCACCGTCGGCGCCAACCGCGACCAGTTTGTGGTGGTGCGCAAAATGAATGAAATCAACTGGTTTGACAAGGAAGTACTACCGGCTACGACTTAAACAGCCTCACTCTCACCACTGCCCCAGCAAAATAATTTTGTGAGTTGTTATGGATTTGGAAATGGACGCGCAAGGTCGCCGGCATAAAAACAGGAAGCTGAGATGAAAATCCGTGCCCAGATTGGGATGGTCCTGAATCTCGACAAGTGTATTGGCTGTCACACCTGTTCAATTACCTGCAAAAATGTATGGACCAACCGCGAAGGTGTCGAATACGCCTGGTTTAACAACGTGGAATCCAAACCCGGTGTTGGTTACCCGAAGGACTGGGAAAACCAAAAGCGCTGGAACGGCGGCTGGATTCGCAAAAAAAATGGCAAGCTCCAGCCCCGGGCTGGCTCAAAGTGGCGCTTGCTGGCCAATATTTTTGCCAACCCGGACCTGCCGGAAATTGATGATTTCTATGAGCCCTACACCTTCGAATACGACTGGCTGCAAAAGGCTCCAGAGCTCCAGGCACAGCCCTCAGCCAAGCCCCGCTCATTGGTCACCGGTGATGTACTGACAAAAATCGAATGGAGCGGCAACTGGGAGGATGATCTGGGCGGCGAATTCAGTGCGCGCTCAAAGGACTATAACTTCGCCGGTGTCGAAAAAGAGATTTACAGCCAGTTTGAGCACACCTTCCTGATGTACCTGCCACGGCTGTGCGAGCACTGCCTGAATCCATCCTGTGTAGCCTCCTGCCCCTCTGGTGCTATTTATAAACGGGAGGAGGATGGCATCGTCCTAATTGACCAGGGCAAATGCCGTGGCTGGCGTATGTGCGTTTCCGGCTGCCCCTATAAGAAGATTTACTACAACTGGTCCACTGGCAAATCTGAGAAATGTATCTTCTGCTACCCCAGGATCGAAGCCGGGATGCCAACCGTGTGCTCGGAAACCTGTGTTGGTCGTATCCGCTACCTGGGCGTTATGCTCTACGATGCCGACCGAATCGAGCAAGCCGCTGCCGTAGAGAATGAAAAGGACCTGTATCCCGCGCAGCGGGATATCTTCCTCAACCCCCACGATCCCGAGATCCAGGCGCAAGCGGCCCGCGATGGTATTCCCCAGGCATGGCTGGATGCCGCAATCAAATCCCCCGTGTACAAAATGGTAATGGACTGGGAGGTGGCATTCCCCCTGCATCCGGAATACCGCACTCTACCGATGGTCTGGTATGTCCCTCCTCTATCGCCAATTCAATCCGCCGCTGAAGCCGGCAAGATCGCCGTTAACAAAGGGATGCCAGATGTCAGTTCGCTACGAATCCCTCTGCGCTACCTGGCCAATCTCCTCACTGCCGGCGACGAGGCACCGGTAGCCCGTGCGCTGGAACGGATGCTGGCAATGCGCGCCTATATGCGCGCTAAAACCGTCGATGGAATAACCAATGAGGAAATCCCAAAAAACGTAGGCCTCACCCGGGTAACCATTGAGGATATGTACCGCTATATGGCGCTCGCCGCCTACGAAGACCGCTACGTAATCCCGACCAACCACCGTGAATCCGAAGAAAATGCATACCACCTGCGCGGTGCTATGGGCTTTAGCTTTACGGAACCACACAACGGAAGTACCAAGCTTGATCTATTTGGCGGCCCCAAGCGCATGCCGGGTAAACGCTATACGGATACCCCCTAATGAAAAGGTTATTACGTGCTCTGGCATTACTACTGGACTACCCCAGTGAATCCGTGAAAACGCATATCAATGATATTCGCGAAACACTGGACAGTGAGCAAACACTTTCCAGCATAGATCGCGCCATGATTGCCCCCTTGCTACGTAGTTATTTACAGCAGGAGCTGCTGAGCTTACAAGTGGACTACAGCGATTTATTCGACAGCTCCCGCGCCCTATCACTACATTTTTTTGAACATATTCACGGTGAAAGCCGCGAGCGCGGCCAGGCAATGCTCAATCTGGGCGAAGAGTACATTGCACACGGCTGCTTCCTTCAACGCGATGAGCTGCCTGATTACATCCCGATCTTTCTGGAATTTATTTCCTGCTTGCCAGAAACCGAAATCCGTGACTGGCTATCGCAACCGGCCCATGTATTTGCCGCCTTAGCCCAGCGCCTCGACGAGCGCCAGTCAGCGTACGCAGGGATCTTTCACCTGCTCATAAAACTCGCAGGAAAACAGCCCGATGCCCAAGCGGTAAAGGAATTACTTGCGCGAAACCAACAAGCAACGGAAACGTCTGTCGAGGAAGAATGGGAGGAAAAACCCATCACCTTTACAACGCCCCAGCACCAAGTTCCACCAAGCGGGATTATCGCGCGGCTGAAAGCCGCCGGTAAATTGATTATGTCTTCCAGCGAAACGTGAAATAAACCACCCAAAAGTTTATTGAGACAAACACCATGCACAGCGTCATCAACTATTTATTATTTGGTTGGTACCCATATGTGGCCCTTACCGTACTGGTGCTCGGTAGCATCATTCGCTTCGACAAAGGCCAATACAGCTGGCGATCACAATCTTCACAGTTCTTACGCCGCAAACAGATGATGCTGGGGTCTAATCTGCTCCACCTGGGAATCCTGATCCTGTTTGTTGGGCACTTTGTTGGCCTACTGACTCCTATTGGGGTTTTTGATTATTTTGGGGTGAGTCACAGCTTCAAGCAGTTAATGGCACTGATCGTTGGCGGCCTTGCCGGAATTGCCGGATTTATTGGCTGCAGCATACTGTTACATCGTCGGCTCTATTACGCTCGCATCCGCCACAGCTCTTCGGTCGGTGACATCCTGGTCCTTGTGCTGATCTGGCTGCAGCTATTTATCGGACTGGCCACGACCATCTGGACCATGGATCACCTGAGCGGTAAGGAAATGGTATTATTTATGGGCTGGGCTCAGGGCATACTCACGTTTACTCCCTCTGCCTCTGAGCTGATTATCAATACCCAGCTCGTCTACAAGATACACATTGTGCTCGGGCTGACACTATTCCTGATTACCCCCTTTACACGATTGGTGCACATCTGGAGTGCGCCCTTTGCCTATGTGTTGCGCCCCGGATACCAAATAGTGAGATCGCGAAGACTCGCTCGCAAAAGTACGACGCCGATACCTGATCCGACCGCACCTCAACCGACAAGCTCAGCACCCAAGTGAAGGCTCAATATGAGCAAAGACAACGCCATACAGTATATCGAACTGCCCCCCTCTCCTACTGGGGCAAAGCTCCAAGACCCCGTATTACCATCTGCCTGCGAGGTCGGCGGTTGCGGTTATGGTCCAGACGTTGAACACACACCGATGCCTGCCTTTGCCGAGGTGCGAGTCAATGGAGTAGAGATTACAGCCGAGGAGATTGCGCGGGAGATGCAATATCACCCAGCCCCAGAGGGCGAAATCGCTTGGCACCAAGCGGCAAGGGCTCTGGCTATTAGGGAACTTCTGCAGCAGGTTATCGCCAGCAGACGTCACAAAGGACAGAGACAAAACGATACCGACAATCCCAATGACACGGAAGAAAATACAGAAATAAGTGCTTTACTGGAGCGGGAACTACCCGCAGCCCACGTCACTGAAGAGGAATGCCGCCGCTATTACGATGGGCATATCCATCGTTTCCGCACGCCTGACTTATTTGAGGCCGCTCATATCCTGATTGAACCCATCGAAGATACCGACAGTGGTCGGCTGCAGGCAGAGCAGCAGGCTCGACAGCTCACCAGCGAATTAGGCAACGATGCAGAGAGCTTTGCCGCAGCCGCTCGGGAATTATCCGGCTGTCCAACAGCCCAGCAGGATGGCTCACTGGGCCAGGTTCGCCGTGGCGAGCTGGATCGGGCTGTACAACAGGCCCTGGAAGCGCTGGCAGAGGGATGCACTGGGCGGGAACCGGTACAGAGCCGTTTCGGCTGGCATGTGGTGCGCCTGCATCGCCGGATTCCCGGGCAGACACTGCCATTTGAGTTGGCCAGGGAAAAAATCCTCGACATGCTGGAAGCGCGCGCTTGGGTAACATCGGCCTCAAGGTTTATTGGTGAACTGGCGCGCACTGCCAATATAGAGGGCGTACAACTCGATTTAAATGCATCGACGACTGAGAGCCCAGCATCATGAGTATCAAAAAACCTCCCAAGGATGCCCACTTGAACCCGGACCTGCACGCCGTGCGGGATGACACTTATGGCCCGGACCAAGAAGGACACGACCCGATGGAGTCAGTCTCCGTCAAGCCTGAAAAAAAACGCCTATGGCCAATGGTGTGGGCCATTGTGACTATTGCCTGTGTACTGATTGCGGTGTTTCTACTGATTCCTTAAGCCTCGGGATAGGGAAAATCCATCATGGCTTCACTACCTGCCGCCTCCCGGCCCGATCAGGTTCGGGCATTGAGCCTGAGCACCATCGCCTTTACCGCCTGCTTTGCGGTGTGGACGATTTTCTCGATCATTGGCATTGCGATTAAAGAAGAGCTGAGTATCAGCGAATCCGAGTTCGGCCTCCTTATTGCAACTCCGGTCCTCACAGGCTCTGTCACCCGCCTAATTCTTGGCATATGGACAGAACGCTATGGTGGCCGCCTTGTCTTCACCCTGCAAATGCTGCTCACCGCTCTTTCCACCTGGCTGCTGACATTCGCCTCTACCTATCCAATGTATCTGCTGACCGCCTTGGGGATTGGCTTGGCCGGAGGCTCATTTATTATCGGGGTTACTTATGTCGCGAGTTGGTTTGAGCCCGAGCGACAGGGCACCGCTCTGGGCATTTTTGGCGCAGGTAATGTGGGCGCTGCCGTTACCAAGTTTGTAGCCCCCTTTATCCTGGTGGCTTTCGGTTGGCATATGGTGGCCTATATCTGGGCCGCTGCGTTGGCGCTGATGGCGGTCACTTTTTTTGTATTCGCTAAGGATGAACCCCAGTGGGTGGCGCAGAAGGAATCTGGCAAGCCAGTGCCCTCATTTGCAGAGCAATTCAAGCCTTTGGAGGATATTCGTGTTTGGCGATTTTCTCTGTACTACTTCTTTGTATTCGGCGGTTTTGTCGCCCTGGCACTGTGGACCCCCAATTACCTGATTGAAGTCTACGAAGTGGATGTGCGCACTGCCGGCATCTGCGCCGCAGCCTTCTCTCTATCGGCATCACTATTTCGCGCTTATGGGGGACATCTCTCTGACCGTCACGGCGCGCGGACCATAATGTACTGGACCTTTGGTTTCTCCCTGTTACTACTGCTGATGCTGTCTTACCCACCCACCCAGTACATTATCACTACTAAAAATGGGCCACTGAGTTTCAGTACCCAGATGGACCTATTGCCATTTGTAGTGGTGCTCTTCCTGCTCGGCTTCTTTATGAGCCTGGGCAAAGCAGCAACTTATAAACACATCCCGGTTTATTACCCCAAGCATATCGGTTCTGTCGGTGGACTAGTGGGAATGATCGGGGGGTTGGGCGGCTTCATACTGCCGATTATTTTTGGCATCGCATTAGATTTAACAGGTATTTACACCAGTTGCTTCGCAATCCTCTTTGCCCTGGTCGTATTCGCCTTAATCTGGATGCATTTGTCGATTCAAGCTGAGGCCAAGCGCCCAGAACAGGTTGAAGATACTGAAGAAGATCTGCGCCCAACGGAGGAAGAAGCCAGAAAAGATCGGGTCTTGGAAGACTGGAACCCAGAGGACAAAGAATTTTGGGAAACCCGAGGCCGCACCATTGCACGGCAGAACTTATGGATCTCTATCCCGGCCTTACTTCTCGCATTTGCGGTGTGGATGGTCTGGTCAGTAGTGGTAGCGAGATTGCCTGCGATCGGTTTTAACTTTAACTCCGCCCAATTATTCTGGCTTGCCGCCCTACCCGGCCTGTCTGGCGCCACATTGAGAATATTTTATAGCTTTATGGTGCCCATCTTCGGCGGAAGGCTGTGGACCGCAGTATCCACAGCATCCCTATTGGTGCCGTCAATTGGCATGGGTTATGCCGTGCAGGACCCAACCACACCATTCCTGATTTTCCTGGTATTGGCCCTGCTTTGCGGTTTGGGCGGGGGCAACTTCGCCTCCTCAATGGCAAATATTGCTTTCTTCTTCCCGAAGAAGGAAAAGGGCCATGCTCTGGCACTGAATGCAGGGCTCGGTAACCTGGGCGTATCGGTGATGCAGTTTCTGGTACCCCTGGCGATCACTGCGGGCATTTTCGGCGTGCTGGGTGGCAGTCCACAACAGGCGGATGATGGCACCTTGCTATGGATGCAGAATGCAGGCTTTATTTGGGTCCCGCTGATTATTGCTTCCACGGCGGCCGCCTGGCTGGGTATGAATGACATCGCAGATGCAAAGTCCAGCTTTGCAGAACAAGCTGTTATTTTCCAGCGCAAGCACAACTGGTTGATGTGCATCCTCTATACCGGCACATTTGGTAGCTTTATTGGATACTCCGCTGGATTCCCATTGCTGACACGGCTGCAGTTTCCGGATGTTAATGCGTTACAGCTGGTATTTTTAGGGCCATTGGTGGGGGCCCTGAGCCGCGCTGGTAGTGGCTGGCTAGCGGATAAATACGGGGGCGCCAGGGTTACCTTCTGGACCTTTGTCGGAATGATGCTTGCAGTACTCGGGGTAATTTACTTTATTGCCAACAATGAAGCAGCCGGGGCTTTCTGGGGATTCTTCACCTGCTTTATGGCCCTGTTCTTCCTCACCGGGGTCGGCAATGCCTCAACATTCCAAATGATTCCAGTGATTATGGGCAAAGAGATCCCACACCTTATACCCAGCTTGAACAGTGAGGAACAGAAACGCCAGATCGACCGCGAGAGTGCTGCCATAATTGCTTTCACCAGTGCCATCGCAGCTTATGGAGCTTTTTTTATTCCCAAGGCGTACGGAACATCCATAGAGGTTACCGGTGGCCCCTTGGCGGCACTGTGGGGATTCCTTATCTTTTACCTGATTTGCCTGGTCATCACCTGGCGCTTCTATTCTTCAAGGTATGGCTTACTTTACGACGTAGAGCGCGGTTCCTGCAATAATTGACATAAGAATAGAATAAAGAGTCAGGAGATTGGCTCTATTGTGCAACCCCCCAATTATTAGAGCCTGTGCTCAATTACATAATCGCATCATTACCACTGCGGGCAATCAGCTCAAGTCCGGGGCGGTCACACCAGTAGCCATCCACCCCCGGCGGCAAGAGTTGTGGGAGCAATTCACCGTGCCGGGCACGATCGAAAGCTTCAATAACCTGGTGCGTTCGTTGCCATTGTGGAGACAGGCGCAGAATATCAATATCCATTTCACACAGTTGTGGGTAGTGTGGAAGTAAATTAACTACTTCCCCGGATAGCGTCTGAATCCCATTTATCACGAATAAATCTTCTCCTTCCTGAGATGCCAACGGCAACCCATTGGGATACTCCATGCAACGGTAATCGCAATTATCTTTTGCCAGCCCGTGGTGGCGGGCAGTAAAGCAGCGCGCCGAATAAGCCAGTGGCATATGGCCATGGGCAAACAGCTCAATTTCTGGTTTATTGGTGCAAACTTCAAGCACCGCTCTCAATTGCTGCGCCCCCATTTCTACCGGCACCGTCCAGCGCATCATGCCTATTGACATTAGGCGTTCTACGACTTTGTGATTATAAATATTGACGGCAGGACCACAGGTAAACGGCAGCCGGGCTTCCGATAAAAGCTGTACTGCCGACATATCATTAGCTTCAACCAACCACTGACCATTGTCACAGATTTTCCGTACCCAGTTGAGATCCGCATTGGATTCCAGCAACGTCAGTGTAGACAGGACTATTTGCTTGTCCGAAGCCTCCGCCAACATCCGGGCCAGATCCAACCAGTCCGCCGCTCGCAACTCATGTCTCTTACCACACACCACTTCTCCCAAATAAATAATATCCAGCGGTGCCGAAAGAATTTCTTCATAGAAAAAATTAATATCGGTACGCCGCCAATAATATTGCGCAGGTCCCAGAGCTAGCCGCATCTTTTGTCCTCTACTGCCAGGGGCGATCATAAGCGCCCAGAGTCGTTTGCTTGCCTTCAGAATTTTTTGCCAATGTATCCCGCCAGCGATCCCTCACAGAGAAATCATCACCAAGCTGTAACACCGCATCAATCGCCTCACGCCAAGTGCGCACTATTTGCGATACATAGGCAGGACTCCGCTGTCTGCCTTCTAGCTTAATAGCCTTTATACCCGCCAACCTCAGCTCCGGCAGCAGAGCCATACTATTCAAGCTTGTCGGCTCCTCAAGCGCGTGCTGACGCTTTTCGTCAACGATAAACCGGCCCTTACACAAGGTTGGGTAGCCAGCATTTTCACCCTCGGTAAACCGGTCGATCAGCACTCCATTCAGCCTGGTTTCCAGTCCGTTCGCTACATTCCTCCATTCCACCGCCTTGGCCGGCGAACAAACGCCGTTCTTATTAGGCGACTCTCCAGTTACGTAGGAACTTAGATGACAGCGCCCCTCAGCCATAATACAAAGGCTACCGAAACCAAAAACTTCCAACTCCACTGGGCTGGCAACTGCCAATTGCTCTACTTGTTTAAGTGACAGTACCCGGGGTAGAACCGCACGGCGGACACCAAATTGCTGCCGGTAGAATTCCAATGCGGGTCCACTGGTAGCAGATGCCTGCACCGATAGATGGAGAGCCAAATGCGGATACTTTTTCTGCGCATATTCCATAAGACCGATATCCGCCAAAATCACGGCATCAGCACTGAGCCCTGCCGCCCTATCTACCGCTGCCTGCCAGCGCGAAAAAGTATCTGGCTTTGCGTAGGTATTAATAGCCACATATAACTTTCTACCTCGGCTGCGAATTCGCTCCAAGGCACGCAACGCACTCTTGTCATTAAAATTTAGTCCGCCAAAGTTCCGTGCATTGGTTTCATCGCTAAAACCGATATAAACCGCATCTGCACCATTATCGACTGCGGCCTCCAGTGCTGGCAGGCTCCCGGCCGGGCATACAAGTTCCATAGTTGTTCCCTAATTAATTCGGGTAATCATTGCTAATTCAGCAGCAATAATATCCAGCCAGCGCAGGGTCCACTGCGGTATGCGGCTTCGATCGAGTGCATCAAGCCGGTTCTTTACTGTCAGACCAATTTCGGTCTGTCCACCGAGGCATAGCCTACGTTGGAAAAAAAGCGTATCCGGGTCCTCACGACCGCTGGCAATTGCCAGAAAATCGGCAATATCAGCTGAGATAGTAGAGTCAGCCACGGCGTGAGCTGGCGCGCGTACAAAGAGTGTGTCGCGCTTACTTACCCTAAGACAAACTCCCATATCCCTAACGGTAACTTCCAGCACCTGACCATCTAGAAAGTCGAAGAGTCCATCGTTTAACTCCTCTGAAAGCCTCGTATTTAGCAATTTGATAAATGCGATCTCACCCGGCCAGCTGGGTAACAACGGCATTACTCTGCAGCTGAGTCGATAGCCCATATGTGAAATTGATTTTCTAATCGCCAGCATTTTCCCTCCATATCCGATAAAACAGCTACAACTTAGCTCCAGCTTTATCATTTGCCCTGAAGCCTGCTATGCATCATTGTGGAAAACGTTACTCCCTTTGACCTTCTTCAACAGGAGTATTCAATGTTTAGTGATTTTCGCAGGAAGCCCCCTCAGGGTAAGAACCAAATACTTCCAAAGATGAGTAGTCGACATCCATTGTTTGTAAAACATCAAGCTAAAGGAATGGACCCCTATATTTTAAGAATTACCTTGATCATGGCGGCCATACGGCAAAGGATCACTATTGGCAGATGGCCGTTAAATTCAGCGGATAAGTGGGTCACGGTTCTGTCATCATAGACAGCTGGGGAATCACCACGGAATTCCAGATACGCTCTATTTCCTCTTCACACGGGTCCGCATGCATTTTTTTTCGGACCCCCTCCTTGGAAAGGTCGATGTGTACTTCAGGTTCAACCCCCTGGCGCCTTAAGCAGTTGATGGCACAGTGCAAAGGACAGCCATCCAGGACAATTTTCTTACGCCCTGATTTTGCAGTTTTAACCAATGCATCTACATCTCCTCCGACCCCAGCCACACAGGACATCTCTGCCTGCGCATTCCGGTCTAGCTTCACAGCTAAAGTATTTGCTAACTGTGCGGCACTGGAACACCCGGAGCATGCATAGACCAAAGGCAACTCCCGGTAACCTGATTTACTAGTCACTATCGATTTACCCCATGTAAATTTGTTCCGGGTATCTATCACTGGATTCGCGACATTTTTGATCAGCGGACATATTCTTCAGCAGAATGCGCTTCGAGCAATTCATTAACCGAACCACTATGAAACAGAAGACAAGAATTTATGCACCCCAGACGCGCTGAGAATACGTCTCTATAAACGCATAATCGGTATCCATGCCTCACACGGCCGCAGGCGCAGTAAACTCTCCCCTCAATTTCTAGCAAAAACCTCCTGAATAAATCAGAGGTATCTCTGCATACCCTAAACTCTATAGGAGTGGCTCCACGAGAATAACCACACACTACAAAATAAATAATTTGCCACCCGGAGCATTTAAATACAGTTAAATTGTGATACACCCGGATAATATATAAAATCAATAAAAAAGTGACACCTGCCCATTATAGGTAGGCACAGTGCATTTACCCCCAAATAGGTAGAGAGATTTGCGGGCAACAATAGCTCTATTTAACTAGAATCAAATTCTGACAGGGACTTCCAAGATAAATAGAAGATAAGGGTTCAGCCTCTTTTTTTAGAAAATTTTTTTTGGTATTGCCAAATCAGCCTCTACCACGGAGATACAACTAGCTTAACCAGTTTATCTAAAGCTCTCTAGATTGAGTGTCAATCCAATCAATTTATACGCGCCCCTCCCAACTCCCTACCTGCTCAGGACAAGATATAACTCGCACCATTATTTCGGACACTGCCGGAAATAACATGACTATAAGATAAAGAACCAATCAAACCACACCTATGAAAACCAAATAAATGCTCGATCAAGTGTGACCTATAAGCAACCTCGCGAAAATTTAAGGTATCTAGAAATCGAAATACGCTTACCACTTTTCAATATCTAGATCTACTTGTCGGGGTATAGATCAACAACTTACTTTAAGGTTTACGTACCCGTTACTGACTACTACACTGCTGCGACACATATCTATTAATAATGGCAACCATTACAGAGAGCGTGACATGAAACGCTATGGCCTGCACCTTGCTTTGGCCTGCTTGTACTTCTCCAGCCCCTCTATCGCGGATATAGCCGAAACAAAAGGGGGATTAAAAATCACCTCTGATGATGGCAATTTCTATGGTGAACTCGGCGGAATTATCTTCTTTGATGGATATATTTTTGACAAAGATGACTCTTTTTACTCCGAGTTAGACGAAGATTATTTTGTTTTTCGAGATATAGACGAGCCTGTAAACACCACTGACTTTCGCGCTGTACGCTTGATAATGAGAGGAAAACTATGGAAGTGGGAATACAAACTGGAACGTGATTTCTCCATTGCCGGCACTAGCGGACTTTTAGATGTTTATATGAATACTGAAGTCTTTAATGGAAAATTCATCACAGGGAATTATAAGCCAAGTAGATCTCTTGGTGAGCTAATCGGACAAAATGACATCCTGATGATGGAGCGCCCCTTTGCTTCAGACGGCATTTACTTTGGCCGCGTCAGGCAACAGGGGCTTGGTTGGCATACTTATTGGTGTTGCCATACATTCGGCATTGATGTGTTTAATCTGCGCAATCCAGGCAACCCACGGAACTCAGGTATCGGTACTGCAGCAAGGTTCACATGGGCCCCGATCAATGATCAGATAAGCACCCTTCACCTGGGTGCATCAGTGAGCTACGAAAACCCCAATAGATTCACCCTTCCACGCACAGCCTTTGTTGAATATTCTGGACGCCGTGGCCTTGGTCAGCTAATTGCACTAAGCCCTGGCGGAGATGACCTTTTCTTTGGGGAATTTGGTGACGACGAATTTTACCTTGGCAGCCCTGAAGGTAACGTCCACTTCACTGGGCTAGAATTAGCTGGCACCTATGGGCCATTTTATTTTCAGTCAGAATATGCTTTTGGAAAATTTACCGGGGATTATTTTCTCTCCGAGCTAACCTTCGAAGAATTTTTTGGAGCTCCACCAGACTTTTTCTGCGACCCTTTCTTCGGGTGCTTCATAGGCGATCAGGACGTTCGCACTTGGTATATTACTGGCAGCTGGGCTGTTACCGGAGAACGAAAGCCCTACAATGAAAAAAGAGGCACTTTTAAGTCTATAAAGCCTATCCCTCCGGCAGGTGCTCTTGAGTTAACCGCTCGATATCAGTCTATAGAAAATAGGGATATCCCAGACATGAAGGCTAGCAATTTCGTATTTGGATTTAATTATTATTTCAATCCCAGAGTGCGTGTAATGTTAAATATAACTTTAGGGAACAATAGATTTCTAAGTGACGACACAAATCAATTCGCTGTTCGTATTCATGGATTTTGGTAACTAAAGTACTCACTGCGATATAGTCATCCAATATGGTACTCCATTACAAATCCTAGACACCAAATACAAATCATTCAATGTAGCAAGACTGAGATTTCCAGATTATTCAACAGCTTTACTCTTTAATGCTCACTGAACAATATATTGCCAGTAGAGTCAACTTGTAGTGGTCTAATCCTTCCGGACACTTCGTTAAGATGGTAAAACTACCTAGCGAGGTGAAGTATGACAACAAAAGGTACGCGCCGGAAATTCAAGCCGGAGTTCAAGAAAGACGCCGTAGCTCTTGTCTCAGAACAAGGGTATTCGATTTCCAAGGCCGCAGAGGCTGTAGGAACCACTGCTAACAATCTGCGACGCTGGATAAAGGAGCTGGAGCAGGAAGAGAGCGGAGTAAGGTTGGATTCGGGCGAACGAGCTGAACTGGATCAACTGCGACGTGAAGTAAAGCAATTGCGGATGGAGAAGGAAATCCTAAAAAAGGCCAGCGCCTTCTTTGCGAAAGAAATGAAATAAAGTACGAATTTATTAAAAAGCAGCAAGGTAGCTTTCCAGTTAGAGTGCTCTGCCGAGTAATGCAAGTAAATAAGAGCAGCTATTACGAATGGTGTCGTCGTAGTGATAGCCCAATAGATGGCCAGATTTGGCAACTATGCCATCGATTGAAGGCCTTATTTGCAGAATCTCGTGAGAGTCTCGGAAGCCGTCGGTTAATGAAGCTGTTGCGCAAAGAAGGCTTTGAAATTGGGCGTTATCGAGTCCGCAAACTCATGAAAAAGCTCGGCTTGGTAGTAAAACAGAAGAAGCGATTTACACTAACCACAAATAGCAAGCACCAACTGCCAGTTGCTGAGAATCTTCTAAATAGGGATTTCTCACCGAGTGCTAAAAATCAAGTTTGGACTACGGATATTACCTATATCTGGACTTTGCAGGGTTGGTTATACCTAGCAGTGGTAATTGATCTTTATTCACGCCGGATTGTTGGCTGGCACTTAGACCGCCAGATGGAGACGGCCCTGGCAAGTCGTGCACTGATTATGGCTATCAATTTGCGCACCCCAACAAAAGGTCTGCTGCATCACTCTGATCGAGGTAGCCAGTATGCCAGCCATAGCTACCAAGCGCTACTAAAGCAGCATGGAATGGTGTGCTCAATGAGCCGCAAGGGAAATTGTTGGGACAATGCACCTACTGAGCGTTTTTTTAGTAGCCTGAAGCGGGAATGGTTAACAGGAAACCTCTATCCGACAAGGGAGGGTGCGATAACAGACGTGAGGGCCTATATTGCGTATTACAATTCACGCAGGATACATACAACACTGGGGGACGTAACCCCTATCGAATTTGAAAAATGTGCTTAGGAAAGTGTCCGGTTGGAGTTGACCACAACAACTATTAAGCTTACGTCATTCACACTATCTATATTTCCACGCCATTCATCGCAAGTAACTAGCTCTACTATCTATTTTACTGCACTTTCATTCCTTATAAGGTTCAGCAGAAAGTTGATCGTTGATATTTGGGTATGGATAAATAAAACATGTTCAGCTTAGCAAGTTACAAGCACCGAGATCCGGAAATTCTCAAAACTCCAATAGATATCTCCTAAATCTCAATATGTTTAATTTTTCATATTTTACAGAATCAGGCAAAAAAGCTACACAAAAAGAAAATTGCATAACGTTTACTTAACTCAGGAAATGCCTCAAAATGGATATAATTAAAACCAAGAAACGCCCCCTGATTAAGCACCCTTTAATGCTGGGTGGTGCTGCTCTTGCTTTAGTGGCATTTACCAGCACTCTCCTCTTACTTCCTGATAGCGCCTACAAAGTTGAGCGGGAACAACTGATGCTAGGCACCGTCCAACGGGGAGACCTGCAAGTTGTGGTAGATGGTTATGGTAGGCTGCGTTCAGACAAGCAGACGTTAATTACCGCTCTAACCGCAGCGAATGTTGAAAAAATCATGTTGCGTCCTGGTGCAGAAGTACAAAGTGATAGCATCATTATGCAGCTGAGTAATCCAGAGTTAATGCGCGACCTGGATGCAGCCGAAACCTCCCTGGAACAAGAGGAAGCTAATCTGCGTCGGCTTGTTCTGAACAACCAGCGCGATGTTCTCGCGGAGGAAGCCATACTCGCGGAACTGAACTCCAATTACCAAGTGATCAAGTTGCGTCGCGAAGCTGAGGACGAGCTGGTAAAAAGTGGAGTGGTTTCCCAGCTCACCTACCAAACCACCGTCTTACGCCAGGAACAGATGAAAAAACGTGTGGACCTGCAAAAACAGCGTATCAATCACTTGCGCAAAGTCGCCGTCGAATCAGAGTTGATCCAGCGCGAGCAAATCAACCAAGCCCAAACCCAATTGCAAAGTATCCAGCAACGTACAGACCGACTGACAGTACGCGCCGGCCTGGACGGCATACTGCAACGACTACCGGTAGAGCTGGGGCAAGGCGTCGATCCCGGGCAGGAGCTGGCACTGATCGGCAGCGAGACTGATCTTCTCGCTTTGGTTCAAGTACCACAATCCAAAGCAGAACAACTGGAGGTTGGCCAGCCCGCTGAAATTGATACCCGCAGAGAAAAAGTCGAAGGTATGGTAACCCGTATTACTCCTGAGGTTCGGGACGGCAATATTGAAGTGGAAATTGCTTTTAGCGCGGGCGCGCCAGAGTCTGCCAGGCCACAGCTCAACGTCGATGCCCGGATCTTCACTGCCACGATGGAAGATACGCTGTTCATCGAGAGGCCTATCAATGTGCAGAGACACAGTGAGGCCAATCTCTTCCTGATTAATGAAAACGGGGAGGAAGCGGCACTCCAGCCCATCAGCTTCGGCGAGGAGTCAGGTCGATATATCCAGATCACCCAAGGCCTCAATGAAGCAGACCGCATCATCCTCTCGGATATGGCCAATTTTAATGAAGCTGAGCATATCCAGATTGTTGACTAAAGCGAGAACAGGGAGTTCGCTATGTCCAAGCCAATCCTCCATATGGCCGGGATCACCAAGGTGTTCAGCACCGAAGAAATGGAAACTCACGCCCTGCGGGGCGTTGACCTGAGTATTTACCAGGGGGAATTTGTATCTATCTGCGGCCCCTCGGGTTGCGGTAAATCCACACTTCTCTCGATTCTCGGCCTGCTGGACCTCCCCACCAATGGCAGCTATCAGATTGAAGGGTTTGAAGTCGCTCAATTGTCGCTGAGTGAGGCGGCGACTATTCGCAACGAGAAAATAGGCTTTATCTTCCAATCCTTTAACCTGATTGACGAACTCTCAGTCTACGACAATATCGCCCTACCCCTGCGATACCGCCGCAATCCTATTCCCAAGTCTGAAGCCGACAAAAAAGTGAAACACTGCCTGGAGAAGGTGGGGATGAGTCACCGGGCCTCTCACAAACCTAACCAGTTATCCGGTGGCCAACAGCAGCGAATCGCCATAGCCCGCGCGCTAGTTGGCAATCCATCCCTGCTACTGGTGGACGAGCCCACCGGCAACCTGGATTCCCACAATGGCGATGCAGTAATGGAAATGCTGCGGCAACTCAATAATGAAGGTACCACCTTATGCATGGTGACCCATGACCCTCGCTATGCAGATATGGCCAGCCGTCAATTGCATCTGCTGGATGGAAAAATCTCAACGCCGCAGCCCATACTAGAGCCCCATGAGATGGCCCTATGATCACCACAAAGGACCTGTCCATTGCCCTCCAGTCCCTCAATCGGGCGCGGAGCTACGCCACCACTATTACTCTGACCCTGGGTATCACTCTCGGCGCCCTGGTAACGCTGTTTAATCTCAACTACCAACTGCTGGCCGCGCCCCTACCCTACCCGGACGAAGATCGGCTGTATGTCGTAAATGGTAATCTCTACCAGAACAAGCAGCTGCGGCTGGAAAACAACAGCCAATACCCCGCCCTGGTTGAAATCTATAAAAACGACAGTTTCTTCGAGTCCAGCGCCTTGGTGTACTTCTGGGAAGATGTGGTCCGCAATTTATCCGGATCACCACGGGTTAATGTTTCCTATGTCTCTCCGGAATATCTCCAGCTGGCTGGGGCACCCCTGGCCTTGGGCAGACAATTCAGTGCCGATGAAGGGCTCGATAGCCGAGTCCCCGTGGCGGTTATCAGCTATCAAACCTGGGAGCAGATGTTCCGGCGCAACCCAAATGTCTTGGAGCAAAGCCTGCAATTTGGGGAGGTGGACTTTCGTATTGTCGGCGTCATTGCCAAAGACTTTATTGAACCGCAGATCTATAAACAGGGCCGGCAAACAGCGGTCTGGCTGCCCTGGGACTTTAACGATACACAAGTAGAGCGCAGAAATAATTGGAGAGGCTTCCTGCCTTTTCGCATGCTCACAGGAAAGCTGAAGCCGGGCATTGACCCCGCCAGTGCGGGGCATGAATTGAGCACATTAATGAATGCCCAGTATCAAGCGGCCCTAGCGGGAAGATCCTCTTCGGTAGAAAGGTCCGTTGAATACCGACTCACCCCCTTCGCCAATAAAATACTTGGCGACAGCGCCACGCGAACCCTAATGGTAATGGGCGGTACACTGGTGCTTCTGTTAATTGCCTGCGCCAATGTTACCAACCTGATTCTTTCTCGCGCAGCCAAACAACAACGCAATATGGCGATACAGGTCGCGTTGGGCGCACATAAAAAACATATCTTTTTGGCCCTCCTATGTGAAATCGGCCTACTTATGTTAGGGGCTGCATTACTTTCTCTACTTTTAGCCCTGGGATCGACGGAAGTATTAAAGGTGATGGCTACGGAACAAATTCCTCGCATTCAAGAGCTCACCTTAAACTGGCAGACACTGGTTTTTGCACTGTTGTGTGCCTTACTGCTCGCCCTGTTCTTCTCAGCCATAGTTAGTCGCCAGGTTAATTACCGCGCACTGAATCAAATGCTGCAGAGCAGCGGCAAAGGTTCCGGCGTACAGATCTCGCCTCTAATCCGCAAAGTCCTCATCAGCAGCCAAGTGGCGATGACCAGTTTGCTTATCGTCGCCAGCTTGCAGATTTTCCTTCAAGCTAACCGACTGATTAACCAGCCCTTTGGCTTCCCCTTGGACAACGTTCAAGTAATGACTCTGAATATCGGCAATCTTAGGAGTGCCCCCGCTGCCGAACGGGAGAGTTACCTGAAGGCCATCAGGCAAAGATTGCTGGAGCACCCTAAAGTACAAAATGCCAGCCTGAGCCTAAACACTCCTATCTCCATCAGCCGGCCACTCTGGACCACATCCCTGAGTCATGATGCCAGCCGACAAAACCCGGTGATGGCCAAGACCACAGTGGTCGACGAAAACTACCTTTCCATTTTGCGTATGCCTTTGATAGCTGGCCGCCATATCAATGCGGCTGAATTTTCCGATAACAATCGCATGATGCTCGTCAACGAAACCCTGGCCCAGCAACTGGAGCCGGATGGAGAAGTATTAGGCAATCGCTACTACTGGCGAGGTGACTTGCCCTACCAAGTGGTCGGTGTAGTACGCAACGCAAGCCTGCCCGGCAAAAAGGAACCCGCCCGCTTATTTGTGCGCGGTATCAACGTGAGCTATCCCCTACTCGTACTCAGGCATAAACCTCACCAACCGCTCAGCACCACAGAAATAAATCGGGAATTTGCCCAAGTAAACAGGCAGTACAAAGTTTCTGAGCTATTCTCCCTGGAGCAGGCGCGAGACCTACTCCTAAGCAATGACCGGGTGTCAGTTTGGGTAACCACCGCCCTGACGTTACTGGCACTCAGTCTCGCTGCCATCGGTATCTTTGGAGTACTCAGTTACAGTGTACAACTGCGGCGTACAGAGCTTGGCGTGCGCATGGCAATCGGCGCCCGTCCAGCGACGATTTTCTATCACACCCTGATCGATAGCCTGATTCCCGTCGTTATTGGTATCGCTGTAGCGGCTTTGGCCCTAGTCCCTCTGGCGCTTTGGCTTGAGCAAAGCGAGTTCAGTATTGAAACCAGCCTCTGGGGCTGGCTGCTACCACCACTACTTATTATCGGCCTAACCGCCTCGGTGACCCTGCTTTCAGTATGGAAGATAATCAACAAGCCCGCGATTTACGCATTGCAAGGAACAGGATAATTACTTTCCACCTGATAGCCGCTGCTTGAGGTTGCGCGCTCATCGTGCAATCTTTACAGCAAACACAACAATAAGAAATGGAACAGCCAATGCAGCCTCAGCAGTGGTTATCAAACGGAAAGATTTTTGATTATCAAAACCACCAACTCTTCTATGTCGATAGCAACCCAAGCTGCCGACATAAACCAGTGCTGCTTTTGATTCACGGTTTTCCAACCAGTAGTTATGACTGGCAAAAGGTATGGCCCCAACTGACAGAGCACTATCGCTGTATTGCTATGGATATGCTGGGATTCGGCTACTCAGACAAACCCAAGCAGCATAACTACAGTATCTATGGGCAAGCTGATTTACATGAAGCTCTTCTGCAACATTTAAACATCAACAAGGTCCACCTGCTGGCCCATGACTATGGGGATACCGTTGCCCAAGAGTTACTCGCCAGAGCTAATAGCGGTGGTACCACGAGGTATACCTCAGCATGCTTGCTGAACGGCGGTCTATTTCCAGAAACTCATCAAGCACGTTTCGTACAAAAACTGCTGCTCTCTCCCGCAGGCTTCCTGATCAACAAACTGATGAGTTACCGACAGTTTTGCCGCAGCTTCAGTGCCATTTTCGGACCAGACACACAACCCTCTGGCAGAGAATTGCGAGACTTGTGGCAAATTCTCCAATATAAGAATGGCAACCGGCTCCTCTATAAACTAATCAGTTATATGCGCGACAGGCGCCAACATCGTCAGCGCTGGGTCGACGCCCTAAAGCAATACCCCGGCCCCCTGCTACTAATCAATGGCTCACTGGACCCAGTTTCAGGGAAGCATATGGTGGATCGATTTCGGCAACTGATAGATCGTCCAGCAGATATTATTGAGCTGGGGACGATTGGGCATTATCCGCAGTGGGAGGCACCTACTCTTCTAGTCTCGAACTATCTAAAGTTTATTGAGGCCTATTCAAACAAAGAGACCCAGGTCAGCCTATAAACAAAGCCTGGACTGCCAAAACCCACTTAAATTGATAAAAGGCCAGTATCAATGAAAGAATTACCAGGATGTATAGCTCCATATAAGAAAACCCCTGAATTCACTGAGGAGAATATCCCCCCAGGACTACTGAAAGATCACACTACCAAGGAGGGCGTATGGGGGAAGATAATAATCCTCGCTGGGTCACTGGAATATACGATTCAAGAGCCCGAGGTGGAGATTATTGAGCTAAGTCCAGAAAGATCTGGCGTAGTAGAGCCAACTGTAAAGCACCATGTTAAGCCGCTGGGGGCAGTAAAATTTTATGTTGAATTCTATCGATAAAGAAAGATTAAAGTGACTGACATAAATCGCCACACCAAGCTGTAGTGTTTCTTTTTCAAATTTCCGAACACAGATAGAGACGGCAAATAACTCAAATCTAAAATTTAATAGGAAACCAACTTTACTCATAAATAGTCTGAATATTTCAAACCAACACCTCCCGAATAAAGAAGACATAAACCAAAAGAACTCAAGGATATACCTATGCTTCGAATAATACTTTTTACCCTATCCACCCTACTCGCTAGCGCTGTAAATGCCGACTCATCTAATGATAAAAAAAACATAGAAAGGGCTGTACTCGACTATATTGAATCACAACATCAAGTTAAGCCCGACTTAATGAGTAGAGGTTTAGACAAAAAACTAGCGAAAAGGACCTACTGGAAAGCCAAGGATGGCTCAGAGTTTATAATGGAGACAGATTATGAAACTATGCTTTGGGTAGCTGAGAACTACAACAAGGATGGTAATAAATTTCCTCCGACCCCAAGACTTGATATAGATATTCTCGATATCGACAGTCGAGCTGCATCGGTAAATTATCTGTAGATGAATGGATTGACTATATGCACTTATATAAAAATGACAAGGATGAATGGAAAATTATCAATGTGCTCTGGCAGTACCATGACAAAAAAAGACATATCAGCAAATAATATACTTAAGAGACATAATCTAGAAAGACCCAGGTAATGCTCAGATTTTTAAATATCTTAACAATAGCTTTCACCATTTAGACAACAAACAATTGGTACAAAGTTTACACTTAAAGCTTAATTGGTACGAAGATTTAAACTGCAATTTAAACACCAACTGGGACATAAACAGATGATATCCTTCGTGATTGCCTGACACCCAGGTTACAGTTGAAACCCAGGAAGGCTTACGGGTGTTTTTATCCGCCTACTCTCCAGCCAATAACTGGCTAAACCCGGTATGACTCTGATATAAAGCCGTCAGATTAGACGCTTCAATTTGGTAGTTGTAGGCCGAGAAACAATCATTTTCTTTTAATTGGAATTAAAGGTCGGGGATAGATATGGACATCAGATATATCAATCATCTCTTTCTAATTGTTGTACTAGTACTGCTCGCCAGTTGTGGTGGTGGTGGCTCTGGATCGGGCACGGATAACGACTCAACGACAGAATCATCTACACCTACACCGGATCCAGAACCCGACCCAGATCCCGAGCCCGAGCCCGAGCCAGCTCCCGAGCAGGCATTGGAATTAGTGAACCACTGGGGACACGGTGCCTGCCTAGATTTCACTATGAGAAATGACATTGTGTATTGCGCAGCAAAAGGGGCAGGAACAGAAATATATCGTATTGAGCCCGGTAAATTTGTCCCTATCGGCAATCTCGACACCGCCCAAACCAGCAAGAATTCTCCTGAAACAAGTGATATAAAGTTAGTTGATAACAAATTGTATGTGGGCAGTCGTGGAAACTGGATAACAATTTATGATGTAACTATACCTGATACTCCAACTTTATTAGGTGAGTTTCCGGGTTCAGACTACGCGGGCGTTAACGATATTGAAGTGATAGGGAACTACGCCTACGTTTTCTTGACTTACGGAAAAATTGCAGTTTTTGATATCCATAACCCTGAACAAATTAGTGAAGTAGGCCAGGTCGGCCTTTACAACGAAGACAGCACTTACAGTGAGATGGGATATATGGCAATAAACGGAGATGTCATGTATGTCACAGACTACAATAATTTCTATATTATCGATATCACTGATTTGGCTAACCCCCAGATTATAACCAAGCGAATAATTAATAGTGCCGGTGCGTTAGGTGCCGCAGCATTTTATCTGGATGTCGACAGGCTCTATTCAGTGGGCACTTCTGGATTGGATGTTTACGACATCTCAGATGCATTTAACCCTATTAAGCTCAAGACTATTGGAGGTACCTATGGAGATGCGGTAACAACACACGATGGACTCCTATTTTATTCCTCATACTATCACCCCCTTTCCATATACAGCATTTCCGACGACAGTTATCTCGGTGGACAGTCTGTCAACGTGGAACTTGGACAGGTCTATACCATAGGCGTGATTGATGGAAGCCTTTATATTTCAAGTACTACGGGGCTATGGGAATTGGTCGACTACGACGAGACCACCATAAAGCTGGAATCTGTCCTTGATAGCCAAGGAAATGCAAATAAACTCCTAGTGTACGATGAATATATATTCTTATTAAATTATGCTGGCCCAATTAGGGTTCTCGATCAGAACTTGCAGTTGATAAACGCTATCGATGGTCAATTTAGGAATATGGCCATCTCAGAAAAGGGATTGTTGTACGCAGCAAACGGGCCAACATTTACGAATTTCGTACAAGCTTTTGATATTACTGATATTGATAAAATTGCTCAACTGAGTGAAGTTGATCTTAACGACTACCTCGATCCAATTGGATATGGCTGGGCAGAAAGTATCGTTGTTGAAAATGATATGGTTTTTATCTTCGCCAGTGTCTGGGGGGCAGACGATCAAGTACTCTCATTTACTGACGATAAAACTCTTCCGTTTTCAGATGGAAAATCTGTGTCACTTGAATTTGACGCTTATGCAATGGTTGCCGATGATAATAATTTATATTTTACAGGGTCTGGTAGCTGGATAAAGAGATTAGATCTGACCACCTGGCCATACGATATAGAATTCTCTGAATTTTCTGCATACACAACACAGGTAACTGATATCAATTTTGCCAATGGGAAGATGTATGTTAGCTCTTATCAGGACATTGAGATTTACGGTAAATCTGAGATTAACGAACCTGTTTTCGAGTTCACATATCATTCGCCTAATATTAACGACTATTCGAATGAGATTAATGGTGCAACAGATTTTCTGGGCAACTTGATCTACATTTCTCAGAACAGCCAACTCTGTTTACTGGCTGCACCATTGACGGAGGATTCCGAAGCTACTTGCGCAGATCCTGTCGCAGGTTTCACAGCTGACTTACTGGTTGTCGACGACCATATATATGTGACAGGAGGCACAGATGGCCGAATTTATAAGTATAACTACCACTGACTACATTGATCATTGCTAGGATCGTAACGGAACCTCTGCACAATTCCGTAATATCCCTGCGGGTCTTGGACGCTACCGATGCTAGCTACAGCTCATCGCAGCCTTAGTCCTTCCCAAGGACTAAGGCCTTCAAGGCCCGCTCTACGGAGCTCTCAGAGACTCCCTGATTACTATGTAAATTTTCTGGCATGAACTGGTTATAAAGGTTAGTTTTCAGGCACATTTACCCTTATCTGCCAAATCTGAAAATATGGGTATTCTGATACGTATAAATCTGCTGCTACCTACAGACAAGCTGCGTTGATATTGATTGGGGTCGTAATATTTGGCTCTATACCCTAAGGAAACCTGTGACCTCAAGTGATTACTCCTTAATCAGCATTAACTGTCTAGCTATAAAATATTGTGGATGGTCTTGCTTTTGCCGGCAGCAGTACCTAGCCAATTCGGAAGTAGTGCATAAGTACTCTCACCTTCAATAACACAGGGCGGGCTCTTCAGCTAAATAAACCGGAAGCTAAAAATAAATTTTCCAGTTCTCACTAATGAAAAATCACTAGCTAGTAAGAATCACTAAATAGCAATCTAGATTTTTATTGCAGCCAATAGCCGACTAGAAGATACCTATTGGCTTTTAGATGGCCATCCACTACCCTCCATTATAGAAAGGAGGATAGATATGATTCGAGCAGTTAAACACTCTGACTCTTTAGAAATCGCTAAAATCTACAATTACTATGTAAAAAACACCTATATTACTTTTGAAGCTGAACCGGTTTCCACTGAAAATATCGTCAACCGAATCGAGGAATGCGCAAAAAACAAGCTTCCCTGGCTTGTTGCCGAAGGCGAAGACCGCGTACTCGGCTATTGCTATGCCAGTAAATGGAAAGGGCGCTGTGCATACCAGTACTCCGTAGAGGCTACCGTATATTTGGATATGAACTATGCCTCAAAAGGCTGGGGTTCAAAGCTCTATGCAGAACTGTTTAAACAGTTAAGCGAACTCAATGTCCACGCAGTAATCTGCGGTATAGCTCTACCAAATACTGGCAGCGTAGCACTTCATGAGAAGTTTGGAATGGAAAAGGTTGCTCATTTTAAAGAGGTGGGTCGAAAATTTAACCAATGGATAGATGTCGGTTATTGGCAATGCTTACTCCCATTAAAAATGGTTAAAGCATGAAACAAGAATTTCATACCCGGAGTGCATTTGTAATACATATTACTGCGCACCCACGTTAACTCTAACAGGACTTTTTACCTTAAAATGGTACCAAAATTTCTCAAAGATCATAATTGCACACTTTTACGCCGCAAGGACTATTGCATCGAGTAATCGAGACTTCATTTCATTACCGGAAAACCAACAATGCCGGCTACGAGTTCAATTCTCATAATTGCTTCAGCTGGCTGAGTATGGGACTACTAAAGGGCTCAATAAAATAACGGGCTCAGTTTTCGACCATTAGTTAACCCAAGATGAGGCTATTTCAGAGCTGGATGAAACAAACCCAGCATCACATCAAGGATACAAAGTTAGCTAGTTTCACATAAGCAATGACCTCTCCGCATCAATGTTACTTGGTGAAATCCAAAGGTCGAAAACGAAAAATTGCGACTTAGCCTTTACCTCTGCAAAGGCGCGCAATAGCTACCTAACGCCCTAACCTTACAATATTGGTGATAAATGGCGATTCCGCCTGATCTTTCCTAACTTACAGCTTATCTATATTCAGGGAAGCGGTTTTACCCATCATATTTACACTCAAAACAAGGGTGGAAAAATTGCTACCGAGAAAGCCGCAGCAATAACTGGGCTGCATTTAATTTAGCTTATACTCCATCAAAAATAACCGGGCTATATGACCACTACACTTTTCATCACGAAATCCCAACTCATTAAATGCGACATCAAAACTAAAAACGAACATTCGATTATCACCAAACAATCGAATATACTCGCGTAACAGATCGAGATAAGATTACTAATAATGTAAAATAGAAGAGTATTTCTAATTCAGGGGGAGCAAAATGATTTTTTCAACTACGGAAACAGTGCCAGAAAGAGAGATATCGGAGATATTGGATATCGTTACGGGTAACGTTGTTCAGTCAAAACATATTGGCCGTGATTTAATGGCTGGCATCAAAAGCATTGTCGGAGGAGAAATCCGGGGCTACACAGAGATGTTAACCGAAGCGAGAAACAAAGCTTTTCAAAGATTGAGTGACAGTGCCCGGCAAAAAGGCGCTGATGCCGTAGTAGGCATTCGTTTTACTACAAGCGCAATTATGGATGGCTCTTCAGAAATTCTTGTTTTTGGTACGGCTGTAAAACTAAAAAGATAGATTGAAATATCCCTAAATTTTGACACGCATGCTCGCAGACAACTGGCTCAACCTACAAATGATTACAAATTTATTTGACCCCTAAAGCTCCACCGCAAACTGCCCCAGTTTTCTCCGCACTGCAGGAATAGAACTGGCGGCAGCGATTAACGCTCGAAATTCAAATCTTGCTTTCAGGGATTGTCCAGTAATCATTTTCCGACCACGCTCAGTAACCTCAATAACCTTTTTATCTTCTTGATGGCGCAATTCAGAGTAGCCTAGGAGCTGCCCCTCAGTGATCCGTTTTGCCAATTCGGCTGCATCAGCTATCCCAAGGTTCATACCACGACCTCCAACCGGAGAGTGGCAATGGGCAGCATCCCCAGCTAGATGTATCCTACCCTTTGAGTAAGTTTCCGCTTGCCGAATTGAGATTTTAAAGGTTCCCTCCCGCCGAACCCTCTTAACATCCACCGCCATCGGAAATGCTTTAATTGCATTATCACAGCTAGCTACCAGACGGTGTCGGCCTTCTCCCAATGGCACTGCAACAGCGACCACGCCAGATTCCATTTTGACCAAGGTAAACTTTCTTTTAGGAGGCCAATCCCCTGTATCAACATCCGCGATTGACCACACTTCTTCCAAGTCAAATCCAGGATAACTGATACCTGCAGCTTCACGAACAGTACTGCGAATACCATCCGCTCCTACAACCAGGTCAAATCGCTCCTCTTCACCATTGTCAAAAAAAGCCACTACCCCGCTCTTTTCCTCGGTAAGGGTTTTGAGTTCTTTCCTATATTCAACTTCGACTCCCATACCAAATAAAACCTGAGCCATGAGAGCTTCAGTTCTGTCTTGAGGAAGTCCAAGAATGGCGGGGAAATAAGTCCGATCGGAATGAAGGGGAAACTCTAGTGCTAAATGCGTATTTAGGTAAATGCATGCGCTCTGAACCGCGATCCCCTCAGCAATCAACTTTTCAGAAACGCCAGAGTGTGAAAGCAACTCAAGGCTGCGAGAAGTAACTCCCACCGCTCGACTAAGGGTTGAAGCGCTATCCCGGCGGTCCACAATTCTTGGCAATAGCCCTCGCCGAGCAAGCTCGACCGCTGCTGTAAGGCCCGTGGGCCCAGCCCCAACAATCAGTACTTTCACAAGCTACCTCATATAACCCCACCTAACATTAAGATAGTACACATGAAAGAGTAAAAGTGACTTTAAGGTCTGAGACTCTTAATAAAAACCCAGGCCGCTACCTATGACTTCTTTATAGCAATACTAGTCCCGCTTTGTGAGGACGTAATTAAAAAGGCATGGCCATTACAAACTCTATCTGCCTTTAGCTTTTTGTTCCACAGTTCTATGCTTGGGTATTATTTATGTTGGGTTTAAGTCTGGTATTCAGTATAGTCTTTGAAGTAGAACAAGCTTAGGCTAGAACTGAGGCATAACAAAGGAATATCAAAGTGAAAAGAATTGCCACCGCACTGCTATTTTTATTTGCGGCGATTGCCTGCTACGCTTTCGGAGTCCCTGTGGGAGGAGTAATCTTCCTTGCTCTTGGCATTATCTTTGAAGGAATCTTCTGGATTAAGCTATTTAAACGTAAAAAGGAGCCAACATAGGTGTAGTGATACAACGTTATTTCGGCTAGATTCAATTGAACTAGTGATTATCGAATAAACTACACGCCTCAACCTGGCACCATAGAACAGGAAGGTCGCTTACTCCCTAAGCCACCTAATTGCCATCCCATCATTCCATAAATTTATTTTCCAGCCATCAGTAATCCCCACCTCACTATTGGTACGCACTTGCATCAGGAATAGATACCGAGCACGGAAACCATGGAGGAAACTTGAGACATATTTAAAGACGGACTAAATTGTGCGTCGTTAAATGGATTCTATAAGGAAATACCCATGTCCCTTCACCGCTCACCACGCTGGATTGCGGTCATTCTTCTTTGTCTTATTGCTATGGCTTGCTCACAAGAAAAGTCAGAGAAGAAACTCGCTGACACCCCCAAGCTTGCGGAAGGCGGGAGCGTTGAAGAGGGTAACAACCAGGCACAAGCTCTCAGCGTCACTAAGAAAGTGCATAAAAAAGAAGCGGCGTCTTCTAGTGAAATAAGCTCGAAAGCTGATGAAGTTCAGCGCACTTCTGAAACTAATTCTACTGAGCTGACAGAGAATGATGCTACCCCTGCACAAGTCACAGCCAGTGCCAGTACTCAAATCTCCGGGGATCACTTTCTAAAGGTCCTCCATGTTGGGGAGCGGACGTTTAAAGATGCACGGGCCATCGCTGTTATCTTTTCTGAACCTTTACTGGGCAATGCCCATTTTGGCTCCTACTTGAATCTATCCCGTGACGATGGCGAGCGTGTAGATGGTGGTTGGGTTCTCTCCGATAACCAGAAAATTCTCTATTTTCCTCATATTGAACAAGATACTCGCTATAAACTCACCGTGCTCCCGGGTCTGCCCGGCGAAAACGGCTTGGAGTTACAGGAAGAGAAACAGGAGAGGCTTCGCACCCGACGGATTGAGCCCAGTATCAGCTTTGCCAGCAATGGAAGTATTTTTCCCGCGACGGTAACTCCCGGCCTACCTGTTACTGCAGTCAGTGTTGAGGCCGCACAGATTCACTTCCATAGAGTGAAACCTGAACATTATTCCGAGTTCTTCAGGCTGATCAAAAGCCAGTCACTAAAATACTACTACCGCTTGAAGTCCCTCAATCAAGTGGCCGATTTTGTCTATAGTGCCCAGTTCGATCTCACCAAGGAGAAATATGTCCAGCGAGATTTCGACCTCTCTATCGGGCATATAAAGCCCCTGCAACAACCAGGTATCTATGTCGCGGTTATGCAGCCGGCAGGCATGTATGACACCAATCTCTATGATGTCACCCACTTCTCTATCTCCAACTTAGGCCTTCATGCGCGGTACTATCCAAACAGTGTTGACCTCTATGTTTCATCTCTGGATGAAGGGCAGGCTCTTAAGGGCATTGAAGTTGAGCTGCTCAACAACAAAGGGGAGCTAATCCAGCAATACACAACCGACCAAGACGGCCAGGTGCGCTTTGCTCTGACGCAGGAACAGGAAGACTCACAGCGCTTCTTCATCGCAAGAGATCCTGATACCGGTCACTTCTCCATTCTCGACCTGCGTGAACCTGCATTGGACCTTTCGGATTTTCAGTTGGGCCAGCGCCCTTCAAGACCGATGGAGTTTTTCATGTATGGCCCGCGAGATCTGTATCGTCCCAATGAATCGATCCAGGTGAGCGGGCTGCTGCGCAATTATGATGGTCGCTATATCAAAGACCTGCCGATCAAGGCAGAACTCATAAAGCCGGACAATACCAGCGCGCGCGCATTCACATGGCACGCCAGCGCGCCCGGATACTACGAAAAGCTTATCCCACTTCCACAAAATGCACCTACCGGTGACTGGCGTTTGGATGTTGAGCTAGCCGATGGGCGCAAAGTGAAATATCCATTTAAGGTAGAAGAATTCTTGCCAGAGCGAATGAAGCTGGTTTTGCAAGACGGTGAAGAGCGCAGTCTGGTAGAGGGCCATAAAGAATCTTTCGAACTTCAAGTAGAAGGTAGTTATCTCTATGGTGCGCCAGCGGCAAAGAACCGCCTGGAAACTCTGGTGCAAATTAGCCACTATCGCGAGCCCTTTCCCCAGTGGAAAGGGTTCTTATTTGGGAACACTAGTGAATCTTTGCCCACGCGACAGTTTCATGCCCCAACGATTGAGCTCAATGAGGAAGGGTTGAGCAATCTGACTTTGCGCTCCCGTTGGAAACGAGCAAAGAGCCCGCTGAAAATCAACTTGGTTTCCAGCCTGTTCGAATCCGGCGGCCGCCCGGTAACTCGCCAACATCCAGTCCTGGTATGGCCCACACACCCGGTGGTAGGTATTCGCCCAAGTTTTGGAGAGGAAAACCCATCGGCCAACAGCAGGCCTGAATTTGAAATAGTGGTTGCCGACGCACAGGGCGAGCCTGTTATCGGGCGGGATCTCAAAGCGGTGTTAATTTCCGAAGACCGCCAGTACTTTTGGGAGTACTCTGCAAATCGGGGCTGGCACTATGAATACTCAAGTGCTGAATTTGAAACTTTCAGTCGCCAGCTCCAATTCACCGAAGAGCAGCCACTTAAGCTCACAGTCCCAGTGGAACATGGCCACTACCGCTTAGAGGTCACTGATACCAATACGGGAGCAACCAGCAGCTTACGCTTCCACGCCGGCCGGGACTGGTATTACTGGTGGCGTAAGGATCAAGTAGCCAAAGGCCAGGCTGCGCGTCCAGATACCGTGGCCCTATCACTGGATAAACCTAGGTACTCTTCTGGAGATCTGGCGCAACTCACCGTAGTACCGCCCGCTGACGGAGAGGCGTTGGTGTTGGTGGAGAGCGACCAACTATTGTGGTCCAAACGACTACCTGTAGAAAAGTCGGGCACCAATATCGAAATCCCAATCTCTCCTGAGTGGGATCGCCACGACACCTATATTTCTGTTACTGCTCTGCGCCCTGCGGACAAGAGTGAGCGTATCGCCCCCAATCGCGCTTTTGGTCTCGCCCACCTGCCCCTGGATCGCGATCCTCGGCGTCTGCCCATTTCACTCGAAGCGCCCACGAGTGCCCTGCCCGGCTCGGAAATTGAAGTTACCATTTCTGCTGACGAAAATTCTATCGAACAAAACGGAAGCAAAGCCTGGGCCACCCTGGCCGCCGTCGATGTCGGTGTACTCAATATCACCCGCTTCGAAACCCCGGATCCCTTCGAGGCCTTTTTTGGCCAGCGCCGTTACGGTGTGGATGTAAGGGATATTTATCATCGCATTATTGAATCCAACAGTGGCAAACTGGTGGAGCAACGTTTTGGCGGCGATGCGGAACTGGCCCGAGGCGGCGACGAGCCCAACTCCGACGTTCAAATAGTATCTTTATTCTCAGGACCCGTTGAATTTGATACTCAGGGCCAAGTAAAGGTCGCGCTACAACTACCGGAGTTTAACGGACAGCTGCGCCTGATGGCGGTTTCTTTCAGCAAAGACCGATTCGGTAGCACCGACGGAGAAGTAACAGTCGCCTCACCGGTTGTCACCCAAGCCGCCTTGCCTCGCTTTATGGCCCCTGGTGATAGCAGCACACTGGCCCTTGACCTCAATAACTTAAGTGGCCGCTCCCAGAAACTCACTGTAAATATGCAATCAGTGGGCGCGGTAGATTTGGAAATGGGTGAGCGGATGCTGGAACTGGCGGATGGTGAACGCAAAACTTTGCGCTTCCCTATCACCGCCAAAGATGCCACCGGAGATGCGGAGTTCAAACTGGTCGTGCAGGGTGCCGTCGATAAAGATGGAAATAATATCAATATCGAACAGCAGTGGCGCCTGGGCGTGCGCCCCGCTTGGCCGGCAACCACACGCAACCAGCGCAGACTCCTGTCCCAGGGCGAGAGCTTCAGTGCCGATAGCAGCTTCCTGGATTCCCTAATGCCTGGAACTGTTCAAACCCTGGTATCCCTGGACAGCCGACCGCAACTGCAGTTACAGGATCACCTATCCAACCTCCTGCAATATCCTTACGGCTGCCTGGAACAAACCTCCAGCCGGACCTTCCCGCTAGTCATGGCAACGCCGCAGCGACAGCAAAAACTGGGCCTTGAACCTCTGGATGAGAATGAGCGGGCCGAGCGTATCGACGCAGGTATTGAACGCATTTTCAGCATGCAAAAAGGGAACGGCAGCTTTGGCCTATGGAATTCCGAGTCTTCCGAAAGCCAGTGGCTAACCGCCTATGTAGTCGATCTTCTATTGCGGGCCCGGGACCAGGGAATCGTATTTGACGATAACCGCCTGGAATCCGCACTCAAGCGCCTGCAGGATTACGCCCGTGAGCGCGGTACTTTCTATCAGCAACGCTATAGCTATAGTCCCGATTTCTATGCTTATGCCTCAAGAGCTTACGCTGCCTATGTGCTCTCACGAGTACAGAAAGTGTCTCTCGGGCAACTGCGTACCCTTTATGAAAGCGGCTCTAGCCTGACCCAATCTCCCTTGCCAAATCTGCATATGGCAATCGCTTTGCACACCATGGGCGATGCCACCCTGGCCCAGGAGGCCCTGCAAAAAGCGCTTAAAATCGAGCGCAAACGCCGCAGCTACTATGGCGATTATGGATCAGACCTACGGGATACGGCCCAAATGATCTCCCTACTCCTAGAGCACAATTTCGCAGGTGATAAAACGGAATCCCTGGTGTTCGAACTGGCAGATCTTCTCCACGGCCGCCAATATCTCAGCACCCAGGAGCGCAATAGTGTGTTTATGGCTGGAGCACAGTTGCAACTCAATAGCAGTGCAAACTGGTCTGCGACTATGGCCAGTATTGATGGCTTGCGCGAGCTCAATAGCGATAACCCGCACAGCGCATTATTCCGTGGGCGCGAAGCCGCCAGCGCACTTGAGGTAACTGCACAGATAGAAAAGCTCTATGCAGCAATCACTATCAATGGTTACAGCAAGGAGTCGCCAGAGGCGGAGATGAATAAAGGTGTCAGAATTAAACGCAGCTACCACAATTTGGATGGCACGGAAGTCATTCCCAACCAGGTTCGTGAGGGCGAGCTTTACCTGGTGCGTTTACAAATTGATGCGGACCAACGCCTGCCCGACCTACTTGCAGTGGACCTATTGCCCGCAGGTTTTGAGCTGGAGAATCAAAACCTGGCCGACAGTGTCAAAGTGGATGAACTCGAGTTCGATGGCAAAAGTATTGCCCAGTGGCAGGACACCCAGGACAATATCCAACACACTGAATATCGCGATGACCGCTTTGTGGCGGCACTGGATCAGCTGAGATACAAAACCACCAATCTCTTCTATATCACCCGCGCAGTAACCCCCGGCAACTATCAGGTACCCCCACCCTACGTAGAGGATATGTACAAACCGGAACGCTTCGCTATCGGTGAAAATCCCCTAACGCAAATGCGGGTAATCGGTAAACAGTGAAGCTGTTGGCCACTATCCGGAGAGCCTGGCAAAGCAGCAGTCGCAGAGTTCGCGCACTGCTGCTTGCGCCCGCCGCCCTCACAGCGGTACTGCTACTGCTCGACTTTGCTTTCCCTCCTCCTCTTCCCGAAACTCAAGATTTTGCACGAGTCGTTGCAGATCGTTACGGCAAACCACTACGTTTCTTTGCCGACAGTCGCGGAGTTTGGAGATACCCAATATCTCGGGAAAATGTATCACCGCGCTTTATCGAAGCTCTTCTCACCTACGAAGACCGACACTTCTATCGGCACCCCGGAGTAAATCCGCTAGCCCTATTGCGAGCTTCAGTCCAATACCTTCGCAATGGACGAGTCGTTTCCGGCGGTTCCACTCTCACCATGCAGGTAGCGCGACTACTGGACCCACACCGCAAAACTCTGCCGGGCAAAACCAAGCAGATATTGCGTGCATTGCAATTGGAGTGGCACTTCAGCAAGAATGAAATTCTCGATCTGTACCTGAACCTCGCACCTTACGGCGGCAATATTGAAGGCGTGGAAGCAGCCAGCCGTCTATACCTGCGTAAATCAGCCTCCGACCTTACCCATGCGGAAGCTGCACTGCTAGCTGTACTCCCTCAGGCGCCGAGCCGCCTGCGGCCAGATCGGCATCCTTTAAAGGCACAAAATGCCCGGGACAAAGTTCTGGATAGGCTGCAGTCATTTACCGTCTGGAGCGCAGAGGATGTTAAACGCGCCCAGCTTGAGCAAGTCTATGCGGAACGCTTGGAATTCCCGCAAAACGCCCCGCACCTAGCCCGCAGACTGGTAAATACCATCAGCGACCAAGAAGTTATTCGCACCACAATCGACGGCAACATCCAGCGCGGATTGGAAGATTTCCTTCGGGATCATATGGATAGCTATCCAGCCAAAACATCTGCAGCTGTTGTAGTTTTGGAGAATTCCGATTTATCCGTGCGAGCCTACGTGGGAGCTTCTCATTTTGGTAACGGGCGCCGCTATGGCTATGTGGATATGGCCAGGGCTGTACGCTCACCGGGCTCTACGCTCAAACCCTTTTTGTACGGACTTGCCATTGATGAGGACCTGATTCACAGCGCCTCCCTGCTCAGCGATGCGCCCCGCATCTACGGCGATTACCGCCCTGAAAATTTCCATCGAGGCTTCGCCGGCCCTGTCACCGCCACTGCCGCCCTTCAGAAATCTCTCAATGTCCCTGCAGTTCAGCTACTGGAACATTACGGCCCCGGTCGATTGGCCGCAACCCTGGAGAATGCCGGACTAGCACTAGAGTTTCCCAGTGGTGGTAGACCCAACTTGGCCATGATTTTGGGGGGCGTAGGTGCTCGTCTTGACCAGCTGACAGGTATTTATGCCGCACTGGCACGGGGAGGCCAGACTGCAGCTCCCCGCTATTTACCCGAGGAGCCCGTACGTGAAAGGCATCTGATGTCTCCTGAGGCGGCTTGGATTACATTTGAAATCCTCGCTTCCAATCGCGGAGGTTCCCGCCGTTGGCGCAATCTGGTGCGACAAAACAAGGCAGATATCGCCTGGAAGACAGGCACCAGCTACGGCTATCGGGATGCATGGGCGATTGGCGTAACTCCCGGCTACACCGTCGGCATTTGGGTAGGCCGACCGGACGGCACTCCCCTACCCGGTTACTATGGCTCCATTAGTGCTACACCTCTATTGAACGCAGTTATCGCCGCATTACCAGACAACAAACAACAGCACCTGAAAAAGCCAGATTCAGTAACTCAAGAGACTATTTGTTGGCCGCTTGGGGGCCAGAAGACGCTCACACAAACCAGCCACTGCCATCTGCAACACAACGCCTGGTTAATCCAAGGGCGCACACCCAGAACACTATCGCCGCAAGGTGAGCCTCTGCGGGCAGCACAAACCTTTAGTTTCTTTGCAAACCGGCAAGGTATGCGGGTAAAGCCCAGTTGTATGGATTCTACTACTGAAAGGCATAGCCTAGCCCTTTGGCCAAAAGAACTGGAATCCTGGCTACCCGCAAACCAAACCCGGGCCCAGCAAATTCCTCCGACGGCTCCCGAGTGTTACACCCCGACTGCAACAACAGGAACTCCACTAAAAATTATCGGAGCTGGAGACGGTAACCAGTATCGACCTACCGGCAAAAATGCCCCACTTCCGCGTTTGACTCTGAGCGCGATTGGCGGACAGGGAAAGCGCTATTGGTTCCTAAACGGTGAACCCAAGGGCGAAACCCTCGGAAACGAAAATCTGGCACTACTTCCGGGCAGTGGTAAGCACCAAATTGCTGTACTGGATGTTAGCGGGAATGTCGATCGGATTGTGATTTTTGTAGGAAGCGACAACTGATTTTCATAAAGCAGAAGACTGCCATGTCGTTTCTCTCACTGAACATATCCCTTAGTGTCACCCTATCGGCAATCGAGTGTCAGCATTGGCGTGAAACATCGTAGTTCGGGTTTAATTTTAGTAACTCCGCAACTTACCCAAAATAGGGAAGACGCGAATGCACAGCACACCTTAAACGCAGTATATCTTTCCGTCTTCTCCAGCAGTATCACTTACACGCTTCTACTTTCCCCAGATTAAAACCTCCCCGAACTTAATCCAAACAGGCAGGTTCTGCTGTTACATGAGTATTGCCAATCCAAGTATTACTTCCACTACAGGTTGGATCGCTAGGATCACGTAAATCAAATGCAGAATTATCAAGCGATGTATTCCCTACCACCACATTATTCTCATTATTGAATCCAGCGATATTGATACCGGCTGTATCAGGCGAGCCATTTGTCCCATTTTCCATTACTATATTTTGTATTATAGAAGTACTTGATACATCCACATTGAGTTCAATCCCATTACTCGCACTGCCGGTAACAAAGTTTTGAATAACTGTTGTGTTACTTTCATTAATATCAATTCCGTTATCACCATCAGTACTACCGACAACAGTATTTAGCTGAACCAGTGTAAACACACCATTTACCGTAATTCCCTGATCACCGGCTGATTCAATATAATTATTGATAATTTGGTTTCGATCGCCTCTAACATCTATACCATCATCATTGCCAGTATCAATAATTTGATTCCCAACAATATTATTGGAGTTACTATCAATAACAATTCCCTCTCGTGGAGAGTTTAATATCATAATTCCATCTATGGTATGAAATCCATCTCCCTCCAGGTTTAAACCATCTGGGCAGTCGGTTATCGTCCCACCATAAACGGCACCAGATAATCCATTAACCAAAATTCCAGCAATACTTTCTAGATTTGGGTTGTCACAAATAATTTCCCCGCCCTCTGCCATCGTAAGGCTTCCACCGGGTCCAGTTACTGTTACCGCATAGGGATTCGCCAGGCTCAGTTCACAATTTAGCGTTTCCGACAGGGTTTCAGCTGTTGTTATAACATCGCCACAATCAACAGCCATAACTAGTGGTGATGAGAACAAAGTAGCACTTGTGACGAAAGCTGTGACTAACTTGTGGTAACAGGTGTTCATGGCAGGTCCCTCTCATTGATATAAGAAAATTGTAGGCATAAGCCACACTTCACGTTTCCAATATCAATGAAAAGAATTTATTCTGAGCCTAAGGGGGCTTTCATTATATTGCTCTATCTCCCATCTATTGTTTGAGCTAGGCAAGCATAACGAAACTTTGATAACGCCAGTAAATAGACACTGTAATTGCCTTTACAATTTACCCAATTAATCCTTGAGGCCTACTAAAAGAACCTCAATAGCGATTCACCCCTATTTATCGTCTCCTTAAAAGCTATTCTCGAACAGGACGTCATTTATCGACAGCTGTCCACCACGCCCATTCGCAACTTTTGCCGCTTTTCCAATCACTATCATCATCCCGATCAAATAACCTTCGGGCAAATTGATCAGCTCAGCGACTCTCTCTGGGTCAAACCCAACCATTGCACCTGTGTCATATCCCATCGACTTTGCCGCTAACATCATGGTTTGTGCTGCCAATCCGCAGCTTCTAATAGCCTCGTCCCGCTGTAGTTGCTGCTTACCCTTGTAGAACTCAGTTAGCATTGGCACTAACACATCCCTAGCCTCTTTCGGCGCTTCGGCCCAGTACCGCTCCGGCCGGTCGCTCCAGGCATTAATATCTGCACAAAGTATGATCAACTCAGAAGCATCTTCTACTTGCTGTTGCCCCCAGGCTGCATCTTTAAGCTGACTGCGAAGGGAAATATCTGTGACACGCAGGAAACGCCAGTGCTGAATATTGTAAGAAGTCGGCGACAACATGGTCGCCTGGACCAGACGGGTGAAGTCCTCGACAGGCATCTCTGCAGTGATATCGAAATGCTTAACCGAGCGGCGGGATTCAACAGCTTTAAACAATTCCATAAGTTTCTCTCTGACTATCGTTCGTTGATTGAATGTCGATGAGAAGAAGCTTATTGGGTTTCCTTATCGTTGATAATGGGGTTCGACGGAGACTTACTGTTGACGAAAGGTTAACAATTTACTGATCCCAGTAAGGTGTATCGCCGCCAAAGTACTCTATTGCAAAGTCTATAAAGGCGCGGACTTTGGCTGGCATAAACTGCCGCTCAGGGAAAACCGCATAGATAGACTTGGCAGGCATCTGGTACTCCTCAAATAGAGGAATTAGCTTTCCAGCCTCAATGTCTGGTCCTGCCACGAAGGTGGGTAAGCGACCTATCCCTACACCCTGAAGAAGAGCTTCCCTCAGTGCCTCACTATTATTTACCTGGTAGTTACCCTTCACCTCGATGGTATGTAAGTGATTGTCTTTGATAAAACCCCACTCTTTCACATCCCTGGAATAAGTAAAAATCAGGCAATTATGGGCGCTCAACTGCTCCAGTTCTGTGGGCTCTCCGAATTCCTTCAAGTAGGAAGGTGACGCACAGAGTACACTTTTCAGAGGTGCAAGTTTGCGGGCAATCAGGCTGGTATCGGGAAGGTCACCTCCGCGAATAGCGATATCAAAGCCCTCCCCCACTAAATCGACAACTTTATCGTCCAGTATCATGTCGATACTAATCTCGGGGTAACGCTTCATAAATACGGGAATTAAGGGAGCCAGGTGTAATCTACCAAAGGACATAGGAGCATTGATCCGCAAGCGCCCCCGAGGCTCCCCCTGTAGCTGCAGAACTGCGTCTTGTGCATCTTTGGCCGATTTATAAGCAATGCGTGCGTGCTCATAAAAATGCTCCCCAGCCTCCGTCAGGCTCAACTTTCGCGTAGTTCTGTGCAAAAGCTTCACCCCAAGCTGCAGCTCCAACTGGGTAACCCGCTTGCTTACCGCTGATTTTGAGATGCCAAGTAACTTTGCCGCCGGGGAAAAGCCACCGGTTTCTGCCACAGTCACAAATATTGGAATTGCTGCAATTGTCTCCATAGGCGACTGTTTCCTTCTCCTCAACAGTGAGTGTCTATAATGCTGGATTATCAGTTTACCAGAAACGACATACACTTATCTCTCGCTAATAGAGGGAAGAAGCATGAGTGAGCTTACCAGGGACATAACCCCATCAACTACAAGCCCCAACACCTCGCTCTGGTGGGTTCACTGCCTGATGATTCTTTGTACACTACTGGTTGCAGGATCATTTCCTATTGGGGAGTTAATCGCCGATTCACTCCCGGCGGATTCCATGATGTTGATTCGATTCTTAATTGCGGCGGGACTATTTGCACCCTTCATATTTTTAAAGCACGGGATTCAGCTTCCAGAACCCAAAAAACTGCTGGGATATGCTCTACTCAGCATCCCACTAGTTATCTTTTTCTGGTGTATGTTTGAAGCACTCAAATACACCACTGCAGTGAATACCGGCGCTCTTTTTACAACAGTTCCGGCGATGACAGCCATCTTTACTTTGATCATCAATGGCGAGCGAAGCAGCACCCGCAAAGTTATCGGCCTAACCCTTGGGACTCTGGGTGCAGCCTGGATTGTATTCAAGGGGAGTGCCTCAACAGCGATAACGCTAGACCTAAACAAAGGGGATTGGATATTCACCCTAGGTGCTATATCACTCAGTTTATATAACCCGCTTATCAAGAAGGTTCACTCAGGGGAGCCTACAGAGGTCATGACATTCTGGGTTATTCTATTTGGTGCGCTCTGGTTACTATTGCTCTCTTTTCCAAACTTGAACCAGATAGAATGGCGAAATATACCCACCGAGACTTACGGCGGGCTATTCTATTTAGCCTTATTCTCAACTTTAATTAGTTTTTTTCTGCTGCAATTCAGTACATTAAGGATCGGGGCAACTAAAGTAGCAGCATATAGTTTCTTGAATCCGATATTTGTACTAATAGTGGCCATAGTATTGGAAATGGCAAACTTTAATATCAGCTTTATACCTGGAATAGTGTTGGTCTTTGCAGCCATGCTATTTATCCAGGCGGAAAAACCTAAGGAATAATATCTCTGAACAGCTTATAAGAGATAGAATCGCACTGCCATCAACAGGTGCAATAATTCTAGTCGACAGGCTTTTCTATCTCATAAATTGCATCAGAAATATCCTCCAACTTAGAGGACACTATTACCTGAGCATCATGTAAACCCTGATTATAAAAGCCAGCCCCCATCTCCTTTGCAAGGAAATCAATAAAGAACTCCGCTTCAAAACCGCCAATTTCCAGCTCAAATTCTTTAGACAAATAACCCCTAACCTTTTCGATTAGCTCTGATTTCCGTCTTTCTTCCAACTCTATTGTAGACATTATCTATTTTCCACCAATACACAGATTCAGAACAAACACCCAGACTCGTAGGAGAATAACACAAATCTTGAGTCTCCTTAATGAAACCCAAATGAGCACCATGCACACCGATGCTAACCTTTATCAATAAACCGGTCGGTGCTAGATTCAAGTCTATTCGGACTAACAAGAATCAAACAGGATCTAAATGAGACTCTTTAACTACTTACTTGCCCTTCTTATACTGGGCAGTAACTACGGTTGCTCAGAATCAGGCAACGAAAGTTCAGTAACCTCATATAACAATGCTCGCGCCTCCAGTAAGGTAGTTGCAGATATTCGGTTCCCGGAACCTATTTCAGGCGGCAATCAAGGTGGGCGAGGTCAATATATTGCTTACGAACACTTCCTGACAACTGAGCTACCTGCTGAAGAGGTTGAACCTGTATTCTACAAGCTCCAATTACTCTGCCAGCAAGAGATGGAGAAAGAATGCACAATATTGCATTCTAGTCTCAGCAACGGTGAAAAGCCCTACGGAAGGATTCACTTTAGAATCCACCCCAGCGGGGTCGACAAAATCATTGATCTGGCATCAGAGCAAGGAGCAGTGATACAGCGAGAAACCAAAGCAGAAGATTTACAAGATGTCATTATCGACAACCAAAAGCGCCTTGAAATGTTACTTCAGTATCAGTCGAGGCTTGTAGAGCTGGAACAAAAATCTGCCAGTGACATCGATACTCTAATCAAGGTTGCTGAAAAGTTAGCATCGGTACAATCTGATATTGAGTATTCACAGGGGAAAAAAGCTAAACTGCTCAAGCGAACTCAGATGGATGTGGTTCAAATTGAGTTACACTCAAAATCCTACACTTCTTTCTGGGCCCCCATATCAAACTCCCTATCTCATTTTGGTGGAAACTTGTCTGACGGGTTATCTGAAGCAATCACTGCAATCGCATACCTTTTACCTTGGACTCTTATCGCCCTATTTTTATTTTATATGATTCGCATAATTTGGCGCAAAACTAGATCCTAGCTACTTACATAACCCCAAGATACTTGCATGCCTTAACAAGGCAAAAGAACTCGTAAGAAGCTTTGACACCACACACGAGATATAAAAAAAGCCGGACAATTTAAAATGATCCGGCTTTTTATTATGGAGCAGCAGTAACTACTTAGAAGTTGTAGTTAAAGCGCACACCGTAGCTCATTGGGGTAGAGAATGGTCCGGATACCAGGCCATCACTTCCATCTGCGTAGTACGGAACAACTTCGTCAGTCAGGTTGTTGCCATAGGCTTCAACATTCCACTGATCGTCCGGGCTTACGTACTTCACAGAAGCATTGACCATCCAGAATGCGTCACGACTATCATCGTAGGCCGAAGTATCACCAACCGGGAACTCATGCTTGTCAACGTTCCAGTAGGTCAGGTAAGACTCATCTTCCCAATGAATACCGATAAACGGAATAATTGCACCGCCGTGAGCCAGCTCAAAGGTATGATCGTAATTGATGGTGAAGCTGAATTCCGGTGATACCGGCAACTCATTGCCCTTCAGGTTACGGTATAGCTCCTCGTTACTATTGTCGTGAGCTGCGCCCCAGTCATCAATCTCAAACAAGGATTGGTTATTGAAGTTCCAGCGGTTCCAGAAATCAGAGGTAATTTCTGTTTTCATCCAAGTGGCAAAACCACTAATTCTGCCATTCGGATAGGGAGCCCAGTCAAACTCAAACTCCATACCCATTATTTCTGCTCTAGCAGCATTTTTTGTCAGATAGATAACATAGGGCTCAGTAGTGATATCACCCGTCAAGTTACCTTCGTCATCCCGCTCCTCAACATAGTAAGTATACGCAGTATCCGGTGCGGCAAGCTGCATATCTTTATATTGAGAGAAGAAGAAAGTATTAGCCAGATTTAAGCGGCCATCAAGGAAGCTACCTTTAGCACCAAATTCCCAAGTAACAACCGATTCTTCATCGTAGTTGGTATCGTAGGTTCCAGCTACTACTCGATTGCCATCCTCATCATAAATATACTCAGCGGTATCTGGGTCTTGCTCGTATTGATAAATAACATCACCCAAACCACCGGACTTAAATCCAGTTGCAACATAGGCATAAAGCATAACGTCATCAGTTAGATCGTAATCCAAGCCGATGCGATAATCTGCATTGCTCCATGTATCACTAGTATCATTGTAGGTTTCTACAGTGTAGATCGAGTCGTCAGCAAAGTAACCTGTTGAGAGAGTATTAAAGGTAGCTTGATCATAAGCCGGGAAGCAGCCATATTCATCAGCGCCCCATTCTATGGACCAATCACGGGTACAACTTAAATTGTTGCCGCCCTCATCGCTCTTCTTATCCTGAGTGTAGCGTCCGCCCAGTGTGAGGTGGATTGTATCGGTAAGACTGTAAGTTGCCTGAGCAAATGCGCCACTAGCCTCAACAGTTCTATCTGGCTGGCGCCAGAAAACGGCATTATCCAGTGAAGCCAAGAAGTAACCATTAAGGTCATTGGTCTCATGGAAATAGAACAGGCCAGTGATCCATTGAAGTGGAGCATCATCGGTAGATTGGAGCTGCAGCTCGTGGGAGTATGAAACATTTTCTGCATCAGTGATGCTCATGCTCATGTCCCAGGTATTTCGACCTGCATCAACATCGATCAGGTTACTGCGGTTTTGTACTGCATAGCCAGTGTTGTACACAAATGCCATGCTATCGCTAAAGTCCCAGCGGAAGTTGGAACGGAATGCACTCATGGTAAGATCAAGTTCACCAGGAACATTCACAGCTACAGTGTATTCATCCGCACCGGAACCGTAATAAGTTTCGCAATTTACGCCATCATCGCGCTCATCAGCTTTATCACAGTCAATGGTATTAATACCACCGGCACTTTTGTCCTCATAATGCTCAACTACGGCATACCAGGAAATATCTTCACTTGGTTCCCACAGGGCACCAATACGTACGGCTTGCTGGTCAACATTCCCGTAGAAGTCATCTGCATCAGCCCTTACCAGGGAAACATCCTCAGATGCCCACCAGTTTCCATTTTGGGTAAAAGTGCGTTCTGCATCGTCGGAAAGAGTAGATGCACCAAGGCTATCAGCATCAATATAACGATTGTCGTACTGGTTAGCATCGTAATAACCAGTCAGGTAGGAATCACGCGTTTCATCCATAAAGGATGCGCGAAGTGCGAAGGTGTCAGAAACCGGGATATTGATAACACCCTTAACCAGCTCTTGATTCCAGCGGCCAAGTTCAACACCGACAGAACCTTCAAATTCGTCAATTACCGGTCTTTTGGAGATAACGTTGATGGCACCTACTGTGGAGTTGCGTCCATATAGGGTACCCTGCGGCCCACGCATGGCTTCAACCCTTTCGGAGTCAAACATCATTGCCATTGCGGACTGCGGACGTGCAGAGTAAATACCGTCAAAGTGCAAGCCTACCGCCGGATCGCCAAGTTCACTGGTATTAGTAGAGCGCACGCCGCGCATAGAAATTACTGGGGAGGACTGGGAGGCATCGTAGCCAATATCCACGTTGGGGATAGTGTTGCCCAGATCTTTTACATTCTTAATACCCTGGCGATCAAGCTCTTCTTGCGTAAATGCACTGATCGCTACGGGGGTATCCATCAAATTGGTTTCGCGCTTGGTTGCGGTAACCGTTACTTCTTCCAGCGCCCAATCGTCATCCTGTTGGCTATCTTCCTGAGCCCAAGCCGACACTACCGCGACATTTGCCATTGCAATTGCAAAGGTAAGTGGTTTTTTAATTCTCATTGATGTCTCTCCAATCTGCTGCAAAAGGAAAGCCACATTTATTTTTTAATGAATGGCCATCCCATAGGGCCGTCGGCAGTACGGCGGCTAGGCTAAAATCTCAAAAAGAAGGGACGTTAGAAACTCAGATACGATAGAGCGGATCGCGACTAGGACAAAGAGGACTAGTTCACAATTTGCTGTCACTAGTTGCGACCAGCAAGTCAAATAAGTACTGAAACCGTAGGATTCTTACACCAGCTTTCTACGAATATTGGGAGTTTTTTAGAGAATATCTGCTTGCTTACCCAACGCCTCGCATCCCAACAGCAGGCCTTAAATATACGTACGCTGAGCAATAAAGGCTATATCTAAACAGACCTAGATGTGACTATTAAGGCAAGCCCTGTCTCACAATGATAAAAATACAGCTTTTTCTGAGATAAAAAACTACCTGAAAACATAGGAGAACCGAAAGAAAAGTTGCTGTCAGAATACCTGAAACTTATATTTTCCTATAAAGCTAAATATATGCGGAATATAAAATTTGACTGGAGTAAAAATTTAAAACCGATTCCTAATCAATTTTTAGAGAAGGAAAATAAAAAGGGGCCCAAAGGCCCCCTATAAAGAAATCACTAAAGTCCTAAAAGCTATCGCCAGGTATTCGCACCCAACCCTCCATTAGGATTCGAGCGCTGCGACTCATAACAGCCTTGATAGCAGTCCACTGCCCTTTGACCTCTTTGGCTTCAGCACCCACACGCAAGGTGCCTGATGGGTGACCAAAACAAACGGAGTTGCGCTCACCCCCGCCGGCAGCAAGGTTGACCAAAGTCCCAGGGATCGCTGCGGCGGTGCCAATGGCTACCGCTGCCGTGCCCATCATGGCGTGGTGCAACTTGCCCATAGATAAAGCGCGCACGAGGAGGTCGACCTCGGAAGATGCTACTGCCTTGCCACTGGATGCAGCGTAATCCTGCGGTTTAGCGACAAAAGCAACCTTAGGGGTATGATGGCGATTGGCAGCTTCTTCAATGGTAGAAACCAATCCCATCTTTACCGCACCGTGAACGCGAATGCTCTCAAACATCGCCAGTGCTTTGCTGTCACCGTTAATGGCATCCTGCAATTCAGTGCCGGTGTAGCCAATATCTTCTGCATTGACGAAAATCGTCGGAATGCCAGCATTGATCATGGTGGCCTTGAGCACACCTACATCGGGCACTTCCAGATCATCGACCAGATTACCGGTAGGAAACATGGCACCCTCACCATCGGCGGGGTCCATAAATTCCACTTCCACTTCAGCCGCCGGAAAAGTTACTCCGTCTAGCTCAAAGTCCCCGGTTTCCTGAACTTCACCATTGGTCATAGGTACATGGGCAACAATGGTCTTGCCAATATTGGCCTGCCAGATGCGCACGGTGCAGATGCCATTTTCTGGCACTCTGTCGGGCTCTACAAAACCGCTATTAATCGCAAAGGCACCCACGGCGGCGGTGAGATTGCCGCAGTTACCACTCCAATCAACAAACGGCTTATCGATGGAAACCTGGCCAAACAGGTAGTTCACATCGTGATCGGTTTTATCGCTGGGCGACAAGATTACCGTTTTGCTGGTGCTTGAAGTAGCGCCACCCATACCGTCGGTTTGCTTACCGTAGGGGTCTGGACTACCAATCACACGCAGCAGCAGGTTATCACGGGCCTGCCCCGGCACCTGCGCAACTTCGGGCAAATCTTGCAGGCGGAAGAAAACGCCCTTGCTAGTTCCCCCGCGCATATAAGTCGCGGGGGTTTTTACTTGAGGAGCAAACTTCATAACTCAGGCCGTCGCTTCTGCTTCGAGGAAGTCTTTAGCAAAGCGCTGCAAAACACCCCCAGCCTCATAAATGGAAACCTCTTCTGCGGTATCCAGACGACATGTAACAGGAGCCTCAATCGTCTCACCATTAGCACGGTGGATAAGCAAGGTCAGCGTGGCATGGGGAGTGCGCTCACCGATTACGTCGAAACTCTCGGTACCATCGACACCCAGGGTTTCACGGGTAGTGCCCGGCTTAAACTCCAACGGCAATACACCCATACCGATCAGGTTGGTGCGATGAATTCGCTCGAAGCCTTCGGCAACAATCGCTTCCACACCGGCAAGGCGCACACCTTTCGCAGCCCAGTCACGAGAAGAGCCCTGCCCGTAATCAGCACCTGCAATGATAATCAGAGGCTGCTTCCGATCCATATAGGTCTCGATGGCTTCCCACATACGGGTAACCTGCCCTTCCGGTTCGACTCGAGCCAGGGAGCCCTGACGGACCTCGCCATTATCATCGCGCACCATTTCGTTGAGTAGCTTCGGGTTGGCGAAAGTTGCACGCTGGGCAGTGAGGTGGTCGCCACGGTGGGTCGCGTAGGAGTTAAAGTCCTCCTCCGGCAATCCCATTTTCGCCAGGTATTCACCGGCAGCACTGCTGGCCAGAATGGCATTGGACGGAGACAAGTGGTCAGTAGTGATATTGTCACCCAGCACCGCCAGCGGGCGCATGCCCTTCAAGCTGCGCTCGCCCGCCAGGGCACCTTCCCAGTAAGGTGGCCGGCGGATATAGGTGCTCATCGGGCGCCAGTCGTAGAGTGCGTGGCCCTGCTCTTCTGCGGCATCCCGCTCTTCGAACATGGGAATATACACATCGCGGAACTGCTGTGGCTTCACGCTCTGACGTACGATCGCATCAATCTCTTCGTCGCTGGGCCAGATATCTTTCAAGGTAATCGGGTTGCCATCGGCATCGTATCCCAGCGCATCTTTTTCAATATCGAACCGAATGGTGCCGGCAATAGCGTAGGCAACGACCAGTGGCGGTGAAGCCAGGAAAGCCTGCTTGGCATAGGGGTGGATACGACCGTCGAAGTTGCGGTTTCCGGACAGGACCGCAGTAGCATACAGGTCGCGATCGATCACTTCCTGCTGAATTTTCGGGTCCAGGGCACCGCTCATACCGTTACAGGTGGTGCAGGCGAAAGCCACTACGCCGAAGCCCATCTGCTCCAGATCCGGTAGCAGGTCGGCCTCTTCCAGATACATTTTTACCGTTTTGGAGCCTGGAGCCAGAGAGGATTTCACCCAGGGTTTGCGGGTCAGGCCGAGCTTGTTCGCATTGCGGGCAATCAGGCCTGCGGCAATCATATTGCGCGGGTTACTGGTATTGGTGCAGCTGGTAATCGCGGCAATAATCACAGCACCATCGGGCATCTCACCGGCTTTCTCTTCCCAGGCTTTAGCGATACCGCGATTGGCCAGTTCCGAAGCCGGCAGCAGCGCGTGGGGGTTGGAGGGGCCAGCAAGGTTGCGACCCACTGTGTCCAGGTCAAACTTCAGTACGCGCTCGTATTCGGCATCCTTCAAGGTGTCGAACCAAAGGCCCGTTTCCTTGGCAAACTTCTCTACCAAAGCTACCTGCTCATCATCGCGGCCGGTGAGTTTGAGATAGTCGATGGTTTGCTCATCGATAGAGAACATGGCCGCAGTAGCGCCATACTCTGGAGTCATATTGGAAATAGTGGCGCGATCGCCCAGGGTCAGGTTGGAAGCCCCCTCACCGTAAAACTCCAGGTAGGCTCCAACCACGCGCTCGCGACGCAGGAATTCAGTGAGAGCCAATACCAAGTCGGTACCAGTAATACCCGGCTGCAACTTTCCGGTGAGCTCCACTCCAACAATATGCGGCAGACGCATATAAGAGGCGCGGCCAAGCATCACGCTCTCAGCTTCCAGGCCGCCAACACCCACAGAAATCACACCCAGAGCGTCTACCATCGGCGTGTGGCTGTCGGTACCGACACAGGTATCCGGGAAGGCCACGCCCTCGCGCACCTGCACCACCGGAGACATTTTCTCCAGATTGATCTGGTGCATGATGCCGTTACCGGGGGGAATCACATCGACGTTTTCAAATGCGGTTTTGGTCCAGTTGATAAAGTGGAAGCGATCTTCGTTACGACGCTCCTCTACCGCACGATTTTTTTCAAAAGCATCCTTCTCAAATCCGGGGTGCTCTACCGCGAGGGAGTGATCCACAATCAACTGGGTGGGAACAACTGGATTTACCTTGGCGGGATCACCGCCTTTATTGGCAATGGCATCGCGCAGACCGGCCAGGTCTACCAGCGCAGTTTGGCCGAGGATGTCGTGGCACACCACTCGGGCTGGAAACCAAGGGAAGTCCAACTCGCGCTTACGCTCAATAATCTGTTTCAGGGAGTCGGTCAGTTTTGCCGGCTCGCAGCGACGCACCAGGTTTTCCGCCAGAATACGTGAGGTATACGGCAGTTTGGCATAGGCTCCGGGCTGGATCGCGTCAACAGCGGCTCGGGTATCGAAATAATCGAGGTCTGTACCGGGCAGTGATTTGCGGTAATCAGTATTCATAGCAGGTAAATCAGTCGAATCTTTTTTTAAAATCGTATCTCTTCTGAGGGTGGCTCCAGGCCACTCACCAAAGGCAACCTGGAGCCGGCACACCGGGTGTGCCTCATTTCAAAAGTGAAATGAAAATTAACCGCGCTCAGCGATTGGAGTTACTGTACGGGGCTCAACACCTACGTACTCCGCACTCGGGCGAATAATGCGGTTATCAGCGCGCTGCTCGAATACATGTGCAGCCCAGCCGGTAACCCGGGACATTACAAAAATCGGGGTAAACAACTTTGTGGGAATACCCATAAAGTGATAAGCGGAAGCGTGGAAGAAGTCTGCATTACAGAACAATTTTTTCTCGCGCCACATCACTTCTTCACAGCGAACAGATACCGGGTACAGCACGGTATCACCAACATCTTCAGCCAACTTTTCAGACCAGCCTTTGATAATCTCATTGCGCGGGTCGGACTCGCGGTAAATGGCGTGGCCGAAACCCATAATCTTCTCTTTGCGCTCCAGCATGCCCAACAGTTCTTTCTCTGCTTCGTCGGGATTGGCGAAACGCTCGATCAGTTCCATTGCCGCTTCGTTGGCACCACCATGCAGAGGACCACGCAGGGTGCCGATAGCACCGGTGATGCAGCTGAACAGATCGGACAAAGTGGAAGCACAAACGCGAGCGGTAAAAGTAGACGCGTTAAATTCGTGCTCTGCATACAGAATCAGGGAAACGTTCATGACCTGCTCGTGCAGTTCATTGGGCTTCTCATCGCGCAGCATATGCAGGAAGTGGCCGCCAATGCTGTCATCATCGGTTTCAGTTTCGATGCGCACATTGTCGTGGGTGAAACGATACCAATAGCAGATTATGGAGGGGAATGCGGCCAGCAGGCGATTGGCTTTATCCAACTGCTGGGCGAAAGATTCTTCACCTTCCAGGTTACCCAACATGGAACAACCGGTGCGCATTACATCCATAGGATGGGCATCAGCCGGAATGCGCTCAAGCACTTCTTTTAATGCCTGCGGCAGGCCACGCTTGGCTTTCAGCAGCGCCTTGTATTCCGCCAGCTCTCCCTCAGTGGGTAATTCCCCATAGAAAATCAGGTAGGCCACTTCTTCAAACTCACAGTGCTGGGCCAGATCCTTAATATCGTAACCGCGGTAAGTCAGGCCGGAACCGGATTTGCCCACTGTAGAAAGTGCAGTTTTACCTGCTACCTGGCCGCGCAGACCAGCACCGCCCAATGCTTTCTCTACCATCTTCTTATTTCCCCTGTTGTATACACATTTGCTGTGTTCATCCAATTGAAAGCGCAGCGCCCGGCTTTCGCACCGGGCAGCTTGTCCCTACTTTGTGAAAAGGTCGTCCAGCTTCTGCTCAAACTCGTGGTAATTCAGGTAATCGTACAGCTCCTCACGGGTCTGCATGGTGTCGACAACCGCTTGCTGATCGCCATTTTGCAGGATGCTGGTATAAACATTTTCCGCCGCGCGGTTCATCGCACGGAACGCCGACAGTGGATACAGTACGATATCTGCGCCCGCTTCGCCCAAATCTTTGGCGTTATACAGCTTGGTTTTACCAAATTCGGTAATATTCGCCAAAATCGGCACATTTAGTGCGTCTTTAAAGGCACGGTAGTGCTCAAGTTCAGTAACCGCTTCCGCGAAAATGCCGTCAGCGCCAGCCTCAATACAAGCCTGGGCGCGTTCAATAGCTGCATCGAGCCCTTCCTGTGCAAAGGCATCGGTGCGAGCCATTACAAAGAAATCGTCATCAGTACGGGCATCTACCGCCGCTTTGATACGGTCGACCATCTCCTGCTTGGAAACAATCTCTTTATTCGGGCGATGGCCACAGCGCTTCTGCGCTACCTGATCTTCGATGTGTACCGCAGCGGCACCTGCGCGGATCATCTCTTTAACGGTGCGGGAAATGTTGAAAGCGCCGCCCCAACCAGTATCGATATCCACTAAAAGCGGCAACTCACTGGCAGCAGTTATGCGGCGCACATCCTCCAGTACATTATCGAGACTGGTCATACCCAAGTCCGGCAGACCGTAGGAGGCGTTGGCAACACCGGCGCCAGACAGGTAAATCGCCTTGTGACCAATACGTTCGGCCATAATGGCGGAATAGGCGTTGATGGTACCAACCACTTGCAGCGGTTGATTCTCGGCGAGTGCAGCGCGGAAACGCGCGCCAGCAGAAGGCTTTTGGCTCATGCTCTACCTCAGTTTCTTTTCAATGTTTATTCTCGAGGCGCGGATATGCCGGCGCATTAACAGCTCCGCCAGCTCACCATCCCCAGCCTCAATGGCCTCAATAATATGGTTGTGCTCGCGGAAAGCCCGTTGGGCCCGGGGACTGGCCATCCCCAACTGGTAGCGATACATACGAACACGGTAATAAAGTCGATTGCACAGGGTATCGATCAGAAGATCATTCTTTGATGCCTGCACGATACGGAAATGAAAATCAAAATCCCCTTCCGGCTGGAAGTACGCCTTACCGGCCTGCAGCTCTTCCTGCTGCTCATGGTGATAGAGCATTTGGCGCAGCTCGACCAGGTCTTCCTCGGTGCGCTGTTCCGCTGCTAGACGGCAAGCCATGCCCTCAAGGGCTTCGCGAACTTCATAGAGTTCCAGTAAGCCGCGCTCACTTAACTCTACAACCCGGGCTCCGACATTGACCTTGCGTTCCAGCAGCCCCAAAGACTCCAGGCGCATCACGGCTTCGCGCAAACTCCCGCGACTGGCATTAAAGCGGCGCGCCAGTTCCGGCTCGCTAATTTTGCTGCCAGAGGCAATTTGCCCCTCCACAATTTCAGCGCGCAAAGTCAGAAATAAGCGTTCAGCAAGGCTTTGGCGTTCCTCTGAAGCTGAACCGGCAGTACCAACTACAGTCATGCAAGACCTGGATTGTCGACAATCTTAATGGGGCATGACATTAAATCACCAGCATTCTCTCGTCAACTGCAGGCATCTACGATTAAACATTAAGGATTGTTGACAATAGGGCAAAATAGGTGACTTTCAACAGAGCAGTAGTCTTGCCATGTTTAAGTGGGCATAATAGCGCCCGCGCCAGATGAGCCTGTTCGACTAACGCGAGCGCTCTATGCTTTATTTGGGGCTTAGGGAAAATCCCACAGATAGAATATCCAGGCCTCGGAACAGCGCTTGTTTTAGGCTGCCACCACCCAGGTTACAGACAGAGTTATGCCGAAGAGTATTATCAGGCGATGGCTGCCAAGCCCCGAAGAAGTTAGAGCCAACAATGGCCTCAAATTTCTGGGGACTCTTCTCCACGACCCCAACCTTTTTCATTTGAACCGACACTCAGTCTCGGTCGCATTTGCGGTTGGCGTATTTACCAGCTTCCTCCCTTTGCCAGGGCAAATGGTTATTGCCGCCCTGCTCGCACTTTGGCTGCGCTGCAATCTACCTTTGTCAATGATTCTTGTATGGATCAGCAACCCAATCACCATGCCGGCTATTTTCTTTAGCACTTACAAGCTCGGCGCCTGGGTTCTAGGGGCGCCACCGGTGGATTTCAGCATCGAACTGTCGTGGGAATGGTTGACTAGTGAAGTCGGGAAGATCTGGCTGCCACTATTTACCGGCTCTCTGATTGCCGGGGCATTCTTTGCGACAGTGGCCTATTTTGTCATGCGTGCCCTCTGGCGCTGGCACGTTGTGAAAAGATGGAAATTGCGAATCCAAAGGCGATCAGCGGTCAGTTAACTTTTCCCACTGTAACCCCTCTGCAGGCACCAACAGGCAAAAGCCCCTGAGGCAATTGCCAGCAATGCCTGCAGGTAATACTCGGTAAGAGCACCTAGCACCAGAGCTGCAATAGCTCCAACAAATAAAGCCTTGCGGGCCACCTTAATTTTGGCGGTAGCCGCAGCCAACGCTGCCGCCCACACCACCATAAATGCTGAAAGTACCGCTCCCAGTGAAACAATCCAAATGGGCCAGATCCCCCACCCCTCTGCGTAGCAAACTGAACCACTACGCATGCCTGGCGGACAAAAAACCCTTAGGTACCGCCCATCCAGCATCAAGGTAAAACAGGCAGCCAGCACCCAAGCCAAAATTGCGGCGGGCACCGGCAGATATCTTCTGAAAATTGAGACCCTACCCAAAAGCCCAGCCCGAGTTACTCATTGCGCAAGGCCGCTGCCGGCTGAACCCGACTGGCCTTAAAGGCCGGATACAAAGTTGCCAGCAAGCTAAGCAGAAAGCCCGCCGCCACAACCAGTGCCACGTCTGCCCATACCAACTGGGACGGCAAATAATCCACGGGATAGACATCAGACTTTAGGAACTGAATGCCGAGCATTGATTCCAGCCCCGCTACCAATTTGGTCACCGTCAGGGAGCCTAACACCCCCAACGCACCGCCAACTACAGCCCCCACAAGCCCGACCAACGCCCCCTGACTCACAAAAGTCAGCAAAATCTGCCGGGTACTGGCACCCATAGTGCGGAGGATGGCGATATCAGCATGCTTATCGATGACCACCATTACCAAAGTGGAAACCACATTAAAAGCGGCAATCGCAATAATCAGGAAAACCAGTAACCCCACCAGGTTGCGGGACATTTGAATAGCCTGGTAGAGATTGCCGTGGGTTCGGCTCCAATCAGTACCGTAGAAATTGCCCCGAGGCAAGTCTTGCAGAAGACGCCGCATAATCCAGTTGGCCTCGAGCATTTCATTGACCCGTAACTGGACCCCTGCCCCACCGCTACCTCCAGCCAGAGTCCTGGCCTGCTGCCAGGCAACCAGGGCGAGAGATTGATCCAATACAGTGCCAGAGTGAAAAACCTGCGCCACTTTAAATCCAGCAACCCTGGCTGCCTTGCGTGCACCGGTGGCACTATCGTTATTTGGTACAATCAGGGAAAGGTAATCACCCGCCTCAACCCCCAACTTCTCAGCGAGCCCTTTACCCAGAACCACACCCGGTTCAGATGGGTCCAGCAAGGCATCGAAGGATGAGGATTCAAGGAAGTCCCCGATATTGGAGACTTCGGTAATTGTCTCCGGGTTGACCCCCTGCACCAACAGCGGCGTCACTTCAGCCCCACGCCTGGCAAGCGCATTGACCTGCCACACTTCTGCCGCGGAGAGAACCGCAGGGTCGGAAACCAATTGTTGGCGCAACTGGGCCCAATCCACATCAGGGCTCCCGTTGTAAATAGTGACATGGGGCATGATTCCCAGGATTCGCTCGCGCAACTCCCGGTCAAAACCATTCATCACCGACATCACCACAATCATCAAGGCAACACCGAGGATCAAACCAATCATCGATAAACCGGAAATGAATGAGACCAAACCGGCCGAATCGTCATTTCTGCGCTGGGCACCGGCATAGCGAAGCCCAATATAGGCGGGAAGAGGCTTAAACATGATCACCCTGGTGCCAGTCAGCAGTCAGCCGCCCATCGATCAGATGCAGACAGCGATCCAGGGCTGCCGCCAGATCCGGGTCATGGGTAACAATCACAAAGCTAATTCCCATCTCCTGATTCAAGCGATCCATCAATTTATGGATCTCTGCCGCCGTAGCCCGATCCAGATTGCCGGTGGGCTCATCCATCAAAACACAGGCAGGCCTTGTCACCAGTGCCCGGGCAATGGCCACCCGTTGCCGTTCACCGCCAGAAAGCTGTGATGGCTTGTGCCCCATGCGTTCACCCAGGCCTACCGCCGTGAGCATCGCCTCTGCCTCTTTGCGAGCTTCGGCAACTGAACGCTTACCTATCAGTAATGGCATGGCGACATTTTCCAGGGCGGAAAACTCGTTAAGCAAATGGTGAAACTGGTATACAAAACCGAGACTGCTATTTCTCAACCAGCCCCGCTCATTGGCGTTGAGTTCAGCGAGATTCTTACCCGCAACCCAGACCTCACCGGAGCTTGGGGTATCGAGACCACCAAGCAAGTTGAGCAGTGTCGATTTACCAGAGCCGGAAGCGCCGACGATGGCCAATTTCTCGCCCCGCTTTACCTCAAGCTCAACACCACTCAGAACCTCCAGGTCCCGGCCTCCCTGGCGATAATGTTTGCGCAATTGCCGACAAGCCAAAACAGCACCATCCGGGGCCGGAGCTGGCTGCGCTTTTTCCGTATCTATTTCCACTCGACTGTTCATCAAACTATTCGCTGTCTCTCAACATCTATAAATCACACCAAAACAGGCCGACTTATATAAATTATTCGTAACGCAAAGCTTCCGCCGGCTCAATCTGTGCCGCTCGCCAGGCAGGAAATATCGTTGCCAACAGGCTCATACAAATTGCCGCCGTTAGCACCACCACTGCATCGCCGACACGGAATTCAGAAGGCAGGTAACTAACAAAGAAAACACGGGGGTCAAATATCTTGGCGCCTACCACCGACTCAATCCAGGTCACCATTTCAGTCAGGTTCATCGCTATCACGATGCCTAAAACAGCACCGGCAAAAGCGCCGATAATGCCAATGGCACTCCCCTGAATCACAAACACCGCCATAATCTGGCGGGAGGTGAGCCCCAATGTCCGCAACACTGCAATATCGGAGCGCTTATCCGCAACCATCAGTACTAATGCGGAGACAATATTGAATGCGGCCACGGCGACAATGATCATCAGCATCAACGTGACAACGGTCTTTTCCATTTTAACTGCCTGGAAAAGACTTCCCTGGGAATCCCCCCAATCTTCACCCTGAAAACCTTCGCCCAGCTCATTTGCATAAACAGAAACAAGCCCCAACGCATTGTCCATATCGTCAAAGCGCAACTGCAGCCCCTGGACCTTACCCGTCATCCGGGTCAGGCGCGCAGCATCTTCAATATTGATCAGCGCGACATTCTGATCCACCTGCGCACCCACAGAGAAAACACCCGCAACCGTGAAACGCTTTGTTCTGGGGAATATACCAGCGGGGGTAACGCTGACTTCTGGCAGGGTCAGTATTACCGAATCCCCGGGAATCACATTGAGCTGATGGGCAAGGATTCGCCCCAGAACCACCCCGTAGCTGCGGGGCTCGAGCAAATCCAGGTTACCCATCACCATATGCTCACCGACGGTAGACACCTTGCGCAGCGCTTGCGGTTCCACACCCTGGAACTGGGCACCGTGACTGCTGCCGTGGGCACTCAAGAGGGCGTAGCCATTCACAAAAGGGCTGGTCGCTTCGACATGTGGCTGAGCTTCCAACTGCCGTGCAGGTGTCTCCCAGTCCGCAAGACCGCCTTCCCGCTCGACAAAGCCGTGAGGTACAACACTTAGTATTCGGGTTTTAAGCTCACGATCGAAGCCGTTCATAACAGAAGCGACAACAATCAACGCAAAAACACCAAGGGCCATTCCCAGTAGAGAAAAGCCATTGATAAAGGAAATAAACTGCTGCCTGCGGCGGGCAGCCACGTAGCGCAGACCAATAAATAGGGGAACAGGTTTTAACATAGGGTCGATTTAAACGGAAAAACGCCAGGAAATCCAAAGATTTAGACAGGTTTACCGAACGTTGTAGGTCTTGAGCTGGGCCTTCAGGCGCTTCAACGCCTCTTCATCCCACTCCTCTGGCTCTGTAAGGGCGAGCCATGCCAAGGTATATCCCCACGGGGTATACCGGTGACCAAAGGATAATGGAGCGAGCCCTACATTTAAGTCTGCCAGCAGCTGCAAGCCTGTAACCAATGGGTACCACTCTAGATCTGGGGATACATCCGGCCCTCTGGGCTGATCCAGCCAGTCGGGCCTTTCCAGCACCCAGCGCACACTGAAAAATACAATGGGATCACTGGCATGCTGTAGAAACGCAATCCTGAACTCCCCCCAAGGCTCACGGCCAATATACCCCCCATACTGATTACCAAAACGCACCACCTCCCCTCCTTTAAACTCGGGGAGCCAAGCTGGAGTGCCCGGATCTCGGTTTCTTACAATTTTGCTCCAAATACCTACCCCGAGGGGCGGCCCGGCCCATAGAGCCCCGTCGATGGGATCATCGATAACGTCATAGAAATCGAAGGAGTCTTCGGAAAGTTGAGCGCCAAGACTGAGGCCAAACAAGTAAACTCGGGGCCGCTCATCTTCTGGCAACTCAGCCCAATAATCATAGATGACCTTAAACAATGCTCGCGCCGACTCGAGCCCCTCAGAATCATCCGCCATCAGTGCTATTGGGCTGGATAAATAGGAGTACTGCGCTGCAACAATAGCTGTATTACCGCGGTACAAAAACTCAAAAGAATTTACAGCACCGGGATCAACCCAGCCGGCGCCGGTTGGAGTTGCCACTAACAAGATCTCACGCCGGAATGCACCAACCCGCTTTAACTCCTCCAGCGCCAACTGAGCGCGCTTCATGGGCGTCGAAGCGCTATCAAGCCCAACGAAAACCCTGATAGGCTGTACTGCAGAACCAGCTACCTCTTTTATCTCTTCCACTGTCGGCCCCAGCGTTAAAAACCGGCGCCCCTGATTGCCAATGTCATCCCACTTGATCAGCGAATTGGCGCCGCCAGGAAGGTTGGGGTCCGCCGGTGGGGGAATACTTTGTGCATAAGAATTATCTAGCCGCTGATAGGTCGATGAAATCACATGCAATCCTGCTTTCAACAGCACCCCATTAAAAACAGCCCAGTAAAGAAGCACAGCCGCCAACACGCCCACAAGCATCGCCACTCGCTCCGGCACATGCTGCTCCACATAGCGAGTCACCAGGAGGACTATTCGCTGAAACCCTTTTCCTAAGCACCACAACACGAGGAACATGAAGAGCGCAGTCATAGCTACAGTAATCGGTCCTACGGACCCCACCCGCTCCATGCTCATAAGAGCACGGATCGAGTTCTGCCACCTCACTCCCTGCCAAAGAGATAAAAGGATAACCAAGAGACATACAGCCAATACGCTCCGATCAAATAAGCGCCTCTGCCATGGAGAAACCGCCAGATTTGGAATACCCAGATATTTCCAGAGCCAACTAAGAATGACCCCGAAGACATAGCCAACAAAGAACGCTACGCCGGCCAATATTCCTTGCATAAAGTCACTGCGAGGAACAAGGGATGGCGTAAGGGAGAGCGCAAAGCAGATGGAACCAATAAGAAGGCCGAGAATTGAAAAGGTATTAACCAGCCTCATTCTTGTCCGCTCGACAAGCCAAGCATAATAAACAGCCTAGCATAGGCGCCTAGACAACCAGCCAAGTAGTCTTCTGTTCAGCCGCATCAAAATTCGATGTAATAACGCTGCAATAATATAGGTGTCAATTCGTAGCACCTAACATCCCAAAAGGCGCATTTATTTCTATTCTTGACGCCAAAACGTGAAGAAGAACAGGAGCATTGGCGGAAATTCTGTTTTAATGGGACGGCTAATGGAACATCTACATCGGAGAATAAAAAATGTTCAGCAGACTCCGCAGCGGATTGAATTGTCTCGCTGGCTCAATGGCACTACTTCTTACTTTTGGCGCCCAGGCGACAACCATTGAAGTACCCGTAGGCACCCAGGGTGGGGAGCTCACCATTGAAGAAGTCCGTGGGCTTAAAAAACATGATGTGACCTCACGCCTGGGAGAACCCCTTGGTATTGAGGGGCCAATTGGCGAACCCGCCATCACGCGCTGGGAATACGGCGAGTTCTACGTTTTCTTTGAGCAGGACACCGTCCTACACACGGTGAAAAAACCCAGCGGCTGATCTAGCGCATTCTGGCAGGCGCTCAACTGAAGCTGCCTGCCTCACCCAAAGTGAAGCACCCCACTCTAGCTGCAGCTGCAGCTGCAAGATAATTCAGCCCCGCCCTTTTGCTGATTCGGAAAATTTATATCACAGTAACCTGAAGCAACCACCTCCAACTGGAGTTACAAGCTGTGCGCTATATCACCATTCTGCTTTTTGTACTAACCACCATTGCCCAGGCTGAAGTCACCCTGGTGGAAGTGATTAAGTCCGAAAACAAAATGCACTTGCTCGATGGCGACAAGGTTATAAAGAGCTACCGTGTAGCCTTCGGCGGGCACCCCCAAGGACACAAGCGGCAGGAAGGCGATGAAAAAACCCCCGAGGGACACTACACGCTGGACTACAAAAAAGAAGACTCCTCTTATTATCGGGCAATGCATATCTCCTACCCCAATGCCGAAGACCGCACTCAAGCTGAGGCTCGGGGAGTCTCGCCAGGTGGCTTCATTATGGTCCATGGCCAGCGCAATCGACTCGGATGGCTCGCTCCAATCACCCAACGTTTTAACTGGACTGATGGTTGTATTGCCCTTACCAATGACGAGATGGATGAGTTTATGGCACTCGTAAAAATCGGCACCCCCATTGCAATCCGCTGGTGAGACATCACCAATATAGAGGCCATAACAGCTCTTCAAAGTCCTTAGGGAGATTTTGAAGAGCTGCCCGATAGCCAAGGGACTGGATTTCCCCTCTACAACCAGTCAATATGCCCGCCGTAACTTCACCTTGGTGGGGTGGTCAACTTTTAGGCAAGCTGACAGAACACCACCTTCCGGACTAATGAGAAACCGATAGAAAATGACAGTAAAAGTCGAATCCGTAGATAGCCTATTGAAATGCAGCGGTCGCGAGGGCGAAGAAGTCCGCGTTCAAGGCTGGATCAGAACCCGCCGCGACTCCAAAGCCGGCCTCTCTTTCCTGGCCGTACACGATGGCAGCTGCTTTGATCCGATCCAGGTGGTTGCTGAGAATCACCTGCACAATTACCAGTCAGAAGTGCAGCGCCTGACTACCGGCTGCGCGGTAGATATCCTCGGTACCATCAAACCATCCGAAGGCAAGGGACAGTCTATCGAACTGCTCGCCACCGAAGTCCAGGTTGTCGGCTGGGTGGAAGACCCGGATACCTATCCCATGTCCCCCAAGCGCCACACTATGGAGCACTTGCGCGAACACGCTCACCTGCGCCCGCGCACCAATGTCAGTGGTGCCGTAGCCCGCGTACGTAACTGTATCGCCCAAGCGATTCACCGTTTTTATCACGAGAACGGCTTCCTCTACGTGCACACCCCAATTCTCACCGCTTCTGACTGTGAAGGTGCTGGCGAGATGTTCCGGGTCAGTACCCTGGATATGGAGAACTTGCCGCGCACAGATAAGGGTGCGGTGGACTACAGCAAGGACTTCTTCGGCGAAGAGAGCTTCCTCACTGTATCCGGCCAGCTGAATGTTGAGAGCTACTGCCTGGCCATGTCCAAGGTGTACACCTTCGGCCCCACCTTCCGTGCAGAAAACTCCAATACCACTCGCCACCTGGCAGAGTTCTGGATGGTTGAGCCGGAAGTGGCCTTTGCAGACCTGGCAGATGTAGCCGACCTCTCCGAGCAAATGTTGAAGTACATTTTCAAAGCAGTACTGGAAGAGCGCGCCGATGATATGGCCTTCTTTGCCCAGCGCATCGACAAGGAGGCTATCAGCCGCCTGGAAAATATCGTCGACAACGATTTCGCCCGCATCAACTACTCCGAAGCGATTGAAATCCTGGAAAGCTGCAAAGAGAAGTTCGAGTTCCCCGTATCCTGGGGTATTGATCTGGCCTCTGAGCATGAGCGTTACCTGGCAGAGAAGCACTTCAAAAAGCCAGTTATCGTGATGAACTATCCGAAGGATATTAAAGCCTTCTACATGCGCATGAACGACGATGGTAAAACTGTTGCCGCAATGGACGTTCTGGCACCGGGAATCGGCGAAATTATCGGCGGCGCCCAACGTGAAGAGCGTTTGGAGAAGCTCGATGAGCGTATGGATGAAATGAATGTACCCAAGGAACACCTGGACTGGTACCGCGACCTCCGCCGCTACGGCACCGTGCCTCATGCGGGCTTTGGCCTGGGCTTTGATCGCATCGTGTCCTACGTGACCGGCATGGGCAACATCCGCGATGTAATCCCCTTCCCGCGCACACCGAAGAACATCTCGTTCTAAATAAAAAGCCCCGCAACGCGGGGCTTTTTATTTCACATACAAATCTTCAAGCGCTCAGCCCAGTTGCTGTAGCAATGATGTCATCGCTCGCCTTTTCACTGATCATATAGACCGGCACCACAATGAAGAAACCGGGGATTCGGGGGAACACCGAAGCATCCACTACCCTTAAATTATTGGTGCCGTGAACCCGGAATTTACTGTCGACAACTGCCATAGGATCACTGGCAGGCCCCATTTTATTGGAACAGGAAGCGTGATGTCCCCAAGCTTGGTTCTTAACAAAATCGCCAATTTGCTGATCTGACTGAACCTCATTACCGGGCAATAATTCCCTGGAGACCTGCTTACTCACAATAGGGCCCGACATAATATCCCTGGAAATTTTTACCCCCTCAACAACTGCCTGAAGGTCCTCTCCCAGAGCATCATTACCTTCACCGAAATAGTGGAAGTTGATCTCCGGCGTGTCCCTGGGATCAGCAGATTGCAGGGTCACACGTCCGGCGGTATTGTTCGTATGGCCTTTCAGTACAATCCAGGAGAAACGGTCTTTGTAGTCCCGCAACGCCTGGGAGTACCCGGGAAAGTATCCGTGGAAATCGGAGGGCACTCCGAAAATAAACAAGTCGGGATCTTCCAGCTCCGGCTTGGAACGTTTGACCAGAGACAATACCGGACCATTTCCACTATAGGGCCCCTGATTGAACCAGCCATAGCGATAGCGATTTAAGCAGGGATCATTCCCCTCCCCCCAAGTGCAATCTTTAAGAAGGGCAAGATCCTCACTCATCTCACTAACAATTCCGACCTCGTAGCGATCCTGGAGGTTCTCTCCTACCCCAGGCAGATCTACCAGGGGCTCTATGCCGTGATCTCGGAGCTCATGGACGGGACCAATTCCCGACAACTTGAGAAGTTGCGGGCTATTGAAGGCCCCTCCAGACAAGATAACCTCGCGATTTGCCCGCACTTGCCTCAAGACTCCGGCAGTACCACTTTCGTCATGGTAAGGGTCTGCCTTATACAGGCTCGCCCCCTCTAAAAACTCCACCCCAACAGCAGTATTCCCCTCAAACAACACACGAGTTGCCAGTGAATCTGTACGAATATGAAGCAAGTTTGGGTAAATTGATTGAGTATCTAAGAGGTATTCGCGCACACTGGTACGGCGGTTTCTACTATCTGCTGCCATAGGGGCGATAAAAGGCCCTTCTTGGCCACTGGCCACGTCCCAATGATTGATATCCAGGCGAAGATTGCCGCTGATAATTTTTTCCAGGGCCCCTTCGAGCCCATACTTGGCCAGCGCAGCCTGCGCAACTTTCAAGATCGCCGGGTCTTCCAGCAATAACGCGGGGTTGCCGCGATTCGTGGGCAGCCAACCATCAAAACCGTGGCGAGATGGATTGGAGAAAATTGGGCGGGGCACATATTCACAACGCTCTAATCGCTCAAAATATCGCCGCATATTTGCACTATCCCAGGAGATATCCCCTGTATCCCGAGCTATGCGGTCAAAGTCATTATTATGTGGATAGACCGTAATCAGTGCGTGGTGCGTGGTACAACCACCGATAGTACTCGCACGTGGGTAGAGGATTCCCTTCCCGGAAACATATTTTTCGTCCAGTTGCTGCTGATTGATATCTGCATAATGCTTGACAAAAAAGTCCCAGCTCAATTTGGGGTCTTCAGACGCGAAGGGGTGCCATGCTGGAATATTATGGGTGTCATCACTGGGGTCGTCAGCACCAGCTTCCAACACCAAAACAGAAAATCCCGCCTTTGCTAAATTTACCGCTAATGGCCCTCCACCCGCACCCGACCCAACAATCACGTAATCATATTGATCATAGAAATTCCGATTCAACATTGAGAGAGCGGAAACCAACCCTGTCGAAGCTGCGCTGGCAGCGATACCTAATTGAACCGCCCCTTTAGTGAAATTTCTACGGCTAATCTTTTTATTAGAAACTCTCTTATCAATCGAATCCTTCTCTTCCATAGTGCCTTATCCATTCTTATAAAGTTCTACCCGAGAGAAGCATTATGCATGCCGGCTTTTTGTAATTGTGTCTTGCGAAGGTTACTTCAGGCTAAAGCTGAACCTAATTACCAACACAAGGATGCATCACATGCCTATAAGCGTATCGATATATAACTTCTTAAATACAAATCAAATAAAGCCCTCTCATTCCACCTTGAGAACCCAAAGAACAACCACCCGAAAGGCATCCAAAAATGACAAACCATTGCGAAGGGAAACAAACAAACTCAAGGACGCATCTCATAGAGAAAAAAAATCAAACAAAACACCCCACACCACCGTAGAACAAAAAAATGGAAAAAATTTGAACAATGGTTGGGAAGTTTAAGATTTTATGCATTGATGTAAGTCTACCCACCGATAAATTACTCCGCACAGCAAGTAACAAACTCAACTTACATCCGCAGCTTTCGTGAATTTTCTACACAACAAGTCGCAAAATATTCTTATCACCCTTATTGAGAACTTAAAACATTGCCCAAAGTATCAATCTATCTATATGATTCAACCACTAAAATTAATTGCGATTTCTGGAATAACAACTAGATTAATAGACACCAAAAAAAGCGACCCGATTCAGTCAAGAACGCTTAGAAGTATCGGTCATAAGTTTTAGCTGATGACTGTGAGAAGGAGATCAGAATGTCTGGAAAAGAGCTCTATATCACCTACGAAGAACTTTTAAAACTCGAAAACTTTAGAAAACCCAATTCACCCCAACAAAAACCACAGAACATTGACATCACCCACTTAGATGATATCGAAGTAATCATTGCAAATGGCAAGGGAATTCAGGCCCTCGACAGAGAAGCCATTAATGAGCTACCGCTAACAGGTTGGGTATGCAGATTCCCTGCGCACATTCACCCACCCAAAGGATTAAAATTCATTCAAATCAGCGAGCACATATTTAATATCGCTCCTGCCAGAAATATGCCCCTGCAGAAATTTGAAGCTTTAGTCAAGGAACTCACGATCAGTGCCATCACGATTTTCAAAAAACAAGGTCGAGCAGTCTAATCGTGATACGGATTACGGTCTCTGGCAAAGCGGCATTCTACACAATTGCCGCTTTGCTACGATACGCGAACACTTCTTTCAGGTTATTAATTTTTGAAAATCAATCAATTTCCTGATGTAGGCTCTCATCTGTGGAGTGTCAAATTGCCCCTGATACCGATCAGGGTCATTAATTGATCGCCCCCGAATACCAGGACATCCACCAAATCGTATTAGTGTAGAAAACGCAGGCATTAACTGCAGCTCCTCTACAGCTGCTTTAATTTTCAAGTCCAAATGATCTGAATATTCATCCACATATTTGGTAACCACCCCCATCCCCGACAGTGTTTGCGAGCAAACCATATTCCCAACTGTCCCAAACTTGGGAAAACGATGAACCTCTTTAAAATCCACTCTATCGAAGCTAGTTAACAAATTTTTCTTCAACACCAATTCTGCAAACTCCAAATGCTCACCCCTCTTCGGCTTCATACCCGTCACCTGATAATGAAGAGCCTCAAATGGAACAAATAGATTACTCCAACCTTTCTCTATCTTAGACAGGGCATGATTTTTATAAGCCGCCTTTTCCTGATACTTATCAACTGTTTGAAAAACAGAAAGTGCCAGACCAACAACGGCCACCCCTGCCGCCACTCCCCCTACCCGAGTTATTCTTTTTATCCCAACTCGACTTTCATCCCATGTCTTTCCATAGATAGCTATAAGTGCTGCAATTGCAGTTAATGCATGACCTAGAATTGAAATTATTAAATCCATTATATTCTCCCAATCATTCAAACCTCTATTTCTCGTAGGCAAGGGGTATAGAAGTTGCAATACCCCATTATTTTTACTGGACCTCACATAAATTTAAATACAAAAATGGACCAACCAAATAAAAGCACTTAAAAATCACCAATAACATCGAACAAGCCAAGCAATGATTCAATTAGCGCCTTTAGAAGCTTCTTTATCAGATATAACATCAAAAAACCGGCTTTTATTTCTAATCTTTATTTATCTAGTCTAAATTAGGCTTTTTAGGCATAACCACTTATCACAAACAGCTCCTGGAACTTGACCTGAAACGGCTAAGGACTATACCTACTCACGAGAATACAAAATCCGCGCCATACACTGACCAGCTGGTATCCATATGATACATCTATTTATGCACGCAAATGTCAAGGATTACAATGAATGGCACAGAGTACTGGAAGAGTTTATGCCTACCTTAGAGAAGATGGGAGCTACTGCAACATCCGTATATCGTGAAATTGATAATCACCACAATGTAACCGTAATCCATGAATTCCCCTCAAAAGAAGAGGCTATTAATTTTGTTAATAGCGACGAGCTACAGGAGGCAAGGAAAAAGGCTGGCGTTCTCGTAACCCCAAAGATTTGGTATACAGAAAAGCTCTAACTGATTTATGAATGCCCGGATTGAACAAAGAAAAATGGATGTCAATAGTTATATGTCTTACTTAATCAATCCGGGTTACTCTTATCTCTACTAATATCACAATCATAAAATCAATCACTTAAAGGTTCACCTTGGCAAAAATATGCTCATCAAAGTACTTACTCCCCTTCTGAATGGAGCAATTCAAAACGCCTTCCAAGTCAAAACCAGCTTTCTGTAGAACTCGCACCGAACCATCATTTCCAGAAAAAACCGAGGCAAAAAGCCTGACAACTTTTCCAGAAGAAAAAATATCACTTGAGAACCTTATCAGAGCTTCTGTTGCAATTCCCTTACCCCAATACTCTTTTGCAATCCAATAACCTATTTCCCCAGAGTGTGAATGCTCAAATTCCTGTTTATGCATGCTAATTACTCCACACAAAACACCATCACACTCTATAGCTTTTACAATTCCCACCTCTTTACTACCAACTTCTACCCACCAGGCAGCATCTTCTGCTGTATAGGGGTAGGGTATTCTGGAGGACAGATATTCCAAAACTAATGTGTCATTTAAGTACTCAACCAGTAATGGTTCATCGCGCTTAGTCAAATCTCGAAGTTTAACCATATTATTTTCCCTTTTAGAGGAATCCACAGGAGGCAACCTGGAAGCAGGTAAATATTGGGTAAAAGCAACTCAATCAGAAGCTCTTTGACGCTTCTCAATGGGCTGAACATAATGATTTGAAGGGCCTGCAGGCTCGAAAACTCGAGCCCTCACCTTTCTATACAACCAATAAGGTGCGACGCAGAGAAAGCTACCTGTTGAAGGCGTAGTCAAAGTCAAATAAATGCTGCCCATCTTCAACTTTAATGCTCATTTCTCCAGATAATCCGGTAAGTTCACCTGTGCCAGAATCAGGGACAACCTCTAAAACAAGTCGATCCTTACCCTCTTTCATAGTGCCAAAGTGCTGCAGCACAAAAGTTCCCCTTTTACCTCCCAAGGCGCCGACCACTTGCTCTATTGCTACATAGCCCGCAGAGCCTTTGACTGGTGTAACAACACTGAGCATCTCACCTTTACTTTCAGCTGAAAGGTCGCCATGGAAAATTTTATTGATAGACATGCGCCCCAAATTTGAACCCTCAATCCCCTTAGCATAAGGGTCCATAGGCTTTACAGTGACATCAAACTTTCCTGAGATTTTCATACTGGCTCCGTGTGAGTATGGTTAAGACATCGACAATTTTACGACCCAATCTTAGCACCGATAATAGAGATACCATGGGTCGCGCGTCTGTATTCAATAATCTAATCGATTTTACTGTATATAAAAACAGTGTCCGGGCAAAAATAGAGAGAATGGTAAAGATTCGTTGGGGAAGAAAGCATCACCAGTTCAATCACCACCCAAAAAGTCTACTTTTTAGCCTACTTTGTATTTGGGTAGCCTCTGGAGTATAAAGAACTTACGATTGCAACTTCCCGCAAACTCGCCAGCAAAAATCACAATCAAGAAAGCCGTACGATTTCTCGTACGGCTTTCTTTCAATTGACAACGGTCAAGAAGCTTAAACTCCCTTTCGAACTATCCCGCTGCAACCGCACCATCCTGCGGAATCCCGGGCTCTTCATCCTCCCGGGGCTCGGTAAACCCAAAGTCCTCCAATATTCCGTAGAGCGCCGGTAGCACCAGAAGGATCAGAATAGTAGAGCTGCTAATACCAAACACAATACTGGTGACCAGAGGTACCAACACTTGTGCCTGCAAGCTGGTTTCAAATAGCAGTGGCAACAGACCGACAATTGTAGTCAGTGAGGTAAGGAAGATTGCCCGGAAACGATCGCGACTGGCCTGACTTGCCGCGCTATGTACATCCATTCCCTCACGCACTCGCCGCTTCACAAACTCCACCAGCAAAATTGAGTCATTGACCACAATTCCGGCGAGAGAGACAAAACCCATCATACTGGGCATAGACATATTCTGCCCCATGATCAGATGCCCCCAAATAACACCAATCAGTGCCAGGGGAATAGCCACCAATACAATCAGAGGCTCCACGTAGCTACGGAACTGCATGGATAGGAGAAGGTAGATACCAATGGCGCCTATTAACAGGGCTCGACCAATGGACTTGCCGGTAACCTCACTGTTTTTCATTTCCCCTTGCATATCAACGCGCAACCCTGGGAACTCACGGGTTAACTCAGACAGGAACTTCTCCTGGGTGTCGCCAAGTACCTGTCCAGCATTTGCTTTCTCTGTAAAAACATCAGCAAATACACTCACTACCCGCTCGCCGTCAATACGTTGAATTCGCGCATACTCCCGATTCATTTCTATATCGGCAACGGCAATCAACGGTACTCGTTGCTTGGTAGCTGGATGGATAATAACCAATTCATCGAAACGGCTCAGCGCTCCGCGGGAATCTGCATCCATACGAACTTGTATCTCGTAGGTTTCCCCCCGATATTGAATTTCATCTATCTCCATCCCCTGGTAAGCAGCTCGCAACTGATTGGCGACATTGCTGGCATCCAGGCCGGAGGCATAGGCGCCTTCACGCATTTTGACGGTGAGTTGCGGCTTGCCGGGACGCAAGTCATCCACCACATTCACTACGCCGTCGTATCCACGCAACCAATTTTGCAAGCGAATGGACGCTGCCTTTAGTTGATCCAATTCCAAACCGGCAAGGCGTATGTGGATAGCACGGCCGGCAGGGCCCAAGGCCGGCTCTTTATAAAGAATAGCGATTGCCCCTGGTGTATCGCCAGCAGCCTCACGCCAAGCATGGCGTAACTCATCCATGCTGGTATTGCGACCTTCAGCGGCGAGCAGATCGACATTAATTGTGGCCACATGGGGCCCCGATTCAAAGGCATCTCCGTTAACACCAAAAGTGACACTCGTATGGGTCACCAGAGGTGCTCTTTCATTTTCAGAAAACTCTGAGGCAACTTGATCCAACGTCTTCAACTGCTTATCGACTAATTTCTCCATATCGACCAAAGAAGTGCCTTGAGGCATTAAGATCCGAGCTTGTAATAAATCGCCCTCCAAGGTGGGAAACCCCTGAAACTTGACGATCCCCGATGTCATCAAACTAATAGTGACCAGGAATAAGCCAAATACACCCCCGACAAAGGCATAGCGATATTTAACAGCCCAATCTGCTGCGCGCCCCATATTTTCTCGCCAACCATCAAAACGTTTGGCAAAAGCCTGCTTCCAGGCGGGGGTGCGACTTTTATGCTCAAGGGCATGACGCAAGTGTGCCGGCAAAATCAGGAAAGCCTCGATCAGACTAATGAGCAATACAGAAATCAATACAATGGGGAGCACCTTGAGGACCTGCCCCATATCCCCCTTAATAAAGACCAGTCCTCCAAACACCATTACCGTAGTTGCGAATGAAGACAGTACTCCACGAGCCACTCGCTTGGTGCCATTGATAACCGCTTCCAACGGCGACCTTCCCTCACGGTGTTCACTGGCAATACTCTCCGATAACACAATGGCGTCATCCATCAGGATACCAATGGCAATCAGCAGTCCTACCAGACTGATCATATTAATGGACACGCCCATGGCCGTGATCAGTGCAAACGAACCCAGGAATGAAACCGGCAAGCCCATGACCACCCAAAAGACGTAGCGGCCACTGAAAAACAGATAGAGAGCCAGCGCTACCAAAATCAGGCCCTGCCAGGCGTTAGCCATAATCATCTGCAAGCGATCCGCAACGATAGAGGCGCTGTCCTGGGTTAGCGTGAGTTTCATACCCTCAGGCAGATTTTCATTTTCACGGTCGACAAAGTCCCGTACGGCTTCAAGCACACGCAAGCTATCATCCACACTATTCTTCTCGACATTGAGAAGCGCTGCTCGATGGCCGTCAAAAGTAATTTTGTCTTCAGCCAGCTCAAAGTCATCGTAAATTTTTGCAATATCCCCAAGTCGAACTTCCGCTCCATCACCACCTTTAATCACCACCAGGTTTTCCAATTCTGCAACCGTGCGGCGCTCTTCGGTAAAACGTACCTGGTATTCTCGATCCGGCGTGGATACCTTGCCGGCGGGCATATCGATCGCTTGCTGGTCAATAATATTGGCCAGGTCCATCACGCTGAGTCCGTACTGGCGCAAGTTATAATCTGAAACTTCAATCTGAAGCTGGTGGTCAGAAAAACCGGAAATGCGCACAATAGGAATAGCGGGATCGCGGAGTAATTCGCGGCGGTAGTGCTCCGCCAGCTGGTTTAATTGGGGCAAAGGAAGGTCAGCACTGATAGCAATACTAACCACCCCCTGAGTGCGGCCCAGTTCTTCAATCACCGGGCGCTCGCTTTCACCAGGAAGCGAATCGATACTGTCTACTGCGGATTCCACATCAGCAACAAACTGGTCCATATCACCGGTTTCTTGCATCTTGAGGGTCATCAGGCCCAGATTATCTTTTGCCTCACACAATCGCTCATCAATAAAGCTGATTCCATCGGTGGCCTCCTCCAAGGGAAGGCAAATACTATCTTCCACTTCGGCTGCTGCAGCGCCGGCATAGGGAACCGAAACCTGAACTTCAAACTTATCGATTTCCGGCATCGTTTCACGCTTCATGCTGGGCAGAACAAAAAGCCCGCTTAGCATCAGCGCAACCATTAATAAATTGGCCGCCGTTGGGTGGCCGGCAAAATAACGAATCACTGCTGGGCACCTCTAGCGCTCGCCGCAACGGATTGTTCTGCGCTGACAACGGAAACTGCCATTCCATTAATCGCAGGGATTACATCAGTCACAATAACCTGCTCACCGGGATTCAATCCCTCGCGGATCACAGTGGTGTCGCCCTGGTGGTAGTCAATCTGTACGGGGCGCACTCTTAGTTGACCATTTTCTACCAGATAAACCTTGCCTTCATGGAGGGCGCGGCGGGGTATAGCGAGTGCCGGTGCGGCGGGAGCCAATAACTCTACACGGGCATACATACCGCGAAATAGCGGTGGTTTTTCACCGGTCACAGCTTTGCCATAGGGGTCATCCACAGCTACAACAACGGAGAGTGTTCGACTGGTGCTATCCAGGGTTCCACCCAAGCGCACTACCCTCCCCTGCCACTCACTATTCCCCGGGCCACCCACCAGGGTGATCCGAGCTTCCAGCCCTAACAACATTTTGGGTAGATCATCAGGAGTCGGATTGGAATCGATGCCAGGCCTTAAATTGCGCAAAAGTGGAGCCACATGAACCATAGGAAGCTCTGCTGCAATTTCTACTTGGGCAAGGCCGCTTGCATCAAATAAACGGGCATTGCCAGCAACATATTGGTTTTCTTCAACATGAACTTCGCCAATACGAGCATTAAATGGCAGGATCACCTGGGTGCGCTCCAGATTGTATTTACTGTCCCGTACCTGAGCTTCTGAGCGAGCTATCTGGGCTTCAATCACTTTGCGGCGGGTCGGGAAAAGGGAAAGCTGGCTGCTCTGGTTCTGCACTTCCTGGCGCAAGCGCAGCATATTTTGTTCTTCAGTATCTACGGTCGAGCGGGAGACGGTTCCCTTAGCAACTAACTTTTGTTTGCGAGCGAGTTCTTTCTCACCCAATTTGAGAGTGCGCTCGGCGATGTCCAAAGAGCGTTTACTATTGGCTTCTTCCACATCCAGCTCTTGCAAATTAGCGCGATTTGCAGCCAAGTCACTTTCAGCCTGCGCCAGGGCAAGCTGGTAGCTGGTATCATCGATCTTCAACACCAGTGTACCGGCAGAGATAATATTTCCCCGCTCCAATTCCGGAGCTGTATACACCACCCTACCACTGACTTCTGCATTGGCTTCCAGGAAAGTACTGGGTTTCACCTCACCATATGCAATAGCTTGAGCTCGCAGCGGTAACTCCTGCACTTTAATTGCGTCTACCACCGTTATAGGAGCCTCAATAGCATCGTGTTTAGGCTCACCTTTAGTAACGACCAATGCCATAGATATAAACACCCCCGCCGCTATCAAAGCTGGTAATGCCAGCCGGCGATTCATCAGTGCTTTCATATGAGTCTTAATTTCCATTGCCGACTTCCTCGCCTTTGGTCACAGATTTATTGGAAACGCCACGGAGTAAGAGTTGAACGGTATGGTTAATCCATCTCTCCCGGTTTTCCTCCCCCAGAGCAAAGCCAAGCCCCTCCTTCAAGGGGTCGCCAGCGATGAAGGGAAAGGCAATCAGACTGATAAAAGAGACTGGCATCAGGTCAATATCCAGGTCCTCTCGCAACTGGCCGCTGGATTGGAGAATTCCCAGCAACCCGCGCAGCTTTGGCACCAGTTGTGAGGCTAACCTGTCAACAAAGAGTTCGCGCATTCGACCAGATTTGGAAGCCACTTCATCAGCAATCAGGCGCGGAATCCAGGGCTCCTTGATGTATAGGCGTATCATTCGACTAATTGCTTCTTTCAGCAACTCTAAAGAGGGCTCCCCTCCATCCAGCCCTGCACTGACGAACGCGGGGCCATACTGCATGATTTGGCTCCGAACCACCTCGATAATTAGCCCCTCCTTGCCGCCAAAGTGGTAACTGATCATCGCAGAATTCACCCCAGCTCCCTGAGCAATCTCCCGAATGGAAATATCGCGGAAGGCCTTATTCCGAAGTAGAGAGTAGGCTGAGTGCATAAGTGCCTCACGCACCTGGGATTCACGCTCAGGATCTTTTGGGCGCCCGCGGCCTCGAGTGGATGGCTTATCAGTCAAAGGATACAACCTTAATTAATCAGATGATTAATTAAATGTTAGAAGCCACATAAGTACAAGCGCGCTTTGTGACTAAAAGGTCAGAAAATAGAGTGGCTACCGTTAGGTAGCGAGGAGTAGTCGATTCGATCTGGCAACCTACCCCTCTAAAACAGGAATCGGGCTTTCTCTATTTTTCTAATGGGACTTGGTGGTCCAATGATCTGCGACATCTATCTGTAGCAAATAGGTAAGTCCGCCTATCGTTGCATACAGCCCGGCTTAGACTGAAAGCGCCAAAAAGTTGGTCCGTCATAACGTGACAACATTTTCTGTGAGGAGCTTTAAAGATGGGCGGTGTAAAATTTACGGTAAACACCGCCAGCGCTCTATATCTACCGAATCTACGAAAAGGCTCCACGACGGAAGTTGTATACAGCCACCTGAGAAAGAATAAATAGTGTAAATGTCACTATCAATCCTGTCAGCATTACGGGTTCATAGCCCTCAACCAATACAGAAATTACTCGTGAAGAACCGTTAAATAGGAAGTACATCGAGGCAGGAAGTATTAATAGCCACTCTTTGCGAAACGCTCCTATTGCCGTAATGATAGCAAGGCTAAGTGTCGGAGCACCAAGGGTACGCAGATTGGTGAAACCATAATTAGTTGTAGCATCAAATCCAGCGGGGCCATTAATGATCTCAGGGAAAAGCATAGTCACTAATCCTGCTGAACCCAGCACAAGTACAAATATACCGGAAAGAAATTGTGAGAAACGAATCATATTAAATATTCCATTTGGTTGGTAAAGCGAAAAGATTGAGTATTTGAATACCTTCTGAAAATTTCCTTATTATCTCTACTAGGCTTTCAGGGGCTCCTTAACTTGGATAGCTGCCGGAAATAGGCCAAAGCGATGTTCCTAATCGACCGAATCAAGCTTCACTATTCATTGATTACATAGGGGTAAGACTGATTTTCGCTAGAGCTTCCAGCAAAGAACCGTTGCCCTGCTGCCCATTACTTAAATGATATAAGTAGTAACTTGCAGCCCAATTGGACTTTTGGCCCCACTTTCAGTGTTGCTATTCAGGATCATTAGAATCCACGAATAATCGTGTTTATTGTCCTTTTCAACAGGCACCAACAAGTAGAGAAAAGTGAACGATTTATATGCAACGCAGGTATCAGTTGTAGCTCGCGCTAGGAAGGCACCAATCAGGCCTCTAGGGTGATAACTAATGCGCTTCGGGCAAAAAATAGAACCAATATCACAATTTGCTTCAGCAGTGAGAATATATTCATTCTTTAGCCCCTCAGTAACAAGAGGGTTTAAATATAAGGACATATCGGTGAAGACGTACGCTGTTAAAACAAGGACTAGGTTAAGCGGTAAGTCAACAATTCACTTGAAACATCCAGTCAAGGATTTGTACAAATCCGTCAAATCGCCTTTTTACGCATTTGGGAAGGGGCTACTTGGTAGTGCTGTTTAAACACCCGGGAGAAGTAGCTAAGCTCGTCAAAACCGCACTCCAAAGCAATCTCTGTCAGGCTAAGATCGCTATTTAGAATCAACCGCTGTGCTTTCTCCATTCGTTTCGAAGCAATATATTTCGTGGCACTGCAGCCATAGACTTGCTTGAATTTACGAGTAAATGTTGACTCACTCATATGACAAAGAAAAGCTAGATCCGCCAGTTTCAGCGAAGTGTACAAGTGAGCTTGCACCACTTCCTGTAGCTTAGGTTGCTGCCTGACGAACAGCTGCCCCAACATCTTGGCAACTCTTCCACTACTATCAAGCCTGGGGATAAGCTCTACTAATTCTCGAATCTTTAATACCACTAGTGGCTCACTGAATACTTCTGGCTGCTGGATATAGTCAATTATGCTACGCATATAATTGGAGAGCAGTACAGATTCCTGCAGGCGCTCAGCCGAGGAATGCTGTTTAAGGGGATTATTACCATCCTTAACAGCACTTCTGCTTTCACCATTATTATTAAAGACATCAGGCATATCATTTGGGTAGAGTCGCAGTAATAGCTCTGACGTTAGCCGAAAACCGATGAAATTAACTTCATTATTTACTCCATCTTCGTGCCATTGATTAATAAAATTATCCGTCTTCATTAGCACAGTAGCGCCTGGACTCAAGGTGAGAGTTTCATCACCACAAACCAGGGTTGAACGGCCACTGATAACGTAAACCAGCCTTGCCTCATCAATCAAACGGTCTTGATAGCTTAATGGCGCTCTGAATTTTCTCTGACCAAGCACCACTTTTCCTTGTATTTTAAATACGACTGATTCTTCGCTATCTGGCATAAATTATTATCTTTATCAAGGGGGGAGTTACTTCCAATCACCTGGAGGCAATATCTAACGTTTTTCCTCCAAGAGATCAAGTTAAAACAAGTGACTAAAAACAACCTTCCCTTCCAAGAACTTTTTGAGAATAAGAGATTAAGAGACTCTGAATAATTTCGCAATAGCTCTACAGGCCTTGAAAACTGTATGTGTGTAAGCTGATTCCATTATCGACTCACCATCTATGGTTCACACCCCAAGTCTCTTGGTTACACTAGCCCGCACTTAAACAATTAACCGCTTAACCAAATAAAAACTTCAGAGACAGTCACAAAGTCAGACCTTACAGTCTAAGAGTGAAGAAAGAAAACACACGATTAAATGGGAAACCTACAATTGAATGAACAGAAACGTTGTAAAACCTGACGCACCCGGAGTCTTATATAGGCCTGTGAGAATGACTAAGAACAAGTTATCGCTGAGCTGAAATTCTGATATGCTTGTACTCCAAAGGCAAAGCAAAATTTAAAACTTCTCGATAAATCTTCGATTCGAACATTAATCGAGATCCCTAGCCTGGCAAATAGTTGAAAGTAACAGGAGATAACTGACTAGGCGCCTAGACTACTCTTCGTCAGCAAAAGCCATTCAAAAATAACCAATATTTCATCTAAGACATCCCGCCTATTCATAGCAAAAGGAAAACTAAGAAAGCTGAATAGCCTATTACACGAAAACATAATGAGTAACCACCATTTCAGACACAACCAAAAAAGTATCGTTCAATACATCAGCGTCAAATGCAATTTTTTAGTGGGAGGGTAATTTCAACTCCCAGGTCTAGCATAATAAAAACTCTGGTTGGTTTTGGACGCACTTTCATTCAGCATGCGTATTTTCACTGCAAGCTCATACAGGAAAATCTAAAACTCACCACCGCTTGTGAGTGGCTAGGACCTGGATATACCGAAGGGAGTACCCTCCTATTATTTGGCACTATTAGAAAGGAAAACATTACAAGTTGCCTTCCAACAATACCTTTTCTTTCCATCCAAAGAACAATTTATTCCCTAATTAGATATTAGCAATGAACTCCAAAGCGGCCACTAAAGACACTAGAAACTCTGCTGTATTTATTGCTCATATAGATTTCAAGTATATGCTCACCGAAATTTCAGGTTCATGATCTCCCATAGATCCAACTGTATATTCATAATATATGGTCACAAGCAACTAGATATATCGATCGGAATATCTTTTATATGATCGATTACCTAGATCTAACAGGTTGGACTAATTAGCAGTTAGACATTAAAAAATCAAGTTCCCTCCTCCTTTAAAGGCTAATTATCTCTGCATAGGATCGGTTCCTTCGTGAAGCACTCGCACTTCAGACCTTCTATTCAGGTGTACAAGATAAATGGATATGACATTCAACTAGGCAGCACAAATTTTCATATAACCGCAATTTCTATATCTTAGCGATATTGTATTCACCCTTGATCAAGCATCTCTTCATCACAACCAGAATCCACAACTATTTTTGAGAGAAATAAGCGACATGACTAGGCACACATGCCTGAAACTCATTTAACCATGAAATTCTCATCTGAGAATCTAATCCTTTTTTAAATTTTAGTTGCGCCTTCCTCAACCCCTTTGAACCATAAGCATTAACAAACGAAATCTCATCCCAAGGAATAACACAAGAGCAAACCCCAAGACAATATATAAAAACGCCCTCCCCCGTAACATTTAATACCACAGTAAATATATTGCCTTGAAAAATTAAATTACCCTTCAACAAATCCCCATCCTCAGAAACTTCAACATCCCTAGCTATTGTTTTAAGAAACATCTTAAGGGACTTTCCTCTAACAATCTCCATAAAGTTAGCAATTAATATCCACACACAAAAAAGGAATGCACCTGAGGCGACAGTTACCCCCCAGGAACCACTAACCTTAAAAATCAAGAACAAAACGAAAGAAAAAACAATTGCTAAAATAAGCCTCCACATCCAAAAACACCGATTATTCATAGAGTTTAATTTAGAATGGCTGAGTATATTCAGATGAGGGGCGCTTCGGTACCGAAGGTATTCTTCCCCTAGAAATAAGTCCACTCGTGCTCGGAAGCTCAACATTTAACGCCTCCTCAACTCCAGCACCCAGCGAACGACGAAGAGCCTCAGCAATAAATAGCTTTCTAGCTCTCGGCCAGCCGTTAACCCAGTGAGCGGCTCTAACCCCCCCGTTAACTAAACCAGTACCTCCCAGAACAACAAAACCAAAATTATGGACATCTTGGCTTGCAGATAGATAGGCCTGACGCATAAGGCCATTGGTTATATCACGACTGGTTATTGTTAATGTAGAAAGCCTCAGCTGCGTCCAGCGTGCTCCTAGACTATATTGAGCAACCTTCAGGGCCCCCTGATCAACACTTAAATCGTTTTCCATCACCGCTAAACCTTCAGCTGCAGCCTGATATGCCTTAAAATCATCAAGCTGATCCCATTGGACCTCTGGCACCATTTTTCCGACAAGTTCATCATCTGAAAAGTCACCACCAGAATCCACTTCTGTAGTAATTATTGATTTAAACGCAGCCGTCACCGCTCCATTTGCAAATTTACCGCCAGTCATGTTCGAAACAGTACCACCAACAACTGCACTCGCCGCTACCTTACCAAAATCACCATCGATACTGCCAATAACAGGAGACGCTGCAGTGCTCACGGCAGCAGACACAAATCCATGACCAAATTTCCCTCCTTGCAGCACGCTCATGGTCCCACCAACCATACCAGAATAAAAAACTGCTTCTCCAAACGTTATCGCGCCACCCTCGTAACCTGAACCGATTTCGCCGAAAGCATAAGATGCTATATAAGAAAGCCCGGCAGACTTTAACGCGTCGCCTGTGGAAACTCCCATAGCCCGACCAAATTCATAGGCCCAAATTGCTGATCCTATTGGCCCCCCGTAATAAGTGGCAATTATATTACCAACCATATTAACTATCTCTGGGCCTAGAACCTTCACAGCTGCCCTGATAATACTCCGGCCAATTTTCTTTGCTAGTGAGTGCAGGAAGTACCCACTAGGGTCAGTCGCATTCAGTGCGTTATTACGTACATAACTATAGCGGTTATACATCTGTGTATCTGCAGCTGCCTGGACAAATGGATCTGCCTGTAAAAAACGCCCCAAGCGAGGATCGTAGATCCGCCCATTCATATGGATCAAGCCGACTTCATCCAGCATCTCGTGGCCAGTATATCCCCGAGTAGTACGACTATGATCAAAGGTAGTCAGAGCGGTTAGAGACAGCGCACTCCAATTGGCCGTATTTCTACGTTGTCCCCATGCATCGAAGGACATTTCTTGCACCACGCTCCCGGTATCATCGGTTAGCAAGTCCATTGACCCCAGGTGATCCTTATAGAGGAAGACTTTATCGGTTGTCTGTACCACAAAGGCTGAGTCCGTCTTTGTTGTGTATACCGCTACTCCCCCCAAGTGCCGCTTCCATTCAATCTCATTAGGCGCAGAAGATTTATGAATACGTTCAACACCACCGATATACCAAGTTTCAGTTACCTCCCCGCTATCCTGGTTAGTATCTTTTCGGTAATAGCGGCTGTGGTTAGGGGCGTATAGAAATTCAGTTGAGTGATTGCCCTTAACAATGAGTGAAGCCTTATCGAAGGTGGTATAAGTGATAGATCGCCCACCATCAAAACTGTCTGAGGTCATATTACCGTTAGCATCGTAGCTATAGCTTACTCCACCGGCTGTAGTTACCGCATGTGGTCCGAATCCATTCTCTCCGTAGGTATACGAACCAACATCGCTTTTATAAGTAATATTCCCAATGGTGTTGTAGCGAATATCCTGGTCAGAGCTACTAAGGCCACTACAGTTATAGTTATTACTTCCTATATGGGTCTTAATCAGGCGATTGAGATTATCGTAGCAGAAGCTCTCGCGCAGGTTTTTGCTGCCACTCTGGTTGTGGCGACTGGTGAGGTTACCAAGGGTATCCCATTGATATGTAATATCTTGGATACCAAAAGTGCCTAAGACTGTAGAGCTCTGATTCAACAGGCGACCGGTAGAACCCTCATAGGTATAACTAGTAGTTGCGCCATTGCCTAATAATTGCTCCTTTAATTGTCCTCGAGCAGTTTGATCTACAACTTCCTGAATCAAGTCCCCACTACTGAGATCAGTCACTTTATACAAATAACCATTGCTATTGTAGTAATTCCGAACCCCCGATTGCCCGGAGCTAAGTAAACTGTCCAGCGCATCGTAGCTATATTCAACCCGACCATAATCATCAAATAGTGTTGTTGTTACGTAGACTGGCTCAGAGCCATTTCCATCAAAGTCGACCGCTTGTGTATTATTGCGACCAAGATGGTCATACTGATATACCGCCTGGTAGCCAGTTACACTATCCGTAATCGATTCAACCAGACCAAGACCATTTTGGGCAGTGTCATAGAGCCAACTGACGTCACTGGTTAGATTAGTATCATTTTCTTTTTCTACTCGAGTCAGTTTTCGGCCAAGCGCATCATATGTAAATTCCACCGTATGGCCATTGGCGTTTGTCTGTTTTTTAAGCTCCCCAAAGCCAGTGTATTTATAAGTCCAGCTTCCCTTATCTGGATCATCCATACTTTCTTTTCGGCCAAGATCGTCATAATTTATCGTAACGGTAATGGGGTAATTGAGGCCATCGCCCTCATCAATATGGCCACCTGAAGCATTTGTCTTACCCCAAGATTTAGCCTTGTGAAGATTGCCTTGACTATCATACTCGTACGTCAGACGACCATCCGCTGCATCAACTACTTCTATCAACTCACCGGCAATATTTTTGATTTCTGTTTTCTGCTGGCCTGCATCATTCGTAGTAACTGTAGTCAGCCCCAAATATTCAACGACAGAAGTAGAGTCATCTGGAGCTGATATCAGTATAGGGCGCCCTAACAAATCATACTCGGTCTCAGTCCACATACGTGTATCGCCAGAAAAATAGGGCTCACTGAAAAATTTAACTCTCCCGAGACTGTCATATTCTTTGTCAGTATAAATTGAGTTGTGTAATCCTTTCACCTCTGCACGAACCGATCTCCCAAGAGAATCGAAATATTCCCTACTCCAGCTACCCGTATTACTACTGGTCGTGACTTTATATTTTGCACCATTCGCACAGCTACTTACGCAGCGTTCATACTGAGTTTTTTTATCTGCTCCCGCATTGTTCCAGCTATACCCTTCACGCCCGAAAGCATCATATGAGAAATAGCTAATCAATCCATTGGCACTTTCCACAATAAGCGGAGCACCAAAGTGATTTCTTGAAACTACTTTTTGCTCCAAGTGACCAAGCGCGTTATAGCTTTCCAATAAGTAGCGGCCAGAGGGATCATAAACAGAACTGGCACTGCGGCTTACTTCACCGGCTGCACTAACAGTCTTCTTCTTGATATTGCCAAAGTCATCATATTCATATGATGTCGTTAGGGTAAATTCAGATTTCCCTGGTTCAATTACTTCAGTTTTTAGCAACCCTTTGTATATTCCCGAGGAGTAATAAGTGAAGGACGACTCTCGCACATGGCTGGACATACCCGGTCGGGAATTGGTGACCGTCGTATTGCTGAGCCGGCCCATTTCTTTATCCCAAGAACTACTGCCGTAAATATTGACTGTTTCTTTTATAAACCGGTCATTTGTCACGGCATCAGTAGTAACCACATCAATTGTCAGCGCATTGCCATATTCGTCATAGCTGCTAGTAGTACTTACAGTACGTAAAAGATCCCCGGGAGCAGTGCCATTATTTTTCAGGTCGTAAGTATCTTCTACGGCATTATAAATGTATGGCTTGTAAGGAACTGCAGGGGTACCACTCCCAGTCCACCCTTGTAAACGCCAGTTATTGGACGCACTCTTAAGAATCTCTCCGCTGGCAGTGCGAGTCTCTGTTAGCAGAGGCATCCCGGTAAATGGGAAGTCCTGCCGATAGGTAGTTTCTGTAACTACTCCTGTCTGGTCATCCGTTGTTCTGATCTTTTGAAATCCCAGCATACCACGACCAGCGGCCTGCAGCTTCATCTGGTGATAGTGATATGAAATTGAGCTAGTGGCCGACTGACTGACTGACCCAGGATTAATACCTGCGGCAGGTGCAGTACTGTCCACTTTGGAGATTAAGAACATTGGAGCAGCAATATCAAGCACTGGCTTGTCTCTGCCAAGAGTATGACTATCCGAGGGAAGTATCCAATCCCCATTCAATGCAGAGTAGAGAGAAGCGGGATCGCTGGTAGTTACGGGAAAACAGATAGTTTCCCTACTTATACTAGAGTACTTTGATATATATAAATCATCAATATAAGTTACACATTCCTCGCTTGTACTAGTAGACATCTCAAGCCGGGAATAAACATCTCCCCCCAACATATTGGCATAGGTAATTTCAGTAACGTTACCTATGCCGTTATCAATTTTTTGAATTACATTTCTGGGGGTATTCTTGTATTCTGGGTATAGGTCATTGGCCAGCTGCGTATATACCTTTCCACTCGAATGATCATATTTATGATAATCGATCTGGCTATCGCCATTTGTATCGACAAACCAAGAGAAGTCCCTATCGTCAGTACCTATATACTTCCAGTTTTTGGTCGTATTAACAAAATTATTTGTATTCTGATCAAAGTATCTAACTTTTACATATCCAGTATCAAAATCTGGCCAAACTAAATCTGGATATCCATCGTTATTAAGATCCGCAAAATTTGCCTTATCACCAACGGTAAACGATCCTAAACTTACGAACTCTGTTCCTGTGCTTAGTTTCACTACTAGCGAGTCTGAATCATCTGACAAGCCGTATATATATGCTATGTCTGTGAGTCCATCGCCATTAATATCCACAGCTATAGGGTCTTTGCTGTGACTACTGTATGACAGTAAACCCATAGAGTTAAAGGTTTGGTCACTATGATTCAGGGTCACCACATGATGCCCCTCATAAGTGGCGCCTAGATAGGTCCAAGTGTAGCCTGAACTACATGTAGAGATTTGCTGTGAAGTATCGTCAAAATTTTCTAATGAGAGTGGCTGATCTTCTCCTATCTCAGCCACAATAGGCTCAATACCACCATCATTTCGAACACAACCCCAACGGTCATCATACGTAGCAATTAATAAATCTATCGCCCCGTCGCCATTAAAATCTCCTAAGCTATTGGGCACTCTTTTATCTGGACTACCAGAGATAGTTCCATCCACATTTAAAGTATAATAATCCGGCGAATTACTGAACTTGTAGTAGTTGTCTGAAGTGATTGCTGCACCATAAGACTCCAAGATTCGAACTGTTATCTTCCCACTGCTAGCAGCAGAGATATAATCCGACAGCCCATCGCCATTAAAATCAGCAAAAATTGCATCTTTATCACCTAACCCAGTACTTATGGGATTTGAACTCAGCTGCCATTTGCTTCCACTATAGCGGCTTAGAAAAACATGCCATTTTTCTGCTGAAAGACCATATGCGCTACGTGAGTTATAGATTGCCAGATCCTGCCTTCCATCTCCGTTATAGTCCAATATACGAATAGCAAAGTCTTTACCTACATTAGTACCTGTAAAATAAGCCAAATCAAAATTTGACCCCGAGAAATATTCCCTTACAAACTTTGTCCCATTGGAAATAGCATATTTGACCCGTGTATCAGTATCATCATCATCCGCATCCCCTTCAATCCATATAATATCCTGCTTTCCGTCACCATTAACGTCCGCATACTTGTAATCGACTAGAAAGCGCGATGACGCAGGAGAAAAGTCAATAGCTTCGTAGGTAGTACCATCATGGTACATAGGTGGTTGTAACCAGTCGAAAGTGACAGCAGGTAAACAGCTAGAACCTACACACTCTTGAATAGTTGAAAGCAGAGAAGTTCTATCAGAGTAACTTTGAGCCGAACCAAACTCTAGTACGGGCTTATATCCCAAACTATATTCCCGAATAGTGTCACCATCAGACTTAGAAACCACTTTCTCTAACCGCTTTGTGGTTTTAAGCTCATAGCCACCGATATAACTACGTAAATACTCTGGCCGAGCGCCGTACTTAAATTCTATTTCAGCCTCATAACTCCCAGAACCATAGGCATATCGCACTTCCTGTATTCGATGTCCGGTAGTCTCATCCCCTTCGTAGTGAAATTCAATGTGGTTGCCAACACTATCTTCGAAACGATTCTGTGCCCATGCCAGCGTGTTGCCACCGGCTAAAAGCTTTGCATCGTCACTATTTCCGTAGTAACTAATTGAGCCATCTTTGCGCTCGACCGTGAAATATCCTGGCGCACCAAGACTACCCCCCACAGAAGTGATTTTGGCAAAAGAATCCAATTCGGTCTTATAAGTGGCCCCAACAGCACCATACGGATCTCCACCAGAAACTACTAACCGTTGGCCATCCAAGCAAAATCTATCTGACTCAGACCAACTTATAGGAGCTAAATTTTCATCACTAGCTAATGTTTGGCGGCAACGTGAAATCCCGGAGAGGCCGCCAATTGACCATCCACGGCCAAGCAGACCATTTCCACCATTTCCTGTATAGCTCAGGGACATCCCGGGAGTCACGCCCGCAGTACCCGGCGCTGTTACAATAGGAACAGAATATGTAGCCGCACCAGATTCATTTACCCTAAATTGGCCAGCTGTCATTCCAGCCATATTTGGGTTGCCTGTAACAATAGGAGCATCATAACTATCGAATGTCCCATAAGCATTCGCTATTAAAGATGCATCAATCACCCCTTCTACCAAAATGTCATCACGCCCATCGCCATCGATATCTTCAATAATTACCAGATCTGGATTTGCTCCCGATAAGATAACAGCCACTTCCGTCGTATTACTTCCAATCGGAAAACTTTGTGCTAAATCTGGCAGGCCGTTGCCATCCGCGTGTAGGATAAGGGGAATACTAGATAACACCAATAAATCTGATGCTCCATCCCCATTGAAGTCACCGGTCAGAGATATATTTTTATCAAGAAGCTCTAAAGTATTAATCTCAGAATCTGTCAAAGTAGACTCAACGGGAGGTGTATAAGCTAGATCATATCCAATAAGGGCCCCAAACATAACAAAACTGGGAAGCTCTGCCATAGCTACAGGCAAGGTTACGTCACCATGAAGCATGATAATGGGACGATGGTATTCAAAATAGAGATCATCCTTACCATCTCCATTTATGTCCCCACTATAAATATGGTACCCATTATCCCAAATACCAGTAAAAGCATAAGTATTAGCCGATAAAAACCCGCTAACAAAAATAAGCAAGCAGATAGAAATAATGCGCATGAGGAGAGCCCCGAAAAGCAGCAAGATATAGTTTTAGTTATGGCTACCACTGCTAAAAATCGATGCCACGCGCAAAGCTACAGGCATTTCAGCGAGCTTACAAGCATCGATAAATAAACTTTTCGAAAAAGACCAGCCTAATACTGAAAAAACTGACTAACTCTCACGAATCATTTCAACCGTGCATATTATTTTCAGGTATAGGGAAAGCTAAATGATACTGACGTATAAACTATGCGCAACTAACACTAGTAATATGCATAATATTAAAATCTAAAACCAACCCAAGAGCTCTTTCAGTTCTTATAGTTAACTTAGATAACTCAATCAAAAAAATGGCTAGATTGTTCATAGGAGTGAACTTCAAATAATTCGTACTTACAGGCCTCGACAATTACCAACCTAAATAGTATTGATCTATTTTCCCTCCAAGCTCCATTTTTAAATTAGCGCATTAACTTCAATTTTAGTTCCCACCGGATCAAAGAATACCAATTGCCGAAGATTGCGACCCGGAACATCCATTTGATGGCTAGCAACACCTAGCGCATCCAAACGTTGTTTTATAGGCTCCAAAGCTTCTGTACGAAACGCAATATGATCCAGGTAGGGCTTCTCAGGCTGGTCACCGCTCACCTCACCATCTATTAAATGCAAAATAGCCCTACCATTGCCATAGAGCCAAAAACCATCTCGCTTAAAGTTAGGCCTCTCACCCTCTGTCAGACCGAGAACCTGGACATAGAAGTCCCGTACCCGCTTTAGGGTTTCCATAGGAGCAGTAATATTGACGTGGTCGAGTTCCATCTGTTTTCCCTAAGTTACAAGGCACATCCTTGTGCCTGATTAGCAGTAAGTTATCTATCTATAACTTACACAATACTCTTGTTTCGCAACTCTTCTACTTGCTCGTCACTTTTGCCAAGCAAATCCCGCAATACTTCCTCAGTGTGCTCACCCAATACTGGCGGCGCCTGGGTGTAGTCGAGTGCGGACTCAGAGAAGATTACAGGGTTACGCACAGTCTTCACCTTTCCAGCTTCCGGATGATCCTGCTCAACCACCATACCCCGGGCCTGTACTTGAGGATCAGCAAAAACCTCCTCCAATGTATTAATAGGCCCACAGGGAACATGAGCATCACTAAGATGCTGGAGCCACCAAGCGGAATCGTGCTTACGAGTCGCCGCTTCAATCTGCGGCACCAATTCTTCACGGGCCATTACCCGCGCTGAGTTAGTCCCGTAGGCAGGATTTTCTGCCAGTTCTTCTGCACCCGCGATTCCACAGAAGCGTTTAAACTGGTCATCATTACCCACTGCCAACATAAAATAGCCATCTTTTGAGGGGACTGCCTGGTAGGGGACAATATTGGGATGGCCGGTACCCTGTCGCTCAGGGCTTTTACCAGAAGTAAGGTAATTTTGGGCTTGGTTAGCCAACCATGAAACCTGGGTATCCAATAAGGCGAGGTCGATATGCTGGCCAACACCCGTATGCTGCCGGTGAACAACAGCTGCCAATACAGAAGATACCGCGTACATCCCTGTCATCAGGTCGGCTACGGCCACCCCCACCTTTTGCGGGCCCGCGCCCGGTTGCCCTTCCGGCACACCGGTAATACTCATCAGGCCACCCATCCCCTGGATCATCGCATCATAGCCTGCTCGTTTTTTGTACGGGCCAGTTTGCCCAAAACCTGTAATCGAGCAATAGATAACACCAGGATTGATCGCCTTGATGGATTCATAATCCAGGCCGTACTTTTTCAGCCCATCTACTTTGTAGTTTTCAAGGAGGATATCGCATCGGGCTGCCATCTCCTTGATCAGGGCCTGGCCATCTTCAGTAGTGATATCTACGGTTACTGATTTTTTTCCGCGATTGGCACTTAGGTAGTAAGCGGCATCAGCAGTATCATTTCCCTTCTCATCCTTTAGGTAGGGAGGGCCCCAGTGGCGAGTGTCATCCCCTCGCTCCGGGCGCTCTACTTTAATAACCTCAGCCCCAAAGTCAGCAAATACCTGCCCAGCCCAGGGTCCGGCGAGAATACGACTTAAATCGAGTACCTTTAAGTGTGCGAGTGGACCTGCCATAACTTCCTCATATCGCTTACTTGCGGGTTAACCGCATATTTTTGCGGCAGCCTAACAGATAATTTGTGCCCGCGCCCTGATTGGCGGCCGTAGCTATTCGTCTTAAACTTAGGAGTCTCTGAACAAACCCGCGATACGGCTAGCTTACGGAGCGATTCAAAGTTAAGGCGCTGCCTCGTAGCAACGCCTGGACCTTTCAAGAATTCGCAAGGCAGAGATATTACGGTTTTGTTCAGCGGCTCCCCTGATTGTGCAATAAAAATAAGGAGGCACAGCATGGCCGCAATAGAAGCGCAAAAATTTGAATCTTTTCGCGAGTTTTATCCATTCTACTTACAGGAACACAGCAACCTCACCTGTCGTAGGCTGCACTTTTTTGGTACCAGCCTGGTGTTCGCGACAATAATTGCGGCTGTAGTAACTTCCAATATGTTGTGGCTGGCAGTTACTCCTGTCGCAGGCTACGGGTTTGCATGGATCGGGCACTTTTTCTTTGAAAACAATCGCCCGGCAACCTTTAAGTATCCGTTCTACAGCTTTATCGGTGACTTTGTTATGTTTAAAGATATGCTGATCGGACGAATCGACCGCTAAGCAAACTATTTTTTATTGGCCGACAAGCCGTATTTCCGCAATTTGTTGGCCACAGCGGTATGAGAAATACCCAGCTCCTTAGCCAGCTCCCTGGTTGAGGAGTGACCTTTGATAATGTCCGCCAACAACGCCCTCTCCAACTGCTCCATCATTTCCTTATAGGTAAGTCCACGGCCCCAGTCCCGCCAGGGAAGTTCCGCCTTAACCATTAAATCCGGCACGTCCGCACAACTGATCGACGCCGCCCCTCTAATCAAGCATTGACTGGATGCGGCCATTAAATAGTCCCTGAGGCCATTGAAGTTATCCGGCCAGTCGTGCAGCTTGATCAATTCCATCACCTCGCTATCAAAATCGAGCTCACTAGCCTCTGGAGACTCCTGGCGCATTAAAGTAGTGGCATAGCGCGGTAGAGCCGGTCGCATATTTCGCAACGGGGGCAAGGACATCGCTAATGACGAAAAGAGCTGCGCAAGTGGCGGCGCAATAGATTCCCTATCAATAGCGGTGGCCACCAATCTCAGCGATGCCGGCAAATTGCAGAGTTTTCTCAATAAATCAACTTGAGCTTCTGTTTTGAGAGTATGTATATCCTCAAGAATCAAAGTACCCGTTCGACGAAGATGTGAAGGCAGCTGCATAGTCCCATCACTGGGGATAATTCGATAGCAATCAGCCCTTGAGGCCGACGGGGAGAGGTAATGCACCGCACAGGCAAACGTTGTCTTTCCTGTGCCCCGCTCACCCAGTATCAACAGAGGTGCGCTGAGTTCAGATAAGTCCTGCAACTGGAGGCAACTCCTTCGACGCAAATCAAAATCCCACAACACCATCGGTCTTGGCAGCTCAGTGACAAACTCGCTGCTATCCCAAGGCTGTAAACGCAGTACTGCCCCAGCCAGTGAATCCACTGCTCCGGGATTTCCCTCCAGGGTGATCGGGGACCAGTCCACACGAAAACTCTGCCCCCGCACCACTAACGGCAGTCCATAGCGAGGCACTGCAAAATCCCGCAGTAATTCAGCGACCTGCATAAGCGGCAGGAATCTCTGAAGCTGTAGGCCTGGCACCTTATCCAGGCTCACACCAAAGGCCCTCGCTGCTGCCAGATTCGCAGCGACCACCCTGCCCTCCCGATCCACGCTTAGAACCGGATCAGTCACATGACTCAGCAAAGTGTCCAACTCGAAATGGCGGCGCTCCAGGGGCAGTAGAGAAATCCTCCGCACCCGCTTAACCCCAGGAACCTGATGCAGGGACTTCTCGATAGTCTGGTATTGAGTGGCAAGCATCCCGGGCGCTATGAGATAGACCTTATCCCCACTGTCACCCCCGAGCTCACCAGAGGTTACATTTATTCGATATTCACCGAATATCTGCATTATTTCATGTAAAATACCGACACGATTTGCGCAAGTAATCTCTACCCTCACAGCCCCACCTGTAAAGAAATATTTACAGAAAGTGTAATTTGAACTCCCCGGAAGGCGCAATAGCTCCCCTCCACCTCTCCCCACCATGGGCGCGCCTGGCTAAAAATAGAGGTCGAAACATAACAACAACAGGTTCAGCGGCGGTGCTGGGCACTGGAAATTAGCGAAAGCCACCGAGCCGCAGGAGAGACATTCATGAAGAAAGAAGCGAAGAAGGCAAGCAAGTACGTTGCCCGCGAGCCCAATGAAGATGGCTTTATCGAGTATACCGACCTTGAACACCAGACTTGGCAGCGCCTTATTGAACGTCAGCTGGATGTCTTACCCGGTCGCGCCTGCGACGAATATATGCACGGCCTGGAGTTGCTGGACCTACCGAAAGACCGCATCCCCCAGCTTGAGGAAATCTCCAGTGTGCTACGCAAAGAAACGGGCTGGGAAGTCGCCCGGGTTCCCGCACTGATCGGTTTTGAGACTTTTTTCGGTCTGTTGGCAGACCGAAAATTCCCGGTTGCAACCTTTATTCGCACCCCAGAAGAATTTGACTACCTGCAAGAGCCGGATATCTTCCACGAGATTTTTGGCCATTGCGCCATGCTTACCAACCCAGCATTTGCAAATTTCACCCATAAATACGGGCAACTAGGCCTTAAAGCCTCCCCCAAGGAGCGTGCCTATTTAGCCCGCCTGTACTGGTTTACAGTGGAGTTTGGCCTGCTGAACACAGACGATGGGCTACGTATTTACGGCGGCGGCATCCTGTCCTCACCGAAAGAGACTCTCTATGCATTGAGCCACCAGCCAGAACGCTATGATTTTGACGCAGTTACTGCACTCCGTACCCCATATCGTATCGATATCGTTCAGCCCATTTACTACGTACTGAATAGCTTGCAGCAGCTGCAAGACCTTACCGAAATTGACCTGATGGCCAAGGTGCGCGAAGCCATTGAACTAGGCTTATTTGAGCCCCGCTTCCCCCCTAAAGACGCAGCCTAACTTACGGCACGAGATTGGGCAGCCAACATCCGCCCAATCTCAACTACCCAACTAAAAAGCTCCCCCAGAAGCGTTGCATATTTAGGGAAATTCCACTACCAGCACTCTCGCCCGGAGCCTATCGTATCTGCAGTAGGTGTGATGGGAGTTGATGACAACTCATCGAACGGCCCTCTCACCCACTCGCCCAAATACCGTCAGGGGTTGCCAGGGAGGCAACAAAATCAGAGCAAGGACACAGAACCCCTACCTTATAGGGAGCGGATAGCACTATGTCCTCACTTGACGCGATTGATAGAAAACTTCTTGCGATTCTGCAATCTGACGTCAGCCTTTCAATCGAGGAGCTGGCGGAGCGTGTGGGCCTGACAAAAACCCCATGCTGGCGCAGGGTGCAGAAACTGGAAAAGAGCGGCATCATTCGGCGCAAAGTCGCCCTGCTCAATGCAGAGATTCTAGGACTCCCGGTCTCAGTGTTTGCCCAGGTCAAAACTGACCAGCACACACCGGAGTGGGCAGACAACTTTGCCGAGCATATGGCTCAACTGCCCGAGGTAGTGGCTTGCTACCGCATGGCAGGCGACTACGATTACCTGTTGCGAGTGGTAGTCAGCGATATCACAGCCTACGACCGCTTTTACAAAGAGTTAATCCGGCACGTTGGTATCAGCGATATTGTCTCCAACTTTGCCCTGGAACAGATCAAAAGTACTACCGAGTTACCGATTCCGTCTGGTGAATAAGGTCTCAACAGAAGCACTTGGTAGGCACATAGCTCTTTCAGCTGTTCGCACATCTATGGATAATGGTTAAATCTCGCTCACACATAAGGATGGCCTGTGGCGGACAGCTCCCTTTTCCAATCATTCTTCTTGATCTTTAGTGGCGCAGCAATCGTCGCCTCACTGGCTCTCTTTGGACGGCAACCACTTCTGGTCGCCTACATCGCTCTCGGTGTTCTACTAGGCCCTTCAGGATTCGCAGTAATCGATAACCTGCGGCTGCTATCCGACATGTCCAGTGTTGGAATTATCTTCCTGCTCTTCCTATTGGGGCTGGATATGCAACCACAGGCACTGGTATCTGTATTGCGCAAAGCTACTTTTGTGGGGGTTGTTAGTTGTGCAATCTTCCTCGGCCTCGGTTTTGCCATAGGCTTGCTATTTGGGTTCACTACCGTTGAGTCCTGGGTAATCGGCATGGCGCTGATGTTCTCTAGCACCATTATCGGTATCAAGCTCCTTCCCACGACGGTACTTCACCACAAGCACCTGGGTGAGCTTATGGTGGGGCTTCTTCTCTTTCAGGACTTTGTAGCAATAGTCTGCCTAATGGTACTGCTGAGTGATAACACCGGTGATGAACAGATCTGGCAATTGGCTCTCTCCTTTGGATCGCTGCCTCTGCTACTCCTTTTCGCCTGGCTTATCGTAAAATATATTTTATTGCCACTATTTACCCGCTTTGATCGCTTCCACGAATACGTATTCTTAATGGCACTTGGATGGTGCATGGGAATGGCAGAGCTGGCAGAAGTTGTCGGCCTTTCGAGGGAAATCGGTGCATTTATTGGTGGTATCACGCTGGCCGCCAGCCGGATTTCACAGTACATCGCCCTCAGTCTTAAACCATTGCGAGACTTCTTCTTGATCCTTTTCTTTTTCAGTCTGGGAGCGCAATTCGAACTTGCCATGCTCCCGGAAATCCTAGTTCCGGCACTGGTTACGGCCGCTGCCGTACTGGTGATAAAGCCCGTTGTATTTCACTTCCTACTTGGGAATCGTAGTGAACACAAAGTGCTCTCGTGGGATATTGGGTTTCGGCTCGGGCAGATTAGCGAATTTTCACTATTAATTGCCTTACTCGCTTATACACAAAACCTGATTGGCAGCGAAGCTTCACATCTAATCCAGGCGACAGCAATTCTGACCTTCCTGGTATCATCTTACATTGTGGTAATGAACTTCCCCAATCCCATTGCGATCAAGGATGAACTGCGAAGAGACTAAACCCCTTAGCCTCTTCCAGCAGAGGGGTTTAGCAGAGCGCAGCCATCAACTAACAATGGTGGCAACTCACTAAAGCTTAAACACCTTCTCAGCATTCTTATATAAGAAGAGTTCGGCAACCCCATCCTCCAACTCCAGAAGGTGCAACTCCTTTAAACACATCTCCGGTGTGAGCATCGGATAATTGGTCCCGAACATCACCTTATTTTTACCGTGAGACTTGATAAATGAAACCAACTCACGGGGGTATCGTTTCGGCTTATATGCAGAAGTATCTATATAAACATTGGGGAACTTGGTCGCAAAAGCGATCATTTCATTGTGCCAAGGATACCCAATATGGCCGCAGACAATCTTTAGATCGGGAAAATCGAGAGCAATCCTCTCAATATGAGCCGGTCGGCCAGAATCAGAGCTGCGCAACGGCCCGGTAAGACCCACTTGCAAACAAACTGGCACATCCAGCTCAACACATGCCGTATATAGCGGATAATACAAAGGGTGAGTACAAGGCAACTCCCAGAGCCACTGCACAATACGCAGCCCTTTAAAGTCATGCTCCAAAACATACTTGCGCAGGGTTTGCACAGCCTCTATCGGCTTTCGCAAGTCCACTGATACCAGACCGCAAAACCTGTCAGGATGAGTTAAAGTAAGATCCAGTACTTCATCATTGCTAATCAAGGCCCCGCTCGGTCCATGCCAAGCAGAGATCAATGCCTTGGATACGCCTGCCATATCCATAGCTGACAGGGTCCACTCAAGGGGAACTTCTTTAAAATCCTGCCCCATCCAACGTTTTAAAGTATCAAAGAAAGGTTCAGCAAGAAAACGCTCTGTAGGATGCTGGGCCCAAACATCAATCACCGTCATGTTAGCAACTCCCCGCTCTTAAAGTGCACTTCAAGTTAGAGTTAAGACAAAATGAAAGCCATTCGCTTGTAACCTTGGGACTGCCTCTAAGTGGAATGCAGTACCCGCCACGACCAATCCATTAAGCTAACACTATCAAGGTGCCCCCACTCTTCTTAAACATTATCTTTCAAAAAGCCTAACAAATTAGCTAACCCTGAAGTCACTTCGATATAGAGGGGAATTAAAAGCTCCTACAATCATCAATATTATTTATGCCTAACTCTCCCCAAACATCATGTATTCACACCAACAAAAAATAGACGGATTTATTCAGGCCCAATATCCACATAAAAAATTCGACAATAAAATCAAAAAATTGACCAATAGAACACTTTAATTATTTAATCGTAAACTCCTCTGGAATCTCTCTCGAATATTTAACCCCCCTCCCTTTGAGATCTTCTGAATTTCACTGAAACGCACCGCCCTAAGCTCTACAACATCCTTAATAAGAACGTCGACATAAACCATCAATACATTCCCATCAAATTTTGGAAATTGTAATAGCACCATCACAGCCACCACTAGCAACAAGCATACAGAAGCACTAAACAAAGAAAAACCTTAAGAATTTTACCGGCATAAAATACTGATTCAATAGTGAAAATATTCCCAATTAAAAACAACCGATACAAACAATAGATTGCGATTAGAGGCAAGCATCTACCTCTGCTGCAACAATTAATCTTCAACAGGAAATCAATCGAGTAATATTATGCCACTAGTAAGAATGAAACAAGAAACAGCGATAAAGCACTTTTACGCCATCCCAGCAAATAACAATATGATTGCTGGCGTTTTAAGCGATTCAGGTTTACGTAGAAGTATTGCAATTACACAACATAAAGAAAGACCAGATTCAACAGACAAGAACACCACACTTTTTATAAGACAGTCAACTTTTGATCAAATAGTCCGCGGCGAATATTGCGCTCAGCATGAACGCCCTATTGGTAACAACCCAAATCAAATTGAACGATATGTTTGCAATAGGGACATAGTTGCAAAAGTAACAACAAAAAAACACATAGACGCTTATGAAGTAGAAATTGACCTGATTGACGACGATACGGGTGATGCCACATTTAACTGTCAATTTCAAAATGATGAATGGCTTCTATGGCACATGAACAACTAACAATACCATTTAGATACCAATAAATTCATTTCCTCTAAAAATGTAGCTAAGTATTAAGCTGTTAACTTTAGCTACATTTTTATGATCCAAAGTATAAAGGGATTATAGTTGTTGCTTATAGCCAGGTTATTCATCAATCTATTGAGCACCAATAGGCGGACACAGTTTTTTCTTATGCCCCCTTCAACCCCAGAGTGCCCAAGATCATTCACCATATAAAGGACAAAAACATATCCATTATTATCTAAAACCATCCACGCTAAAGCCTATAGACGCTCATGGCAAAACTCACTTTCTCATGTCAATTTATTGACTTATAGTATTGAGCCGATCTTTCACCGCCGCAGAATCTACTGCAGTGTAACTCGAAATCAGCTTTTGTCGTTCACAGTCTTTACCAAGCATAATTCCTACACCTATCATTATCCCAGCCGGAACCGTAAAAACCGACACCCAGATCTCACCCAGCCCAAAAAATCTGACAGCAACCGCCGAGACTACACAAAGAAAAAGTGCAGTAACTTTAAGAAGAACCTCACCTGACTTATAGATTTTCAGTCGCCCCTCAAGATCCTCTTCCCTTTTCAAAAGCTCCTGCAAGACCCCTATCTCATATTCTTTTTTCATCTTTGAATCCAACACTTGTTTAAATGATATACACCAATACAAAAATAAAAACGATACCCCGCCAATAGTTAGTCACTGCTTTTCCCTATAGCAATGAAGTGCCCCTCACTGACAAAATCGACAACCTCAAGTGAACTAAATTGCTTCGATAAGTTTTCACCTTCCAGGTTCCACTTCCAGCCTTCTTTCTGCCAATCATAAAGATCTTCATCTTCACAAGAAATCACTTGATCTTTGATCTGAAGCTTTTGGCAATAACCGGAAGCACTCCATAAGTGATGTTTTGACGGCATCAGATAACTATTTTCTCGTGTAAGTAAGAGAAACACTCTTACCTCACCCCTATCTTTTAAAATCAAATACGAGTGCCCCCAATAGCCATCAAAGCCACTATCTATAATTACAAAGCGCTTTTCTTTCAGCTCGCCCATGTCGAACCTTATCAAATGCTCACCAGCATTGGCAGGCATACTCCACGATTCTATTAGTGGCTTAAAACTGAAACCAATACCACCCAGAAGCAGAGATATCACTAAAGCAACTAACACCCTCTTTCTATACATGGAAGCTCCCTCTCCTAAGAACCAACGACACTACTTACAAAAGGCACGGCGATCATTCGAAGCTTCCCGACCAACTAACCCAGCCTTGTTAAGCAATTAGCAGAACCTGTGCTAGACCTCCCTGGCACGATCCACCCTATCGATTAAATCTTCAACAACAGGGCTTTTAGAGAAAAAATTAAGTCTCATAGGGGGGATAAAAGCCAACTCCTTTCCAATATCCCCCTCCGTGCGCACTTGCAAAACAATTCTCTCCGGCGCGTTCATTTGGGCATAGTTGATATTAATAACATCTTTAAGTTGAACTCTTTGCCGCTTCCTCCCTTTTTGAAAGAGCAATGATTCCCCCTCATCGTATACTTCATCAGCCAAACTCCACAGCAGCTTCTTAAAAAAGACAAAGCCAAATACAGCCATGAAAATCGGCATAACTAAAAGCATAAACGAATCTTTAACCGCGCCTCCAGATATGGAGGAAGCCATAAAAAACACCAAAAAACCAAACCACGCACCTGGAAAAATTCTCTTAAAATAGAATGTAGATCCTGATATCTTCTTCATATTTGCATACAACTCTACGCGTATTTAACCCTAAACATTGCCTTTCAGTGCGGATTGCGCCACCGCTCAACGAACGGTGGCGCCCCACTTAACCACAGAAAACTCCCATTCAATAATGCCTGCCCGATATAGTTGATTTATCCACTCTCATACCTATGCAGTTATTGGCTATCTGGTGCCTGCGCATGCTCACTTAAACCACGTCGCACCTGCCATATCTATTTATAATTGTCACTTCAGTGACGATATCGATTAGGATCTTTTCAGGTCAAAATAACACCCACCAAAGTTAACCCTAAAATGATAAGCCTTGAATTTTTCACCACTTGGTTTTAACTCGATATGAGCCTCCAAAGGCACCTGAAAAATATTATCGGCTCCCTCAGGACCTATCCATGCTGAGCCGCTGAAACGACAAGACTGGTCGCAAAGCACCAATCATCAAGTGATCTTTCCTTAACCAGCAGAAAACTAAGTCTTCTCACTGCCAGCCACTCCATTCGCAGCACTCGTCGCTTAATTCTCAGCTTGCTGGAATAAATATACTTCCAGTACCGATCCTCTCTCGATCCAACTTCTTCCGTCATAAGTCAGGCTTCTATTCGAAGCTAGCTGAAGGGGTAATGGTTAGGCAGGTAGCTAGCTCGACAAAAACAATACTATAAGTCGATACTTATAACATTCTAAAGGTGAGGAGGCGAGGGAGACGTGATATGAAGGGGGCTGGAGGAAGGCTGGCGATACGATACTCTTCAATCAGCAGGCAGCCCCCTACCCGCTGATCCAAAAAGCCACCCCCAAGCAGGAAATGACTCAGTTCTAAAAAGAACGCCCCAAAATACGCTTGGCAGCATCCATCGCAAAATCCTTATAATCCGCCTCTACTTGCGCCATCTCCAACTCATATTTGAACTGTTCTTTACGCGGCAGTTCTTTCCAGTCTTTGAGAATTGGGATATGACTGGTTTTCTCTGCGATGGTGTAAAAGGCCACAAACTCTTCACGCACTTTATCTTCCACCTGAAGTGCATCCAAAAGAACGCGAATACGAATCGAAGCTTCGGTAAGCCCTACACCATCATCCAACAGGGTGCGGGCAATAATCTGGATGCTGTCGTTTACTCTTTCGCGCTGATCTTCAGCAGCTTGCTCTAACTCCGCCAGTTGTTCGGCCTGTTTCTTTTGTGCTACTGATAGTTTGCGCAGATAGTAGCCAGCCACAATAGCGAGAGCAAAAATGATTACTGCTGCAAGAATAAGCAACCAGGTTGGGAAAACGGTCATTAAAAGTACACCTTTAGCAATGCCAGCCCGATACTGGCAGTAACAACAGAAAGCAATGTGCTGAGCCCCACAATATTCGCCGTAAGCTGGCTGTTCCCGCCCATCGCATGGGCCATTACAAAGGCCGAGATCGCACAGGGAGCACCCGTCATCAGGATCAAATATCCCAAGTACTCAGGGCTCATGCCCAATGCCAAACCAATCAACAGGCAGACAATCGGGGCAACAACCAGTTTAAGTAATGAGGCCGCCAGCGCTGTAGGGGAACTGCGCATCAGTGTTCGCATTTTCATGCTGGCACCAATACAAATAAGCCCCAATGGCAAGCCCACAGATGCAAGATACTGAATGGTATCGTGCAGCACCTCCGGCAACCTTACAGCCAACAAACGGCACACAATGGCTGCGATTACACCGAGGATAAGAGGATTCTTGACCAGCTCCCACAGCATCACCCGCCAGCCAAATTTTCTGTCCTTATTGTAAAGCACGAAAAGAGCGACGGCGATAACATTAAACTGAATCGTAAGTGCCGCTACCAACCCTGCGGAATTGGAAACACCCTCACTTCCGTAGGCTTTTTCGATCCAGGCAAGGCCGACAATCGCCACATTTCCACGAAAGGCTCCCTGGATAAATGCACTGCGATCCATTGGCGCTACCGGCCGTGCCAGCAACCATGCCAACGGGAGCATTACAAAAGTGCCGAGAACCCCTGCTACCAGTAGGTCTATTTCTTGCGCGGGGCTGGTATCCGAGGAATAGATATTAATAAAAAGCAGTGCCGGCAAAGCTACGTGGAAAACAAGCCTTGAAGCATCATCAATAAAGCTGTCCCGAACTATCCCTTTATACTTGAGCAGGTATCCGCCAATAATCACCAGGAAAATCGGCCCTGTGACTGATAGCGCGAATACAAGATTTTCCATAAAAAGTTATTCTTCCGCAGTAGTTTCCTCAGCCTGTGGCAATCCCTTTACCTCAGGCTGATCCGCTCGCTCCCTTAAGTCCGCAGAAATCTGTTTACGGGTTTTAGCACCAAGCTTACGCAGACTATCAATACGCTTCACCGCGTTACCACGGCCTGTCGCCAATCGCTTGTAAGTCTGCTGGTAAGCGTCATCAGCCTGGCGCAGACGGTCACCAAGAATGTCCAGTGACTCCAGCACCATAGCAAACTGATCGTGCAACTTGCCGGCCTCGTCGGCGATTTTTTCCGCATTCTTATTTTGTTTTTCGTAGCGCCAGATATTCTCGACGGTGCGTAGTGTCGCCATCAGGCTGGTTGGGCTAACCAACACAATTTGCTTCTCATACGCGAAACGGAACAGGTCCGGGTCCGCTTGCATAGCCAACATATACGCAGCTTCAATGGGCACGAAAATAAAGACGAAATCCAGGGTGCGCACACCCTCCAGCTGCTCGTAGGCTTTCTTGTTAAGGCCGGTGATATGGGCGCGCAGGGAATTCACATGCTGTTTCAGGGCTTGGGTGCGCTCCTCATCGGTTTCCGCCGAGCTGTAACGTTCGTAATCAACCAGGGAGACCTTAGAATCGATAATCAGGTCTTTGTTTTCCGGCAGGCGCACAATCACATCCGGCTGGCGCCTGCGGCCATCGCTCGTCAGGGTTACTTGTGTTTCGTACTCGCGACCCTTCTGCAAGCCGGACTCTTCCAGCAAACGCTCAAGCACCACTTCACCCCAGTTACCCTGGATCTTGCGATCTCCCTTCAGGGCCGAAGTCAGGTTCAGGGCCTCATCGCTGATGCGCTGGGTTTGCTCGCGCAACGCTTTGATCTGCCCGAGCAGGCTATTGCGCTCGGCATTTTCACGATCATAGACATGCTCCACCCGCTTGCGGAAATCCCCCAGCTGGCGCTCCAGCGGATCGAGACTTTTGCGCAGGCTGTCTTCACTGCGGCGCACGAAGCTCTGCTGCTTCTCTTCAAAAATCCGGTTGGCCAGATTCTCGAACTGTTCACCCATGGCAATACGCATTTGCTCCATCAGCTTGCGCTGCTCCGCCAGGGCCACCTCCCCTTTTTCTACCAGCACCTGGCTTCTCGTGAGCTGTTGCAGCTTGTCCGCCAGCTCGGTACGCAGGGATTCCACCTCAACCCCAAGTTGGGATTCCCGCTCGCGGCTGCTATCGATACGCGCCTGAGCCACCTGCAAAGCGGCTTCGCTTTGCAATAAAGCGCGGCGGCTACTGGCTCGCGCCAACCAAAACACCAAGCCCAACAGAAACAAGATGGCAACTGCCGCCATCACCGCATGATCGGCATTCAATTGCAGCGGAAACGCTGGCATAGAGTGGTACTCCCAGACCTGGAAAGAGATGGATAAATCAGGATTTTGCCAGGGGCCTCGCCCGCTGGCCTGCCCGGGAAATAGCCCAAGCGAAGGCGCCATTCTACCAGCTTGCCCCTGGAAAGTACCCCGCGCCAGCCCGGCCGATAACCTCAGTAACAAGGGATAGGTTTGCGCCCGAGAAGACCCAGCGGGAATTTTTACGGGGTTTTAGGTATTCTTGGAGGATTGGTTTCGATGTTGGTACTCCAGAACGCATGCACAAACACAGCGCCCACCCAGATAGCCCAGCTCCCAGCGCCCTGATCTTTGATTCCGGCGTGGGCGCCATCAGCATTGCGCGGGAGATCCGCCGCCTGGTGCCGGGCCTGACCTTGCACCTGGGTGTGGACAACGGCTTTTACCCCTACGGCAATAAAAGCGAAGAGGAGCTGCGCCCCCGCATCGTCCAGCAGTCCCAGGCCATGATGGAACACTGCGGGGCCGATATTTTAGTGGTGGGCTGTAATACTGCCAGCACCCTGGCCTTGCCCCAACTGCGCGAATCCCTACAGAAACCCGTAGTGGGCGTTGTGCCCGCTGTGAAACCCGCCGCTGCCGCCAGCCGCTCGCGCACTATTGCCCTGATTGCCACTGAAGGCACCGTCAACCGCCGCTACACCCGAGAGCTGATTGAGCAATTTGCCAACGGCAACCGGGTAATTAATGTGCCCGCACCGGAGTTGGTGCATCTGGCGGAAAGCAAACTGCGCGGCGAAGCTATCACCGCAGAGGATTTGGAGCCGGTCTTGCACCGCGTATTCCACACCGCCGGCGGTGACCAAGTGGATATCGCCGTATTGGCCTGCACCCACTTTCCCCTGCTGCGGGAAGAACTGGACCAGTTCGCCCCTCGCTCAATCCAATGGCTGGATTCCGGCGAAGCCATCGCCCGGCGAGTGCGCTGGTGGCTGGAAGAACTCGAGCTGATGCTGCCGGATACCCCAAACACTGGCCGCCTGATCACCAGCACGGTTGACCTAACCGGCAATATAGAACGGGCCTTCAGCGAGTTCGCCCCAGTTGCTGAACCCCTCGAACCCAACACCTAAGATCGCCAAAATGATGAGAACTGCGCACTTGGGTTGACAGCTCCGTCACAAACCGCGACCGTTCCCCGAATAACAAGCCCTAACCGGTACCCGAATTCATGCTGAAGCCGGCATTTCCCGCTCTCGAAATATTTGCGCAGCTGCCTCCCGGAGGACTGCTGCTCACCCCCAACAACCGTTTGCGCAACCGCTGCCAACAGGTGTTTGCCGCGCAGCAGTCGCCCGGTGCCTGCTGGATGCCGCCGCCGGTGGAATCCTTGCGCAGCTGGCTGGACAAGCTCTGGTTCCAACTGCAACAGCGCAACTGGCAGCCCGCCTTGCAACAGGTATTGAATCGCGAGCAACGGCAATTACTCTGGCAGCGCGCCCTGGATGAATCCCTGGACCGGCAACTGCTCAACAGCCAGCAGTTGTGCCGGGATACCGATAACGCCCTGGCGCAGCTACTCCAATGGCAACTGATCTCCGACCTCTCGCAAATAGATGAAGCGCTAACTCCCCTGCTGGAACAGTTCGCACTCTCTATGCGTAGCGATGAACTGCCGCTGTGCGCCATGATCAAGGCCTTTGCCACTGAACTTCAGGCCCACAGCGCCATCACGCCAGACCAGCGCGATCAATTGATCCTGCGCGCATTCCAAGAAGGCATTCTGGAACCCGTCGCGCAAATTGATACCGCCGGCTTTGCCCAGATTTCGCCCCTCGCCAATGCCCTGATTCACGCAGGTGCAACAGCTGTTAATGAAAGGCCAGGACTTACCCAGCAGAGCGAACTATCCGTAGCCGCCTGCGCCGATTTGGATGAAGAACTCTACCAGGCAGCCCTTTGGGCCGGGCAGAAATTGGCCGAAAACCCCGGCCACAGCGTCGGTATAGTGGTGAATAATTTGGGCCAATGCCGCGTCCAGGTGGAAGCGGTATTTTCCCGCGTGCTCGAGCCCCAATACCTGGACCCGCAGCAACCGCGCTACACACTGCCGTTTAACTTCTCTGCCGGTACGCCCCTGGCACAGACACCGGTCGGCAGCGCCGCTTTACAATTGCTATCGCTACTGCAAGACGAATGGGATTACCCCCAGTTGCAAAACATCCTGTTCAGCCCCTTCTGGGGTGACGACAGTGAAACCTGGCTGCGCAGCGCCCTGTTCCGTCGTTTACAAAAACTGGAACTTCGCCGCATCGACGGCGCAACCCTGCGCTACTGGGCCGAGCGCACCGCAGAAGTCCTCCACTTGGAATCACCGCAACTGCCCCGCCAGCTGGAGCAAATGGCCGAACGCGCCCGGCGCTGGCAGCGAGCCCCCGCAGAAATTTGGGCCGCGCGCTTTTCCGAAACCCTCAGCGCACTAAACTGGCCCGGCAGCCGCAACCCGGATAGCCAGGAGTACCAACAGCTGATGCAGTGGGAGTCGACCCTGGAAGAGTTCGCCGCAATCAGTGCCTGCGGCGGCAACCTGCCCCTCACCCAGGCCCTGCAATTGCTGCGACAGATTGCCAGCCGCACCCCCTTCCAGGCGGAAACCCGCGATGGCCCCCTGCAAATTCTCGGCGTACTGGAAGCCGGCGGCCTCGCCTTCGATCACCTGCGCCTGGTCGGTTTCGGCCAACAGCAGTGGCCGCCGGCACCGGCGCCCAACCCGCTGCTGCCAATTCAATGGCAAAAACACTGGAAGATGCCCCGTGCCAGCGCCGAGCGGGAACTGGAACTGGCCCGCGAACTCACCGCCGACCTGCTCAATGCCAGTGGCGATATCGTCGTGAGTTACACCTGCGAAGAAGATGGTGTGCAGCAAGGCCTGAGCAGCTTGTTTGAAAGCCCACAACAAGCCCAACACTTTGCCGAAGGCGCCCTGCACCATCACTACAGCCAACTGGCGCAAGCCTGCCAGCTAGAAAAAATCGAAGACAAAAAGCTACCGCCACTCACACCCGCCGAATGCGAACGGGTGCGCGGAGGAGCTTCGGTACTCAAGGCCCAGGCCCTGTCCCCGTTAAATGCGCAGTTGCGCTTCCGCCTCGGCGCCAGCAATTTTACCCAACCGGATATCGGCCTCGGCCCCGCCGAGCGTGGCAATGTGGTGCACCAGGTGCTGGCGGAATTCTGGCAACAGTGCGGCACCCTCGCACAACTGCAAGCTATGGACGACGAGCAACGTCAAGCGCAAATCGAACGCGCGGTGGAGCGCTCCCTCGGCAGTGTGCGCAAAAAATACAATCACCTGCCTATTGGATTTTGGGCCATGGAAAAGCAGCGCCTGGAGCGCCTGCTGCAACAATGGCTGTCCGTGGAACTGGACAGGCCCAATTTCTCCGTAGAAAAAGTCGAATGGGAACAAGCCGTGGAAATCGGCGGGCTGCACTTTAACCTGCGCCTGGACCGACTGGACCAACTCGCCAGCGGCGAACAACTGGTAATCGATTACAAAACCGGTATCCCCAGTATTCGCGACTGGCTTACCCAGCGCATCCGCGAACCCCAGCTGCCGCTCTACGCCCTCTTCCAACCGGACGCCCACGCCATCGCCTTCGGCCAGGTGCGCAACGGCGACTGCAAATGGAATGGCTGCGGAGATTTGGAGCACCCCATTACCGGCATAAAAGCCGTGGGCGATACCGAAAAGGAATCCCCCTACGGCACCTGGAGCAATCTGGTGGAGCACTGGCGCTACAGCCTGGAATCCCTCGCCACCGAATATCGCAGTGGTGTAGCCACCCTCGCCTTTGATCGCCCCACCGATAACAACAGTGAACTCCGGCCCCTAAACCGCTGGCCGGAAAGGGAGCAAATAACCGAATGAACGAAGTCGTGACCACTCCCGCCCTGCGCCGCCCCATCGATGCCGACGCCCGCAGCCAAGCCCTGGATATCAGCCGCAGCTTTGCCGTGTCTGCCCCGGCGGGCTCCGGTAAAACCGGCCTGCTCACCCAGCGCGTATTAAAGTTGCTCGCCGCCTGCCAGCAACCGGAAGAAGTGCTGGCCATTACCTTCACCCGCAAAGCCGCCGGTGAAATGCGCGAGCGCCTCATCGACGCCCTGCACAGCGCCCGCGACCAAGCCCGGCCAGATAATCCCCACGATGCCATCACCTGGGATTTAGCCCGCGCCCTACTGGAGCGGGATCGCGAACTGGAATGGGAACTACTGCAAACACCCCAGCGCCTGCGTATTCAAACCATCGACGGCCTCTGCCGCAGCCTCGCCAGCCAACTGCCGATCGAAAGTGGCCTGGGCGCACCGGGTGAACCCCTGGAGCGTACCCAAATCGCCTTCGAACTGGCCGTGGTGAACCTGCTCAAACACCTCGATGGCGAAACCCCAGACGCAGACCTACAGCAATTACTGCTCCACCTGGACAACGACCTGGGCCAGCTCAATAAATTGCTGCGTATTTTGCTGGATAAGCGCGAGCAATGGCTCGGCCCACTTTTAAGCGTTAACTTCGACGGCGCTCAGGACTATTTCCATTTTGTTATCGACGAACTGGTAGCAGAAAAGCTGCAAGACCTCACCACAGCCCTCGGCAGTTATGCCGGGGAACTGCTGGAGCTGGCCAGTTATGCAGGCAGCAATCTACAAAAGGAAAACCCCAGCCATGGCCTGTGCCTCTTCGCCGAACTGGACGATTTCCCCAGCACAGGCAGCAGCGGCCTGCCCGCCTGGCTCGCCCTCGGCAGCCTGCTCCTCACCAACACCGGTGATCTGCGCAAAGGCGGCGGTATCAATAAAAAACTCGGTTTTGGCCTGCCGGATAAAAAAGATCCCGAGCGCCCCATCGCCGAAGAATACAAACAGCGCATGAAAGACCTGCTGGCGGAACTGGCCGGCAACGAACCGCTGTTATCCGCACTGCGGGAAGTGGGCAAACTCCCCAGCGGACTGCAACAGAGCCAGTGGCAACTGCTGCAAGGGCTCGCCCAGGTACTGCCCAAGTTGGTCGCAGAATTAAAACTGGTCTTCCAACAGCTGGGCGCCACCGACTATACCGAAGTGGCCCAGGCCGCACTGATCGCCCTGGGCGATAGCGATAACCCCACAGACCTGGCCCTAAAACTGGACCTGCAAACCCAGCATATTCTGGTGGACGAGTTCCAGGACACCTCCCACACCCAGCTACAACTGCTGGAAAAACTCACTGCCGGCTGGCAGCAGGGAGACGGCCGCACCCTATTTATTGTCGGCGACGGCATGCAGTCCTGTTACGGCTTCCGCAATGCCAACGTGGGTATTTTCCTAGATGCGCGCAAACGCGGTATCGGTGAAGTCCCCCTGGAAGCCCTCGATCTCCAGGTAAATTTCCGCTCCGAAAGTGCAGTGGTGAACTGGGTCAACGAGACTTTCCAGAGGGCCTTCCCGCAAGCAGACAATATCGGTCGCGGCGCCGTGCGCTATCTGCAATCCGAAGCTTTTAAAGGCAGCAAATGGGCCGAGCCATCGGTAAATTTTTACGGCTGCATCGATGATGAAGACCGCAACCGCGAAGCCACTCAAGCGGTTGAACTGGTGCAGCAATTACAAGCGCAAGATCCGGAGAGCCGCATCGCTATTCTGGTGCGCAAGAAAAAACACCTGCAAAAAATTCTGCCGGCCCTAAGCGCCGCCAATATCGCCTTCCAGGCCCCAGAGCTGGCGCCGCTCGCCAGTAAAATGGTGGTGTTGGATTTACTCAGCCTCACCCGCGCCCTGCTCGACCCCAGCGACCGCATCAGCTGGCTGGCCGTACTCCGCGCCCCCTGGTGCGGACTTCAGCTACCAGATCTCTATACCCTGGCCAACTGGGGCAATGGAGATATCACCGTAACCGATACCAGCGCGCGCCCACTATTAATGGCCTTGCAGGAAGTAGACGATATCGCCCTGCTCAGCGATGAAGGGCGCACACGCCTGGCCCAAGTGGCTCCCAAACTGCTGCACGCCTGGCAACAGCGCGGCCGCAAACCCCTGCGCACCTGGATTGAAGGCCTCTGGCTGGAACTGGGCGGCCCCGCCACCGTTGCACAAAAATCTGACCTGAATAATGTGCAGGATTTTCTGCAATTATTAGAAGCCTTCGATATCGGCGGAGCCATTACCGACTGGCAACAGTTCACCCTGGCCCTGGAACAGCTCTACGCCCGCCCCGCCCAGGATGCCAAAGTGCAGGTGATGACCATTCACAAATCCAAAGGGCTGGAATTCGAACACGTACTGATCCCAGGCCTGGATCAGGGCGGCAAACCCGGCAGCGATCAACTGCTGCGCTGGAGCGAATGGCTCAACCGCGAAGGCGAAAGCCGCTTCCTGCTCGCTCCTAAAAATGCGCGCGGCGGCCGCGACCCGGTTTTTGAATACCTGAAGCACGACAACAGCGAACGCGAACGCCTGGAAGGCACGCGCCTGTTGTATGTAGGCTGCACCCGCGCCATCCGCTCGCTGCATCTTTTAGCCTGCATCAACCGGGATGAAAAAAAGGGCCACCTAAAAGCCCCCGGCAGCGCCGCCCTACTCGCCGGTATCTGGCCCAGTGTTTTGCACCACCAGGAAAGCGACTGGTGCCACTGGCTGGAAGCGGAAGAAGCCTTGCTAAACCAGGACGAAGCCAGCAGAGATCACGACTACCTGTTACGCCTGCCCAACCAATGGCAACCCCCGGCCATGCCCCGACAGGAATGGCTGGCCCAATACCGCATGCCAGACTACCAACCCAAAACTGAGGAAGAAGACAATATTCCCGAGCTGGGCCAGGTAGCCCTGCGCTGGCTCAAACACGCCGGCACCGTAGCCCATGAAACCCTCGCCACCATTGCCGAGACCAATATCAACGACTGGACACCCAGCAAACTGGAAGCCCAGCGCCCCCTATGGCAACTGCGCCTGAAACAGTTGGGGCTATCTGCCACCAGCCTGGACCGCGCTGCTGAGAAAGTGGAGATCGCCGTACGCAACAGCCTCAACTGCCCCACCGGTCGCTGGTTATTGGATGGATCATTAAGAGAATCCGCCTGCGAACTGGAACTCCACAGCGGTGGCCGACAATTAAGACGTTCTATTGTCGACCGCACTTTTATCGATAACGAAGGCACTCGTTGGATTGTCGACTACAAAACCGCAGAGCCCAGTGGTGAAGAAAGCCAGGAAGAGTTTATTGCGGCTCAGCTGGAGCAGTACCGGAATCAGTTGGAGAATTACCGCAAGCTCTTTTATGCGCGGGGAGAGCGGAATATTCGGTGTGCGCTGTATTTTCCGTTGATGCAGAGGTTGGTGGAGTTGGGTTAGGGTGGATATAGATAGCATAGTGACAGGCTCACTGTTGTAATTAGTTATAGGAATCGCAAGGAATATATCGTGATATATGAAACCCTAAAAGCTCGGACCAACCCTTTAAATCATCCTGAATTAAAGGGATTTTCAGCTACATCCTAAATCACTAGTGAGAAAAAAGAGAAACATTTAGAGGAAACTACAAAACTCCGTATATAAGGCTTCTATTAAATACACATTTAAAAACTTGCTTTTTTTGTGCATAAATTCTTAAACCAAAAAATTACTGTCCTGCATAATTTACTTTGCAGCTTTTGCACACAATTAAAAGTAAAATTTCCGTACTAGAAGCTCACAAAGTAAATTATCAAAAAATAAAATCTAGGCATTTTCTTCCGGAGGGGATCCACCTTTTTCATCGAGCAATAGCTCATTCTTTTCCGGGAGATTCATTAACTTGTGCAAAATATCGCCAACAACTGGGTCCTGAAGGACCTCCGAAAGCCCGTATTCCAATGCACCCTTGTCTTCACAGTAAATCTCATCTGAACCAAGAGTAATTTTACACGGATAGCCTGCCCGATCCATCTGCCACTTTGCTAGCTCTTTAGTCACTGAACTTTCTGCTTTTGGATTTTCTGCTGCAATTGCCAGATAGTATTTCTTAGGCTCGAACAGTGCCACTTTCAAAGGATGTGTAGGCTCATAGAATTTCTCTCTACTTATCCTGATTTTACCGTGCGAAACAGATTCCAGCTGCCTATTAAGTTCCTCAAAGACTGAGCCTATTTCCAACTTATTAGAATCAGCTATTTCAGCAGATTGGATTCCTTTATTAAATGATTTGGTAAAATCTATCATACTATGCTGCCTTTTCAATTACACCTAAAACAGGGAAATGATCAAAATGCTCTTTAGGGTTTATTACGAGATCCTTATAAAATGGGATATCCAATATTGTTGTTAACCTCTCATTAATATGCCAATCAGAGCGCCCCAAAAAGTTTGAAGAGAATATTATCTGATCAAAAGTTCTCCACCGAGAAATGGTTCCAGCTCTATGATAATAAGTACCACATTCATAATAGTGATCCTGATCAGAGTCAGATGTATATGGTTCGTAATGGCCAATTCGTCTCCAAAATGGATTATAAAGAAGGTGGCTCTTACTATTAACTAGCCCCCTATCTCGGGTGGCCATTAAATGCTCAGCAAGAGATTGATCAAAAGGTTCATCATTGTAATCACCTAAAAGGATAAACGTTGCATCATCTTTATAGGTTTCTATAAGCGAATCAATTGAATCTCTTAACTTCATCCCAAGCAATGCGCGCTCTGGATCATTGGGCTTCATATGTAGCCTGCTAGGCCAATGAGATATGAATATGTGTAATGGAACCTCGTGCTCACAAAACATCAAATCTAGTCTTTGAGCAATCTTGAATACTCTACCGCCTTTTGAGGCAGTTACACGCATAGAATCAATTAATTTGAACTTATCTCTTCTATAAAGTACACATGTATCGAAATAAGCTCGCCCAGCCTTTTCAAACCCTCTATAGACTTCATAGTCTTTTGTCTGACAGTTTTTAACTATCTCATTAATATCAAGATCAGAAACTTCACCAAGTGTAATGAAGTCTATATGCAACTCAGTAGTGAACATATTAATGATATTTCTAACATGCTTCTTATGCTCCAAGCTTGATCGATCCTTACCAGCAGGGGAAAGACTTGTATTCCACCACAAAAAAGATAAATTCATCTACCTCTTCATCCCAAACCTGTAGAATTCAGCTATTTTATAATCAAAAAAAACTGTAATATCATATGTCATATTATAACTATCTTAAAGCGCATGTTCGATCTTACCGATTAGATCATCGAATTCATTGTTGACGACATTTACATATTCCCTAATAGCAATAGTTTCGAAATATTCTTTACTTCCTTCAGCCTCTTTAGCTAATGCTGATGAAATATCATGATGATCTTCAATTTCATCTCTTTCAAGTAACCAAGGAATATCTAGATCATATTCATCTCTAAAAAAGTTTTGCACTTCATTATTAAGAAAAACTTCTTTCTCTGGCGGCATCTCACCAGGAAATTTATACAAGCCTTTTACAGGATCCTCCCCTACATCTGGGTCACGTATTGCTATAGCTTTCTTTCCTGTGGAAGTTAGTATATCTTTTGCCACTCTTACTGCATCCTTGTCACCAACACCATGCACCGCTATTGCCTTCAATAATTCCTTTCTTTTAGACCGGATTATCTCCTTAAGTAAAATCTTAGCAAATTCATCCTCAACACATATATCTAGCTCTCTGGCATGGCCACCCGACAAAATAGATCTTGCATGAGTTGTAGAAATCTTATTGCTTATCCTTACCCCATCTTCATTCCTTATTAGTAATTTTCTTGCATCAGATGGTAATGCATTAAGGATGGCACTCGAATGAGTGGAAAGTATTATTTGATGGTGCCGTCTATTACATACATCTATGAGGTACTTAGTAAACTCATACTGTGATCCTACCCATCAACAACGGACACACCACTAAGCGACTAGTTGTTCCTCAAACGCCTCAGGGCTGAGATAGCCATTGGCGCTGTGTAAGCGATTTCGATTGTAGTCTATCTCTATATACTCAAATACGGTCTCTCGCATGAGGCACCTTGTGGGAAAGCGGTTACCATGGATTGCTTCTACCTTAAGTGAGTGAAAGAATGTTTCTGCACAAGCGTTATCATAGCAATTACCTTTGGCGCTCATGCTGCACCGCAGACCATAAGCTGTAATCAAAGATTGATAATCTTTAGAGCAATACTGGCTTCCCCTGTCAGTATGCACGATAACATTCGTAGGTTTCTTACGTCGCCATAAAGCCATTTGAAGAGCGTCACAGACCAATGTAGCTGTCATCGTTTCTGACATCGCCCAACCAATAACTAGCCGACTATATAGGTCTATCACTACAGCCAGATATAACCAACCTTCTTCCGTTCTCAGGTAGGTTATATCCCCAGCCCATTTCTGATTCGGCCCTTCAGCATTGAAGTTCTGCTCGAGCAGATTTGGAGCTACTGGCAGGCCATGTTTTGAATAGGTTGTGGCTTTATATCTCTTGGCGGCTTTAGCCCGTAGGCCCTGTCGACGCATGCTGGCAGCAATTGTTTTTTGATTATATTTACTCCCCTCACTGGCCAACTCCTTCGTCAGGCGAGGAGAGCCACTACGTTCTTTACTGGCTATAAAGCGCTGCTGTACCAAGCTATCGAGCTGCATTCGGTACTGCTGGTACCTGGATTGGCCGGCCGATCTTGACACCCAGTCGTAAAACCCACTGCGAGATACGTTCAATACCTTGGCCATCGCTTTTATGCTGAATTCATGCCTGTGCATTTGCATGAAGGCGTACCTCATTTCAGGCTCTTTGCAAAGTACGCTGCGGCCTTTTTTAAGATCGCCAGCTCCTCTGCCTGCTCAGCCAGCTGCCGCTTAAGGCGAGCATTCTCTGTGGCCAGCTCTCTCTCGGCATCCCCTCGGCTCTGATGTAACTTAGCCTTGCTTCGCCATCCGTAAATCTGAGAAGGATGTAACCCAAGCTGTTTAGCGGCAACGCTTACCCCAACTTTGAGCGCAAGTGCTAGGGCATCCTTTCTATACTCCTCTGAGTACTGTTTACGAGTGGTTTTGGTTGGTTTATTTGATCTTGTCATAGAGCACCTCTGCTGCGTAGTTTATCGCTTAAGAGAGTGTCCGTCGTTGGTGGGTAGGATCACTGAGCACTTTCATGTAACGAGGTTTCCGGCTCTTCTAACACAAATAAACTATGTTCAGGGCTGTTCTCCAACTTATCAATAGTGTAAAGAACTCTTCCTTCTCCAAACCCCATGTGATTCTCTGAATAAGAGTAACCAAGCCTTGTTGCTATGCCAATTTCCGAAGCTTTCTTCTTATGTGATAGCCCTTGAAATACGATATCGTCATATCTATGTCCAAGCACTCTTGCAAGTTTTGAAACGACCTCTGAATCAATTTCTCTTTTCTCAGTCAACTCTAAGGTTTTAGCTCCATAAATACTCAAATCCCGCCTTTCAACCTTAGGGATATATACTGTAAAACCTATATAGTAACAATGTCTTTCAGGCTGTCGTTTATAACCAGACCACGCAGATTTAGCTCGAGCAACTGTTAGCATTTGAGGCGCTGTATAATCATCTGTTTCATAATGATATATTACCTTGGCATCGTCAGAGATCGGTGTAGGATCGGCTTTGGAAACCGGAAAGAAGTCTTTTATATACTGCCTTTTATAATCTCTTGCAGTGGTTGGCTGTTTGTACGCACATACTGCCAGCTGACCTAACGTACTCTTACCAGCTCCATTTAACCCAGAAACGGCTGTAATAGGCGAGTCAACCTCGAAGTCTAGGTTATTAATTTCTCTAAATCCGTGAATCTCGATCTTCCTTAAGCAAGCTCCAAAATTTTTGTATCTATTCTTAATACTATATTTTGCCTGAATCTTCTTTTTGGGGTCCGGCATTTATAATTTTCCTTTTTAAGACATCAAAGGTCAAGCACCCATCTAAAAATTTATAGATCGATTATAAAGCTTACATAGTATGTGCAAAAACCTGACTGAAGCCAAGACTGCAAGAGCAAAACATTCCTAAGCGCCTAGTAGCTTACTTATGATACAGCGCTCCATTTCTTTATAAACAAGCGTATCCTCATCCAATAAATCAGCCATTACATCCCGCATGAACATATCTGCATTGTTCCCACAGCGTGTTAGATTTAGCAACCTCTTTAAACCTAGATATATATCTCCACTAGCTGATTTTATATCATCAGGGGCTTTACCTCTCTCGATACTCTTTTGTATTGCATCACTCTTAACTTGTAGTGCTTGCTCCTTTAATATTCCAAGCTTGTCAGAGTCCATTGATTGGCATTCAGAGGTTTCCCTTCCAATTAACTCAGCCCTAAATATTTGCTCAACTAATTTTATGATCAACTCATCATCCAAAAGATACGACTCAAGATGTCTTCTAGAGGTTACATATATACCTCTAAGTTCAAGCTCTTCAACCTCTTGATCAGACTTGTCATCGCGATCAACCAAGCGTACCAGCCTGGAATTTGGAAGCACTTCCGACAAAAGTTTAAACCCTATATTTTCAGGATTTTCGATCTCGTTACAAGAACCACCCGATACGAACGCTAAGCCTGGATACTTACCCTTAAACAACTTTGTATATAAAAAAGAATCAAAACTCTTCCTGCGACGCCCATTAATATCTCCCTCACACATCACTAAATATTCCGGATTTAGAGTGGCAGAGAAATCCCCCAAAGCCACTGATAGAAATTTCTCCCACATTAACCCATCAATGGAAGCAGGTGTAATTTTGGCCTCACTATCAAAATCAACTTCACCAAAATCGATAAATACAACGCTTCCAGGATCCCTGGATGAAAGCTCTTTAGCCATTCTCATGACACCTAGAGAGTGCGTCGTCATCCACATTTGGGAATTATTGGGAATCACCCTAAACATCTCTTTAATTAACCTTCCCTGAAGAGATGTATGCATATGAGTTTCAGGTTCATCAATAAAAAATATAGTATTATCGTAGTGTTCAATCTTAACTAAAAGATCTAACAATAGATCAAAAGCTGCCTTCTCACCGCCAGAAAGATTCTTATAATGATAGGAGGCAACCTCCCCTTTTTTAAAATGAAAAGAACCATCACCAAGCGGATCACCTATATTATTGAGAACCAAATCGTCAAATACATTTAGCATTGACTGCCTAACCCTCCCTATCAACTCCTCCCTAAGCTCTTTAACACTCTTTTCATTATTAGTTTCAGAGTACACGCCAGAAATAGTATTGTGTACGAGTCGTTGATAGTTTTCAGAAACAGTTTGGTCATTGTCAATAAAACGACTTACTTTAAGATTTTCGTGTGGCGGACCCACTTTTGAAAAGCGTGAAATATTAAAGTCTGGATCATTTCGATAAGCTGTTCGAAAGTACATCGATTTTTTTTGCACAGCCACTCCATGAGGGTGGTCATGAAATACGACACGGACACTATCATTTCCACTAAAGGCTATACGAGTATCTTTGCGATAGTACTTTTCATCATTTGGCGCTCCAAAACCTGAATTCGATCGATACCATGAATTAAAAGCATCAAACAAAGAAGATTTCCCACTACCATTCGGCCCTGCGATTATTACTAACTTCGCATTCTCTGGAATATCCGAAATCCTTAAGCTTGTAAACCTTTTAAAATTATCAAGTGAAATGCTAGATATTTTCATATAATCCCCCACTTAACTCTATCATACAGCTGTGAACAAAATGATAATTATAAGAATACCAAATTTAGTATTCATCAGCGGCCTACCATGCAATAGTAGATAGTATAATTTTGTCTTGATTAATGATACACTCAGAACATTTTCATGTGCCACATTATCCCTGCCATCTGATCAAGAAGTAACGCTTTTCGACCAACTTTCGCATACGCAATTGATTTTGTTAAGTCTACATCTACAACATCCACTTTCTTTGGGATATTACCTCCATTGCGCTCAACAAAAGTATCAATTGAGTTCCCTTAACTGAAGCTCTTTAAATTCCGCTCTAGCACACTAGCAACAACAATCACCTGCAGATCTTTTGTGCTTTTTTAATAAAATAATCAACCTTTTCAAGTAAATTACCCAGATTTACCAGCCAAAATTAGGCCTCTTATAGAATTTAACCAAACCTATCTGCCTCTATTACGCTCTCTATGACCCTAAGAATTTCAATCTACATTGTTATAGTAGCCGCCATTGCATAGCCAAACTTCCCTGAAAGTCAACAAAGTAAAGAGATTAGCAAAAATTATCGACTTGAAAATTGCAGATGACCCTGCTTTTTAAAAAGCAAATCAACCCAGAACCTTCTTCGAGCACTTTTACGCTGAATCTCTTGTACTTAAGCCTCCAAGGCTATTGACTCATCAAGTCGCCGCAACGGTATTTCCGCACCTAAAATTTATCCCCGAGCTACTAAGGGCCGTTACCCTTTGCTTCTACACAATCAAGTCACCCAATAAAAACTTCCGCATATATTAACAGCCCAATAAAATCAAATTAGAAATGTAGGCACCTAAATTATCTTATTGGAATTTATTAAGCTTTCTTTAATGGAAAAGCCACGTAAAATTGCGAAGTATTTGTCAGCATTAAGGGCTTCAATAAGGAAAGATCTTCAAAGGTGGCATTTTAAGAGAGGCCAAAGAATTCCCTTAAAAACCAGGCCTTAATAGGGGAACGGTAGCGTGAAATAAGAATAGATAGAAGGCGCTGACCCAAGGTGCTGCAACACCAGGGGCCAGCTAACCAAATTGATAAACCGAGTATCAAGATGGCTGTATGCATACTACGCTAGAAACCCGCTCGTCTTCAATAAAGTGGAGCACTATCAGCAGCTTGGAGCGACCCCCCAAGCTCTGGGAGCCTAGCGCCCGCCTTTTCCTATTCTGCGCCCACCGCCCCCGCGCCCCACCCCACTCTTCCACCAAGTATCACTTACCAAGCTTCCCCACCAAGGAATGCCCACCCACAGCTTGAGTATCGGTAGGAAGAAAACATGTTGATCCTAAAGCGCCGAACAGGTGAAAACCTAAGAATTGGAACGAATGTCTCGATCACAGTGTTAGAAGTGAAGGGAAATCAAGTAAAGATAGGCATCCGCGCCCCCAAATCTCTTCCCGTACATCGAGAAGAGATCTATGTGCGTATTAAAGAAGAACACAAAGTAGGCAATTGAGGGTGTTGAGGACCGCTTCTCAAAGGAAGGATTCTATACTTAGCCACCACTGCAATAATTTAATTTTATTAAATAACAAGATGTTTCAGATTCCGATTATCACACTAGCGCCGCCTGCTAGTGTCAAAAATCAGACTATAGCGGCGGCGTTTTGGCCTCACTAGTTGCTTTACTAGAGCCTTTATTTCGATGAGGTATTGAACTCTATTCTCATTGGTAAATCAGTCATAGCGTAATGTATGAACTGTTGCCCTAACGCTGTAAGTTCATAGCCTTCGCTCTCATCAAATGCAGATACCGATGGCTTAGGGCCGCTACCTTTAGGGCGTCGTTGCGACGTTTTAGTTATAAAATTTCCCATGCGATCTCTTTCTTTATGCTGGCGAATAATACTACCGGTACTGAGGTCTCTGAAAAGAAGTTTATAGAGATCCGCATCTGCTGAATCTTCACGAACTTGCCCCTTACCTATTTTTCTCCAGATTTGGCCTCTAGTGATCCCACCATTATTGTAAATTGCACCAATTACCTGAAAATGCATTTCGGAATAGATGTTGATCCAGTCAATGAACATTCGGACCACATCATCACTAGAAACTTGACAACTAGCCGCATTTGCAAGAATGTTACGAACATATTCACGCTTCTCTTCACTTTCAGCACAGGACCACGCTCTAAAAGTTTTCTTCACTAGTGACTGGTAAGAACAGCTCTCAACTCGTTCTGAAATTGCTTGATCTTGTAGATCAAGCCTTCCCATGATTTCGATTATGGTCTCTTCTTTTTCTTTCAGCTCATCCTCAAGCATCCGAACCCAATGCTCGAAGAAACGATTTACCTTATCTTGTTCATGCTCAGACCAGGCGCCAGCGATTGCAGAGAAGACTCCACCAGCTATAGGTATCGCCCCACCAACAGCAGATAAAGTACCACGAGTTACTTTTGATACTTTTCTGCTTTCTGGACGTTTTCTTTCCGCAACACCTTCAATTTCATCGCTCATTATTATTTCCCTGTGATTGACCAACCGAGGACATGAAAAACCCATCCCACTCTCATTTTTAACTTCTACGATAAAAATAGTCTACTCGCATGAAAACTAAATCAGAGATCACGTAGAACCACAATTTTTTGCAATATTCAACTACACACAAAGGTGCATATATATTCTCAAATTTTTCTACAGTCTGAGTACCAAATTCAGCGGCACCTCAGACATCCATAGGGACTATCAATTAGTTCACTTGCTTGTGATTTTTAATTACTTAACCAATATAACCTTGCTCGTATCCATGAGCGAATTCCGTGTAAAACTCTTATCCTTGCTGATTCTTAGGACTCCCCTGTTAAAAGAGACATTACCTATATACCTATCGCCCAAAGATAATCTACCGATCAAGCGAACAACTGGTGTGCTTAATAGCTGCGGCGCCTCATCGTCATACTCGAGAAGATCAGCATCTTCAATCACTACGAGAATTAATGAATGAAATGTTCCTGATCCACTTGCATCATCATATGTATGAAGAGCGTGAACCCCAGATTCTGAAGTACCTAGATACTCGTACCCAAAAACACCCTGACCATCCTCGCCCTCAACTTCAACAAAAGTTCTATCTTCAAGTTCACGAACTCTTATATCACCATAATATCTATTGCTTCTATTTGATCCATCGATATCAACTGAAACAATTTGTCTTTTTGAGTCTGAAATCCATCCGATTAAATCCTTTATAATTAAGGGACTTATTAATTGATCATTTCGAAAAGAATAAGGGCATTTTCTCCAAGATCTGGCTGATACTGAGTCACTTGAAAATATCAATTCCGGCCTTTTATGAAACTTGAATAAATAAAGTAGAAACCCTGAAACAAGAATCAGAAAGAACCCTAAAAATAATGTAGTATTTTCTACAGATTCGATACTTTCATACCCGATTGTAAAATTGCTTGAACTGATAGAGATTCCATTAAGAATAAAAAGCAGTTTAGGCATCAAAATTAAACTAAACCCAGAGATGAGCGCCCCATAGATCACTCGATTCTCAATTTTCGGATTTATAAGTGAATCTATTCGCCTTAATATGATATCTGATATATTATCTTTCATGTAAACCTAAATATATTATGAGACTAACAATTAACTCAAAGCAGAGTCTATATATCACGCTTTCCTATAATTCCCAAATTCGTTAGAGAGACCGCCCTCGTAAATCCACCTACACCGCACCCAAAGATCCAAAGGCAGCCCTGCACACCAATCAAATAGAGTACTCATCCAACGAACGCCATTCACCAACTTTCAACATCGAGGAATACTTTGCTTACCCACGAGTTCTGTCTCAGCAGAAAACAAACACGTTGATAATAAACCGGCAAATGGGCGAAAACCTAGAAATCAGGACTAAAGTACCAACCAAAGAGCTTAAAGTTAAGAAGAGTCAGGTAATGCTAAACATCCACGTCCAAGCCTCACCCATCTAGCGAGAAGAGAACTAAGTGCGCATTAAAAGAGAACAAAAAGCAGGCAATGGGAGGTGCGAACAGCACAGTCTCCACGGAAGCAGGCTCAACCTCTATTATCAATCGATAATTCGCTTGAAAGAACCATTTACATGCCAGGCAATACTCCCACATACCCACTGCACAAATGAAAAAAAATAATTTTTCAAGCACTTCATAGGATAAAGCATGAGGAATGCTAAGCGATGAACTACTCCAATTTTCTATTGCCTCATACCTGTGAATAAGGAATAACACAAACCTTCGCCGTAATTAAACTGATCATCTGGTACATGAACTGTCGCGGAATAATTGCCACGGCCTCCGTAGCCAATGGGCGTAGCTCACCTTGCATGATTTCTTCTATCTCTGTTGGACGATATCTAGCAGAGTGCCCTAGATAAAACATAAATAAATATGAATTGCACAGATGGTGATAGGTACCTTCTTGAATAGAGCAATAGTATCTATAGCCATTTCTAGTCAATATAGACGCGAACCCTAATCTTGAATATTCTTTAAGAACATTTCGATACACCGTTGGCCAGTTGTTATTGTTAACCTTCTTCTTTCGCTTACTGCGATAAACAACATATCCATTAGATTCATACGGGGGGGAGAAATATTCTTTACGCTCACCCTTCAAAAATTTATCAGTATCCACCAGGCTTTCACTCCCCTTTGCATATGAAACCTCAGTTTGCAAGTATGCATTTGATTCATTTACGCAGAAACTTATATTCACTGGAAGATATTTTGGTTTTTGGAAAAAGCCTAGATTCTGGCTTATTCCATTTAATTCCGGTATATACCAAAAAACATGTCGTAGGTTTATTTCATGCTTACCCGAAACTGGAGTACCCATTATTTTTGAAAACTCAAGGAAAATATTTGTGCAATCTTTCATTTTCCCCGAGATAGTCAATGAATGTTTTTTGGCGTGTGTGTTTGTTATCCCATGATGCTCCACAATTTCTTCTAACTTAATCTTTTTTACAGAAAGAAGTGATTTAACTAGGTTCATCATTCCATAGTAATAAAGAGTGCCTTTCGTAGGCATATCTATTGACTCTGCTGACTTGTAAAAATCTTCAGCTAAGGAGGAATAATATCTAGCTCGATTTAGATATTTTTTATTATCTCCTACGGATTTCTCAATTTTCTTAAGTAAGCTTCCATGCAAGTACGACCATGGATCAGCTGTTAAGACAGCGGGCTCCGCCGGGTTGACCAAGATGTGTGAGTAACTGACCTTCTGATACTTAAATTTTGCTACTTTTAATTCCTTTAAAGCCATATCAAATACTCACTTTTAAAAAAATCATTACACAATGTGTCATAGTTGAATTTAATAATGCTATTTTAACACCCTATACAGTCTTAGTAACTCTGAATACCCACTAATTTTAGTGACGAGTAGGCAAGCCATTCTGGATACCAACCAAATAGAAAAGTAAACAAGACTTTGGTAACCAGGAAAGTAAGTTGACATTAATACTGCAAGAACGTAACAAATTCTATAGATTGTGAAGAGTACCAAGCCCTGAAAACATGCCGGTTTTTCCCTACCCTGTGCCTACGTCACCCACACATCGCCCTACTACTCTACGTTAAAGCATGACTCACTAACCCTCCTACCAAGGAAGACCTAACCACAACTTGGATATTATTAGGAAAAAACGGGTTGATCCTAAAATACCGAACCGGCGAAAACCCAAGAATTGGAACCAATATCTCAGTCACGGAACTGAAAGTGAAAAGTAAAGATAGGTACCCACGCCCGCAAACTCCATCTCGTCCGCTTTGAAGAGATTTATGTGCGTATTGAAGTAGGTAAATGATGACATTGCGGGCAGACTCTCAAAGAAAGAAGAGCGTATTGTAGCTACAAAACCTTCTTCCGGGGCAAGAGACGCTTGTTAGATTTCTTCGAACTCAATTGCAAATTCCCCCTGTTTACGTTTTGCAATGTAAAATTGTACTTTATTATCTCTAAATATATTTTTAACTGTTTTGACTGATTCCTCATTGGACCTTAGACCAAAATATATAGCGGTAATTGGTGCAGGCAGAGGCAGAATAACATTTCCTCTTTTTGCTACCAACCTCCATTCAGCTTCGTATTCCCATCCTTTGGCCTTTGTAAACAGGTTGACGTCTAACAGATCAATGATTCGGTTTAGGTTTGGATATTCGCTTGTATAGCTTACCTTTCTACACATAAAGTGGCTAAGAAAATTATTTTCTATATTTTTTCTCTCAAATTCAACACAAAATCCTGTGTGGTTATTTGCATAATGAGCCCACATAAGTATGTCATCATTCTTTTCACTTAAAGAGAATACTCCGGACTCTCTTGCCTCGTTCATATGCTTCTTAATAGACGTATCTTCAACTTCTTTCACGGGCTTTAGAGAATTTCTTTCTATAATTTCAGCGATTTGCTTTTCAGCTTCCGCTGAGTCATAAAGCTCCCTAATTAATTCACTTAGCTGATGAAGCTGATCATCAGTCGTTTTAATGCCTCCAGGCGTAAGCGAACAATCAAAAGGATCATTAAAATGTTCTGGTTTTGGCAACCACATTTCTTTATTTACAAGCATTTTCATCGAAAATTCGTTAAATGCTCGATACTTGTATAGCTTCGTAACTTCTGGGTATTCCATAAAATGTAATAGTCAATTCAAAATCAGTATCTATATATCATGCTTTTCCATAATTCGAAAGCTCATTAGCCCTGCGAAAGAAAAGGGACAATTCTGAATATCCTCAAAGTAGAGTCGCTAGCAGAGTAGCACTAACCAAATGAGGAAATTGCCATCGAAGATATAAAAACAGTTTAAATTCAACAAATTACAGTGATTCTCCAGCTCAGGAAGACTAGTACCCACAATTCTCTATTCTGCTTCACTATGGCCCTTCCCTTCACTCTAAGCACCACTTACAAAACTCCTCCACCAAGGGATACCCACCCACGACTTGAGAATCAGCACGAGGTGAGCATCTCGACCATAAAGCACTGAAACGGCGAAAGCCTAAGAATCGAGACGAATGTCTCAATCAAAGAGCTGAAAGTGGAAGGGAATCAAGTAAAGGCAGGCATCTCCCCCTCAATCCCTCCCTATCCACCGAGAAGAGATCTATATGTGAATGAAAAGAGAGTAAAAAGTAGATAGTGAAAGGACCTGAGGGCAGATTCACTAAGGAAGGAGGCCCGAACGCAAGCTTTCACTTCCATGAATCATGACTATGGGGGCTGGCATGGCAAGCCAACTTTGAAATAAGTATTATCGTGTCCCCGGAACCGGCTTCCCATATAAGAGACGGGAAGCCCATCACCCTCGGTATAGGTGTAACCCTATTGGATAACAATCACATAAGCTGGTAGTGAAAGGGCTTAGTCTCTTACGACTTCAAAATCAGAATCACTAGTGTATAACACGAATACTCCAATCCAAACCACATGACATCTACTTTTAGGAGTGGATCACCCAGCGTAAGGTTACTAGCTTATAAATTAAGTTCTACAACACGTACTTGCTACGTAATCTTGCGCTCAAGCCTTTCTCGTTTTTCATGCAACTTGGCTTTAGTACTCTGCAGGTCATTACTCTGGATAATAGCTCTCGCAAAGTAAAAACATACACCTACTCCAGTACCAAGCCCACCAAGACAGAGACCATAAATTACACTGCGAAGCAACAAAGGTGGATTTAAAAAATGAACCATTAATAGAAGTACGATTACAATAAAAAGAAGAAAGAAACAAATAAAAATTAGCGTAAGTGAACTTCTCAGCAGCTTAGTATTTCCTTTGCTCAGCTTCTCGACAAACTCTTGATGAGAGTCTATCTCTTCAATCTTCTTTCGGATCTGATCTTCCCTAAAACGAATATATTTGATACACGCTATTCCAGCGAAAAACGAAACTATAAAAGATGTGACAATTACTTCCAGGCTCACAGTTTATCCTTATATATCGCTTTTACATAATGCTATAATCACGCACCTGTTAAGTAAACTACTTTATTACGAAACCTCGTCAACCTCCGGAAGTCTTGCCCTCCCATTTCCTATTCTGAGCCCATCACCCAACGCCACACCCCACTCTTCCTCCAATAATCACTTACCATGCTTCCCAATCAAACAGTATCCATCTACAGCTTTAATATCAGTAGGAAACAACATATTGCCCCTAAAGCACCGAGTTGGAAAACGCCAGGAATTGGAACCAATGTCTCAGTCATGATACTGGTAGCGAAAGGCAATCAAGTAAAGATAGGTATCCACGCCCTCAAATACCTCTCTACTCATCGAGAAGAGATCTATATACGCATCAAAAATGAACAAAAAGTCGACATTTGAAGACGCTTAGGATAGTTGATTCAAGAAAAGAGGCCTAAGCTGATTTAAGTTTCTATAAATAGCAAACATAGCTTATCCGGTAAGTGGTACATTTTTTACGGAAAGAATGTACTTGATGTGCTTATTTAGTATTTTTTACTTCGAGCTCTAGCTGTGCTTTTGCCTTTTTTATTAGCTCGAGGCAGTCGATTGATGCTGAGGTAGCCTTGTCACAGTTGAATTGCCAACCCTCCTGGTTCTCTGCGATGTCGATTTTTAAAGTTGCTTTAAAGTAACCCCAATATAGATTAGCTTGGTCCTCTATAGTCAGTAATTTTTCTTTCACGCCGGGAAAGTATAGGGATGAAATCATTAGTACTTCTGATATAAGATCATGTGCTTCGCCGTAATTTTTATCAAAATAGCGAATTTTATCTTCGCCTTCTGCCATATCTACTTTGGCTAAAGATAACTTCAACGAGAGGCTTGACAAGTTGAAGTGAATTTTTTCAGCCAATTTACGTCTGTTTTCATAGTTTGATAACTCTCGATCTATTTTGGATTTTTTCTCGATCAAATATGCTTGAAGCACCCCGCTAAGCAGTGCACCAGACAAGGCCGAGCATGCGGCGATCAATGCGTAAGTTGATTTGATATCCAAATAAACCTCCGAGAATACTTAACAGTTAATTCAACATCACAACTTTATATCACGCTTTTCTATAATTTCAACTCCTGTCAGCCTTGTGACTGAATAATATTAGACACTAGCAGTTCTGGACACCCACCAAATAGAGTGGCGAGCAGGGAAGTAAAAGAGAAATGGGGAAATTGGTATTTGGTCTATAAAAATGATTTGAATTCAACAGGTTATAGTGAAATACCGAGTCATGAAGACTAGCCCCCTTCCCTATTAAGCACCACTGTGACCATTTCCCACTCGAAAAGCAGTACTTACCAAACGTCCCAACAAGGGATACCCACCTACGACTTGTGTTTAAGAGCAATTCTGGACACCCATCAAATAGAGTAAACTCAAGATCTTGCAAAAACTCCCTAAGCTCTGAAAGAAAGGTACTGGCTTTTCCCTATTCTGAGTCCCCGCGCCCTACCCCACTCTTCCACCAAGTATCACTGACAAAGCTTCCCCACCAAGGAATGCCCACCCACAGTTTGAGTATCGGTAGGAAGAAAACATGTTGATACTAAAGCGCCGAACAGGCGAGAACCTAAGAGTTGGTACGAATGTCTCGATCACAGTGCTGGAAGTGAAGGGAAATCAAGTAAAGATAGGCATCCGCACCCCTAAATCCCTTCCCGTTCATCGAGAAGAGATCTATGTGCGCATTAAAGAAGAACACAAAGTAGGCAATTGAGGGTGTTGAGGAAAGGCTCACCAAGGAAGGAGGCTCCAGACGATTCTCCTTCCTTTGGTTAACAAATCTAGCTCTTTGCTGAGCCGTAACCAAACAGTTAGGGCCTGAGTTTTGCTAATGATTGCTCGGACAAGTAACATTGAGGGCAACACATCAGCACAATAACTTGTTAGAGTTAAAGTGGTTCCCTACTGAAATTGGTAATTTGTTGACCAAAAACTTCTATTGCTTGTTTTTCTAAACGTTCCTTGAGGCCAATAACTTCTAGATAGTCATTCCCAGCATCTGCCACTTCATCCTCATCTTCAGATTTTTCACAAATAGACTTTAGACGCTCAGCTTCATGAGTTATTGCTTCAAGTATTATCCGGGTTTCCCAATCACATAGTGATGAGTTCATTTCTTTTATATGTGTCATAACGCAATCTGCTTTTTGAATACCTTCTGACATTTAATTGCCAATCTTGAAAGTAGACCCTTGAATTCATCCAGAGGCATATTTGCCGTTGGAGCGATACTATTATGCCTATCAAAAGAAAAAAAGTAGGCACTGAAAGGCCGCGGGACCAGATTCACAATGGAGGGAATCCCACCCAAATCTCCTCCCCTCTTTCATCATCATAGTGGCACCTTTGAGCGCACACTATTTCTATGATGGGAAATGTCACAGCCATACAGTTACTTCCAAATGTATTAGAAAACAGCTGCACACACTCTATAAGTGAAAATCGACACTAACTGGGGAGATCAGCTGAGTTCAAGACATAGCTAGCATTGCTGCAATCTGTTCACACTAATTTTTATCAGTTACCTCTTCCCATTCATCTTCATAACCGGCTGAACGAAAATATGCCATCAGCGTAATGATGATTTTCTCAAGGATATATTCACTACTCTCACCTTGCTTTTCATCTTGCTTATTAGACTCACTGACAGTTCTCCAGAAAAACTCAGCGAAGTGAATGGCCTCTTCTTTATTAGCCAAAGATCCCGATTTGATTATATCGAGGCTTTTTTTATCATTGAGTAACTCTGCATAATGCAAAAGAAACTCCTTTTCCTCGGGCAATTTATAATTAATCACCCTATCACCTTCGTACCATCTCTTATTACACTCATGCGATCAGCAACCATCTGGAGCTTTTGGACTAGTTGAGAAGCCGTCATTCTCCTCGTAATGGTTAGAAAGTAGTGTCTATTATCTTTCTGATCTTGCACAAATTTCAGATCAGGCGGCAAATCTGACTTCTCCAAAACCCAAAATACGTCGACATTTTTCCCAGGGTTTTTAGATGCTTTCAGCTTATTTATTGATTTGAGGTGCTGCCAGTTTGCCGAAAAGCTGAGTCCCGTCTGATTATGAGGAATCACCCACTCGTGCTTCCTCTATAGAGATTTAACTTTGGTGTATCAAACTTTGGTTACCGTACTATCGCCATAAAGAGGCGCATAACGTTGATCGCCGACTGTAATACCCTAGTAAACTCATAGTAGTTCGCGTGAAAAATTAACTATATTTTTTCCGTATTTTTCAACTGCTTTCTCTTTAAGAGGCTTTAGTAGGAGCCTTACTTCAATAAGATCATTACCAACATCCGCGATCTCATCTTCATTATCCGATGTTTCGCAAATATTGGACATTTTTTGTTCCATTTCTATCAGCGCTTCCAGGATAATCTTGAGCTCTGATTCTACTAGGCTTAATTGAAAGTCATTCATACCACTCTACCTTCTTTCTTAAAAACTCTTGTGGCGCTAAGGGCCATTTCTTCGAGAAGTCCTTTAAATTTATCAACCGGCATATTCTGGGTGGGAGATATGCAATAGTGATGGGCCTTATCTTGAACCATCTTGAGGCCCATTGGTGGTTTAGTATTTGGTTGAAATCTCCAAACCCAACCCGTCATCGGGGATTCATTAATCCCTTCCCGATCAAAAACACTTATACCCTTGCCGTTAGCGATAATTACTCGAATGCCATTGACCTCCATTGTATCAACATCCTTTGGTCTAACATTTGATAACTTTGGGCTTGTTGAATTACCGAGCCTAAATAGCTCTTCTGGAACAATGAAGAACTCCTTTGGGAACATGATGATCTCCTTTTCAAGATACTGAATTAATCCTGGCCCCACACCGAACAAAAGTATAAACCGCTAAGGCTATTGGCTGAAGAGGATAATTATACAAAAATTTGGTATTTACGATCTCTTATTCGAAAATATTAATTTTTTTACCTCTAAGGGCAATTCTGGACACCCTCCAAGTAGAATAGCGAGCAGAGCAACAGTAGCCGGATAAGAAAATTGGCATTGAAAATATAACAAGTTGTAAACTCAATAAGTTATATTAGCTAATCAATTCAGGAACACTTATATCCACCCTTCCCTATTCTGCACTATTACGACTGCTCCCCATCCGCAAAGCATCACTCACCAAGTTCCCGCAGTAAGGAATCCCCTCCCCACATCTTGAGTATCTTCACGAAGTAAGTAGGTTGACCATAAAGCACCGAGCCGGCGAAAGCCCATAAGCTAGTACAAGTGTGCTAGCTGCAGTACTGGAAGCGAAAAGCAATCATGAAAAGATAGGCATCCACGCCCCCAAATCCCCTCAGCCCATCGTAAAGGGATCTATGTGCGAATCGAAAGGTAAGCAATAGAAGGAGTTAAAGGCAGATTCTCCAAGGAAGGAGACTCTACCCTAATAGGGCTCCAGAGAGGCGCTATTGATAGCTAGCTATCTTTCAGGTAACGGGCGGTATGCTCATAGAACCCTTTTCACACCTACAAGGAATTACCTCTCTACAAAGCGGAAAAGACAGTACAAGTTAGAGTGAACAAGTAGCCTAGCTACTTAGCAGAAGACTTTGATCGTTTTTCAACCTACTCCTCCTCATCAATACGATCTACTAGGTTTTCTGGTGAACCCAAGGTACTGTCTTTTTCAAGCTCTTTCTTGATATCTTCAGGAAGTGGTTTGAATAACTCTTTTGCTTTCTCTTCAGCATTCCTTTTTACTTTCTCGTAACTTGGTTGACTCCTCATGAAACTCCTATCAGAAAGTGAGGGCTAATATGGTGGGTCAATGAGCCTGCTACGGAGCTTATAAATCAAACAGGCAATGCAGCTAGCGAGCGAGTGAAATATCGACTACCCGACAGTTTTCACGGTGTAGTTTCACAGTCGGCTGACCACCGCCACGTCCATACTTTGATTCTTCCTTCGGAATCACTAAATAGAAACTGCCATCAACAATCAACTTGTAGTCCCCAACTTTTGCGCTTTTGGCCGGAAACTTTGTAGCAATTTTGGAAACCCCTTTTTCAAGAGCTAGTTCATGTGAACACAAGCAGGCGCTTGCAGTGTGGGAACAAACTGTCAATGCCATGAAAACTATTATTTTTACATTAAAATTATAGAATACTTTAAACATAGCAAGTTACCTTGTATGTATGGCTACCCATTTAGTAATACAGCCTTCTTGTTGGAGCGAAACTGAAAGCGAGTCTATCAATATATACTCGTTAAGAGTCATTGACAGATGCCATTTCCTCTAATTTTCTTTTCGCAAACTTACCCCTTTCTGATACAGGGTGAGACTTATCTGAAGCAAACTTGTTAGCTAACTCCTTTGCAATAACTGCTTCAATTTTACCCAGCTCTCGTATCAAAATCTCAGCTGAAACTCGTCTAACGATAGACGAGCGATCATCAGATGATAATTCTAAAAAATCGAGTATAGGGGTCTTGATGTCTAGTTTTCGTTCACCTACGATGGGCCTTACCCTACCTTCACAATAGCGTATATCTGTCCATTCCCATTTCCGGCCCTCCATCCATACAATACGGCCTTCAAATAAACTACGATATGCCTTAGCTCTAACCGAAGGTTGAATAGCTAATCTCGCTATTTCTTCTAAATTCTCATCAAGAATAGGTGTGCGCCCAAGCTGGGAAAAAAATGATGGCATGGGCCCAGACGCAGACGAAATTAACTTACGCCAAAGCGACTCTGCTATATCTTTTTCACAAATGATTTGAAGAATAATCTGCTTGTCTTCTTCCTTGATCCTACCCCATGAGTTCCAATTTGATAGTGCAATACATAGTGCTTCAACTACGCATTTTGGATCAGTTAATTTTGCTATCTCAGGAAGCTTTTCCCTTGCAGCCTCACGCACTTGAGGCACCCAATCATTCAGCCTACGAACGGCAAGCGAGAAAAAGAATGTATTTGGCGCTCCTCCCGAAAGGGCTCGTAGAGCTTTCTCTCTTTTGTAACCATCCCAACTAATTAGGTCAAGCCAAGTTATCAGCTCCTTAGGTTTTGACCAAAGCTTCCACTTGGAAGGCGTTGATTCTCTTAGTGCTGAAGAGAACTCAGTGCGTATAAACCGTTCCCAGTAGTCAAAACTGGAAAGAGATAACTGACTCGTCACATCAACTAATGCAGACATATCAGCTACAACCTTGCTCCCCGAATTTATCGAGTTCGCAAAGTCCTTAACTGCTAAAATAACTTTCTCTTCCATCATCTTCAACTGTTGCACCTATTTCACGGCTTGAGTAGTGGTAGGACAGCCGGTTACCCTAACTGCCCCCACGCAGATCCGGACGTGCGGAACTACCGCATCCGGCTCTTCAGTAATATATTCGCTCGTGTAAAGCACGAACCCTAATACCAGTCCACAAGTATACTGCGTTTGTATACTCGCGGTGGCTTTAGCCCAAAATATCCCAGCATTTCCTTTAGACCATTCCAGTTGTAACTCTTGCGCTGACTCCGCCGGTTGAGCCATTTGTGTATGCTGTGTAAAACATAGCTGTACAAACGGGACAAGCTTCGACTGTTGTCTGGTAGACCGAAGTAGTTCTGGAACCCCTGTAGCTTGCGCTTCAGTGTGGGCAGCCATTCTCTCAGACGCTCACTGCGCTTGGCTTTGATCCAGTGGTAGAGCGCTTCCATTGCGCCCTTCTGTTTCTGTGCGGCAGTCCGGCGCCTGAGCCTGGGGCGTTTGTTGACGTCCAAGCTCCAGTAGAACTCAAAACCCAGAAACTGGAACTGCCGTTTTCGGCCCGGATGGAAGCGGCTAAAGCGCTTCAGGTGCGTTTTCTCGGGGGCTAACTGCAGGCCAAACTTGTTCAGACGTTGCGGTAGTACCCGGTAAAAGCGCTCTGCATCCGTTTTCAATTGGAAAGCCACTACATAATCATCGGCGTACCGGATTAGCATGGCTCTGCCACGCATACGCGGCTTAACCTTCTTCTCGAACCACAAATCCAGGACGTAGTGCAGATAGATGTTCGCCAGTACCGGACTGACCACACCTCCTTGCGGGGTGCCTGCTGCCGCTTTACTGAACTTACCATCTGGAGTTTGCACGCGTACTTTCAGCCACTGCTTAATCAGTGTCAGCAGGGCTTTGTCGTCGATACGAAGGGCTAGCATCCGCAGTAACCAGTCGTGATCCAGCTGATCAAAGAAGCCTTTAATATCGGCTTCAACGATGTAGCCGTAGCCTTTGAATTGCAGATTTAAGCCAAGACTGTGTACGGCTTGGTGGGCGCTTTTCCTGGGACGGTAACCGTAGCTGAAGGGCAGAAAATCCTGCTCCCAGATACTTTGCAGTAGCTGCGCTACGCTCTGCTGCACCAGTTTGTCTTCCACCGTAGGCAGCCCCAGTGGGCGCTGCTTGCCGTTGCCTTTGGGAATCAATACCCGCTTAATCGCCTGGGTGCGGTAGCGTTTGTCACACAGCCGTTGATGTAGGCATTGAATATTTTGCGGCAGTCTTTGCCGGTAAACCTCGGTAGTTACTCCGTCGATACCGGGGCGGGCCTGCTTATTGAGCTGGCCCCAGCTTTGATACAGCAGGTTGGAATTTAGCAATTCTGAAACCTGTGTCTGGGGTGGCTCTGTGCTTTAAATGCGATGGCGTGCAAGGCGGTTGTCATAGTGTCTCCAGCCCTACTTTGTCCAGACTATGTTTCTGTTGCACACCGATATTACTGTCAGCTCCTTCGCCATGTAAGCGGCTTTCCCGCTCTCGGACTACTATGAGCTGATCCGACTTCCGAGTGGTCTTCGTTGGTTTCACCATTAGGCTTAACGTCCCTACCTGTTCCTTCAGGAACCTGCTCGGATCTCTCAAGTTCTCAATACCTCTCTTTCTACATGCCACGGCTTGATAACCCCGCCGATCCGCCACAACCTCACCAATGCGGTTGCTTTGCCTGGACTTCGATGGCGTTACACATCTCGTCAATCGGAGCTCACTTTATTATCGGAGCGATACCAGCACTTCAGGGTCACGATAACCCCTATGGTCTATAGAATTCTCTGTGTACGCTTCACATAGTTTGTTCACAGTGAGAAAAAAAATGAGTATATTTTTTTTCCTTCTGCTCCGCCCTACGCGCAACACTCGATACGGGTGGCTGGTTAGGCCTTACCCGACAGGGACTTCCACCCTGCAAGAAGCATCAAGCTTAGCTTGACGTACTAACGCCCAAATCAGCGGAGTTTCAGTTCCGCTGTATTTTCTTATTACATGCCCTACGCCATCTCTCTTAGCAAGTGAATAGATGTATTTTTTGGCAACCCCATTGAGCTTGCCAAACCATCTATACGATTTGCCACCATGATAATCTCTGACTCGGCCACCCCTATCGCCTCACACAAAGCAGGATAATCAACCTCAATTTTTCTATCTGTGGCCGGGATGAATGGCTCGTCATCAATGCACTCAATTATTACTTTATCGCCCTTTCTAAACGCACGCGGACTTGGATGCCCCTCAATGGCTATGTAGAGATCGGATTCCGACTTCAATCGCATCCAGGACTCAAGATCAGCCATAGTCCCACAACATTGGGGAAATAATTTATTAACTCCATTTATGACTAGAGCAAAGCCGCCAAAGAAGGCGCAACAATCTTTGACTTCAAAATCTGATATATGCAGTTCAATTGCGCGCGCCAAATTGTTGTCATTAAGCTTACTTAACGAATGGAATTGATGATCAGCTGAATATCCGACCAAGTCTCGATATCCACTTACTGTAAGTAGCTCGTCTCTTGCAGTCGAGCTACATTCTTTCCTAAGATCGTAAGCCTGATCTGATATTGGCAACTCTATTAATGCTTCTATTTTTACTTCCATATTTATGAAATTCTGGCCCACCACTTCCTCAGCCACCCGATTCCTCTCCAAGACATCACTTACCAAGCTTCTCCGCCAAGGAATGCCCACCCACGGCTTGAAAATCAAGCACGAAGTAAGCACTTTGACCATAAATCACTAAACCGGCGAGAACCTAGGAGTCGGTACGAATGCCTCAATTATCGAGCTAAAAGTAAACCAGAATCAAGTAAAGGCAGACATCCACACCCATCAAACGAAATGAACCCTCCGCACACATCTGAATGAAGCTAATGAGAAGCGGCCTCACCAAAGGAGGCCTGCCAGGGCTTTTTCTTAAGCAGTTTAACTTTAGTGAATGGCAAGAAACACAAAACTTCAATTATCTCGCTCCCGGTCACATCAGATGCGCCATGGCCTCATCTGAATTTGCTCATCGGCGGTCACTCCCGTACGTATAAAGCTTCGACAGTACTTGCGCCCAGAGAGTTAGCCTTAACCATATAGCCAGTTAGTGCCCCTGATGCATCGCTTGGTAAATCTAATTTCTTTGATAATGCATAAACCGTAAACTGGTACCGGTGGGCGCCATGGCCTTTAGGTGGACAAGCACCACCAAAGCCCCTTAAACCATAATCATTTACTATTTGTATACTACCCTGAGGGATACGGTTTTTTTCTGAGTTTCCTGCATCAGCCTGAAGTGAAGTAGTATCTTTGGGAATATTTACAAGTTGCCAATGCCACCAACCACTACCTGTTGGTGCATCAGGGTCATATGCAAAAACAGCAAAAGCTTCTGTCCCTTCTGGCGTATTAGACCAAGATAACTGTGGTGAAATATTACTACCAGTACAGCCGAATCCCTGGAATTCCTGCTCTTTGCTCATAAATTTTCCAGCATGTATATCTTTACTCGATAGCAAAAATGACTCTGCACAAGCCGCACCGGATAAGAGCACTGTAAAGACAACAAAACTGAACCTGCTTATTACACTTGACATTTTTTCTCCAAATATATTCCGAATGAATACTTATGATAGGAGTTTCAAATTCAGAGTAATAGATCAAAAACAGTCAAAGTTTTGCCTCAAACGTTCACTCTTGTTTTTCTCAGTTCTATAGGGGTTATGCCAAAAGCTCTCTTAAACCTATCTGCAAATCGAGACTGTGACTTATAGCCACACCTTTCTGATATACGGCCTACAGGCTCAAATGTCGTTTGAAGCAAGTGCAGTCCAAAGCCAAGCCTGACATCATCTATAATAACTTTAACACTTGTACCTTCACCATTTAACTTCCTTCTTAGTGTTGACTCACTCATTGCTAATTTTGACGCCAGCATATCTACCCTTAAGTCCGCTGCTGGATTTTCACTGATAATTCTATATAACTTTTGACTCACACTCGCTGACTCCAATACAGAAGCTACTTCTTGGTACCCCAAATAAAATAATGTTTGTAATATTTCTTGTCTTCGAATATGCCATAGATCTGAAGAAACGGATGAACCCCATTCCATAAACTGATGGAGGGTTATCTCCAAAGTAGAACCTACCTCACCGGTAAAATAGCTTTTTTCAATACTCTTCTCAAAAATTAATCTATCGAAATCCTTATATTCAAATTCAATAAGCAGCGCAAAATATTCCGAATCGACTGGGATATTTCGCATATCAACTTTAGGGCTATTAGATAGAAATATAAACTCCCCCAGCTGAGCAGCTCTTTTGGCTATCCCCACCTAGTTCCTTGCATCCGTCAAGTACACATATCAAGGTAGGATTAACAATTGGAACATTAAAAATATTTTGTTCCTTATATGAGGAATAAACTGAAAAAGGTAAGCTCTTACCCTCCTCCAGCAACTGTTTTGCTAATTGCTTAAGTTTTAACATAAGTTGATTGAGCGCCTAACAGTAAATTCAAAAGCAGGGTCTATATAGCATAACCATCAATAATTACAAAATGTTCCAACCCAATCACGCACAATCAGATTCTACCCACTAGCGACGGACACTCTCTTAAGCGATAAAATATGCAGCAGTGGAGCTCTTTGGCCAGACCAAGCAATCCAACCAAAACCACTCGTAAACAATGCTCAGAGAAGTATTGAAAGTACTGGCGTTCAAAATCGGTGTTAGCGTTGCCGCTAAACAGCTTGGGTTGCATCCTTCCCAGTAATGATTTAAATTCAATAGGTTATAGTGAAATCCCAATTCAGGAAGGCTCGTCCCCGCCCTTCCCTATTCTGCACCACTGCGGCCATTCCCCACTCGCAAACATCTTAGTTCTCCCTATAAGCGATACCCAACCACGGCTTGGGTATCAGCCTGAAGTAAGTAGATTAACTATAAAGTAATGAACCAACGAATACCTCATTCACAGTACTGAGAACGAAAGGAAATCAAGTAGAGATAAACACCCACTCCCCAAGCTCCTGCCCTTTCATCACGTAGAGATCTATATACACATCGAAAATGAACAAAAATTAGACACAAGCGGAGAGTTAATAGCGAATTTCTCATAGTGGAGGCCATAACCAGGCTTCCTCCATGAGAGTTAAACGTTATTTGAGTCAAGGATACGGTAATTACATGTAATAGTTCAAATACAGCTATATCATGACTTAGAGTTTGCTTTAGTAAAAAAATAATCAATCACTTAAATCCGATAATTTGGATATACTTCAAATTTTGATAAATCCACTTGTATCTTAAAAATTACAATACGATGACCTATAAACTCTCATAGAAAAAGGCCTTGAACGAGGCACGCTTTATTTTTTACTAAAAAGAGGAGAGATTATTATCCCTATACACTCTAGATTTTCAATTTACACTGATATACCACAGAAATATTTTGAGACCTCATGAAAGTTGGGTTTCGCCATAACTTCAAAAGAACCTCAAAACATACGTTGTTGCCATATAAAATCTATAAGAGAGCAGCTTCACCTAAATATTGCTCGAGAGGCATTCGACTAGACATCAAATCCTTCAAAGGGCTAATATTAAAATTTATTTTTGCCAAATGCAGATTAGTACGATGCTCGAACTCTTTTTCTCCATTGTTACTTCCTGAATTAACGCTATGCTTCTCCTTGCTCGAAAAAGCTATACTGGCCCCACCAGCCCTCATTGCAGAGCGTAAATCTTTTTGCTTTATTTTAAAATTTTCTTTGTGACTAAACACCCAGAAATTCACTGAGCTACTCTTTATTTTTGAGACCCGATGAATTGCTTCACATGTCTTTGCGTACAACCTCTTGTTTCTTCTGACAAGTGTTTCATTAGTCTCTTTTTTATTAGTATCTACATTTAGGTTTTTTACGTAAATATCACTCAAGAAAAATTCTGGCCTAACGCCAAACCATTCCGCAGCTATATCTAGCGCTTTATAAATATCTCTTGAGCTAGTGGCATCAACACCAAAAACCCATAACTCGCCACCTAACCAAGCTGCATATCCTTTCGACTCAGGATCTTGCTTTTTAGCTCCCTCCAATCCATACGCATAGCTAGTTATAAATGGAGATCCAGCTGCACTTCCTCCATAGGTTGATTTCCATGCTGCATAAGTTAGATAGCAAGTTCGCAAAACAAAATGCCTATCAACTTCCCTGTTATTAAAAATAACACTGACATCAACTGTCTTATCGCCTATATCTCCCTCAGCTAAAGCCATTGCGAAAGGGCGACTTTCACCAATATTTCCGCTATCTTTTATTCCCATCACTTTATCTCTAGATCAAATTCACAACTATTAAATTTTACACAAATAGCAAGACAAGAAAATAAATGAAGAATTACGGATGATTACACCCAAATGTAATCAAGAACAAACCATATCTTTTGTAAGCGATCTTACGAGGTCGCAGGTGAAAGCTGTGTTTAGAGTATAGGAATAGCGTCGCTGAACACCAGCGGGCAAACATTCTGGCCCGCCACCAAATAGAGTGGTTAGCAGGGCAATAGTAGTCGTATAGGGAAATTGAACCTGTAAAAATTTGTATACTCAATAAGCTATAGTGCATCGTAAACTCAGAAAGAATATCACTCATCCTCTGCTACCCTGCACCGCTACGGCCCTTCCCCACTCGTAAAGTATCAATCACCAAGGAATACCAACCCTCAACTTGAGCATCTTCAGGAAGCAAGTAGGTTGACCATAAACAAAAGCTCTGCAGTAGGCACAGGTGTTACAGTTACAGTGCGGAAAGCGAAAGCCAATTAAGTAAAAATATGCATTCACACCTCCAAAACTCTCCATTCATCCCTAAGAAGTCTATGTACCCACCAAAAGAGTACGAAAAGTAAGCAGCGCAAGTTATTGAGAGCAGATTTTTCAAGAATTGAGCAAATACCCATCTTGCATTCCTTTACGTGGCTAATTCTGCAGGGTACTAAATGTATTGCTTGTTTAAGTAACCGCTATAACATCATATCCTTAGTACGAAAGCGGCAATATATTAGTTCTTTGTGTTGAGGTACTGCCTACTCATCAGTTAAAACTAAATCAGAATTCATGTAGAAGCACAATAGTTGGTTAAATTTCAGTCGCGCCTGAAAGATCATAGATATACGCTAGTTTCTACAGTCTGAACGTCCAGCTAATGCGCTACGTACTGAAGTATTACTTTTAAATTGGATTTCGAACCTATCGAGCAACACAAAAATAAAGCCAGGATTTTGCCATCCTCTCTCATTTTTTGTTATTTAAGGTCTTGTGATACTATAATCACATATCTACCTCTTTTGGAAAGCCAGCCATCCCCAGTTTCTTAAAGGCTGAATACAGAGCCTCTCGGTCTTTTTTCTTTAGAACCACCTGCGCTGGAACAAAGCGATTCATACCGTGTAATATGCCCACTTCTCCAGTACGCTTCTTCACTACGAGCTGTTTGGTGGCTGCACTTAGCGTAGAAACCTCTTCATCAGATAGTTTTATTTTCAAGTGATTTAGTCCTTGCTTAATACGTCATATAACACTCGCCGCACACACGAGTAACTTGTCACAGTTTCAACGTATAAAGTACACGCTTATGCCAATATTGTTAGAAGCATTTCTCAACTCAAGAACCAATTTCCTTGGATAGCACCGGCTCCACTACTCGAAAATACCAAAACGAGATTGAGGTAAACAATAAGATTACAGTTAGGCCCTCAGTGTGCGTAGCGGAAGCGCTATCCAAACCGAAAACAAACTCAATAAACAATACTGGCGGAAGAAGCATAAACAACACAATCACCATATTGTGAGGTACTAGTGCCAGCGACAAAAAGGCTGGCCTTCGATAATCAGTACGATGACGATGAGCATGCCTGTGAAGCTTATGGCCTAAAATCCAGCTTCTAAATATTAGTGTGATTATGTATGGCGTTATGCAAAGGAGCACAACAGCTGACAAGCTTAAAGATGCAGGGCTATCTACAATTCGAAGTAAAATTTGGACTAGTAACAGTGTGGAAAGCAATAATTCCCACACATTCTTACCCTTTATCAATGAAAAAATCATCGTTGAACTCGAACTCCTTCTGCATAGGCAGCCTTGTAGTGAAGATGAATCCACAACAGAAAAGCTGCCTCTATATCAGCTTTATTAGCTATATATTGCACGTTCTCTTGCATCCCTTTCTCTATCCGGGTCTTCTATACTTTTGGTAGCTTCCAGCTTCTTTAGGTAGTCAGCCGGAACCCCAATTTCTTTCGCTCCATATATCACGTGATATAGATACCAAGAATAAGGCTGCAAAGAAGGATCCGTATTCGTTGCATAATATGTAAATGCTTCGAGCGAATACCCCTTAGCGTCAGTCACCCAAACTCTCTTTTCCTGATAGCCGTATCCTAAGCCCTCCACTCTATCAAGAGTACCTTTTTCGCTATCTGATATTTCAAACAGGGCACCAATAACATAATCCCCTGGGTCTCGAGTAAATAGTGCATCGCACTTACCAGATCCGTCTTTTTTACTCACTTTATGAAAATAGAGACAATGTTCAGTTAAAGTAAATACTCCTATCCGCACGGCACTTGGAACTCTTTCCTTCAATCTTGGAAGGGACATATTTGACCCGTAAGCAAAATACCTCACGCTGGCCCCATACTGTTAACCGTTAATCAAAATTAGTTGTTGGTTCTTTCAAAAGAATAGAGGAAATAGCTCTACTATTCAGGCATGCAGAATAGAACATAAATGCCAATACTGCCTTAATTCGCATCTTGCGAATAGTCTAGTTAGAAGTCCACTTCTTATTACGAACCAGCCATACCCCCGAAAACTAACGCCTTCCCGAAAGCTACTTGCTAGTCTTCTCCATCCTCGGGAAATACCCATGTCTACAACTCACCTATTCCGTTTCTAAGGGTAGAACCTGGGATTACGTCGTAAAATTCTTTCGCACAATTTGCAGAAACCTTGTGGGTATTAAAAATAGGTAATGGAAAATACTGGGCGCAGTATCTCCTTCCTATAGGGGAGTGAGATACTCTCAGATAACAAGACACACTAAATCTCAATTATCGCATTAACTCCAATACAAATTTTCGAGTGACACAATACGCAACGAAGTGAATCTGATATTTTTTAGTGTTCTAGGGGGTTTATTTTACATTCACTAGGTAGCTTTTCAATATTTTCATATACAATGCTGGCTGCTGTAAATAAATTAGTATCAATAAAGAAGTCATTACATCGTGGGATCATGCTCATTCTTCTCTCAAAACCTACAATTCCATCTCGTGTCGGCTTATGACTTACAGCAATAGAAACTCTTGTTTCATCGTCACAGGAAAAGGATTCATCTCCTAGATTTGGAGCAAGCTTCAGGTCTCTTATCGCTTTATTTAAACTATAAATTACCTTCACTTTTTCAATCTTCGGAAACTTAAATTGGCAAGGAAGTGTACCTGAATGGCCTAAATTGGCGTAACCAGCGCTCCCATCTGATGTTACCCAGATAACTTCATACTGTCCCCAACCGTTTGTAAAGCTAAACTGGGTAACCCAAGGTTCGATTGGGCTATCTGTGAGTGCTATACGGGGAATAATCAACAGTAAAAATAAGTATATGTACTGCACTTTAAAAGTGTTCTCTAAATTAGCTTGACATCTGTAGGCGCGTAGTCTGTCAGTGTTCAGGGGTTAGCAACCAGGCTATAAGCCGAGTATTTGAACCTGTTAAAGCCTTAGTGCTCCAAGGTGGCTTTATCTGCTTCCACAAAGTACTTCCCTTCAATTGCACCACTTGGCTCTTACCAGAATTTCTCCCAGCTAACAAAATACTACTTGGCCATATCTATACTGCCAGAGTTGTGAGTATACGTATAGTAGCCCTGGACATCCGTCAAATAGAGCGCTTGCTCAACAAGAACACCTGCTACACCTTTCCGCCAAGAATTACCCACTCGTGGTTTGAGTAGCGCTAGATAAAATCATATTGATCCTGTATATGCTATACCGACCAAAGCCTAAAAACTTGTACTACTGCTTCATTTGGCACGCTAAAAGTGAAGAACAGCTGCGTAACCAAAAGGCATTCACCTCCACCAAGCCCCTCTACCAAGCCCCTCTACCAACCTTGAAGAGATCTATTCGCGACTATAGTGAACAAAAAATAGGCTATGGGAGGCGTCACGGATAGATTCGCCTAGGCGGAAGGTTTGATAACAACTATGTGTTAATATTTACATGGACCAATAGCCAACAATATGATGCTTACCTTCTTGATCGGCTTTTAGGCGTACACCAAGATCCCTATAGCCTGGGCAAGATATGTAAGCATGATTTGTCGCAGTACCATCGCCAATAGGTGGCTGGGCATCACCAAGCACTACCCGAATTAGTACACAAAGAGAAAACTCTTCGCCGTGCAGAAAGTTTAGATCTTATATTGTTACCGACATGAACAAAACTACTCGTTTCACCAGTTTCTAGTAAGATACTCAATGCACCACTGATCGATTCATCCGCCAAACTGTCAAGTGAAGCTAATAGTAATAGTAATAGTATTGAAATACTCTTCATAATTTTTGACATCTTATATATACGGGTGAGCGAAGCATGGTGTAACCCGGCAGTTCACGTTTTTTGGATAATTTTCTATTGATTGTTATGAGTTTTTACCATTGGGGTTTGAAAGTGTTGTATACAGTCAGGTATATACTCTTGCCCTAGCAACATAAATTTTACGCTAGCTAAGCTACTCAATAGAAATTTTCATACTAAGGCAACCAACATCCATCTATTGACACGCATAGAAACTTAACTCTCTGCTCCGGCCAAGCTATGAGTGGCGTAAGTAGCGTAATTAGTATGAGTTTCTTCATTAGAGCTAACAACTTAAAGGACTGGAGAATTCTGTAGATCGCCTAATTGTGAAGACTCTGCTTCAGTACCATATTTGAGTTCAATGGTATAAACTCAATCCATACATCCCTCAGTGGCAGGGTATGAATCTTGACCAGGGGCTGCATCAGGTCTTCTATAATTTGAGCTTGTATCCATTGGCTCAACAAAGCATACAGTAATTAGGCCGCCAACTAATGGAAATAACCAAATTAAGATGCATTGGATTCCCTTTTGAACCCTATTAGAGTAGTCAGAACGTATACACCCTATGTTGCGTAAAGGTTGAAAGAAGCCAATACAGATAGTGAAAATACCAAAATATGTTCTTGCTTCATAAAAACTTGCACCTCATCCTAACAGCCTGATAAGAGCCGCTTCGAGAGCAATTTATTTGTCTAAAAGCTACCTTATACGGCCTTGCCATCTAATGGTTGATAGAAGTGCATGAAGGCTCCTGAAGGACATGCCGAAAATTTAATGAGTTTGTATTTTGATGAGATCTTGCCATTTTCAAACAAACGTTTTCCTTCTCCAACAACTACGGGAAACGTCCACAGTCTAAGCTCATCTACCAAACTATGCTTTAGAAGTGACTGTACCAATTGCCAACTTCCATGAAGCTGCAACAGCGGCCCTTCCATTTCTTTAACTTTGCCGACTTCTAAAGCCGCATTCGAGCTCCTGAGCTTGAATGAATTATTCCACATGAGATCATCAGTGCCTGATGTCACAACGTATTTTTTTGCCTGATTAAGTTTATCTGTGATTGGATTGCCAGGTTCCGCATTCGAGAAATTTGAGGCAAATAAGTTGTATGTATTGCGCCCTAATAGCAGATCATACGGTTCTGCCATTGCTTCCTTTCCCACTTGCTCCATGACTTCATCCCAACAATCTTTAGCCCAACCTCCATGACTAAAGCCACCTGAAAAATCTTCCTCAGGTACACTCGGAGCTTGCATTACACCGTCAAGCGTTTGAAATATCAATATGGCTAATTTTCTCATTGGTTGATTCTCGCGAAGAGCCGAATCCTTTGTGCGGTATAAGTCCAAATATACCCTTATGTCCCGAAATTGAATTCAGTACCGATTTATAAAGTCAGCGAACAAGTATAAGTGTGATAGACACTGACTACGCATAACTCGAGTAACTAATTGGGCCTATGCCTGAATAGCGAGGCAAATACAGCTTATCTTATGAAGCCTCAGGAGATCAATGTCGGCATCTATGCCAACCAGAAAGAATTCCATATCTATATGGAACTGCTAGACCACTCTTTTGTGTCACTAATAACCAAATCTTCTATTAGACAACTGCAACCCCTTAAACCCGAATGGGCGCTAATAGAAACTACGGAAATACTTGAATTAAACTCTATTTTCGTCGTGCCCTAAGCGTTCAGTCGACGCAGCCAAATCCAATAAATCATACTCACCCCATGATCTAGAAAGACGATCACACTCTGAACACAATGAAAAACAACCTATATCGGGTGTAAGTAATGTCCACCAGCTTTACAAACACCCATAAATACTTTTTAAGAAGCCCCATCAGATAAACGATTAATACCATAGATAACTGACGGAATACCTACTAAAGCACAAGCAAATGACATTCCTAAATAAGGCAGCATCTCCATTGTGTATTCCACATCCTCATAGTCAAATCCCCGGATGAACTCATGAAGTAAGAAGACAAATGCCACTGTGAAAAATATTCCTATCGTAAAAGGCAAGCTTTTAATGGTTAACTTTTTCATGATCAGGTATTTCCTCTACCAAAATGCCCAGACAGACCCCACTGGTCCTACTCAAAATTTCTACTATCACAGCAAAACAGAGAATTGAAGCAAATACGAGATATAAATTTCTTTTTTTCATACTACTCCTAATAGCTCATATACTGGGCTTATATACCCCGATTCCTATTAGAGGGCCACATCGAAATAAGCAGTCTCGTGTATAAATATAAGTAGCTTTAGGTACCGACTCGTACTCATTGCTATGTATTTACTCCATCAAGGTGACCTTACCCGCGTCTACGCTCCAAAGGCCAGCAGAAGTGCTTACATAAATTTTCTTCTCATGATACAGACTCAAAAATACATGAAATTCAGTTGGTACATTTGAGATCAAGTGAGTAGAGAACGGGATACCATCCCCCTCAGCCGGAACCAATAGACAGGTCTTTGTTGATGGAGATACATCCACAATATCATTACTACCTAACCTGAGTCTGAACTTCAGATGACGGCCAAATTGAATACTAGAATCATTCTCAGGGCTTAATAGGAGATATATATTTTCAGTTTCAAACTTTTCATCCACTACCGATACAGCTTTGTACCTCCCCTTACATACAAGGTCTTTAGACATTTCTAAGATATCCTGCTCTCTGCTTGTATAGGGTGAGCTTCCATCTTCTGAAAGCACTGCATCGTATAGCTTCTTCCCTAAGTATTCTGAGTGTGCCACCTGGAATCCTGTATCTGCATCATTTCTCACAGACGTAGTTTTACATCCAGAAATAGCCAAAAACGTTACAGCCATCAACACTATTTTTTTCATTATTGTATTCTCTAATTCAAGTATAACGGTTGATTCAAAGTTGGTACCTATATCACGTTTCTCAATGATTCGGAAGCTGGTTAACTCAACCATATACAAATATATAAAAGTTCACACTCCACCTTTAGATAGTACGAACGCTCAATATAAATAATACAGCAAAGTCTTTATAGCTCTCCCCCCATCCATACTCTACTTATTTCCAGAAAATTTCATAGAAAAACTGACTTAATTTATATCTCTTGGCAATTTATAGAAGGGTTTATTTCATATTTAATTCCCCCCCTACTCCATCCTAATTCGCAAGTTTCCCATAACCATAGCTTGAAGCACTATATCACCCTCCTTCCACCGCACAGAAATCTATGTATCCATTGAAAATGAACAAGGAGTAGGTCGTAGAGTGTGTTGCTAACAGGCTCTGTGAGAATGAAAGACCGTGCCAAACCTCTCCGTAGAAACCAGGCATTATTAAGCCGCAAGATACATAATAAAAAAGAGCCCAACGGGGTTGAGCTCTGTTGTTTCATATCTCATTCATGCCCTTACCACTTGCACATGTGCAGTGGGTGATTCAGTAACATAAGGGCTTTTACTATTCGCAACGCCGTGTTGACCAACCAATTTTTTGAAAACGGCATCCCCTGTACCACCACCAGAACCGGCATGCCCTGGATCTTGGGCAATGCCAAAGTCCTGTTTGCCCGGGTGCCAGTGTCCACCTGCGTGGTCCAATGTATTGTCATCATAGGTCTTTGATGCTACATAACCCAGATGATCTGAGAATCTTGCGAGAGTGTTGTACTGAGCTTTCATTTCTACTGAGTGTGTGTTGTATTGCCTGCGGACCTTTCCCAGGGCTTCTTGAGCAGACCTTGAAGAACCAGTAAATAACGACCAAGCCGCCAGAAAACATCCTGTACGCCCGGTCCCGCCCCAACAGTGGGTGGCAACAGATCCATAAGCGCTACGCTCATGGACAGCCTCGCAGTAACGTACCAACTGTTTAACAGAAGGGGCATGCCAATCCGCTAGAAAACAGCTAAACCATTTAAAATCTGGGAAGGTTCCAGAGGTTGCAGCTTTCGTGGCAGCTGCCCCATTACTTTCAATAGTTATGACTGTTCGAACATCATTTTTATAAAGCCAGAGGCCTGCCTTATCTAGATCTGGATTGCTGTTGAATTTCGACATACCTCCAATACCTGGGCTCATCCAGCTGAAATTTTGTGGTTGAATTTCACCACCAAGATGTGTAAGCAGATAGTTAAGTGCATTTCTATATTTTAACTTTTTCCTTGCCGACATTGGACGAATGGCACCTAAAATATCGGCTACAGAGGCTTGCCCGGGGTCTGCATTGCGTAGCACCGTGTACAAAGATCTCAAAGAAGAACGCGCCTCAGTAAATCTACTGTTCGCTACATTTACCCGCTGCTTAAATGTATTAAAAACGTACATTTTTATTCCTTTTAATCTAATCGTTTAATATAACAACCGACCACTATATGATTGTGCGCCATACCGGCACAAGAGAGCTTCATTTAAGTCTGCCATAATTTATTTTTAGATCTATGTGTTTTCACACAATTTTCTAAAAATGATCAATTACTGCAAATAAAAGCTTAAGCATCCTCCCAACAAGCATCATTTTTCAATTTTTGCCTCAAAGAATGCCGCTCTCAGTTTGAACATCAATAGGAAACAATCAGACAAGTGCAAAAGTTCAGATTTATGGAAGCCCAGCAAGTGGAACAAGTGTCCCACTATCACCACTAAAAACGGAAATAAATCTAGTAAGGTCTTATTTCCATGTCTTTAATCTACTTCCCCATACGATACGAAGAGATCTACTTACGCACTTAAAAGAAGAAAAATAAAAACTGGAAGACATTGAAGGCAGATTCTCCAATGAAAGAGAGACTAACAAATCCTTCCTTAAAGAAGTTAAACTCTATTTTTTGAAAAAATGCGGCAATTGCTTCATATCCCCCCTCAAAAACAAACACTCTAACTAAGCACACCTGTATTTATATCCTACAGGAAATACACCCAAGAAAGAGCGTTTGCTTTTCTGAGTAGGACCATCTTTTGTTGCCATCCTTCGCCTTGCTTGGTAGTTTGTCTAGCTTAGCGAAGTATCCAATGGAGTTAAAATTGCTACATACGTATGCATACAACCTTGCCGCTGCTTAAAGTGTATTATAGGCACCACCGGCTTAGTTAGATGGTTATTTTGATAATTTGGAACTTACGGTACTGAGAGCACGGTACAATTGCATAAATCATCACTTTCAAAAACTGTTTGATCACCTGCTGTAAGACCTGGAACTGGAAATAAGCGAACAGTTAATGGTTTATTTAGTCGATAGGCCATAGTTCCGGTATCTCTCATAAGTGCAGAGATCTTTTCTATGGGAGTATCGCCAGGAATGGGAACCGTATCCAAACCGATGCCACAAACAGCACTGAATGTTAGAAGGGATCGTATATCAAAATTGTCCTTTTTAGTCCCTTCAGCCAAGCCAGTATCTTCAGTTAATGCCAGCATAAGACCAGAGAACCCGACTAAATCTACCCCCTCTATAGACTTGAAGACTTTTGTCAATAATGACGAAGCTTCAACTGTTCCGGATGCACCAAAATATTCTACACCCATTTGTTTATAGACTTCAGCCATACTTGAACAATCTTTTGAAGGCGCTGCAGAACTATCAAAGCCAGAGAACCTAAAATTGTGTTTAGACTGTGAGTTCAATATGACTTCATTGATGCTTGAGATATGATATTGAAGCGCATTTCTCATAATTTGAAAGTAGTTTTTGTAACGCTCATTATGGCTCTTAGTAGATGCACTTAGACTGTAAAGTTTTAGCACATTCACAAGTAAATCAGGGGTCTCCAAACCAATAACAAAACAATTACCTAGTTCTTTTCGATGATAGCTAGCAGGAAAGTATGGGATAAGAGGTTCACAATTGAAGTTAACGGTGAAATTGAAATTCCCCTCTCCTCTTTCCGTGATTTGACTAATCTTTAACACAGTTTTAGCCGATTCTTCTATAAGATCATTGGTAAGAACCCCAAACTCATCAAGGCTCACATTCACGCAGACATTGCATAAATCACCGAAATCTTTAATCAACTCTGGGAGTAATTTTATCTCATTTTTGGTTTTTGCTTCACCAATAGCAAAGCGAATTCGGAGCCCAGACCTGTTTGCCCCTTCCAATAATTTACTTATATACTGCAGGTCAACTCTTGCTGTTTCATATGAATCAGTATTTAAATATTCGCCAAACGAATTAGTGACAACCCTCACCGACTGAACAATATACCCATTATTATGAAACTCCTTTGACAGGCTGGCACAAAAAAATGATGCCTTCTCAATTTCTTTTTTCCAACTATTTTTATCTCGCCCCAAACTAATAAAAGTTGTAACTGTTCTAATTCTGCATAACTCTTTGCTTTTATAGTTCACGTCTTCACTTCTTCCTTGGTGGTAAATTGCTCTTCCAAAGTCCATCTTTAGATTTTAATGTTAACTCATCCCCTAACGGTATCCTGCTAGCTGTTTTTTCCTGATATTTCATACAGAGCAGATAATGCAGCTTTAGCTTTCTCTGATTGAACAAAGATATGGTCATGAAAATAGGCAGCTACTACGTTTGCACTGATACCTTTTGACATAAGCTTATTTGATATTACAGCGGTCAAGCCAACAGCATTTAAACTTGAATGTACCGTTAACATTATCTGTTTGTAAGTACTTTCAAATCTGATATTTTCGTTCTCAGCAATGCTTTTTAATAAAATCAGGGTTAAGCCTTCTGGTTCAATAAAACTGGCACGTGGCTGCAAGTGAACATAATCAGATAGCTGACCTGAGACATGACAAAATACATACTCACTCTCAAACAATTGTGGATTCATATCATCTAATAGTTTCCCAAGATCTACTGTTCCTGACATTAATATCCTCCAGCATTCTAACAATGGTGAGTTTGGTGAGGCCGCTTTCTTTGTGGCCGAAACGAGATTATTGCCGCCACCAATCAACCTGGCAGCATGCGTATAGTATCTTTAGCTTTGATAAACATGGAGAATTTTTTAACAAACCAGGCTGGAGCCCTATAAATATAGATGTACATCTAGAAGCATGCTCTATAAGAAACGGAAAATAAATAGCACAACCCATTCCAATCCTCCAATACTGTTTCGTAAATCTTGCAATCAACTATACCTTCACTATCAGCCCCACTCTATCGACAGTAAAATACTGCTCACTCATTGTGCAAAGCGCGCATATCCAGCGCGCTCAACTTAGCCTAAATTCTACTACCCAGAAAGATTCTCCAAGCTTCGCTTTATCGCTAACAGCTAAATCAGGTACATCACTATTGACACCTTAATATTCTTGATATATTTCAGCTATCAGCAGCAGTCCCAGTTATACCAGACTTTAGAAAAGTCTTTTTTCTTTAGCGCTTCTCTTTCGATAAAGAAGTTACCTACACCCATATCACCCCACATTATTTGATTGTCACCCACCAGTTCAGAGTCCATCTGAAATAACAAAAGCCAATTATCTTTTTTCTCAGAAATACGTGGATCTTCTTGTGCAAAACTAGCATAACCCCCTATTTTACTGCCTTCAGCAGAAAAATTCTCGTACACATATTCAGCAAGGTCGTCCTCATACTCCAAAGGATCAGACGCATACATCTCATATCTATAGTCAGTAGGTGATGGTATTTCTTTATCGAGGATACATTCAATTCGATACTCCCTAGAAGCGGGAAGGAAATGTTCATCATTCGCTCCTGGAAGATCTTGCTCTAAATACAATTCATTTTTTTCAATTTCAGGATGGTATATGATCCGATAGCCGCTAGGCGATGAAATTACTTCTTCTGTAGGTCTGTCAAAATCCATCCCGTAAACGTCATCATCCTCGATAAAAAATTGAAGTATTCCACTTTCAGGATATTGACTCAATTTGGGTAGCTCATCGAAGTTCAGCTGAGCCAAAAGGATTAACTTGGCACCATCATCTGACACAGGATATGCCTTACCCTTTGGCCAATATGGTTTCCCGCCAAACTTTGTACTCCAAATATGTTCAGCTTTCTCCGCTTTTGGGAACAACTTAATTGCCGGAAGGCTAAATTTCTCTAGCTCGGAACGAATTTTCTTTGCTTCTAATTCAATATCCAATTTCTACTCCATTTTCAAGACTGACGCTCAAGCATTACCTTGTAAGCTAACAGTTAATTCAAAATCAGCATCTATATATCACGCTTCTCTTTAATTCCAAAGCCCATTGGCTTAGCCAGCTGCCCCACCCCCAAGGGCCACTTACCGAACTCCTCAACCTGGAACGCTACCCACAACTAGACTAATAGTAGAAACTAGGTTTAGTGCCAAACCGCCGAGCCATGAGAACCCTAAAATTGGGACATGTGTATTGATTCCAGTGCAAGAAGTGAAAGGTAAACAAGAAAATATAGGAATCTTCCCCTGAAATTCTACCTACCCTCCGAAAAGGGCTATATACGCATCAGCTACTCACAATAGCCAAATAATAAACATAATTGAAGTGCGTTTTTTTCAAATATACGGCTAAAACCCATACTTGCAACCGATATAGTTAAGATCAAATTGGCAGCATTTTATTTACAGGGTAACGAAATCAATCCCGCAACACATAAGGTAATAATTCAGTATTACCAAATTAATTTTGCGATTAAATAATATTCGCCCTAACATACGGAGGCCACCATGATTTTTCCAGAAAACTTTAAAGCAATAGTAATCAATCCAGCCAACCTGCATGCCAAGCCACCCGGAATAAAGTATAAAATTAGGGATTCAATCGGTCAAAATTTTTTAGTTAAAAATTATGACCTCCTAATCGGTGAGTGTGTAACTGTACATAATGAAGAAGACGGCTATTTCTATGTCACAAGAGATTTAACTGAAAACTATCAAAAGGGATATATAAAAAAGAAGGCTCTTATCGGTCGTGACAGTATTGAAAAAAAGAACATTACTCAAAGTCTAGCCCCAAATCAACATATAAAAAGATACTACCTTGATGTTATTGATATCTTTGGGAATAGAATACAGCAAGTAAAGAGAGTTATTGACATTCCCCTGAATAAGCGGGTAGCTGAAGAGTTGCTAAGGGAGATTGTATTGCAGGGTATTTCTGAAGCCGGTAACGCCATTACCTTTGGATTAGGAACTGGTGTTTCAAAAGCTGCTGACAACTGGTTAATTCCCAAAACACAAGGAAAAATTAAACTGGAAATATCAAACGATATAAAAGGCAAAAAAGCGCCTGGGTATATCAGTATTTACCGTAAACTAAATCACCTTTACAAAGGTGATCGTGAAGGCGAAGGTACTTTATTAGCATTTGAAGAGAGATGTAACCAAACTTACTACTCCTTGGTACACTGCCTGTTAAATAGAGAAGAAATGGATATAGAAACCAAACAGGAGGTAATTGACCACTACTTCCTCAAGCTGAACAGTTCATTCCCCTTAGTTGATCAGTAAAATAATAATATTGCCTTGGCTGAATGCCAAGGCAATATTTTCCAGAGACACTCTAAACACCTAATCTATATGGCCCGTCATCTCAATAGGCAAAAGTAAAACCACACAGAACACTAGGTATCTAGCTACTAAAGTAGACATGGAACGCATAACAATATCGCGATGTACCCAAATACCCCTTGTGCAATAGCCGACTATGATGACACTCCTCACTGTGTGGTAGGCGCATTTCTGATTGATAGGGATATCAAGTGCGGAAAGGATTGTGGGCAGGTATTGTTTCGTGGAGAACACGACCTGGCCAGGGCTTCGAAGGTCCATAGAGAATTTTATTTACCAGACAGACGTCAAAACTAACAAGTTAAAAGCGGCTTTGAAGTCGATGGCTGCTGAAAGCTAGTACAACCCCCAAGCACCTGCATTACTGTTTCTCCACCTCAACCTGTGCCACTACCGCAGGCCAGACCATTCCCGCCCTCGTTCCTACTAGTAGCATTACGAAAGACATCTCCAATGCTAGGAAAGTGCCAATAGGATGATTGGGAACGCCTCGTATCATCAGGTAGAGCAAGTAGCTCATAGTAAGCAGATTACCCGCGAGCGTAACGTTTAGCGCATAGCGACGCTCTTGCCAGAGTGGCTTACAGAGGAGGAGGTTCAACACCGCCGTGCCGGCGAGCATCACACCGGGCAACATCAACAACAAACGACGGGATAAACCAATTCCATCGCTGGTTATAAAAGGCCAGGTGGCAACAAAGTGGCCCTGGGCTCCAAGGAGGAAAAACAATCCCAGAACTACAGCGCCACAGGCGGCAAGGCGATTCAGTGCATTGCGTTGCAAAGCGGGTTTTGATCTAGAAGCCGACATCGTACTCCCCCACAGTGGCCAGGCCACATTCGTAAGCGAATACGACTGCCTGCGCACGATCGCGCAGCTCCAATTTTGACAGCAAACTGGAAACGTGGGTTTTCACGGTAGCTGGGCCAATAAACAGGGTTTCGGCAATCTCTGCATTACTCTTGCCTGCGGCGATGGCTTCCAGCACTTCACGCTCCCGAGTGGTCAGACGCTCCAGGCGTTTTGCCAGGTTGCGCCCGGCACCCAATTTCTGTGCGAACTGGCTAATCAGGCGTTGGGTGATGCCCGGTGCAAGCATGGCACCGCCCTCTGCTACGGTGCGCACTGCCTGTACCAGCGCCTCTGGGGGAATATCCTTGAGCACAAAACCACTGGCGCCAGCCCGCAGCGCACGAAACACATATTCATCAGGATCGAACGTGGTCAAAATAATGACACGGCAAGTTGCATCACTAGCTTCCAGTATGTGCGCTGTGGATTCCAGCCCGTCCATCTCCGGCATACGGATATCCATTAGGATGATATCTGGCTGGTACACTCGCGCGGCTTCAATTGCCTCGACACCCGTACCGGCCTCGGCGACCACCTCGATATCGGGCTCGTTATCCAAAATCAGGGCAAAACCGCGCCGCACCAAAGCCTGGTCGTCCACCACCATCACTCGCAACATTATGTTTTCACCATTCCTGTAGGTATTTGTGCATATACCTCAAAACCACCACCATCGACTACACCCGCATACAAATGGCCACCGAGCAGTTCCGTGCGCTCGCGCATGCCTGCGATGCCGTGCCCTCCGCCGGGTTGCTTGTCAATAGCTGTTTCTTCCATGGGCCGCTCGCCGACAGTATTTCCATCATCGCACACTCGAATCGTGAGAGTGCCGTGGTCTGCGCGTACACTCACTTGGACTCGCGCTGCGGCACCGACGTGCTTGATGACATTGGTGAGAGATTCCTGAACGATGCGATAGGCGGCGAGCGCGACGCTAGTTGGCACTTTTCCCAGTGCGCCGTGGGTCTCGTAGTCAACCAGGGTTAACACCCGTCGGACCTTTTCAATCAGAGCTGGCAAATCGTTGAGATCTGGTTGCGGAGTGAGTGCAGTGTCGTTATTAGTCGGTCGCAGTACACCGAGTAAATGACGCATTTCCGTCATGGCCTGACGGCCAGCCTCCTCTACAGAAGCCATAGCCTCACTGGCAGCTTGCGGGTTATTGCGACTGATAGCCCTGGCGGCACCGGCCTGCACAGTCATAAGACTCACTTGGTGCGCTACCACATCATGCATTTCACGGGCGATTCGAGTGCGCTCAGCCGCGACTGCACGCTCGGATTCGGCATTGCGTTCGCGCTCTAAATACTTGGCTCTCTCTTCCAACAATCGCAGATATTCGCCGCGAAAGCGCAGCCGGCGGCCGATATACCACAGCGCCCATACCAGCATCACCGTTACTGTGCCTGCTGCAGTTGGCTGAACCGGAATACCCTGGTCAAGCGCCACAAAAACCAGCGTCGCGATAACGCCAAAAAAGCTGGCCCGGGTATTGGCCTCGTAACGACCGAGGCTATACAGCGAAATCGCCATAGCCACGATGCCATCTGCCGGCAAACCCAGCTCCAGCAATATTGTTGCGCCGAGAATAACGGCCTGTACCTGCCAAGGGTGGGTGCGACGCCACAACAGAGCGAAGGAGCCAACGAATGCACACTGGAAAGTAATAACATCCGACAGGCTCTGCATGGATAGCACTCCGGGCGAGCCGTTGCGCGACCACATCAGTAGCGTTAGCAAGAACATAAGCAACGCAATAAGCAGGTCGGTCAGGTGCGGCCATCGCTCAAACGGCCCACGTAAGGGCTGCCACATAGGGAGCTTGGGCAGTTCCGTGCTGGCATTGGGCGGATTCGGCGCAGGCGTACTTAGGGACGAAGATTTCATTTCCGCATGCTAAACCAGGGGCAACCAGCTGTCATGGGACTTTCGGGGGAGATGGATACGGCAAACTCTCCACCTTTTGGGGGAGTTCGATTCCTGCCTGCGGCCGATGTGCGTAGGTCTGAAAAAGCAGAACATGTCCGGCAAGCACATTCAGACCCAATACGGACCATAATCGCCTGGAGAACCCCATGAACGACGCTGTACTCAGCCAAACACTACCGCGACCATTCGATACCCGGCGGGCAGTTAACCTGTCGGTAAAAACCTGGTTCTGCATCGCGGCTATCGGCCATGCGATCTTCTTTGCCTATATCCTGGCCGTCTTCTACCCTCCCATTGCCGAATCAGGAGTGCACGGCTTGAAAGGGCTACACCTGCCGGCAGGCTTCCGCGAGGGAGATATATTAGGCAACCTGGCTTCGGTGAGCCACGTGCTATTGGCCGCGATTGTCATCGGGGGTGGTCCACTTCAGCTAATCCCTTCGGTGCGGCGCCATGCCCCTAACTTCCACCGCTGGCTGGGACGCAGCTATCTGCTGACCGCTGTCATAGCCAGTATTGCGGGGCTCTACATGACCTGGACGCGGCACACTTTTGGCAACCTGGTGTCGCAGATCAGCATTACAATGGACGGCATACTGATTCTGTTATTTGCCTTTCTGGCATTGCAGACTGCGATGGCCAGACGCATTGCTGAGCACCGCCGCTGGGCCTTGCGTCTTTTTATGGCAGCAAGTGCAGTGTGGTTTTTTCGTGTAGCCTTGATGGGCTGGGCAATGCTAACCGGCGGCTGGGGGATTGACTGGAAATCCTTTACCGGGCCTTTCCTATATGCACTGGGCTTCGGCCAATACCTGCTCCCACTGGCCATGCTGGAATGGTATTTTCACTGTCAAAAGCGTGGAGCCGCACAGGGTATCCAGGTTGCGTTTGTCAGTACATTAGTGCCGCTGACCGTGTTTATGGCCATTGGTATTTTTGCTGCTACGATGGGAATGTGGCTGCCACGGATCTAAGGCTACCTAGGCTGGTTATCGTGAACTTCTTATGCTGATTTGGCTTTAGAGGTTCACGACTTGGAAATCCCGCTACTGGCTACTGAAGTAAGACACAAATTGCAATCCTGGGCACCCACTGAATAAAAGTACGATGAGCATCCGTACCCCCTCGCCGAATGGGAACCATCTATATACACAAAGAAAAATACGAAAAGCCTACAGAGAAGCAGCCCGGGATGGATTCTCCAATACGGAAGGTAATACAGAACCGTTAGCCAAATAGAGTCCCGCCCAGATTAAATAGGCCGTGATTACCGTATTAACCCCCGACAATTCAAATCTAGTGAAAAACAACTGAAGATCCTAATTGACGCATTCATTTAATACTCAGTTGGATACATCACCTAACACCCAGAGTTCAATGGACCAAGCCGTTAATCAGTAGTAAGTGATCAGGTTTGCATTACACACCTTACCCTCAATACTTACTAAAGGTCGTGTTTTGATTAGCTTGTTCGAAATGAAATACTTCGATCACCAAGGTATAAAGAAGAGCGTGATCAACAGTATTAGTAAAGCTACCGCCCCCTAAACCTGTTAAGGAACCTCTGATCAATGAAGCATTTTTCTAGAATTAAGCTGAATTGTTTGAAAAATTCACTTTTCTACGCAAAACGCTTAATTTTCGCGTAATAGCCCCCTAATTTTTCACCTGAAATCCCCAGTTGGCGGATTTCAGGCACACCACCCCTAGGTGGCCAAGTATTTTCTCCCTATTAGTAAGTTAGTAAAGCCTGCTAGCAAGCACAGCCGCTCAGTATTCTTTAACAGTCCCCGATAGCGGACCTTGTTATAACCAAATACCCGTTTAATGTAGCGAAAGGGGTGCTCAACCTTCGCTCTTATCTGCGCCTTGATCTTTTCCGCCTTACAGAGTGCATCACGCCCAGGAAGAGTTTTCAGCTTGCTCGGCTTCATTGCTATGTACCAATCCACCTCTCGTTCTTTCAACTCTTCACGCTTCTCCGCACCAATGTATCCGGAGTCACCCCAGACTCTTCCTTCCTCCCCGTGGAGGACTCGCTCTGTGGCTGTAACATCATGCGAATTCGCTGCTGTTGTATCTACGCTATGTATTACTCCGAGCACATCATCAACCCCGATATGCATCTTCATTCCAAAGTGCCACTGATTGCCTTTCTTTGTTTGATGCATTTCTGGATCACGCTCTTTCTTTTTATTCTTAGTTGAAGTTGGTGCAGAGATAATAGTGGCATCTACAATGGTGCCTTCACGCAGTGCCATGCCATTCTCAGCAAGATGTTTATTGATTTCTTCAAAAAGGGCTGTACCTAGCTGATTCAGCTCCAGTAAGTGGCGAAAGTTAAGAATCGTTGTTTCATCGGGAATTGGGCCGCTCAAAGTCAATCCAGCAAAACTACGCATGGATTCAATTTCATACAGTGCATCCTCCATAGCGGGATCACTGAGATTATAAAATAGCTGCATGCAATGAATACGGAGCATGACACTTAATGGATATGGCTGTCGGCCACGTTTGCCTTGTGGATAGCAAGGAGTGATCCTACCCATCAACAACGGACACACCACTAAGCGACTAGTTGTTCCTCAAACGCCTCAGGGCTGAGATAGCCATTGGCGCTGTGTAAGCGATTTCGATTGTAGTCTATCTCTATATACTCAAATACGGTCTCTCGCATGAGGCACCTTGTGGGAAAGCGGTTACCATGGATTGCTTCTACCTTAAGTGAGTGAAAGAATGTTTCTGCACAAGCGTTATCATAGCAATTACCTTTGGCGCTCATGCTGCACCGCAGACCATAAGCTGTAATCAAAGATTGATAATCTTTAGAGCAATACTGGCTTCCCCTGTCAGTATGCACGATAACATTCGTAGGTTTCTTACGTCGCCATAAAGCCATTTGAAGAGCGTCACAGACCAATGTAGCTGTCATCGTTTCTGACATCGCCCAACCAATAACTAGCCGACTATATAGGTCTATCACTACAGCCAGATATAACCAACCTTCTTCCGTTCTCAGGTAGGTTATATCCCCAGCCCATTTCTGATTCGGCCCTTCAGCATTGAAGTTCTGCTCGAGCAGATTTGGAGCTACTGGCAGACCATGTTTTGAATAGGTTGTGGCTTTATATCTCTTGGCGGCTTTAGCCCGTAGGCCCTGTCGACGCATGCTGGCAGCAATTGTTTTTTGATTATATTTACTCCCCTCACTGGCCAACTCCTTCGTCAGGCGAGGAGAGCCACTACGTTCTTTACTGGCTATAAAGCGCTGCTGTACCAAGCTATCGAGCTGCATTCGGTACTGCTGGTACCTGGATTGGCCGGCCGATCTTGACACCCAGTCGTAAAACCCACTGCGAGATACGTTCAATACCTTGGCCATCGCTTTTATGCTGAATTCATGCCTGTGCATTTGCATGAAGGCGTACCTCATTTCAGGCTCTTTGCAAAGTACGCTGCGGCCTTTTTTAAGATCGCCAGCTCCTCTGCCTGCTCAGCCAGCTGCCGCTTAAGGCGAGCATTCTCTGTGGCCAGCTCTCTCTCGGCATCCCCTCGGCTCTGATGTAACTTAGCCTTGCTTCGCCATCCGTAAATCTGAGAAGGATGTAACCCAAGCTGTTTAGCGGCAACGCTTACCCCAACTTTGAGCGCAAGTGCTAGGGCATCCTTTCTATACTCCTCTGAGTACTGTTTACGAGTGGTTTTGGTTGGTTTATTTGATCTTGTCATAGAGCACCTCTGCTGCGTAGTTTATCGCTTAAGAGAGTGTCCGTCGTTGGTGGGTAGGATCAGAGTGATCTGAGCCTCTAGTCGCTGCCATGGGATGAGGGCTTCCATTTGAGAAAGAAACTTCTCTCGGCGAGTTATACGGCGCTTTAGCTTATATTCTGCTTCGGCAAAGGTGACTTGGTGCATAATCTATCGTAGTCTTGACGGATTACTGAATACTACCAAATTGGCTCGGAATTATTCAGAGGTTCCTTAAGTGATTACTTGACTCTATGAAAATATTCACGGCCAATTTCACTCTCTAGCTTTACCCAATACAGGTTCTCATTAACCACTGTAAGTTGGTAAGTATCTATTTTGCCAAATTTCTCGTATTCAACTTCGATTAAGTTACTTGTACACGTTTTGTAATTTATGCCTGATACATCCCCTGAAAAAGCAAAAGGGTAGCTTTTCCCTTCTATTACCACTTCTATATTTTCAGTTTCATGCACCTCTAGAAAGTCTTCCGAATATGTAATTATCATATGGCCAAAAGCGTATTTGACAAAGTCTAATTGCTTGCGCTCGACTTTTGGATTTTGGGATGCGTAATCATAGCTTTCTTTCATCGAGGACTTCCAAGTCCCAAAGAGAAACTCGCAAGAGTGCGCCACTTGAGAGCATAACATCAATAGGATTATAAAGACTGACTTCATTGCTTATTCACTTAACCAATTTGGAACTGCAAAGAGTTGGAAAATCAACGCCAATTAAGCGATCGCTATCCTTGGGTCGAGAATGCCTCATGGTACGCAACCTCTCCTTGCGGAAAATTACGGTTAAACGACAGCGCCTGGAAGTACTCTGCAGGAACCCCTGGCAAAACCAACCCCTCGACAACCTTAAAGCCAAACCGCCCATAGTAATTGGGGTCCCCTAGTACGACACAACCCGCAGCCCCCTGCTCTTTGAGGTCCGCAAGGGCTTTTTCCACTAGTTTTGAACCAACCCCCTCACCTTGATGCGCAGGCAATACCGAGATCGGCCCAAGCCCATACCAGCTAGTTGAATCATCAGAAATATTGACTGGAGAAATAGCAAGATGACCCAAAATTTCTCCATCTAATTCAGCCACTTGAGACAAAAATAGCGCACCAGCCCGGCGAAGAGCCCTCACAATAAATTGCTCAGTGTGATCAGTATACGGAGCTTCCCGAAAAGCTAATTCTATAACTCGGTGGATTAGCTCAATATCTCGGCTACTCTCATTGCGAATCTTGACGTCCAACTTTTTATCCCTTGAGGAAGTTAATTGTTAGTTCAAAAACGATGTCTATATATCCCATTTTTCTATAATTACAAAATTCATCATCCCTCCATAGTAGCAATATAATTCTAGCTCTATCGCGGTTACACCCAGCAAGATTGAATGTTATATCAATTTTTGATTATCACGATACAGCCTAAAATCCTGCGATAAAAACGAACGAAGTAGACGCTTGAATATCGGCAATCTTTGTCTTTCCGAGAAGGCTCTTTCTTTAGCAAAATTGTAAACCCAACGTATATTAGTTAGAGATTTTGGGGAATGCCGATACTTCAGAACCGCATATAAGATTACCCTATGCGCTCAATTTCACAAAACCACTAACGCGGCCCACAACAAGTATAAAGCAGCATCCGAAGCTCTAAACTTATTTATATTCTCCATAACGTCTTAATGACGCCCCTTCTTAGAAAGGGCCGCCACTAAGTTATTATAAACTTATCGGGATTCCAATTGGTGTTGTTGAGCACGAGTAACGTAGTCTTGATATGCCGGAATTGAAATGGCAGCCAATATTCCAATTACAGGAATTATTAAAAAGAAGAGTACAAGTACCAAAACTAATGCCGAACCACCCTTTTTATTTCCATACTTGTCAAACCACTTCTCGTTAGATGTGCATAAGAACACAATACCTTCGATAAAAGCGATTAATCCAGGAATTCCTGTCCAGCAGAACAGAAGATAGAACAATCCCCACCATTGGCCCAGATAAAATCTATGAAGACCAAAACCGCCTAAAAATATTGCCAACAGTCCAGCAGCCACTTTCCCCTTACCACCTATCTGCTGAGCCACTCCGCAACTTGGGCAAGTAGATGCCGTTCTTGAAATCTGGGAACCGCAATCCCTACAAAAGACCAAATTTCGCTCAAGTTCAGATGAGGGTTGCTCATAGATATTTCCGTCCAAAATAAGGCTCCTTAACCTACTTCTATAAATATAACAGTTCGCTGAAAAGCAGCATCTATATATCACGCTTCTCAATAATTCTAAAGCCCACTAATCCAATCTTCTCCACACACCCGCCTATTCCACCCCTAAGAATCAATTCCCAAGCCTCCCCTCCACTGAGTGGCCACTCATATCTTGCGTGCCGCTAGAAAACAACTAGATTGAGCCTCCTGAGGTGAATGGCAACCAAGTAAAGTTAGGCATCTATGCACCAAAAGACTGACCGTCCCACAGAACAAAGATTTAAGTACGCACTTACTACTGGGGTGGAAGGAAAGAATACACCACACTCGAGACACGCTGTGAATACATCCCTGTAAGCTCCTAATCGGCATCCATGCCTCATAGGGTCCCAAGCGCGGTGTATTCTTTCCTTCTCCCTTTTTAGTAATATGGACTAAAAGTAATTTATAGAGGACGTTGATAGCAGGCAATTCCAGAAAGGGAATCCAACAGAGCACCAAATCCTATAGAAGTTTCCCACTATCAGCGAACGATTCATTACTGGTAGCAACGCAAACCGTTTGGCATAGTTCCATGGAGATGACCAACCTGGCCTGCTTGATTATCGCCGCCTCACTCGATACCCACTACTAGCTATATCCGGCGATGCACCCCGTTACGTAAGCGTGAATATTGCCTCCCCTATACCTGTTGTTGGTAAAACCACTGTGAAAATAACTTGTGTGACCAAACATATCGGAATCGCCCTCTTTAGAACTGGATGTACGAATTCAAACTTCAGCCGATCAATAGTGACTGGAATAAGTAGCGGTCCATATGTGCATAGAAGAGTAAATGCACTCCCATCAATGGGAGTTATGGGACAAAAGGGAATTCTAATTGCAGAAGCAGGAATCATTCTTAAAGAAGCAAAAAACATAAAGTACTTATGCGAGTACAAGCTACACCTATAAATCACTCCCAAGATATAGAATACAGCAAAGAAAATAATTTTGTGTAAAACTTCTCAAAATAGACTTTGCTTCAGCGGATTTGGACAATCCATAATTCCAGGCATCATCTCAATACCACTAACCATCTAAAACAAAGAGCAAAACACTCACGTACCCAGGCTTCCTATGGATGGCGAATTTTCTCGAGAAAACCAAAAGGGGTTGGATACAAAATAAAATATACCAACCTAAATACAATATTTCATGAGCAACAGGATCGAAGGGTTCACTCTTTGTGAGTAGCGAGGAATCAGTGATGTGAGTATTACACAAAGTAGAACGATAGAAAACTTGCGGTAAAGGAGGCTACGCTTAAAACCGCAAACCTTTTTTGATACTGCGAGTCACTTACCTCCTCCAAATTAGTATCCTTTTATTGTTACTAGCGACTCACAGTTAACCCAAGGAGCTCCTTACAAAGCCTTCTCAATAATTAGTGCTTACGTACCACTGAGAACCAGAAGACTGTAAACTAGCTGCCCCCCCCCCCCGCATACCAGATTAGCGAAACCGGATCAAATTCAGTGAAAGACTAAAAGTAAAGATAAGCATTCACCCCTCAAGCCTATCCCCACCCACGGTGAAGAGGCCTAAAAGGAATGAGAAGCAGGAAGTGGCAAGAAATGTTAGGCCATGATTATCGTGCTGACTTCAGCATAACCAGCCACAGGTGAAAAATATCGTAGGCTCAGTAAAAGCGATATAAATAGCTAGAATAAGATCTATATCCTAGCAGGCCGGCCAACTGGTACCGCCGTACTTTGCGGTTCGATTATCAGCTGCCCCGGGTAATCATTTGGTTAAAATACGATATTAAAGTCTCTCTTTGTATGGCTCTCGCCCCATACGCAAGTAGTATTGCCCTTCCATGAAGAGACTCAGGCTCAAAATTTATTACTTCTGCCCAATTAGCAGGGGCAAGCTCAACAAGAACTCACCAAACGCCACCCAATTCCCCTAAAGCTACTGCCACTGCAAATCGCTACCAGTCCAACGTGTAGCCTGTCTTGTGGAGCCCAGTTTTTTGTGGCCGAAATGACTTCAATGGTCTTGTACCGGAATTACAGGAGGCCCCACACTTTGAGTGTTACTGGAATTAAGCTAAAAATTGATCTTCCCATCTTCACCCAAAATTAAATGATTAAGGACTTGATCTTTTGACAATTTACTCTTTCCCTGTAAATCAGTCTCTCGTTGCTCCAGCATTTTAGCTCGAGGCGTTTTTCCTAAATCCTGGGTAGCTCCACCGCTACTAGGAATATTTACATATGGATCACCGGACCAAAGCTCGGCATTAAGCAGATCCTCTTGGCTAGCACACCCTACCCCGCATACAGCCATGAATATGGCCATTACAATCAATTTACTACTCATAATCCTCTGAACTCTACACAATACATTATCGCCGATCTCACTAGACCGATCCGTTGCATGGCCTGGGTATCTATTGTATTTGGTGAGATACAAATAGGAACAAAACCAGCCTCCATGTGCCAACTACCTTTAGAACGCCACATTGTAGCTTGATTAGGCCATGATTAAGAGAAATTTTGTGTTCAAGACTTCATAATTCTGCCACCAAAGAAGACTTTCATCGCTTATTTAGCTCCTACCTTCTTGCCATATCGCCCACCGACCTGCCCCACTACAAAGAGCTAGTTACCGCCATGACATCTTCATCCACTACTTGGCGATCACTAGCAAGCATGTGCCCTTAAAACAGTAACTCAGAAGGGGCCTGTACATTGGTACGAATGCTCCAGCCCTACAGCCAATTCGAATGGAAGTCAAGCAAAATTGACGCCTCTATCACCAAACCCCTTAGTGTTGCTGTGCAGGGCCCATGTGCGCATCAGCAGTTATCAATGAAAGTCATTAATGACACGACAAGGGCAAGCGAGCTCTTTAATTCAGAGCCGCTTGAGTTTCTTTGAATTGGCGACCCTGCATCAAAGGTATCGGCGTATGTTTTCATTGTATGTTCCTCATCACTAACATGTCTTTTTTATTACAACTTCCCCCAGATTTTCCGACGCCACTATCATCCTCATTTTCAGGCGAAACCTAACCGTAAGAAGGAAGAAACAGCACGCAAGGTACTCTTGCGTGGAGATTTAAAGGAGAGCTATCAAACTGTTCGCCGCCTATCATATGGCGCAATTTCAAAGGTCAGTATTCAATTTGACTTGCCCCGACATCTAGCTGGACTAAGATGTTTGAGGGTTAATGAGTCATTACGTGTCTACCCTGCTTTTAGGTGGTTCTATCTCAGCCTGGTTCAAATATGGGTATCTAGCTGGACTGGCCATTAGAAGTTATCAGTACGTATTCCACCTTTGGCCGATGAATCACCCGTAACACTCATTACACATACATCTGAAATGTTAACTTCCTGATAATTATTTTAGGCACAATTACGAGGCTCACGAATTTTATATCGACACAATATTACCCACAGAATGTAAAACAGATATTCAAGTGCAGAAGCTTCTTAACTGAGCACTCACAATTAGGATGTAAGAGGACATATATGTTTACACAACTCTCTCCTTTAATTAAAAAACTACTAATTGGTGATCGCAGCTGGGAATGGATACCCATTTTAGTTGCACGCCTATCTCTGGGGCTATTTTTTTCAGTGTCTGGATATAACAAACTATTCGATCCCAAAAAACATGAAGATCTTATAAATTTGATGAATGAAATAGGAATGCCTTTCCATGAATCTATGGCGATAGTTTTAGCTAGTATAGAATTTTTTGGTGGACTGTTATTGTTTGTTGGACTCTTGTCAACACCTGTCGCAATTGTATTGACGATTACAATGATTGTTGCTATCGCTACGGTCGAAATTGAACATGTTATTCCTAAAGGTATTGGGCCACTGGATTGGATGAGCTGGTTTCTTTATCTACCTCAAGTCTTATATATTATTTTATTTATTTGGTTAATGGCTACTGGCCCAGGTCGATTTAGCTTAGATTATCTAATTGCCAATAAGTTAGGACTTAACAAGAGCAGTTAAATAAAATAGATAGATACGCAGGCATAACAGATGCACACTGAATTGCTATCAGCATTAGCGTAATCCTTGCTTTGCAATAATCAGAATTTGCAACTTCTCAGAAACATACAACCCTGAACACTCGAGAACACACTTCAAATACTAACAACCAAAGTGGAAAACCAGAAAAATTGGCGAACAGCCAACCCACCTTATATCGCTAATATTAATTTTTATATATTAGAAGAATATCCTTGTGCTATATATTGAGAATCTCGATCTTAATATACAGTTAGCTTTGGCTTTATTCTTCTCTACCTTATAGCCGCTCATAGAGCCCATTACATTATACGTGTTGAGAAGGTGTAAGTTCATAGCCATGAACATTTAATTTAAAATATAGTGGACTGTCATAGGGAGTTCTACTTATAGAAACACAAGTTACTAAAAATGGAGAAGGGAAGAATACACCGCGCTTGGGACCCTATGAGGCATGGATGCCGATGAGGAGCTTACAGGGATGTATTCACAGCGTGTCTCGAGTGCGGTGTATTCTTTCCTTCCACCCCAGTAGTAAGAGACTATTCCACCCTCCTCCAGTACTACAAATCTCATAATCACATATTTCTCACAAAATTCCAGAATAATCTTTCCACCTCATAAACATAAGTAAGAATGGCTTTAATACACTGAGAAGCATTCGATGCAGTATTTTCACATGGATAGACATTCTTCTTTTGAGCACTATCAGTTATTAGATTTGGTCTACACTAGTCCACATCAGACAAAGCCACTCACCGTTACCAAATAGTAGGGCATGCTTAACCCGGGAAGAATTTAATTTACTGGAACATGCCGCAGCGACCAAGGGATATCAAATGGAAAAACAACCCGCCGTAAAAAGTACTCGATTTTGGTTGTGGATTTCTATTCTTATTTTTGCCGCATCCAACTCTGTCGTTGCTAAAATAGGCGAGCTTGGAGCCCACTATCCCATTCATGGGCACAATCCAATTTCCTTCTGTAACCTCTTATTCGCTGGAAATCTTCTGGCGGGTATAACTCTTCTTATCATTTATAGAAAAGATTGGCGTCTCGACCTTCTAAAGCAGTACCCCTTTAAAGACTGGTTTTACATGTTTGTACTCATTTTAATGTCTGGAGTTCTTGCTCCCGCATTCTTCTTTATTGCCCTAATGATTACAGAGGTAACCAATGTAGTTTTAATCTCAACCCTAGATGCACCCTTAGGACTACTACTAGCTTATGTAATGTTCCGGGAGAGGCCTACAGGGTTCTCGATAGTCGGTGCACTTATTGTAACCGTAGGTGTTATTGCTATTTTCGCTCTGAATCAACCCCCAATGGAAAATCAGATGACAATGAAAATGCTGGATGTTGGAAATCCAGCTGTGAACCAATTTCTACAAACCCTCCCCAAAGCTGGAGAGATTTTAACGGCGGTAGCAACACTTTTAGGGGTGATTGCCGTTCAAGTGAGCCGGAAACTACTTGATCGTGTTCCTATTGGTGTATTTTCAGTTTTCCGTATGCTTGCAGGAGTGATCCTCTTTTCGATTATTGTTCTCTCTGTATTTGGCCCTAACCACTTTGACGACCTTTTTTCCCCTTTCCTCTGGGTATGGATGCTTGTATACGGAGCAATCATTATCGTTTTTGGGCAGATCACATGGTTTAAAGGTCTTCAAGGAGGTGCAAGCTCTGCTGATATCTCCATCGCGACAGCCATCACTCCGGTTGCTGGTACCTTCTTCGCCTTTCTTATCCTGCAAGAGGTCCCCAACTTTGCTCAAATCATTGGGGGAGTCATCATTATGGCAGGAATAGCCACCTCTTTGCTCGGGCAATATCGTGAACAGAAAGCTGTCGAAATGAAGTATAAGAAGCCATGCTCATTTAAGGGGGTGTAGCCCTTTAAAGCTTCATTATCAGCAAAGAGCTACAGGCTTAGGGCACCCAATTAGACGAAGAGATATTGATCTACTGAGATAGATAAAGTAATAGAAGAAGAGTTTTACAGAATATAAACCCAAAATCACCACTCCGTATGGCGGAAGCGTTTCACTTACATTAATCGATTTATGTACGATACATCCGCTAGTTCATACCAAGTAGATGTTCGCCTCTAGCCAATATAAAGCTAGCAGGTTGATCGATGTACATATTATCCAATTCTCTTTGCTATCTTCGACATAATAAAGATAGCAATCCAGGAAAGCTACCCCGATAAATATATAAGCTTACTAGACAATTGATTGAAGAGAGAATTTGTGTAAAGCTAAAATTCTAGTACTTGGAGGAATATCTCAACCATATAACTTGAGATCAAAAGTGTGAAGTTAAAGTTAGTATCACCACGGAGGACTTTAAACAACTTCACCAGTATTAATTTATTAGATATCGCAACAAAGCCACTAATAAGCCAATACATATCTTCTGCCATTTTATTCAAATGTAACAATTAACTACCTCAGAGCGAAAAGTTAGCCCCCCTTTTGTAGGCAGTACTCCGTCTCCATTATTGCGTTACCAAAATATAAGTCTGTCCAGGCCAGGCTATAAAACAAGTTATAGTTGATTCAGCCCTTTTTATAATAATATTCAAGAACAAGCTTATCTTTATGTAACAAAAGAACACATTCATAATCACCATACCTCCCCTCTTCCAGCTCCTGAGTAAGTATAAAGATAGAACTTTCACTATTATCATCGGTTACCAGCTTTCCAATATGATTCCATCCTTCTTATTAGCTGAACTTGAGTCAATATAAGCTTCTGTAAGAAGCTGGTGTGTTTATCGAAGGAATATCTCAAATTATTGACATCAAACTCCGGCAATTCTGGACACCCTTACTAACTACTTCAGAAACACATTGGTGCCAAGCGTGCCGCACTCACCACTAATGTAGTTATACTATCTAAATGTTTTACCTGAAAAAACTATTTTCAAAAGAATCGTAAATAAATAGGTTAACTTGAAAAATTTCACCAGAAATATAAGTTTACAGCATCGTGTTTGGTCATTTTCATCTATTATTTTTTAGATCTAACCGGATGAGTTTTAGAAAAACCTGCAGCTATATCAGCAGCCTCAGTCGAGCATATGGGATGCCCCCAGCCACTTGAACTGACATCATCGACAATATCGTTGACAATGTTGTCATCGTTGCTTGGACTGACGCCAGCAGGAACATAGTCCAAATTGAGCTTATGCCGAAGTTTCCATGCGATATTATGGTCTGCACAAGAACTGTCACCACTTAGCCCAACAGCACCAAGAAGCTCTCCAGCTTCACTGTACAATGCTAAACCGCCACCAAATACGTTAACCCCACCAATCTTCTTACCAATCATAGGGTCGCTCTCTGTGCCAAATTCACTTGATGAGCCACCATAAGCTACGCTAGTATCAACTGGATTGCTATGCTGCAAACCGTACAAACTACCGCCTGGTTGAACTGCTGAAAACAGATTGGCTGTAGAAAGTGATAAACCTGGAAGGCTGAATGAATTTGCTGTATTTGCTTTTTGTGCAGAAATGACTCGGCTCCCAGGCCATTGATCTCCTCTATCTTTACCCGAGAATACAACCGCTTTTACGACTCCATCTCTATCAACTACGGTAGCCCACATATTGAGATTAAATCCACCGTTTCCTTGACTGATAACTTCTCTGAGAGCCCTCTTAAGTTCAGAATGTACGGGTAACTTATCTGAATTGACCTCCACTTTAACTTCCCCTTTTATTGTTTAAGTGGTTGATGACTATCCATACTAGTGCATTTTCTCAAATACTCCAGAGGCCTCGAATACTGAGGACTATCCCTTACACCTGAAATTTTTAATTTTGCAATTGATTTAGATGCGTCTTTTGGATAGCTGATAGTTTATATACCTACAGTTTCACTTATTTCTACTACTGCATACATCATCACTGCAGGATAGGCTATATCCTCACTGCCGAAACGATTGGGGGGGGCTAGAGTGGCTTATTATTTACTTTTACAAGAGTCTAGATTTATAGGTGATATGATACGTAATGATCTTATCCTACTACCGATCATTTTGAGTGACTGAAAGGATCATAACCTGCCACCCAAAATACATTTTCTGCACCATTCCCACCTACTGTATCAAATGATTCATACACCCATAGATCAGGATCTAAATCTCTATCTATTTTATTTGAGAGATACTGAATATTACCTTTGATTGATACATTCTTAGGATTTGAGGAAAATATTAAAACCAATGTCTTTAATGAGTCGCATTTTCTTAATTTATCAAAGTCACTTCTGATTCCTGGTATTTCTGGACTGCCTGTTGAACTCATCCAACGCTTCATTTCCACGGCAACCTCTACTTTCGAGGGGAGATCTTCCCTAAACACAACAAGATCAATGAGGTCATACTCTACCTGAATCCTTCTGGAAAAGTGTCTAAACAGGTACCTTGCAATTATAAACTGATAGTATCGTTCATTGTTTATACTCAGAACCCCAGTCTTATCGCATGAGTAGCATTGATTATTAGAAAGTGACTCACGAAGATAATGATCCTCCTCCTTGAGAGCATCACAAGATAAAAAAACTAATTCCTTTAACAACGATTCCATCTAAACCCCAAAATGATATTGCCCGACGTATTGCTGGTCCGTGCATTAAGACTAAGCCTTGAGAGGAAATGGCTATCCTCAATAAACATAAACCCAGTCAAATAATATTCATAATTTTCTAAGGCTCCAGCCTTCAAACAACAATAACATTCTCCTATTAATTTACCAAAAGTTAAAGCTACGCCTTACTTAGATCTCAGGGGAAACCTATCCTATCACTACTGCAGGAATTCTCTAAGCTGAATATGATTGCCTTCAGGATCCGCTATATTACACACTTTAAAAATTGAATTTGACCATTCGCCTTTCAAAGCCTTACCGCCCAACCCCTCCGCTTTACTCTTTGCAGTATTAAGACTTTCAACTGCAATATACAATTTAACAGCATTAAATTTCCGCTCCGGAATTTCCTCAGGCGGGGCATGTACAACAACATTAAACCCTCCCCCACCTATACTAACCAGCTTATCTGTTTTATGCAGCACAGATAGGTCAAACATCTTCAAATAAAATTCGGAGAGAGCCTGCATATCCTTTGCATATATAATAGCTCCAAATTTTACCATTTCACTCATAATTGAGACACCTGCAAAATTATAACCCCTACCGCATTGAGCGATTAGCCAAGGCATAAAAGCTTTCAGTATATTAGATAGTCACTCGGGGCTAAAGCTTTATCTAAAGCCTACAATTGAAAATGACTTTGCCTTTGAGTGGCCAGGACCAATATTTATTATCTGTTTTATAGATACCCACTTAAGCCTACCAACAATTTAGGGGTACACTCAATAAACAGACAACAATTGAAACGAGTGGCTAATAGAAATTTTTTTCGGACCCATTACGATCTTGACCCGCTCTTCTCAAAGTTTATTTCAGCAAATTCTTACGTTCGACCAGCTATCCGTTTTGATAGGCTACTAGATGCCTGTAGTGGTCTAATCCTTCCGGACACTTCGTTAAGATGGTAAAACTACCTAGCGAGGTGAAGTATGACAACAAAAGGTACACGCCGGAAATTCAAGCCGGAGTTCAAGAAAGACGCCGTAGCTCTTGTCTCAGAACAAGGGTATTCGATTTCCAAGGCCGCAGAGGCTGTAGGAACCACTGCTAACAATCTGCGACGCTGGATAAAGGAGCTGGAGCAGGAAGAGAGCGGAGTAAGGTTGGATTCGGGCGAACGAGCTGAACTGGATCAACTGCGACGTGAAGTAAAGCAATTGCGGATGGAGAAGGAAATCCTAAAAAAGGCCAGCGCCTTCTTTGCGAAAGAAATGAAATAAAGTACGAATTTATTAAAAAGCAGCAAGGTAGCTTTCCAGTTAGAGTGCTCTGCCGAGTAATGCAAGTAAATAAGAGCAGCTATTACGAATGGTGTCGTCGTAGTGATAGCCCAATAGATGGCCAGATTTGGCAACTATGCCATCGATTGAAGGCCTTATTTGCAGAATCTCGTGAGAGTCTCGGAAGCCGTCGGTTAATGAAGCTGTTGCGCAAAGAAGGCTTTGAAATTGGGCGTTATCGAGTCCGCAAACTCATGAAAAAGCTCGGCTTGGTTGTAAAACAGAAGAAGCGATTTACACTAACCACAAATAGCAAGCACCAACTGCCAGTTGCTGAGAATCTTCTAAATAGGGATTTCTCACCGAGTGCTAAAAATCAAGTTTGGACTACGGGTATTACCTATATCTGGACTTTGCAGGGTTGGTTATACCTAGCAGTGGTAATTGATCTTTATTCACGCCGGATTGTTGGCTGGCACTTAGACCGCCAGATGGAGACGGCCCTGGCAAGTCGTGCACTGGTTATGGCTATCAATTTGCGCACCCCAACAAAAGGTCTGCTGCATCACTCTGATCGAGGTAGCCAGTATGCCAGCCATAGCTACCAAGCGCTACTAAAGCAGCATGGAATGATGTGCTCAATGAGCCGCAAGGGAAATTGTTGGGACAATGCACCTACTGAGCGTTTTTTTAGTAGCCTGAAGCGGGAATGGTTAACAGGAAACCTCTATCCGACAAGGGAGGGTGCGATAACAGACGTGAGGGCCTATATTGCGTATTACAATTCACGCAGGATACATACAACACTGGGGGACGTAACCCCTATCGAATTTGAAAAATGTGCTTAGGAAAGTGTCCGGTTGGAGTTGACCACAACAGCCCCCTCTAAAATTGTCATACAAGCAAGATACATACCTACTAAAGCCTATTATCCCTAGCAGGCCTCCTTCACCTTAGCCACAAATATCGGAGAAATAATGCTATGAAGATGGCGACTTTTATCAGTCTACCTATTCGCACACAGAGGCGGGGTTGAGATCTAACATTCCAAGGTAGCGTACTTTCCAAGTCATTTCTAACAGCACTCAACCTGTACCCAGAAGCCACTCTCGTGGCTCATACAAGCCGAACGAAAAGCATTCTTTGCTTATCTCGTATAAGTTAAAATGCAGCATATATAGCCCTTTTTCTAACCAGCCGACCAGCTCCCCAAGGGAGAGAAAAGCGCCAAATCACCGCTCTATTACAAGAAACTCTCAAATAGGCAACGATACCAGTCAACCGGGGATAGTTATTATCGTTGATCCAGGCGCCTTTTAGAGGTCGCAAAGATTACGATACCTTGCATGTTGTGTTCGAGTCTGTAATATGTAGTTAAACACGCGTCAGGGATTTGATCGTTAAAATCATTATGTATCAGTATACGTATGAGCCTACTCCCAAAAATGTCCTACTGGACTTAATGGGTGTAAATAGGCGCCATGAGCTTTCAACTAGTCAGCTAGGGTTCATATCTGACGCATTTGACATTTCCACCAATAATCTTCGCGTAACGTTAAATAGATTGGTTGGAAGCGATCTGATTACTCATGATGGGCGCGGCATGTACCGCTTAACGGAAAAAGCTTTAGCGAAACGAGCTTTTATTGATCGCTGGCAACAAAATACCTTTCACTACGAAAGTTGGGATCACAGTTGGATCACTTGTCACTTGCCCAAAGGAGTATCACGTACTACTCGAAAGAAGTCATTGATGGTTCTCGAATGGTATGGCTTTGCCGCTGGGCTAGACCAATTGTGGGTACGCCCTAATAATTTGAAGCTAGCTCATTCTGAAATAACTGTAGAACTGGAAACTCTTGGCCTCGAAGAAGGTGCGTATTGCTTTGTACTACAGGAAGTACCAGATTTACTGGCCTCCCATTGGGCTCATCAGTTATGGGATGTTGAGAAGCTCGATAGCGAATATGAAGCTCTTGTACAAACTCTTGAAGATAGCCTAAAAGCTCTTTCAGGGAAACCTGTTTGCGCAACATTGTATGAGACATGTCGCTTAGGTGGTGAGGCTATCCATCGACTAGCGGTTGATCCTCTATTGCCGAGAAATATTAGACCTCAAAATAGGTATCAACAGTTGAGAAATATCGTGCACAAATACGATCGCGCTGGTCGGAAAATTTGGCTAGATCAATTGAAGACGTTAGGTGTTGACGAATAATCACGACAAGGTGCTACACAATGAATGTTCCTATTAGCAAAGAAGAACTCAAGCCTTTTCTCCAGCGTAGTGACACCAAAGCTTTATGGATTGTTTCAAGGACATGGCTTGAAATTTCAGGAATTTTTTTAATTTCGGCATTGCTACCCCACTGGTCTACTTATATCGCAGCTATCTTCTTGCTTGCGGGAAGACAACAGGCGTTGGCAGCGATCATGCACGAAGCCGGCCATAAAACACTTTTTGCAACACGCTCCTACAATAATTTTGTTGCAAAGTGGTTATCTTCTCCTTTTTTGCTAATGGATGGTGAAACCTACATTAAAAGCCATCTAAAACATCACCGAAATGCTGGCACCGATCAAGACCCAGACCTAAAGAACTATAAGGACTACCCGGTAAGTAAGAAAAGTCTGTTCAGAAAATTTACTCGGGATTTTTTGGGAATTACAGGTTTAAAGGCGAATCTATATTTATTTTTGAGCGGACGAGATCTATTAAGTCGAAATAAACGGACAAATTACCAGCTTACACGCGGCCTTTTTGTTAATGGCATCATGTTTGCCATATTGTGGGCCTCCGGATTTCCTCAACTGTATGCTTTGTGGGTAATTGCCTACCTGACTGTGTATATGGCTATTATACGTATGCGTCAAATTGCCGAGCACGCTGGGGTCAAAGACCTATATCACTTGGAACCAAAATATAATACACGATCCATTCCCAGGGGGCTTTTAGGCTTATTATTTGTCAGTCCCACCGATGGACTAAGCTACCACTGTGAACATCATGCATTTATGGCTGTCCCTACCTACAACCTAAAAGCGCTACATAAATTTCTTAAAGTGCGTGGGTATTATAATGATGTGGAGATGGCCGGAAATTACTTTGGCGTACTGAAACAAGCAGTAAAATAATGTTTAATTGCTATTATCCTCTTAGAGAAAGAACAATTTAGGCCTCGATTCCCGACCGGTGCATACAGCATTGTTTTCCCAGTTCTTAAAATATTGTAATATTGCTGAATATAGTCATAAGCAGCAGCAAAGCTTTTTAGCATGTGAGAAGCTATTTTCTAAAGCTTTGCTGCTTTCTAAACCTCCATTGGTGAGTGTCTCCAGATCCCCAACTCTACATAGAAAAAGACTCAGCTATTACTTTCTACCGCAAGCTAAAAATACCAGGTGTTTTCGGCAGCTTCCCTAATGACGGTCTTAGCCAACAAATAATTTGAATTTAATATCGGAAGAGCAGAGTTTGAATTATTAATAATTAAAGGAATTTCGGTACACCCAAGTATAACCGTATCACAGTCTGGGCAGGTTAAGAAATCAGCGCCTTGAGCTTTTTAGCAGAGGGCAGCATTAGCTCAGCAATCCCCATTAAATCGTGAGCACTTAGTCTATCCACATAATTCCCTAAGGAATGAGTAAACATAGAAACCTCAGGGTGTCTATAGACCCCTAAAAGTTTTAGGACTCTCAGTACATATCGTTTTGTAACTTAGGGCCGCACCTTCGGCTGAGCATCCAACTATACCTACATATTTCGACAACATGTTTACTATATCGATACCCTCAGCCTCTAATATCTTTTTGATATTCATAGCGTTAACCACGTTCAGGATTACCTGAATTCAATTTAATCTGCGTTACCTGAATCGAAGAAGTTGCTCTCAGAATAATCATCTCTCCCCCAATGAGAATTGCTCATAGAAGCAATGGAAGACTCTATTTCTTTTCTAATATCCATTGAACTTAGGTTCACACCAAGACTCGTGCAATATATATCAAATTGATCTTTGCCGGACCACATATATATTGCATAAGCTTCATGCTTGCAATACTTTGGGAAGTGTTTTTTTACGCTCTTGGATACTTTATCCCCAGGGTATTTCTTCTTGTTTCCCCAGTCATCCGAAAGCTTACGCTTCAAATCCCTTTTGAAAACCTGTATAGCTTTCCGTCGGCCTCCTAAATTAAAAAACCACACACCTAGCGCCCCTTACCATATCCACTACCAATAGACAATTTAATGGTAGCATGCACTGTGAATTGAAGATCGACGAATGTTAATGCACTTTAATCTATAGCGATTTAATTTTTTACCCCAATTGGCATTTTCAAAATAAACCGATCTCATAACTTATGAACACTATCAGTCAGCTCATTAAAAATTTGATTGGGTAGATTTGATGTAGCTAATATTAAGTATTTTCAAAACTGAAAACTTATTTATAGACATGCGCCGCATAGCGGCGCTGCATATATAGAGCAACTCTAAATATTACCAAACTTTTGGTTGAATGCTTCATCACTCATAGTCAATAGAATGATAAATTCAATAAAGGCTACAATTGCGGGGATGAATGTCCAGAAAAACACTAGATATAGAATCCCTAAACCAACCTGCCCAAGATAGAATTTATGAACACCAAACCCACCTAGGAAAAAGGCAAGCAATGCTGCTGCAACTTTACTCTTGCCGTTTGGAGCCAACCCAGATCGCGCTGACTGTCTTACCCCGCATTTAGGACAAATTTCCGCTCTTTCTTTAATGTTTTCCCCACAGTCACTACAGAACTTTTCGTCAGCTCCCTTGACTCTATCCACAACTACGTCATTCATTTTAAATAATCTCCGTTTTGCCACTATGTAGAACTTGGCGCCCGTGCTTTATACACACCTTTTGGGATTATTCAAAGCCTCAACATAACAAAATTGTTTAATAGATCCCCCCTAAACCAACACAAACATATACAGTCGTACCACTTAAGGAGCTAGAGCGCCATAAATATCCATACTTATAAATATTACTTCCGGATATAGGGAGCTTATCGGTTAATAAATGCCTATTTATATATCACCTTCGAGGGGGGGGCTATGAAGATCCAGGGTAGAGGCAACCTCTTTCGTGTCAATGGCTCATCGGTGTCCCGTTTATACTACCGTATACTCCGGGCACTTAAATTTAAGCCGTCGGATTTATTATTGGAAACCTATAACCTTACTTAGAATTTATATCTTAGTAGCTAAACCGCGACTCAAATGATTTACATAGTGTATTGGTCAACTAATGTCGGGCAGTAAGTTAAGTTTTTTCTTCTGTTTTTCCAGTTGGAACTCCGCCATTGTATTGGTAGGGACGCTCGATGTTGTAGCAATTTATCAAATAATGACTGGTATCTTGGCTTGCTCGTGCTAAGGCGCTGTAACCGGGAGAAGGTATCCGTTCACTCTTCAGATTCCAGAACTGGCGACTCATGTATTGACCTCCTTGATCCGGGTAGAACAGAACTCCATCTAGTTTTCCTTGCTGCTCCCAGGCCAGCTCCTGTACTTTTATAGTTAATACTGTATTTGAGCGTCCTGAGAAAGGCGCCAAACAACCTATCCTCTCTATCACTCCCATCTAATTTACGCTGTGCAGTTCTGGCCCTGTAATCTATTCATCAGCTGCTATCTTGCTTTAAGCAGCAAAGCTGAAGCTTGGGGAGGAAGTGCTTATGTCTATCATGTGCCGTTTAGCCCTTCTGGCAGTAGTTTTTGTAGATCTGATGGGCCAGGGATTGCTGTTTCCGATTATCAATGAACTGGTTATGTCGACAAAATTCCAGTTTTTACCTGCTGATACACCACAATCAACTCGGCATTTATACTATGGGGTTGTGATCGGTAGCTTCTTTCTGGCGTGGTTCGTTGGGTCTGTATATATCGCCAAGCTATCTGACAGTATTGGACGCAAGACTGCAATGGTACTGTGTTTGGTGGGAGCTATGGCCGGGTACGCGATCACTGTTCTCTCTTTGATAAGCAATAGCCTTTGGCTTCTTATTCTCGGACGAGTGATCAGCGGCTTTACTGCGGGAAACCAGCCTATCGCTCAAGCAGCAATGATTGATGCCAGCCAAAGTGAGCTGGAGGCTTCCAAGAACCTAGGGTTATTGGTAGCAGGAATGAGTGCTGGGGCTGTAGCTGGACCGATTATGGCAGGAGTCTTGGCAGACAGGGAACTATTGGGGAGCATAGCCAGTATCCAGCTGCCCTTTTACTTTGCTCTGGTACTTGTCGCTATTACTTTGTTTTTGATCCTGACCTTTTATCACGATACTCGCCAAGCCCCGATGCAGCTTAGGCTTCGCTTTCTGGATCTATTTACTCAGTTTATACATCTGAAGGACCGCCCTCGAGTTGTCCGACTTTGTCCTGCCTACCTCTGTTTCATGCTGGTGCATCTCAGTTTTTATATATTTATCACGAATTATTTAAGCAGCAGATTCCAAGCAGGCCTGCTAACAACCAGTATGGCCATGCTGACTATGGGTATTGCGGTGGCAATTTCCAGTCTTTATATGGTCAAGCCTGTTTTGTCCCGCTGGACTAAGTCCCTGGTAGTTATGGTTTCCGCCTTAGTAATGGGAGCGAGCGCGCTAGTCTTCGTATTCAGCAGCCACATTTGGCTATGTTATCTCAGTGTGTTCTTCGCGTACCTTTGCTTTGGGATCGCTTACCCCGCTCTCTTGAATATATTTGCCAATAGTGTCGATGAGACGGAACAGGGTTGGGTAATGGGAATAGCTACTGCAGGCTTCACCTTGGTAGCAAGCTTGATTTCACTCGCGGGGGGCATGGCTATGGAAGTTAATATCCGCTTGCCATTTTACATTACAGCAACTGCATCGATATTAGTGTTTGTTTTAATCCGGTGGAGCTGGCGAAAGCTCCCTGGCGTAGCAAAGTGAAATACGGGGTAAATAAGTAACTGACTTGCTCTGCCAGTAATACCAGACATGGGCCCATCAGGGTAAGCTGAAAGGCCCATAACTTTAAACCTCGCCCCTCATGAGTTAATGAATCGCCTGCTCTCTAGCTAATCCACAGTCTACAGGGTTATTTACCTCCACACTTAAATCTAGAATACGGGCGATCCACCATATAAATGGCTCAACCTGACCACTTAATGTACAGCTGCCTGTACAAATACCATCGAGCAGCGACTGAACATCGTGAAGCCGCAAAGCCATGACAGACCTCTGATTTCTTAGTGTTAATGAGCAAAAAGGAACGTCGTCAGCCGAGTGATCACTTAGGGTTACTTTGCCACCATCAATTAAAATCCTCACCGGCTCAAACTGTTCAGTAACACTCACTGACAAGCACAAGTTGGGCACGGGGCTGGATTGTCGGTTGATATATTCCTTTAGGAAGTTAGAAAAGGTATTTGCCCACTCAGCAATTTCAGCAAGGGCTTGCCCCAAATCCATAGCTTCCTCTTTTATTTTCTGGGGTTGAACATCAACCTCTTTTTCAGCCTCAATAAGAGCTTCCAAGGTCCTATCAACATCCTCCCTAGTGTGAGCTGCGGAACAAATCAACCTCAGGCGCCCTCGGCCACTTTCAACTATAGGATAGGTGACAGCAGAAGTTTGAATACCGCGCTGATATAGGGCTTGTACTATCCCGTATAACTTATCTTTATCACTAAAATGGGGCGTAATAATTGGCCCATCACCTGTTCCCAGGTCGTACCCAGCCCGCTCAAACCTTTGTCGCATATAGCGGGTCGTATCCCATAATTGCTCGCGTAATCCATCGTCAGATCTAATGCGCTTCAATGCTGCTAATGCAGCAGCAATATCTGCGGGGCTGACAGAAGCCTGGAAAATGTATGCCCTCGCTGAGGATTTCAGCAGATCAACATATTCCTTATTCGCAGCAACAACGCCACCGAGACTACCAAGCGACTTGCTAAGAGTTGTCATTATAAAGTCTACTTGATCTGTAACTCCTTGAGCCGCACAGATGCCCGCACCGCTTTCACCGTAAAAACCAAACGAATGTGCCTCATCAACCAAAACGAGGGCATTGTATTTCTTTGCTGCGCGTACAATCTCTGCCACCGGTGCAGCCCCTTCCCCCATACTATAAACCCCCTCGAGTACCACTAAAATTGTACGGTAAGGGGATACCTCCGACTTGAGTACAGACTCCAGATCAGAAGTGCTATTGTGTTGGAAAGTCCTGATTTTGGCTCCACTGAGGCGAGCTCCATCAACAATTGAGGCATGGCAAAGCTGATCGATAACCACGACATCATCTTCACCAAGAAGTCCTGCGACGACCCCGACATTGGCTGTGTAGCCCGTTGGAAATAAGCAAGCTCCAGACTTACCTACTAAATCAGCAAACTCCGCTTCAAACTGCAGGTGGAGGTCTGTCAGACCTGATGCCGCTGCAGAAGTACCCATTCCGGTACCGAGGTGCCGAAGAGCCGACGATGCCTGCTCGATAACTGACTCATCCCTATTCAAGCCAAGGTATAAGTTTGTAGTCCATATAATGGCATCTTGAGTATCATCGCTGTAAACATCCGTTACTGTGCCCCGAGTACCACTGCCTGTGAGTAAAACCTTGCTATAAGGATTCCTCTCCTGGTTATTAACCATCGCAATCACAGCTTGCAACAACCTACTTTTATCGGAAGCAGACCAGGATGATGCCTTTGCAACTTGAAAACTTGGATGACTCAATTGGAGCTGAGACTGGAAGTGAGCCAGCTGATCGGTTTTAGCGCCGACAGCCACGCAAGGTGATTCAGAATCAACTTTGCTATCCATCAAGTCGAGCATATAGCCAGCCAATAACTTTGGCGTGGGGTAATCCTGAATTGCTTGAACAGTAAGCGGACGTCCCGCGCAATGGCTGAGACGGCTAGCCAACTCTAACGTCGTCAAAGAATCCAATCCCTGCTTATCGAATGTTAGCTCTGGTAATACACTTTCGGGATTTGAGTGGTTCATAAGAGAAGCCATCTCACCCTGAATAATTGACATAATAATTGTTTCGCTATCCACAGATAAAGCTGCGAAGTGTCCAAGTAATTTGCTGCCTTGGTTAATATCATCATTTGCGGCAAAACTATTATCAACAAAGGCACTGAAATCGACTTTGAGGAGTGCTAGTTTTTTTCGGTCGAGCTTATTGTTAGGGAGCAGAGGCAACTCACGTAGATGTCGAACAAAATGGGGAACCATATATTTTGGAAGACGCTCATTGAGAAAAGCCTTTACAGTTTCCTCAGTAATTGCCTTATCTGTAACGACAATATAGGCCACTAGTATCTGTTGCCCTGCTCCGCCATCAACTACAGTAGCGGCCGCTGCATTAACCCCGGTTAGCGACTCAAGTGTCGACTCGACTTCTTCCAACTCAATACGATACCCCCTGATCTTTACCTGACAGTCAGCACGCCCCAGATATTCTATTTCCCCATTCTCTGTCCATCGGCATAGGTCTCCCGTTTTATACAGACGTTGATCCGCTATTCCAGTATCGGGAGCTGTCTGAATAAATCGCGCCTTGGTTAGTGGCTCATCATTCAAATAGCCTCTAGCGAGCTTGTCACCCGCCAAATATAGCTCCCCCTCTCTACCGGGAGAAACCGGTCGCAGATTTCTGTCCAAAATATACGCGCAGGAATTCGGGAGAGTCTTCCCTATCGTAATACTACCGCTACCAGGGCTAACCTCAGTATAAGTAGAATAAACCGTATCCTCTGTGGGACCGTATACATTCACTATCCTCGGTTTAACCGCCCCTGCATAAATCTGATCAACCAAGGACTGTTTAAGTACCTCACCCCCAAAAATCAGGCAACGGATTCCCCCGGGCAGCTCTTCTACTGAAAGTAAGGCCTGCATTGCTGATGGAACAGTGATACAAGTTCGCACTTGCGCAAGAGAGGGTAACTGCGGCAACTCCAAAATATTTTTTGCCAATATAACCCGGCCACCCAATGCTAGAGCTCCTATAGTCTCCATCACAGACGGGTCAAAACAAACTGAAGTCGAAGCTAGCACACCTTCAAGCTCATCATTACTCAATAGCTCGCTCATGGACTTACTGAGAGCGATAAGGCTGCGGTGCTCAATAGCGACCCCCTTCGGGTTTCCGGTAGAACCCGACGTATAGATTACGTAGGCCAAATCACTCGCACCGGGCCTTACCTGCTCGGGCGGCAAGTTCGGCGACTCCCCTCGTAACTCATCAATCCATAGCAGCTCATTAACACCAAGACACAAGTTTGCACTACTATCACAATCAACTATTGCTGCCGCAGCTTTGGAATGTTCGAGCATATACCGCACGCGCTCTTGCGGGTAAAGCGGATCTAATGGGACATAGGCACAACCTGCACGCATCACACCAAGTAAAGCAGCGACCAACTCCCAGGATCGATTCATACAGACCCCCACCAGGGAACCTGGCTTAACTCCCCGGCTTACCAATTCAGCTGTAATCCCATTGGCGCGCTTCATTAGGAAAGTGAAACTTACCTTCTTGTCGCCATCAATAATAGCGACCTTATCGGGACTCTTTAATCTTTGTCTTTCGATTAAATCACAGACTGTCTCTCCCGATGATACAGCAGCTATTTCTACTTGACTTACATCTTCGGGTTGAACTTTCAATTCGTCTATTGAGCTGCACACTGAACGTTACCTTTTATACTTATTAAAATCTGAAAACTAACTTTCAATCTATCTCGCTGTCTTTCAAATTTGGTCAAAATTTTATGTTATTTGAAAATACAGAGGAATCATTCGGTAAACGGGAAGTATGCCGGGAATAAATTTCATAACATTGAACTAGCCCAGCATTTCCGCTACTGAAAATTCAATGAATGAAGAGGAATACAAATAGATCGAGCGTTCTGGAAGCTAGAAGCGGAAAGCGGAAACCACTGGGGAAAAATCGGTCACAAAAGAAGTGGCATTGAGAAGAGATGCAGTCGGCACAAAATGCCGACTGCATTTAAATCTATTTATGTACAACTACACCTTCACCTCTAAGGCGGATAAAGTTGTTTTTCAGCCATACGAATAACTGTGGAATATCTCTACCCATCATTAAATAGAGACAGGGTACTAATAACAATGAAATCGCCGTGGCAGCAAGTATTCCATAGCCCAGCGAGATCGCCATTGGAATCATAAAACGCGCTTGCACCGAGCTTTCAAAGATCATCGGCATCAAGCCGCAGAAAGTTGTTACAGTGGTCAACACAATTGGGCGGAAACGCCGCGCTGCAGCTCCCTTGATAGCACTTTCCAAATCGGCACCATCATTTCGAAGGCGATTGCTGTACTCAATCATTACCAGGGTATCGTTAATCACAACTCCGGCCAGTGCTACCATCCCCAGCAGACTCACCATACTGAGTCCATACCCCATACCTAAGTGACCAAGTAACGCACCGATCACACCAAAGGGTATCGCCACCATTACGATCAACGGCTGTACGTAACTCTTTAAGGGAATTGCCAATAACAAGTACAGCACCGCCATTGCAAGGGCAAAGGTCATCGCCAGGCTTGCCAATCCCTCTCGCTCCTCCGCTTGGCGTCCCTCATACGAAACACTTAAGCCGGGGAATTCAGCTTTCAATTGGGGGACCACACTTTCATTCAGCTCATTAATCACAAGCGTCGCTTGGTCACTGGGCTCCACATTGGCGGTAATTGTTGTAACCCTGCGGCCTGCTCGGCGATTAATCGTGGCATAGGCGCGCCCTTTATCAATTTTTACCAGATCTGGCAGGGGCATCCAAAGTCCATTGCTGGCCCGGATCATAATGCTATTCACATCATTGATATTGGCTCGCTCATCCTCTGGCAAACGCACCATGACCTTCACCTGATCCCGGCCGCGCTGTTGGCGCAGGGCCTCAGCCCCGTACAACGCTGCCCGCAACTGGCGACCAATATCCTCCGCAGACATGCCCAAACTTTTGGCCGTTTCAGTCAGCGTAAGGTCCAACTGGGTTTTACCGAGGGAAATACCGGGATCGATATCGCTGACATTGGGGAATTTCTCCAGTTCATCCCCTAAACGTATCGCAGCTTGCTCTAAGGTATCCGTGTCGGTATGACGAAGCTCCACGGTTAACGAGGAGCCAGCGCCGGGACCGCCACGGTCAGAAGCTGTTGTCGCGCTAAGGGCACCGGCAATGGGTCCCACTTCCTGGCGCCAGGCGCGAATAAACTCACCGGTGGAAAAAGGACGCTCATCTGCGGGAACAAAGAAAGCGTCCACCATAATCGCGTCATCGCCCATCAAACCGCGAATCCCCAGGAAGACCTTTTCTTTATCGTATTGCTCGAGCACCCTATCGGCAGCAGTAATAATCTGCGAGCGCGCTTTTTCCAGCTGGGATTGGGCCGTCCCGGTGGGAAAGGTGACAGCAAAGCGACCGGAGTCACGCTCCACCCTGGGCATCAGGGTGAAGCCCATACGGCCGCTAGCGGCATAACCACCAACCACCATCAGTGCCGCAACTGCCACCGCAATAGTGGTGTAGCGATGCTTGATACATATATCCAGGAAGGGCCTAAATCGCTGCTGTACAAAACGATCCAATCCCCGCGCCAGCATTTTCTGCCGCGCGGCAAAGCGGCGCGCCCGGCGACTTTTATAGCCGCGACGAGAGTGGGCCAAGTGACCGGGCAAAATAAACAGGGCTTCCACCCAGGAAATAATAAATACCGAGCCCACCACAAAGGGAATCACACCAAAGATCTTGCCCATAAAGCCGGGTAAGGCCATCAATGGAAGGAAGGCGACAATATTAGTCAGAATCGCAAATGTGAGCGGCACCGATACCTGCCGGGCACCGGCAACGGCAGCCTCCAGATTGCTGTAGCCTTTTTGTCGCCACTCGTGGATATTCTCACCGGCAATAATTGCATCATCCACCACTATTCCAAGGGCGATAATAAAGGCAAACATACTTACCATACTGATGGAAATATCCAGCCCAGGCAGGAATAGCAATGCCCCCAGGAAGCTGGTAGGAATGCCCAGTGTTACCCAAAAAGCCAACCGCAATTCCAGAAAGGCTCCGAGCACAACAAATACTAATAAGAGCCCAATAAAACCGTTCTTCAGCAGCAGGGTCAGACGCGCTTTGAAAATTTCTGAGTCGTCATCTCGAACTGTCAGGGTCACCCCCGGAGGCAGGCTTGCCCTGACCTCATCAACGACTTCATGGGCAGCCTCACTGACACTCATTGGTGTTTGGTCGCCCACCCGGTAGATCTTGATGCTGATAGCTGGCTCGCCGTTAAACACCATATTGCGCGCTTCTTCCTCAAGCGCATCGCTGATATTGGCAACATCCTTTAAATAAACAGCACCGCCACCAGCGCCCTGGGCAATAACAATATCGCCGAACTCACGAGCCCAATCACGGCGCTCGGTCACCCGAACCAATATCTCCCCCGCATCAGACTTAACGCTGCCGCTGGGAATATCTACCGCTGCATTTTCTACGATGCTTGCCACTTCCAGCAGGGTAAGCCCATAGCGACGCAGGTCATCGCGGCGAATCTCGATCGCCACTTGTAAGTCCCGCATACCCTGTGCTTCCAGCTGGGTAATACCGCTGTGCGCTTCGAGCTTATCGTAAACCTGCATCGCCAACGCGCGCAGGTTTTGCTCGGTAAGATCGCCGTGCAATACGAGGTCCAGCACATCCCGTTTGCGCTCAGCCAGACTGACCTGGGGCTGCTCAATATCTGTGGGGAAAGTGGTAACGGAATCGATAGCCTGCTGAATATTCTGGTACACCAAGGCAGCATCAGCATCGCCTTCCAGCTCCAGTGTCAAAGAGGCACTACCCTCATTGGCCCTCGCGGTCATCTCCTTGATCCCTACCAAGCCCTGTACCGCCTGCTCTGCGGCCACCAGTACACCGCGCTCGACTTCCTCAGGGCTGGCACCGGGATAGGAAATGGACACGCTCACAGTGTCCAGGCTGAACTCCGGGAAAACTTCCTTTTTAACGATGGTCGAAAAAATCAAACCACCGATCAGGAAAACCAGCATCAACAAATTGGCGGTTACATGGTTGCGCGCCATCCAGGCGATGGCGCCCGTGCGGGTATCGACCTTATCTTTGGATCTATTCTGCTCAGTCATCTGCGCCCCCAGCATTGGGTCCACCGGGGCCGCGCCTTGGCGGCCGTTCTGCAGAGGCAGCCGCATCTATCGGCGGACGCTGCTGGCGATTACTGTCTCCGGCAATTCGCACCGGCATACCCTCAGTAACGGTTACCAACCGGGTCGTCACTAAGGCTTCTCCACCGCTGAGCCCCTGCTCCAGGACTGCAAAGTCGCCGCTCATATAGGCCACTTCTACCGGCAGAACCGTGGTGCGGTTCTCGCGAACCACCCACACATTGTTGCCGTCTTGCAACGCAGTGAGGGGGATACGCACGCGCTCATCCTCACTTTGGGAAACGATCTCTACTTTCGCCAGATCGTTGAGAAGCAGCTGCGGCTGAGACGGATCCTGGACGGAAAGCGGGTCTTCCAGCTCTACCAACACACTGGCGAGACGACCCTGCTCTTCCAGTACCGGGATAACCCGGACAAACTCACCGCGGCGGTAGACGCCCTGCGGCCACTGGCTGCCGTAAATTCGAACTTCAACATCACCGCGTCCGAGCCGGTGCAGTTGCGACGCGGGAACCTCAACGGCAATCTGGAAACGGTCGGCACTAGCGAGGCTGTAAAGAGTATCTCCCGGAGAGACGCGATCACCGACGTCGGCATCACGCTCAACTACCAGGGCATCAAATGGGGCGCGAATCTCGGTAAGCCGAAGATCGCGTTTAGCCAAGGCCACATTTGCCTCTGCGGATTTTACTGCCGCCTCTGCTGCAGCTCTCTGAGGCTCGCGCAACACCAGAGCCTTATCCGTTCCAGACAGGGCTGTGCCGAGAAGCTCGTATTCCTCTTGAGCAACTTGCTGCTGTCCTTGCTCCTGCTGCAATTCAGCACGGCGTTCGGCGAGGGTGCTCTGGGCCGTCATCAGGGCCAACTGGTAGGGCTCCTGATCAATACGCAACAGCACCTGCCCTTTTGGCATTACGGCTCCGGGGCCCAGATCATAATCGAGCCACTGCACCTGCCCCTGTACTTGGGGCTCCAACTCCGCTAACTCACGGGCACTCACTTTACCCAGCGCGCTCAGGGTCACAGGAAAACGACCCTGCTCAGCAACGGCTACATCGACTGTCGGCGGTGGCGATTTGCGCTCACCGCGACTGACCGACGGTTTTTCCCGCATCATCCAGTTGAAGGCCAGGAATGCCAACACCACCAAAATTATGGGGATCAGCAGGCGCCAATTGAGTTTCTGCAACATCAGTTATTTCCCTCCAGGTACAACTCCAAATCCACTGGCTCGGGGGCTGGAAGATCCGCCTGGGGGATCCCGCCGGAAAGCGCGCGGTAAAGTACTACTCGGTTTTCAATCAGTTCGCGCTCGGCAGACAAGATTTGTCGCGCCAAACTCTGTTGTTCACTCGTCGCGGTCAACACATTGAGGAAGTCGATGGTCCCCCGCGCATAGGCGCGGCTTTGGCGCAGAACCAAAAGGTCTGCGAGACGCTCACGCTCACGTAGATGGTTGAGTCTCCGCTCGATCAGGCTCTCTCGAATCAAGGCCTGCTCTACTTCAGACAAGGCTTCATTGACTGCACTGCGGTAGAGCGCCCAGCGCTCCTGCAGAACGGCGTCCTGTTGCTCCCGGGCTGATGCCAGGGCGCCACCATCAAAAATCACCCCCTCAATAGAGGCTGCGATGGCCAAGAGCCAGTTTTCAGTCACATCACTAATTAAACTGGTGCCATTGCTGGCTACCGCAGACAAACTAAATACGGGCAGTCGATCTGCCCAGGCCTCATCGGCTAAGTGATAGCCCTGTAGAAGGTCTCGCTGCGCCTCAACGACATCCGGGCGGCGCAATAACAATTGCGATGGCACGCCGGTCTCTGGCAGGGCTGGTAATACCGGCAACCCGGCCTGTTCGTGAATAATGCTGCTAAGTTCCTCGACATTGATACCCAAAAGCACCGCTAACTGTACTTTTAGAGTTTCGGCATCCGCTTCCTCCTCATCCAGTTCCTGCTGTGACTGCTGGACCAGTTGCTGTTGCTGCAAAACATCGGCTGCACCTGAGACGCCACGACCAAAGCGCAGTTCCAGAACCTTCAGGCTTTTGCGATTGATCTCCAGCTGTTGTTGCAGCAAATCCCGCTGCCCCCACTGCTCCCGCAACTCCAACCAGGTAGCTGCCACCTCGCTCGCCAGGGTCAGAGCTGCCGTCTGTAAATTCTGTTCCTGGGCCAGGTAAGCCGCCTCTGCAGCACTGGCACCGGCACGAACCCGCCCCCAAAGATCCACTTCGTAGCTGGCGGCGATACGGGTACTCCAACTATTGCCCTCCGCAGAGGGATCGGTGAACTCGCCGGAAGAGTAGCGCTGCTCAGTATTTTCAATACTGGCGGTCAGTCTTGGCCAAAGGCCCGATCGCGCTCCCCGCGCGGTGGCTGCGGCCTGCTCCAATCGCCAATAGGTAGCCTGAATATCCGGATTATCTTTCAGTGCCAGCTGTACCAAATTGTCCAACTGCGGATCTTCCAAATCTCGCCACCAGCGCAAACTCGGTGCGACGGTACCCGATGCACGAAAAGATTCTGGTAACCCTAAATTTTCATCGGGTTGAATGGTCTCAATTGGCTGCGAACTACAGCTGACAAGCAGCGGAACACAAATTGCCAAAATACGGTAAAAGGACAAGGAATATCACCGAAATTAAACGTTTAATCGTAAAAAATAGAGATTTATTGCGTGCATTATCCGCCCCCCAAAATCGCTCGCAATGCGTTTTACTCTTGTTTACAAAGCATACGTAAAATCAGGCAAAAAATTGCTGCCCGCAGGAGTGCCGAAAACCGACTACTTCGGTATGATGCGGCACACTAAACTGAATAGTCATCGGGGTTTGACGCGGAGCTTATCCAAAAAGTCTCCCCTCTGTACAAAGGTGCTCGGCCTTCTTCAGCCGGCCCCCTTGGACGCTCCGGTGGAATTAATAACGGAAGTAGAAGAGACAAACCATGAGTAAACATCAGCCACTCGCCCATTGGGACGATATTTTGCTGCTGGACCAACAGCTGACCGACGAAGAGCGCATGGTGCGCGACACGGCACGTGAGTACTGCCAAAGCAAACTGATGCCCAGAGTTCTCGAGGGTAACCGCCACGAAATCTTCGATCGTGAAATCATGAACGAGATGGGTGAATTGGGCCTGCTCGGTTCCACCATCGAAGGCTACGGCTGTGCCGGTCTCAACTACGTTTCCTACGGCCTGGTGGCGCGCGAAGTTGAACGCGTCGACTCCGGCTACCGCTCCGCCATGAGCGTTCAGTCCAGCCTGGTTATGCACCCAATTTACGCTTACGGCAGCGAAGAGCAGAAGCAGAAGTACCTGCCCAAGCTGGCATCCGGCGAATGGGTTGGCTGTTTCGGCCTGACCGAGCCCGATGCGGGTTCCGATCCCGGCGGCATGAAAACCCGCGCCAAGAAAGTCGATGGCGGCTACCGCATCAGCGGCTCCAAGATGTGGATCACCAACAGCCCAATCGCCGACGTTTTCGTTGTTTGGGCGAAAGATGACGACGATATTATTCGCGGCTTCGTGCTGGACAAGGGTATGGAAGGCCTCTCCGCACCGAAGATCGAAGGCAAGTTCTCACTGCGCGCCTCCATTACCGGTGAGATCGTGATGGACAATGTGTTCGTTCCGGAAGAAAACAAGTTCCCGGAAATTGGCGGACTGCGCGGCCCCTTCGGCTGCCTGAACCGCGCTCGTTACGGTATCTCCTGGGGCGCCATGGGTGCCGGTGAGTTCTGCTGGCACGCCGCTCGCCAGTACGGCCTGGACCGCACCCAGTTCAACCGCCCTCTGGCTCAAACCCAGCTGTTCCAGAAGAAACTGGCTGACATGCAGACCGAAATTACCCTGGGCCTGCAAGCCTCCCTGCGCGTTGGTCGCATCATGGATGAGAACAAGCAGTTCGACCCCACCATGATCTCCCTGGTGAAGCGCAACAACTGTGGTAAGGCACTGGATATCGCCCGTATTGCTCGCGATATGCACGGCGGCAACGGCATCTCCGACGAATTCCACGTAATTCGCCACGTGATGAACCTGGAAGCTGTAAATACCTACGAAGGTACCCACGACGTACACGCATTGATCCTCGGCCGCGCCCAGACCGGCCTGCAAGCATTCGTGTAAAACACGTCTAGTTCGATGCTCACGGTATTTTCCGTGGGCATCGCCCTTATCCCATCACTTCTTATCTGCTTACTTCTACCTCGGCCCCAGGTTGGTAGCACAAAGCCATTAAACTAAAGTTCGGAATAATCACGCAAAAAGGCGGCGCATAGACTGTGGAGCAGTATTAAATTATTACCCACACCAAGCAAAGTACTGCACCGAAAAAAACGTTTGGATTTAAAGTAAAAATAATTTGAGAGCAGGCCAAAACTCACTGTGACCGTTTACGCATCATCGAACCGCGAAACAAGTAAAGACAGCCCTCAGCAATTATTAAACTCTCAATAAAGGTATAAAAAGGAAGTTTTGGGAACCGCGGAAAGCCCAAACAGAGAGCTCAACAAGCTGAATAAAATTATTACCCCTCCCCTAACTTCCCTCCACATCAACAATCTCCTGCCCCGGATTTCGATCATTTAATTTCACTACACAAAGAGCAATACCCAGCAACACAACAAAAGTCGCTACCCACTCAACAAATGTAAGATATTCACCGAGGATAATTGATGAGCCGATTATTCCCACAATAGGAACCAGCAACCCAAATGGTGAAACGCAGGCAGAGGAATAGCGACGAATTAAATCACCCCATAAAATATAACCAACCAATGTCACCATGCACACTTGGTAAACAATTGAAAACCAACTGGCCGTATGCGCCTGAAAAAAGAAAACCCAGGGAGTATGGCTCTCATAAAATATTGACAAGACCAAAAGAGGTACCGGCGGCACCAATGAAGCCCAAACCATTAAATGAAGTAAGTTAACACCTGGCATCCTGCGGAATACGATATTCGCTATCGCCCAAGACAGCCCCGCCCCCATAATAAGGATAAATCCCACTATCGTTGTCGACCCACCTTTATCGGCATAGTAGAAGAATACAGAGAACCCTACAGCCGCTATTACCAAACCCAAGCACTGCTGCATATTTATCTTATCGCCAAACAGCATTGCGAATAGCAATAGGGTGAATGGCACCTGCGACTGCATAAGCAGTGACGCTACACCCGCTTGAATATCGGCCTTCATGGCGTAGTACATCAACCCCAGAGAGAGAAACTCTAAGAAGAAACCGAGCGCAACAACATTGAGGATCGAGGTCTTGGGGAATGGACAAAAGAAAACCAGAGGAACAGCGACGAGGGTGAAGCGAACCGAAGCCAATAACATTGGCGGGAAGTCGGCCAGCGCCACCTTGGTTATCGGGTAATTCAGTCCAAAAATTGAGACTGCCAGCAAAGCCAACAGTATGCTTTTATACGGCATCTCTACAGCCAGTGAACAATGGACGTAACCAAAGGGTAGCAGCCTCCATTACTCTTCTGCGCCTAATGGGCCCTTGGTCATTGTTTCAATAGCTCCCTGGTACCGATCTATTGCGGCGCCTCACACTTCTCACCAGTAGATCGCTGCTCAATTCCCTTTGCGTAGACAGAAGTGCTATTCTCCCCTGCCCGCCAATCTCTGGATGTAACGATGATATGGATGAGCTGCTGCACTGGTTTGAATTGATCGGTATCGCGGTCTTTGCCTTCAGCGGCGTACTCGCCGCCGGCCACAAACAGATGGATTTATTTGGTGCCGTGGTACTCGCCTGCGTCACCTCTATTGGCGGCGGCACCGCCCGGGACATTATTCTCAACGTCCCTGTATTCTGGCTTGACCACACCTATTACCTGTGGATCGCCTCAATTACCGGTGTAGTAAGCTTTTACCTGATACGCTATCTAAAGGTCCCTATGCGCCTGCTAATGGTGGCAGATGCCATTGGACTCGCCGTTTTTGTGGTGCTCGGAACCCAGAAAGTACTAGAACTGGGCTATTCCGCGACCATCGCAATCGTGCTCGGCGTAATGACCGGTACTTTTGGCGGGGTGATTCGGGATGTGCTGTCCGGTGACATTCCACTTTTACTCCGGCGAGAGATCTATGCCACCGCTGCCCTTACCGGTACGGCCATACTCGTTGCCTTGGACAATGTAGGGTGGCTACCCCATGAGCTAGTGGTGGCTATTGCTGTATTTGTGACCTTAGCGATTCGCCTCGCGGCATTGCGCTGGAATATCTCCGCGCCAGTGGCACGCTTCGGCAAGCACTGACCCACTCAAAGGTCTGAAACCATAAACCACTATTTAGTAGCAGTCACAGGAATAATCTAAGTGCAAAAAGCCCGATTGCGCATTCTCCTCATCATTCTCTTTTCCATGGTGATTGGAGCCTGTGAGCGCTCGACAAACTCTGCTCAAACCGGTCAATCCCCGCAAAAACAATACGCTCGCCTGGTAGCAAAGCCCTGCTGGTTCAAAACCGATGAAACCTGGCCTTTCACCCAGTGTTTCATGATGGAGGTGCCGGAGAATTATGCCCACCCAGAAAAGCGCAAAATCCGCTTTCCGGTAGTGCGCTTCCGCGCCACAAACCCCGATCCCAAGAAAATCCCCCTACTCCACCTAGGCGCCGGAGGCCCCGGAGCCAGCATGGGGTTAGAGCCCGAGAACGCCAGCGATTGGTTGTGGCTTAACTATGCCGCCATGACAGTAGAAGACGGCCGGGATCTTTTTGTTATAGACCCCAGGGGCACCGGTATGGCCCAGCCACGCCTCACTTGCAGCGAGTTTATCGAAGATGCCGATACCGCCTTCCGGCGCAACCTGTCTCCGGAAGAAGAGGCCCGTGTTTTCTCCTTCAGTATGGAGCGCTGTTACAGTCGCCTGAGCAAAGGTGCCGACTTGGCCCAGTACAACAGTTCTGTGATCGCCAGGGATGTAGAAGAGCTGAGAAAAACCCTCAAACTCGATAAATTCGATCTCTACGGGGTGTCCTACTCCTCCCGCTACGCCCTGACAGTGGCCCGCGACTTCCCGGAATCAGTGCGCACCCTGGTGCTTAACAGCGCGGTCTTCCCCAATATCGTCTACACGCAGCAGCTCCCACAGGACTCCCTGGCTGCCTACGAACGCGGCCTGAAGCATTGCATCGAAGACGAGAAATGTAACAGTCGCTATCCCAATTTGCGCCGCAGGCTGGAAAACCTGATCCAGACCTTAGACGAAGAGCCGCGCACCATTCCGATCAAGCACCGCTACTCAAAACAAAGCTATCCCTTTGTGCTTACTGGACAGCGCTTGCTGAGAGTTCTATTCCAGGCGCTGTATAACGAAAACTTCTACAGTGAACTGCCCAAGATGATCGAAGGGCTGGAAAATGAGGGCGATGAAGGTCTACAGCCAGCCCAGGATGCCATCGCACACTTTATGGAGATCGTACTGGACCCCTACTTTGGGGATGCAGCCGGCGTTAGCCACTTCTGCTATGAAGAGGCTCCCTTTGTCGATTTTGATCAGGCCAGGGCCAACGCTGCAGACACCGGCATTCTCGGCGGGGCCGTGCGATCAGATTTAAATTTGTTGCAGCTACAATGCCGCATCTGGGCAATCCCCTCTGCTCCTCTCACTGAGTCAGAAGCCATCTCCACCCCAGTTCCAGTGATAGTGTTACACGGCGGCCTGGATCCGGTACTGGCCGCAGATGATGTCGATATCGCACGCAAAGAGCTACCGAATCACCAATGGCTGCTATTTCCCAACCTGGCTCACGATATTATTTCCGCAAGCAACTGCGCGGAGCGGGCAGTAGCGCGCTTTCTCGACAACCCTGCCGAAGATCAAACCGAAACCACCATGACTTGCCGCAAAGCGGAGCTGGCAGACCAGATTTCCACCGAAGAAGAGTCTGAGTCCCAGCAAGAAGCCGAACAACAGGCCGTTGAACCCCAAGCAGCAGAGGTCCCTGCCCCGGAAAGCGGCCAATAACCAAAAACAACAGCTGAAGTTACACGACAAAAGCGGTATCAAGGATTGAGGAGAGGCCGATGGAGAGCAACAACAACCCCGCCCTGATTGAAGTTGCGTATTTGGTAGAGCTCAAAAAGACCGGCGAACCCGTAATATTGGACTGCCGCTATAGCCTGGCGGATCACGATAGTGGTGAGCGGGACTATCGGGCTGGCCATATTCCCGATGCCCATTACGCCTGCCTGCACCGTGACCTCTCTGCCCCTGTGCAACGCTACGGCGGCCGCCACCCAATGCCGAGCGCTGCACAGTTCCAGGACTACGCTCGCAATCTGGGAGTCGATAGTGGCACACAGGTAATCGTCTACGACGACAACCGCCTGGGTTTCGCCGCCCGTGCCTGGTTCCTGTTTTTCTTCTTTGGCCACAAGAAAATCAGCATTCTGAATGGCGGTCTAAAAGCCTGGCTCGATGCAGGGGAGGATTTGGACACAAGCGAGCCCACTCTATCCAAGCAAGGAAACTTCAGCGCACAACCAAAAGAAAATCTTTTGGTTCATTACGAGACTATCAAACAAAACCTGGATAAAGCACCCTGGCAGTTAGTAGACGCCCGGGACAGTCAGCGCTTTGAAGGAATTGAAGAGCCTATCGACCCGATTGCCGGACATATACCTACCGCCATCAACCAGCCCTGGCAAAACATAACTGACAAAAACAATGGCAAAGTGAAATCTATTGCCGAACTTAAATCACAGTTTGGCAACTTGGCAGATGGTAAACCACTTCTCAATTACTGCGGCTCCGGAGTTACTGCCTGCGTTAATTTCTATGCACAATATTTAGCTGGTCGCCACGACTCACTACTCTATCCAGGGAGTTGGAGTGATTGGTGCGCACATCAGTAAAAGAAAAAATCAGAACTCCTTAGCACACACAACTGTCAAGAGGTCATTTAAGTAGATACAGCGTACTTGTCCAAACTATATGGCTATAAGGTAACGAGGCCAAAAAAGATAAGAGACAGAGCCCGGCATGAGGGTTAGCGATCGGGAGTACGCCCCTAAAAAGCTAGAAGAAAAACCCAAATATAATAGCTAAATTTAAATTCAGCCCACACTCAAAAAATTCTCAGCCGACTAACGTAAATACTTTGGTAAAAGAATCCGCAGCTATAGCCATCACACCAAATGTGAAATTATTCTTCTCATTACAATGAATACTTTTGGTACATACATTAGAAAATATCTCAGCCCTCACCAAGCGGAATAAAGCGGATAACCCACACTGCGCCTTCCTCCAAGCATCTCTTGATACTGCCAATGATATTGTAATATTTTATCGCCACTCGAGATTGCGAACAATTATCAAAAGCCTAATGGAATATTCTTTTTACCAAGCCTGTGCAACAAATTGAACTACCAGACGCCTCTAAAATCAGTATGCCTCTCAGTTCCGAGATCTATTAACAGATGATAGAATGCAGCCGTTTTGAACATGCCATTAAAATTTATAGATCATGCTTTCAGCGGCAAAAGATGGCTACACAGGTCTCAGGAGAGTAACCCGAACTGATACTTACGTACCAATTATTGTCGGCATCAGCTTATGGGAAGAACTGGCTGGGAATTGAAATAACTGTGTTTGCCTTGCCAGATTCTAATATCTATAGGTCTCAATCATAAGGAGATTAATCGTGAGATACAGGAAAGCATAGCTTTACATCATTCAGAAGAAAGGGGGTGGTTAGTGCATGCACCCTAAAATTAGTAAGTAAAGGCACCTGACATCACAACCTTAACTAACTCTGGTTGTGTAGCAAGTGCATTAAGCGTTATGTGATATGAATAACACGCGTAGTATATTCTTTAAGTATCTGTCATTTTTAAGCATATTATTCCCTTCCATTTGTTTTTCGGGTAATTACTTACCTTTAAATAGCAGTTGCGATGGATTCCCTAAAGTTGCTGTAGGTAGTATTAAAGGAACCTGTATTGGGATTGTCAGTCAGTTCTCAGGTTTTAAGAAGCCCCGTAAAGCGATCCAATTGGGCAAGCGCAGTCTCCTTATAACCGATATGGGCGGATGGTCCGAGGGTAAGGGAATCCTCTGGCTCCTTGAGTCCTCTGATGATCATTTAAAAGGAAATGTCACAGTTACCCCTCTGTTGCATGGGCTCAATATGCCTCACGATATTGAGATGGACCCCAAGGGACGTATTTTAGTAGCAGAGACTAATCAGATTCGTCGGCTAGAGTTAGTAGACAACCAAATTGTTTCTGATGAGGTAATAATTGGAAATTTACCTCACAAGGATTCGCTGCATCCTTTAAGTAATTTCGTTCAACTACCTGACAACTCACTGTTAATTAACTTTGGCTCAAGAACTGACCAGTGTGAGCGTCATATAACGGATGGTAAGTGTAATGAGCTAGACGAGAACGGTCTCTGGCAATACAGCTATAAAAATTCTACCGATAGCTACTCCGCAACAGGAAGACAAATTGCAAATGGGTTAAGGAACTCAATGGCCCTGGTGGCCCACTCTTCCGGGGTAATACTACAGGCAGAAAATAGCAGTGATGTGAAGGATGCTGATGAGCCCTATGAGGAAATCAATATAATCAGGGAAGATGGATTTTATGGCTGGCCCTACTGCCTGAATGAAATGTTTGATCAAGGCAAAATCAAAAATGGCTGCCATGTCAAGAACTACCACCCTCCCTATACACTTCTACCTCCCCATGTCGCCCCACTAGATATGCTATATAGCCAATCCAGTAAAATACCAGCGTTAAATAATAGACTTTTAATGAGCTGGCATGGGTACCGTGTGGTAGGTAATCGGTTGGTTGCCTATGATATCGATCATAATGGGCTACCCGTTTTAACCGACAAAGTATGGTTTAACCGTGACCCTATCGCACCAAGCACAGAGTGGACACGCCATCCATTTGCCCCCCAGGGAGGAATGTCACAACAAGCTCAACACATAGAAATTATCACTAACTGGAATCAGGTACATAACCTTCGCCCCGAAGGCGCACCGGTTGGCTTAGTTATGCTTATGGATGAAACATTATTAATCGTCGATGACAAAAATAGAGCTATTTTAAGGCTTGCTACTGGAGAGTCATATATAAGTGAAGAGCCTATTACTGACGACGATGACATTGACGCTGAAGCTATGGCCACAATTTTGGACAAGCACCCGAACCTTAAAAATACCCTAATTGAACACTGCGCCTCATGCCATGAAGATATAGCTAAATCACCGGAAAAGCTGTTAAACAACACCAGCGGCTGGCTTAAGCCTACAGATGGAGTCATGAATATCGAACTAGCGCTATTCAACCCTGTTCGCCCAATGCCTCCATCATCCACAATGAGCAAAGAACAAAAACAACAATTGATCAATAGCATTAAGTCTATTTTTGATTAACTGTTTCCGCGAACACCTAAGAGAGGCGAAGATATAACCATAAACCCAGGGTCTGCATTTCTTATTGCGAACAACATAAAATATACGCGACACTAAGAAATGTAACCCTTTGGCATTCGGAAAAAGCACCTTAGGAAATCAGTTAAACTTGACAATAACAGGCAACTATGAACCTTTGCCTTTGGGCAGTTATACCAACTTAACAGAACAGTAACAATATACACTTTTGAAAAAAATTGCAGCAAAAGGGAGTTTAAGACCTTGATTAGTTCACCCACAAAATGGGAATACAAAAAAGAAACCCAAAAAGTCACAGGCGACATTGACAACTCAAACGCTAGTATTATTGTCAATGTAGCAAAAAATTCCCCTGCAGATAGTATTGGATTAAAGAAGGGTGACTTTATCCTCAGCTTCAATGGGGAACCATTGATAGCTCAAGATGAAATTGACTTAACCTACGGTAGAGGAACTGTGAATTACCGCTTTTATTCACGCGGTGATCACACAATATTAAATGTCAAAGCATCCCCAGTCCCTCTCGGGGTTATTACTGAGCCGAGTTCAAATTATATCCTAAAGGAGTTAAAGACTGGCAGCTTCCCTGGCTGGGAGGGATTTCGCTTGCTATGGAAACGCAGAGATTGAGAGAGACTGCTTGAAGCAAGCGAGGCCACATATTCAGACACAAGTATTAGCCGAATAATTAGAAAAGCATTTAAGAATTTCGGGAAAAATGCTGGAATGCTTTATAAAGGTGCATCACTTTTTGAAACAAACAGGGAAGAAGAAGGTATCCATCTAATTTCTGACTTCATCGACAATCAACTATCAAGCTATGAAACATTTGAGCATGCCATAGCCTATTTTTATGCCTCCAAGTGGTGTGAACTGAGGGGGGATAAGGAAGGTATGTAGTGGTCTAATCCTTCCGGACACTTCGTTAAGATGGTAAAACTACCTAGCGAGGTGAAGTATGACAACAAAAGGTACACGCCGGAAATTCAAGCCGGAGTTCAAGAAAGACGCCGTAGCTCTTGTCTCAGAACAAGGGTATTCGATTTCCAAGGCCGCAGAGGCTGTAGGAACCACTGCTAACAATCTGCGACGCTGGATAAAGGAGCTGGAGCAGGAAGAGAGCGGAGTAAGGTTGGATTCGGGCGAACGAGCTGAACTGGATCAACTGCGACGTGAAGTAAAGCAATTGCGGATGGAGAAGGAAATCCTAAAAAAGGCCAGCGCCTTCTTTGCGAAAGAAATGAAATAAAGTACGAATTTATTAAAAAGCAGCAAGGTAGCTTTCCAGTTAGAGTGCTCTGCCGAGTAATGCAAGTAAATAAGAGCAGCTATTACGAATGGTGTCGTCGTAGTGATAGCCCAATAGATGGCCAGATTTGGCAACTATGCCATCGATTGAAGGCCTTATTTGCAGAATCTCGTGAGAGTCTCGGAAGCCGTCGGTTAATGAAGCTGTTGCGCAAAGAAGGCTTTGAAATTGGGCGTTATCGAGTCCGCAAACTCATGAAAAAGCTCGGCTTGGTTGTAAAACAGAAGAAGCGATTTACACTAACCACAAATAGCAAGCACCAACTGCCAGTTGCTGAGAATCTTCTAAATAGGGATTTCTCACCGAGTGCTAAAAATCAAGTTTGGACTACGGATATTACCTATATCTGGACTTTGCAGGGTTGGTTATACCTAGCAGTGGTAATTGATCTTTATTCACGCCGGATTGTTGGCTGGCACTTAGACCGCCAGATGGAGACGGCCCTGGCAAGTCGTGCACTGGTTATGGCTATCAATTTGCGCACCCCAACAAAAGGTCTGCTGCATCACTCTGATCGAGGTAGCCAGTATGCCAGCCATAGCTACCAAGCGCTACTAAAGCAGCATGGAATGGTGTGCTCAATGAGCCGCAAGGGAAATTGTTGGGACAATGCACCTACTGAGCGTTTTTTTAGTAGCCTGAAGCGGGAATGGTTAACAGGAAACCTCTATCCGACAAGGGAGGGTGCGATAACAGACGTGAGGGCCTATATTGCGTATTACAATTCACGCAGGATACATACAACACTGGGGGACGTAACCCCTATCGAATTTGAAAAATGTGCTTAGGAAAGTGTCCGGTTGGAGTTGACCACAACAGTATTGAACACTGGCTGTTAGCCTCAGATAGAAGCAATGCTGGTGAGTTTGAGAGAATCTCTCAAGAAACTTACCTGAAAGGATTTGATCCAGCTCCCAAGAGGTATAAATGGATAAATAAAGAATTTCCGAGCAGCTATATTCTTGAAAATATAGGTAGCGGGGGTACCACCTCTCTTACTGAGTCATTGGCGAGACTAGATGCCAGTCAACTTTTACCCGTTTGCGTGATGCCATTCTATCGAGGTAATGGACCTTACAATGATGCACTAGGCTGTTATGGAAGTATGTTTGAATATATTTCCGATAAAATTGCTCCTATGCACGTCATTTTGGATTCTCCTAAAAAAGAAGAAGGAGAAGAATGGCGCTACGAAAATGAGGAAAAACTCATCAATAATGGCGTTCCTTTTGAACTCCTATATGATCCGGAAAGTTCGATTTCTAAATCTCTAGATCTTGAGTATTCACCAGTATTTTACCTTCTAAACCAGGAAGGTTTTATTGTTTATGAGGGCGCGCTCAGGAAGGCCTATGACTATTGGGACACACTAGTGGCCCATGCGGAAATTAATGTAACTAATGGCGAACCGTCCGTGTAATGTATCTGTTATGCGTACACCTAAATCATTTCAAGTTTCTGATAGTGGAGTATCCACTCTGAGCGAGTGGTGCCGATCAACAACCCTTTCAAATGGACAAGTAATGCGAGCGAAGATAATTCTTCAGCTCAACGAAGGCATGCCTCCTACAGATGTAGCTACTGCACGGAGAACGCCACCGAAGACCGTTGATCGGTGGAGAAGCAGTTTTGAGCAGGAAGGTATTGAAGGTCTGCATGAGCGTGCTCGTAGTGGTCGGCCAACCCTTATCGAGAAGGGCATAATCACTCTTGAGAGCGTGGATTGAACGAAAATACGAATGGTCTACTGAGACGCTTCTCCCCGAAAGGTATGAAAATTGACAAGATACCCAAAAGCCATATTGACGATGCAGCATTTCGAATAAACACTCGTCCAAGAAAGGTTCTAAATTACTTGAGCCCACTAGAATTTCTAGCGGGTAGGCGTGTGTCATTTATATTGGCAACCTAGGATTTAATAACAGCCAAATACAGGGAAGTAAGTTCAGAGAAGGCAGGAAAAAGACAGAAAAGTGAAGTGGAAGTAACTGTGTTCAGCATCACAAAAACAGGCAGCAGTCACCGCGCCGCCTGCTTCTGCAATCTATCAATTCTTAGTCGTGCATTGGGTTGCGAAGAATTGGGCAAACAGCGTCTTCATTCTTAGCCATATACTGCTGGTGGTATTCCTCGGCATAGTAGAACGGTTGAGCCATGCTGATTTCGGTAGTGATTGATCCACGATCTTTGGCATCCAGCGCTTCCTGCACAGCTGCCCTGCTCGCTTCCGCCTCCTGTTTCTGACCTTCGTTCAAGCAGAAAACACAGGAACGGTACTGGGAACCGATATCGTTACCCTGGCGCATACCCTGGGTTGGGTCATGGTGATCCCAAAAGATCCGTAGGAGTTCTGCATAGCTCACCTTTTTGGGATCAAAGATCACTTTCACCACCTCTGCGTGCCCGGTACGGCCGGTGCAGACTTCATCGTAGTTCGGGTTTTCAGTGGCGCCATCGGTGTAGCCAACGGCAGTGGCAAACACACCATCCGTATCCCAGAACACATGCTCTGCGCCCCAGAAGCATCCCATACCAAAAATGGCGACTTCCAGGTGCTCGGGGAATGGCTCTTTAATGGTGTTGCCATTTACAAAGTGGGTGCCACTGATCTCCATCGGCTGGGGCCGGCCGGGCAGCACCTGGTCCGCATCGGGTATCTGAAATTTGTCGTATTGCATACTGTTTTCTCAAGTGCAGGTATTTTCTTTTGTCAGGATAGCTCGAAGGCGCTTATCCTCCCAGATCAAGTAATATTAATCCGCGAATCACGTAGTTAAGAGGACTCTTGATACGCAGAACAAACATTGGCAGATCAACACTATAAGGAGTCGTCATTGGCGCGCTTAATCTTACTGATTTTAATCGCCATCGGTGCCTGGTATCTCTGGCAAAAAATCAAATCTAGCTCACCGCAGGAGCGGCGCAAGCAGATTTTTATGGCCTGTATCGCCGGCGTCGCCGTAATAGTGGTCGTGCTGGCTATCACCGGGCGCCTGCATTGGGTAGGAGCAGCGCTCGTGCTCATTCTTCCTGTGTTGGGCCGTTTACTCAGTCAGCTCTCCCGTTATTTACCCTGGTTGATGCCACTGTTTGAAAAGTATTCAAACAGGCGCCCAAATCCAGGGGCCACTCAACATCCTCCGCCTCACAACTCCGAGGGCCCGCCACTCTCGGAACACGAAGCGCGCCGAATCCTCGGCGTTGATGCCAATGCTGCCAGAGATGAAATCATTAGTGCACACCGAAAATTGATCCAAAAACTCCACCCAGATCGCGGCGGCAACGATTACCTGGCATCGCGTATCAACGCCGCTAAGGAGTTACTACTGAGCACTCTTGGTTAAACCTTACAAAGCAGGTGGATATACCTGGCCAATTGCCGATAGGGGTCCACCTGGGAGAATTCAAGCTCCTTTTCCACAATGGCCGACGCGGGCAACTTTTCCCGGATTAATGGCGTCATAAAGTCGTGGAAGCAGCGGATGCCGCTGTGACAAACCACGGAAAAGCCCGCTTCGGTCAGCCAGTCTTCCACCCATTCCGGCAGCAGTGGATTCTGTGGAGTGAGGCTGCCAGGGTGGCCACCCCAGTTATCCCCTTCAATATTGCGGTCCAGCTGGCGAAAGCTGCCCCGCTGTAATAGACGGAACTCAAGGGCACGCCGATTGTAGAAAGTGAGCGAAAGATGCCCACCAGGCTTTAACAGGCTGCGCAGCTGCTGCAACGCCTGTTGCGGCTGCTCCAACCATTCCAGCACAGCGTGGCAAATTACCAGGTCTGCGTCCTTTAACGCTTCTACTTGCGGCAGTTCTTGCAGGGGTTTATGCAGCAAGGTCATTTGCTTTTGCAAATGGCGCTGGCGAATTTCCGCATCCGCGAGTTCAAGCATCTGCGCAGAAATATCTGCGAGAAAAACCTCGTGCCCAGCCTCAGCCAGATCCATGGCAAAGTGGCCCTGACCACCCCCAGCGTCAACGATTTTTAGAATGCGCTGCTCGCTCCCCAACAGCAGCGCTAGATCCCGGTTGAGCACTGCCAGACGAATGTCCCCTTTGAGGCCACCATAGATACGGTTGCGAAAACGGTGAGCGAGATCGTCAAAGTTTCGATCTTTACGCAGGCTGTCACCCATCGGAGCCCTCACCTTGCAAAGCCTCATTGCATCGACGGCGGTTCTCGACGAATTTGCGCTGTAGCGCCTCTTCCATATCAACCCCCAGTACAGCGGCCAGTTTGCTCAAGTACATCTGAATATCCGCCAGTTCAGCGGCAACTTGATCGGCCTTGTCGCCTGCCATTAGATCCTGGATATCTTTATCACTGCACCATTGAAAGTGCCGCCCTAACTCTGCAACTTCCACAGATAGCGCCATGGCCAGGTTTTTTGGGGTATGCAGTGACTGCCAGCCGCGCATTTCAGCGACTTCATCAAAAGCCGCCAGGATTTCACGGTCTTTCATCGAATTTTTTCCTCTGCTGGCGCTCCAGCCCGCCCTCCCGGGCCGCCAAAATTGAATTCAGTGCGCGGGACAGAAACTCACGCCTGTATAAAACACAGACAACAAACAGATAGCCGGCAACAAACAGGATTGGATGGATAAACCAGCCCAGCACTGACATTGAGAAATAATAAGAGCGCAGACCGTAGTTGTAACTGTGGCCCGCATGGTCGATCACCTTGGCAGTACTGATGGCAAACCGGCGTCGCTCTTCCTCAGATAGATCACCGGTTTCCGGCGGCGGTGCTGCACCAATGAGCACATTGGCGAAGGAGTACTGGCGCAGTGACCAGGTAAAATTGAAAAAGGCGAAGATAAAAATCAGGATCAGCAACATCACCTTGAGTTCAAACTGCTCAACGGTGGTGGGCTCCGCAAAAGGCAAACTGGTGAGCACTTCGATGGCCGCCTTGTTCGCCGTCAAAGCCGTCACTAAACCCGCCAGGATAAGAATACTGGTGGAGGCAAAAAAACCAATGACCCGCTCCAGGTTACTGAGAATAGCGGTATCAGCCATGCGCATATCCCTATCGAGCATACGCATCATCCACTCAACGCGGTACCACTGAAGCGATGAAGTAAGGCACCAGGTTTCCTTGGCTTTTTTTCGCGCAAAAACGGTGTAACCCACCCATGTGATAAAAAAGCCAATGACACTGGCAATATCCAACCAGGACAACCTCTAATATCTCCGTGTTCGTCTACATTTATGCCGTAGCTTCGGCAAGCGAAGTCTTCGCCCTACTGGCATCCTTGTCAACACTGTCTTTCCGATGTGTGCAAGCGGTAGAATAGCGCCCTTTCGCCGGCAGCAGTGGCCGGCCAGAAAATTCATATAACTCCAGGGAGCTGTCTTTTGAGCAACTCACATCCTGCATTTGAACTGGTTACCAGCGCAGATATTGATTCTCTCGGCGTGCGCGTCGAGGAATACCGACACATTACGACCGGTGCCCAGCACCTGCACATCGCCGCAGACAACTCGGAAAATGTTTTCCTTGTCGCCCTGCGCACCGTGCCCGAAGACTCCACCGGTGTCGCCCATATTCTTGAACACACCGCCCTGTGCGGCAGTGACAAGTACCCGGTGCGCGATCCTTTCTTTATGATGATCCGGCGCTCACTCAATACCTTTATGAACGCCTTCACCAGTTCAGATTGGACCGCCTACCCGTTTGCCAGCCAGAACCGAAAGGATTTTGACAACCTTCTCGACGTCTACCTGGATGCGGTATTTTTTGCGCGCCTGGACCCGCTGGACTTTGCCCAGGAAGGCCATCGCCTGGAATTTGCCGAAGCGGATAATGCGAGCAGCGAGCTCGTCTACAAAGGTGTCGTGTTCAATGAGATGAAAGGCGCCATGAGCTCCGTCACCTCGCAGCTGTGGCACACCCTGAGCAAATATCTGTTCCCCACCACCACCTATCACTACAACTCCGGTGGCGAACCTACTGATATTCCAAAGCTGAGTTACGAGCAGCTGGTTGCCTTCTACCGCAGCCACTACCACCCCAGCAACGCCACCTTTATGACTTTCGGTGATATTCCCGCAGCGGAACACCAGGCCGCGTTTGAAGAAAAAGCGCTGCACAAGTTCGAGAAACTCGACAAGACCATTTCCGTTGGGCGCGAAGACCGCTACCAGGCGCCGCTGAAAGTCGAAGAGCACTACCCGTTAAATGGCGAGCCTCTGAAGGCCAAGACCCATATCGTATTGAGCTGGCTACTGGGTGATGTCACCGATCTTGAAGAGGCCCTGACCGCACACCTGCTCGCCGGCGTACTGCTGGATAACAGCGCTTCACCGCTAATGAAGCTGCTGGAAACCACCGACCTGGGCACTTCCCCTTCTCCGCTGGTTGGCCTGGACGATTCCCAACGCGAACTGGTGTTTGTCTGTGGCATTGAGGGTAGCGAACGCGAAAGTGCCGACGAGCTTGAGCAACAGGTTCTCGACGTGCTGAGGGACGTGGCGGAAAACGGCATCCCCTACGAACAGGTAGAAGCCAGCTTGCACCAGCTAGAATTACAACAGCGAGAAATTGGTGGCGACGGCTACCCCTTCGGCTTGCAATTGATTCTCACCGCATTGACCGGCGCCACTCACCGTGGCGATGCCATCGGCCTGCTGAATATCGATGCCACCCTGGAGCGACTGCGCGAGCAGATCAAAGATCCGAAGTTTATCGCCAATAAAGCCCGTGAACTTCTGCTGGAAAACCAGCACCGCGTACGTATGGTTCTGAGTCCCGATGAGCAGCTGGCTGCGCGCCGCGAGCAGGCGGAGAAAGACCAGCTGGCGGAAATCAAAGCCGCTCTCAGCGACAAAGAAAAAGCACAGATTGTCGAAACCGCCAAAGCCCTGGCCGATCGACAAAACCGCGAGGACGACGCTTCTATCCTGCCCAAGGTCGGCGTGGAAGATATTCCCGCAGAGCTTCCCGATGTCGAAGGCGAAGCAATAGAGTTGGGCCCACAGAAGTTGACCCGCTATAGCGCGGGCACCAACGGCCTGGTTTACCAGCAAATGGTCTGCGCGCTACCGGAATTCACCGAAACCGAAAAGCAACTGCTGCCCTACTACTGCCAGGTACTGAGCGAAGTTGGCCTGGGTGAAAAAGACTACCTGGAAGTCCAGCAGTGGCAGACCAGCGTGGTGGGCGCCCTGCACGGTTTCACCAGCAGCCGCACTGCCATCGACAACCTGGATCTCTTGTCCGGCCACTTTATCCTGTCCGGTAAAGCGCTGGCTCGCAATCAGGGCGGCCTGACCGAACTGATGCAAGCCACTATGGAGCAGGTGCGTTTTGACGAGCACGCCCGCATCAAGGAATTGCTACTGCAAACTCTCGCCCGCCGCGAACAAGGTGTTGTCGGCAACGGCCACGCCCTCGCCATGGCTGCCGCCAGTGCCGGCTACAACCGCGCCGCCTGGGAGAGCCATGCCAGCGGTGGTCTGCTGGGATTGCGCAACCTGCGAGCCCTGGTTGCCGGACTGGAAAAAGAGGAAGGCCTGCAAGACCTTTCCACTCAATTCCAGGCTATCCACCAGAAAATCCTCGCAGCACCGCGCCAGTTCCTGCTGGTGGGTGAAGAAGAGAAAATTGGCGATTTCAGCCAGACACTGATGCCACTGACCTCGACTTCCAGCATCGCCGCAGCCAACCCCGCTGCACCTTTCGAACGCAAACAAATCGAGGAACTCTGGGTTGCCAACAGCCAGGTGAACTTCTGTGCCAAGGCCTACGCCACTGTGCCTATGTCCCACCCGGATGCGGCACCACTGTCGGTTTTGAGCGGCTTCCTGCGCAACGGCTTCCTGCATCGCACCATCCGCGAACAGGGCGGCGCCTACGGCGGCGGAGCCGGCCACGACAGCAATATTGGCGTATTCCGCTTCTACTCCTACCGCGATCCGCGTATGGGTGAAACCCTGGAGGACTTCGACGCATCCCTGAAGTGGTTGGCCGAAGAGAAGCACAAGGAAGAACAGGTTGAGGAAGCGATCCTCGGCGTCGTCGGCGGTCTGGATAAACCCGGCTCCCCCGCTGGTGAAGCCAAGAAGAACTTCCACTCGGGCCTTTACGGCCGCACCCACGAGACGCGCCAGCAATTCCGCAAACAGGTTACGGAAGTTACCCTGGAAGACCTGCAACGCGTCGGTGCCACCTATCTGGACCCGAGCAAGGCCAGTACCGCCATTGTTACCGGTCCCCAAGGTAGCGAAGCGGCAGCCAAACTCAACCTGAAGGAAGAGAAGCTCTAACTGGAGCTCGACGATTCCCCGGCAATTTGTCCGGAGAAGCTCTGCGGCGCCGGCCAAAAACCGGCGCCGATCTATCGCCGTTATCCTCTAGCGAAGTTCCAATGAGTAAACACGACAATATTTATGCAAACCCACTGGGCCAGGTAGCCGGCTTCGAGTTCGATCGCCAGGTGGTGCAAGTTTTTCCCGATATGATCAAGCGCTCCGTGCCCGGCTACACCACGATCGTAGCCATGATCGGCACCCTGGCAGAGCGCTACGCCCAAGCCGGAAGCCGCTGCTATGACCTGGGCAGTTCCCTGTGTGCGGCAACCCTGGCCATGCGCCATCGCATTCCCGCTGCCGACTGTGAAATCGTCGCCGTGGACAATTCACAAGCCATGGTTGATCAGGCGCGCACAGTACTCGAAGCCGATAGCGGCGAGGTTCCCGTTCAACTTATCTGCGACAACCTGCAAAACGTAGCTATCGAAAATGCCTCGGTCGTAGTGCTCAACTTCACCCTGCAATTTATTCCGGTGGAAGAGCGCGAAGAAATCCTGCAGAAAATCCACGATGGTTTGCGCCCCGGCGGCATTCTGATTATTTCCGAGAAAGTGGACTTCGCCGATAAAGCCCACAACGAGTTAATGATCGAACTGCATCACTCCTTTAAAGCCGCCAACGGTTACAGCGCGCTGGAAATCGCACAGAAGCGCTCTGCCCTGGAGAATGTACTAATTCCGGAAACCCTGGATACCCACCGCACACGACTGAAAAATGTCGGCTTTACCAGTGTCGATGTCTGGTTCCAGTGTTTTAATTTTGCCTCTTTAATCGCCATCAAAGGCGCGCCGGAAAAGTAAGTACCCCGTGATCGACTACACCCAACTCTATCAAGGCCTGCAACACGTTCCCGCCCTGCGCACCTGGCTGGCCCAGCTGCCAACACAGGTGGCTGAAAACCTGAGCCCTCACCGCTGGGGCGACCTGCCGGATTGGCGCGCAGCGGTGGAAGCCCTACCGGAAATTGCGCCCTCCTCTATCGAACTCAACAGCAAAGTCAGCGCGGGCACTGCCGCCGATGCCAGCCCGGAACAACTCGAAGCCCTGGAGCGGGAACTGCGTAAATTGCACCCCTGGCGCAAAGGCCCCTGGGAGTTATTTGGACTAAATATTGATACTGAGTGGCGCTCCGACTGGAAATGGGATCGGGTACTTCCGCACTTGGCACCACTGGAAAATCGACTGGTGCTCGATGTGGGCTGTGGCAATGGGTACCACTGCTGGCGTTCCTACGGTGCCGGCGCGCGCCGCGTAATCGGTATTGATCCTTCCGCCAAATTTGTCGCGCAATTTTACGCGCTGAAAAAATACCTGGGCCGGGAAGCACCAGTGGATTTGTTGCCCCTGGGTATTGAAGCGCTCCCGGCAAACTTGCGCGCTTTCGATACCACTTTTTCCATGGGGGTGCTCTATCACCGCCGTTCACCCATGGATCACCTGCGCGAATTGCGCGAGACCCTCCGCCCCGGCGGCCAGCTTGTACTGGAGACATTGGTTATCGACGGCGGGCTCGGCGATTGCCTGGTACCCGAAGACCGCTATGCAAAGATGCGCAATGTGTGGTTTTTCCCCAGCTGCGCCACCCTGGAGAGCTGGCTGCGCAAGTGCGGTTTCCGCAACCCCAGGACCGTGGATTTGAACACCACCAGCCTGGAAGAACAGCGGCGTACCGACTGGATGCACTTCGAATCCCTGGCAGATTTTCTCGACCCGGAATCGCCAGACAAAACCGTGGAAGGTCACCCCGCGCCCAAGAGAGCGGTTTTGGTCGCGGAAGCGCCGTAGCTTGTCTATACGCTTAAGGTCTGGGAACTCATAAATTCCGCAAAATTTGCTGCTAATAGAATTTTGTACGGAATGGGGAGCACCATCTTGATTGTTGCGACTCATAAGGCAAAGTGCGCCCCTAAATAGTGCAACTATATCCTTTAGGGAGGGCTGCCGCAGGATGCAGCCCGGCGCAGAGAATATTTATGAGTATTAGCGTTTTTGAGCTTTTCAAAATTGGGGTTGGCCCTTCCAGCTCCCACACGGTGGGCCCCATGGTTGCTGCCCGCCAATTCGTGCAGGATTTGCAAGACCGGGACCAACTGCCCCGCACAGACCGTGTACAAGTCCATTTATACGGCTCACTGGCCCTGACCGGGGTTGGTCACGGCACCGATATGGCAGTTCTGATGGGGCTATTGGGTCAATCTCCAGACACCATTGATGTCGACTCGATTGACGAGAAAATGGCGCAAATCCAGAGCGAGCGCCACCTGTTATTAAATAGTGACCAGGATATCGAATTTATTCGCGAGCGCGATCTGGTTTTCCATATGGAGGAATTTCTTCCCCAGCACTCCAACGGAATGACCTGCCAGGCTTACGCTGGCGAAGAGCTGCTGTTCGAGCGCAGCTATTTTTCCATCGGCGGCGGCTTTGTGCTCTCCGAAGAAGATTTCGCTCACAAAGAGGAGATCGCCACCCTTCTGCCTTATGACTTCAGCAATGCAGAACAGCTGATGAAGATCTGTGATCATCACGGTTGGACTATTGCCGAGCTGGCAATGGAAAACGAAAAAGCCTTCCGCGGCGAGCAGGAAGTCAAAGACCGTTTATGGAATATCTGGAAGGTAATGGATGCCTCTATTGAGCGAGGCTGCCACCAGAATGGCATCTTGCCCGGCGGCCTCAATGTTCGCCGCCGCGCTGCTGAACTCTACCGGGAGTTGAGTAAACAGAGTCCGGAAGAGCGCAACCACGGCCTCGCCATTCTCGACTGGGTAAGTCTTTTTGCTCTCGCCGTCAATGAGGAAAATGCCGCGCGCGGGCGCATCGTCACCGCACCCACTAACGGCGCCGCTGGTGTGATTCCCGCCGTTATCGCCTACTACGTGGAATTTGTACACGACAGCAAAATTCACGGTGAATTGAAAGACCAGGTAGTGAAATTCCTGCTCACCGCCGGCGCTATCGGTATGCTGTTTAAAAAGAATGCCTCTATTTCTGCCGCTGAGGTGGGCTGCCAGGGAGAAATCGGCGTAGCCTGCTCCATGGCTTCCGCCGGCTTGGCCGCCGTAGAGGGCGGCACCAACCAGCAGATTGAAAACGCTGCTGAAATTGGAATGGAACACAACCTCGGCCTTACCTGCGATCCAATCGGCGGGTTGGTGCAGGTCCCCTGTATCGAGCGCAACACCATGGGTGCAGTAAAAGCCATTAACGGCGCACGCCTGGCCCTGCGCGGTGATGGCGCTCATATCGTACCGCTGGACAGCGTTATCGAGACGATGCGTCAAACCGGTATCGATATGCAGAGCAAATACAAAGAGACCTCTCTCGGCGGGCTCGCAGTAAACGCTGTGAACTGCTGATATTTTTCGGCAGGAGCACAAATCCGCTCCTGCCTCTTACTTAGCCCGGAAGATACCAAATTCTTTTTGTGGCATATCTCCAACGAACCCCCACCGGTCTTTAAAAGTCACTGGTTAAATATCAGCGAGCGATGAGCCCCAACACCCGCCATGGTGCCGGATGCAATCGCGAAGGTTCCGCTTTGCATCGGGTTGGATAAATCCCCAGCAGCAAAGACCCCCTTTACAGAAGTTTCCTTAAAGCCATCCACCTTCACAATCCGCCCGGTGAAAGACTCCTCCAGCTCCAACCCCAATTTATCGATAAACGGAGAGGTCAATTCCGCTTTGGGGCTCACGTAGAGCCCCTCCAGTGGCAACTTGCGGCCATCTGCTAAAACAACTTCACTTAAACTATCCCCCTCTCCCTCCAACTGCGTAATCGGGGCTTCTTCCAGCATTACTCCCCGAGCCAGCAGATGATCGAGCACTTCCCCCTGCGGATTGAATTGGCCCTGGGTAAACAAGGTAGTTGCGCCCCAATCGGGAATCATCGCCGCCTGGTGGAAAGACAGCTCGCTGGTAGCCAGCACACCTAAAGGGCGATCACTCAGCTCATAGCCGTGGCAATAGGGGCAGTGAATCACACTCCTACCCCAGCGCTCTTTCACGCCAGGGATATCCGGTAGCTGATCCGTAATGCCGGTTGCAAGAATTAGCCTCTTCGCTTTAAAAGTGGTACCTCCCTGTGCAGCAACAGCAAACCCCTCTTCCTGGACATCCACACTATCCGCAGTGCCTTCAACCACCTGGAAGCTCGAGTAAGCCTGTAGCTGGGAAAGCGCCGTGCTACGAATTTCCTCAGGCCTCTTACCATCCAGGCAAAACACTCCATGGGACGCTTTTGCAAAGCGGTTTCTAGGTCTTTTAGCATCCAGTACAACGACCTTACGCCTGCCGCGAACCAGCTGCATCGCCGCAGACAGGCCGGCAAAACTTCCACCGATAATCAATACATCCGTATCCATAGCCATCCCTCCGATATCATGTAACTTTTATTGTTACACAAAAATTCAAAACCGTACAACACACGTAACAGCAAAAGTTTCGTGATAAACTGCAGGATCAGAAATTTAGGTGAATTATGCGCAAAGACAGCCGATTATCCCGGGCACTTCATGTCCTTATCCATTTGAACATGACCGACAAGCCGGTTACCTCAGACAAGATGGCAGCTATGCTCCTCACCAATCCTGTGGTGGCTCGCAGAACTATGGCGCTATTGCGGGATCAGGGGTACGTGCGCTCCAGTAAAGGGCACAATGGGGGCTGGTCACTCGCGAAGCCCCTTAATGAAATTACACTTCTGGATATCCATAAAGCGCTGGGAGACAGCTCAGTTTTTACCATTGGTCTCACAGACGAACACACTAACTGTATCATTGAGCACGCAGTAAATGCCGCTCTAAAGGATGCAATGGATGAGGCCGAGAGTATTTTACTCGCGCAATTTGGTGAGATCACATTGGATCAGCTCGGTAGGGATTTTTCTAGCTCTGGGGTTTCAGAATAACTGCTCACATCCTAAGCTGCCGGGGAGACTCAGGTTTTTCTAGTTTCTGAATTTCCCCAAACAGCTATATCTATAATAAGATGTCAGAATAGACTCTATACTTTTAAAAGATACTTAGGGCCTGTCAGAGACATCAGGACCACATAAGCTTTTAAATTACTTAATAGATAAATTTCTTAAATCTGCGACATTTGTATAAAGAGTGCAATCATCACTACTCTTTATAATTACATCTCTCCCCGCCGCCAACGCAGATAAAAGAATGCTCAAATACAAACTTCCCTCTTCAGTAGTTCCATCAAAAACATATGAAAAACTACCATTTGTTGAACAGGCGACATCCCCAACTGGTAAATCTTCGGTTTCAACAAAGACTCGCCCTTGATATTGGGGGCCAGTATGAATCTGAGCGATTTTGCCAGAATAAACAAGCTCAGCATTACTTAATGCAGAATAAAAACCCAAGATCACCACAAATAAAACCCGCATAGATATACCTTTATTAAAAACCAAATCCGTTTAAAAAGAACCGGGATATAAATATATAGAACTGTTGATTTCAAGTAAATACCGAAAAATTCGCAACCTGCGTGAACTGCCTCAACTTATACTCTCTGTCCTGACTTCAACTCCTACTCAGCCGTTACCCGACAAGAAAAAAATCTCATAATTCTACCTAGCCACCATCTATGCTAAGCCTCAGTATTCTTTCTGGTATGGGTGGCAATTAGATAAAATTAAACTTGGGAAATAATTTTTTCTGGACTGGAATAACTTTAATATTTTCACAGCTTATCGAAAAATTCGCATTTGATTATTTCCATATAGACACCTAGAGGTACATAAGTACCTCCTCGACAGCTTTACATCCTACTCCGAAAAGGCACCCACCAACCAGATAGACTAATCTAAGAACTAGTACAATCTGGGAAGGTCTACCTGTGACCAAGTATAACAACCTATTCAACCGTCACTTCGCAAGCTCAAAAACACTGAGAAAAAGAGCAAAACAGAAAATTCCGAAATTCTCTTACGAATATCTGATAGAGGGCTGCATGGACGATATTGGCCTACACCGCAATCGCCGAGCCTTTAACTTTGTCAAAATGACACCTGAATACATTCGCCCAAACTTGACACCAGATTTGAGTTGCCAACTGTTCGGTAAGCTATACAGTGCCCCTTTTGGCATAGCACCCATCGGGCTACAAGGGCTTATGTGGCCAAATGCGCCAGTGATACTTGCTAGAGCCGCCTACAAGCACAATATCCCCTTCATTCTCAGTACCGTTTCTTCAGAATCACTGGAAAAAATAGCTCAAGTCACTCAGGGAACAGCCTGGTACCAGCTCTATAATCCAACTGAGCCAGCCATCCTTTCTGATTTGATATCCAGGCTAACCACAGCACAGTACCAACATTTGGTCATTACCATTGATGTTCCCACTTTTGGCTTACGTCCCAGGGACTTTCATAATGGATTGGCAATGCCACCGAAATTAAATATTAAGAATATCTGGCAAGCGATACTTAAACCCCATTGGAGCCTATCCACATTACGATATGGCCTACCCAAATTTAAGAACCTTGAATGTTACATCAACAACGATAATAAGAAACTTGAACTGACCGAATTCATGAATACTACGACTATGGGCCCGTTAGATTTTGACAGTTTGAAGCATATAAGGGACCTATGGCCTCACAAGCTTATAATCAAAGGAGTCATGAGTGAACCGGACCTACAGAGGGCAATCCAACTTGGGGCAGATGGAGTAATTTTGTCCAATCATGGTGCACGACAGCTCGACCTTGGAGGAGCAACACTTCCGATGTTGAACCACTTCTCTGGTTACCAAAACAAAATTCCACTGGCAATTGATAGTGGCATTAGATCCGGTGCAGATATTGCCGGTGCTTGTGGGCTTGGGGCTAAGTTTTGTTTCCTTGGACGGTTTTTTATGTACAGTGTCTGCGCCCTAGCTGAAAAGGGGGGCGACCATGCAATCTACTTGCTAAAAGCTCAATTAACTCAGGTGATGCAGCAAGTTGGGGCTGGCACCCTAAAAGACCTTTGCGAAAAGGTGGATCTAACACTAACTGAAAAGAGCGATTTTTAAAGAAACGCTAACACCGTTCTAAATGACTACCTAGCAGCAATACAAAATTATGGAATTGCACACCGATTAGTCGCCAGAGTTGATTATTGACCAATGATCAACTCTGGAAAAAACCATATAGTTAAAGGGATCGTAAAAACTCTAGCAGATCTGCCCTCTCTGAATCACTCATGGAACGATAATTTTCCCTGCTTTCCCAAGCCTCTCCACCATGCCATAAAATAGCCTCCTCAATAGATCTCGCCCGACCATCATGTAGAAAGCTACTATGCCCATTTACAGCGGCAGCCATCCCCAACCCCCACAATGGCGGCGTTCTCCATTCCTGGTTGTAATCGGTAGATTCACTCAGAGAGTCCGCCAGCTCTTCTCCCATATCGTGGAGCAACAGGTCAGTATAGGGGTGTATGGTATTCCCCCTTAGCTCAGCCAGGGGGTGGCGATGATCAGTATTCATTTCAGTGCGATGGCAGGCGTCGCACCCAGCCTCAGAGAACAGCCCCTCTCCGGCAAGCACGGAGTCGTTAGAAATACTATCTTGATCACGGGGAGGCGCTCCCAGAGCCTGAAGGTAACCCACCAAATCTTGCAGATACTCATCTGCTAACTCAGCTGAATGTTCACTATATTGCCTACAAGTTAACTGCTCATACCCACAATCAGCATCACCGTTACCGCTGGTGACTCCAATGTCATTATTGAGAGCATCTTGCGTAAAGCTGGTTAGACTGGCATGACTGGACTTCCAGCCAAAGCGCGCGATATATGGAAGACCACTGTCAAATTCCTTTACCAGAGCGGCCCGACCTGAAATCCCATCCTCATCGGAATCATCTGGATCATGCCACTCCAAGATCTCAGACTCAGGCACCGCCTCGAGTAACCCTAGCCCCAGTATTTGTTGCGGCATACGGGGGGAAAAGTACACTATATCGCTTCCAGTATCATCGAGCTTTTCGATACTGTAGACTGGTTTTCTCAAGGTATACGCAGTTCCGTCAGAGTAGTAATCCAGCACCTCTTCATAGGTAACTGCCACCTGCCCTTCAGCTTCTATCTTGTCATCAGAAGTAACAGTTTGCAATAAATGACCAAAGTAGTGATGGGGCAATGCTTGACTTTCGGTATTGAGCCCGCCCGATCCCAGTTTCATAACCATCGTTTCTGGGAAATAGCCATCCTCTGGAGACGGTCCACGCCCATTATTGATATGACACGCAAAGCATGAATTCTCTATTTTAAGATCAGTGGCCAAGTCTGCCAGCTCTGAAAAGCTTGGGTTCCCCTCCTCTTCGTGATCCCCAGAATCAAAATCAGTGTGAAACAACCTTCTACCACGCAAAAATGTATTATGGGTATCCCACTGAATATTCGATACTTCCTGCATATACGCAGCCCAATCGGCAATGCCACTATCAACTATATAAGTATCGTATATGTCGACCCCATCCAAAATTGGATACGTAGCTTGAGTGGCGTCATCTGAATCACCGCTAACCCATGAGCCATCGCTACCGACATAATAAGTTAAACTCTGCTCCGACAAATTTTCTGAGATAATTTCAGTAGCAGGTACAGAATCTCCCGCAATTATTGGAGTTGCTGTCGCACTACCTCCAGAACGAATACTTTCATCAATGTCATTATCATTGACAAGATAGATACCAGGCTCGCCCAATTGTATACGGTAAGTATTGGTATAGTAGATAGTCTGGCCTTCTACATTCTCATCCCCATCGTATTGCCCCAGAAATTGCTGGAATTCAAATTCCATCCATTCACCGGCTTCAAGAATACCATCATCCCCATTGTGTGCATCAAAAGTAATTAAACACACCCATACTTGCCCACTTCCATCCTCACCAGCCTCAATTAAAGGAGTATCCTCAAACTTAGCATTATTGTTGAAATCCGCTCGGTACACATTTGAGTATGCTGATCGGCACTCTGGAGAGCGATAGTGGGCATATTCAGGAGAATAATAGATTTCAATTAGGCTTTCACCTTTTGGAGTGTGATCATGAATTTCAAGGCCAAAGCTTCTATGTTCAAAATAAAAGGTAGGAAAAGTATAAAATGATTCCTCAGACTCATGACGCGACCTGGCCCTGCCACTAGCAAATGTCACAATAGTTCCATCTTCTTCTACATACCAATTTTGAGATTCATCAGCAGAATAACTACTATCAAAAAGTGGTATGTAACTTAGAGTGCTATTAGTGGAAACAAAATTTAATGCCTCATCAAACAGCATAAGCTCCCAAATAGTGTATTGAGAGCTTCCTTCACTTAACTCATTCCCCTGAATTCGTAGGTAGCGGTAGCTGCCTGACAGCTGGTGACTATCAATTCTAGCCCCATACTCCCCATCATATGCATCAACAAGAGTCACCCATTCATTACCATCATTGGAAGCCAGTATTTCATAACTAGCGGCATTATCATCACCCCAGTCTATGATTACCTTCGTCAATTCTGTTGCTTCACCAATGTCCAATGATAGATAGACTGCATCACCTTCCCCCTCCCAGGCAGTGCTTCTCAAATCATCAATAGCAAAAGCAGCTTCACCTACGGAAGAAGAAATTGTAGCTTCCAGAGCAATATTACTTCCTACGTTACTCGGGGTCTCCTCCACCGAGTTATAAATAGGTTCGCCATAGACCTGAAATTCATAGATTGAGTATCCCCAAAAATTTCCATCACTACGAGTCAATCCATTCAACCGTATATACCGAAACTTACCGGATATTTGAAAAGTATCTGTTCTATCTCCAAATTCTCCATCGGAAGACTCCGCTAACAGCTCCCATTCCTGTCCATCATTCGAAGCTTCAAGTTTATAAGTATCCGCATTTGCAGCCTCCCAGTAGAGAACCACTTGCTCTAGCTCAGAAGTAGTACCCAGGTCTATGGTTATAGTACTGGGATCTACCTGATGTGAGCTTTCCCAGCGTGTACTCATATCATTGTCAACGGCAAAAGATGCCGACTGCAACTCCGTACTTGCAGTAACACTTCGACCTTCAGACAGAAGTTCAGCCGTTACACTGGAACAAAAAAGAGATAATAGGGTTAGGATACAACTTACAAAAATTGTATTTCTCATCGTCGGGGCACCTATTTTTTTAGATACAGAAAGATCCCCCCATATGACGAGAGCCTTACTATCCCTGTAAAAAATGAACGCCCTTAAAAGCTCCACCGCGAAGGCGAAATCTTCTGAACTTTAATTATTTTTTTGGCTATAGTTAAATGGATTTCGATTGGTAAAAAACAAAGTAAAAGCTCCTGAGACAACTGCCTCAATGTCCCTTACAGTTCTGCAAATTAACCCATTCAACGCTAACTACTGAATTATATGCCACACCGAATTGTTATCATTATTTAATCGACCAAAGGGAGGGCAATAGAGTTAAGTCGGATAAATAGCAAATAAATACGACACTCTTGCGAACTATTTCACACCCCCTCCTACCCCTTACAATTCTTAACCATATGATCCAAATGCCAACCAAGAAGAGAGGCTTTTTTCTGCGCTAGGGATGGCAAATCAGCTTCTATAAACTGCCTGTTCAATATTTGTACACCCAGGATATGATTCAGCATTGCATCCAACTGAACTTTTTTTGATCTCGCTATAGACGGCGCCTTGTATTCTTTAATCAACCTATCTATGGCTGAGTATTGCAACAACCCAGCTGATTCAACCTTCACTGGGGTGACATATTCTTCAATAATTTCATGTACCCAGTTCCAGGCTCCAGAAACTGTATCTACTGGGGGAGCCATAAATGCAAACTTTTGTTTTCTACAAATAATATCAGGTAGAATTTTATCCATAGCTTTGCGAAGAACATACTTTTCCGTAGACCCACGAATCCGAATAGAGGGAGGGATTTGTGCAGCGAATTCAGCCAAATGATGATCAAGGAATGCTGGGCGGGTTTCAATGGAGTGTGCCATATCCACTCGGTCACTCACCCAGCCCAATATCTGAGTTTCAAACATTGTTTTTAGCCAGACATACTGGGATATATCCAGGGGGTGCCTTCCTTCGACTTGTAATAAGTCCAATTTACTTACAATAGCCCCCCCAGCATCGTATCCGCAGATCTCATTCTGCCAATCTTCATTTAGTAATTCTACAGCATGAAAATGGCAACTAAGCCAAGCTTGTAAACAAGCCGGGGTGAACCCCAGAACCCTATCCATCTCCGCTGATCGATAAGGGGTAATGGGCAACATAGCTCCCTTAAACAAGCTATTGCTCTCTTCTAGATACTTCTGCCAAGCTCTTCTTTGGGCTCGTTCAACTCCAGGAGAACCATACATATAAAAGTCCTTTTTAAATGCTGGATATCCTGAAAATAATTCATCCGCTCCCTCCCCTGTTATTACAACTTTATATCCATTAGACCTAACAGCCTTACTCAGTAAAAACTTTGCAACTGACAAGGTATTGTAGAATGTCCTTTCTGTATGCCAGACAGTATCCGTGTAGTGTTTGTATATATCCTCGCCGGAAATTTTTATCATTAATTGGTTAGTGCCAATTTCTCTCGCAACCTCCCTTGCAATAGATGATTCATCGTATTCTGGGCTTTCAAAACCTATTGTAAATGCGGTCTGAATTTTCTGAGAAAGCGACTCCCCTACTCCCAACAAACTACCAGAGTCAATACCGCCGGAAAGATAATAGACCACCGGCACATCTGCTTGAAGCCTTAAAGATACTGCATCTATAACCTTCTCACGCACCCCCTCAATATAATATTCATCTGTTCTATTAGAGACATTTTCCCTCGATGCGGGGAAACCAATATCCCAATACTTATGCCGCGAAATCACTAATCTGGAATCATACCGGCTAATTTTTTCGATACATCCAGGCTCAACCTGAAAAACACCATCAAAAGCTGTTTCTCCTGGAACAGAAACTTGTATAAGTTGATGATATATCCCATGCGGAGTTAAACGTCGATGCACATCGGGGTGTGCGAACAGGCATTTAATCTCAGAACCAAATACCAAACCCATTTTGGTTCTTGTCCAATATAGTGGTTTCACTCCAAACCGATCTCTAACCAAATAGAGACAGTCCTCTTCCGCATCAAAGAGAGCAAAAGCAAACTCACCTCGAAGATGTTGGATAGCTTCGCTTAAACCTAATTGTGCTATGAGGTGCAAAATAACTTCGGAGTCGCTTTTACTAAAAAAAGAAAATCCAGAAATACACAATCTGGCCCTAATACGTTGATAGTCATATATTTCACCATTATGGACCAAATAGTAGCGGCCATCTTGTGATATATATGGCTGGGATGCGCGGTCTTTACTGAGATCATTAATAGCCAAACGAACATGGCTCATTCCCATCCCCAAACCTTCGGGGTTTGCGAAACCTATACCATCCGGGCCGCGATGAAACTGAATAGCGGCCATATTTAGAAGAAGTTGGCCATCTACTGGCATTATTCTTGAACTATGAAAAATTCCTGCAATCCCACACATAGACGATACCTTTTGTCGGGATTCATTGAGATGTAAGATTCTAGATAATGTCACAAACCTCATTTGGATAACCACATATAGCGATTGCTAACGCCATTCTCACATATACACCACCTTTAGCTTGAAGGAAGTACCAATTATGCGAGGTATTGTCCAGATTCTTATCAAGTTCTTCCATACGAGGTAAAGGATGTAAAACAATTGCTTGTTTTTTCAATGGCGATTTGGCATTCAAAAAATAGCTATCCTCAAACCTTTTATGGCCTGCTGTCTTTAGCGATAGAGCATTCATGTAAACAATATCAAGCCTTGGAAGAACTTTAGCTACATCTTCGGTTAAATTTACTTTTAGACCTTTTTCCTGCAGTGCCAGAAATTGATCCTGCCGAAATGGCTCTTGCTCTTCCTTACCACACAAAATGAACACCTCGGAAAAAATCTCAGGAAAATGACTCAATATTGTCAGCAAGCTTCTCGAGGCTCTCATTCGGTCAGGAGCACCAATTAAACCTATTGTGTACTTCTTCTGCTCCCTTGTCAGGATTGCGGGATTCCACTTCAAAATCGTATATAAGTCGATAAGGGATTGGGTAGGATGCTCATCTATTCCATTACCGGCATTGATTATAGGAACGCTAAGATGATCTGCCATAACTTTAACTGAATTTTCACAGGAATCCCGTAAAACAACACAGTCACCATAGTTACTCACCATCTCAGCAACATCCGGCAAGCTCTCTCCAACACCAATACGTGTCGTTCCTTTATCTGTGATTGAGACTATATTCCCACCCAGGCTTAGCCAAGCACTCTCAAAGGACAATCTTGTCCGGGTACTCGATTCAAAGAATGCACTAATCAATATCTTCCCCCCTAAGTGATTTGAAAATTGGCCTCGATTTAACTCACAGCGACACGACAATCTAAGCAACTGTAAAATTGCACTCCTAGAAAGTTCACTGCTTGATACAAGACTTTTCCCATTCAAAGACTTCAAGTAACCCCCCCTTTCGGGAATGCTCTCCAATAAGGCTTTCGTCATTGAGATTGTATCTTTTCCGTGAGAAGCGCCAGCTATCATAACTATGTCTCGAGTGAGAAATTTGAAGAAACGGGCATCGTCAAACTCAAATTTAAATATATCAACACAATATTTCTGACATCTTTTAGCGATACTAGCCCCCTTCCACACAAAAAGTGATATGGCTGAAGTTATTGTAACTTGTCCCAATATGGTGTTCGTTGAAGCATCTCTCGCCAAATTCTCTTAGGAAGAAGCTGAAATGGTGCAATTCCCTGTTGAATCTGCCACCCACCTCCCAGCGACAAATACACTTGTACAAGATTAGCTGCTACGGCACCGCGTGCTATCGCCAAAATATCCTGCTGCTGAACATCTGATATCAGCGTAGTTATCACAGTATCAAATTCCACTTGGCCATTAGTATATTGAGACAGGGAAATGTCGACAGATCGCTGGGAGGCTTGGGCAGCCACCTCATAGTGAACTAATTGCCTTTGGGATTTTATATAAGCGACAATAGCGTTCTCCACATCAGCTTGCGCTAACAGAACTATTTGCTGATAGTCAGACACCAACTGCTGAAAAATCGCATCCTGTAGCCTGACATTGCTCCGAAGTCTTCCGTAGTTAAAGAGATTCCAGTCAAATTCAATAAAAAGGTCCCAGGCACTACTGCTGCCATTAAGTTGACCGCCATTGATATCGATAGCCCCTATCTCCCCACCGATACTAAAGTTTGGATAGAGTTCCGCCCTCGCAACACCTATTAACTCACCTTGAGCTGCCAGCCGTCGCTCTGCTGCACGGATATCGGGTCGCTGCCTTAATAAATCCTGAGGCATACCAACAGTAACGACTTTAGGAATCATAGGTATGGATGAGGGAAAAGAGACTATGTACCTCAAACTATTAGGAGGTATTCCCAGAAGGACTGCCAGGGCATTTTCAAACTGCTGTAAGCTTATCTCCAGTCCCGGCACGCTGGCTTCTGTGTTACTGAGCAACGCCTGCGCTTGCTCCGCATCCAGTGCACTGACCTCTCCTGCACGAAATTTGACTCTCGCGATCCTTAAACCCTCGCGTTGTACGCGAATGTTTTCCCTGGCAACTACCAGTCTGCGTTTCGTCGTGCGAATATTAATATAGGTCTGCGCCACCTGGGCAATAATAGAAACCAGCACACCATCATAGTCCGCTATGCTGGCTTCAAAATCTGCTGCGGCCGAATTAACCAACCTTCTTAACTGCCCCCAGGTATCTAATTCCCAAGTCAAGTTGAAGTTCGGGTAATATTCAGTCTGCAAATTGCCGGTGATGCCCGATCGAACATACTTTGAACGATCAATAAGCCCCTCAAGCTGTTGTGTTTGGGGATACTGGTTACCTATTGCAATAGCTAGCTGTTGCTGGGCCTGGAGAGCCCTGAGAGCCGCAGAACGCAGCTCCAGGTTATTCTCAATCGCAAGTGAGACTAATTCGTCCAGCGTTACATCTGAAAATGCCCGCTGCCACCACAATGGGTTAACGGCTTCCAAGGTATCCAGTTTTGAGCTGGTTTGATAGATCCACTCACTTTCGACCTCCACCGGCGGGGGATGGTAATCTGGCCCCAGCATACAACTACTGCCGAAGCTGAGCAGCAATGCCAACAGGCTCCCCTGTAAGCTCCGTATTAACCCTTTCCTGAAACTATTGGGATTGCACCGGTTCATCTTGCTCGGTGCCCGCAGAATTGCTCATTACTAGCACTGAGCTGGTAAATCCAACACGAAGCTTCACAGATTCGGGGACTTCTGTCAGATGAATCCTGACGGGAATACGCTGTGCAAGGCGAATCCAGTCAAATGTGGGATCTACCATTGGCAATAAGTCATTACCCGCAGTTCCATCTTTGCGAGCAATACCCCAGCCAATACTTTCAACATACCCTTCCAACTCTAGATGAGGATAAGCCATCAACTTCATAAACGCCTTATCCCCCGGAGCAATTCGACGAACAAAAGTTTCGCGAAAAAAACCATCTATACGAAAAGTGCTTATATCAACTACAGAAAGTGCGGGCTGGTTGGCGACGGCCTGATCGCCGTAACGAAAATCTATATTGGTGACATAACCAGTAACCGGAGCAACAACCGTTGTGTATTCAAGATTTAGCCGCGCCTGCTCTAGCAGCGCAAAAGCCGCACGAACGCCCGGGTTATCGGCTCCAAGCGCACCCAACTGTGCTCTAACCTGCTCCAGCTCTGCTTGGGATTGCTCCAGAGCAGCCATAGATTCCACCAAGCTGGCTTCTGCGCCCGCTCGATACTCAATTGTGGATTCATACTCAGCCTGAGCCGCTTGTAATGCCCTTACTGATGTCGCTCTCTGGGGTAGCAGTTCTCTCTGCCGATCATATTCAGCTTTGGTTCTTGCAACTTCGGCATCGAGTGCGCCGATATTACTTTTAGCCAGATCAATATTTGCTATTGATTCCCTAATCCTGGCCTCATAAGCGAGAACATTCTTGTTTTGCGCTCGGTACGTATCCAGAGCTTCCTCGTACTCTGCCTTGGCCTCTTCCAAGGCTGCTTCATATATTCGCGGGTCAATCTGAAACAGTAGATCCCCAGCATTAATAAACTGATTATTCTTAATAGGCAACTCAACTACCTGGCCAGTTACCCTGGGAGTCACTTGAATAATATCCGCCTGCACCTTCCCATCCCTGGTCCAGGGATTATTGAGATATCTCCAGAACTGGATAATAAGCAACAACAGTGCTAAAAGAACTATTGTTCCAGTAAAAATATACTTTCTATACCTAGCCACTACTATATTCCCAAGAATATCCTTCCTATAAAAATTGCATAAATTACACTAAGGGAGATAATGACAACCGGTGGATTGGCAAAATATCGGGACAAACGATACCGATCCAGAAGCCTAGCGGTTAACAAGGCCGCAACAACACCATACAAAGCTATCACCAATATTGGTGATAGATAGAAACTGCCTATTGATATATCGTGCGGCACTCTTTCCATTTAAAACCCTACAGACATTAAAGACACCTTTCCTCACAGAAAGCCTTCCAATCCACAGATTCTGAAACGCGACGAAATTCTACCAGATAGTTATTGATACAATGCGTAACACCCAAGAAATAAAGAAAGTTTGTTACACCCTCTCTGGACTTTTCACTACACTCCCTCAATTCCATCAACTCACCGACATCGATATTTGCCCTCTCAAATATCCTCCTATAACCTCTTCGCAGGGATTCAATATCAACCTTTTGGTTACCGCCAGAAAAATAGATAAGTATTTTGCTTGCGAGCCGCCTCCATATGAATGCCTCGCGAAGTAATCTTTTAGGAGCCACAAAATTGATTTTTTTCTTATCAATTTTATATAACAGCTTAACCTGGTTGGATATCAACATAGCCAAACCTATAAGGCTTTGCATCTGGCTTCTGGTCATACCCCGCATTTTTTTATCAGAAATACCCTCCACCCAATAGAACACTCTCTTCCTTGAAATCATAATAATATTCAGGTGGTACAATATATATAATCGGAAAAACCATGATTTCCTCTTCTTTTTTGGAATATCACCCTCCACCACCAGCCATGCAGCGCTGTTGAGAATCCTGTCAATGCTTCTCTTCAGGTTTATTTCTGGATGGGCAGTGAAGGGGATATTTCTTGAAACGGCCAAAATACAAAAAATTATTGCTAACACAAATAGATAATTTGTGTAAACCACAAAACTATACTCTTGAGAGTTGTTGAAATTGAAAATAATCTGAGGAAAGATAAGAACCAAGGTTCGAATCATCGACTGGGGCCCAAAGACCTTATTTGAGGAAAAGCTTACTACAAACGTCCATACAAAGATCACGACAGCCAACGAATAAAATCCATGCAATTTCGGCATTAAAAAGAAATATATAGGTGCCGATAATATGCATACTAAAATCGTGAAAACACAGGTTTCAAACAATTGAATTTTGGGGGTCATTGAGGCGAGAATACCTATTACTGTTATCAGTAATATAACCAGCAATCCACCAATCATATCAGGGATAAAAAGATATGCCAGATAAGCGATCCACATTCCCATCTGAACACGGACAATATTAGTCAACCTGTCTGGGTCGGGCATCAAAGCTCCAAGCCACCCTATACCATCACTACTTACCTGTCTCGAATAGGAGTCACCCCGGGTTTGTATATCATTTACTGAATCAATCAGAGATCGGGTTTCTACCTCCAAGTCATTTAAGGATTTTCTAGTAACGGCTAAAGCTGCGGTTTCAAAGGTTGACAACCTCTTTACTTCTTCAATATTTCCTCGAACCACTCTCCCATTGGCACTATCTACAGGCATTTCCTCTGAAAGGGCAGTTTCCACTTGCGCGAGACGCCCCTCAATGTCGGGCATGTATTCGTCGACACCAATAAGGAATTTTGATATACCAAGATCACCAGAGAGGGCTAAGCTTTCTTCCAACTTCAAGAGGGATTGCGTGACGGCTGTCGCAGATTGACCAAAGTGACCCCACTGCTTTCGACATTCCCACACCTCATAACTATCTGAGCTCGCATCGCCAATGGCTGTTTGTAAGCGCGTATCAAGCTCTAAAAGAGCAACACGCTTTTTACGCCTAATTTTTATTTTCTCGCCACTTCTAACCCGGGAAAAACAATTATCCGCAAACCGACGATGCTCTCTCAATAATTCCAGAGATGCTCTTCTTAACTCACCACGACTACAGTTAGGCCAGATCAAAACGGCTACCAATCCGTAGACAATTATTCCGAGCAGGGACTCCTGAATACGTAATACCCCAGCCTTGTAGGATATAGAAAAGTCACCGCCGGTCACATCCCACAATAAAAAGATGACATAACCACTTGTAAGCCAAAAGTACTGGTAGTTCGATCTCTGTAAAAAATAGACGCAGATAGACACCCAAATAGATAGGGCGATCATAAACAACCAGCGATCCTGTGGAAATAACGCGACGATTAACCAGCCTGCCAGCAAGGCAAATAGCGTCCCTAAAATCCACAAAATAGCTCGATTTAGCGACTGCCCAAGATTTGCCTGACTGCAAACAATAACAGCAAATCCACCCCAAAAAGGTTTTTCCCAATTCAGGCCTAAAGCGATGGCATAAACGATTACTAAAGCTGTTGCTAGCTTAATCGACTCTTTAATATTGCGAGACAACTGCAAAGCTTTCTCCGACCATTTCTACATGCTATTGCTTCACCATTTTGATCTTTGGCACAGCAACATTTATCTACCCTAAATACAAATTGGATATCCAAAAGGGAGTATGGCATATAAAGAGGTAGAGAAATCCAAGACCTGGGGGCTTAGCTAAAACATTCCGAGGCCTAACAATCCTCCCATTGGCACGAAATACAAATGCTGCAGCTAATAAAAATAAACGCCTAAAATACCAAAATGATTAGGTATATCTTCCAAGCTCTCTTATCGCAATCCTGAAGACCAAGCCTTCCCCCATCTTCGCCCCACAACTTTAAATACAATAATTATAAATCCTTAAGGCATGAGGGAAATGAAGTATTTGCAGTGTTGCCAGACCAAACATTGGTGCCAGAGCTACAATCCGAAGCTTCATTGTCATCTGAAAGGTCGTCAAAACCACTGCCCGTCACAGTATTCCCACTAACCACATTATCCATATTTGGGATTACATAGGGGCCACCAATAGCAATCCCTAAAACTTCGTTATTCTCAACAACATTACTGGCAATAACACAAAAAGAAGCACCTACAGTCTGCCCGTCAATTATTCTTGCCCCTAAGCTTATGGCTACCCCATTGCCTTCTAAATAGTTGTTTCCAATATAGGAAAAGAAACCAAAGCCACCTATTCCATCTTCGAAAAACCCAGAGATACTATTTCCAATAGCAACATTCGCCACGCCCTCCAGAACAATACCCGAAGCCTGGACATTAGTCGTATTTAACAGGGTACTTTGTCGGATAAGGTTACTATTACTTTCCGCAAAAACGCCTGCACCACTGGATTCCTCGACAGTTACACTGATTACTTTATGTAGGCCACTCCCCGCCAATTCCAATCCAGTTTCACAATTGCTAACAACTCCACCCGTCACAATTCCTGAGGTTCCTAATATAAGTACCCCAACCCCATCAGTGGTGCATTCAATTGCGCCGTCACCAGACATTGCGAGACTGCCATCAGGACCCTCAATGGTAATTGCTGGATCTTCACTGCAAGATAGCGGGTCAGTGAGCGCCTGCGAGTCAGTAATCGTATCTCCACATTGAACATCTGCTATGGCATAGGAGGAAAAAGCCGAAATCAACATTATCAGCCCCGCCAAATATCGCTTATTCGGAGAATTAGACATAGCTGGAGCCTCGACGTGAAGTTAAAATTAAACTTCAGTGTCGGACTCCAAAAAGCAGCTTGCCATAAGAATATATTCTCATTCTAACTTAAACGATAGAGATATATCTTATGACTAAAATCATAAAATCACTGACAATGCATCGACAATCGCCCTTATATACAAACCTAAAAACTAACCCAGCATATTAATTAACATACAACCAAGGAGCATTCCCAGATTAAAAACTCAGTTGATCACGATTTGCTTTTTAGGAAACCGTATAACACCGTCGCTTTCCCATCGATAACTGTCTTCCACCTCCAAATTCTTAAGCTGAACCCCATCAGGCATATTGATTCCTTTAATAAATCTGCCCGAATAATCCCAAAACCCCATATGACAAGGGTCGAATAAACCTTGCAGCGGTATATCTCCCGCAAATCCTGAAGAATCGTGTAGAAAACACCCTTTATGGGTACTCAGCGGATAATAAACAAAAAAGTCTGGAATAGTCCCTTCACTATAGTAGGGACCATTTGTCAATTTATTATTAGCAACAAGCTCCTTCAAATATTCTTCTGTAGGCCGATAAATTGCTAAAGGCCTACTCTCATATTCATAGATTTGCATCTTGCCTTTAGGGATTGAATAAACACTAACAGTCAAAGGCCCATCCGTTGCAGCAGATGGTTTCAAGCTTTCAACAAAGGGGTATAAAGAAAATAGTAAGCCGACACAAACCAACCCCCAGACACACCGAACAAGAATTTTCCTTTTGCTCATCTCAATCCCCTAAGATGCACCACCTAATTTTGCCTCAGCCACCCAGTTCAGTAATAAATATTAAAGATGGCAGGCTTCGCAAACCGAAGCTCCATAATACAACTTAAGAGTCAGGAGAGAACTAACAAAATTACCTGCGACAATCTGGATTAGCGCAGGGTAACAGAGCTAAAACCAATTAATAGCTGATGCAGATACCCCAAAATAAAAAAAGGCCCCAAATGGGGCCTTCTCGAACTCAACTAGCTCAGCAATTATGCATTTAGAGCTTTAAACTCGCGCCTACGGCGATGCAGAACCGGCTCGGTATAACCATTTGGCTGGGCACAACCTTCAAATACCAGCTCACAAGCAGCCTGGAAGGCAACGCTCTTATCAAAGTTCGGTGCCATATCGTTATAGTTGGAGTCGCCGGCATTCTGGCGGTCTACCACAGCAGCCATACGCTCCATAGTTTCACGCACTTGTTTTTCGCTAACGATACCCTGCTTGAGCCAGTTGGCGATATGCTGAGAGGAAATTCTCAGGGTTGCACGGTCTTCCATCAGGCCAACATCATTGATATCCGGCACCTTGGAGCAACCCACGCCCTGCTCTACCCAGCGCACTACATAGCCGAGAATACCTTGGGCATTGTTGTCCAACTCAAGCTGGATATCTTTAGCACTCCAATTGGTTTCAGCCGCTACCGGAACCGTCAGAATATCTTCCAACTTGGCGTGATGGCGATGTTGAATCTCTTCCTGGCGGCGATTCACATCCACTTTGTGGTAGTGCAAAGCATGCAAGGTAGCAGCCGTGGGCGACGGTACCCACGCCGTATTGGCACCGGCCATTGGGTGGGCCAACTTAGCGTGCATCATGGCTGACATCTGGTCTGGAATTGGCCACATACCTTTACCAATTTGTGCTCTGCCCTTCAGGCCACTGTTCAGGCCAACATCCACATTCCACTCTTCGTAGGCGCTAATCCAAGTGGATTGTTTCATATCACCCTTGCGAATCATGGGGCCCGCAAGCATGGAAGTATGAATCTCGTCACCGGTGCGATCGAGGAAGCCAGTATTAATAAAGACTACACGCTCTTTCGCTTCGGCAATACAGGCTTTGAGGTTCACAGTGGTGCGTCGCTCTTCGTCCATAATGCCCATTTTTACCGTGTAACGGGGCAGATCGAGTGCATCTTCGATTCGGTTAAACAGAGTATTGGCGAAAGCCACTTCCTCCGGGCCGTGCATCTTCGGTTTTACGATATAGATGCTGCCTTCACGGGAATTCTTGATCGGGCTCTCACCACGGAGGTCGTGCAAAGCGATCAAGCTGGTGATCATGCCGTCGAGAATCCCTTCGGGGATTTCCTGGCCATCGCCGAACAGCACTGCATCGTTGGTCATCAGGTGACCGACGTTGCGCACGAACATCAGGCTGCGCCCCGGTAAGGTAACCTGGTTGCCGTTCGGGGAGGTGTACTCACGATCTGCATTGAGCTTTCGCTCAAAGGACTTACCGCCTTTGCTAATGGTTTCCTTCAGGTCGCCCTTCATCAGACCGAGCCAGTTGCGGTAAACCACTACCTTATCTTCAGCATCGACAGCCGCTACCGAATCCTCGCAATCCATAATGGTGGTCAGCGCGGATTCCATTAGCACATCTTTAACACCGGCATCATCGGTTTTGCCGATGGGGCTCTCGCGATCCACCTGGATCTCAAAGTGCAAACCGTGCTGCTTCAGCAGGATGCTGGAAGGCTCTTCGCTGTCACCCAAATAACCAACAAACTGCTTGGCATCTTTTAAGGTGGCGATGTCGCCATTGGCCTGTACCACTTCCAGCAGCGAGCCATTGATGCGGTATTGCACCGCCTCAGCGTGACTGCCACAGGTAAGCGGGGCCGACTGATCGAGGAAGTTGCGTGCATATTCGATCACTTTAGCGCCGCGAACCGGGTTGTATTCCGTACCTTTTTCCGCGCCACCCTCTTCACTGATCACATCTGTACCGTAGAGTGCGTCGTAAAGGCTGCCCCAGCGCGCGTTTGCCGCATTGAGCGCATAGCGTGCATTCATTACCGGCACAACCAGCTGAGGTCCCGCCAGGATGGCGATCTCTTCATCGACATTTTCGGTAGTTGCGCTGAATTCAGCAGGCTCATCGGCGAGGTAGCCGATCTCTCGCAGGAAAGTCTGGTAGCCTTCCAGATCGCGGAAACCCTCGGGGTTGTCCGTGTGCCAGCGATCCAGGGTCTCCTGCAGTTCATCACGTTTTTCCAGCAACGCGCGATTTACCGGGGCCAGATCGTGGACAATAGATTCCAATTTGGCCCAGAAAGCTTCGGCGCTAACTCCAGTTCCTGGAATCACCTCCTCGCAAACCAGGTTGTAAAGTTCTGGTGCGATTTGCAGATCGCCGATTTGGACTCGTTCCGTCATACCCAGGGCCTCTCATCAGATTGTTGGAATAGCGGCATTCTAAACAGCCATTTCCACATACCGCTAATTTATAGACACAATTCCCACTATTCATAGATCGAATTTTTATGACAAAGCAGTTGATGTGTGTTTGCCCGGACAAAACCGCGCAGACACAGCGCCCACCTGCAACATCGTTACAAAGCGCGGCCAATATCGAGAATTAAACGGCGCAGCCAGCGGTGCGGGGCGCTCTGTTGCAACAGTGGGCTCCAAGCCATTTTTAACTCCAAGTTGGGAATTTCAAGGGGCGGATCACGCCTCACCACGCGGGGATTATCACTGGCCAATTGGGCCAAGCGAGTGGGCACCGTTACGATCAGATCGCTCTGTTCAGCCAGCAGCATAGCTACCTGGTAGTGACGGGTGAAAACGGAGATATCCCGCTTCTCTCCCAAACGACCTATGGCCTCATCTACCCAGCCCAAGCGCTGTACATCTTCCGGGTTAACCCCGACACCCACCCCCATACCGGTCTTGCTCACCCAGATATGCTGGGCTTCCAGATAACTCTGAAGATTGTAATCCCGGAGTATCGGGTTATCAGCGCGCATCACACAGGAGAAGCTGTCGCGCCATACGGTGGCCTGGTGAAAGCTCTGAGGCATGCTGTCAAAGCGGTTGATCACCATATCCACTTTGCCTTGCTCTACATCCACAAAGCTCACATCACTGGGCGTCATGATATCCAGGCTGATACCCGGGGCGTCATCCCGCAGCTGCTTTAACAGCGGCGGTATCAGGGTGGACTCGGCATAGTCACTAGCCATGATGCGGAAGGTGCGGCGGGTATTGGCGGGGTCAAAATCCCGATTTGGCTGGATAACCCGATCAATGGAGGAGAGTGCTTCGCGCACCATCGGCTGCAATTCCAGAGCCCTTTCCGTGGGCATCATGCCCTCACGGGTGCGCACCAGCAACGGATCGTCAAACAGTTCCCGCAGGCGCTTCAGGCCATTACTCATGGCCGGTTGGGACAGCCCCAGGTAATTAGCTGCACGGGTCACATTGCGTTCGCGCAGTAGCACATCGAGATACACCAGCAGGTTCAGGTCAGCTCTTTCCAGTTGCATACATCTATTCGCCAAATCGATAGTGGAAATAAAATCAATAAATTAGGCAAATTATGCCACTCCTCCTAAGATACTCAACACCTAATCGCAGTCACCGTTTAAGGATTTACAGTCATGTCCACTTACACTCAAGACATCGACGCGGTAGCAAAGCTCCGTGAAAGCCATGGCAGCTCCTGGGACGCCATCGATCCCGAATCTGTTGCCCGTATGCGTGCCCAGAACAAATTCAAGCACGGCCTGGATATCGCCAAGTACACCGCTGATATCATGCGCGCCGACATGGAAAACTACGACAAGGACACGTCCAAGTACACCCAGTCCCTGGGTTGCTGGCACGGTTTCATCGGTCAGCAGAAGATGATTTCTATTAAGAAGCACTTCGAAGGCAATACCGACCGCCGCTACCTGTACCTGTCCGGCTGGATGGTTGCCGCTCTGCGCAGCGAATTCGGTCCTCTGCCCGACCAGTCCATGCACGAAAAAACTTCCGTAGCTGCTCTGATCGAAGAGCTCTACACCTTCCTGCGCCAGGCTGATGCCCGCGAACTGAACGACCTGTTCCGCGAAGTGGACGCCGCTCGCGAAGCTGGCAATAAAGAAGCTGAGAAAGCTGCCCAGGACAAGATCGACAACCACAAGACTCACATTGTACCGATCATCGCCGACATCGATGCAGGTTTTGGTAACGCCGAAGCAACTTACCTGCTGGCCAAGAAAATGATCGAAGCGGGTGCTTGCTGTATCCAAATCGAAAACCAGGTTTCTGACGAGAAGCAGTGTGGTCACCAGGACGGTAAAGTAACCGTTCCTCACGAAGACTTCCTGGCCAAGATCCGCGCAGTTCGCTACGCGTTCCTGGAACTGGGCGTAGACAACGGTGTTATCGTTGCCCGTACCGACTCCCTGGGCGCTGGCCTGACCAAGCAAATCGCTGTAACCAATAAGCCGGGTGACCTGGGTGACCAGTACAACGCCTTCCTGGATTGCGAAGAAATCGATGCTTCCGAGCTGGCCAACGGCGACGTAATCATCAACCGCGAAGGCAAGCTGCTGCGTCCTAAGCGTCTGGCTTCCAACCTGTTCCAGTTCCGCAAGGGCACTGGCGAAGCGCGCTGCATCCTGGACAGCATCACCTCTTTGCAGAACGGTGCAGACCTGATCTGGATCGAAACCGAGAAGCCTCACGTTCGCCAGATCGGCGGCATGATGGACGAAATCCGCAAAGTCGTTCCCGATGCGAAGCTGGTTTACAACAACAGCCCGTCCTTCAACTGGACCCTGAACTTCCGTCAGCAGGTATTCGATGCTTGGTCTGAAGAAGGTAAAGACGTATCCGCATACGACCGCGCCAACCTGATGAGCGCCGAGTACGACGACTCTGAGCTGTCTGCAGCGGCCGACGAGAAGATCCGTACCTTCCAGGCCGACGCGGCTCGCGAAGCTGGTATCTTCCACCACCTGATCACTCTGCCGACTTACCACACTGCGGCCCTGTCTACCGACAACCTGGCCAAAGAGTACTTCGGTGAGCAAGGTATGCTGGGCTATGTGAAAGGCGTACAGCGCAAAGAGATCCGCCAGAGCATCGCCTGCGTTAAGCACCAGAACATGGCTGGTTCCGACATCGGCGACGACCACAAAGAATACTTTGCTGGTGACGCTGCCCTGAAGGCTGGTGGTAAAGACAACACCATGAACCAGTTCGGTTAATCGACCGGTACGGTTTCAGTAAATTTGAGGCGGCACTTGCCGCCTCTTTTTTTGAACCCATTGGGTTCATCTCAAAGCACCGCAAGTTTGCCTACGCTTTGATCTCTGCAATTTTTATTACTTGGGCCGCTACTGCGGCCCTTTTTTATTCCGAAACTGAACTACCCCGGTTCTTTCCCTCGTAAAGACAACTCCTCGGCTAGCCTTAAAGCACCCTCGTTGAAATTCGCGCATCATGAGCGATCAAAATTTAATTCTGATATTCAATTGCGGCAGCTCGTCAGTGAAGTTTTCCGTGCTGGACCCAGATTCGGGTGCAGAACATCTTGCTGGTATCGCGGAAGCCCTTGGCACCCCCAAAGCCAAACTGAAGTGGCACTATCAAGGAACAGAAGACTCCCATCGGCTCGCGCTGGATAGCGACCACGCAGCGGTCATTAATGAGCTGGTGACTCAGTTTGACAAGGCTTGGTCAGATTTACAGCACGGGCTTAAGGCCATAGGCCACCGAGTTGTCCATGGCGGCGAACATTTCTCCAGCTCCGTTCTGATCAATCAGAAGGTGATGGCCTGTATCGAAGAGTGCTGTGATTTGGCCCCTTTGCATAACCCCGCTGCTCTCAAGGGGATCTACGCCGCCCTTGATGCATTCCCCCAACTCCCCCAAGTCGCCGTTTTTGATACCGCCTTTCATCAGCAAATGCCGAAGTATGCGTATCTATACGGGCTCCCCTACCCACTGTACGAAGAGCACAAGATCCGCCGCTATGGCATGCATGGCAGTAGCTATCAGTACATTGGCGAGCGGTGCGCCGAACTACTGGGAAAACAGACGGCTGAACTCAATATTATTGCTGCCCACCTCGGTGGCGGCGCCTCTATTTGCGCCATCAAACAGGGGCGCAGTGTAGATACAAGCATGGGGCTTACACCTCTTGAAGGACTGGTAATGGGGAGTCGCTGCGGCGATCTGGACCCGGGAATACTCCTCTACTTACAGCAAGCGCTTGGATATACCCAAGCCTCACTAGAGCAGCTGCTAAATAGAGAAAGCGGTATGCTGGGCATATCCACCCTGAGCAGTGATTGCCGCGCGCTGGAGCAAGCTGCAGAAAAAGATCATCAGGGAGCCAAACTCGCCCTGGAAATATTCTGTTACCGCCTAGCCAAATATATCGCTTCCTACACCATCCCCTTGGCTAGCGTCGATGCTTTGGTATTCACAGGCGGTATCGGGGAGAACTCCTCCGGGGTGCGAAGCCGGACCATCGAATGGCTCAAGCCCTTAGGCTACCAGCTCAACCCCGAAGCCAATCAGAAAACCAAGTCGCAAGTAGAGGGGGTAATCTCTGCGCAGGAAACTCCCTACATCCTGGTAATCCCCACTAAGGAAGACTGGATTATTGCCCGGGATACATCGCGCTTGGTGCAGTCTTAAACATGCTGCGACACAGCAATGCCAGAACCCTAATGCTGGTTCCTCTGGAAGCGGGGGCCGGTATCACCTCCGTGAGCCTGGGTTTAATTCGGGCGCTAGACCGAAAAAGTATTGAGCTTCAATTTTTTAAACCTGTCGCCGAGCCCCCGCCACCAGACGGCACTATAGAGCGCACCACTGAAATCTTGCGGCAAACATCCAACCTGTCCATCCCCAGCTCGCTGAGTGCCGAATATGCGGACTCGATGGTATCCACCGGAAAAATGGCGGATTTACTGGAAGAGATTCTCGCCCGTTTCAGACGAATCTCGGCGAAGGCTGAAGTTAATGTAATCGAAGGCGTGCTACCCAGCCGCGACAATCCCGTGACTAATCAGCTGAATTATCAAATTGCCAAAACCCTAGATGCGGAAGTGGTACTCGTCGCCTGTCCATCTCCCGGTGCCAGCGATTCAGTCAAGCAACTTCGCGAGAGACTGGAATTTGCCGTTCGTCTTTATGGCGGCGAGGATGCGAAGCGCGTAGTGGGCTGCATCATCAATAAAGTGGGTCTGCCTGCGGAAATTATGGATACTCCTGGAGCTCATTTAATTGGACTGCATTCACAACTGGAATCTAGTAAAGAAAGCCCCCCTAGCCTGACCCCTGAGATACTTTCAAAGCAGATTCCACTGCGTATTGTCGGTTTTATTCCCTGGAATGCAGAACTGCTCTCCCCCCGTGCACTCGACCTGGCGCGGCACTTTAATGCAAAGGTACTCAATAAAGGGGAGCTGGAAACACGCAGGTTGCATACCGTCACTTTCTGCTCCCGCTCACTGCCCAATATGTTGAGAAGATTTAAGCCCGGGGCCATGCTGGTAACTTCTGCCGATAGGCCCGATGTGGTTGTGGGCGCATGTTTGGCCGTTATGAATGGAGTCAAAATTGGATGCCTGCTATTAACCGGCGGCTACCATTTGGACAAAGCCATTTTGAAACTGTGTACCCCGGCCATGGAAACAGGCCTACCCATTTTACTGGTACCTTCCAATACCTGGCACACGGTGATGTCACTGCAGACTTTTAATTTGCGCACCCCATCAGATGACAGAAATCGCGTGGATCGGGTGCAGGAATTTTTCGCCAGTCGCCTGGATGAGGAGTGGGTGGAATCACTGAGCCAGCAAAGTGAAATCCCCAAACGCCTTTCACCCCCGGCATTCCGCTACCACCTCACGGAACTGGCCCGGCGCCGCACTATGCGGATTGTCCTACCCGAAGGAACCGAACCCCGCACCATTCGCGCCGCCCAGCTCTGCCTGGAGAGAGAGATTGCACATCCGGTTTTACTGGGCGAAGAAAAAGATATTTTCAAAATTGCTGAGCAGCAGGGGTTAAAGCTCAATAAAAAGTTGGAAATTGTCGATCCCAAGGCGGTGAGGGCACACTATGTGGAGCCCATGGTTGCCCTGCGTAAAAACAAGGGACTTACTCAAGTAGTGGCACTTGAGCAGCTACAGGATAATGTGGTTCTCGGAACCATGATGTTGGCATTGGGTGAAGTGGATGGACTGGTGTCCGGCGCTATTCACACAACAGCCAATACCATTCGGCCCGCCCTACAACTGATCAAAACCGCCCCGGATGAAGAGCTGGTTTCCTCGATATTTTTTATGCTGCTCCCTGAACAGGTACTGGTCTACGGAGATTGCGCGATCAATCCCGATCCCGATGCACAGCAACTCGCCGCTATAGCCATTCAATCAGCAGATTCCGCAGCGGCATTTGGTATAGAACCCCGAGTCGCAATGATCAGTTACTCCACCGGCACATCCGGCAGCGGCAGCGATGTCGATAAAGTCCGCGAGGCCACCCAGCTGGCCAAACAGAAGAGACCGCAGCTAATTATTGATGGCCCCCTTCAATACGACGCCGCCTTAATCCGCAATGTCGCTGCCCAAAAAGCCCCGCACAGTCCCGTGGCCGGCAGGGCCACAGTTTTTATCTTTCCCGACCTGAATACCGGCAACACTACCTACAAAGCCGTTCAACGCAGCGCTGATTTAGTGAGTATTGGGCCAATGTTACAGGGATTGCGCAAGCCGGTTAATGACCTATCACGGGGCGCACTCGTGGATGATATTGTATATACCATTGCCCTCACCGCCATCCAGGCCCAGGGCAAGCTTCACTAATTTTATTTACTCCCGGCGCAGAGGCCTGCGCTGGTCGATATACTCATGTAATGCGGCAGCAACGATATAGGCTTCCAGCCTGTGCTCATAGGTCTCTGTATGATCGTACCCCATTCGCTGTAAGCAGCGTTGGATATAATCGGCACTTGAGGATTTATCGTGCCAGACCCGGCGGCCTTTAAAAATATTGGCCAGCACTTTCCACCAACTTTTATCAGCGGAGCGCAAGTGCTGTAGAGCCACCGCTAGCAGGGCTTCCTCATCAGAGAAATCAGTACCCAGTGGATAGTGAGGCAGCTCCGCCAGGCATTTTTCGTCATTGAATACACTGGCGAGGTGTTCAGGTGTGTTGTTATTAAAACTCTCAGGAATCGAAAAGCTTTTTTCTATCTTCCCCGCGTGCTTGGCCTGCTCTAACAGTACAGCTTGAAAGCGGGTATCACAGATACTGAGCATGGCCACCATTACATCCCGGTCTGTTTTACCACGCAAATCGACTGCGCCATATTCCGTCACAACCACATCGCGCAAATGCCGGGGAATCGTCGTGTGAGGATATTCCCACACAATATTACTCTCGCAGATACCATCACGCATTCGCACACTGGGGAGCGCAATAATGGATCGGGCCCCTGGCAAGTCCCAAGCCTGGGCGACAAAGTTATATTGCCCCCCCACCCCACTCACCACGTGGTTATCCACTAAGGCATCCGAGACAACCGCCCCCCCAAGAGTCACCATCATGGCTGAATTTACAAAGCGCGCATGCTGTCGCTGCGCCAGCTTTAGGTCTCTTTGGGATTGGAGGTCATTGGTAAAACTGATGTCAATCATATCGAGACCTGCCCCCTCCCTAGGGTCCAGATCCCGCAACTCTCGATACATAAGTTCCGGCCCCAGATAGAAGCCGCCATGTAACCAGATACCCCCAGCGATCTTTTTATTCAGGCAACTACCAATTAGACGGCGGCGCCCATGTTCGCTGTGAAGATCGCACTCCTCCTCTTCACCATCAGGAGTCAGCAGCTTATGGCCCCGCCAACTATAGCTGGGGTCCACAATGCCAAGCTGCTGTAAAAAATTTGTATCCGCCACGGTTAAAGGGCAACTGATACGACCTACATTTTTCAGAGCTAGCAGGGTTTCCTCATGCACAGTATCAGTAATCTGATCACTATCGAGCAGATGTTGAATTGTCGCGTCAGCGTAGACTTTGCGGGTCAGAACCCCGGCTCTGCGCAGATGGAGAAAACCGTGAGGCACCATTTCACTGGCCCCATAAAGTCCCCGCTTAAATGTACCAGTGCACAGCGGTAATTCCTCTCGGTAGCGTTTTGTATCCTCTTCCACCAAGTCATCCAGAATCCGGCAAAAGAGGGCGTTTTCCTTATGTCTCAAACGCAGTACATGGCAAACCGCATCTCCCAGAGCACCAATACCTACTTGAAGGGTTCCTCCATCTTCAACCAGACTGGCGATATGGTAGGCGATGCTGTATTCGGTAAAGGTTACCGGCAGGGCCGGAGCAGCAAACAGCGGCATATCAAAAGTCTCGCCTTTCAACAAAAAGTCAAAAGCACTGGCCGGCAGTTCACTGCTTCCTTGGATATAGGGCAGCTGAGTATTTACTTCACCCAATAAATACAGGGGGTAGTCCTTGCGCTGAGCTGCCAGTTTTAGAACAGGCAGTGTCAGGTCTGGATTGCAACTTAAGCTGTACTTGTCTCCACACTCTGAAGGCGCCACCATTTGCGCAATAACGTTAACCCCCCGACTGATCAACTCACCGGGTACTTGGGTATAATTTGCACTTACGTAGTGTTGCTGCGCATAGTTATTGCCGAGCAGAGAACCGGGCTCCATAAAGAATTCAATAACCTTAATATTACCTGGCAGGTGCCCCTTTCTTCTCGCGGGAACATAGGCAAGATCTTGGTATTGACTGTAATGGGAGTCCAGGAGTGGCTGGATAAAGCGCCGGGAAATGTCGCTGTCACCATGGGGGCGCTCCAGCGTCAGGGCCGTAAATATGGTCAGTGAAATCGTATGATCTTCTGCCGCTCGAGCGTATAGTGTATTGGCGAAGTGGTTTGCCTTACCAAGCCCCAACGGTAATGCCAGAACAATTTTCTTGCCGACAACTTCTAAGAGCTTATCGACACACTCCTCAGCACTGGTAAAGCTCTCTGGAGAATTGTTGTGCGCAGATTCCATCGGAGGTAGCTTTCCTCAAACCCTATTGGACTGTGCCCGCACACCCACCCAAGTGCTCAAAGTGATCCACCTGAATTGCCTTCTCCACAGCATCCGCTGCATCGTAGAGTATCTCAGCCTCTTCATCGCTGATTAGATTTTTCTTTAACCCTTCTTCCACGCTATCCCTGCTCAGGTTGCGAATACCGCCTTTTTTTAATTTTTCTCGAGCCCGCTCGGAAGCGCATACCCGATCAAACGCCTGCTCAACAATATCCACTCCATCCCCGGGAGTTCCGAGAAAAACTCCACTGGTCAGCCGGTCGCGAGTCGCCGACGGCGTCAACAGTAATTCCGCACAGGCCTTGGCTTGCCGATCCGATGCGGTGTGGACACTGTGACCCCAAGGCATGGTGAGGAAGTGCATTACCTGGCCAATAAATGGCCGGGGGAAATTTTGAAACACCTCCAACAAGTTGACTTCGATCTTATGCAACCCGTCTCGCATGGAAAATTCCATCAGAGGGAGGTCATCCTTAGGGTTGCCATCATCATGAAAGCGCTTCAGGGTGCAGCTGAGCAGATACAGCTGACTCAAGACATCACCCAATCGGGAAGAAATCAATTCTTTTCGCTTGAGTTCTCCCCCCAGGGTCATCAAGGAAAATTCAGTAATCAGAGATAGCACCGCCGAATACCGATTCAATTGCCGATAGTACTTGGCAGCGTGCCCTACGTTGCGAGGGCTGCTGGCAAACAAGCCCACCGTCCAGCCGTGAAAAATACCCCGGCAGAGGGTTTTGAATTGAAACCACATATGCTTGGGCAGCAACTTATCCAATTCATCCAATCCCGCTTCATGGTCTGGATTTTCTGCCGCCAACATTTCCTTCAAAATATAGGGGTGGCAGCGAATTGCACCCTGGCCAAAGATCATCAAGCTGCGAGTGAGAAGGTTGGCCCCCTCTACCGTAATTGCTACCGGTATCGCTCGATAAACATTACCCAGGTAATTTAATGGACCATCCATAATGGCCTTACCCGCATGAATATCCATTGCATCAATAATGGCCTGGCGTAGACCACAAGTAGCATTGGCTTTCATAATCGCGGTGATCACCGCTGGCTTCCGCCCCTCATCCAGGGCGCGGGTAGTCGTTTTATGGGCGCTATCCAATACAAATGCAATAGAAGCAATTTCAGCCAAGCGGCGTTGCACGCCTTCAAAGCGGCCAACAGGCACATTAAATTGCTCTCGAACCCGGGCGTAAGCGCCGGTCATGCGCGCGGCCATTTTTGCCCCACCGGTAGATAGGGATGGCAGAGAAATTCCTCGGCCTGCGGCAAGGGCACTCATCAGCATCTCCCAACCTTTGCCGACTTTCTCCTCGCCGCCAATAATCCAATCCATGGGCATAAAAACATCTTTTCCCCAGTTGGGCCCGTTCTGAAATGCTTGCAGCGCTGGGAGATGCCTCTGACCAATGGAAACGCCCGGTGTATCTGTGGGCACCAGGGCAACCGTAATACCCAGCTCTTCTTCATCGCCGAGAATATGGTCCGGGTCATAGAGCTTGAAGGCCAAACCTAACACCGTGGCTATCGGGCCCAAGGTGATATAGCGCTTGTGCCAATCAACACGCATACCAAGGACCTTTTCGCCTTGATATTCGCCGTAACAGACTACGCCACGGTCAATCATGGATGCCGCATCAGATCCGGCCTCCGGACTGGTCAGCGCAAAGCAGGGAATATCAGTGCCATCTGCCAGACGTGGCAAATAGTAGTCCTTTTGCTCTTGCGTACCGTGAGCCAGTAGCAGCTCTCCCGGGCCCAATGAGTTAGGCACCATTACTGTGACACCCACACAAGTACTGCGGGTGGTAATTTTGGTCACTATCTCCGCATGAGCTGTCGGGGAAAAGCCAAGGCCGCCATATTTCTTGGGAATAATAATGCCAAAAAAGCGATTTTTCCGAAGGAAATCCCAAACATGCTCCGGAATATTGCGATCCACATAGCTAATTTGCCAATCGTTGATCATTCGGCACAGCTCTTCGACTGGCCCCTCCAGGAAAGCCTGCTCCTCTTCATTGAGCGCAGGTGGCCCCATCCCCAACAACTGATCCCAATGTGGTTTACCTGACAATAACTCAGCGTCCCACCAAACTTCACCCGCTTCCATCGCCTCCCTTTCTGTTTCAGAAATTGGCGGAAGTACCCGTTTAATAATTTTTAAAAGAGGCGCGGTAAAGAATTTTTTGCGCAATTCGCTCATTTTCACCTTCCATAGCGGCAGCCGTTGCAACAAACACTGCCAATTCCCGCAGGGTCGAGAGAGTCATCAATGCACAATAATAGGAGACGTTTGATTGCAGGTAAGAATTCACAGAAGAAATCCATGCCCCTACCCTGATAGGCATTTTATTTTTCAACAAAACCGGCGTTGTTTTTTTCAGGGACCATTGAAAAATTATTGATATTAGCTTTTTCTCAATCCGTCTACACAAATCCATATTGTGAGACCCCCATATTCCTTTCAATTAAATAACCATTCTTTATCAGGGACTTAGCTTTATAACTTTTTGAAAGGAAAATAAAAATAAACAAGGATTTTGACATGAATCGACTTACGGCAATATCTCTCACCAGCATCAGCCTGATGCTTCCATCGTTAATTTATGCCGATCTAATCGGCGAGGAGCCACGCTTAAATCCAGAAGATAGGATTAGCCAGGATAAAATTTCCCAGGGACAACTCCACCTCGACGAAATACGTGAAGCGGGGATGATTATTTTCAGCACGCCTTTCAATCGTTACGACGGTTTTGGTGATGGCCCCCACGATTTTTCTGAACCAGACAACCACTCCCCCACCGGAGGTAACAGGCCCACCCTGCAAGGGAATGGCACATTTTTGCGGGTCAATGGCCTCGATGCGCAAAACTGCCTGGAGTGCCATACCGTCATCAGCAATCGAACAACGCCTCCCAGATTGGGCATTGGCGGAGGTGGAGGGTTCGGAACCAGCGTATTATTCCGCCCCGCCAACATCGATGTTATCGATGAAAACTTTGACGGTATCGCAGAGTTTGATGGGCGGCTGATTAATCCGGTATTTTTATTTGGCGCCGGGGGAATTGAATTGGTTGGTCGTGAGATGACCCATGAATTACAAAATCTAAAACAACACGCCCTCAACAATCCCGGCATCATCGTTGAGCTGGAAACAAAATCAGTCAGTTTTGGGAGCATCATTGCCGACGAGTACGGCAATTTGGATACCACCAATGTCGAAGGCGTCGAGCACGATTTGATTGTCAGGCCATTTGGTCGAAAAGGTGACAACGCCTCAGTCAGGGAGTTCGATGTCTCCGCCCTGGCATTTCATATGGGGATGCAGGCCTCGGAAGCCTTTGGCGGAGCAACAGCAGATGCTGACAATGACGGAGTAGTCAATGAAATCACCGTTGGGGACTTATCCGCACTAAGCATCTTTATTACTACACTGGAACCACCATTTGATACCGATGACAGAGAACACCGTGACGGCAGGAGGCTTTTCTCCGATATCGGCTGCGCCGACTGCCACCGCCCAACGATGGTAACCGAAAGAAGGACCCTCCCCTATAAACTTACCGGCTCTCCAGAAACTCCCTTTGAAGACATTTTCTACGAAGTGGACCTGACCAAGCATCCGACAAATTTTCGCCAAAACCGCAATGGCGGAATAGAGGTCGCTATGTTCTCTGATCTCAAGCGCCACGATATGGGCGAGGGGCTGGCTGAGAACGCCTTCTTCCAAACGGACCAGCAAAACCGTGAGTTTATTACCGCACGCCTTTGGGGAGTGGCCGATACTGCGCCCTATTTACACGATGGCAGAGCCACTACGTTGGCAGAAGCCATTTTTCTCCACGACAGCCCCGGAAGCGAGGCCAGTAACGCAGCACAGAATTTCAAGTATTTAAGTGAAAATGATCAGAATAAGATCTTGGCATTTTTGATGTCCCTGAGAATGCCGGAGAACCCCGCTGATGATCTAATTGATCCCCGCTAAGTTGATTCTCAACAACTGGCAGCGCTTTTGGGCTGCCAGTTTCCAGGCCGCCCAATAGACTTACTGGCGCTTTTTTAAGTCAGAGCCTTACCCGCCACGATTACACCATTGTTATCCGCGTAGAGGTATTCCCCCGGGCGGAAATCCACACCCGCAAAGCTCACAGTCAGGTCTCTTTCACCAATTCCCTTTTTTTCTGTTTTCATTGGATGGCTACCAAGTGCCTGCACCCCCAGATCCAGTTCCGCGATTTCATCTACATCGCGAATGCAGCCATACATCAGGATACCTTCCCAACCGTTGGCAGCCGCCTTTTCTGCCAGCATATCGCCAAGACAAGCCCGCCGCATGGATCCACCGGCATCTACTACCAAAACCTTGCCCTGCCCCGGTTCAGCCACCAGCTCTCGCACCAGGGAGTTATCTTCAAAACATTTGATAGTGACAATCTGCCCACCAAAACGATCTCGGCCACCGTAATTGATAAACATAGGATCAACTACTCGCACCTCATCAGGGTAGGCATCACATAAATCGGGGGTTGACTTGAGCATCAATATTCTCGCAGCAATCTATGGAAGAGAAGGATAATAGCGGGAAAAAAGTAGAAGAGCTAAGAGGCAAATAAATACCGGGTATCACCACGATGGATAATACCCGGCCAAGCCTTCGCTGCCACGAAATTGAAACTAGTGTGTTACACGAACCGGCGTGCCTACACGCACATGCTGGTAGAACTTTCTCGCCATATGTGGGGGCATACGTACACAACCATGAGAAGCGGGATAGCCGGGCACGTGGCCAGAGGCATGCAGACCGATACCGCCATTAAAACGAATGTAGTTATTCATTTTTGCACCGCGATACACAGTACCCGCAGGGCGACGATGCTTTCGAGTATTTACATTCGATCTCACGACTCTGCCAGTGCGTCTATCAACAAAACTGCCATAAATAGACGAGCGGTGATAAGGGTGTTTGGACAACACACGAAAATGCCCGGGGCGTGTGCTATAACCGCGCTTCCCCGAAGAAATACGGGAGACACCAACTAATTTCCCACCTTTATACAGATATGCGCGCTGCTCACTTAAATCAATTCTAATCGATGGACTACCACCTCTGGCTGCGGCGCGATCATCAAACCAATTAGATGCGCGTGGCTTTGCATCTGCCGGCGGCGCTGCCATTAAAGCCATAAGGCACATCATCAAAAAGACATGAAGTATGGGGATTTGAATCTGTCTACTCGTTTGCATAGCTCACCTCACCGAGTCTGGGTACCCTGCCCTGAATTCAACAGATAAACAGTCTGTCGGTAATTTTCAGGTGCGCGCCAGTGGGGCCAGGGCCCACGGCGAACATTTTTACGGAGCACATTGCGCAATCTGTTTTTCGATTTACACGCAACCTTAAGACTCTTCCGATTCTATTGAGGCGAGCGGAAAGATTTAGAATGAATTCTTCTGTGTGGATCAGCTGATAGAGGTTTGTATTTTTTGGATAATGTGTCGTTTAAATTTTTCAAACACAATTAGCAGAACAAAATCAGGTGTTTCTGAGTTTAACGGCAACAACGGACTCATTTTCCACCAAGGCAAACACCGCTTCAGCAGAAAAATTACAGTTAAATATAGCGGGGGAATAATTGGGAAAGCGGCCCACAATTGGGCCGCTTTAGGAGGAAAATTAACCTTCCTCGTTGGCCAGGAATAGCCAGGTATCTACTGCGGTATCCGGGTTCAGGGACACACTGTCGATCCCCTCATCCATCAACCAGCGGGCGAAGTCTTTATGGTCAGAAGGACCCTGACCACAAATACCTACATATTTACCCGCTTTCTTACAGGCTTGGATCGCCCTGGAAAGCAGTGCCTTGACCGCTGGGTTGCGCTCATCAAACAAATCGGCAACCAGGCCGGAGTCGCGGTCCAGGCCAAGCGTTAGCTGGGTCAGGTCATTGGAACCGATAGAGAAACCATCAAAGTGCTGCAGGAAGTCCTCCGCCAGCAAAGCGTTAGACGGCAGTTCGCACATCATAATGACCTTGAGGCCACCTTCTCCACGGCGCAGGCCGTTTTCAGCCAGCAGACCGACTACTTCCTCAGCTTCTTCCGGGGTGCGAACGAAGGGCACCATGATTTCCACATTGGTCAGTCCCATTTCATCGCGGACTTTCTTCAGTGCACGGCACTCCAGGGCAAAGCACTGGCGGAAATCTTCGGAGCGGTAGCGAGCTGCACCACGGAAGCCAAGCATTGGGTTTTCTTCGCTTGGCTCGTACAACTGGCCACCCACAAGGTGCGCATACTCATTAGATTTAAAGTCGGACAAGCGTACGATGACGCGATTCGGTGCGAAGGCTGCAGCCAAGGTAGCGATGCCTTCCACCAACTTTTCGACAATAAAGTCTTCTGGAGAATCGTATCCACCGATACGCTCGCGAATATTCTGCTGCAGATCTTCCGGCAGGTTATCCAGTTCGAGCAGTGCTTTCGGGTGAATACCGATCATGCGGTTGAGGATAAACTCAAGGCGCGCAAGGCCAACGCCCTGGTTCGGCAGATGGCTGAAAGCGAATGCTCGATCCGGGTTGCCCACGTTCAACATAATTTTGAACGGCAGCTCCGGCATTTCCGCAACTTCAGTTTCCTCGCGCTGGAATTCCAGTTCACCAGCCATTACAAAACCGGTATCGCCTTCCGCACAGGAAACTGTCACCGGGGTGCCGGTTTCCAGCAGCTCGGTTGCATTACCACAACCTACAACTGCGGGGATACCCAGCTCACGAGCGATAATTGCCGCGTGACAAGTACGGCCGCCGCGATTGGTAACAATAGCACTCGCTTTCTTCAGGACCGGCTCCCAATCCGGGTCGGTCATATCGGTAACCAGGACTTCACCATCCTGCATCAGCGCCATGTCTTCTACGGATTCAAGCTTGCGAACGGGGCCCGCGCCAATGCGCTGGCCGATTGCGCGACCTTCACACAATACGTCACTGCGCTCCTGCAAACTGTAGCGCTCGATGCTGGTGCCCTGATCGCGGGAGCGTACAGTTTCCGGACGCGCCTGTACGATAAACAACTTACCGCTGTCGCCGTCTTTAGCCCACTCGATATCCATCGGGCGACCGTAGTGCTCTTCAATCTTGCGGGCCTGGATTGCCAGGTCTGTCAGCTCCGCATCGTTGAGGGCAAAGCGCTGGCGGTCTTCGTCTGCCACCGGGATAGTTTTTACGGAACGACCACATTCACCGCTCTCGTCGTAAACCATCTTGATCGCTTTACTGCCGCGATTGCGGCGCAGAATCGCAGGACGGCCCGCATCCAGGGCTGGCTTGTAGAGGTAAAATTCGTCCGGGTTAACTGCACCTTGAACAACGGTTTCACCCAAACCAAAGGCGGCGGTGATAAAGATCACATCGCGGAAGCCACTCTCTGTGTCCAGGGTAAACATCACACCCGCTGCGCCGGTCTCACTGCGCACCATGTGCTGGATACCGGCAGACAGGGCAACGCCCACATCCGCATAACCGGTGTGCACGCGGTAGGCGATAGCACGGTCGTTGTAGAGGGAAGCAAAAACTTCTTTTACTGCCTTCAATACAGCGTCGATACCGCGGATATTCAGGAAGGTCTCCTGCTGACCGGCGAAGGACGCATCCGGCAAGTCTTCGGCGGTTGCAGAGGAGCGAACTGCAACAGCAGTTTCCGCACCACCCAGGGCCTCATAGCCCTCGCGAATCTCTTTTTCCAGCTGCTCGGGGAACGGAGTCTGTAAAATCCAGTTGCGGATTTCATCTCCCGCCTGGGCCAGCTCGGTGACATTACCAACATCCAATCCTTGCAAACGCTCGGCTATACGCTGCTCCAGCTGTTCGTGAGCCAGGAAAGCCCTAAAGGCTTCTGCGGTGGTAGCGAATCCACCGGGTACGCTCACGCCGGCACCGGCGAGAGAGGAGATCATCTCGCCCAGTGATGCGTTCTTGCCGCCGACTTTGTCGACATCGGCCATGCCCAGTTTTGCGAAGTCGATCGTGAAGTTCGTCAAGTGAAGGCCCTCTAAAATTCAGGTTGAGTGGCGGCAGATTATAAGGATGAGTTTTGTAAAAAATAGCCCGTAAAAATTGGCCAAAATGTTGTAAATTTTCTACAAAAATTGCAAAACGCCAGAATAAAAGACCTTTGCCCCATTCCTCCCCTACAATAGCCCCCTCACGCCGACAAACTGAGAACAAACATGGCAAAAGACAAGCGCACGGCTTTTTTTATCTCCGACGGAACCGGTCTCACCGTCGAAGCGATTGGCCACAGCCTACTCGCACAGTTCCGCGATCAACAAGTTGAGCAGGTCACGCTTCCCTATATCGACTCCACCGAAAAAGTTAAACAGGCCCTGCAACGCATAGAAAAAGCAGCCGATGAATCCGGTTTACAGCCGATCATTATTACCAGCATTGTTTCTGACAAGATCCGGGAACAGCTGCACCAAAGCTCTGCGCTGATGCTCGATATCTTCGAGAACTACCTCACGCCACTGGCCAATCTGTTTAACCGGGATCCGGCACAGATGGTCAACGTCTCTCACGGCATTGACGACAACCGCCGCTACACCGACCGGATTGATGCAGTGCACTTCGCCATGGACAATGACGATGGCCGCAGAGTCAGCGAATTCCAGCAAGCCGATGTGATCCTGTTGGGCGTTTCCCGCTCCGGCAAAACGCCTACCTGCTTGTACCTGGCACTCCAGTTTGGCCTGCGCGCGGCAAACTACCCCATCACCGAAGAGGATATGGACTCCACCACCCTGCCCAAGATCCTGCGCCCGTTTCGCAACAAGCTGTTTGGCCTGACAATCGAGCCCGAGCGCCTGATGCAAATTAGACAGGAAAGGCGCGCCAACAGCCGCTACGCTTCTAAGGAACAATGTGAATTCGAGGTGCGCCAAGTTGAGCAAATGCTGAGGCGGGCCCAGGTGCCTTTCCTCAATGCAACCCAACTTTCGGTGGAGGAACTCGCCACCCGCCTGATGTCTCAGGCCGGTATTGAGCGCAGGATTGACTAAAGAGCCACACACCCTTTAATTGCCGCCGCAAAATGTGTAGTGTGCGCCGTCTTCCGGACTGCTGTAGCTTGATATGCAAATTGTCTCTCTGCCCTACTCATTAAACACGCCCGCCGCATTTGCGGCGATAGCGGATTTACCTATCCCCGTTTGGCTCGACAGCGGTCGACCTCTCGCGGAGGGTGGGCGCTATGACATCATTAGTGCCGACCCGATAAATACCCTTGAGTTAAGTGCCGACACACCCGAGCCATTTGCCCGACTGGATGACCTTGTGTGCGAACTCTGCCCTCAGGACAGGGACTCACAACTGCCTTTTTGCGGCGGGGTTATTGGTTACGCTGGTTATGAACTCGGTGTAGAGGGCAATTATCTACCGGCAGATATGCGCCCTACGGACTTGCCCGCAGGCTTTTTTGGGCTCTACACATGGGCCTTTATTGCCGACCACCAACTGGGTAGCAGTCACCTGGTTTTCCACCCCGCCTGCCCCCCACAGCAAGTTCGCGAATTGATACAGCGATTTAAAGCTATCAATTGGGAGACTCCGCTTACACCCGGAGACTTCCGGCTGCTTTCACCATTTGAGCACGAACTGAGTGCAGATGATTATCGGGCACAAATTGAGCAGATATTGGAATATATCGCCGCCGGCGATATCTATCAGGCAAACTTTACCCAGCGTTTCAGGGCCCCCTACAGCGGCGATCTGCTAACAGCTTACCTGGCATTGCGCTCTCAAGCTGCCGGTCCCTTTTCTGCTTATATGGCCCTGCCCCATGGCAGCCTACTCAGTATGTCGCCGGAGCGATTTATCCGAGCTGATGGCGCCAGTTTACGCACGGAACCGATTAAAGGCACTGCAGCAAGACACGCTGACAAGATGGCAGATCAGCGCGCCGCCTTCTCGCTGCAGAGAAGCCCCAAGGACCGGGCGGAAAATCTGATGATCGTCGATTTACTGCGCAATGATTTGAGCAAGCTGTGTCGCAGTGGCACCGTACGTGTTCCCGAGCTATTCCAATTGGCAAGCTTTGCCAATGTCCACCACTTGGTCAGCGTAGTAACTGGTGAGCTACCCGAAGAGTCAGTTTATAGCGAATTACTCGAAGCTTGTTTCCCCGGCGGGTCTATCACAGGTGCTCCAAAGCGACGCTCAATGGAAGTGATCCGGGAGCTGGAATCCAGTCCCCGGGGGATTTATTGCGGCAGTATTGGCTACATCAGCAGCTGTGGCCGCGCTGACACCAATATCGCCATCCGGACCTTCAGTGCCAACGATGGACATCTAACCTGCGCGGCAGGTGGTGGGATCGTTGCAGATTCCGATCCCACCTCAGAGCATCAGGAGTGCTTGGCCAAGGTGCGCTTACTACTGGAAACAACTGAACAATTTTTGCAGTAGGTATCAAACCGCCGAAAAGCGACCAAAAATTAGCCTGTTTTGGCGCCTTTTGTAGCATCACTACAAATTTTAGTTATAAAGGTATCGGCGATTGATATTTCAAAGTTATTAGGGGTTCTGATAGATTCAGTCCATCTTGCCTTTAATGGCATTGCACTGGATCAAGGAAATTATCGTGAAGATCACACTGGTCAAGAAAATTCTCGCCGACGGCTCGCCCTGCGCCAAGTGTCGCGACGTTGAAGAAAAGCTGGAAGAAAATGGCCAAATGCAATTTATCGACCAGACACTTATCGCCGACCTGCGTGACCCGCAAAGCCCGGGTTTACAGCTGGCTCAGCAGTACAAGGTGGAGCGAGCGCCCTTCTTTGTCGTAGAGCGCGAAGGTAAGGAAGCAGAAATTTTTACTGTTTACTTTAAGTTCGCCAAAGAAGTGCTGCGCCCCCTGATCGAGATGGAGGCTTCATAGCCTCCATCCCTTACCTTTATTTCGGCACTCCCCCTTCAACAGCACCTCTAGTAAACCGGCAACTCCATATCGGCGAACAGCGCATCGACCTCAGAACGGGATGTCGCCTGTGCCGCTTGGTCAATCAGCTCACGGCTGAGATGGGGGGCAAATTGCTGGATAAACTCATACATAAAGCCCCGCAAGAAAATCCCCTTACGGAAGCCAATTTTCGTAACACTCGATTCAAATAGATCACTGGCATCGAGAGCCACAAGGTCCTCATCTTCGCCATCAACGGCCATATCAGCCACAATGCCAATTCCCAATCCCAGACGCACGTAAGTTTTGATTACATCAGCATCGGCGGCGGTAAAGACTACCTTAGGTGACAACCCTTTCTCCAAGAAAGCTTCATCTAACTTGGAGCGGCCGGTAAACCCAAATACATAAGTAACTATCGGGTACTTCGCCACGTCCTCAAGGGATAGCTTACTCACCTGGCAAAGCGGGTGATCTTTCGGTACCAGAATGCAGCGGTTCCAGCGGTAGACAGGCATCATCACCAAATCGCTGAAAAGCTCCAGAGCTTCGGTAGCGATAGCAAAGTCTGCAGTGCCATCTGCCGCCATCTCAGAAATTTGCATAGGGGTTCCCTGATGCATGTGCAGGGAAACCTCCGGATAACGACCTATAAACAACTTAATAATCGGGGGCAAGGCATAGCGCGCCTGGGTGTGAGTGGTAGCTACAGCGAGACTACCTTTTTTATCATTGCTGAACTCTTGCGCAACCTGTTTGATATTCTCCACTTTGCGCATAATTTCGCCGGCAGTCTTTAAGATTGCCTCCCCTGCCGGGGTCACCCTCGTGAGATGCTTGCCACTGCGCGCAAAGATTTCTACGCCAAGCTCATCCTCCAGAAGGCGAATTTGTTTACTGATTCCCGGCTGGGAGGTATAGAGGCTCTGCGCTGTAGCAGAAACATTGAGGTCGTGATGTGCCACTTCCCAGATATATCTCAACTGCTGCAGCTTCATAGATCCTCCCTTTCATTAAGTTCGCTCCTGGCCGAGAGCGAGTAATGCCATTTTTTGATCGATAGTTATAAAAACTATCTTGAGTTATACGAGAAAAGAATAGCAGTGAATCAAAGCCAGGGCCAATGGACGGTTGAATATCCGTGGTAGAGACGAAAGTGTCAATCAACTTTGGGGGATCCTGGGCTTTCTGTCGGCTTTATTTTCTAGTCGGTAGCTACATTGCTCCATAGTGGTGCAATGCACCCTTTACCGTATAACGCCCACTAAATTGCCCACAACTATCTAGGCTTCAACATTAGCTATGCCATGGGGAACATGGCCTGTTGCCACGTGTTCAGCAGCAGAGGCGCAGTGACTGGGCTGATCATCAAAAAAGACATCGGCACCAAAGGCGCGCAAAAACTCACCCTTCGGTAACCCCCCTAGAAAAACTGATTCGTCTACCCGAACATCCCAGGTCCGCAGGGTCCTGATAACCCGCTCATGGGCCGGAGCAGAGCGAGCAGTTACCAGCGCTGTTCGAATTGGGCAGGCATCCATGTCAAATTCTGCTTGCAACCGCTGAAGCGCCTCAAGAAACCCCTTGAAGGGCCCTCCTCCCAGAGGTTTTTGCGCTGATATTCGCTCGGCTTTGGTAAAAGCCGCCAACCCCTCTCTTTTATAGATTTTCTCAGCCTCATCCGAGAATATGACTGAATCACCATCAAATGCGAATCGCAAAACATCGTTCCGATTTTCACGGCTTGCACCCGCCACTAAAGTTGCGGCAGCAACTCCCTGCTCCAAAGCCTGACGAACATCGGCACCATCTGCGGAAAGGAATAGATTGCACCCAAAGGGGCCTATATAGCGATACGGGCTCTCACCATTACAAAAAGCAGCCCGCGTAATATCTAGTCCGTAGTGTTCTATGGAGTTAAATACTCGCAATCCAGTGTCAGCACTATTTCTTGAGAGTAGGATTACCTCGACCCGGGGGTCCCCATCAAGAAGATCATTAATCTTCAAGAACTTTTCCACTAAGAGGAAGGCATCGCCTTTGTTCAGGATGTCATTTTCCCGCTCGACCTGATATTGAGAGAAAGCGTGCAAGCCCTGCTCTTCAAAGACCTTATGACTATCGCCGAGGTCAAATAAAGCGCGGGAAGATATAGCAATTACTAACTTGTCAGGGCGCACCGCCATTGATCTATCTCCACATTTTCAAATCTATCAGAACCAAGGAGTCTCTCTTCCGGCCTAAAGCGGGCAGCCTCCGCAATCAGAGCAGCCTCTTATCATCACTCGACCGGCAGGGAGGTGGACGCTTAAGGTAAACCACATGCCTAAATTCTACAAATAGGAGGATATCGACAAACAAGACAGATCAAGTCAACTTTTAACAGAGCACTCATCAACCAAAACAATAATCGGATTAAAACCATTAAGATTTAACCCAAGAGATAATTGAAAATTAAAGCCATTCTAGACCGGGACTAAAAAGAGTCTTAAGACGGATAAATACACGCTTTAGGTGGAACAGCAAAAACCACCTCTAACATTCAGAAAATCTAAGCAACAAGAATTAAAAACAACTTTCAAATTTAATCCTTTAGTTTGTTTTTATAATGGCAAATACAATGAAATCAATTTTGAGCCCTCCATGAGTGCAACTTAAATTAATCCTAAAAAGTTCGCACCAAATACAAACACACAATATAAAACATACAATAGACCCCACCATATCTAAAAACTACTGACAAAACTCCCCTTTATACCTACCTTTATTAACCAGACATAAACACAACAGATTTGTGACGCACACATCAAAATAAAAACATAAACATTCAAATGATAATTTCCGCGACAAAAGCATATTGTCAGAAATAATAGTAGCGGATATTGTTATTCCGCCTTGTAACGGCAAACAATTCAACACCCCAGAAAATCTCTTACTATTGTATTCGCACAAGTTAAAGATAGTAATGCAAGACATTTTCAATGGTGAAAACTAACAGGCCAGAAAACGAAAAAGTGAATTTCACTATAAATTTCCACACTATATTGGCCACATCAATAATAATCATAAAGAGAAAGCTAAAATGAAACTATTATTAGGAGTAGCAAGCACGCTTGCCCTAGCCATTAGCGCCCAGGCAGCAGAACGTATTCAGGTCACACCGGACCTGCTTTCCAATCAGTCACTGGCTTCCATTGCCGGATCAGATATGAAATTGGAAATGGTACTCGAACGCACACTTTCCAATGGAAAAACTATTTCGCGATACCAACAAACCCACAAAGGTATTCCTGTTTGGGGAAAAACAGTTGCCCGCAGTCAAAATGGTTCATCCCAGAAAGTAAGGGGCCACGTACTTTCAGGCCTTGAACTTGAGGTTCCCAACGCACGCGCTTCTATTGATGCCAACAATGCGATCGAACGAGCCATGACTCACCAATTAAATTTGCGTGAGCAAAATGGCTCAACCAAACGCGCATTGTCTATGCCTGCAATAAAGCTAAATGCTCAAAACCAAAAGAAAGAACTTTATGTATACGTAGATGAAAATGACCAGGCACGTTTGGCGTACCTGGTAAATTGGGTTGAGTACGGTGAAGAACCTACCAGGCCCTTCTATTTTATTGACGCACTCACTGGCGAAGTGATCAAACAGTGGGATGGTTTGGCATTCCGGGATGCTACAGGCCCTGGAGGCAATGAGAAAACAGGACGCTACGAATACGGTACCGACTACCCTGCCCTTGAGGTCGACAGCAGCTGCTCCATGAGCACTGACAATGTTGAAACTGTGGATCTGAACCACGGCACCAGTGGTGGTAGTGTTTTCTCCTTTACCTGTCCTGATAACGATCACAAAGAAATCAATGGTGCCTACTCTCCACTGAATGATGCCCACTTCTTTGGTAATGTAGTTTTCAATATGTACAGTGACTGGTATGGATCATCACCACTCACACAAAAATTAAGAATGCGGGTTCATTACAGTAACAACTACGAAAATGCATTCTGGGATGGCAGCCAGATGACATTCGGTGATGGCTATACAACCTTCCACCCACTTGTCAGCCTGGACGTTTCCTCTCATGAAGTTAGCCATGGCTTCACTGAACAAAACTCAAACCTGACCTATTCCGGCCAATCAGGCGGCATCAATGAAGCCTTCTCTGATATGGCCGGAGAGGCAGCAGAATACTATATGAAAGGTAGTAACGACTGGATGGTGGGAGCCGACATTTACAAAGCTAGTGGCGCTCTCCGCTACATGGACGACCCCACTCAGGATGGCCGTTCAATTGGCCATGCAGATGACTACTACAATGGCATGGATGTGCACTACAGCTCAGGCGTGTTTAACCGTGCCTTTTATTTGATCGCAACATCAAATGGCTGGAATACACAAAGTGCCTTTGATATTTTTGTATTGGCAAATCAAACCTACTGGAATGCAAGTACAGACTTTGCTGAAGGTGCTTGCGGTGCCTTGTCTGCGGCTGAAGATCTCGGCTATGATATTACAACTGTCGCATCCGCCTTTGATACTGTAGGCGTATCTATCAGTAACTGTACGGATGACCCCGGAGAGATTGATGGCTGGGAAGTGACCAACCTATCCGGTCGCCGTAATAGCTGGCAGCACTTCACCCTGGATGTTCCTTCAGGCGCTTCATCTTTGAATATTGATATGTCTGGAGGCAATGGTGATGGCGATCTATATGTCCGCTACGGCGCTACACCAACCTCGAGTGACTGGGACTGCCGCCCATATGTAAACGGGAATAACGAGAGCTGCAGCTTTAGTAACCCTACCGCTGGCACCTGGTATATCAGTATTCAAGGCTATACTTCGTACAGACGAGTGACTCTTTCCGCTCAGAGCCAGTAACATATATGGCCAGTGTCGACACTTGCGTGTCGGCACTCCCTGCCTAATCCTTCCTGGACCTATCTTCCAATTTTGTCCAATAAGCTGTGATAGAGCATCCCCAAAACCAAACCCGGCCATCTCAACAAAGTCCCACCTGGAAAATCAATTTTGGGGAGAGAAGCGAATATATTATAACCTCCACTCTCCCCATAAATCGCATCAGCTAAAAGCTTACCGGCTAAAGTTGCAGTGGGCACTCCATGCCCAGAATATCCCTGACTATAATACAAACCCGGTTGCAACTGTCCCATACAAGGCATTCGATTCATGGTAACGGCCAGTGTTCCTCCCCAGCCAAATTCAACACCAGTATTTTCCAGCTGTGGATAAACTCTCAACATATACTTTCTGACGAAACTACGAATATCCTCAGGAAAGCGCCTGGTGTAATTCTCCCCGCCACCAAAAATTAACCTGTTATCACCTGATAGTTTCCAATAATTAATAACATGTAGGGTGTCTTGCACTGCAAAATCATTAGCAATGATTTCCCGGGCAAGGTTTTTAGGTAAAGGCTCTGTCGCCAACACAAAATTATTTATCGGCATTATCCATCCGGCCAAACGGGACTCAAGATTTCCCAAATACCCGTTACAAGCCAAAATCAGCTTTTCAGCCCTTACTTGTCCTCGCGCAGTTGAAATCGTAAAAGGGGAAGACGCCGAGTATCCCTGCACCTCACTGCGCTCAAAAAAATGGACTCCTGCAGAGGCTCCTGCACGAGCAAGCCCTAAAGCAAAATTGAGTGGGTGGAGATGTAGTGAACCAAAATCTATCTGAGCACCAAGATATCGCTCACTACCAACAAGCTCCCGAACTTCTTTTTTCTCTATATATTCAACCTGCCTGTATCCATATCTTTCCCTGAGCTTGTCAGTTTCACCCTTCAGATACTTATCGTGGCTGGCCTTTGCCGCCAGATGCATAATCCCACGTTTTAAATCACATGGAATCCGGTGCCTGACTATTAAACTCTCCACCAATTGAACAGCATCGATACTTAAATCCCATAGCTGCTTAGCCATGTCGAATCCGAACATGGCTTCCAGATCACCCTGACTTCGCCTTTGTCCAACACCGACATGTCCTCCATTCCTTCCTGATGAGCCCCAACCAATCCTATTAGCCTCCAGAAGCACCACACAGTAGCCGCGCTCTGCCAAGTGCAAAGCACTAGAGAGTCCCGTATAACCACCACCAATGATGCAGACATCTGCCTCCACGTTACCTTCCAGGCATGGATACTCCTGAAGGTCGTTAGCTGTAGCGGCATAATAGGATTCCGTGTGCTCATCCAACCTATTCATCACCTTCATATTTCTACCAGATACCCTCAATGCCATTTAAATAAACGGCCCTGTTCCAATCGGCAGTATATAGTTCCTTTACACAGGAGGAATTATTTTCAGCGCAATGCTTTCCGGCACTGATCATAGAATTTCACTCAGGAAGAAAAAGTAAGCAATGGCTATCCAATGGATAAAATTACAAACTGGCTGGCAAATCACAATATTGCAGAAGTTGAATGCCTTGTTCCCGACATGTCAGGTAACGCCAGAGGAAAGTTCACCCCCACCGATAAGTTCTTAACTCAAGACAGCCGTTTACCGGAAAGCATTTTGGTGCAAACTGTAACTGGGGATTATGTCGACGAACACAATGAGCTTGTTGATCCAGCAGACACCGACATGCTCCTAATCCCTGACCCCAACTCAGTGCGCCTAAACCCTTGGGCCAATGATCCGACAGCACAAATCATTCATGACTGCCATTCTCGAGATGGGGACCCTCACCCTATCAGCACCCGTAATATTTTAAAATTTGTCCTCGAAAAATATGCAGACAGAGGATGGAAGCCTATTGTCGCTCCTGAGGTAGAGTTTTATCTTGTAAAAAGAAACCTGGACCCGGATGAAAAGCTATCCGCGCCTGTGGGAAGATCGGGACGCACAGAAAAAACCCGACAATCCTACAGCATTGATGCAGCCAATGAATACGAGCCCATCATTGAAGACATGTATGATTTTTGTGAAGCTCAGGGGCTTGATGTCGACACACTGATCCACGAATCAGGCACTGCCCAGATGGAAATTAACTTTCTACATGGAGATCCACTTCATTTAGCTGACCAGGTCTTTACCTTTAAACGCACAGTGCGCGAAACGGCTCTTCGCCACGGCATTTATGCAACCTTCATGGCAAAACCGATGGAAGACGAACCTGGAAGCGCACTGCACTTACACCAGAGTGTGGCGGATAGAAAAACCGGTGAAAATATTTTTGTCGATAATACAGGAAAAGAGAGCAATAATTTCTTGCATTTTATTGGCGGTATGCAGAAATACACTCCCGGTTTTATTAGTTTTTTTGCTCCAAATGTAAACTCCTATCGCCGCTTCACACCTGAAATGGCCGCACCCACCAGTCTCCACTGGGGTTACGACAACCGAACAACAGGCCTTCGGGTTCCCGACAGCTCGCCACAAAGTAAACGTCTTGAGAATCGTTTTCCCGGGGCGGACTGTAATCCCTACCTTGCCATAGCAGCTTCTCTTGCCTGCGGGTATTTAGGAATGACCAATAAAGTCGCACCGAGCGCACCTTATCAGGGCGACTGCTCCAAAGAGTCAATTACACTTCCCCGCACCCAGGAACATGCCCTGACACTCCTATCAGATTGTGATGAAGCAACAGAAATGTTTGGCAGTAAATTCGTAAAAGCCTGGAGTGCGATCAAGAGAAATGAATATGAGGAGTTTAATCGTGTGATCAGTTCGTGGGAGAGGGAATTTCTATTATTAAATGTATAAATAACCGTTCCACTAAAAGCTAACAGAAATAATAAACTGTTATCGCCAAATTTATTTTTTCGGAAAAAACAACTCATCTTTCCCTCCCCACAGGCAGAACATCACTTCCTAATTTGTGACGATCCGAGCAAAAATATCGAAAACAATTCAAATATATTAGTTTGCCATCACCTTTTTGTTGCCTAGATGCGTATGCAGGGTAATCTCAAGTTGCCCAATTAATTAGGGCAACCGGTTTGAGAAAGCGAACGCCACTGCCGCTACCGCGGTCCCTTCTTGGCGACGGTTATCTTCTGCTGTCTTACCACATAAAAATCCAGCCTGTATTGGCCAACCAGATTTAATACGGTCCCCACAAGGGAAATACGGCTGTATACCGGCGGATTCATATATAAAAAAGCTATAAAAGGGAAAGCTAGCAATGAAGCATTTTGTAGGACTAAGCTGCACTTTAGCCTTGGCTATTAGTGCACATGCTGTTGAGCGCGTCCCCGCCACGGCGGACATGCTCTCACCACAAACTTTAGCTGCCACCGGCGGATCGGATATGGCGCTCGAAAAAGTTCGTGAGCGCACTCTCGTCAACGGCAAAACCGTAGCCCGCTACCAACAGACTCACAAAGGCATTCCTGTCTACGGCCAAACAGTAACCAGCTCCGGGCAGGGTCTGATTACTGAGGTTCGCGGCAATGTCATCACTGGGCTGGAACTGGAAGTACCCAATATCAAAGCATTTATCAATGAAGATAATGCTATTGAGCGGGCAATGGACCACCAGATCAACTGGCGCACGCAGCAGGGCGTTATCCAGGGAGCTTTGTCAGTTCAGGCTTTGAAGCTGGAAGCACATAACCCCAAAAAGAAACTCTACGTCTATATCGATGAGCAAGACAATGCCCGCTTGGCTTACCTGGTCAACTGGGTTGAGTACGGCGATGAACCCACACGCCCCTTCTACTTTATCGATGCGATGACTGGCGAAGTTCTCAAGCATTGGGACGGCTTGAACTTTGCACAAAATGCGACAGGCCCAGGGGGCAATTCAAAGACCGGGCGCTACGAGTATGGTACTGATTACCCCCACATGATTGTTGACGACAGCTGTGCCATGGATACGGACAATGTAGAAACCGTTGATATGAACCACAGCACGAATGGCGGTAGCATCCACTCGTTCACCTGCCCGGACAATGACTATAAGTCAATCAACGGCGCTTACTCACCACTCAATGACGCACACTTCTTTGGCGGTGTGGTCTTTGATCTCTATAGCGACTGGTACAACACATCCCCTCTCACACAAAAACTGAGAATGCGGGTGCACTACAGCAACAACTACGAGAATGCCTTCTGGGATGGCAGCCAGATGACATTTGGTGATGGCCAGAGCTACTTCTATCCACTGGTTAGCCTCGATGTTTCCGCTCACGAAGTCAGCCACGGTTTTACCGAGCAAAACTCTGACTTGAATTACTACAATCAGTCCGGCGGCATCAATGAAGCCTTCTCTGATATTGCTGGTGAAGCTGCCGAGTACTATATGCGCGGCAGCAATGACTGGTTGGTAGGGGCCGAAATCTTTAAGTCCAGCGGAGCACTCCGCTACTTTGAAGATCCAACTGACGATGGCAGCTCCATCGGTCATGCCGATGATTACTACAACGGCATGGACGTGCACTACAGTTCCGGTGTCTTCAATCGGGCTTTCTACCTACTGGCGAATACCAACGGCTGGAATACCCGCACAGCATTCGACTCCTTTGTTCTTGCCAACCAGATGTATTGGAGTGCCAATACTGATTTTGAAGATGGTGCCTGTGGTGTTTTCTCTGCAGCATCAGATTTAGGTTACGACACTGATGACGTTGTTGCCGCATTCTCCACGGTAGGCGTTTCCACCAGCAGCTGCGGTGGCGGCGGCGGTGGTGGTGGCGGTGGTAATGAAGGCGGAGAACTCGAAAACGGGGTTACCGAGACCGACATCGAGGGCAGCAGTGGTGATGAAGTTCACTTCACCCTGGATGTACCCGCAGATGCCACAGGCCTGTCTTTTGCAATGTCAGGCGGAAGCGGTGATGCCGACCTCTATGTTCGCTTCGGCAATGCTCCAACCACCAGCACTTATGATTGCCGTCCGTACACTTCAGGCAACGATGAAACTTGTGATATCGCTGACGCTGACCTGCAGGGCGGAACCTATTACGTCATGGTGCGCGGCTACTCCTCCTTCTCCGATGTCACCCTGGTAGGCAGTTACACCGGTGGTGGTGGTGGCGGTGGTGGTAGCGACAGCTGGGAAGAAACCAACCTTTCTGGTTCCCGCAACAGCTGGCAGCACTTCACCATTGAGGTTGATGCTGGAGCTTCTACCCTGAGCGCCGTAATGGAAGGTGGCAGCGGGGATGCAGATCTCTATGTCCGCCACAACCAAGAGCCTACCCGTACAGCGTACGACTGCCGTCCCTACCAGTGGGGCAATGACGAAAGCTGCACCATCAGTAATCCGGATGCTGGAACCTGGTATATCAGTATCCGCGCTTACTCTGCCTACTCTGGCGTTACCCTGAGTGCAAGCACTGAGTAATTGAGCTGATTTCCACCCAGCAGATATCTGCTGGGTGGGCAAGCTCTCGCAGATCAAAGTATCGGCGGTGCACAAACAAAAAAGGCGGCCATATTGGCCGCCTTTTTTAATCAAACCCAGACAAATTATTTATGGCTTGGGTCTTTCCAGTAATCCTTCACAGTATCTTTCATCTCCTTGGCCAACACAGTAATTCCAAACAGGTTGGGCAAGGTCATTATCACAATGGCCACCGCAGAGAGGTTCCAAATAACTGTGGTGTCCTCAATCGCAGCCCAGAAGAATGCAATAACGTAAACTATTCGGTAAGGCATTACTGCCTTGGGCCCGAAAAGGTAAATCATTGAGCGGTCGCCGTAGTATGACCAGGCAATTGCTGTAGAAAAAGCAAACAGCAGAATTCCCAGAGTAACAATCAGACCACCGTATTCACCAAAGTAACCGCGCTGGAAGGCAAGATTGGTCAGAGCCACAGAGTGCACAAGGGACTTACCCCAAATATCCACATCTTCATTGGCAAACTTACCATCTTTCACATCCAGAACACCGCTAAAGCTGTCATCCCCCACACGGAAATCCAGGTCTTCAGCAATAGAACGGGCGTGGATAAGGGTAAAGTCCTGGCTGTTCAGCGGGTGGCCATCAGTCACAACAATGGAGCCGTTATAGGCCTTAACATCACTCTCCTGACCGCTCAAATACTTGAACAGCTGCTCAACATCCTGGGTATTCTTCTCATCGTAGCTACCCGCTACAACGTAAGTATCTGCACCTTCAAACAGGTTCTCGTGTTTCTCAGTCCAGACACCAGAAGAAAGAATCACAAGTCCGGTTAAGGTACAGATGATAATGGTGTCGATAAAGGGTTCCAGCAGGGAAACCATACCTTCAGAAACCGGCTCGTCTGCGCGAGCGGCGGCATGAGCAATAGGTGCAGAGCCCTGACCCGCTTCGTTCGAGAAGAGGCCGCGGTTCACACCACGGTTAAAGGCATAGGCAAAGCTCGCACCCAGGAATCCACCTACAGCCGCACTGCCGGTGAAGGCATCGCGGAAAACAGCCCCAAAGGACGGCAGAATATTTTCGTAGTTGTAGATGATAACGCCCAAGGCACCTATTACGTAGATAACTGCCATGGTGGGAACAATGGTGGAGGTCACTTTAGCGATTCGGGTAATACCGCCAATAATCACCATGCCCAGCAAAATCGCCAGGATGCCACCCGTCAGAGCCTTCTCAACACCAAAAGAATCGTGCATTGCCTGGGCAATGTTGTTGACCTGGGGCAAGCTGCCGGTACCGAATGAACAGATAACGGTCGCGATTGCAAAGAGCACCGCAAGCCATTTCATATTCAAACGACGCTCCATGTAAAACATGGGGCCACCCGCGTAGTAACCATCCGCTGCTTTAATACGGTATTTGTGTGACAGGGTCACTTCCACAAACTTTGTGGTCATACCCAGGAATGCGGTCATCCACATCCAAAACAGCGCAGCGGGACCACCGAGGAAAATAGCCAAGCCAACGCCACCGATATTACCGGTACCTACGGTACCCGACAGTGCCGTAGCCAATGCCTGGAAGTGGGAGGTATCACCCGGGTCTCCGGGCTTGTCGTACTTACCGCGTACAATCTTGATCGCATGCCCAAAATAACGAAGCTGCGGAAAACCAAGATAAATGGTGAAAAAGAAACCGACTCCAAGTAACACCCAAGGGAACCAAGGTGCTGAGCCGAGCATGCCGTCTATTAACAACAGCAGATTGTTAAAGGAATCCAAACTAACCCCCCACTACTCTGACTTATTTCTGTTTGTTTTATATACAGATACAACTGTAATTTGTTGCGCAGGTTAGCAGCTTACGCGGCACGAGAACAGTAATGTCGTATTATTCGGCCACAGGGAAGAAGTGGGCTCGGTGGGGGAAGAGGCCAAATTGCCCTCCGGTATGAATAAAAACCAGGTTGCCTGAGCCCTGGTAATTTCCTTTTTTTAACTCCTGTAGCAGACCATGAAATGCTTTGCCGGTGTAGACAGGATCGAGAAGAATACCCTCCAAACAAGCCAACTCTTTAATAGTTTGGTAAACCTCTGGCTCCGCCACCCCGTAAGCCGGACCTTTATAGTCGGCATTAACCAAAATCTTGAGGGACTCCAAATCAAGCGATACGCCAGACTGTGCCATCCACTGCGAAATATCCTCACGCACTTTCACTTGGAAATAATTAGCACTGTCGCAAACGGCGAAACCCGTAACTTTCGTACCGGCTTCCAGCAAATGGCACCCCAAGGTCAAACCCGCTTGGGTCCCACCGCTGCCAGTAGCGCATAAAATATGATCAGGCTTGAACCCTCTATCTGCACAGTCTGCGAATAATTCCTGAGAGGCCGAGATATAGCCCCAGATGCCTAAACCGTCGCTGGCGCCAGTGGGGATACAGAAAGACTTCTGTCCTCTGGACAGATACTCAGCAGCCCAGTTGTCAAAGAGGCCCTGTAAATTCCGGGAGTATTCCTCCGGTGAGTAAACCGCAATTTCAGCACCTGCCAACTCATCCAGTAAAAGGTTGCCATCGGGGTTTGCAGTACGCTCGCCACGTAAAATCAACTGAACCTTAAACCCCAATCGAGCCCCCACCAAAGCAGTGGTACGGCAATGATTGGATTGCACTCCGCCACAAGTGATCAAAACCTGAGCCCCTTGGGCCCGGGCCTCAGCGGCAACAAACTCTAGCTTTCGCAGTTTATTTCCCGACATGCCGGACTCGGTAAGGTCATCTCTCTTTATCCAAATCCTGGGCCCTCCATAAGGAAGGGAGTAAAGATCACTGATTCGGTCTAACGACTGCAGAGGTGTGGGCAGGTTCGCCAGGCGCAACCGCTTAGGCAACTCTGTTGGCAGGCTCTTAAGCACGGTGAATTAAACCTGTTATGTCTAATTATTAGTTTTATCGATGTGACTCAGTAAGAGAACACCTCTTAGCAAAAAGTTTCCGCAGTAACAGAACCAAGCTTGCTAAGTATGCTAATGGAGGACTAGCTTTTAAAAATGAATAAAAGTATGCCTTTCAGTGCTATTTATTGCTTTTTGTCTAACCTGTTTTTTTATTGGAAAATTAATCAGACAAATTGGTCCAGCCTTTGATTAATTCCGCAATTTTTCTGTGGGCTTTCAAGGTCCAACAAAAGCTACCCGCGCAAAAAATAGTAACCATAAAAAAGCCCGGCAATTGCCAGGCTTTTTTAGTGACGACATTCAAAGATAAACCCTGAATAGGATTAGATCTTTTTAATCGTACCTTTGGGTAATACTGCGTGCACAGCTACTTTTTGGAACTTCAAAGACATGCTGTCTGCAACTTCCAACACGATGTAGTCCTCATCGACCTTGTCGACGCGGCCCAGCATCCCGCTGCTCATTACAACTTCGTCACCCTTTTTCAGAGCGCCAACCAGCTCTTGGTGCTCTTTCTGGCGCTTGCGCTGTGGGCGAATAATAAAAAACCACATGAATGCAAACAAACCCGCAAACATCAGCAGGGTTATCATCGGATTACCCTGTGCTGCCGGCGCCGCTTCCTGTGCCATGGCGGAGGGGATAAAAAAGCTCATGCAAAACCTCAAAGAGTCAGCCTATTAAATTGCCGCCAACTCTAACGGGTTTGCCCCGCGGAGGCAACGGATTGGGCCGATCCCGTAGAGACCGGCCAAACCAATCCACACTCAGAACCTCTGGCGGACCTGCCGGCGGTAGCCAGTGGGAGACATCCCGGTCCAGCGTTTGAACGCGCTGGTAAAACTGGTTCGATCAGAGAAGTCGAGAATTCGTGAGATTCCATCAACGCTCAGCGCAGTATCTTTGAGGAAATGCACCGCGTGACGAAAACGAACGTGGTCACGTAAAGATGCAAAACTGAGGTTGTGTTCCTGCAACCGGCGTTGCAGAGTCCGGGTGGACATACTTAGGTCGGACGCTACCGGGCGAATAGCGAGAGAGGCCTTACCGATACGCTGCTCCAGCACATCTATTACCCGTGCGGCAATACCAAAACTGGTTGCTTCGGGGGGGGCCAGCAGCTGGTCGAGAATATTCGGGTCTCCGGATATTCTGGCCTGCTGAAGTGATTTGTCTTCAGAGAGCGAAGTCTGGTCGGGCTGAGTATGGTTCATCGAGCTGCTCCTATTGAGTTCCGTGAGCCGCAGTTATTTTTCTATGTCCGCATCCAGCGAATCCCGGTTGCCCCTGCCCACACCAACACAACATCAACTTCGGCGGACGACTACATGATGCGGGATGCACCAAAAAACAGACATCGAATCCTTCACAGAGATGTACAATTTTTAAACTAACCGCTCCGGCAATTCCCGCAGAGAGACTCTCTCTAGCCGGCGCACCTTTCCTTTACAACTGCCAGTATAGACCAAGAATTAAGAAAGCAAGGGGCGACAGTGCTTTTTTTCATCTTATTGTGTACCAAGGGCCAAAAATACTTACTTTCGGTACCCACGTGTCGCCTTTGAGTCCGAAAGGTAGGAGCTACAGCAGACCAAGCACCAGTCCAGCCCCGCCCCTCAGAGTCTGGCAATTAATCCAGGTTCTCGCCAATCCAATTCAAAACATCAGTGTCATGGGTCTTGGTTTTAACTTTGTCGATAATATGGCGAAGGCGCCCACTCTTATCGATAATAAAAGTTGTTCGCAGAAGCCCCATGTACTCCTTGCCCATAAATTTCTTCAAGCCCCAGCAGCCATATTTATCAGCAATCTTGTGTTCTTCATCAGATAGCAAATCAAAATTCAGTTCGTGCTTGTCGATAAAGCGCTGCAACTTTGCTTCTGGATCCGGGCTCACCCCCAACACAACAGTATTGGCTTTTTTAAATTCAGCCGCACTATCGCGAATCCCACATGCCTGAGTGGTACAACCGGGGGTAAGTGCTTTCGGGTAAAAGTAGAGGACGACATTACTTTTGTCACGAAAATCCTTAAGTGACACTTTCTCGCCACTTTGGTTGGTCAGCGTAAAAGCCGGAGCCAAATTACCGATCTTCGGAAAAGCCATCTGATATCCCCTGTGGAACAGTTAAGAGTAAAGCGGGGATTATAGCGAAAAGAAACAAACGAGACGCCAGTTCTATAGAGAAATCAGAACTGCTGCAGACGAAACTCTTTCTCTTTCCTGGCACAAATGCCAAAACGACCTAACTTCTGCACCAGCTCCGCCTTTTCAGCCTCGGTGAGGAACTCCCCGACTTCAAGGCACCCCTCAGGACCACTAAAGTTTACCGAAGCCATTTCGGTAGCACTACTCCCCATCCTTACGAGTACTGCCAACTTATCGCGGGCGAACTCCCGGTGATACACCGTTTGCTGCCTGAAACCCTTACAGCAATCCAGAATTACCAACTCCTCATTGATGCGTATTACTTCTCTGCGGGTCCCTTCGAGGTACACGTAGGTAAACAGGATGCCTAGCAGGATCATTTCAAGCCCGGCAAAGGGAAGAATCATCCAGGCTCCCGCCATCGCAAAAGCGAGGCTGATTCCAAGGGATACCCCAACCAAGGAGAAAAACACCCACAGATTACCGGAGAGGGACAGGGACTGGTTAGGCTGCAGCAGGATACAGGCGCAACGGGCGGTGTTGCGGCCAACTTCAGTGACCATAGCAGGGACATCCGGCAGATATATAAAATCAGTGTAGTGCCGATGGCGGCAGCTCACACGAAGATACTGACCGTGAAAGTTTCCTGGTCCGGGCCGGGGTTTACAAAATTCAAGCATAAAAAAACCCACACCATAGTGTGGGTTTTTGGGAGAGGTCTGCGGCCAAGGCCTGGGACCTATCACTCCCTATTACGGCAGCAGGTGTGCTACTGCATCACGCTCTTCCGCCAGCTCCTGCTCGGTAGCAGACATTTTCTCGCGGGAGAAGTCGTTGATGTCAACGCCTTGAACAATTTCCCAGTCGCCGTCTTTGCAAGTGCAAGGGAAAGAGTAAATCAGGCCTTCCTGAATACCGTAAGAACCATCGCTGAATACAGCCATGCTGGTCCAGTCACCTTCAGCGGTGCCCAGAGCCCAATCGCGCATATGGTCGATGGCAGCGTTGGCAGCGGAAGCCGCAGAGGAAGCACCGCGCGCCTTGATGATAGCTGCACCGCGCTGTTGAACAGTCGGGATGAAGTCGTTTTCGTACCATTCCTGCTCCACTTTATCCATGGCTGCAGCACCGGAAACCTTCACTTGGTGCAGGTCTGGGTACTGAGTGGAAGAGTGGTTGCCCCAAATGGTCATATGGGTGATGTCGTTAACGCTGGAATCAGTTTTGTTTGCCAGCTGAGACAGAGCGCGGTTGTGATCCAGACGGGTCATCGCGGTGAAGTTACGCGGGTCCAGGTCTGGCGCATTACGCTGAGCGATCAGGGCATTGGTGTTAGCCGGGTTGCCAACAACCAGTACTTTTACGTTACGAGAAGCAACGTCGTTCAGGGCTTTACCCTGTGCAGAGAAGATAGCAGCGTTAGCTTCCAGCAGGTCCTTACGCTCCATACCCGGTCCACGGGGACGCGCGCCTACCAGCAAAGCGTAATCTGCATCTTTGAACGCAACAGTAGCATCATCGGACTGAACGATACCCGCGAGCAGCGGGAAAGCGCAGTCTTCAAGCTCCATAGCAACGCCTTTCAGCGCTTCCAATGCCGGAGTGATTTCCAGCAATTGCAGAATAACCGGCTGATCTTTGCCCAGCATTTCGCCAGAGACGATGCGGAACAGCAACGAATAGCTAATCTGACCGGCAGCGCCGGTAACAGCAACACGTACAGGTGCTTTCACGATAGTTCTCCCTCGTTTGTAAGCGGCCGCATTATAGGGCCTCGCGAGTAAATTTCATCTTACACAAGCGAAATAGCGGCTCAATTTGTATGACAAAACCTCTCAGACTGTATTGGACACTCTTTGCGAGTGATTATGTCAGCGCCAATTCCCGGTAACGCGTCTGCAGTGCCTTGTAAACCTGGTCACTGTAATCAGCAGCAGATGAGTCCAAAAGTCCGGCAATTTCCGCTAGGTGTTCATTGTCTTCACGGCCCGCCCAGTTTTTTACATAGCTGCCATCTTTGTAGCCGTTATCCTGACGGAATCGGTTGAGTACATTTTTACCAACATATCGCTGGTACAACTCAGCAAAAGACATTTCTGCATCGGCCAATAGTTGAGCAAAGCCAGCAACACCAAACTGTTTGGTGGCCAGGGTGTTCAAGGTGAAAGACTCGAGGTTTTCACGGAAATCACCCGCCGTATGCTCGGAACCGGCAAACTCCTTAAGCATGATCTCAGCCACTTCCTGCGGAGAGCCTTTTTGCAATTCAAGGCTCAAACCGAAATGCCAGATATCCACCAATTCAAGCTTCACCTGATCCATTTCTGGAAGTTGCTTCTTCCACCACTTCCAACCGTAATGGTCTAACAACTCTGCACTTTCTACCCAAATAGCGCGGTACCAGGCAAAGTTTTGCTCACGCCAGTTTTCATTTACTACTGTATTAATCTGGTCTTGCAGAGTCAGCATGACTTGCAACTGCTGCTTCATCATAGGGGAACATCCAATAGACCCGGATCAAACTGCCCGGGGGAATAATCTGAAAAAGTTTTCTGAGGTGATTTCGGCCAGATCTTCGTAGGGAATACCGCGTAAATCAGCGATAAATTCTGCCACTTCACGCACATAGGCCGGAATATTGGGCTTACCCCGATAGGGCACTGGAGCCAAATAAGGGGAGTCAGTCTCAACGAGCAACCGATCCAAAGGCAGCCTGCGGGCGACATCCCGCAGCTCCTCAGCATTTTTAAAGGTCACGATGCCGGACAAAGAAATATAATAATTGAGATCCAGGGCAGCCTTGGCCATATCCCAGCTCTCGGTAAAACAGTGCAGAACACCTGCGGTATTGGTATTACCGTGCTCTTTAATGAGAGCGATAGTATCTTCCCGCGCATCTCTCGTATGCACAATAACCGGAAGCTCTGCCTGCCCGGCCGCTCTCAGGTGTGCAATAAAGCTCTGCTGCTGGATTTCCTGGGTGTCAGTGCTGTAGTAGTAATCCAGGCCTGTCTCCCCCAATGCAACAACATTGGGCTGGTTAGCCATTTCTATCAGTCGCTCAACATCCGCCATGCCAGAGTCGACATCCAGCGGGTGCACACCAACGGAACAGACTACGTCCTCGTAGCGGGATGCGATTTCAACAATCGCATCGGCGTTTTCCAAACTGATACCGACACAGAGGAACTTGCCAACACCGCGACTGCGGGCCAGGTCCAATACAGCATCCAGATCGCCATCAAATTTATCGAGCTTAAGTCTGTCCAGGTGACAGTGAGAATCAACAAGCATTAGAGAGTTACAACGTATGGGTTGGGCGGCTGGATTCTAAGGTTCCCGCCAAGTGAGTTTCAATCTTGTTTTGCGCGATATTGTCCTTATCGCCAAACTGAACTCCGATTCCGGGAGTGCGGTTGCCTTGAGCACCATTGGGGGTAATCCAGATCACTTTACCGGCAACCGGAATCTTTTCCGGCTCATCCATTAAGCTCAAGAGTAGAAAAACCTCATCGCCAAGGCTGTACGATTTATCGGTGCTCACAAACAGGCCTCCATTTTTTACAAAAGGCATATAGGCCGCGTAAAGAACAGATTTATCCTGGATTTTCAGTGACAGGATGCCGTTGCGGGCACCGCCTCCCATGGCTTTCATGAACAACCTCAATGTTTATATTTCTAAATGATGCGCTAACTTATCTAAGCCCGCTGCCTGTGTCCAGGCAACGTCAATCACCCTACCCGATTTGCGTAAGGCGCCTAAGTAAAAAGCTTTGCCCAACGAATAAATAATTCTTCCAGTAGCAAACGACGATTGGGGTTAGCTGTGCCCAGCAACCCTTTGCGCGCCTGAAGTAGATGATCATAGAAGGCAAATACTGGCTGTAAACTTTGCTCGCCCTCCCCCGGCAGCCTCTGTAATAGTGCCATTAACTGGGCATCTCCAGTGAGATCACAACTGCGAATCTGAACAATTTGGGCAAGCCAGTGCTGCCAGAAAAGTAGCAATTGAACCAGCTCAACACCGCTGGGGGGCGCCTCCCAACGGCCCGCCGTAGAGACAGAACTTGCCCCGCCCTGTGCCACAGCTACCAGATCTTTAAAGAACTGCTCGCGAACTTCTCTCGATTCAGGTTCAGCCAGTTTAACAGCCAATAACGGCGCTCCACCGGCCAGGGTTAAGACACGTTGCGCCAGCGGTTCCTCCAGTCCCTTTGCGTATAACCACTGTAGCGCGATCTCTTCAGTTGGAGACGGAAAAGTAATGGCTTGGCAGCGACTTCGAATGGTTGGCAAAAGGCCAGTGGGGGCATCGGTGATCAGCACAAAGATAACGGAGGGTGCCGGCTCTTCCAGGTTTTTCAACAGGGCATTGGCTGCGTTGACATTCATCGCCTCCGCCGGCGACAAACAAACCAGACGCGCCCCGCCCCGCCCACTGGTGTGGGAAACAAAGTTGCCCAGCTGACGGATCTGTTCCACTTTCAGCGGACCACCGGGCTTTTCAGGTTCAACTTGTAGGAAATCAGGATGCGAGCCAGCCACCCACAACCGACAATCCTTACATTCTCCACAGGCCTGACCTGCTCTCGGTTGTTCACATAGGGCCAATGCCGTAAAAGCAGCCGCGAATTGTCGCTTCCCCAACCCCTCTGGGCCAGTCAGCAGCAAAGCGTGCGGACAGCGGCCCGCCTGCAACTGCAACCCCAACCGCTGCCATTGCTCGGAGTGCCAGGGAAGAGGTACCGGTATCGATTTATACTCAAAAGTTTCAGGCACAGACATCAGCCACAATTCTTATCATTTAAAAATAGATTCTGGGGCAAGATAGCTTAAAGCAACAGCTCCAATTGCTTGGCTAGATCCATCTGCACCTGTTCCAGAGATTGGCCGGCATCCACAACCGCGTAACGGGCAGGCGCAGCTTCAGCTCGATCGCGATAAGCCGCACGCACCCGCTGAAAAAACTCCAGGTGCTCACTCTCAAACCGATCCGCTTCCCCAGTGCGCGCGGCTCGCTGTAGCCCCACTTCCGGGTCGAGATCCAATAAAAGCACTTTATCTGGGCGCAAATCTCCTTGAACTGTCTGCTCCAACTGCTCGATCAATTGTCGATCCAGTCTGCGACCGCCACCTTGGTAAGCATAGGTAGCATCGGTGAAGCGATCACAGATCACCCAATCCCCACGTTTTAAGGCGGGCAGTATAACCTGAGACAGGTGTTGCGCGCGGGCGGCAAACACCATCAATAATTCCGCCGTGGGATCAACGGATTCATCCCGTTTGGCCAATAACAGCTCTCGCAGCTGTTCTGCCAATGGGGTGCCTCCCGGCTCCCGCGTTTGGATAAAGTTAATATTGTGCTTTTTGAGCCACTCGGTGATGAAGAGTAAGTTGGTAGATTTCCCCACCCCCTCTACCCCCTCGAGGGTGATGAACTTGCCGTGCGACACTAATTTTTTCCTTTTGCCGGGCTCGAGCGGTAATCCGCGCGCCTTTTCAGCTGATACTCCCGCACCGCACGGTTGTGCTCTGTCAGAGTCGCTGAGAAATGATGAGATCCATCCCCTTTACCAACAAAATATAAGCTCTTGCCGGGCTTCGGATTTAAAGCGGCCCGAATTGCCGCTCGCCCAGGCAGGGCAATCGGCGTGGGGGGAAGGCCATTAATAACGTAAGTATTATAAGGTGTTGCTTGGCGCAAGTGAGTACGGGTCAGATTTCCATCAAAGTCCTCACCCAAGCCATAAATTACGGTGGGGTCGGTCTGCAAGCGCATGCCTTTATTGAGCCGGCGTACAAAAACACCGGCTATTTCACTGCGCTCCGATGGCTGCCCTGTCTCTTTCTCGATAATTGAAGCCATGATTAAGGCTTCATAGGGCGACTTATAGGGCAGATCATCCCCTTTTGATTGCCACTCCTCATCCAGTACTTTCTGCATCCGATCATAGGCCTGGCGCAGCAGTTCAATATCTGTGGTACCGGACCGATAGACGTAAGTATCCGGAAAAATCCAACCCTCGACCTCATCTTCCTTTAAACCCAAGGCCCGGGCAGCGGCACTGACATTGCTTCCCTCTTCGGACTGAACGATTCTGTCACCGGAGCGGATTTGTCGCAGCGCCTGGCGAAAAGTCCAACCCTCTAATAGCGTAATGCGATAGCGGGTAACTTCACCGCGATTCAGGCGCGCAATCAAGTCCCGCGCGTTACTGCCAAAGGGAACTAAATACTCGCCGGAATGGATTTCTGTTGTGCCCTCCCAATAGGCATAGGCGAGGAGTATTTGCGGCCACTGGATTACCCCTTCGCCCTGCAAGCTTCGCAGCGTCCGGGACAAACTTCCGCCCTTTTCCACCTGAAGCGTAAGCCCATCTTGTGCAATCGGCAGGGGGGATTCCAAGGCTTCCTTTGCCACGTACAGAGAGGCAACTGCAACCAAGCAGGCTAATACCAGCCCACCAAATAACAGTTTCAACACTCTCCAAGCGAAACTCGCTTGCTTTTTCTTCACCACAATTTATCCAATATCAGCTTCTGTAGCTTGCGGGTCTCGGCACCCACAGGCCAATTTCTGTAACCGATTACCTCTACCACCGGTAATACACCTCGAACACTGTTGCAGAGAGCCAGTTCATCGGCCTCACAGAGCTCGGAAAGCCCCATGTCTTCCTCTTGCCAGTGGATATGGCTCGAGAGCCACTGCCGCATCACACCATGAACACCACATCGGTGCAGGGATGGAGTCATCCACTTCCCACCAAATCGGGCCAGGATATTACAGCGCAGGGTTTCGATGACCCTTCCCGCCGAATCCAGCATCAATCCATCGAGAAATTGACCCACCGGCAGCTCTGCTTTTGCCGCATTATATCGGTTACGGAGTAAAGTTTTGCAGCCCTGGTTCGAATTACTACCGACCGGCAAGCTCGTCGAACAAGGGAAAAGGCTAGTGCCCACTTGCCCCTCAGCAGTTTCAATCAGCGGCCGCAGCACCAAATCCCAACATTGCTGCCCGCGCACACTGCCAACACGCAGGCGCGCAATCGCCTCAGGCGAGCGACAGCCGGCTGTCAATTTTAACGTCGACTGCTCAATTTCTCCCAGACAGGCCTCATCCAACACTCCCGAACGCTCCAGGCGAGCGCGGTGGAAAGACCAAAGCGGTAGACCTTTGTTGTGACAGCGCATTGTTTCGAGGATTCCACCCGAGTAATCAGCATCATCTGGCAACTGATCAACGGCCAGCCCCCGAAAGTACATTTGAGGTAACTGGTACATGGAGCTCCCAAGGCAGGTGTGCCCACCTCGCGGTGGGCACGGGGATCAGACTCGCTTGAATATCAGTGACCCGTTGGTGCCACCGAAACCAAAGGAGTTGGATAGGACTGCATTAATCGCCATTGACTGGGCCTCTTGAGGCACCAAGTTAATACCTTCACAGGCCTCATCCGGGGAGAAGAGATTAATAGTGGGAGGCGCAACCTGGTCACGCAGCGACATGATCGAGAAAACTGCCTCAATAGCACCAGCAGCTCCCAACAGATGGCCGGTCATTGACTTGGTTGAGCTCACGGCAAGTGAGTCCGTCGCCCCACCGAATACTTTTTTAACAGCTAAAATCTCAGCCTTATCTCCCAGTACCGTAGAAGTACCATGGGCGTTGATATACTGGATGTCACTGGGGTTCATGCCCGAATCTCTCAAAGCATTTTCCATTGAGAGTGCAGCACCAGCACCATCTTCCGGGGGAGACGTCATATGGTAAGCATCGCCACTCATACCAAAGCCGGCAACTTCCGCATAAATCTTGGCTCCGCGAGCTTTCGCGCTTTCGTACTCCTCCAATACGAGTACAGCTGAACCCTCACCCAGTACAAAACCATCGCGGTCTTTATCCCAGGGGCGACTGGCAGATTGCGGATCATCATTGCGGGTAGACAATGCCCTGGCAGCACAGAAACCGCCGAGCCCTACCGGGGTGGTAACCATTTCTGCACCACCACATACCATCACATCGGCATCACCGTGCTGAATCGCACGGACACCGAGACCAATCGCGTGAGTCCCAGTGGTACAAGCGGTTGTCACTGCGAGATTGGGGCCTTTGAGGCCATACTTAATTGAAAGGTTACCCGCAACCATATTAATAATGGCGCCAGGCACAAAGAAAGGTGATACACGGCGGGGACCTTTTTCAGCAATCAGCAATGAATTGTCTTCGATCGCCATGATGCCGCCCATGCCTGAGCCGATACAAGTGCCCACCCGCGGGCCGAGTTCTTCAGTTACATCCAGGCCACTATCTTGCATTGCCTGAATACCAGCAACCAATCCATACTGCAAAAAAGTATCCATCTTGCGCGCTTCTTTTGCGGGCATGTATGGCGTGGGATCAAAGTTTTTTACAGTAGCTGCGAAGCGGGTTGAAAAAGCCGAAACATCAAATGTATCAATCGGAGCAGCGCCATTAGCTCCCTGTAGCACCCCAGACCAAGTATCCTCTAGGGTGTTACCTAACGGGCTAACGACTCCCATTCCGGTTACAACAACTCTTCTTTGCGACACTGCGCTCCCCCCTGAAATTTTCTGCTACCGCCCTTCACCAATGTAGTTAAAAGAACAACATCCGGTCAGCAGTCACAATTCCGTAGTACCAAATAAAAAGAAAGCCGCGCTATGAAACATAGGACGGCTTTCAGAATCGCTCGGCTAGGTACAGCATATTGAGCTGCCCGTGCCTAAACTACCCAGCAGGAATTAACCAAGGTTGTCCTTGATGTAATCCATTGCCAGCTGAACAGTAGTGATTTTTTCAGCTTCTTCATCGGGAATTTCAGTTTCGAATTCCTCTTCCAAAGCCATAACCAGCTCAACTGTGTCGAGTGAGTCAGCGCCCAGATCTTCAACAAAAGAGGCTTCAGGCTTAACGTCTTCTTCCTTAACGCCCAGTTGTTCAGCAACGATCTTTTTAACGCGCTCTTCAATGCTGCTCATGATTCAATTTAACTCCTAGTGGGTAAAAATCTGTTTTAGTCGCTATTGTTTTTCACCGTATCCAATGTTGTTGGTGATAACGACCGGCTCACACAGCTTTTGGATAATTCAGAGGCCATTGTACCCCAAGTTTTTCGGGATGTAATGTGCGGCCCCTCAACACCATCAGCTAAAACAAAAATATCTCTAAAATCAATAAGTTAAAGACATATTCTGAAACACAAACTACGCCATGTACATACCGCCATTGACATGAATTGTCTCACCGGTGACGTAGCCTCCCGCATCGCTAGCCAGGAAGGAAACCACCGAAGCAATTTCTTCCGGCTTTCCGAGCCTCGCGAGAGGAATCTTACCCAGAAGCAACTCGCGTTGCGCTTCAGGCAAGACTTTTGTCATGTCAGTATCAATAAAGCCGGGAGCTACGGTATTAACCGTGATTCCTCGGGAGCCCACCTCCGAAGCCAGGGAGCGGGCAAACCCTCCCACACCAGCTTTGGTCGCCGCATAATTGCTCTGACCGGCATTACCCATACTACCTACGACGGAGCTGATATTAATAATCCGCCCCCATCGCGCCTTGGTCATATCGCGCAGGCAAGCCTTACTCATGCGATAGACCGCGGTCAAATTCGTATTGACGACTGAATCCCACTCGTCATCCTTCATGCGCATCAACAAGTTGTCCTTGGTGATGCCAGCATTATTAACCAATATCGCAGGAGCACCAAACTCATTTTTTATCGCTGCATGAAGCTCGGAAATACTTTCCGCATTGCCCACATCCAGAACTTTCCCGGCACCTGCGATACCAGCTTCTGCGAAGCGGGCGCTAATTTTTTCAGCACCGGATTCGCTGGTGGCAGTACCAATAACTGTGGCACCCATTCCACCGAGCATATCTGCAATTGCCGCACCAATACCGCGACTTGCACCTGTCACCAAGGCAACTTTACCCTCAAGGGACATCTGTAAGGTCATTCTCACTTATCCTTATTCGACTACTGGACTACTTTTTGAGCGATTTATACCGCTGTAGCTCGCAGAGCTTCATTAAAGTTACTGGGGCTATCGATTGCGTGACAGGAAACACTTCGATCGACACGTTTGATCAGGCCAGACAAAACCTTACCCGGACCACACTCAACCATTTGCTCCACTCCGGAGCCAATAATTTTTTGTGCGCAGGCAGTCCAGCGAACCGGGCGATAAATCTGCTCGATCATCAGGGACTTAATTTTTTCCGGTTCCGCTTCAAGCTCAGCGTGGACATTGTGCACGATAGGTATTTCTGGCGCGTTAAATTCTGTCGCCTCTATTTGAGGGGTCAGCTTTTCCGCCGCGGGACGCATCAGCTCAGTGTGGAATGGAGCACTGACCGGAAGAGGCATAGCCTTCTTTGCACCGGCAGCTTTACAGGCTTCGATGGCGCGCTGCACCGCCGCGCTACTTCCCGCAATAACAATCTGGCCGGGAGAGTTGTAATTCACCGCAGCGACTATTTCACCCTCAGCAGAAGCAGAACAAGCTTCTTCAACAGCTGCATCATCAAGACCGATGATCGCAGCCATAGCGCCCTCCCCTACGGGAACCGCCTCTTGCATCAAGCGACCGCGCTCGCGAACCAAATGAACCGCATCTTTAAATGCCAGAACGCCAGAGCACACCAGTGCTGACCACTCGCCCAAGCTGTGACCGGCCATAAATGCAGGCTGGGCACCACCGCGAGAGCGCCACATGCGATAAAGGGCAACACTGGAAGTCAGTAAGAGAGGCTGGGTACGCTGGGTGAGATTAATGGCCTCCTGCTCGCCATTCTGGCACAGGTCCCAGAGGTCATAGCCGAGCACATTGGATGCTTCGGCAAAAGTGGCCTGAATTTCAGGCGCCTCTTGGGCAATCTCAGAGAGCATACCTATTTTCTGGGAACCCTGCCCCGGAAAGACAAATGCGAGTGCGGCATTGGTCATAAGATATCCTTAACCTAAATGTGGCTGATTTCAGTAAGGGAAAACTGCTTTTTACCCTTCATCCATGGAGCGTCTTTCGCCGGATTGTGCCATAGCGGCATCGACCCTGGCTGCCAGGTCAGCATCGGCACACTCCTTCGCCGTAACCATCGCCCGATAAAAAGCTTCGCTGCTGGCTCCGCCGTGACTCTTGATCACGTTGCCCTTTACCCCTACAAAGCTGGCGCCATTATAGCGAGCAGGTTCCACCTGTGTACGCCATTTTCGCAACAGCTTTATGGCCAATTGGCCAAAAAAACGCTTGAAACACCCTCTTTTCTCGATTGTGAACGCTTTTTGACCCATTAGTCGAATCACACCCTCGGCAGATTTCATCGCGACATTACCCATCAGGCCGTCGCAAACAACAACATCTACCGAGCCGGTAAAAATATCATGCCCCTCAACAAAGCCAACATAATTGACCCCGGGGTCCGCATCGAGCAGCTCCGCTGCACGGCGTATTTCGGCGCTACCCTTATGTGCTTCCGCCCCAATATTGAGCAGCGCCACCTTTATATCCTTCACACTCTTGCGGGCAGTATGAATCCGCTGAGCCTCAATCCCCATACGGGCGAACTGAAGCAAATCCTCAGCACTGCAATCCACATTGGCACCAAGGTCCAAAAGATAGCAGGAACCCATACCTGAAGGTACAGACTTACCGAGCGCCGGCTTCCTAACACCTTGGATATTACCGAGAATACTGCGACTCAACGCCAACAAGGCGCCGGTATTGCCGGAGGTAACTGCAGCCTGCACATCTCCCGATGCAACACTCTTCAGGGCCATCGCCATGGTTGAATCGCGCTTATGGCGAACAGCCTGCAGCGGATTGCACTCTTGAGTGATAACTTGCTCGCAATGGATAATTTCGAGACGGCGGGTAACGCGGCGGCGATGGCGCTGCAGCTCTTGATGAACCAGAGCTTGAAGCTCTGCGCGCGGACCAAATAGCTTTAGCTGCGCTTCAGGGAAGTTTTGAAGAAATCTAATACATGCCGGAACGACAGAGCGGGGACCTAAGTCCCCGCCCATTGCATCCACGGCCAATCGCAATTGGCTGGACAAAGCTTACTCTTCTTCAGAGCCGCCGCTAACTTCGATCACTTTGCGACCACGGTAGAAACCGTCTTTGGTCACGTGGTGACGACGGTGCTTTTCACCGGTAGTCGGATCGACGGAAAGGGTAGCACCTGCGCCCAGCGCATCGTGGGAACGGCGCATACCGCGACGGGAACGAGTCTTCTTGTTTTGTTGAACAGCCATTGCTAGCTCCTAAAATAAACAAATTTCGCTGGAACCGGGGCGCCTACCGGCGAGCCCAAACTCATCGGGAAACCTAGGATTTACCCGACGAACCCTTCAACTGCTCCAGCACTTTAAAGGGGTTTGCCTGTTGCTCATCCGCCTCGGCAACCTCGTCACCAAAATGAAAGCTCTCCTTGGAGACACATTCTTCCTGGTGATAAGCCACCATTGGCAAATTGAGCAAAATTTCATCTTCAAGGATCTGGTGCAAGTCCAGCTCATCGCCGTCCTGGATCACCGGGTCCAGATCTTTGGGCAGGGCCTTACCCTGCTCCTCAGTCCATACGATACCCCAGCTAAACTGTGCCTCGATCTGCTCATGGACCGGTGACAAACAGCGCTGACACAAGAGGTCAACTGCAAGTTGAACCTTACCGCTCACCGTTTGGTGACCTTGCAAGTCTCGCTCAAACTGCAATTCAGCAGAAATCTCTCCGTGGACAGACTCAACTGCGCTACCAACCCGAGGCAGGGACTCCAACGGCAAAACACCATCGAGCAACTGCTCTCGCTGTACCAATTTCCGAGCATCAATGCTCTTTGGCAATACTGATTTAGAGGGGGCTATCGACATAAGCGCGCAATTCTATGGACTCACCTTAGCCTTGTCAAAACAAATCAGGCATTGCAGTATCGCCCGGTCACAAACCACTATTCGACCCAGCGGAAAATCCACCAGAATGCCCCACCCTCTGATACTAGCCTCCAGCTCTCCTTACCGCAGAACCCTACTACAACAGCTTGGCATCCCCTTTCAGCAGGATTCGCCCCATATAGATGAAGCACCACAGGCGGGGGAAGCGCCAGCTGCACTCGCCCTGCGCCTCGCCACAGAGAAAGCGCACGCCCTGGCAGGCCGCCACCCGAAATCACTGATTATCGGTTCAGATCAAGTTGCCTCTTGCGACGGTCAAATACTTGGCAAGCCAGGCAGTAGGGAGCGCGCCATCGCCCAGCTGCAAGCCTGCAACGGCAAAAAAGTGATGTTCCACACCGGCTTGAGCCTGCTAAATAGCGCAAGCGGAGAGCAGTTGGGCGATACCGAAACCTTCACTGTCTACTTTCGGCAGTTGAGCACAGAGCAAATTGAACGATATGTAGAGCTGGAACAACCTTACGATTGTGCCGGCTCTTTTAAGGCGGAAGGGCTAGGTATCGCCCTGTTTGAAAGGCTTGAAGGAGCAGATCTCAACACCCTGGTAGGGCTGCCACTAATCCGCCTTACCGATATGCTGAACCACTTTGGCATAGATCCATTGGGCCCGCAGGCCACTTAAAGGAGTGGCGGCCAGCGGAGCAGCTCAGAGAAACGATCGATAACAACCTTGGGGCCACACCCCTGCAGTCGGGTCGGGCAATGAGCGCCATAGCTCACCCCGATAGAGGGCATACCGATCGCCGCCGCCATTTCCAGGTCGTATACGGTATCCCCTACCATTACCGCCTGCTCCGGACCGGTTCCGGTCTCATGTAGCAACTCATTCAGCATCAGCGGGTCAGGCTTGGAAGCGGTCTCATCCGCACAACGACTGGCGGCAAACAAGTGGCCGAGGCCGTGCTCCTCAAATTCCCGATTGAGCCCCTGCCGACTCTTCCCGGTCGCTACCGCCAACTGGTGACCACCGCACAGCAACTGATCCAGGGTATCCAGGACTCCCTCAAATAACGGCAGGGGATCAACCCGAGCCGCCATCCACTCATCAAAGTAAAGTTGGCGCAACGTGAGCTTTTCCTCACTGGCAGCCTCCGGAAACAGAGAGGATATCGCTTCCGGCAGACCAAGCCCGATAATGTTGCTAACCGCTTCCGGGGCAAGCACCGGCAAACCAGCTCTATCTGCTGCCCGCAACATACAATCGACGATACGCGCCTCAGAATTACAAACCGTCCCGTCCCAATCGAGGATTACCAACATAACAAAAGAACGCCCTATTCTTCCCTTAACCTATTCAGCACTGCACTCAGCTCCGCAGGGAGTGGAGCCTCCACCTCAACCTTGGAACCATCTGGCAAAGAGCAGCGCACTGAAGCCGAGTGCAAAAAGAGACGCTTCAGACCGCGACCACGAAATTCACGATTGACTTCGTCCGAGGTGTACTTGTTGTCGCCCGCCAGAGGGCAACCAACAAACTGAGCATGAACTCGAATTTGGTGTGTTCGCCCGGTGACCGGCTCTGCGGAAAGCAGAGTCGCCGCCTTAAATCTCTCAATCAACTTAAAGCGGGTCTCTGAAGGCTTCCCCTCAGGGTGCACTGACACCATTCTCTCGCCGCTTTTCAAAGTGTTCTTGCGCAAAGGTGCCTCAACAACGCGGCGACCTCGGGGCCACTTGCCCACCGCCAATGCCTGATACGATTTACCGATCTTTCCCGCCCGCAACTCCGACTGAACATGCTGCAATACCGCGCGCTTGCGGGCCACCATGATGGCGCCACTGGTATCCCGGTCCAGGCGGTGCACCAACTCAATAAACGGGCTTTGCGGAAACATCTGGCGCAAAACTTCAATCAGGCCCAATCTGACACCGCTGCCGCCATGGACCGCAAGGCCCGACGGTTTATTGATCACCATAAGCCCGTGCTTGTCATAAAGTATGGACTCTTGGATCAGCTGGCGCAGAGATTCACCAGCGAGAGGGGCCTCAGCCTGCTCGGCAACACGAATTGGCGGCACTCGCACCACATCGCCCGCCTTTAACTTGTATTCAGCCTTTATTCGTCCTTTATTTACTCTTACCTCACCCTTACGCAGGATTCGGTATATACGTGAACGCGGCACACCCTTGAGGCGCGCCTGGAGGAAATTGTCGATCCTCTGTCCCGCCAGCTCTTCAGGTACAGTTAAAAGCTGCACGCCGCCAGATGGATTCGAGGTCTTTGATGGGGTCTCGGCCGGAGCCTTCTTAGGGTGGGGTATACTTCGCATGACGCGCATCATAGCGTTGCCAGGGATACAATTGAAGCACCTCCCTGCCCATGCTATATTCGGCCGGCCTGAATTCGGCGTATTTTCGGTCAAAGGCGACTTCCCACATGAAGAGATAGCCGTGACCCCAACGAAAATACCCCATTCGGTCGGTGCGCGGGGATGCCGCGTCATTGATAAAACTTAGCCGTTGAGATGTCCCCCAATTACCAGAACCAGAGGGGAGCTCACCGGCAACAACAGCCCGCGGTTATGCGGGTAATTATCGCGAAGGTAAGACGGGCCGTGACCCGCAGCGCTTGAAAGGACGACTCAAACTTGCGTCCGGTTTTGCAGAATACGACGAGCCAGCAACCGAACTGGCAACCAGGGCAGCACAGCTTCCGCAAGCCTGGTAAAAAAAATTAAGAAGAATGGGTATCAGCCAAAAGCTGAACTGCAGAACCTCTGATGATTGACGCAAACCTTGCCGCCCAGCATGAAACAAACCAAGGGGCGGCGCCCAACCCTGCTGCAGAAGCCTGCAGCACAGGTACAGGGCAGTACTAACAAAAGGTATTAAAGGTACCAACGGATAGCACAATAACAGCGCGTATCCGGAGTTTTTGCAGAGCGAATAATAGGCAAATGCCAGTCTCAACAAGCCGCATAGATCCATGGCGCGGTAGAGCTGGCATACCTTATTTTCCCTGCCCTGCCTGGTGGTCCTCTCCACCGGACAGCCAACAAGCAAGCCTGTGAGTAGCGGTGTCACACCTTTGCGCAACGCAAGGAAAACGACACGCATGAAAAGAATGCTAATCAACGCAACCCAACCTGAAGAGTTGCGTGTTGCCCTGGTCGACGGCCAGTGGCTCTATGATTTAGATATTGAGAACCGAACCCGCCAGCAGAAAAAAGCGAACATCTACAAAGGTAAGATTACCCGTGTAGAACCCTCCCTCGAAGCTGCATTCGTCGACTACGGCGAAGAGCGCCACGGGTTCCTCCCCCTGAAAGAAATCTCTCGCGAGTACTTCCTCAAGCAGCCCAAAGACATCGAAGGCCGCATCAAAATCAAAGATGTTGTCAAAGAAGGTATGGAAGTTATTGTCCAGGTGGACAAGGAAGAGCGCGGCAACAAAGGCGCCGCCCTCACCACCTTTGTCAGCCTCGCCGGCCGCTACTTGGTGTTAATGCCCAACAACCCTCGTGCCGGTGGCATCTCCCGCCGCATTGAAGGTGATGAGCGCTCCGAGCTCCGCGACGCACTGGCCAGTGTAGACGTCCCTTCGGGCATGGGCATCATCGTGCGTACCGCCGGCGTTGGCCGCAGCGGTGACGAGCTGCAATGGGACCTCAACTACCTGCTGCAACTTTGGAACGCCATCAAAGAAGAAGCTGATACCTCCAAAGCGCCACACTTCCTGTTCCAGGAAAGCAACGTCATTATCCGCGCCATCCGCGACTACATGCGCGACGATATCGGCGAAGTTATTGTCGACGACAAAGGCGCCTTTGAGCTGGCCGCAGAGTTTGCTCGCCAGGTAATGCCCCACTACGCCAATAAGGTGAAGTACTACGAAGACGCCATCCCGCTGTTCAATCGCTATCAAATTGAAAGCCAGATCGAAACAGCATTCGAACGCGAAGTGAAGCTCCCCTCCGGTGGCTCCATCGTTATCGATGTGACCGAGGCTCTGGTATCTATCGATATCAACTCCTCCCGCGCAACCAAGGGCGGCGATATCGAAGAGACCGCGCGCAATATCAACCTGGAAGCCGCCGATGAAATCGCTCGCCAGCTGCGCCTGCGCGATATGGGTGGACTGGTTGTCATCGACTTTATCGACATGCAGAGCAAGTCAAACCAGCGCGAAGTTGAAAAGCGCATGGAGAAGGCCCTCAGCATGGATCGCGCCCGCGTTCAGGTTGGCCGCATCTCCCGCTTCGGACTTTTGGAAATGTCCCGCCAGCGCCTGCGCCCATCCCTGGGTGAAACCACCTTCCGCGTCTGCCCCCGCTGTAGCGGTCAAGGCACCATTCGCGGCACCAAGTCTCTGGCTCTCTCCATTCTCCGCCTGGTAGAAGAGGAAGCGAAGAAAGAGCGCAGCGCTGAGATCCGTGCAATTACCCCGGTGAATGTCGCGACCTACCTGCTGAACGAAAAGCGTAAAACGATCTCCCAGATCGAGTCCCGCAATTCCACTCGCGTAGTAGTTGTGCCCAGCGCGGAAATGGAAACGCCGCACTTTGAAGTTCAGCGCCTGCGTGACGATGACACCGCGACCCTGGAAACTTCCTACAAGATTTCTGGCACTGCCGAAGAGACAGTGACCAAGAAAGAGGAAAAGCCACAGCGTCCAGCTTCAGCGCAAGCGGCCGTGCAGCAAATTGCCCACACCGCTCCAGCTCCCACCCCGGAGAAAAAGGAAGAGCCGGGACTCTTCAGCCGATTGATTAGTGCTATCGCCTCCTTCTTCACCGCAGAAGAGGAAGAGCCGAAGAAGCATCAAAAGTCCAAAGGCCGTGGCAAGGACTACCAGCAGCGCAACCGCAATCGCAACCAGCGCGGAAATCGCAACAACCGCAGTGGCCGCCCCGCGCGCCGCAAGGATGATCGCCGCGAAGACAATAAACGCGACGACCAACGCGAAGATAAGCGCAGCGCCAAGCTGGACGAGCATGACAGCGCCTCCGATCGCCAAGGTGAAGGTCAGCGCAGACGTCGCCGTCGCCGCAACGACAACCGCCGCAGCGACAACCGCACCCAAGCTGCTGAAACCCAAAATACCGTTGATACCAACGAACAGGCTGGAGACACTTCCGATCAGCAGCGTCCAGCACGTCGCCCGAGCAATGTGCGCGGCCGCCCTCAGGCGCGCCGTCGCGGCGGACGTCGCAGTGAGAACACCGCAGCAACCGCGGTAGCTCACAGTCAGGAAGAGCTGAATCGCGAAGTTCACGAAGCTATCGACGAAGCTGAAAGCGAAGCCCGCAAGACCAAGGAGGTCGCAAAAGAGGCTCGCACCGAGGCGCCCAAGCCCAAGACGAAAGACTCTCAGAAGGCTCAGAGAGCTCCCAAGCAAGCAGCTCAGCCCGCCATCACAATGCCGGTGCGAACTGCTCACGAGGCAAAACCTGAAGCACGAGAGACCCAGAAACCTGCAGCTCAACCGCAAAGCGCCCCACATGCAGCCAAAGCAGCCGCCTCCGAGCAGCAACAGCAGCCTACTCAGCCCAAGCCCAAAGCTACCCCGGTAGAAAAAGCAGCTGCGCCAGCTGCCGAGCCAGTCAAGCCTGTAGAGCAAGCGCCAGAACAAAAAGCCACCACGGCAGAAGTTCCGGCTGCCCCCAAAGCTGAAACCACTCCTGCCAAGCCAGAAGTAGAAGCAGCAGAGGAAATCGTGCTTGAAGAAGCACACGCTGCAGCTGAAGCTTTACAGGAACAGGCAGGCACCAGCGAGCCGGAAGTTCAGGAAGAAATTGTTGCCGCCGAGCAGGCAGCTTCCGAAGAGGAACCGACCGCACCCGGCCAGGGACGCGCAGTAAATGATCCGCGCATCAACCCCAAACCACTGGGTGAATTCTCAATTGTTACTGAGCGCCGTGAAGTGGGCTCCCAGCAGCCTCTGGATACCGCGCAGCCGGCAGCGATTGAGCACAACCCACGTGCCCTCGCCCGCCCGGCCAACGACCCGCGTATCAGCCGCAAGGCCGTGGAAGTTGATGCCAGCGCAAATATCGATCGCGACTCTGCAGAAGCGAGCTAAGCGATAACTGCCAAGCCGCCCCAGCCAATGACTGGGGCGACCTTATCAACCTGACAATCAGCCTTGAGCTGATCAATAAATCACCTAACTTATTGAACTATATAAAAAAAATCAAAATGGCGCTTGTACATCCCCGGAAGCCATGTATAATGCGCAGCACAATTTGGTGGGGTGGCTGAGTGGTCGAAAGCGGCGGTCTTGAAAACCGTTGACTGTAACAGGTCCCAGGGTTCGAATCCCTGCCCCACCGCCATATAAAGTCTTGTAAATCATAGACTTACAAGCATCGAAGGGCGGTACCAATTTCCTTGGTACCGCCCTTTTTCGTTTACATCTCAACAAAGTCTCAACTCAAAAATATCTCTTACTACCAGGGAGGCGGGAAGTGCATGCCTTCATGGCGCCGGCACCCTTCTCCAAGCTGAAAGAAAAAAGCAGAAAGCCATTTGAAAAGGAGTTTATATGGCAGCCTGTAAGCTGAGCATGCGCGAGGAACTAGAGCGCAGATATACCGAACTCAGACGGCAATTGATCCAAACGGCCAATGAGGCACTGGATCTACCGGATACCCGCCTTGCACTTGTCGATAGCGCCTCCTGCGCGGCTTTCCGGCATTGGGAGAATCACTCCAACCGGAAGGTTGATTGGGACTGACCTTCTTCCTGGATAAGCTGGAAACTCAAGCTCCCTAAACGATTTGAATCTGCTACTTGGGCTGGGAACCGTCTAGTAGGTTTCGCTGTGAGGCGTCCAACCTATCACGCTATAGGGCTAAGGCTGGACTACATCGAGAAATCACCAGAAGCTGGGGAACCACATTTAGACCTAACCTATTTGGCCCTATACGCCTATGCCACGCTTCTCGGCGCTACGCATGTAAAAATCATGCACCCTATAAACAGTGATGTCCGAGATTACTATGAACACAAAGGGTTCCAGTACGACCCCAAAAGCGACAGCTGTATACGGAGAATTATTTGATGAATGACAAAATCAAAGACTTCAATACTGCTCATGATGAGAAGCTCAAAGGGCTTTCTAAAGAAGAGCGAGCAAAGCTGGGCTAAAGAAGCTGGCTCAACAAATGAGAGCAGAGAAAGGCAAGATCAAAGAGCCTGAAGGCTTGGCATCCGGTAAAAGTGATAAAGACGGAAAAATGATCATTGATCTCGATTGGGACCATGACGATGAGTAACAAGCCGCTAACCGACAAAGAAAAACAGTTCACTGTTCTGCCCAATGAAGCCGACCCCAAGAGTTCGTACACAAAGGCAAAGAAAGCAATCTCAAAGGCATTAGCTGAGGTCAAAAAAGGTAAAGGCACAAGATAACTGCCTGACCAACGCTGCCATTGCAAGTCAAGCCAGAGCGCGCCAGCCCTAGCTACAAAGATGCTCCTGTCGCCCTCTTCCCTTGTAGCCCGTGCCAGTATTCTGAGGCTCTGATCAGTGAAAAATCTGTTCAAAGCGCTTCAAAGCCTTTCATTTTGTGAAATTCCTATTGGCTGTAGACCCCGCACCAGCGCAGGCCATAGCCACTTATGCCATTTCACCAACCAAAAGAACGCCCAAAACCGGCAGGCGTGGGGAGGAGTGAACGGCGACCCTATTGGCGGTATGTTTTTTGATCAGAGGGGAGCTGTAGGCCTTAGGAATTGCGGGGTTTGGGGGAGATTGGTGGTTTTGGTTGCTTTTAGAAGGTATGAAGGGTTTTGAAATTTGGTTAAGACCACAATGGTTACGTGCTACAGCTTTAAAGCCACTTCCTTGGAATGTTAGGATTTGATGGAATAATTAATCAGAAGGAGCTGAATATGCGTACCTTTGCAGGGTTATTTTTCGTCATTGCAAGCCTGCTCCTTTTATCAGGGTACGAAAGGAATAACAGAGTTTATCCGAATGCGGAAAACCTATTCGAAATTGAAAGTGAAGGGCTTAAGGTTCTTGACGCTAGAAATATCGAAGATGGCATATTTGTTGTGATTGGTGAATCTGCCTCTCGGCGATGTGAAATAGAAGTATCTGGAGTAACTTTAGAAGATGGGCTGGCGGTCAATTCAATTGAGCATAAAAATAAAATTCAAGCTGTTTGTTTCTGGGAAGATAAAACCTACAGGCAACTGGAGAATCCATTTACAAATATAGCGCTAAGAATAGATGAGAGTATAACTGTAGATCTCCAACTGCTAGGCAGAGAAAACAATAACTATTTGGCAACTACTCTAGTAAATACCCCTGTAGATAAATGAAAATGGAACAACAAGTTAATATCAAAACTGAAAAAAAACCAAAACAAACAGAGCCGACATTAACCGAAGACACACGGTATAAATTTTTCTTTTGGGCAGGAATAATAGCTACATCATTCATGCTTCTTATAATGACCATGCTGTTTATTGAAAGGCCACACCCTGAACCCAACAACACAGGGATAGGATGGATACAAACACTTATCGTCTACCTTACACCCGCATTTAGTGTAGCAGCAGGCTCAATTGCATTGATCGGCATTGTCTCTCTGGCTTTTCGCAGTGAACAAACTGCACGGCAAATTGAACATGCAAATAGTGCCCTGGATCATGAGAGGAAGAAATCTTCATTTTCAACCTTCATTGAACACCAAAAATTATTCAGAGAAAGAATAGATTTGATTGAAGAACAAGTTCCATTTAAATTTATAGATAAGCACAGACTCCACTCTTAAGTATTCCCTCTCAATGAAATAAAAAACTTCGATATTTCCATACCGAAAGACTCCAATATCGACGAAGCAATACAACTAGCCGAGAAAATCAGGAAAGACGATCAAACCCATAAAGAGCAGCACTATTTCTCCCTAGAAGACCTAACAGATCAATATTCTAACCTTACTTCTTTATGCTCAAAACTATGGGTCATGCACGATGTACTACAGGATGAATTTGCAATGTGTAAAGATTTCAGGGAAATTTATCGGCAACTTGAATACATTATTTTAGAACTAACAAGAATGTCCTCCAATGAAAACTACAACCAAAGTCCAACGCTCAGAATGGGTTACATTTATCCAATAGCAATGAAAAAAGCTTTGTCTTTAACGGCCAGCCATATACCTAATGAGGAGGGCGAAACTTTCTTTATTTTTGGGGAACTATTAAGGACCGCCCGCCCTGGTAAGAGACTCTATTCAACTCATGTACATCGAATATACGTACCTATAGACCAACTACCAATAGATCGAGTAAAAATAAAAGAGTATATCCACACTTGAGCCTAGATTTAAAAGCGCCAGCTAATGCTGACACGTCATGTCTCATTCCGGGCACTCTCTTTCCTCCAACATCCCACCCCGCAATATTGAATAGCGTGTAATTTCCCCCACCCAAACATCCAAAATATTTAACCATGAATAAAATATTGCCTTATCAGATTTAGCAATTTCTTTTGCAAGCTCCTTGGCTTCCAGCTCGCTAGGTGCTGCCACCTTAAAGCTGTTTGCGCCGTCATTCATCAAATGAATCCCACCTGCAAATATTGCGCATCTATTGCTTTTCTGTTTTTTCATATATTTATCCAGAATTTTTAAAAAACCTTAACTTCAAAATTCTAAATTGTAGATACAGGCTAAATGTTTTAATCCACAATCGGCGCCAACTCAGCGTCCAGCTTGTCGGCGTCGTCCTTCTGCCCACTAAACTCCCCCGCCTGGTCCGGCACTTTGGTTTTTAGTGGGGTACCGTTGTCGGTGTACTCGTGGGTGTGCCCTGCGGACGTGTTGGCTATTGCGCTGGTCACTTTGATTAACTCATCCAGGATGCGCAGTACGTTGCTGGATTCATTGCCTAGCCACACAGTGCCGCCGTCCTTCACTACCAGGCGTTGCTTCAGCTTGGCAAAGCGCTCCGCCACTGCCTGGCATTACTCACTAATATTGCCCGTGCCGTCAATGCGGTAATAATTGGCCGCATCCTGGGCCAGCAACATATCTGTAGCCCCCAGCTGCGGTAGCAGTTCCCCTCGCGCAAATACCGAGCGAATAAACGGCCTGTGCGGCAGACCCATTACAAAAGCGAGCTCCACCAGATTTGGCATCAAGGCCTATTTCAACCCAGCCTGCCTACAACACCTCTCCTGCATAGAAAGCCATCAGAATAGCCAGGTCTATACCCCACCCTTCAATCTTCTCGATTGATAATCCAATGCTTAACTTTACCGGCCCCGCCCCTGCCACCAGGAGGAACTACCACTCCATCATCATCCCTGGATATGATTGCAATCAGTTTCCCAGCAAAGGGCACAGTTATGCAAATCTAAATCTCAAATAAAACCTTTTAAGCTTCAGGGCTTTACTCCTGGTAAGATAACTCAAGCCGACAACAAAGAAACTACCCATGGAAAATCAAGATCTACAACCTATCGCAACCCAACTTTCATGCCCTGAAGGAAAGGCCGGGATTGAAATGGGCAACAAAATGAATGTGCTCAACCAGATGATTACTAATCAGGCCATTCAAAAGTTATCAGTTCAAAAAGGTGAGTCCATCGTCGAAATCGGGCCTGGTAATGGATCGCTATCGCTACCAATATTAAATAGATTAGGTGCTGATGGCCACTATTTAGGTGTTGAGCTGTCAGAAGTCATGGCAGATGAACTTCGGAAAATGTTGCTAGATAGCTGCTGCACTGCGGAAGTAATCTTTGATGACTGCCTAGACGTTCAACTTGAAGGTGGGAGTGTAGACGGTGTTATAGGGGTTAATATTCTCTATTTTATCGAGGATTTATCGGCTTTCTTTAATCACATCAGCGACTGGCTCACTCTAGGAGGGCGGGCAGTATTTGGGGTTCGCTCAGATAAATCGCTCAAAAAAATACCCTTTACCCAATTTAAATTTCATATACGCTCCACAGAAGAAATTAAATCCCTTATGGAAAAAGCAGGTTTTGATTCGGTTGAATCCCACCACTTTAATGAAGAAAAGATTCCTTTTGAAAATACAATCGTGCCAGCTGATTCAGTAATCATTATTGGGAAAAAATCCAGTTGTAAAGCTTGAAATGCGCGGTCAGCTGTAGAAGCGGAACCTTATTACCCACAGCAAGGAAGATCTTGCCTTTTAAATGTTCCGTCCTACTCAATGTCGAGTACAGAATAGGCAGTCAATTTCCCTCTGGCATGCTCCATGTCTTTCGCCAGAAACGCTCCTAGCGAAGTTATCACTTGGTGCCACCATCACTATCTTTCCAATACATAAAGGTTTACACAAAGTTCCAGCTAGCACTCCAACTATGCGATACTCCCACCCCAAAAGAAGTGTAAAGAAAACAGGGAAGGCCCATGACCAAAATCACACTTACTCTGGCAGCAATATTGTTGGCTGGCTGCAGCTCCGTCACTCACCTTTCACAAAAAACAGCAGCGGAAGTCAGGCAAGCGGTCTCTGTCCAAGCGGATGAAGAAAGTACAGGTACCCAATTCTCAGGGCCAAAATTGCAAGCAACTACTGATGGCTCCGACTTAAACCTCTACTATTATAATCTCCGTGCCTTCGCCCCTACCGATAACGAGCCGACCAAGTACCACCTTCAGGTTTTTATCACTTACCGCAGAGCGTGGCGTCACTATGAATCTGCAGAATTAAGTGGTGGACAGCCAGTAGAAACCGCTCCTATTAACAAGAGTGTCCTTCAGTGTGTCAGCGGCAATGAGTGTATGCTCGAAGAAGCTCTGGATATCGCACTCACCGAAGAGCAAATACTGGCTTCAGTGCGCAATCGGGACAAGCTCAAACTCAAATTGAGAGCAAAGTCTGGACACAGCTCTACTATTGAGGTTCCAGCCAACTATCTACTTGGATTTTACGCAGCGGTTGTAAACTATGAGGGGTAGAGCCCCCTCTCTGTAGGGATAAACTACTAACTAAGTGCTCTTCTGAGCAGGTTCTGGAGCCCTAGCCTGGCAATATGCCTGAGCCGTGTTGGCCAACCCTTCCCCCAGGGCCACTGGGGGAGTCCAGTCCAGCTGCTCTTTGGTTTTAGCAATATCTAACTGCAGGGAGCCGCACAGACGCTCAGCGATAGCCCCCTTTCCTATCAGCTTTAGCGCACTGGTAAGCGCGAGCTGGGGAACTGGTATTAGCGGGGTATTACACCCCAGAGCATGAGATAAGCCACGCAACAAATCTGTGACAGATATATCCATATCATCAGATACAAGAAACACCTGATTTGCCGCATTTGGGTGGCAAATACATACACATATCAAGTCTATTAGATTACCGATAGACACTAAACTACGGCGATTGTTGATTGCACCCAACGGCAGAGGAACGCCCTTTATGAGCCAACTCATCATCGATTGGAAATTCGCCTTTACACCGGGGCCGTAGACTAAAGGAGGGCGAATAACAACTACTTCCATTCCAGTAGTGCCAGCCAACTCGAGCAGCCCATCTTCAGCTTCCTTCTTTGAAAGCCCATAGGGGTCGGTGGGATCGCACTGCTCATCCGCACTAAATGGGGCACGATTGTCGGTGGACTCGCCATTAACTTTAATGGAGCTAAGGTAAATAAAGCGTCTGACACCAGCTGAAGCCGCCTGCTGTGCCAACTTGATAGTGCCCTCAACATTCACTCGCCGAAATTCGGCTAAGGGATCAGCCGAAGTCTCTTCCATCACATGGACACGCGCAGCAGTGTGAATGACCGTATCTATATCAACCAGCGCATCACCCCAATCTGTATTGCTTGACAGATCACCGATCTCAAAACCACCCTCAACCTTGCGGCGATACACTGGCAGGACCGTATAGTCTTCTTTACGAAGCTGTGACAAGAGAGCAGCCCCAACAAAACCGCTGGCACCGGTTAGCAATATACGTCCTTTCAAAGAAAGCCTATTTTTTGCTGAAAAATTCACGTTAGTTTACACCGACTGCCATTTCGACACACCTTTCTAGTCATAAGGAGCTTATCAACCAAAATGCAAAACTGAACAGTCACCAGAATAACGCTGGTATTAATTATCCTGCCTTTGATCCATACCACAAAATCGCTCTCTGTCAGCGCTAGCATTCCTAAGCCTGGCCCTGACATTATTCAAGGCCCTCTCATGAGGGGCATAAGTATCAGGCCTGCCCCATTGAGCCTCCCAGGCCTCCCTGGCCTGCAGGCAGGCTTTCGCTTGCTTGAACTTCCAATTCGCTTCCTCACAAGGCTGCAATCCCTGAGGTGACTTGCGGTCACAAATCTGGTGATATTTTTTATGCGCCATCTTCTCTTTGAAGTTCTTAGCGGTAGCCCCTTCAAAGTGGCGAATTGGTGGAGTCTGGACTTTCCTATCAGTACGCCCCTGCTTGTCTCCAGCGCTATCCAAATAGGTTACTGGAAAAAATACAGCATCCAAAAGTTCACCATCTGTATACTGACGGTCACCCGTGCTAATGGAAAAAATGTCGAAAGGGTAATGTGCAAAAACAAAAGACGGAATCACCGGCAGGAAAAATACTATAATTAACAACACCCAAAACGGGAGGTTGGCCGAGAATTGTTTTGGCATTGAGTGATGAAACCTCCCTAAACCATCTATTTATGACGGCTGATTCCATATCATACAACCAAATAAAAGAGCTTACGAAGTCTAGTGAATTAGACTACAAATCCCAAATCTGAATACACTTATTGCACCCAATAAGTTAGCACAATAGGCAGAATGAAAATACTCATAAGAGTTGAGAGGAAGATAATACCGGATATCTTGGCCGAATCCTGGGGGCGATAAATGGATATCCAAAGGTAAGTACTAACCGCGCAGGGCATCAGGCATTGCAAAATAAGCACTCCTCGCATAGCACCGACAAAATTAAAAATGTTTGTCAAAACAAGCGCAGTAGTTCCCCCGAGAATCACATGGCCAATAGCAAAGATAATTCCAACCCTAGTGTCGCTCAGTTTAATCTGGGCTAAGCTATGCCCTAGTGTCACCAACATTAGTGGGATCGCCATACCCCCCAGTATATTAAGGGAGGACATAACGGCCTGTGGCAAGCTTATATTAAAAATCAGTGCAACTATAGAAAAAACCACACTATAAATTGCCGGACTAAGTACAATTTCCTTAACAGACCAGCTACCAGAGGTTACTCCAGGAGCGACAACAAAAAAGAAGATCATTCCCACTACAACAAATGCAATCCCGTAAAGAACTCCCGAGTGCCCGAATGCCAGTGCACATACTGCCAGGCCAATATTGCCCACATTATTCATACTTAAACAAGAAAAGTAAGTACGTATATTCTGCCGAAACAATGATAAAAACAGGAGGGCTAGCACCGACATAAGAGAATACATTAGAAAGGCCGCCAGCAACACCCACAGAAATTTATCCAGCACTATCGTCTGTCCCAACATATGATCCAATATCAACGCAGGATAACCAATATGGGCCATTAATTTAGATACCATTCTAGAGTTTAGCTCTTGCTTACTCGCTGCGAACAGGTACCCAATAAGAACACAGATAAATACGGGAGCAACAACCTCAAATACGTTCTCAAACAAGGTTCTCATCGAACGTTAAACTCTCATCATCCCACGTCTTGGCATAGCAAAATAATTTTTCATTTTGGGGACTGGTATCACTTACCCACTTGGGCACACCCAGAACATAGGTTTTTAACTATCCTCAGGTAAAATCATCAATTAATTCTATCGTAGAGCTACATAGAAGAAACCTCATCAATATAACAAGCCGCTATCAAACTGAAAGAAATAGAACATGAATATCTGCCTATAAGTTCAGCTGTAACTCTTTAAGATTTAAGGTTGGGGTTATCCAAATTTCAGCATCAAAGGCTGCAAAAAATTTTTCATTGTAGGTCATTAACTGATCTTGGCAATTTTCCTCAAAGATAAAAAGCGCTGCGCGCTTACCATGCTCCAGGAAGAAGTAAGAGGCTTCTGGATTGGCTGTGGCAATAAAGTCGTTCATGGCGACAGACATGCTATTGTCAGTAATAGACTTATTGCCGGCCTTAACCGGTATCAAGACTTTCATTAGTAGACGCATTTAGATCCCTGCTATTTTTCGCGATTACGGGATCAAAACATAGCCTTTTAGCTATCCCACTGCGCTGTATTAAGTGACAATTCTCAAAACGAAGTCTTGATAATTAATAAAAGTCAATTCGCTAGAAATGTAACTTTCTTACCTGTAATATTTTCGCCTACAAGAGCCACCAAGTTACGAAGCTCTACCCACCCTCAGAGAAAATACCCCGTCAGTAGAACAAGACCAGGGTAGTTAACTCGCCTCAGGTAGTTACCAAATCACTGGGATCACTGCCTTTTTTTGGCGCTTGTTCAACCCACTTTATCCACTTTAAATCCTCTACCATAGTTGTATATATAACCGGCACCAAAAATAAGGTCCCAAAAGTAGCCAGGATAAGTCCTCCAATTTGCGCAAAACATAATGGCCGCCATAGAGGGCCACCATGAATAGCTAAGGGAATTAAAGCAAAAGTTGTCGCAGCAATAGTGATAAGGATGGGGCGCAACCTCAGGATTCCCGCATCCAGTAGAGCCTGACGAAATGAATCTCCAGCGGCATGGCGCACTTCTATAAAGTCAAACAACACGATAATGTGACTTACAATAACCCCAATAAGGCTCACGATCCCCAGAAATGCCATGAAGCCAAATGGTTGCCCGGAAATAAATAATGCAGCAAGTGCTCCTACCATACCCAAAGGGACAGTAGCAAATACTACTAGCGGTTTTATCAGACTGCTGAACTGGAATACCAGAGCGAGAAATATTGCACTAGAGGAGACAGCCATAATCATCAGCAACTGTAAGAACCCATGTCGAGTACTGGCTGCATCTCCAGATATTTGCAGTTGATATCCGGCAGGCAGGGATTCAGAGAATTCATCCAACTCTTCCTGAATACCCGCCACTATATCTGATGAAATAAATCCTGCGTATGGAAATGCATAGACAGTAATCGTACGAAATTTCTCCAACCGATAGATTCGTTCTGTCGAGAACAAAATTGAAGTAGTTGCCACTTGTCGCAAGGGAATATGAATATCGCTATCAGATGCAAATACATACAAATTATTGACATCTTCCAATTGTCCGCGCTCCGCCAGGCGCAGTTGCGCTACGATGGGAATTTCTTTATCTCCCTGCCGTAAAGTATCCACAGTAGAACCATTAAAGCCGGAAGATGATGCTATCGCGATATCAGCATTGGTTACTCCTGACATCTCAGCCCTGTCTTCCAACACATTCATATTTAGCACTAAGCTTTTTCCTGCCCAATCTGCACGAACTACACGAGCGTAGGGAGACTTTTCAACAATTTCTTTAACTTTTGCAGCGTATTCTCTCAGGAGTGAAATATCCTTCTCTTCCTCAAGAGACCCAACGGCTACGCGTCCCGAAATCCTTATCTCAACAGGGTGCTCAACTGTGCTTGTCTGCAGTTGCCGAACGTCCAACCCCGCCCCTGGAATACGTTCAGAAAGGGCGCTTTGAATGAGTGGAATCAAAATAGGTGTCAAATATTTATTGCTTAATCGAACTATTATCTGCCCATAATTCGGCTGCTTTTGCTGAGGGTTGGCGGTGTACCAAAAACGCGGTGCTCCACCACCCAAAGTACTACTAATTCCCTCCAAAATGGGTTTATCACTATCTTTTATATGTTTCTTTTCATACTCCTCAATAGTCTCCCTAATTATCTCTTCCGCTACTTTTGCAACATTGTCTGTTGCATCAATACTCGCATCATTTTGCAACCAAACATCAACATAAAAGAGATACTGAACATCTGCAGGAAAAAATGCATTCCTCAACTGGCTTTTTATAACAACACCTAGCACAAGCAATCCCAGGGCAATAAACAGTACAATCTTTCTATTACTGATCGCCCAATCTGCCGCGCGATAATAGCGCCCTGTAAGCCCCTCTTTTCGCCTAACTTCCAAACTTTGCTCCACTTGTTGAGGAGGGCGTAACAACGTGTTACCTAGAAAAGGAATAAATGTCATAGATACTATGCGGGATGCAACCAAAGCGCATACCATAACAATAGGAAGGCTATGCAGAAAATCACCCTGATTACCCGTCAGCAATAGGAATGGAAGATATGCAACAATATTGGTTAGAGTTGCAAAAAAAATGGCCTTGGCTAGCAAAGTTGGCCCCAACCAAGCTGCAATAATAGAGGGTTTTCCAGATGCCATTTGCCGTTTGATCGCATCGCTTGCTACAACAGGATCGTCTACCAACAGCCCCAGTGCGATAATCAGCGCCGCAATAGACACTTGCTGGATATCGATTCCCAACAACTGCATAAACCCGAAGGTCATTGTCAATGTTACGGGTATGGATATCATTAAAAGCACAGCAGATCGCCAATCGGAAAATCCGATAAATGCAATTATTACGACCAAAATAATTGCTTCAATCAAAGCTTCCAGAAAGAGACTTACACTCTCTCGTACCTGCCGTGGCTGATCAGAAACTCGATCTATAATCAGGTCTTTTGGCAGGTCCACTTTGACTTTTTCTAGGACTTCACTGACATTGCGTCCGAGCTGTCCGATTTGTCTACCATCCAGCATCTGCACTGAGAGGTTAATGCTGCGGCTACGCTGCCACTCACTATTCTCATCCCTATTTACATAGTAATTTAAAAGTGGGGGGGGACTTTGGTACCCCATAATTACATCAACTATCCCCCGCAAGTACACTGGCGTCCCAGTATCGCTCAGTGTCACAGGAACGTCAGCTATTTCCTCATGATTGGTGAATTCACCACTGGGCATAATGGCTATACCCAGGTCATCCGCAATAATCGAACCTCCGGGGATAGTTGTATTACGAGCATTTAGAACCGGAGCGATCATATCAGGCCGCAGGCCATAGGAAGCCAACCTCTCTTGGGAATAAAACAGTTTCACTTCTTGAGTGAGTACACCTGTTCTTAACACCCTTTTTACTTCTGGAATAGCTCTGATATTAGATGCGATAAGGTCTGAAAAATCATCGAGCTGACGATAACTATATTTAGCTCCCGCAACCTTCATTAAATGGTCACGGGTATTGACGAGATTGCGAACTACGAAAGGGTCCCAGGCATCCGGAAAAAAACGCTGGGCACTTAATTTATCAGACAAATAGCGTTTTGTTGCCGCCAGCAACTCGCCGTTACTTTTATCTGATAGGAAATCTACCCCTAAATAGCCAGCCCCGTTTAAAACTTCAAAATCTGTTCCATAACCTTGCGCTTCAAGCCAACTCGCAAATATCCATAATCCTGTGGCAGAGTATGTATTAGCCAAGGACAAAGGGAGGGCGACAACAATACTTACGCGCTTGTCGCTATTTGATTCCTGTCCGCGAATCTCAGATATTCCCTCCCTAATATCTTCCGCACGCAAGGTAATCTCAGTTGGTCCAGCTCGAGGACTAGCCACACTAAGCAATACTGCAGCTGTATCACCAAACTCAGAATTCAGAGAAATTTTACTGGCTCCAGAAGGTAGTTGCTGCTGGGCATCAATCAACTTCAGGTTAAGGTCATTAAAAGCTTTAGTAGCATCAGTTTTCGGTGCCAACTGTGCTTGCACCATAGAAACGCCATTTAATGTCAGGGATTTAATCCCAAAAGTTCTCGAATCTGGCTCATGGAGATATTCACTTTGCGCTATCGCTTCTTCCACCTTCCGGGTTACTAACTCCTCAACCCTAACAGCTGATTGTCCTGGCCAATGAGTCGTCGCTATTGCAATACGCACAGGAATGTCTGGATCTTTACTTTTTGGCATGAATAGATAGGCAACCACCCCCCATATCAGGAAAGTCACCAGCAATGCTGCCGAAATACTCGGATTATCTACAAAAAAACGGGCAGTATTGAAACGGTGGTGACTTTCCGCCTCAACAATTTCTGCATGTCTTTTTTCTTTCTGATCTGCCATCCCCTAGTCCTCAAGGCACGACTATTATGGCTTCCCCATTGCTGAGCTGAGCAGCACCAGTAGAAACCACTTCCTCGCCCACCGTAACCCCCTGGATAATGACAATATCGTTGCCTGTTACCTGTCCCGGGAGTACCTTTCTTAGTTTTGCTCGCAAAACTTCTCCATCTCTCTCCAATACAAATACAGCAAACCCTTTTGCTTTTCCCGGATGAGCAACTAAACAAGAAAGCGGTATAACGACCCTATCTTGAGGTATCGGTATTTTGTCCAATGCCAGAGACATAATCATACCTACCCGTAACTGAGCCTTGGGATTATCAACAGTGACCGTAATTGCAAATACCCGAGTTCGAGGGTCAGCCATAGGGGAAACTTCAGTGATCATCCCTTTGAAAGTAAGATCTGGTAATGACTCCGTACGCAGTGACACCACACTACCTAGAGGGGCATAACTCAACACCAAGTCCGGTACAGAAAATACAACCTTCACTCGAGTGATATCAGCCACAATGTAACCAACCGACTGTGTGTGAACTAATGTGCCCACTTCAATGTTCCGCTGCAGGATAATTCCGGTAAGTGGGGATCGCAGCACTGTATCCCGCAACTCTTCCTCTGCCCGGTCTAAATGAGCCTTACTGCCAACGACTGTAGCCTGTGCAATTTCATACTCTTCCCTGGCTGTATCATAATCAGGAGCGGTGATACTAGCCGTGGCAAAAAGTGCAGTTGCCCTTTTGTAGTTAAGATCAGCTTTACGCCGTTCCGCTTCAGCTTTACTCACGTTTGCAGCTGCTTCCACCACGCGATCCCGATATTGCTCGTCATCAATCTTAGCCAGTACCTCGTGACGTTTTACATAATCTCCTCCCTGCAGCAAACGAGTCTGTCCGAGCGCCTTTCGGGATGGAATCACACGTACATAGCCTTCAGTTCGAAACGCCACATCAACTTGTGTATAAGGATTGACAACTGCAGAATAGGGATAACCCGCTGCAGCGTCTTGCGTGCGGGCAACAAAAACTTCTACTGGTGTGGGCTTTTTCTCTGGTGGATGGCGGTGACAGCCTGTAACAACCACTAGCATTGTAAAAAGGCAAAGGCTGATAAAGCGCATTTATCACACCTCCCCCACGGACCTTTCATATTCAGCCAAAGATCCCCACACAGAAAGTACAGCGCGGTTGTAATCACTATTCGCGCGAAAAAGCTGTTTTTCCGCCTCCAGTACATCACTTAGAACTGCGGCTTGTTCGCGGTAACGATTTGTCATTACACGCACTTTCTCTTGGTAAGCTGCCTGTAATTCCCTTGCAACTCCCACAGATTCTTGGGAGGTACGTAATCGTCGCAGGCTCTCACGCACTTCTATTTCTATTCGATTGCGAACCTCTTCCGACTTTTTTTCAGCTTCAATGATTTTACTGGCACGACTGGATAGCTCATCTCGTTTTCGCCCCCAATCAAAAAACTCCCAGCGCATTTCCAGAGCAACAAATGCTTCGGCATCAGGTATCAACCTAACGTCATAGAGTTTTAGGTATTCAACAGTCAAATCTACATCGGGGATATATTCAGACTTTTTAACATCGTAGCTATATTCAGCGCGCTCAATTGACAGCTCTGACTCAGCGAGATCTGGACGCTGCTCAAAGGCTAGCCCCAAAGAAGTTTCTATATCGAAGACTAAATGATGTGGGTTTGGAAGACTCTGAATATTGAAAGGAGTTTCAACATCCCGATCCATCAATGCATTGAGACGCTCTTTCGCTGTAGCCATTTCATCGGTAAGACGCTGGCGCTCCAATTTGCGCTGCGCAAGGCGTGCACGTACATCCAAGAGTTCATATTCAAGGGCAACTTGTTGCGCGACATAATTCCCTACAAGCTCACTCAGGGAAGTAAGGAAGATAATGGCTTCATCTACAGCCTGTAGATCCCCAAGTATTCTGCCAATTTCAAAGTACTGGATCTTGGTGAGGTAGCCCACATCCTGTTGCACCAGGCGAACTTTCTCCTCCGCCATTTCGGTCACAACATACCCCTCACAAATCTCGAGCTCTATGGTATACAACTGTGTGATAGGTTGGGTCGCACTGACGGAAAAGGACTTGGTCACACCTTCCTCTGATGTGATCTCGATATCTTCTGGAGGAATAGGCCCAATTGGGGAGTTTTGCACCCAGACGCCACGATCAAAGGTATACCTCTGGCGTGTAAGGTTATCAATGATGCCCGCTTTCATTTCCAACCTGGGATAGCGCCTTGTTTTTAATGCCTCAACGTCATCCCAAACCTCATTGACTTCAAGTGCAGCCGCTTGAACCCGTAAATTGGCAGTCACCGCCAAATCAACAGCATCCTCCAGAGTCAAAACCGGTTCGCTGGCATAGCTCCAGGCTCCACCGCCAGTTAGCAATATTGCGAGCGCGCACTCGAACAACGGTCACCTCTATTTCCAGCAACAATTTTGATCTGCTCACTGCGCAAATAAATTTAGGATCGAGTAAGTATATCTGTTGACAGCCACTGTCCTGGCCACTGAACCCAGACTGGCGGATTCCTGCTTATCCTCTTAATTGATATTTAAATTTTTAATAAATCAACAAATTAATATTCCATCCACTCAAAACTAAAGAGTCATTATCGAAACCACCAATGCCCTTCGGGGTATTTCGTCTCACCCATCAATTTGCCCAATAAAAACTGTCAGGACGCCATAAAGAAGTATCGCCTGTCGCCATCCTTTAGCTAGGCTAATTAATGGCGGCAATCAAAACCGTGTTTCTTTGGTTCCGTGGATAACCCTATGGTGGCGAAGCTTCTTCCTTTATTGATTCTCGCGGTTTGCACTATCGCCGTAGCCGGGGTATTGAGTTTATTGGTTTATTTTGACCTTGATGACCAAATTATTGAGCTAATGCAATGGCTCAACGAGCAGGGCTGGCAGACAAGCTTGCTATTTATCTTAATTGTGGCCGCAGCAATCGTCTTTTTATTACCTGGCGTCATTTTTACGATGGGAGCGGGGTTTGTATTTGGCGTTATAAAAGGAACCCTACTGGTCATCGCCGGCACCGTACTCGGGGCAACCCTGGCATTTCTAATCGCCCGCTATCTCCTCGGCGAAAGAGCCTCCCGGTGGATTATGTCCCATATCAAACCCGCAACGGTCGGCGAGGTGATTCGTCGCGAGGGTTGGCAAATGATTATGCTGACCCGACTGGTCCCCCTATTCCCTTTTAAGTTGTCGAACTACTTCTTTGGACTAACTCCGGTTCGACTGTGTGACTTTGTGATCGGCAATGCGCTTGGAGTTATCCCACTCACATTACACAACGTTTACATCGGCTCTATTGCCGCAGACCTTACCTCCCTGGGTAAGGTTGAGGAACGCACGCCCGTCCAGTGGGGGTTTTACATTGCCGGTTTTGCCCTCGCCGTCATCGCACTAATCGGGCTCACCCGCATGGCTCGCCGTGCATTGAAAAGAATTATTAAAGAAGAGGACCTCTGATGCCTTGGATGAAATGGCTCCCTTGGCGCTTCTTCGTACGCCGCTTTGCCACCGCTCACGGTTTCCTTGACCCACTCACGTTAATGGCGCATTTACAGCGCTTTGCTGAACCCTCGGAGGTGAGTGAACCCATCGAGCTGCTGCGAGCAGGAGCGGTATTTCACGCTCGTGCGTTAATTAACAGCAAGGTGATACAACACAACCTGGACTGGGTTTGGCCCTACTGGATCCAGCGCCAATTCGACCCCCATGACAAGTCGTTTATTCCACGCGCCTTTTCCATTAGTCACTGCAACCTAAGCCACCGAAACTGGACTGCAGTTGGCATACCGGACTGCGAAGAGTTACCGATTATAGATCCGCGAGGCCTGCTAACACCCCACTACGATGGCTGGTCTATCGATGCCTGGATTATCAGTGACAGCGGTGAAGAGTTGATGCCCTCTACCCTCGGATTCTGCAACCAGCACCAGGAACTGGGAGATGATATTGCAATAGTCACAGAATCCCACCGTCGCGGTCTTAAGTTACACAACAGAGCTTCAGCGAGCCTACTCCAGGGCCACCCCCGCTGCGTGCTAGAACTCAACGCGCAGTGCCCAGGAGGAGGCTGGCTCATGGTCGTTCTACGCCCCTGCAACCCCGAAGGGGTCAGCTTTGTACATAAGGTTCGCCTGAGCGACAGTGGGCGCAGTTGGCTTATTGAAGATAAGGCTGCAGTCGAGTTCAGTCAGCAGGTAGACAAACATTTGGCATCTAACTACAAGCGCGGTGATATCTATCTACATCTCAGAGATAAGGAGAGTAGCCGCGAAGGGCTTTGCGATATTGGCATGGCCTCCGCAGCTGCCATGTTTCGTATTGAAGACCGAAAATCCCGTAAGATTGAAGTTGCCATCCCCTTGGTTACAGAAGAGAGCAAACAACGCTCTCCCCTCTGCTGGGAACACGTCCTGGAAGGTCACTGCGCCCTGACCGTGCCCGACGAAAAGTTTCAATTTCTCTACGACTCGGCAATACGTACCCTCATCCTCCACTCACCCAAAGATGTTTACCCAGGGCCATACACCTACAAGCGGTTTTGGTTTCGAGATGCCGCGTTTATGATCCAGTCGCTACTTTTTGCTGGCTTTATCAACCGCGCAGAGAGAGCCCTGGAGCAGTTTCCCCATCGGCAAAAGCGGGATGGATTTTTTCACTCTCAGGACGGGGAGTGGGATTCAAATGGCGAAGCCCTGTGGATTTTTAACCTTTACTGTGAATTAACCGGCAGCCCCCTCAAGCAGGCATGGTGTGACCCTGTTGTAAAAGGTGCCAAGTGGATTATCGGTAAGCGCCTACCGAAAGATGACAGTCTCTGTGGAGGGCTTCTGCCGGCAGGTTTCAGTGCAGAACACCTTGGACCCAACGACTGCTACTACTGGGATGATTTCTGGGGCGTCGCCGGTTTACAAAGTGCAGCGGCCATCTGTACGCGCGAGGGGATGGATGACAATGCCCATCGCTTTAATAATGCTGCCAGCGACTTCCAGCGCACCATTGACCACAGCCTTCAAGGCGCTCAAGACCGCCTGGGACGCCCCGCTATGCCCGCTTCACCAAACCGGCGCCTGGATGCCGGAGCCATCGGGTCAATCGCCGCCGGTTATCCTCTACAACTTTATCCCCCCGAAGACCCTAGACTGATAGACCTGGCGGAATACCTGATGAAGAAGTGTTTTGTCAGTGGCGGCTTTTTCCAGGACATGATCCACTCAGGCATTAACGCTTACCTCACCCTCCATATTGCCCAGGTATTGCTTCGCGCTGGGGATCCTCGCTGTATTGACCTTATGCGCAGTGTGGCAGAGCTGGCATCACCAACGGGACAATGGCCAGAGGCTATCCACCCCCACTCCCTCGGAGGATGTATGGGAGATGGACAACATGCCTGGGCGGCAGCTGAGTGGGTGGCGATGCAGCGCAATTGCTTTGTACGGGAAGAGCAAGATGCCCTGGTACTGATCTCCGGATTACCCCCGGAATGGCTCCAAGGCACCGACTCCGATCACCCCATCCGCTTTGGGCCCGCACCCACTCGCTTTGGACCAGTCACCCTGGAAATCCAACCAGGCTCTACGCCCAAGGTTTCTTGGGCTGCCGATTGGCATGGAAAACCCCCAGCAATCGCCATTAAAGCTATCGGCTTCCGGTCTGTGCTGATTACAGACGATGCCCAGAGTGCGGAGTTGAGCCCTCAGTGAATATCGTTATGCTCACTAACACCTACCTGCCCCACGTAGGCGGTGTTGCACACTCCGTCGCAGCCTTTAGCAAGGAGTACCGAAAACTCGGGCACAAGGTACTCGTAATAGCACCCGAGTTCTCTCAAAAATCCGATGATGAAGAGCATATTCTGAGAATTCACTCAATCCAGAATTTTAACGGCACCGACTTTTCCATGGCTTTGCCATTTTCAGGCGTTTTGAATGACGCACTAGATAAATTCCGCCCGGATATCCTTCATGCTCACCATCCTTTCCTTTTAGGACTAAGTGCGCTACGAATTTCGCGGGAGCGGGAACTTCCCCTCGTTTTTACCCATCACACGCTGTATGAACACTACACCCACAACTTAATGGGAGATTCGCAAGCACTAAAACGTTTCGTTATGGAGGTCGCAACCCGATATGCCAATAAAGCGAACCTCGTCCTGGCCCCAAGCATGAGTATTGTGAGGCTACTCCGGGAGCGAGGGGTACAAACTCCAATTGCGGAAGTCCCTACCGGAGTAGATCCGGAACAGTACGCCCATGGCAAGGGAGATCAACTAAGGAAAAAGTTGAAAATACCTGCATCGGCATTTCTGCTGGGGCACTTGGGACGTTTTGGGAAAGAAAAAAACCTTATTTTCCTTTGTCAGGCTGTCGCCAAATTTTTACAAGAATATCCTTCCGCCCATTTCCTGCTCGCTGGAAGTGGGCCACTGGAAGATCAGCTTCAACAGTTTTTTATCAATAAAAAGTTAATACAGCGGGTGCATATGCCGGGAAAAGTAATTGGCAATGCACGCCGTGATGTTTACAGTGCAATGGATACTTTCCTGTTTACTTCCACCACTGAAACTCAAGGATTAGTTTTATCTGAAGCAATGGCATCTGGGGTGCCAGTGATTGCTCTCGAAGCCAATGGATCACGAGATATGTTGAAACAAGGCATTAACGGCTGCCTTGTAACCAAAGAAACACTCAATGATTTTGTTGCAGCAATACGCTGGTTTCACAACCAGCCTCACGATCGCCGTCAGCAACTAATTAAAGAAGCCAGATTAACTGCCCAGGATTTCTCCATGAAGAGTTGTGCGCAACGTGCGCTGGATCTTTATCAACCACTAGTGCATTACAACTGGCCGCTTGATAATTCCATTTACGCGCGATGTGTACGCACGGGAAAATTAATCACCATACAATGGGAAATTTTTGAAGGCTTCACCGAAGCTGCCGGCGCAGCCCTGAATCAACCACCCAAGCGTTAGTCCAGAAACCATGTTAAGCCGTATCGGACTATCCATCAGACGCTGGCGCCGCCGACTAAGTCGAAGTGAGTGGATCACTCGCCTGCTTGGGTTATCCACTAACCCAAACAGCCCTCATGCTCCAGGGCTCATTTTGATTCAAATTGACGGGCTGGCCTACCCCGAACTTCTCAAAGCACTAGCCCGGGGACGGATGCCATTCCTCAAACGGTTAATAAGGAAAGAGCACTATCGCCTGGAGCATATGTACCCAGGAGTACCCTCGACAACTCCGGCGGTACAGGCCGAGCTTTTTTACGGAGTGCGCCAAGCCGTACCCGCCTTTGGTTTTCTGGTCCATGAGACACAAAAGCTGGGGCGCATGTATGACCCGGAGGTTGCCGCCCTGGTAGAAAAGAGAATTAAGGCTCAACACCGGGATCCACTTTTAAGAGGAGGCAGTTGTTACCTAAGTTTATTCAAGGCCGGTACAAAAACCGGTGAAGCACACTTCTGTCCTGCAGATCAGGGTTGGGGTCCGGCTCTACGCGAGGCCGGCCCTATAGCAATCACCATCTTGATTCTCACCAATATTTGGAGCCTGGTTCGTACCACAGCTCTGATTTTGGTTGAATTGGTTTTATCCCTGGTAGATTGCATACGCGGGATTATTGCCGGCCAAAACCTGCTAAAGGAATTGATGTTTATCCCAACAAGGGTCGCCATCACCATTCTTACCAGGGAACTGTGTACCATGGGGGTGAAAGTCGATATCACCCGTGGCCTACCGATTATTTACATCAACCTACTTGGTTACGATGAACAATCCCACCGGCGCGGGCCAAAGTCAGCCTTTGCCCACTGGGTATTAAAAGGGATAGACAGCGCGATAGCCAAAATCTGGAAGGCTGCTCACGGTTCTGAACGGCGGCACTACGATGTGTGGATTTTTTCAGACCACGGTCAGGAACAAACCGTAGCCTATGAAGAAGTCAATGGGCGCAGCCTTGGCGATGCCCTCTCGGAAGCTCTATCCAGTTTACCTTCAGCGCCACAGATCAAATCTACCACCATCCCCAAAAAGGTCCGATTCGAGCGGGCCCGCCTGTTCGGCAGTGAGTGGATGGACAAAAGCAGTATCGAGGAGGAGTCCAAACAAGAGGGCGATAGAGCACCCACTGCCGTAGCGGCCCTGGGCCCAATCGCCATGCTGTACAACATAGACTTGAACGGCACCAGCCGGGCAGATGCCGCCAAAAGGATGGTAGAACAAGCCAAAGTGCCCCTAGTGCTCTATCTGGAAGACCCATCCTCCCCCGCTTCCTCACCAGTGCGTGGATGGTGGAAAGATGGCCCCATCAAGCTTCCTGAAGACGGACGCAAGCTGATGGGGGACGAGCACCCCTACCCGGTTGAAGCCGCTGAGGATATGGCCAGCCTGTGTCGGCATCCAGACTCTGGCGACTTTATGATGTACGGCTGGTGTGCCGGCATGCAGCAACCCATGACTTTCGCCATGGAGAATGGCAGCCATGGTGGCTCTGGCCCCAATGAAACCCATGCCTTCGCCCTGATGCCAGAGGATATCCAGCCCCCTGACCCCAGCCGGGGTTATTGGCGCCCGCAGGATCTGCGCTCCACAGCCCGCGCCTATCTCCGTGGCGCCCGCCCCATGAAGGTAGATAACCACAGGATGCCAAAAACTGTTTTGCGCATCATGACCTACAACGTACACAGTTGCCGAGGGCTAGATGGCAAGCTCTCCCCACAGCGAATTGCCCGGGTAATTGCCCGCTATCGCCCGGATGTGGTGGCATTACAAGAACTGGATGTCATGCGCAAACGCACCGGAGGCCTCGACCAGGCTGAGAGACTTGCTCGTCTACTGGCAATGGACCTGCACTTCCAGCCAACCATAAATATGAAAGAGGAGCGCTACGGCGATGCGATCCTCACCCATCTCCCCGCCCGACTCATCAAGAAAGGGATTTTGCCCGGCCCTCCCTCCGGCAAAGGGGGGCTTTTTAACCCTGCTGCAGACGAACCTCGCGGAGCTGTTTGGGTGGAAATCGAGGCCAATGGCAAACCTATCCAGATTATCAACACCCACCTGGGGCTATCCCGTGCAGAGCGGCTGCGTCAGGTAGATGCCCTTCTCGGCCCCGAATGGCTTAGCAATCCCCGCTGCACCGGAGAGCGAGTGCTGCTGGGGGACTTCAACGCGCTACCCAACTCTGCCGAGTGCAAGCGCCTCGGGGGCTATCTCAGGGATGCCCAGGAACAGGCGCCTCGCCACACCCCCAAAGGAACCTTTCTAAAGGTCCGCATTGATCACATATTCCTCAGTGCAGGACTCAATGTGAAACGGGTACGGGTGCCCAAGACTTCACTGACCCGCCAAGCCTCAGATCACCTGCCATTGATCGTGGATATTGACTTACCCATCAAGGGGAGAAAGTAATCGATCTCGGCTTATCGCGCCCCTCATTCTTAACACCTTCCACCCCAAGCAATAACACTTGAAAAATGCCCCGCAGCCCCCACAATAAGCGGAGAATATTTGAATAAATCCTTTAAAAATATAGGGTTTTTGCGAATTCATAGAGACTGGCAGACGGGCATTAAAAGGGTTTCCCCGACTTGATGCCCCCCACTGCGAGCGATATGATTCTTTTATCAATTAATAGCAGGAGTCGCTAAATGCAACCGCAAGCTTATACTCAAACCCGCGCACTGGATCGCTCGGAATCGGCGAAGGTGTTGCGCAATACCTATGCCTTACTGGCAATGACCGTTCTCTTCAGCGCCATTACCGCTGGCATTTCCATGGCTATTGGCATGGGCCGTGGCATGAGCCTGATCTGCTCCCTGGCAGCCCTGGCCTTAATCTTTTTCGTATTGCCTCGCACAGCAAACTCCTCCGCCGGTGTAGGTGTTGTATTCGCATTTACCGGCCTGCTGGGTGCCTCTCTTGGCCCAATGCTTGGCCACTACTTAAGCATCCCCGGTGGCGGCCAGATTGTTATGCAGGCTCTGGGAACAACTGCAGTCATCTTCTTTGCCCTGTCTGCCTATGTACTGACCACCCGTAAAGACTTCAACTTTATGCGCGGCTTCTTATTTGTAGGAATCATCGCGGTCGTGGTTTGTGCCCTGGGCCTCGTTATTGCAGGCCTGTTTGGCATCCACATGCCACTGTTTAACGTTGCCCTGAGCGGCGTTATTGCCCTGCTGATGTCCGGCTTTATCCTGTATGACACCAGCCGCATCGTTAACGGTGGCGAAACCAACTACCTGATGGCTACGGTTTCCCTGTACCTGAACATTCTGAACCTGTTCACCAGCTTGTTGCACATCTTCGGATTCGCCTCCGACGACTAAGCAACAACTTTATTGAGCAAGTCACAATGCCCCGCACTGCGGGGCATTTTACTATTTGAGCCCCTATGAAGTTTTCCCTTACGGTTTACTCCGCTCCTCACAGCAGCCAATCTGCATCCAGTGCACTCCGATTTGCCAAAGCCCTCCTGGAGCAAGGCCACGAAATTTATCGAGTATTTTTCTACTGCGACGGCGTGCAAAACGGCAATGCCGTAACGGCTCCCCCCCAGGACGAAACCGATTTGACTGCCGAGTGGCAGGCACTGGGCCGCCAGCACCAATTGGACTTGGTAGTTTGTATTGCCGCTGCGCAACGACGCGGTGTGCTGAATCAGAGAGAGGCCGAGCGCCTGGAAAGACCCGCCGCCAACTTGGCAGAGGGTTTTGAGCTGGCTGGACTCGGCCAACTCACCGACGCTGTCGCCAACTCCGATCGCCTGATTACCTTTGGAGGCTGAGCATGAGCACTAAATCATTGGCCCTATGCCGCACCGCCCCCTACGGCAATGCCCTGGCGCGGGAAGGTATCGAAGCCGTACTGGCAGCGGCGGCGATGGAACAGGACATGGACCTGCTATTTCTCGGCGATGGGGTATTCCAATTGCTGGACCAGCAATCACCTGCGGATATCGGCCAGAAAAGCCTGCGACGCAATTTGCAGGCTCTGCCTATGTTTGGGGTTGAACAGTTTTTTGTTTGTGAAAAAAGCCTCGCCGAACGCAATATCCGCCTGGAACAAATTCAGGTTGCCGGCGCAGAAACTAAAACCGTAAATGATACCGGCTCACTGATCGCCGCCTACCCCATCGTATTGAGCTTCTGATATGACTTTGCATATTGTCAGCAAATCCCCCTTTACCAGCAGTGCCCTTAGGGAATGCCTGGATGCATTTGCCCAAGATGACGCCCTGCTTCTAATTGAGGACGGCACCCTTGCACTGCGCCACGAGGCCCTCGAAACCGTGCCAAATGGCCAAGTTTATTGCCTCGAAGCTGATGCCGCTGCACGAGGCCAGCAACAACTTGCGGCAACCATGGATAAGGTAGAAATAATCGATGATGCTCGCTGGGTACAGCTCTGTACCGAGCATCACCCCATAGTCAGCTGGTTTCGGTAAGAAAAAATGAGCAACCTGGTAGTTAATGGACAGGAAATCCCCTTGGATAAAGAGGGCTACCTGCACAACCTCGATGATTGGAGCAAGGACACAGCCATTCAGTTAGCTAATGGCGAAGGTATCGAGTTAACCGAAGAACACTGGCAGATTATCGAACTGTTACAAGAGTTCTACCGCGAGTTTGAACTATCTCCCGCGATGCGTCCCCTGGTGAAGTATATTGGCCAGCATCTTGGCGCAGAAAAAGGACGCAGTATCTATTTGATGCAGCTTTTCCCCCCAAGCCCGGCAAAAGTGGCCAGCAAAATTGCCGGCTTACCCAAACCAACCAATTGCCTATAAATTTCTCCACCGGCCAGGCGCACTTTGATACAGCCTGGTCAGTTTCCCCTCTAAATATCCGGCTGACCGCCCCCATCAATCACCTGCTCTAGACTCTGGTAGAAGCGCAATCTATCGCTCTCAATTTTAAATCTCACCAGGAGTCATCCAATGTCAAAGCTGCGCTTTGGAATAGTCGGCAGTGGCGCGATTGCCGACTTTACCTGCAAAGCAATCAGTCGTGCTAACAGTGCCTGCCTCTCATCCGTTGCCAGCAGACGGTATTCGCAAGCCAAGGAGTTTGCCCGTGAGCATCAAATTCCCAATACCTACGAGGATTGGAAATCTCTGCTAGAAGCGCAAGATTCGGATGCCATTTACGTGGCTAGCCCCACCACCAGCCGCGAGGAAATCTGCCTCGCGGCACTGGCCAATCATAAGCATCTTCTCTGCGAGAAACCTTTTCTCAATACTGCTTCGGTCGACAAAATTGCCGCACGTGCTCAGTCTGAAAGGTTGGCATTTATGGATGCCACACATTTCACCCACCATCCCCGCACGGCCAAAATTATTCAGCAACAAAAACAGCATCTGGGCCCGGTGAACAGAATTCACAGCGCCTTTTTTGTCTCGATGATGGACCGCAACAATATTCGCTTCGATTCGCACAAAGAACCCACTGGCGCAATAGGAGATATCGGCTGGTACAACATGCGTGCAATCGTCGAATTTATGCGCCCTATAGGAGCAATAAAGACAATTTCAGGAGCGATAAAGCGGGACTCACAAACAGGGACCATTATAAGCGGTGCGGGCCTGATTGAATTTGCCAGCGGGCAGACGTCAACTTTTGACTTCGGCTATGACTCAGGCGTTTGGCAAATGGACCTGGACATCCTGGGTGAAAACGGCCTGATCCAACTGGATAACTTTGTGCTCGACTGGAGAGACAGCGCAGTCTTTTACAACCCTGAATATACGCCAGAATTTGTGATTCGCCGGGGGGAGGCATCCCCAGACGAGTTCGAGCACCAGCAAGTGCCAATAGAACGATCGCAGGCGGTACAGATGATCGAAGACTTCTGCCACTTAACAACCCCAGATAATCAAGTTGATCGTATCCAGGCTATAGAGAGGGCCCGCGCAACCCAGTCATTGATCGACCAGTACTGCCAAGCAGTTGGCGTAGCCGTCTAGCTATCGCCACCAACACGCGGCATTGAATCAGATATGCAGGATTACGTGCCGAGCCCCGTGGTGATGGCGGTGCTCCCAAAGGTAGATCCCCTGCCAGGTACCCAGCATCAGACGCCCCTTTTGCACTGGAATGGACAAGCTGGTCGCGGTAAGGCTGCATTTGATATGGGCCGGCATATCATCTGGCCCTTCAAGGGTATGGGTATAAAGCGAGTCATTTTCCGGCACCAGTCGATTGAGCCAGTTCTCAAGGTCACGGCGCGCACTGGGGTCGGCATTCTCCTGGATCAGTAAGCTTGCAGAGGTGTGCTGTATGAAAAGTGTACACAGGCCCTCATCGGGAGCCTGTTCACTGACCCAATCAACTACACTGCCGGTAAACTCGTGAAGCCCCTGCCCATGAACCGGAATTTTTATCTCACCTATTGCCATACGGTTTCCTATATAATTCGCGCCCGCTTTTTGTACTGATACCGCATTGTAATATGGCACTGTACCGCGTTAATACTGACGACTACCCACAACAGCTTCACAACAAGGCCGAGCGCCTGCAAGAAGCTTATAGCAAGTTCACTGACCTGGAGCCGGAACTCTTCCCCTCCCCGCCCATTCACTACCGCCTGCGCGCCGAATTCAAGGTGTGGCATGAGGGAGGTGTAGCCAATTACGCCATGTACCGCCAGGGTGAGTACAAGAAGCCCTTTATCATCGATGAGTTTACCGTCGGCTCTGAGCTGATGAACCAGTTGATGCCGAAGGTGCTGGCTGCTGTCAATAATAGCGAAGTCCTGCGCAAACGCCTGTTCTCCGCCGAGTTTCTTACCACGCTGAATGGTGATGCGCTGATTACGCTGATATACCACAAGAAACTGGATGAGACCTGGGAGCAGGAAGCCAAAGCACTCCAGGCACAGCTGGGATTCCCGATTTTGGGGCGCTCGCGCAAGCAAAAAGTGGTTTTGGAGCGCGACTTCGTTACCGAAAAACTGGATATCGATGGGAAAACTTACCAGTACAAACAGGTAGAAGGTAGCTTTACCCAACCCAATGGAGAGATCTGCCGATCCATGATCCAGTGGGCGAGAAGTGCCTGCGGAGATAGTGATAGCGATCTGCTGGAGCTCTACTGCGGCAATGGCAATTTCACCATCCCGCTCAGTGAGAAATTCCGCAAGGTCCTGGCCACTGAAATCTCCAAGGTATCGGTAAATTCCGCCCAGGAGAATATCGCCAACAATCAGATCACCAATCTGGATATCGTGCGTTTATCCAGTGAAGAGTTTACCCAGGCCATCGATAAGGTACGCCCCTTCCGCCGCCTTAAGGATATAGATCTGGATAGCTACGATTTCTCCACCGTCCTGGTTGATCCTCCCCGAGCGGGCTTGGATGAAGACACCTGTGCGATGGTCGCCCGCTTCCCGAGAATCCTGTATATCTCCTGCAATCCGGAAACCCAATTGGAAAACCTGGAGTCGCTGACCAAAACCCATCGCATTGAGCGATTTGCTCTGTTCGATCAGTTCCCTTATACAGATCATACGGAAACCGGGTTATTACTAGTGAGGAAGTAGTGTCTCAATAGCTAAAAGCCTCCAGTATTCTGATCTTATTGAACGCTGGAGGCCTTCCTAAGTCCATTTATAAAATCGCGATAAAGATTCAAAGCTCAGCAATACAAGTAGATTTTTAAAACTATACTCATTTCTCGATATTTTCTGAGCTGAAGAGATTTCAACTTACTTTCCAAACGATGAGCACCATTAAATAATCTACACACCCTGCTCAAGTCATTGCTGTATTAATCAATAGCTAAAACCAGCCACTCCAGTAAGCTTGGGCTTTTTATAAGAATCAGGCTCGACGTAGCGATGATCAATGTTCGATAACCATTCATAAAAAAGTACGGCTCACCTTTCAATATACATAACACCTTCGCGTATAAAAAATTAATTATCAAGACTTAGAGCGTGACACCTAGTGCTGGTGAGCTTGTTAATTAATAAAAAACACCCAAGGGAATAAAGGTAACTGTGGGTAGAAAACTAAATACCAACCTTTAAACAACTATTTTTAGTTGTACCAAATCTTACACAAGACTTAAGATTAACTGTTTAACGCACTCAGCATCACAACTGACACACGATATCAATCTATAAGCCAGACCTATTAAGTACACCGATCTAAATCACAGACATGAGGTGAGCTCTATCACATACATCATGCGAGGTAAAACAGGAAGCTAAGAACAAGTTCATATCGCTTTCCTTCTTAACTTAAATTCATCCCCTCTGGGCGCAGCATAACGATGCAAATAAAAAATATAACTATTATGCCGTCCTACAAATCAAGCTAGAAAATTCATATCCAATATTTACCAAGAGTAATCATCACCAAAAAACAGCAGCACATACAAACAAAAGGACACACACTAAAAATAATAGTTAAATTATTTTTACCCCGAACCAAGCACACTTAACAAGAATTTTGAAATTCTCCTTTTAAATTAAAGAAAAAGTTCATTTCATCACTATTACTATATATAGCTGTTGATAAAACGAGAAATATATGGATCCGTATTTCAAGAAAACAATCAATCCACTGGCAAAAATCTATTTAACAGCATTTTTCGCCTTATTCATAATGGTATTGTCCGGATGTGGTGGTGGAGGCGGGGATAATAGCTCTGATGAAGACCCCACAGAAGCTACCCCCAACTCTCAGGGCAACGGCTCCACTGATGAAACACCGACTTCAAGCGGTGAGCCCGCTGAGTCCGATAAAGAGGTTGGACAAAACATTGCAGGTAGTGGAACTATCTCTTCCAGTTCTGGCAACGGGGTCCTTGCCATTGATGACTTAAGAAGGACACTTTGGGAAAGTGGTGATACTGCCAACACATCAAGCCTCACCCTTGACCTTAAATCTACACACTTGCTCAGCAAAGTGGTCATAGACTGGGGCGACCACAACGCAAAATCTTACGAGGTACTGGGCTCAAGCGACGGCACAACATGGACCACCCTGGCAACAGCTGATTCAGGAGAATATGGCCAACGCATTGATTCTCACCTAATTGGTGGAGAGTATCGCTATATCCAGCTAAACGGAACTGAACTCAGTGAGGGGAGTTCGCAATATAGTTTGTGGGAACTGATGGTTTTTGATCGTGCGGCAGAGGAAATTAATCAAACCGCGTCCATAGAATATACCCCTCTATTTGATACTGAGCAGCCAGAAGAAGAGTCTCAACACTGGTATATTCAGGAAGATGGCACCATTGTAACACTGGCAAGTGGCCGAGCACGTCTGCGACATGAATCCGAAGATAGTTTTTACGAGTTCCCGACCTTCTACTTTGAACACAGAACCTTTGGCATAGAGATTCACGACCATACGCCCGCCGGTGAGAACCTGATTGAGATCTTTTACTCTGCCGAATACGCGCTTTATCGGCCACCCGAATGCCGCTCCTCTTATTCAAATGAACACCGCGCTGACTTTAATAGCAACGCCAGATTTGATGAAACCCCTTACCGGGAAGCTGATGAAGATGGGAGAGGCCAAGTCTGGGTATGTCGTATCACCTACGATGCTCACGATGGTGATGACGGGCAGCTGGAAGTCGGCGAATGGATGGAGGTGGAGTTTCAGCAATTCATTGGCATTGAGGAGGGCGATGAGAATGTCAGTGGGCAGACAGTTTACTACACAGACACCTACCGCATTCTCCTGGGCCAACCCGGTATTCATATGGTTGCAGACCTGGAAACTGAGACCGCTGTTGAAAGTGCCGGTGAAGCAACCGCAGCATACATCAGGGCTACTGACCCGGTACCCGCTTCAGAAGTCATTTCAGTAAATACTGACGATAATACTCTTACCTACTATGCAGGCAGCGATGGTAAATGGGCAACGGCTTCCGACGCTGATGCCGTTGAAGTCACCTACCCAATACTGGATGGTATTGATGTCTATGATACTTACATCGTGGATAGCGGAATCGCCGACTGGACAGCCTATTTCAGAGAAGCCCTCAACATCCAGTGGGAGACGCACAACGAGTTTCTAGATGGTCGCAGGATATTCCACACTCGGTTTAATACCGGAGAGCACGAGGAACTCGGGAACCCAGACTTCAACCATATGGCAAACCTATCAGCAGGCTTAACCATTGAGCAATCATGTCTGGCGTGCCATATCAATAACGGCCGGGGCCCGGCCCCCTCAGAGGCTAGTGTTCCCAATTCGATGGTCTTTAAGCTGTCGTCCGGTGCAATAACCCAAGCAGGACAACCCCTGCCAAACCACTACTTTGGCCCTGTCCTCCAAACCCATTCACTCAATAGTGACATAGCCCCAGAAGGATCTATTCAAGTCACCTATAGCCCCATTCAAGGTAGCTATGCCAATGGGGATAGCTACACCCTACAGTCCCCCACTTATGTAGTAACAACCAATGAAGGTGAAAACACATCCGCTGATTACTTTTCGCCACGTATGCCACAAAACATCACTGGCTTGGGCTTACTTGAGGCGGTTGACGAAACAGAAATCCTTGAGTGGCACGACCCTAACGATTCCAATAGCGATGGTATCTCTGGGCGAGTATCACTGGTCGATACGGGCTCAACACCTCTTCCCCAGGTAGGACGCTTTGGCTGGAAGGCTACCCAACCGAGCTTGCGCAGCTTCTCAGCAGATGCGTTGAACAATGATATTGGCGTGAACACAGCACTGGAACCCAATGCAAACTGTGGTATCGAACAGCTGGAATGTAAAAAGCACAGTAATCACAACGAAGAGCTCACTGATTCTCACCTGGACGACCTAACTACTTATCTTCAGGCACTGGGCGCACCGCCCAGAAATCCCGATTTAATCAATGAATCCATCGTGGCTCAGGGTGAAGCTCTATTTGAATCGATCAACTGCTCATCCTGTCACCGGCCAGAGATGAACACCAATCACGCTCACCCTCTTGAGGAGTTGAGAGGCAAGGTCATTCGCCCCTATACAGACTTACTCCTGCATGATATGGGCGAAGGTTTGGCAGACAACTTGACGATTAGCGCGGAGTACAACCGCGAGTGGAGAACGCCTCCCTTATGGGGATTGGGTGTTAATAGCGCAGTGAATGGTCACAGTAATTTGTTGCATGATGGTCGCGCCCGGTCTATTGAAGAAGCCATTCTCTGGCACGGGGGAGAAGCTGCTGAGAGCCAACAGAACTATATTGATCTGTCGGCTTCAGAGCGAAACTCGCTACTCAAGTTCTTACAGTCGCTGTAAACCATAACCTAACCAATCACAAGGGTATCCAGCTAAGGTCATAGCTTGCTGGATACCTTTCTGGTGGAGATATACGTTATTGTTCACTGGAAAAATTCAAAGCTTTTACAGAAACGTCCATCCGCAAATAACGTGCTCTATTTTTATCAAAACTTAAAAAATCGATTCAGTAGCAATGGTGCGGCAAGCCTGCACTCCGCTAAAAAGACCTAGGCGCGTGGCTCGCGAAATTACAGCCGGTTAATGCTCCTCCCTCTTCAACTGAGTTATAACCGATTAATCGTTATACAACGACTACCATCTCTTCTGAGTGCTCTGCACCTCCAAAATCGATTAAACATTAGAGGTAGACGTATACACTTCCCTTTTTACTTGGATGACAGTTTAGAAATGGAGCCGTTGAGCTTAGTTACAAGGAAGTTAAACTAGTTTTCAACAGCCGGCATTAATAGCGCACTATTAAGACTCGCCATGATGGTTTCCCATCTCTTTTTCGCAGTTTCTTGTAATGCTTTTTTCTGAGGCCCGTCCATAAAATCCTGCTTGTGCTTACTTAGACGGGTGTAGTGCAGGGCTATTACCTCATATTTCTTATTGTCCTTGAATGCCTGGTAAACACTTTCGACATTCTCAAAACTGTCATCAATGAAGATAATGTTGGAAATTAGGTAGTGCTCACTACTATTAGCCGAAGAATTGTAGGATCGCAGCAAGCAGTCAAGCATAAAACCTTTATCTTGCCCGGCTAAGTACATAATACCTTGCCGATAGCTTACTGGCCTTGCCTCACTTAAATCACAGGGCTTAAACGGACTTGCAAGGCTAAATTGATTATTTGGACTGAAGTTGAGAGTATTTGACCGAATAAGCTCTAATAAATTTTGGTAGGACGTATTCGGGGTTGGCAAGCGTTTGAACTGTCTCTCGGTAGCTGAAACATCTGCATCGCCCCTTGCAGTTTCAACCATCAATCGCACCCCACTTTGCCTCAAACTGTCAAGTACCGGCACAATATTGTCATCTGTATAAACCATATTGCTCACAGAGAAGAGCAAACCGGATATATTAACCAACTCCTCTTTTGTTTTTGCCACAAGGAAACCTGAATTAGGATCGGTTTCCAATAAAGTTTCTTGCCATGAGTACCAAGCTGCGCCACCAAGATATTGACATTGAGACTTTTCAGCGCAAGGCATCATACTCAAGGTGTCATCATTATCCATAACCAGTAACGTATTTATTGGGGTGGCTGACTCTTCAATTATATTCTGGACGTCCTCAAAGCTGTTCACCTCTTTCTTAATAGCACCGGCAGACACACAATGAGAAGCCACAATTAAAACAATCGAATACAGTAGAGAATTAAACTTGCTCATAAAATAAATTCCTTTTTACTTACCCTGATTATTAACACAAAAAAGTGAATGGTTTTGGCGTAGCTGGAGACAGAGACTGTACTGGCATAATGCCTAGACTAGATAGTACTTAACTTGTGCCCCTGAAAAATAGCAATTTATCATTCAGAGCCAAAAAAACAGAAAATCGAATCAAGTTCTGAGGGGGTACCAAATAGGAAGCGTAAGCCGCCAGCTCTATTAGCAAAGAAATAATACTTAATCTGTGAATAATTTGAACAGAGCTTCATATTGTTGTCGTACAATACAACCACCAGCCCCTTAAAAGATATACTTTTCCCAAACCCGGATATTAGATTCTGCTATTAGCGGCATAAAGTTGCCCCTCCCCCAACTCGGCATGCTGATAATTCGGCACGCCGGGTGCTTCTAAATAAGCTACTTCCCATTAAGCGAATCTGCGATCCAAATTCAAGGCACCACAGCCCTGACAGTGTTTTATAAACGCTTCTTCTATGCCCAGGGGCTCCTGGCAGTAAAAGCAGTGCCCAGATCTTACCGTTATATGAACAGCCAATTTTTTGCTGTAGAGCATAGGCAATTTAAGTTCACCGCTCAGCGCTTTTATCAAACTTACGCTAATACGCCCCTCAGAAAAATTCCGCGTAATTTTTTGAATGTTCGGCAGGGCCTTATCAGCAAACTCCCAAACTTCACCACAGTGGTCACAGGAAATCATCATTTCCCAATTTACTCCGCCTTTCCAAAGATACAATTATTTTAGTCCCAAAGGCTGAAGTATTTTTTCCATCTGCTTAAAGGAAAGGCGACACAACAAAGAAGGAAATAATCTTTCCAGCCACCACAGCAACTTAAGTTTTGCTGGCACAACAATGATTTCTTTGTTCTTTGCAATTTGAAACAAAGCCTTTTCTGCAAAAGCATCAGCAGATATTGGCCCCAGAGGCTCGAATATCTCTGCTTGCTGTTGAAGAGGAATGGGAGTTGGCATCCGCCCATTGACGCCACCTCCCTGCAAAATCGGCGTTGATACTGCCCCGGGACACAAAACACTCACTCGAACACCACAGGACTCAGCCTCAGGGCGAATAGCCTTTGATATTGCTACCACAGCACTCTTGGAGGCTGAGTAGGCAGCCATTGCTGGCGACGGAACTAAAGCCGCCATCGAGGCAGTATTGATAATATGGCCAGAGCCCTGGCGCTTCATGACCTGAAAACCACATTGGAGCCCATGAAAAACGCCAAACAAATTGATATCAATCGCCGCTTTCCAATCTTCAAGATTATGATCGGAAAAATATCCACCCACCCCTATACCAGCATTGTTAAAAAGGAAATTTAACGGAGATATTTCACTAATGACCTGAAAAAATTGATCAAAGTTACGAACATCCAAGTGAACAAACGATGCTCTCCCACCGGACTCCTGTATTTGGCTGACAACCTGCGTAGCGAGGTCCTGCTGGATATCCGCGATAATGGCTTGAGCCCCAAGTGCTGCCAGTCGACAGGCCAAGGCCGCACCGATTCCAGAAGCACCACCGGTAATCAGTGCCGTCTTGCCACTGAAGTAAGATACCTGATCCATAAGCGCTTTCCCTTCCTTGCTTTTACCACTTTATACCCCAGTTTCTGCTATCATCGCGCCCGCAAAACCTAAGGGGTGGCCTTGCCTGAGATGTCCGGGGATCAAATTGGTCTGTCGCGACAAACCCTTGAACCTGATCCGGTTAATACCGGCGTAGGAATAGGTAGACAAAGCAAAACCTCCCCACGTCGCACTCCGGGTCTCTTTCACTGCCGTTATTCGAGAGAGAACCATGAAAAAACAGTTTCCCACCCACCCTATTGCCTGGTCTGTCAGCCTTGCCAGCAGCCTGTTCGCCGGTATCGCCACCGCTAATACCGCAGAAACCGGGCTTGAGGAAGTGGTGGTTACGGCACAGCTACGGGAAACCAACCTTTTGGAGCTACCTTCCAGTGTTACCGTACTGGATGAAAGCGCGATCGATGCGCGGGGCGCGGCCAACCTGGACCAGCTTTTGAACATGGCGCCCAATGTGAATTTTTCGTCTGGCGCCTCCAGGGGACGATTTGTACAGATTCGCGGCATTGGTGAGCGCAGCCAGTTTATCGATCCAGTAAACCCCTCAGTTGGCCTGATCATCGACGGTATCGACTTTACTGGCCTGGGGCTCGCAGCCAGCACCCTGGATATCGATCAAGTGGAAATCCTGCGGGGCCCACAGGGCACGGTGTACGGCGCTAATGCCCTGGCCGGCCTGATCAACATGACCAGTGCAGCGCCCACCAGTGAGTCGACCACCAAGGTGTCCGCCGAGCTGAGTGAGTACAATGGACAGAGTCTGTCCGCAGCTACCAGTGGTTCTTTGAGCGATGCTCTTGGCTATCGACTGGCTGCCAGCAAACGTAAATCCGACGGCTATACCGAGAATGTGTATCTCAACCGAGATGACACCAGCAATATTGATGAGTCTGTACTGCGCGGTAAGCTGGCCTACTCCCCGTCCGACGATTTAAAGCTGGGCGTTACCCTCTTCTATATCGACGTTGATAACGGCTACGATGCTTTCTCACTCTATAACACTCGCGAAACCCAATCTGATCAGCCCGGCTGGGATCGCCAGGAAACATTTGCCGGCGCATTGACTGCTCAATGGTCTGGCAACGAGAACTTTACCCTAGAAGGCACTCTCAGCCTCGCCGATTCAGATACAGAATATGGCTACGATGAGGATTGGAGCTATGTCGGCTTTCACTCCTGGGAATACAGCTCCACGGATAATTACCAGCGCGATAAAGACAATATCAGTATTGACCTTCGCGCACTCTCTACCGAAGAGTCCAAGTTATTCTGGGATCGCAGCCACTGGGTTGTAGGCCTTTATGGCCGCACGGAGCGCGAGGACCTGAATCGCAACCAGAGCTTCCGCAGCACTTTTGATACTGAAAACTCTGCCATCTACGGCCAGCTCTCTACGGAAATCACCCCTGCGATCGAGTTGATCACCGGTCTGAGACTGGAAAGACGCGAGGCCGATTACTCAGATTCCTATAACATCGATGCAGATAATGGAGAAAACCTGTGGGGCGGCAATATCTCGCTGCAATACCATTACACCGACAACACCCTGCTCTACGCTACGGTTTCCCGGGGCTATAAAGCCGGCGGGGTAAACGGCAGAATCATCTCAGAATCAACAAGCAACACTGAGATCAACAGTGACATGTTCGAGTTCGATACCGAACAACTGCTCAACTATGAATTAGGTATTAAAGGCAGCTGGCTGGAGAATCGTTTGCAAGCTCAGGTTGCGGCTTTCTACCAGGATCGAGATGACGTTCAGGCCAAGGTTTCTATCTTTAACCCTGCCGACTACTCATTTAGTGACTACCTTGCCAATGCAGCCGGCGGAAGCACTACTGGTCTTGAGGTGGAACTGAACTATCAGGCTACCGACGCCCTGCGCTTTTTCGCCTCTGCTGGCTGGCTGAATGCGGAATTTAAAGACTACAAAAGCAGTTCCCACGTCGATGCCCGCGATGACTACGCAGGAACAGTGTTGGCTGCGGTTGATCTGGATGGCCGTGATATCGCTCACGCCCCCAACTACCAGTTCTTTACCGGTACAGAAATCGATCTGCTTCCAAACCTGATCTTACGATTGGAGCTTGAGGGTAAAGACGAGTTCTACTTCTCAAACAGCCACGACGAAAAATCCACAGCCTACGAACTGGTCAATGCTCGCCTGACCTACCAGGGAGATAACTGGGATGTTGCCCTGTGGGGAAGAAACCTCACTGACGAAGATTACTATGTGCGCGGGTTTTACTTCAGTAACCAGTATGGCAACAACCCGGCCAATGGCTACGCACCCGAGCCCTACTATCAGTATGGTGAGCCACGGATTGCCGGGGTAACAGGCACCTACACCTTCTAATCACTCAGTGACTTTGGGGCAGCGTTTCGCTGCTCCAGAACTCTCTATCAAGAGGGAAATTATGCAGCTCTCTGTCGAAATCAGTATGTATCCGTTAAAGGACGAATACATCCCGGCTATTCAAGCGTTTATCGCACAGTTAAACAGCCACCCAGAACTCAAGGTAATCACCAATACAATGAGTACTCAGGTGTTTGGCGATTACGATCTGCTGATGGATATGCTCAAGTTGGAAATGCGAAAATCCTACGAACAGTTTGGCCGCGCCATTTTTGTATGCAAGTTTATCGACGGCGACCTGGCCCCGGGAGAAGCGCATGTTTGACCAGGATATCAGCACCGCAATCAGCGCTTCGATTGCAGCCATGTCCCTCTCGGAAGTAGCTGCAGTAATACTGGCCCTGGCTTATTTGCTTCTGGCCATGAGGGAGAAAATCAGCTGCTGGTATGCCGCGTTTGTCAGTACGACGATCTACCTGTTTCTATTTTGGGATGTCAGCCTGTTAATGGAGTCTGCACTACAGGTTTTCTATCTGCTGATGGCAGTTTATGGCTGGTGGCAATGGCGAAATCACCGCAACCGGCAAGACGATTTAAAAATCCATCGCTGGAGCGGAAAAACCCACTCAATAGTTATTGGCGCTACCCTGATACTGACGTTACTGATCGGCTACCTGCTGGATCGCAACACCAGTGCCGCCCTCCCCTACCTGGATTCATTCACGACTCTGGGGGCAATCGTCACCACCTATATGGTCACCCGGAAGGTACTGGAGAACTGGCTTTACTGGATTATCGTGGACGGTGCTTCAATCTATCTCTACCTGGACAGAGAACTCTATCTTACTGCCGTATTGTTTATGCTGTACCTGGTGCTGGTTGTAATTGGCTATTTCCAGTGGTTGGCCATTTACCGAAAAGAGAAACTACAAACCGCTAGCGCTCCTCAAGCAATGGCAGCGGCATAGTGACCAACTGATATGAACCAGGACTTGAGCAACATTATCCCCAACGATTGGCATCATTGGAGCAAGGCCCGGCCCACGGTGGTCAGGGCCCTGGCTGGGGGGCTGACCAATAACGCCTTTCTGGTTGAGTCCGCCGATCAGCTGATGGTGCTGCGGATAAACTCCAGCATCAGCGATCAGCTCAATCTCGACAGAGCAGCTGAACAGCAGGCCCTGCAAGCTGCCACATATTCCGACAGTTGTGCCCCTTTGGTTTACTGTGACCCACATTACCGATATTTGGTGACCCGCTATATTGAAGGCACTCCCTGGGATAAAAATGTCGTCCACAGTTTGGAAAAACTTGCCGATCTGCTGCGCCGTATACACGGTTCCCCTGCAATTGATGCCCAATTAAACATCGGTGAGAAAATCTCAAGTTACAGGCAGTTTATCGACAAGCGAGCCAGTTATTTCCACTTGCTCGACACACTGCAAGAGAAACTTCCGCAATTAATTGATGCTGCTTATCGGATGGGCGACGAAATTTGCCTGTGTCACAACGATCTAACCGGCGGCAACCTGATCTGGGCTCCCTCTGACAAGCTATACGCTATCGACTGGGAGTTCGCGGCAATGGGGGATAAATTCTATGACCTCGCTGTTTTGGTAGAGGAACACAACTTGAATCAGCGAGAGCAAAATAGTTTGCTGGAGTGCTATCTTAATCGCACTGTGTCACCTGAAGACAATCAACGCTTGGAGTTATGGCAGCTGATCTACGGTTACCTTTGTATTCTCTGGCACGGGGTACAATGGAGTAACCAAACCCAAAGGTCCCCGGAGCAAGGGAGATATATCGGGAAAAAAGCCCAACAGTTATTGAAAGGCCTATCGGCTCACAGCCTCAGCTGAGTAATCCCTGCTAGAATAGGCCCAATCCCCAAGAAGCGACTTTCAGTCACTGCGGCGCAATCCAAGTTGCTGTCGAAGTAATTCAACTAGGGCCCGACTCGGCTAAAATACCCCCCTTTTTCACACCCCCAAAATAACCACAGAGGTACTCCTGTGATCAGATCATTTTTTGCAATACTACTTACCTTTATCGCTATCAACGCACAAGCGGTAGAGAAACCCGAAGGTTTTAAAACGATAGACGGGCTGTTTGCTGCGCTTTCAAACCTGGACCACCAGGCTATGCGAGACGGCGTCAGCGACGATTTTATACTCCTTGAGCACGGTGAAGTCTGGGATATTGAAGACCTTATCGCCGTAATGAAGCCCAATCCCTCAAAGCTGGAAAGAATCAACTACTTCAGCATTATCAACTTTGAAGAGCATGAGAACCTGCTGACCATCAATTACTGGACCAAGTCCATTTTTAAATCCGAGGATGGCAATAAAGAAGCGGTGTGGTTGGAAAGCGCCATTGTTAAGAAAATCGATGGCAAGTGGCTAGTAGCCCAATTGCACTCAACCCGCCTGCCCGCAGAGAAATTCCCCAAAGACGTCCAGTTTGAGCAGCAAGTCCTCTAATAAAATGCCTTACAGGCCCTGCCCGCACAGGGCCTGTGTCCATTTGATCTCTCTCAGGTCCCTCCCAACTAGAACAACTACCGGATTTCAAAGCTTCCAAGTGCTAGTATGTGACTCTAAATCACATATTAGTCTCCAGTTCTACAGGGCCACTCAATGAAGCTTAAAGTTTACCTCTCCGGCGAAATCCATTCCGATTGGCGTGCGCAAATTATCGAAGGTTGCCAAAAAGAAGGGCTGGATATCTCCTTCTCTTCCGCAGTCACCAACCACGATGCCAGCGATGCCGCTGGTGACGGCCTGGGTGAGGAGCAGAACGCTTTCTGGCGGGATCACAAATCTGCCAAAGTTAACGCAATCCGAATCAAGCACCTGATTGAAAACTGTGATTTGGCGGTGATTCGATTTGGCGAGAAATACAAACAATGGAACGCCGCATTTGATGCCGGCTTTTGTGCAGCCTTAGGCAAGTCCTATATCACACTTCACGATGAATCCTTGGTGCACGCACTCAAGGAAGTGGACGGTGCCGCCCAGGCCTGGGCACAGACCCCCGCACAGGTTGTCGATATCCTGAAGTACTTAACCACTCAGGCCTAAAGAGCTTCTGGATAGCAAGCCGGCAGGCATCTACTGACAAAACTGCACAACCAGTAGGTGCCGCCAGCTAAAAGCCGTAATTAAGGACACCGGCATAGTTCGGCCGAGAGGCTGCCTCTGCTGATGGGTTGTGCACTAGCTCGCCGCTACGATTGATCGCATAGATTTCTGCACCGCAGTGCTTGCAGAATGCCTTCTCCCGTAAAGCCCCCTCTTTAAAGTGGTATTTGCGCAGTGACTTTTCAGGATCGCTGATATGGATAGCGACTTCAGTATCAGCGTGCCCCCTTTGGCCCGCTGGTACAAACAGGGCATCTATAAGCTTGTTGAAATGAATCGCTCCACAATGACAAGTTAATGGATTCATAGCCTTATCTCCCTGGTCGATTAGTATGGGGAAGCAGTTTACTATTTACTTTAATTTAACAAAGGGGATATATTGAAAAGATCTTTTAGCTTTAAGGAAACAGTCTGTGCGCAGAGAGTACGACAAATACCACTTGATCAACGTTTTTTGCAGTGTTGTTGATCACGGCTCCTTAAGCAAAGCTGCCAAGCACTTGGGTCTGTCTACGCCCACCGTAAGCAAGACTCTCGCCCAACTTGAACAGGCCCTTGGCCAGGTATTACTCAATCGCACCACCCGGGCGATCGCTGTCACAGACGCCGGAAGGATTACTTACCAGAAAGGGCAAAAAATAATCAGCTCATTCACTGAGCTGGAAGACCAGATTGCAGAGGCGGCAACGCTCACCCGAGGAAAATTAAAAATCACTTTTCCGGAAACCCTCGGCTTAAAAGTATTCAGTCATATCTGCAATGATTTCCAGAAAGCATTCCCCGATTTCAGCTTGGAGCTTATCTTCAGCCCCTATCACCTGGATTTAATCGAGGACGATATCGACATTGCTTTTCGCGTCTGGGAAACCCTGCCCGATTGCCAGTTTTACGCCCAGCCCCTATTTAGTATCCGCCCTATTTTTATTGCCGCACCGACCTATCTGGAAGAACACGGCTGCCCTAAATCCATTGCCGAGCTCAGCCAACACAACATCATGCTAACCCGCCTTGACGGCCTGGAAGATGGCTGGTCAATTGATGGGAAGTTCTATCAATTCAATGGAAATTTAATCTCGAATAAAACTTTCCATACCCGAGCAGCCGCATTAAACGGGAATGGCATTGCCAAGCTTCCCTCCTATTTTTGCCAACGGGATATCAAAAAGGGGCGACTGGTAGAGGTACTTCCTGAGTTGGAGCGAAAAGATAAAACTGTAGGCGCTATCTATAAAGTAAAGCGAAAAGATTCAAAGAAAATTGACGTGTTTTTAAACTTTGCACAAGAGCGCTTGCAGGAGTATGACTTTAGCCTGTTTGATGAGTGAGGATGTGTCGATGATAAAATCTACACCAATTAGAGAGCCTCTGTGAAACACTCAACTGTTTGGCTCCACATTAGGTGGTACCATAGAACAATAATAAGCGACTTACTACTGGGGCCTAAGAGAGTGAAAACACTACTCTCGAAGCACATTGTGGATACATCCCCTCTCCTTTATTGGTAAAGCCGCACAACAGTCATACACTGGAGCTTGAAGTGACAATCACTAAAGAGGTCGAACAAGGCCAAGCTGTCTATTCCAAACCCGTACTTTGGCTTTATGATATGTGGGTTCTGGGCATATCAAACTGCTTTATTTGGAAGTGCCCAACTCCTGGAATACTAGAGCACTTCAATCGAAATATATCTTCCAACCACTTGGATGTAGGTGTCGGAACGGGCTACTTTATGGACAGGTGCCATTTCCCCTCCGACAAAGTCCGCCTCGCCCTGATGGACCTGAATCAAAACAGCCTGGATATCTCAGCGCAAAGAGTGGCCCGATATAACCCAACACAGTTCCGCTGCAATGTCCTGGATAAAATTACTTTAGAGACTGAAGTTTTTGATTCAATCTCCTTAAATTACCTATTTCACTGCCTTCCCGGCAAGCTGCCAGAAAAACTGGTTGCGCTGGATAATGTCGCAACCCTGCTATCGGATTCAGGCACCGTATTTGGTTCCACCATCCTGTCTGAAGGAGTACCGAAAAGTGGAGCTGCCAAGAAATTAATGGCTATCTACAATAAGAAAGGGATATTTTCTAATACTCAGGATTGTGAAGAGGACCTCGATACATTCCTTGCCAGTCGATTTAAAGAGTACAAAATAGAAGTTCGCGGGTGTGTAGCACTATTCAGTGCGCGGCATAAAATCACTGGCTAGAGTATCTACAGGGCACTTATGAGGATGAAGTTCTCGTTTAAGTTGGGGCTGAATAGTCCACTGATATTCTTTACCTTGTTAGCTTTAGCAGTAGCTCCCACTTATTGCCTGGGCCTGCATTTCAGTGTGTTTGAAGATAAATTTGAGTGCAGTGATATTCACAACTCTATGAGCTGTGCACGGTCAATCGAAAGTAGCTTGAGTGATCAAATCAGCCATATCCAGCGGACGCAACCAGGGCACCTGACTATAGCCCTGAATAGCGGGAAATCACTGACATATACGGATACATTTCCCGCTAATAGTCCCTCAAAACACACAGCCTACTCTGCAATTGATCAAATAACTGATTACCTGTTGTTGATACATCAACAGTTCTGGGAAGCACATTCCTATATTTTGCTCGACTTGAGAAACGGCCATGAATATTCTCTTGCCGGCTACCCTTTGTTGTCTCCACAAGGCGGCTACCTTTTTGTTGCCGAACAAGACCTGGATGCCGGTTTTAATGAAAATGCCTTACAAGTTTACAAGCTATCTGAAAATACTTTGGACTTACTATACGAGCTAAAGCCTGAAAAGTGGGGACCAGACCAAGTTTACTGGACGACAGAAAATACGGTCTCTTTTATTAAAAAGCAGCTTAATCCCAACTACCTTTCAAGTAAACACCAGCCGTTTTATATTGAGACTAAAGCTGTACTTTCTATTGCCCCTGATAGCCAGCGTGTAAACATTCGATATTTTGATTAAAATGCGCCTCTTTAATGTACCCGAAATATCTTGGAGCTATTTTGACAGCTAATTCAGGTCTCTCGATATTATTTGTCTGCCTCGGTAATATTTGTCGCTCCCCCTTAGCGGAAGCCGTTTTCCGCACCAAGGCACAGCAGGCAGGTATTCCTGTTTCCGTCGACTCTGCGGGCATTATCAGCTACCACGCGGGTAAGCGACCAGATCCGCGAACTTTGGCTATTGGTGAAGAAAATGGCTATTCGTTTGAAAATAGCTACGCTCGCCAGGTAGCCACCACCGACTTTACAAAATATGATCACATCTTTGCGATGGACAAAGATAACCTGGAAGCACTGCAATCCTTACAGCCTGATTCATCAGGCGCCCAACTAGGGTTATTTTTATCAGTGTTGCAAGATAGTGATTTAGCTGAAGTGCCCGATCCTTACTATGGTGGTATTGAAGGGTTTCAACATATTCTCCAGCTTATAGAACAAGCATCTGATGCATTTATCGAGCAGCTTAAAAGCAGAGAGTAAGCAAAGCCCCCACAAATTCTACCGGGCTTGTGGGGGGAAACTTTCCTCCAGGGCAGACCTATCCCACATTCCCTTATCGGCTGCGGCTTCATAAGTACTCTGCAAAAAATCAAACAGCGCCTCATCAGGGGAACGTGAAGCTCTCACCGCATCATAGGGCAGCAAGAACTCACCCAGATCTTTGGAATAGTAAGCTGAGGCGGGCGCGACCCTTGCTTCGGGAAATCCTTGGGGCTCAGGGTAAGTATATGAATAGAAGCAAGCGCCATCTACACCGCCGCCGCCAGGCCAAAAACCGGCACTGCTAACTTCATGGGAGTAGGCTTCCCGGGCCACCCAATCGGGAAAGTGTGGAATGCCACCAGGGTGCGGAGGCGCCTCCCTGCCAGAAAAACGGGTAAGTGCTAAATCAAAACTTCCCCAAAAAAAATGAATTGGACTGCACTTGCCAATAAAACGACTGCGAAACTCAGTGAAAACTCGATGAATTTGCACCAACGCCTGCCAAAGCTGTCTAGCATAATCCGGATCATACTCGTAGTTATCCTGATCCCTCTCAAAGGGTATCGCATCCGCCACTTCGGATGGCATAGTGTTAATCTCAACCGGTATACCTAGCTGCTTGAGTGCAGCCATCACTTCCCAGTAGAAATCAGAAACTGTGCGGGACTCCAAGGGTAGTACCCATTCTCCCCCCTCAGTGGTCAATAGCTTCAACACGTGATGATAGAAATCGAAGCCAATTGAAAACGAGCGTCCTCCATAAGGGATAAGAGATGTCTCCAGGCCTCTGGCGGAAATATATAGAGGAACATGCCAGGAGTGATTGATCCAAGGGGTTTGTACCAGGCGAATCTTGCCAATAACTTGCATCCACATATGTAGGGTGGCAATCGTATTTACCGACTCAGCATAGGGTAACTCTGGCCAGTCTTTACTCTCAGAACGATTCTTTAAGTTGCTCACTTTATGTGCTCCAGATTGTCAGCCATTGGCCCTGTAAACTGCAGATAACAACAAACTCTCGATAAAAAAATTCTCTAGAATTTCTTAAATAACACCTTAGACTGTGGGCAATTGAGCTACCCAACCAACAAGCATTATCAAAATAAAATACAGCACTATAACCACTAAAGTTCCCATGAAATTTACTCGAGTTAGCTTCCCTGATGTGTCTGACAACCAAATTCTAAAAACTTTAGTCATAGCGGGTATAGCCACCCACGAAAGTGAAGAAACAATCAGCATACTCACAACAAAATTGGTTGATGCAAACGGCAAGTCCTTCACCAAGGGCAACAGCCATATTTCAATGGCCATAACTATGGGGTACAACATCAGTAGAACCAACATTGCCATCTTCCACTGCGCGGGCCCAGGATTGTTGGCTCGTCCACGAGCATGAGTAAACCAATCTTCAAATCCATGCCCTATCCGCTTTATATTTACATCCCTAAAAAAACCCTTCCCTAATTTCACCAACTTCTGATGTTCATCAGAGTCAAGCCAATTATCAAGATGCTTATTGGAATCAAACCGAAACACCACTACCCAATCATCCTGAACACCTTTTATGGGTTTGGTAAGACCACCCCCCAGAAAACCAGGAAATGCTTTAATTGCCTCATTTATTTTTTCCTGCCACTCCATATATTCGCGAAAGTACTCGGGCTTAACACTCTTGGAAATCACAATTGTCACCGGCACTGTCAACTGATCTGCTTCAGCTATAACTTGTGAAACGACTTCAACAGAAAACTGCTTTTCCAAAAAAGTAATAAGGTCTTTAAATAAACCATTACTGACAAAATCCTCCAGTTGATCAATCGTCTCAAACTGAAAAATTTGAACCCACTCATTTTGAATTTTAGAGACAGGCTCCAACAAACTGACCTCACGTAATCCATCGCACTCTAGCGCAATGTCTACCAACTTTTGGTGGCATGAGCGGTACTCTTCCCCTAAGCGCTTTGGCACTTCCTGGGACAAGACAAGACATGCGCCGGTACTCTCCTCCATTAGCAGGCAACAATCTCCATGAAGTTAGGTAGGGAAACTAAAGTCCACATAAGTTGAAAATTTTATATAAACAACAAACTCGTCGTTGTTGATTTCCACGAACTAACGCTTTTCAGAAAGCAATGGGCAGCAGATAAATTTAGATGAAAAGTCAGAGCTGACATCAAGGGTAGCATTTGAGGAATCAAGCTCCGAAAAAATGACGGAACTGTCTTCAAAAGTGCCACCTCATCAGGTGGCACTTTTGGTGGGATACTATTTAATACTTAGAATTCAACTGGCAAGGCTTTCACTAACAACCAGCACTTTGCCGTCACGCCCGCCTGCCGCAGCTATTCGTACGGCTTCTTTAATTTCAGACAGAGGGTATGTGCCATGAACTGGTGCAGATAACTTACCTTCCGCTACTAGCTTTGTGATAGTGCCAAAAACTTCCTGTTGCCGCTCTGGGGATGCCGAGCCAAACCATTTGGCCAGCCAGAACCCGCGCACGGTGATATCTTTAAAGATGATCATCCCCGGTGTGATAACGCAGGGTTCCCCACTAAGTGCGCCATAATTCACTAAGGTTGCGCCATTTGACAGAGCCTCGCCCATGCGAGCAGTTGCCATTCCACCAACAGCATCAATGCCTAGCTTGATCTCAGCACCACCAGTAGCCTCAGCCACTCGCTTACCCAGGTGCTCACCATCCACGAGAACCACATCAGCGCCTGCGGCCTTCATCGGCTCAATCAAAGACTCACGACGGACAACATTGATCACTTTTAGACCCCGTAACTTGGCCAGGGTTGTCAGATAAGACCCCACACCGGAGTTTGCGGCATTCTGAATAACCCAATCCCCCTCCTTGAAATCTACAAATTCGCTCAACAGCAAGTAAGCCGTTGGCGGATTAATCGTTATCATGGAAAGCTGTAGAGGGTCCACATTATTCGGGAGCGGAATCAGCCCCTGGGCATTGACCACCATATGTGTGGCCCAGGTGCCGCTTCCTACCGGTAGCAGAACGACCTGACCAACGGCTGGCGCGGTAACATTAGGTCCATGTTTGACGACCTTGGCAACACCTTCATTGCCTCCAACCGCAGGAAGAGGAGGCAACATCCCATAATCGCCCGTCAGGGTTAGAACATCTGAAGGGTTAATTGGAGCTGCCAGCATCTCCAGCAACACCTGCCCCTCTTGAAGTTCAGGGGTATCAAAGGACACCGCCTCAATAACATCCTGCGGCACTGGTCCGCGCTCTTGATATTCTGCCTTTAACATATCGCCGTATCCTTTTTCAGATTGATTATGAACAACGACCTTCACTCTGTACAAAATGTACCATGAGCACTAGAGTTTGACGTCTATTAGCAGTGGGGCCATTTAGATTCCGCCTGGTAAATCAAACCCTTTTACAAATCGCCATTTGGATCTACTTATGTGTGGTTCAAGCTAGCAATTTCAAGTCAGCCACTTGAAGATAAGCCCAATAAAGCAACTCGCAACAGCAAGAACAATAAGCAGATAAGAAGTTAAATTAAGCAGGCTGGAGTAAACAACGGCACTTTTGTATTCGACCCGATCAATTACCACCTTAAGCACCGAATCCGCAACAGCAAGTACAGGGTCTGGGCCTGGGTCTGGGTCTGGGTCTGGGTCTGGGTCTATCACAGAACCTACAATAGTATAATCCTTTCCCATTGTTGCCCCCCAAAACCCGTAAGTCTTATCACCGCTGCAACCTCGGCCCCCTCTTCATAAACTATCCAATCGATAGCCAATTTTTCAGGATGATCGTTACACTTTTCTTTATCAAGGTATGCAATACCCAACCGACAATTTAGCTCACTGGAATCAAGTGCCCTTTCTATCTGTAATTCCAGTTCGTAGGGCACACTTAGTTACGAACGAAAGTTAAGTTCACTTCTCCCCTTTTTTGTAAAATCAACAAGATACTCAACCGCTACCCATTTATATTTTTTATAGGGAACAGTTTCATATACCAATATCAAAACTGCAACAACTAACACCAGCGATAATTTAACGGCTAACCGCATATCCTCCCCCCCCAAATTCCTTCCTCAATATGTCACAGCTATATCCCCTGAGACCCAAGCAGCACCAATAAACAGACAAGCTCACAAGCTGCCAAATAGCGCACACCCCAAACAGCCCAACAATCAATTATTTAAATTTATTAAAATAATCATCATGGAAAATAAAACATATAGCAAAACGTACCAATTAAGAGTAGAGTCGCAGAGGCATCCTTAAGATAATCATTCAGATAGTTACAAGATGTACTTCAAAAAAATCACAAAAAAAATATTAATTTCCCTGGGGATTCTCCCGCTCCGCTCACTAAACACACAACCTGACCAAGAAGAACTTTTTAGTTCGAACATTATAGGCAAGCCCAGAATATCACTATCAAAATTATTTTGATCAGGACCATTGGGTTATACCTCTTGCGTATGAAAATTCGTCTTAAAAACTTTAATAATTCACAATTTTTCTCAGTCAAGATAATTCGTAATGCGAGCGGGATAGGAGAATAATAATGGGACTCTGCATTGACTCTAATAACATCGTTTTTATCACACAGGTAAGAACTGCTCTGAACACGCTGGTAGGTAATGTAGGTACAGCTCTGACCTATACACAGGAAAGATATCGAGCTGGGGGGCGTCATGTACTTCGAATTACTGAGGGCGTTGGCATTTTGACAGCAGTCGGATTAAGAGCAAATAGCACCACCCTACTGCGCCGACTAATATCAAGCCGCCATGACACAAGGATTACCGAACATCACGCCCTAGGATTTCGCCCAGACCAATGGCTAAAGGATCAGGTTTGGAGCGGCTTTAAGAGCTACATTCCCCTAGTCAGCTCAGACAGGGGCTTTATGGCCAAAGTGATGAGCAGCGGGTCTAGCGGGGTCGTTATGTGGAACAATTCGGTCCTTCAAACTGCCAATCTGACCAACAACGGCACAGTCACGATGGGGAATTGCCCCAGTTACATTACTCTCGCCCATGAGCTGATCCACGCTGATCGATGTAATCGCGGCCGCTACCTCTCAGGGAGTGCCAACTCCACTTTCCTCGCCGACGAGCGCCAAGCCCCCATGGGAAGAGTACTCCGTCAGCAGGGAGCACCTTTGACCATGGCGCGTATCGCCAATGGGGGACTAAATATTATTTATAACAATATAACTATCCCAAACCGTAACAACTTAATATCAACCAGAACCAGTGGCTGGATTTGGGTAGGTGGGTCTATGGAGCTGCGTGAAGAGATTGCAACTGTGGGGCTCAGTGACGATCTCGGTAACGTACCCACTGACCTCCTAGCCATCAACGAAAATATGATTCGGGCTGAACACGGTGTCGCACAACGGATGAAATATGGTCAGATCAGAAATCTAGTCTAACCCCACAATTTGAGTCCAGATGATAAGTACAACTGGGCCTAAATCTTCAAAGTCGACTGATCAGCCAGATCTAAGGAGACTCTGAAGCGGCACTGCTTTGCAACTTTATTAGCTGCAATTTTCAAACGTTTCACGTTTTTCATATTGCACCAGACCGCAGCATGTCGTTATGCTTTGGCGGCTAGAATCACACCTTCCTTCTGCCTGGAAGGCACATAGGACACCTTGGTCAACATACAGCCAGATCATAACCATGATTGATTATGCCCTTATAAAACACGTCCACATGACCGCCGCAGTACTCAGTATCCTGCTGTTTACCATCAGAGTGGGATTGGAGTTCAGCCACAACACGGGCTGGCGAAATGGCCCTCTGCGCTGGGTGCCACACCTCAACGACACTTTGCTGTTAGCTGCGGCTGCCGGACTGGTGATTCTCGGCAGCTGGAACCCGGGCACATCGCCCTGGCTAGGTGCAAAAGTAGCCCTGGTATTTGGCTACATTATTGCTGGCGTCTTTGCTTTGCGCCCAAACTTCTCCAAGCCAATTAGAATCACTGCCTGTGTACTTGCCTTCCTGCAAGTAGTCGCTATTTTCTATCTGGCGATGCACAAGCCCAGCTTGTAACTGGATGGCATTGAGCACTTGGTATCAGACTCAAATTGGTATCACCCCCAAACATCGTGCTCAATGCCTTTTATTCTAAATTTACTCCCATTGAACACCGGCTCACGCACCCCGGAAGATAACTGACTCTCGTAATCTGCCATTACCTTAAAAGCCACACCAGACAAAAGTAAGATAGCTATAAGGTTTGCCGATGCCATAAAACCCATCGAGACATCGGCCATACGCCAAAGCAAGGCAAAATTTTCTGCACTTCCCGTATCTGCCACCCAAGCCCCGAAAAGCACGAACATTAAAAACAACAGCCGATAACATAAGATGGATGTTCGGGTGTGGTAGAGGTAATAAATATTGGTTTCGCCGTAATAGTAGTTACCGATAATTGATGTAAAGGCAAAAAACATCAATGCAGTAGCAATAAAACTACTTCCCCAGGTACCCACCTCGCTCGCCAGTGCGTCTTGAACTAAACCAACCCCTTCCAAATTACCGACCATAAAGACATCTGCCACCAAGATAATTGCTGCCGTAGAAGTGCAGATAATAATGGTATCGAGAAATACCGATGCCATTTGCACGTATCCCTGCACCATTGGGTGTTTTACATCTGCAGCAGCAGCAACATTGGGCGAGGAGCCAAGTCCAGCTTCATTGGAAAACAGGCCCCGCTTGATTCCATTGGCCACCGCCGCACCAAAGGCCCCCGCCCCAGCTTCCTGAAACCCAAAGGCATTTGCCAGAATTTCCAACAGCACCCCGGGTAACTCAGAAATATTGGCGACCAAAACATAGAAAGCTACCAACAAGTAACCAATTGCCATAAAAGGGACAACAATACCGGCAAAGCGCGCAATTGAACGAATACCACCAAAAACAATAATCCCGGCAAAGAGCGCAATAAAAAAACCAACCCATAAAGGGCTTACACCCCAAGCTCCATACAGCGCGGCAGCCATCGTATTTGACTGCACAGCATTAAAGGTAAATCCGTAACAAATCATAAGAAAAACTGAAAAAGTCAGGGACAGCCATTTCCACTGCGGACCCATCCCCTTTTCAATATAATAGGCAGGCCCTCCACGAAATGCCCCGGGAACATCGCCACGCTCTTTGTAGGTTTGCGCGAGAGTATTCTCTACCAAACTGGTGGCCATCCCCAGCAAGGCCACCAGCCACATCCAAAACACCGCTCCGGGCCCACCAGCGGTTATGGCCACAGCCACACCAGCAATATTTCCGGTGCCGATTCTCGCAGCCGCGCTAGTGGCAAATGCCTGAAAGGCAGTTACCGAATTTTCATTTTCCTTATGAATGCCACGAATCATGACTTTGACCATATGACCAAAGTGACGAAATTGTATAAAGCGAGTGCGAATAGAAAAGTAGAGCCCCGCCGGCAGCAATCCTAAAATCAAGATTCCAAGCCACCAGATGCCACCGACGCCACCCCAGGCAAGTAAATTTGCCCACTCGATCAAAATCGTGAAAAGATCCAGAAAATCTTGCATTACCTACCCCTTGACCGCTTATAGTTATATACACTGTCAGCCAGTTGGAAGTAAGATTAGCAGATATCTCAAGAATTAATTTTAGATTGAAAGTCGGTCGCTGCGATTTATGGCAGAATTGGCGTGAAAATTATGCCAACCGCAAAAGACTTTCAGTAAATCCTCAGTAGTAGAAGGAGAATTTAATAGTGAAATATTCTCACAATTTAACTAGAGATACGATCAGCCACCAGAAGCAGATCATAAAGTTTATTTGAAGGTTTCAATATATGAAGTAAGATTGCAATTAGGTAATTATTCATAACTATATAGAGGCTTTTTCTAATAGTAAGGGCCATTAAGCAAGCCCAACTATGAATGCCCAAATCATCATCCCCGCCTTCGTAGGAGTCGCTATCAGAAACTGGAAAAGGAAAGATTACAATCGCCCCATTATCAGCAACTGTTTTTACAATAAAATATTATCTATTATTAGAGGAATAGCTACTGAGACCATCTCTACATATTACACCATACACCCCTTAACTCCTTTCTTAGAGGTTCAAACATTAATTTAGCTTAAATACCGAGATGTCAGCATTGTCCTTTTTATCATATTAAACACTATCTATTTACTTCAAGATTGAATCGACCTACAAGACAAGACACTAAGAAAGCACTTAAAACCAGAAAATAAAATGGCAATAGGGGAGCTGGCCAACCCACAGACTCTATGAATACGCTGAAGATGTATTGTTGAAGCAACACTCCAACATCCTCAGCGCGAAACTACCATGAAGTTGACTTAGAAGACCAAATAAACATTTCGAATAAGAGTGGAAGTACCCTCACAAATCACATTTGAATTTCCTTCAATCTTCACTTCTTTTCCAGCCATTACAGAAGAAAGTAGCATTGAATATTGGGCCGCACCAGCTTCAGAAGTCAAATAACCAGTCCATTGACCACCACCACAAGTATCTTCAGACATCCCTCCATCTAGCTTAACAATAAATCTATTACCTGAGGATGAGTCTGACTCAGGCGTTTTATGGACCTGCAGAAAATTAATCTCACCCTGCTCGTCAGGGAAATCCGCATAAACACCAGCAGAAAAGAAAATAAAAAATATAGAAAAAAATCTCATATTAATACTCCGATAAAAAATTTATAAGGAGCTGCGCCACCTACTAAGTAATGGCGCAGAACCTTTATTTAACTTTTTAACCCCCAATCCACATCATCGAAAATGACACCCTCTTAAGGGCAAAAATATTAGTAAACTTTGAAATAAACCGTATCATCAGTATAGATCCAGTCAGCATATGATGGATCGCCTCCAGGTATCAAGACCTCGTAACCATCACAAGTCGGGCAATTCTTATATGCTGAACAATTGTAGAAATCAAGCCCTAATGAATGGTATGTATCCCCCACACCGGTTCGAGTTACATCGGCGGTGAAGCTCCAATGTTCACCTTGATATTGACTTGAATATACAAGCTCACCATCAATATCTGCCTTTAAATAACAATCTTGAGTTAAACCGCTCGCACTTTTTGCCCGTACGGTAAAGTTAATTTTCTTTCTATCACGGGGCCTATCATCATTTTCAATAGGTTGATTTGGGCACCCCATCGTAAAGGTCCAAGCGGTACCATCAAGCGGCGCATCAACAGACACATTCATTTTATTGACTGAGTCGAAATTCTCACTAACATAAAAACTACCCTCATGAAACCCACTAACTGCCCCATCTGAAGAGTACACAGTTCTTCCTGCCTCATTCGTAATTAAGAGCCCATCAGGAATACTAAATGCTTCAAACTCAAAACTGACTGTACCAGGCTGATTCCCCAGATCTTGAATAAAGTCGTATGTACCTTTATTCCCCTCTTTCGACAATGGGGTGCCACAACTAATAACTTCTGTGCAATTAGATTCCTGAAAACTTCCGGAAACACTATCTACACCTGCCTGAACTGCAGAGATAATATTAGAGAACTCTTCAAAATACACCGGGAAGCTATGGTTCTTCCAGTCTATATTACTAGTGCGATCATAATTTCCAGGGAGCGTAGATGGATATCGAGCACGAACTCCAGAAACTACGTAATCTTTAACTAGACTGACATACTCACCTCTACCTTCTGATGAGAGTGGCACTGAATTTGTAACCGCTCCTACGAGCACACTCCCTAACTGGGGTTTCACCTCTGGACTCTCCGACAAAATCGAGTCAGCTGCCATCTTGGCATACAGGGACCCTTGAGAGTACCCAAGAAGAATCACATTTTTCCCAGATGAGAGTTCCGGCACTACTCGATTTAGGTGTCTATTTAAATCTGGCTGACCATTTAAATGCCTTAAATATTGTTTTTCTAATACATCTAGAGCCGCTTCTCTTAGCTTTTCAACGTACTCAATATCTGTGGAGCTCGTGTTATTTTCCAGCTCACTTAAAAGATCTCCTAATTTTTCAATCTCCTTCTGTTCGGCGGCCTCAATCACATCATCCTTTAACCCATTCGTAGATACATATGATAAGAGTACGTTATAGCCTGGAAACAACTCTTTAATTCTAAGATATGCAGCATTAGCAGAAGATGGGGATGTATTCATCCCATTAATATAATAAATAGTAGGCTTAACCACTTCGCATTGATTTGACACAGCGTGTAATGGCAATAGGAAAAACCAACAAGAGAAAAAAAATCGAATAAAAGACTTCATCATTGACATTTAACCTCCACCCCACCTAAGGAAACAATATCCTCCATTAAGTCATCTAAATTGTCTGCGTATGCAATAAATCTTGCTTTAGTATTAAGAGATTCTCCAGTCAGATCTGAGATCAAAGCTTCCACCTCAGACTTGCTTGATGCCTGAGAAACACAATCGCGAGCTCTTATTAGCGACAGGTTTATAGATCTTACAGACTCGGCAGTTCTGACTATTGCCCGTTGCTGTGCAGCAGCAAACTGGTACAAAGAGTCTCTAACCGGAATTCTGTCGTGGTACTTCAGGCCTATATATCTCTCTAAATCGTCTCTTACACCATCCTGATCACTATCAACCCCCTCAATAGTGGCATCGCCAATCTCCCCTGGGTCTTCAGGGACGCTATTCTCAAATATCTGTATGACGAAAGTGACTTCACCAACACTTATCGGCACAAATAAAGTAGAATTTCCGCTCTGCACCAGCCCTGGAGAAACAACCTCCTGCGCAACTGAAAAACCAGAAATAAATACACAAAAAAAAGCGAGGCCTCTTAGTAAACTCATACTATTTAAAACCTTTCAAATCAATAGGAATAAAAAACAAATAATAAAGGCATTTATCCAAGGAATTAAAGCGGTCATTAAGCACGCATTAAGCTTATCTCTCCGGTAAAAATAGATAAAAAAAATAATTGTGATAACAGTAATATGGAACTGAGCTGCCATGGAGAGAATTAAAATTGCAACAATTCCAACCTGCTCAATTAAAGATGCACCGTCAACACCCATTAGAACAAAGGGAAGCAAAGAGTAAGTGACAGGCACAAGTATTACACTGAAGACCATCAAAAATAATGACACCAACCTCCCCCACCGATTTATCATTCTGACCTTCTTCGCAAAACAAGAAACCTAAACCCGACTAATTCATTACGCCCAAGAAACATTTCTATAGCGGTTGATGATATTACAAAACAATAACACCGATATGTTTCCTGCAACTATCGCGCATAACTCTACCAGAAAAGATTCAGCAGAGGAAAAAATATCTCACCCCAAAGCCACCCTGGAACACCAACTCCAAGAAACCAGCCTCAATGTGCACGCTCGTATCAAATGTTCTGTAATAATCGACTACCTCTGGACCGCAAGTTAAGTCTTTTCTCTACTTCTGGAGCCAGATCAAAATTTAATTAAATATTTCCACCCAAACAATAAACACAATTCTTTTTAAACACAGCAATAAGGCCGCATACTTAATATGTATATCTCTTATAATATTTATAGATTCACAATTAAATCACACCATTAAAAATGCCACTTATTTTTTCAAAAAACAGAAGACATAAGTTAGCCCCAAATGGCTATACCATACCTCTGCAAGAGCCGGGCGGATAATTAGAGCCTACAAGAGCGCTAAGCAATATTATACTTAGCACCCTTGGTGGAAAACTGGCCGAACTCTTCAAAATCCGTTAGCACCTCAGAAGTTAACAAAAAATCTCCCGCGCCCGACTCGGCGATACCACCTTTCGCCCTGTCTCTTCAGCTACAGCCGCAAGAGCCTCTATCAATTGACCATTCCCTGAAGTCCGCTCTCCTCCCGGCAAGTAAAAGGTATCTTCAACTCCAGTGCGCAAATGGCCGCCCAATTCTGCAGTCTTGCGATGCACCGGCCAGATTTCCTCACGGCCGATCACTGTGCTCTGCCATAAGCTGCCGGGCTTCATATATTTTGGAATAATCTCCAGTAAATTGGGGTCGGCAGGCATACCTGAAGCCACTCCCATCACCAGGTTGTAGTTGGGCTTATCCACCATCCCTACATCCGCATACATGCCCACAGAGCGAACGATACCGATATCAAAGCACTCAAATTCCGGGCGGGTACCGGTCTCCCGGCAGACCTCCAACAGCTCCTCTACCTTATCGACCGGGTTATCAAATACCATGGGTGGCCAAGCCCAGGTGCCGTTGGATCGCGCCTTTAAATAGTTCAGGCTTCCCGCATTGCAGGCGGCAATTTCCGGCTTACCGGCACGCACACAACTCAAGGGACCTTGCTGATCCCGTCCGATAGTGCCAGTTGAAAAATTTAGAATAACGCCAGGGCATTTATCGCGAATTGCATCGGCAATTTCCAAGGCTATTTGCGGGTCCCAGGTGGGTAAATGGCCTTTGTTTTCCTCTTGCGCGCGGAAATGAACATGCATAACGGAAGCCCCCGCATCGTAGGCTTCACGGGCGGACTCCGCCATTTCCTTGGGGGTTACCGGGACCGGGTGCTGCTGGGGGTTGGTAAGCACTCCGGTTAGGGCGCAAGTAATCACCACTTCATCAGACATCGCTGGCTCTCCTGAATTATCTTTGTTAAGGCCGCTGTTTACAGGGCTATCCAGCGTTGAGCGCCGCTCCTACAACACCTACTGATCGTAAAAGGACCAGAGCGAGTGGAAGAGCTGATTCTGGATAGTGCATCGACAAAATACAGCACCAAGCGCTTGCTTGGTTACACGAGACTATCATAGGGCCCCCGCCAAGGCACCTTGTTTCCCCGGATTCATCTCGGCAGAATGCGAAAAAACCCAATAAGGAAGTAAGTACCTCATGAGCGAGACTATCACTCCAACCATCGCCACTTACGGCAGCTGGAAATCTGCAATCAACGCAGAACTTCTCGTGGAGGGCAGCGTTCGCCTGGCAGAAGCCAATTTAGTAGATGGCCGCTATTACTGGCTGGAGTCCCGCCCGTCTGAAAAAGGCAGGAATGTACTGGTGCAGTATTGTCCAAAGAATGGGCGCAGAGATCTCACCCCCGCCCCAATCGCCGTACGCACCAAAGCCCATGAATACGGAGGCGGCAGCTACCTTGTTCACGGTGACACCGCCTATTTCGTACTGGCAGAAGATCAGCGCATTTATCGCATGAAGCTCGACAATGCGATCCCCGAAGCAATCACCGCAGAAAATAGCTCCCGCTACGCCGATCTGATTATCGACCCTCTGAGAAATCGATTAATTTGTGTCGAGGAAGATGCCAGTGGCCACCAGCAGGGCGAGGAACCCCGTGCGCGCATTATCGCGGTAGACCTAAACAACCCACTGGCTAATTCACCGACAATCCTTCAGGAGGGGGCAGACTTTTATTCGAACCCAACCCTGAATCCGGCCGGTGATCGACTCGCATTTCTGCGCTGGCACCACCCTAACCTCCCCTGGGACGCGACAGAGCTCTGTATCGCCAAACTCGATCAGGCGGGGGATATCGGTGAAGTTACCCAAGTAGCAGGCGGTGAGAATGAATCCGTCTTTCAGCCTCAGTGGTCTCCTGAAGGCGAACTCTGCTATGTCTCCGATCGCAACAACTGGTGGAACCTATATAGGCTGGGACAAAGCGAATCCTTGTGGAAAAAAGAAGCAGAATTTGCCACTCCGCAGTGGGTATTTGGGATGTCCACTTACGGCTTCATTAGCTCCACGGAAATCCTCTGTACTTACACCCAGAATGGCACTTGGCACCTTGGCAAGGTCGATATAAAGAGTGGAGAGCATCAAACTCTTCCGCAGCCTTATTGTGATATCGATTGCCTGCACTGTGAAAATGGCAGCGGGGTGATGATTGCCGCAGGTGCAGAGAGCTTTCCCGCTGTTATTAGCTTTAACCAGAAGACGGGTAAAACGGAACAGATTGCCAGTAGCAATAGCAGCTCGCTGCCAACCGATTTGTTCTCCATCGCTCAAGCCGTCACTTTCCAAGTGGATGATCGTGCGGTACACGGGTTTTATTACCCACCCCACAACCCCAACTTCCAAGCACCTAGTGACGATAAGCCACCGCTGATTGTATTTAGTCATGGGGGCCCCACCGGCGCTACATCAGCAGGCCTCAGCCTGAAAGTTCAATACTGGACAAGCCGGGGATTCGCCATTCTTGACGTAAACTACTCCGGCAGTACCGGCTATGGCCGCGAGTATCGGGACCGCCTCGCCGATAAATGGGGCATCTATGACGTGGAAGATGTCTGCGCTGGTGCAGAATACCTGGTAGAAGATGGGCTCGCCGACCCCAATCGCCTGCTGATCAAAGGTGGTAGTGCTGGCGGTTACACAGTCCTGGCAGCGTTGACCTACCACGATACCTTTAAAGCGGGAGCCAGCCATTATGGAATTGGAGAGTTGAGCAGCCTCGCCAAAGACACCCACAAGTTTGAGTCCCGCTACCTAGATAAACTGGTAGGGCCCTGGCCTTCCGCAGAAAAAGTCTACCTTCAGCGCTCCCCCATTAACGATGTGGAAAAGCTGAATTGCCCCGTGATTTTCTTCCAGGGCATGGAGGACAAGGTAGTGCCACCCAACCAAGCCGAAACCATGGTGGGTGCCCTGAGGGAGCGAGGTATTCCGGTGTCCTATATTACATTTGCCAATGAGGGGCATGGGTTCCGCAGTGGCGACAGTATCAAGTTGGCCCTGGAAGGAGAGCTTGAATTCTACAGCCGCATATTTAATTTCCCGCTCGCGGAACCCGGCCCGGGAATTACCATCGAAAACCTATAATTAAATAATATTGAATTAAAAAGAGTTAAAAAAATACTATGGGAAGATGGAGACCGCCGCGTCCACGCGGCTCCCGCTACATCACCGCAGAGGGCGCGCAGCGTATGCGCGCCGAAGTTAAGCACCTCTGGGAGGAGGAGCGCCCTCGGGTAACCCAGGCAGTTAGCGACGCCGCCAAGCTGGGAGATCGCTCGGAAAACGCAGACTATATCTACGGTAAAAAAAGACTGCGGGAAATCGACAGCCGCGTGCGTTTTCTCACCAAGCGCCTGGAAGAGATTACTGTTGTAGATCGAATACCGGACGATAAGGAAAAGGTTTTTTTTGGAGCCTGGGTAACGCTTGAAGATGATGAGGGAAAGAGCATTTGCTACCGCATTGTAGGACCCGATGAATTCGATGTAAAAGCAGGACTAATATCAATGGATTCCCCCGTTGCCCGTGCTCTGCTGGGGCGTAAGCTCGATGATGAAGTGGATATCCGTCAGGGGGAAAAGTGGCAGACTTTTTATATTACTGACATTCGTTACGAGGAGTAGTTTCGGCCTCCAGAGCCTTTGAAGAGGTCGTACTTATAGAACTAAATACGACCTCTAAACAACCAAGCTGAGATAATCATTATCACAACTTTACCAATCCATGCCGATACTTATACAACGCTTTCTCCTCCTCATAGTTTAATCGGCGCCTTGACACAGCCAAGCAACACAAGATGTTTAGTAGTGGAAGTAAAAATGTGTAAATGGAAATCCCCCCTAAGCTCACCCAGATAGAGACGATCACCCCACTCAATAACCCAGGAATCACACGGTAGGATGCTGTAACAGGCCGCCCCATAAACTTAACGAGGATACCTGTAATAAATCCTGGGATCACATAAACATACAAAGGGATAATACCGCGGGCAAATGAAAGCAAAACGAGCGTACCCAAAGTACCTAACAACACCGCAAATATCGCGAGGGGCATACTCTGTTCTTTCAGTAACCTCTCAATCAAAGAGTGGTACTTACTTGTATTTAATTCACTTTTAGGGGCTTTATAAATATCACTCATGGGGCTTGTACACTTTCAGGGGCTGCCGAAGTGCGATTATAGTATCTCAGTTCAGCGCTTTCAAAAACATTAGATGAACAATTTAGAATCGCTTGCAAATACACGAATTGAAATGTACCCATAGAAATGGCGTGAGCCCCAGATAAAAATCGATGGCCATTCTGTAACCACCTTAGAAAGCGAACCTGTACCCCCTATCAAAAGCCAAAAAAAGCTTACCTTTTAGGTAAGCCTTCAGTAAAACTAAAAAAATACTTCTTATAGAGTATTATAATACTGATTCACACCAACAGTGCTTCCAGCAGAAAAATCAGATTTAACCTGTTCTGAACTCATTCTAATTTTCAAGTCTGCATTGTTCACGTTGAGCTCAATAAAAAGGCTTCCCACTTGGGAATAGGCATCATTCCTCTCGGCCACCGCTTCGTTGAGGCCATTAATAACTGCTGTATAGTTTTGCCCCCTCTTCATCAGAGATCGCAGTTTGAATATCACTTATCGCACCGGAAATATCACTTTCAAGTGTTTGCCACTCTTGCAATACGACCTGTAAATAATCTTCAACTTGCTGGATTTCTTCTGCTAGCTGCCCAAAGCTCTGAGACAGTATTTGTAAAGTGGATACATCAGTAGTGATCAGGTCCATCTCTGCCTGCTGATCCTGAATACTCTTTTGATCCGCAACAATTTTTGCAGCAGCCACCGGCCCCATCACAAACCATTTCAACAAGCCCTCTGGAAAAGCCACGATAGAAGCAACCGTACCCAGAGAGATAGCAGTGGCATCAGCAATACCCAGCGCAACGATGCTGGCATTCAGGGGTTTAATATCTGCCTGTAAATTCTTGATATCCTGCTTTAGATCAGCAACTTTCTGCTCGTCAGCCAGGGAATCCTTTACAGAATTGTCGAGATAGGTTGCTTCTTATAATGAATCGCAAACAAAAATACATTTATATTCACATTGCTGATATCAAATCAAACCTTCTAGTCCAGTAAGCACTGATCAGAATCACTCAGCCTGGCAACTATCTCCGTCAAATGCTGCAATCAAATCCAAGGCACCCCCAACCTCTTTATATATGATTAGCTTCCGACTATAAGAACCCAGCAGCCATGAGCCGCAGGCCACCCAGTAAGTGGCTTCTCTTGAGGTAACACAGAAGACGCTTTGCGCATCAGATACACGCCAAAACAATCGTCCTTTGGAAAACCCCCTGCTCTCGAGTCTCAAAACGCCAATATCATTCTGTTTAGCCCATTGAAGAATTTGCGCCTTGAAAAACTCGGATCTAATCGGCATTAACAAATAGGGAACTGCACCCAATAGAGCCAATAAGGCCACTATTACATTGTTCCCCAGAGAGGGGCTAAACACATAGGCCAGCTTCCCCAAAGTTACCGATATTATTAATACAATAAATGGACGCATATTCACTGCCGCCGATTCCAGTTCCCTTTAGAAAGAATGGCAGATAAATATGCAGAGACAAGATTTAGCTAAAGGGCGATCGAGTAATCCCGAATTGGTTGCCCTCGCTATAGCATATTGAAACCAACAGGTAGAGATTGGTCGCATCGAGGCCAAACTCGTTAGAGGTTGACCCGCAGAGTGACTGCCTAACGATAGAGCAAATACACAATAAATTACTGGAGCAATTTAGTTGCTCTCGATTAAACCCAGCATTTCTTTTGCAACCAGCGCAGAAGAAGGTAAAAACATTGTAGAAACAATACGCTGATCGGATATGACATCATGCTTATCTGCAACATTATCCTTATTAATAATAATGGCTCCATTCTCTCGAAGGCGTTCCTCTACCAAGAACGGTAATAAAGTGCCCTGCTTAGCCCAAGACTTCTCTTTTTCTGTGGAGTCCGGGAAACCGGCAACCTTCTTGCCCTTTACCATATAATGGCCATCTTTCAGTTTCACATCAGCAAACGCACCTGCCCCATGGCCACAGCTGCCCACAACTCCCCCTTTCTGGTAAATCCCACCCATAATATTTAGGGAGCCTCTGAATAACTCCGTGATACCTCTGGCATGCAGAGCGGTTCACAATCAAGGCGCGGCTTCGCAGGAATGTCTAGACCTTTCAAGAAGTCGCAACGCGGAGTGTGAATCGCTCTGCACGCCCCGAAGGGCGGGCCTTGAAGGCCACAGCTGCTGCGTTGCAGCTCACGATTGGATGCCACATCAAATAAGGTTCCATAGCCTCCACCGATATAAACAGCTGCATAATTCTCTATAACTACTTGCTCAGGCTTTAGTGAACTATTTGCCCGCTCTAAAAAACCTTCATGTTTGATGGTGTAACTACTAATCCCCAGTGGATCCATCATAAACGGGACCACCCCACCTTTTGGCGAAACAAAGTCCACTTCATACCCATGGGAAACAAAATATGGTAAGGCGGAGCATACTCCCACAAATTATTTCTTGCATCGTGTTTCTCCGGATCACCCATATCCTGAAGATTAGAAGCAACGATTAGTATCCGCTTAGTCTCAGCTGCTTGTGAAGGTGTAATAATGCCCATCACAAGAATTATCATAGAGCAGATAAGGCTAAAGATTTTTGCCGTTTTTCCCACGTTCAACTTCCCCATTCGAATAACTTTGATACGAAATAGATAGATTACATGAGTAACGTACAACCTTGACATAGGATCGATAGTTTGCAGGAGAAAATCGATATAGCGAGGTCAAACTGCCCCAAAAGTAACAACGGCCAACATTTCTATAGCGCCAAGCCTACCACCACAAAGTTAACACCCTATTACCGAGCAGCCTTAATAATTAGGGCAGTAACAACACCCCAAATCCAATTGAAAAACAATACCAGGACTGGTGTTAAGACTCCCAACTCAAATCCGGCAACACCCTTCCCAGCCACCACAGGGAAAACCACAAACAATTGAAATGCAGAGGGAAACAAACTAAGAAGAGCTCCTTTTAAAAGTAACTTCGATGACCAGAACGGAAGAATAAATAGCAGCCCCCATAAGCCACCCCAAACAATACGAGGATAAAGCCACTCAGGAGATAGAGGAGGGGCAATTGATACGCCAAAAGCGGCATTAATCCCCAACTGGCCAAATAGCCACACCGCAATACTGTTTGCCAAAGCACCGAGACTTCCGGCTGCGAAGAATATCAGTAAGTTTTTCATCTCCCTCTCCTAGAGTTGTAGGACCACTGCAATATTTACTCGCGAATCACACCACAATATAGAAGAACCATCGTCACTCAACGGAAAATAACCTCGCGCACGAATCACAGCCCCACCCGAGATGACAGAGTAACTTTTCTACTTTACCTACCCAATAATACAAAGCATAAACCAGATTTATCTTGAGTACGTCTGCGTACCAATTAGACACAGCAGAAACGCCAGAAAAATTAGATAAAGCACTAGCCCCCTACTTCTCAAGAATGACTACTTAAAAAATATTTTCAATTTGAGAACCAGCAATATCCGCTGATCGTTTTTGCAACTAATCCCGAAAGAAAATAACTAGCTTCTCAAGCGCCAAATTTATGTAATAGATAAGTGGTACGCTTGTATTTATTTTATAAATTAATTAAAACCAAAAAGGAACTAGTACTTATGAAAGTGCCATCAGCAGGAGTGCTGTACCCGATTTTATTAGGATTGGCGATCCAGTCAGCGACGTCTCAAGCCCAGTCCTTTGATGAGAGCGCCTATATTGACAGGCAGCTGCAATATATTGAGGAAGGAGTCACCTCTACCAACGATACTGCCGTCGTACTTCAGGCATACACAGGTGATGATCTCAACTGGGATGCGCTAAATAAGAACCTGGATGTACTCCGCAACGGCGGCAAGAAAAATTCTGACTTCACTCTCACCCGCCTAATCCGCATCTTATTCTTCCGCCCCGAAATAAAAGACGAACTCTTTGCCGCACTCGACGGCTATCACTTCTGGTTTAAAGAAGGCGGGACGGGTGACCATGTTTTTGCTTCAGAAAACCATATGATCATGTACACCTCTGCCCAATATCTCCTCCAGGAGAAATATGGGGCATTTGAGGACGACAGAACTTATAAGCGCCTAAAGCGTTATCTGGAAGTGAAGAACCAATATGGTTACTATGAGTTTTACTCCCCTGTTTACTACCCCTATACCCTCTCGGCACTGCTAAACCTTGTAGACTTTGCAGAAGATGAGGAGATCCGTGAACTTGCAATCGGCGCTGCTCATCGCTTGCTGCAAGATATTTTATTAGTGACCAACGACCAGGGGATTAACTTCGCTGCGGCCGGGCGCAGCAATGACGGCTACCGCCGCAATGGGTCCGGAGGGAATATCAACCGGATTATCTACCTCCTGACAGGCCTGGGCAAAGAGTCAGTACGCACCCCCAGTCCCGCCGGCGTAATGCTCGCCACATCCGGTTTGGAAATCACCGATGAGGTTTTCGAATATTTCGGTAAAGATCTCAACATAAATTATTCAGTCGGTCATTCGCTGGGGGATGCCAGAAACGAGATCTATGCAGACTTTCCCCGGGAAGAGCGCGTACCCTTCTATTGGAGCCAGGGAGCCTACTTCCACCCCGATGTCGCAGCGGATACCGCCTGGTTCGCCAGCAAATACCAACTCGAAGGTTATGAGGGGCTCAAAGCATTTGACCAGTTCCTGGGACTATCGGAAGCAGCCGCCCCTGCGGCCGCCAAGGCGGGGGCTGTATTCAGCCGCAGCTCTGTCCTCTCCTCGGCTAACTTCTCCATATACAAAGATGGTGGAGTTATGATGCACTCCATCCAGAATTATTGGGGAGGCCGCCAGGGCTACCAACAAACCCCCTGGATAGCCACCACCGGCTCCCAGTCTATCTGGGCAAAAGTCGGCGACGGCAATAGCACCATGCAAAATGACCACCTACCTAAGATAAAGCAGGTAAACAATGTTGCCGTGATCCAATACAACCCCTACCCGGAGATAGAATTGTTTCACTCCGGCGGCTCCGATGTCGCTCTACAGTGGCCCGAAGAGTTCGAGGAGGAGTCCCGCAGCGGTAACTGGAAGTTTGGTAGGGAAGATGATGGATACGTTGCCGTCCGCTACCCCTGTGGCAACGGTGACTCCAACACTGTGACCTGTGATTGGAACGAGCAGACCTGGGTCGTCATTATGGGAAGTGAAGAGCGCTACGGGAGCTTTGATGCTTTTAGACAGAAGGTGCTCAATGAAGTCAGTTACGATGCCGACTGGGAATGGCACGGCTCCTTCTGGAAAGGTACCTTGAAGTATGTGTACGATTCAGATGTACAGTTTGATGGAACCGATATCAGCTTAACTTGGTAACAATCAGCTACCGGTGCTACGGGAGGGAATCACCTTCCCGTAGCACCCTGGAAATTCTGGAGAGCAACCTCGTGTGCCAGTCTTCCCAAAGCTTTAACGGCCTAAAGGGAGGCTTTCTCTGCTAACCCCTCCACAGCAGGAGCTTTAGGCTTATCAAGCAGAGATTTCCTCAGTAAATCGATAAGGAATAACCCCAGTAGAAAGCCACCGATAGCAAAAATAACATCCCCTGGAACACGCATCCACACCAAGCTCTCCACTAAGGGACTATGAATAACCTTCGGGGAGCGACCATACCAATAACCATTCTCTAGGACAGCAAAGAACTGGGTTAGACCAATAGGCAGCAGCGACATAAATAGCATTGCAGCCAGGCCCAGGTTAAGCATCCAGAATGCGCCCTTTAGATACACGCCATTCCAGGCCAAATTGGTATTCAGGCCCCGCAAACAGAATAGCATTAATCCGATACCCAGCATTCCGTAGACACCCATCAAGGCTCCATGACTATGAGTTGCGGTAGTATTTAGCCCTTGTACAAAGTAAAGCGAGATCGGGGGGTTGATTAAAAATCCTAGAATGCCCGCACCAACCAAATTCCAAAAAGCTGTAGCTACGAAAAAGAGAATGGCCCATTTGTACCGCGCCATCCAAGGGACAGCATTGTGCATGCGATAACTTTGAATAGCCTCGAAGCCAATGAGTGCCAGTGGAACCACTTCCAGTGCCGAGAAGATGGCCCCCCAAGCTATAACAGAGGTCGGAACTCCAGTGAAGTAGATATGGTGTAACGTTCCAATAAGGCCGCCGCTAAGGAATATCACCGTGGCCGACAGCACAGCACCATTGGCGCTGCTGGCTCGTATAAGCCCAAGCCGCACAAGCATAAGTGCGATCACCGAAGTTGCAAAAGTTTCAAAAAAGCTTTCAACCCATAAGTGAATTACCCACCAGCGCCAGTATTCAGCAACTGCTAGATTAGTATGCTTCCCAGCAAAGAGGCCGGCACCATAAAAGAGCCCGATAGCAACGCAAGAACCATAGAGGACCCACATTACTGGCCTTATTTCAATTTGCGTGGCAAATGCCGGTTTAATCGCTGCTGTTACCAACAACAGCCAGATTACCAGCCCCGACAATAGCAATAGCTGCCATATTCGACCGAGGTCGATGTACTCATATCCCTGGTGCCCCAACAGGAAATTCGTGTCCAGGTCAAAATATTGCTGAATTCCCAACCATTCACCGGCCATGGACCCAACAACAAGCACGACTAAAGCGATCCAAAGCAGATTAACACCCAGGTACTGATATTTAGATTCATGTCCCGAAAGGGCCGGTGCAATATACAAACCGGTAGCAAGCCAAGTCGTCGCAATCCAAAATACACCTAGCTGGGTATGCCAAGTACGAACAACCGAGTAAGGCAACATTTCGGACAGGGGAATACCATAGAAATTTTGCCCTTCTACGGCATAATGTGCAGTAATTCCCCCCATAAAAATCTGTAGTAAAAATAGTGCAATTGCGGTAGCGAAATATTTGGCAACGGCTTTCTGCGACCTGGTGGGCTTGGTAAAAAACAATGGGTCTTGCTTATCGGGTACAGGCAAAGACTCATGCCTGCCACTGGCATGATGCCACACCAGAGCACCAATTCCGGCTAATAAGGTAACAATACTAAGTATTGACCAAATAATATTGCTAGGTGTCGGTGTATTGCCAAGTTGCCGGTCAAAAGGCCAATTATTAGTATATGTATATTTCTGCCCAGGTCTCTCAGTAATGGCCGCCCATGCTCCCCAGAAAAAAAATGCGCTAAGCTGTTTACGGCGCTCAAGTAAAGGCACTGTGTCTTCCTTCATAGCGTACTGCTCACGCAATGCGGCCTTCTCAGGATCGCTGCCAAAAAGCGAGATGTAGTGCTGACTCACTTTTTCAATTGCCTGAATACGAGTCGTCGACAGCGAGACAGAGGTCTCTCCCGTAGCGGACATATTCGCAGTGTTTTGACGCATATCCTTACGAAGACTCAATTCCAATCCCGCCTGAATCTCGGGGCTAAGGTCAGAAAAGTTTTCTCCATAGCGTCGCTGCGCTGTAATGTCCAACCAAGCCTGCGCCTCTTTATGTAGCCAATCTGCTGTCCAGTCAGGAGCAACATAGGACCCATGCCCCCATACCGATCCTAACTGGTGCCCCCCCATAGAGCGCCATACTAGCTGCCCTCGCTCTATATCCTCCCGGCTAAAAACAATCTGCCCCCCTGAATCGACATATGCCACAGGAATCGGAGGTTTCTCCCTATAGATATCGCTCCCCAAACTCAATAACACAGTGAATGAAGCAGTTAGCACAATAAACAGTGCAATAACAGTTAGCTTGTGTTTATTCATAACTTTTCCCCTCTCAGGGATTATTAATCACTGCGAATATGCGCAATTAAATTAAGACTTGCTCTGTCATTCGCAATGACTCAATTTAAGATGGCTGATTGATCCCCAATCTTTGATCCACAACCAACCTCCGCTGACGACACTTAAATTAACTTGGTAACTTTCCTCCCTGAACCACCAATATTTATGAGCAGCAGAAAACACAGCTAATCATCCACTACGGTTCTTGTGCTATGTCAATCCACTGACTCTTCAGGACAATCGTTATTTACTTGCTCATCCACTTCTCCTGAGCTTGCTAAAACCACTTTAGAAATTGCAGAAACCACGTCGTCAACGCCCTCATTTACCCCCTTCATTTGATAGCTGATTTCTCCCTGCTGGTTTAGCACAGTAATCATATTAGAATGTGCAATATCTTTTTTATCATTATTCATGGGCTTATAACGCACACCCAGCAATGCAGAAAGCTCAAGCACATCTTCAGGATTACCGTTTAACATCATCCACCGACATTCACTTAAACCCTTATCCTGCATATATTGCTTCAACTGTTGGGGACTATCACGCCCTGGATCAAGAGAAACAAGTAGAAACTGCGTATTCAACTTATCGACATTAGAAATACTCTTCTCAATCTGCCTCAAATTGGCGAGAATAACCGGACAACTGTGCTCACAATAGGTATATACAAAAGATATAACCTGTACTTTGCCTTGCAAATCGGAGATATTGATTGTTCGACTATTTTGATCCAACCAATTGGATGCCACATGATAAACAGAATCGTCAGGAAGCTTCGACTGGGACCAAGCTGAAGCTACAGGCAAGAGTGTTATCAAAAAAATAAAAGTAATCTTTCTACACCACGGGTTATTCCCCCTTGATTTAACAACTTGCCCAATCAACCGATTCAGACTTCGGCCACTCCGGCACAAAAAAATAAATATGGCGGTCCTGCCAAAAATACTTAGCTGACTCATTTCAACCTCCAGAATTAGTACGACTTATTCCCGACATTCTCAATCACACGCAACATCATAAATATTATGATTTGTAGGAACTGAAATTAACCTCGCTTCCAGCCATATCGGAAATACTATGAAGACTACAATTTAATTAACATCTTTCGCACAACGAAATCCAAGAGAGCGCATTGTATATGTAGCTTGATAACTGCTACGTAAGGCATAACGCATAAACGCCGCATAATCGCCGGGATCGACAGAAGAAACTGATCCAGAACCGCAAAATAGTGACTGTTCCAACTGTGAATCTCCTCGAGACTCCCCTGTAACTAACGCAGTATTAAAATCATTGACCAGTTCCCAGACAATCCCATGCATCCCATGTACCCCCCAATAATTCGCAGGAGTATCTTTTACGTTAGGCAACAATTCATTTGCAGGCCTTGAGTACCATTCAAGGATTTGCTGACGGTATTCTGGGTCATCCTGACCATTCACCTTATCGTCACTTGCACGTGCAACATACTCCCACTCATCAAGTGACGGCAGACGCTTACCCAAGGATTTACAATAAGCCCGCGCAGAAAACCAGGAAACATTGGTCACAGGCACATCAGCCAGATCATTCATACTCAAAGAATTCATTTGGCGCAAATAATTCCCATCACTGAACACGGGCTTGATATTTTTTTTACTCCACTTGGGGTTCTTTAGAGTAAATAAATAGTATTGAGAGTTTGTTACCGCATAGCGATCAAGCAAAAAAGGCCCGACAACCAAAGAGTCAGTTACATCTTTAAAAAACGGTCTATAGCTCCCTCCAGCTATATAGACCATTTCACCTTTACTCTTATCATCGAGCGACTGACTTGTAGAAGCACTTTGCGCGGCAAATGGTAGGCACATCAGTAAGAAACAGACTAATAGAGCAGTATTCACCATGCACCTAACAACCATTTTATGAATCTCGCAAAAGTCTTAGTGAGTACGTCTTTCAATAACTTGCTCAGGCAGTATTTCACCGCCATTATTGCCCCAGCTGTTCAACACATAAGTCAAAACATTGGCAATACTTTCATCAGATAGCTGCACAGCAGGCATCACACCATTGTAAGTCTGACCGCTAACCACAATTTCCCCTGAAAGCCCATGAAGTAGGATATCAATTGAGCGGTCGGGTTTTGAAAGTAAATAGTCAGATCCTGCCAGCGGTGGAAAAGCACCGGGAATACCCTGGCCGCTTGACTGGTGACAGGCCATGCAATTTTGTGCATAAGTACGCTCACCAAACAGTATGCGCTCTTCTTTGGTTTTAGCCTTGACAGATACTGCGCTGACATCAGCAATACTCTGAATGCCTCCCCCCTCTGGAAGATAGACACTATCCTTTTGCTTGCCTGAATAAATAGCCAGATCTTCGCTACCATCAATTTTTAACATTCCCAGAGCACCCTTATTGAATGCACGGAATATTGAATGATCAACCAATATGAATGTACCCGGAACATCCACCAGAAACTCTACGATCGCAGAACCCCCGGCTGGAATAAGTGTTGATTGCACATGGTGATTTACCATATCACCGCCCTCAACATAAACCTTATCAAAAATCTCCCCAATTACGTGAAACGAAGAAACCAGATTGGGCCCTCCATTCCCAACAAATATGCGAACAGATTCACCAACCTCGGCACGTATCGAATCATCACCCGCTATTGCTCCTACAGCCCCGTTGAATACAACATAATCGGGTGTTTCAGAAAGCGCTTTTGCCATATCAAAGGGCTGTAGGCCCTCTTCTCCATACTTTCCTTTCGTATAAAATTCACTTTGCATTATGTAATATTCTTTATCGACCGGAGGTAAACCCTCTTTAGGTTCAACAAGAATTAACCCATACATACCATTGGCAATATGCATTCCTACCGGTGCCGTAGCACAATGATAGACATATAAACCTGGATTAAGCGCCTTAAATGAAAAGCGTGAGGAATGACCTGGAGCGGTAAAGGAAGAAGTCGCACCACCCCCCGGACCGGTAACCGCGTGTAAATCAATGTTATGGGGCATCTTACTCGAAGGGTGATTATTCAGATTAAACTCAACGTGATCCCCTTCTCTGATGCGGATAAAACTGCCTGGTACCTGACCTCCAAATGTCCAAAATGTATAATCAACGCCGTCACTCAAGCGTCCGACCTTTTCTATAGTTTCAAGGGTGACAATAACTTTGGCTGGGTGATCTCGAGTAATTGGAGGTGGAACAAGGGGAGCCGCAGTAAGTGTTGCATGCTCTACCGGAAGCTCCACATCCGTTTCCGCTAGAGTTGGCGTCCCCATCCCCCAAGCCATTCCCACTACAACAAGGGCAGCCAATCTTAAACTTCTATACTTTAACACCTTACCTATATTCATTTTATCATCTCCAAACTTCTTGCCCGTAGTATTTTGACTTCCTGATATAGAATTGAATCCTAAAGCCCGAAATCAGCATGAAAGCATCGGCAATTCAGGTAAATACCCATCAATGATGACTTGGTCGAAATTAGCGTAGAAAACCTCCATATTCACGCAAATTAAAAACCTACGAGAGCAAACATCCTGCCAGCAGAACGATGAGTCGTAAGAACATACGTGGAATACATACACTCACAGTGAAAGATCTAACCAATTGCTCCGATCAATCGAAACCATGAAGCACAAAAACCAGTCATTCACACCCATACCGTTACGCCACATCAAAATATCACACGGTAGAATAGGAACTTAGATAAACTAAATCGCACCCCAAAACCATTACGGATCTTTCAATCCGAAGCAATATTGAGATTCCGATACTAATAAAGCGAAAAACGAAGAATGGTAACCATAGGCGAAATATACCCCTGCACTTATAATTTAAAACAAGAGAATCAGGTAAATTTAAGGACGCCGATAAATTAGAGGAGCTGACAACAGCATACTCGCAAGATACACCCCTGCACTTTCGCCAACTCCCGCAAGCACGACCGTGACACAAATACACCAAAAAATATTGATTTACATCAAGCAAAATACCAGCCGCCCGAAAATCCAGCCACTTTTAATTTGACACAGAACAACCAGCAAATAACAACCAGATTTTTTGGGCTAACGGAGACTTATAGCCTTTCATTTGTTGTGGATATAGTTCGAAAAAACAGAAGATAGAAAAACACAAAATACACCCAATTAATTAAACACTATACCTACTCAATAATTAGCCAAGAAGGCACTTAAGGATATGCCCAGGCACAATAAAAAGAAGCAGCTATTAAAAGTTCTGCCAACCTGAAAACAAGTAAAAATACTCAACTTAGCAATAAAACAAATTCGTAAGGCAGAAGTGGGATCAGTGGCACACCATGAGCTACTCACGTGTTATCTTAGACACTAAAAGGAGCATTCTCTGCCAGAGCTAACACCTCTCAACAAGTGCCACCTTGCCTCTTTCATTACTGAGCAGATTACCAATACGCAGCAAATCAGAAACTTGGCAACCTCCATATGGTTGACAGAGTCAACCAATATCAATAAAGTTGACACTATCAACCAGTTAGCATGGCGCCATGAACGATACCGCAATCAATGAATCCCTCCACCAGCTTATTCACGCCTACAAACGGCGTTTGCGAGCTGGTATACAGGAGCAGCAAATTGGCTTGCCGGTGAGCCATATACGGGTACTCAAAGGTGTCTTCAAATTTCCACTGAGTACTGCCCGGTCAATTGCCCAGCGGATGAATTTGGACAAAGCCCAAGTAACACGAGTGCTAAACGACCTGGTGCACTCGGGGCTAATCGAAAAGACCGACAACCCCAATGATCGGCGCAGCCAGTTTTTGACACTGACTACAGACGGAATAAGCACGCTGGAAAAAGTAAGCGAACAAGAAGCTGAAGTGGCCAGGCAAATGACTCGCAACTTGAGTACTGAAGAGCTAGAAAACTTCGCCCGCATTGCCAGCGTTATGGTCGCCAATATGAAAGAGCACTCCACCCCTGACGAAAGGAGCTAAACCCTATGGCCGAGAAAGTTACCAGAGAATTGGTCGTTATTCGCAGGACACAAGTTACTGAAAATATGCTGCGCATCACCCTCGGTGGCGATGATCTAAAAACTCTCGCCCCCAACCAGGAAAGCGCTTATATCAAATTTCTGTTTCCACAAGCTGGAAGCGAGCGCCCGCTATTGCGAAGCTATACCATCAGACACCAGCGTGAAACTGAAATTGATATCGACTTCGCCCTGCATGACCACGAAGGGCCCGCTCTAAGCTGGGCACTTAAAACACAGCCCGGCGATACGATCTTAACCCGCGGCCCCGGCCCCAAAAAAATGACCAATCCCGAGGCAGACTGGTTTTTACTATTGGGAGACATGACTGCACTGCCAGCCATCAGCGTAAACCTTGCGGAGCTACCCAAGGATGCAAAGGGGTACGCATTAATTGAGATATCCAGTGAAGCTGATATTCAGGAGCTGGAACACCCAGAGAACCTGCAAATCCAATGGATTATCAATCCGGCTCCATCTGGCGAGAAACTATTGGAAAAGTTACAGGCACTAACCTGGCTTGATGGACAGGCCTCCGTATGGGCCGCCTGTGAATTCGACAGCATGCGCACCCTACGGCAATTCTTTAAGCAGGAAAGAGTAATCCCCAAAACCCATATTTATATCTCCAGTTACTGGAAAATTGGGCAGTCGGACGAAGGCCACAAACTCGCCAAGCGTATGGACAATGAAAAGATGGAAGGACAGGGATAACTTATAGATAGGCGGGAAGAGAAAGCCTTCTGATTATAGGCTTTCCCTACTCAACAGAAACGGGCCTATCTAACCGATACCAATAAGTAGACAAAAAGCCCCGGGCATCGGGTTTAGAAATCTGCCTGATAATTTCCGGGACACCCGACCTGCAGCGCCATTCGTACATAGAGGCACGGCCAGCCACTACCGCAGGAATGACCCCGGAACTTTGATTATCGTTGCAATATGAAAGCATGGCACTACTCGGCTCCCGACTGGTGTCAGCTTTCTCATCACAGGGGAGATTAACCCCAACAAAGCAGGCATAGACACTTCCATCCATACATCGCCAATAGGTCCCCCTCGCGATCCAATCTTCAGGTGCTTCTGCACCGAGATTGACCGCTTTTCTGATACCATCAACGATTTCCTCTGGCATAGCTTGGCCGGCAAAGCGCTGAACTGGGTTATCATCGTTTACCACCGCCGCACAGTAGTCGAAAGGACTAGTGAGAACGCTTACCTCTCCCACTTTTTTATCTTCAGAGTTGGCGTAATTTATTGCAGCAAAGAAGATTACAAAAGCTAATGCTGTTGCACCCAAGTTTTTCTGCATAAATACTCTCCTTTAATAAAAAACAAACCAACCATCGAGCTGAAAGTTCAATACAACTTAAATATCAGAGGTATCCACTTTAGTTTGATCAAGCCCACCCCAAAAGACCGAACAAAAAATGGTTACGCATAATGTACTTTTTCAAACTGACAGTAAAAAACCATTACCATAAATCAACAAATAAATCCAAAAGCAATACTCGAATAAATTTTAAAAATAAAAAATTGGGACACCTAAAAAAACAATCTAGAAAAAGGCAGAAAAACTGATATATTTCTTAAAAATTCGAACTGGAGACTTCCATTGAGCCAAGATCTGTCACCCTCTGCCAAAGGTGCACCCAACTTAGAATTGCCCCAATGGATTAATTGCCAAGAACGCTTGCCCGAACAGTCCGATGCGACCTCTCGCGGCTACGTCCGAGTCATATGGAAATCCACCAACAGCTCTGATGGTGTTATTACGCGCACCTGGGAAGTTGGCATGGACCACTATGAAAATGCCCACAATTATCTGGGCTGGATGCCTATCTCAATCATTGTCGAATCTACCGAACCCCATTAAAGCGAACAGTTCAGTTCTGACAGGTATGAACTCTTCGACAGCTGCTGATATTGCACAGCACACCAGTAGCAACTACAAACCCTTCACTCTAAAAAGGGGTAACCAGACAGGTCAGCCCCTTCCAAGCCAGATTCCATCCCACTGATTGACCCCACTCGCCACTGAACAGCAAACAACCAGCCCGACTCCTCAAAGTAGAAACGAGCTTTAAACAGCATCCCATTGACTACAATCATACTGCGCCTACCGATACCCAATTGAGAGAATCTGGCTAAGGCTCCACAAGAATCATCCTGCATTTCACTGTTCAATCTTATCGACGCCAAAATGTTAGCAAGCTTGCCATCACCCAATTCTTGCGAAGTGGTCTCAGATACTATGACGAGCGGCCTGACTCTCGGCAGGATACTTGCCTTTTTGATTGCGTTTCTCAGTTCAAATCTCCCATCAATGCAGTGAATAGTGTTCAGCCATGACCCAAATTGTTGAAAACGTCAATGCCAAGCAATCACCCTCTTTCTCCTTAGATAACCTGCTAAAAAGCGACCTCTTTGAGCGTGAAAATAGCTATCTCGATTCTAAGTATTTCGGAATGAAAGGAGAAATTGATCAGCTGTTGATTACTGAAACAGCCAAAGATATGGGAATGCAGGTCGACTACTACTCCAAAGATTTATACAAGATTACATATCAAGGAAAATATGTACTCTTTTGTGGAAACTCTGCACTGGTATCTGAGGCCTATCGTGCTTGCGCTCAACAGAAGCATCTGACGAAAGACTTGCTTGCTAGGAATGGTGTCCCCGTGGCAACAGGTCGGGTCTTTGACGATATCAAAGCTGCAACAGACTATTTCTCAACACTTCGCCACCCTGTGGTCATAAAGCCAGTTACGGGTAGTCATGGCCGGGGTATTACCACGGGGATCACATCGGTCGATGCATTGCAAGATGCTTGGAAAACCGCCAGCGCCAAATCAAATAAAATAAAATAAAATAATCATCGAGCGTCATATCAGTGGCTGCGACTTGAGAGTGAATGTTATCGGGGGATGCACGGTGTCTGCTTGCCTGAGAATTGCTCCCAACGTCATTGGAGATGGAACGCATAATATCAACGAACTAATCTCGGAGAAAAAAAACAATAAAAGTAAACGCAACCCAAAGTATCGTGTGGACTCGGACTACATACTCAGAACAGAACTGCTGGATGTGAATGGTATTTCCCGTGAATATGTGCCTGCTGAAGGAGAACGCATCTGGTTGGCGGGCGTAGCAAATATTTCTGCGGGAGGAGAAAGTATTCAGTTATTGGACAGACTCGACACTGAGGTCATTCAGGTTGCAGAGCGTGCAGCCAGTGCATTTCCTGGGATTTACTATGTTGGAGTGGATATTATTGTCCCTGACGACTCTTCCGAGACAGCCGGCTCTCCCTATGTGATCGAAGTCAATTCAAACTCTGCAACCTCAACACCAGTTTTTCCTGATTTTGGTAAACCGATCGACCTGCCAAGGCTACTTCTGGAATATCTATTCAGTGCCTCTGGGCCAGCCCGCACCATTCAGCACGCTGAGAAAGGCCAGTATTGTCCCGAGCTCCACCCTATACGACTAGCGGCACCATGGAACTATCCTTTCTACACACCAAGATTCCGAAACCGACAAAACGCGCTGATCAGCTTGGCTGCATATAAATACGATTTGAAGCCCTACAACATCAGCACCAGTATCTCTAATATCGTATACGGCGACAAACATGTCTTGTTTCATCAATCGACCCCCGATGTTGTGCCTCAAGTTGCGCGTCGTGTCTGCCTAAACCGTGTATTACGAAACAAGAGGCTAAACGAAGCAGGGATCAATACGAGCTTGACTTCATCCACCCATGATCCTGGTAAAGTGCCTTCTCGGCTCCGAAAATTTCGCGCCCTAACCATTGGCGGACAGGTTGTTGCCGCATTGGAAAGAGGGATAGAGCCAATCCGCAATTATGAAAGTAATAACATTGAGACTCATCAACAGCGCTTCGGAGAATTTTTTCGCGACGTCAGTGAAATATTGCATGCAGATTTCGCATCAATTGCGACCCAATCTGTAGAGGCGCTATTTAATCCACTAATTGCGGGTGTCGACATAGTCGCAGAAGACATTAGTCGGCCATTACCATCTCAGTACTGGATGGTAAGCCAAATCACATGTAGCCCCTCGCTAGATTGGCATTACTTTCCCACTTATGGTGTTGGACGCGATGTCGCCTCGGCATTGCTACTGCAACTCTTTCCTAAATTGGAACAAACCAAAATTCAATTGCAACACTGGAGAATCAGGGTCAAAGGAAAAGTTCAAGGTATTGGATATCGAAAGTGGGTTCAACGTTCAGCATTTAGCAAGGGCATTGTCGGAAAGGTATTGAATAGACCTGACAAAAGCGTAGAGATATGGGCGCAGGGCTCTCATACCGCCCTTGCCGCACTACTTGACCAATGTCCATATGGCCCACATGAAAAGCCAAGCTTCGATATCGATCTGGAACCTCTCCCCATTACCGAATATCAAGGCTTTCGGGTTGATCACTCAAGTTCCGCCGCACATTCTGGAACTTCGTTGAAAGAGTGAAGTTCCAATAACCGTCAGCCACTACTCAATACAATGAAGCTGGCGTATGTATCCGCCACAGACCGACGCTATGTCGCGTAGCCTCGCCGTATTGAGAGCTTTTTGCCCGGGACTCAAATCAACCGGGGAGACCGTCATCACTTAGCTTCTCATAAAATCATCACAAACCTCAACACCCCCTTGCCCCCCCTGCCACCGTGGCAGCAGTAGAAAGCCTGAGCGCCATGTATTTCTTCCATTCCCCACTTTTAGTAACAGCTGTTTCCTGTTTGAAAAACACTCTCAGAAAATGCAATAAATAAATACCCGTCGCTAAAGCGAAGCTGTTTACCTAAGGGTTTCGAAGCTGCTACAGCACTGAGAAAATCTGACAGAAATTCTATCCCACAAGTCAGGATTATTTGATAAACGCGCCGAGGTGGAAACCTATAAAAATCAATCCAACTAGCCCGCGCTATTTAGTAGCTCTAATCGGCCTTATATTGACTAACCACTACCAAAAGGCAGCAACCACCTGTAGCAATCCCCGCACTTTTAGTCGAGGAGGATTTTAAACCACAGCCCTTTGTTTTAAGATCGCTTGAAACAACTGATTAGGAGGTTTTTATCAAGCCGAGTGGCCAGCTCTATTATTTAACTTAGCCTTTTAGTGAATAGAAAAATAATTATCCACAAAGCTTCAATCTCACTTTTTGCAGTAATAGCCGCCATTGGATAGACGACAACCGGCGAATGGAAAACAAATAGGCCAGCACAATAAAAGCCTTTGTTGGAAAATGCTAAGCGCATCTAAAACATATTTTCTTTCAAAAGGCTGCGCATACTTTTTGTCTGAAAACTGTCAACAAAATGTAACCAAAACTCCAACTGGATTATTTATTAGCTTTCAAATGAATTCACTTTAAGCCTTAAAATTTTGACACCCCTGAGTATCAAAAAAACCCTAATCCATAAACCCTAAGGAGGTTTATCATGGAAATGAACTTTAAAGACAGAGGATCCCTCTCAACGTGGCACTTAAATATGGTCACTTTTGATAGAGAGGATAACCTTTGGTGTGTGGGCACTTCGAATAATATCGGAAAGTGGAATTCAAGAACTTTTGGCCTCGTTGACAAAAAAGAGTACAACCAATCCTGGGACTCCAAGATGATTGCATTTGACAAGTCAAATGTCATGTGGAGCGTTGGGACTAAAGGTAATCTTGCCAAGTGGAATACCACCGCTGGAGCCTGGGAGGAACCTGAGATTAAAAAGCCCTGCCCCCTAAAAATGATTGCCTTCGATAACTTTGGAGTAATGTGCTGTGTAGGCGCTGACGGTAATGTAGGTCAATGGAACCCCATTGACAACAAGTGGGATAATCAGGGGGATCTCGGCGGCTGGAAACTGGATTGGATAGCCTTTAGGCCCGGTGACCCAAGAAATGATATCTACTGCGTGGGAACCGAGCACAACCTGGGACTTCACGACCCCAAATTCCCAAATGACACTTTCCATATCGCCTCCAATTTTGAATGTAAAAGCCTCTTTTTCCATGAAATATTTGGATTCTGTGTCGGTACTGAAGGCAATATGGGTGTCTCAATTTAATAGGCAATAACTTTATCTGCTGAATAATATTCATTATTTTCAAGCTATTTCGTTGCCCCACCCAAAAAGTGCTCCTCTGGACCTTTTTGGGTGGGGCGCGGCACTTATCAGGTAAATAGTCCAACAACTAGATACTCTCCTGACCAAACCATTTCCCAGCCAATAAATGGAGCTCTCAGTGGGTTTCAAGGGCTGGACAAGTGGACCTCCCATTTCGCAGTGAAGGGAAGCTGTTCTCGCAAATGACATCGTCCTCCTGAACAACTCACCCTCAGTCTCCATCAGGTAAGCACCACGCCATTGCATCGACCATGCCAGCAAGTACGAATCCCGCTATATATCCAAACACAGCCACAGCCACAGCCACAGCCACAGCGAGATATTTCATCGTTTAATGAGTCAAGTAGTATTCAAGCGGGAAAGCAAATAAAGACGACTAGATGCTATGACGAATTTGATTCTGGGTGATACCCTGCCTTTTTCACCTACAAGCGGATAAATTGTCTAAATTCTCTTGTAGATCGCTGTCACACTACGGAAAGCCGACATGCAAAAATCGCCATGGGTTGAAAACGCCATCGCAAAAGCGGATGCACACTGGCAGGCATCCAAGTCCACCATTGAGGGCAAAGTATTCAGTGATGTACAGGACAACCAGGGCCTTCAGTATGTCGATATCGTGATGGAAGGTGGCGGTATGCTGGGGATCGCCCTGGTGGGATATACCTACATTCTGGAAAAGGCGGGAATTCGGTTTCGCAAAATTGCAGGAACCTCAGCGGGTGCCATCAACGCACTCTTCTTGGCAGCGGCCGGCACACCGAGCACCGGCAAAAGCGAAAAGCTCTTGGGTATCCTCGCCAATGCGGACTTTGCCAGTTTTGAAGATGGCGAGCGCTATGCGCGCAAAACGGTACAGCGCCTGCTCAAGGGCAAAGGCTTGATGAGTAGTTTGGCATTGCACCCCTTCGATTCTATCCGCACCTTGCGGCACCTGCTCAGACATAAGGGGCTAAATCCGGGAGATACCTTTACCCAGTGGTTACAAACGGAGTTGAAACAGCTGGGCATTACCAACACCGCACAGCTCAACCAGAGAATTAACCAGTTCCCACAGCTCCTATACCGTGGCACACCCGATCACCTGATCGGCAGCGGCGAGGTTGCCCTGGTGGCAGCGGATATCACTACCGAGACCCGCGCGGTATTTCCAGCCAAGGCGCCGCTCTACTTCGATAATCCGAGCGCAGTAAACCCCGCGGAGTTCGTACGTGCCTCCATGTCGGTACCCGGCTTCTTTAAGCCCTACACCGTAAAGGGCATCCCCCAATTAAGTGAGTGCAATACTGTCGCCGAGAATTGGCGCAGCATTAAAGGCATCGGTGATCCCAAACGTTTTTTCCGCGCTGGCTTTCCCAAAGATATTGAATTTGTTGACGGCGGCCTTGTCTCCAACTTCCCTTTCGATATCTTCCATAAACCCATCGGCACCCCCAAATTGCCAACCTTTGGGATCAAGTTGGAAGTGGACCTGTACCAGCCAAAATCAGATAAGGTAGGAAGGTTTGCGATGGGGCTGATCAGCACTTGTCGCAATATGCTCGACAACCATGTACGCGCGAGCTTGAACGCGGAATACCATGCGCTGGTAAAAGAAATCCCCATCAACCCCACCGATACCGGAGAAAACCCGCACTGGCTGGATTTTTCCATGCCGGACCACCACTGCGAACACCTGTTCCTATCTGGCGTCAATGCAGCAATTGAGTTTTTGAATCAGGGATTCCACTGGGAGGATTACTTGGTGTTGCGCCAACCGGACTCCTTCTATACCGGGGAAAAGCTGGCTTAAATGCAGGCCCGATGCGATAGTCGCAGCGGGCCCAGCACTCTCATTTAGAAAGAGCGACGACGATAAGAGCGGTAATCTGCACGCCAGAAGTTACGCTCTAGCAAACGCTCTAGATGCTCGCGGCTCACCTTGGGCGCAACGCCATCCAATTGCGCCTGGGCAGCCACTGCCCTGGCAATATGCATGCTCACATCGCGAATATCATTCAGGTGTGGCAATAAGGCGCCTTCACCATCTTTCACCACCGGCGCCTGCTCTGCCAGGGCGTTGGATGCTGCCATCAACATACTGTCAGTCACTTTCGAAGCACCGGAAGCAATCACGCCGAGGCCAATGCCCGGGAATATGTAGACATTGTTACACTGCGCTACCGCATAGTGATGGCCATCGATTTCTACCGCTGCAAAGGGGCTGCCGGTAGCCACCAAAGCTTCGCCCTTGGTCCAGCTGAATATCTCTGTTGGAGTCGCTTCAGCCCTGGATGTGGGGTTTGACAGTGGCATCACCAAAGGACGGCGGTGCCCCTTGTGCAAAGCTTCGATTACTGGCTGCGTAAACAAGCCACCCTGCCCGGAAACACCAATCAGGATGCTGGGCTCAACATTGCCGATCAGCGTCTCAAGATTCCAGCTGGACACTCCATCGTACTTGCTCGGGTCCTGGGCCAAAGCCGCTTGGAAGTCGTGCAGGCCTTTCATATCGGAAGTCACAAGCCCGTAGCGATCGAACATAAAGATCTGTTCACGAGCCTCGGCATCGGATAGACCGGCCTGCACTTTTGCACTGACGATTTGCTCGGCAATACCACACCCGGCTGAGCCGGCACCCACTATCGTCACCTTCTGCGCGGCGAGGGTCTCTTGCCAGGTTTTACAAGCAGCCAGGATAGTACCCAGTGCTACAGACGCCGTGCCCTGAATATCATCATTAAAACAGCACAGGCGGTCGCGATAGCGCTCTAACAACGGCGTGGCATTGGTTTGGGCAAAATCCTCAAACTGAACCAATACCTTGGGCCAGCGACGTTTTACCGCTTCAATAAATTGCTCCAGGAATTCATCGTACTCTTCCTGAGAAATCCGCTCATGGCGCCACCCCATATACATGGGATCATTCAGCAAAGTGCGGTTGTTGGTGCCAACATCCAAGGTGACAGGCAAGGTATAAGCCGGGCTTATGCCGCCACAGGCGGTATACAGGGAGAGCTTACCAATAGGGATACCCATGCCGCCGATACCCTGATCACCTAACCCGAGTATCCGCTCGCCATCGGTCACCACAATGACTTTGACGTTCTCTTTAGTGGCGCTGCGCAGAATATCGTCGATATATTCCCGGTCCGGATAGGAGACAAATAATCCCCGGTGGTTGCGATAAATACTGGAAAACTCTTCACAAGCTGCACCTACAGTTGGGGTGTAGATAATCGGCAGCATCTCTTCCGTATGATGTTCGATCAGATAGAAGAATAACGTCTCGTTGTCGTCCTGGATTCCCCTCAGGTAGATATGTTTTTCCAAGCCAGTCTTACACTGCTGGAATTGGAGGTAAGCGCGCTTGGCCTGCTCCTCAATCGTCTCAACGGTATTCGGCAAAAGACCGACCAAATTAAATTCGAGACGCTCTTCCAAGCTAAATGCGCTGCCTTTATTGAGCAGTGGTATTTCCAGTAGGGAGGGGCCTGCATGGGGGATGTAAAGTGGACGCTTTTCGTTGTTACTCATATGCCTGCTTTTGCCTATCGCCCGAAGCGATGATTATTGCGTAGCCATATTTCAATATGACTGAATTAGCCAACCATGTTCTTGAAGTTGCATAAATGTGCTAACTCAACTGGAGCCGAAGACTATCTATTGTGCCGATAGATAACAAGGCCCCCAGTGTGGCCCAATTCGCGAATACACAGAGTCGCTCAACTATGCTAGCTGTAATTTATCTTCTCTTCGCAACGAATTCTTTTCAGTTAAAAAGCGATCCGACACATTCAAGAAATGGAGCCGCCATCAATGCACAAGAGCAAAGCTGGATTAACCCTGCTCCTCTTTATTCTTGTACTCAGCCTTTATAGTTGCAGTAAAAAGCCCGACGGAGATAAAAATACAAATTCAAACGCCCGACAGACAGAGGGTGCCACTCCAGAAAAACAAAGGCCGCTCACGGCGATGGCACCGGAGATAGAAGCGGAGCTGGAAGCCCAACGGGACAGCGATAAACGCATCGCTCGCAATGTCTATTTTGGCGATACACATGTCCATACTGGCTGGTCGGTAGATGCGGGGTTGGATGGCGCAATTCTTACTCCCGATGACGCCTATCGATTTGCCCTGGGAGAAACTGTTACCTCCAACAGCGGACTGAAAGCCAAGCTCAGCCGCCCTTACGACTGGTTCATGATCACCGATCATTCAGACGGTATGGGAGTTATCAGCGAGATCGTCGATGGCAATCCGGAAATGATGTCCAATGCCACCTTGAAAAAATGGCACGAGGCATTAATTTCAGGCAGCGAAGAAGCGACCAATGAAGCAAAAAGTGAAGTCATCGTGCTTCAATCAGAAGGCAAACTGCCCGAGCAGGTAATGGATCCCAAATGGATGAAATCCGCCTGGGAAAAAACCGTTGAAGCCGCAGAGAAATATTACAAACCCGGAGAGTTTTCTACCTTTATTGCCTTTGAGTGGACAGTTAACGCCGATGGTGGCGACAACCTGCACCGCAATATTATTTTTCGTGATGGCGCAAACCGCACTAAGACCCTGCTTCCCCTGACCACCTTTGATACCGAGAACCCGGTAAAACTCTGGGAGTGGATGAAAGCCTACGAAGACAAAACCGGCGGCCGGGTGCTCGCCATCCCCCACAACGGCAATATGTCTAATGGCCGTATGTTTATCGAGCGTCAGTTTAATGGCTCCGAACTCACTCCGGAGTGGGCACAAATGCGCGCCCGCTATGAACCCCTTTACGAGCTGGTGCAGGTAAAGGGACAAAGTGAGTCCCACCCTGCCCTCTCCCCGGAAGATGAATTTGCCAACTGGGATCTGTGGGATAGAGGCAACCTGATCTTAAAGCCCAAGCCCCCCGGTGCCCTGCAATACGAGTACTGGAGGGAGGCACTCAAGTCTGGCCTACGCCTGGAGGAGAAGCTGGGCACCAACCCTTTCGTGCTAGGCGCAAACGCAGCTACCGACACCCATACCGGGCTTTCGACACCGGACCAGGACAACTTCTTTGGCAAGTTCAAGACCCTGGAACCCAGTAACAAGCAGCGCTGGGCATTTCCCCTGCTCAAGGGGCTTGGTGGAGAGTACTTCGGCTGGGAACAAGCTGCCTCAGGCGTTACGGGAGTCTGGGCCAACGAGAATACGCGGGAGGCAATATGGGATGCGATGTACCGCAAAGAGACTTTCGCCACCACAGGCCCCCGGATCTCAGTTCGCTTCTTTGGAGGCTATGACTATAACGATGGGGATATTCACGGTGATCTGGTCGCCAATGGCTATAAAAAAGGCGTACCAATGGGCGGGAAACTACCTCAAGCCAGTGAGGGACAGGTACCGACATTCCTTATCGCAGCACTGAAAGACCCTGAGGGCGCCAACCTGGACCGCATTCAAATCATCAAGGGCTGGCTGGATAGCAGCGGACTCACCCGGGAGAAGATCTTTAATGTGAAGTGGTCTGGAAGCCGTAAACTGGATACCGAGGGAAAACTACCCCCGGTTGGGACTACTGTGGATATGAAGACGGCGGAATACACCAACTCCATCGGCTCCCCTCAGCTAGTCGCGGTATTCAAAGATCCCGACTTTAACCCCAAGGAAAGAGCCGTCTACTACCTGCGCGCCCTGGAGATACCCACACCCCGATGGACTCTATTTGACAAGGTACGCTTCGGTATTGAAATGGATGAAAAAGTACCCCTTACCCAGCAGGGGCGAGCATTCAGCTCGCCAATTTGGTATTCACCCTAGAGTTAAGGAGCCTCTGAATAACTCCGTGATACCTCTGGCATGCAGAGCGGTTCACAATCAAGGCGCGGCTTCGCAGGAATGTCTAGACCTTTCAAGAAGTCGCAACGCGGAGTGTGAATCGCTCTGCAAGCCCCGAAGGGCGGGCCTTGAAGGCCACAGCTGCTGCGTTGCAGCTCTTGCCAAGGGCTACGGCCATTCGCGGCGAGCTGCGCCTAACATCTGCAGCCTTCAAGACTCGCAGAGGCATTACGGAGTTATTCAGAGGCTCCTTAAATAGCCCGTATATATACGCGATTCAATTACTTAATGGATATGGCTATCTGAACCTCGTTTCCATCCACATACTGCTCAAAATCTGTGGTGAAAGCTCGCTGATGGGGGCAATCCTCCGCAGCAAAATAACTCCAAACCTCGCCCCACAAATCAATTGCGACCTGAGGCATTTCCCCTTTAGCGGAAAACATCAGGTATTTGCCGGGCAGTATTTGAATCGACTTGAAATCCTCAGACATATCCTTCGACAACATATCTGAACATGCATACACATCAAAAAAGCCGGTATGGTCAGATTCGTAGTTGGAGTAAACACCAAATACCTTAGGGTTGCCCCTTAATTTGGGGGCAGCCTCTGCGCCGAACCTATCCCAGAGTGGCGCTATTTTTGCCTTTTCCGGATCGGCCTCATTAGCATTCTTAGTACGGGTATAAAAACCCACCAAATCCAGACTCCCTAATTCTCTAACTTCCATATCGACAGGCCATTTTTCTAATTATTTGCAGGAAGCCGAATACTATAACAACTTCTGTAATACTGGCCAGGCATTCAAAGTCACAAGAAATCACAGACGCTTAATCAAGAGCGTCCATGAATTTCTGTCTCACCTCCGAGGGCGGGCGCCCATACATCGACTTATAAAGCTGGGTAAAATAGGACTGGCTTGAGAACCCACTCTCCAGAGCGATATCAACTAATCGCTTATTTGTAGTCTTCAATTGAAGATCAGCATGCTGTAGCCTGCGCTCATTAATCCAGGACTTGGGCGATTCCGACTTGAATACCCGGCTGAACCTATTCTTAAATGATGTAAGACTCATCCCAATATGCTTGGCATAGTTTGCTACAGACCAAGGTTGAGTTACGTTCTCCTCCATAAACCGGCGAAAACTCTCTGTTGCCGGGTTTACTTGACGAAGCAACTCATTAGCCAAGTAACAACCGCAATCCCCTTTTAGCTTCAAAAGGAGTAGCTCTTCCAATTTTAAGTAATTCAAACTTTCATCATTCAGTTCGCTAAATGCACTCAATGAATCCAAAGTGAAGCGCGTCAGATCACACGCAGGGAGAATAAAGGGATCTCTCTTAGGAGCACTTCCCACATGAGTTGCCAGAACAAGTTTGTTTTTAGCTTTTAGCAGTACACGTGTGTGCCGCTTATAAAACCGGGTCAACATTGCCGAGCTGATACTGACACTGATAATCAGTAAACTTTCCCCCTTAGGGAGGTTGCCAACCATAAAATCGCCAACAGCACCAGTTAACCAGACCTGCCCTGACCCCATACGGAACTCACGAATACCACAATTGATACTAGCTACACCGCCAATCACCATTAAAAGGTTAAACCCAGACAAGAATTCAAGTGATACATTTTGACCAGGTGGGACAGTTACCTTTTGAAACTGAAATAAATCATCTGAATAATGGCACTCAAATAAGACCTTCTGTCTCAAAGGAATGCCCAAGTCCTTTTGGTTTGGGAGAATCATGGGGTTCACCGCTAAGATTACATCAATGTTCCTTTAAGCCTCATCTGAAGTAGCTGAGGCCAAGCTACAATCATCGGTCCGATTACTTTCCCTACAACTTCTAGGAACGATCATTAAGAGGGGATCGGAGCCACTATCTGACTCACCTATTAAAGCCAACAACCGTTGAACTGAGCGTTTGAAGCATCAATTGAATATCTAGAATTGTGATATTTTTTATGGAACTAAAGTGCCATACTGCCTGATGTAATCGACACTAAACTGCCAATATGGGCTAGGGTAGATAGCCGCTACAAATCAAAAGTTCGCGGTACACTGTGCAACCACCAAATTTACCAGGGCATCCCCCAATACATTATGCCTGCCCCCTTTACACTTATTTACACTACCTCCAAAAGGCAAGATAAGGCCCTTCGTGCTAATACTTACATTTGAAATTGTCGCCAGATGAAAACTCTAAGTCTTACAACTTGCCCCCTATAAGAACTGCAAAATAACCAAGCTATTCCCCAATGATTCAACTATTGATCAAGTGCTTTTGAAACTAAGAAACAATTAATTTGTACCAGGTAGGTTTTTTACTTAAAATATGAGAAAATGCTCCAAAAGGTATTCTCCAGCTGCTCCACGGCAGAATTTGCACCATCAGAGTGCTTGGAGCTAGGCAGAATATTTACTGATAAACTGAGAGAAATTTACATAAAGCCTATGCAATCAGAAAATTTCATAGCAATACCTAACCTTTATATATCATTTATAAGCTAGTATTTATTAAGATCTTTTCTGTTAATCTTTGGATTTATCAGTATTTAAATCAATAAACTCTTACGCATTTGAGATTTATGTCAACTAGTTATTCTAAAGAATTAAATCGACTTGCCCAACTTATGTGGGAGCAAGAAGCGGAACTGGAACTCAAGCCCCAAGAAGAGAAAGAAGCCGCACCAGAGAAATCCTCAGTGGACAGTGCCCCCAGTGACGTTTTTTGGGGGAAATGGAAGGGGCGGTATATCGTGCTTATGCGCTATATATCAGGAAGAACAACTTCCAATGTAAAATTGCCCAATATATATGCCGATGAGGCCGCTGCCCGTTCTGCAGCCCTCGATATCATTCGAAAATTCCCAGAAGCCTCGATCCGTTATCTTTCCGCTAAAGAATTGGCCGTTTATCTGTAGCTAAATTTTCGGGGATCATTTGCCAGAAGCTTCTTGTCCGGGTGGCCGCTCGCCAGCACCACCCTCTCTCCAATAGCCTCACTAAGTTACCTATTAGTGCTTTGAAATAAATTGGCGAACTTCCTCTACAAATACCTTAGAAGCAGGCTCTCGCCCGAGAAGCAAGTGGCCATCGCTATTGAGGCCGACAAATCGAGCACCCGGGATTACTGAAGCGATTTCGCAACCCGTATGAACCGGGATACGCTGATCCCCCAGTGAATGGATTACCAAAGTGGGGACAGAAACTTCTTTGAGCCTTTCCCGCACATCAATACTGCCAAAAACTGAGAGAAAGCGAACAGCATTTTCAGGCGAGGTAGTAAGCCGCTGAAATTCGTTAAACCAGGCTAGCTCACCGGCATTAGCACTGGGCATAAATGTCGATGAGAAAATTTGCCGATAAGCGGGATTATCCTGCCCCCACCCCGTCTCTGTCAGGGTCATGACAGCTTCACGCTCTTTAACCGTAGCTTCGCTCGCGCCAATCCGCCAACCCGCGTGATAACCGCCAAACAAAATAAGCTGCCTGACTCGATTGGGGTGCCTAACAGCATACTCAATAGATACTGCTGCTCCCTGAGATATCCCCAGCAGGGTAAAGTTATCGACAGCACAGGCATCAACTACCGTCTCTAGATCAGTGACAAATGACTCAAATGAAATATTATCGACCTCCCAGTCAGAGAGGCCATTCCCACGCTCATCGTAACGGATAAACTGGTGATCTGTAGAAAGCTCCTGAAATAACGGGCTCCAGATGGGAGAATCCCAGTCATGCTCCAAGTGACTCAGCCAATTTGCAGCTTTCACAATAGGAAGCCCTTTTCCCATCTTGGCATAGGCAATACGCACTCCATCACTGGCCGTACAAAATTCAATCTTTTGCTGGGTTAGCAGTTTACGTCCATTAGCCAAATTATCGGCAGCCTCCTGCACTACCTGCTCCCCGAGCTTACAGGGCGACCACGCAATACCTGCTTTGCGGAAACGGTTTGACAGCCTTGAGCGCTCAAGCTCTATTTCACTATCCATCCCCAGTGATGCCATCGCCCGCAGCAACTGCGTCGCAGCATTTGGGTTATAGGGCTCCAACTCTTCCCAGTGGCGAGCCCAAATAAGCTGATCAGGCAAAGGAATACCCGGATGGGAGGCTAGGCGCGACAACACCCTCCCCCGTAGATGGACGATCTCCTGGCGCTCTGACAACAACCATTGCTGGAAAAGTTCCTGATCAGGGAGATCGACACCATCCAGGAAAGGCTCTTGAAGCTTTCGGTAGATATCCTCCAGCTCCGCTGCCAGCAGTTTGGGGGAATCAATAGTTGAAGCAATTTGGACAATGTCGATAGCCACACCCTCCGTGTCCATACTGACACGCTCTCTGTCGGCTAGTAGGCGCTCCTTATCGGAGTCGTTGACTATCGATCGGATTTTGCTCAAAGACCAGCGCAACGATGCGCGCGGATCATCTGGCAACTCCCAAAATATTTCACACAGGCGATCCCGCCGGTGGGGCCTCGCCGCCAACAACAGAAAAGCCAAAAGGGCTCGGGTTATTTTAGAGGGCGGTAGATTGACCGGACTGCCATCACGAGTGACAAGAAAGTCGCCCAACATCTGAACTGAAATACCCATGAATGAATTATTTACCCCTGAAAAATGAGATATCTTCTAGAGAGCCCCTGAATAGCTCCTTGATGCCTTTGACTTTCAGAGCGGACCTCAGTCAAGGTGCGGCTTCGCGGGGCCCAAAAGGAGTCACAGCGCAGAGTGATAGTGCTTTGAAGGCTGCGGCCATTCGCGGCGATGGTGCCCAACACCTACAGCTCCCAAGGTCCGCAGAGATATTACGGAATTATTCAGGGGCTCCCTAGCACCCAAGAAATTTCCTGGCAATTTTCTCAAGGAAACCAAATGGCTGCAAACACCATTCATTACAGTTGTGAACCACTTGAACAATAGGCGCCCCACTTCGCTATAACGGGCCCAACGCTTAACAACTGGGCGGCAAAAATAAGGAGTAAAAGGTACCGCACGGTACAAAGGCGAGACTCGAACTTCAAGATTAGTCAGCAGGGGGAATTGCAGCGGACCGCCTAAAAAGTGGCAGGAATCAAATCCCGTAGAGGGAGGGCGCGAAGCCGCTACTTACCGGCAACCAAAGCGCCCCTCAGCTTTATACGAAAAAGCTTATCAACTTCATCCGTCGCCAAAAGACAGGGGCATTTATCTCGGACTAGCAGCCCAGTTAATCCCGCCCCCAGAGCAAATGGTAACTATTTATACAAACTCAACACCCTTTTACTGAATTAAACCTAACGGTCTTTGTGCATAAAGAAATCAAACCCAATTGTACGCGTTGTTCTATACAGGCGTGATTTCCGATGGTAATGTTCATACCACTTCCGGAACCTATCATAAGTCAGGAATTTAAACTCGCCCTTATTAGGATCAAAATAATAGCTTGTCTTATTGGCACCTGCCTCTATACGAAATGCTGTTGCATGCCCCCAGCCATTCCCGGCAAATCTCATCATGCTGTAAATAGTGCCAGTTTGCTGCTTAAAGATATCTGATTCTTCAAGCGCACCAAAGCTCTCGTCCAACGTAACCGAAACCTTGCGACTTTAGATAATTCTGAGATTCCACAAGCATTTCACGGCTTTTATGAAATCTCCCCTCCTCACCATTTTTAAACTTAAAACGGTATATGGACGCGTAGCGCTGCGCGACCAGAGCGATCTTGGTGGAATCTATACTGTCGCCAGTAGTCAATGCAGCCTTCAAACCACCATGCAATGATTTAGTAATCCAACTCACCGCCAAGGCTTCACAAACACCATCTTTCGAAAAGGCGTGCTTTTTAGTAATACTTGAATACCCACCCTGGCTAAACTTCCAGGTTAAAACCCCGCCCATATTAGAGGCATCTACATCAACAGCTGGAAAAATTGGCATTTTATCATCCTCACATCGCAACCGATATCCGGCTTCCATACCATCTGGCATTTATGCAAATAACACACAAATTATTACTTAAAGAAAAACAAAAAAATCTACAAAATAGATATCTTTCTAAAATCCGGAACAAAACGATCACTACAAATACACCACTGCCCCGCTTTTACAAAGCTACAAGACTTAAAAATAAGGCAAGCAGCAGTCATTTATTTGAAAAAACTTACTCATATAAAACTATAAGCATGCTATATTTTTGCGGACCACAAGTCCACGATAAGCAACCAATATCACCATCAGGCAAACCAAACATAAAATAATTGTCGCCATTTAAAAAATCCACACCCTCAACAGCGGTATTTTTTAGATATCCCACCCAAATAGACATTCGGAAATTTCCCAGCACGGAAATATAATTAAAGCTAAGTAAACTAATAGTTAAGTTTATATTTACAATCAACAAACCCCAGCCGACAAATAGAGTTAAATCAATAGGCTCTTATTAAACTTTGTACGGGGTACGATAGCGCGACTAAAAAGCAGGGAAATATATACCGATAAACACGGCAAGATTAGAACAGTTAAGAGTAGATCTGGATAAAATGCCCAGTCTATTAGAAATTCGGTTGGACAATGCACCCTTCAAATATTGGCACATGGAGCCAATATTTAAAGGGCACAGCTCAGACTTAAGCGTCCTCGCGAACCACTAGAGCGGCAAAACCAAGCAATACGCTGCCACTAAAACGCTGAATCCATTTCTGTATCATTCCGCCTATAGAAACCGCTCGCCATTGCGACAGCATAATCGCAACCCCCAAGAACCACAGAAAGATAATGGATGCGTGAATCGAGACCAGTAAGAAAGCTTCATAGTAGCTAGCACTACCTACCGAGATAAACTGCGGGAAGGCGGCAAGGTAAAACATCGATACTTTCGGGTTCAGAATCTGGGTCAGGAAACCCTCAGCAAAATTTCGGCACGCATCACCAGGCGCTTTTGCGCTTGGCTGTAATCTATCGGGAGCCCTGTGAGCGGAAGGTCTCGAGAAAGTAGCCACTATCGTTTTTACGCCCAAATAGGCCAAGTAGGCAGCCCCGAGATATTTGATCAGGGTATAAAGTTCAGCCGACTGTAGAATAATCGCCGATAAACCCAGAATTGAGATGGCGCCGTGGGCAAACGTTGCCGAAACCAGCCCCAGAATATTCTCCACACCCGACCTCAGCCCCTTATCGGCCACCGTTTTAACAATGAGGACACTGTTCGGCCCCGGGGAAATTACTAACAAAAGGGAGACTGCGGCAAATGCAAGAATTTCACTCATAACAATAAACACCTTAAAGAAAGCCAATGGATAGGGGGTACATCTAAGGGGTATATCTAAGGAGGTCTCCGAGCCAAGGGTTGGCTCGGACTAAGGTCAATACAGGTAAGTTGCCGTACCGGTAGCAATCAATTCATCCGTGTCGTTAATCAACTCCATTCTCGTTACAACCAGCTTGTTACCGGTGCGCAGAATTGAGCCATGGCAGAGAAAGTGTTCTCCCCTGCCCGGCTTTAGGTAGTCTACACGCATGTCGACCGTACCCAGCTTTAATAGGCGATCCACTTTTTCTTTCCAGTGCACATCTCCCAGATGCTGGTAGGCGGCGACCATTGCGGTCAAACCACCAACCGTATCCAGAGCGGTGGCAATTACGCCACCGTGCAGGATGTTCTTCCACACATTGCCGATCAACTGTGGGTTCAGTTCAAAGCCTGCGGAAAGTGTGAGCGCCTCCAGGTCCAGGTCGCGCATCTCAAGTCCAATTTGTTGATTAAAAGGAATCTGCTCAAAAAATTCCTTTACCAACGCCTGAAACTCACTGGGTGAGGGTTCTGTCATAGGCGGGCAACCCGGTTGAGCCCATCCAGTGCAGCACTGCGATATGCCTCTGCCATGGTGGGGTAGTTAAAGGTGGTATTAACGAAATAATCGATCGAATTATTCGGTGCTGGTTGTTTCATAATGGCCTGGCCAATATGCACAATCTCAGCAGCCTCTGCTCCAAAGCAGTGAATGCCCAGGATTTCGTGAGTCTCGATATGGAACAAAATCTTGAGCATGCCTACGCGCTCACCAGAAATCTGCGCCCGCGCAGTGTGCTTGAACAGTGCGCGGCCCACTTCGTAAGGTACTTTGGCTGCGGTTAGCTCTGATTCGGTTTTACCCACAGAGGAAATCTCTGGAAGGGTATAAATCCCGGTAGGCGCATCTTCAATTACTCGATGGCCACGGCCCGCAATCGCTGCTGCAACCGCACGCCCCTGGTCATAAGAGGCACTGGCAAGGCTGGGCCAGCCAATCACATCACCTACCGCAAAAATATTTTCAATTTCGGTACAGTAATGATCGTCAACGCTCAATTGTCCGCGATGGTTCGCTTCCAGACCGACATTCTCCAGACCGAGGGAGCTGGTGTTACCAGTACGGCCGTTACACCAGAGCAATGCATCCGCATGAATACGTTTGCCGGACTGCATCTCCATAATTACGCCCTGCTCATTGGGCAGTACCCGCGCATACTCCTCCTGGTGGCGAACAGTCACGCCCATATCGCGCAGGTGATAGCTCAGCGCATCAGAAATCTCATCATCGAGAAATTCCAGCAGGCTGTTACGGGTATTAATCAAATCCACCTTAACGCCGAGGCCAGCGAAGATAGACGCGTATTCACAGCCGATAACACCAGCACCATAGATCATAATGGAGTGAGGGGTGTGCTGCATGTCCAGGATCATATCGCTGTCGTAGACCCGTTCGTGATCAAAGTCTACATCGGCGGGGCGATAAGGGCGTGAGCCAGTAGCAATAATAAATTTCTTCGCTGTAATAGTTTCCGCCGCACCATCGGGCATAAGCACCTCGACAGTATGTTCATCGCGGAACTTAGCTTCGCCGACGATTAGCTCAACCCGGTTGCGGGCATAAAATGAAGTGTGCATTTCCACCTGATAGGAAATGACTTTATTCACCGTCTGCATTACCTGGGGGAAAGTAAGGCGGCGGGGTTCACCCAATGCGCGAAAAACGCTCTGGGTGTTATAACGCATCAACTGTTTGACAGAGTGGCGCAGCGCCTTGGAGGGAATGGTACCTTTGTGAGTACAATTACCACCAACCACTTGGCGCTTTTCAATAACCGCAACGCGCATGCCCTTTTTTGCTGCGCTCATTGCGGCGGCCTCTCCAGCCGGGCCAGAACCAATTACTACCAGGTCAAACTTTTGCTCTGCCATTAAATGCTCTAATTCTATTTTCCAAACGGAGTCCACAGCGCGCTAACGCCATTTACTCAATACTAAATATACGGTTATCGACACCACTTGTGCCAATGACATAAAACAACAAGCCCGTTGATCACGGGCTTGTTGGAGAGGGAAAGCTTACTTGCGTTTAGATGCGTCGTAAGCGAGATCTTCGGCAGTCATCTGCTGCTGTCTTTGCCTCTCCTGTTCCTTTTCACACTCATCGTCATCGCCACCGCAGACTGTGCAATCCTGCTTCATGCCGATATTGTTGAGCCCGCCACAAGTTCCCTTTAACGGTTTGTTCTGAACCATGGCCCCGATCGCCATACCGGCAACAACGAGCAACATGGCCACAAAGGCAAATATGAAAATTGTCACTTCTCAGACCTCTCTACATAAGGTTTAAAGCCAGAGCTAGAACGCTCTTCGAAACCTGAATCAGTTTTCACCACCATAAAGACGGCTAGATTATCTCTTTCTGCCAACGCCATGCCGGCATCAGCACCGAGGACATTGATCGCGGTAGCCAGACCATCGGCTTCTGCACAGGTGTCGGCAATAACGGTTACCGATGCCAATTTGTGCTTTATCGACCGCCCGGAGCGTGGGTCGATGCTATGGGAGTAACGAACACCATCCCTTTCGTAGTAGTTGCGATAGTCTCCACTCGTAGCTACTGCCTTCCCACTCACCGCGATTGGCTCCTGCACCATCTGCCCTGCCACGCTGGGTACTTCAATGCCAATTACCCAGGTCTTACCCTTTGGATTCACACCCTTAGTTCGCAGTTCACCGCCAATTTCGACCAAGTAGTTTCGAATACCCAGGTCTTCCAATAGCTCGGCAACCCGATCAACTCCATGGCCCTTAGCAATCGCTGAAAGATCCACCTCAACGGGGCGGCTCTTGATAACAGTGTCTGGCTTACGGGTCAGGGTTAACGCATCGGAACCGACGACGGTTAGCAGATCGGCAATGTCTTTATCTGAGGGGATATGCTCCGGTTCCGGTTGGGGGCCAAAGCCCCACAAATTGACCAGCGGGCCGACCGTCACCTCAAAAGCGCCTTCACTGCGGCGATAAATATCCAGGGACATTTCCAGTACATCTGCCAAGTATTGGCTAACCGGGATCGCCTGCCCTACCGGGCTTTGGTTAAAGCGCATTAACTCAGAGTCGTCGATATAGGTCGACATCTCCTGGTTGACCTGCTGCAACTCATCGTCGATCAACTGCTGCAACTCACCCTGCTCCAGCCCAGGGGGCACCTGAACGACGGTGATGTGATAGCTGGTTCCCATGGTGCGGCCAGCCAACTGCCAGGACTCCGGCGAAGGAGCACAAGCCGATAAAATTACAACCGCCCAAAGCAAAAACAGGGCCGTAAAGACGGGCCCTGTTTTTGAGTTTGTCGGGCCTGTGATTGCTTTTAGCAAGCTAAGCCCTCCAATTATCCGCCGAAGTCATCCAGCAGGATATTTTCATCTTCTACACCCAAGTCTTTGAGCATATTGATGACTGCCGCGTTCATCATGGGCGGCCCACACATGTAGTACTCACAATCTTCCGGAGCCGGGTGGTCCTTCAGGTAGTTTTCATATACCACGTTGTGGATGAATCCGGTGTAACCGGTCCAGTTGTCTTCCGGCTGCGGATCGGACAGAGCCACATGCCACTGGAAGTTATCGAACTCGGAAGCCAGACCGTTGTAGTCATCTTCGTAGAACATCTCGCGCAGGGAGCGCGCACCGTACCAGAAGCTGATCTTACGGGTGGAATTCAGGCGCTTGAGCTGGTCAAAGATGTGTGAACGCATTGGCGCCATACCGGCACCACCGCCGATAAATACCATTTCGTTGTCAGTTTCCTTGGCGAAGAACTCACCGAAGGGACCGTACACCTTAATCTTGTCACCTGCCTTCAGGCTGAAAACGTAGGAAGACATCTGACCCGGCGGAATACCCTCAGTGCGGGGCGGCGGAGTCGCGATACGGATGTTGAACTTAACAACACCTTTCTCTTCCGGGTAGTTAGCCATGGAGTAAGCGCGAACCACTGGCTCGGTCACTTTGGACTCCAGCTTGAAGAAGCCAAAGTGCTCCCAGTCGCCACGGTACTGCTCTTCGACATCGAAGTCGGCAAACTTGACATGGTGAGCCGGAGCTTCCAGCTGTACGTAACCGCCAGCGCGGAAGTCAACGTTTTCACCTTCGGGCAGACGCAGAGTCAGCTCTTTAATAAAGGTGGCCACGTTCGGGTTGGATTCCACAGTGCATTCCCACTGCTTAACACCAAACACCTCTTCCGGCACTTCGATTTCCATGTCTTGCTTAACCGCAACCTGACAGGAAAGACGCTTGCCTTCTTTTGCATCGCGCGGGGTAAAGTGAGCCGCTTCAGTCGGCAGCATATCGCCACCACCGGAATTCACCTTACAGATACACTGCGCACAGCTGCCGCCGCCACCACAGGCGGAGGCCAGGAACAGGTTGTTGGCAGCCAGTGTTTGCAGCAGCTTGCCGCCGGCCGGTACGGTGAGAGTCTTCTCACCGTTAACCAGGATGTTGACGTTGCCGGTGTTTACCAGGCGCGAGCGGGCCGCAAGGATCACCGCTACCAGCGCCAAAACGATGACGGTAAACATCGCTACGCCGAGGATAATTTCAATACTCATTCTATTGTTTTCCCCGCTTAGATATCGATGCCGCCGAAGGACATGAAGCCCAGGGACATCAGACCAACAGTTACGAAGGTGATACCCAGACCTTTCAGGCCATCCGGAACGTCACTGTACTTCAGCTTTTCACGAATACCGGCCAGAGCGGTAATCGCCAGTGCCCAGCCGAGGCCGGCACCGAAGCCATAGGCAACACTCTCGCCAAACGCGTACTCGCGCTCAACCATGAACAAGGAAGCACCCATGATGGCGCAGTTCACGGTAATCAGCGGCAGGAATACACCCAGCGCGTTGTAGAGAGCCGGTACATATTTATCCAGGAACATCTCCAGGATCTGTACCAGTGCCGCAATTACACCGATGTAGGACAACAGGCCGAGGAAGCTCAGGTCCACGTCGGGGTAACCGGCCCAGGCCAGTGCACCGTCTTTCAGCAGGTAGGTGTAGATCAGGTTGTTCACTGGTACTGTCAGAGTCAGCACCACGATAACCGCAACACCCAGGCCAATAGCGGCCTCGATCTTCTTCGATACCGCCAGGAAGGTACACATACCGAGGAAGAAGGCCAGCGCCATGTTTTCAACGAAAACGGCGCGGATAATCAAAGAAATATAATGTTCCACGGATTAGGCCTCCTGCGCTTGGGAATTAGGCGCAATCTTGAACTCATCTTCTTCCACCTGTGCCGGTTTCCAGGCACGGATTGCCCAGATGAACAGGCCGATCAGGAAGAATGCACTCGGCGGCAACAGCAGCAGGCCGTTGGGGATATACCAACCGCCGTTGCTCACGGTAGTCAGGATATCTACACCGAACAGTTTGCCGGCGCCGAAGAGTTCACGAACCACCGCGAGACCGATCAGGATCACACTGTATCCCAGACCGTTACCAAGACCGTCGAAGAAGCTGGGCAGCGGCGGGTTCTTCATAGCGAAGGCTTCCGCACGGCCCATTACGATACAGTTGGTAATGATCAGACCAACGAATACAGACAGCTGCTTGGAGATGTCGTAAGCCAGGGCCTTGATCAGCTGGTCTACCAGGATTACCAAAGAGGCAATCACGGTCATCTGTACAATGATACGGATGCTGTTCGGGATCTGTTTACGGATCAGGGATACCGCAACGTTGGAACAGGCCACAACCGAGGTCAGTGCGATACACATTACCAGGGTAACCTGCAGCGAGCTGGTAACAGCCAGTGCAGAACAGATACCCAGGATCTGCAGCGCGATCGGGTTGTTGTTAAAAATCGGCTCTAGCAGAGTATCTTTAATTTTCATGCTTATGCCTCCCCTGCTTTCAGGTTTTTCAGGAAGGGACCATAACCCTGGTTACCCAACCAGAAGTTCACCAGGTTGCTAACGCCCTTACTGGTCAGAGTTGCACCAGACAGACCATCTACTTCGTGAATCGCGTCTGGGCTGTTGGGGTTAACCTGACCCTTGATCACTGCGATATCCACGTCGCCCTGGTTGTTGAAGACTTTCTTACCAATCCACTGGGCTTTCCAGTTGGGGTTGTCAACTTCACCACCCAGTCCCGGAGTTTCCTTGTGCTCGTAGAAGCCGAGGCCCGCTACGGTGTCGAGGTTGCTCTCCAGAGCGAGGAAGCCGTACAGGGTGCCCCACAGGCCATAACCGCGAATCGGCAGAATGATCTTGTCCAGCTTGCCGTCTTTCTCTACCAGGTATACCTCTTTGGTATTTTCCCGGCGGATAATTTTGGCAGTGTCCTCGTCAGCCGGCAGTTTTTCACTGTCAGACGGGATCTTGGCAGCAGCGCGACCACTGCCACCAGCCGGAGCCTGATCGGTAAACTTACCGGTATTCAGGTCGACGTATTTGATTTTTACGTCGGCGAAGGCCTTTTCGACTTCCGCTTTATCAGCGTGAGAGTCTTTCAACAGGCCGCCAGCCATCAGTACGTTGCGCTTCATGTCCAGCTCGGCATTCGCCTGCTGGGCAGGCTTCAGCATTACCGCAGCGGTGGATACCACTACGGAGCACACCAGGCACATTACCAGCGCGACAATCAGAGTACCGGTTACGGAATCTTTATTAGCCACGTGCCAACCTCCGTTTGATATTGGACTGCACCACAAAGTGGTCAAACAGCGGAGCGAACAGGTTGGCGAACAGAATCGCCAGCATCATGCCTTCCGGGAAGGCCGGGTTCACCACACGAATCAGGACAACCATCACCCCGATCAGGATGCCGTACCACCAGCGACCGGTGTTGGTCATCGCAGCGGATACAGGGTCCGTAGTCATAAAGATCAGACCGAAGGCAAAACCGCCCACTACCAGGTGCCAGTACCAGGGAACCTGGAACATCGGGTTGGTCTCGGAGCCGATCATATTGAACATGAAAGCAGTGGCCATCATACCCAGCAGGGTGCCAGCTACGATGCGCCAGCTGGCGATCTTCATGCCCATCAGGATTACGCCGGCAATCAGGATAGCCAGGGTAGAGGTTTCACCAATGGAGCCATGGATCTGGCCGAAGAAGGCGTCGAACCAGGTTACCTGGCCAACAGCAGCATTGACGATACCGTTCTGGATGCCTTCGCTTGCCATAACAGACAGCGCGGTAGCACCGGTGTAACCGTCAACCGCAGTCCAAACCGCATCGCCGGACATCGCTGCCGGGTAGGCAAAGAATACGAAGGCGCGGCCGGTAAGTGCCGGGTTTAGGAAGTTCTTGCCGGTACCACCGAATACTTCCTTGCCGATAACCACACCGAAGCTGATGCCCATAGCCACCATCCACAGAGGCAGATCCGGCGGACAGGTCAAGGCGAACAGGATGGAGGTTACAAAGAAGCCTTCGTTGACTTCGTGACCGCGCACCGCAGCAAACAGGACTTCCCAGATACCGCCCACAATAAAAGTGACCGCATAAATAGGCAGGAAGTACATAGCGCCGTAGACAAAGTTGTCCCACAGGCTAGCTGGGTTGTAGGAAGTCAGAGCGCCGATAATGGCGTGACGCCAGCCGGACAGATCCGGGTTGGTCATACCTTCCAGAATGGTGTTGGACTGGAAACCGATATTCCACATACCGTAGAACGCCGGGATCATGGCACAAGCCCAAACGGTGATCATAATACGCTTCAGGTCGATACCGTCGCGCACGTGAGCAGTGGTTTTGGTCTTGTCTGCCGGCTGGAACAGACCGGTGTCAATCGCTTCAAACAGGGCGTAGAACTTTTCGAACTTACCGCCTTTGTGAAACTTGGGTTCGATCGAATCGAGGAATTTACGCAACATACTTACCCCTCCTTCTCAATACGGGTCAGGTTGTCCCGCAAAATGGGGCCGTACTCGTACTTGCCCGGACACACAAAGGTGCACAACGCCAGATCTTCTTCGTCCAGCTCCAGTGCGCCCAGCTTCTGAGCCATTGCAGTATCGCCAACGATCAGGGAGCGCAGCAACTGAGTGGGTAGTACATCCAGCGGCATGACTTTCTCATAACTACCGACGGGTACCATGGCACGCTCAGAACCGTTGGTGCTGGTGGTGAAGTTGAACAGCTTGTTCTTCACCAGGCGCGACAGATAAATCGGGAATACAGAGAAACGCTTATTACCCGCACGCAGATAGTGCAGGAACGGACGCTCATCGCCCTCTTCCAGTACAGAAATCTGGTTGTGGTAGCGACCCAGGTAAGCCATCGGGCCAGCAGCGGTGCGGCCACCAAATACAGAGCCGGAGATGATGCGATCGTTATCGCCTTTCAGCTCATCAGAAGTCAGGGTTTCCAGACTGGCACCGAGGCGGGTGCGCAGCAGACGCGGCTGCTTGACCTGAGGGCCTGCCAGGGAAACGACACGATCGGTAAACAGCTTACCGGTGGTAAACAGTTTGCCTACAGCGATCACATCCTGGTAATTAATGGTAAATACACTGCGGTTGCCAGAAACTGGCTTCAGGTAGTGGATGTGGGTACCGGACAGACCTGCCGGATGGGGGCCGGCAAAGGTTTCGCGGCGAATATTCGCTGCGTTCGGTACTGGAATATCCGTATCTGGAGCAGTACAGACGTAAGTGGTTTCTGCCAGTTTGGAAAGAATCTCAACGCCCTGAGAGAAGGCTTTGGGATTCTCAGCAATCACTACTTCTGGATTGGCTGCCAGAGGGTTGGTGTCCATCGCATTGATAAACACAGCTACCGGCTCAGCGTCCAGGGCGGGAACGCGGCTGAACGGGCGGGTGCGCAGTGCGGTCCACATGCCGGACTCAACCAGGTTTTCAACGACCTGTTCGCGAGTCAGACCAGACAGTTTATCTGCGCTGTAGCTTTGGAACTGTTCCGCTGCATCGCCGTCTATGCCAATCACGACGGATTGCAGAACACGACGAGCGCCACGGTTAATCGCAACAACACGACCGGCAGCAGGCGCTGTGTAGCGCACGCCTTCAGTTTTTTTGTCGCTAAACAACAGCTGACCAAGATTGACGCGATCCCCTACAGCCACTGCCATTGTCGGCTTCATCCCGTGATAATCGGGGCCGAGAACAGCAACGGTCTTGATCGCAGGTCCTTTTTGAATGACCTGCTCGGGCGCGCCGGATATGGGTAAGTCCAATCCCCGACGGATCTTTCTCATACGCCTATGCCTAAGTTTCTAGTTTAAAAAAATTGCAATAGGACCCACCGTCCCATGCCTGGGATGACGGGTCCTATTGTGGAATTCCGTGCTGCGAGGGCTTATGCCGTATCACCCGTGAACCGGGAGGAAGGAAGCTGACTAATTGGTTGTGCGCGCTAACTTCTCGGCGCACGGCCGCCCCGCAAAATCGCGCGCATTATAAAGACGGGCCAGAGTCATTACCAGCCTGGAAAGTCGTTAAGTGGCACTAAGATCGGAAATTTCTGTTGAAAAAACAGGGATTTGGGGAGGCATGGCGCGGCGACTGGGACAGTCGCCGGAACCCCGCAGTCGGCTCTGGGTACCGACTGCGGCGAGGAGGCTTGACGCCTTAGTCTTCTTTGGGGAACTGCTTATAACGAACGCCAGCCATATCTTCCAGGCAGCGAACTACCTGACAGCTATAACCAAACTCGTTGTCATACCAGCAGTAGAGCACAGCGTTCTTGCCATCCACGATAGTCGCAGTGGAATCGAATACGCAGGCAACGCGGGAGCCAACAAAATCGCTGGACACCACTTCCGGGGAGTTGGTGAAATCGATCTGCTGACGCAGCGGCGAGTGCAGTGCCACATCGCGCATGTATTCGTTCAGCTCTTCCTTGGTGGTCTCTTTACCCAGGTTCAGGTTAAGGATCGCCATGGAAACATTAGGAGTCGGAACGCGAATTGCGTTGCCGGTGAGCTTACCTTTCAGCTCGGGCAGCGCTTTGGCAACCGCCTTGGCAGCACCGGTTTCAGTCAGAACCATATTCAGCGCTGCTGCGCGACCGCGACGCTCACCTTTGTGGTAGTTGTCGATCAGGTTCTGGTCGTTGGTGTAGGCGTGTACGGTTTCTACATGGCCGTGCTCAACGCCGTAGCCATCCATCATCGCTTTCAGGACAGGCACGATGGCGTTAGTGGTACAGGAAGCGGCGGACAGTACCTTGTCTTCCGGCTTGATGTCGCTGCTGTTGATACCGTAAACGATATTCTTGATATCGCCCTTGCCCGGTGCAGTCAGCAGCACCTTGGAAGCGCCTGGGCTCTGCAGGTGCTGGCTCAGACCTTCTTCATCACGCCATACACCGGTGCTGTCAACGATAATCGCATCGTCGATACCGTGCTGGGTGTAATCCACTTCCTGAGGGGAGTTGGCGTAGATGATCTTGATTTCGTTACCGTTACAGATCAGGGAGTTGGTCTCCTCGTCCACACGGATAGTGCCCTGGAAGGCGCCATGTACGGAGTCGCGACGCAGCAGAGAAGCGCGCTTCACCAAATCGTTGGGGGCCTTGCCCTTGCGCAATACGATAGCGCGCAGACGCAGAACATCACCACTACCAGCCTTGTCGATCAGCAGGCGGGCAACCAGACGGCCGATACGACCAAAACCGTAGATCACAACATCTTTGGATTCGGGCAGAGGCTTGCCGGCACCCGCTGCGTCGGACAGCTCTTCACGTACAAACTCGTCCACAGACAAGCCGCGATCATCGCGCATGTACTTGTTGGTCATGGTTCCCAGGTCGATATGTACGGGACCCAGCTCCATCTTGCAGATGGCTTCCAATACAGGGAAGGTTTCAAACTCGGAGAGTTCATTTTCCTCAACCTGACGCACGAAACGGTGCGCTTTCATAATGCTCAGCACTGAGCGATTAACCAGGTTGCGGCCGTACATATAAATACCGACGTTGCTCTCACGGTTGAGCTTTCCAATCATCGGGATCATGGATTCAGCCAGTGCTTCACGCTGTTTCCAGTCCTTGAAAAAGTCCGCGGGCTTCGGTCGCTTCTGAGTCACTATCGGACACCTCTGCAATGTATTTAGTAGGCAAGAAATACGGCCTTGAAACCACTCAGGACCGCATGGCTGCGCATTATAGTGTTCGCTTTACACTGCGCAACTGAGCAAAAAAGAGCCAAAAAAATGTAGTAAAACTACCTTTTTGTAGTCCACCCGAGCGACATTGCGCAATCCATAAAAAAGCGTAGTTGTTCCCGACTGGAAACACAGGCAGGGTTAACATTCCCTGCAAGCAAAACTGTTCGCGGCTACAATAGCCGACCTCGAAGACATCTCGAATGAATGCGCGGATATATAAGGAAAGATGACAGAAATACAGCCCCTGACCCCACCGAAGTTTCGCTCCTCCAGTGACCGACAATTTTGGGGACAACTGCATGGCGCAGCTGCCGCGCTCGCCATCCTCAACGCGGCACGCAATAACAAAGCGCCCACCCTGTTAATCACAAAGGACAGTCTCGAAGCGCACCGTTTAGAGGTGCAATTGAAATTTTTTAACAAAGCGCGGCGAGATAAGGGGGAAAACGGGGAGCTGGAAATTTTCCATTTTCCCGACTGGGAAATTCTCCCCTACGACACCTTCTCCCCCCACCAGGACATCATCTCGGATCGCCTCGCCACCCTTTACCAGCTGCCGAAAATGGGGGCCGGGATCGTCATAATCCCAGTTAGCACCCTGATGCACCGGCTACCACCCTGCAATTATATTGCCGGCAATGCGCTGATATTGGAGGAGGGGCAGCAGTTTGATATCGATATCCAGCGGAGACTGCTGGAGCAGGCCGGCTACCACTGCGTAGACACCGTCTACGAACACGGCGAATTCGCTGTGCGCGGCTCACTGATGGATATTTTCCCAATGGGCAGCCCCCTGCCCTACCGCATCGATCTGTTCGACGATGAAATTGAATCCCTTCGCACCTTTGACCCGGAAACCCAACGCACCATCGACAAGGTGAAAACCATTCACCTTTTGCCTGCGCGGGAATTCCCTTTGCACAAGGCTGCCTTGTCAGGATTCCTGCAAAATTGGCACGGTGAATTCGATAGCGACCCCAGCCAAGTGCCAATTTACCAGGATATCAGTGCAGGAATTGCCCCGGCGGGCATTGAGTACTACCTGCCCCTGTTCTTCGATGGGAACTGCTCAAGCCTGTTCGACTATCTGCCCGAGGGCAGCCAGGCATTTTTACAGGGAGATATCCAACAGCCGCTGGACAATTTCTGGCGCGAAGTCAACAATCGCTATGAAAGTCGTCGCGGCGACCTGACCCGTCCCATATTGCCACCGCGCCAGATTTTACTGGAAATTGATGAGCTTAACGGTGCCCTGAAGTCCATGCCCCGGGCAATCTTCTCTACGGAGAGTCTTCCGGAAGCTCAGGGCAACTGTAATTTTGACACTTCCGTACCCCCCTCACTGCCAGTAGATGGCAAGTCCGAACAACCCCTGGCTGCACTGGAAAGCTACCTGATGGAATACTCCGGTCGGGTGCTATTTTGTGCTGAAAGTAGCGGGCGTCGCGAAGCGCTGCTGGAGCTATTAAAGGGCATACGGCTCAGCCCTCCCAGCTTTCAAAGTTGGCAGGACTTCCTCGCCGCAAAGGACACTATCGGCATTACCGTAGCCCCCATCGATCAAGGGCTGCTGCTTAAGGACCCGCAAATCAACTTGATCGCGGAACCGCAGTTATTTGGTGAGCGGGTACTGCAGCAACGCCGCCGTAAAAAAGCCAAAGATGAAGCGGACAACGCGGTTAAAAACCTGGCTGAACTGCGCATGGGCACTCCCGTCGTTCACATTGATCACGGCGTAGGTCGTTATCGCGGCCTACAGCACCTGGAGATCGACGGGCAACCGGCAGAATTCCTGACCCTTGAATATGCCGACGATGCCAAACTCTACGTACCGGTAGCCAGCCTGCACTTGATCAGCCGCTACTCCGGTGCCGATGAAGCCCTGGCCCCGCTGCACAGAATGGGCAGTGAACAGTGGCAAAAAGCCAAACGCAAAGCCGCCGAGAAAGTCCGCGATGCAGCTGCGGAGCTGCTGGATATCTACGCCCGCCGCGAAGCCCGTATTGGCCATGCCTTCGATAACCCTCAATTGGCCTACCGGGAATTTTCCGCAGGTTTCCCCTTCGAGGAAACTCCAGATCAACAACAAGCCATCGAGGCAGTTCTGGGGGATATGCTCTCAGATAAGCCGATGGACCGACTGGTATGCGGCGACGTGGGATTCGGCAAGACCGAAGTGGCCATGCGGGCTGCATTTGTCTCGGCCCACGCAGGTATGCAAGTGGCCATGCTGGTTCCCACCACCCTGCTGGCCCAGCAACACTATCAATCCTTCCAGGATCGCTTTGCCGATTGGCCGATCAATATCGAGGTGATCTCCCGCTTCCGCTCCGGCAAGGAAGTGGACAGCGTGAAAGAGAAGGTTGCCAGTGGCAAGGTGGATATCCTGGTTGGCACCCACAAGCTGTTGCAAAGCGATCTGGACTTTAAAAATCTCGGCCTGCTGATTATCGACGAAGAGCACCGTTTTGGCGTCCGGCAGAAGGAGCGTCTGAAGAGCCTGCGCTCTGAGGTGGATATCCTCAACCTTACCGCTACCCCTATTCCCCGCACCCTTAATATGGCCATGGCCGGTATTCGCGATCTATCGGTGATCGCCACCCCACCAGCACGGCGTCTCTCCGTGAAAACCTTCGTGCGCGAGCGCGATGATGCCCTGGTAAAAGAAGCTATCCTGCGGGAAATCCTGCGCGGTGGTCAGGTGTATTTCCTGCACAACGAAGTCAAAAGCATTGAGCGAATCGCGCGGGAGCTACAGGAGATGATCCCCGAGGCCCGTATCGGCATAGGCCACGGCCAGATGCGCGAACGGGAGCTGGAACAGGTGATGAGCGACTTCTATCACAAGCGCTTCAATGTCCTGGTCTGTACCACCATTATCGAAACCGGTATCGACGTCCCCACAGCCAACACGATACTGATCGAGCGCGCAGACAAGTTCGGCCTGGCCCAGCTTCACCAGTTGCGCGGTCGCGTGGGACGCTCGCACCACCAGGCCTACGCCTACCTACTGACTCCCAACAAACGCTCCATGACCAATGACGCCGTGAAGCGCCTGGAAGCGATTAGCGAGGCCCAGGATTTAGGTGCAGGCTTTACCCTGGCTACCCACGACCTGGAAATTCGCGGTGCAGGCGAACTGCTAGGTGAGGAACAAAGCGGGCAGATTCAGAGTGTCGGTTTCAACTTGTATATGGAGATGCTCGACAAGGCAGTGAAGGCCATTCGCGAGGGCCGCACACCGAATATTGACGAACCCCTCGAATCCCCTGCGGTGGACGTCAATCTGCGGGTTGCTGCGCTGATTCCCGAGGACTACCTGCCCGATGTCCACGGCCGACTGATCATGTACAAACGCATTGCCAATGCCACTGACGGGCAGCAACTGAAAGAACTTCAGGTAGAGATGATCGACCGTTTCGGGCTACTGCCGGAATCGGTAAAACACTTGTTCCGCACCACGGAGATCAAGTTAAAGGCCGAGAATATGGGCATCCGCAAACTTGAGGCCTCTGCGGCAAGAGGGCGTATCGAATTTGCGGAGAATACCCGTGTAGATCCGCTCACTTTGGTTAAGATGGTGCAAACCCAGCCAGGACGCTACCAGCTGGCCGGCGCAAACCAACTGAATTTCAGTCTCGATGAGGAGGGTACTGATCGCAAGCTCCAGGAAATTAACGAAGTTCTGGAAAAGCTTGCACAGTGATACCATCCGGCAGGCAGCAGCGGGAGCTGGCGGCAAAACTAATTAGTCTCCTACTCCCGCTTAAACGGCCTGTCGACAATGACACCCTCGGCACCCAAATAGAATTGTTTAAGTGGTAAACCCATGAAAAGGATAATTAGCCTCTGCTCAACCCTGGCGCTCACGCTGGCAGCAACCAGTGCCCAGGCCGTCAACTACGCTGGCAATACTTTCGAAATAGAAATGATCGTATTCGAGCGCCCCCAGGGGATGGAAAGAACCGCAGAGACCTGGCCGACGGCACCCCGTCTTCAGTATCCATCAAAGTGGATCGACTTTGACACCCTGCGCACCCCAACTCAGCCAACAGAGGATGAGGTGTTATCGCTTGAAGACATCATCTCGAGCCCAGAAACGAGCGGCCCAGCCGATATTGAATCATCGGAGCTTGAGGGCGACGCATCTACTAGTTCGCAGAACTCTGAGCAAGCACCAAGAAACTTGCTGCTAAGACCTGTACCCAGGCTGCTGGACAACAAAGCCGCCGCAATTTCCAGGGCTGGTGACAGGGTCCTGTTTCACAAGGCCTGGCGCCAGGTTTTAAAAACCAAGAGAAACTCCCCGGCCATTCTGATTGATGGCGGCAGCCAGCTCAGCGGCCACAGCCAGCTTGAGGGATCTATCACCCTGAGTGTCGCTCGCTATTTACATATCAGTACTAATTTGTGGCTCAGCGATTTTTATACGCAACCCGGGGAACACAGTATTCTTCTTCCTCAGCGCCCACAAAATAAAATCGAAAAGCCACTACAAATCCTAACCGGTAATTACAGTGATATTGAAAATTCATATTCACAAAATAACGGGTTTGATATCGAAAATAGTCAGGGCGCAATTAACACAACTGAGCCACTCACACTGGGCGAGCCGGAATTTATAAAAGAAGAGCCATTATATGTAGCCCAGGCTGCGAGACTGCAACACGAGAGACGTTTGCGTAGCGGACAACTTCATTATATCGACCACCCTGCATTTGGCATTCTTATTGAAGTGCGCACTGTAGCCAAACCCAAAGAAGACTCGCAAAATATAGATATACTTAATTCCGACCAAGAAAAAGATAACCGCACAGAAAGTTAATTTATTTAAATAACCGACTTTCGCCAATGGCCCCTGCAAATCTTGCCGGGGCTATTATTTTAAATATACCTTTAAAACTCTTCACCTCAAACGAATTAATTTCACCATCACTACAAGTACACCCCACCCAACCGATATTTAATCAATTTATCTTTAATCAAAATACAGCCAGCAAACAAGCAAATACCGCCACCCCACAACAACATAAAATTGCAATCAGTGGGGCAATATTCCTGGAGCATTAAAGCAATAATTAGCACAGCGGTATTGAGCACAATAAACTCACTCATATACACACAATTACATTGGGGACTTTAGGCGGGGCGGGATATGACCAAATCTACAAAGAGGGACACAAATGCAACTTAAAGAAGAAGAGCCTATATCCACTGCAAAGTAGCAAACAAAAAAGCGGATCATAAAGATCCGCTTTTCAGAGGCGCTGACAGGGCCGGCGTCAATTGAGCCGCAGGACCCTACACGACAACAGTTCTTTCAACGAGTGATCTATAAATCACTCACAGGGAACAACATCTTCCGCCAGCAGTCCTTTGTCACCTTGTTGCATTTCGAACTCTACCGCCTGCCCCTCATTAAGGGTTTTGTAGCCCTCGCCGCGAATGCTGCGATAGTGAACGAAAATATCTTCAGTTCCTTCTCCACAGGTGATGAAGCCATAACCCCGTGCGTTATTAAACCACTTCACTGTACCTGTAACGCGATCACTCATTGAGAAAACCTCATTATTGTTATTGCGCCTACCTCTTTTACCTCACTGCTCAATTCGGCAAGAGGGGCAAACGCCACCCCATTGTTAACAAACTGCTCCATGCAGAATGCTATCTTGCTTAATCCGATGAGCATATACCCAAAGGACGTACCCTGATTCTTAGATAAAACAGCGCCAGTGTCTAGTTTTCTATGTGAAATAAATACTACGTTTTTCCCAATATGCGTAATTAACCGTCAAAATCTTCAATAGTGCTCAATTAGAAACTAATCATTTGTACCTTATTGCACTCCCATTCCTCAACTGTCTAACGCGGCCTCTCGCGTTAATGAAGGTATATCGGCAATATGTAATGTTGAGGTTGGGAATGCACAGGATGCCCCATATCCCTCAATTATTTTAAGAATCGTTAATAGAACATCCTGTTTTACTTCATGATAACGAACCCAATCGGTAGTGCGGGTAAACGTATATATAAAGAAATCCAAAGAGGAGGAAGCAAAACTATTAAAATTAACAATAAGCGTACGATTAGAATCAATTTCCGGATGTTCCTGTAACATATTTTTAACATCCGCCACGATTGCCGCCATATGATGTGCATCTTCATAACGAATACCAATCGTTTCAAAAATCCTACGATTTAACATACGGGAAGGATTTTCTACCGCAATCTGGGTGAAGATGCCATTGGGAACATAGACGGGTCGCATATCAAAAGTGCGGATTCTGGTCAGGCGCCAACCGATATCTTCCACGGTCCCCTCAATCTCCTTATCGGGGGAGCGAATCCAGTCGCCCACCGCAAAGGGCCGATCCAGATAGATCATCAGGCCACCGAAAAAGTTTGCCAGCAGGTCCTTGGCCGCAAAACCGACAGCAAGCCCGCCAATACCACCAAATGCCAAAACACCACTGACGCTATAGCCCAGGAACTGCATGACCACAATTCCCGCCGTGATCACGATTGAGGCCCTGACCAGTTTGCCGATCGCACGTACCGTAGTGGCATCCATCGGCTTGCCCATATAGCGCGGATCGCACAGATTGTGTTCCACGCTGTGTGAGAATCGCCAGGCAAACCAAGCCATCACCAGGATCAAGCCTATTTCCCGCGTCGGTGCAGCCAGGGAGAATATCTCGGCACCAGTGGCGTCCCCCGCTCGCTGGGCAGCGACACTCAAGCCCAGCAGCCATACCAGTACCTGCCCGGGAGGGGAGAGTGCCCCAACCAAAGCATCATCCCAGGGATTAACCGTCTTTTCCGCCTTAATGGCCATGCGCTGCACAAACCGGCCAAATAACCAGGCCAACACCCCAGACGCAAGTACTATGAGGAAAACAGAAACTATCCAGACCCGGTTCTCACCAAGCCAGGACAACAGCACGCTCTCAACGGACTCCACTCGAACCCCTCCGCTTTAACCAACAATCAGTAATATCCGTACAACGCCTTCTCAATAGACGACGGATCTCAACAACTTATTTCAGCGCATTATGGAAGCTAACCACTCCCTGGTTCTGTGCCACCGCGCACTCTTCTCAAGCTCCCCCCAGGAGCCGATCACCGGCCTGCCACCCATGGCCGACAACCGATGAGTGGACTCCGGTTTGGGCACAAAGGTATCCAGTGCCGCCAGCGCCTCAAAAGCGCCGACACGATTGTTGCATACGATACCCATATCACAACCGGCTTCCAGGGCTGCGCGAATCCTATCGCCATAGCCTCCGGCCGCACCCGCCCCCTCCATAGACAGATCATCACTGAAAATCACTCCATTGAATCCCAGCTGTCGCCGCAATACGTCCTGCAGCCAATAGCGGGAGAATCCCACCGGCTGGCTATCAATGTTGATGAAGCGGATATGGGCCGGCATCACCGCGGTAAGTTCCTGGGCTCCAATACAATCGATAAACGGAAGTGCATCGGTTGCCAAGACCTGATCCAACGAGCGCTTATCCTCTGGCAACTCCACATGACTGTCTTCCAGCACGTGGCCATGCCCCGGAAAATGCTTGCCTGTCGTGGCCATTCCCGCTTCGCGCATTCCTTGGATAAAGGGGCGAGCCAGTGCGGTTAACTGGGCGGGGTCGGGACAAAAACTCCGATCGCCGATCACCCTGCTGTGACTGTCATCCGCATCCAAAACCGGCGCAAAGCTAAAATCCACGCCTACAGCCAGCAACTCTGCGGCCAGCAGCCACCCCACATCCTGTAATTGCTCGTTACTGGCGACAGCACTAAGGGCCTGCATTGAAGGTATTCGCGTAAAGTCATCGCGAAACCGCTGAACCCTGCCACCCTCCTGATCTACCGCTAGCAGGATCTCTGGTCGCACCGCACGGATGGAGTTAACCAATTGGATAAGCTGCTGGCGATCCCGATAGTTTCTCGCAAAAAAGATCAGCCCGCCCACCATCGGATGCCGAAGCAACTCACAGTCTTCCTCGGTGAGTTCAAGCCCCTCGATATCCACCATGACCGGTCCGGGTGGTAAAGACATATTAAGTTCCTTATCGATTTAAGAGTGCGCCCACTAATTATCTACCTTCAACATGGCCGAAGCAGCGGGTACCAATCGCTCAAGAGTCTGGGTCAGGGTACTGTCAGAACCGAAATCCTCCCGCAGGATAGCCTCAATCGCATCGTGGCTCGACAGTGTGAAAATGGTCGCTCCCAGCATAAAGTAGAGGCGCCAATAGAAAGTTTCTGGGTCCAAGCCCGGTAGCGCTTCAGCCAGCAGTCCGGCAAAACGGCGGTAAGTATCCCCGTATCGAGATACGATAAATCGACGCAAATGCCCCTGGAACTGGGTATAAGCCAATCCTAAAAGACGCATAAATCGCTGTGGATCCTTTCCCTCCAGCCCAAGGCTTCCCAACCCAACTCGATACAGGCATTCGATCAGCTCCTCCACCCCCAGGGGCTGCCCCAGGGCAATACGGCGATCAAGCTCTTCTTCCAGAGCGTTAGTGAAAGGCGTTAAAAAGCGTTCAAATACCGCCTGTATCAATTCTTTCTTGGAGCCGAAATGGTAGTTAACTGCCGCCAGATTAACCCCGGCCGTGCTCGTAATTGTTCTCAATGAGGTTTCAGGAAAACCCCGTTCAGCAAACAGCACTTCCGCTGCATCGAGTATCCGGCTGACCGTATCTATCTGGCTCATAAGTATCAAACCACCATTTAAAACATACGTTTAATCGACGCCAGAGTAGCACATTCTCACTGATCTAGAGCCCGCCAGCTAAGCCCTCCACTCAGCAAGGTGCAAGAGTAAAAATAACAGGGAAAAGTATGTCAGGCGGCAAGATCAATACTGCTGGAGTTGATCTCCCGCCAACTTGAGCAAGTACGCCACCCCACCAGCCGACATAGCCTTTTAGTCCGGGGGCAGCTTTAACAAAAATAACTTTGAAAATTTTTTCGGTATTTTAAGATCACCCGAATAATTATTCTTTCACCTGCATATATTTCATAATCAGGGCCGCAGCCTCCTCCACACTATCAACGATATGAAAAAGGTCGAGATCACTGGCATCGATACAATCGCGCTCTAACACTGTATCTACCAACCAATCGTACAACCCACTCCAGTAACGCTTACCTACCAACACAATTGGGAAACGCCGCACTTTCTGCGTTTGCACCAAGGTAAGAGCTTCAAACAACTCATCCAACGTGCCGTAGCCACCGGGAAGTCCAACGAATCCAAGTGCGTGTTTTACAAACATAAATTTCCGTACAAAAAAATATCGGAAGTTCAAACTGATGTCCTGATATGGATTTGCCGCCTGTTCAAAAGGCAGTTCTATGTTTAGCCCAATTGATGCGCCGGGCTGCCCGAAAGCCCCTCGGTTACAAGCCTCCATCAGCCCCGGCCCACCACCGGTAATCACGGGGATCCCTTCAGCCGCGAGCAACTCTCCCAACTTTACCCCCTGTTGATATTCAGGACTGTCCTCTGTAAATCTCGCCCCTCCAAACACTGTCACTGCACCACCTAACGCTATCAGCCGCTCTATCCCATCTACCAATTCAGACTGAATGCGAAGCACTCTCCAGGCTTCCGGCATTTTTGCATCCAACATTATTTTTCCCTCTTTGTCAGTTCCTTCAACGCTTTCTTCTCTCCTTGCTTTCTCCATCAATGTAGCAGCTCACAAAGACTAAAACCTGAGGATTGCGCGAACAATAAATCTGTATATAATTCCAGCAACTGTATATAAATACAGAAAACTAGGTAAATCTATGACCAATCTCACCGCTCGTCAGTCCCAGGTTCTCGACCTGATCAAGTCCTACCTGGATGAAACAGGCTACCCGCCAACGCGGGCAGAAATTGCCCAGGAGCTCGGCTTCCGCTCGCCCAATGCCGCCGAGGAACACCTGAAAGCGCTCGCCAGAAAAGGCGCCATTGAGATGGTTGCCGGCGCCTCCCGGGGTATTCGAATTCCGGATCACCAATCCGGCTTGCCGATTGTGGGTAGAGTAGCTGCGGGGAATCCCATACTCGCCAGCGAACATATTGAAGATTACTGCGACTTGCCCGCGAGCTTCTTCCACCCCCCCGCAGATTATCTGTTGAGGGTGCATGGTATGAGTATGCGAGATGCGGGCATTCTCGATGGAGACTTGCTGGCAGTGCAAAAGACCGAGCAAGTACGCAATGGCCAAATCGTTGTTGCCCGTATCGATGACGAAGTCACTGTAAAACGCTTTCGCCGCAAGGGAAATCAGGCAACCGTTCAGTTGCTACCTGAAAATGATGACTTTGAGTTAATTCAAGTCGATATGAGAGATAAGAACTTTGTGATTGAGGGATTAGCCGTAGGGGTCATTCGCCAAGCTCCTTAAACCCCTAAAAACGACAACAGCGGCCATTGGCCGCTGTTGATAAAACTCAAACTAACGCTGACGTTAGTGGATAGTATGATTTACCGGCATTAATTCATCTTCTTCCTCGAAGTAACCAGCCTCAAGATCGTCTAGATTTTGTACGGCTTCAATGCCCGCTTCCAACATAGCCCTTGCCACAGCAACCTTGTTCTTGCGCAGAAACTGAAGGCTTTCCGCAGAAAAAGAAATGCTTACCAAAGGGTCCTCTTTATGGCCAGCACGACGCAAAGCTACATCGCCATTAGCCAGCTCGATTATTTCAAAAGTTTCGGAGGACATTCGCTTTTCCTTCACGGCACAACAGTTTGCGCCCAGTGTACCACAGGCTTGCGATAAGTTTCATTCATCCAATTTGAGAGGCTTCTGGCTCCTGACTTTCGAGGCAGTCTATTACCAGCACGCTGTATCAAAGGATTATCTAAACCACTGAAGAGATCACAAGAGAAGAGTGAATTGCTTTGCACGTTGCACCGGTTGCGGGTTATGTCGAGTGGGCCACAACTACTCTATTGTGACTCACTCAAAGGACAGCGGAGTTTCCCGCAGAAGTGCGCCTAATATCAACAACCTTCAAAATTCGCAGAAATATTACGAACCTATTCAGAAGTTCACCGAATTCGAATGCGTATTAGTTAACACTCATCCAAGTGAGCGCGCTGCCTCACCACCAATTCATTCAGCGAGCGATGCCACTGAAGCAGCAACTCTTTGGACAAAGGTGCAAACTCGGGCTTGGCAACTTCGTTGTGTAGCGGGATTAAATTAACCTGTTGCTGTTTTTCATCAGCACCCACAGATATTTTCTGCTGCTCTTCCCAGGCGTAAAGCATATGGGATAACCAACTCTGCGGGTCGCCGACCAGGCCGGACAGCTCATTGGCCTCTGCACTAGCCCTACCCTGAACGCCCAGCGCATCAATGATCAACTGCGGAGACTCCGGTTCGAACCCCAACTGAAGCTGGGCTGCCTGCTCTGCCAGAAAGGCCCGATAGGCCTTGCACAACTGCATCAACGCTGCCTCTTCCAGCGCATCGCGCTGGAGAGGCAAATCCCACGGCTGTTGCAGCAACAGCTGGCTCTTGCGTAGAGCCGAAGTGACATGAATCGTGTAAGAGTTACTCATTACCTACTTCTTTGCCGCTGTCTTTTTAGCTGCCGGTTTCTTGCGCTTGGCGGCAGTGCTCTTGGTGGAGGCCTCTACTTTCCAACCACCATCACGATAAAAAGCACGCCAACCGGTCGCTTTGCCTTCTTCCTCAGATTGAACATATTGCTCCTGGGTTTTGCGGCTGAATCGAACTACGGTATCCCGCCCACTATCATCTTGCGTCGGTGCAGAGAATAGGAAACTGTACTTTGGATCGATCTCCCTCTGGTGAGGCAGCAGCTCTTTAACCAGGGGCGCACGGGTCTCACGGTTTTTCGGGAACTGGCTGGCAGCCAGGAATAGACCCGAGGCACCATCTCGCAGGATATAGTGATCCTCAACTTTGATACAGGCCAATTCCGGCATGGGAACCGGGTCCATTTTCGGCGGCGCCGGCTGCCCATTTTTCAGTAGCTTGCGGGTGTTTTTACAGTCTTCATTGGTACAGCCGAAGTACTTGCCGAAGCGACCAGACTTCAACTGCATATCACTGCCACACTTATCGCACTCAATAATGGGGCCGTCATAACCTTTAATTTTAAAAGTGCCCTGCTCAATCTCGTAGCCATTGCAATCCGGGTTATTGCCACAGATATGCAATTTACGCTGCTCATCTAACAGGTAGCTATCCATAGCCGTGCCGCACTTGCCGCAGCGGCGCTTCTCCCGCAGCAACCTGGACTCAGCTTCCTCGTCCTTATCCGCATCGACCGCCTCATCACCAGAAACCAGGTTCATGGTATTGGTGCAACGCTCTTTTGGCGGCAGTGCGTATCCAGAGCACCCCAGGAATACACCGGTGGAGCCAGTGCGGATCTGCATATGGCGGCCACATTTGGTGCACTCGATATCAGTATCTGTCGGCGTGTTGCGACGCATACCTGCATCGGCAGACTGGGCTTTTTCCAGGCGCCCGGAAAAGTCCTGATAAAACTCATCGAGCAGTTGCTTCCAACCCTTATCGCCGTCGGCAACCGCATCCAGGGATTCCTCCAGGTTTGCGGTAAATCCGTAGTCCATCAGGTTCTTGAAACTTTCGCTGAGACGGTCGGTAACAATATCCCCCATTTTCTCAGCGTAAAAACGACGGTTTTCCAAGCGGACATAACCGCGATCCTGGATCGTGGAAATAATGGAAGCATAGGTGGAGGGGCGGCCGATACCGCGCTTCTCCAGCTCCTTAACCAGGGCCGCTTCACTAAACCGCGCAGGCGGCTTGGTGAAGTGCTGCTTGGGATCCAGCTGTTGCAGGGATAGCTTTTCGCCGACCTTCACATCAGGAAGCACCAGATCTTCATCTTTCTTGCCGCTCGGTGGCGCAACTTTCAGGAAACCATCGAAACGAATAACTCGACCCCGCGCACGCAACTCAAAGTCACCAGCGCTGACCACGATTGAAGAGGAAGTAAATTGGGCGGGCGTCATCTGACAGGCCACGAACTGCTGCCAAATCAGGTTGTATAACCTCTCCGCATCCCGCTCAACCCCGGACAACATATTGGGGGCGATACGAACATCGGACGGGCGAATCGCTTCGTGCGCCTCTTGAGCGCCCTCTTTACTGCTGTAGCTATTGGGGCTTTCTGGAAGATACTTATCGCCGTAATTCTCGGCGATATAATCCCGTGCAGATTCCACAGCCTCTTTACTGAGATTGGTGGAATCTGTACGCATGTAGGTGATATGACCGGCTTCATACAAGCGCTGGGCCAGGGTCATGGTCTTCTTCACACTGAAGCCGAGGCGGTTACTGGCCGCCTGCTGCAAGGTGGAAGTAATAAATGGTGCGCTGGGCTTGGAGCTGGTTGGCTTATCGTCACGAGCGGAAACAACAAACTCACTGGACTGAAGCTGCTTGGCAGCACTCATTGCCAGCTCTTCGTTGGTAGGACGGAAAGCCTCACCAGCCTGCTTTTTCACCTCGAGGCGCAGCTTGGAAGCCTTTGCCGTCGCCGTATCGGCAAACAGGGTCCAGTACTCTTCCGGGATAAACGCGCGAATCTCCCGCTCCCGCTCAACCACGAGACGGACCGCAACAGATTGCACACGACCCGCAGACAAGCCCCTGGCCACTTTTTCCCACAGTAGAGGGGATACCATATAGCCAACGATTCGATCGAGGAAACGGCGCGCTTGCTGGGCGTTTACCCGATTAATATTCAGACGGCCGGGATCTTTAAAGGCCTCCTGAATCGCAGACTTGGTAATTTCATTAAACACTACCCGGCGGTAGCGATCGTTATCGCCACCAATTGCTTCACGCAAATGCCAGGCAATTGCCTCTCCCTCGCGATCCAAGTCCGTTGCGAGATAGATATGATCGGCGCCTTCGGCGAGTTTTTGTAACTCACTCACCACTTTCTCTTTACCCGGCAGTATCTCGTAGTGGGCTTGCCACTCGTGATCCGGGTCGATCCCCATACGCTTAATCAGCTGATCGCGGTTTTTCTTCCGCTTGTAAGCCTCTTTCGCCTCGGGGGAAAGCTTGCGTGTTTCCGCTGCACGACGGGCGCGCTCCTTTGCGTCAACCGGCTGTTTATTGCCCCCACCTGTGGGCAAATCGCGAATATGGCCGACACTGGACTTCACAACAAAGTCCTTGCCGAGATATTTATTGATGGTTTTCGCTTTGGCCGGTGATTCGACGATGACCAGTGATTTACCCATAAGCCTTTGATTTCAAATGAAAATTTACTGCTATTGCAAGTCTTTCAAGCCCTCTTATCGGGCTTGTGCTGCGCGAATATATAAGCCTCACTTCAAGCGCGGTCAAGCAAAGCTGACAATTTTCCACTCACAGTCACCAAATTTGGCACTGGGCAGTCCGCCTAAATGCGACTCAGTAGACGCTCTTTTACACCGCTAATACGGCAATCAAGACAGCCCCTCAGTCGCCGCGCGTGAACTCACTTTTCGAATAGCTTCTTCTATTAAGGGGGTGTACTCATCGAGCGACGCCATCAGTTTCTGGAAGGCTTGATTGCCTCCTGACTCCGGCCACTGAATACCGAGACCCACTGGTGTTGCAGTAATCGCACAGGCGTCCCGAGGGATTCTTTCCAGTAACTCGCGCAAATATTTCCATGCCCCTTGCGGAGCTGGCTGGCCATCAGCCCAATCCCAAACACCGGAAAAATTGAGTTCGTGCTCAATCCGTTGCTTATCCAAAACCCACCCCACACTCAGGCCTTTGCGGTTCTGCCAGCGGTGATAATAGACAGCCGCAGTCCCATCCCCCAAAGCCACAGGCAGCGCTTGGATTTGTACGGTAATGCCAGCCTGGGCCGCCCGGCTACGCAAATCTGCAAGACGGCTGTCACGGGCATTGGGCTTTAGCCACATCACCGGCCCCAGCACCAAAGCGATGGCAAATCCGACGATAATCACCGGCAACCAATCAGACATAACCACTCCTCATCAGTGGAAAAAAGTGACTATTGTGCGGTGTTCCGCGTGATCTATGTCAATCGGTTTTTTTTGCGGTAGACTCAAAATAGGTGTCACAAGGGTGTTTTTCACAGTCAATAAAAGGGATAGGAGCAGGTAAATTATGGCGAAATACCGACACATCCTCGTGGGCTTGGACCTGTCAAAAGAATCTTCCCAGGTGCTTGATAGGGCCGCTGACATGGCTGAAGCATTTGGTGCAGAGCTAAGCTTACTTCACGCCATTGAGCCCCTGACTTTTGCCTATGGCGGCGACATCCCAATGGACCTCTCCGAGGTACAGGACCAGCTACAGTCCCAGGCCAAGGAGCAATTGCAAAAAGCCGCCGATCGGCTAGATATCCCCGCAGATCGCCAGCACGTAATACTCGGCCAGCCATCTACTGAGATTCATCGCTTAGCCAAAGATATCGAAGCCGACTTAATCATTATTGGCAGCCACGGTCGTCACGGCTTAGCGCTATTACTCGGCTCCACCGCTAACGGCGTTCTCCATGGCGCCAAATGCGACGTTCTGGCGATTCGGGTACATATGGAAGACGAATAATCCTTCAAAATTGAGGGGAAGCCGCAATGATTGCAGCTTCCCCTTCAACTTAGTCGTCTCCCCCCTCCAGCTCTGACCAGCGTTCAAATGCCTCTTCGAGCTGGGCCTGTCTTTCCGTCAGGGTGTTCAGCTTAGCCTGCACCAACGCCTGCTCCTGCTGATAAAAACTGGGGTCGGCAACCTCTTGCTCAATAGCCCCTATCTCTTCTTCCAAAGACTCAATCAAGGCGGGCAGGCTATCCAGCTCTCTTTGAAGCTTATAGCTCAGTTTCTTTTTCTTCGCTGGAGCCGCCTCCTGGGACTGGGGCTTTTCCTTTGGTTTACTAGCAGCTGGCTTAACTTCTTTCAGCTCAGCAACAAAGCTGCCACCTTGGCGCACAAAATCCCCATAACCACCCACGTATTCACGGATGCGGCCATCCCCCTCAAATGCGAGGCATGAGCCCACCACATTATCCAGGAAAGCACGGTCATGGCTCACGAGTAGAACCGTTCCGCCAAAGTCCAGGAGTAACTGTTCAAGCAGCTCCAGGGTTTCTACATCCAGGTCATTGGTGGGCTCGTCGAGCACCAAAATATTGGCGGGCTGGCTAAACAATTTTGCCAGCAAGGCGCGATTTCGCTCTCCACCACTCAAGGCGCTGACTTTAGTACGGGCTTTAACACCACTAAAAAGAAAATCGGCCAAATAAGACATTACGTGGCGGCTTTTACCACTAATAGTCACTGAGTCGCGCCCTTCTGCGACATTATCGAGCACAGTCAAATCGGGATTCAGCTGATCCCGGCGCTGATCGAAATAGGCCACTTGCTGCTTGGTACCCAGGCGCACACTCCCCCCCTGGGACTTTAGCTCTCCCAGCAGCAATTTGATCAGGGTACTTTTGCCGACACCATTGGGGCCTATTAGGCCAACGCGGTCTCCGCGCATCAGCGTGAATGATAAATCCCTAATCAACGGTTGCTCATCGGGATACGCAAAAGTGACGCCCTTCAACTCAGCAACCAATTTGCCGGACATCTCACCGCTATCCAGGGCCATCTTGGCTATACCCTGCTGGGACCGGCGCGCTTCCCTTTGGCGGCGCAGTGCTTGAAGCGCTCTTACCCGTCCCTCATTACGGGTTCGGCGAGCCTTGATGCCCTGGCGAATCCAGGCCTCTTCCTGTGCTAACTTCTTGTCGAAAAGAGCTTCATTTTTTGCCTCTTCTTCAAGGAGCTTCTCTTTTTCTTCCTGGTAACGGTCGAACTTGCAGCGAAATGTCCGCAGGTGTCCACGATCCAAATCCCATACGCTGGTGGCCAAACGTTGTGCCAATGCACGATCATGGCTCACAAACAACAGAGCGCCACGATAGCTGGCGAGGAAGTTCTCAAGCCATTCGACTGCAGCAATATCCAGGTGGTTGGTTGGCTCATCCAGTATCAGCAGATCAGGCTCCACCACCAAAGCGCGAGCCAGAGCAGCACGGCGCTGCCAGCCACCGGAAAGATCGGCAACCTTTTCGTCTGCATCGAGCCCCAAACGATCTAATACACTGTCCACTTTCGGCAGTAGCTCCCAACCGTGAGCCGCTTCGATTTTGGCTTGTAGCTCTGCTGTGGGGGAGTCTCTGTATGCCGACAAAACAGCGCCAATTTCACCCAGTCCCATAGCCACATATCCGTAGACAGAGTCGGGGCAATCGGCAGGTAACTCCTGCTCCAACACCGCTTGAACCATACCGCTGGCACGAACAATCTCGCCGCTATCCGCGTCAACTTGCCCCGCTATCAAGCGCAACAGGCTGGATTTCCCCTCCCCATTACGCCCCACAAGGCATATACGATCTCCACGTTCAACTTTTGCGCTGACATTGTCTGCCAGTACCTGGGTCCCGTAACGAAGACTGACCCCATCCAATAGAAGCAACATAAATAGGCACTACAATTATCAAACCCGAACCTCAATCCCGCTGATGAAAGAAGCGAAGTCGGCTCTTTCGGGTTCTGTGAAAAATCAGCTATTTTACGCGTTTTTACCGTATAGTCAGTCATAGCTGGAAATACACGTCCAACTGAGGTAATTGAGATGTCAGCTGACGCAAAAGGAATCGCGCTTCTTTCTGCCCTAATCATCACCTGTCTCTGCACAGCCGTGCCCACTAATGCACAATCTGTTCAGGCAACCACTATCGCACCGGAAGTATCCGAAGATGATCGTGCGGCGCAGAGAGAAAAGCTGCGCCAGGCCCGGCAGGCGATAAAATACAAGGATCGACGGCAACTTCGAGCACTTAAAGCTGAGCTCAAAGATTATCCCCTCGCTGCTTATATTGACTATTGGGCGCTCAGTGAAAAACTGCACCAACTGCCCTTAAAAGAAGTTGATCAATTCCTGGAGAGCAACAGAGGCACGGCTATTGGCGACTGGATGATGGTCAGGTTGTTGCGCCAACTCGGTAGTCAAAAAAAGTTCTCGACTTACCTGCGCTATTATCAACCTTCGCAACACAGTCGCACCTCACTCCGCTGCTATTACGCCGATGCCCTATCGCGCCGAGGCGGCTATCAGGCAGAAACACAGCAGTTGATATCAGAACTCTGGCTTGTTGGGCGGTCCCAAGTCGAGGAGTGCGACCCCGTTTTTGCCCGCTGGATGAAAAACGGCGGCTTGACGCAGGAACTCGCTTGGAAGCGGCACCTGCTGGCAGTCGAAGAAGGCAATCTCGATTTGGCACGTTATATCGCCAAAAAAATGACGCCAGCACAAGCAGAGAAAGCCAAACTTTTACGCTCGGTCCATCGCAACCCACAGAAGCTTCTCACTGACACCAAGTTCGCCTACAACCCACTGGAATATCGCGATATCGTGTTGCACGGATTGCACCAATTGGCGAAAAAAGACGCGATCAAAGCTGAAACTGCGTGGCACCGCTATCAGGCCAGCTACTTGTTTTCCGATGCCCAACAAGAAGCCATGTTCAAGCACTTGGCGCGTCAATTTGCTCGCCAGGATAATATGCAGCGCTTGCAACAGCTGGTTGAACATCACACAGTGACCGATGGCCGTACCATCGAGTGGCTAGCCAGACAATCCCTACGTGAATTAAATTGGCAACAGGTCGCGTTCTGGATTGACCGCCTGCCAGAGGAGAAACAACAACTCGACCGGTGGATATATTGGAAAGCCCGCTCACTGGAAGAACTTTATGGCACAGGAAGTTCCGAAGCTTCCTCCCACCTTTACCGCAAAGCCGCCCGCAATCGCAGTTACTACGGTTTCCTTGCCGCTGATACCTTGGGGCAACAGTACAGCTTTGAGCACCGGCCGGCACCAATCACCCCCATTCAAGTGCAGGAGATGGCAAAGCGCCCCGAACTGCTGAGGGCCCGAGAATTACAAGCGATAGGCGAACTCTTCCATGCCCGAAGGGAATGGAGCTATGCCACAAGAGCTATGGACCACCAGGAATTACTTGCGGCTGGCAAAGTAGCTAGCGCCTGGGGTTGGTACCATAAATCAATCCAGTCAGTGCTTGCGGCTGACTACCTCGACGACTTGGAACTGCGATTCCCACTCGCTTTTTCCGATATTGTTCACGATGTGAGCAAACAGGTTGGTGCCCAGAGCTCGGCACTAGAGCCATATCTGATTTACGCTGTGGCACGACAAGAGAGCCACTTTAGCCACGATGCAAAATCCAGCTCCGGGGCCCTGGGACTTATGCAATTGCTCCCATCCACGGCAAAAGCTACTGCACGCAGAGCGGGGGTGCGCTATCGACGCAGCTGGGACCTTTTGAGCCCCAATACTAACATTGCGCTGGGCAGCTTTTACTTAAGTAGCTTACTTAACCGCTTTGACAATAACCGCTTTCTGGCAGCCGCCGCCTATAATGCCGGGCCAACCCGCGTAGCGGGATGGCTAAAAGAGACCCGAAAACAGCTGCCCTATGATGTGTGGATTGAAACCATTCCATTCCGGGAAACGCGTAATTATGTGCAAAATGTACTCGCCTATTCTGTAATTTACGCCTACCGAAGCGGCACCAAGCTGCAACTATTAAGGGAGAGTGAAGCTGCGAGCCGGCTGTAATTTAAAGCCGCTCCTTCAGCCAATCTTGCAATTGGACCTGGTCAAACGGCCAACCGCAAACATCGTCGGGGTCTCCAAGGCCAACCACCGGAATGCGGATAGAAAAGCGCTCCATTAACGCTTCATCCTCGGCGATATCCACCTCGCGAAGACGCAAGTTGAATTTTTCCAGGGCAGGCCAAATTTCAATTTTGGCTTTTTCGCACAAGCCGCAACCCAAAGTGGTGTAGAGTAAAAGCTCTTTTATATCACTCATCCAAAAACCCCCAAGCTGCTGCCCCAGAAATATCCCGCAACACTCAACGCAAGCCCCACTATTAAAAGCCACGTTTTACTTTTAGCCTTTGGCTTATCGACTTCCCCAGGCACCTCCTCAGGCAGACTGGGTTGCACTGCATAGGGGATTGTATCGGCGTCTCCAGAGACAGAGGAAGAGCTGGGCAATTCGAACTCCGGCAAAGCCGGGCGAACAGCTGTACGATTATTGTCATCAGCAGGACCGACCACCGAGAAACTCAAAGAGTCGAATCTCAGTTCATCTCCTCTGCGCACTCGACTTTCACTTACCTTCCTATTGTTGACAAATGTTCCATTTGCTGAACCTAAATCAATAACAAACAGTAAGCCCTCCCTTACCTCGAGACGGGCGTGCCTGCGCGAAAGGTGAGAAAGCGAAAAGGTAATATCACACTCATCGGAGCGCCCTATTACTGCGCTCTCCTTCACAGGAAATACTTTTCCCGCAATTGCCCGGTGATTGGCACGCAGCGCCCAAGCAACACCTTTATTCGTAACCGACTTGGAAGTATCAGACTTAAGCTTAGTCACCTTGGGGTCGACAACCTGAAGTAAACGGCTACCCACTTTGACCTGATCATTTATTTTTAATCGACAAGGAGTACCAGTTGGCTGGCCGTTAAGTAGTATTCGGGCAGCGCCCGATAAATTGTGAAGGGTCAGAACATCCCCATCCACTGTAATTTTCAAGTGCGACTTCGCTACTGAATCATCCGCTATACACAAGTCACTACTCTGTGCCCGCCCCACAGTTACTCCGGGTGATACCAGCCAAACACTTTGGCTGAGATCATTGATATCGCAAAGTTTGAGCATTGAAATCGCTCCTAAAGCCACAATGGCCGCGTAAAAATTGGCCGATTATTGAAGACAGTGAGCTTAACTAATGTTAAAAAGCAGCCGAAACACTCACTTTTATTGGTAAAGTTGAGTTTATCATGGGCAATATCATTAGCGTGTGATTCGGTTTGCAGCTTAAAATGGCCCAAAGGTCTAGTATTTAACAGATTCAGCGATGACCTATTAAGCATTTGACAAATAGAACATGTCAAAAGTACAACAGGGAAGAGGCGCGTGATTACCGGAGGGTTATCACCGTTAGAAAGATCAAAATAAATTACAGGTAGTTGCACGCCAGTGAGTGAAGCCAAAGTACGCGAAGTATCACGGCACAGCGGGTCAGTTCAACATAGCAAAAATGCTACACGCAGTGCTGGCGCCACCCATACCGGCTATAAGCGTGAACAGAACGAAGACGCCTATTGGGCCGCAGAAGACAAAGGCATCTGGGTTGTAGCTGATGGCCTGGGCGGTCACCACGCAGGTGAACTCGCCAGCAAGACCGTTGTTGAGGAAATCCAAAAGTCAGCCGAAACTGACAGGCACTACGAGCGTGCCCTGCAAAAAGCACACGCTCTTTTGCTGGGCGACGAGCAAACCACAGCCAATATGGGTTCCACAGCGGTCGTTGTTGCCGAAGAAGGAGACTACTTCCATATTTACTGGGTAGGTGACAGCCGTGCTTATCTATGGGTCCCAGGGGAGTCAAACGGAAAGCTCACCCAACTTACCAGTGACCACTCCTACGTGCAGATGCTTATGGACTCAGGAGCCATCAACTCTGAAGAAGCCGCTATACATCCAAACCGACATGTAATCACCCGATGCATAGGCGGCAGTACCAATCCCAAGCTAGAAGTTGACAGGGTTTCCTATCGGTGGGCTGCGGGACAGAGGCTACTTATCTGTAGTGACGGACTTAGTTCTGAAGTACCAGCAGAATTAATCGCCCAAGTACTTGCAGAAAACAGTGATATCCATAGAGCTACTGAACTCCTGATCGCAGCAGCTCTTGATGCAGGCGGAAAAGACAACGTCACTGTTCAGGTTATAAATGCTCCAGCCACAGCGCGGCCCTTTTCTCCCACCAATCCAATCAGCGGGTCCAACCCCACCAACTCTACATACAAAAAGTACAGCCCTCTTGCCCTCCTCTTAGCAGTCGCTTTAATTGCCGCAGCTGCCTACGGACTTTCATTTTTGCTTTGAGATAAGGAAAGCATTTAATGGAAGTCGTCAATAGCAGTACTTCGTCACTGCAAATACCAGGCTATCGCATCCTGAAGAAGATCAATCAAGGCGGGATGTCCTCTGTCTATCTGGCAGTGCAGCGCAGTGTTGGCCGTCAGGTAGCCCTGAAAGTTATGTCGCCGGTATTAAATGCAGACCCAATCTTCAGTGAGCGATTTCAGCGAGAAGCTAATATCGTCGGACAGTTGTCGCACCCCAATATTGTTGGCATCCATGATATTGGACGCTATCGCAGCCTCAACTATATCGCGATGGATTATATGCCCGGCGGCTCAGTTGCCGAGCAGCTGGGCAAAGGTGGACTTGAGCCATTGGAGGCGCTCAACGTAGTGCGCCAGATTGCCATGGCCCTGGATCACTCCCACAGCAAAGGTTATGTGCATCGAGACCTAAAACCAGAAAACATTTTGTTTCGTGAAGATGGGTCGGCCGTACTCAGTGACTTTGGTGTAGCTAGAGCTATCGCAAGAACCACTCGTATGACAAACAGCGGGATGGTTGTAGGGACCCCTCACTACATGAGCCCTGAGCAAGCGCGTGGAGCAGCAGTGGATGGTCGCGCAGACCTTTACAGTCTAGGAGTTGTTTTCTATGAAATGCTTACCGGAGCCGTGCCCTATCAAGCAGATGAAGCCGTCGCTATAGCGATTAAACATCTCACAGACCCGGTGCCAAGACTGCCAGCCCGACATGCACTCTATCAGCCTCTACTCGATCGTTTTCTGGCCAAAGATCCGGACAAGCGCTTTCAGCGCGGACTCGATATTGCCGATGCAGCAGACGATTTAGTCGCGGCACTCGCAGGCAAGCCTGCCAATCAAATCAGTCAGCTAAACAATTCAACCTTAAAAACTTCGAGCCTGGCAAAAGCGCTGATACTGACAATCTATGGCAGTGTGACAGATCGGCTCAATAAAATTACTACCAGCTGGCAGGGAACAGCAACACCAGAGCAACCAGCGCGCAAAGAACAAGACACCGTTGTGCGCCTACGGCAGTTCCTGGCCGAACCGACGAAGCACAGACGCTCCTGGCTAGTGAGTAGTCTGGTGGCCCTTTCCCTCACCACAACTTGGAGCTTGTACAGTATAATTGACCACAAGGCAGGCTGGCGACTTGGTGTACCGGTGCTGGATAGTGCTAGCGATTTTACTGCAGTCTCACTTCTGGGAAGCAAAGAAGAAGATAGCTCTGCAATTCCTGATACAGGTGTTGAACCTGCACTGATAACTTCAGAAGTAAATCACTCTGGCTCACAGGAACAAACCGCACAGGTAAGCCCCCCTCTCGTACAGGCTGCCCAAGCCAGGGAAATTCCTTCTAATAACCAGGCACCTGCTCCAATAGAAAATGATGCCTCCATTGAAAAGCTCCCTTCCCAGCCTAATGAACCAGAAGTAAAGAGCGAGCCTCCGCTGTACAGTCTGACAATAAACACTGAGCCCTCTGATGCTCGTGTACGGATTATGAATATAGCCCCGCGCTACCTACCAGGCCTAGAATTGGGCCCCGGGAGATATGATGTAGAGGTGAGTAAGCCAGGCTTCAGCAAGGTTCGTCAATGGATCGTGCTTGAAGATAAAGACCTGGAAGTGACTTTCAAGCTGGAGCGAGCCTACTTTATTGGCAAGAGATTCCAGTCCAAGTTGTCCTCAGGTGGACTGGGTCCGAAAATGGTCGCTATCGAAGCCGGTAGTTTTACTATGGGCAACAACCAGCGGCGCTTAGCCAGCCCCGCGCACAGGGTACACGTGAAGCAGGACTTTGCCATATCCATCTTTGAAGTCACTTTTACAGAATACGATCGTTTTGCAGAGGCCACTGGCAGTGCCAAGCCAAGCGATGCCGGCTGGGGACGCGGCGATAGACCAGTTATTAATGTAACCTGGCAGGATGCACAGAGGTACGTAGGTTGGCTATCAAAAGAAACGGGCAAGCATTACCGATTGGCCAGCGAAGCCGAATGGGAGTACGCCGCCAAAGGTGGCAATTCACATCAATACTGGTGGGCTTCCAGCGATGCCCGGGGCAAAGCCAATTGTCGCAGAGGTTGCTTTAGCGAATTCACAAAGCTGTTCAGCACCAGTACAGCTCCAGTAGGGCACTATCAGGCGAATCCGTTTGGCCTTTTTGACACAGCAGGGAACGTGGCTGAGTGGGTGGAAGACTGCTACCAAGCTGGATACACCCCTACAAAAACCACATCGACACCAGTAAAAATTAGCGGCTGCCAGCTTCACACTGTAAGAGGTGGATCGATGCGAGACAGTTCTAACAAGATATCTTCTGACTATAGAAAAGGCCTAAATGAAACAGCCCGTGCCAAGGATGTTGGGATACGTGTTGTGATGGAACTTGATCAATAAAACCTAACAATACAAGAAGGAACTTCAGTGCAAAGATTACTACTCGCTACTTCTTTAATCTTACTTACCGGCTGCAACGGTATAGAGATACAGACAAACGCAGGTACATATGTGTCTGACAAGGTTAAATCCACACTGATTGAAGAGTATTCTTTAGCTGAGATTCATCGAAGCAATGGGACATTACTCGGCACCGTATCAGCCAATAGCTGCCAAGCCTTACCCTCCGATGAAAAACCCGAGCCGGCAAGCATCAAAAAGTCACTAAAAATCAAAACCCATAATCTCGGCGGAAACGCCATAGTTTTTGAGAGTTGCACTACACAAAATTCTGCTGGCTGCCTAAAATTTATCGAATGCAACGGCCTCGCTTATATCGTTCCACAGCACAATGAACAAGAGATCGATAACCCACCATACACTCCCAGTCACGCATTTTGATTTTGCGCCGGTAAGCCGACTGCTTTTAGTAGCCCTTAGAGAGCTCCCATAATATCTGCAGACCTGAAGATCTGCAGATATTACTTGCTGTGAATACGCTTACACTAAAATATTTCAGCAATGTGGAGCCCCATTATTCAAGCGAGTTTATTTTACCCGCAGCTCCCAAACATTGTGAATTTTCGGATTGCGCTGAAAATCCTTATCCAGAAGGTTCAGCTTCTCTACCGAGTATTCACAGGAAACGTCCTCATCCATCTTAAAGCTGCGCAAGTTGTTGGAAAACACCAAGCGACCTTGAGGCGACAACAGGGACATACACTGACGAATCAATTTCCCGTGGTCCCTCTGAATATCTAGTACCCCGTTCATCTTGGCGGAATTGGAGAAACTCGGGGGGTCCATGAATATTAAATCGTAATGGCCTTTCCTGTTCTGTTGAGCAGATTCAAGCCACTGCAAACAATCGGCCTCTACCAACTGATGATGATAAGGATCCATGTTATTAGCACGGAAATTTTGTCCCGCCCAGTTTTGATAGGTTCGCGACATATCGACACTAGTGCTCTGCTTGCAACCACCCAGAGCCGCTTGGACTGTCGCACTGGCGGTATAGCAGAAAAGGTTTAGGAATGTTTTACCGGCAGAAATCTCTCGTAGATATTTGCGCACCGGGCGATGATCGAGGAAAAGCCCTGTATCCAGGTAGCTCCACAGATCTACCGCCAACTCAGCACCATACTCCCCAACCCAGAGTTCCTTTCTGGATTCGGTCTGCTTCTGATACTGACTTCCACCCTTACCTCCGCCCTTGTGGCTGTGGCGACGGCGTTCTTTAATACTGATATTCGCGCGAGGCAATTCGAGCACGGACTGAAGGGCCCTTAACAAATCGCGCAAGCGCCCCCGAGCCTTCTCTTCCTCGATAGTGGCCGGCGGACGATACTCCTGCAAATGCGCGTACACGGCGCCATCCAGGGTTTTATAGATATCGATAGCCGCAGCATACTCAGGCAAGTCCGCATCGTAGAGGCGATAACAATCCACGCCACCCCTCGCGGCCCATTTACCCGTAGTGCGCAGATTTTTGCGTAAGCGGTTCGCTACCATCTCCGCCTGGGGTGAAAGCTTCGGCCCAGTAGCTTCACTCGCCGCCGCTCCGCTTTGCGCACGAACCTCAAACATCAGCAACTGACTGGGAATACTGCCATTGTATAACTGGTACTGCTTATGAGAGCGTAAACCGGTGGCATAACCCAGTTCCGGATTGCCGGTAAACACACCGACCAACCAGCCCGGGAACTCCGCTTTTAACTGCCGCCCCAGTTCAAAATAGGTCTCCCGCAAAGCCTCCTGCTCACCCAAGCGCTCACCGTAGGGTGGGTTTGTCAAAACCAATCCCGCTTTGACTTCTCTATGACTCGGTACCCTAAACCCTGCTACTGGGCGGCAACTCACTCGCACCTGGCGCTCCAGACCGGCCCGGGCAATATTAGCTTCAGCCGCAAACAAGACTTTCGCATCGGCATCGTAACCGCGAATCTCTGGCAGTTCGCGAGCCAGGCCAACGCCTTGACGCTGTAATGCCTCCTCGCGAAGCTCATTCCAGATATCGCTTTGGTGGTTCAGCCAACGCTCAAAACCAAAGCTATCCCGCATTAATCCCGGTGCTATATCAGCAGCGATCATCGCCGCCTCCACCAGAATAGTGCCCGAGCCACACATCGGGTCGAGCAATGCTCCACCCTGCTCGGCAATCTTTGGCCAGCCGGCTCGCAGCAACAGTGCTGCCGCAAGGTTCTCTTTCAGTGGGGCTGCACCGATATGGGTTCGGTAGCCACGGCGATGCAAGCTGTCACCGCTTAGATCGATGGCGATATCCAACTTATCCCGATGCAAGCGCAGGGCAACCGTCAAATCTGGATGATGTTTATCAATACTTGGACGGGCTCCCGACTGGCGGCGAAGGCGGTCGACAATAGCATCTTTTGCTTTTTGAGCACCGAACTGACTATTGCGGATCTCTCGATTGGTCCCAGAGAATTGCATCCACAGTTTGCCCGAGGGGCGAATGTGGAGTTCCCAGGGTTGCTCGGCAACTGCTTGGTAAAGGTCTTCAGCGGTGGCTACATGCACCTGCGCCAAACGCAGCATAATGCGGTTTGCCAAGCGACTCCACAGACAGCAGCGGTAAGCCAGCTTCAGGGAGCCGGAAAAATACACTGCCGCCGGCTGCTCCCTTACAGACCCTGCACCCAGGTCGCGTAATTCATTAGCGAGCAGTCCCTCTATTCCCTTGGGACACGTAGCCGTAAACTCAAATTCTTCGGTTTGTAAATCTGTCAAAATACTTACTCATTAAGCTCCTCCTCTGGAGGAAGTTTTGTGCGCCAATAAAGACCGCCCACTTAAAGCTGCCGGCAACGTCTGCGCCGCCAGTACGCACAAATAAAACTTGGAGGCAAAACCTTTACCGCCCCCAACTAGGGAAATTGAGCATTATCGCCTTGCCCAAAAGAGGACGATTATCCCATTTTGTGGCAGAAGAGAATACGCCCTGCCGTTAATTACTACCTGCCCCATAAGTCATACTGTCAACTAGAGATGTTTTCCGATTCCCACGCAGCCACTTTACTCTTACTAATAAGGTGGATTGGGTCGGTCCGTTCAAAGACTTATTTCCTTCACTAAAATTCATTGAGAGACACCCCCAAATAGAGCCGTTTGCGAACCTGCCGACAAACTGTCCACAGACCGACAAAGTAGAGGTGCCGTATACGATGAAACGCCAAAAACGAAATCACGCCGACAGGGCATTTTACAAGGGCTATTTGGCAGCCCTGAACAACAAGTCTATGGATAGCTGCCCATTTGTCGAAGAGGATCCTCATCAGGAGTGGATCAATGGTTGGCGTGAGGGGCGGGAAGATTACTGGAATGGCTTCGACAGAGTGACCAAGGCGCAAAAACTGGAGATTTATGGCGCCGTTTCTACCGACATCCAATACCCTGACGGGTGGAGTACCATTTAGCGATGGCAAGGGGGCTTATCGTCAAAAGCCCCCCTTTTCCTAGCAGTCAGCAACTGATACAGCTTACCCTTGCTCTGTTCGACGACGCTCCAAAGCAATTGCCTCTGCCGCCTCACGAATCAATTCAGGCCCCCGATAGATAAAACCGGTATACATCTGTACGGCAGTCGCCCCAGCACGAATCTTTTCGGCCGCACTGTCACCATCAAAAATACCGCCAACCCCAATAATCGGGATCTGCTTGCTCAACTCTTTCGATAACAGCTCGATGACCTTGGTGGATTGAGCTCTCAGGGGTTTTCCGCTCAAACCGCCCTCTTCGCTACCATGGGGCAGCTTGGCGACTGAAGACTTATCGATCGTCGTATTGGTAGCGATCACGCCGTCGATATCGTACTCACACAGCGCCTCAGCTATCTGGGCCACCGCATCGCCTTCCATATCCGGGGCAATCTTGACAGCGACAGGGACGTAGCGATCACTCTTTTGAGCCAGCTCCATCTGCTTGTCCTTGATGCTGCCCAGCAAGCGATTGAGACTGTCTCCAAACTGGAGGTCACGTAGCCCTTTGGTATTCGGAGAGGAAACATTGGCAGTGATGTAGTCGGCGTAGCGGTACACCTTCTCCATACACAGGCAGTAGTCATCGGCAGCCTTTTCCACTGGAGTATCAAAGTTCTTACCTACATTTATCCCCAAGACACCGCTATAACGGCGTTTTTTCACTCTTTCAATCAGGTAGTCAACACCGAGATTGTTAAAACCCATACGGTTAATAATCGCATCGGCCTCTTCCACCCTAAACAGCCTTGGCAGCGGATTGCCAGGTTGGGGACGCGGTGTCACGGTGCCCACTTCAACAAACCCAAAACCCAGGGCTCCGAAACCATTGAAGGCCTGCGCATTCTTATCCAGACCAGCTGCCAAACCAACCGGGTTGGGTAGAGTGAGCCCCATCAACTCGACCGGATCATCCGGGATCGACTTTTTGTAAAGGGACATCAAACCGAGGCGCTCTGCAGCGCCAATGGCATCAATCGACAAATGGTGGGCCCGCTCAGGGTCAAGCGCAAACAAGGCTTTACGCAGTGTTGAATACATACCTTTCCTTACGTGGGGAGGCGAACCCTTCAGAAAAACGAAGGGCTCTATCTTGTGATGACGACACTACAGGGGCCTTTGAGCGGCCCCTGGGCTCTATTCCGCTACTGTTCTGCCAGGGTTTCCCGGTCCGCAGTGGCGTGGGCGAGATACATTAGCTCGCGCAAGGCCACAGTGAACATGGCGAAGTCGCCGACAGAAGTAGACTTCAACTCGGCAATCATATTGTGCCAGCGTTGAATTGCGGGCGCCATGATAGCGCTCCAGCGGGACATTGCACCCTCTACATCAAGATTTTCAGCCTTGCCCAAGCGGAGAATGTTCACCGCCAGTGTCGACAACTGGCTGTCCAGGTCATCCATACTGGTCTCCCGGGCCTGTGCCTGCCAGAAGCTGTCTACCGGCAAGTCGACGATCAGATTGCCAAACCAGTGCAGGTTCAGCTCATCGGACAGCCTGAAGTAGACCGTAGCAACTTCCTCTACGGCCGTATCGCTGGCTCGCGCCGACTCGGAAATACCCAGTGCCGAGTAGAGGTAGGTGGGCGACGCCGACAGCAACGCTAGGGCCTCTGGCACCCCTGCTTCCAGGAGTTTCTGGTAGCGCTGCTCCCATTCGTTAAGGGGCTCGCCACTCAAGATCTGGGGCAACGCTGTAATAACCCGCTGTACCGGCTCCTGGAATAGCTCGCAGTTGGTAGCTGGCTCCAACTCATTGCGACGATTGCGCAGGAACCACCGGGTTGCCCGACGCACACGCCCTATCATCGAGTTCAGCAGTTCTGTTTGCAGCTCCGCTGGCACCTTGTAGTCCAGCGCTGCCAGCTGCTTCTGGAAGTCGTGCATCTCGTACACATCGCGAGCGCTGACGTAAGCAGCAGTTACATCATTCACATCGGCGCCAGTAGCTGTACTGATACGGTTGTAGAAGGTGATACCCATACTGTTAACCATCTCATTGGCAACCTGGGTAGCCACGATCTGGCGCAACAGCGGATGGTCATAGACTTGGTCGCGATAACGCTCGACCAATTTTTCCGGGAATGCAGACTCAACCGCAAAACGCACCCGCTCATTGTCGGTGATTTGTGCATTTTGCAGCTCTTCTTTCAACTTGACCTTAACGTATGAAATTAGAACCGATAATTCGGGGCGGGTCAGGGACTGCCCTTTGTGCTCGCGCTCAGAAATCTGCTCGTTGTCAGGAATAAACTCCAGCGCGCGGTTCAATCGGCCGTCGTCTTCCAAAGTGTTGATAGTTCTGCGGTACTCGTCCAGGCGCTTGGCAACCTGATATTCCGCCACACTGAGGGCAAAAGTCTGCTCATAGTTATTGTGCAGCACCAATTCACCGACAGCATCGGTCATCCCATCCAACAGCTCATTGCGCTGCTTTTCAGTCAAATCACCCTGGGCAACAACTTTATCCAGAAGGATCTTGATATTTACCTCGTGGTCAGAACAATCCACACCGGCCGCATTATCGATAAAGTCGGTGTTACAACGCCCGCCATTGAGAGCAAACTCAATACGTCCACGCTGGGTCATACCCAGGTTGCCGCCCTCGCCAAAGACTTTGGCACGCAACTCCCGACCATCAACGCGCAAGTGATCATTGGACTTGTCACCAACTTCGGAGTCCGTCTCGGTAGTAGCCTTAACATAAGTGCCAATACCGCCATTCCAGACCAGATCCACCGGCGCTCTGAGCAAGGCACTAATCAGCTCGTTGGGGTTCAGTTGATCCTGTTTGATATCAAACGCTTCTTTCATTTCGGGCGTAATAGCAATGGCCTTGGCGCGACGCTCGAAGATACCACCACCTTTGGAAATTAATTTGCGCTCGTAATCTCTCCAGCTCGACCGGGGCAACGCGAACAAACGCTGGCGCTCTTTAAAGCTGGATTCTGCATCTGGATTGGGGTCCACAAAAATATGCAGGTGGTTAAAGGCTGCTTTCAGGCAGATATGCTCAGACAGCAACATGCCGTTACCAAAAACATCTCCACCCATATCGCCAATGCCGACAACAGAGAAGTTTTCTTTCTGGACATCCACCCCCATCTCACGGAAGTGGCGCTGCACCGATACCCAGGCTCCACGGGCTGTAATACCCATTTTCTTATGGTCATATCCCTGACTGCCACCGGAGGCGAAAGCGTCGCCCATCCAGAAGCCATACTCCCCCGCAATGCCGTTGGCAATATCTGAGAAAGTCGCCGTCCCTTTATCCGCAGCCACTACCAGGTAGGGGTCATCCTCATCCCGGCGGACAACATATTTGGGCGGTACAACTTCGCCATCTTTTAGATTGTCAGTGATATCCAAAAGGCCGCGAATAAAGGTTTTGTAACAGGAGATTCCCTCTTCCATCATGGCTTCGCGGCTGCCATCGGTAGGCGGACGTCGAACGACAAATCCACCTTTTGCACCACTGGGGACAATAACTGCATTTTTCACCGCTTGGGCTTTTACCAGGCCCAGAACTTCTGTGCGGAAATCTTCCAGTCGGTCAGACCAACGCAGGCCCCCGCGAGCGACTTTACTGCCGCGCAAGTGCACACCTTCCACGCGAGGGGAATAAACAAAAATCTCAAACTCCGGGCGGGGTTCGGGAATGCCGGGAATATCCCGGGGACTGAATTTGATCGAAATATAATCCTTGGGCTGCCCTTCATCATCCACCTGGAAGAAGTTAGTGCGCAGGGTCGCCAGGATTAATTCCAAATAGCGGCGCAGAACCAAATCTTCATTCAGGTTATCAACCGTATCCAAACCGTCGTGAATTTTAGCGATCAAGCGCTCGACACGGGGCTGCTCCTGCTTACCCGTGCTTAAACGGGGATCGAACATCGCCCTAAACAAGGCTACCAGGTTGCGGGTGATATCCACGTGGCTGGCCAGGGTAGCGGCAATATAGCTCTGGCTGGCACCGGACTTGGTTTGCTTCAGGTAACGGGCGTAGGCACGAAGCATGGATACTTCGCGCCAGTTAAGGCGGGCGGCCAGCACTAGGCGATTGAAGGCATCGCTTTCCGCCGTGTGATTCCAGATCGCAGCGAACGCATCCTGGAACAGGCCACGGGATGCTTGCGCATCAATTTTGGTGGGCAGACCAAATTCCAGATGGAATTCGTGCATCCACACATCGGTATAGCCACGGGGGCGAATCGTATAGGGGAATTCACCAATAACCCGCAAGCCCAGATTTTCCAGCACGGGAATCACGTCGGAGAGCGTCAGGCCGCTGCCCCAGTTGAATACCTTGAACCGCAGACTGCCCTGAGCGGCCCCCACCGGCTGGTAGAAACTCATTGCCACCCGGTTATCTTCACTGAGGCTCTGAACGGCTGCTACATCCTGCACCGCAATACGAGGCTCAAAGTCTTCACGGTACCCCGCCGGGAAGGCGCGACCAAAAGTGCGATAGAGACGACTGCCCTCTTCTTCCCCGCTATTTTCAATTAGTGATCTTTGGAAAACATCTTCCCAGGAGCGGGTAATATCCACAATTTGCGCCTCCAGCAGCGCGACATCAAAATCAACAGGCTCATCGGGGGACACGCGGAAAACAAAATGAACCCGCGCGAGAATGGATTCGGAGAAGAAAGTGGTGAAGTCCGAGTCCTTCGCATTAATCGCTTTGGCAATATGCGCGCAAATCACCTCGCGCACATCACTGTTAAACAACTCACGGGGAACGTATACCGTGGCAGTAACGAATTTACCAAAGGGGTCGCGACGCATAAACAGACGAAGGTGAGCCCGCTCATTTAGCTGCAGTACACCCATTACCACGTCAAACAGCTCTTTGGTGCTGCCTTGGAAAAGTTCATCCCTTGGGAAGGTATCGAGAATCCGGCGCAGGGCTTTGCCATCGTGCCCCTGCCCGGAGAGACCGCTAGACTCGATGATCGAGGCCATCTTTCGGCGAATAATCGGAATTTTCGCCGGGCTCTCAGTGTAAACCGGCGAGGTATAAAGACCCATAAACGCCGCTTCACCAATCACCTCACCATCGGTGTTGTAGCGCTTAATCATCACGTAGTCCGAATAGGCCGTGCGGTGCACCCGAGACTTAACGGAGGACTTGGCAAATGTCAGGTAATTGGGCCCTTGGTAGAAACGCTGCTTGCCCTCACTAAAAGAGGTTTCCAGCATAGGCGCAGCCTCTTCCAGCTTTTTGAAAATACCGAGCCTGCGATCTTCAACTTCATTGAGGATTTTTTTATCCCCGACAACACTGAACTCGTACTCACGATATCCCAGGAAGGTGAAGTTACCGTCGCGCATCCACTGTAAAAATGCACTGGCTTCCAATAGGTTGGTATCTTCATCTGGAAGTCCCGCCTGTAACTGCCCCTCCATTGCGCTGCAGGTTTCCAGCATTGGGACATAGTCGTCCACCACCAGTTCCACATCGCCGAGCACGTCTTTTAAGCCAGTCATCAAACCTGAAGCGAATTCAGATGAAGTGTCGTGATTAATCTCGACATAAATCATCGCTTCGTTCGTAATGCGCTTCCCTTTTGCCTGCGGCTTTTCGCCCAGCAACTCTTCCTCTGTCGGCAACAGGCGAGTCAGTTTCCCCTTGGCATCACGCTCGACTCGAACTACCGTACTCTTTATCGAGTGAGTCACTGTATTTCGACGATTGATCTCCATGCGAATGGAGTCCACCAGAAATGGCATATCCCGCTGCAGCACACCAATGACTGTATGCGAGCACTCCCAACCATCATCTTCGAGGCGGGGGTTAAAGACCTTCACCTTGGGTAGGCCGCCCGGGCGCTGTTGAATAAAGTTCCACCAGGTGTATATGCAGCCATAGACGTCGACAAGACGACGGCCGGCCAGATCCTCTAATGGGTACTGATTGAGGAACTGCTGGGCAAAAGCCACAACGGGTTCGGCTTCGCTGGTCAGCTTGTCACGAATCAGCTCGCAAATCTGCGCAACTAATTCTTCACGGCTGTCGGTAATAACCGTCGCCATATTCACGGGGAACCTCCCAATCTCATTTTTGTCACATCGAATCCAAACACTGTAGATCCGAAAAGGTCATCATCTCAGCCCATACGCAGCTGCAGGGTTGAGTCCTAAAAATTACACTTTCAGTCAGACGGTGAGGAGAAGTCCATTCCACCTCAGAATCTAGTCGGCTCGGCAGAGGCCTACATCTCAAGAGTTGCCTCTTCATTTGGTGCCGCTAAAATCATCAGTCGCCACCTTCTCGGCGGCGACTATATATAGATGGTAGAAAGCCAGCCAGGTCCGTGCGGCGGCTAAATTCTCAGAAGAAGAGATACTATGGAAGCAAACCAGACTATTAGGGATCATATCGCCGCTTTGGGCGATTGGTTGGAAGAGCAGATTATCGGTCAAGAGAGATTGGTTAACCGATTGCTGATCGCCATGCTGGCCGATGGCCACCTTTTGGTGGAGGGAGCGCCAGGCCTGGCCAAAACCAAGGCCATTAAAACACTGGGCGAAGCTATTGAGGGTGACTTCCATCGCGTTCAATTTACGCCAGATCTGCTTCCGGCGGATATTACCGGCACCGACATTTACCGGCCGGAAACCGGAGAGTTCCATTTTCAACCAGGTCCAGTGTTTCACAACCTGATACTGGCCGATGAGATTAACCGCGCGCCAGCCAAAGTTCAGTCGGCGCTGCTCGAAGCTATGGCAGAACGGCAGATCAGTGTCGGCCGAAAAACTTATCCCCTTCCCCAGTTATTTTTGGTAATGGCTACCCAAAACCCTATTGAGCAGGAAGGGACTTATCCTCTGCCAGAGGCACAATTAGATAGATTCCTAATGCAGGTAAATCTTGCCTATCCCAATGCGGAGGCGGAAGCAAAAATCCTGCGCCTGGCCAGATCCGAGGCTAGCCTTGGCGAAAATCGCCCCACTGAAATTATCAGCCAAGAAACCATTCTTCAGGCGCGCAACCAAATTCTGGAAATGCAGATGGTTGAGGCCGTGGAAACCTATACTGTCCAACTTGTCATTGCTACTCGCGAGCCGGCGAAGTATGACAGCGAGCTGGCGTCATGGCTAGATTTTGGTGCAAGTCCGAGAGCAACAATTGCACTGGATCGCTGCGCGCGCGCTCACGCCTGGCTCGCCGGGCGCGACTACGTCACCCCAGATGATGTGATGAATGTCGCTCCCGATATTTTACGCCACCGGCTCCTGTTGAGTTTTGAGGCGGAAGCGGCGGGAATTACTACCGACCAGGTAATTGAGCGATTACTTCAACAGGTGCCTGCGATCTGATGTCCGCTGAAGCACCCCCAACTGAACTCGAACTGCGCGGGGCTTACCCTGAAGTAACGCCGCTGGTGCAAATGCGTTACGCCGCACGGCAGCTGCAATTATTCAAGCCGCGCCTGGCCCGCAGTGATCAGGCCGGCAGCCTGCTCACTCGCTATCGCGGCCGCGGCATGAATTTTGAGGAAGTGCGGAACTACCAGGCAGGCGATGATGTGCGCTCCATTGACTGGCGCGTAACAGCTCGAACCGGCCAAACCCACACCAAACTTTACCAAGAGGAGCGCGAACGCCCGGTAGTTATCCTGTTGGATTTGCGCTCGCCGATGTTTTTTGGCAGCCAAAGGGCATTTAAATCGGTGACGGCAAGCGGCATCGCTGCAGCCCTGGGTTGGGCTGGCTTACAGCACAGTGATCGGATCGGGGCGCTACTTTTCTCCGACCGGGAAATAGATACAGTGCGCCCGCGCCGCAGCCACCACGCCGTACTTTCGATGATCCACAGTACGGTTGCCCGCGCTGCGGAACTGAACAGCCCCATCCCCGAACAGGGCAACCAAACACTGAAAACATTGCTGGAGGAAGCGCGAAGAATCGCACGCCCCGGTAGTGCGCTCTTTTTAATCAGTGATTGTCACGATCTCGACGAGAGCTGCTCACAGCCACTCTATCTTTTATCCCGCCATGCCGACCTCCAGGTACTGAGGGTATCGGACCCGCTGGAGCAACATCTGCCCGGCCAATCCCTCACTATATCTGACGGTCGCCAGCGCACATTCCTTCATGCCGGCAATCGGCCGGTACACGAACATTTTGCCGAAAAGCAAGCCCGCGCCCGCGCCGAGGTTGAACAACTGTGCCGGCGTTATCGGCTGCCGTTGCTGGACTTTGATAACACCCAACCGCTTATTCCAGCACTGATGTCCGTCTACGGCTCGCGGCAAAGAAATAATGGCTGGCAAAATACGAGAAGGCCCAAGTAGTAATGAGTTTGAAAGTGCAGAAAAAGCTAGTCGCCAGCGTTTTGGCGAACCAAGGAGCGAAGGCAAAACGCACTGGCAATTTAATTGAGGGCCAGTCGTGATAAAAGGAAGTCTTCTGGCAAAACAAATGCAATCCCCAACACCGCAAGCGCCTTCGCCCGAGGCCCAGGAACTGTTATCGCAACTCCGCGATATACAAGAGCCCAATGCGGTTAATTGGTGGCCACCCGCTCCAGGCTGGTGGATGTTGGCCGTATTAATTCTTGTCTGTGTGGCCGCCGCTGCCCTATGGTGGCGGCAGCGGCGCAAAAAAATTGAACGCAATCGCTATCGTGTCGAAGCAGCCTCACTGCTCGCCGCAGTAAATACTGAGGAGGTGGATGCAGTTCCAGAAATTAATGAAATACTTAAGCGAGTGGCAGTTACAACATACAGTCGCACAGAGTGCGGCAATCTTATCGGCACAGCATGGGTCGAATTCCTGAAAAAGTCAGCCCCACTCGAGTGCCCCTCTGATGCGCAACAAGCACTCGTCGAAAACCTCTATCGTGGCAGCTGTGACCCAGACAAAAACCGAGCGCTACAGGAATATGCCATTTTGTGGGTGAAGCAGCACGGACAACCCACCCAAAACAGCCCGCAACACCAAGGCGGGGAGGCCGCGCATGTTTGAATTCGCCTGGCCATGGGTTTTCTTTTTAGCCCCACTCCCGCTACTCGCTCGCTGGCTGCTACCCCGCTCCAAACCCATGAGCAGCGCCCTGAAGGTGCCATTTTATTCTGAGCTATCCCAACGCGGCGGCGGCGAACAAAGCAATCTGCTCAATCTCTTTTTGCTGATTCTGATCTGGCTGCTTTTAATCAGCGCCGCAGCCCGTCCCCGGTGGTATGGGGAGCCGATATCTCAACCCAGCAGCGCAAGGGATCTCCTTATTGCCGTAGATATTTCAGGCAGCATGGAAACGCCCGATATGGTAATTAATGGCCGACCGGCGATGCGTATCAATGCAGTAAAACAGGTGGTTGGTGACTTTGTTGAACGGCGTAAAGGTGACCGTTTGGGGTTGGTATTGTTTGGTACTCGCGCCTACCTGCAAGCCCCACTCACTTATGACAGGGAGACGGTAGAAACTCTACTAAAAGAGGCCCAGATCGGCTTTGCTGGACAGGGAACTGCCATCGGTGATGCCATTGGGCTATCGGTCAAACGCCTGACCCAACGCCCCGCAGAGCAACGCGTGCTGATACTCCTCACCGATGGCGCCAACACCGCGGGGGAAGTCTCCCCGCTCAAAGCTGCCGAGCTGGCACAACAAGCGGGCATTACGGTTTACACCATCGGTGTAGGTGCCGACGAAATGGTTCAACCCGGCCTTCTGGGGAGCCGTTTTGGCAGCCGTAGAATTAACCCTTCGCGAGATCTCGACAGCAAGACACTCAAGGAAATTGCCGACAAAACTGGAGGCCGCTATTTCCGCGCCCACAACCCGCAGGAGCTGGCAGAAATCTATGCCGAACTGGATAAGTTAGAACCTGTCGAACAAGAAGCGGAAAGTTACCGCCCCATGAAGTCCCTGTTCACCTGGCCCCTTAGTATCGCCCTACTACTGGCTGGAATTTGGGCCCTGATTCCCCTGGCGAGCAATTTTCAGCTCCCTGCCAGACGAGAAGAAATAAGTCGTAACAATGGAGGTCAAGCCCAGTGAATATGCTCGACCTAATCCAATCCTTCCACTTCCTGCGCCCAGGGGTTCTGTGGCTGCTAATTCCCGCAGCACTACTCTGTTGGGGATTGGCAAAGATGGTGCTCAACAGCGCTCAACTGCAAAAGGTCATAGACCCAGATCTGCTGCCCCACCTTCTACTGCGCGGCGGCAGTAAAAGACCCTGGTTATTTGCATTAATATTTGCGCTGCTGGTCGCGATGATTATCGCTCTGGGCGGCCCCGCCTGGCGCAAGCTGCCAACCCCGGTGTACAGCAACCAGGATGCCGTGGTAATACTGCTAGACTTGTCACCGTCCATGATGGCGACAGATCTCTCGCCCAATCGACTAACCCGCGCCCGCCTTAAAATTTTGGATATTTTGCGCCAGAGAAAAGACGGCCTCACCGCGCTCGTCGCCTATGCCGGAGAAGCCCATGTCGTCACCCCTCTTACCGAGGACACGGCTACTATCGCCAATCTGGTACCCGCGTTGTCGCCCTCAATCATGCCCGTCCCCGGCAGCAATATCGAAATGGCCGTCGATACCGGGATTCGCCTGTTAAAGGATGGAGCCGCAGGACGCGGGCAATTACTTGCCGTTACCGACGGCATAGACTCAATGGCCGCCGATGAGGTTGCCAAAGCTCTGTCCAACGCAAAAGTTGAGATGAGCGTACTCGCCGTGGGCAGCGGCGAGGGCAGCCCCATCCCACGGGGGAATACCGGTGGATTTGTGACTGATAGTAAAGGGGCCATCGTCATCTCCAATTTCGATGCCAGTGAGCTTCGCCAGCTCGCCCAGTCCAGCGGGGGGCGTTTTGCCAAAATTACGGTAAATGACAGCGATATCGACTATTTACTGCCTCAAACTGACAGCCCGCAACAAGCGCAGCTCACTGAAAGGGAGTTCGACCAATGGCGGGATGAAGGGCCCTTATTGCTGCTTTTAATACTACCTTTTGCAGCCCTACTCTTCCGTCGGGGAGCTCTGGCATGCGCCCTGCCCTTACTGTTGATAACTGGGATTTCAAGTGAAAGCCAGGCTATTGAATGGCAGGATTTTTGGCAACGCAAAGACCAGCAAGGCCAGCGCCTACTGGAAGAGGGACAGCCGGCCGAGGCCGCGCAAGAATTTCACAACCCCGAATGGAAAGGCACTGCCAACTATCGCGCAGGCAATTACGCAGAGGCCCAGGAGAATTTCGCCCAAAGTAATAATTCACAGAGCTTGTACAATCTTGGCAACAGCCTGGTGCAACAGGGGGACTACGATAAAGCTATCGAGGCTTACGATGAAGCCCTGCAAAAGCAGCCCGAGTTTGCCGATGCCGAGCACAATCGAGAAATTGCTGAAAAGCTGAAAGAGCTGCAAGAAAAACAGCAGCAATCCCAACAGCAGTCCGGTGAACAGCAGCAAAGCGAGCAGGAACAGGGCCAGCAGCAGAGCCAGGAACAACAGCAAAACCAAGAGCAGCAAGCTGAGAACAACGAACAGCAGTCCAGCGAGCAGCAACAACAGGGCAATAATCAACAGCCCTCTGGTTCACCAGAGTCCTCTGAGCAACAGCCCCAAGGTGAGGAGCAGCAGGGCTCCCAAGAAAAGGGCCAGGAAGAGCAGGAGAGCGAACAACAACAGCAAGGTGAACAACAGGGTGAAGAACAACCGCCGCAAGGGGAATCGCAGCCTACTGGGGCTGAAGAAAGCCCACTCGACCAGGAAACCCAACAAGCCCTGGACCAATGGCTCCGTCAAATTCCCGATGATCCAGCCGGCCTGATGCGCGAGAAGTTCAAATACGAGAGCCTGCAAAGGCGCCGTGCCTATCGCAGCGGAGAGTGGGAGCCGCCGGAAAATGGGGCGACACAAAGATGGTAAAGAACAGTAGAACAATGTCGCTGGATTCAAGGACACTGATTTCAAAAATGCCTATGGACGCAATCATTAACAACCGAATAAAACTTTGGAGCCTCCCACTCAGCCACGCCTTCGCTTTGCTACTTCTTGCAATAGCACTTTGTCTGTCGACACCGGTTTTAGCAAGCGATCTCAGCGCAACGGTCGACAGAGATAAGATTGGAATTGATGAGACAGTCAATTTACGTGTGCGCTATTCAGGAGACAAAAGTGGTGGACAACCGGACTTTGACTTGCTGGAACAGGATTTCGATATTCTCTCACGCCAACAGTCCAATCAGTATCGCGTTATCAATGGCCGTGCAGAGAGTTTTGTCGAGTGGGTACTGGCGCTAGCCCCCAAACGGGAAGGCAAACTGTTTATCCCCTCTTTTAACTATCAAGGAGAGGTTTCCGATGCGGTTCCCGTCACGGTCACCGAGGCACAAAGTGGACCTAACGGCGGTGAAAAGCAGGCTTTTCTGGAAGTAACACTCGACAAGGAAAAGGTCTATGTCCAAGAGCAACTGCTGGTAAAAATTCGCCTGTACACCACTATCGGCTTACACGATATCGCAACAGAGCCTCTCAAGGTTGCCGGCGCTCATGCAGAAAAAGTCGATGAGCAGCGATATGAGCGCAAGCTCAATGACGTGAGCCATGCGGTTTACGAAGTTACCTACGCCGTTTTCCCAGATAGCTCAGGCAAGCTCAGCATCCCCGCACTTACCTACGTGGCCATCGCTGGGCGCAGGGATCCCTTCTCCCTATTTAATCGCAACAGCCAAAGGCTTCGACTTCGCTCCCAGGAGAAGTCTATTGAAGTGCTGCCAAAACCCGCTGACTACTCTGGCAGCCAATGGCTGCCCGCTGCCAGTCTCGGCATTGTTCAAAGCTGGAGCCAGGACCCGGACACCTTTGCCGTAGGCGAACCTATTACCCGAATTCTTACCGTACGTGCCGAAGGGCTCAGGGCCGCACAGTTGCCCCCACTTCCCAAACTCAACGTGGATGGCCTTAAAACTTACCCCGATCAACCGCAACAAGAAGACCAGGTTGGGCCCAACGGCGTTACCGGAAGCCGTATTGAGACAACCGCGATTGTGGCTACACAACCCGGGGACTACGAGCTTCCTCCTGTCACTGTGACCTGGTGGGATACAAAAAGCCAACGACAACGCACCACTCAACTACCGGCATTCCGCTTCTCAGTTTCCGGTACTGCTGCTGCAGTAACCAGCGACAATGAAACCAGTGCTAAAGTACCTCAGTCAGCTACACCCACTGAACAAGTCGGTACGGTGAGCCATTTTTGGCGCAACCTGGCTATTATCGCGATTGCCTCTCACTTACTGTGGGTGCTGTACTTTTTCTTTCAGAGGCGCAAACCCGCCCAGCAAATACCGAGCAACCACACCCAGGCTCCCGACTTACAACGTGAAACCCGTGCCCTTAAAAAAGCTCTGGAGAGTGAGAACCCCATCCATATCCAGCAAGCCACTTTAAAGTGGCTTGCTGCAAAGTGGCCGCAAGTAAATGGGAAGAGCTTGGCTGAGACCGCGAGGCAACTGAACATCCCTGAGCTGGATCAGCTCCAAGCAGTTCTGGACGCCGCTATTTACAAGTCACCGGCTAGTCCTTTGGACATCAATAAGGTGAAAGCAATAGTCGACTTACTACTGAACGCGAAACCTGAAAGTGAACCCCGTGAAACGGATAGCGCCCTGCCCTCACTGTTCTCTTAACAGGAGCCACTTCAAATCAAACAGGGAAAGGTTGGCCTTCACCGCCTATGGGTAAGGCCAATTCCTGTGTATTCGAGCAGTTTAAGAGGTACTTTAAATAGAATCAGAAAAAAGTTTGTGTAGATATGATTTTCTTTGCAGGCCCTAACAATTTCCAGATTTTGATGAATCCGCCCCCAAACGCCCTGGGAACTAACACCCCCTTCACGCATTTTCACAATACATTTTGGCAAACGCCTGAAGCTGATTTTATCCCGATGAAGAAAACGAGCTAGCAATTCAAAATCCGCTGCAACACGGTAGTTGGTTTTATATAAACCTAGCTTTTTATAACAGTCACGCCGTACAAAAAATGTAGGGTGGGGTGGCATCCAGCCCCAGCGAAATTTAGACACCCTAAATTTACTGGATCCATAAAAACGCACTCTTTGGCTTAAGTTATTGCGAGCCACAATCTCCAGGTCTGCATAGACAGATTGGGCTCCCGAAACTAAAAATTCATTAACAACATTTGAAATTACACGATTATCAGAATAGACATCATCAGAGTTAATTGTGCCGACAATATCGCCAGACGCCAGGCATATGCCTTTATTCATAGCATCATAAATACCTGAGTCTTTTTCAGACACAACTGCCGCGACTTGGTCTTTAAACTCAGATATTATCTCTAGCGTGCCATCAGTAGAGCCACCATCAATAATTATATGCTCAATATTTGCATAATCTTGAGCCAACACGGATAGTATTGTGTCGCGAATGGTGTCAGCACTATTTAGACAAACCGTTATCAGGCTTATTTTTATCACAAAAAGTCTCAAGTTGTCGGTTCGTGAAAAGTAAAACCTCTCTTGAGAACTTTAGTACAAATTACAATATCTGACATTCGATCAACGTAAAATACTTCTATACCAGTCGTATGTTTTCTTTAACCCTACCCCTAAGGAAGTCTGGGAATCCCACCCCAACTTCGATAGCTTTGAGATGTCTAGCAACTTCCGCGGCACACCATCAGGCATTGACCTGTCAAATGTAATATTTCCCTCAAACCCAGTGATCTCGGCGATTAAATAAGCCAGCTCCTTGACAGTGCAATCCACCCCAGTACCCACATTTAAGTGGGAGCACATAGGCTCTGTCACGGATCGATATACTCGATCTTCCAAACCCATTACAAACACCAACGCATCAACCATATCCTCTACATACAGAAATTCTCGTCGAACATCACCACTCCCCCAAATCCTGACATTCTGCACCCCTTCATTTTTGGCCTTATGGAAACGATGTATTAATGCAGGGATAACGTGTGAATTTGCAGAGTCAAAGTTATCATGTGGACCATAAAGGTTTGTCGGCATAACACTGCGATAGTTACGTCCATACTGCCTTGAGTACGATTCGCACAACTTAATTCCGGCAATCTTGGCAATAGCATAAGGCTCGTTAGTCGGCTCCAGACTACCACCAAGCAAGTCCTGCTCCCGTATCGGTTGGGGGGAATTCCTTGGATAAATACAAGACGACCCAATAAACAACAAATTTTGGATATCGGCCTTGTGCGCCTGATGGATTACATTGCCTTGAATTATCAGGTTCTGGTAAATAAAATCAGCTGGGAGCCTGCTATTCGCCAATATGCCCCCCACCTTTGCCGCAGCCAAATAAACAGTATCAATCGACTCCGAATTAAAAAAATCAGAAACAGCAGCAGCATCTGTCAAATCCAGTGAATCTCGTGGGCAAGTAATGACTTCACAGTTTTTTACCGGTCTCAGCCTCCGAATTAATGCTGAACCAACCATACCCCGATGACCTGCGACAAAAACTCTCTGGGAGTATTTCACTAACTACTCCTCAAAAATAGGCTCAGTGCGATAACCATTCCCAGCCAACAACAAATTCCGCTTCGCTTCCCTCAAGTCATACTTAACCATCTCTCCAATCAAATCTTTCAAGGTTGTTTTAGGTGTCCACCCCAGCTCTTGCCGCGCCAATGAGGCGTCACCTACTAGTGATACCACCTCTGTGGGGCGAAAATAACGAGAGTCCACTTTAATAATTACATCTCCACATTTAACTGCTGGAGCATCTTCTCCCACAATTGAAGCAACAACACCTACCTCTTTCTGCCCCTCTCCATGAAACTCTATCGCTATCCCCAACTCTTGAGCACAATTACGAACAAAATCCCGAACGGAGTATTGCAGCCCTGTAGAGATAATAAAATCCCTAGGACTTTCTTGTTGCAACATCAACCATTGCATTTCAACATAGTCCCTAGCATGGCCCCAGTCCCTCAGTGCATTCAGCTCTCCCAAATACAGGCACCGCTCTAAACCTTGGGCAACATTTGCCAAACCCCGAGTTATCTTTCGAGTAACAAAAGTTTCACCACGCCGTGATGACTCGTGATTAAATAAGATTCCATTGCAAGCATATAAGCCATAGGCCTCGCGGAAATTGACCACAGTCCAATAAGCAAACAATTTTGCTATTGAGTATGGAGAGCGAGGGTAAAAAGGAGTGTTTTCATTCTGAGGGGTAGCTTTAGCAGCACCATAAAGCTCCGATGTTGAGGCTTGGTAAAATCTGGTTTTATCCAACCCCAGAAGACGCATCCCCTCTAATATTCTGAGGGTTCCAAGCCCGTTCACATTTGCAGTATATTCAGGGCATTCAAAACTGACTGCAACATGTGACTGAGCACCCAAATTATAGATTTCATCAGGCTGCACCTCCTGAAGAATTCGGGTCAAATTGCTCGTATCGGTAAGGTCTCCATAGTGAAGAAAAAACCTTCTACTGTCATCTTGCGGCCCTTGGTACAAGTGATCTATGCGGCTCGTATTAAATGAAGAGGACCTTCTTTTAACCCCATGAACCTCATACCCTTTCGCCAATAAAAATTCAGCTAAATAAGAGCCATCCTGGCCTGTTACACCCGTTATTAATGCTTTTTTCATGTCTCAGCCTGTTAGAATTATTGGTATACAAGCGCACCACCTCTCCACAACCAATACCGTCCAAACACTTACAAAAATCAATGTCGCTCAGGTTTCGCCCCTAACATCAAGCGAGCCACCTCCCATATTTCAACCCCCCACAACCTTATCTGAACGAAAGTTGCCAACAATCTATAACCAATATAAATTTCCCTTTTCTGCCAAAAAAATACGACCGACCTTACCGGCGGAAGAAGGGTATATAGGATCAACTTAAACCTCCCCGCCCCTTGAGAGAGAGAAAACTGCCCTCCCTTTATCCGCCTTGCTTTTGTCGCTACAGATTGCCAGGAACATCTAACTCGATGATGGACAAAAGCAGACTTCAGAAATAAAACTTGGTGCCCTCTAGCCCTCAACCTTTTGCAAAACTCAAAATCACCACTCGAAAAGGAATTCTCACTAAATCCGCCAAGCTTCAGGAACAAAAACCGATCCACTACCATATTTGCTGTAGCCGCTACTCCTGCAGATACGTAAACTTCTTGTGGTATCCCCCTCATAAAGTCATAGACTTCATAGATGTTAGAAAATCCATATTGCTTTTGGCTTCGGACATCACCGCCAAACAACTTCACACTCCCTCCCCAACACCCAATCGCCCTATCAATTCCAGCTATCCACTTTGAATCCGGCAGGCAATCAGCATCCGTAAATATAAGCCAATCACCTTCGGCTAACTCTGCCCCTTTGTTTCTTGCCGCATAAGATCCAGGCTTTTTGCACGTTCCCGTCTTAATATGAAAACTCCCCCCCCCTAAAAAGGATGGAGAATTCCCGTCGTTTGATATCAGTACAAGCTCAAAAAGGCCCCTTGAAATGACCTGAGACTCCAAGCAACAAATCAGCTCCTCAATGAAGTGCCACTGCTGATAGACCGGAACAATCACGGAAAATTTAACCCGCATAGCAGCACCAATTGCAGATATTGTTAGACATTTGAATCATCACGCACTGACTAAACGATTAGCACAACACTTGGAATTAGCAACCTACAACATTGGCCAACAAACAGGATGGGCGGGGATTTCAACAACTGGATCAGGAGAGAGATAGATGGGAATTTCGACAGTAGCCAGGGCAGTTAGAACCTGACAACCTTAAGGGAAGACCGAAACAATCAATGAGAAAATAAATTTGGATAAGGCTTAAAGCCCCACAACCTTGAAACCGCAGAACACAAACATACTTCAGGGAATAGCCAGAGACCCGCCCGAAAAGAGAATGGTGTAGAAGCTAGCGCTATAAAAAGATGAACCAAAGCCAGCTACTCGTTGATAGCAGCCTCCTCCAACACCTTCAAGGTGGCTTCCGCTGCTCGATCCCAAGAAAACTCTTTTACCCGAGCGCATACAGATTCCTGAAGGCTATGGACCAAATCCAAATCTGAATGCAGCTGATGGATACCATTAGCCATGCTAGAAACCGAAAGAGGGTCGACTAAAATAGCTCCATCTCCAGCCACCTCCCGCATAGCTCCAGTATTAGAGGTCAAAACCGGCGTATTCTGCGAAAACGCCTCAACAATAGGCAGCCCAAACCCCTCATAAATCGAAGGGATAAGCAAAGCTCTGGCATTATGATACAAGCCTCTTAACTCGTGATCAGGCACATAACCCCGCACCTTTACCATTTCACCTAAACCCAACCCCTCAATAACATCACTTAATCGAGGCAGCCCCCAGCCTTGCCCACCGCAAATATAAAGCGGCAATGCTCCTTGAGTAGCCATATCCAAGTAAGCTCGATATGCGGCCAGCAGGCGCTCCAAATTTTTCCGGGGCTCCAGAGTACCGACGAAAAGGAAATACTCCCCATCAATGCGGTCGTCAGTATTTTCCAGGAAAGGTGCTTCGGGAATAACAACAGTCTTACCCACAGACTTCGGCATTAACTCTGTGAGCTCATCGGCGGTAAATGCTGATACCGCTATCACCGTTTGCGCCGAGTTTACCGAAGGGGGCATCAACCCACGCTCTAGATGTTTACCAAATACAGACATAGTTTCAGGAAAGCGCGCCCAAACCATGTCGTGAATCGTCACCACCCGGCTTACTGAAGACGGCATCATCAGTGGCAAATGATGCCTGGGGGACCAGAATACCTGCAAGTCATCATGCCTAGCCCAGGATGGGAAACGGGCTTGAGCAAAAAGAGTACCCAATGATTTACGCCCAACCTTCCCTGTACGTACGACCACATTAGCTGCATCACAGAACCTCTCAGGGAGCGGCGCATCACTATAAAGGAACCATTCATGCCCGCTTTTTACCATACGCTCAATGAGGGCTTCCGTATAACGGCCAATACCTGTAGTGACAACTGACAACGGCCTGGCATCAACACCAATCCTAAGCACAGGAATTCCTATCAGAGTCAATCACCTCACTACCAACATCAGCCCCTAGAACTTCCCGGTAAAGCTCTTGATACGATTCTCGCATCTTCTCGCCCGTAAACAGGGTCTCATAACGCTGGCGGGCTGCAGCCCCCATCATCTTAGCTCTTTCGGGGTTGGAGCTGAGGTCATTCATAGCCGCCCGGAGCGCGGAGCTATCCGCTGGAGGTATCACGTGGCCAGTTACGCCATTCTCATTTACAAAGCTTGTACCGGTGCCTATCTCACAACTTATTAGCGGCTTACCGGCCATAAGCCCTTCAACCAAGGTGACCCCAAAGGCTTCAGAACGCAAATGGGAAGGAAAAACTACAGCACCGCATAGTCTATACAATGCTGCCTTTTCTTCATCGGATACAAACCCCAGAAATTCAACGTTATCCAGGCCCTGCTTAGAAACAAGAGCGCGCATACGCCCCTCTTCTGGTCCCGCCCCCGCAATCAATATGCGGCAGCCAGCCCCCTCAGCTGCGCGAACCAGGTATTCAAGGCCTTTGTAGTAACGAAGAACACCAACAAAAAGCATGAAACCCTGGCCATAGGTGTCCTCAATACGCTTCAAGTCGTCTTCACGCGGGGGCGGCAAGGTATCCTCATCAACCCCCAAGGGAATCACAGAGACCTTATGCTTCCAGCGCTGCAAAACAGGGCTTGTTGCCACATACTGCTCAGAAGTAGCGACGATACGATCCGCTTTGGCAAAAAAACGATTCATGAGAGGGGTGTAAAGCTTCAGCAGCCACCTCTGCCTCACCACATCAGAATGGTAAGTCACAACCAAGGGGCGCCGCTTGCCTGCAAATAGGTAGGCAAGATCACCAAAAGGCCAGGGAAAGTGCAAGTGCAACACTTTCGCTTTGCTACGCCATACATCCAGTAGCAAACCCGGTCCAAAACACATTGAATTGAAAGAAAACCAGCGGCGACTAGCCCGAACTTGCAAGCCGGGCTCAATCTCATAAGAGCCGGGCTTGCAAGAGAGGGCTAATACCTCACCTCCGGATCGAGCCATCTGAAATATGGCCTGTTCCAGCCCTCCATGCGTTTCAGGAAGGAACGTCCTATAACAATGAGCTGCGGTTACTTTTTGTACCAAAACATACGGCCTTTACAAATTCAACGTACTAGTTTACAGCATGTAAGCTGTTGTTTCTAAAGCTTTTACTGTATATTTGGCGCTTCTGTGCCTTTATAATGCCACTCCTATTTGTAACCGTAACACCTGGATGCTTAAGAATCACTTCAATATTGTTTGGCTCAGGGGCGTAAACGCCTTAAAAGCGGACATGGAAAATACCTACCTAGGAACTGTCTGGTGGGTAATGGAGCCACTTCTTCTCACAGGGCTTCTCTACTTCGCATTCGCATCTGGATTCCGCGGCAACCAAGCTGGGCCAGAATTTTTAGCATTCCTGCTGTGTGGCATGCTCCCATTTAAATGGTTTGCGTCATCCATCAGCAATAGCGCCGAATCGATAGTTAACAACAAAGGGATACTTGGCCAATTTTACTTGCCCAAGTGGATATTTGCTTGCTCAATCAATCTATCTATGCTCTTGAGGTTTGTATGCGTCCTGCCAATACTTTTTGGTGCGCTATGGCTCTCGGGGTTTGTCCCCTCCGTCGCATGGTTAGGACTTATCCCTGTCATTTTCTCCCAGCTTGTCATTAATCTCGGGCTAAGCTTGTTAGCTGCGGCTACCATACCTCTGGTGCCCGATTTACGACACTTGGTACCTCTATCCGTAACCGGGGTACTTTTCACATCAGGTATTTTCTTCGATATAGGCAGCCGCCCGCCAGAGGTTCAGGAGCTTCTGTTTCTCAATCCATTTGCTGAAATTTTTGTTAGCTACAGAAAGGTTCTTCTAGAGAACCAAATGCCCGCGATTGGAGAGTTAGCCTACCCACTCATTGTTGGAGCTATATCCCTTATCTCCGCCCTAGCCCTGATTAAAGCGTTGGATAGAACTTACCCAAGAGTGCTGCTATGAGCTCGCCGATATTAACATTTTCAAAAGTAGGCCTCGCCTACCGTGGAAGGTTGAGCCTATTCACAAAGCCAAACTGGGTACTCAAGGATATCTCATTTGAACTGCTACCTGGCGAAACACTTGGCGTTATTGGGCGAAATGGTGCCGGCAAATCAAGCTTGCTTAAATTGCTCGCAGATATCATCACCCCAAATACAGGAAAAATTCACAGAAAGCCTCATATCAAGTCACAACTATTATCACTTGGGCTAGGTTTTAATAAAAACCTGAGCGGTATTGATAACGCCCTTATGGCACTGGTAACTCAAGGGAGCAGCATCCGACAGGCTAAGACTCTAATTCCCATCATCACGGAGTTTTCTGGCCTCGGCGATACAATTAAGGAGCCTGTTGGCACCTTTTCAGCAGGCCAAAAAGCTCGCCTGGGCTTTGCCACAGCAATCCATGCAACACCGGACGTACTTCTACTTGATGAGATCCTCGGAGTAGGCGACAAAGACTTTAAGCAAAAATCAGCAAAGGCACTGAAGGATAAGGTGCGGTCGAACCAGACTGTAGTACTAGTATCTCACTCTACCCAAACGTTAAAAAAGCTCTGTGACAGAATATTGTGGATAGAAAACGGCGTAATTAAAGCGATTGGAGAAGCCCAGAAAATCTTAGAAATGTATGAAACTGAGGCAGTACCAACATGAAGATCTACGTCCATATTGGCTCAGATAAGACTGGGTCAACCGCCATTCAAGCTGCCCTCAGTCAAAACCGGGATGCACTAAGGGCGAACGGGATTGAGTACCCTCAACTCTTTAAACAAGAAAGCCACCACGAATGCTTGTTTCGAGAACTACGGTCAGGCCAAAAAGGTGGCTGCTGGCTCAAACTGGACAAAGTTATCTCCAGCAAGCCCAAGCATCTTATTCTTAGCGCCGAGGCCTTTTGCAATTTAAAAGCCTCCGAAATAAATTTGTTTAAAAAATGGTTAAACCATTCCGACATATGCGTAATAGCTTATATTCGTAGAGCAGATGAATATCTAGAGTCGGGAATAATGCAAAAACTCAAGACCGCAAAATCATACTCTGCGTTCAAGTGGCAATATTTAATGGCAAAGTATGTCCCCACTCTTTTTGATCCCTGCGTCTATAGTGCAGCCTTTAAAACGCTATTTATCAAACGCTGGGAAAAGGTGTACCCTAATAAAATAATCACCCGCCCATATGACAAGAATCAATGGGAAAGCCAAAACCTCATCTTGGATTTTTTGAGCAGCCTAGGCCTTACAACGGCAACTCAGAATTCAATCCGAGCCAGCAAAGTCAGCAGAAATGTTACTCCCAGCATAGCAGGCGTTTATGCAACTTCGATTCTAACACGAAACAAGCTTTTTGGGCTCAGGCAAAAACTCAGCCAAAGCTTTGCAGGGGACCCCTTACAGAAAAAGAAAGGCGCATTTTTGAGTTGGAATAAGCGTGCAACTGCGCGCATGATTTCTCAAATATTTAACTACTTCACAATTGGCTCTCAAGGGGTCAGTTTTTCTAATGAAAAAACCCCAAAATCAATTGGGCTTCCAAGCCTATCTGAGGTGATATCCGCTTCTGAAGATATTGTTGCGAACCAATTAGCTGAAACAAATAAAATGCGAGCTAACCTTCAACACAAGCTAAAAAGTTGCTCGCCCGCACCTAAAGAGCGGCCCATCGCAGCTAAAGATTAATACAGGAGCATACTGGTTTGACGTTAGACACTACAGACAAATCAGCCTCTGTGCCGCTCATTGAGATTGTAATTGTGACTTACAATCGAAAGGCAGAACTGATCGATCAACTAAAGCTACTAACACATTTAGATTACCCCAAAGAAGCTTATAGCATTACGATTATCAACAATAATAGTGATGATGACACCGCTCTGGCAGTCGATGATTTTATTCAGCAAAACAGTAATTCACGGCCGCAAATTAAAGTGCTCACTCTGCATGAAAACCTTGGGGGGTCTGGCGGCTTTAGCGAAGGCATTAGAAAAGCAGCCTCCCAAAACAGGGCCAACTATATTTGGCTATTAGACGATGATGCAACGCCACAAAAAAATACACTGAAGCTTTTGGTTGCTAGCGCAGAAAAGGAAGCTGGCAAGTGTATTATTGGGGGGGTAATCCTAGACAAGTCCAATACAAAAAAAGTGACAGAGGCGGGAGCCAAGGTCCGCTGGTGGAGAGCCAGGCAAGAGCTACTTTTTAATGGCGAAAGTATAGGTGACCTTCCCTCAACCCCCTTTGAAAGCGAGTACTCATCTGCGGCTTGCATGCTCATTCCCATGGACGCAGCAAAAAAACTCCAAGATTTTGCAAACTTTTTCCTTCACTTTGACGACGTAGAGTGGTGCCTACGAGCAAGGGAAGCAGGCTATAAAACACTTATCGAACCAAAAGCACATGTTGCACACCCAACGAAGAACAAGGAGTATCGTCCCGGCATTAAATACTACGATGTCAGGAATTTTTTGTATGTTTCGGTAATGCACTACAAGGTAGCAACCCCATACCTCTTTATTAGGTTCTTTGTAAAAGCAGCCATTTGCAGCCTCTCCCACCACAAAAGAAAAGAGAGCCAAGAAATCTTTAAAGCTTTATTAGACTTTACAACTAAAACTCAGGGCAAAATGCAATGACTTCAAAAAACAACTCTATCGCAATTGTCGGCGCAGGATTCTCAGGGGCCGTTATTGGCCGTGAGCTTGCAGAGGCTGGATATAAAGTTAATATCTTTGAGACGCGAGACCATATAGCAGGAAACTGCCACACCGAACGTGACTCTGAGACTGGCGTAATGGTCCATAAGTATGGACCACACATTTTCCATACTGCGGATGAAGAAGTATGGAAATATATCAATAAATATGCTGACATGATGCCTTATAAAAATCGTGTCAAAGCAATTTATAATGGCAATGTATATAGCCTGCCTATTAATTTACATACGATAAATCAATTCTTCGGAAAAACCTTATCCCCAACTGAAGCCAAGTCCTGGATTGAATCTCAGGCAGACCTTTCCATTGAAGATCCTAAAACCTTTGAGGAGCAGGCACTCCGCTTTGTCGGGAAGGACCTATATGAAGCCTTCTTTAAGGGCTACACACAAAAACAGTGGGGACTCCACCCTTCCGAGCTTCCTGCCTCCATTCTTAAACGCCTCCCTGTGCGTTTTAATTATGATGACAATTACTTCAATCATCCATTTCAGGGAATGCCTAAGCATGGTTATACCGAGATCGTATCCAAGATCTTAAAACATGAAAACATTACCCTCCACTTAAGCAGCCCTTTCAACCCTGACGAAAGAAAGAATTACAAGCATACCTTTTGGTCTGGCCCCCTTGACGCCTTCTTTAATTATGAGCATGGCCGGCTTGGCTACAGAACCCTAGATTTCGAACGAAGCACTCAAGATGGGGATGCCCAGGGAAATGCTGTAATTAACTATACAGAAGAAAAGGTACCTTATACCCGAATCACTGAGCACAAGCATTTCGCACCCTGGGAAGAACATGAAAAGACCGTGATTTACCATGAATACTCCAGGCTTTGTGAAGAAGGTGATACTCCTTACTATCCTATTCGCCTTGCTGGAGAGGTTGAAATGCTGGAGACCTATGAAAAAGAGGCGCAAAAAATTGAAGGTGTAACTTTTGTTGGGAGACTGGGGACTTACCGATACCTGGATATGGATGTCACTATTAGAGAAGCACTAGACCAAGCAGCGGCCTTCCTAAAAGAATCACCACAAACAGAAAAATAAATCTTTGGTTACACGCTAAAATTAGATTGAATAGAACAATGAACACTATACACTCAATTATCCCTCCTAATAGAAAAGCCACAACACTGGACTCGCTTTACCAGCACTATTCTGGTGCCATCAGATACTCCGAGCCCGAATCTGCGTGGCATATCGGCCCATTTTCAACTCTATCATTTGACACATACTTTAATTCTTTTAGCCTTGGGAAATGGCTCAAGTATTGCGATCTTACCTCGCTCAAGGCAAAAATTAGGGGTGCTGGGACCTTTACATGTGAAGTAATCGCCGCATCCAAAGAATCGGGAAATGTCGTTCTAGCAAGAAGATCTATTCAGCTAGAAGATTGCTCAGAAGTAGTTATCGATATTGATTTAACTTCAGCACCTAAAGCAGGCTTGGCATTCATTAAAATAGAAACCAGTCTTGACGCAGCAAAAATCTATGATATTGCCCTCTTAACCGAGAATGCTCCCCGCCAAAATTGCTCTCTGGCTATTGTTATGCCGACCTATAAAAGGGAGAGCTTCGTATATAGAAACATCAAGCTTTTTGATGAGCTTAAGAAAAAAATTGACCCTAGCACTGTCATCGACCTTTTGGTGATAGATAACGGCTGCACTCTCACCGCCCCCGATAACTCTTCTGTAAAATTATTTACGAATAAAAACTATGGTGGGTCAGGCGGGTTTGCAAGAGGGTTAATTGAGGCCACGCGTGAATCAAACAAATACAGTCATATCGTTTTGAGCGATGATGATACAACGATAGAACCAACAACACTGCTTCGACTGCAAACATTCTACTCATATTGCCATGACAGCTCTGTAGCGGTTAGTGGAAGTATGCTACGACTTGATCAGCACAACATCCAATATGAAAATGGTGCCATACTTAATAGCGACGCACATTTTATCCCTATAAAAAGCCAACTTGACTTGAACCACCTTAATGGTCTGCTTGAAAATGACCAAGAAGTGGCAAAGCAATATGCTGGTTGGTGGTTCTTTTCTGCTCCAACTTCGACATTTAAACACCTAGGCTTACCGATTCCTGTATTTCTAAAGTGGGATGATGTCGAGTATTCGTTAAGAGCAATAGAAAATGGCATCAAAATTATAGATATGAATGGTATTGGCGTATGGCATGAACCATTCGAAAACAAATACTCCTCAGCAACATTTTACTATGAAGAGAGAAATTCGTTCATAGGACGCAGCATCCATGATTCCAACTTCAGTTACTGGGCTATGTGCAAGCGATTGCTAAAGAAAACAATCGTGCTGTCACTGGGGTATCGTTATGACTCAGCTCAAAAAGCAATTGATGGAACAAAAGCTGCATTGAACGGATTTTCTAAACTTCATGATACATTGCCAGATGAGCTGCACGGAGCCTTACTGCGCTCTCAAGAAGATGTAGCAAAGAGCATCGCCCCATCTAAAATCCCCCAATTTAGATTTGATGATTTCAAAGTAAGGCTTAAACATAAAATTTTATCCAAGCTAACTTTAAACGGGCATATTCTACCTAGCTTTCTCATTTTTCCTGACAAGAACATAGCAGATCCAGGAATAAGATATATGTCAACCTTTGACTGGAATTACATCAAGTGCTTGCGTGCTCGTAGGGTACAATATATTCAACCCTCAACCCTGAGCGGTTTTACAGCTACACGAAATCCCACAAGATTTTTTAAGATTGTTGGGCAGGCAACAATGCTCACCCTTACATCTTACAAGCTATTCAAAAAAGCCAAAGTCAGCTACGTAGAAAATCAAAGACATATGACATCAAGAGAGTTTTGGGAGGAATTTCTTGACATCAAAAAGGATAATTTTGTAACAGAACCCACCCCAACTACAGAAAATCACTAACGTCTGGCGAGCAGCATGAAAACACTGTACTTACATGTCGGAAACTTTAAAACTGGAACTTCTAGCATCCAGAGAATTTGTCATGATTCCGATTTAGACGTACTGTACCCAAAAAGCTGCAGACCTCAAAACAATACTACCAACCATGGAAGGTTAACTCTTAGCTTACTCAGAGACTACGGAGTACCATCTCCCACCTGGTTCAATGGTAAAAATATAATTTTTAAAAATGAGCTAGAAGCTATCCAACAGGAAATCCTCTCCAGCCCGAAAGACAAGGTCCTCATATCATCTGAGGAGCTATTCAGCATCTGCGCTTCGGGCAAAGGAGATGAAATTGCAGAAGCACTTCAATCTAGCTTCAGGGAATTCTCTGTGAAAATCATCATGTATATTAGAGAGCCTCTTAGCTTTTTAAATTCATGGTATAACCAACTTAACAAAGGGCCTCACAGCACACAAAATCTACTCATGTTTTTTCAAGGGGTTGAGGAGTCACTGCTTTCTCAACTCCCAGTTTATAAGGTTTTTTGCAGACACTTCGGAGAAGAGAACTTAATAGTCAAATCATTTCACCAGACTGGCCATGACCATATTAATGATTTTTTTAGCACTATAGGCTCCCTTTTCCGCCTACCTGCAAACCGCAATGCCACTTACAATTCATCTCAAAATGAAAGCTCTTTTGAGTTAAAACGCATAGGTAAGTTCAAGGGAACCGTCGAGGACGCAATCACATCATCCGGGATAAACACCAAAAGGATATTAGGAAAAATTGAAAGCATAAATTCAGGGTTTAACATTATAACCAGGAAATCTGATATAGCCATCAATAGCGATTTAACAATTCAAGCTTTGGCTAATGCCTATCTGGAAAAACTGGAAACCATCAAAGAGCTTGCATGCAAGGAAGTGCAGCCTTTGAAGCGCCTCGCAATTGAGCTTGAAAATAAACACATAGAGACCGCCTCTTTACTAATGAACGCAGCACTTACTCTGCGACCAAATGGGCCGCACATACAGAAAAAGTGCAACGAGTACTCCATCCGACTACAAAATAAATCTAACCTTATTACCGAATAAACCAAACATGTAGCTTAATAGCTTTTCAGTAAGGCATGATTTCACTACTAAATTGTGCTTTACTACTACCTCTAGCTTACCAAGCTCTAACGGCTCAAGTAGTCACACAACAATAAATTCAGCGCCGATCTGATTAAAAGCTTTTATGCTCCGCCACTTACCTTCAATCCTTTTGCATTTCAATTACCAAACGTCCGGAAAGACCGACCCAGCCACAATTATACAGAACCAAAACTGAACCACTCACCACCTATTTCATCCGAGTGTAAATAATGTAGCTTTCTCGAGAAATTTTTATTTACCTGCCAACTTATTACTTCAACCTATTTGAGACTGTAAATTCAATGGATTTTAAGTCAAAACAGCAAAAAGAAAATAAATTTTTGGAGCAAAGAAACATAATAGGGAGGCCAAGGACCTTAAATTTCCCACTCTCTGCTTACAATCTTTGGAGAGTAATGCCCCTCAATTAATCATATAGGTATCTGGTTATTTTCCTCAGAGACTTCCAAGATATTTAACTTCAATGAGAATACTCTGAGGCAGAAAGCAGATTGAATAAAAATAGTCTACTGTCTACATAAAGGGGGGGGTCCGGAAAGCCCATAAGTCCATATAAAACTTAGGCGCAACGGTAACAGATAAATTATAAAGCGTCGATCAATTGATGTGAGGAGTTAATTACACTGGTAAAGCTGGGAGCTCCTACCTAAGATTGACAATCGACATCAACCATAACACACCTCAACTTAGAGTAAATGTAACAATCATCCATTTTTGGACGTAATTCTGACAACCTAAATTCAACTTGTCATTTTTTCCTTTCGACTTTTTAAAATATAAACATGCACCACAACATTTTTATTCCAGTAAGTGTAATCACTATCAAAATATACCTGCCATTCTCCTAGATATTTTCACACCCCTCTTTCGACTTATTAATCTTATAATGATGAGCAATAGACTTATTGTAGAATAGTTTTAAAGTAGCCCTCACAAACAGTATTAAATCGCGGGGAGCTAGCATTTATCTTGGCAACCCCTATTTCACTTTTTCCGCCCAAGAACAACTGATGATCACACCATCCCAAACTGATATCATATTTAGCACCACGCCACATAGAATAATACCAAGAAGGGCATACAAATAATTACCCGAAACAGCCTTATAGTATCGACAGAAAACTCCCTCCATACACAGTTTTGGAGACATTTTCAAGCTCAGCTGCCAGATTTAGCAATCCAATCAAGCATCTGATGATGCGATCACCAGCATCGCATCACAGGGTTTACCCAAGACTTTACCTCTAGGTATAGGCGCCCTCATCAAAGCGAGTAACCCCCCGCTTTGATGAAGGGATTTTACAGATTTGAGCAGTTAAACTAACTCTGGCCAACTCCCGGCATGGGGCATAACTTTAGCACCAAAACCCAACTAAGATTTTTACTGGCAACCTTATGAGTATGCACTCATGGAATAAGTGAGCAATACCACCCTCAATGGATATCTATATTCTTGAGAAAATCTTTTACTGCCGGCTCAGTCAGCTCCCCTCTAAGAAGCTTCCAAACCTGCTTAACTCCATCTCGCGCAGTCTCAATTTCAGGGTAGGGTTTCACTTCCTTCACTTTATCTATATCTTCAAAGAAAGACCGCTTACCAGTAAGCTTGTTCAGGTAGTCATGAACTGGCTGAAATTCAGAGAATAGAAATTCTCTCTTTTCTGGTCCAAACAACTCGATCTGTTTACTCGGAGGCAAATCAACTTTAGAGGAAATTTTTATCATCTTTCGACATAGCATTCTGGCACTTTCTGTTTCAAGATGATGGAGCGCCAACCTGCCAACCTCAAGCAACCCAAGATGTATACTTTGGTTTGCAGAAATACTCTTTGTACTTAAACCTTTAATTTTCTTTTCTAGCCCCGCTTGCTTAAAGAAATCTATAATTGAACCACCTTCACCCAAAACGTCAGAATAGCTTCGAATTGCAAATTTTGCTTGCGGGAACTCCTTTACCCAGGGCTCTAACAGTGATCGGTAATTAAAGTGTATATCTGACAAGTACTCCTCTAGGCCATCATCCCTCAAAGCGCCCATCTTATGCCCAAAGCGAAGCCTTTGAGAGTGCCAAGATGCCAAATATTCATCTGGCCGTCGAAGTGTACACACTATCGTGACGTCCGAAATACCCAGCTCCGCCTTTAACCTTTCAATCATTTCAGGGCATCGCACTCCAAAATTAGAGAATACCTCAGAGCAAAGAACTACTGTTGATGGGGTTAACGCGGCAATTTGCTCTTTTATTATCAAAAGCATTTGGTGAACAGACGGAAGTCCGGTGTGATAAGGAGGTATACGCCAAGAGTTAGCTGACTCAGACATCATTCTGAAAGCTAAGGCATTATGGGGTTCGCGGATATTTATATGTGTAGGCCCACCTAGATCCTTTCCTTTCACGGCCCGCAACAAGTTACTTGCCATCCCTTTACTTTCAACCGCCGGGTATAAAACACCCCTATTGATTAATGTAAGAAAATTATTCGTTAAGAAGGTTTGTAGGGATGTTGACCCAACCTTGTGATGCCCAATAAAAATAACTAAGTTCATACCTACTCCACCTACTATAATAAATAAGGCACACTCAAATCTGCACGACTTGCTCGATGTAAATCCATACCGATCCTATAGTTTGCATGCAGCAATTTAGCGCCCCACTTTCAATACCCACCCTAAAAACAAGCTGCCAGAATACCCATAAGCCCAATTACTACAATCAAAATTTTATTCAGCCCACCCGAGTTTAGACCTACAAGTCTCATAAAAGTTATGATCAATGGGGTGAATCAATGTAAGGCGATGCGGCTTCTTATGGACCCGAATAACATCTCCAGGCTCCGTTACCACCTGATCATGTCCATCACAAGTAATATAGGGCTTTGCTACATTTTGCTCCCCCACGATCAACTTGAATTCGCTACTACCTTCCACAACAATCGGGCGACTGCTTAAAGTGTGGGGGTTCAGGGGGACCAGAACTATTGCATCTAACTTAGGATGCATAATGGGCCCCCCTCCGGAGAGCGCATATGCAGTAGAGCCCGTTGGGGTCGAAATAATTAGGCCGTCTGATCGCTGCGTATAAACAAACTGACCATCGATATAGAGATCAAACTCTATCATCCTTATAAATTCACCCGGGTGAAGAACCACGTCATTTAATGCCGAGCCCTTCCCAACAGGTCTACCGTCACGAGTGACTGACATATCTAGTAAAAACCGGCTTTCCGCCATGTATTTACCGGATAAGACTTCACCAACCTTTTGCTCTACCTGATCAGGCGTGATATCTGTAAGAAAACCTAAGCGGCCACGATTAATGCCCAGAAGAGGAACGCTATAGCGCGCCAGGGATCTGGCCGCTCCAAGGAGACTGCCATCTCCTCCAACAACAATTACAAGATCGCATAGCTCACCCAGTTTATCTCTGGTAGACACCCGCGCGCTGTGGGACGAAACGCAGGAAGCTGTGCCTTCCTCCAGCACCACACTGTAACCCTCTCTCTCAAGGTAAGCTATCAGGCGCTTTAGAGACGAAACTGCGTTTTTACTTTCTGTTCGGCCGATCAGCCCTATATTCTGAAATTCCGACACGGCCCCTCCCTTTCGGCACTTCAACCAGCCTTTTTGGCCACAACAACACAACGATCAAGTCGCACCTTCAGCACCGAGTAAGGCCTGGCAGCACAGAACTGACTATTATGCCGCAGGCCTATAGATGAGTCGAACACCGTAGTTCCATTGATCGCTGGCTTAGCGAAAAATAGCAGATGTTCAAGCAATACCACGTCGACCTTGCAACCCTCCTGAGTGGATAGCTAATATCTTACTACCCTTTCGAAGCCGACTATTTTTTGCACTATTTGATAATGCAAATAGCAACTTAGCCGTATAAACTGGGTCTAGTGGAATACCCGTCTCAACCTCTAACTCGTCCTGAAATCGCCGCAACTCCTCCGGGTACTTTGCATAACCTCCACAGTGATAGCCCGAAAGCAGCCGGTGGTGGATGCCGCCTGCTTCGTCTGTAAGAATCTTATGAGTTGCGTCAAGACGTGCGATTTCTCCCTCCTGGGGCAACCAGGTAGCAGCATCTCTCAATATACTGTTTCCCGCCTTTAGCACTTCAACACCCACTGTCGAAATACCCTTGAGGCCTGAGGCTAACCCCGCGAAAGTAGCTCCTGTACCACAAGCCGTCCAGACCTGATCAAATCCGACTGGAGCACTCCTTAAAATTATTTCACCTAGAACCCTTGCCCCCCTCACGCCTATATAGTTAGATCCCCCTTCGGGAACAAATAACGCCGACTCCTCGTCCACTCCAATTTCACTAATGAAGCTCGCCTCCCCTCTTCGACGATATTGCTCTCTGGATACAAAAATCAACTTCATCCCGAAACGCTCTGCATCTTGTAAAGTTGCACTTAACCTATGCGCTCGCTCCCCCCGAATTACACCCACTGTGTCAAAACCAAAACGAGCCCCCGCAGCTGCAACAGCATGAATATGATTCGACCAGGCTCCACCGCAAGTTACAACGGTCCCCAATTGGCGTGCCTCTAGCTCCAATAGGTTATAAAGGAGTTTATAGGCTTTATTACCAGAGATTAGCGGATCAAGAAGGTCATCTCTTCTCACCCATAGCTCTATACCAGGAAATAAATCACTACCCACCAACTGATAAGGGACTTCCAGTGCAGCTTTTGTAAAAGCATCAACATTTAAACAAGACAGGAAACCAGAAAGCATTGAGCAACCATGCAAGACTATTAACTAGGAAAGAATGATAATTGTGTATCGCAAAATATCCACAAGCATCAAGCCAGGGAACCCCGAGCAACCCCACTCCCCCTACAAACCTCGCGGACTCTCAAAACCCGCAGAGATATTTCAGAGACTCCTTGGATACCCCTCCTCAAAGAGGCCGGAAACTTTCACGCAAATGATAGAAATGATGCTCTTAGCCTTTTCGAAAAAATTAAAGAAAAGCTTGAACCAAAAAAGAAGAATGGACCACTTGCATAGAGAGCACTAACCCAAGCCCTTTACGAGTCTGCCGACCCAAAAAAGTCCGCGTCAATCACAAGGTCCAGCAATAGAGCTAAACCTGCAACAGCCAGACACAAAAAAGCCCTCGCATGTGAGGGCTTTTTTGTGTCTGGCGGACCGGACGGGACTCGAACCCGCGACCTCCGGCGTGACAGGCCGGCATTCTAACCAACTGAACTACCGGTCCTCGGTAGTAAACTTCCTTTGGGAAGTTTGGTGGGTGGTACAGGGGTCGAACCTGTGACCTACGGCTTGTAAGGCCGTCGCTCTCCCAACTGAGCTAACCACCCGCTGCTCTTTGTTTTTGAGGCCGTGCCCCCTTGAGCGAGGCGAATATTACCCGACTGTAGATTTCTGTCAACAATTTTCGCGCCAAATATTTATACGCGGTCAATTTTCGTCCGAATCGTCTGGTAAAGAGACTGGTATTCCTCTCATTTCCACCTCATCAGTGCTTGCCCCTTGCAATACCTTCCCCTGACGATAGTCAGGGTCAAGTAGATGACCGGCAATCTTCACTGGCATCTCCCTCGGTATCAACTGCTCTTTAGGGCGGGCAAGGTCTTGCTCATTATAATTGCACACACCGGTTGGAAAAATCCGCTTTAGATCTACTACACGACTAGAAATTTCCTCTGTGAATGGACCATAAATACCCTTCGCCAAAGCTCTCTCAACCGGCTGCAGTGCACACTTAAAGACATCATCAGTCACTGGCGCTCCCGCCACTTGTCTTGAAGTACTATGGATCGGGTATACCCTCATACATTTACCAGGAGCTTGGCTATTCCAGGAACCATTCCAGACATCATCCCCTGACGCCAGCAAATTTCCTTTCTTGTCGAAGCATCGATCATTAGCATCATCCGGACGGTTTTCCACCACACCTTTACCTGGATTTTTCATAATGTTCAGCATCCAGCGATCAATAAGGTCTAGCGCCTCATGCAATGGGTTATAACCTTTGTCACTCATCCAGATCAATTGATTTTCTGCATGCCCACGAGCGCGCCGAATACGCTCGCGTGCAGAGAAAGATGCTGAGCTATGGTGCATATCCGGCTCTTTATCCAAGTAATGCCGTAAATCAATGATGGGGATCTCTACATCTCCGAGGAAAACATGGCCGGAACGATATATCCCATTAATAGTCTCCAGGCTTGCTCGACTGCGCTTCGCCGGGTTTTGAAGTGTTCCCATATTAAGGTTTTGCTCACTCCAAAGAGATAGGCGAACAGGAAACATATTTCCATTCATAAACCACAATTGCTCTTGGCTCTGATTTTCTGGTGCTTTCCAGCCACCTACAGCAGCATTAACGCGTAGAAATGTATCTATGTTAATTTCGCCATTCACCAGGGCTTTTAGTCCGTATTGAACCCCCTCATTATCCCAAGAGCTATTTGCATACCCCGATGCACTAGCACCATAAAACTGTCGCAGGTCTTCCCAGTGAGTCCAATGTACTTTTGGGACAAGTTCCGATGCAAAACTCTTCGCAAAGTGAACAAAGTTAGGATTGTTGACCAGTGGTACCAAGCCTCGCCACCCCTCAACGCACTCAGTACTTCCTTGCATCTTATTTCGGTAGCGGCTATTAAAAATCCCAGCGAAAAAGCTCAGCACTCCAAATTTGCTCGATCCATTTTCACTGGCTGCCAACCCCTGAATAACAGTCCGCTCTTCAGCTTTTTTCCAACGCTGATTCGAACTATCCACTATGTCAAAGAAATACTCCAGCGGCTCACAGTCAAAGGCGTAAATAGTTTGGGATACCATATCCGGATAGGAATAGAGGGGGATAGCGGCATCCAAAAGGCCAGGAGCATTCTGTGCAAATAGATACTGCTGAATCGCCCCCCCTGACCCCCCAATACCAATCGTGTACATCGGTTCACCGTACAACGATTCAAATTGCTTTTTTACCCTGCGAGCAGTGTCTTCCGCCAGCCACATATTGTAGTGATTTCTAGTCTGATTGGCGGTCGAATAGACAATCGCATAACCGCGCGCAAGCTCATCCATTCGCCGCGTGGTGATATCTCCTTTGTTAATCTTTCCCTGGCGCCCCCCTATACCCACGCCACCACGAAACTGATAAATCAACCGTTTATTCCAATTGCTACCACTTGGCTTACTCGCAGACTCACCCTCTCCCCTTAACACAGCTATCGCATAAAAGTGACGATTGATCGTGCCCGTCTCCACGCGAACAATAAAATCCACCTGTTTTCCGTTTACCGTCACTTTGTCGATATCATTTCTGGCCTCATGCATATAGTGAAACTGGCCATCGGTAGTGCTTCGATAAAAATAGGTAACTTCAGTAGCGTGACTGCAATCCCGGCTATACCCAATAACCTCTTTTGTCTTCCTGCCCTTATCGTTTAGAGCAAAAATGGGCACCCCTTCCCCATTTTGGTTGTCTACCAGGGGCTGCTTATTTGTAATATTGTTTTTCCCGCAATAGAGAGGGTACCTAGACGGGCCACTAAATAGAGTCTCCACAGGTCCCAACTCCCCTAACCCAATAGGAAAGGGAAAATATTCAGGCGGGCGGGACATCATTCTCGGATGAGGGCCGGAATAGGCAGCTATAGGTTGATAGTCCAGCCCCCCTTCAGGAACACCCAACACCGGAGCATCTACGCTCCCATGGACTTTTGGCAGCTGATTATACCCATACCATGCTGCCGCCCCCAGGCCTATTAGCACCAAGAGCAAAATAGAGAGTATCCAGCCTCTCCTTACGGACATAAGCGCCTCCACAGGGAACATCACTTTCTGTACAGCTTGAGTATATGAACGGATGTCCCAGGCTACTGACAGTTGGCGCCAAGAGAGACTTGAAGATAGGAAGGACTTGTTGAGCAATGCGCAACAGCGCAAATATCTTTGTGACAAAAACAAAAAAGGGAGACCGAATGATCTCCCTTCTCACGAATAGTACCGCTTAGTCTTTAGCGATAATACCTTTCTCCTGGAGAGTAGAGAGAATCACTTCAACCTCCTCCTCAAGAGTCATCTCAGCAGTGTTCAGGTGTAACTCAGGTGAAACTGGCGCCTCATAGGGGTCATCAATACCAGTAAAGCCTTTGATCTCACCTGCGCGGGCTTTCTTATACAGACCTTTGGGATCACGCGCCTCAGCTTCCTTCAGCGGGCAATCTACGAATACCTCCATGTAAGGAAGGTCACCTGCTTCGTGCATCTTTCTTACCAAATCGCGATCTTCGCGGTATGGACTGATAAAACTGGATAGAACAACCACGCCAGTATCTGCGAACAACTTGGAAATTTCGCCTACACGACGGATATTTTCCTGGCGGTCTTCAGCCGAGAAGCCAAGATTAGAGTTGATGCCCAAGCGGATGTTATCGCCATCCAGACGGTAGCTAAGCACGCCACGCGCAGCCAGAGCCTTCTCTACCGCAACAGCCACAGTGCTCTTACCAGAGCCCGAAAGGCCGGTAAACCAAAGGGTCACGCCTTTGTGGCCGAGGATGCTCGCCCGGTTTTCACGGGTGACATCACCCTCATGCCAATGAACATTGGTCGCTTTTTGCTCAACTGTAGCCGTCACTGATCACTCCACGTCTTGAATACAATTCCTAATGCCACCGGTACAAGACACTTCACTGTACCCTGTACAAATGTCTGCCTGTGGTATGGGCGCCAATTATCGAGTATTTGAGTGGCCAGCGTAAAGCCCCTTGTTATAACGTGTCTATTCAATCCAAAGCCTTGAGTGCATAAGAAGCAAGGGGTAAATTTCCTTTGCAGGAAAATCAGATTAGAAAAATAGTCCGGTCAGTAAACTCTCATTGGGACGTAGTTCACGAACTTTTCAGCGACATCTGCAGGAACACCCCTCTAGCACCTGCATTTAAACCGAGGCTGAATAATACAAGAGCGTTTCTTTGATTGTATCCCGAGCCTACTCTCTACAGGAAAGTCTGCACCTGGTTTTAACTATTAACCCCTCCACTAACGTTAAGATAGGACTGAACTCCTTTGACCTTGCGAAATATAAATATTCCCACTTTCAGAAGAAAACGAACTCATATCAAATCACTAACAACAAAATATAAGCTTCTTTGAAATTGCCACTTCACCCAGCCTCTAAAGCTCAAGCAATTTATATAAAAGGATCTTTTTGCTCTCTGTGCAAGTAAGCATATTCCTGTTTTGCAATGCAAACTCTCACCTAAAACTCCGACCTAATAATTCAGTCATTGTCATCCCCCTCAGATTGTCACTAATTGAGAGCCCAGCTCCTGATGGGCCACCAATAAAATCACCAAAGAGTGAATTCACTTCAGCACTGCAATCCTTCCCGCCCATATAAAAATGCCCCCTGGGAACCTCTACCTTCAACTGCTTGGAAACTTAGAGTCGAATTATGACCAAACCAACCGAGTAGAGGCGAAGAGAGTAAATTTGTTCAAGCCCCATATCTATTTATCTATGCGCATATAGACAAATCCTTATTGAGGCCAAAATAACAAATAATTCTCCGCTGCAACCCCAGCCCATCAATACACAATTAACGGCCATCTTACTAATGTCATTCACGGCAAAAAACCGACAACCAAGTTCAAATCGCCAATACCAAGAGCTACATATAGAATCACCCTTTGGACATTAGAGTATTAACAATAAATTAACAACGCCCACCAGCAACTGCATGAAACTTATTGCCCCCCCTTGCAACCAACCTCCGAATGACACCTTTTAATCTAGTTAAAAATACAAGATCCATGATAATCTCTCCCTCCTAAAGTGAGAAATAACAGCCCTATATTTCGTAGGGTTTAGCCAAGAAAGGAGGATTCTCGCCGATGAGTAAAGGGGTTTTAAATAGGTTTAAAATTCGCAAAGGAAAAATTTTTGAAGCCCCGCTAGAAGAGGCATTTGGTCGCCTGGTTACTCCTTTTGAGGAATTTATTCATCGACAAAGTAGCAGCGGTATTTTGCTAATGCTTTCTGCGCTTATCGCTTTGATCGTTGCTAACTCCCCACTGCAGGAAACCTACAAGCACCTTCTTCATATGCCTATTGCCATAGGTGCTGGGGGCTGGACCTTTTCCCTTTCCCTGCACCACTGGATTAATGACGGCCTAATGGCCATCTTTTTCTTTCTAGTTGGCCTCGAGCTAAAGCGAGAATTTCTTGTGGGAGAACTCTCAGATCTTCGCCAAGCGGTACTGCCTGTGATGGCCGCTATTGGCGGGATGGTAGTGCCAGCCTTACTGTACAGCTCCCTTAACTCAGGTACAGAAGCTGGTCCAGGCTGGGGCATCCCGATGGCAACAGACATAGCCTTTGCCGTGGGCTGTATCGCACTTCTAGGTAACCGAGTACCACGTGCAGTAGTAACCTTTTTGGTTGCACTGGCTATCGTAGACGACCTGGGGGCGATTCTCGTTATTGCCGTCTGGTACACCGAACAAGTAAACATGACTGCGCTTATCGTTTCAGGCGGCCTGGTTATGGTACTAGGCCTACTCAATGCCGCTGGTATACGCCGATCCGCAGCCTACGTCTTCGTTGGCGGCCTGTTATGGTATGGTCTTCACTCAGCCGGTGTTCACGCTACTCTTGCGGGCGTGATTACTGCCATGGCATTACCTGCCAAACCCAAATACGACCCTGTAGCATTTAGCACCTTCGTGAAAGATATAATTCGAAGTTTTGACCGCTGCTTCCGCCCAGGTGACAAAATTATCGCTAATGACGATTTACGAGCCCGAGTAATGGGCCTGGGTAATGGCGTAAACTTAGCCCAATCTCCACTACAACGCATGGAAACCCGCTTACATATTCCGGTTGGATTTGTAGTGATACCAATCTTCGCACTAGCTAACGCGGGGATTCCGGTCGACAGTTTCAGTAGCTCTGAAGCTATACTCAACCCAGTCACTCTTGGGGTTATTTTCGGCTTGGTAGTCGGCAAATTACTCGGAATTGTAGGGGCGACCTGGATAGGCTGGAAACTAGGCTGGGGGCAATTACCCAAAGCAGCAAATTTTCAGCATATTATCGGTGTAGCATTACTCGCAGGTATCGGATTCACCATGTCCATTTTTATTGCCGAGCTAGCATTCAGCTCACAAAATGAGCTTCTGATCCAAGCCAAGGCCGGTATCTTACTGGCATCGGTTATCGCTGGAACTGCTGGCTTTTTAGTCTTACGCAACGCTCCCGCTACAGAAGACAATGTCGTCGAGAACGAGGGCTCAGATCACCCACCTCAGGCTACCTCCAACTAAATTGCGGTAATCAAAATAGGCCGGGGCAAATATGCTTGCCCCGGCCTACTAAAAAGCACCATCACAAAGAACTGTGTGATTACGAGGCGAATTTTGATCCAACTATCTATGGCTCTAAAACTTAGATCCGAACTAAAGTTACATCGCAATGCGCATAGTTCACTATGCTATTGGCTGTAGAACCAATCAGGGAGCTCAAACCTTTCTTGGAGTGAGTACCCAGAACTATCAGGTCCACATTCCTCTTTTCAGCTTCCTTGCAAATAACCTCATAAGGCTTTCCAACTTTAAGAGCTCGGTTTCTTTTGCTAACCCCAAAGTCTTCTGTAATCTCCTCAAACTTTGGAATTGCGCTTTCTTTCAGCTCTTTTTGATAATCCTTGGGCAAGAAGCTATAAGGCAGTACATTTAACACTATCAACTTACTATCGAATTTCTTAGATAGTTCTACCGCTTTAGACAACACATACCTACCTTCTTGAGACGCCTCTATAGCGCAAAGGATAGTATTATACATATTTCCCCTCCAGCAAATGGCCGATATAAAATATCTGAACAAAATAGATATTAATCTAACTACAGGTTAAAAGAAATAAGGCTAATGCACAAAGACTATAGGATTCCTGAAAGCACTCCACGACTTTACGCTCTCCGATCTGCAGACAACTACCGAAGGAAATCTAACTTGGCGCAGAATAAAACCCTTGTGTACATAGCCTATTAAAACCATTAAGTGCTTGATTTAAATCACTCAAAAAGTAGAAACAACAGTCAGCATATCCGTATATTCAAGATTAAAAACAAATCTATAGCGAAATCACAGCATACCAACTAGAAAGTAAGGCATAAAACTGAATATATAACGGTAACGGGTGCTTTAGAGTCCGCATCCGACTGGAACTTCATCAACTCAAACTTTCCAAACTCAAAGCGCCCCGACCTTGCCTTCGATAAAGAAAGCAAAGAATTACCAAAAAAGCTATATATTCCTCCTAGACTCTTCAACACGACTTAAAGCTTTTCGGCTTGAAAAAAATTCTCAGTCTCAAGAATATTAAATTATTATATTCAACCCTCCCAATTCAAATATAGGACAAACGACAGGCTAATGCAGACCCAACAAAAGACAGCCTAAAGCCCGACATGTTTCTCTGGTCCCTTATCACACTAAGAAGGTTCGCCCCAGGAAAAATATTTTTCAAATAGCTCATGTGAAACCACAACCCAAAAGCAAAGTGACATTACAGTCCACAGACCTATCAAGAAGCCCTTTAGCTAGTCATCCTTGATGAATTAAAGGCTGATGGAGGCACTCTGTGGGAATTCTTGATACAACCTCTATTTTATCCCCCAAAGGATAGCTATTATGTAAAGGTCTATGCTGAATACGCTTATCGATAAAAGTAGAGACCTCATCAGCAGAGGCCCTATTATCACCGCTCCCTCCTTGATCAGGTGCGATATACCCAGAGCTGCTCCACATCCTCATCACATGCTTGGCATCGCTCTCTTGCCGGGAAGTAAACGATAAAATTGGTTTATCATTTGCCTCAGGCTCTGCTTGAACTTTAACAAGTCGATCGGACAAGTCAGAAGTAAGATTCAAGCATAACGAATCCACAACATCCTGAGCAAAGCTTATTTGATCTTCCCAAGGAATACACTGATTCACCCGGTATGCATTACCAGCATTCGAAGCTGAGCGTGTAATATCAAACCTAAAACTCAAAAAGTGCTTATCTGTTAATGCAGTATGCCAGCTAATCCTATCGGGCTTATTTCGTAAAGGCTGACTTTCAAAGTATAACCAGCTCTTACCATCCTGCTTTACCCATTGACAATTGATGGGACCAAAATAGCTCGGCCATCGATATTGAGTTAAGTCAAATGGATCTTTTTTCAAGCCCGGGTCGAAATTATGAAGATCTATCAATTCATATTTGCGGTAAACTTCCTTTGCCAACACGTTTGTATCAAATAAACTTTCATTGATGGGAAGGTCTTCTATTGAGACAACAGTTGCAAACAGTTTAATATTCCCCCCGTACCCTCCAAGAACAGGTCTACTCTTGACTCCCCAACAACTTGAAAATATTTTTAAATACTTAATGGCTGGAAAATTAATTTTCTCATCCAAGTTCTTACTTGATCGATATGAAATTGGGCGATAACTTTTAGCCTCATAGATATCAAACTCTTCAGGCTCCACGTCCCATTTTTGAGAGGAGGATAACGGGTCTGATGGAGGAGGCACCATGAAAGAAAGCTTAGAGCCAGATAGAGTCTTTTCAACTCTTCTAGCTCTACGGAAGTTCGGCCCACGGGAGAAAATTTCTTTCAAACAACTCATAAAGGACTTGCATTCAGAAAAGCATGATAAAATCCAGACTCTTGAGAAGAATAGAGGTTCATCGAGGAGCCCTTTGACTCTTCATTCCTGATAAATTAAAGGATGATGAAGATTCTGAGTAGGAATTCTAGACGCAACCTCTATTTTGTCTCCCAAAGGGAAACTATTATGCAATGGCCTAGGCTGAATACGCCTGTCAATAAAACTAGAAACCTCATCGGCAGAGGCTCTATTGTCATCCGTATCTTTACCAGGGGCAACATATCCGGAGCCACTCCACATTCTCATCACATACTTTGCATCGTTTACTTGCCTGGATGTAAAAGATAAAATCGGCTTATCATTACCCTCAGACTGACCTTGAATTTTAACAAGACGATCGGATAAGTCAGAAGTAAGATCGAACTCTAAGGAATCCATAATACGCTGTGCAAAACTAATATAATTTTCCCATGAAAGGCATTGATTTATCCGATATGCGTTACCAGCATTCGAAGCGGAGCGTGTAATATTAAATCTAAAACTCAAAAAATGCTTATCAGTGAGTGCAGTATGCCAGCTAATTCTATCAATTTTATTTCGCAGAGGTTGACTCTCAAAATATAACCAGTTTTTATTAGCCTGTTCCACCCACTGGCAATTAATGGGCCCCAAATAACTAGGCCAGCGATACTCGGTCAAGTCAAAAGGATCATTTTTCAATCCCGGATCAAAGGTGTGGAGATCTCCTAATTCATACCGGCGATATACTTCTTTTGCCAGCACTCTTGTATTAAATAAACTTTCATTGATGGGAAGATCTTCTATTGATGTAATAGCAACAACCAGCCCAATCTTGCCGCCATACCCCCCTATAATTGGCATTCCCTTAAACCCCCAACAACTTGAAAATACTCTTAAATACCTAATAGGAGGAAACTCGATTTCATCATCCAAGTCTTTACCCGGGCAATATGAAATTGGGCGAAAATTCTTAGCCTCAAAAATATCAAACTCATCAGGCTCTGTCTCCCACTTTTGAATAGAAGAAAATGGGTCGGCCGGAGGAGGCACCATAAAAGAAAGCTTAGAGCCGGATAGCGTTTTATCAATTCTTCTCGCACGACGAAAATTCGGCCCACGAGGAAAAATATCTTTAAAATAACCCATGTAAAACTTTCACCCAAAAGAACTGTACTATGTCCTCCATAGAGGCCTAACAAAAGCCCCTCTAACTCATCACTCGTGATGAATTAAAGGCTGATGGAGGTACTCTGTGGGAATTCTGGATACAACTTCTATTTTATTTCCCAGGGGATAACTATTATGTAAAGGTCTAGGCTGTATACGCTTATCGATAAAACTAGAAACTTCGCTAGCGGAGGCTCTATGGTCCTCACCCTCACCTTTACTTGGATCTGTATACCCTGAATCACTCCACATTCTCATCACATACTTTGCATCCTCAACCTGCTTGGCGCTAAACGATAAAATAGGCTTATCTTTAGCTCCTGACTGCTCCTGAACTTGATAAAGTCGCTTTGATAAATCAGAAGTAAGAACTAAATCTAAAGAATCTACAATACGCTGTGCAAAGCTAATGTAATTTTTCCATGATACACGCTGATTTATCCGATATGAGTTGCCGGAATTTGAAGCTGAGCGTGTAATATTAAATTTAATGCTCAGAAAATGCTTATCTGTCAATGCTGTATACCAGCTAAGCTTGTCAAACTTTCTTCGTAAAGGCTGACTTTCAAAGTACAGCCAATTTTTATTGGCTTGTTTTACCCATTGACAATTAACAGGGCCTAAATAACTAGGCCAGCGATACTGAGTTAAATCAAATAGGTCATCATTTAATCCTTTATGAAAATCATGTAAATCTTCTAATTCGTACTTACGATAAACTTCTTTTGCCAACACTCTTGAATCAAATAAGCTTTCATTTACAGGTATATCTTCAACTGAATTAACATCTATAATCAATCTAACATTACCACTATACCCCCCAATAATGGGCACTCCCTTAAACCCCCAACAGCTAGAGAATATCCTTAAATAACTTATATGTGGAAAATCAATTTTATCATCCAAATTCATACTCGAACGGTATGAAATTGGTTGAAAATTCTTAGTGTTAAGAATATCGATCTCATCTGGCTCCACTTCCCATTTTTGAGCAGAGGAAAATGGGTCGGCAGGAGGAGGCACCATAAAAGAAAGTTTAGAGCCAGATAAAATTTTCTCAACTCTTCTCGCACTACGAAAATTTGGCCCTCGGGGGAAAACCTCTTTTAAAAAACTCATATAAATCCTATTTCTTGGCCAAACTTTTCTGCAATAATTGCTTTAGAGGCATGGTTGCCCCACTATGATACTGCTCATTAAGGCTTGGAATACTTGCTAATGTTGTACTAGCGGCAAGTTTCAACCCTTTGGCGCCAAGCGCAACAAGTAGCGCCTTTGTTCCAGCAAAAGAATACCCCATTGTTGATGCGGACACCGCCGTAGAGACAGCCAAAATTGTCGGAGTAGCTACTTTTTTAGCCTCTTTATAGAAATTTGTGGCCGACTGTCCAGCATCTACGAACTTATTGATACGATCTTCGCCCGTTGATGCCCTGCAAAGCGCACTTACCGCCATCGCTATATTTCCGAGCCCCAATTCCGAGCCACCGACAACCTGGGCAACACCGGGGGTGGCCTTAAACCATGTAGAATCCTGTGTATTCATCCCAACCTTACGGCGTAAATTATCGGCCACATAATGACTTGAAGTAGCATCACTAAGAAATATTGTTTGCTTCTCATCTACGTTCACCCGCCTTAACGCAAGTTGTTCCATAGCTTTAGTTAGCACTTTTGAACCACCCCGATGACTTATCCAGTCAACATATAGACCTTTGTCATGCGCCTCTTTCATATATCCGGCAAGAATCCTTGCAGCTTCCATATCCTTTGCAGTAGTACCACGCCCTAGATTTTTAACATATCGCCAACCTGCCTTTGCAGTGCCATCTTGTGGCACGTAAAAGAGGGTATAACCTTTACCCTGCAATTTTTCTAATTCTACAGTATCACCTCGAGTAATATGGGATGGTAAGATTTCAGCAGCATGATTTAAATCCTTACAATATCCATTGATACCAATTTTTAATGGAGAGTCCTTCTTGCCTGTTACATTGCCGCTTGTATTTAAAAACATAGCTGGATCCTCTTTTCTTGACCAGCTACCACCACTATCTTTAGATTCCCACTCACTCCTTTTCCGCTTCACGCCTTGCTAATCGAATATCAAGAATAACAACATCAGTCTGCGGTCCACCATAGTAATTGATTAATTCATACTCAATCTCAAAACCATCCCCAACAATACACCTTCGAGTTGCACTTCCATTCTTTAAGTAGGAATTAACCGGTGCGGCAGCTCCTCTTAAGCCATTTACTGCATTAGTCAATGCAAGGGCATGGTAGCCATCGCTACTAGGTACACGGCTAAGCTCCTGAAACCCCTCCAGCATTTGATGAAGTTGGTCATTAGCTACTATTGAACGACCAGAACCAGATTGACCAAAGGTTTTAAGTCCCATGCCGGCAGCTGATGAAGGTAAAGAGTTCATTGTTCATCCCTATTCAATAAACGCAGTTTCTCCTGTGAATTAAGTCACATAAAGATATTCTGCAGGAAGATTTGTGACTCAATTTATCAGTGGGGCCATTCTAAGTACATTTTTTGAAATTGTCGCACAAAATCGAATTAATTCGATTTGCTTTAGAGGCTTAAAAGTCAAAATTCAATAAGTATGCAGGGTAAAAAATTGGTGCCAGAGTGGAATTTACTCTACCCATGACATTGATTGAAAAATAATCACCTAAAATTAGAAGCAATGTAATTGTATGTAATTGGTCTCCCACCACTTTTGAGACATATATCTCATGCAAGAAATTCACAATTTTTTCACAATTACAACCTTCGTACTAGTTATCAGCTAGCATCTCCGCCATTATTGCACCATGGTACAGTTTAGAGTCAATCAATTACGCTGCAAAAATAACCCAATAGCACCAAAAAAGTACTAACTAAATCTGTACAGATGTTACCCCACCTTATTATTGTTGCTTCAAATCGCAGGTACTAAGCATCTATACTCCGACTAAAACCAGCCATTTAGAATTTAAACCTCTCACACAAAACCAGCACGAAGCCGGCCTTGAATGAGTCAATGTTAGCAATAAAGAAAATCTTGATGTTTCGTGAATATTGCTAACGCTCACCAGCACTCTCAAGTGCTTGGTAGACCCGCCCGGGAAAATCGCCAATAATCCCGTCTACACCGAGCGATATACTGCGCTCGATATCCTCCATGTCGTTAACAGTCCAAAGATCCACCGCCACACCTTTACTCTGAAAAAAACGAACATAAGGCTTCGTCGTGATACTGTATGGTAATTGGGCAACATCAAAATCCGGTTTAAAAGCCCATCCAAACCCCGAACTCCAGGCAAGGCTCGCTTCTATAAGTTCCCCAATAGTTGCGCTAGTCCTAATATATCCTCCGCTGATATCACGAAAATGCCCCATAGCCTTGTTATGCTGACTAGCCACCGTGACTTGCTGTTCCATTCTATAATCAACAATTACTTGCCATAGTATTTCCGACAGCACTTTATCATTTGGCTTGATTTCAATATTAAATATAGCGCTGGGGTAGCGTTCAAACAGCTCATTCAAAGTTAAGAGTGTATGCCCTTGATTACGGAACGGGTAAGTGCTGCCATTATCCGGGGAGAATTCGTGTCCAGCATCTAAGGCCTTAATTTCGCCCAAAGTCAAATCTTCAATTTTATCCGCAACACCTGTATTCTCTTTAAGGTCTGCATCATGATTGATAATAATGTATTGATCTTTCGACAGATGTATATCTAACTCGAGGATATCTGCTCCCTGCTCTAATGCCATATCAAAAGCCAGGGCTGTACCCTGGGGGTACTCACCAGATGCCCCCCTGTGAGCAAGAATATCAATAGCCCAAACCTGACTATAAATGATCATTGAGAAAGCCAGACAAGTAACGACCTTGAGTATGTTGTTCATTTAGAATTCCCCTTTATATTAAAAGACAAATAACTACTCAGATACAACTAAAAGCCAAATAAAAAAATAGAACCTACATATTCCTGCCATTGTGTACATTTTAATATCGCATACAAAACACTTGTTAAACATCATATTACTTAGAGAATATCAAAATAAGCCTTACAATTCCCACTGTTGTGGTCAACTCCAACCGGACACTTTCCTAAGCACATTTTTCAAATTCGATAGGGGTTACGTCCCCCAGTGTTGTATGTATCCTGCGTGAATTGTAATACGCAATATAGGCCCTCACGTCTGTTATCGCACCCTCCCTTGTCGGATAGAGGTTTCCTGTTAACCATTCCCGCTTCAGGCTACTAAAAAAACGCTCAGTAGGTGCATTGTCCCAACAATTTCCCTTGCGGCTCATTGAGCACACCATTCCATGCTGCTTTAGTAGCGCTTGGTAGCTATGGCTGGCATACTGGCTACCTCGATCAGAGTGATGCAGCAGACCTTTTGTTGGGGTGCGCAAATTGATAGCCATAATCAGTGCACGACTTGCCAGGGCCGTCTCCATCTGGCGGTCTAAGTGCCAGCCAACAATCCGGCGTGAATAAAGATCAATTACCACTGCTAGGTATAACCAACCCTGCAAAGTCCAGATATAGGTAATATCCGTAGTCCAAACTTGATTTTTAGCACTCGGTGAGAAATCCCTATTTAGAAGATTCTCAGCAACTGGCAGTTGGTGCTTGCTATTTGTGGTTAGTGTAAATCGCTTCTTCTGTTTTACTACCAAGCCGAGCTTTTTCATGAGTTTGCGGACTCGATAACGCCCAATTTCAAAGCCTTCTTTGCGCAACAGCTTCATTAACCGACGGCTTCCGAGACTCTCACGAGATTCTGCAAATAAGGCCTTCAATCGATGGCATAGTTGCCAAATCTGGCCATCTATTGGGCTATCACTACGACGACACCATTCGTAATAGCTGCTCTTATTTACTTGCATTACTCGGCAGAGCACTCTAACTGGAAAGCTACCTTGCTGCTTTTTAATAAATTCGTACTTTATTTCATTTCTTTCGCAAAGAAGGCGCTGGCCTTTTTTAGGATTTCCTTCTCCATCCGCAATTGCTTTACTTCACGTCGCAGTTGATCCAGTTCCGCCCGAATCCAACCTTACTCCGCTCTCTTCCTGCTCCAGCTCCTTTATCCAGCGTCGCAGATTGTTAGCAGTGGTTCCTACAGCCTCTGCGGCCTTGGAAATCGAATACCCTTGTTCTGAGACAAGAGCTACGGCGTCTTTCTTGAACTCCGGCTTGAATTTCCGGCGTGTACCTTTTGTTGTCATACTTCACCTCGCTAGGTAGTTTTACCATCTTAACGAAGTGTCCGGAAGGATTAGACCACTACACCACCACTCTTATCATGATATAAATGTTAGATTAAATATTTTTAACACACCTGAAAATAAAATTGAATTTTACTAGCAAAATTCTTGGTAAAAAACAACATTTCCTCATGTATACTCACATAGTCATTCACTCTTGCATTTAGCCCTTTAAATTAATTTGCACCCCACCGTAATTGTACTCACTTCATTGAGCAACTATGTGCTTTAAAATATTCAGCACAAACGCACAACAATGGAAAATTTCGCCGCCTCATTCATTATTTAGGTAACGCCCCCACTGTGTTTTATACACATCATTTAAGCCCATTTAAAGCCTCTGCTGCTTCAATATAATGGAGCAGTTTGGTATATCCCTGCCAAACAGTTTTAACCCCTGGTTCGCCATCACCTTTACGTCCTAGAAATCCCCCTAGGCCTGCCAACATACGCGTTATATCTCTTATGCTTGGAGGTATATTCGGTGGGCAACTTTTATCTCGCATCATCCATACCATGCGCCATTCTTTTTCAGAGTAAGCACTCGTACATGGTTCATCAGGAAGACTTCTTGCTTGTGTAGTTATCGAATGTAGTCGCCATCCAATAATCATATAGATCGCAATACAATTCAACATTCGCTGCTCTGTTCTAAAACGATTACTTTCTATCTGGCATCCGCCTTTTACTACCCGAAAATAGGTTTCAATTTCCCACCGGCTTCGATACCACTCAATGATAACTCTCGCCTGCTTAAAGTCTTCAACTGGAAGATCAGTTAACAGCATCCACTCAATGCCTTTTTCACCCTCTGGTGGGTTTAATTCTTTGGCCAATACAGCATAGAGAGAAAGTGGTCGTTTAGATTTTCCTTTCCCAAGTAGCCGTATCTCAGTAGTGGATACACTGACTTTGGCTTTTCTTCCAGGTTCTCCATTCCGTTTGGGAATGTCTACCGTGTATAGACCAACAGATTTCTGCTCATTCATATGATCCCAAAGCAAAACTGTTTCTTCTCCATCGAGCTCTAAAGTGCGATTGGCCTTAGCTCGAACGATATAGCTCGCCCGCCGCTGTTCACTTTGATCTTCAGCCCGTTGAAACCACTCATGAATATCACCTTCTCTATCAGCAATACTCACAATTGTGCTTTCAGGGCAGAGCTCCTGTATCTGACAAGCCGCTTCGTAATGGTCTAGCCAGCGTCGACTCTCCTTATCCTTTATCGACTTGGTATAGCGAGAATTAGAGCTTGATTCCTTGTCTCTCTGCCACATACTACCCTCAACAACACCCAAGTTAACTCTTGATGGCGTTATAGCGATTGAGGTGTGCAAAAGTTGCTGATTGGTCTCTTTCCGTCGAAGAGTTCCCATCTCTTTACTTTCTAGGTCAGTGGCAAAATTTAAAAAGGTAGTATCTTGAGGAATAAGAACAACGGGCTGCGCTTTGATTCTCTCAAGAGTTGCTGATTTATGGCCGCTCATAATAGAGTCAAAGTTGACTTTATCATTTTCGATAAAGCGATAAGCCGCAAACGTTTCTGCCCAAGTTTTGTTTGCGCAGGGAATACTATTCTTTGGGTCGGAACTTAAATTACTGAGAATATTAGACAGGCGCTTATTCAAGCGTGTATCACCCATAACCTGATTTTTTATTTCGTCCATGACCCAGTCCTGCATAATTATCCAGCCAAATCTATAGTTCTTACTGGGTTAAACTGTAACTTATTGATTTATAAGATAAAACTGAAAAAACTTATGTATAAAACTTAGCGCCCCCATCACCCACGAAGGAAATATGTATTAACCTCCTTAACTCAGGGGCTCTATCTTTTAAGCAGGAAATGGAAAGTTAGAATGAATATTCAATCAGAAATAAATCGACTAATGCAATGAGTAACAGGCGTATATAACCCCCTACAACTATGAGGCAGGCTATGCCCCATAGCAAAAAAATATCCCGGTTAAGCTCCCATACATAAAATTTAGGGTTAACTTAAGGTGCATGGCCAACAGTAACTATCCAAGGTTGCCGGCTCGACCCCCAGATCTATAAATGTGGAGAATCTCATGGAAAGATACGCACTGCTCACCGGTACTTACAACCTACTTATGGGTGGAATAAAGGATTTTAAGCGATCGTTTCATAATGAGGAGGACGCCTACAAGGAGATAGAACAGATCGCTAATACTGACCCCTTTACTCGATGGGCACAAATATTCGATAAGAGAACTGACAAGGCGAGAACTTTTAACATTGTCGACAAGAAAGTAATTGAGTGTAAAACCAATAGCTGCCCGAAGCAATCAGCAGAATCTATGATTAAGGCAGTGAAGAAGCTCCGTTAAACCTTAACAAACATAATTTCAGCCCGCTTAACGCGGGCTTTTTAGAATCGGAGACACGGTCAAAACTGTATTTTAGGTTTAATCAATTTCTACCTAAGTGACAAAACCAAAAACATTCAAAAGACCACACCGGCAACAGTTAATTTATAGCTAAGCTATCAACCCTCAGCTGCCAGTAAATTCTCATACTCCTTTATCTTTCTATTAATCAGAAGACCTTTGGGACGCAACTCTTTAGCTCCCGTCATAGCTTCTAATGCAGCTTCAATATCACCCTGCCTCTCATAAGCAATGGCCAACCCTCTCAGGCTATCTGCTCGAAATTCTTTATTTTCCTTTGTGAAAGAATCAAGCTCAACCTCAAACTCTAAGATTGAACTATCATTCCTTATCTCTCCCAAAGGGAAAAGCAAACCTAACTGCTCCTTTCTTTCCACATCACATTCAAGAAATTCATTCTGAAAAATCTCATGGACAATTCTATTGAAATTCTCTTTTTCCTTAAAAGCGCGAAAAAGATCAACAATTTTTTGACGCGAAGGAGTATGCGTTGCCTCGGTTTCAGCGTGACGTAGAAATTTACTTTTAAAAGAATCAAAGTCATACCCTTCCCTGTGAATTATATGCATTCCACACCGCAATAGAGGAACACCTTCAATTACATGGATACGAGCCTCCAGCTCTTTATTTGGCCTAAAGAGAAGCTTCCCTCTCGGGTGCCCCCTGAGCCAATCTTTATTGCTCTTCTCCTCTATAAAACCAAGGAGAGCAGCAAGGGATAACTCGTCCTTGCTAAGAGCCTTCTTATATAAATCAGGACGCCCAACTACAGGCTCAATAACATCCAACCTAATTGCTTGAGCCGATACACCTTGCAAGTCCGATTTCTTTAAGTGTAAAAATTCATCGGTGTCAATATTCGTAATCCAGCATTTAAGTCCAGCCCAATCTAAATACTTATTTACGAAATTTATGTTTCTAATCTGTCGCGCATTTAAATTTCTAACATTCTTAGAATATGCTAAAGAGTCTACAAATGTTACATACGAATCATACTCACAAAAAGCATCTCTATTTAACTCTCCCTCATAAAAAATAAAGAAATGATCAACGCCATATTCACGATTCTTTTCAATAAAGAATTTTAACGTATCCTCTGATTCTTTTGCAGTTGTAACCGCAACTATAAAGTTATCGCTCATACCCCTCCCTAAGCGAAAATATCCACATTATCAAAATTACAAATCTAAGAATCCAAAATAGAAAACCCGCCAAATGCGGGTCTTATATATTCTTATCAATCAAGAAGGATATAAATTAGCTATAAGGAGTTAGCCCTAGAACCTACAAGATTCGACTCTTTCCACTACTTTTAACTGATTATTCCAACTTCGAGCGTAATATCTGAGTATGAAACTAATATCTCACTCGTAATTTCCGGCATTAAACATTGATAGCGACCTTAAATCAAGCTGAATTTGCACTTAACAGATAACTTTATGGGTACAAAAATACCAAATTGCCTAATGACTGTCCGTTCAAGCTAAAGCCTCTTTCATCAGAAGAATTGGCCAAGTAATAATTATCATTTGCTGACTAGGGTTATTCCCAGATTCTCTCCCGTAGCTTTAAACCTACATCATCCATCAAAAACAGAGACCATTGAGTCACTAGTCATAACGACTTTCTTCGAAAAATAATATCGTATCAAATTTCTTTAACACTTAATATTAAGTTACGGTTGAAATATTACCATCAACTGACAAATTTGCCGTAGTAACTCCCCCTTTAAAAAGTTTACTTCCTACTCTGCATATGAAGAAAGATAACTAATAAGATTCAAATAAGTTGGCATCCAGAAGCACCTAGGTAGTTGCAAGTATATTCTCGATGTAAAAAAGGTATGATTCATAACCAAGTTAATACCCAAATATTGAATAGATTTTGGTATGCAGCAGCGTACCCGCCTCCTCAGTATCAACAACATATCCGACTTGATTAAATTAGCGCTCAAAATCAACATTAACAGATTTATATATAAATCACTTATATACAGACACCATATAGGACACCCATAATTGAATTACCTAAAAACACTTTTTCGCAGGCCACTTAGAAGGCGCCCAGCCTTAAACATAAAAAATTTTATTCGCTGTACTCAGCATTTATTACTAATATTCCAGGGAATTGACACCTAGTATAGATGTACTATTGTAAGTAATTCAGAAAGAACGTAAATAAAAATCTAATACCTACAGCCAAAGATGATGGTGAAATAATATCAGTAGACAGATTTAAGTAATCCATTTTATCTAAAGTCATACCACTCGCACTTCTATCTGAGTGCTATACCCCGAAAGGACAGCCGGAGCACAAAAATTCCCCGGCCTACCAGAAAAATTTATAACGTTCGTAGTAAAGCTACTTCCCCCCATAGGCGTGTTTTAGTGAGATGGCAGGTTTACGATGACCAGTTACAGCTAAGAACCAAGGACCTGCAAAATTTTACAAGAATATCCTTAGATTTGAAGTTCAGAAAGAAAATTTAGTCGGTACTTTTTGTGAAATACAAACTATCTTTCACCCGAGCTCCTGTGCTCGGATCAGTTACATACCAAGTCAGCTCGTAATCCCCAGCCTCAAACCACTCTGGTATATTTAGATAATTTTGAGTATAGTCCTTTTCCTCAGAATAATTCAACACAACATCCCGTGATTTATGAATGGGGTAATTATCACCGTTAGGGAATTTAAGGACACTCCATTGTTCGAATGTCACTAACGATTGCGTAGAGTCTAAATTACGAATACTTGCATCATAATTGACTCTCCCTCCATAGGAAGGAACTTTGAACTCAGCAGATTCGTCAATATCAATCGCCAGCTGAATGTCGGAAACAACACCCTCAACAACCAGTTCAATATTCCAGAACTCTACAAAACCACCAGACACAAAGAGTCTAAACTGACCCTCCCCATCAAGGAAGTTATTTGCAAAAAAACTATTCCCATTTTCACAAAAATTGACATCTCCAATTTGGGGTACGGGATCAGGGTTTTCTGGTGTTGAAAGGTCGACTGAATAAGTTAGCATCGACATTTCCATAACTTCGTTTAAGAAACCGTCAGGCCCGACTGTTTCACTTCTAAACCCATAGCCTGCCCATGAGGCATCACCATCTTTAGGCTCAGTATTGATACAAATTTTCTCGATAGAATCGAACTTATAGCCGATATCTAACTCCACCTCGTGATCAATTCCACTCTCCATCTTAAAGGGGTATGGTTCACCTAGATCTATTTTAGCACTTATCGTATCTGCTTGAACCAATGCCGATGCAGATACTAAGGTGACACCAGCGATAGATTTTTTCAACACAGCCTTGTGCAGAGTGCAGCTTGCATTCATTTTTTTCAAAATCACATTCCATTAGATACATTATGAGGCACAACAATACTTTGGACAGTTTTTAAAATTCAGTCCTAGTAATGCAAGACCTGTGACTTGATACGGGGAAAACTGGGACACATAAGCACCCCAGCCTGCCGGGAGATTAAAACTTAGTCGGCACTTTTAGTGAAATACAGGCTATCTTTCACCCGAACCCCGGTACTTGGATCAGTGATATACCAAATTAGCTCATAATCTCCAGCTTCGAACCAAGCAGGTATGTTTAGATAATTTCGAGTATAATCTTTCGCCTCAGAATAATTTAATACCACATCCCGTGACTTATGGATGGGATAATTATCCCCGTTGGGAAGAGTGAGTACGCTCCATTGCTCAAATGTAACCAATGATTTCGAAGAGTCTAAATTACGAATACTCGCATCATAATTGACTCTTCCTCCGTAGGAAGGAACTGAAAAATCTGCAGATTCATCAAGCACGATCGCCAGCTGAGCATCAGAGGGATCACCTTCAATAATCAGCTCAAAGTCCCAAAAATCCACATAACCACCGGACACATAGAACGTAAATTTACCTTCTCCATCAAGAAAGTTATTCGCCGAAATACTGTTTTCACCTTCACAGAAGCTGATATTTTGCATCCGTGGAGCCGGATCGGGATTTTCTGGAGTTGGAGCATCGACAAAATAAACCATGGGAGTTCCAAACGTTAACTGTACACTTTCAGAGCCTGGAACAGGTTCACTTCCCACACGATAGAATGCCGCAGAGGCAAATCCTTCTTTAACTTCAGTTTTAATACAAACTTCTTCAATGCTATCGAATCGATAGCCAACATCTAAATCTATCTCGTACTCAATTCCATCTTCCACCCTGAAAGGGAACGGCTCACCCAGATCTATTTTTGTGCTGATTGTATCTGCCTGAGCCAGTGCCGATGCGCAGATTAAAGTGATACCACCGATAGAATTTTTCAATGCAGCCCCGCAATGGGGGTATTTATTAGTTAACTTCTTCAAAATCACATTCCATTAGATACATTATGAGGCACAACAATACTTTGGACAGTTTCTAAAATTCAGTCCTAATAATGCAAAGCCCGCAGCTTGATACAGGGAAAACTGGGACACATAAACGCCCCAACCTGCCGACATCTTAAACCTTATTCAGCACTTTTAGTGAAATACAGACTATCTTTCACTCGACTACCGGTGTTTGGATCAGTGACATACCAAATTAGCTCATAATCTCCAGCTTCAAACCAAGCAGGTATGTTTAGATAATTTCGAGTGTAATCCTTCGCCTCAGAATAATTTAACACTACATCCCGTGACTTATGAATGGGATAATTATCTCCGTTGGGAAATTTAAGTACACTCCATTGTTCGAGTGTCACCAAAGATTGTGTGGAGTCTAAATTACGAATACTTGCGTCATAATTGACTCTCCCTCCGTAAAAAGGAACTGAAAACTCGACAGACTCATCAATTGCAACTCTTAACTGAGTATCAGAGACATCACCTTCAACAAGTAATTTAAAGCTCCATAACTCTACATAGCCACCAGATACACTGAAATTAATCTCGCCTTTTCCGTCAAGAAGATTCTTTGGCAACACATTACTTCCATCCATACAATGATTGAAGTTTTGCACCTGTTTACTCGGGGTGGGATTTTCTGGAGTTGGGAGAACAATGGAAGGGTACAAAGGTACCGAAATCCATTGTCCAACTAAAGGCGGGTAGCCTGGGGATTCATTTTCCACTTTAAAAACTGCATAGTCCGCATCTCCACCTTTAACTTCAGCATTGATACAAAGCCTTTCAATACTATTGAATTGAAAGCCAACATCTAACTGCACCTCATGAGTAATTCCATCCTCCATCATAAAAGGATACGGTTCACCCAGATCTACTTCGGTACTGATCATATCTGCCTGTACAGATGCCGATGCGCAGATTAAAGTGATACCACCGATAGAGTTTTTGAATACAGTCCGGCAATGAGGGTATTTATTAGTTAACTTCTTCAAAATCATATTCCATTAGATACATAATGAGGCACAACAACACTTTGGACAGTTTTTAAATTCAGTCCTATTAATGCAAAGCCCGTGGCTTGACACAGGGAAAACTGGGACACATAAGCGCCCCAGCCTGCCGAGAGTTTAAAACTTAGTCGGCACTTTTAGTGAAATACAGGCTATCTTTCACTCGACTGCCGGTGCTTGGATCAGTGACATACCAAATTAGCTCATAATCTCCAGCTTCAAACCAAGCAGGTATGTTTAGATAATTTCGAGTGTAACCCTTCGATTCAGAATAATTTAATATCACATCCCGTGACTTATGGATGGGAAAGTTATCTCCATTGGGAAATTTAAGTACACTCCACTGTTCGAGTGTCACCAGAGATTGTGTAGAATCTAAATTACGAATACTTGCATCATAATTAACTCTTCCTCCGTAGGAAGGAACTAAAAATTCAGCAGATTCGTCAAGTACAATCGCCAACTGAGTATCAGAGACATCGCCCTCTACAACCAGTTCAAAGTCCCAGAAATCTACATAACCACCGGACACATTGAATGTAAATTTACCCTCACCATCGAGAAAATTCTTTGCCAAGACACTATTTCCATTCCCACAGAAATTTATGCTTTTTTGTAGCTGTGGTTCGGGGTTTGGATTTTCCGGCGTTGGGCTAGGCATGCTAATTGCGAGTGTTTGCGCAACAGACTCAAAACGTGGGAAAGTGAAAGGCCCTGCAGGTTCACTTTCTGCTGAATAGAATGCTGAGCTAGCATTTCCATTTTTAACTTCAGTGTTGATACAAATTTCTTCAATGGTATCGAATTGATAACCAATATCTAAATTTATCTCCTGCTTAATTCCATCTTCCATCCTAAAGGGGAACGGATCACCTAAGTCTATTTTTGTACTAATTGTATCTGCTTGGACCAATGCCGATGCGCAGATTAAAGTGATACCAGCGATAGAATTTTTCAACACAGCCTTGTGCAGAGGGGAGTTTATAGTCAGTTTTTTCAAAATCAAAACCCATTACATATTTTAAAACTTACAACAATAATTCAAACAGCTTTTTAGGCCCAAACCCTATTAAAGTAAGACTTACACATTAACAATCAGTATTTATCGAACCCCTTGGGCATCTTCGAGTTACGAAAATATTCTAATAAAAATGCAGCCCTCAAGAATGACCAAACAAAAACTATCCGAGGCATTGTATTTCACTGCCCCCCATCCCTCCAAAATTTTTTCCCTTCCGACCGTACCAAGTAAATCGATGGCTAGCTCAACTACTATCAACCAATCAACATAATCGGTTAACATTTTTAATAACGATGGAAAATTACTCTCTATATTTTTCTAAATTGTGCTTTACATCACTGCAATGTACTAACCCTATAGCAAACACATCGTAGCAACATTCAGGGAAATAGCTCCCAATTAAATTACCTCACGTTACTACAGATATTCATGGATGTTTGTGGATCAGAGCATAACGGTAGAAAACCGAGAAAGAACTATTCTAGTTATTATGGTGAAGCGGGATGAAGCCAGAGATTCCATAAGAATCGGGGCCCCAACAACAGTAGCTATACTACCGGGAAATAGCTGGTGCTCGTTATTCAGATGAGTGGAGAGCTGAAGCCTTTTGACAATGACTTACTAGCGGGGCAGAAATAATCAGTACACCCTGGTAATATAAACTGCATGAAATACGATGCCAGAAAACTTAGTACTGAGGAGCAGCACCTCATACGTAAAATTGCTGTTCAGCGAGTATTTGATGGAGAATCTGCGGCGGAGGTTAGTCGTAGCTTAGGGCTGGGGAGCAGAACTATTTTCCCATGGTTAAGGACTGCTCGGGAGAAAGGTATTGAAGCGCTATCTCCAAAAATTAGACCTGGACGCGGTAGAAAACTGTCAGCTATTGAAGAAGAGGAAGTCAAACGATGGATTATTGGTGGCGATCCAAGGCAATATGGCTTTGATTTCGGATTGTGGACACGTCAGATCGTATCGGATTTGATTTTTGAGAGATTCAAAATTGAACTTAGCGTTTCTAGTGTCGGCACACTTCTACATCGACTGGGCCTGACGCCACAAAAGCCTCTACGAAGAGCTTACGAGAGAGATGAGAAGGCGGTGAATAAATGGGTAAAGGAAGTCTATCCAAAGATTAAATCTTATGCGAAAAAAACTGGTGCAGAAATATTTTGGCTGGACGAGGCTAGTATCAGATCAGACGATCCACTCCAAAGGACATGGGGAGAAAAAGGAAAAACTCCAGTGGTAAAAACGAGTGGTCAAAGACAGTCAATCAATGCGATCTCAGCTTTATCGAATAGAGGTGGCTTCTGGTATCATATTTATAGTGGAAAGTTCACGGCAGAAAAGTGCGTAGAATGCTTCAAAAATTTCCAGAGAAGTCAGAAAAGACCAGTGATTCTCATTGTTGATGGGCACCCAGTACACAAATCGAAAAAGGTATTGGAGTATGTCGATTCACAGGATGGAAAGCTTGAAATGGTGTTCTTACCGCCATATGCACCAGACCTAAATCCAGATGAGTTGGTCTGGAATCATATGAGAAATATAGGGACTTCAAAGAGGCCGCTGAAAAAAGGTGAGACACTACTGAGTCGTGCAAATGCAGATTTGCAGAGCATCAAGAAAAATAGAAAACTTGTGAAATCATTTTTTCAAGAGTCGACTGTATTCTTTGCTGCTGCCTAGGTAGTATTAAGCACAGATCACATCATACGCCAGTACATCAGGTAGATTAGATCTTTGCCTGCAGCTAGACAGCAGGACTGTGCTCCCCCCTGCTCAAGCAGTTGTAAAAGAAGAGGGCAGCAAATTATTCAGTAGGTGACTGAAAAGTGTAGATAAAATTCGTTGATGTGCAGAAATTTACCATAGACAAAGTCTACCCCATGACAGTAAAACAGCTGGTTAAGTGAATTAGCACAGAGAAAATATTACATATCTGCTTTAGATATAACTGATATTCACACCTCTTCAAACTTAGCAATACCCAGGCAGTATTTAGACTATTCTCTAACCACTTTTTATAGCATACGTACAAGATGAGAGGCCAGGCTGACTGGTAGATAGACAATTTCTCATTGTAACTACTCACATTGTTAGATACTAATATTTATTTGATTTTCTTGAGGGTATATGGTGTGGCTCGGTATTTAAGCTCAAAACTCTAGGCTCGCGCTTACGGAATTCATAGAATCGAGAGAAGATGAACAATGCACAACGGAGAGTTGTGGTACCTCAAATCTCAAAACCAACTTCAGCTACTCTATCTTCACTCTCATAGGCATATTCAACTCCTTGTAACGGCTAATCTCGGTGAGCTTTATCGAATACTGCTGTAGGATGGCTAGCACTTACTCTCCTATGTGGTATTTAGGTCGGCTCACCCCTGCTACAGGAAGTCAAGGCTCCGAAGTGTTATCCTAGGTGAAGGCCCTTTCAGATTTTTCCTGAAATGCGTGATAAAATTCAGTACGGGATCAATTCTCAGCTAGAGCCCTTCGGGTTCTAGGCTGCTTACCATTGCCCAGGATACACATTTCATTGATGACCAAGGTGTTCTGCTGGAAATCGAAGGGAGTCAGCCACTTAGCCTTCAAAAGTGGATCAAGCGCGGGTACCCGGTAGAGAAAAGTCACTATCGGATGCCGTTAGTGACGTAGTGCCATCGCTCCATCCCAATACCCACTTAACGTTGTCTACCGTGTCATCCTACGAAAGCTCATGCAGACACTTATGTACCGCATTTTACGAACCTATTTGAGACCTACCGATGACAGCCCCGGTGTACGCGGCCCCAATTGAACCTTTTATCGAGCCCCGCCAGAGCAGTATCATCGATCTGAACCACTAGATTTCCTATAGGATTAAAAGAATTTATCCCGGTTAATTTTTTGTATAGAGTCACCTGGCAGATCAATAAAACAGATATTGGTATCTCTGAGCCTATTGCAATTCACTAGTCAATTTAGTAGAAATTAAATGCTAGTGCAGGAGTGTGTCATTCAGTGGACTGTTGGGTCTTGGAGATCAGGCGCACTTCACCCAAAAGCCAACCTTGACCTAGGGAGAAATCGGCTTGGAATAGTGCGAAAGCCTCACAGGCACCGCCGGGATCTCGATCTTATAGAACGATCTCAACATCCTGATCCGACAGTGCATAGATGTCTCCCGGCAGTACACCGCAATAGCAAGGTCTAATCGGTAGATAGTACCTGAAAGCTCGAGTTCTGTTTGTTCACCCGTCAAACAAATAAGGGTTGCCTACAGCTTTTCCCACTAGGTGTATTAATTCTACCCGCTGGAGGAAAGTTATAGCCGGATAAGGTTTCAGGCTGTTTAAAGCGGCATCACGGATTCATTTACTTTGGATCATTAGGATATGCTTGGGGGTTTTGGGCATAAAAAAACCCGCTAGTGCGGGTTAGAAAAAATTGTCATAAAATAATTGTTTGTCAGTTTATTTGAAAATTACTAAAGTCCCAGGATAAAGAATTGGCATCACAAGATAACGTGTATGTCAATGAAACCTCACTCATTGACATTTTTGCTGCTAGTACAGCAGACAACACTGCGTTATGTGAAGGGTTATCGCTAGTAATGGCAACCCTCTGATGCCCACCACTAAGATTACACGCATTAGGCAGGTTATCCATATATATAAAGACACCTCCTTCGGTTCCGACGTTGAAAAATTTAACTTTATCTATCTCCCCTGTTACAGTTGCCGTTTCCGCGAAAGAAATTGCTGGGAAAATCACTGCAAAAAAGATCAATACAATTTTTTTCATTTTACTCTCTTTTAATTTACGGTAAAAAATAAACTCATCATTTCGCAATTTTATACTAGCTAGGGAAGCCTTTGAAGGAGCAGCTGCTACTGAACACTCGAAGGGAGGGGAGCGAAAGTGGGCGAGCGCCAATTCATTTCAGCATTGTATTCTAACTCAAGGCTACCGTGACCCGAAACAACTTTGACGAGGGAGCCCCGCGTAACTCATTCCAATACCACTTTACGCCATTTTAGCTTCCACACGGGAAGCTTTTCCGGAGTGGTCGCCGGTACCGCAGTAACAGACAAACTCTTCACTCTTCGGCTTTAGCTCCCAGCGCTTTTTGTGCAGCTTATACTCCATATGCTTCTGCAGCTCCATACGCTATAGGATAGCTCTGAGTTCCTCAGCCCTCATTTGGTACATTTTACCAAAATAGCTCAGTCCAGCAGCTCATAGATATCCCACCCACTATGAATCACTACTGCTACAACAAGATCCGGTCAGAGGGTAGTGTCCGAGAGTCCCTGCTCGATTTGCCCCATGGCAAAGTTCACAAGGATTGCCGGCAAATTTCTCGTTTAATGTATTCAGTACTACTCGCTGAGGGGGAGGTTGTAACAAAATAGCTTTTCAAATTATTCAGATCGGCACGATGGATTATTATGCGCTGGGTCACTGGCGGTCGTTCCAGGAATTTCGGATATAAGAAAACCCGCTTGTGCGGGTTTTGGTATCCATCGTTATAATATATCTTTTGTACTAACCGTTTATTACAGTAGCTCCCCAAAAACTCAAAGAGCCATATATATAAAATTTTAGATTCTTTGATCTAATGCTACGCTTGATAGCATTGTTAGCCGCCTTGACTCTCCTGATGCTGTGCATGATTTAGAGTACAGCTTCAAAAGACTTGGATTCAATGGATTTTCACCTGGTCAACCCACTAATTTGAGGTCGCCTTCAAATTTACATTTGTTACATTAAGTGTGGAGTCATCAAAACCAATCCATACTGTTTTTCCGCTAACAAGAGCCGATGTTACGAGTGAATGAATCCGATTTACTCCGTTGTGCCCAAAGATAGAATGTTTAACACGCAACCATTCTGTCACCCCGGCATCTTTTGACCCACTTCCAGTCCATGTAGCCTTCACTCTTATATCGAAGTCCGGAGAGTAACTATCATATACTGCAACTTCTTCAATTTTTGCCTCTGCGGCACCAGCCAAACAATTTGCAGAAGAAACAAATATACTAACCAATGCTAGGTATACTAATTTTTTCACTTATGAATTCTCCTATTTAATGTTATAAAGCAAGAGTATCCTATTATTATAATCCTTGCGTAAAAAAAAGGATGCTAAAAAATCTTCTTCGAGCTTCTAGAGCCCACACCTGAAACGAATGTGCAGAATTGGATTTAAAGTAGCCTATTTATATCTCAGTGTTTTCACTACTCTAAATTATTTTATAAAAACTTGGAAAAGGCAATATCCACTTAACACCCCAAAGGGAGTGAAAATGGGGAAGCACATTTCCTTGCGGTATTTTATTCACGCCCATGGCCGCCCTAAAACTTAAACTACCTTAAGGAAGTAGCCCCACGAGTTATTCCACGCGCCAGGCAATCTATTCTAATACCGCTTGACGCCATTTGAGCCTCTGCGCTGAAGCGCAGTTGGAGCTATTCATACCGGTACGCAATAACAACCAAACTCTTCACTCTGCTGCACTAGCTCCCAACACTACTCACATGATTTCCAGCCCTAATACTTCTGAAATCTCATATACTATAGAATGGCATAAACTCTTGAGTACTCAATTCGTACGCTTTACCCAGATAGTCTGATCTAGTAGTTCATAGATACCCTATTCTAGGACTATATACTACCTGCGCGACAGAAAGATCCAGCCAGTGGATAGTGCTAGAGAATGCTTTTTTTGCTTGTTTCATAGCAACGTCCACAAGGATTACCGGCAGTTTTCCCGCCCCATGAATTCAGTGTTGCCGGCTAAGAGAAATCATAGCCGGATAGGGTTTCAACTTGTTTAGAGCAGAATCGACAAATGTTATGCACTGGTTCACTGGGCGGTACTTCCAGAATCTCGGATATAAAAAAGCCCGCTTGTGCGGGGTCAAGTATTAATAGTGCAGCAGAGCCTTATTACAAAGGAACCATTTAAATCAAAATAGAAGTTTTGGATTTAAACGCCTCCCTGTTAATCAGAAACCACTAACCGCATCATGCTCTCAAACACATATTAGATCTGTCCGACTTCAACAGTGAGTTACACGAGGGCACTATTGGTTTAGATCTATTGAAACCGCCGATACACAATCAGTGTCATCTGTATAGCTATAAACATCGACTTTTTTACCCGAAACTAAAGCAGTCGTTGCTAGCGTGAAAGTTCGCTGAAATACCCCCTCAGTTCCGGCATTATCTAGTTGGAATTTTACTTTGCCCGAACAATTATCTGTATTTGACGAATACCATACCCAAAAAGCGTCTTTATTTTGTGAAGTTGCCGATACCTTTGTTACTGTAGCCCCCAAGGCAAGATATCCTTCACCAGCAAATGTATTCATAGAAAAAAAGAACAAAACTGCCACCAAGTACTTTTTCATTTGTTTCCCCATCTACAAGTTGAAGTACATTCATACTATGCTTAATTACTATTCTACATTATCGCCTGTACTCATCTCCTTGGGAACTATTTTCTAGTTTATCTAGAACTTACTGGTTTTTATCCATAAATAGGGAAAGCGGTGACTGACTTCTGGATTTCTAAGACTTCTGTACCTTTTTTTGCCCCATTAAACTTTCTCAAATAGCTAAAAACCGACGTACTGCCAGTATTGACTATCCATCCACTTACGCCCGCCAAACAACCCCTTCATCCGGCGAATGCTTACGTACCGCATGCCGCTCACCACCAAACATAATCACTCCCCCGGAACTGTAAACTCACCTGCAGGCATTCCTCATCATCAAAACTTTCAATCTCCTACTCAAAGATCACCCGGCAATCTATTGGCTCTCCGCCGCTACCATCATCATAGGTAGCAGCTCTGCCCCATTTGCAAAATGCACGCCCTACGACTATCTGCTCCAGATCTATAGTTCACTTCGTATTTAATGGAGCCGGGTATGCCAGTAAATGACTGCAAAGCTAATTACATTGGAACCTGTATTCTCAGCAACAAAGGTCACAGCGCCGGCAATATTACTAATAGCTGAATGTGCCTGCATTTTTGCCAAATGAACTGGAACAAGCCCCCAAGTAAAGGTCCCCCCGAATCTATTCCTGTGGCAAATACCTTAGACACTGTGAATACGCTATCAATACCAATCACACTGGACTCACTCACGACAATATCAATCAGCACCCACCATGCCGGCACTTGACCAGAGGTGATTCACACGAGTGTTATTGATGTAATCCAGCACACGCCCATCTTGCACAAAATTAATAGCCATTCTATGACCCCCGCTGAAATTAATATAGAAATAAAAAAGGCCGCTTTATGCGGCCTTCTGCAACAAATTGCACTACTAATTAGTAAATAAGCTGCGTATAAATTAACTCACAGTTAGAGGAGCTTTCTTCAATTCTAAATTTTAAGGACTTTTGAGCAATAGCGGCTGATAAGATCATTGAATAGATCTCTGAGTGTAGACCATTATCTTTTGTCAAAGTAATAAATCTACCTTCATTTAGAGTGCAATTCAGCGATGACATATCAGCATCAAGCTCAATATTAATATTCTCTGTACTACCATGCGGGTAAAGAGTCGTGACATTTGCCGAGCAAGAGTTTGCACCACAGGACCCAGCGAACACAAAATTAGAGGCTAAGAAAAATAGAAGGAAAATTGATAACTTTCTCATAGTCCACTCTGAGTAATATTAACTTCAAGAAAAATGACGAGAACACAGTTTATTGTTCTTTTGGCGTTTTTACCATTCCTTTAGTATCCCAGACTTTCACGACAGTATCCAGGCGCAAATTGAACTCCACCCCTTCAACGCTTCAGCCATTTTTCCCTCCAAGATCTGAACTTACTAACTGTCCAAATAGAGTACCTTGATAAACTCATGCATTATTAGATCAGCACTAAGGTACCAACCGTTATGACTACTGAGGTGTAAATCATAAATGCGCTTCAGCGATATTGCGCGCTAGTCCGGATAGTATTGTTTTTAATTTCGACTTCAGGTTCCAAGGCAATCTTTGCACTGCTCTCATCGGCTATATCAAAAATCAGGAAATTGGACCAAATGTTGAGTACTGCGTCGCCACCCCTTGCTTATCCATTAATACCCGGTCGACATCAATACTGTTGGCATTGATGTCCGCTATGCTGGCGAGACTACTGTGACTAGCGTGGAACACGGGACGTACTATCTACCATATTCGAATTTTTAACCAGAATGCTGTATACAGAAATCCCATCACACATACGACAATCGGGCCCATCTTTTGTGGGATGCTGGAGAATGTGATGAGATTATCGATAGCGATGGGTTCGCGGGTTATGGAGTAGAGTTCACCGAAAGTTGCTAGCACGGGAGTATCGGCGCGCTCCTCAAGACTCTCACTACTTTACGCAATGAGGGACGCTGCCCAGGTCCGTGCGCGTTATCAATTTAATGTCACTGAGGTCGCGGCCCTCTGCCTCCTCATAACCCTTGTGCATGGGATTCTTGGCAATATTGCCAAGGACTGTCATTTAGCCACCAAAATCACGGGTGAACGCTGTGGCGGCCACCCTCATTCGAACAAGCCCTGGCCATAAGCCCGCATCAAGATGCAGGCGACCTCCATTATGGCGTAACCGTTCCTCGTGCTCTTTTCACCGAGGACGCACAATACTTACTGGTACCTACAACCTATCGATGGGCGGTATTAAAAATTTCAAGCGCTCCTACGCCACTGAAGAGGAGGCCTTCGAAGAAATACAGCGCATCGCTCAGAATGACCTGTTTACCCACTGGGCGCAGATATTCGATAAAAAAACCGACAAGGCAAAAATTTATCGCACAGTCGATAAGAAAATTATTGAAGAGAAACCCAAAGACTGCCCTCACCCAGAATCAAAACCCAAGGCAGAACCGCAATACGCTTGATCTCAATTAAAAACAGTTTTCTCAGCCCGCCAAGTGCGGGCTTTTTAGGTAGAAGACAACTACGCGAGGGATGTGCGATGGGTAACTTGCTAACCAAGCATGAGATAGCCCGACTAACAGGCGCTGGCGCCGAAAATGCCGAGGAGCAAAAGCGCATTCTCGATGCCAATCGAATCCCCTATGTGCTGAAAAAGGACCGATCCCCTGCACTCACCTGGGAAATGGTTAATCAAGCCATTCTGGCCCGAGGAACCTCAAAACCTGACTTAGCCGGTGTTAACCTACCCCCAGGCTTTAACCTTGGAGCAGCAAGCTAATGGGCAGAAGGCGCAACCCCGAAAATGCATGGATGCCACCGCATGTAGCGCGGTACAAAAACGGCTATCGATTTCACAAGCATGGTGAACCAACCAAGCATATTGCCGGCCACGACGCCTCCCAGGCTGAAGTCTGGGTTGCCTATGAGAAATACCTAGCCGGTCTAGTGCAAAAGACCTTTACCTTCGCGGATTTAGTGGAGCTCTACTTTGCCTCCCCTCAGTACACCAAACATATAAAACCGCAGACTCAAAAAGACTACTACCGCTACAGCCAACGTGTTCTCGCGGTATTTGGGGAGATGGAACCAGACAATATCACCTCTCCGCTAGTGCAAATGTTTATGGATGCGCGCGGCGCTGAGTACCCCACCTCAGCCAATAGAGAGCGAACCTTTCTAGGCATTGTGATGAAATGGGGCAAAGCCAGGGGCTTCGTGAAGATTGAAGACCCCACAGCAGTAGTAAAAACAATTAAAGTAAAGCCCGGCGGGCGCTACGTAGAAGACTGGGAATACCAAGCATTTTGGCAATGGCTGGGTGATCGCGGCCATGTGATGCACCAGTGTGCTATGGAAATCAGCTATTTGTGTGCAGCCAGGCAACAGGATGTACTCGCCCTGACCCGCGCAGACATCCAAGAAGATGGCCTATTGATCGTTCAAGCCAAAACAGGCAAAGCTCAATTGAAGCTATGGAGCTCAGCCCTCAAAGAAGCCGTTGATCGCGCTGTAGCCACTAATACCGAAGCACAAATCCAAACCACCCATATCATCCGCAGCCGCGTTGGCCGCGCCTACACCCGCACCGGGTTTAATGCTATCTGGCAAAGGGAGCAACGAGCAGCCTTGGCCGCTGGCGCTATCAAACAGCGCTTTCGGTTTCATGATTTGAAAATCAAAGCAGCCAGTGACTTTGATGGCGATGTTCAAAAATTTACCGGACATAAGACGCGATCTATGGCTGAGCGGTATAACCGTACGGCGGATCGGGTGACTAGCCTAAATCGAACAAGAAATAAAGCGCAAAAACTTTGAAGTTTCCCAAATAGCACAATACTTGATTTTACGTACAGTACAATTAAGATTACAAACTTATCTTTTGGCGCCATCAATCTGCACGCTAAACACCCCAAAGTGACCATAATGTAGATAGAGGCTCCTCCTACACCAACCTACAATTAAAGATTACGCAACACACGCTGCGATAGTGCACAACTTGCTCAAACTCGATTATGCTCAAACTCGATTATACTGAAAACAAGACCTGCCCATGCTAGAACTACTAAATAACAAAATAACTCAAGGTTTACTAGCCTCAATCGCTTTTGCAATCATTGCCTGGTGTATCAAGAGAATTATCTTTCTGCATGATGAAAAAAAGATATACAACCTAATAAAGTCATCAAATCAACGCTTTCGAAGCACGGAAGCAATATCATCAAATCTAAACTTAGAATCCGCTCGTGTTCAGCACGTCGCAGGAAAAAGTAAAAAGATAATTAGAAACGAAAAGGAAAAAGAAAGTTGGCGCTTGCGAGATGAATAAGCTCAACCCCAGCGCAAAATAAAGCGATAGCACTTAATTATTCAAAATTCGTGGAGCCAAATTTGAACACCATGCCAACCGCCTCTATATCAGAGATATCATTCTTTAACAAAGTTACTATAAAAATAGAAAAGGATGAAAAAATAATTTTAGTAGGCCCCAACAATAGTGGAAAATCTCTCTTTTTAAGAGAAATATCAAGAGTTTGCGAAAAAGGTAGAACAGCCGATTGCCTGATCATTAAAGGATTAAAATTAGCTAAAGAGGGGTCCGCAGGAGATCTCATGTCATTTCTAGAGGCAGAAGCTGATTATATAAACGGTTTTTATAACTATCGAGATTGGAAAATCCAAAAAGATATCATTAGAAATTGGGACCGCCATTACCTTCAAGGCCAACTATTGAACGGTTTCGTCAAGCTAATCACTGCTGATGAACGATTGTCTATATGCCACCAACAAAGCAGCGTTTCTCCAGGGCAACAAAAAACAAAACCACAGCACGTATTATATGAAAATGATGAGCTTATGGAAAAGGTTAGCTCATTATTCAGGCAAGCTTTCGGCAAAGATTTAATGATTGACTTCAAGGGCGGCTCCAAAGTACCCATTCATGTAGGAAAAAGCTCCGAGCTTGAAGGCCTAATCGATAGAGTAAGCCCCCAATATGTGAAAGCGGTAAGAGATAATCCCCTTTTGGATGAGCAAGGGGATGGAATGAAAAGCTTTGCTGGAATTTTACTTGAAGCAATCGTGAGAAATATAAGTATAACTCTTATAGATGAACCTGAAGCTTTTTTACATCCTCCACAAATGAGAAAGCTAGGCGAAATACTTGCCTCTGAAGTAATTGGCCAACTTTTCATCTCAACACACAGCAGTGATATATTGAGAGGATTTCTCGAAGGTACACGAGGAAATATAAGAATATTAAGAATAAGCAGAATGGAAAATGAAAGTACGATATTGGAGGTCTCTAAAGAAACCATTAGAGAACTATGGGAAAAGCCTGAACTCAGATACTCGAACGCTCTTGAAGGAATCTTCCATGAACAAACCATTATTTGCGAAGATGATAGTGACTGTAGGCTTTTTAATTGCATTGCCGACCACCTAAGCATGCAGTCTCAAGAACAGTGGCTAGATACTGCTTATGTGCCTACCGGAGGTAAGCACGGAGTAGCCAAAGTAGCTAAAGCACTTCACGCGACAGGTGTACCAGTCAAGGCAATATTTGATATAGATTTTCTGGCTGAGAGGCAGACAGTACAAAGTACAGTAGAAGCATTTGGAGGAGACTGGCTAACCATTGAGCCATTATGGAAAAGACTTGATGCAGACATTCGCGGTGGAATAAAGCCTCCTAGCGAACAGAAAATAAAATCTGACATTATCAAAATTCTAAACGAGTCAGAAGAGGACACTCTACCTAGAGGCAAAATTCAGGCGGCTCTTAAGCAAAATAAGCCTTGGAACATATTAAAAAAATATGGCATAGCAGGACTACCCAGCGGGGACGCCCAAACTATTTATAATAATCTAGTAGAAAAACTAGAAAATATAGGAATTTATCTAGTACCCGTTGGAGAAATAGAAAACTTCTGTAAGGAAATAGGAGTCCATGGCCCCAAATTCGTCACACGCCTTCTATCCACCATCCCATTAGATGATGAAAAACTATCAGACCTTAGGGATTTCATCGCTAAGGTTCACAGGGGCCCGTACAATAAGCCCCCCACCCCCGATAAAGAACCTGCAACAACTCTGAAACAGCCTGAGACAGAAGAGCATTAATTAAATATCGCGTCGAGCAAACAGGGGATTTAGATACACCTCAAAATATAAACTTGCACTTAAGGAGCAAAACTTCTCACAACTTGAGGCTTTGCTCCTTAATAAATAAGCAGACACATGAGGTATAACGCCGCCCCAGGGAGAACAAACCTCTCCTACACACTCTAATGCCCATAAACCATTTTGACTTCACGCCTACCCTATAGCCAGAATGCAACATTCATCGCTAGAGCTGCTGCCCACATAAATATCAGCACCAACAACAATTAAAGGCCCGAAAACCTCTAAATGAACCTATCGAAGAGTAAGGGAACCCCATAATAATGAACAATTTCATCATCTAGGTCATTTGACTGGCAGGCCCCCAGAAATTCTCTAAAAGTAGCCATGAGAGAACTCTAGCCCCCAACTACCCACAAAAATAAACCTCAACATAGATTGAGGCAGAGATTCGTACACCGAATTCGTACACCGAGGCCCAAAACTAAAAAACCCCGCACTAGGCGGGGTTTTAAGTCCTTGAAAAACAAGGAAGAATCTGGGGTGGCCGACGGGGATCGAACCCGCGACCTCAGGAGCCACAATCCTGTGCTCTACCAACTGAGCTACGGCCACCATAAAAGTGATATACTTCAGCACCTTGTGGCAGTACTGATTGCCGGATACCTCTTACAGCCAATCTGGCTTCAGACTAAGTCCTTTTTGCCAAACCAGCACCATCTTGTGAAGATGGCACGCCCGGCAGGACTCGAACCTGCGACCATCCGCTTAGAAGGCGGATGCTCTATCCAGCTGAGCTACGGGCGCAAGGTGAACCCGGAAAATTGGTCGGGGCAGAGGGATTCGAACCCCCGACATCCTGCTCCCAAAGCAGGCGCGCTACCAGACTGCGCTATGCCCCGTTTTTCCAATCATTCGCACCTCTTTGACCCTGTTAACCGCCTCGTAGGTGGTTGTGTAAGTCGCTGTAGCTGCGAAGTGCGTGCATAGTAATGATACCCCCGGCCCATGTCAACGCTTCTAAGCTATTATTTTTAAAGAAGTTTATCCTTTTGCCTATCTGGGCCCAGAAGTGGCGAAATTATTTCCAACCTGTGCGAAAATGGCGCACTTCGCGAATCCGACCGGATAAAAAGTAAGCGTTTTTAAAAATCGCCGGCTTCCGCCCTTCTATATAAAGTAGGTGCTGAAGCAGATTCCGGTCTATTAGCCATCGATTTTTTACTGTTAGAGATAGTATCTATGTCTGCACTGGTTCTGGACGGCAAGGCCCTGGCACAGAAAACTGAAGAGGAACTCTCGGCTCGGGTAGCCGTACTAAAGGAAAAGAGTGGTGGCCAAACGCCAATCCTGGCGACCATTCTGGTAGGTGATGACCCCGCCTCTGCCACTTACGTAAAAATGAAGGGCAATGCCTGCCGCCGAATCGGCATGGACTCCCTCCAGGTGGAACTGCCCTCCTCCACCACCACTGAGCAGCTGCTCGCCAAGATCGAAGAACTCAACACCAACCCCAACGTCCACGGCATTCTGCTCCAGCACCCGGTACCGGCGCAGATCGATGAGCGCGCTTGTTTTGATGCAATCAGCCTGGAGAAAGATGTAGACGGTGTAACCTGCCTGGGCTTTGGCCGTATGGCAATGGGTGAAGAGGCTTACGGCTGCGCGACTCCTAAAGGAATTATGCGCCTGTTGGAGGCCTACAATATTGAATTGGAAGGCAAGCACGCCGTGGTTGTGGGTCGCAGCCCCATTTTGGGTAAGCCGATGGCGGCCATGTTGTTGAATGCCAATGCCACCGTGACTATCTGCCACTCCCGCACCCAAGACCTGGCCGAGCATATCCGCCGCGCCGATATTGTAGTGGGCGCCGTGGGCAAGCCTGAGTTTATCAAGGCCGAGTGGATTAAGGATGGCGCTGTGGTTGTGGATGCCGGTTACCACCCCGGCGGTGTCGGCGATATCGAGCTGGGCCCGCTGACCGAGCGCGCTGCCGCTTACACCCCAGTACCCGGTGGCGTTGGTCCCATGACCATCAATACCCTGATCTATCAATCTGTCGATTCCGGTGAGCGTAAAATTGGCTAACCTGATTCGTTTGGATAAAGCGGTCAGCCAGGTCACCGACCTCTCCCGCACTGATGTAAAGCGCGCCGCCTGGGCGGGGCGCATTACCGTCAATGGTGAAGTGGTCACCAATGCAGCCACCAAAATACAAGTCAGTGATGAGTTGTGCCTGGATGATGAGCCCCTGCACGAGCCGGGGCCCCGCTACATTATGTTGAACAAGCCCCTGGGCTATGTCAGTGCCACCAAAGATGGCGAGCACCCTACTGTGCTGGACCTGATTGATGAGCCTAACAAGGAAAAGCTGCATATTGCCGGGCGCCTGGATATTGATACCACCGGCCTGGTACTGCTTACCGATGACGGCCAGTGGTCCCACAAGGTGACCTCCCCCAACCACCATTGCGACAAGACCTACTACGCTCTGTTGGCCGAGAAAATTGAGGAAGATGCCGTGGCTAAGCTTGCCAAGGGTGTCTGGCTCAATAACGAAAAGAAGAGAACCAAGCCCGCCAAGCTGGAGATCCTCTTTGCCAACGAAGTGCGCATCACCATCGGTGAGGGGCGCTATCATCAGGTGAAGCGTATGTTTGCGGCCCTGGGCAACAAGGTACTGGAGTTGCACCGGGAAAAGATCGGCGAAATCATCTTGGATGAAGAGCTTCAGGAAGGTGATTACCGCCTCCTGACCCCTGAAGAAATTGCCTCTATCAATTAAAAAAAAGATATGTCAGCCCTTCTACATCAGGAACTTATCCAGGCCCCAGAGGAAACCCTGTGGATCGCCGATGAAAACAGCAAACCCCTCTTACACCAGGAGGGGTTTCATTTTGCCGGGGATTTAATCAGTAACCGCTGGGATATTGCCGAGCTCGCCGAAAATACGGTGAAGCGGAGCTTCTTCAACGATTTCCACTTCGAAGAACTGGACCGCAAATACCGCCGTATTGTCTACGCCGTTTCGAAAGAAAAGGCCGTAGTTCACCATATTATTGATTGTGCACCTCACTTCCTCGGTGAAGGTGGCGAATTGGTTCTGCTGGGGGAAAAGCAAAGCGGAATCAAAAGCTACGCCGCCAAAGTAGCCGAGCGCCTGGGCACTGCCAAGCACTTGCAAAAAAACGGCAACGACTACCTGAGCAGTAATGTTGTCGCTCACGAGGACACCGGCAATCCAATCGGTGAGCTTCAGTACGCCCAGTTACAAAAGCTGCCCGAGCTTGGCGACCTCTACTCCAAGCCGGGATTGTTCGGTTGGAACAAAATCGATAAAGGCAGTGCCCTACTCGCCCAGCAATTAACCACTGAGTTGCCACAGGACGGTTCTCGTATTGTTGATCTCGGTTGTGGTTATGGCTACCTGAGTATGCAATTAGCCGCTTTGGGTAAATATCATTTTACCGCTACGGATAATAACGCTGCTGCTCTATTGGCCTGCCGCAAGAATTTTACCGAACAAGGAGTCGAAGGCATCGTTGTGCCCTCTGACGCAGGCTCTGAACTGGAAAGTGAAATCGCCGACCTGGTGCTGTGCAACCCACCTTTCCATCAGGGCTTTCAGGTGGAGGGAGATTTGACCGATCGCTTTCTGCAACAGAGTGCTCGGATTCTCAAAGATTCCGGCGCTGCAATTTTTGTGGTGAATGAATTTATTCCCCTGGCGAAAAAAGGGCCCCGCTATTTTTCCCAGGTGGATTTAATCACCAAAGAGCAGGGATTTTGCGTATACCGACTGCGCCCCTAAGAGCTGGGGGCGCAGGCCGGCAGCAGTCGCCTGGAAACAGGATTAAAGGCTAGTAATCGCGCAAATTAAACAAGTTCATCGACAGCGTATGCTCTTCCAACTCTTCGAGTTGTCGCAATCGTTCGAACGCATCCCGTGCCGATGGGGTTTCAGCACCCTGGGCAAGGTCCCGATATTGATCGGCCAGGTAGATCTCGATATCCATGGCCAACTTGGCAATCTGCTCCAAGTCTTCAATATCAATGCCGCGCAAGCGCTGCAAAAATTCTTTCTCTCGCCCTTCCGGGGCAAATTGCACCCAGGTATGTAGGGCTCCAGGGGGCAGGTCTGCATGGAAGTTTTCCAGTGAATGCTTCATGGAATCTTCCCGTCGTCGCAGCTGATCCAGCAGCAACTCGACCCGTTCATTGGTGGCAAGCTGCTCATACTCTTCGTATTGCAGCGCCAACTTGGCATGAAAATCCCTTCCTTCCTGAATCACTTCCTCAACAGTTTTGTACCGCATCAATCGATCCCGGCAGAACACTTCGCTCAACTTGAGTATAGTCACGAGGTGACAAAGGGCGCCAATGAATATCACTATTAAAGTGACAGGGATTTTAGGGGCCAGCCTCTGTGGGGGTTGTCGAGATCAGCGAAGCTGGCTCATGCGGAAATCCAGGCGCCGATTGGGGTTGGCGGGATTAATCTTTTCTGGGGCCCTGGCCGCCAGCTCACCTTTGCGCAGAGTTCTTCTGCTCACTGCCAGGATATGATTCTCGTACTGGGGCATACAGGCCATCCAGGCACCGCCGAGTCGATCGCGCAGAGCTTTGTCGCGCCAAGCGCTGTTCTGTAGCTCGGGCCTATCCCCAAAGTTGCTGACCAGCACGCCATCTTTATGAAGTAGGCGCATCAGACTGGAGCACCAGGACTTATCGGCAGGTACCGCTCGCTGCGCTACGCCGTCGCAGTGCCCAAATAAATCGTCAATCACCAGGTCGAAAGTGCTGTGAGAGGGTCGCTTCAAGTGGTCGCGTACAAAGTCACAGGCATCCGCGCACACCAGTTCAGCATCGCGCACGCCAAAGAAGCGACGGGCAATATCCAGGTGCACCGGGTCCAAATCTACGCCGACAATACGCTTGGCGGAGGTGAACGCCTGCAAAAGGCGAATCAGGGCGCCGCCACCAACGCCGAGCACCAATACCGAATTCAAGCGCTCTTCAGGGAGGAAGTATGCCGGTAGCAGCAATAACTCCCATAGGGAGCCCTTGAGCGGATCGCGGGGATTCCACTGAGAGTGGAAAACCCCATTGCTGTAGAGGCGCACACTGGCGCCATGGTTGCGCACCTGGTAACAGGTGTCGCCAACCTGCTTTTGCCAAAGCAGCGCCATCAGCTCGCCGAGAGGTCTGAGGACTTGAGCAATACCCGGGCAAAATCCTGTAAGCCCGCCAGGTCTTCCTCGCTAAAGCGCGCCACACTGGGGCTATCGATATCCAGCACTCCCAGGCAACGACCCGCTTCGTCATAGAGCGGCACTACCACCTCTGAAGCCGACACGGCATCGCAGGCGATATGGCCGGGGAACTGATGCACATCCTCTACCAATTGGGATTCACCGGTCGAAACAGCAGTACCGCATACACCGGCGCCCACTGGAATCCGGGTACAGGCGGGCTTGCCCTGGAAGGGCCCCAAACGCAATTCATCACCGTAGAGGAAATAGAAGCCGGCCCAGTTGATATCCTCCAGCTCCATAAATAACAGCGCACTGGCATTGGCGGTGTTAGCCAGCCAGTCTCGCTCCGCAGAAAGCAATCCTTCCAGCTGCCCATTTAAGGTGGTGTAAAACTTGTTCAGCGACATACCTAGCGCCCCTTGCCCACTTATAATTTCAAATCGTGTCAGCTAAAACTGGCAAACCCGCAAAACAGTATCCTGCGGGAGGCAGGTATTTTGCGGGCTTTGGCGAGGGAATCAATATGCAGAGTGCAAAATTACTGGTAGGGATCGACCACTGCAGGCTCTTCACCGGTCTCACCGCGATACTCATCGGCATCTACAGTTGGGCGAGACCACTCGCTTTCATCATTGTTGCTACGAGTGTTCGACTGGATAGCCGGCGGCGCGCTGGTAACGTCTGATTGCATCAGGTTGCGCGACTTTTCAAAGCGGTCTTCCACTTTTGGCTTGGGCGCAACTTGTGCGGGATTGCCGCTACCTTCACGGCGAATACGGTTGGCCATAGCACTCAGATTAGGGCGGCGGCGCTCCGCAAGCTTCACGGTTTCCAATTCGCTGTTCAGGCGGTTGATCTCCGCCTGTAAATCACCCATCTGCGCCTGAAGTTCAGTAATCTGGGTCAACACGCCTTTTACTTTACGACTTTCCTTCTCGTACATCACGGCGGCGCCGCCAAAGGCCAACGCAAAAATGACCAGGATGGAAAACTGACGCATAGCAAACTCCGGAAACTGCACTTGTTATTCTGAGGGGCATTTTTACAGCATATTTTTTCTATCTTCCGAGAAATTGCGCATAAAAAACAAGTTCAAACGCCCGCCGACACCTTGATAGTCACCATTCCATAAAAAACGAACAATTAAAATTTATCGGATAGCGACATATTCACACTAATGTCCCAGCCAGCTCCCCAATCTCAACCGCCTCCTGATCCACATAGCGATTGCTGTCTGAAATTGCTGGCAGCAGAGTGCTATCTGCGTATTGGCAACCAATCGCTTGCACCAGCTTTTGCCCCACCTTTTCCGCCTGCTCCGGAGCATGGGCTTTTCCCGTGCGCAGAAAATGCAGTAACAGATCGTAGCCCGGGCGCCAGCACTGCAAGTCGGGAAAGCTCTTTCTCAGCGCTGCGGCAATCCGCAATCCTTCATAGTCCAGATCCCCCCAGAAAAATGTTGGAACCGTTCGGGACTCCCCATCGTGCCACCAGCTTAGGAATTGCTGCCGGATATTTTCACTAACCACATTAATAGTGCTGAAGCGAACCCTCTCCCCATTGCGAATCCTCTCTGCGCCTCCCTGGTAGCCCTCGCTATAAACCAGTGCTGCACGACTGGGTTGCAGCTCCGCCAGGCTAATAAAAGTGTCCTGGTTTTCGATAAAAATGACCTGCTCAAATTGCCTGGGGAGGTAGGCGTGAAGTAAAAGCTGGCGCCCCTGGATTTTACGGCTCAGGTCAGGATAGAGGTTGCGCACCAGAGATTGGCGGCTGGGTAATTCCAGGTATTTGGAATCCCCTTTAAAGCAGCGTGCGGCTAATTGTCGCCAGGAAATTTTATTGGCAAAGATCAGCTCTTTGCCGACGGACACCCAGCAAGCAATAATTTCTTCGACGGAATCAAACCCCGGTTGGAGTTCCAAGCCCTCGAGGGGAAAAGCAGAGGGATTTTCAAAGCGATCGACATAGGGTTCCAGCAGACTCGTCCAGGCGGATTGTCGAACGGTGGGGGATGGGCGATTGAGCCACAGGCGCAGCTGTTCCTCGCTGGCATCCCGAAAAATCAATTGGGCCCCTTGCCACTCGGCAATACCCGGCCGCCTTTTCGGATTCGGTTTTACCGTAAAACACTGGTATTCCCGCGCAAAATGCTGCAATTCATTCCACAGCTCCTGCTCGTCTTGATCGGGGTCCCTGAGGGGCTCCAACACTTCCAACCAGCGTTTACTGCCAGCGCGCAAATCCAGCCTGAAACTAATGCGGGCTTCCTTGCCGCGTTCCAGCTGGCTGTCCCGCCGATCCAGAATAAAATTCAGGATGCCGATTAACAGCGGGTTTTCCTCTACCCAATAGGGCAATGTCTTTTCCATCGGTTGCCTCCCTGCCAATGGAGGGGTTTCCCCCGAAAATACCTATCCCTCTACTTCTACCAGGTCCATAAAATCCAGCGACGCCTGCTGGCGAATCGTGCGGCGGTGATTGGCCCAGAGTTCGGCGATACGCTCCTGGTTGCACACCTTGCGATCGACATACACCCGGGTATTCAGCTGGCCGATGGGCTTTGCACTGGGGCACTTACTGAATACAAACTGATTCGAGATCAGGTCCATAAAAGGACCGGATTTACTGCTAGGCATAATAAACAGCAGCTGTAGCCCCAGGGTTTCAGTCAGGTAACGGATCACTTCCTTGGAGCGGGACTCATCCATTTTGGAGAAGGCCTCATCCACCAGCACCATCTGCAAATGGCTGCCACTCTCACCAAAGCGGAAGGCCGAAGTGACCGCTGCGGAGCGGATAATATAAGCCGGCGTTTCCAGCTGGCCGCCGGAACCGGTGCCGTACTGGCTGAGCGCAATCGGCTCCTTACCTTCCGGTTCCTTATAGATCTCATAGCTGCGGTAGTTGCGATAGTCGCTGATTCGATCCAGCTCGCGCCGCGCTACCTGCTCGTCTTCACTCAACAGCATACTCAACAGGCGATCCCGCACCTTGCGGTGCTTGGGCGCCAAGTCCGTGTCGAACAGGCTCTGCTCTTCACCCAGATTCGGCAGTTCAATTACCGCCTTAAAGAAGCTCCAGTACTCCTTGAATTCCGCCACCCACTGGTAGTCGAAACGGAAGCGCTCGCGGTCGGCGCCAAAGCGGTGGTGTTCCAGCTCTTTGTTCAGATCATCCAACACGCGCTTACCATCGTTAATGGACTGGTAAATAGCGTGGCACAAGTGGGTTACAAAAGTGGTGTTAAAGGATTTTTTCAATCCCAGCAGTTGATCGTGGCGCTCCACCAACAGGTTATTCTTCAAGCGGTTGCGCAGGGTCTCTACCTGATCGCCGAGACCGCTGATCAACTTGAACAAGCCATCTTTGTGGCCGCCACTCAAGTCTGGCTCAAACACCAGGGTATCGACGCTGGCACAGGTGGCGTTGTACTCCATCACCGCGCGATCCAACTGGCGACTGTATTTCTCCAGCTGCCCCTGCCAACTTTCGATATCCGCAGAGAAATCGAAGTTGTCAGCTGCGCGCTCTACCTGCTCATCAGCAATAACCAGTACTTGCTCGGCATCGAAAGTGGGATCGATGGCGGTAATACGCCTTACCATTTCCTCGCTGTCACTGGCGGCATCGTCCAGGGACTCCAGCTCGCCAGACAGCGCGTATAAGAGTTTGTCGTTGCTTCTTAGCTTGGTCTCCAGAGAGCCATGTTTGCGCTGGAGGTCCGACAGCTGCTTTTGCTGATCTTTGAGCTGGGCCTTAAGTTCATCGACCTGCTGCTCGAACTGCTCGAAGTCCTTCAGGTCCAGGTTTTCCAGGGCGCGCTCGGCACTGCGCCATTCCCGCTGGGCCGCCAGGGCGGTATCCACAATGGACAACAGCTTGATATTCGCCAGTCCGCGCACTGCATTGGTGACGCGACGGTAGAGCTGGTGGCGCTCGTTGACGTGGGCGGCCTCTTCCAGCAACTGCTCCATAGCGCGCTGCTGCGCCGCCAGTGCGCGGGCACGGGCGCCCTGGCCAAATACCAGCTCGGCATCGTCCATATCGCAGCGCCACATGCTGTAGTTGCCACTGGCCATACCGTCGGCAGTCAGGCCCCGGCGGGTGCCGCGCAGCTCGTGTTCATCCTCCACCTGAACCACGGCACCGTAAGAGGCGCGCAAATAGTGCTCGGCAGTTTTATGGGTGAACTCCATCAGTTCGATAATGGAGCCCGACGGCATATCCAGGCGCTCCGCATCGCGGCGGGCTTTATCCCCCTGGATCACGCGGGCGCGGTTGTTGCGCCCGGGCAGGCTGCGCACGATGCGAATCGCGCGGGCCTCGTGTTCCGGCTCCACAATAATCGAGAAGCGCGCGCCGCCCAAATAGCCTTCAATCGCCATCTGCCAGCGCTCATCCAGCACTTCCACATAATCACACAGGACGCGGGGCTCCGCCTCTGGGCACTGCTCGCGAATTGCAGCCAGGGCCACTTCTACCGATTGGGGGTAGCGCACGCGATTGGCCTGGAGATGCTGAATGCGACTCTCTTGGGTGCGCAGCTGCTTTTGCAGTTGCTGCACTTTTTGCTCCCAGCGGGAGGCCTGCTGGGCAATCTGCTCTTTGGGGGAAACCTCATCACTGGCGCCAGCTTTACCACTGCTATCCAGCAGGTCGAAGAGGCGGTTCTGTAGGGCCTCACTGCTGGCGGCGCGCTCTCGCAGTGGCTCCAGTGCGGCCAGATCGATCCAGTCCTTGCCAAGCAACTTGTGCAAATCCGGCAGGTCTTCCTCACGGGCTACCTGCTTAATTGCCTGCACCAGTGCCTTATCGGAGAAGGCGGGAATTTCCAGCTCGGCGGAGGTGGAGTTGAGCAGGTTTAATAATTCTTCAGCGGCCTCGCGGTTCTCGCGCCAGCGGGCCTCTTCGGCAGACATGGGGGTGTGCTGCTGGGACAGCAGGCTCAGGGCATTGTTAATACGCTGTTCCAATTCGTCCTTATTGCGCAGCGCATCGATACCCAGGCGCTGGGCTTGAAGCTCTACCAGCTGGCCATTGAGTTGCTCGACGCGCTCGGAAGCGACGCGCACTTCCCGCTCATTGTTATCCAGATCACTGCGCAGTTTTTTCTGGTCGTTCTTGCCGCTCAGATAACTCTTTTGCACCCGCTGCTGGCGGTGGCGTGCGCACAAATATTCCTGCACCCGCAATTGCAACCACTGCTCCCGGTAGAGCTCTACCGACTGGGCGATGGCCTCCAGGGAACTGACCCGCTCCACAATCTGGCGGGCTTCCTGCTCCATGCTGTGAATGGTTTTCATCAGCTCGGATACGGAGCGGATGGCATCACCCAGATCGCGTTTTTCCAACACTTCCTGGGCGACAAAATCGTTGATGCTTTTTACTGGCTTGTAGGCCATAAAATTGGCAAAGGTGCGCGCGGCGTGCATAGCTTCGCGATCGGAGACCGCATCGCGGCGTCCGCGCAGGGCGCCGTAAAGGCGGCGCAAGTAGGCCTTTTTCTTGTCGTACTGTTCTACTTTTTCGAACTGCTTGCTCAGGACCTGGTTGAATTTATCCAGCGGCAGCAGGTGTTTACCATCGGTGTAATCCCGGACAAAATCCCCCATCACCAACTGTTCGCCGGGGAATACGAAAAAGCGCAAATCACTTTGGCGAGCCTGGGCGGGCTTGCTGCTGTTATCCAGGTGCGCGCGAATACCCATCACTGCGGTAAAGGGCTCAGCATCGTCTTCACCGCTGGTGGGATGGAAAATACCGGCGATGTAACAGTCGGTGGGCTCTACACGGGCATAACTGCCATCGTCACAACCCAGTACATAGGAAGCTAGCGTCCGCACCTGCTTGCCACCCCGCCCGCGCTGGGTGGTTTCATCCTGCCCCGGGTTAAAGGTAAACAGGGTATCGTGGGCGGCGGTCATCAATGTCTGGATAGCATCAGCCGCCGTGGTTTTACCGGAACCGTTGCCACCGGAAAACAGGTTGATCGGGCCGAAATCATATTCCAACTGCGGGATATTGCCCCAGTTAATCAGGATCAGTTTTTTTAGGAACATAGTCTTTTCAAAAAAACGGTCTTTTCAAAAGCAGGGTCTTTTTTGCAGGCGGGAAGCCGACACCCTTCTCCGAGGCTCCCGGGCGCGATTTACGCAAACCCGGGCGGTCGAATGTTTTCGATTTTTTATAGCCGCTAGTGCGGCCTCTATTTTCAACTAGGAAGCGGCTTCACTCTCAAACAGGCTGTTATCTTCGACTTCTGGAGTGATGCGTTCGAGCGCTTGCTCTTCTTCTGCTTCTTCAGCCTCATCAATTTCATCAGCTTGAGTAGTCCCGCTCTCCACTGCGGGCGGGACTTCGCTGTCGATCAGCTGGTGCAATACCGACTCGCTGACAAAGTGAGCAATGGTCGGGCGCACGCGCAACCAAACCTCCGCACTGGTCTCCACTTCTTCACTGCTGAACTGCACCAGACGCAGCTGGCGCAATTTCTTCAGCAGGTTTTTACGCTCGGCGTGCTTATCCGGCAGGGACATTTTCAGCAGGTTGCGCATGCCCAGTTCCAGGGCTTCCATCGATAGCGCGGCACAGCCGCTCTCATCCACCTGCCCTTCCCGCAGCGCTTTATCGTATTCCACGCGCAGGGCGAGAATCGCGGCCACTTCCTGTTGGCTGAGACGGGCGCGGAAGCCGCCGTGGTGCGGCTCTTCCTGGTCCGGCAGTCCCGGCACTTCGGCGCCGGGCGGATACACGCGGATAAACTGGAAACGGCTGTCGTGCTGCAAACGCAACCCCAGCGGGACCAACCACTCGCGCACCAGCTGCTCACAGCGCTGGAAGCGATCGTAAAGCGTGGTCTCAATTACGCTTTCATCCCGGCAGATAACGCCGTAATCCAACAGGCGCACCAGCAGCTCGGAAAATTCGCTGCGGTTCAGGCGACACTGCGCCAGGGCCTCTTCCAAAGCCTGTTCAATCACTGTTTTTCAGCTCCAGGATATATTCGTCAAATTCGGTGAAATAGTCATTGCTGGCGATTTCACCGGTAAATTTCACCTGCAGGTCGGCGGCACCGCTCTGGTTCACCGCCGCCGCTTCGATCACATGGCTCATAGCGAGCAGATCACGCGCATCCCGCAATGGCAGGTTGCGGCTGTTGATCTGGCGGCCGGTGCCGAGGGCATCACTCAGATAATCGCGCAGGTTACTGTTGTTGAAATTAAACGCCTGGTCGAGCAATTGTTGCAGCTCGATCTCGCGGCGGTTCTCTTCACCGATGGGGGTTTCATCTTCAACCCGGGTATTCACCGGCTGGCGGCGATTGCGCTGCCACAGCTGGGTTTGCTTGGGGTCAAACAGGCGCAGCTGGAAGCCGCCTAACTGTTCGCCCAGCTGCTCGAGAATTTGTGTTTTTTGCTGGCTTTCACCGAGACGCTGGCACAGGTCGGCAAATTCACCTTCGGCCTGGCTGTGCAGGTAGCTGAGCTGGCGGATAATAATATCCGCGCGCTTGGTAAAGCCCTGTAGTGCGCGGCGCAAAGCGGGCAACTTCACCTCGCAGGCGCGGCGCATGCGGTCCTCGATGGTGTCGAGCATCAGCCACAGCAGGGACTGGCCCGGTTGCACCAACTCCGGCAGCAGTTGGCGCAGGCGCTTCTCCCACTCCGCTTTCTGCATATCCTCCTTGCGGCGAATGCAGTCAATCACCCGGTTGATGGAATCGCGATGTTTTTCCACGCTGTCCGCAGACAGACGGATAGCCAGGTCCGGTTGGAAGCGGCTCTCCATAAAGGAGAAAAACTCATCGGTGGCCTGCTGCACCAGCAATTGGGCCTCAACTTCCCGCACCATTTCCCGCTTGCGCTCTTCCAGCTCGGCGATCATATCGGTGAAATCCGCCACGATACGCTCGGAGTATTCCCAGGCATCGATCAAGTCGTGGATTTCACCTCGGCTGGCAAAGGCTTCCAGGGCATTTAAGGTGTTGCGGGTATTCCGGTGGCGGGTGCGTACGCGAGTGCCGTTCACCTCCACTAGCGGCTGAGTGAAAAGGCGGCCCCGGCGGCTAAACGGATAGGTGGCGGTGAGCGTGGCGCTGTCCACCTGCTTCTCCAGCCAACCGAACTCCACCAGGCTGTTCAGTACCCAGACGGCCTGATCGCGCAGGTTGCGGAAGCGGCCCTCGGGGTCCTGCACTCCATCTTCACTATCGAGTTGGGGCGCGCGGGTCAGGGCCTCGGCAAAAATTTCCAAGATCTGCTCGCGCAGCAAAGACTCACCGTAGTCAGCCTTGGCGGTGTACAGACGCTCATACAAAAGACGCAAGCACTCAACCACCTGTTCGCGGTATTTACCGGTCAGCGGGCGGAAGAAGTGTTGGTAGGAATCGACGAAGAACAACGACTATAGGCCCGCTTATTCCTCTTCCGGCTTTTGGTTGAAGACACAATATTTTGTGTAGTCGCGGGTATCGTCAAAAGTCCACTGCCCTTTGGGAATGCCATCCATTTTCTCGCACCAGGCATCGGAACCCCGTTTGGGCTCACAGCCGGTCAGTGCGATAAGGGCGATCACAGCGCTGGTCAGGACAAATACTTTTTTCATGGTTCGCTTCTACAAATGAAATTCGAATTTCACTTCCCCGGCGGCCGCAATGTGCCAAACCGGGGAAAATCTATCGGTGTCTCAAGTCTATCCGTGTCTCGGGGTGGGACCGCGCTATTCGCGGCGCCACTTGGTCCCTTCGCGGCTATCCTCAAGCACCACACCTTTGGATTTTAACTCTTCGCGAATCTCATCGGCGCGGGCAAAGTCACGGTTCTTCTTGCTTTGTGCGCGCTCTTCGATCAGTGCTTCAACTTCTTCGGCAGAAATACCTTCATCTCCACCACGGGCCTGTTTGAACCAGGCTTCCGGGTCTTGCTGGAGAATGCCCAGCATATCTGCAGCGGCCAGTAGCAAGCCTTTCAGGCGCGCTTTATCCACCTCATCGGCTTTGTTCAAGTCACGGGCAATCTGGTGCAATTCGCTGATGGCGATCGGCGTATTCAGATCGTCTTCCAACGCCCTGATAAAGGCGGTGTCATTAAGATCTGCCGCTTCAGCCTCAACCGCTTCCGTTTCACGCAGTGCGCCATAGAGAGTATCCAGGGTGCGCCATGCCTGATCCAGCAAATCAGCACTGAAATTCAGCTCAGAGCGATAGTGGGCAGACAGCAGTGCGAAACGCAGCACTTCACCGGGGTATTGGCTCAGCAGGTCTTTGACCATGCGGAAGTTGCCCAGGGATTTGGACATCTTTTCGCCATTGATATTTACATAGCCGTTGTGCATCCAGTAGCGCACAAAATCCACACCATTGGCGCAACAGCTCTGGGCGCGCTCGTTTTCGTGGTGGGGGAAGGTCAGGTCGCGACCGCCGCCATGGATATCGATAGTGTCACCCAGGTGCTTCTTGATCATGGCCGAGCACTCCAAGTGCCAACCCGGGCGCCCACGGCCCCAGGGGCTGTCCCAGCCGGGCTCGTCATCGGCGGACGGCTTCCACAGTACGAAGTCACCGGCGTACTTTTTGTAAGGCGCTACTTCCACCCGCGCACCGGCGAGCATATCGTCGAGGGAGCGCTTGGACAGCTGGCCATATTCCTGCATGGATTCCACGGCGAACAGCACATGGCCCTCAGCGGCGTAGGCGTGACCTTTCTCCAGCAGGCTTTCGATCATCGCGATCATTTCCGGCAGGTGCTGGGTGGCGTAGGGGACAATATCCGGCTCCAGGTTATTGAGCGCGGCCATATCCTCGTAGTAGGCCTGGGCATAGCGCGCCGACAGCACGCCGATTTCCTCGCCGTTGTCCCGCGCGGTCTTCATGATTTTGTCGTCAATATCAGTAATATTGCGCGCGTAAATCACATCGCTGAAGTTTCTTTTCAGTACCCGGTACAGGGTGTCGAACACCACCACAGGGCGGGCATTGCCAATATGCACGCGGTTGTACACGGTGGGGCCACACACATACATGCGCACCTGATCTTCCACCAATGGTACGAAGGGTACTTTCTTCCCGGAAAACGTGTTGTAGACCTGTAGAGACATCTTTTCTCTCGAATTCTTTTTGCTGTGTGGCTGGGCCAGTCATTGACCCAGCCGCGAAAACTGCCGCTCGGGCAGCTCTCCGCTTTGCTATTTGTTTTGCTCTTTGGCCCAGCTGTCGCGCAGACCAATGGTGCGGTTAAACACCGGCGCTTCCGCGCTGCCGTACTTGCTGTCGCGACAGAAGTAGCCGTTGCGCTCGAACTGGTAACCCTGCTCCGGCTCCGCTTTGGCCAGGCCGATTTCCGCCTTACAGCCTTTTAGGATTTGCAGGTTGTCCGGGTTTACGCAGTCGAGGAAGTTCTTGCCGCCGGCATCCGGCGCCGCATCATTGAACAGGCGATCGTATAGACGCACTTCGCAATCGACATTGTTGTCCGCAGATACCCAGTGAATAACGCCCTTTGGCTTAACGCCGTCGGCCGGATCTTTGCCCAGGGTGTCCAGATCAACCGAGCAAATCACCTCAACAATTTCTCCGGCATCGTTCTTCACGACTTCTTCAGCAAAGATCACATAGGCGTTGCGCAGGCGAACTTTTTTGCCCAGCACCAGACGCTTGTACTTCTTGTTGGCCTCTTCGCGGAAATCCTCTTTCTCAATATAGAGAGTGCGGCCAAAAGGAAGTTCACGGGCCGGCAGATCATCGCGCACCGGATGGCCAGGTGCTGACAGCATTTCTTCCTGGCCTTCCGGGTAATTTTTCAGGGTGACCTTCAAAGGCTCCATTACGCACATGGCGCGCGGTGCATTTTTATCCAGATCGTCGCGAATGCTGTATTCCAGCATGCCCACATCGACAACTGAGTCGGAGCGGGTTACACCGATCATTTCGCAGAAGTTGCGAATGGAAGCCGGAGTAAAGCCGCGACGGCGCATACCGGACAGGGTCGGCATGCGGGGATCATCCCAGCCGTCTACATGGCCTTCATCTACCAACTGCTTGAGCTTGCGCTTGGACACCACGGTGTAGTTGAGATGCAGGCGGGCAAATTCATACTGACGCGGGCGCGAAGGCACCGGCAGGTTCTCGATCAGCCAGTCGTACAGCGGCTTGTGATCTTCAAACTCCAGGGTACAGATGGAGTGGCTGATACCCTCAATCGCATCACACTGTCCATGAGCGAAATCATAGCTGGGGTAAATACACCACTTATCACCAGTCTGGTGGTGAGCCATCTTTTTGATGCGGTAGATGATCGGATCACGCAGGTTGATATTCGGTGCGGCCATATCGATCTTGGCGCGCAAGCTGCACTGGCCCTCTTCCATTTCACCGTTGCGCATCTTTTCAAACAGCGCCAGGTTTTCCTCGACAGAGCGATCCCGGAAGGGGCTGTTCTTGCCCGGCTCTTTCAGCGTGCCACGGTAGTGACGAGCTTCTTCTGCGGACAGGTCGCAGACATAGGCTTTGCCATCTTTAATCAGGTGCAGAGCCCACTCGTACAATTGATCAAAATTATCCGAGGAGTACTTCGCCTCGCCATTCCACTCAAAACCAAGCCAGGAGACATCGCGCTTAATCGCATCGACAAACTCTTCCTCTTCCTTGGCCGGGTTGGTGTCGTCAAAGCGTAAATTACAGGTGCCACCGAATTCCTGCGCCAGACCAAAATTCAGACAGATGGACTTGGCGTGGCCAATATGCAGGTAGCCGTTGGGCTCCGGCGGGAAGCGGGTCGCGATCTGCGTAACCCGGCCCTCAGTCAGATCTTCACGGATAAGGTTCTGTAAAAAGTGAGCTGGCTTGCTCTCGGATGTCATAGGATTCTCTTAATTTACAGCTGTGCGAACGTAAACGGCGAATTATAACCTACTTGAGAGACAGAATATCGAATTTGAAGGAACGCTTTTCATAGAAATTCACTGCAAGCGTTTGATTTTTGTGCAATTGACACAGATATTCCGACACAGCATTTTACAGCTACAGACTACAAGGTATCATGCCGCCCCAAATCAACCCTCATAGGACATTTTATGATCACCCTTCACACAACCCATGGAGATATAGCCATCGAATTGGATTTCGAAAAGGCACCCAAGACTGCTGCCAACTTCTTGCAGTACTGCCGTGACGATTTCTATACCGGCACTGTCTTCCACCGGGTGATCAACAACTTTATGATCCAAGGTGGCGGCATGACTCCGGACATGCAGCAGAAGGAAACCCGCGATTCCATCGAAAACGAAGCCAACAATGGCTTGAAGAACGACACTGGCACCCTGGCCATGGCCCGCACCATGGACCCACATTCCGCCAGCTCCCAGTTCTTTATCAATGTTAAGGACAACGATTTCCTGAACTTCCGCAGCGAAGACTCTCAGGGGTGGGGTTACTGCGTATTTGGTAAGGTTGTCGACGGCATGGACGTGGTCAACAAAATCAAAGACGTTAAAACCGGCAGCAAAGGCTTCCACCAGGACGTACCCCTGGAGACTATCGAAATCACCGGTATCAGCATCTCTGACGCCTACGCCGATAAGTAATTCCACGGGTCAGTACCGACTCTAAGGCGGGGACATTGTCTACTTATTTTATTTCTGACTTGCACCTCGACGAAAAACGCCCGGATATTACCCGGGCGTTTTTTGATTTCCTGCACGGGCGAGCTGCCGGTGCTGAGGCGCTATATATTCTCGGCGACTTTTTTGAGGCGTGGGTTGGCGACGACGACGATGCCCCGCTGGCCCGCGAAGTGATTGGCGAGCTAAGTCGCTATAGTGGTACCGGCGTAGAGTTGTACCTGATGCACGGCAATCGGGATTTCCTGCTGGGTAGCGACTTCGCCCAGCGCGCGGGAGCCACTTTACTTCAGGACCCGACTGCGTTGTCCCTCGGTAATGAGCGCGTGCTGCTTATGCACGGCGACAGCCTTTGCACCCTCGACAAAGAGTATATGGCGTTCCGCCGCCAGGCCCGGGACCCCAAGTGGCAACAAGAGCTACTGGCCAAGTCCCTACAGGAACGCCGCGCTATTGCCGCGCAGATTCGTATGGCATCCAAGAGTATGAACAGCCGCAAGGCCGAAGACATCATGGATGTAACCCAGGAAGAAGTGGAACGGGTGATGCTCGAGCACAATGTGCTTCGACTGATCCACGGCCACACCCACCGGCCCGCCCGCCACGCGTTGACGATCAACGGTGAACCGGCGGAGCGTATTGTGCTGGGAGACTGGGATAAGAATGCCTGGTGCCTGAAAGCGGACAACGACTCACTGGAGTTGATTCACTGGCCGATCGGCTAGGAGCCGGCGTTTTGGTAGAGGCTCTGCTGTTGCTGCACAGCCTCTACCAATTCCTCAAGCGTCTCCCGCAAACACTGCACACCCCCAAATCGAAAACCTATTCCCTGTAAATAAGCGCAATCCATCACTGCTGGCGGTTTCATTTGTGGCTGGGGAGGTAGCGGTCCCTGCTGTCCGGATATCGATCTTAGAATCTTCACCAACTCGCGACTGCTAACCAGGCAATCACTACAGTTTACTGCCCGCCCCCGGGCATCTTTGTGCTCCAGTAAAAGCTCTACCGCCCGCGCCACATCTTCTCCGTGCACTTCCGTTGAAAGCCGGGAATTTAAATAGGCTTCCCCAGATATCACTGCTCGAGCGATGTCATACCACTTGCTACGACTTAGCGGACTCACCAGCCCATAAACTCCAGTTAAGCGCAATGAAACTGTATGCCAGCCACGCTGATACGCCCAAGCAGACAGCATGGCTTCCACAGCCGCTTTATAGCCGCCGTAGAAAGTATCCGGCTGAACAACCTGCTCCTCACTTAAAGAACCGCTCAACTTTCCAGTGGCATAAACGGCACGACTGGAAATAAATACAAATTTTTTTACCTTCGCTGCATAGGCGAATTGGATTAATGCCAGGGTTCGATTGAGATTTACATGTAAAAAACCCTCAAGATCACCCCCTTCTCCATTTCGATAGCGACCGGGAAGATGCTCGAAAGCTGCATGCACCACCACATCCAGATTGCTGGCGAATGTCTGTAGTGTTGTATCAGAAGTAATATCCCCGACGCTCCACGCCAATCTGGGTGAAGCAATACTGCGAAAAAGATCTGCACTTTCCTCCCTGCGCAGTAATGCTCGCACTTCATAGCCCTGCCGCAAAAAATGCCTGACCAGAAATTGCCCCACATAGCCACTCGCACCAGTTATCCCTATTCTCACAATTCCCTCTCTCGATTTTATTTTCTAAGCACGGGCTAACTCACCCAGATCAACGGCGATATCTCGCCCTTCGTAAACCGCCCACCATAAGTCGATCAGGGGCTTGAGCTTTTCAACTTTTGAGTGCTGTTTTTGCCAGGGTTTTTCATATTGGTAGTGAATGACATGAATACTGTCCCACTGCCACAGCTGGGGTAAATTCAGGTAGAGGTATTGCAAGGCGTTATAGATATAAGGCAGACCATGCCAACGAGGGAAAAAGGACTGTAAAAATGTCTGGTCTGTACGCCGCCAGAAAACCCCTGGTCGATCCAGCTGCTCAAGCATTTTTTGGTAAGTCGCTTCACTCGGCACCGCAGTAAACAATCCCGAATTCATACGATGAAACCCATCCAAGTTTTCGTAAAGATTGGGCGCTGCGCAAAATTCCGGATAATTCATCAAGTGATCAATATTGCGCAATACCAGGGTGTCCGCATCCAGGAAAACAAGCTTATCGAATTGGGTCAATTGCCACAGTGCCAATTTGCAAAAGTTATTTAATGGATCGTGAAAGGCTGGTTTATTGCCCTTATCAAAGGGCGCGCGCCGGTGCAGCGCTTCACGTTTATGGCGACTGACAAATTCATCAGAAAAATGGGGAGGGAAGACTTCTTTGATCAAACAACCCGATGCTTCCAATGGCGAAACATCACAACTATTTGCGGGCACCATACAAACCAGCGGATGAGCACTGGCCACCTGATCTAATGAACGTTTTAGTGCCATCGCACCAATTACATAATCCCGACTATTAACCAAAGTCACGAAAGTACATCTTGACATAACAATTGGCTCAACAATCCCTTTGCAGCATTATTTACAGCTGAGGAAGTACATCTTCAGGCCCGCACAATAATCTGTCACACCAGCGGCTTACAATTGCTTCTACTTGTTTTTCCTCAAAGCAGTTCTCATTGTAGATAAAGCTCGAGCGCAACTGTTTCCCAAAGACGGTGATAGATAAATAGATGCCATATGGCGTCAAGCGCGTCGCCAGGGGGGCAATCCGGATCTTCAAGTGATCATTCAACCTTGCCCAATCTGAAGTCTCGCCGGTGTAGACAGCAAAAAAACCTTCCCTGTGCTCCTCCGTTTGCAGAAAGGTCACCAAATAGCAATGGGATGCATCAAGGTGATGGCCAATCCGGCCATGCGGACCGATGGACTCAGCCGCATAAACCGTGCGCATTGCATATTTTATCTCCGTAGACAGGCGCGCAAGCTTTTCATGCCAGGGCTCATCACGACAAACCATCAGGTTCACATATCGACACATAGGGCCGAACACTTCCCGATGCTCCTTCTTCAACCGAAGAGATAAATTCCCACTCATCCAAAAAGTGTGTGGTAGAAACTCACATAGCACTTGCTGAAAGGCCGCCGCCAAATAAGCAAAGAGGCTGACATTCTCCGAGCTAGCCAACGCCATCACCCTCTCAATTTCCCCTTCGCCCAGACTACAGACTGCTTCACTGCAAAGAACCGAAGTCTCTTCAGACTGGGGTAGCTGCTTTATTTTTTCCTCTTGGATTTGCAGTCGATCTTGCCAATAGTCCCGCGCCTTCTGTCCACGTGCCGACTGCAGGTAAGCTTGTTCAAAATTTACATAATCCGCAAAGTCAGTAGTTTCCACACGAGGTTGGTAGTCCTTCCCCACTTCCCCACTCAAATAGTGAGACAGTGCTTCGGACCAAAGAAGTGACAAGCTAATTCCATCGGTAATAATGTGGTGGCACTTGGTTAAAAAGATATATTCATCCTCGCCAGTGCGGAGAAGACTAAGGCCCAATAATTGGTCTCTTTCCAAATTAATTGGCGAACTGCCAAATTGGCGCAAAAAACTCGCAACATGCGCTTCACTCAAATGGCGAATATCCAAATAGTCCAGTTCGATATCGACAAAAGAGCGAACAGCGGACTCTCCGCTATAGCGGCAACGAAAAATCGGATAGGTATTTACTACCTCTGAGATGGACTTTTTAAACAACTCAACATCCAGGTCTCCCTTGACCACCATGGCGCGGGTGATCAGGTCGACCAGATCCTTTCGGTGATGCAAGTCATAAATACGCTGCTCAGTGATCGACAAAGGAACCTGCGTCGATAAACTCCAACCGGCCATGGCGGTCTCCGAAAATCATTTGCCCGACAAAAGATTACGGTTAAATCTAGTAAAAATACGCAAGTCCCACGGGCACGTTACTTTTAGAATATACAAAACAGCGGGATGCAATGGCGCTTCACTATGATCACAATCAATATTCTCTTGCTTTAGGTCGCCGGCACAATGCATGATCTCTTCAGACTACAAGGGGCAGGAGTTCCATCCAGGTGATCAATAACCTGAATAAACGCGTATTGATTCTCGGCGGCTACGGCAATTTTGGCGCACGCATCGCGCAAATGCTGAATACGGAGCCCAATATCCAACTGATCATTGCCGGCCATAACAAATCGCTGGCCGACCGTTGCGCCCAATCACTCGGCGGTCTCGCCGAGGGGTTACGACTGGAACGGGACTCCATTAACCTCGCCGCACAATTGAAGGCCCTGCATTTGGATTTAATCATCCATTGTGCCGGCCCCTACCAGAGAGAAACTGATTACCGGGTGGCCAAAGCCTGCATTGAAGCCCGCACACCCTACATCGATATTTCAGATGCGCGCCGCTTTGTATGTGATTTTCACCGTCTCTCCCCGGCCGCCGAGGCCGCCGGTATCGCCATGGTATCCGGTGCCAGCAGCCTGCCCGGCCTCAGCTCAGCAGCCATAGCTGAAATCCAGAAAGAGCTGCCGGTCATTCGCTCCGTGCAGGCGGCAATTGCTCCGGCACACAAGGTAGAGCGCGGCCTCGCCACCGTGCGCTCTGGCTTTGAAGCGCTGGGGGAGAGCTTCCCCCAATTGCGGGATGGGCGCTGGAGAGAATCATTTGCCGGAAATCACCTGCGCTCGGTAAGTCTTGCCCACCCTGTGGGAAAACGCTGGCTGTGCGACTTTGAAGTACCCGACCTGGAGTTGTGCCCCAGATACCTGCCAGATTTAAACACAGCACTATTTTCCACGGGGACAGAGCCCCTGATTCTCCAGGCCGGCCTGTCTTTGTGCGCCCAACTCTCGCGCCTAAATTTGCCCGCTACAAGCTCCCGCATCGCACAGATTGCCCATAAATTGAGTGCCCGCTGGCCTGGTGGCAGCTCTCACGGCGGCATGATTGTCCGCGCACTGGGTGAAGATGCTGACGGTAGGACAGCTGGTAGGCAGTGGCAAATACTTGGAATGGATGGCGATGGCGTCTGGATTCCTGCAGCACCCGCAGTGGCTTTAGCGAGAAAATTCCTTCGCGGTGAGATTTCAGACAGTGGCGCGCGCGCATGCTGGCAACTATTGAAGCTGGATGAAATTCTGGATGAACTGAAGGATTACTCCATCGTCACTGCCATCGAGTTTTTACCTGCAGAGCAAAATTCACTGCCTGCGTTGGCGGCGAGCTAGGGGAAAAAGCCCTTTAGTTGACCTTATCAAGGCAGAACCCTTACAAATGATCTAGGTTCAGTATCGGAACTTTATGTAACGATGCTGAACCTGATTTTATGAGTAGCTCCAACCCCTGGTGCGCCTATTCCGGCCGGAATGGTATAAAGCGCGCAATAATCCCCATTACCGCTCTTATCCTGACCCCATTCTTCTTGGTGCTCACGTTTACAGACAGCGCCTGGTGGCTGGTGGCTCTATTAATTAGCGTTTCACTGGTACTACTGGGAATCTACGATATGCTCCAACCCCACTGGAGCATTACGCGGAACTTCCCGGTTGCCGGCCGCATTCGCTGGATATTCCTGAATCTGCGTCCCTATTTCCGCGCCTATATGGTCGAGGGTGATGAAGAGGGACGCCCTTACAGCATTGAAGCCCGACGACTGGTGTACGCCCGCTCTGAAGGTTTTTCCGATATGCATCCGTTCGGCACTGAAAAAGATGTGCAGAGTGAGGAATATACCTGGCTCACTCACTCGGTGAAGCCCGAGAAAAATGCAAACACTTCCTGCCGTACTGAAGTGGGCACGGGCCGCTGCAAGCAGCCCTACTCCGCCGCCCTGTTAAATATCTCCGCCATGAGCTTTGGCGCTCTCTCCGCCGCTGCAGTAGAGGCCTTGAATAAGGGAGCCTCAATTGGCGGCTTCTATCACGATACCGGTGAGGGAGGCATCAGCCCCTATCACCGCAAGCATGGCGGCGACCTAGTGTGGGAATTGGGTACCGGTTATTTCGGTGCGCGCAACGATGACGGCAGCTTTAACCCGGATCTATTTCGCGAGGCCTGCAACGATCAGGTCAAAATGACGGAAATTAAATTGAGCCAAGGCGCCAAACCAGGGCACGGTGGGGTTTTACCCGGCGCCAAAGTTACCCAGGAGATCGCTTCCACCCGCAAGGTTACACCCGGGCAGAACTGCGTCTCCCCTCGCGCGCACTCCATGTTCTCCACCCCCATTGAAATGCTTGAATTCGCCGAGCAAATGCGCGAACTCTCCGGCGGCAAACCGGTAGGCATAAAACTCTGCGTAGGGCATATCTACGAAGTGATGGCCATTATGAAGGCCATGCACGAGACCGGGAAACTGGTGGACTTTATTGTTGTGGACGGCGCCGAAGGCGGCACCGGCGCAGCACCATTGGAGCTGTCCAACCACGTGGGCATGCCGCTACTGGAAGGGTTGATTATCGTGCGCAATGCCCTGGTGGGGGCGGGCCTGAAAGATAAGGTGAAGCTGGCCGCCAGCGGCAAGGTTTATTCCGCGTCCGGCCTGGCACAGTGCCTGGCCATTGGCGCTGACTGGTGCAATGCGGCGCGGGCATTTATGTTTTCCGTGGGCTGCATCCAGTCCCAGCGCTGCCATACGGATACCTGCCCAACTGGTGTTACCACCCAGGATCCTCGGCGCCAGCGCGGGCTGGTGGTGGATGTGCAGAGTAAAAGGGCGGCTGCTTTCCAGGCAAAAACTCTCGAAGCTCTGGGGGATATAGTGGCCGGTGCAGGACTTACCGATCCCCGGGACCTGAAACCCTACCACCTGGTTCACCGAATTAATGGCGCTGAATCCAGGCCGATAGACCGTATCTGGCATTTTCTCGACACCAACTCCCTAATCGACGCACCAGAAGATACGCCCTACTGGCACTGGTGGCTGGCCGCACAGGCAGACAGTTTTCAGCCTGCGATCAAGCTCGAAGAAGGCAAGTACGCGTCAATCCGCCGCGCTATTAACCGCTAGCCCCACCCAATCTGTGGAGACTGCTATGCAGACCGTTTCAGAAATTATTGTCGATACACTGGTCAAGGCCGGCGCCAAACGGTGTTACGGCATTGTCGGCGATACCATCAATCACTTCACATCAGCGGTGCGCACTTCCGATTTGGAGTGGATACATGTGCGCCATGAGGAAGTGGGCGCTTTCGCCGCTGGGGGTGAGTCTTACCTTACCGGTGAGCTGAGCGTCTGCGCCGGAACTGCCGGGCCCGGCAGCCTGCACTTTATCAACGGCATATTTGAAAGCCATCGCAATGGCGCCCCGGTGGTACTGATTGCCTCCCGCATTGACCGTGCGGAACAGGGGTTCGGCTATCCACAGGAAGTGGACCAGCAAAAGCTCTACGAACAGTGTTCGGTCTTCTGTGAAACCATGACCCACCCGGAGCAAGCCCGTCGAATGATTGTGCAGGCTGCACAAACTGCGCTTACTCGCGGTGGAGTCGCGGTGGTGCAAATCAGCGGCGACTTGTTCAAGGAGAAGAGCAAAGACAGTCTGCCCTGGTCAGTACATCGCCCTGAATGGCTAGCGCGTCCGTCTGACTCTGAACTCGACGCCCTGGCAAAGAAAATCAACGCCGCAAAAAATATCACTATTTACGGCGGTATCGGCTGCCGTCACGCTCACGATGAAGTAATAAAATTGGGACAACACCTGGCCGCTCCTATTGCCCACACCACCAAGTCGAAAGAGTTTCTCGAATACGACAACCCCTGCCATGTGGGCATGACCGGGATTCTCGGCAATCCCGCAGGCTACCGGGCCATGGAGACTTGTGACCTGTTACTATGCCTGGGTACCGATTTTGCCTACACCCAGTTCTACCCAGAAAAAGCCACCATTATTCAAATTGATGCGGAAGCGCCGCACCTGGGGCGACGCGCTCCTGTGGATATGGGCCTGGTTGGGCATGTGGGTCCAACCATTGAAGCCCTCTTGCCCCGATTAAAGGCCCGCACCGACAGTACCTTCCTTAATGACCTTCTCGAACGATACAAAAAAGATCGGGAAGAGATGAAAAGCCGCGGCAAAGAGAAAGACCCCAGCCTGATTCACCCTCAATTTGTCGCTCAGACGCTCAACAAGCTGGCCGATGAGGATGCCGTGTTTACCGCCGATGGCGGCGCCTGTATGGTTTGGATGCTCCGCGATCTCACTGCCAACGGCAAACGCTCATTTCTTACCAGCCTTTCCCACGGCACCATGGCCAACGCCTACCCCCAGGCGCTTGGCATGGCCAAAGCCTATCCCGGGCGCCAGGTCATCGCTATGTGCGGCGACGGTGGTATGACCATGTTAATGGGGGACCTGCTGACACTGGTGCAAGAAAAAATCCCATTAAAAGTCCTGGTATTTAACAATCACTCCCTCGGCTTCGTAGAGATGGAGCAGCGCATTGAAGGACTACTCGACAGCTATACCGACTTACATAACCCGGACTTCGGCCGCGTTGCCGAAGCTTGTGGCATCAGTGGTGCCAGTATCGAGAGTGCGGATCAGCTTGAGGACAGCATGAAGCGCTGGCTCGCCACTGACGGACCGGCGCTACTCAGCGTACCGACCAACCGCGTGGAACTGGTGATGCCACCAGAAGTTACGGCGCAGCAAGTCACCTCCACCGCACTGTTCGGACTTAAGGCAATACTCAACGGCCGCGCCGATGAGGTGGTAGATCTTTTGCGAGACAATTTCCTGCGCTGAGACTTTTTAGCAGGCCACAACAAAAGGTTTGTGCGGCACTCATGCATCATTTCGGACAGCAACGCCATAACAGCATGCTGGCCCTGATCGCCAGCAGTGAAGTCGACGACAACAGCGCTCCCGGCCGCGCCGCCATGAGGCTACAGACAGAGTTATCAGAGCGAAAAATTGACGTAATAACAACCACCAGCGGTAGTGATGCCTGCGCCATACTGAGCACTAACACCGCGATCCAATGCCTGCTGATTAATTGGACCCTGCCCGGTGAAGCGAAATGCCCCACGCTGGTTGTATTGGAAGAACTTCGCGCCCGCAATCCCCAAATGCCGGTATTCCTTCTGGCAGATCAGCAGACTGTCAGCAACATGCCGCGACGGGCCCTGGAATTAGCCAACGATTTTATCTGGATGCTGGAAGATACTCCGACCTTTATCGGCGGTCGCATCCAGAGTGCGATTGAAAGATACCGCCACGCCATTCTTCCCCCCATGTTTCGCGCCCTGACCCACTTTGCCCGGGTCCATGAATATTCGTGGCACACACCCGGCCATACTGGGGGAACAGCTTTTCTCAAATCCCCTGCGGGTCGCGCTTTTTACGATTTCTTTGGGGAAAATATGTTGCGCTCGGACCTCTCTGTTTCTGTAACAGAGTTGGGATCGCTTTTGGATCACTCGGGCCCCATTGCCAAGGGAGAGCAATATGCAGCAAAAGTATTTGGTGCGGATCGCACTTACTATGTAACCAATGGCTCTTCGACATCCAATAGAGTGATATTGATGGCATCGGTTACCCGGGGGCAATTGGCTCTGTGCGATCGAAACTGCCATAAATCCGTCGAACACGCGATCACCATGTCAGGTGCAGTTCCAACCTACCTGATTCCCCTACGCAACAACTACGGCCTCATAGGCCCTGTCCCTCCCCAACAGTTGACGGCCAGCTCTGTTGCCAATGCTATTCGGCAAAACCCGTTGTCCAAGCACGCCAAAAACTCCCGTGCCGTTCACGCAGTCATTACTAATTCCACCTACGACGGTCTCTGTTACAACGTGCGCAGAGTGGAAGAACTTCTCGGCGAGTCCGTTGATCGCCTGCACTTTGACGAAGCCTGGTACTCATACGCTCGATTTAATCCTATCTATCGAGATCGCTTCGCAATGTACGATTTGGGAGAAACCGACACGAAAAATGGCCCGAGCAAATTTGCCACTCAGTCAACACATAAGTTACTCGCCGCATTGTCCCAGGCATCGATGATTCACATTCGCGATGGGCGTAAACCCATTGAGCATGGGCGCTTTAATGAAGCATTCATGATGCATGCCTCAACCTCCCCACTTTATTCCATCATGGCCTCCAATGATGTGAGCGCAGCAATGATGGATGGACCGGGTGGAAAAGCATTAACAGAGGAGTCAATTGCTGAGGCCGTAGCGTTCCGACAAGTATTGGCCCGTTTGCAACAGGAGTATCGCGATAAAGAAGAATGGTTCTTCGGAGGTTGGCAGCCCGAGCATGTCACCGACCCCAGTAACGGGCACAACTACGCCTTTCACAGCGCCCCAGCAGAACTCCTGTGTCATGAGCCCAGCTGCTGGTTATTAGGCCCCGGCGAGTCATGGCATGGATTTGGTGATATTGAGCCAGATTACTGCATGTTGGACCCGATTAAAGTATCGATTACCACCCCGGGGATAAACCCTGATGGCAAACTGTCTGCATCTGGAATACCTGCCAACATCGTCAGTAAATACCTGGACAACCTCGGCATTATCGTGGAGAAAACTACCGATTTTACGATTTTGTTCCTGTTTTCTATCGGTATTACCAAGGGTAAGTGGGGCACTCTAATCAATGCTTTACTGGCCTTTAAGCGCGACTTCGATGCCAACCGGCCCTTAAGTGAATGCCTGCCAAACCTTATAAAAAAGTCCCCAGCCTATCGCAATATCGGGCTGCGCGACCTTGCAGACAATATGTTTGCTTCCATGAAAAAATTGCAAACCACAGTGCAAATTTCTGCAGGATTTTCAGCCTTACCTAGAGCTGACTGCAGTCCGGTACAAGCTTATGAAACCCTGGTTCGCGGCGATGTGGAAATGCTTCCGCTAAGCAAGTTACCGGGACGTACGGCTGCCACGGGCGTTGTACCCTACCCTCCAGGTATTCCTCTGCTAATGCCCGGCGAAAATTTTGGCGATGAAGATAGTCCGGCATTGATTTACTTGAGAACTCTGGAAGCCTTCGACCAGCAATTTCCAGGCTTTACCCACGATAACCACGGAGTAGAGGTGCAGGACGGCCACTATCATATTTACGCCCTGCGGGGAGACTCGCCATAGGCTCGCCTATCAAAGAGGAGCATAAAATAGGCCTGGTCCCCGCAACCCTGATGGTTGCAGGCAATATGATGGGCTCCGGGGTTTTTATGCTCCCCGCCAATCTCGCTGCAGTCGGCAGTATTTCTTTGATCGGCTGGTTGATAACCATCGTCGGCGCTATCTCCCTGGCACTGGTATTTGCCAAGCTCGCCGCTATCTATCCCGCAGCCGGCGGCCCCTATGCCTATGCCCGCCGCGCTTTTGGCGATTACATTGGCTACCAAACCAATCTGGTTTACTGGCTGGCCAATGTAATCGGTAATGTTGCGCTGATTACTGCAGGCCTGGGCTATCTGACCCATTTTTTTCCACCGTTAAAAGACCCACTGACTTTTGCCATGGCCCAGGTTGCCATGGTCTGGCTGCTAACTTACGCCAATGTACTGGGCCCGCGCACCGTCGGTCGCATCCAATCCCTCACCACCGGCCTGGTTTTGCTTCCAATCCTCGGCACCGCTATTTTTGGCTGGTTCTGGTTCGACCAGCAAAACTTTACCAGCAGCTGGAATGTCTCAGGCAAAAGCGACCCCAGTGCTATTATGGCCAGCCTGACCTTCACGCTCTGGGCCTTTATTGGGGTGGAAACCGCCTCTGTATCCGCCGCAGTGGTAAAAGACCCCACCAAGAACGTCCCAATCGCAACGGTTGGGGGAGTTATCCTGGCTTCTATTGCCTATGTACTCAGCTCATCGGTCATTATGGGGATGCTGCCGAACCAGGAATTAATCAGCTCCTCCGCTCCCTTTGCCGATGCTGCTCGCCTGGCACTGGGAAATACTGCGGCCAATGTCGTAGCCCTGTGCGCCGCTATTGGCTGTATCGGTTCATTGGGCGGCTGGATACTGTTGGTGGGGCAGTCTGCCAAGGCGGCGGCAGATGATGGCCTGTTTGCAGCACTATTTGCCCGCACCAATAACAAAGGCGTGCCTACCGGCGGATTGACTCTAGTAGCCGTGTTGATGTCTGTATTGATACTTACCACCATATCGCCAACGGCCAGCCAGCAGTTTGGCAAAATTGCCTCTGTCGCTGTGATTATGACGCTGATGCCCTATATCTATTCAGCGGTAGCTTTGCGGGTTTTGGCCTACGGCAAAATGCCGCCTCAGCAGTACGGACTGTTTACTGTGATTTTGCTGATTGCAGCGGTGTACTGCCTTGTGGCCCTGGTGGGATCTGACGGGCAACAAACCCGCTGGTCCCTGATCTTTGTGATTGCGACAGTCATTTTTTATGCACTAATTTTAAATCGCCGTCGCAGCGTTGAAGAAAAGCACTTTCTACCCGGTGGGCCAGAACCAGCCTGGGTTCACTACTTCACTCTCTTTGCCACAATTGCTGCCCTGTGCCTGTTCTTCTGGTTTTCCGTAGGGCAATACCCGGACTTGGAATTGCGCCTGCGCGCACCCAACCCCTCGGGTCATCATCTTGAGAGGCACATTGAACCCTAGACTCAGCGGGTTAGCGCCCTCTCGATGGTTTCCGCGGTAATTTCAGTAATCCCTTGGGAGTTGGATTCACGGTTACCCGCCACATTGAGCGTCTGCGGACGGTTCTTGAGGATGAAGTCGCGCACCAGTTGTACTCGATCGGCATCAGTCGGATTGACTACCAAGTGTGGTTTCCCCAATACCTGGCAGAACTCAATAGTAAACAGGGTGCCATCACTACCGGGATTGGTTGTGAAGATAACCGTGGCATCGGAGTTGCGGATATTCTCACGAGTACGCTCTTCCAGGTCCGGGGACGTGTTTTCAATCAGCCCAAGTCCTTTCAGAAAATCAGGCCGATCACCGATCTCAGTCCAGTAACCCTGTGGTGCTGTGCCACCGGTGGCAATTCCCAGGCGCTGCCCCGCCAGCAGGCCTCCGGTATCCGCCCCCGTCTGACCACCACTGATAATTTTCTCCGGTCGGAAGATCACTTTTCTCCCCCATATCGTTCATCGTCTTACTAGCTTGAGCTAGCAGACATCAAGCCAGCGATAATTGACATTGAAATTAACGGTCGCAGCCACTAATTTATCTCCAACTTTAGTCTGACCGGCAGCACTGTGAATTACTATCTGATACTGAAAACACTGCATATCCTCTGCTCCATAGTCGTTCTCGGCACAGGGACCGGCATCGCTTGGTACACCCTGAGGGGCTGGCTGTCCGGAAATGCCCAAGTCATGCAGTGGGTCAGCCGGGAAACGGTACGGGCAGACTGGATATTTACGGGATCAGCGGTAATTGGTCTATTTGGCAGCGCGGTGGGTATGCTGCTGATCAATCCTAGCTGGATGCTACAGGCCTAGCTGCAATTGGCCGCCGGTCTCAGCGCAACCGTGTTCTTGTTGTGGCTGCCGGTCGTTTACCTTCAGTACCAGCTGCGTAAACATGCCAAAGAAGACGGTAATCTAGATAAAATGCGCAAGCTAATGATGGCTTGGTGCCTGCTCGGGGCTATCGCATTTCCCATGACCATTATTATTGTCTATCTAATGGTATCCAAACCTCCACTGTAAATTGGATGGCAATATTAAAATCAACTATGAGCAACTTTTTTAGCTTGTACCTTAAAGATAAAGACAATCCCTCAATAAAAAATTCTCTCAGGTAGGTTAATTGATGAGATTATTTAAAAATAATCAAACCACACATTAACTTTACCAATCGACATTTAAATTATTCAACAAGTGTGGAATACACTGACCCCATCAACTTACAACGTCCTACATGCCTCATCAAAATCCAATCGGGGATTACGCGGATGCAGCTTTTCAGTTTCTCCATACCCCAGGTTGCACAGGAAGTTAGATTTAATAACGCAGTCAGGAAAGTGCTCAGGTAAAAATGCTGGCGCTGAACACCTTTTACTGAAGAACTCCTCATCAACCAGCGTATTATCAAATCCCGACATAGGTCCGCAATCAAGCCCCAGTGCCCGCGCAGCCAAAATAAAGTACCCCCCCTGAAGGGAACTATTACGAAATGCCGTTACCTCAGCATATTCCGGATTGTCGGCAAACCATTCCCGTGCAGGGGTCTGAGGATAAAGTCTCGGTAGGTTCTCATAAAAATGCATATCGTAGGCAACAATTGCAGTCACCGGGGCTTGCATTGTTTTTTTGATATTTCCTTCATTGAGGGCCGGTTTAAGTCGCTCCTTGGCCTCCTTGCTTACGACAAAAACCAATCGCATGGGGCAACAGTTCGCGCTAGTGGGCCCAAACCTGACCAGATCGTATAGCCGCTTCAAAACCGCTTCCGAAACAGGCCTGTCCTGCCAGTAACTATGGGTTCGAGCCTCGTTAAACAACTGATCGAGCACTCCAGAGGAAACCGGTTGCATAAAAGCTACCCCAAATGACTTCTCTGGTAACAGTTTAGTTTGCGCATGCCATTTCAAAGGAGTAGCAGGATCATAAACAGATGGCAGAACATCACCAAGTAAGTCACAATACTACGGGTGCGGAAATACTGGTCTCGCCCCGGCAAGTTAGGGTTCAACTTAGCCTCAGCCCAGGCAACAAAGCCAAAAGCGAGCAGCAGCACTGGAAGCGCCCAGGAAGTGCGAAACATCAGCAACGCTCCCCAACCCAATAGCGTCACCAGATTGCTAAGCAGCGCCAACATCAGCCGGTGCGGGTGCCCCACCCGATTAAGTGCAGCACCCCACCAGACACCACAAAGAAAGCTGAGTATCACAGCGCTATAGGTCGTGAACAGCAGGCGCGGAGTCACCCCCAAAATCGATAACCCCAGCCACTGCATAAAGATTCCAACGACAAATGGAATCAGACCAAAATAAGCTAACCAGTCAAAAAACCGGGTATCTACTTTAGGGTAATTATGGCTGTCAGTGTCCATGTCGTCTAAGCTTCCAAGTCAGAGACAGTTTCATCTCAAAGCAACAAGCTTAGCGGCAAGGGCAAGCAGCAATGGATGCCGAACAGAAGATTGACGTTAAACAAGCGCTGCGGGTATTTGATAAAGCGACAAAGAAGGGACTCAAAGAAGGCAATGAATGGCATTACCAGGGGCTGGCCGTCAGTACTGACTATGACGGCTATACAGTGTTCATCAACTCCCCCAAAGTAAAACTCACCATATTTTTTCACAATAAATTTTCTGTAGACTCCACCAGTAACAAAGAACTTGAAGAATTTATCCGGTTGCTGAAAAAGCTTGATTCAGAATAAAAGAAAGGAATCTACGAGCACCAAAATGACACCACTTTAAGAGTGCCCTTCGGCACTCATTAGAATAACAGAATTTGTGCATACAGAGACACTATTCTCAATCAAAACTAAAAGTCTAGAAATACCGCATACACCTGATTTAAAACTGGAGCCTGACTCTGCTGTAGCCAGCATCCAACAAATTGATCATCTTTCATCTTATAAAATTATTTGGGTGATATCGGGTTTTTCAGCACTCTCTATAGGCAGGAAAAAGACTCTACTGATCCACTGGCTGCAAATTTATAAATTGAGCATGTGATAATTACAATACGTTGGGACGACTTCTATTTGCACAATAACAAAATTTGCCACTACCCTTCGACAAATTTCATTAACCCATGAAAGACCAAGTACGCAAGTAGCTACAGCAACAAGAGATAACCCAGCGGAACTTTAACCTATTACTTTGTCATAAGTCCGCCGGGTTAAAATATCACTCCTCTCCCAATAGAGCTTTAATTATTGCCCCAATAATATAACCAACGTTATCCACCATTGCACCAGAAGTGCCACTCTCGGCCGTTAACGTCTCCTGTGAAAGGGTTTTTCCTCCTTCAAATGCAGAAGCATAAACCACATCCTTATGTATTGAGCCAGCAAAAGACACACTGACAATTACAGCAACAAGAAAAAATCTACATATAATTTTCATAAAAATTCCTCTTAATTGATCCAGTTTTTCATCTTCCCGTCCTCCAAAAACCTCCCTATTTATGGAACATCCACACTAATGGATATTTGAACAGCCTTCAAACCCATTAAATTAAACTTAAAAATCTCATATGGAACCTTATTAGCTTTCAGGAATGAAATAACGCCAACGCGATCATCCCAGGTACAACTAACGGAACAATGTGGCCAACAAAGCTGAAGCTGTGGTAGTCGACACCCTCTGGATCATATTCAATCCCCCAGGAGTCCAAAAGAGCATCAACACCGTCAAAGGTTCAATATTATCACCGGAATAAGCCCGAAGTGCTTGCCGGTCATCCCCTAAAACAAGGGAGCATGACTTGACCATATGATGGAATCCCATTTAAAAAATCTAACTACCGATTATCTAAAACCCGCTATTTGATTGAGCATAAGCCCCAAAATGGCAGTATCTACATCTAGCGTAAAGTCAAGGCTATCATGGAAGATGACAGCGTTGCACCAGACCCTGAATCTACTGTCATATATTTGACACCATGTAACCAAGTCACCATCTCTTCGATCTTCTTTTGAAATCGCTCCTTACTTTTAGTTGCATGTAAATATTTTTTAACACCCCAAGAGTCAATGAAATATTTACAAGATATCGCCTTGCGCATCAATACTGATACCGAGTCAGCTACCCATATTGGCACTCCAACGGCAAAATATTAACCTATCCCAACAGGATAAAGAGGGAAATTAACTATCTTTTTGTGGCCCTTCTTGATGAAAGTCAGGTAGCCTTAATCCCCAAGAGGAGTTTAAAAGCCTTATTGATACGTCCATCTACCCAAGGGTAAATGTAAATCAGGGTCATATCTACTGTGGAGCGTCCCAAAACCCCTTATATTAGCTACAAACCAAAATTCTCAGCAGCCTGAGTGACTAGAGCCATCGTGATATCGTCTTGTTTTATAAGGCCTTACTCAAAATTATCGAGTAAAGAAAAAAACAGCCATGTCTTTGTATTTCTATCCGCACCTATATATTGCCAGGAACTGAAAGACAGCTTATTTTGGGGAGGGAGGAGAGAAACCAGGCTATCTGGTACCAGTCCACCATAAGAATCATCCCGGCGAATCATTACGCAAACCTAAAGCTAACAAAACCAGGTTTTAATGGAAATTTTTACATTGGGCCACCTTAGGTGTGAGCCCCATTAAATAGTCGGCTCGATCAAGCCTGTCGCCTTAGCCCGCAGTTACCCAGGAAAAACTGAGAGACTGACACATTCAACTTACCTCCTCGACCAGACAAACTTGGCGCAACTCCAGCAACTGTTATGCCGCCGCCCCACAGGCAATCACCAGACTTCTAAACACAAAGAAAATTCCTATTTGGCACTCACCTGAATTTGCACAAAACAGTAAATAGCCTTCAAAGCACTAGCAGCATACTCTGGTTTCAATTCTGCTCGAAATCAGCATATCTGAACAATTTGTTAAAAAAAAGAGTGGAAGACCATCGCCGAAAGCACGACCACTCGCTGAGCACTACTAGCAGCTGGAGATGAGTGGTTTTATCAACAAGCTAGATTCTGATCTTACTTTTCCCTTCCAACTTACCCCCGGCTTACTGAAGTAGATCGTTCTACCAGGCTGTCAGTAAAGAACTTCAGCCAGAGGCCTGCCAGATCTTTTTCTGGCACTAGTCCGGACAGATTCGAGTTGGTTTTGGGAGCCTTAATAGCTCGCTATCGACTTCTTTTAGAGAGCTCAAAGTGATCGAGCCAGAACAAAAGAGTAAAGAGTAAAGAGTAACGGCGCTTAAATACTCTACTTCAACACATTGACGCCATACAAACGTAGCTTTGTCTTTTTAAGGGAGGGATACCCTGTAGAAGTCTACAGGGCAGTAAAAATATTTTTCAAAACTGCGGTTAACAGAGCTTTAATAGAACCATCCCTGGAGTACGAAGTTTACTTTCTAGCATTCTAACGATAGTACAGATTACAAGTACCCTTTAATACGTACTTCTCACCCCGCATGCCTATAGCGTTCGATCAAGCAATATCGGCTTATACCAGAGAAGTATTAAAGAAGCCCGTACTGAATTTTAAAACAAAAATGTGTAACAGGGGTCCATAGAATCAGGAAGCTTGTAGCCAATTAACATCAGTGCAAAAGCTTCCTGTAAATCTGACCCACCTTAGCAGGCCAAGCGAGAATTACTGCCCGGCACTCTCCGGCACACCACTGTGAAAGCGGAATTGCCCATCACTGCCTTCCACTAATTCCTTTTCTTTCTCCAGCAGTGCCTGAACCCTAGATTGAATATCTTCATCGGAAGCCTTCTGGGCAAGATGTAGATAATCGCGGAAGTGACGCGCCTCAGATTTAAGCAGGGAGAGATAAAACTTCTGCAACTCATCATCTAACTGAGGCGCAATCCGTGCAAAGCGCTCGCAGGAGCGCGCCTCGATAATAGCGCCACAAATCAGCGTATCGATCAGTCGCCCCGGCTCTGCGCTGCGGACTTCGGCACGAAGACCGGCCGCGTAGCGGGAGGCACTAACGTGGGGATAGGCGATACCGCGTTTCTCCATAATCGCCAGCACCTGCTCAAAGTGGCGTAACTCTTCGCGAGCCAGACGCGACATTTTGTTCAGCAGCTCAAAGTCATTCAGATAGCGAAACATCAGGTTCAAGGCAGTACCCGCCGCTTTTTTCTCGCAGTTGGCATGATCGATCAGCATCATTTCCGGCTCCTTCAATGCAGCCTCCACCCAGGCATCGGGCGTAGGACACAGCAGGAATTCATTGATAGCGGACAGATCTGGGACTTGAGCATTCATAGGGCGAACAAACTTAACCGGAGCAAAATAACTTGGCGCGGGATTATAGCGGCCCCAAGCCACAAACGCCCGCTTTTAAACCACCAGCGGGCACTACTCCCCCGACTGACAAACCGGGGCTGCAATTATCCAGGAAGGTCCCTAGTGATAAATACACTCAACTTGATAACGATTTATTAAGTGCATTAATATAAAAATCACTTTTTATCCGGCATATCTGATGAATGACTACAGAACCCAGGCAAAAGCTATCCCGCCGTTATTAGAAAATGTCCATGGCGCCGCCCAAGCCCTGAGAGAATCCCTAGAGTTGCTGCAAAATGCCGAGAAACCCTGGCAGCACTATCTACTTCAGCCCCCTTTCGCACAGGATGCCGCACTCAGCCTCAATCAGAGCTTTGAACGCCCCTATTCATTGTCAGGCGCTCTCTACTCACAACTCGACTATCTGGAGCCCATTAGCGCCGGAGGAGATGCCCGCGCTACTTTACAGGTACCGGGTTTATTGGCGGTACCGGCCAAAACCCTTGAGTTTGCCCAACAACTCAATAGCCACAAAGAGATCTTCGCCAAGGCTATTGCCGAACTTCGCAGCGCCCTGGCGGAGCGGCCAGTTGCCGAACAGGATCGTACGGTGCGAGAAGTGCTTGCGGATGCTGGATACCCGCGCGCGCATTTGCGCCAATGCTACCGCCTGGTGTTAATGTGCCTGAAGCGGCCTGATGCCATCACTCTTTCATGGATCAAGGCGCGTAAATCCATTCGCAAGGTCACGGTGAAATGGTGTGAAAAGAAGTTGGTGCAGCTGGACCCCCAAGGGTCCGATCCCGGTATCCAATACCAGCGCCAGTTGCTCGCCGGGCTACACAAAAGCCAGCAGGAGGATTTACGCCAGGTGCAGGTACAGAGTCGCCCCAATCTGCAGGTAGCGGAAATCTTCTATGGGCACGGGCTAGGCGAGGAAGAGGAATATCATCAGGTCGGTTATTCCTCCATGCCGATTCTGGTAGAAGCCAACGAAGCCGGGCAACTGCCTGAATTCACCCGAGTCGACCATCAACCGAGTTTGAGTCGACGGCGCCAGAGGCGGGATCTGGCAATCGCCAGCGAACCCTTTCTACCGGCGCTCAGAGTATTTTTGCGCCAGCAGCGCTGAACCTAAGCCCCAAATGGGGCTGCCATCAATTTTTGAACCGCCCTAGGTAATACCCGGCGCCACGTAGCGCTGGTAATAGGCGACAGACAGTGCGTAAAAATCCTCATCGATAAGGCGGCGAATTTCCACCAGTGGGACGCCGCGCGCCTGTGCGGTGAGTTGCAACCCAAAAGCCTTGAGGTCTGATATCTGGCTGGCCCCTGCCCTCAACAGTTCGAACACCCAACAGTAGGGATTTTGACTTTCATCAAAACGGACCCGCTGGTGATGAAGCTGCTCCAATAGCAGCTCGCGATCCACGATCTCCAACTGGCTGCGCACCGCATTCACCAAATACCCTTCTCGGCGCTCAGCAATTACCCGGCGCTGTTCTTCACTGTAGGCATTCCAATCAATCACCTCGTGTGCAAAGCGCTTGCAGCCACGACAAACATCATCGCCAATTCCTGTGGAGCAAACACCGATACAGGGCGTGCGAACCTTCTTATACATTAACTATCCGACCAACCTATTTATGCCGCCCGCGCGGCCTTCAAATTGCGCGTAGCCTATTTTGTTTCCGCCGCCAAGAAAAGGGGGGAAGTACCAGCTGCCAAACTACTAAAATTCACCTAGCAAATAGTCATAATTCACTTAAATTATTGATTTTTCGATAAACTTAACAGCAGTAGGGCTTTCCTGTAGTATTCGCCCCCCGCCATCAGCGGCCTCGAAAAAAAAATCCCGGCTGACCGTTAATAGACCGGGAATTCCACCCGCTGTAGGTGCCACCCCACACACCAAGAGGGACTTATCAGTGCTTGAAGCCTATCGCAAACACGTCGCCGAACGCGCCGAACAAGGCATTCCGCCAAAGCCATTGGACGCCGAGCAAGTCGCCGGCCTGGTTGAATTGCTGAAAAATCCGCCAAAAGGCGAAGAACAGGAACTGGTTGACCTGCTCACCCACCGCGTTCCGCCGGGCGTTGACGAAGCCGCTTATGTTAAAGCCGGTTTCCTGTCCGCCATTATCAAAGGTGAAGCAGAATCCCCGCTGATCGATCGCAAACACGCTGTAGAACTGCTGGGCCAAATGCTGGGCGGCTACAACATTTCCACCCTGGTCGAGCTGCTGGACGACAAAGATCTGGCCGAGCTGGCTGCCGAGCAGCTGAAAGGCACTCTGCTGATGTTTGACGCCTTCCACGACGTGGAAGAGAAAGCCAAAACCGGCAACGAATTCGCCAAAGCAGTCATCCAATCCTGGGCTGACGCCGAGTGGTTCACCAAGCGTAACAAAGTGCCCGAGAGCATCAAAGTTGCCGTATTTAAGGTAACCGGCGAAACCAACACCGACGACCTGTCTCCGGCACCGGATGCCTGGTCCCGTCCGGACATCCCCCTGCACGCGCTGGCCATGTACAAAATGAAGCGCGACGGCCTGGAGCCAGAAGAAGCTGGCGTTACCGGTCCGCTGAAGCAGATTGAAGAAGTTAAAGCCAAAGGCCTGCCCGTTGCTTTCGTTGGCGACGTAGTAGGTACCGGTTCTTCCCGTAAATCCGCCACCAACTCCGTACTGTGGTACTTCGGTGACGAAATGCCCGGCGTGCCCAACAAGAAAGGCGGCGGTATTTGTATCGGCGGTAAAGTTGCCCCAATCTTCTACAACACAATGGAAGATGCCGGCGCGCTGGTATTCGAAGCCCCTGTTGACGAACTGGGCATGGGCGACGTTATCGAAATCCGCCCCTACGACGGCAAGATCCTGGCTGAAGACGGTAAAGTCCTGTCTGAATTCCAACTGAAGTCCGACGTACTGCTGGACGAAGTTCAGGCTGGCGGTCGTATCAACCTGATCATCGGCCGCGGCCTGACCGGCAAAGCCCGTGAAGCCCTGGGCCTGGCGCCTTCCGAGTTGTTCCGCAAGCCTGAGCAACCTGCCGACACCGGCAAGGGTTACACTCTGGCGCAGAAGATGGTTGGTAAAGCTTGTGGCGTTGAAGGTATCCGTCCGGGCACCTACTGCGAGCCGAAAATGACCACTGTGGGCTCCCAGGACACCACTGGCCCCATGACCCGCGACGAACTGAAAGACCTGGCCTGCCTCGGCTTCTCCGCCGACCTGGTAATGCAGTCTTTCTGTCACACTGCGGCCTACCCCAAGCCCGTTGATATCAGCACCCAGCACACCCTGCCGGACTTCATCATGAACCGTGGCGGTGTTTCCCTGCGCCCGGCAGACGGCATCATCCACAGCTGGCTGAACCGCATGCTGCTGCCGGACACCGTAGGTACCGGTGGTGACTCCCACACCCGCTTCCCCATGGGTATCTCCTTCCCGGCAGGTTCCGGTCTGGTAGCTTTCGCCGCCGCTACTGGTGTTATGCCGCTGGATATGCCTGAGTCCGTACTGGTGCGCTTCAAGGGCAAAATGCAGCCCGGCATCACCCTGCGCGACCTGGTGCACTCCATTCCTCTCTACGCCATCAAGCAGGGCCTGCTGACCGTTGAGAAGAAAGGCAAGAAGAACATCTTCTCCGGCCGCATCCTCGAGATCGAAGGTCTGGAAGACCTGACTGTAGAGCAGGCATTCGAGCTGTCCGACGCCTCCGCCGAGCGCTCCGCTGCTGGCTGTACCATCAAGCTGTCCGAAGACACCATGTCTGAGTACCTGCGCTCCAACGTAACCCTGTTGCGCTGGATGATCGCTGAAGGTTACGGCTCCAAGCGTACCCTGGAGCGCCGCGCGCGCGCCATGGAAGAGTGGCTGGCCAACCCGAAACTGATGGAAGCGGACGCCGACGCCGAATACCTGGAAGTCATCGAGATCGACCTGGCCGAGATCAAAGAACCGATCGTATGTGCTCCTAACGATCCAGACGACGCTCGCCTGCTGTCCGACGTTGCTGGCGACAAGGTAGACGAAGTGTTTATCGGCTCCTGTATGACCAACATCGGCCACTTCCGCGCTGCCGGTAAACTGCTGCAAGAACACAAAGGTGGCATCTCCACACGCATGTGGATCTCCCCGCCCACCAAGATGGACGAGCACCAGTTGATGGAAGAGGGTTACTACAACATCTACGGCTCTGCCGGTGCCCGCACCGAAATGCCCGGATGTTCCCTGTGTATGGGTAACCAGGCACGTGTAGCACCGAACGCCACCGTACTGTCTACCTCTACCCGTAACTTCCCCAACCGTCTGGGCGATGGTGCCAACGTGTACCTGACCTCCGCTGAGCTGGCTTCTGTAGGCGCCATCCTGGGTAAACTGCCGACTCCGGCTGAGTACCAGGAATACGCACAGAACCTGGATTCCATGTCCAGCGAGATCTACCGCTACCTGAACTTCGATCAGATTGAAGACTTCCAAAAGTCTGCCGAAGAAGGCAAGCGCATCGCCGCGACTGAGATCCAGGAAGTGAATGTCTAGGTGACAGCCTGATCCAGACGAAAAGCCCCGCAATTTAGCGGGGCTTTTTTTGTCTATAAAAAATATTTCTATCTCCCTACCCTGCAAAACCAGATTTTCCTGCCGCTAATTCCTACGCAAGCCCCTAAAGTCACAACCACTATTGGCCCATAAATAAACTTTTGAAATACCCCACTGCGAAAGTGTATACATTCTTCCGGCTGAGATTCGGGAGATGAGCCTTAAATTGAAAGGCTAAACAACATAAAAGCCGCCACTAAGCAAACAATATATTGCCCACTTCATTACCACCGGCTAGATTTAAAGATTGGCATTCATACAGAGTTTACAACGAGAAACCTTAGAAAATTAAATTCGATGATTTATTGGAAAACAACCTCTATTACTCGATAGACTTTCTTTAAATGAAAAAATTATTGATGAAATTTAGCCGACCTACATTCAAAAAGTTTCCTATAAGACTCGAATCTCCCCCTAAAATCTTTTTTTGCCACATCCCGAAATGTGCAGGTTCCTCCCTGCACTCCGCCATTAGTTCTCAATATTATGAGCCAAATAAATTAGGCAGTTTCAGTATTAAACGAGCAGTTAGCAAACGAGCATCAGACGTATTAGAAATGCCAATGATGTCTGTACGAGAAACTGTAATGGTTCACAACCTGTCTATAAAGTCTAATTATTATGGGCACGGACACTCATTCTGCCGTCCGAATGTTGTAAAGAATTTTTCCCGCGAATGGAATTTTATAACAGTATTACGAAACCCTATTGACAGATGGATATCTCTCTACACCTACAACACCTACAAAAAGAGCCAATGGGACAAGAACTCCCTCCCGCTGGAAAAATATATAGAATCCCAGGTTGGGGCCATGACAGGGCAAGTTTTCATACGGTATTTTTCCGATTTTGCCGACTCCAATCCTTCAGAGCATATAGAGCGGGCCTTAGAAAATTTACAGCAGTTTTCAGTTGTTGGCACAACTGATCATTTAAATAAGTTAACCCAACAAATATCTAAAGACTTCGATATAAAACTAGACATCCCTAAGATCAACAAGAGTCCTAATACCAAACTTGCTCAGGAGATAAAATCAGACGCAAAAGCAATCAAGAAAATTGAGAAGATTTGCCAATATGATATGGAAATTTACAAAAGATTTACTGATAAGCATGGACCAATATTTTCTGGCAAGGGTTACAAAGAGATGTAAAAACACTGAAAACATACCAAGTCGTGGAAGCCCCCACCAAGACGACAACCCTGCAAAGGGGGAGAGGATTACGAATGGTATAAGTTATGCTGATTCAAATAAAAAGAGCGCAATGTTGCTACCCATATACAAATATAAGAAACTCCCTCCAAACATATCTCTTAGATCATCCGCACCCACAACAGCGAAAACTTCTCGATTATTGCTTGAAATATAGCTACCTTTGAATCTACCCGAGAAGACAAGTGGAACGACGCGAATTGTTATCACTCATAACCACCTCAATTTGTATCAACTAATGGCGATAAGCTTCAGTGATGGCGTAATTTACAACTTCCTTTGCCTCTCCATCCCTAAAATCAGGTCAGCTATAATCATTTACAAGCCATAATGTAAAAGTTCGACCATTAGGAATTCCCCTGATAACAATAAGGTTCGCTTAAATACACCTTCAAAATATCGAACTATAAGAATATAGATACCAATGCCCATTAAACACCCTGGTTTTAAACAAAAACCAATAACTCCCGGTAAAGATACTTTTTTAATACGGTGGCAGAATCGCCGGGCGTTTTTCATTCAAAAATTCAAACGGAAGACCCTGAAGTATGCCGGTCGCCTAATCAATGCTATCTTCCACAAGCATCGCCATTTCCCAAACTTCTACTTCCCCAATAGTCGCCCACCCTACCCAAAGACTATACCAAGTAACTCCTATACAAGCACATCAGACAATGCACAGACTTTTATTCTTTACAGAATTATCGGCAACGACCTAATCCCTCGACACAGTGCCGGACAATCCTACAAAAATCTTGAATTCATCTTGCAGCATGAACCTCCACTAGAGGGTTGCAAGAAGGTGTTCATCCTCAACCGAATTGTCGACCCAAGCGAGGAAACTGCCATTATCAAACTGCTTTGCAATTACAAACAAAGTTACTTGAGAATCCCCTTTCACTGGGATGAATACAAAGAAATTGGGTGGAACATCTTGGATTACCCGATTAATTATGCCCCCTATAAACTGAAAGACCTTTGCATGCGACGGGATTTGGAAATACAAGCCGAGCTGGGTCTATACCGTCATAAAAACAACTATGTAATGAATAATAATGGAGCGAGAAATCTCGCTCTGAAAGATGGCAAATCAAAAGCAGATTGGATTTTACCCTGGGATGGCAATTGCTTTGTGAGTTCAAAAGCCTGGAACGCAATAAAACAACAAGTTCTCAACCATGCCACTTACCCATACCATATTATCCCAATGGCAAGATTATTGGATAATCAGTCCATACTGCGTGAAGACTTCGAACCCTCCCCCACAGAGGAGCCACAGGTTCTATTTCGATCTGATAGCACAGAGGTTTTTGATAGCCGATTCTGCTACGGAAGACGCCCTAAGGTAGAATTTTTATGGCGCCTAGGGGTACCGGGGAAATGGGATGATTGGGCCGTTTTTCCCTGGGATCTCCCATGCCCTGACTACTCAAAGGATGCAGGCCACTACATTCAGGGCGCCTGGGTGGCCAGATTGTTTTCTGGTAAACCCCACCTAGAAAGAACGGATCAACAGTCCAGCCGAGAGCGGGGAGAAACCCGTTCCGAAGCCATCCTTACAATGCTAGATCAACTGGACAACTACACCCCAAACAAAAATACTCCAACCACCATGCCATCTGAACCGAATAGTACGGGTAACCTCAGCTTTTCTTATCTCACTCTATTGAGCGAAGCCACACAGAGAGCAGCGAGAGCACAACAGAAGTTACAATCCAATTCAACAGACTGCCTGCTGCAGGATTTAGTGATTGCAGGCCTTGCTCAATCTCACAAGGTAAGACCAGAGTTTTCCCGATTAATCGACGATAGCCTACTCAAGCTATTCCCAGATACCCAAGACAAAGCAAACACCAGACGACTAGAGACTGCAAACCCCAGCCTTCTGGCCCACTTGCTTTCTACTCTAAAAAACCTAAAACAAACACATCGACTCTACTCAACAAGAATTCAACAACTAGACGATCTCCTGAAACGGCACCTCATCTGGTTAACAGGAAGCCCCTGCGGTCAGTCTATGCGCTCAGATTTGGGGTATCTTGGCACACAGTATGATTTACAGGTCGCAGCGGTAGCTCTCTATCTCGACCAGACACAAATTGTCAGGAAAACCCTTAGAGACTCTCGTTTCCGGATACTGGAACAATTTGATGCTTCGGGTAAGCAACAACCAAAAACCAAAGGAAAAAATAGCACTCACTATGAGTGTCTCAATCTGCAGTTATGGATACATCTTGCTGAATTGGCAATGACGCTAGATGAGAACCTATGGAATTTTACTGCAAGAGACGGAGCTGGTGTCCAACAAGGAATACGCTGGTTCCTACAGAAATTTGAGATTCATAGAAATGCTAAAGATATTGATAAGCAAAGGCTGCTCCCAATTATCAATGCTTACCAAAAACAATATGGGGAACTACTGAATTTACGAATCAAACTTGGCCCCAAGCATATCCCCCAATACAAATCTATTTTTCCTATTGAAACAGCAATTCACCCATTTTGGAATTTAGGCTACGAAGAACATAGCAATTCATTCACAACCACCAAGAAGTTAACTCCAGAGATCCCTGAGTAAAATACAATTAATTTATAGTATTCTTATCAGCTTCAACAAATAGGATACAAACAACAAAAGCAAATATTGCCAAACAAGCATTGAGAGTAAATGCATGATCAATGCCTGATGGCATATCTTTGGCCATCGCCACTATAGTGGTATTTAAACCCAACCCTACAGCTCCGCCCGCTATCTGAAACATAAATATGATTGCACCTGCCAGGCTCGCCCTACTCTCATCAACAACCGTAATAGCCACAGTTGTAATAGTGGAATTGAACAAGCCGATACCTCCACCCAATATGACCAGGCCGGGAATCAGAGAAGTATACTGAGTATCTTTATGAATGTGAGATAAAATATACATTCCTAGTGCCATTAGTAATGTCGCTGCAGAAACTATTTTCTTCGCTCCGATCACATCATATAATTTCCCTGCGAGAAATCCGAAAACGCTGAAGGATAACATCATAGGGATCAACCCCATTCCCGCCTGCATAGCCGATGTATTGCGAATATTGGTTAAGAACTGTGGAATAAAGAACAACCCGGCAAAGAAGAGTGCAGAAATCAGCAAAGTAGCAATTCCGGCGAAAATAAATCGCCTGTTCCCAGCCACATCCGGCGGAATCAGGGCCTGCTGCCCCACCCTGTTCTCTACAAAAGCAAACAGGCAAATAAACAGAAAAAAGGCGATAATAAGGCCGAGAACCAGTGGGCTTTTAAAACCCACATCAACAACAAGATCAAAAGCGAGCAATAGAGCAAGTAGCGCCATCGACAAAGAGGTGATTCCGGCGTAGTCAATGTGTTCATCACAAGACTCTGGAGAATCATCGGGAATGACTCTCCAGCAAACGTAAAGAGCGATCACCGATACAGGTAGGTTGATAAAAAAAATCCACCTCCAACTGATATAATCAGCCAGAGCGCCCCCCAACAGTGGGCCGGCTGAATTGGCAATGCCGCAAACAGTGATCACCAATCCCCCTGCTAACCCCGCTCTCTTCTCTGTCATCAAACCATAGGTCATGCCTAAAATTGATGGCCACATCATCGCCCCCCCAACCCCCATCAAAGCTCGGGATATCAACAACATACCCATATTGATCGCTATTCCACCCAACAACGAAAAAACCATGAATAGTAAGGTTCCGACAATAAACACTCTTCTCCTGCCATACATATCGGCAAGACGACCACCTGAGACTATCAATACGCCAAAGACCAGGGCATACCCATTAATAACCCACTGTGTGGTTGTTATATCTGAGTGAAATTCATGCTCGATGGTAGGTAGTGCAGGAGAAAATGCGGTGAAATCATTAGCGACAATAAAGATTGCAAGGGACAAAGCCATCAGGCCGGCATAAAGATGCTTATCTGCTGATACTTTTCGCTCGTTCATCCCTGCCATCCATGATTAATAAAAATAACAAATTAGCTCCGATGACCTTTTAGATAGGACTAGGTATTATGAATAGTGAGCAGTTAATTATCTTTGCGATAAAAGAGAAACAACAACATCAACAAGCCATTTACAATAAAATCATACGCCATTACTCCTTAGCTGCCAGGATCCAGAGCCAACCCACATCTTCACAACCAACAAATTATGTAGAATATAATCAACAAGTTAATGGATATAATACAAAAATAGATGCCTTCTGACAGCCGATGAAACCCACTATTTAGATGTACATGCGTGTCATCTTAGCACCTATGAGGGTGACATACTCGCCACATTCTTTCATAATTCATCGTGTACACTATAAACAGTATAATTTCTACCACATCAAGAGGATAAAGTGGGATAGAAGACTTTTAGCCCATAAATACATGTCCACCAATTATTACAAGCCACCTAAGGCAAACCTGGAAAATAACCCCCCTTCTAAGCGAAGGGATATATCTTTCCTGATTGCCCTTACAGCAACATCGATGACATGTATCATGTTGCCAACCTTTATTGCAATATTTTCCCTGCCAGGAGCATCATTTTTTCATATCATTATTGGTACGGTGCCCATGCTGGTATTTTATCTGGCAACTACTGCAATCGCCCTAATCGTAACCCTTACCTATGGAAGATTGGTAGAACACGTCCTCCAAAAAATGCAAAGATATAACCGAGCCTCTATGATTTTTGGTGGTATCCTTCCCGGCATATTGATTTATTCAATTGGAGCAGTAACAACCACACCAAATCTTGCTAGCCTCGGAATTATTATCGCTTTATACGCCACTCCCATTTCCTTTTTATGCTATTTTTTTACAACCAAATCCATCAAACTTGAAAATAACGAATAAAACACCCGCCCCACCTTTCCCCCTTGTAATACTTAGTTAAAACCTTAAATCCGCCTATGCCTGGGAATTTTTTCTCAGATTATTGATAGTTAATTCCCAAGGAAAATACTTGGTACCTGACCGAGAATCGGAGGGTCATCCTATAACGTCATCCAATATCATTTGAACGATAGAATTTTGGATGCCAGTGGTAACTTTGGGTGAAAATAATTCAAGTAATTACCCAGAGATTTGAGAGTCGTCTTTGCCTAACCAGCTATTCAGCAAAGTCCCAAATCGACAAACAGGCAGTAATGCGCTTGATAGAACTTAATATGTTGATTTGTAAGGAAACAGATATGAAAACTTACGCCTCCATTGCTGCGGCAGTCGCTTTAGTTATCAGTGGGCACGCTGCCGCCAACACCACCATTGTCAATCAAAATGGTATCGGGAATACTGCTACATCTAACCAGGCTGACCCGACCACCTCCGGCAATTTTGCCATATTCACACAAACAGGCGACAACAACTCATCAACCACATCCCAGGTAGTCAACTCTACCAATAGCGTTATCAATAGCACCCAAATTGGCGACAACAACACCGTTTCATCGATTGATCAAAGCGATGCCACTACGTCAGTAGTTAATGTATTGCAAAATGGTCAGACTAATTTATTCAACGCACTTCAAAATACTACTACATCAAGTACCTCAACAACTACGCAAACTGGCACCTCCAACCAATATGCAACGGTACAAACGAATTCATCCCTAGATACCACCGTAATTACCCAAAATGGTGATTCCAATAGCGGCTCTATTGTTCAAGCATTAGGTTCGGGGAATGGAATTTTTGTCACCCAGCTTGGAACGACCAATTCCACAGGCGGTACTCAGTCAAGTGAAACATCCAGTACCACTACTGTATTTCAGGATGGTACATCAAACATGGCCTCATTTGGCCAAGGGCTAGGAACGGGAAATATCCAGACTACAATCCAACTGGGAACGAGTAACACTTCATTAGTCGTACAGTTTACATCCATCGGCGATTATGCTGAACTAATACAGGATGGTGATTCAAACGATGCCGACATCGAGCAGGATTTAGGTTCTGGTAATAGCCTCTACGCCGAGCAGCTTGGCACCTCCAATATGGTGATGACGTATCAAACTGGAGCAGGTAACGAAGGGGAGATCGAACAGGATGGTTTAAGTAACTCTGCGGACCTCTCCCAAGATGGAAGCCTACTGCTGGCCTTTATGGAGCAGATTGGCGATACCAATACCGCTACGATTACTCAAACCTCCACCATGAATACTGCCAGTACAATGCAAATGGGTACAACTAACACCCATGACACTACCCAGGCAACATCTGGAAACTCTGCAACTGCTACTCAAGTGGGAACCAGTAACGTAGGTACCATCCTACAGTAATCCAAAGGCCGGCATCCGGGAAATTTCAACCGGAGCCGGCCAACCGAGAATCTCATGGATCTTGATTTTCAAGTGAAAATCTACCCGTCTGTTATGCTCCAAACTTTTCACTTCCAAATTTCCAATGAGCAAGAAAAGTAGTTGATTCGGTTAGCCTCTGCCTATCTTGCTCATACAAAAACTTAAGAACAAACCTGTAGCCATCCCTCTAAGCATTTATTCTCAGCATATTGATATTTAATTCCCAAGGAAAATACCGCTCACCTGACCGAAAATCGTTAGGTCATCCTACATCATCACCCAATATCATTTTAACGATAGTGTCTTGGGTGTCAGCGGTAACTTTGGATGGGAATAATTCAAGTAATTACCCAGGGATTTGAGAGCCGTCTTTGCCTAACCAGATGTTCCGCAGAGTCCCAAATCGACAAACAGGCGGTAATCCGCTTGATAAAGATTAATATGTTGATTTGTAAGGAAGTAGATATGAAAGCTTACACCTATATTGCTTCGGCACTTGCTCTAGCAATCAGCGCGCATGCTATCGCCAATACCACGATTGTCAATCAAAATGGCATCGGGAATACAGCAACAGCCAACCAAGCTGACCCCACCACGTCGGGTAACTTCGCGATATTCACTCAAACCGGCGACAACAACTCATCAACCACATCACAGATAACCAACTCTACAAATAGTGTTATCAACAGTACCCAAATAGGCGACAACAATACCGTTTCGACGATTGAGCAAGATAATGCGACCACATCGACAATTACTGTACTCCAAAGTGGTCAAACTAATTTATTCGATGCTACTCAAACCAATACCACATCGGTAACTTCGACAACCACACAAATTGGCACGTCCAATCAATTCACCACAACACAACTCAATTCCTCCCTCGATACTGCCGCTATTACCCAAAATGGTGACTCCAATATCGGCTCAATTGTTCAATCAAGCAGTTCAGGGAATGGGATTGTTGTTACCCAACTTGGAACATCCAATGAAGTCGACGGTACTCAGGCAAACGAATCCTCTAGCACGGCAACTGTATTTCAGGATGGAACATCAAATATGGCTACCTTTTTTCAGGTCGCCGTTGGCTCGGGGAATGTTCAGAGTACAATCCAGTTAGGGACAGGTAATACCTCACTCATAACACAATTTACATCTACCGGTGGTACTGCCGAGCTAATACAGGATGGTGATTCAAACGATGCTGATCTTGGACAGCAGGACGGCCTCGGTAATAACCTTTTTGCCGAACAACTGGGTACAACCAATATGGTTTTTGCCATTCAATTTGGTGACAGTAACGATGCTGAGATCGAACAGGATGGCCTAAGTAATTCCTCTACGCTGTTTCAGCTCGGAGATTTACTGGTTGCCGATGTGGAACAGATTGGAGATTCCAATACGGTTACGATTAACCAATCAATGATGATGAATACCGCCAACATTACGCAAATGGGTACAACAAACACCCATGATACCACCCAGGCAACATCTGGAAACTCTGCAACCGCTACGCAAGTGGGCACCAGTAACACAGGCACAATCTTACAATAATCCCCAGGCCGGCCTCCAGAATCACGATTGAGGCCGGCCATTTTGTGTGATCGGTTGAGGCTTGTATTCCTAGAGAATCACTCCCTTCACCCAGTTTCATGACCATCAAACTTTTACATAATTAAACGGCTCAAGCATAAATCCACTCGTAGAGTTAAAGTTGTATTTCAAGATTCAACTCTAAGGCCAGGGGTACTTACCAGTACCCTCTTTCTCAAACTGCTCTAACTTCTCTTTAGCTTGAGGTAAAAGGTCATAGATTGGCGGATTATTGGATATAAAACCGATCTTGAATTGTGGGGGATACTTAATAAGTTCTTTCATGTAGTCCCCTGCTGTTGTCATCACCGGCACAAGCATTGGCAAATGACGCACACCGATACTGACATCTTCCTGAGGATTGGAATAAAGGTTAAATAATATTGCCCCGCCACTCTCGACAAAGATAGGACCACTAAACCCGCCCCAGTTCCCTCTCTGTACAACACCATTCTCGATTTCTGCCGTCCATACATATTTGAACTCATCAATACGCATTGCAGAAAAATACTGATTCATTGTATAGGGTCTGCTACGGCGTGCAGACTGGCCATTATCCGCCAACAGCATTCCCGTTTGATCGATACCATCGATATATCGATCTTCACTGACAAAGCCGGCAACCTCTTTGCCTGGCTTACCTGCTATCGAAATGGCCGTGTTAAAGAGATCAGCCAGGTCAAACAACCCTTCAGTACGGCGAGGCTTTATCATCCCCTTCCAATAGGCAAATGTCGGCACTCTTACTCCACCCTCCCAGCTTGTACCTTTACAACCCCGGAAAGGGGTTCGGCCATAAGGGGGAACCTCGCACTCGGGGCCATTATCCGAGGTGAAGAAAATCAGGGTGTTATCCAGCTGGTTTGTCTCCTGCAATGCACTAAATAGCTGTGCAAGTACATAATCCATATGCACCATACAGTCGCTATATACTGTACGAGCTCGCGATTTCCCTGCCCATTTATCAGATGGATAATTATCAAAGTGACAACCTCGGGGGGCGTGATACAAAAAGAATGGCTTTTCAGAGCTTTTCATTTGCCTAATGAAATTTACACTGTAATCCATCCATTGGTCATCGAGCACCTTGATATAGTCCAGATCAATCAAATGAACATCTTCACACCGTTCCGTATCCTGCGGCGTACAGTGTACTTCGCTATGACTAAAAGGCTCCTTCTGCATCATGGCAAAGCGCTCTGGAGACAGTGCCACTTCCGGATTAAAATAGATGTCTCTCCATTCCGTATACATATCTGATACACCGAGAAATCCCCGGTAATTGTCATAGCCAACATTCTGCGGTAACGATCCCTTATTTTCGCCCATATGCCATTTCCCGACTCCCTGGGTAATGTATCCCAACTTCTTGAGTATGGCGGGCATTGTGACTGCACCATCCAAACCGCCGGCTTCACCATACATCGGCGGGCGCAAAATGCCGTGGTGCAAGGGATTCTGACCGGTATGAATCGTTGCCCGTGTTGGCGAGCATGAAGGCGTTGAGTAGGCAGAGGTTAGAATAAGCCCCTCATTCGCCAGCTTATCCATGGTGGGCGTAGCATTGCCGACAGCAATACCTCCACCATTAAAGCCAACATCCATCCAGCCCACATCATCAAGTAGGAAAATCAATATGTTAGGCTTTTTACCAAATTTCTCCTCCAGAAGAGCCAGCTTCTGTCTAGCTTGCTTTTCCTCTTGCGGATGCTGAATTACCGGATACATATTGTCAGCCAGTTTTACAGGCTTTAGATGCAGAAACTGATCCGGGTGGCTGTATCCTGGTGCAGAGGTTGGCCCCGTGGTGCTTCCCCGCAAGTTTTCTGCCTGAACAGCAGAACTTGATAGAACAAAGATTAAAGCAAAGTAAACAATAGATAGTTTTCTGCGAAAGAAACACAGCCAAGACAGCTTCATATCCGACATCCCGTTAACGTAAATATTGACTTGTGGCCGCTAAAACCACAATACCGCAGAATCCACCAAAGTTAAATTGCCAATAGCCCATACAAATTAAAATAGAGATAGCTTTCCCTGATATTCATTTAAGGATAGCTCTGAGTGCTGGCCCTATACTTTACAATCAATATTTGGAGAATATAAGAAAAGGAACACGCCTGTGAAGGACAGTAAGAAACTAGGTTACCAGGAGGAAATAAATATCCTTTTATTACCTTCCCTTCTTCTCCTGGAAGAAGAGAAGAGAAATCAAGAAACCTATCAGAACAATAAACCCATCTACCAGTAGTGCTCGGTTTACACCGGCAGCAATATCCGGCGCTGACGCCAATATGGCTGAATTGATCCCCAAGCCCACAGCGCCACCTAAAAAACGGAACATATAGACAACAGCGCCAGACAAACTGGATTTACTGGCCTCCACGGAGGTTATTGCGGCAGTCACAGCGGCAGGGCTAAATATACCTAATCCAATGCCAATCAATAACATACCCGGTACAAAGACCAGATAGACGATATGATTACCGTGGACCGAGAGCATAAAAAGCCCCAGACTCATCGCCAAAGCACCTGAGCAGAGCAACAGCTTTGGGCCAAACCGTTCATGAATAGCTCCAGATACAAAGGCAAAAATGCCAGAAGAAACCATAGCCGGCAACAAAGCCAATCCGGCCTGAAATGCGGAATAATGATGCACGCTAATAAAAAGCAGAGGGATATAGACAAGGATTGCAAAGAACGCGATGGCAACAAAAAAGACACTGACTCCTGACACCATGAAAATACGATTAGTTACCAAACTCGCAGGAATCAGTGCATCATCTGCCATATATGACTCAATTATGATAAAGCTGATCGCAGAGATAAGCGAAACTACCAACAAGCAAACAACCAATATTCCAGAAGTGGTTTTTTCTGTCATAAAATCCAAGGCAAGCAAAAATAGGAATAATGACAGGGAGAGTGTCAATACACCCAAATAGTCAATTCTCTCCACTTTTTTCTCATATTTTTCTTTGGGGTACTTTAATCCATAAAAAGCAACCACCAAAATAGCAATGGGAATATTGATAAATAGAATCCAGCGCCAGCTCAGAAAGTCTGACAAGATCCCACCTATAACAGGGCCGCAAGCTGTAGCCACCCCTAGCGCAGCCAAAATAAATCCCCCGACAAATCCAGCACGATCTGATGGCAACAATGTATAAACCATCCCCAGCATTGCCGACCAGGCCAATGCACCCCCTAGCCCCATCAATGCTCTGGCGATTAGCAGCACCTCAACTTCATTGGCAAGGCCACCCAGGAGAGATGAGAGAGAAAAGATAAAGATACCTATCAAGAAAATCTTTTCACGCCCGTAGATATCCGCCAAACGCCCACTGGTCACAATAATGACTCCATAGGCCAGGGCATAGGCATTCACTACCCAATGCACAAATGATATGCGGACAGAAAAGTCTTCGGCGATAGCGGGAAGAGCCGGTGAAAAGGCGGTAAAATCACTGGCGATCAAAAATACTGATAAAAAGAGAACAGACAGCCCCCAGATTTGCCCTTCTGAGATACCCTTCACTTTTGTCATTTTTACCATGCAAGCTCTCTAAGACCCCACTTAGTGACACTCTAGTCCATGGGGTCAGAGTAGGAGTCTCACAGCCTGTACAGCTCCATACTATTGCATCTGGGGACGATTGAAGAAAGTGGATTGGAAGGCTTACTGACTGAATCGGTTAAATGACGACTAATAACGCCATTTACTCTTTACTTAAAAAGTGGAGTTACTACTGGGGTGGAAGGAAAGAACACACTTCACTCGAGACACGCTGTGAATACATCCCTGTAAGCTCCTAATCGGCATCCATGCCTCATAGGGTCCCGAGCGCAGTGTATTATTTCCTTCTCCCTTTTTAGTAAAAGGTAAGATTAAGCAACCTGATTCTTTTCCGTTTTAATAACTTCACATTATTGTTTGAAGCTCAAACGAAAAGGATAAGATTTAAGGCCCAACCTGCGCCGGGCCCTAAAATTACAGCTTGCCAATTATATTAATAAACACCCCATGACTGTCATAGTCCAGCTGGGTGAGGTCATCAGAGAAGTCGGTAAAGTTGTAGCCCACCCCCAACTTAAGGTGATCCCCAACATGGCGATACAAGCCGATTAGGGCGCCGCTCTTACTATCCTGGGCGTCGGGTAGATCGAGCAGACGGGCTTCCAAGAGAAGGTCCCAGCGTTTGATAAAATGCCAATCGGCACGCAGTACATAAAGGCTGGCACGGCTATCGAAAAACTCCGGGTCTTCCGTGTCCATACTCAACTGGCCCAGACGATAAGCGTACTTACCACCCAAGGTCCACTGTCGATTGAGATCGTAACTGGCGTCTATCGAAAAGATATGACTCTTCTGGATAAATTCAGTGGAGGTATTTTCAACCGTAACCTGGTCCTGGGTCGGCACATTATAGAAATAGGTGTACTTCATCAGGGTATTCAGGCGGTCGTTATTCACCGGGCGATAGGCATAACCCATTACCGCTTCGGTAAATTTGCCATCGTAGAATTCACCTTCCGAACTTTTGCTGTCTGAATAGTTGAGTTTGCCAACCAAGCGCCAGTCTGGAGTAAACTGGTAGTTAAAGGTATTTTTTAATAACCATGTATTACGTTCAGTTTCCGATACGGTATTTTCGTCCGATACCGTTTCCGATATATCCGTACGGTATTCCAGCGCTGATGCTATACGTATCGCATCCCGGCCATAGCCCATATTAAAACCCATGGCATTGCGTTCGGTTTTGGCTCCTGTATCCGGATCTTCGAGCGTACCCGCCTCCAGGGTAGTGCCATAGCTCCAACGGTCATTGGGCGCCAGATCCATACCCAGAGCGTGGGTCAGGCCAGTGGAAACATCGCCGTGACTGTAGCGCTCTTCACCATAAATATTGAGCGTATCGGAATAGCGGCTGCGGAAGCCTGTGCTCATATTGCCCTTGCGTGCACGCACACCGGTATCACTGCGCTCGTTATCCAGCGCATAATTCATATAAAGGCTGGTTCTGTCAGTCACCAGAAAGTCCGTACCGAGCCGGGCAGCTGTGCCGGTATCACCGCCGGAAACCTCACTATCCATTGTCAAACGGTCACTCACCCGATAAGCACCACCGAGGCCGATGCGATTGTTCTCTTCCCGAGTACCGGTCACTTCCATCGTGTTCTGAACAAAACCAAAGGCGCTCCAACTCTCACCGGAGTCATAGCTGGCCTCGACAGCAACATCCGTTCGATCCCCTTCTGTCTGGGTTGCGGCGACAACTTCGGATTCATCCTCGCGGCTGTCATTGCGAACCGCAGAGGTGAGACGCCAGTGATCATTGATGCGGTAGCCAAGCATCAAGTCCATCGCATCGGTCTGCAACCCATCTTCTTCCTCTTTGGTGTCGGCTTTGACCCTTACATCAAAACTCTCACCTATCGGCAGGTTAACGCCACCGCCATATTGGATAGTATCGCCATCCACAAATTGGCCTGGACCGGAAAAACCCGCTTCACGCTCTTGATGGTAGAAATTACCAGAGCCGCGCAAACTCTCGAAGAAATCTCCCAGCTGTAAAACGCCTTCCACTTTAGTTGCACTGGCTGCAACTGTGGAATCCAGGCTTTCGTCTTCAAAGGTGTAGCCACCATCCAGTGAACTGACACTATCGAGGTTGCTACCCTCGCTATCGGCCATTTCAATTTTCACCCAACTACTGGCGCTTTTACGCAAAGTCAGGTCAATACCCTGCAGGGAACTTTCTTCCTCATCTTCGTCTTGCTGAATACTGCTTAGGCCCAATTTGACATGATCACCTAGCCAATAGTGGGCACGTCCACCGACAGCCAGGGTATCCATTTCCTCAAAGCCCGGTGTGTATTCGTAACGCGCTACCAGATATTGGGGGTTACCGTTGTAAGCGCCATCTTCAATGAGCAGTTCATCATTTGCCAGGGAAGATAAGGGGCTATTGAGCAGGATACGCCCTTGGATATAGTCAATGTCGTAATCAACTACTGCAGTGAGGGTCTTAACTGCGAGCACCAGTCCGGAATCTTTATCCCGAACTTCCACACGTAAACTTTCCGAGCCGCTGGAAATATCCTGGTGCCGAAGGTAATACAAGGAACCGCCCGTTCCGCGATACTCATCGCGCCCGGCAACTGTTCCAGGCTCGGCCCCAAAGGCATCTATTTGAAAGCGCTTTTCGCCAAAGCTGGTCATCGCATCGGTTTCAAAGTGACCGCTACCGCCGTAGAGCGTTCGATCAATTTGGGCCAGTTCATTATCGGCGTAGTTCGCTTTGAAATTACCCCAGAGGCCGTAGTCATCGTACTTGGACAATTTCACATAGAACTTGCCAGAGGTAGGGGCGTCTTCAACGACAGTGGAGTCATCGCCAAACGTCGGATAGTACAAATCGCTATCCATACGGCGGAACAAGGCATCGGGAGACTTTTCCATAAAGTTGGAAAACAGATCATCTACCGGGCCTTCTTCGGTGTCAGCGCTCGCTGACAGGCGCCAGCCCTCCCCGAAGCCACCATTGGTATAAAATGCCAGGCGGCCATCGTAACTAACGGAATTGTCGTAGTGAGTCTCATCGCCGGTGACCAGTGCAGCAGGGCCGTTGGTTTTGTCGTAACCCACGGTAAGGTCGGCAATTCCTACGGCAAACCAATCACTTTTAGCAAAATCCAAATCTCGCAGGAAGAGTTCACCATTGCCCTCGTCATCGAGAATCGCCACTTCAACTGTATGCATACCCGGTGCAAAAATTTGCTCGGCGATAAACTGGCCTTGACTGTCTACCGGGACCGGATTGCCCGCTAGCCATACCGTGTGTCCAGGTGGCACCTGGGCACCATTGACCAATACGCTATTGCCATCGAGAGGAATATTCTGTTGGGCCAGGCGATTCTCACCATAACCTACCAACAATTCCCGACCGATATCCTCATTTTCGGAAGAGTCTTCGATTTTATCCACTAACCATAGGGTTTGCTCAGTGGTCTCGTCATAGCGACCCTTGTAGTCGTAGGCACGTAAAACATAGTGCAGTTTTTTCAGTGGCGCTTGGTAGTCAGAAAATTCTGCTCTCCACTCCCCTTTACCAAAGTGATCCAGCGGCACAATAGCCAGCGGGGTATCGCGCAGAGATTGCCCCTCTTCAAACAAGCGCACTTCTGTAGTTTTAACAAAAGAGGGATAGTTGGTATAACTACTGAAAAATACCCGATTCTCTGCCAGATCGGTATCCGGGTTATCCGCATAACGGATGGTATTGGGCCACGCTGTCACATTCAGGCGCGGCTGCATTTTTTTGTTGTCGAAGCGGAATTGAATATTGGCTTCCTGCAAAGCCACATCGGTACAACGCTGCAAGTCCGCCGAGTTTTTATAGGGATCGTATTCCGGGCTGCCGTCGACAGTGATACGCATTAAGTTAAGTGCGTAGGGATTATTGGCTATGGCTTCACGATTAATGCGCTCGATTTCCAAGCGATCACTTTCTGTGAGAATTGCCAGTTCATCGTAAAGGATTTCGACCTCAACCCTGGCGCCATCCCGCTGCTCAAAGCCATTGCTCACCACATCCGCAGATTGGACGTAGCCACGCCCTTCAAATTCCACCTGGGTGTCTTCCAAGTTAAGTAACTCCTGTACCTGCGCCATAGCGCGTTGGGCACGGGCACCGGACAAACCCTGGTCATCGCCGTAAACCATAGCTTCGCGGCGATCCATACGCTGGTTATCGCTGTAACCAATAAAGCTCAGGCGCACATTTGCCTTATTGGAGATTTCAGCCATGGCTGCACGTATCTGTGTCAGCTGTGCCTGGCTGATAATCGGGTCACCGTTATCAAAGCGAATCGGAGATATTTTTCCACCGGCGGACTCATAGGCGATGGTGAGAGTTTCTGCTGCTGCAGCTTCCGGGCAGGCTTGCACCGATTCCGTAGGGACTTCCAGCGGATCGTCATACCAAAATTCCACTTCTACCCGGCGGTTAAGGGCGCGGCCTTTGGGAGTATCGTTAGCCGCTATTGGCTGGCTCGCCCCTTTACCACTGCTGGTAACCATAGTTGCGGGTAAGTTCAGTGCAGCAGCCAAAGCCTGAGCGACACGGCGAGCTTCACTGTAGGACCTTTCCTGATAGGCTTGCTGCTGGGCTTCCGGGTTTTCACCCACATCCAGCGGGCGGGCATCAGTGTGGCCAATAAAATGAATAACCAGATTATTTTTATCGGCAAGGTTTGATCGAACCTCCCGGATACGGCGAATAAAGGCTTCCGGTAATTCTGTTTGCCCGGGCTCTATTCTCAGTGGCGTCACCAGATTTCTAAGGCGTGCCCGCTGTTCACTACCCGCAGCATAGGTGAGTTTACACACCGTTTCCTGGCGGCATACTTTCACCCGGTTGAGTAACAGTGCCTCCGCCCGGGCACGGTCCGCCATGGCTTTTTCATCCAGGGCGTCGTAGGTTACTTTTACCTGTACTCGGCGATTTTCTTCACGACCTGCAGTCGTAATATTATCCGCTATAGGCTCAATATCTCCGCGCCCTTCAACGGCAATCATTTGCTCCGGCAGTTCGAGAGCCTCTTGCAGGAAGTCTGCCACAAACTGGGCTCGCGCCAGGGTAAATTCTTCTTTGCTGGTAAAGTCCGCTACCAACTCCCCAGTAAGAGGGTCAGAATCGGTATGGCCAATGAAGTGCAATTTGAAATTAGGCGTCTCGCCCAATTCATTCAGGCTCTGGCGCAACAATTCCACCGTCTCTGGAGAAACTTCATCTTCAACGCCATGGAACAGGATTGGGTCAATAAAATCTTCCACCACAATCGGGTCTAGCGGCGATACGAATTGTGTCGCATCCTGAAGCCACTGATTTGTGGGGGCGCGCAGCAGCATACCTTCGGTATTACTACCGATTGATTGCTCCTCGAACTCTACTTGAGTTTCATTTTCCTCAGAATTCAGGCTTGGAATATTCTGCCACACCTGCCACCAGCCAAGCTCATTCAGTTGCGAATCTGCATCTTGGGCCTGGGCCGGAAGTGTCAGTGCCAGTGCAATTGCAGTGGCCAGACGGCGGTCCCGCCGGGGGAAAAAGCGGATCGACTTCACTGAAGAGTTTGTCGAGCCTGCTTTCTGGAAAATATTCCGTTTCGCAAAGGGCATTACTCCAACCCTCCTTTGCCAGGAGGCGCTCCACGGCGCCAGAAAACTTCAGTTTCAATGGTCAAATCGTAGTCGCCATTACGACTCGTCCAATCCTTGGCAACCTGATCCTTAATTGCCTGCAGGCGCTCTTCCACCAAATCCGGATCTTCATTTTCACCGAGATAGGCAAGGCGTAAAACAGAGGGGGCTTCGCTGAGTTTTTCCAACAGTAAGTCCATTCGGGAGTGCCATTGCGGGCGCAGTTCTATTGTGCCCGGTTCAAATACCGCATCGGCAATGTCCAGGCGCACCACCCGGTGCAAGCTGGCTCCAAAATTGAACTTCAGCATCTTGCCTCGGGTAGCTCGCAGCACGCGCGGGTTTTCAGTGGTGAGACGATACCCGCTTGGCAAGCTGCGATCGTCGAGCTTGAGCACAAAATTAGAACCCCGGTCTCCATTCGGCACCACTGCGCAGGTAATATGGAAACGACCATGGGAGTCCGCAGTAACATTCAAGCCGGTCGCAGTTGCCACACGCGCTCCGGGCAGGCCACCCTCGCCTTCATCCTGGTAGCCGTTCATATTTTTATCGTCAAACACTTTGCCGATAACATCAGTACAATCAAAGGTGGGATCGGGCACTACCCGCACTGTCGCAGAGGCTTCACCAGAAGCGGCCTGCCCAGAGAGCTGATTGAACATGCGCGCGCGGTTTACGTATTTGCCCTCGCCCACACCGGAACCTACAACCAAGAGCAGCTTTAACACACGAGTTTCTTCCGCTTCCACTCGCAGATCCGACCAACTTAATTGCAGGCCCTCACTTTCAGGTTCAACCGCCTCGCCATCAAGGCGCGCTGAGCCCGCCACATATTTGAAGCCTGCGGGGAAGTAATCCACCAACTGCAAATCGGTTAGGGGTATCGGCAGAGTGTTGCCAAAGGTAATGGTGTAGGGCACCAGCTGGCTACGGGTTACATTGAGCATGGCGGCAGTTTTGGTGATGGACAGCGCCCCTTCCAGCTCCGGGTCCATAGCGATATGGTTGTTAAACAGCTGGCTTTCCCCTGGAATCTGGCCGTCATCCAAAGTCATGCGCAGATAGTAATCTGTTGCTGCATCCCGGGCCTCCACATCGAGGGTGGGGTGTGCGGAAGATTCCTGTACCTCACAGTGGTCCGCAGTTGCTGGAACCATATCGGCATTACTGCCCAGGCAGCCAGCCACATCAAAACCGGCAGTTTCGCTATTGGTCTGCGCGGGGATTACCAGTGACTCACCACCGGTGTAGTCATCATCATCGATTTCTACCTGAATCAGGTAATCCACGTTGGACGGACAGGAAGCATCGCTGAAATTAATATCGAATTTGTAGTACCCCCCGGACTGGGCTACCTGTCCCTGCTGCTTCTCATCATCAAAGCAACGCGCCGGTAGCTCCTGACCGGAACTCACTCTCAGCATGGTGAGTGTGGCACCTTCAATAGCAGATCGGGTTACAGAGTCGTAAACCACTCCATTGGGTGTCAGCGGTAAGTTTAAGTCCTGGGGGTTTGCTCCCGATTCCACATAAATTTCACTGATCGATTGTGGTCCATTGGTGAAATCAGAAACAGGATTACCCAATGAAGCCGTATTTTCCGTGGCATCCGGTGCGGTGTAACGCATCTCGTAACTGAGGCCGCCATAACTGTTGGGCACCAGTCCCTGGAATTGGAAATAGCCATTTTCATCAGACTGAGCTGTTTCCATCAGCTCCTCATTGAAATACAGATCTACTGCCCAGTTAAGCAGTAGGCTCTCATCCGTATCCAAAGCATTGTTGAAATTCACATCGTGCCACAGGTAACCAGCCAGGTTGGCAATGCCCGGCGTACCGCCAACATCAATGGCAACACTGGCCTGAGCGCTGGAAGCCGGGTCATTCCACTGCACTTCTGCCGTGTTCACTACGGTAAAACCGTAATCCAGGTTTTCCGACATCTGCGCCTGGAAACGCAGTGTAACAACCTCTCCCGGCTCCAAATCACCGTAGGTAGTGGCGTAGTCCGCAGTGATCAGTGTGTTGGCCACTGTTACACCGTCAGCCTGCCCATTGAGCAGAGCTGAATCGGCAACATAAGTGAGGACGCCATCGCCGGCAATGGCCAGGTCATCGGTAATCTCAACATACGTGGCAGAAACACCACTGATATTTTCGACGGTTACCAGGTACTCCAATACCGCCCCTGCTTCTGCAGCCCCGCCACCGACAACGGCAACTTCTTTCACAATGGACAACAGCTGGGCATCACCTACGACCACCTCAGTTGGCTGAGCGCCATTGGCCGAGTTGCCGTCTGCATCGGTTAGGGTAAGTGCCAACTCATCAGCTTCAACACTACCCTGGTTACTAATAACCGTACCTGTCGCTGTACCAGCGTTCACCATCACTTCAAAGGTAACGGTGGCTGTTTCGCCCGAGGTAATAACACCCTCGTTAGCTCCCGGCAGGGGTGGTGTCAGGTCATCGGAAGAAACCGGCAATGCAGAATCCAGCTGTGAATTACCACCACCGTTATCCGCTACCGATTCACCATTTAATGTGGTAGTACCGGCAACATAGGTGGTGTCATCTGGCACCTGGTCGGTAAGCGCTACTTCCTGTGCATCCACACCCCCCATATTGGTAATGGCGATGGTATAGCGGAGCACATCACCGGGATCAACAATCCCTGTGGAGGTGTAGTCTTCAGCAATTTCTACAGTCTTGTGGGCAATTAACAGAGGCACATCGCCGACAATATCGATCGTGGGATCATCGGGGGTATCAGTATCCGGATCATCGGAGGGCACTTCATCAAAAGTACCACTACCCGCTCCTTCACCATTTACGAATCCCTGGTTCGAAATTACGGTGCCATCATTAACGTCATTAATGGTGACATCAAAGGTGATAACCGCTGCAGAAACACCATTGGCGCTGGCACTGATAAAACCATCGGCTTCGCCATCGGTATTAATATCCATACCGGCAGCCAGCGGGGAGGTACCGCTGACATCGGACACTGTAGAGCCGTTCAAGGTAGTAGAGCCGCTGACATAAGTCGTATTCGCGGGGATCTGATCCCGTATCTGAGTATTGATCGCGTTCTCATTACCGGTATTTTCCACCGAAATGGTGTAACGCAGGGTATCTCCCACCATCAACAAGTCGGCATCATCAGTAATATCTACCGACGTTTTTTCTACGACCAGTAATGGCTCTGATTCAATCTGTACTTCCGTGGGATCTTCATCTCCCGCAGTATCCGGATCATCGGTACCATTGATATTGGGGTCATCACTGTCTTGTAACGCTTGCCCGGGCAGCTGAACTTGGGCCTGGTTAAAGACTTGAGTCCCACTATCAATAACTGCAGCCAGCGTAACCTCGTAAATAATCTGGATAGAATCCCCTGTTGTGCCGCTCGCAGTGAGGTCCAGATTACCAACTTCCAGGTAGCCACTATTCCAGGTTCCTGCTGAGGCATCGATAGCACTACTGTCACTTCCGGCAGGTGCACTGACTAACTGCAAAGTGCCCGATTCAAATAATGCAGAATTATTTAATCGACCAAGGTCATCGGAAACTTCAACTCCACTTACATCAACACCGCTCGTATTGGTCAGTGTCAGTGTGTAACGCAAAACTTCTGCCGGACTGGCGGTAGTAGCCGGGTTTTCTCCACGGCTGATATTTTCCACCGCTTTGTAAAAAGTCACTGTCGGCACAGAGGAGGTAACCGAATAAGCGTCCTCATGATCAAGCACGCCAGGAGTACCATCGGTGGGCGCCGCATTGGTGTACTGGCGGGCTTCGCTGAAGCTGCTATCCCTGCTATACCACTCAGTAACACCGGCAATATTCGTCAGCGTATCCCCATCAACGGTGTCGGTATCCAGGTAGGCATCGTAGCCCACAAGTAGATGGTAATCCGCATCCAGCATCGCCGCTGAGCCAATGGAGGTAATTGTGAGCGTACAGCTCGCGCTGTCGAATACTGCAGTAAAGTCGGAGCCTTCCGTCAGAGTAGCCGTGGTGATACCAGTGCTATCGGTAATTTCCGCAGTAAAATTGTCAGGGGCCGTTTCACACATACCACCGGGATTATTGTCCGGCAAAATATCGGTAACACTAATATCCCAGGCGGGACCCGTACCGGTATTGTGTAAATCTAAAGTGAAGGTACCACCAACACCGGACTGCACACTGGTCGGGCCAGTTTTAGTCAGGGTAATTGCGCTGGGCTCCACGACTTCCATATCTGCCGTAGTATTTCCGCTACCGGCACCCTGCCCCACAGAAGCATTATCATTTTCGTAGTTGTAGCTATAGCTGGCACTCGTAGAAAAATTCAAACCGTCTACATTTGGCGGGTCTATATCCAGCAACTGCAGTGTTACATCGATTACCACTTGTTCGCCGGCAGGCACATCAATTCCAGTCGTATTGTCTGCAATACTAAGACTGGTAGCGGTACCATTATTTTCAGGGGTGAAAGATGCACTGCCAGAAACTTTACTGGCACTGACAAATTCTAAATCTGCAGCGGACGTTGTGAGATCCATCAACACAGTGACATCGTGAAGCGCTGTGGTCTGCACCGTTTCCGGGATGGTAATACGATAATTAAACGGTTCGCCGATAGATGCGGTTGATTGGGTAATCTCAATCAATAACGGTGAAGCATTGGGCGTATTAAATTGAACACTAACTGGAGAGGTCGGACCATAGTCCTCACGTAAATCCTCAGTTACCGCGACGGAATTTAGTGACGGTAAATCATCATCATCGAGAGAATAATAAACTTCAACATAGGCTGCATTCTGCAGGCTCAGCCCAGCGCCCAAGTTGGAATCAGCCTCAACCCGATAAACCATTTCCAAAGATTCGCCCGCATCGATTCCATAACCGGTCCCTGAGGCAAAATCCCAAATGACTTCACCGGTACTGCTATCAAAAGAGGGGGCGACCACCGCTGCAGTGGCACCATTTACCGTAAGGGACTGCACACTGATTCCCGCCTGTCGCAAACCTGAGGGAATCACATCGCGGAATACCGGATCATAAGCCGGTGAAGAGCCGTTATTAGTTACCGTAACGGTATATTCAATCGTATCGCCGGCAGAAAGCGTACTGCCATCCGCAGGGCTTGAATTTATCGCCACAGAGAGATCCGGCTGTAGCAGATCCAGGGTTTCACTATCGCTACGGGTCTCAGCGCCTGTGGCAGCATCGAAACCAAACTCTGCAGTATTGGTCAATGCAGTATTCGCTGCCGGCCAGGGGTGGGAATCCTCATTGAGAACCCGCACCAGGTAACGCACAACAAATTCATCGTTGCTGCTATCGTTATCAGCGGTATTTACCAAGTCCGGGATACTCCAGGTGACTGTAGTGGCACCGGTGGCAGGGTCTCCAGACTGCAGCGGCTCGGCAATATCACTGTGGGTAAACGGTGCGCTGGCAATAAATGGTGCCGAACTCTCGCCATTGATTGAGAGTGTGCTTACAAACACCATCCCCTGAGGCAAGGTATCGACAATTAGTCCGTTGGAAGCCGTGCCCTCTGGCAGGGAAAGGGTAATCTGGTATTCAACCAAATCACCCACTCGCAACTGCTCATCAGCACTACCATAGCTGTCATCCAGACGAATTTTGCTGATTGTACTGTCGTTGGCAGCATCTACCTGAGCAGCAATATTCTCCAACAAATAATCATTCAGCCCAGCGCTGCCATCGGCACCATTACGCTCATAGGTGCTGCTGTTATCTTCATCGAGGCTGGTCCACTCAACACTGGCAGTTGCGGACAACGTCGCTGCTGGCTGTACACTGTTGAGAACAACCGCGTCAAAAACCAGCGCACTGCTATCACTTGCAGCGATATCCAGATCGCTGTTAGCCCGATCCCAAGCCAGGGTTTGTGCAGTTGTAACTCCGTCACCACTTACAGTTGGATCTGCCTGGGACGCCCCGGCAAAAGTTACTGTGCCCGGCACAAATTCAAGCCCCAGGGACAGCAATTCGCTAACTGAAATGTCATAGGCTGCAGAATTTTCTGCATTGCCCGCAGCGCTAAGGTCCAAGGTGAAGCGCAGTACATCACCCGCATCCGGGTCGTTACCTGGATTGGTTTGATTCGCAACAGAAGCAGTTGCACTTAGTTCCGGCTCAACAATCGTGAGTGTCGCCGCAGTGCCGGTACCGCCAGACTGTGAAGTGCCTCCGTCCGTTGCGGCGTAAGTATAAGTCACTTCATTTTCAAAACTGTGGCCAGCCTGGGCCGTCGCATTATTGGCGACCCGGGTGCGCACTTCAAAAATTGCCACAGTACCCGCTGGAATAATATCTATTGTCAAATCGATATTATTCCCACTGGTATTATCGGTATAGGTGAGCCCATTAATTTCCTGCAGCTGCACCAGCTCCAGACTGGAATCCAGTACGTCGGAAATTGCAATATCGTAAATTGCCGAAGTCGTGCCACTGCCAGGCACCTGTATTTGATATACGACTTCGTCACCGATAGCGGCAGTAGATGCTGTCTGCAGTGTCTTTTGCGGAGCGGTCACACTGGTCGCAACGGTACCCATTGGATAAGGAGTGCCCAGGGAAACTGCAGAATACTGCTCGCCATCATTGCCCTCCAGCGACCAAAACTCATCGACTGTAAAAGTATTAACCCAGCTTTCACCGCCACTGATATCCGTATAGAAACCAATTTCGTAGCTGATTTCCAGGCAAGTGCCCGCCTCAACTGGCACCAGGAAATCGAAACCCATATCATCACCGCGCGTTGCGGGCGCGCTATAGGTGTAGTCGGTTCCCTGTGTCAGTACAGCACCGTCGAGGCTCACCTGGAGATTGGCAATGGAACTCTCGTCCATTTGCGTCGCTAAGTCGTCTGTTAGCGATAGGTTGTAGGCGGAGGCGAGGCCCGAGTTACAGGCCTGCAAGGTAAACTGCATAACATCGTTGGCCGGGTCCACATTCATATGGGAACTGGGCCAAGTGGCATCGGTCTTGGTGAGACTGTCGATAACCGGTTGCAATACAGTAATATCGGCGCTGTCCTGCAAGGTACTGGCCGCGCCGGTGTAGTTTAGCTGGGCCGTATTGGTAAGAGTTGCAGTAGGAGAGGCAATTCCCGAACTCACCACTACCTTGGCTGTGTACTCAATAATAAAATTATTGGTATTCCCAAAATTACTGCTGATATCCCCCAGGTCCCAGGCAACTGTACCAGTATCACCTGCTGCAGGAACTGAATTCGCGGAATACGTGAAATCGTTCAGATTATCACTGTAGGGCGCAGCACTGTCCCCATTTACGCTGACAACAGTGTCAAATTCCAAACCACTGGGCAGCACATCATCAATAGTGACCCCAGGCGTAGTACCCGCCTGCAAATTCAGGGTTAGCTGGTAAGTAACCGTATCACCAACACGCAAGGTGCCCACTGCAGTTGCCGTATCCGTATCGGCAGTTACTGTTTTTGTAATACTGGTATTATCAACTGTATCGATACTGGCCTCTGCGGGGCCAACACAATAATCATCAGGCGCAGAGATACTGGGACATCCAGCACCATCACGCTCATAAGCCTGATCATTGATGCTGCCATCATCCAGCGAGGTCCAGTCCAGCATTACACTGTTATTAATGGGCGAACCAAAAACGCCTGTAACCTGGGTGCGGTAGGTGAGCACCAGTGTTTCGCCAAGCTGCAGATCCAAGCTGTTATCACTGTTGTCCCGCCCCCATACCAGTGGGCCCGAGGGGGCTGCTGCCGGCGTAGCTACAAAACCGGAAACTGCGGTGCCGCCAATTTCTGCGGTAGGAGTAAAGCTGCTATCAAAGGTCAACTCTGAAGGTAAGGTGTCTACTAAATTCAGCTCATAAGCGGGGGCACCGGAGCTGGAATCATGCTCCACGGTAATCACATATTCCAGTACATCACCGCCCACCGGTAGGTTGCCGGGATTGGTGGCATTGCTCACAGTCTTGCTAATCGCAAGTAGGGGTTCTACTACCGTTATACTGGTTGTACTGTCGTTAAGACTTTCCGTACTACCGCTTTCCCCGTTGCTATAGGTCAGCGCAGCACTGTTCTGGCGACTATCCCCGTCATTTGTAGAGAGATCATTTTCAATACGTGCAAAATAGGTGATTCGGATCAGCGGGGAAATACTGCTTCCTGCGGTATCATCTTCACTATTAGTATCGACAGTGCCGATATCCCAACTGGCATTGCCGGAAGTATTATCCCCCGGGAAACTGTTAAAAGCGGATTCGGATGGCGCGCTGCCATTAATTGTCTCAATGCCGACAAAGTCGTAAGTGATATCGTAATCAGTATTGTGGGAAAGCACATAACCTTCAGGGCTGCCCAACTGATCAGTGACGACTACATTTTCACTGACCCCTTCCGGCAAACTGATTTCCAATTGGAATTCTTTATGAGCACCAATAGTAGGAACTACTGTGGTGTCTAAATCTGTTTTAGTCAGCTCTAATGCCGGGACTTCGGTCTGAGCGCTGGCGGTGGTTTCATAGTCGTTGATGGGATCGCCAACATTAGGCAAAACACCAATACGCATTCCATCAGCATCGCCATCGGTTCCAATAACATTACTGCTGTTAAGGGCAATATCTGAACCCGGTAGCGATTGCCAGCGAGCTTCGATGGTATTATCCAGAACTTCATGGGGCTCAACGCCCTGCTCTACCTGAACTTCAAAAGTAAATGTTTTTGTATCGCCAGCGGCAATGGTGTAATCGCCATTACTGCGATTCCAGCTAAAGATGGGAGCATTAGAGCCCACCGTAGTGACATCAATATTATTGGGGGGATCATTGCCACCTACATTGCCCAGGTAAACTAAATTACTGCCGGTGAGATCGTCGAGTACCTGTAAATTGTAAGCATCGGCGCTACCTGTATTTTCAGCGATAACCGTCACTGTAAGAATATCGTCAGCATCACTATTAGTAACGGCAAAGGATTTTGTCAGCTGTATTTCAGGTTCGAGTATCGTTATTTCATGTGCGTCAAATGGTACCGCTACAGACGCACCGGACTCATCCACGTAGGAAACCTGTGCAGTCGTGTAACTACCACCATTGCCCAATACATCACCGTCATTGGTATTGCTGCTGTTTTCAATACGGGCAATAAACTCTACAGGGAAATCAAAAAGGCTACCGGAAACGGTGGTGAGTTCCTGATCACCAAAATCCCACTCTACATAGTCCGCAGTACCAGTGCTGGTACAGGTAGCGTTAAAGGTACCGCCCGGTACGAAACCTGCAGTATCAAAGGGCGAGGCACTTAAATCGATAGTTTCTCCCTCGATACAGCGCATGCCCGCCGGCAATTCATCGCGAATTACAAAGTCCCGTAACTTTGCCGCCGGAATCTGTGCGGTCAACTCGTAACGAATCTCTTCACCGACAACAGCGGTATCACTGCTGGTACCACTGGCGGTGCCGTTGGAAAATTCCAGCGCTTCCTTCGGTTCTGCCTGTACCTCAATAATCTGCATCTGCGCTAGGGCATTATCAGATTGGTAGTGGCGAGCACGCCCCGCTGCAGGGGTGCCGTCACCTACACCATCATTGTCCGTGTCACTGACAATTTGAGGGGTAGTCTGGTTACTAAAATCATCCTCCAAACTGTCGTAACGAGCAAAAAATGTATTCGTAAACAGCTGCAGTGGTGCCACTGACTCGTCCGGCTTCACACGATAATACAAAGTGACAGAATCACCGGGATTAATCCGCTCAAGCGCGCTGGAGTGCTCATAGGAGAAGGTAATAACCGCTGGAGTACCGCCGTCTCCACAATGAGAAGCTTCCGAATAATTATTTGTACCCGATGTAGTTCCCACCCAGCCATCATCGCCACTGGTAGTTTCCGAACTGCCATCGCCATCATTATCCAGACTGTCAGACTCCAGAGCCTGCACACACATCTGGCCCGAGGAATCCAGGTTATCGGTTACTACAATATCGTACGCGGGCGCTCGATCAACGCCGTTATCTGAAGCCCGATTGGTAACCGTCAGGCGGAAAATATAAGTCTGGTCACGGTGTCCTTCATCAGTAAAATCAACAAAGTTGCTACAGGTGGTTCCTGTCCCGTAAAGGTTTTCATTACAGACTTTTTTGTCCACCTCTATTGAAGGCTCAGTAACCGTAACCGATTCCGACCACTCAGTGACATCAGGGAAGCCTGGAACGGTTGTTGGAACACCATCAATATTAGTGAGGGTACCACTGGTATTGTAGTTATCGACGATTATCGTTTCCGTATCGAAAACCGCAGTAAACTGGGCCCGGGCATAATCAATACTGTCATTCGCATGTTGGTTCGGATCTGTACTCTCAGTATCCGCCGGGTCATTCAGCAAGCGAGTGGTCATGTCCGCGAGGAACCAGCGATCTTTCTCTGTAATACTGGCAGTAATATCCCACTGTAAATCTGTTTCACTCAGTGAGTTATTCAGACCGCCACCTTCGACAATATCGCCAGTGGAAATAGCTACACAATTTGCCTGAGAGGTAGTGTCGGGAAGAGTGACATCGGAACAGTTTAGGGCGGAATCCGCAATATAACCCTGGCCATCGGGGAGGTCATCGATAACATCAACATCTTTCACTTCAATTAAAGTGAATCCGGGAGTGTCAAAACCAAACCAGCCACCGGCTTGAATTTCAAAGCTACATTCTTCACCAATCAGAACACTGCTATTGGGATAGGCACTTTCACTGGTAAGCTCGTTACATTCATCGGAACGATCTTTAATCAGGTTAAACCCCATAACCCGTGCGCGCATGCCATCGAGGGTATAATTATTGGCCAATTGTTGATTTGGGGTCGTGTTGGTTAGGGATACCGGATCGGGAAAACCCAGCGCAGTACCATCATATAAGGTGATTTCACCCACAACATCTGCGCGGAAAGTAAGATCGTCATCGGTGGCAGAGTGGTTTTTCTCCACCTCGAAAACTACCCGTTCTGTATCACCAGGCCCAATTTCACCACCCAGATCACCACTATCACAGAAATACACGGTAGAGGAATCTGGTAAATAATCAGGCTGATTCCAAAGTGGGTGCCCAGGGACAGTGCCTAAACTGGGATTTCCCAGCGCCGTACAGCTGCGATCATTAGACAGAACCGTCATCGCCTCACCAAAGGTGATATAAACGGAATAGTCATTCGCATCGTGGCCACCATTATTGGTGATATCCACTGTTAACTCTGAAGTACCGCTGTCACGAACAATATAGAGAGGGTGAACGGTGCTGACATCCAGGTCTTCAGGGTCGGGAGTAACCGATTCGGTCTCCACTTGAGTAGCAGGACTTGTTGAAGAACAGAAGTCCTCGTAATCAATCGTCAGAACATTACCTGTTAAGGCAATATTACTATTTGGATCAGTTCCGGTAGTGGAGGACTCTTCCTCTACATCCAGGTCCGCCTCGAAGTCATAGAAATCTGGCTCTATCGTAACGACGCGAAATCGAATTTGAATTTCATCTCCGTGCCGCATCATGTTCTCTTGGTCGGAATAAACCGAGTGAACGGTACTACTCAATAAGCGGAATTCTGGTTGGTTATTGTTAAGTGGATCAGTATCCCACTGATTCCAGGTAGAGCCCACACGCCATTCCAGTGTATCGACTTTGCCGTCATAGGTTGAACTATAATTGGCTCCATGATTGTCAATTCCACGGCGCTCCTGGGTGATCTCCGGGGTAAAAGTAGTATCAACTACATATTCGTCAGGCAGATCACTAACAAATTGGACGTCCTTTACCGAACCCCCGGTCTGGTTATTTACCGTAATGGTAACGTAGCCGGAAGCACCCAGGGGCTGGTTCAAATTGGTACCAGTAATCTCCTGGCTAATAGTGAGGTCTGAGGAAGACACAACACGCATTGCCGACGTATCAGAACCAGGGGACGAAGCTTCCGCAGGGCTGGTAATACCACCAACGCCCGTGTCGCCATCAATTTCACAACCCCACTGTAAATCTGACACCGTATTGGTGCCGTTACTACAGGAAGTATTTACCTTACCCACCAGGTAAATATCCAGGGTCCCTCCAGACGGAACGTCAGTGCGCCCCGAACCATTGGAAAAATTGCCATCCAGCTCAAAATCGTTAACCGAATTACTGGCTGATACACAGCTACTGCCACTGGGAGCCACACCATTGTTGTTGGCAACAGCTTCTGCCGTAGTTTCACTCGGACAGGCGTAGTTGATATCCATATTGGGGTTGGACATCAAATCGTCAAACCGTGCATCCTGCATATCCGCCTCACCGTTATTGGAGATACGGATGCGCCAAATTACATCGTCCTCAATATTGCCATAGACATTATTGGTGTAGTTCGTTTGCGCGGCATCCATGTTGCGGCCGCGCTTATCCATGGAGGGTTCGGGCTCACGTATGGCCAGCTCCATGCTGTCGGTATCTGTGGTGGTTGGGTAGCTGCAGTAATCGAATGTTGCAGTAGCATTCAAGGTACGATTATTGACTACCAGCTCCTCTTCCTCTTCATCCTGGCTTCGCACATTAAACGTGATAGTTAAAGTAGTGCTCTCAGCGAGATCAGAAAGGGCTGACAGATCATTTTGGTCCCAAGTGATAGTGGTACCGCTAATCGTGGGCTCTCCCAAAACAGATCCAGAACTTACAGAAGTGGAGCCCGTTACATACTCCAGGCCAGAAGAGCCAAAGTTCTCAGTAATAACGATATTCTCGATATATTGAGTACCCGCGAGGCCGCTATAAATACTGGGTACATCAACTTCTATGGTGACCTGTCCATCACCACATAAAACACACCAACTATCGCTAGAGCGATGACTGAGGATATTGAACCCTGTAGGGTCCTCAGTTATAGAAGGGCAACTACTTTGAGCAAATGCTTGCGGCGCAGCTATTAAGAACGCAGCACAAACCAATAAAAATCCAATAAATGTAGACTTGTAGGATTTTTGCTCAACTATTTCCGACTTCATTATCACTTAACAGCCGCCACTTTCTAATGCAGATATTTGGAGACAAGTCGGGCATTTACGCCAGACACTCCACGGTGGGCGAACTTTAATTACAACGCCATCTGGTAGCCGTGAAATAAGTCATAATTAGCCAGCTAGCAGGGGGAACTTTTGCGGGGATTGCCAAGTGGTTCTCAGGCAAGCACTGAGGATGAAAAGTTTTTTCTAGTATGAGCAAAAAAAGAGCGCAAAAATCTGGTGAAATTTTCGCCGTATTGAAGTGATCGGAACCCACCTATTTTTGGCAGGCTCCGATCGTTCATTGACCTAGGTAGGAGGGAAGAAGTCAATTGGGTAAAGAATAGTGATTGTCGGCACTCCAGCCTTCTCACCAAAGTTAAACCGTTTGACCCTAGCCACAATTTTTGCATTGAGTGACGGCGAATCCACATCACTGGAATCTACACTCACAGCAGAAACCGATCCGCTGGGCTCGATAGTAATCTTCAACACCATCTTGCCTTGCAGTGCGGGATTATTACGCAGTTCACGATTGTAAATACGGTACAAGGTAGCCTTGTAGCGATCGAAAACGATCTGGATTTCTTCGTCCGTCCGCGACGGTCCAGCGCCATCGCTAAGAGGACTATCCTCACCGGCAAAGTCACCTTCAGTCCCGATAGAGCTTTCCACTCGCGCAAAGGCAACGCCACCCAAGTCCGAACCAGATCCACCCACATTACGACTCAGCTCTGCTGTGTTGATACCACCACTACCTGCGGTAGATGCTGCAGTGATCAGTGAGCGCTGACTGCGGTTCTCTTTTTTACCGGCCGTGCTCAGCTGGGTTTGCTGGCCGAGGCGGTTATCCAGATCATCCTGTATCAGGTCCTGGAAGTTATCCTTAAAGGCGAGAACACCGGATCGCTCAGCTTTTTTGCGCGCCTGCTTTTTCTCCGCCTTGGAAGGTTTCGGATCCTGTTTGGCCACCTTCTGCTCAGGCTTCTTCTCCGGTTTTTTCTCCTCTTTTTTAGGCTTGGATTTTTCTGGCTCTGGCGGTGGCTTGGGCTTGGTTTTCTTCTCAATAACCAGCTTGGCCAGGCGCTCAGGAATCTCCACTATCTGGGTTTCAGGCTTGGGCACGGTATACAAAGGAATCAGGTAGCCCAACAGTGCGGCGAAAAACAGCGAAACAAAAACACAGCGACGAAATCGCTTTTCGTCCTCACCCTGCTTATGCCATGGCATCACCATAGGGCGGAAACTAGGTTGTTCGAATTCCCTCGTTATCTCAAATTCGAACTTGGACTCTTCCTCCTCACGGCGCAGCTCATCCGCGCGCTCATCCAGCGCAAAGATCTCTTCCTGGCAATCGGCTATTCCGCCCTGCAAAGCACTGCGCTCACCGCGCAATTGCTCCATGCCCTCATTGAAACTGCGTGTCGATTGGCCGATCCGCGCAATAACTTGCGCTGAAGCATTCTCCCGATAATCTTCGGCCCAGAACATTTCTCCCGCGCCAGCATCCTCAAGCTTGCGCAGACGTTCTGAAATCTCGTCGAGCAACTGGTACTTGGACCCCTGGTCCTGTAATTCAGCCAGCTTCTCTTCGATTCGTTGCCGCTCATCCTCGAGCAGCTGCATGCGATGGCGAACCGCTTCAAGCGCTTCGCCTACCGCCTGCTGTTGTTGAAGAAAATTACTCACAAACTTCCATTAACCCTGAGATGCTTTCTGAATAACCGCCAGTGAAACTTTGGTATAGCCAGCGTCTGTACAGCTGGACATCACCTTTTTCAGCAAACTGAACGGAATGCCTCTGTCCGCGAGAATATTGACCTCCGGTGGTTCCGGTTCCTGGCCTCCCTCGACGCCGCCCTCACCTGAATCTGCCGAGGCCTGGGCAACACCAATTGCCTTGGCCAGCTCTGCAACCATCGCTTCCTTAATGGCCGCAATAATGGTTTCCTCACTTTCCAACACTTCGGAAGTGGCAATTACCGAGTTAGACTCCACCAGGATTTCATCATTGGTCACCATCAAGGTCACCGTTTCCCGAGGTTTAGTCTCCACCACTGAGTCCGGTAAGGTAATCACCTTGGGGGGCTCCAGCGCTTCATTGCTGGAGGTATTAGTCAGCAGGAAAAATACCAGGATCGTAAAAACATCCATCAGGGAAGTCAGGTTCATACCTGAGGTTTTCTTGCGCTTATGACTTCGCGCCATACGCTTCATGCGTCGGCTTTCATTTCTCATGGCGCATCCCCTATGGAAATATCAGGAAATAAAACCACCTTTTCCACCGCATCCAGATCACTGGGATCACTCCCCTCAACCCGTACTTCAGCTCCGCGCACAGTATCCATAATGCCCACCAAATGCTCATAGGCGATTGTGGGCTCCATCAGGATGATGGAATCAGTTTTTTCCGGATAACTGGCCTTAACTTCCAACAAGAACTGCGTGAGCTTTTTAAGGTCATACACTTCTGCTGTGGGCAGCACAGCGAGAATCTCAGTCTGTTCTGTATCTGCTCCAACGGGAGCCTCAATAGGAGCATTTTCACCCTCGCCATCGATATTCAGGTTGGGGAAACGTGCGATAACCTTTTCACCATCACTGATTTCCACGGCCTGTTCTCGCACAACTACCTCCACCGTAACCGTGGGATCATCCGGTGCTCCACCACCGGCACCACTCGGCATATTCAGTTCGAGAATTGTCACCCGCGAAAATACCGCCGATACCAATAGAAAAGGCACCAATACCACCATCAAATTCAAGAAAGCGGTGATATCCAGCTCAGGAGCTTCTTTATCCCGCCCGTGGCGCCGCCTTCTCATTACGCAGTTTCCGCTTGCTGTGCTACTGGATTGGTTTTAGCTGGGGCAGTTTTTTCACTAGACGGCTTGGATTTTGCGGGCTCCACTTCAAAACGGCGACGGGTTGCACCATCAATCAGGTTGGATGCTTTTACTGAGACCATCTCCAGGCTATCGATAATTTCACCGGTGAGTGAGTTCAGCAGTGCGTGGACAATCAACAACGGGATACCAGTCATCAGACCAAAGGCGGTGGTGTTCATCGCCACGGAAATACTGGCGGAGAGCAAGTCTGCCTTTTCTGCCGGGTTGGCATTGGCTACCGCTGTAAAGGCTTCGATCAGACCCATAATGGTTCCCAGAAGCCCGAGCAAAGTTGCGATATTGGAAAACAAAGCGACGTAAGGGGTGCGCTTTTCCAGCTGTGGAGTAATCTCCATCATGCTCTCTTCCATCGCGATTTCGATATCTTCACGACGGCGAACAGCCCCCTGCCGGGCCAGCCCCATAGACAGTAATTTACTCACACTGGACTCGTCCTGTTTTACCAGGTTGCGAGCGCGATCGAAGTCTCCCGAAGCTAATACAGGCTGCAGCTTATCCCACATATTGCGGTTGCTGCGGCGCTCCAAATGCAGGCGGATAAAGCGCTCGATAGCCACAGCACCACCCAGTGCGGCAACCACGAGAATCGGGTACATAAAAGTACCGCCCGTCTGGAAAAACTCGATGACGTTATTGAAAAAGCCCATTACAAACCCTCTTGAGAAATACAGCTAAAACTTGGTGCTACTCCGGCGATAGCCGGAGTCTATATGGCGTTAATCGCCGGACAGGCTGAGCTGGTAGAACTCCAACTCACGCATGAAAACTTCCTTGTCGAGCGGTTTGAGTTTGTCATCCATCAAGCTGGAGACAAGGTCGCTTTCGACACCCACTTCGGAACTTTTCCAGGGGACAATATAGAGAGACTTAGGGGCTTCCTTGTTACCGATAATAGAAATACCCGACAACTCCTTAATTTTCGAATCCACCTTTTTATCGGTGGATTCTTTCTTCTCCTCACCCTCAGACTGAGCCAAGGCATAAGGAAAAACCATAAAGCTGGCCACGAATGGCAAAGCCCAACGAAGTTTAATCATTTACCAGCCCTCCGTTGAATATCAGCTAACCAGATAGTGACATCCCGGTCCTCTGGTTCCAATTGCACATATTGTTCGAATTGTGCCAGAGCACACTGGAGATCTTGCAGATATAGATCACACAATATGCCCAGATTTTTTATTAAAGGTAGATATTCCGGATTTTCTGCCAAAGCATTCACATATATTTTCCGCGCTTCGGCAAAGCGCCCCTGCTTTCGGTAGAGAACCGCCAGTTCATTAGTTGCCACCGGATGTTTTTCGTCCAGCGCCAATGCCTTTAAAAAAGCCTCTTCCGCTTTTGCCTCATTGCCACTTTTGTAGTGGGCAATACCCAGGTTGATATAGGGTGCCGGAAGGCGCTGCTCGCGCTCCACCACTGACTGCAGAAGTTCAATAGCACTCGCATAATCCTGCTCGGCAAGATATTCCAGGGATCGCTCAAAGTCCCGACTCACACTGCCCGATACCCGCACCGAGGAATAATCAGAGATTTTTCCAGACTTGGTTTGGGTGCTGGCGCAAGCTGCTAACAACAAGGCTAAGCCCACCAGAAAAAACAAACGCAGTTGTTTTTGCATAACTTTCCACTCCAAAAGGCAAATGCCTGTTATTAGTGACCCGAAACTGCTGATCCCGCTGAGGGCAATTCCGGCTCTGGCGGCAGGGGTACAATAGTCTGGAGATACTCACCAGCCTCTTCCACCCGTGCATAGCGAGCGGGCATTAAATTGGCGAGCTTGCCAATACTTTTATCAACCCAGGGGTTATAAATACCGACGCCCAGCAACTCGACATTCTTCTGGTGAACAGAAATGGCTTTTTCCTCGAAGGGATAAATCTGCTCCTCCAATGCCAACTCATACTCTTCCAGCTCCAGGGCATTCAGGTTGGTTGGACGTTCAGAGTCCTTCAGGGCCACGCTAAAGTGGAGATAAATTTCAGCCAGGTAAAAGGTTGCCGCAGCGGTCACATCGGCCACCTGATAATCAATCAGGTCAGTAAATGCACGGGTGGCTGCTTTCATACGCTTGCGCTTGAGGTTGAGGCTTTTCTCGATAGGCGCAACCAAATCCACCTGGGTGAAAGCCTCAAAACTGGGTTCAGCCAATAGCAGGGCCGCATTACCTGCGAGATAACGGGTGCGGTCGCTGCGCTGGGAACCACCGCGGGACTCAACTTTCACCAGTTCACGAAGCTCTGCCATGTAAAGCTTTTGATTCCCGGACACTTTGTAGATATCGGCAATTTTCTGGCGAGTCTCCAGCGCCGGCTCCATGGGTTCGGGGAAATAATCGACGTAGCGACGCAAAACAGACAGCGCTTTAGCGCTATCTTCAGCCGCTGCATAAAGATCTGCCGCCTGGGTTAAGGCCTCACGGCGTATTTCATCGTCCTCGGATTCCCGCTCAATACGCTCAAATTCCGCAGCTGCCAGCAACAGCTCACCGCTCTCCTGGTAAACCACTGCCAACTTCTTGGTGACATCTTTCGCCAGCTCATGCTCCGGGAAGTGACTGCGGAAGTTATTTAATACCGTTGCCGCTTGTACCCAATCCTTAAGCACTATCAATGATGCGGCAGCATCGTACTCCGCCGTAGCCAGAATGGTCGCGCCAGGTGCAGCACCTCGAATACGCAGGAAATGATTCGCTGCGGTTGCATGATCCTCCTGCTTACGGGCCATATCACCCTGCTGGTAGATGGAAGCCGCCAGGTTATCTACCAGACCCGCCCTATCCTTTGCATCCTGGGCAGTCAGCATCAAAGTTTCACCGTAAGCGATTTCTGCATCCGCAAAGGCCGCAGTATCGAAAGAAGCGTGAGCCACCAGCAGCCAGGCAGAACGTCTAATCTCCTGCTCCGCAGTGGGGAACTGCTCCAACAGTGAACGGCCATTGGCGATCGTCGGGGCATAGTCTTTTAACCCGTAAAGATCCTCCACCGCTCCAAGCATGATCTGAGGGGCTTTGGCATGCTGAGGGAATGTGGCTGCAAATGTCAGCGATGAACGGATAATTTCCCGCAATAGTGGTGCACGCTGCTCATCCGTTGCATCTTTTAAGTTATTGGCCAGATGTTCGCGATAAGCGTAAACCGCTGCGTAGCCTGCTTCGCTGGAATCCTTATGCGCAGGATATTCATAGGCCGTGCGCTCATACTCCAGAGCTGCACCATGGAAATCCCGGTTTTCCAACATCAATCCGGCAAGCTGATAATTGATTTCCGGTGCGCGCTCAGTTTCCCGGAAGGAATCGAGATAGCTTCGATACCAGTGAATCGCCTCGCGATAATTCTCGGCCTTCTTATCTTTTAACTTCTTGTTCTGGTAAGCCGCATGGTAGTGCCCGGCGAGGTCGATCAGGTTGGTCTGCAGGAAGGCAACCACCTCTCCGTATTCATTAATATCGAAGACAGTCCAGTAATCGGCATTAAGTGCATAAGTAGTGGCGAAATCCTTCTTCGCTTCCAGCACCAGCTTGGGGAATCCGCCTTTACTGTAGATTTCAATAACACGAATTGAGAAATCCGCAGATACTCTGTGCAACTGGTTTCGATCAACAAACGCAATATAGGATTTTGCCGCATCCTGGTAGCGACGCTTTTCCAAATAATATTCACCCAGCTGGCTATATACCCGGAATTCGTAATCTCTATTGCCCTTGCGGGAGAAGTAATCGACAACCGAATCAGGACCTTCCAGGTAAGAAAAGCTCAAGCTGACCACACGGAAAGTATCGTCAATATGCTTGCGCTCGCCTTTATTGTTTTGCTGGTCGAAGTCATATCCCTGGGAAACTTTGTAATCCAGCATGGCGATATAGTCATCCAGGGCCATTTCATACATATCTTGCTTAAACAGCGCCCAACCGCGTTTATACAGGGCAAGCTCGTAAAAACTGGATATCACACCAATATCGATAACTTTTCCGTAGGACTCTTCCGCATCGAGAAACTTCTTGCGGGTAAAATAGTATTCGCCCAGCCGGAACCAGGATTCATCGATATGTCGCGAGTCCGGATAGTTGGCCACCAGCTGGCGCAATACATCCACCGCTGCATCAATCTCTCCCGCTTCTTCATAAGCCCGGGATAACTGATACATCACCTGGTCGTTGCGGTGGTATAGGGGGTACTTTTGCAGCAATTTAATATAGAGATCGATGGCCTCGCGGGCATTGGCTGACATCATCTCTTCAGAATCAACGCCCGGCGCTTCAAGCGGGGTTTCATCTGCAGCTATTTCTATGCTGCCACTTGCCCGGGTTTCAAACTCCTCGTCGGACTCGACAACCCCAGGATCCTGCGCTTCAGTCACTACCGGCTCTACCTTGGCCACCGGTGCTGTCATCTCTGGAGCATCCAGGGTATTTTCAGCCATAGCTTCTGACGCATCGACAGAGATCACCGCCCCGCTTCCAGCAGCAACTCCAGCAAGGTTATCGAATTCTGCATCTTCAGCGCGGTGTGCCTGCTTGATTTTCAGGTCGGCAATCCTGCGCATCGCCTCGGGGGTCAGCTTGGACTCAGGGGTTTCCTGCAAGTACTTCTGGTAGCTGGCCAGTGCTTTCTCCAGGCTGCCATCAATATGCTCTTCCTTGATTTCTACTTCGACATTTTGAAGACTGCCGATGGTCTTGCCGCTGTTTCCCGCACAACCCCCTAGCACTATAAGTGCAGAGAGAAGACCGGCGCCGCGATTTAGAGATTTACCAGCTCGGGATTTAGGTTTGAGCAACTTACTCACGAATCACCTCCCTCTGCTGATTTTTCTTCCTCCACCGGCTCCATCTCCGCTGGATTCTCCTCAGGAATTTGCTCTTCCAACAGCGCCTTGTGCTGCTCTACCTTAAATTCATCTTCACGCTGCTCCTGAAGCTCATTAGCGCGGTCATAGCTGTCTGCCAGGGCAAAGCGGGCTTTAATTTGATAACTCTCCAACTGCGCGCGACGGCGTTCCAACTCAGCAATTGCCAAGGCCTCAAGCATGGTGCCCTGACGGGCCATCAGGGTTTTCAGTCGCCGCTGGGTTTGCTGGATACGCGCGCGCAAACGAGTAATATCGCGGTCGTAACCGGTATAGCTGTGAGTTGCCGCCTGGCGACTGCGCACAAAGGAGTCGTAAACAGACTGGAGACTTTCGATCTCCTGGTTTAATTCCGCCAGGTGTTTGTAGGCCTCGGTCAAGCGCTGGTCGTACTCAAAGGAAAGACGCAGGTCCAAAACACCTTTGAGCCGCTGTACCCGCTCCAAAGTAGTTTCAGTAAAGCCCTGGGGATGCTCAGCAATTTTTCCGCTAAGTTCCAAGAGCTTCAATCGCGCTTCCTGCTCTTCGGCCGTTGCCAGGTATTCTGGGCGGCGGGAGATCAGCATCTGCTCTATACGACTGGCAAACTGATCGCGCTGCTCCATCCGCAGCTTGATACGGGCGTCGAGCTCCCGGAACTGTCTGTCCAGTTCCGGCAATAGGGGCTCGTAATAGTTGCGGCGAATACGAATAATATTTTCGTAGGCTGTCAGGCTTTTTAGCCACTCTTCATTGCGCTCATATAAATCGTTGAGGTCGCGATAGTTCCGCAGAAATTCCTGATAGTCATTGGACGCCATCAGGTCGAGTAAGTAATGGGTCTCGGGGGCTTCCGGTAAATTGCGCAAGGCCACTACCCAGTTCTGTACCTGGGTAGCCTCTTTACGACGCAACGCCTCAAGGAACTTACCTTTGCGAATACTATGAATAGACTGAGTGAGGGTATCGATCTCACGCCCGAAAGCGTCTAACGCGCGGCCGTAATTAATTGCAGCAGTACTGTGGACATCCAATTTGCCATAGGCATAGGGCACCGCCAACATGACCTCTTGCACTGGCTCATTGGTGCCTTTGCGGTCTTGCAACAGTTTCCAGGGCACCAGTGCCCGGTCATAGCGGCCCGCACGGGCCTCTACCCAGCCAGCACCCAGCAGCGCCCTATTTGAAAAAGGGCCATCGAGGTTTACACGATCAAAATAGGGGCGCGCCATATCCAGCTTGCCCAGCTCCATTAAATGGGAGCCCAATAAGAGGTTGGTTTTATCGTAAAGGGCCTGCAGGGCCGCCTCTGAACTGCGCTTTCTTCCCAGTGCAGTCAACTCCAGAACACCGCGTTCCTCTTCTCCCGCCTTCAGTTGGGCAATACCCAAATTGAAGGAAACAAAGCCCTCTAGCGATTCTTCACCCTTCAGGTCTTGCAGTAGTTCTACGGCCTCCTCGAATCGACCGAGCTGCATATAGACTCGAGCACGCAAAAACTGCTCATCTGCACGGACCCTCTCGGGAACCCGCCCGTCAATCATTTCCAGGGCGTGTAAGGCGTTGCGCGGCTGTTGTTTGTGATAGTGAATTTTTGCCAGTCGATACGCGGCTTCATTGCGCACCGGCTGGGAAACATTTCCCTGCAGTACAGCCTCAATAGCCCGCCCGGCCTCCCTGTGCATTCGGTAGGACAATTCCAAGTCACCCACCGAAAACTCAGCTTGCCCCAAGTGCGCACTGAAAGGATCGAGTTCGGGCTGATCTAAGCGGTGATACTGAGCAAGTTCTGTATCCAGTGCCACAATCGCATCAAAATAACTTTCCTGATGGGCATGAAACATTGCCGCACCGAAAAACAGGTCTTTAAGTTCTTCCTGCGATTCAGTCGCCGCTGCAGCGGGGAGAGCAGCCAAAGAACAAAGGGATAGAGCACCAAGCATCATCCTGGTTTGACAGGACAACACATTTACCAGGGACCTGAGCATGATTACCAGTCCTTGAAGTTTATCGTGGACTCGGTTCCCAGAACCTTAATCTCGACAAATTTAGGACCCACTGCCTTCTCCACGGTGTAGGAAGCTGTAGCCCGATACTCTTTTCCTGATGGGGTTTTACCGAGAAAACTAACCTCTAATGGGTGCCCACCCACCTGCACATTGCCAGTGTATATTTTTTGTACCCCACCTTTTTGCAGGGACTCAATTTCCCGATAGGTATAGAGATGATGGGCAACTAATTTGCCATTCAATGTGACCTCAACCGACTCCAGCTCGAAGGGCTTTTCATCAGCCACCGAGACAAAAAGAGCTACCTGCGTATTAGAGGGGAATAAGAGCTTTTCCTCCAGCTGTGACAATTCAGCAGTGAGATCAATTACATCTTTCTTAACATCCTGGATCTGCTCATCCAGGCCACGGATATCATCTCTATCAATAGTCTGAGCATGCCCAGTACTGGCCAACAGAAAGAAAAGTACAATCTGAAGAATTCTGAACATGTGGCCTACCTCCGACCCAACCCTAAACTATCAATTCCTGCCAGAGAACCTGGAACAGGACCACAATAAACCCAGGCACAACAGGGCCTTGAGCTGCGGCATTGTATTGAATAGAGGGCTAATCAGATGTGAGGAAATTCAAATCTCACAAAAACTCAAAGAATGGATAAATTTTGAAAAAAGCACTTCAATTAGATAAAAGAGATCTACGACACAAAAGAAGTGAGACGTGCTTCACTTGCAATCAAGAAAGCTCTCCACTTTGGCTCTCTGGCCTACCGATCACAAAAAACATACAGACAATCAAACCAACCAAGGCTAGGTAAGCATTTACTGTAAAAGCTCTATCTATACCCGAAGGTATATCTGGAGCAAAGGCGATAATTGTAGCATTCATACCCAAACCAACCGCACCCCCACCAATTTTAAACATATAGAGGATTGCGCCTGCCAAGCTGGCACGGTGAGGTTCCACCACCGTAATACCCGCAGTCGTACTGGATGGATTGAACAGCCCAATACCCACTCCCAACACGATCAAGCCCGGACACATATCCAGAAAGCCCGTGTCCGAAGTCAAGTTCGAGAGCATGAACATTCCAACACTCATCCCCAAAATACCTAATGAGACGAGTAATTTTGGCCCGGCTAGCTCATAGAAGCGGCCGGAGATAATAGCAACCAGCCCCGATACAACCATTAAAGGGACCAAAGATAAACCAGCCTGAAACGCTGAGTAACCACGAAAATTCGCCAAAAACTGGGGGACATAGAGAATTGCCGATAGGAATACTACCGAGATTAGGAGTGTCGTAACGCCTACCGCCAGGAACTTCCGGTTCTTTGCAATATCAGGGGGAATCAGGGCATCTTTACCAACTCGATACTCCACGATGGTAAACAGGCAGAGCAACACCAGGAACACAACGATCAGGCTGATAACCACAGGATGCTTGAAACCAATTTCCGCGGAGACATCCAGTGCAAAAAGCAAACAAAATAGCGAGGTGCATAGTAGTAGCACACCGAAGAAGTCTATTTTTTCCTCTGTGTCACGAGGTTTATCGGGGGGCACTGCCCACCAACAAGCCAGCATTGTTGCCAGGGTGAGGAGAATATTAACGAAGAAAATCCACCGCCAACTGAAAAAATCTGCGAGCACCCCACCCAAAACTGGTCCAGCTGCATTCGCTAACCCACAGGTGGCCATCAGGATACCACCCGCCACCCCTGATCTTTCATAGGTCAACAAGTTAAAAGTCATTGCCAAAGTGGACGGCCACATCAATGCCGCACCCACTCCCATCAATGCGCGGGATATCAATAACATCCACATATCCATTGCCAAGCCACCCAGCACGGCAAAGAAAACGAATATTCCCGCTCCAATCATAAATACTCTGCGGCGGCCATAGATATCCGCCAAGCGGCCACCGGTTATGATGAAAACACCAAAAACCAAGGCGTAGCCGTTAATGATCCACTGGGAGCTAGTTATGTCTGCATTGAATTCTCTTTCGATGGCAGGTAGTGCGGGGGCAAAAGCGGTATAGTCATTACTAATAAGGAAGGCCGCGAGAACTAATGCAGCCAACCCCAGGTACTGATCTCGTGTAATTTTGCCGCTCTGTTTCGCCATACAGTGTAATTCACTCGACACCCGAGCCGCTCAGGTAATCCTTCAGAACCTAATTAGCTTGCGATATATTTTTAATACTCCCGCCTAGAGCCTAGACCACTCGCTAATTTACACGCCTTTTGACTAGTCAGTTTTCACTGTGGATACGGATCATCATCTGCCTTGTAACTGGCAGTTCATATCTTATGCTTAAAGGACATCCAGGCGCCGGAAAATTGAATTAGTGATTGGATAGCCTACTGAGCCCCCTAAGATCACGCTAATAGATGAGATTAGTAAATGCATAAGTTCATTGTGCTTGTCTTGGTTCTGTTGACTTCTTCTACATTCGCCCAGGGATCTACGGTGAACGACCTAAAAGATTTCCAGTGGAAAAACCGCATTCTATTACTGAATATCCCGGAAGATCCCAATAGCACAATCAATGAATTACTCAAGTTAGCGCCGCAATTTGCAGAGAGAAACTTGATATGGTTCCTATTCTCTAACGGCACCCTTGAGACTAACTTCCCCGGTAAAGTCACGGATAATTTTGCTAAAAATGTAAGGGAAAAATATCTGCAAGGACCAGCAATGCAGGTGCTTCTTATAGGAAAGGATGGGGAGGTAAAGTATAAAGCCAATAAATTCTCAGCCGTCGAAATTTTCCAACGTATCGACAGCATGCCCATGCGACGCAATGAGATGCAGCAAGGATCTGCACAGTGAACAATTATTGAACATCCACAATCTGATAGAGAATTTTTGTATCCTCCAGTATTACTAAGGAATCCCAGAGTTAGATTTCCCTCAATTAATTACGCTTCGGCCTTCTTTGCTCACCAGACACCCTTTCCATCTGGCAACTTTTAACAAACATAGACATCTTTGCGCTAAAGTACGCTATTAGCCTTGCGAACATATACCCAATGGAAATTGACCTCCAATGAGCAAAAGAGCCATTATCCTCGGAGCTACGGGCCTTATCGGTGGCCATCTCACAGAGCAACTGGCTGGTGAAGAAGTCTTTGATGAAGTACTTACCCTCACTCGACGCCCCAAAGCCACTGCAAGTCAAAAAATACATAATCATATTGTCGATTTTGATCGATTGGAGGAGGCTGCTCCTCTTTTTCAGGGAAATACTCTATTTTCCTGCCTGGGAACCACTCGCAAGCAAGCCGGCAGCCTGGCCGCCCAGTATAAGGTTGACGTTGAATATCAATACAAAGCGGCCCAATTGGCAGCGGAGGCAGGGGTCAGCCATTACTTACTGGTTTCATCCAGCGGGGCCAATGCCAATAGCGCCAGTGCTTACTTACGTATGAAGGGTGAGCTGGAAGAGAAAATCAAGAAACTTCCATTTAAGCGCATCAGTATACTGCAACCCTCCCTACTCCTCGGAGATCGTGCAAATGCCCGACCCGGTGAGAAAATCGGAGGCATCCTCCTACCAGTAATTTGTATGCTGCCGGGGCTGAGACGTTATAGGCCCATTGAGGGGCGTGAAGTAGCCAAAAAAATGGTTTATTTAAGTCGACAAGAACGAACAGGGGTTGAGACCCTGCGTTTGGATGAGTTATTCAATTCTTAAGGAGCCTCTGAATAATTCCGTAATGTCTCGGCGAACCTGGGAGGCTCCTTAAACCCCAAAGGTTAAATTCGGGAGCTTAAAACAAGTAAATCGCTCCCGAATATTACGGTTATTCTTTTACTTTAATCCCTAGCCAATGCGGATATTGAGTCAAAACAATAAGGACAATTGCATCGTAGACTGCGTGCCAGATTATCACTCCCAATAAGCTTCCGGACACTTGGTAAACCACTCCTAGAACCACACCAATTCCCAAAGTCAGAAAGAAATTGGTCCACGATGAGAAATGAAGTAGCGCAAATGCAATTGCGGAAATTAATAACCCCAACAATGGCGAGCTAAGTTCTGACAACCAGGACTGCAAAAACCCCCGAAACAAAAGCTCTTCGCAAATTCCGACTACAACAGAAATCAACAGCAGCTGAAAGAAAGACAATCGTGAAAATAGCGGAATCAAGGCGATCGATTGACGCCGCATTGACTTGCCAAGGGTCGTTTCTGAGCGAGTTAACGACAACATCACACCATAGGTAGCCATTGCACCAATGATGCCAATTGTTACTTGCAACCCTACACTATCACCAATGATCACTACCTTGAGTGAAGCCAGATAAAAGCCCAGAAGGGCCAGCAACAAGCAAACAACCTGAGTGCCAATTAATAAAAGAAAAACTGGTGGATTCCCTTTTGTTTGGTCAACAGCATCCATTTGTGACCGTCCTTTTTTTAGTCGTTTATCGAGGTAGTCAAGTGGCTCAGTACCTAAATAGACTGCCTAAGGATTCCGTATCAACTAGAAACCACATTGAAATTCAATTAGCCGAAATAAGCACACCCGCCATCGGCAATAATCTAACAGAAAATGATGACAGGCATAATCCTCCGCCAACAGCCTATCTCTATCCGTTTAGTTTGACGCCAGACAGCTTATCCCCTTTGAAAAACTGCCTGACTTTAGCCGAAAAGCCAGTCACAGTGCTATGCTCGACAATATCTCTGGAACCGGATAGCTTGTAGAGACTACCCGGTTTCCAGCCCTCTTATCAGTAGATTGTCTTGCAAAGAAACTACACAGCAACTAATTCCAACCATGACACAAGAAATCATAGGACTGGGCCAGCTGCTGAAGGATATTGAGGAGAAAAGTCAGGGGCAGGAGAAAATCTCCATCCAGCATGTTATTGAGGCTGTGGGGCTTCGATCCTTTGCCCCATTCCTTATCCTTATCGGGTTGATCCTGTTTTCCCCTCTGAGCGGTATTCCCGGAATGTCTACCGCGATGGGCGTATTGCTACTACTGTTTGCCCTACAACTGCTGATGAAGCGCAACTATATCTGGCTTCCTCAGTGGTTAATCAACCGCTCCATATCCAGCGAGAAGCTGATGGATGCCCTGCACTGGATGGAAAAGCCCGCCCGGTTTGCCGACCGCTGGATTCAGCCACGGATGGATTTTATCGTGCGCCGATATGGCACCTACGCTATTGCTGGAACCTGCATTTTTATTGCATTGACCCTGCCAATAATGGAAGTAATCCCCTTCTCTGCCTCAACTGCTGGTCTCGCTCTCACCATTTTTGGGCTATCGCTGGCAGCTCGAGACGGACTCTTAGCGCTTATTGCTTTTATCCTAACGGCCTCCCTGGTACTAGTGGTGATCGTTGCCGTGATCTAGGGAGCCTCTGAATAACTCCGTGATACCTCTGGCTTGCAGAGCGGTTCACAATCAAGGCGCGGCTTCGCAGGAATGTCTAGACCTTTCAAGAAGTCGCAACGCGGAGTGTGAATCGCTCTGCAAGCCCCGAAGGGCGGGCCTTGAAGGCCACAGCTGCTGCGTTGCAGCTCTTGCAAAGGACCGAGCCATTCGCGGCGAGCTGCGCCTAACATCTGTAGCCTTCAAGGCCCGCAGAGGCATTACGTAGTTATTCAGAGGCTCCCTAGGAGCCCACGAGTAACTCCGTAATATCTCTGCGGGTCTCCAGACCAAAGCTGGCTACTTACCCTCGCTTTAAGACTTGATTTTTTAATCCGAGCAAATGGGGAAAGTGCACTATGGCGAAAATAGCCAAAAGGTCGTATACCGCATGCCAAACAATCGCCCCCACCAAGCCCCCGGACATTTGGTAGAAAATGCCTAAAATAAGCCCAATCATAAAGGTAAGGAAGAAGTACACCCAGGAAACACAGTGCAGTAATGCGAATATCAGTGATGCACCCAATAAACCGAGGAATGGCGTACTGAGCTGGGAGAGCCAAGACTGTAGAAAACCACGAAACAACAGCTCCTCACAAACACCCGCAGCTAAAGCAACCCATACCATCTGTGATGGGGACAACTTGGAAAATAGTGGAGTCAATTGAGTACAGTGGAGCCGCAGCATTTTCCCAAATAGCGTCTCAGAACGAGCCATTGTCAGTACTACCGCAAATGTGACAATAGCGCCTAACAATCCCAACAGCAGTTGCAGCCAAACCGTATCACCAATAAATGAAACTTCCATTGGCACAAAGTAGAGCCCCAGAGCCGCAAGCAATAGACAGCCCAGCTGAATATCCATTAAAAAAAAGAAAACCGGCAGGCTGCGCCGTGCCGGACCAATCGCTTCCATTCCTGATTTTTCCCTTTGCCTATTGATTCCCAGAGCCTCTGACAACCTTCAAGCTCGCTCGCCCATCCGCAGAAATCATCAATTCGGCCACGCCTCCGTCTCGCAGTTGTTTTTCCAGATCCAGGGCTTTTTCCTTCGGAGCAAAGTAGGCTTCAATACCGTAGCGAATCCGGTAGCTATCTGATGAATTCCAAAAATTCTGGCCTGCTACCCGCCCTCGAATAAAGACTCCGCCCTGTGGTTGTTCAAGGCTGACAGAGGCGCGTTCATACAATCCGGATGGCCCTTTTTCTAAGCCCACATAAACCACCTCTCCCTGACGCAGCCGTCCCAGCCCTTTAAACAAGGCTTTATCTAAAGTGGAAAAGGGGTAATTTAATTGGGCATAGTTACCGCGAAACAATGAGCGCGGGTCTACAGGAACAGTTTCCACTGAAACAGGCTGGCCCGTCCACAGCGGCATTTGAGCCTTAATATACATTCCTAACAGTATAAAAAACTGCACGCCAATGGCGGCAACCAGGCCAATCACAACTCTACGTTTCATCGTAAACTTCCCCCCGCTTGGTGATATTTCCAATACTTGGCTGCTGCCAGCAATAAAACTGCGAAGAGAATAAACAGGAGAGCAGCTCCTATATAGTCGCCAATCAAGTCAATATAGCGCAGCAGAGCCGTCAACAGGACCGCCATAACTCCGAGAAAGAAGTAGTGTGAGATACCATCGTGAATACCCCTGAAGATCAACCAGATTCCACAGGCAATCAGGGCGAAGTTTGTAAAAATTTGTAACCAAACTGCGTAGTCACTGGAGCTGGCATTCGTTACGAACGCAAGTACTGCCGCAAAAACACCGCACAACCCCAGTCCGAATAGCAACCTCTGAGACAGCAGCGCCAACACTATCGACACAGCAGACATAGTCCCCACTACCCCCCACATAGAAGGTAGGTGACTCCAGGGGGCTTCTATCATCTCCTCCCAGGGATATTCAAAGCTAAAAATCAGTAAGCCAATTAAAGTAAACCGAAGGCACCAAATAGAGATTACTGCTGCGTAGTCCTTGGCTACCGCCGACGGGCGAGTTGCCAACCAATGGGCAAAGCAATACATCAGGATAAAGAGCGAGACTGCAACAGCAAGGTTCTCTGGATAAATATCCGCACTAAATTTCCCATCCTGCAAACGCCAAAATTCTGATAGGGAAAATTCCAGCCAAAAACCTAAGCCAAAGATAAAGGTCAGCAAGAGAATCACGCTCGCACGACCACTTAACAGGATATAGAGGGCTCCCAGCAAGAAAATTGGGAACAGGGCGGGGTAAAAGCCTAAACCCGACTCCAGGAAGAACCAAAGCAAAGCCAATAGCAAGGACTGCTCTGCAATCCACGTGCTGCGGGTAATTAAAGCAAATGGCAAACTACCCAGTGCCCACCAGAAAATACCATCTGGCATATGCTCGCCCAAGTGGTATACCTGTGCGATCAAAATAATCGCCGCACCAAAAAACAGGTTGCCCAACAAGAACAAGCCCTCTCCGGCTTTCCGATCTCCAGACAGGTAAACCTTAAACGCCACTCCCTGGGTCACCAAGGTCAAAGCGATCAGCCCCCCCATTCGCAGCGCTCTGGGGATTTCCTCCCAATTGGCCCCAATCAGTGTAATCACCGCCAGCCCGATAAAGAGATAGGCCAACCCAATCAAAATACGATATCCAAGTGTTCTTTCTTGCGCCCGGTGGTAATCCACTTCATAGCGGGCACAGATCTGCTCAGCCTGAGCTTCACTGATCACACCGTCTTCAACCCAATCTCCGGCCTCGCGGGCCAGATCATGCTTAAGCAACCGAATCAATCGCATAGATGCGCCTTGTGAAAAATTACCCTTACCCTAAGGATGGGTATTAATACTTTGGTCCCGAGTATCCCCGATGTAACCAGCGACCTCAAATTGGTACGGATTGCAGACTAAATTATCGCCAGGCTGCCTAGATAGCAGAAAACTATCTCAGATATTTAAATTGTTAATTTCTATTATTAGTGATCAGCCAATAGCATAAACAGCATCAAAGTTAAGAGCCAGGCACCCAATAAGGAGCTAACCATGTCCCGCTATATCGAATCCGAACTCAAGCCGTTTAACGCCAAAGCCTACCAAAATGGCGAATTTCACGATGTAAGTGACTCTGACGTCAAAGGTAAATGGGCCGTATTCTTCTTTTACCCCGCCGACTTCACCTTTGTATGCCCCACTGAATTAGGCGATCTGGCAGACAACTATGAGGAGTTTAAGAAGCTGGGTGTAGAGATCTACTCAGTCTCCACAGACACTCACTTCACCCACAAGGCCTGGCACGATTCCTCTGACACCATCGGTAAGATCCAGTACCCGATGATCGGTGATCCTACCGGTACCATTACCCGCAACTTCGGTGTAATGATTGAGGAAGAAGGCATTGCCGACCGTGGTACTTTCGTAATCGACCCGGAAGGCCGTGTTCAAATTGTGGAAATTACTGCTGGCGGTATCGGCCGCGATGCCAGTGAGCTGCTGCGCAAGATCAAAGCTGCTCAGTACATCGCTGCTCACCCCGGTGAAGTTTGCCCAGCGAAATGGAAGGAAGGTGAGGAAACCCTGGCCCCCTCTCTCGATCTGGTAGGCAAAATTTAAGTCTTCCCAAGCCCTCACAGGATTGGAACTGGCCTTGCCCGCCCTTTTGGCGGGCATTGTCGTTTTTACTACCTGCCCCCCCCCCCCCCCTTAATTCCCAACAGCTATCAGCAAAATAATCCGTTGAGGGAGGCTTACGGCGTCACAGCTCAGTGTATCTACCACCCACGCCTCTCAACTCACTCACAAATAAAAAGCTATCTAAGTATAAGCTTTAATTGCCAAATACTATCAAATGTATAGCTATTGATAATTTCTATTAAAAAACATTAGTCGATAGTATAAATCCCGTTCCCAAACAACGACCGACAAGACAGTGATAAATAAGGAGCTATCCATGTCACGTTACATCGAATCCCAGCTGAAACCCTTTAACGCCAAGGCTTATCAAAACGGCGACTTCTTCGATATCAGCGACGCCGACGTTAAAGGCAAGTGGGCCGTATTCTTCTTCTACCCCGCAGACTTCACCTTTGTCTGCCCCACTGAGCTGGGCGATCTCGCCGACAACTATGAAGAGTTCAAGAAGTTGGGCGTTGAGATCTACTCCGTATCCACCGATACCCACTTCACCCACAAAGCCTGGCACGACTCTTCCGACACCATCGGCAAAATCCAATACCCGATGATCGGCGACCCCACCGGCACCATCACCCGCAACTTCGGTGTGATGATCGAAGAGGAAGGCATCGCCGATCGCGGCACCTTTGTAATCGACCCGGAAGGCCGCATCCAAATTGTCGAGATCACTGCCGGCGGAATCGGCCGCGATGCCAGCGAGCTGTTGCGCAAGATCAAAGCTGCCCAGTACATCGCCGCTCATCCCGGTGAAGTCTGCCCGGCCAAGTGGAAAGAAGGCGAAGAGACCTTAGCCCCCTCCCTCGATCTGGTAGGAAAGATTTAACCCAAATACCTCTGACCCGGCCCATCAAAAGGTGGGCCACAACCAAGCCTTAATATTGTTAGAGAAAGGACACACCGATGTTGGACGCAAACCTGAAAAAACAACTGGACACTTACCTGCAGAATATCGTCAAGCCGATCGAGATTCGTGTGTCTACAGATAACAGTGAAAAATCCAAAGAGCTGGAAGCCCTGGTAGATGAAATCTCTGGGCTCACCAACAGAATTACTGCACAGCAGAGCCAAGCCAAGCGCACGCCGAGTATGACCATTGCTCCTGCCGGAGAGGAACCCCGGGTCAGCTTTGCCGGAATTCCCCTTGGGCATGAATTTACCTCACTCGTACTGGCCCTGTTGCAAGCGGGGGGCCATCCCTCAAAAGCAGACCCGGAACTGCTGGAGCAGGTTCGAAGCCTCAAGGGTGAATTCCACTTTGAAACCTATATCTCGCTCTCTTGCCAAAACTGCCCGGATGTTGTCCAAGCGCTGAACCTGATGGCAACCCTCAACCCAAACATCACCCACGAAATGATCGATGGAGGCCTGTTCCAAGAGGAAGTTGAAAAGCGCAATGTTATGGCTGTACCTGCGGTTTACCTCAATGGTGAACACTTCGGCCAAGGCAGGATGTCCCTCGAAGAGATTGTTGGAAAACTGGATACCGGCGCAGCCGAGCGGAAAGCCGAAGAGCTGAATGAAAAAGCACCCTACGATCTTTTAGTTGTAGGGGGTGGCCCAGCGGGCGCAGCGGCTGCTATTTATGCCGCTCGCAAAGGCATTCGCACTGGCATAGTGGCAGAACGCTTCGGCGGCCAGGTAATGGATACCGTAGGCATCGAGAACTTTATCTCTGTACCTTATACCGAAGGCCCCAAGCTTGCAGCCAGCCTTGAGCAACATGTTAAAGAGTATGGTGTCGATATCATTACCGACCAACGCGCAGCCAACTTGCGACGCAATGAAATGGTAGATATCAAGCTACAAAGCGGTGCGACCCTATCCAGCCGCTCAGTAGTATTGGCTACCGGTGCCCGCTGGAGGGAACTGGGGGTTCCCGGCGAAGCCGAATACCGCACCAAGGGCGTAGCCTACTGCCCCCATTGCGACGGCCCCTTCTTTAAAGGTAAGCGCGTAGCCGTTATCGGTGGCGGCAACTCGGGCATCGAAGCAGCTATCGACCTCGCCGGAATCGTCGAGCACGTCACTGTACTGGAGTTCGCGGATAAACTGCGCGCTGACGAAGTACTGGTACGGAAAGCACAGCTGACAGATAACATCGATATTATCGTCAATGCGCAAACCACCGAAGTCCTCGGCGACGGCAACAAAGTTAACGGCCTGGCCTATACCGATCGAGAGAGTGGTGAAAACAAGCAACTCGACCTGGCGGGCGTCTTCGTACAGATTGGCCTGGTACCCAATACGGAGTTCCTTAAGGAAACCGATATAGAGATGAATCGCATGGGCGAAATCGTGATCGACGAGCGCGGCGCAACTTCAGTCCCCGGCGTCTACGCCGCCGGCGATGCGACCACTGTCCCCTACAAACAGATAGTGATCTCTATGGGTGCAGGTGCAACTGCTTCGCTGGGCGCATTTGACTACTTGATTAGGTCTTCGGTTGAATAACACCAAAGCGTTAAAAAGGGCCAGTCATTGACTGGCCCTTTTTTATATTCACTTTAAGCATGGACAATATAGGAGAACAGACTTCAAGCTAAGACCTGAGCCCACATAAAATATCATGCGCCATTTATAAACCTATATTTATAATGGACACTAAATCTGCACCTTTAATTTATATATATTATTAACAAACCAAAAACAAACTGGTTAAACCCTATAAAATACCACTTGGCATCACCTATCAATTACCAGTCGAAAGAAAACTTTAGAGTAGATAATAGACTCATTATCTTGGGAGCCCCCCCATGAAGAAGCCAAGCCTAACGCTATTTTTAACCCTGCTACCAACCTTTGGATTACCTTTAGCCTCAAACAGTTTTGCTGTGAGCTGTGGTGACACGATTACTACCCAGGAATCCCTCACAGAAGACCTCTCCTGCGAAACCAATCCAGCCCTCACAATTGACGGCCCCGGTGGCGGGCTGAACTTAAATGGGTTTACTGTTACCTGTATAGAACCATTACATGAGGGCATCTATCTAACAGGCCTAGCTGCAAGCCTGTTTAACGGCGTAATAGACAATTGCAATGACTCAATAGCACTTACGGAAGATGGTGTTCATTTTGTCAGTGATATTGAGATTAACAATCTTGTCGGCGTCGGCGTACGTATTGAAAGTAACAGTAATTTTGTTACCGGCATCGTGATACCTTTTAATGGTACGCAATATGCAATAGGCATAGAAACAGCTAATCCCGCAAGCCTCAATCAGATCACTGGAAATTTTCTAGAGTTCCCGGGATTTTCAGGAATATATATAGAGGGGCGAAGCAATACAGTCACCGGAAATGAAATTCTTAACCCTGGTGATTTTGGCATAGCTCTTGATTCTGATGGAGGGAGCAACTTAATCCTACTTAACACTATAATCAGTGACAGTAAAGCGAGAATACTCAACACTCTCAATGGCGATGGAGATGTGGGAATATCTGTAAGTTCAGATTCAAATCTCATATCCCAAAACAGTATATCGAACAGCACCACTGGAATCAGAATCAATAACAGTGACAGCAATACAGTAAGCAGCAATGAAGCTGACAATAACATTGACTATGGCATAGTGATCGAGGGAACTAGCGCAGAATTCAATAACATTTTATCTAATACAGCCAATGACAATGGTATATTCGACCTTTACTCCCCTGATGATCCGAACTGCACATCTTCGAACAACTGGATTGGCAACATCTCTACAACCAACGATCCCAACTGTCTGGACTAAATATTCACTCGATTACATTCACACTCCCTAATTTACAAGCAATAGCTGAGTAGTATATCGCTGGCTAACAAATAGCATAAATAACCAGGGAGCCTCTGAATAGCTCCGTGATGCCTCTGGCATACAGAGCGGTTCACAATCAAGGCGTTGTTGCGTAGGGATGTCTAGACCTTCCAAGAAGTCGCAACGCGAAGTGTGAACCGCTTTGCATGTCAAGAGATAAAACCTTCAGCCATCCTGTCTGTCTACACCTAAGAAACCCCAACAATAAATAGCGCTCTAAAACAGACAAACAGCCCACTTAAAGGCGTAATAATAGATTCATATTAGAAATAGCCCTTAAGCCCTCCTCTATCATTTAAATTAAGTATTATTAAAAATCATTAAAACAACTAAATATTGCAGGGGGAACACTGATATATCCTCACGAAATTCACCCAGACTAAAAAACTGCCTATCTAAGGTATCCGCAATAATTACTGACATGGTACAAACCCTATGAAAAAACTAACAATAGCCCTTTGTTACATCCTTTTAACAACCGCCGCAATATCAACCTCTATTAATAGCTATGCCGTTACCTGTGGAGGCAGTATCACTACAGCGGAGACGCTAACTGAAGATTTAAATTGCACTACAAATGTTGCATTCAGCATTGTGGGTCCATCAGGCAGCCTTAATATGAATGGCTTTACCGTTACATGTCCTCTCACAGCAAATAATGGTATAGTTCTTGGTGGTTTTTTTGCGAGAATATCCTCAGGGACTGTCGAAAACTGTAATAATAGCATTATATTAACAGGAGACGGCTCCCACCAGGTTGTAGACGTTGATATTGTTAACCCTACCTCTACTGCATTATTTGTTATAAGCGATCACAACTTTATCTCCGGTGTTCAGATACAGTCGAACGTCCCCGACTCTAACTTTGGTATACGAATTGAAGACAATGATTTCAACCAGGTTTTCGGAAATACTGTTGATGGTATGGATAACGTTGGCGTGCAAATAGAGGGGTCTTCAAATAGTGTTTCTGGCAATATAATCACCAACACCTCTGACACTAATGGCTCTGGTGTTGGTATATCTATTGAACCCCCTGGCAGCTCCAACATAGTTACATCAAACATTATCGATCAGAGTGCAGGTGAAGGCATATTAACATTTGAATCAGATTCAAACCTTATATCTCAAAATGTAGTAACAAACAGTCTAACCGGCATCGCAATTGATAATGCAGATAGCAATACAGTCACTATAAATAGCGTTAGCGATAATACGGATTATGGAATATCTATTGAGGATGCAAATGCTAGTGGCAATAACATTTTATCTAACTCATCGCTAAACAATGGGATTTTTGACCTTTACTCCCCCGATGATCCAAGCTGCACCGCCAATACTTGGTTAGGTAATACTTTTGTTACCAGCGACCCTTCATGCCTGAATTAAGCGAAAAGATTACTCAATCGAAGGTTTAGTTTGAAGACGATAATAAAGCTCCATATCGTCTTCTTACATAATTACCAACGCAACTTTAGGATTTACATTGAATTGGAATGCTACGCCTTTATCACCAGCATCACTATTTATTTATCAGTTTTTTAACAAAAATAAGTAAAACCTCCCATTAAACTAATGTCCCACTAAATCAGCACTTACCTCTCATAGCGCCTATCTAGGCCATCTATCAAACTCATACTTGTATCAACCCCATTCACAAGGAGTACGTGCCAGATTGTCGGCCAAGTTCCGACGATTAGGCTAGTGAACGGTGATTGATACGACCTCAACCTTGAAAATGCAATGGAAAACGACATTGGTCGTACAGTCTCATCACTAAAGGAGTTTATGATGAAGAATATTGCACCTCTAGCCGCCAGTATTGCCCTGGCAATCATTAGCCAGGGCGCTATCGCCGACACCAATACTGCAACGGTTTACCAAGAAGGTCTTGGGAACACTGCAACAGCTGATCAAAGTGATCCAACCGCCACAAACAATACCATCGATCAAACTCAGATCGGTGATAACAACACCAGCTATGCGGAGCAATCCGCTAACAGTGATGGTGGCACGATTATTCATAATCAAACTGGCGATATGAATACAGCCGAGTCCTATCAGGATAACTCTGTAGGCGCCTATATCGAAATCAATCAGGGAGACAACAATCAATACGTCTTCACTCTCCAGTCATTTGTTGACGGTAGCACCATGTCCATTACCCAAGATGGGGATGGCCACAGTGCAACCTTAACTCAAACCAATAGTACCGATGATGTTATTGTGGTGACTCAAGCTGGGGTAAACCAAACCGCATTTGTTACCCAAACACTGACGTCAAATAGTGAAGTCTATGTAGATCAGCTCGGCGACTCCAACCTGGCGACCCACAATCAAGTCAATGGAGACTCCAACTACTCCTCCTCATATCAGGACGGTACTACCAATACCCTTAATGTGATTCAAACCAACGATGATCACGAGAGCAACCTCTGGCAAATTGGCGACAACAATGTGGCCATTCATAGCCAGACGGGTTCTGATCACTACGCACTGACCGAGCAGCTTGGGACTTCCAACTTTGCCAATATTACGGCAACAGGTATTGGTTCTTCCGCTCAAACTTACCAAAATGGTGTGGGTAACGCCCAGACAACAACACAAATTGGCGATGCGCAATCCGCTATTGCCAATCAAACCGGGAACGCAAATATAGGTGTGATTTTACAGTAGCGAATCACCTGCACAATGCTGCCCACTTGTGGGCAGCATCCCGGACTTTATAAAACCCAAACTATACTGAGTCGATATATATCCAAAATATCAGATGACACGCTCACATATACATCCACCATGCCACCAACAAATAAGTTGAAGGCAATGGCTCCTGCTAACTCACTTCAATAGAATGAGGTTCACCTGTGAACAAACCAACTTTTTACTCTCTACTCTTTGCATTTTGCTACCTTTTTTACCTGACCCCGCCCGCTCTCGCACAATCAAACAACTTACAGGAAAATAAAAAGCTTGCCATGCAGGCTGTTGATATCTGGCTGAGTGGAAGTAAAGTTGACCCCAATAAAGTCTTTTCTCCTGACTATATAAACAACCTGGACTCTTCAACATCGGATAGTGCAGGCCCACAGAAACGTAACCTCAAACAGCTTGAAGAAGAAGCAGCAAAGTTCCATACAGCATTCAAAGATGTCAAAGCAATCAACAACAGGCAAGTTGCGGAAGGAGATTTAGTAGCAACTCATATTACAATCAGAGCCAAACATGTCGGTTCATTTATGGGGGAAAATCCAACAAAGAAAACTATCACTTGGGATGCGGTAGAATTTAGCAAGATCCAGAATGGAAAAATAGTCGAAGCCTGGGTCACTTGGGACAAATATGGATTCCTGAAACAGCTTGGCGCACTGGAATAATCTATCACGAAAAAAGGGAATCCTTAATATGGATTAGTTCAGACCAAATCTATCGATATTATTGACCGGTATCTCTTATGAGTTCAGAAGCTCCATCTCGAGAACTTGGCCCCCAAGAGGCTTTGTTTATTGAGATGACACGGCTTTCCTACGGTGGCTTGCAATTTGTTTCTTTCATAAAGGTTTGCAAACCGTTAAGTGTTGACATTTTACGTAAGGGATTAGAATACCTGCACCAGCGCCATCCCCTTCTACGTGCCCGCATCCAAAGAGGGGAAAAACTTCACTGGGTTTGCGATGTTGACTTCAATGATATCCCATTAAAGACATGCCAGGTTAGTGGTGCTCTCAACTTAGAGGATGAGTTTAAAAACCATGGCACAAACTGTCTGGATAGTGAGAAATATGTATATAGCCTTAAGCTATATCTTGATAAAGAAGGGTTCGTAAAGTGGATTTCAGTCATCAATAATCATGCGGCATTTGATGGCAGATCAGTAATGACCATATTTTCAGATTTGGACAAATTTCTACGCTCAAGCATAGATCCAGAGGAAACTAAATCACTAGCGTTGCAAAAGAGTATTGCGAGCCAACTTAAATCAGCTGGCTACTTTGGAGAAAAAGAAATTGAGCACAAGAATATGAGGGGTTTTTGCTGGCCAGTAGAGAAACAGGCTGCACCAAAAGAACGTAGAGCTTGCGCCGTCTCATACCTGATGCCCCCAGAGAAAATTCACAAACTAGCCAGGTGGGGCAAAGACAAGGGAATTAAAATCACAGCAATTTATTGTGCCATTGCATCGATTGCAGCAAGAGCTATACCTGTCGACAAAAACCTAACAGAAGTTATCCTAGCTATGGATGCCAGAGGATTATGCTCGCCAAGCATTCCTATAGGTCACATTGGAGCATTTTCAGAGACCACCAGCTTAGACTTACCAAAAAATATTGAGTCTGCCGATGTTATTGACGTGGCCAGGAAGCTTCAAGAACAGATTTTTTCAGTGCTCCTCAAGCAAAGTCCGATGACAAAAAATCTAAGCTCAGACTATAAAATGGATGATATCACCCGTATGGCATCAGTAATAACGAATCAGCAAAAGTCTTTTCCTGCAGGAATTATCGTTTCCAATGTGGGTAGCATGCGCTTATTGGCGGATGAAATGCAGTATTTCGAGATACAAAAACCTATGATTACCCTAACCAACGGTATAAATCCTCTTATGGCCGTTACCTACACCACCTATCGCAACGCTGTTTTCGTTTTTGGCTATTGTGAACCATTGATTAGCAGGCATAGTATTGACTTATTTGTTGATGAGTACATGCGTATTCTCAACAACCTTATTTCCAGCAAATAAGCCCATCAACCTTTCACAAAACTTAGCCGCAGATTTAGCTCGAGGATGCAAATAAAAACGCCTGATATTGACTCAAAAACACCCGCCCCGACAACTTACTTAAAAAGTGACTTGCCTCCAACCTATCTTTAACCGGACCTTTAACTTCAGACAAATGAAGAGTTATACCTTTATCCGTCAGATTAACATTGATCGCCTGTAACACTTCCAGGGCACTCCAGTCAATCTCATTAACTGCACTACACATTAATATCACATGCTTGATTGCTTTTCTCTGCTCCACACTAGAATAAATACGTTCTTCCAGGATTCTAATATTGGAGAACATCAATCGGCCATCAACCCTGAAGGTGAGCACCTCTGGAACAGTCGTCACAGTATAACGATCAATGTTGCGAAAGTGTTCAGTGCCTTCCACCAAGCCTACTTCAGCAATATGAGGTCTCGACGCACGATAAATGAATAAAAGGAGTGATGCCCCCACTCCACAGACCACGCCAACCTCCACACCCAGGAGCAGAGTAACTGCAATTGTTAATGACACAGACATAAAGTCTGCTTTAGAGAAATGCCAAGTCTTTCGAAGAATAGAAACATCTACCAATGCTAAGACGGAAAAAATAATTGTGGCCGCAAGAGTTACCTTTGGAAGAAAATATAGCGGTAAAGTAAGAAAAAGGGCCGTACAACCAATACCAAAGGCGGTAAATAGGCTGGCAAACTGTGTCTGCGCTCCAGCTGCATCATTAACTACAGACCGAGAAAAGCCACCACTAACTGGAAACCCACCAGAGAAACCCGCCCCCACATTTGCTAACCCTAAAGCTACCAATTCTTGATTCGCATCAATTCTCTGCCGGCGCCTTGTAGCTAAAGTCTTGGCCACGGATACGGATTCAACATAGCCAATAATGGCAATCATTAGCGCAGGCACCGCTAGAGATTCAAGAAGGGAAAGAGAAAGGTTCGGTCTGGTAAATGAGGGGAGGCCTGACGGCACACTACCAATTAGTGCTACTCCCCAAGCTTGGAAGTCAAAAGTATATGAGACGTAAATAGTCACCAATACAGACACCGCAGGAGCTGCTTTAGTTAAAAGATCGGCAGTTCTAGATGCTACCCCTAGCTTCTGTAAAAGCTGCACAGCACAAGCTTTTGTTAGATATAGAAATAGCACCACCCCCAGTCCGACCAACAAAGTCAGTTGATTATAGTTAGCCAAATTCTCGGCCAAGTTCGGTAGCAACTCCAGTAGTGTGTCTCCATTTGCTGACACGCCCAACAATTGAGCAACCTGGCTAAGTGCAATTAATAAGGCAGACGCAGTTATAAATCCTGAAATTACCGGGAGGGATAGAAAATCAGCCAGAAAGCCCAACCTAAATATCCCTAGCACCGCAAGTATCACGCCTGACAGCAACGTCAACACGGCAGCAGCGGTGAGATAATCTACCTGACCACTGGCTGTTACCTCACCCAAGGCAGCCGCACTCATCAAGGAGATTACTGCTACAGGCCCTACAGATAGGGTTCTGCTGCTACCAAAAACGCCATAGATCACCAGCGGAACCATACTTGCGTAGAGCCCTACTTCAGCTGGCAGCCCGGCCAGCAGAGCATAAGCAAGCGATTGCGGGATCAGAAGCACGGTGACAACAAGAGCCGCCAGTAAATCCTGAATCAGTAACTGTCGATTATAGAATTGAATAGTAGCCAGAATGGGAAACCATCTGGTGAGATGCTGCATCGCCATGATCTGTTTTCCGCTCTGGCCTTACGGCCTGAGTTCTATCGCCTTAAAAGAAGGGTTTGAATTGCAGCACCGAAAGTGCTGCACTTTAGAGCTAGGGTTCAATCGATATCAGCACAGCGCCAATATCAAATCCTGCGGCCTGGGCCTGGAAATTGAGCTGCTTTTTATCTGCCCCCATCAGGATCTTGGCACCGGCCCATACCTGGCTGGAACGATTTCCCGTCCGGCAAAACGCGTGCACTTTGTCTCCTTCCTGCAAAACATCACGAAATGCCTCGCAGTGATTTCGCATCATACGTCCGCGAGTAAAAGGTATAGCCACAAATTTAATGCCCACCGCTAATGCGGCCTGCTCCATTTCCACATAGGAAGGGTGAGTCTCACTCTCACCTTCCGGGCAATTGCATACTACAACTTGCACCCCACTCTGAGCCAATGGCACCATGCTTTCACAGGCTATATGCTCAGAAACGCTCACCTGTTCATCTAATTGTTTAATATTCATTGTCACCTCAGTTCTATGCATTCAACTGAATAAATATATCGATCAGTAATTTCGTCTAAAGCTGATTAAGCGGCACTTTCAAATAAACCATGCCATTCGATTCTGCCGGGGGCATTTGCCCCGCACGAATATTCACCTGCACAGACGGTACTATCAGCCGCGGCACAGATAAAGTGGCATCGCGCTTGCGGCGCACCGCGACAAAATCTTCCTCGGCAACCCCATCGCGCAAATGAATATTCTCCCTGCGTTGCTCTCCCACGCTGGTCTCACACTGATACCCCCGCTTACCTTTAGGCGGGTAGTCGTGACACATAAACATGCGAGTTTGATCGGGAAAGGACAAGATCTTACGCACTGAGCGATACAGCTCTGACGCATCGCCACCGGGAAAGTCACATCGCGCACTGCCAACATCCGGCATAAATAAGGTATCGCCAACAAAAAGCGCATCGCCGATTAGCCAGGCCATATCTGCAGGGGTGTGGCCGGGACTGTAAATCACTTTCGCTGTCAGCTTACCGACCTGGAAAGTTTCACCATCCTTAAAGAGATGATCAAACTGACTACCATCTGCCAGGAATTCCCGCTCAAGGTTAAATACATCGCGGAAGATTTTCTGCACCTGGCAAATGTGTTCACCGATCCCGATACGCCCACCCAATTGCTGGCGTAAAAACGGTGCCGCTGATAAGTGGTCAGCATGGGCATGAGTCTCCAGTATCCACTCCAGAGTCAGGTCTTTCTCTTGAATAAATGACACCAGCTCCTCAGCACCTCGGCTACTGGTGCGACCCGAGGCTGAATCAAAATTCAGCACAGAGTCCACAATAGCGGCGGAACCCCCTTCCCTGTCGTACACCACATAGCTCCAGGTTTCTGTATCCCGATCCAGGAACGGCTGTACCCGGGCACAGTGTTCTTCATGAGCCATCTTCTGCTCTCCCGTATTCACTACACCAACAATATACAATGTGATATTATATAAAACAATATATTGTAATTGTGTAAATTGATTTGGTTACTATGCCTGATACTGAACATCTCGATCTCAACAAAATGCGCGATTCCGCTGGCCAGGCGGCAGCGATGCTGCGCTCCCTGGCCAATCAGGACCGCTTGCTACTTCTATGTCAGCTCAGCCAGGAAGAGTTAAATGTAGGCGAATTGGAAGAGCGCCTGGGTATTCATCAACCAAGCCTGTCCCAACAACTGGGGGTCCTCCGTCGCGAAGGCCTGGTCGAAACACGCCGCGAGGGAAAAAACGTCTTCTACCGGGTTGCAGACCCGCGAGTACTCGCCCTGCTGCAAACCCTTTACCAGCTCTACTGTGCGGAGTAATCCCATGACCATCGATTGGACCGCTTTCACCCCGGGCACTGCACTCGCCGGGGGGCTGCTGATTGGCCTCGCCAGTGCCGCTTTACTCGCCTTTAACGGTCGTATCGCAGGTATCTCCGGCATCATTGGCGGACTGCTTGACCAAATCCAGGGCTCCCTGTGGCGCCTGGCCTTTATCGGGGGGCTATTGATAAGCCCTCTTGCCTGGAAAATCTTTGCAACAGTGCCCGACATTGATATCCAGGCAGGTTATCCCACCTTAATTGCAGCGGGATTACTGGTGGGCCTGGGCACGCGGATGGCTTCCGGTTGTACCAGTGGCCATGGTGTTTGCGGCTTGTCCCGACTCTCCACTCGCTCGCTAACCGCCACCCTGATATTTATGGCCGCGGGCTTCGCAACCGTATTTCTAATGCGACACCCCCTGATCGGCCAGCTGGGGCAATGATGATGAAAACCAATATCAGCGCACTTTTGGCCGGGCTCACTTTCGGCCTGGGGTTATTGCTCTCCGGTATGGCCAACCCAGAGAAAGTTCTGGGCTTCCTAGATTTAGCCGGCGCCTGGGACCCCTCTCTGGGACTGGTGATGTTTGGCGCTATCGCCGTGGGCCTGCCACTATTCCATTTCATCAGACGGCGGGGACAGTCTATCTGGAAGCAACCGCTTCACCTGCCGGCAAGTAACCAGGTTGATCGCCGATTGGTATTGGGCAGCCTTCTATTTGGCGCCGGCTGGGGACTGGCGGGGTTTTGCCCCGGACCGGCGATTGTCGCTACTGGGGCAGGACAACTTAAAGCGGTAATTTTTATGCTCGCCATGCTCACGGGTATGGGGATATTCCAACTCTTCGGAATCAAGCGCACTGCCGCAGTGGAGTAACTTGCGCCCAAGCACTACGGTGAGGCAGCCGCCGTCTATCTTGTTTGAGCAGTCCACACAATTGCGGCAGGAAGAGAGCGGAAACAAGTGTAAGGATGCGGCTACTCCACCTAATCCCTCCATGGCTTCGACGCTACCAGCCCAAGTGGCTGGTGGGAGATAGTGTTGCCGCCCTACTGGCCAGCATGATGCTGATCCCACAGGCCCTCGCCTATGCCGCACTTGCCGGCTTGCCCCCTTATCTAGGGCTCTACGCTGGGCTGCTCCCATTAGTAGGATACGCACTGTTTGGCTCCAGCTCAGTGCTGTCCGTCGGCCCGGTGGCCGTGCTCGCCCTGATGACCGCTTCAGCTCTCACCCCCATAGCCTCACCGGGAAGTCCCGAGTACATTTCCGGAGCCATATTATTAGCGCTCTTGAGTGGAGCAATCCTGCTATTAATGGGGTTTCTTGGCCTCGGCAGCCTCGCCAACCTCTTGAGTCTTCCGGTTGTTGACGGTTTTGTCTCCGGCGCCGCCTTATTGATTATTGCCGGGCAGATTGCCCCTTTACTGGGAATATCAAGCAATGGCGATACGGTTCTCGAGATATTGATCAGCACCTTTAACCACCTGCCCGAAACCGATCGGGAAGCGGCCCTGCTGGGGCTCATTGCACTGGCCAGCTTAATTGCCGCCCGTCTAGGTTTGCCCTTCCTGCTCAGGAAAATCGGGGTCGGCCCGGCACGATCCAAATTGCTTTCGCGGTTGGCGCCCATGCTTATCGTGGTGATTGCCATTGTGCTTACCGCTATTTTTCACTGGGAGAAGGAATTACCCGTTGTGGGAGTTATTCCCGCTGGCCTACCGCACCTAAGTATCCCCTCTATTAACCCGGGGCTGATTTACAAACTGCTTTTGCCCGCCCTGATTATTGCCCTGCTCGGTTTTGTCGAGAGCTTATCTATTGCTCATTCTATCGCCCAGCGGCGCGGCGAGAAGCTCAACACTAATGCGGAACTGCGGGGGCTGGGCGCCTCCAACCTACTCAGCGCATTTTCGGGAGGGTTTGCAGTAACCGGCAGCTTTGCACGGACAGCCGTTAACGATGAGAGCGGGGCAAAAACCCCTCTCAGCGGCGTGATAGCCGCAGTGCTAATCGCCCTGCTACTTATGTATGCCACCAAAGTCTTTACCGAACTGCCAATCTGCGTGCTAGCTGCCACCATCATTGTTGCAGCCGCAAACCTGATCAACTTCCAGGGTATGGCCCACCACTGGCGCTACGATCGCACCGATGGACTGGCTATGGCCGGCACATTTCTCGGGGTAGTGTTTTTTGGCGTGGAGACCGGGATTGCCCTGGGCGTCGGGCTCTCATTCGCCACATTGATCTGGCGAGCCAGCCGGCCACATATCGCTGTCGTGGGGCGTGTACCGGGTACCGAGCAATTCCGCAATGTGCTTCGCTATACAGTGAAAACCGACTCTGAAATTTTGTTCCTGCGTATTGATGAGAACCTGTTCTTTAGCAACATCAATGCGATCGAGGAACGTTTGTTTATAGAGATAAAGCGGCATCGCAATACCCGCCATATGGTGCTGATCTTATCGTCTGTTAACCGGATCGACAGCACAGCGATAGAGCGCCTGTTACAAGTAAACCGGGATCTACAGAGTCGGAATATCCAGCTGCATCTGGCTGAGGTAAAAGGGGCTGTACTGGATCGCCTGGGCCACTCCAAGTTACTGCAGGAATTGAGCGGCCGCGTGTTCCTCTCTCCCTACATCGCTGAGCTTGCCCTGCGCCATCATCAAATCTCCGATAGCGACAAACCATCCGAATAAGGTTGTGCGACTTGTAAGACAGCATCAAACACTGGCAAAATATCCAGTATTTGAGCAAAGAGCGCGATGGGCGGAAATAACCTTACCTCTGAACAACAGGCAATTGCAGATCACGCCGGTGGTCACGCCAAGATCATTGCCGTTGCCGGCTCCGGCAAAACTACTGCTCTGTTGCACTACATAAAGAACCGCCTTGATGCAGGTATCGCCCCCGAACGACTGCTGGTATTAATGTACAACCGCAGTGCTCGGGAGGACTTCGACCGCCGCTTACGGCAGCTGGCTGAAGGCTCGATACCAGCGGTACATACCTTTCACAGTGTTGGATATCGTTTATACCAACGCATGATCGCCAATGACCATATCGCTGCTGCCAACCTATCCCCCCTCCCCCAATCCACAATCCAATTACAAATCTGGAAGGCCATTGAAGAGTGCGCGCCCACTCACGAACTCGAAGAGATTAGAGCACGGAAGCAATCTGAGATTGAGGCCGCTGAATTTTTTATCGACTACACCAAAACGATTTTGTCGGGAGATCTCAGCGCATTTCAGGAACTGAAACTCGGCGATGAATACATGTATTTTCTGCAGGTGTTTCGCACTTTTGAAGCTTGGCGCCGCAGCCAAAATGCGGTTACCTACGCCGATCTGATTTATGACCCAGCCATGCTGCTCAGCATGGATGAGGAAATGGCCGAGGAGTACGGCAGCTATTACGAAGATATCCTGGTGGACGAATACCAGGATATCAATGAGATACAGCACTTTTTACTGCGAGTTCTCTACGGAAAATCTGGCAACGTCATTGCGATTGGCGACCCAGACCAAACAATTTACGAATGGCGAGGCTCCAAACCGGATTTCCTGCTCACATTTTTCGATGGGGATTTTCCCCCTTCGAATATTTATCACCTGAGCCGCACTTTCCGTTACGGCCACCAGCTATCCTTGGCCGCCAACCACTTTATTGAGAACAATCGTGATCGCGCCGATATATTCTGTGTTTCAGCCAATGAAGATCAGCAAACAGAAATCGAGTTGGTAAAAACCGATAAGGAGGGGCGCTGGCTTGTAGAGCACCTGCGCCGATGTCAAAAGCAAGATCAACCACTCAGGGATGTCGCCGTATTGGTGCGGCTGTGGTCTATCGCCGCTCCTATTGAACTGGCACTGCTGGCCAATAATATTCCCTACCGTTCAGCAAGCCGCAACACCGTCCTTTCGCGCCGGGAGCTGCGCCCCTTATTTTGGAGTTTAAATATTGCCTCCGGTCGATTCGCCGAACTTCCACCCAAGCGTCGCCAGCAGGGACTTTACGAATGGCTGACCTCTCCCCATGTGCGTATTCCGCGCAAAGTCCTGGAGCCCATCTGTTCCTCTCTGGCAGCGCTGGACAAAGGCTGGGGCAAGAAGCTGATTGCCCTGCTACCTGAAAACCTGAGTAAGCCCCAGACCAAACGCTTGCGCCAACGGGCAGACCTGCTTACCCAGATTGAGAGCTGGCGCGGTCACGCTGGAGAGCTACTACGTCGCCATATCGGTGAACTGGAACTTCTCAGCGGAATCGCTGACGACGCCTTCACCCGCCAACAAGGGGAGGAGAGGCAGCAAACCATCCTTGCTTTCTGCAAATACCTGGACACACTGAAGCAGCCGCCCGCTGAAGCCCTGGCACATTTACAAGAGCTTCAACGCCAACACCGGGAGGGTGAACAAACTGAAGCGGATGCTATACAAATAACGACTATGCACCAAGCTAAAGGTTTGGAGTGGGAACAAGTAATTATCCCCACCCTCACCCAGCACAATATGCCCTATCAGCCCCAACGGGACTTCAGCACACCCGCGTCACTGGAGAGCGAACGCCGCTTAATGTATGTGGCGATGACCCGAGCCAAGTCAAAACTCTTCTTATTGGCCCCTGCAGAAGACTCCAAAAAGAATGATCCAGAGGCTTCGCAGCCTTCATTATTTATTAATGAAATGCAGCTTCCTTTAAGTAAATTGATGGCAGACTCCTTAAAGGAGCGTCCAGAAAAAATCGACACTGATGTGCCGGTTTCACGCCAAGCGCTCCACTATTTAGAAGCTTGCGATTACAACCCCACTATCAGTGCACCCCGGGCACCCATGCGAAAACCCGAACCAGGAGAGGGACTGCGGCATCGAAAACTTGGCTATGGAAGGGTTTTAGGATGGGAGGACAAGCGTATCGAGGTTTTATTTAGCGATGGAAAAGCTCGACGATTTAATTGGGAGACTTTGTCACAATATCTGATGTAGCAATATCCAAGAACGTGTGTACCACAAAAAAATTATTCATTCGCTATTATCAGGTTACCTAATGCAAATATCTATCAAGAGCCTCCTTCATAATTATCTTTCCCAACTACTTTCAATTGTGACTAAAATTCCGCAGGAAATATTTCACAAGCAGCTGGCACATGACATGTTCAGCTTAGCCGAGAATGCAAAAATTGCAGCCAATTTTTCTCTTCGCGGATATTGCCCACTCGTTGACCAGAAAATTGTGACATTTGAAGAAGATGGGAATACAAAGGAAATTATTCTGAGAACCATCCAGAAAACACTAAATTATTTAGATTCTTTACCCGAAGTAACCGATCTGGACAGTAGTAGAAGAATCAATGATAAAGCGGGTTTCACAACAGTGGATCTCCCACAGCCACAATATATCCATCAATATATAATTCCAAACTTCCTATTCCACATGAGCATGGTTTATGCAATTGCACGCCACTGCGGTGTACCCCTTAGCAAAGGCGATTTTGATGGGTTCCACAGTTATCCGACTGGATTTACTTTTATTTAAAAGCCTTCCTAGATATCCAGCCCCAGTTTTTCATTCACAGTTTTGGCTTCAAATTCTATATCAGCCACTAGCCACCCCGGCATAAAGAGCAACAAAGATTAAACCTTAATCTTACGATGGTACCAAAATATTTTATTTTCAAACCCTTTAAATCCTCCAAAAAACTTGACCACATCCATCAAAAAAAATATAAACGCGCTTCAGCTAAATAGTAACATCACCTTTTAAAGGAATAGAGGTAACGGGCATGAAAATTTCTAGATGGTTTCTACTACTCCCGGCTTTGACAATCTCCAGCTTCTCTATGGCTGTAGAAAAACCATTTTATTTAGGAATAGGCACTGGCAACTATGCTTTTGATGGTCAAAAAGACCTCCCAGATTATTATCAAGCAGGTGAGCAATTTACGGATCATGCTCGCTCGACCGAGATATATGTCGGCTACCAATTCCATAAGTATTTTTCTGTGGAGGCCGAGTACAATCACTTTAACGAGACCTACAGCACTTACGCAACCAGTGTCACATATATTACTGATGATGAGACTATTAATGCCGACAACATTCAGATAAATTCTGTTGTTCAGTACCCCGTATTGGAAAGCCTTACTTTGAACGCCCTACTAGGCATTTCATACACTAGGGTCGACAGTGTATATAGGCCAAAATCAAGTTGGCTACACGATGGCCCCTTAAGCCCTATTGATGAATCCAAGGATAATAGTTTCGATCTGACCTACGGTATTGGAGCGACCTACAACTTTACCGACAGCTTTTCAAGCAGGCTGCAGTGGACAAGAATCGATAATGACATCGTGAGAATAAGCGGGGCCTCTCTGTCACTGGAAGTTCGCTTCTAACCAATCGTTGAAGAATCCTTAAGGAGCACAGATTTACGGTGCTCCTAACCTCCCCTAACATTGACAACACTACCCACCCAGGAATAGCGACTACTTGGTCAAGAAGCTTCCAAAGTGCAACCCTGGCAGGGGCTATCCGCGACGTATACTATATACCCTAAATGTCCAATCTTTAGCCAACACAATGATTTTTAAGGATTTTTTTATTCTTTAGGTTGACTTGTGCCAGGGGCATCTATAATATCCGCACCCGTAACGCGCTCGTAGCTCAGCTGGATAGAGTACCTGGCTACGAACCAGGCGGTCGGAGGTTCGAATCCTCCCGAGCGCGCCACACACGAAAAGCCCGCACCGAAAGGTCCGGGCTTTTTTTATACCTACTCACGCCTCTCTCAATCCACAAGAAACCTAAACCTCATCCCTGCTGATTTGACACTCCCCCTCCCCATAGCATCCCCACCCTATATCAGCAATACTTTCCCTACACCGATTGACCCAGCCAAGATATTGCAACAAGGATGGCTGCAAGGGGTTACCCATAGGGCTTCCGTGAGAGAAGTGACTGAGCAAGCTGAGGTCAAGCCACGCACCCCCTTCCGCCAGCGACTTTCCAGCTGAAGTTCTTCAAGACGGTGTGCTTAATCTCGTATTTTCATTTGGAGGATCATCAACTCAATCCCTTACTACACAACCTGGCAAGCTAAATGAATTATTTCACCAGCTCATTGGGAGTAGAAATTTTGCCTCTACGCTCAGACTGGCGTATCCAATACAACAGCAACCTTTCAAGATGGAGCCTACGAGGCAATCAATATTGTGTAATTTGGTAGTGGCAACACGGGGAATATCATCCAGTGATATTAATAGCGGCCTTTCCAGGCAATTGGACGGAGCTACAAACCTCGCCCAACTCGATCTCTTTTTCAATTCCCAATAACTACGCAGCTCAATTTAAAAAACTCCAACAATAGCACCCTAAAAAATACCCGCCACAAAATCGCCATAAAATTTGTAACACTTTTGATAAGCCAGTAAGTCTCTTATTAAATTATTGAAAGATAAGCGCATCAAATTTGATTTTTATCAACCTCTAAATTCAAGCCCTACGGTAATGCTCCGCTATCCGGATGGTCAGTCAAAATATGCATCACCACATTCAACCAGAATGTTACAAATAACGCTTTTGCTTCGATTTGAAATAAAATCCTAATAGTCGCCCCACCAACCAAATCGTAAACCATCGCTCTTCAGCGAGTTTCAACCGGGAGAGATTGCGACAAGGTCAAGCAAATGCCCTGCGACAGCCAGCACCTAGCCAAGCCTCCCTCACTATCAACTCAGATAGCGTTACCTCGATCAAAACAACCCCTGCCAACATATTGCCAGCCCTTAATGTCGCCAAACATCAAAAATAATCCAATAGCCGAAGAAAATGCTTGACTCTGCGCCTGCCTATCTATATTGTGCGCCTCCTCGACGCGCTCGTAGCTCAGCTGGATAGAGTACCTGGCTACGAACCAGGCGGTCGGAGGTTCGAATCCTCCCGAGCGCGCCACTTTCAAGGGGCTTACGTTTTTTGACGTAAGCCCCTTTTTTATTGCGGCAACCTCAACCCAAATCGCAGGGCTACGAAAACAAGGAGAGGTTTTCAGGGGTAACACTATGGATATGGACATCACCAATCTGGACATGCTCGAGCAACCAGGCTTGCTGGCCATAGCCTTTACCGCAGTACTCGCTGTTAAGTACGGTGACACAGTATCTGAGCCCACCGCTCAACCTCGGGACCTTAACCGTGAGTTAAGTGCCACCAACCCTGTATCACCATTACAGGCCCAACAGGCAGCCCAAATATGGCAGGGTTTGAGCTTAACTGTGCACCGCAGGACTCAACACAGACGGATTTCTACACAATAAAGCTCCAGAGCACCGCAGCAATTCCCGGCGACGGCCTACCAACTGCACAAGTGGAGCCACCACCTCCAACTCAGGCCTCCACTCCACCTCTAATATTGGAATAAATAGCGCTCCAAGAAATACCATTTTGCTTTTTGGCAAAGGCGATATCATTACTAACGTCGATATCACGGGTCCTGCTGCCTGATCCACCTCTGGTAGCATTGAGATCCTGGGGGACTACAACAATATGTCCGTTAATACCGCCTCTAGGTTTAGCCAAGATGGCTTCGAGATTGGCAGTGACTTAAAATTTATATCTAACAACATCATTGAGAATAACGGCGAGGCCGGACTTCCGATAAACGACTATTTCAACGACATAGTAAGTAACAGTGTGACAGAAAATGGCCAGTTGGGTATTAACCTGAGTGGCGACTCAAGCAATTCGATTGCAGGCAACACTATATCCAATAATGGGATTTCGACACTATCGAGCAATGGCGGCATTATCGTCACCAATTCGAACAGCTTGAATAACCAAATTACTGGAAATACCCTAAACAGCACCCAACAATTTGGCCCTGTAGCCCCCTTTAACCCAGACTGCAATAAGGGAAATCTTTGAAGTGGAAACCAGTTTACCATTTCAGCCCCCTCATACTTAGACTAACAGCCCAACAGAGGAGCGGCTTGCCCTGCAGTCGAGCACCCCCCCCCCCGATCTCACTAAGGCCATTCCCAGGATTTAAACAACAGCAAACAAGACACAAGTACCAAAATTGCTGTTCAAGGTTAAACCAAGTTGAATCAAGAGTCTCAATAGTTAAAAATGCATGAGGAGCTGTCAAAATCAGAAGTAAGGGACTACATGACTGATATCCTCAAAGATATACTCCAGTTTGTTCAAAATATGGGGCTAAAGAATGGCCTCTTTGTCATATTTTTCATCTTTGCACATTACCTGCTTTTCTGGATGTACAGTGGTCGCCTAAAGGACCGCCAAGTTGAAATTGACCGACTTGCAGCAGATAATAAAGAATATAGGGATAGGTTTTTAAAGCTGATGGATAATGCCTTCTCTTATTCGCCCCCGACCAGAAAAGCCGCGCCTAGAAAGCCAGTTAATGAAAAGGAGTTTGAGTAGTGCTCTATCTATTGCCCGCAATTGCTCTAGCTTTCATTTTCGCCAAAATGTACCAACTTCTGGAGGTGAAGAAACATGATCAGCACTTATTTGAGTTTTGTCAGTTACGGAGAGATACGATCAACTACCTCTCTAACTCGTATACTGACCTATCAAGAACTGATTATATTGCCCTAAGAAAGACCAATGATGCACTTAGCACTATCATTGCCGGCTATAAAGAACATAAAACAGTAGTGTTCAATCTCAGGTTGTTTTCAGAGTATGTCAACCAACTAAAAGCCTTTGAAAAAAAGGCAGAAAAAATATCAACCAATAATCCCGAGATACAAGAACTACTAAACAGAGTTCATCAATCAATATTTAATGCATTCCTCGCATTTACACCCTACCTAAAATCCGAGTTAGCTTTCACCGTAATAATGAAACTGATTTCTCTGGGAGTAAATGCTGGAGCCAATTCCTTTAGAGAGCATTTGCTTAATCTTAAGGAAGCTAAATCCTTGCTCACCACTTTTAAAAAGCACTCCTCCCCCTGCTGAAGCCGCCACTAGCTCAGCCTGAAAGATTCACACATTAGCGTACTGAGAGGCACAGATACCAAAATGTATACATATGAACCTCTCATATCAATTAAATTGAGGCCGACCAGATAGGAAAGACCTCCCTCAGGATCAAAGCTTTATGATGTAAAAATCAGCTAAAATCGGAACCTGCAGTCAAATAAAAGATAACAAAAATCAATAAGTTAATACATAAGTACGCCCTATTCCTGGAATCTACATTACTCAAAATTAGGACAAATCCTCACCAAGCGCCTCATCTACAGAAAACAACTAAATAGTCATCTTATAAATTTGGAAAACTAATCATCCACCTTCAATATATCGATAATTTCGAAAAAATCGATATACGAAATAATCATTACCAGAAAACTAAAAATAAGACGCGCCAACCTTAAAAGCGCACCTTTTTCTCACAAAAATCTCCCAATAAAAATAAAAAACTAGGGACCACTAAACCCATAAGAATTAATATCACATAGATTTTTCACCGACTCCACGCTTTACAAAACCAGTCTCCTCTGATTGGTCAACCTCGAAGATTCAGTGTCTATACCCATGTAGCGTCAATACCTGATAGGTGCGGAAATGGAACTCGGTTATATTCTTGTTATCTGTACAGTGATCATCGTGATCTTTACTGTCTGCGCCTATCTGTATAACTATATCCTTACAGCGAGCGCAACATTTTATCACTCACCAGTGGGTGACAATGAGAATACGATACGCAGTCATTTAAGAGATAAAGACACGATTAATATACTAGTTGTTGATGGCGGTGGTATTCGTGGACTTATTCCACTCTACGTCATCAAGCATTTGGAGGAAGCTCTCGGACAGCCAGTTGACGAGCTCTTTGATGTATTCAGTGGTGTGTCAACAGGAGCGGTCATCGTTACCGGATTGAATGTCCGATCTTCTCATCTGGCTAGAAATTATGCTGACATTGATTCCAAAACAGACCTGCTCATTGACTTGTACAAGGCAAAGAGTAACTACTTATTCTCCACCCCCTGGTATCATAAACTCTTAACGGGCTCCGGCCTCTTCTCACCCAAATATCTGGGTCGTCGCCTTCATAAGGTACTGGAGAAGCACTATACACCCGAGCTGAATTTCACCGACCTGAAAAACTATGTGATTATTCCTTCTCTCAGTGTAAATACCGGTGAGCTTCACCTCTTCAAAAACCGGGGAGAAGATACTAGCGCACTTCCCACCAACAGTCTTTATCAGTTGGTTACGGCTGCTGTTAGTGGGGTTTCGTTATTCCCTCCCGTCGGATTTATGGCTGATAGCAATGAGATAGATCACAAATATTTTGCGGATGCAGGTATTTCAGCTAACAACCCTGCAAGTGTAGCGCTTCTGGACATTATCAAGGAGTTCCCTCACAAGAACTACTATATATTAATTCTTGGCTCTGGAACCTCACCACTAACTAGTTCAAAAGTTAAATATAAAGAATTAAAGAACTGGGGCATAATACAGTGGACGCGAGATGCCATCTCCAGTGTTCAGAGATCAATGGATGAGCAGCAGATCCATGCACTGGAAATTGCCAAGCTTCTTTCTGACAATGTAAAAGTTAAGTACAACTATCTCAATGTGGAGGTGACGGAGCCACATGTCGGTCTATTCGACTACGACAATATTGATTCTCTCAAAATTCACTCAGATCGACTCATCAAAAACAATGGAGAAACGATACAGCAGGTAATTGACCAGTTGGCCACCGCCAATGGATAAAAGCTCACCCGGCTAACAAAGGACAATTATCCGAAACTTATAGCGGCGACTCAAAGTACTTTGAGTCGCCGCTATAAGTTTAATCAGAGAGCCCCCAAACTGGAAAACAACTTAACAATCACCTCACCAATAAAAAATAAATATTTCAAAAAAATATAAGGTTTCTCACTGAAGCAAAGCCAATGACACTATCGTTCAAAAAATTAACTTGGTCGACACTTTAATCATGTCAAAACGAGCTTATCTGTTAGCGACTATAATCATTCTAACACCTTACTTCCATACATACGCTAGAGCTGGCGAGCTTCATGATCGAGAAGCGAGGAACAGATGTGTAAAAACCTGCAAAAATAGCTATTACGACTGCATTAAAAATAATGAAAATCAAGATTGGTGTGTAGATAAGAAGGAGCATTGCGATAACATTTGCTATGAATACGAAGAAGATCGCTGGCGTTGGTACCGCGAAAAATCTTCAACACATTAACAGAAATACATAAAATAGAAATATCATGTAAGATTACCCCCACTAGAAACGCAAGAGTTTAACCTTATCGCCCAATATTTTCTAACACGTTGAAAAGGTAAAGCAAATTGTATCAACCGATAAATAGATGAGTACTCTTTTACCTTAGAAGGCTGTGCTTCAATAATATATTTTGTTAAAATATGGACCTGACAAAGAACTCTCCAAAAATGAGAAAACATGAAACTCCTTTCTATCAATACATCCAAGAAAGTTGACATTGAATACAAGGGTAAAACCGTCACAACAGGGATGTTCAAAAATCCCGTTCGGGGTAAAGTTTTTGTAGGCAAAGGCAATCTTGAGGGAGATGAGCAGGCAGATTTGAAAAATCATGGCGGTCAAGATATGGCAGTATATGCATTTTCTTTTGATCACCACTCTTTTTGGAAGAAGCAGTTAGGCAGAAAAGAACTCAAATATGGCTTGTTTGGTGAGAACTTAACAATAGCCGGCCTCCAAGAAGAGGAGATCTATATTGGAGAGCAATTTCGCATTGGCAGCTGCATTCTAGAAGTAAGTCAACCTAGAGTACCCTGCTTCAAGCTAAATATGGCCCTCGAAAATAGGTTTGCAATCAAGATTCTCACTAGCAGCTTTAACTGTGGGGTATATTTTAGAGTCATTGAGGAAGGCCATATTGAAAGCGGAGATCTATTTAACAAGATATTTAAAGCTCCAGGCTCAGTCAGTGTACAATCATTGTTCAGAGCTTTATTTGATAAGCAATTTTCTAATGCAAGGGAGGTACTCCAAATAGCAAGTACTCTAAAGCCGTTATCCCAAGAGTGGAAAGAAAAAGCTACAAAACGACTATCCAAGCTCTGATGGTTGATAAATCCATCATGCTCACTACTTGGTAATATACTCCCTGGAGAGCAGATGCTTAGACAAGCATTTAACTAAAGCAAGAATCTGACCATCAACATCCCCCCTTCACTATTCAATTTATTAATGATTATTTTTCAGCAATAAATATTGGTTTTAATTTTTATCACCAATAAAAATCCAAGTAATATTAAATATTTCAATTTCTTGTCAACCGCTTCCATTTAAAGACGTTTCAGCTAGTACCCCATGTCATATATAAAGGGTAATTCATTGGTGCTTTGGTCCCAGACTGCAACAAACAAGGAACAGGTTGATGAGCATTGAAATCTTTATCAAATATAAGATACTCATATTTCTATTGATATTTAGTATTTATAGTCAAGCCCAACCCACACCTCCCCCACCCGGAGAGCCAGGAGGAATTGAAATGGGGACTGCGGAGCAAATTGAACTAGGGAAGTTGCTTTTTTTGATAAGGAGCTAAGTGGAAATCGAAATATTTCATGTGCAACGTGCCATCACCCATCCACTCATACCGGTGATACTCTTTCCCTGCCGGTGGGGGAAGGTGGGCAGGGATTAGGGAATCTACGCGATACTGGTATTAGCAATGACGCTATAGTCCAACGTGTCGAACGCAACTCTCAAGGGCTTTTCAACCTGGGACGCGGTAATGTACAGCATCTATTCCATGATGGACGTGTTGCTATAGATCTCAACGAAGAATCTGGCTTTAGCAGTCCTGCCGGGTCAGATTTACCTCTTGGCCTGGAAATATAGTCTCAGTCCAAGCTATGTTTCCAGTTACCTCGGCAACTGAAATGGCAGGGCAAGATGAAGAAAACGAAATTTCTATCGCTGTAGCAGAGGGCAAACTTGCTGGTGAAGACGGCGTATGGGAATTACTCGCTAAGAGACTTCGTGATATTCCTGGTTACTTTGAATTTTTTGCGGCGGCTTATCCGGAAAATGTGGAAACCCAAAGCGATATAACATTTGTCATGGCTGCCAATGCTATTGCAGCCTTTGAAATTAGCGCTTGGCAAGCTCTTAATTCGCCATTCGATCAGCAATTAAGAGGTGAAGATGCAATGAGCGAAGCTGCTTTACGTGGTATGGCGCTATTTAATGATAAAGGCTGTGCAATCTGCCATGCCGGCCCACTCCAAACAGACAATCTATTTCATGCTATCGCTATGCCACAAATTGGCCCTGGCTTGGGAGATAACAGAGAGGGATTCTCAGACGGGCTTGAAGATTTTGGCCGAGAACGAGTCTCAGGTAATAGTGCAGATCGCTTTAAATTCCGCACGCCATCATTACGAAATATTGAATTAACCGCGCCCTATGGGCACTCTGGTGCTTATACAACTCTTGAGAGCATTGTAAATCACTATAACAATCCTGTTCTCTCCTTAATGACCTATGATCATAGCCAGGCCATATTACCTTCTCGAACCGATTTAGATGAAATAGACTTTACCGTAATGAACAGCCCAGCTCGGACTGGATCGATAGCACAAGCCGCACTACGAGAACCCTTGTTAAGACCCGCCAATATGTCTGCAAGTGAGGTTTCTGATATCGTAGAATTTCTGAAAGCATTGACCGATCCAAATAGCCTTGATCTAAGTGAGAATATTCCCGGTTCAGTACCCAGCGGTTTGCCAATATCTGATTAACTCCTCTGTGCACCTGGAATCAAATCCAAAATCTCCAAGTGCACATATCCCCCATTAAATAGAACACAATATTTACAAAGTGAAAATACGCCTTGTGAAATCACAATTTATTATATACCCTGCAAAATCTCACATACGGTTTTGAAGATATCAGCAAATAAAAGACAGCAGAAAAAGCCAAAACCAACCATTCATATTGGAAAAGATATAGAAGCCACAAGTAAATAACAAACGGAAGAACAAGCACTGCCAGCTTTTTCAACCCAATACTGACCACATGTAGTGATGCATAAATACAAATTAAAATAGACAAAGATACACAAACCAACAACAATGAAGATGATGAGGTTATCGTTGTCATTAGCATCCCCAGCAGAGCAAAAACGACTACTCCAAAATGTCTTAGCTTGGGCTCCAATGCTCCCATACTAATGGGAGCTGCCATATATCCAACAATATGATATCCAGAAACGATCACCATTAAAGCCGCCCAACTATCAGCATGGGCAAGTACAACTGCAGCTATCAGCCAATTAGTGAGCATCGAGCGTCTTGATAAATTGTGTATAGGATCTAAAACAGCCAGCCATCGTGGCATTTGTCCTACTGAGGCCATTGCAAATAGAATTCTCGACGATGCTCCCAAATAGGTATATCCAGATGCAGAGGGGCTTATTACACTGTCAGCAAGTAGTACCATCGCAAGAAAATGCAATCCAAGCAGCGTCGCCAAGTCCAAAAGCGGTGAGTCAAAATTAATTCCTTTCCACCCACCATTTTCCACCAGGAGGTCATTCGGTACTGACGCCATAAAAGCGTATTGTAATGCCAGATAAACGAGCGTCATGATTGCAATTGAAAAAGTGACGGCCAAAGGAATATTACGCTTTGGATGTTTTATTTCACTGGCAAATGCAACACTGATCTGAAAGCCATTAAACGAGTAAATTAAACCCGCCCCAATAACTGCAGAAAAAGCACTTTTGAAGCCAAATTCCTGACTAGGGTCAACTGAGAAATTTGACCCACTTGTATCGTTACTAAATACAACTATTAACAATACGATTATTGCAAATGTCGGTGTAAATATTTTTAGTACAGTAATAACATTATTGATCTTGGCAAGAAATCGTATTCCATAATAGTTAATCACCAAGTATATAAAAAGAATACTTAAAGCCAATACCTTTCCCCATGGGGTCAAGGTATGATTATCAATTAACAAAGAAGAATCTATTGCAGATGAGAGGTATTGGGTTGTTGCCTGCGCCTCGGTTGCAACAACCATTAATGTGCCAAACCAGTTAGCGAACGCAAATGGCATCCCAAAGATGCTATTGTGTGACAGTGCACTAGACTGTGCTAGGGCCCCACGAACCGGATAGAATGCAACTACCCGACTTAGACACAAACCTACCATCAAGACCAAAAGTGCCGCTAATATCCAAGCTCCAAAAGCCCAATTACCGGCATAGTTTGCAGTAAGTTGTGCACTGAACAACCAACCCGAACCTATCATACAGGTGGCACTAAGCAGCGTAGCACTCAACAGAGAAACGCGTTTTTTCCCGCCTTTGGCACGACCCATATCAACCGTTTTCTGGAGTGTTTCGCAGGTATCGTATCTATTTAACCTGATTGGCCCTGCTGCCAGTAATATTAGTTTAGCTAGCTCGATTCATTTTAACCACGGAACAGTAAGTTATCCTTTTTGTTCAAGGTCAGAAATCAAAACTAAACATGAAGCTATTGCGCTTTAGGAATAAAAAGCCGTCTGTATTTAGTAAGTTAAATAAACTACCACCAACTCCCTTAGGGGCCAATACGCTTTACCAAAATACCTCGACTCTCAATACAGTCGCTTTATCAAGCTTTAGGTGGTAAAAGCCTCTCTCTCCCTAAAGACAAGTTTTGGAAATATTTTCTAGCTCAAATGCTATAGTGAATCGCTCCCATATCCAGTAGTATCATGGATACATAGTGGTACTGCACAGGCTACCTTGGCTGAAATCAAGCGGTAGGTACTAAGCATCCACTGAAGACTGAGCAAAGCTCCAACGGTCACAACTTTGAATATCAATATATTCCTTCAAGATTGACGTAATACGCCCCCTCATGCGCCAGAACTGACCTGGCACATAATTAGTCGCAAAAGCTATTGAAGCCTTGCATTCAGGAACAACTAAAAGGTAAGCCGTAGCAGCATTATCAGTCACTCCACCATGATGCAGCGCTAACCATGACTTATCATCCTTTCCTAGCTTGACACTAGCCACCCTCCAACCAAGTGAGTATTTTTCCTCATTGATCTCGCCACTACGCAATTTTACCGGCATTGAAAGCGCTTGTAGGGCCTCTACTGACAGATACCCTACTCCATAGGTGGCTTGAGCCATTCGCACTAGATCAGTTGGTGTTGAAATAAAACCTCCACCACCAAAAAGGAAACTCCTATCTCGCTTGTCGAGCGAGCGAACATGTAATCCTTCTTTGTTCACACTGGAATAGTAAGTTGCTTCACTCTCCTGTCCGGCAAAAGAGGTATCCAGTTCAGTAGCCTTCATTCCCAAACGATCCCAGACCTCAGAGCTAAGATAATCGACATATCCTTTTGAAGATGCCTCTTCGATAACAGCAGATAGCAATATGTATCCATTTGATGAATAGTGCTGCCCGGTTCCAGGTTCAAATAAAAGAGGATGTTTATCGAATACGTAAAACGCATCCATAGGACGTTGATGATCCTTTACATCAATGAACTCAGCTAAATCTCTCTCAGGAGTATCGTGTGGCACTCCAGCAGTGTGTGCCGCAAGCTTAGCAATACTAAATTTCGACGTATATTGAGGACGCTCCAGATAATCACTTACTGGCTGTCGCAAGTCCAGTTTCCCGGTAGCAACTAACCGGGCCACAGCCAAGCCAGTCATTGGTTTAGACAAGCTGCCAACCGAATATTGGGTATCCGTATTAGCTTCCAGATCCTTTTCAATATCGGAATATCCTACTGCTCGGGCAAAAGCTAGTCTATTGTTAAGTCCAATTGCAACAGATAGTGATGGTAAATTAAACTCTTCCTTTAGCTCTACAATCTTCTGTTCCGCGCTATAAAATTTATCATCAGCAGCATAGGCTCTCAAACTCAAGCCAGCAAATAACGCTACCAAACCAAATAATAAATAATTTTTTAACATTTTTTTCACTTCGAACTTACCATAGCCACACCGGAACTCTTTACCCAATGAAGCACACTCGCTTATCAACTGCTAAAGTTTGCAAATATTCCCAAACCGAGGTGAGCCATATTGAATCAACAACAAATTTATTAGACGCATCTAATGCTGAAAATGGATTCAGCAAGGCAAACTTTTTTATTGCCGGTCGCAAACCTACAGTACACTGCAATATTTCCGGTTTAACACTTATCAAAGCTCGTATAAGTGGATGCTCAGTATTTACCTAAAGTGACGACAAGCGTTAAATCGAAGCCACCAAAATTTGTGCAAGTTCCTTGGGCATATCTATCATCACATCATGGCCACAGGGAATGGTCATCGCTTCCCAACCAACTTCTCTCTGAGCTTTTTTGAAGAACGGCCCGCCAATACCTGGCGTCCACCCAGTCGCGTAGATATATCGATATCGAGCTACCTGCTTCCACAATCCTTGCAGCTCTATTGCTTGTACAAAAGACCCCAACGGATGATCGACACAGTGTCGATCCACCCAACCCTGATCTTGCATGCCGACCCCAAAAGCTATAGCCGGAGTTGGCGCTACACGATAGCCATCCCCCTTGGTTCTAGCAGCTTTCTGAAGCTCCATGCCGATATCAGCGGGCAAAAGATCGATGACATTTTGTCCATTTTCTGGGACCAAGGCATCGAGATAGACTAGTGAGCGAATATATTGATGCAATTTGTCAGCAACACCTGTTATTACCACTCCGCCATAGCTATGGCCGCACAGAACAATATCTGTTAACTCTTCACAGGCAACAACACCGAGGATATCTTGAATATGCGTATCTAGGTCTATCGACTCACATAGTAGGTGTGCCCTCTCCCCAAGGCCAGTCAAAGTCGGACAATATACCTCATGGCCATATTGCCTAAGTAACGCTGAGACCCGCTTCCAACACCAGCCACCCTGCCAAGCACCATGAACCAGGACAAATGTTGCCATATTGGCATCACCATTAGCCGGACATGCCGACTGTATAAATTGTCACCGCTTGAGTTCTCACAAGTATAGAAATAAACAAACAGTTGACACATCTAGGGCGATTGACCTAGCATTAATGTGTCTAGGTCGACCGTCCTAGTCGTATTAATGCCAGGTCAAAAGGAGATACAGCATGGCAAGTCTATTTCACCCCTTCGACTTATCCGGTCTTCAACTTACAAACCGAATGGTTATGGCACCGATGACGCGAAATCGGGCGGACAAAAATGGAGTCGTAACCCCTATAATGGTTACTCACTACCAACAGCGGGCAAGCGCTGGCCTAATTATCGCTGAATCATCTCCTGTCTCTACCCAAGGCATTGGATATCCCTATACACCAGGTATATACACTACTGAGCAAGTTGATAGCTGGAAAAAGTTAACCCATGCAGTACATCAGGCTGATGGGAAAATCTATATACAGCTGCAACACTGCGGTCGGATATCCCATCCCACTCTACAGCCAAGTGGAGAGGTTCCCGTTAGTGCATCGGCAATCAAGCCAACTGGACAAGCTGTTACCTACGAGGGCAAAAAGGATTTTGTCTATCCCCGCGCATTAGAAACTTGCGAGATTCCAGAAGTCGTGGAGCAATTTGGTTTTGCAGCACAAATGGCGAAAGAAGCTGGCTTTGATGGAGTTGAAGTTCACGGTGCTAACGGTTATCTAATTGATCAATTTCTGCGTGACGGAACTAATCAGCGCAATGATGTCTATGGCGGGAATATAGAAAGCCGGATGCGCCTCTTAAACGAAGTCATTGATTCCATATTGGAAACTTGGCCTTCAAATCGCATTGGCATACGTCTCACACCAGAGAACAGTTTTAATTCAATGTACGACTCCAATCCACAAGAAAATTTCGAGTATGTATTACAGCAGCTAAATTATCGAAATATTTCCTACGTGCATATTTTGGAAGGCGACATGATAAAGAATAAAAGGACTTTAAACTATCAAGCTCTACGCGAAAGTTTCAAGGGTGTTTACATTGCCAATAATAGCTACAATCTTGAACGAGCTCAAAAATCCCTAAAAAATAATAGTGCCGACCTAATTGCATTTGGAACACCATTTTTAGCTAACCCTGATTTAGTATACCGACTTAAAAAAGGCATACCACTCAACCAGGCCGACCACTCGACTTTTTACGGTGGAAATGAAAAAGGCTACACCGACTATCCATTTTTCGCAACTCAAGTATAAACTCAATAATGTGATCCCTATGGAAAAAATAGACACCCGAGACCGAATCATCGCCATAGCAGATGACTTATTCTATCAGCAGGGTTTTGAACACACTTCGTTCAAGGATATCGCAAATCTATTAAATATATCCAGAGGAAACTTCTACCACCATTTTAAAACAAAAGACCAAATCTTATCTGGCGTTATAGAAAGAAGACTAAAAAAAACCAAAGCAATGCTTGAAGAATGGGAAAAACAAGGAGACACACCCAACCAAAGAATCAAGTGTTATATCCGTATTGTGGATGCTAACTGGGATAAAATTAAGGATTTCGGCTGTCCCGTAGGCACGCTATCCAATGAACTTGCCAAGTTGAATCATTTGAATCGCAAAGATGCCACTAAAGTTTTCACCTTATTCCGAGAATGGCTGAGAAAACAATTCACACAAATTTCCCACAATATTGATGCAGATAATCTTGCGCTACAAGTACTCTCTTGGAGTCAGGGAATTGCAACCATGGCAACCGCTTTTCAAGACAAGAGCTACGCCGAGCAAGAAATCAGTAAAATGTGCCATTGGGTCGATACATATAGAAGGGAAAAATAATATCATCTGTAAGGAAGAGCAAGTATATGTTTATTATCTTGTTGAAATTTTCAGAGAAAAAAGCACACGCGGCAAAATATATGCCAGACCACAAAGCGTGGCTTCAGAAAGGTTTCGATGATGGAGTATTTCTATTATCGGGCAGTATTAAGCCTGGAATCGGCGGGGGCATTTTAGCATTCAACACCACCCATGAAGATCTACTAGTACGTATCAACCAAGATCCTTTTGTCTCTGAAAGTATCGTTAGCGCTGAAGTCATAGAGATTAATTCATCGAAAGCTAACCAATCGCTTAAATTTCTATTAAATGCTGAGAGAAATTAATATGACTACACAACTTACTCAAGGTTCTGACGGTAACTACCGCTGTAGCTGGTGTTTCTCTGCACCAGAATTTCTGCAGTACCATGATAATGAGTGGGGATATCCAGTTGATAATGATTTCCGACTATTTGAAAAATTATGCCTGGAGGGTTTTCAAGCCGGTCTAAGCTGGCGAACTATCCTCTCAAAGAGGGAAAATTTTCGGGAGGCATTTCACGACTTTAACTTTAATAAAGTGGCTCACTTTAACAGGAAAAGTATCGAGCAATTAATCACAAATAAAGGGATAGTTCGACATCGAGGAAAAATTGAAGCAGTTATTAACAATGCAAAATGTGCCAAAGAAATCGTTAAGAGTGAGGGCTCTCTTGCATCATTTGTTTGGAAATATGAACCTGAAGATAAAGTACTTGCAAAACCTCAATCTAAGTCTACTTCAAGTGAATCAATTGCATTATCGAAAGACTTAAAGAAGCTAGGCTGGAAATTTGTAGGTCCAACGACAGTATATGCCTTTATGCAAGCAATGGGACTGGTTAATGATCACCTGGAGGGGTGCATAACCCGATCAAAAATACAGAGGGCTAGAAGTAACTTTATAATACCCTGATGTCAGACAACATGCTTACCACTAAGGCTAAAACAACCTTGCTTTATCTCAGAAATATAAATCTGAACATGAGACAAAAATTTAGCACGCTACAAATTAAAGTCAAAGCAAAGAGATCAAACCGCTTTCCCTCACCTATGATTTCATACGGTGAAATTGAGGAAGGGAAAGACAATTTTATAACCCGCAGCTTTAACTCTTTACCAATTAAAACTACCTACTTCTTGTGTGAAAAAAATCCAACACCTTTAACGACAACGCAGTTAAGTCCGCCGTTTGTTCACTATCTACATTCTTTATAATACTTACAGAACGGGCATGGTCGGGGCAAAGCATCAGGACACTAGTAGCGCCAACACTCGCACCATCAATCATCTTAACATTTGGGTGCTCCTGAATAACTCTAATCAGGTCTACATCCTCTTCTGAATTATACCGATCTAGCAAGGTATTGAAAGCAACGACCCAGCCCACACCAAAGTCCAGTTCATCGCCACTCGTTAGAGTACCTGGAGTAAAAAGCTCAGAAATCGATTCATCACTCAAGTAGCGGCTATCAAGATGAGATAATGCAAACCTAACCAGATCACTTGGTGTTGAGAGCATACCGCCGCCGGCGTATTTATAGCTGCTATTCACCTCAGGTGAATTGCTAAGACTCTCCCCCCAATAAGAATAGGCCCTCTGCCTATGAGATATGATAGGAGAATTCTCATCAAAGGTACTATTTTTTAGATTTAGGGAATCAAATACTTCCTCTTGCACTAACTCCTTAAATTCAACTCCTGATGCGGACTCCATCGCTGCAGCAAGTAGTGTCCAGGCATAGGTTGAATATTGGAAGTCTGTTCCAGGATAGAAAAGTAAATCATCATCTTTAAAAATATCTAATGCATCTATCGTAGAGCTATATTCCACATTAGATAGTATTTCCTCCATAGAGCTATAGTAGCGTATGCCAGAAGTGTGATTTGTTATCTGCCTAAAGCTAATATCTGCATGTGATCCAGGCCACGCTTCCACCAATGGACCAACATAGGAATCCAACTCAATGACTCCCCGATCTTTTAATCTCATTAAAGCAGCTGCTGTAACAACCTTTGATATACTTGCTATCCTCAACTTTGTCCTTCTTGTCATTGGAACATGAGATTCCAAATCAGCATAGCCATAGCCTTTTGCCCAACTAACATGCCCATTTTCTCCTATAGCAACACTAACTCCTGGCACTGAATCCTCAGAAATCACGCTATCAAAAAGATCATCCAAGTTATCTATATGAGATTCTGCATTTGCAGACTGAAATAAAGCGCACAATAAAAGCGCTGTACTAAAAGTAAAACGTTTGTACATATTATTAAATCCTTTTGAAGTGTATAAACTACGTGAAAATACTTTGATGACTGTATCAATCAAACAGAATACAAACAAATGGAAGTTACTCATACCACAATAGATAGCTCATTTTTATTTGTGATAATCAGTAATGACTGATAAAAATCCACAAAAACATAAGATTTTCTTATTTTTTAACTGTATTTAAGCTACTAAACGGACAGATCCCTACTTACCAGTAAGCTCTTACATAGCCTTCATCACCACGTAGAAATACGAAATTAAGCGCTATGCAATATCCAGCCTCAATTACATCCCTTAGTACCAACAACAGATGAGACGTTAATATAAAACTCACTTATATAGCTACTCTCTATTTCCGTAAAGTAACCTCTAAGTTCTAGTAGTAGTTGCGATAAAATTGCCCGGCAACTTCAAAAACAATTCTTCCGACAATATCTCATCCACGCCTACTTTCCAGACGACCACTTACAAACATCCATTTCTTTATCAAAATCGGTATCCTTTAACGATGCCTTCAAACACATCCCCTAGGATTTTTCGTTGCCCCTACTCCACAGTATGAATATAGTTGGATAGGATAAGAATTAACCTAAAGATCTAATAGTTAATCCATAAATATAGCTGGACTAAGCTTTGAAAGTACTCACTATAGTGGAACATCTGTTCAAGCTTACCACCAATGTACTAATAGAGCTCAAACAATGCGCCGCCCCACAAAGTTAACTTTTAACCACCGCCACTCACAAAACCTAGGATTAATACAAAGTGCCATATTTAAAAGTTAAATTATTAGAATTTACAAATAGCATTTAGGCTATAATTACAACACCACATCAATTTGCACCTTACTAAAATATCTTGTCAAATCTTACAAATGACAGTTTACGTACCAGCCACTATTATTTTTATGATTGTTAAGAACTGAATAAACCTGCTACAATCCTCACTCCGGAGGACATAATTTTAGTGAGCAAAAAAACATGAGCCACAAGTTAATATTGGCATATAACGGCTTTGGTTTTCATTAGCAACTCTCAGCTAATGGAGATCAAAGCTGAGCTACCGCTACTTTCGAAACCCTCACACCAAAAATGAAATGAAGCAATACTATGCTTCCATTGAAAATGAACTAGAAATTTTTATAAAAATTAGGGACCGGAGAAAACCCGCAAACCTACCGCATGCTTGGGAGGACTACTTTCGTTGTTTTGAAAGATCTTGGAAACGCCACCGCAGAGCGCAGTGGAAAAATAACTCCCCCCAATCAAAACCCTCATAAATATTCCCACCAAAGACTTCAACTTAATTTGCACCAACTGATTAAGCTGTCGTTTTTGGTAAATCTTATGCTTGATAGATGCAATTTAAGTTCGCTCTATCATTAAGTAACATTTATATTTTTTACACTTCGATCTGATCTCCATAGGGATATCGGTAGATATCGCAGCCAGTCGAGCCAAGCCAACAAGAAGCGAGCTGTTTACCAATCAAGTTTCGATCTAAAATTAAAAAAGTCAGAGCTTAGCCCCTATTGAAGAATCCATTTTTTCTGACAATAACTCCACATATGTACCAATTAACTTCTCTTCTATTTGATGAATGAAGGTAGCTAGAAAACACAAGTGCTTGATATACTTGAAGACCATATGTTTTAGCAAGGCAAAGTAAACCTAGTTAAAAGCTAAGTATCTGGAAGATACTCACTTAAAGATTAAATTCAGCTTGGATGAATATTGATTCGATGAATAAAACTATATTATTTAGTATTTTAGCAGCAATCACCATCTTCACAGGATGTGGTGGCGGCGGTAGTGAAAGCACGGAAAAGTCGGTATCGGACTCACAAGCAGCTCCTGTGTCAGAATCTGGACCCGAACCTGAACCTGAACCTGAACCTGAACCTGAACCTGAACCTGAACCTGAACCCGAACCCGAACCCGAACCTGAACCCGAACCCGAACCCGAACCCGAACCCGAACCCGAACCCGAACCCGAACCCGAACCCGAACCCGAACTATTCTCTACTGCCACTATTAAAGCAGTCGAGAATATAGGGAATGCTCAGGCTAGCTTTCAAATTGAGTGGGTTTTAAATGATGAAGTAAATGCCAAACTTCAACTCAATCATTTTCAACTTGATGGCTCCTTCGGCAGTATCGTAGGGTCTGATGGCAGTACCCCAGACGCGAGGATTCTCTTTGATTCAATCTCCAAGGATGCACATACTTTTAAGTTCCATGTTCCGCTTCATCTTTTCCAGCCAAACACCAATAAAGATATCCAATTTCAACTACATGCCGTCGATGCTGAGGGGGGAATTATAGCTTCAACTCAAGCACTGGATACGCCGGAAACAGATGAATCCAAAGATCTTATTAGCTATTTAAAGTCAGATAATTCCACTGACTGGGAGTTATTTGGATACTCAACGGCTATCTCTGACGATGGTACGGTTATGGTAGTTTCTGCATCCAGTTACTCCGGTAAGGAGGACTCTCAAGGTGCAGTATATACCTTTGAACGGAATGAGAATTTTGAATGGGAACAGAGAAGTAAGCTGATTGAAGCTAACCCGCAGGAAAAAGCTTATTTTGGGCGGAAATTACAACTTTCAGCTGATGGAAAAATACTAGCAGTGATGTCAAAAAACTTTATTTTCCATCTATTTAAACGTGAAAATACGGATTGGAAACTTTTTAATACGTTTTCTCACACATATGACTGGAATGATAAATTTCTATATAGAAGTCCATTAGCCTTATCTTCAAATGGTAAGCGCTTAGCGGCTAAAACCTTGGAAGGCATTTCCATTTATGAGATTGACATCTATGCAGAGGAAGGTTCCGAGGTAAAATACTTACAAACATTGGCTCCAAAATTTACCGGCTCAGATACAGATACGAAATTTCCAGAAGAATATCTCTATGAATCCAAATTTGGAGCAGCACTTGCTTTTTCTAAAAATGGTGAAATATTAGCTGTTGGAGCACCAATGGATTGGATTGACCCAGGCGATAGGGAATATACACCATCAAGCTCTGATAATCTCGATTACGGTGCAGTTTTTGTTTTTCGAGAGACTGATACCCAAATCTGGGAGCAAGCCGCCTACTTAAAGAGTTCTGACTCTGATTATGGTCAAAATTTTGGTTACTCTGTTTCTCTTTCCCAAAATGGTCGAGTACTTGCTATCGGAGCGCCTAGAGAAGTAGGCTCCGGTAGCGGAGTTACTGCAACCCCCCCAGTAGAATTTGACTACGACTATCTATACGCTGGTGCGACTTATATATATCGAGAGCCTGATGCAAATGAAAAGGTTGACCCATGGTCTGGATACAATGATAGTAACCTGCCGGGGAATCCGGTTTATATAAAGTCTCTCTCTCCACAGAGCAGCGAGTATTTTGGTCAATCAGTTCAGTTATCTGGTGATGGTGGCATTTTGGCTATCGCTGCTCCGAACAATAATGGCGGGGCTACAGGTGTGGGAGGACTAATTGAAGATCAATCTAAGCTAAATTCTGGTGCGGCCTACATTTATCTCTATAACGCTCTATCTGGTACATGGGAAACTGGCAACTATATCAAGGCCAGTAATACAGATTCTCGTGATATGTTTGGACACAATTTGGCAATATCATCTGACGGGCAGACCTTAGTCATCGCAACACCTTTCGAAGATGGGAATTCTGATGGAACTGAAGGTGTCGGGCAGGATAACAATGATGCACCTTTAGCCGGCGCAGTGTATGTATATTAATTAGCTTCTTTCAATTAACCCAGGGCCCACTGACAATAACCAACGTATCGGTAGGCCCTGATGGAACATTTTAATCAACAATCATCTTTAATAAATTAGCTTTATATAACAGGATAAACAATCATAAACTTACGTCAACGATAACTAAATTCAATTGATACAGTTGTAGTAAGTATGAGTTATCTTATTACTGACCCCATAATCCCCATGTATATCTGGCACTTTGGCAATCATCGTCATTTTAATGGTTGCCATCTCTTTCCCCCGCCAGTCTACTATTGTTTCACCAATATAGCACTCCTCGAGAGTGTAATTATCGAGCAGGTAATCGCCATTATCATAGTAAAATTCAGCATAGCAATACATTTCGCCTGCATGCTCTTTTTTCTGAAAACTAACACCTTCAACATAAATATTACCACTAATATTCCATGCTCTTTCACAGTCTCCATATACGGATAGGGGCATAAGCATAGTCATCAACACAACAAGCAGTATAGTTTTCATTAGAATTCCTTTCAGTGATTGAAACGTAAAACATTAATAGTCAGATACAAGGTTGATTTAATAGGCTCTATCATTCTACCCATCTGACATAGTGAAACATATAACAAGAAAGGCACTCTATCACTGTGTAATATCAATATCGGTAAATTGGCCTATCCCATCACAATAAAAATCCAGAAATCCAACTCCATCTTAGATCTATTGTGATAAATGGTCAGGCATCATCTTGAGCCACATAAACCGTGCTTGAAATATTTATTTCCCCCTTATTTTCTGGTATTTTTTTATATATCTAACCTAATCCTCATCTACATAGAGAATAATAATGAAGGATTTTTTGATTATTGGTGGAGGTCATAATGGCCTAGTGTGTGCTTGCTACTTGGCAAAAGCGGGAAAAAAAGTAACAATCCTTGAGCGCCGATCTATAGTAGGCGGCGCTGCGGTTACTGAAGAGTTTCATCCAGGTTTCCGAAACTCAGTGGCAAGCTACACTGTGAGTTTACTCAACCCAAAAATCATCGAAGATCTGAACTTGCATGAGCATGGCCTGGAAATCAAATTACGGCCACAATCTAACTTTTTCCCGCTGTCAGATAGAAAAAGTCTCTCCTTCCATAAAAATCTTTTGGATACACAAGCAGAAGTCGCTCGCTTCTCAGAGAGGGATGCAGCTACCCTACCTGACTTTTATGCCATGCTGGAATCCGTAGCTAATATTCTGCGTGAGGAGCTATTGCGCTCTCCCCCCAATGTGGGTGGCGGCTTTGCGGACTTGGTGCGTGCAGGCGGCTTTGGTTTAAGGGCAAAGAAACTGAGTATGGCATCACGCCGTGATGCGCTTGACTTATTTACCAAGAGCGCCACGAGTGTATTGGATGCCTGGTTTGAAAGTGACCATGTCAAAGCAGCATTCGCCTTCGATTCTATTGTCGGAAACTATGCGGCTCCCAGTACCCCCGGCTCCGCTTATGTACTATTACATCATGTGTTTGGTGAGGCTAACGGTGAGAAAGGTGCTTGGGGGCATGCCATGGGCGGTATGGGTGCTATCACCCAAGCTATGCTTAAAGAAGCAGAACTCCTCGGGATTACTATTCGTACAGATACTGAAGTTAGCAAGGTGTTGGTTAAAGGAGGTAGTACTAGCGGTGTACAGCTAAGTAACGGGGAGACGATTACAGCCAAAAAAGTAATCGCCAATGTCGGCCCTAAACTGCTCTACTCCCAAATGATTGATGAACAACATCTAGAACCGGAATTCCGTCGCCGCGTGCGCGCTTTCAGAGTAGGTTCCGGTACTTTTCGTATGAACGTGGCACTGTCTGAACTGCCAGACTTCACCTGCAAGCCCGGAATTCATCTACAACCGCATCACCAGTCTGGAATTGTCATCGGCCCCACAATGAACTACTTGGAGCAGGCCTATATGGATGCAATCCAACACGGCTGGTCAACACAACCTATTGTAGAGATGTTGATTCCCTCTACTATAGACCCCTCCCTGGCTCCTCAAGGTCAGCATGTCGCCAGCCTTTTCTGCCAACAATTCGCTCCAGAACTGCCAGATGGCAAAAGCTGGGATGATTGTCGTGAGCTTGCAGCCCAAACTATCATCGATACTGTCACTAGACATGCCCCCAATTTCCATGACTCCATCATCGCCCAACAAATTCATTCACCGCTAGATTTAGAGCGCAAGTTTGGCTTGATAGGGGGAGATATATTTCATGGCGCCTTGGGGCTGGACCAACTGTGGAGCAACCGCCCTTTTATGGGCTTTGCTGATTATCGCACACCGATTCGGGGGTTGTATCTCTGCGGTTCTGGTAGCCACCCCGGAGGTGGAGTTACTGGAATTCCAGGACATAATGCTGCGATGGAGATTTTAAGGGATAGATAAGGGTACCCCATTGGCGATAATAAAAAATACCTGGAGCTCGAAAAGCGGGCTGAGAAAAAACTAATACCTGTTTTGCTAAATAGTAGGCGAAGTTTGTTTTCAAGCACCACTCAAGATTTTTACTTACCTCCCCCGGTCAGAATGGCTCTCAAAGAAACTCTTTTCATTCGCAGGTACTGCTTACTAACTGGCGCACACAAAGCTGTGAGTACTTTTTCTTTCGCAGCAATGCTCTAAAATAATTCTGAGTTTTAGCTACTAAAAACTACCTCTTCCAACCGACAACGTAGTTATTGTCTACACTTCCCACTCCTTAATTAACCACATCATCATTAGAGTTAGGTAATGTCTGTAATTTTTCAATTGGCTTAAGGGAAGCTAGTGCGCCATTAGATACATTGTTTCAGAATTCATGATCATCCAGTGGATACCATCACTGAACCCCACATTGCTAGTTACTTTAGCAACCCCTACAATCTCCAACCATTTATCAACTATTCCAACTGGCCGAAAATAACTCTTTTTATTCTTCCTGAGTCAAATTCAACATACTCCCGCCGTAACTCAACCCTCTTCCTATGTATTCCTTCCAATAGAATTGATAATTGAAACAGTATAAAAAATACTGAAAATATCAACCATACCAAATAACTTCAGGCTCTCCCACTATAAAGAAGATGGAAGAGACTATTAGACATATTAAGGCCATAGATAAAACCCCTACGAAATACAAAGGTATTTCATTTCTTGACCGTTAAAATCAATAGATCATTTGAGTCTTCACCCTGGAAAACAGCCAAAACAAATATAAATAGACACCTATTAATTCAGTAAAACCGACCTCTTATTTACTTACACTTCTCAACTTCCATGGGAGACTATTCTCTTTTGTCTGCGTCACTTAATTTTTGCTCTATGGCACTTAGATCCAAATACGGCTTGATAAATGGTTGACATTTATAGCTTGCTCTAACTATAGATACAAATCCTATTGCAACACCTGAAAATAGCAAAATTGAAAAGGTCACGTAAATATTAATTTCGCCAGCTACCAATAATCGTTTCACAGCAACCAATAAAACAATCATGCCAATCGAGCTAATAACAACAAAGGGCATGCGAGCATAGACTGGCATCCTATTTCTTGAGTAGGAACGGACTACAGAACGTAAAATTTTATTTTCTTGCTTATTCATAATTCCCTAAGATGTCTAACGATAAAAGCACCGGTGGCAAAACCTAAACGACTGTTTTGACGTCGGATAGCTTTACTTGTTAACTAACCCTTAAATTCAGTTCACTGGCTTCAACTCACGCCTCTTTTTGGCAGTAAATCATGAGAGTTTCTGAGTAAGGATTAATCGCTCCCTAGCCTCTACCAATCTACCGCCATAGAATATCATCCGAATCTTTCATTGAAGGGCTCACCGCTAGTGACCAAGATAGAGTGCATACATAAAGATACCTTGAATTTCGCCTGGAGCAGTGATTCGAGTGCGTAGAGATAACTACATTAACAAATGTCTGGGATGAGAACTTACATTGAACTCATTTAAATTAAACTCAATTCTTTTACAGCAGGCCATTCAGCAGATTGAACTCCAGAACACAGTGCCATTCGCTTTAAGATCAATAGATTAGTTCCCTTTAAAAAATACTCCAGGCTCCCTAATACAGCCAGATCTCAGCACATGGACGACCGAAACATAACGTCGGCCGCCAGTCAAATTTATCGGGCGATCGTACTACTGTTTGTTATGTGGATGAACTCAAATCAAAGCCGCAACTCTTGCAGAATTTCGGGTTCAAACCTTTACCTAGATAATTTGTGCACTTAGGACACCGCCAATTGAATCTAGAGAAAACTAAATATGCAACTATAGCGAGAATGCATCCGATCATCCAGGCCACTATAGGTATACCGGCAAAGGTTTCCACCCCACTTTCCATAGCCTCTAGAGAGACAAAAAGACCGATAAGAGCAGGAGCAAAGAAAATGCTTCCCATAATTTGCTTTCTACGTAACTTCTTAAACTCATCTTTCATCTACTTATTTAACCCATATAATACTTTGCTACGCCACAACCGAAATCAAATCGATTATGCTAGCAGAGTGAAGACCATCGGGGGCAGAAACTTGCTATAAAATCCTATAGCGTTAACTAAAAAATTGAGCCGATAGCCTCAAGCACACCCGTAACTGCGTCAACCAAACCGTCTATGAAGGCTTCCAAAACGCCAGTTAAAATCTCAACGACCCCCATTGTAGACTCAGAAATAACCGTCGGTATTACAAGGCCAACTATTGAGGATACAACGATAGCTGAAGACACTAACTCTACTCCATAGATTAGACTATAACAGATAACACCTACTATAGACAGTGAGCAAATAGATTGGATAATCTTCATCGCTTTCGATTTTTCTTTTGGTTCACTGCTCATCATTTTCTCCTATTTATAACGGGACTTAGACACACTCATCCCAATTTTTATTTAGTGCTTCTACGTGAAACAGTCGACTCATCGACAAGGAATAATTAGGCCGCTTACGGCCGGAGTGTAGTTGAGTATTTTATTCTGAAGTTAGTCATATTGCATTACATTTTTTTACTGAACCTTGCTCAAGACAAATATATAGAGAAATAAGAATGCCACTTCTCATGTCTATTCCATAGATATCAAAGATCCAAAAAAAAATTTGTAGCCTTCCATGGAAATTAGAAAGCCTAAGGTTCCTTCTTTCATTGAATATTTTTCAAGAGAATTTTGCTCTTGAGTATTCTTTTGCCTCTTTCGCTTAATTCTCTCTATATCCACATGAAGTTAACACGGAGTGCGGGGGCTGCTGTTAAACAGGCCCTGCGTAAAGCATCCGTGCTTCCACAATTTATTATAACTTTTCTGCCACATACCGTGAACCTAAGTAAAAAACCACCGCAGCTAATAATAATGGGACAAACAAGCTTAGCCAATAGTACCAATCCAGTACGACAGTTAAGACTCCTTCCATTCGAGCAGCGCCTAGCCTTACAGTAACCATAGTCAACAATACCACCGCCGATACTACGGAGGTTTTAAGCTGACTGGCTGAAAATCTCGCCAAACCTAAAAGGATGCCAAGCAACGCCCCTTTTATGGCAAAGCTCATAAAATCCATTAACCAACAACCATACTCTGATTGAACGCAGGGATGATGGAACATCAAATGCGAGGAGCCATAGATCTTGTCACTTGTAAAAAACGCTAACCAAGGAAGCAGGATTGCAAACAAATACTTTATGTAAATCACAAGGTCCTCATAATTTATAATGCCTTTGGCTGCAGCACATGTATCACGTCTGGGCCACACAGTTCGTACTGCCCAAACTAGTTATGTGTTTTTGATGACATAAGTATAAGACTCGAGCAACTTTCCTGCATGCTCAATCAGATTTACCGATTCTTCATCATCGTCGAAGCCTGCTATATCATGATTCCAAAAGTACACGGGCGATTCTTCATCACTTATGTCGATAAAGTAATAATCTCCACAGCCACTTTCTCCAATCAAAAAGTAGCTAAGTTCAATATCTAGGTGCAACCTTACAAACCGATTGAGTTCTACCAGTCGATTTTGATTGTTAAGAAGCTCTACTTCCGCAGCCCAAAAACCATCAGCTAACAGCATATCTGGATAGTTTGAAATGAACTCCTTGTAGCTTTGAGGAAGTTCGATATCTAGGGATTCTTCTATTTCTTTAAAATTCATAATGTTCTCGGAGCAACATAACGAGGGTATAGAAAACTCACCCCTATTTTGCATTGTGCATCTGCATGAAAAATAGCCTATTCATCAGTGAAAGCTCAATTAGAATTCACGTAGAATCACCATTTATGGTTAATAGTTGAAACCAAGTGAACTTAAAGGGTCATAGGTGCACATTAGTTTTTCTACAGTCTGAACACCCAATTAAAGGGCTCCGCTTCGCGGCGCCCCTCTTGAATTAGTTGTTAGCTTGTACCAGGACTTCAGCCTTGGGCATTTAATATAGCTATTTAGTAAATATATAAGAAATAGTAAGTACCCAAACATAACCCAACCTACAAATATACTAATTGGACCCGCATTAGCGGGGCATTTTATTACACCTATACCACAGCTAAGCATTAACCACACACCTGTATTTTTCAGTTGCATTAAAATCCCAAATGATAGAAATGCAACTGCACCTTTATATGAAAGGGAGTTTTTCTTGTATAAAGCAAAGAGGCACAAAAAAGAAAGAGTGAAAATAACAAAATATTCTATATGCAGCCAAGCTGAAAACGTACTTTTAACTGAGTATTTGGGATACTCAATGACTACAAGAAGCAGGTGAATTGCTGCTAATACCAATGTACTTATAAATACTATCCAACTTTTCATGATTGATATATTTCTATTTACAGGCTAATGTTCGAAATTTTCGCGGCTGGAGTATAGCGGAAGTCGTCCGGCTACGATAGCGGCGAACAACCTGCGCTTTTAAGTGTTTCGGAACCAAGCATCACTATTGAATTCCTCGGGTATATTTTGTTCAGTAGGATCATCAAATCCCATACTCTCTAACTTATTAAACCATTTATCTCGTTTTGAGCCCGGTAGCTCCTGGCCACACCATGGACAAAACCTGATAGAAATAGAACTACTACCACCATCATGAATAATGAGACCATATTCATCAAACTTTGGGATAAAGGAAACAAGGGTGTCTGGACACTCATAGTTATTCTAGTGATCCCTACAGTTAAGCTCGACTCTTTTTCCCATTTCTTTACAACAATGCATAATTATCTTGGATACTTAACCCCCGTAATAACCGGCCGGCCAATCTGGCGATTTTTTGGTCAGAAAAAAGTAACGGGCTTGGTTAATCACATTGATTCCCTTGCTACCTGCCTGTCCCTGTCTAATCACTGCGACATCCATGTCGTTGCCAAATAGTGCTTATTCACGATTAGCCCACGGCGATTTCTTTTCAAAAGTTGAGATATACAGATTCTCAACTTTATCTCGCGCCCACTGGGTTTTGCGTAAAAACTTGAGCGAAGACTTAACTGATGGGTCACTCTTAAAGCAACTGATATTAATCCTATCTGCCAAGCCATCCCAGCCATAGTGCTCCTGCAAACGGGTAACAACTTTCTCAAGAGTAATACCATGTAGCGGATTATTTGGTTACTCTTTGCTCATTCTTCAATCAATACTCTATGTTTTATAACGCATTACGTCGTTGTATGTGGCGACCTACGCAGTAGGTTATTCAAACCGAAGGCGACAACACAACTTTGTTAAGCATTGTGTACGCCGAAAATCAAAGTATATGGAATTTCTATAGCCAACACCGTAACCGGAATCCATACAGAGCACTTTAGAGATTTTTTTGATGAATACCCTAGCACTTTCTTTAAATAGATAAACGGAATAATAAAATATAAGGAATATGCCGATAAAATAATAATCCCCGAAAAATCGTTTCCTACAACTACTAAACTGATTATGAATATAAGAATCATTGGTGCAAAAACGAAGACAAATGCAATCCACCAATCAATATCAGAGTCACTACTTTCGGCATTGTTTCCATCAATCAACTTGTAGATACCTACCAGTATCAACGCAGTTATTGCAGCCTGTAACATCTTCCCACCTATTTATGCTTAACGAGAATGTAGAAAAACTCAGCCCTCTTTTCGTATTGTGCCTCTACGTGAAAAATAGCCTACTCACAAGTAAAAGCTAAATCAGAATTCACGTAAAATCACCACTTGTGGTCGATACTTAATCATATTTGAAGAGTCATAGATGCACATTCATTTTTCTACAGCCTAAACACCCGCAGCGTAGGCTGCCCCGCGAAGGCTTTGACAGGAGCCGTAGCACCCGGCCTATATTGTCATGCCTCTGAACTACGCAGTTAAAGATGAAGTACACCACCCACCCTGATTTCAGTTGGGTATACGAATGTCTTCTGTCGCAAAACTTGATTATCGCACAATAATGACGCTGAATATTTTTCCTCGTTAGGTGAAACCACAAAATCTTGGCTAAACAATCCGGCCACCTCGCGAATATTGTGACTCACAAGGCTGTCATCTTGCTTTGATATTGAGAGGAGGCAATCTCCAGCTGTAGAGCCTTGAACAATGAACATGCCATCGCCCATATTGAAGCTTACACACCCAGTCAGAGTGAAGCTAAAAATCATTGCAAATTTCATATTCATGCTATTGAGGCATAATGCCGCCAACACGTTCCGAAATGGAGCAGCGAAGCTGCGGAATGTAAGTCCAGCCAGTTCTGCTTGCGTTCGTGCTTGACATTTCTATGGACTTTCTTTTTCTGTCACGTTCTCAAAAATCTGGAAACAGTACGACTTGAAGTCATCTTGGCTGCCAACAAACTGAGCAAACGGAACATAAGTTGCTAAAGTGCTCGAAAAACCAGATTTAGAAGCCATTTTGACTGATGGGACCACAACTTCCGTGGGCCCAGCTCTTAATGGCGACATAACCTCAAATACATAGTGGTAAGATCTATTACCGCTTTTCCCTTTATCAATTGTGTACTTTAGTTTAGGATTTGCCTTGCACAGCAATTTAACTTGGCCTTTCTTGTATCTGTACAACTGACCTTCATGAGAAAAGCAAAAGTCATTGCTTTCTTTTTCGGCAACCAGGCTTCTGCCAACTTCTTGAACTTCTTTCATGCTTAAGTACTCATGTTGCAAAACACCGCAAACAGCGGTAGATTTCGAGCAGCGCAGCTACTTAAAACTGTTCAGTCACATGTAGTGGGCGGTGCTGCTTTACTAGTTATGCAATGCTAGTATTGTTGTTACTCTATTATTTGGCTTACGGTACTTAGATCAACTCCACACTCTTTGAGCCACGATGTCATTTCTGACAAGCTAATTGAGTGTTTTGTGAACGCTCCACCGCTATAGCCCTCAAAATAGTAGCCTGAGCTATTGTGCCCCTCGTAAATTGTTTTTATACCTTTGCAATCTACAAGAAATTCCCCTCTAAACTCATCCTTTCCCTGTAGAAGCTTAATTTGTGACTGCGTTGTACAACCAGCTTGCACAAGAATGAGGAATATTGAAATAAATATCGGGACTTTCTTCACTCATTTCCCTCGTGAATATAACATTCGTATTTGCGGCTGGTAAAGCGTAGTATAAGCTGTCCGGTCGCTATAACGGCGAGCAACATGCGCTTGTTAAGTGATTTAACACTCACCATCACTACCCGCTCCATCTCCACCTCCAAAACTACCAGAATCACCACTGCCATAGTAACCACCAGAGCTAGAGCCCTGAGTTACCCCGAACTTCACAATAAACCACAGTACACTGGAAATTAGGAAAGCTGTAAATAATAACGGAGCAAAAACAGAATTAAGCGAGTTTTCGGAAGTAAGATCAATCATATACCAAGACCCAACTAAACCGACAAGATTAATGATGAATGATTTCATTGACTATCCCCTTGTCACTTAACGAGAGTGTAGAAAAACTCAGCCCTCTTTTCATATTGTGCTTCTAAGTGAAAAATAACTTACTCATCAGTGAAAGCTAAATCAGAATTCACGCAGAATCACCATATGCAGTTAATATTTGATCACACTTGAAGAGTCATAGATGTACATTAGTTTTTCTACAGCCGGAACGCCCGCAACAGGGGCACTCAATACTATGCCCGATTTGTACAAATCTGGGAGCGCAGCGATCTGCGCAAAACATACATGGCGTTGGGCGTCCCTCGGAGGCCCGAAAGGCTGTACCAACTACTTGCGCTTGTATGTATTTTTACTTCTGTGGTTCTATAAGCCACTGTGAAAAACCACCTTCTTCGCTTGTACGGCACGAGTAGACGAAACCAAATTCGTATGATTTTGGCATGTTTTTCAAGTATGCCCCCGATTTTGACATATAGTGTTGGAAAGGTTCTACGCTATTTTCTTTTTCAAAGAAGACAGAGTGATCTGAGCCCTCAGTTATACAACAACCATTACCCTCACAAGCTATCCCCTCAGAGATAGAAACCTCAACCGCTGCGTCAGAAGTACTAACCACGGTCGCTCCTCCTATACAGATACATGTGCCAGATGCCATGACGTTACTAGAAATTATAAATAGAAGTAGAACTATCGATCTCATAACGGCCTACACATAATGCCTCAATCAGCCACTGCCTCAGCGGTCGAGTGTATTGACTTGTTCAATTTTGATACGTGAATCATACATTTTTCTCTGAGCAAATCACGATTTTCCCCATAATGAGCTTGGCGATGATGGTTAGGGCAAAGGGCAATGACATTTCTAGCTGAATCCTCCCCCAACTCTGACAATGGAACTATATGGTGTGTTTCGAGATACCTAGCTCCTGCTAAGGTTTTAAACCCCTCAGCTCCACAAAATTCGCAGTAGCCTTTTGCTCTTTCCAGTACACTCCGTCTAACGTCAGGGTTTCGAGAATACTGGTTGCTAGCTACTTCTTCTCTCACTACCGGAGCTGATTTAACAATTGATTCGTCAAATTGATCTATATATTTCGCTGGACCATCAATGCCTCTAACTAAAATACACTCTCCTGAATCTCTATCGTAACTCTCTAATGTCCACGGTTCATCATCAAGCATTCTTGTTTCTGTTTCCGAACGCTTTCTATCTGGAGTGTCGTCCCTAAGGGTACCATCACAAATTATTACTCTCACAGGCCAATTAAGTCGTGCCGCTTTTTGAAGCGCAAAGTCCATTTCGAATGCCCTTCTTCTTTGGGGGGAGCAACTCATTTCTTCTGCAAGTGTTCTCATGTTCAATTGTTGGATGATACTTTCTTCGCGAAGCTTAATATTTTCGTACCATAAATTAAGCACAATTAGTTCGCTATCATGATCTTGAAAGGTCCACTCATAGCAGTATTTTGGATTACTAGCCGCGTATTCTTCTCCTCGCTTATAGTTACCCCAATCACTTACATCAATACCCACTTGCTTGAGCAAGTCCATGAGTCGCAACCTTTCTTTCGGCTTTAAGAAATCAAAATCCATTGCAAATCTCCAAGAGGAATTGAACAATTTTATAAGCGGCGCGCGCTTTCTGAGCGCCCAGTGAAGATCGTTTTTTAGCCCTAGTGATGTTTGGTAAACTTGTTATTTTAATGTTGCACCACACCATAAATGAAACCAATTAATCCAAGTATTGCCAGCGGCAAGTAGTAAAATTTTACCACCGGCTCTTTTAAGCACTTCAACCCCTGGACTGGAAGAAAGTTAAAAGCCAACACCCAGGTTCCAACAAGAAAAACGACCCCTTCAGATAGTTTGCCATCGTCAAAGGTCCACCATAAGCCAGCCATTATCGCCATTAAAAGGACACCGAATAGCACAGCTAGATTGTAAATTGCCAGGAAAATATTATTCATGCTTTAAATATTACCCTTTTAGCGCCTGCCTCAAAACCAAAACGAATCGATGGTTTTGATGTCGGATATCTTTATTTTTTATAACTAGTGTACTACACATGCACTTCCACACTTTTAGGATTCAAAGCCATTGCTAGTTCTCGGAATATACGTTCCTCTACTGAGGAAATACCACCTTCAACCATTTCTTTAGGCTCTACAATTACCTTGGGCTTCCGTTTAAAGAGTCCTTTTATAGATAACTTTTTCTCAGCATTCACGATGCAATTCCACGCCGCATCAAAATCTCCAACCAAAAGTCTTTGAGTTGAGAATGCCTCTTTAGGAGTCTCAAAGTGAACTTTAGAGCCAGTAAACAGCTCTATCCTATTCCTATAAATTTTTAATTTTACTTCCATCTCTACTCGACTGTTTAGTTAGAACGCCCGCAGCATTTGGTGTCCCGTAGAGGACCACAGGACCGGAATAGAATGCCTGCGATTGTTATCCATTACTTGGCACGTCCTATATTTTTTAGGAAGACTATCACTGAAGCTGTACTTAGAAACCAAAAAGCCAACTTAAGAACAAAAACTACCAAAAACAAAAATGGATGAATTTTCAACCATATAATATCTGTAGTGCGGACATTAGGAATTCCGAACTCTGTTACGGCTTGCCAAAGATGGCCTCCCAACCAAATTGCAGAAAAAATAAAAATGCAGAACCACAACCAGTTTTGACATACCAAAGAGGTAACATCTTCTAGAACTTCAAATTTTCTTTTTAAACAACCCTGATCTGAATTTAGATTCTTCCTTCTATTTTTTTTAGTGCGAGATCTTTTCATATCCTATAAATAACTCCAAACTCATCTGCGGAGACGTGTTAGCACCGAATTCCAGTACAGCGCTTTGTTACATTTCTATCTGCGCGATCTCTTCATAAAGTATGTCAATACGTAGACATTTTCTATCTTAATAATGAAATAGAGAGATTTTTCGACGTTCTCTACCTCTATATCAAGCTTGTAAATGGGGTTTCTCAAAAGGGGGTGGAATACGCCATCTTTATTTAGTGAAGATGAAAGCAGTCCGTAATACTCGTTTATATCCTCAATCAAAATCTTCGACGCATACCCTCTTGCATCTTCATCTGGCATCAGCTGTTTATTCAGTAGTCCATTGAAAATATAACTTTCTATTTCTTTGAATAGCCAATCTGATTCGACCTCTACTCGACCGTTAAAACGGTATTCTTTCGCCGCGAGATATTCATCCCCTTCTGACCAATGCGCAACAAGTTCACTTACGAAAAAATCAATTTCTTGCTCAGCTGCGTAGGCTGCCACTCCGAATCTATATCCATTCGCACAAAGCTTCGACAGACATTTCAAGTAGCCATGAAGCGATTCTACATGTGGATTATCTATGTGCTTAATCATGCTCAAAATGTAACGCCCGGCTCATCGGCGAGCGCAGCAAGTCCACTAAAGGCCACAGGCCGGATCGAAATGAAGACGCTTATTAAGTGTTGATCTCATCTTCCCTGTCACGGATTGTATCAGAATGAATTCTATAAATACCACGATCAATTCTTTGTGTGAAGTTCTCATATGTTGGGCTATGTTGGCCTGTCTCCATTTCTAAGTTTGATAGAATAACACCTGTATATGCCTCTGGATTCTGTGGAAAGTAGCTTTGCCCTCATATTCGTAATTTAACGCCAATCTCACCGGCAGAGGCGCCACAGCGCCGGAGTCGGGTGCGACGTCTTGTTAACATTTCTCTCTCCGATCACTTTCATTCCATTCTTTTTGATTCCAGTGAACACTCTTTGCTCCCACTTCCCTAATTGAGAGATTGGGATCGTTACTATGGATTAACGTAACGAATTTTCTTCCGTAAACAAGATAGGAATAAGTTTGATCAGACATTATCTCTAGAAACACTTGTGAGTTGGAAATATCTCGTTTACTCCAAGAATCAAAATTTCTCACGCAGACTAATACATCACCTTGAGAACCTCTCTCAATCTCAGAAATGACATCGTCAAAAGCTCCCCAATTGCGTCCATAGTAACTAGGGAAAGAAAATACTTCATGGCAATCACTATGGAAGCTCTCCATTGTGTACCATTTTTCTCCATCTAAGAAGTACACTTTATATCCCGCGTCTTCATACCATGATATGTCTTTCTCAAATAATGCTAAATCAAAGTATTTGGCCACGGGCCCATACGCAAGGGTTTTAAGATCTAATTTAAATTCAGCCATGTTCGATTACTGCTGAAAGTTAACGCCCGGCTTCGGGGCGGACTAGGATATGCGAAGCAGCGGAAGGGAGGTCCCAGAACCGAGAGCGCGGCAAAAGCCGCTTATTAAATTTCGATGCTCTAGAAGAAAACCAGAACCGCATTTTCTTGCAGATCATATTCATGAACTCCTTTGAGTACGTAAGCTTCTTTTTCTATCGGTACTGGATCTTTACACAATAGCCACTCCTTGACAGCTTCCGCCTCGATACACTCTTCAGATGCACTTCTTATTTTTACTCTATACACCTCTCCAGGGGCTCTATCAGTGACTTCAGCAATCACAACAACCACACCTCGGTCTATAACCTCAAATTTCTCAATTATTGAATATTCCTCAAACATGGACTTGGAATTTAACGCCCGGCAGGCCGCGCGAAGCATGGGCTGTCCGGCAGAAGCCTCGTAGAGGCTGGAGCGAAGTTGATGCACTTGTATGGTTGTTCTTGCCCAATTCTGAAGTTGCGAAGTCTACAAACCATACGTAATGGACAAACTTTTGAGGGTACTTTGCTCACCAGATATTTCCCACTCTAACCAATTTGTCCACTCCATATGTATTTCGTCACCATGCTTTTCGAGAATATAGCAATCGTAGTCTATTCCTTTATAGAAAGCATCTAAATTATATTCAGATTGAATCCGCCAGCCATGCTCCTTGACCAACTTCTTCAATATGTCGCTTCCAATCTCCGTTCTTATGTCAGTAAGTTTCATAACGTGTATTCACATAACTCCTCAGGAACGGGTGCGATTTACTGTATTCTTCTTGCTTGATTTGTTATGTGCTGACCTAATTGAAAAAAACATCAATTGAGCGCAGGCAATTAATTGTATTAAAGGAATATACCAATAATTTGTGCCGTACTCATTAAGATAACTATTATAATCAGGGCCACATAAGTGATTGCCGCTAATAGTAGTGTTTACTAAAAGCAAAGACCATATATACCCTACAAATAAACACAATATTAATATTAAACTAGCTGAGATGTTTTCAAAGTAAACATTTGTCGGCTTGACCTTAAAAATAATGAAGGAGGCAAGTAATGCAAAAGGAACAGATAGAATGACACTTCCAACGTAACCACCTGTATCCCCCATAGTACAAGTCTCAGCCATAGGGCCGAACCACGATAGCAAACAAAAAAGTAGCGCAGAAAACACTGCAATTATCCGTAAAAAAATATTTATAGCTTCACTCCATTTGGCTAATAGCACCCAAAGCGGGGTGCCGTTTACTGCATCCTTTGCCTTTGATTGTTAAGTTTATCTCGATACTCGCTAAGCTTTTTAATGTATTCTTTAATAGATTGACTATACTTGTGCTCTTTATCTAGTTGCTGAGCTTGATATATAATTTGAGCGAGCTTCCCTAGCCAAAGAGTACTGGAAAAATCGTTGTTTTTAGAGCCGCACTTTAATATTGAACATACCAGTTCACGAAATATCTCATACCGAATTCTGGAGTGCCTATTTGTTTCCAATTTAGGCAAGCATTCCCATACCCAGCTATTTATCTCTTCATCATTTTCAAATTGTGAAATAAAGGTACGGATAGACTTTGAAGATTTTTTCTTCAAACCCTTATCTTTGTATTCTTTGAATAATTGATAGCACTCAATTTTCATAATAACTTAACGTATGTATTTGCGACGGGTGAAGCGTACCGAAAGCCGTCCAGCGGCGAATAATATACGCTTGCTATGCATTTCTACTTACCGCACCAAACACACCACAAAACTCTTGCTCCATTTTTGAGCTGATAATACCAGTTTTATACATAGCCCAGGTAAAATGCGAACCTAGCCAACATGCTTTATCCAAAGTATCATCATCCAAACCAGACCTGTATTCATGGACAAGCTCACTATCAAAGTTATTCTCGCAATCAAGCTCTCCTAGGGGCCTTTTAGCATAAACATTTAATGGCGTATTTGAAGCCTCCGCTACATAATGAGCCAACAATCTGGTTTTAGAATTATGAATGTAAAATTGTAAACGGAAGTGGGAGTCATGGCACGATCTTTCACCCCACACAATTCCTTCATTTAAGCCTATCAGTTCTATTAGTTTTGTGTAGATAATATTCATTTGGCTTTTATGTATCCAAGCGGAGTTGCGATAGCACCTGAGTCGAGTGCAGCGCCTTGTTACAAACCCAACACCTTACGTGAAAGGTCTATTGTTTGTTCTCGATCTTTGGTTACAACAAGCCAGTCGAAATAAACCTCGCTGAATTGCCCAACCTTTCCGTCAAAAGCTGAAACTCTAACTGGCTCTCCAAAGAAGTCTTCACTTTTAGCAGATTTTACTGCCTGAATGATGTTTTCGGCAAATTCCAGAAGCTCAGCTTCAGTACCAATAAGGTATGCTTCTTCCCAACCTGTTTGAGCCGTAATCAAGGGCCCAGCATTTCTATCTTTATTCATGAAAATACGTACTTTTTAGATACTTGCAACCCCCCGCTAACGCGGCGAAAGCTGCGTAGCCGCTAGAGTCCGTGCCCTTTGTAGCACTGCGCTGCATTGAGCGCCCTATTATATGCCTAGTCCTCCCAAGTACCGGACTTAGCCGAGTTAACCAAAACCGATACAGGAAGAGGGGCGATGTCATCCCAGTTTTCTCTAGTGACTCCTTTACATCCATACAAAAATCCTTTTAAAAAGGCCCAGATGCCTTCAAATGGGTTTAAAGAGATACCTTCTGGGCCAAAGTACACACGATCGATACCAGAGATGTCTACATTGAATTTATGAGAGAATTCGATGAGGAACTCATCACCATCATCACCATCGACAGCCAGGTCGTCGTTCACTAGGGTTTCTAGGCGGATCTTCTCTGCTGCTATCCCTGTAAAGTTCGATACGAACTCTATGACGTCATTTTCCATAAGGCATGTAACGAGTGTGGAGAAAAACTCATTCCTCTTTTCGTATTGCGCTTCACGTGTAAAATAGCCTATTTATCAGTGAAATCTAAATCAGAATTCACAGAGAACCATCACATGCGGTCAATATTTGACCATACTTAAAGGGTCATAGATGCACATTAGTTTTTCTACAGCCTGAGCACCTTAATCTGCGGTAGGCCACGCTAAGCGTGGGCTATCTGGTAGAGGCTCGCAGCGCCGAAACAAACAGTATCAACTTGTTTTGTTTTTCACAATGTTCCAACATGATTGAAGCTACCCGAGCCTAGATCAAAGTGCTGGATTTCGACATTATTGGGGAAAACTGCACCATTAAATTTTTTGAAGATTCTATCTGCCATTTCTTTATCGGTAAGGATATGAAGCCTTCGTTCAGGACCTTGCCAAAGAGTGAGCCACAGGATTTCAGTTGCCGCACGATCCTGACCTGAAGTATTGCCAGTTTGCTTACCTTTCGCATTAGGATTATTGAACCATGGAGATGTACTGACTCCACCAATAATTTTACCTTCCTCAAAAATATCAAACTCGTGTGATGGCCCACCCTCAGAAAGACTTAGTATTTCCTTCTTTGCCGTGGTACCAATGAGTTTATTGAGTTTGTCACGTACCTTTTTTTCAACTTCTAGTGGTGACACGGAACTCTCCTAATACATAACGTCGAAATCGATGGCGGCTTGCTTTGCGTACATTTTTTACATGCATATTGGAGTTCTGCGACTATGTAAAAAGCGCACAAAGTAAGACGTCAACTGCATTGCCTTGTTAAGGTTTTTTCCTGTTAAACGTAAATTTATTACCACCTTCTACCAGCCCCCTAAAGAAATCCTGATCAATCTCGGCAATATGAGTTTTTATTATATGAGAACTATTTAAACGAAGAGTGAGTGTGCTCCCTATTAATTTCCAAGTTCCTTCAAAGGGAAAAACCAAACTGCCTAGTTTTGGATAGTTAGTGCACAGAAAAGTGTTGTCATATCTAAACTCACACTTATCCCATCCCGATTCACCACCAAATATACCCCCACTCCTATCCTCCCAAGTGCCTTCTAGATCCTGAGCTAAAAAAGCATTGCTACTTAGCAGTAATAGAGTGACGAGCTTACTCATGAAGTACCTTAACGATTAGAGCACCTGCGGCAATACCAAAGCGAAGCGACGATTTTTACGTCCGGTGCCTTTAGTTTTTAAAAATTTTGCTGATCATAGGTACGATTTATCTCTGACCTAGAATACCCATACTGCTCTAATAGATCTTCGAAGAATCCTATATCTTTGATCTCATCCATAGTTGCCTCGTCTTTGTAGGCAAGGCATAAAACCATATGTGCCACAGCCATTTCTTGGTCACTTGTTATTCTAGGGAGCCTCTGAATAACTCCGTGATACCTCTGGCATGCAGAGCGGTTCACAATCAAGGCGCGGCTTCGCAGGAATGTCTAGACCTTTCAAGAAGTCGCAACGCGGAGTGTGAATCGCTCTGCAAGCCCCGAAGGGCGGGCCTTGAAGGCCACAGCTGCTGCGTTGCAGCTCTTGCAAAGGGCTACGGCCATTCGCGGCGAGCCGCGCCTAACATCTGCAGCCTTCAAGACCCGCAGAGGCATTACGGAGTTATTCAGAGGCTCCCTAGGCCCACTATTACCATCTACCCATGCCCACAATCTTCCCTTCATTTCACCCTCATTGAAGTCCACACCTGATCCTGACCAATAAGCCTTCATTACTTCATAGGAGTCAGAAATGGGGGATTGAAATTGTGACTCAATCTTTTCAATCCATGAAATCATGTATTGTGCGTATTCCTTCTTCATACTTTTAACGTCCACAGCGCGGGCGATCGAAGCGTAGGCTGTCCCGCGAAGGCCCATAGAAACTTCCCTATGATTATTAGCTGCTTTTACGTGGTCGGTCATTATATATTTCCTGTATCTTAGCATGGCCAACTACTCTTGAGCCTTCGCGAACCTCTAGATTGGAACCTACCTTTAGGCATTTTGGATATGCCTCTGATGTGGTGAATTTGACAAACGCTAGAGCGCGCCTGTTAGGTTCCGTAATCCCTGAATCAATAAACCAATAAATCGTAGTTGTAAGATAGTCGGCTTTAACCTTATAGTGAGGTCGGTATCCACTTTTTACGGTGGTATCTTTATCAGAAAAATATACTTGCATAAGGGCATCAGGCTCCCAGTCTGGGTTTTCAATTCTCTCGAATTTATCAGATATCACATTTACCCATTACAACAGTTAACGCTCGCAATAGCCGGCCGGAGGCGCCGGAGGTCCGGCCGAAATCACGCAGTGGCTGGAGCGAAGTTAATTGTTTTGTTACGTACGGCGTACTAGCCACTAAATCATGTACTTTCACGCTCGCAAATATTATCCCATGTCTCCCTCGGTACGATTTCCATGTTTGAAACCTCAGTTCCAACAAGAACATTTTTTTGATCCCATGAGATCACTTCTTCCAAATCTCTTGGAGGCTCACCACCGAAGCTTGGCACGTTGCTAAGGGAAAATACCCAAAGCCCTTGGACAAAATTATTATACAATTCACCCACATTTTTTGGATAATCAACAATTACAGGGATTTTGGATAGATGCCTGGCAATTTCTCTAACATCCCAGTAATCGTCATCTAGACACCAACCATCGCAATCAGACCAGAGGTAGGATTCAAATTCTCCTTGAGAAATCAAAATAGAATTAACTGACATTCCATAGCCAGCTTGATAAAAGATTCTATATTGCAGCGACTTAGTTTCAACAACTTCCAAACTTACTGGGATGGCTAAGGGAATATCAGATTGTATTAGGTTGTAGATTGACGCTAACTCGCGATTGATCGCCTCAAGATCATTGAAATTTAACAATGCACACTCAATCCGACTCTGAGCGTCATTCATTAAACTTGTCGTATCCATCTAGGAACCAAAAGTCACGTAACACCAACCACACACATCGAATTGAAATTTTTTGCTGCTTTTCAAGCAAAGTTTACGAAGGCTGTCATACTGGTTTTTGCTAAGCAACTTTTCCACCATGCTTGAGAACAGATTTTCTTATAAATTCCATAGCCTCATCATCAATGGATGCAAGAGGTACCGATGTATAATTACCCCGGTTAACTAAAAGGATGAAAAAGTCTTTATGCTGGTGAAGTGAAGATATCTGACCCCATGGTATTTCTGCGAAACCTAGCGGTGAACTAAAACTAATACCAGATTCAGATAAACCAAATATAGTTTCTCCATTTCTCAGCTCATTGGCCGTTGTTTTAGCATGCTTCAAGTGGCCGATAAATAATGAAATCATTATTGCACCAACAATAAATACACCGCCGCCCGCCAAGCCTACCCTCCAAGAATAGTCTTCATTATATACTTGAATGCCGGAGTATATCGACAAACCAATAAAAACGACTGGGAATACTGGCCCGATTAGTTGTTTTATATAGGAAACAGCAGCTGACTGTAGTAAAGCCGGAGAATATTTTAGAACGTAATCTCGATTCATACCTATACCTAACGTTTGGCACAGAGGGGGTTTTGGAGCGACGAAGGAGTGGAAAAACTATCCGACTGCTGCCGCTTGTTAAGCGCTGAATCTTGCCTAAATGCCCAATACCGCAATGTGCCCATATTTATTAATATTTGTTTCTGCCCAAGCTGACAATTCTGAAATCATTTCTTGAAGCTGGCCTCTGCAAGACTGGAAATGATTTTGAAAATAGTCCCTAGTACCACTGAATACAAAACTCACTTTTCCGATGATTTCATTAAATTCATTTGCTGATCTTAGTGACTCACTCAGTTCTTTTAGCTCAGTTAATATCTTACCCCATGAGTTTGAATCAGCATCATTCATACAGTAGTGGTTATAATTAGGAATATTCCTTTCAAATATTACTTCGATAAGACCAAAAACCTCTTCATCGAAAAACAGGCTACTCTCATCCCAATGCTTACCCTTGTACTTCCCTAAGCATAGCTCGATATAACATGTTCCTTCTAGCTTGGACTTATCTTTGATTATCTGAATTTGCTCCATGACTTAATATCGCCTAACGCCTTTGTACCGAGCAGCTGTTTGGCGAAGCCACACTTAAGGCTGCCCAGCCCGAAGGCCGGTCGTTGACAAACTTGTTAAAGGTCATGCTTTCTCCAGTGGGTAGAAAGTAAAACCCGAATATGTATTCTTGTGTTCTATGGGCATTTCATGAGCCACTTTTACAAGTATGGTGTGGCCGGGTAGTCCTTTGCCACTAATTTCTGGTTCCGTAAGTAGTTGTGAAATTACCTGGCTAGACGCCTCCTCTTCGGTTTCGGCCTCGGCACGCCTAGTAGCGAAAAATCCCGCAGGTTGAATTGCCCCCTCAACATCTAAGTTGAAATTTTCACCTTGTACTAAAACCACGAAGTTTCGCATAAGACCTTTAACGCTTTGCCCACAGGCAGCCGAAATGCAGTGTAGGCTGCCCAGCCCCGAAAGGGACGATTGTGCGACAACTTGTTAGCCATGCATGCAAATTTCTGCAATATTCTGCGCCTTTTCTATGCTTATACCATTAATAAAGTCATGATAAAACTCATGCTCTGTTTCATGTAAGCACAGTGTTGGTCTTGAACCTTCGCTTTGAGGGTTTACATCTGCTGCTAAAGAATGAGTGCTTTTATAATAAGGAAGTTCACTGCAGAACCAACCAAAGTAACCTGTGCCAGTATCTGGTTCGTCCCAATTCTCGATATAATGGTTGAAGCTTTGTTCACTTAAAGATACCCAGACACCCCACATGAATGGGTCTGTTACACCGTGGATAGGTATCTCTATTATTACTCTTGCAAAATAATGTGTGCCACCTTCATCTGTGTAATAGCAAAGGTCATCACTGATCTTTCCTTTCTCTTTTACTTCATCTGGTTGTGACAACCACGGATCAGGAGCTTTGAAACCAAAGCTAGGAGAGCCTTCGTGGACTTCACCGCAACATGAACATGTAAAGCTAAATATTCCTGCCATATCTCTAATTCTTTATTCAGCTAACGCCCGCCACAACCGCATTTCTGGAGAGGATTGTTTTGTATTATGAGCGCAGCGAACACAAAACAAGCACCGGAATAAATGTCGGATTTCTGACGTTTGTTAGGAATTTTTACCACACTCGTTTTTAACTTTTTGCTCAAGCTCTTTGATGCTTTCCTGTAGATTGCTCATATGCTGTGAGTTAGCCTCACGGTCAAACTGGAATTCCGCTTCAAGAGCTTCGACATTGGCACCCTTCGATATTAGATAGCGAACAATTTCAAAGTGCTCAAAATCATCAGCCACTTTCAAAGGTGTAAATCCACCTTCACCTTTTTGCTCGATATTGATGCCATTTTCTACAAGCAATTTTGCAGCATCTATGTCACCCCATACGCAAACACAATGGAGAGCGTTATCACCAAATGCATTCGTGTCATTTATGTCCTTAAGATCGGTGCCGGAAAAATCCGGCACCGATTGGATATCATCTAAAATCTTTCTGAGTAGCTGGTCCATGCCTGTATACCTAACGCTTTTATTTGGGGCGGCTGGAGCGTAGCGTAAGACGTCCCAGCCACGAAGTGGCGACAACATAAACTTGTTATGTGATACACAATAGAATTATAACTACCACCCAAAAAACCAGACCGATAAACGCAACTGCTAATGCTCCGAGATAAACTTGGTCATCTCTTTCTATGAGAGTGAATCCGTTTTGTTTACTGCGCCTACCCCCACCCTTTCTATTGAGACTAATACTTTCTGGCCTCCATCTTCCTAAAGAGATTATTGGAGTTAATACAGCGCCAGTAGCATAGCTAATCCCCCAAAATGCGACATCTAAGAGCAAGCCAATTAACACGAACCCCAGTAGATCTTCCATGCCTATATCTCAGCAGCCTGATTCACATAACGAGGGTGTAGAAAAACTCAGCCCTCTTTTCGTACTGTGCTTCTACGTAAAAAACAGCCTACTCATCAGTGAAAGCTAGATCAGAATTCACGGAGAATCTCCATTTATGGTCAATATTTGATCGCATCTAAGAAAGCAAAGACATAAATTAGTTTTTCTACAGCCTAAACATCCACAGCAGGGCGGCTTACTTTGTGCACGTTTTGCGAAAAAATGGGAGCGGAGCGACCTGCGAAAAAAGCGCACAAGGTAAGCCGTCCCGCAGGGGTCCAGAGGGCCGTAGCAAACTGCCTGTGTTTGTTAAGGCCTCAACTAATCGCAGCCTGAGTCACCGAAACCAAAATCTATGCCACCACCAAAACCATCAGTTGACGATGGCACTCTTGTTTGCGCTGCTTTCTTCTGCCGCAATTCTTTCTCTACAGCTTTTCGCTTATCTTCGATTACAGATTTCTCAGACTCTGTAAATTTCTGATTCTCTAAAAGCTCAGCACCACAATACATACACTTATCAAATCCAGTGTTCTGAATCTGACGATCACATATATGGCACAAGCCTTTGTACATGTTTACTTGCCTTTACGCCTTTGTAACGGGTAGCTTTGCTGCGAGGCAGCGCTTAATGCTGTCCAGCCCGAAGGGCGATCGTTGACAAACTTGTTATGTGTTTGCACTACGCCCCCCAACTATTGCGAACCAAAAAAACGCTACTCCAGCTAATACAACCGCAAGTGCCGTGTGGTTTGGCGCTATGCTGCGTACATAAATCAAAGGCGAACCAGCCATCGCCAATGATACAAATAGGTATGCAAGTTGCGGCCACCTTTTTGTACCGTTCATATTCTTCCGCCAGGCATTCAACAACAGAGTGCCAGCTGGAATGAAAACGATCATGAATACTTCAAATATTCCCATATATCTCTACGACACATAACGCCTGCATTTAGGGCCGTAGCACGCAGTGCAGAGGGCCCAGCCCACGAAATGGGCGAACAACATGTACTTGTTAGGCTTTTTCAAGCGCTGCACCATAATTGATACCCAATAATACCCTTTTCATTGTTTCTTCGAAACTGCCTACTTTATAGAGCTGCTCGTCAGGGTCAGTAAATATGTAGAAGTTATTTTGGTCGTCAACTAGTAGCAGCATATGGTCGTGATGTGCTGAAGCAAAAGCATACAAAGACACATCTAGACTTTGCCAATAGTTGTGGAACTCCTTTCCGAAATCAAACGCCCTGGCTCTGAACGATATGTCACTCGCGGAAAGCTCTCGCCCTGGGCCGACTTCCCCCACATTGAGGCCACCGAATTCAGCCAGTACGGCAGCTGCATTTTTATGGCCGGCACTAGATACGCTTAAGGTCTGATTTAGGCCCTCAACTTGGCGACCTTCATGCCACCCTGCATCGACAAATAATTTAGTTATATATTCTTCGGTATCCATAGAGCCTAACGTCTTGCTAAACGGCAGCCGGAACACAGTGTAGACTGTCCGGTGGAGGGCGCGACTTTTGCGCCCGGAGTGTACTTCAGCAACTTGTTATGAATTACTTGGTATTGGCTCACTCTAAATAGAACCCCCGAGCATAGTATGAAAGGAAGTTGCTACCCAGAGTAATTCCAGATGGGCCACAACATACCCAAGGAATAAACCCGTGACCACCCCTAAATACTTGTATTTCACAAGCCCTTTATAGGTAATGACACCCCAAACAATGGGCAGAACAAATACGCCCCATGGAAGTGTATTAAGCCAAGTTTGTTGCTCATTAAGAAACAAAACAAAAATTGCATCTAAAACAATTAGGTAAGCTAGGGAGACCATTGATGTACCTAGTAGCCAAATCGCAATCCTGCTCACGTTAGCTTTTCTTAGTTCCATACTCATGACTCATAACGCCGGCCACACAGGCGAGCGAAACGCAGTGTAGCGAGTCCAGCCAAATGCGTTTTTTGCATTTGGCGATTGTGCTGGCCCTTGTTATGAGCCAGCTCTTGATTCAAGGTACTTAATGACACGCAGCCTTTCTACCTCGTAATACTCTTCTCGTGTTTCGTAATGAATTGTGGGGCTACAGCTTGATACCATAGCCCCTCCCTCAACGGCCATACCATACTCAGCTGATTCCCTAGAGCCGGGATATGCGAACACAACATATTCAACTCCTTCTTGAAAGGTGAAGCCACAAGCAGAAGACTGAGGATGAGTAAAAACTGTTACCTTTTCAGCAGCGCTAGATTTGTAATTTTTGGTTACTTCGAACTTCACTTTATTCAGGCTGTTCGGTAGCCAATAACCTTTTTCCCAAACCCACTTACTCCCTATGCTTTTTACTACGCCACGAAATACGAACTCGTAGTCGTTAAAAGCTTCTTCAATTTCATAACCTCTGCAGCTGCATGCCATGGCTACATTAGGCAAGATTATTAGAAGGGCTATTACCACATTCTTCATTTACGATTCTCACAACGCTTTGCCTGTGTTTTATACACATCATTTAAGCCCATTTAAAGCCTCTGCTGCTTCAATATAATGGAGCAGTTTGGTATATCCCTGCCAAACAGTTTTAACCCCTGGTTCGCCATCACCTTTACGTCCTAGAAATCCCCCTAGGCCTGCCAACATACGCGTTATATCCCTCATGCTTGGAGGTATATTCGGTGGGCAACTTTTATCTCGCATCATCCATACCATGCGCCATTCTTTTTCAGAGTAAGCACTCGTACATGGTTCATCAGGAAGACTTCTTGCTTGTGTAGTTATCGAATGTAGTCGCCATCCAATAATCATATAGATCGCAATACAATTCAACAATCGCTGCTCTGTTCTAAAACGATTACTTTCTATCTGGCATCCGCCTTTTACTACCCGAAAATAGGTTTCAATTTCCCACCGGCTTCGATACCACTCAATGATAACTCTCGCCTGCTTAAAGTCTTCAACTGGAAGATCAGTTAACAGCATCCACTCAATGCCTTTTTCACCCTCTGGTGGGTTTAATTCTTTGGCCAATACAGCATAGAGAGAAAGTGGTCGTTTAGATTTTCCTTTCCCAAGTAGCCGTATCTCAGTAGTGGATACACTGACTTTGGCTTTTCTTCCAGGTTCTCCATTCCGTTTGGGAATGTCTACCGTGTATAGACCAACAGATTTCTGCTCATTCATATGATCCCAAAGCAAAACTGTTTCTTCTCCATCGAGCTCTAAAGTGCGATTGGCCTTAGCTCGAACGATATAGCTCGCCCGCCGCTGTTCACTTTGATCTTCAGCCCGTTGAAACCACTCATGAATATCACCTTCTCTATCAGCAATACTCACAATTGTGCTTTCAGGGCAGCGCTCCTGTATCTGACAAGCCGCTTCGTAATGGTCTAGCCAGCGTCGACTCTCCTTATCCTTTATCGACTTGGTATAGCGAGAATTAGAGCTTGATTCCTTGTCTCTCTGCCACATACTACCCTCAACAACACCCAAGTTAACTCTTGATGGCGTTATAGCGATTGAGGTGTGCAAAAGTTGCTGATTGGTCTCTTTCCGTCGAAGAGTTCCCATCTCTTTACTTTCTAGGTCAGTGGCAAAATTTAAAAAGGTAGTATCTTGAGGAATAAGAACAACGGGCTGCGCTTTGATTCTCTCAAGAGTTGCTGATTTATGGCCGCTCATAATAGAGTCAAAGTTGACTTTATCATTTTCGATAAAGCGATAAGCCGCAAACGTTTCTGCCCAAGTTTTGTTTGCGCAGGGAATACTATTCTTTGGGTCGGAACTTAAATTACTGAGAATATTAGACAGGCGCTTATTCAAGCGTGTATCACCCATAACCTGATTTTTTATTTCGTCCATGACCCAGTCCTGCATAATTATCCAGCCAAATCTATAGTTCTTACTGGGTTAAACTGTAACTTATTGATTTATAAAATAAAACTAAAAAAACTTATGTATAAAACTTAGCGCTTTGCTAAGGGGCAACCGAAACGCAGTGTAGGTTGTCCCACGGAGGCCGCGATCTTTGCGACCGGAGTGTACTTCAGCAACTTGTTAAATCCCTACTGCCAGAGCTTCAAGTACTTGCTATGAAGCTCTTTCCGCTCTTGATCTGACATGTTTGAAATTGCCAAACCTTTAGCGCACCTATTTTCGATCACATACTCCTGCCAGCTTGGAGGGAAACCTGAAAGCCTAACCTCTGGCCCAATTTGCTTAAAGTGAACCAGCTTGAGAGTAAAGTAACTAAACTCTTGTTCTCCACGCATAACTTGGAATGATTGCCAAAAATGCATATGCCCAAAGAAAACAGATATCATTAAAACGAGCGAGAAAAAAGGAACAAATCGCTGGGATTTTGCAACTATACCAAGTACCAACTCCAAAAGTGACCAGATAGCAAGCAACAGGAAAACTATCGTATACATCCAAAAAGGATTCAATGGATCCGGGCGGTAATCCCATACTTCCTCAAAACTCCAGCATTCGAATGGAGTTACCGTGATAAAAATATGAAATCGGAAAAAAATCAGAACTGCCGTAACCGACAGTACTAGCACCGTTAATCTCCAATAACTTGATTCCACGTATCTCATTTCTACTATGACTTAATCGGGATAGGGAGGCACCTCACGATGCCCCTCCTCCCACACCACCAGGCATACGGGTCACGTACCATGGCGGTTCAATTCTATTCCCCTTCCTATCTGCCAATTCCGGCAGCCCCAAGTTCCTAAAGTATCTATTTGGCAATGCTCTGTAAAGGGCAGGACTTTTGCTTAGCCTCCATGGTCCATGCGCTGATTTGGCCGTGTTCCACGCTAAAAAGCGATCAACACCCAGCCTTCTTAATCTGCGGTAACCACTACGTCCCCATTGCTTCCATAAATAACATCGCAACTTCCGCCTTATCCACTTGTCCAGATCTTTCAGAGGGCTCAGTACTTCACTGATGTCAAAGTACGCTTTCCAACCAAGCAGGGACTTCTTTAACTCTTCTATGATCTGAGTAAACTTGCGGCCTCGTGTTCGGCGGGTGACCATTCTGATCTTTGCCTTCAATTTATTAATCGATGATTCTGATACCTTTATCCGGGCATCCTTCTTCAGCAATCTAAATCCTAGAAAGCTCCGCTTCCAGAAGTGATCCTCTGCACTCTTCTCAGTATTTACTGTGAGCTTCAGCTTACATTTGATGAAGTGCGTAAGGCTTACTTTTATCCGCTCTGCAGACCGACGACTTCCCACCAGAATTTGAAAATCATCGGCATATCGTACAAAACTGAGTTGCCGCTTGTGCAGCTCCCAGTCCAGTTCATTAAGCACAATATTCGCTAGAAGCGGAGATAACGGCCCACCTTGCGGGACGCCTTTTGTTGTAGCTATTACCTTGCCATCGACTACCGTTGGCGCTTTTAGGTATCGGTTTATCAACCCCAGCACATCAGCCGGTATTCCGCTTTGCTTCAGTGTTAGCATGAGCTTGTCATGATTCACTTCATCAAAGAAGGATTTCAAGTCCATATCGATCGTCCAGCGCTTTCCTTGCCGGACAAAGTTTTGGACCTGTCTAATCGCCTGGTGTGCCGATCGATTTGGTCTAAAACCAAAACTAAGAGCATGAAACTTCGGCTCCCATTGCTCACTGAGTATCTGTGCGATAGCTTGTTGGATCAACCTATCTTGCACAGTGGGTATACCCAATGGACGCAGGCCTCCATTGCCTTTTGGTATGAAGACGCGTTTCACCGGTTGAGGACGATAGCTACTACTTAACACCTTTTGTCGGGTAGCAATCCAGGTCTGCTTAAGATGTTCCGGCAACTGTTTTACCGTCATACCATCGAGACCTGGCGCACCCTGGTTACGAGAAACTTGTTGTAATGCTCGAAACAGATTATTCCTATCTAGAATTCGCTGCATTAAAAGAGATGGGAAATTGGACAATGTATGATTAAGTTTCCAGTTTGATGTTCATCCAGAAAAAAATATTTTTTTTCTGGCAACTAAGTTACTTGTCAGATGCAGTCATCAAGCTCTGCATTAATAATACTGTCCAGAATTGTTCAGGCCTTCAGTAGCACGAAATCTACCTACTATGCCCTCTGCTGACTTCTATGGGTCGGTCAAAACCAATCTCTCAGTTTTCAGTTATTCCATTAACAACCCATAGACCTCCCAGGGTAAGACATTTAACTTTCTTCACGTAGATGCTGGATTTATAAAACGCAGGCCAGTTGTGGATGGAGAGCTTTATGGTCACGTGCCCACTGGCTCCACCTGCGTCACACCTCATATCCAGTTCTTGTTCATCACCCCGTGAATTTGCGTTGGGCTTCCTCCAGCTAATACCTCGCGATATTAACCTTGCCCTTTCGCTAACCTTCGGCTCCACGAATACCTGGTAAGAGGACTTTCACCTCTCTAGTTAAATGCCATGCCTGGCACACACGCCCAGCGCAGGCGCAGCCAGCGCGGAGCGCAATTTGTGTTAATGTTTGAGCGCCAGCGAGTAACACAAAAGGTGCGTAGCGTTGGCTGTCGCTCTGCCGCTGCTTGTTATGTGTTGGATACATTAACTACTTTACGACCTCACACTCTTTACTGTCATACATGAACTTACCGCCACTATCTAAGCACTTATCTATTTTTAACTGAAGCATGATGGCCGGCACGCCCACAGCAAGTACGAGCAGAACAAGAACAATTGAAACGGGTATGAACCAACTTTTCATGCGACCTATTGAAAATCCATATTTCTGTTGAATATCCAAGCTTGTGCTAACGGTGACACATAACAGTTAATTCAAAAGAAGCTTCTTTATATCACCCTGCTTTATATTTCTATGCCTCACTTCCTTTGGGGACTCAAAAAAGCTCATAAAATCAATAAATTATCGTAACTTGGCGCAAATATGCAAGAATAAATACCAAGCAGCGTCTTTATAATTCTGTATATTCTCTGCTTTATATCATTTTTGGAACCCTTTAAGTATCAATGAGTTACGGAGTTTCACCTAGAAATAGGAGCAGCTGCTGCTGATTTTGTTGTAGAGTGCACAACTGTATACTTTTCAATCAAAACCTATCTATATAACCACAAACCGACGATCTGAGAGTTATGTCTAGCCTACCACTTATACCCTAAAATCAGCCCCATCACTCACAGGCGCTTGCGCACGGTGTACTCCATATCATCAGGCGCGACCTCCTCCCCACCTGTAAGCCCAAGCTTCACTTTCTTGTAAGTACAGGTCGATATACAGTACCTCCACTCACCTTTCTACCCCTACTTTATTGATCTCCTAATTTTTGTCACCCCGCGTCAACAGGTTCTCCGCTGCTACCACCCTTATACGTGGCAACAACGAATCTGGGGGGCTGACTACAGGCTCGGGAAAGCATGAAGGGAAGCACAGATTCCGTCAAAAGTGGAACCTCCATTGCTGGCAGCTGGATTGATCGCTGACTCGGCGCACAAGAGCTAGGGAGCACTGACGGAAATATTCCTCCATCACTATGAGGCTAGATATCTTGGCAGCCGTGGGCTCTAGCTTTAGCACAACCCCGAAAGCCGCTTTAAACAACTGGTGGGCTCGTCAACATTCATCTGGAGGGTCTGTGTATAGCAAGCCAAGCATTGAGTACACGTCTTATGGCGTTGGCAAGGCTTGCCTACCCTCTCTTCCTGTCGGATAAGAGGGTCTGCTTGTTAAACACCTCCAAGACTTCAGCATGGCCACTCCGAGTTCGCTACCTAATCACCTTTGGCATCCAAGAGGCATTCGAATCAGAGCGCGTATATCCCCTACCGAACAGAGGCGCAATGATTCTACTTGGAATCCCATCTTTTAATTACTGGGTGCCTTAAGTTGCCCTACCCTTTTTAGGATATTCAGGCCTTTGCTCTCTGCTGCTTTTTGATCCGCACATAGATTTCTTCACGGTGGATGGGGAGTGATTTGGGTGCGCTTATGCCTATCTTCACTTGATTGCCTTTCACCTCCAGCACTGTGACTGAGACATTTGCTCCAATCCTTAGAAGTTCACCTGTCCGTCGCTTTAAGATCAACATACTTATTTCCTTCGATGGTCAAAGTTTGGGCGCTTCCGGGGTGGGAAAGCTTGGGTTTAACGTTTGGAGGAAATGTGGGGTGGTGCGCGGGGGCGGTAGGCAGAGAAGAGGAAAAGGCGGGCGCTAGGCTTCCAGAGCTTGGGAACAGGCCCCAAGCCGCTGAATGTACTCCACTTTATTGAAGACGAGCGGGTTTCTAGCGTATTATCCATATAGCCATTTTGATAGGTAGAATATCAATTTGGTCAGCTGGCCCCGGGTGTTCCTAGCACCTTGGGTCAGCGCCTTTTACTTACTCTTACTTCACGCTACCGTTCTCCTTTGAGGGGATGGGTCTTTTAGAAAATTCTCGACTCTCTCGAAGCTTTCAATACTATTTAAACTTCTGAAGCGTTTTTAATTGGCTCGCTCAATTACGGCCAAAATACCAGAAATATCTATCGATTTTACGCAGCTTTGAGATTTAAACAAACTGAATAAATTCCAATAAGATTATTTTCGCGCCTATATTTTTATACATTTTTGACTAAGGAAGCCTCAGTCAACCATTGGAGAATTCAGTTCACACTGGAATTTACCCCATGATTTTCTGAAAAGATTAAAGAGTAATACTCTTATTCATATAGTTAACTAAAGGCAAAATCGTGGATTGTGAAAGTTCACTAATGATTTAAATGGCTCATTAGTTTTATGCTTGTAGCCGCATCCCTTGGTTAAATACAAGATGAACGGGATTCTATTGTAGGGATAAATATTGAGTTCGGCGTGAAGTTACCATCTTGCAAGTCAACTCCCCACATTAGCGCTATTGCTTGGTTATTTTGGGTTAAAACCAACCGTACAAGTAGCCGCTGGTAAGGTCGTTTTAGATTTTAGGCTTAGCTCTATCAGTTACGTGGACCTCAACCTTGTCTGTTCTGGCATAGCTAAAGCTCCAGGGGAATTCGATTACACTTCAATCCAGCAACGCATTCATACTGCAATCTCAGGTGAGCAAACCACAAATCTTTTACCGCTGGCTGGCGGGGCGGCGCCGGAATATGCCCAAAGGCTTGCCTTTTCAGATGTAGACCACTATTTAGAGCTGGTAAATTGGAGTGGCCGACAGCTGCCCCCTAAAAGGCGCGGGGCCATTGGAGCGGATGCACCACCTACCCGAAAACAGCTGGGCATCTCTCCAAAGCACTAGCTCTACCTCAACTTTGAAAGCCACTTAAGCGATTAGTGGGCTCAGCGGAAGTGGTGCGCCAAGTCTGTGCACAGAAAAACAAATGCTGGATGAACGGGTTACGCGATTGCCAGCGTTTTCTGCTTCCCACCTCCTGCTAAATTCAGCCTATTCACCTGGACCGGCTAGCTCGCTGTGCAGCTCTTTGCGCAATCTCTTGCTAATTGACCCGATAAGCGGCTATCAGGACTAGCATACCGCCTGTTTTAACGCCAAACCTCTGAAAGTTCACCAACTAGTATGGAAGTCAGGTTCTTCACCTAAATGCTTTTCAATTGATAAATGTTCTCAATCGTGATCATTGAGTGTCCAGAATTGCCATCTCGGACACCCACTAACTCAAAAGCTGTAAAAAATACTCTTCTCTCGCGCCCCAGTCTCGACCAAACAATTGACACCATAAGACGATCGCAAAAGAATTTTCTATCTACGAGATCAGATCAATCCACCTATTTTTCTCTATATAGGATAAACACATTATCTAACTCATGCGGCTCCCACTCTAAAGTAAAAGACTGATCACCCTTTGAAAATATAGCTTGAACTTTAACCACTCCACTCAAACCTTCAAGATTATTAATATCAGCTTTACCCCCTTCAGAATCCACTGATAATATCTCAACGTAAATTCTATTTTTATAAACATATTCCCACACACTCTCTAAAGCTCGCTCTTCCTCCTGGGCCGTAGAGCTCGAAACGACCTTTGATGCTAGGACTTTTATATCACCCATACTATCTCCCCTGCCGCAGGATACCAGGCTAAAAACCAATAATATTAAGCATAAATTTTTAAGCACTATGAAATACCATGATTCGCTAATTTACTTTCTAACCATTTCATATGAGTACTGTCATGCCTTTTAAGTACTGTTTCGCCACTATTCATAACAGATCTATAGTCCCCATTATGCTTACTTGATTTATGATATTCATCTTCAAGGCCAAGCATGTGACCAAACTCATGGACTGCACCACGCTGCCGTTGACCACCCGACTTCCTTACAAGCTTCAAGTCTTGACTATCCAGTGCAACGGTTCCCATTACAGGATTAACACTACTTACAGCAAACTTGCTAACCTTTTCTACGGTTATTTCCCAGTGATCCAACATCCAGCCACCTATTTGCGTCTCAAACCTAAAATCTATACCAATAGCTTTTCCAGATGTCAGATATTTAAGTATTCTTCCACCCCACTTGTTCTGTATAGCAAGCTTCCACCGACTAACAAAAAGTGACTTTTCTGATGAACTCCACTTACCACCTTCTCCATCCTCAAAGAAGAACTGGATCTTCATAAAAACTATAAGTAAATAATTTCCACTAGCCAACTTCACCAGATATAAATCGAATGCATCATTGACTCCACCATACCCTATAGTTCCAGATCGAACATCCGTTTCTGAAGCTATAACAGTCTCTCCTGACCTTAGCACTGACATGCGTTCCCCTAAGAAAATAAATATCAATTTCACAAAAAAACCAACGAGCATCATTATTCCCCCCGAAGTTCAGATATCAACTACAGGTAATGAAGTGTAATCGCACTCAAGGCTAATTTAAGAGAAGATCTGAAATATTACCTCACACGAAGTCAGATTTAGACAGTTAAACTAATCATTGATACTTACGGCCTCAGAATTATAGCGGTGCTGTCCCGGTTGCCCTTGAGGGCTCTCACCCAGATCAGACTGGTTTCAGAGATAGTGTAATAAAGATCATAGCGATCAACGGAAAGGCTTTTGAGCCCTTCCGCCAGTTCGATTGGCCTAGCCTAAGCTAGAGAGGGCAGCCAGCTTATGAACATGCAATCATAACCTGTCCAGATATCTTCGGTGTTAATAGGTTGATCTTCGACCACAATCCCATGCACCCACCAAACAAGGTTCATAATCCGACAATCCTGTTGACAAAGGTGGGAACCCCGCAAAATTACTTATATATGTCCACCGCAGTACCTATAGGCCAATGACTTTACCCTGGAGTGCCCAGGTACCCCTTACACTAATCTTTGGGTGTGCAATATTGCCGTTTCTCTGATACTTAATTGACTTAACATTTGTCTTTGGGGCTGAATTGGAAAAGCTCAAGGGCTGCCCCAATTCCACAAGAGCGATAACATCCGCTTGATATAATTTTACTAAGTAGAAACGATTTCCATCACAACTACTTTCCAGCCATTTTCTCTCATACACGCAACAAGCTGGATTGTAGCCATCGAGTCCTTCGGCCATGATTTAGGGCCATATATTTCCCTACTCATTTCTTCTAGAGAATCTATGCAAGCGAAAATTGTCCGCTCGAACGTCACATTTCCATTGATTCGTATGAATCACATTCACTCCGGTAGTCCTCAACCCAACAACCAGATAACCCTACACCAAAATCTCCCAAATCTATGGTCACTATTTCCTTCGCAACCTGTCGATATGGAGAAGTCGAATTACATCCAATACAAGCAACTAAAAAATATAATATTATGAAGTACTTCATAGAAGTATGGGGTCCACAGAAAATGGCCTGTGATTGTTAAACATGGCGCTAACCAAGAATTCCAGAACTGAAAACCCAATAGTAGATTGGGCCGCAGACAGCCCACCCTGAGACTGCAAATTTGAAAAAACTATCCCGCCTTGGCGCCCCTATACTTGCAAGGCCCGTAAGCTCTTTCTCTTGAATTGGCTTTATAAGTCTGTAGGTTTTTACCAGCAGCCATCCAACCAGAAGTGGGAGTAATGTCAACAGAATGATAGTGCCGATTGTAAGTAAAGCTTCAGGTGATAATTTTCTCATTTATCTTATCAACTATTTAGAGTATTGGGGGTAAATGTACCGAGCGCACGCCAGTGCGCCCGGTGCTTTTACTCGTTAGGCATAGTACCGAATCGTCCACCAAAAGACGGCAGTAGCTACCATACCCACATAACACATGAGAACAGCATGCCCTATGACATGTACATGGCTGGGCGAGCTTGTTCGACCTGGTTATGCGTCGCTTTGTTATCCATGGCTTCTAGACTTCAACATAGATTCAAATAAAAGTATTAAAAAAGCGCCACTTATAACTGGTAAAATTATTCCGAAAATGAAAAAAATAGCAGCCAATGAGCGACTACCTGTTTTATAGCGCCTGTAGCCCTCTATGAACGGATACAATAGGAATCCTATCAGTACGCTATATATGATGAACTCCGGGCCCCTCAGTAAAGCCCCACCCCATAACCTTTCTAGGCCGAGGAGGTAGATTACCGGATAAAGCAGGCCGGCTAGTATAAAAATAACTAAAAGATAAAGCCACTTACTCATATCTCTCCGCTGAAGTATACAACGCCACGTTTAGCCGCGACCAAAACTGGGGGACTTTTTTGATATTGATATTGCGATCACAAAAGACCCTCTACTTTAGACAAAGTACTGTAACGCTTTGTTATGAGCTGCGATAGCACGGGATATACGAACCAATAAAATGAATGTAATTGGATTCACTTGTTACCTCAATTGGTGAGCCGGGTTTGATATCAATCAATACTGTATCGAAAGCCCGTTTACCATCAACTCCCTCTGCTCCCTTACATTCGATATATTTTGAGTCTCCTACTGACATCCTAATATAAATTCGATCTCCAACATCCGGAAAAACATGCCCGAACATACCATACTCTGTTCTTAAGCTACCCAAGTTTACGTCCTTAAGTTTCTTCATCTCAGCAGCGGGTATCTTAATCTGTTTGTCGCCGACTCTAAGATTAAAAATTCTGACATTATCCGTATTTTCGTCAAGCTCTATTTCGAGAAAAAATTCCTTATAAGGCTCAGGAAGAACGCCCTTCAATTTTAGCTCGTGAACGTGTAATAAAGTTGTATCGTAGCCAAAAGCTGAGGCACACAAAAAATATGTTAATATTGCTAGTCGATTCATATCATAATCTCGTAATACAGGCGCCTAAACTTGTTAAGTTTTTTATGACCAATGTAAACCAACTAAACTTAAAAATGTTTTATTAGTTACTGGCATACCTGAAGAGGCCCCAACAACAACGCTGCCTAACCCACATTTTGGACAACAAGCTGTTTGCTCATTGTCAGTCCAGCGGACAATCTCACTTGGTGGAAAATTCTCCTCGCACATAAAACACCCACAAATTTCACTTCGTAGAATTTCTTCCTGGTGATTTACTGCATGATCAGAGAGCTGATATTGATCATACCCAAACTCCGAAGACAAATGTTGTTCAATACTTTGATATTTCATTCTGATGGATACTGGTCTTAACCTTAATGCCTTGCGAAAATGTCTTGCTCACCGGGACATACTGCAGGGAGCATTTTTGTGTGAAAATGGTGCACAGTGACAGATATAAAAATGAGCGTAGCAGTATGTGCCTGAATACAGTAACTTGTTAGTCTTTGGAACTAGAAGAAACATTCCCACTTACAGTTGAACTCTTTAGTTTTTATATTAAAGCTATATTCACAGCCCTCAGCTGTAAGATCGTTGACTCTTCCATACACAGTAGAACCCACTTGCTTTTCGATAGAAATACCATCTGCGGATACTCGATTACCTGACCAGACCATGTTAGTTCCCTCGATAACAGCCAAACACAATCCATCTGTGGCAACAAAGCAATTTGTTTCGCCATTGTACGCGACTGCTTCAATCATATCCCAATCTGTTTTTGCCATTACTTTTCTAGAATCTGGATCTACAAGATAGCCTTGACCACCAGCAACAATTAAAAATAGGTGTTTATCTTGTAACGGGAGCACTAAATTTGTTGATTCGCAATCACCTTGGCTAAAGACGCCAACCCATTCCAAGTATTCCGAATCCAAAAATTTAACCCACAGAGTATTATTTCCTGACTCTATGAATGAATGCTCTTCAAATTCTCCAGACAATGGAGGTCTATCTAAAATACTTGCTTCCATTCCTTGAACTCATGTAGAGGCTAACTCGCCAATAAACTGTCCAGTGAGGCCCCTATAATAGGGACGGCCTCGTGCCAACCCAGCGGCGCTTAGTAGTCAGACTTCATTGGATTGTTAGGCAGGTTTAAACCAGCGTTCTGGTGCTCTTTTGTTTAGCAGATAGTATACCGCTAGAAAGCATGAAGCTTCGCCGATCCCCGTATATAGTGAGTAAGCACCCAGAGGTGTGAGAATACTCATGCCGGCAACTACGATAGCCAAGATCAGGAAGGTACTTTTAGGATTCTCGGTCCTTTTTCTGATCATGCCAGAGACCCATAGCAAAATGGCACCCCATATAGGGATGAATATGTAATTAAAGGGGTCGAGTATTCCTGTTTCAGAGCTAAGCACGTAGATAAACTCTTCAATCAAGAAGATTAGAAAGCTTAGGGCTATGAGGAGGTACACCATCTTGATACTTGTAGGAGTAGCTAGTTTCTCTAGCTCAATATCTGATTCAGGTGCTTTGTACGGATTCATGAATGGTATACCTAACGTTCACATAACCGGCCGTAAACGGCGCGGCAGTTTGTTGTAGTCCAGCCAGCTCTGCTGGCGAGATTGATGTACTTGTTAACTGTTGATTACTGGATAGATTGCATAGAAAACGGCCCTACCCCTGTGACGGTAAGCGCTGAGGCAACGACTTTACGTTTAGTGTTAAATAATGTTATGCCCGGATAGTGGCGAATAATATCACCCGACAACCAAAACAATGAGAAAAGACAGGCTACCCACGCGGCTTGCCTTGTTAAAGTCAACGTACCATCTCGGCAGGGAATAACTATTCCATTTGATAGTGCTCCGACAACAAAGTAGGCCAACATCAAAAATAGAATTAGCCACAAAGCCAGTACTTTCCCACCAGCTTGTGCGACTTCGCTCATGACTACCCCAGACAGCTAACTGTTAATTCAAAAGAAGCTTCTTTATATCAGCCCGCTTTATATTTCTATGCCCCACCTCTCCTAAAAGCTAAAAAACCAATATAATCAATAACTTATCTTGATTCGGTGCAAGTGCGCAAGAATATATACAAAGCAGCGCCTTTATAATTCTGTATTTTCTCAGCTTTACATCACCTTTGGCACCCTTTAAGTATCAATGAGTTACTGAGTTTCAACCAGAAGTAGGAGCAGCTTCTGCTGGCTTTTGTTATTGAAAGTACAGCTGTACACTTTTCGATCAACACCAACCAATTTACATAGCCGAAAACTGATAATCTGGGGGTTATGGCTAGCTAGCCACTTATGTCCTCTAAACAACCCGATCATTCATAGGCTTTTGCGCACGGTGTGCTCCATATCATCAGGCATAGCCTCCCATCCAAGCTGTAAATCTATACTTCACTGTCTTGTAAACACAAGTCGATATACAGCACCTTCACTCACCTCACTCCCCCAACCTTATTGATCTCCTGGTTTTTTATCACCTGGCGTCAACAGGGTTTCCATTACTACCATCCTTGTAAGTAGCGATAACGATTCTGAGGGGCTGGCTATACAGGTTCGGAAGAGCGTGATGGATTGAAATCTAGCGATGTGGAGCGGCACCTTGTATGTTAGGCGAGCCGCTTGATGCTCCATCCAGGAAAGGATGAGCTGCGAGGAGCAGAAAAACCAAAGCATAGATTCCTTCAAAAGTGGAACCTCCTTTGCTGGCAGCTTGATTGATCACTGACTCAGTACACAAGAGCTAGTGAGCATTGAGGGGAATATTCTTCCTTCATCAAAAGGCTAGGCATCTTCACTTAGCCTAGGCTCTGTCTTCAGTGCAATCCCGGAGGTTACTTGAAGCAGCTGGTTGGCTCGGCGACATTCATCTGGAGGATCTTTGTATAGCAAGCCAAGCATTGAGTACACGTCTTTTGGCGCTGGTAAGGCTTGCCTACCCTCTCTTCCTGTCGGATAAGAGGGTCTGCTTGTTAAACACCTCCAAGACATCAGCATGGCCACTCCGAGTTCGCTACCTAATCACCTTTGGCACCCTAGAGGCATTCGATTCAGAGCGCGCATATCGCCTTACGAACAGAGACGCAATGATTCTTCTTGGAATCCCGCTTTCAATTATTGGGCGCCTCAAGTCGCCCTACCCTTTTTAGAATATTCAGGTCTTTGCTCTCAGCTGCTTTTTGATCCGCACATAGATTTCTTCACGGTGGATGGGGAGTGATTTGGGGGCGCTTATGCCTATCTTCACTTGATTGCCTTTCACCTCCAACACTGTGACTGAGACATTTGCTCCAATCCTTAGAAGTTCACCTGTCCGTCGCTTTAAGATCAACATACTTATTTCCTTCAATGGTCAAAGTTTGGGCGCTTCCGGGGTGGGGAAGCTTGGGCTTAACGTTTGGAGGAAATGTGGGGTGGTGCGCGGGGGCGGTAGGCAGAGAAGAGGAAAAGGCGGGCGCTAGGCTTCCAGGGCCTGGGAACAGATCCCAAGCAGCTGAATGTACTCCACTTTATTGAAGACGAGCGGGTTTCTAGCGTACTATGCATATAGCCAGTGCGTCCTGAGTATTTTTTTTTTTTTTTTATAAATAAAAAAAAATACGTGCTATCCAGGAGATGGAGGTCGGCCCTCCGTTATCGCTTTGCAGGAAGTGATAACAAACCCCCTCAAGGTGATCGGAGTAAAGAGCTTTGGTTAGAAGCGCTTGAGGAAAAGGCGTACGAGATACGTCAGGTATGTTGTGTAGAGACGAATGCAAATGAACCACTGATGAGGTGTCGAAAGCGTATTACCAAGATGATGTCAAAACCCGTGCACTGGCTAAGTGCGGGGATAAGCTTGGAGGTTACCTGTTTACCGACCGAGTGGCATCCGGCATAGAGGTGGCGTGAACACACAACAGGCTTTTGGGTGGAACAGGAGAACCTGTCGTCCAGGTGTTAAGGAAGAGCGTCAAGTAGAGGCCCTGCAAGACGTTGAGTACCAAGACTGGTCACAGGGGCGGAACAACCCGTAGTAGTGGAGAAGCGGCTGTAATGGACGTGGAGCGAAGGGGTTGTCGTATTCGGCGACTAACCGTGTAATCAACCCAGATGGGGAGGAATTAACGATTAGCGCAAAGCCATTCAATATTCCCAAGCGAGCGGTTTGGGAAGCGTGGAAGCAGATCAAGGCCAATGGCGGCGGAGCGGGGATTGATGAGATAACGATAGAGCAATATGAATCGAATCTCGCCAAAAACCTGTACAAGCTATGGAATCGGATGTCATCTGGCAGCTATTTTCCATCAGCCGTCAAACGAGTGGATATTCCGAAACTCGATGGCAGCCTGCGACCACTGGGTATCCCCACAATCGAAGATCGCATTGCACAAATGGTGGCTAAGCAACTGCTGGAGCCAGAATTGGAGAAGGTATTTCACCCCGACTCCTACGGCTATCGGCCAGGCAGATCTGCTATAGACGCAGTGCGTCGAGCTCGACAACGATGCTGGGATAGAATCTGGGTAGTTGATTTAGATATCAAAGGTTTCTTTGACAATATTAATCACGAACTCCTGCTGAGGGCATTAGATAAACATAATAATCATCGGTGGGTCAGACTCTATGTACAGCGCTGGTTAACGGCTCCAGTACAACATCGGGACGGACAGCTTGAAGAGCGAACACAAGGTACTCCACAAGGGGGTGTAATCAGCCCGCTACTGGCAAACTTGTTTTTGCACTACGCGCTGGACGCCTGGATGGTGAGAACGCACAGAGATATTCCTTTTGAGCGTTACGCGGATGATGCTGTTTACCATTGTCGTAATCCTCGAGAGGCGGATCGCTTACTGGCGGCTCTAAAAGCACGCCTGACTACCTGCGGGCTTGAAGCTCATCCAGAGAAAACCCGCAAGGTTTATTGCAAGAACAGCAACCGCAAAGACAACCACCCTGTGATCCATTTTGACTTTCTGGGTTATCGATTTGGTCCCAGAAAAGCAAAGAATCGCCATGGACAAACCTTCACTGCCTTTGGTCCATCAATGAGCCCAAAAGCTTTCAAGAGGATCAAGGATAAGGTTAGGCAATGGCGTGTGATTAACTGGGTGGATCGATCACTGTCGGAGATGGCACAAGCACTTAATCCAGCAATACAAGGATGGCTGAACTACTACGGTCACTTTGGGCGGAAATATGGTGTTTATCGACTTCAGAAGTATCTTGACCAAACGCTGATGCGTTGGGCCAGGAAGAAGTTTAAGCATCTGAAGCGAAGCTGTTTCAAGAGTTGGGTCTTTATTGGAAAGGTTCGTCAACAAATGCGTGGCTTGTTTGCACACTGGAGAATGGGAAGATTGAAAATGTGCTGAATACGAAGAGCCGTATGAATTGAGAGGTTCACGTACGGTTCTGTGAGAGGCTGAAGGGGAAGTTCCTTTGGTCTACTCGACCTTTGATAGTCTACGTATCAATTTGGTTAGCTGGCCCCGGGTGTTCCTAGCACCTTGGGTCAGCGCCTTTTACTTACTCTTACGTCACGCTACCGTTCTCCTTTGAGGAATGGGTCTTTTAGAAAATTCTCGGCTCTATCGAAGCTTTCAAAATCTTTTAAACTTCTGAAGCCTTTTAAAAGGCTCGCTCTATTACGGCCAAAATACCAAAAACATCTATCGATTTTACGCAGCTTTGAGATTGAAACAAACTGAATAAATTCCAATAAGATTATTTCCGCGCCTATATTTTTGGTTATTTTCGGTTAAGGAAATCTCAATCAACCATTGGAAAACTCAATTCACATTGAAATGCACTCCATGCTTTCCTTAAAAGATTAAAGAGTAATGCTCTCAGTCATACAGCTAACTAAAGGCAAAGCCGGGGAATGTGAAAGTTCACTAATAATTTAATTGGCTCATTAGTTTTATACTCGTATCCACACTCCATTGCTGAATACTGGAAGAGCAGGATTCCGTTGTAGGGATAAATATTGAGTTCAGCGTGGAGTTACCATCTTGCAAGTCACCTCTCCAAATTAGTGCTATTGCATTGTTATTTTGGGCTAAAACCAACCGTACAAGTAGCCGCTGGCAAGGTCATTTTAAATTCCAGGCTTAGCTCTCTCCTTACCAGTATTGCCAAGATATTGAAGACTCTGATTACACTTGTACTCAACAGCGCATTCGCACAGTCGTATCTAGTGAGCAACCCAAAGCTCTACTTTATTTATTGGTGGTGAGCGCTTTAAGGAAGCTATAGCACTCCCCTTTCAGTTGGAATACTATTTCGAGCCAGTGACTGGAGTGGCCGATATTTAGATCCTTAAAAACGAGGTAGGATGTGCTGTATCAGCCCTCCTATCCGAGATACTTGATGCCTCACCTCTCCACTGGCTATGAAGCAACCATATTTTGAAAGCAGATTAAAGTTTGCAGGTGACTGCCAGTAGCTTCCTCTCAGCGTTCCTTATAATCTGGCCTAACCCCAAATCAGCCTTCCCAAAGCCTGAACGCCAATTCTGGTATTCCACTTCCCTTGCCACTATGTCAGAGATGAAGAATCTGCAGAAAGCTCTCATGGCTATTTACATCAGAGCCACTGCCATCTAGGGCCATCAGGATAAAGCCTTAACCTTTGCCCTTGAATATGTGTACGGCCGGTATAAGTATCCTCGCTCCCATCGACAGTTTCTCTAACAACAGTACCGCGAAAACGTTGATACCATTTGCCTCTATAATTCTGATCTTGAAAATTTTTTAAGCGCAACTTACAGGTTTTTGACGAAATCCCAAAATCCATTTCAGTTTCACTTAAGTCAACATTATTTTTTTCCAGTTCTTCTTTAAACTGCTCCATATAATCGCTAGTCGGCTGATAGTGGCCACTGAAATTATTAATATGCTCTATTATTCCACCTACCACCGAGATATGCCCAGCCGCAGCAACTGGTCGCCCCGAGAAAAATGCTGAATGGTGCTGAATGTCACCATTTTTGTTACCACAAAAGATACGCCCATTCTTATCCATAACGAATGCCCAAGATCCGCCAGGATTGGTATTAAGTCTCTCTCCGCGCCAAAACAGAAGCCCACCTTGTATCGTAACCTGATATTCTTCTCTTTCAGCTTCACTCATATAGGGCACAACAACTCCACTATAAGTATCTTTACTTAAACCGCTATCTTTTAGCATTCCAAGTTCTTTGTATGGCATGGCAGTTATCTCCTTTATAAATGCGCTTAATAGGTAGCCATCAATAATAGCTAGTCATATTGATAACTATTTCAAGAGTATTTCTATCTCCATTCGTAAGTTTGACTCCAATGTAAATCATTGCGCTTCTGGTTACATACGCAGGGCCTTTCTTTGTGGGAAAGATACCCAACCCGGAGAGGATTTTGAGAGTCGGCATCAGTGTATTGAGGGTAGAATGCAAAAGCTAGTCGCCATCTTTGCGTTCGATGTTGCAGCCTATGCTGTGGTGAGCAACCACTACTATATTGTGTTCTATATCAGCGCAGAAGCCGCCAAAACTTGGTCCGATACCGAGATCCTTACTCCCTGATGAGGGCGCTTAAGAACTTCCGTACTAATTCAGCGCTATCTTCAAGGGAACACTCTCGATTCTAGCGAAATAGAAAAGCTCCATGAGCTTAAAGAGTGGCCATAATGAATGACTTGCCACTAGAGACCTATAAAGCATGATAAATTTCAATGAATATAATCAACCAGCAAAGACATTGGTTCTGTATTATACGAAACAACTAAACTCTGAAATCGCTCGATCGGTTGTTTCTGGAAACTCCAATTTAGATAGTAAAGAGGAGGCAGAGTCTTTGGCTTACTTTTTCTGGAAAATGACGGATCAAGCGGTTGATGACGAAAAAGATTGCAAGATGATTGAGGGTATTTCAGATATTCAGTCTTGGCTAGAAAAAGCACTTCATATATTTAGAGGTTACTTCAAAAAGCAAGGCTATCAGCAAGAGTGGTCAGAGGGCTATGGCAAATACCATAGTGAGTAGAGTTTTATAACAAACTTCCGCCTAACTGCTATGAGGAGAGGTAGGGTCGCCACTTTTGGGAGGGGCATTCAGGTCTCAAGCGTATTTCTGGACACCCACCAAATAGAAAGTATAAACCGCCAGCCCTATTGACAAAAGGATGAAACCCTTCAGGATACTGTATATTCATACAATACAATACACGTGCCGCCGATGACTCTACCCCGAAGCACCCAGATATCTCTGGATTCAACACCTTATTATCACTGCGTTTCCCGCTGTGTACGCCGTGCATTTCTCTGTGGCAGAGATAGTAAATCCGGAAAAGATTACGAATATCGGCGCGAGTGGATTGAAAGCCGTATGTATAAATTGGCCGAGGTGTTTGCGTTAGATATTGCCGCCTATGCAGTAATGAGTAATCACTACCATATAGTGCTCTATATCGACAGAGAAGCTGCTAGCAAGTGGTCTCTCAAAGAGGTAATTACTCGCTGGCAAAAACTGTTCAAAGCTTCCAGCTTGGCTCAGCGCTATCTTCAGGGCGATACCCTCGATCACTGTGAGGTAACTAGGCTAAAAGAAGTCGATTCTCTATGGCGGGAGCGTCTAATGGATATCAGCTGGTTTATGCGCTGCTTAAACGAATCTATCGCTCGCCAGGCCAACGCTGAGGACAACTGTACAGGCCGCTTTTGGGAGGGCCGTTTTAAGTCCCAAGCCTTACTAGATGAAAGAGCCCTTGCTGCCTGCATGGCCTATGTAGACCTCAACCCGATCCGTGCCAATATTGCCAAGACCCCTGAAGACTCCGATTACACTTCGATTCAACAGCGTATTCGTGCCGCAGTCTCAGGCAAGCAGCCCAAAAGTCTACTTCCGTTTGTCGGCGGTGAGCGTTTGAGTATGCCGAAAGGGCTACCTTTTCAGCTGGATCACTATTTGGAGCTAGTAGACTGGAGTGGCCGACATTTAGATCCCAGAAAACGAGGCTGTATTGCCGAAAACACACCTCCCATCCTGGAGCGGCTTGGTATCTCACCCAAGCACTGGCTCTATCTCAACCGAAATTTTGAAAGTCGCTTTAAAGGCTTGGTAGGATCAGTGAAGGTGGTACAGCAAGCCTGTAGCCAGCTCAATAAACGCTGGGTACACGGTATTGGTGACTGCCGGCGCTTCCTCTCAGCTACCCCCCACTAATCTAGCCCTACTCCAGACATTCGATAGCACGATTGCCGGTTTTATATCCAAAAATTGCGCTACCTACAGACTGAACACAACCCCCCCTGTATTCCACCCCCCTTACCCCTAAATCAGAGAGGAAGAACCACCAAAGCTGGTGCTTGCCATGTAACGGACACTTCTCCCCCAATCTTTGGGTGTCCTGGATTTGTTAGCTTTTGGGAAGGTCATTTTAAGCCTCAGGTTTTTTTGGATGCGGGCACTCTAATTAAAGAGGATTTACGTTAGGCGATGGTCACTACCCATAAAGCCAAAAAGTTACTGAGTACCTTGGCTGGTTTGATACTACTGGTAGCGCTGTTAGGATTAAGGTTGATACCCAGTATTATGATTTGACTGAGAGCGCAGTCACCTTTTCTTAACGGTTATCAACTAAAGGGTGGTGTGGGCATCTGAGAGTGTTCAAAACTCTGTGTCAGCCAGGAAGCTATAGGCTGATGTATTTCTCCAGGCGATCTGGAAAGCGGATCGCCAACTGTAGAAGTGCCCGATTTCAATTTTGAATCGGGCTCATCCAGCACTCGGAGGTTTTTAGTATACCGGTGTAAAGAAGCCTCAGTAAGCTATTCTCATTGGCGAAACCGCCCTTAGTCTTAAAGAGCTTGTAGCCAGCTCACTAAACGTTGAGTACACGGCATTGGCAACTGCCGGTGCTTCCTTTCAATTATGCACTGCTAATCTAACCCTACTCCAAGCACTCGACGCTACGATTGCCGATTTCCTATCCAAACACAAAACTTTCCGAAGCCTGACCGAAAATATCCAACATTTAACGTCCCTTAGAGATTAACAACCACCTGAACTAGTGCTTATCGCGTAACTGAAACCTCTCTCCAATCTTTAGATTCCAGAATCGTTTTCAATGTCAATAACCATACAGTGCACGTCCAAAGAGTTAACCAGCACCTAAAGATGCAAGCTCGTTAATTTTCATCCCATTCTTAGGGTAAAGCGAACACCAATGATCGATCCTTCCAAGCGGATCCAACACAAAGAGGAACTCCTTGTTCTTTGTTAGATCTTTAGGTGCGTTCCCAAGAGACTTAGATTTCTTTAGTTCCAATTTCAGTGCATCTGGATAAAGTTCAGCTACATCGGAACAAAATGCATTGCTTACAATTACAACAGCACCGCGTCCGGCAGCCTCACGAGCAGCTCTCGCCAATCGTACTTGGTCATCCCAGTCAAACACGCTCGCGCCGTATCTGTCGAACTGACTTCTTGAAGAATTTCGATAGGTTGGATCACAGTAAACTACATCACCCTGACCCGCAGACTTTACTGAAACCTCAAAATCGCCACTCGCAATTAACACCTGGCTCTTACAAAGAACTGTTGATGAAGCCACCAACAATCCCTTCTCCCAAAGACATTTATGGTTTCTCTGCCCTCCACCAAAGGGCACATTGAAATCACCCTTTTTATTCTCTCTGTAAATTCCCCCATAGCAGTTTCGATTGAGATAAAGAAACCTTATTGCCTTTTCTAAATCATGGTCAGGTCTGCTAGCTCGGACGGTATAGTAAACATCCTTAGAAGACTCAATCTCTTTTAACCGGCTTAAAAGCTCGACCGGAGACTTTTTTAAAACCCTGTACGTGCAAATGAGATCTTCATTTAGATCTGACAAATACGCTCTACGAGGCTGAAGCTCAAAAAAAAGAGCACCACCACCTAAAAATGGCTCAATATATCTCCTTTTCAGAACTTTCGATATTAAAGGGGCTAGATCTTTTGCTAGCCATCGTTTGCCACCGGCCCACCTTAGAAATGGAACTGTCATGCTAACTCTATGCGTTCTCTGGAATCATTTTGTCGACAAAATCCTTTAATATTCCACTTGATGGCTCTCTACTCAATGAAACCGCTTCATTTGCAAGTACCAGTGGGATTAATGCATTCTCATACCGTGAACTTAACAATGTAAATAAGGCTCGTACAATTCGATTAAAACCAATCAAATCAGCGGGCATCGGGTTAGTACAGAACTCTCCTGTCGGAACATTTAAAACAACATGATGATGACCTCCCAACTTTATTGCTACTTTTGCCCCATAATTTACCCTATTGCGATATGTTTCCGTGTCAAACTGCCTGCCTGAAACTTCTTCAACAAGAAACTGAACTGTCGGCAAGAAAAAATCGCCTTGATTCGTAAACACTCCCTTATGCTCAGAGAAAAAATTTGTGAAGTCCCCATTTTTTTCTACGCCTACTAGATGAAGACTAAAGCCACAATCCCTCGTCCAGGCAACAAACTCCCTAATTGGATCAACCAACCTAGAAAGCGCCGCCCTTAACAGCAATGGACCGTCCTTCACGAAAAGGATTTCTTTCAACTCTTCCGCACGATTATGGCTCACTAAATACGATGGGATTTCGAATAGAGAGAGAGTCTCAAGGACCGCCATCAAAGCATAAGCTGTATCCTCTTTAGACCATTCCTCACTACCTTCCTGTCCAATCTGTAAATAATCACTCAGAAAATGTTCATGACCACAATCGGAACAAGAAAAAAGCTTTGAGCGTTGGGGAACTACAATAGTCGCTCTACACTCATAACACTCCATTGATGGAGGTTTATACTGAGCAGCCGTATCCCACTTTCTGAATAACAAAAACTCTAATACTGGGTATAGATTTGTATATGCGCTTGAAAGAACACCATTTATACAGGATCTAATTGTATGTTTGACACTCATTCCTGGACGACGAACGCCTGAAAGTGGCAAAATAGTTGGTCTATAAGAAATTTTATTCAGTCTTTCTTGTATCTCTCGGGGGTCCATCATCGGAGTTGCTTGCATTTCATTAAGGTCATCCACCTTCAGCAAACAAGTGCCGACCTGAATAAAAGCAAGTGTTTTTTCTCGCTTAACGGGGCTCGGTACTACTGATAAGCCTCCATCGATGGTAACTACATAGCGTATACAATTTTTGCCTTCAGCGTAGGGAGAAATATTCCCTGTCACTTCTAACCCTGCTGGTTGTACCGGAACCTCATCTGAATGAAATGATTGTAAAAGCTCGATTACAGAATCATCCTGTATTAATTTCATATGCGCTATCTTCGACGCACGCTCCATCGGTAATCCACTCGAGCTTTTGTAAGCCATAGTTACTCTCCCTCTTCTATGGTTACAGGATCTGCGGCACCATCGAAGCGTCGTATTTGGACAGGAAGTGCCATTGGCATACTCAGAGTTTTTATTCTCACGTATCCCTTAGACTGAATTCGCTCAACATCTGATGCAACATCACGAAATGCCCGCTTATGCTCTAGCTCGCGAACTTCTCGATCATCATCTAGATGTGTAACGATAAAATTTTCAGTATTTTTCAATAGATCAGGTGAGAGGGTACTCATCGATTGAGTTGCATAGACCATCGAAATATTAAATTTTGCACCTTCTTTTGCAATCTTATTGTAGACATTATCCCCAAGCCCTCTATCATCTTTTGGAAAGAGATTGTGCGCCTCTTCAAAGTAAAGTACGACGAAGGTATCCCCTAGTTTATTTTGGCTAAATCGGCCCATCATCCGGGAGAGTAACTCCTGACAAATCATTCGAGCCATCGCTTTTCTGACATCGACATCGCCCATTGCCAGGTCAACTAAAACTGTCTTACCTTGCATAGCAAGCGATACTATTTCCTGAAATACGGATCCGCCAGCAGGAGAGTGATAGATTTTAAAACGTGTAAATTTAGTTGTTCCAGAGCCCACTTGACCTGATAAAATTTTTAGCATTGATTCTTCGGTCTTATTAAAGTAACTACTTCCATCAGATGTGCCGAACCAAGTTTTTTTTCCTTTGTGCTCTTCCCATATGTCCATCATTTTTTTAAATATAAGTGGAAGAGCTTTAATCCTCTGGCGATCATTTAAACAGGGCTTATCACCCGAATGATCAATGTCCACTGCTGGATTTTCATGAATTTCAGCAAGCTCTGCGAGATACTTCCTGACCGGCGCCTTAAGGCCAATATAGACTTTTTCATCAGCATTTTTAGGCACGTAATGAGCATCGAAAAGAATCGCAAACCAAAGTGACATAGTGCGCCAGTAGTGATTATATCCACTGGGATCAGCTGTTTTACCTGGACATGTAGCTAGCGGCTTTGGTTCCCAGCTAAGTGTAGGGCTAATGTAATCAGGCACGTGATTGTAAGCCGCAGCCCACATCTGGCTGATTATCCCGAATCCAACATCTGGGTTTTTGAAGAAATTAATCTTGAGTTCTTTCGGTGTAGTAAATCCCTTTTCTTCCTCAGCCGCTATTATCTTCGGGTGCAGACTATAGCGCACGCATTTTTCAGAGTGCTTGGAATACAAGCTCCCATCATCTTGCTCATTTTCGTACGTATATTCACCCGACGGGTCAAAAACGATCTGTCCGACGAGATTTTCCTGCGACAGTACAGTATCAGCTACTACTTTCATCGTATTCGATTTACCAAATCTAGTTTTACCGAATAAGCCTGTTCGATGACCATAAGACTTTCCGACAAAGTCTGTTGGGTCCACTCTTACAGGAACTAGTGACTGATTCGCGAAAGAAGGAGTCTCCGTATATCTTAAATGTCCAATAGTTAACGGTGCTGGGTGTTCGGAAAAACAGTTAATAAGCTGATCGAGGTGAGGCTTCGTCGGTACATAAACCTCATAGCAATGAGCAGAAAAATAACTATCGACGTCCAGTCCAAAAGTAATTTTTCCGTAATCATCGTCGTAGAAAGTGCCTATCACGGAGCCCTTAAGGGCACTCCACTGCAGCTCTTTTTGAGTAATAGGGTCAATATTTGCCTGATTTTTGTGTATTTGATAAACCGTCTGAATAATGTCTTGCGCTACAGGAGTAGGTACGCTATCGGTTATGCGCACCATGACCACCCTTTCAGCAGCCTTTCTATCACTCGCGTCGACAGCAGATGGGGATACCTTCACTAGGACGAGAGAATTTTTAGGTACGCCGCCACACTGTCTCTTCCAAGGGTCACAGGTAACAATCGTTGCATGGTCATAGGTTATATTTAATAAAAAACCTAGAAGCTGATCCCCAAGTTGCCCATCGCTCGCCTCACGCTCAGGCACATAACAGTTGGCAATTTTCCCCACAGGTCCTAATGGCTCTTCAACTCCTTGAGCAACAGACTCAGAAATGATGGCATCAAGCTCTTCAAGTACGACATTACTAGCCACGTAATCAACTCCCTTTTGATTATTTGTCTTCAATCCATCGTGAACAATATCGCAAAGATAAAGATAAGGAAATTGCTAGGCCACAGAGAATAAGCACACCAACTGTACGACTGGCTTAATATGGACCTAAATTCCAGCCACAAAAAAACCCGCTAAAAAGCGGGTTTCTTGGCCGTCGCTAGGCAACGATATATGGTCGGAGCGGCCGGATTTGAACCGACGACCACCACACCCCCAGTGTGGTGCGCTACCAGGCTGCGCTACGCTCCGATTTTGAAAAATCGCTCACTTCGCTAAGTGATTGATTTTTAAAGACATCGTGTCTCGATGTGGCGTGAATCATACCTGAGTGCGGCTGGATTGCAAGCCCAGGTTTACAGTTTTTTATAAATTATTTTTCCCTTCCAGCAGGGCCACCACGTCCTTTAGTTCTGCGATCACTTCGGGTAGTACTTGTTGAAGCTGTACCACCTCTGCCCGCTCACTACCGGTTTCGATCTGCTGGCGGGCTCCACCAATGGTATAGCCCTCTTCGTACAGGAGCGCACGGATTTGGCGGATCATGATGACATCTTGGTGCTGGTAGTAACGGCGGTTGCCGCGACGTTTGACGGGTTTCAGCTGGGGGAATTCCTGCTCCCAGTAACGCAGGACATGGGGTTTAACGGCGCACAGTTCACTCACTTCACCAATAGTGAAATAGCGCTTACCGGGGATTGCAGGCAGCTGAGCGTTATTGCTCGGTTCCAGCATGCTCTTCTACTCGTGTCTTGAGTTTTTGCCCGGGTTTAAAAGTGACTACCCTGCGGGCCGAGATGGGGATTTCCTCGCCGGTCTTAGGATTGCGACCGGGACGCTGGCTTTTATCGCGCAGGTCGAAATTGCCAAAGCCGGAGAGCTTGACCTGCTCGTTACTTTCCAACGCATTGCGGATCTCCTCGAAGAAATATTCGACGATCTCTTTCGCTTCGCGCTTGTTAAAGCCCAGCTCTTCGTACAGTTTCTCGGCGAGCCCGGCCTTGGTCAGTGCCTCTGTCATTGGATCCTACCAATTGATTCAGAGGCGTCGACTCCAGATCGGAAGCGGCCCAAACCGCGGCGGCTTTCAACCCGGTAGCAGACGCTCTCGGGGTGCAATTCAGCCTGCACCCGAGAGCATCATGCTCTACTAGCGCAGACTAGCGTTATATTTTTCTTCTAGTTTTCCGACCACCGCATCTACAGCGGCATTGATTTCGTCGTCATTAAGGGTGCGTGACGAATGCTGAAACGTCAACCCCAAAGCGACACTTTTTCTATTTAAATCAATACCTTTGCCCTGGTAGACATCAAATATCTTGAGGTCCGTCAAGGTTTCACCTGCAACTTCGACAGCAGTTTCCACCAGGCTGGCGGCAGGAACCTCTGCATCAATCAGCAGGGCCAGATCGCGGCGCACTTCCGGGAACTTGGACAGCGGACGGAATGCGGGGGTTTTGCCCTCGCCGATCGCTTCCAGGCTCAGTTCAAATACGAACGCGGGCTTGGACAGGTCCAACTTCTTCTGCAACTGCGGGTGCAGGGCTCCGATAACCCCCACTTCGCAGTCGCCGCGCATAATCTTGGCGGTTTGGCCGGGGTGCAGCGCGGGGTGTTGGCCAGCGACAAAGCGGAATTCATCGGCTACACCAGTGCGAGCCAGCAGGGCTTCTACATCGGCTTTCACGTCGAAGAAATCCACGGCGTCTTTGCTGCCAGTCCAGTTTTCGGAGTAGCGGCTGCCGTAGGCGAGACCGGCAATCATCTGTTCCTGGTGCAACTCAGCACCTGGTACAAAACGCAGGCCGGTTTCAAACAGGCGCACGCGGTTTTGCTGGCGATTCAGGTTGTACTGCAACGCTTTGCACAGGCCCGGCAGCAAGGTGGTGCGCATAACCGCCAGCTCGGCGCTGATCGGGTTTTGCAGGGCCACTGGATCGGCTTTCGGATCAAACAGCGCGGCGCTGTCGCTATCGATAAAGCTGAAGGTAATCGCTTCGTAGTAGCCACGGCTCAGCAGAGTTTGCTCCAGGTTGTCCTGGGCAATAGTGCTCTCCGGGCGCGGGGCGATTTCCAGCTCGGCGGTAAAGCTTTCGCTGGGGATACGGTTGTAGCCGTAAACACGGGCCAGTTCTTCCAGGAGGTCTGCTTCGATGGCGATATCGAAACGGAAGCTGGGGGCGAGGAAGGTCCAGCCTTCGTCGTTCTGGTCGATTTTTTCCAGGCCCAGACGGGTGAGGATATCGACGATTTCGTCATCGGCCAGTTTGATGCCCAGGCCCAACTCTACTTTCGCACGGCGCAGGGTAATATGGCGCTCGGCGGGCATAATTTCAGTCAGCTCGCGCACGTGTACCGGACCGGGCTCACCGCCGACGATATCCAGCAGCAACTGGGTAGCGCGCTCTACCGCTTTCTCTTGTAGGTGGTAGTCCACACCGCGTTCGAAACGGTGGGAGGAGTCGGTGTGCAGGCCGTAAGAGCGAGCCTTGCCGGCAATGGCCAGCGGGCTAAAGAAGGCGCTCTCCAGGAAGATATGCTGGGTGCCCGTGGTCACGGAGGAATCCAAGCCACCCATAATACCGGCCATCGCCAGAGGTTTTTCCTCATCGGCAATTACCAGGGTGCCCTCTTTCAGTTTGACTTCCTGGCCGTCCAGCAGGGTCAGCTCTTCACCGGCTTCCGCCATACGCACTTTGATGCCGCCGGAGAGTTTCTCCAGGTCGAAGGCGTGCATGGGCTGGCCCAGTTCCAGCAAAACATAGTTGGTAACGTCTACTACCGGGTCGATACTGCGCAGGCCGCTGCGACGCAGGCGCTCTTGCATCCACAGAGGCGTTACCGCTTTGATATCGATATTGCGAATGACACGACCTACGTAGCGCGGGCAGGCGGCTTCGGCCAGCAGGGATACGGGCATGCTCTCGTCGATCTGCTGAGGTACCGGAGCAACTTCCGGGCCCTGAACGGCGCAGCGATTCAGTACGCCCACTTCGCGAGCGATACCGGCAACACCGAGGCAGTCGGAACGGTTCGGGGTGAGATCCACTTCGATGGTCTCGTCGTCCAGCTGCAAGTATTCGCGCAGATCGGTACCGGTGGGTGCGTCTTCTGGCAGTTCCCAGATACCGTCGTTGTCTTCACCCAGTTCCAGTTCGGTCTGTGCGCAGAGCATACCAAAGCTCTCTACACCACGGAGCTTGGCTTTCTTGATTTTAAAATCGCCCGGCAGCTTGGCGCCTACCAGGGCAAAAGGAATTTTGATTCCGGTGCGCGCATTGGGAGCACCGCACACAACTTGCATTTCACCGTCGGGGTGGCCCGCCACTTTACACACGCGCAGCTTGTCCGCATCCGGGTGCTGTTCACAGGCGACAATCTCACCGACAACCACTCCGGAGAAATCGCCCGCAACTTTTTCTATACCGTCCACTTCCAGGCCGGCCATGGTGATTTGATCGGCCAGTTCCTGCGTGGTGAGTTCCGGGTTTACCCATTCCCGCAACCAGGAGTTGCTGATTTTCATAGTTGATCTCTTTCTGTATTCCGTCAGCGCAACTTGGTGCGCATTTCGCCTGGGGCTGTTTCGCCTCCCAGGCCTCCACAATTCGACTGCTGTTGCGAAGGGCCATTGCCATTCGCGCTGTCACTTGGCTTAGAACTGTTTCAAGAAGCGCAGATCGTTATCGAAGAACAAGCGCAGGTCGTTGACGCCATAGCGCAGCATGGCGAGGCGCTCGATACCGATACCGAAGGCAAAGCCGGAGTATTTTTCGCTGTCGATATCGCAGGCGGCGAAGACGTTCGGGTGCACCATGCCGCAGCCGAGAATTTCCAGCCAGCCGGTGCCGGAACATACGCGGCAGCCTTCACCGGAACAGGCGGTACACTGGATGTCCGCTTCTGCGGAAGGCTCGGTGAACGGGAAGTAAGACGGACGGAAACGCACCGGTACTTCCGCTTCGAAGAAGGCGCGCAGGAATTGGTCGATGGTGCCTTTCAGGTGGGCGAAGCTGATGTTCTCGCCGATTACCAGGCCTTCTACCTGGTGGAACATGGGCGAGTGGGTGACATCGGAGTCGCAGCGGTATACGCGGCCCGGGCAGATAATACGCAGCGGTGGAGACTTTTTCTCCATGGTGCGAATCTGCACTGAGGAGGTGTGGGTTCTCAGTACGGTGGTAGGGTCCACGTAGAAGGTGTCGTGCATCGCGCGCGCGGGGTGGTGCGCGGGAATATTCAACGCTTCGAAGTTGTAGTAGTCCTGTTCGACTTCCGGGCCGTTCTCAACAGAGAAGCCAATGCTCGCAAAGAATTCTTCCACGCGCTTTAAGGTGCGCGTAATGGGGTGGGCATTGCCCTGCTCTTCACCGCGCCCCGGCAGAGTGACATCAATGGTCTCTTCGGCCAACTTCGCGTTGATCGCGGCCTGCTCCAGCATAGTGCGGCGCGCGTTAATTTTTTCCTGAACCTGCTGCTTGGCTTCGTTGATCTTGGCACCCGCTGCCGGACGCTCCTCAGCCGACAACTTGCCCAAGCCTTTCAGCAGTGCCGTCAGCTGGCCCTTTTTGCCCAGGTAATCAACACGCACCTGATCCAGTGCGGCGAGGCCATCGGCCTTCTCCACCAGCTCCATAGCCTGCTCGGTGAGGGACTGCAAATCTTGCATCGAACTGTTCCCGTTTGAATCCAACTTCGATTAATTTTTTCTGCTTTGTTCGGCCGGTACTTTCTGTACCGGAGGGAATTTCCCCAGGCACCGCCACCGGTAAAAAATAGCGGAAACTCCATAAAAAAATAGGGAAGGGCCACTACAGCCCTTCCCTATTTTGAGTATTCAGTTTTACAACTGAAGTGACAGCTTACGCTGCCAGGGCTGCCTTAGCTTTTTCAACTACGGCAGCAAAAGCGACTTTATCGTAAACAGCCAGATCGGCCAGTACACGGCGATCCAGTGCGATGTCCGCTTTTTTCAGACCTGCGATCAGGCGGCTGTAGCTCAGGCCTTCAGCACGGGACTGGGCGTTAATACGAGTAATCCACAGAGCGCGGAAGTTACGCTTTTTAACGCGACGGTCACGGTATGCGTACTGACCAGCTTTAATTACTGCCTGCTTGGCAACGCGGAATACGCGTGAACGCGCACCGTAGTAACCTTTAGCCTGCTTCAGAATCTTCTTGTGACGACGACGCGCCTCTACACCACGTTTTACACGGGCCATACTTCTATCCTCTTAAACCTTTGCGATTTGGGCCAATTACTTGGCGCGCAGCATACGATCGACCAGACCAGCATCAGACTTGTTCATAGTCTGGGTGCCACGCAGCTGACGCTTGCGCTTGGTGGTCATCTTGGTGAGGATGTGGCTCTTGTTAGCGTGCTTGTGCTTGTAGCCCGCAGCCGTCTTCTTGAAGCGCTTGGCAGCGCCACTGTGAGTCTTTGCTTTCGGCATTTTGTACTCCAAAGTTAATATTCGCCTGTAAAACAGGCACCTTTAGTAACTGCCGACAACCGAAGTTACCGGCACTGCGAGAGTGGGGAGGCAGCCGTCGCCCAACCACTTCTCAAAGGAGATCCCGGGAATGACTTCCCCAAACCTCACTTTTTCTTTTTGAGCGGAGCAATCACCATCAGCATTTGACGACCTTCCATTTTCGGTCGCTGCTCTACGGTGCCCAGCTCTTCAAGGTCCTTTTCGATGCGCTGCATCATTTCCATGCCCAGCTCTTGGTGAGCCATTTCGCGGCCACGGAAACGCAGGGATACTTTGGCCTTGTCACCCGCTTCCAGGAAGCGGGCCAGGTTGCGCAGCTTGATCTGATAGTCACCGACATCGGTGCCCGGGCGGAATTTCATTTCCTTGATCTGCTGCTGCTTCTGCTTCTTCTTGGCGGCATTCTTAGCTTTTTTAGCTTCGAATACGTGCTTACCGTAGTCCATGATCTTACAGACTATCGGCGTGGAGTCCGAGGCAATTTCAACGAGATCCAAGCTAGCTTTCTGTGCAGCTTCCAGCGCTTCATCCAGGGAGACAATGCCTACCTGTTCGCCATCAGCGCCTATCAGGCGGAGTTCTGACGCTTCAATCTGATCGTTTATGCGGGCCTTTTTGGACCGTCCCTTAGTGTCTCGTTTAATAGCTATGGTCTCCCAGTTGCCAAGTTGTTATGCATTATCTTCTGTCAAACGACCGCGACGATTTACGTCTTGCTCGAGGATCTCGAGAAATGACTCATACGTCATTGTACCAAGATCTTCACCGCTACGGGTACGTACTGCCACGGTTTGACTTTCTACTTCCTTATCGCCAATTACCAATAGATAAGGAACACGCTGAAGCGTGTGCTCGCGGATTTTAAAGCCGATCTTCTCGTTTCTCAAGTCAGCTGTGGCGCGGTATTGCAGCTCACCCAAACGATCTTGCAAATTGCGACAATATTCAGCCTGGCGATCGGTGATATTCATGATCGCCACCTGCTGCGGCGCGAGCCAGGTGGGGAACGCGCCTTCGTAGTGCTCGATCAGGATTCCGATAAAGCGCTCGAAGGAACCCAGGGCTGCGCGGTGCAGCATTACCGGGGACTGGCGCGAGCCATCTTCTGCCACAAATTGGGCATCCAGGCGGCCCGGCATGGAGAAATCCACCTGAATGGTACCGCACTGCCATACGCGGCCGAGACAGTCTTTCAGGGAGAATTCGATCTTCGGTCCGTAGAAGGCGCCTTCACCCGGCAGCTCTTCCCACGGCAGGCCAGCGGCATCCAGAGCGTCGGCCAGGGCTTTTTCAGCCTTATCCCAGCTCTCATCGGAACCTACGCGCTTCTCCGGGCGAGTGGAGAGACGGTAGATAACGTCCTGGAAGCCGAAATCCTTATAAACGGAGTGCAGCAGATCCATAAAGTCAGAAACCTCTGACTGGATCTGATCTTCGCTACAGAAGATATGGCCGTCATCCTGCACAAAGCCGCGCACGCGCATCAGGCCGTGCAGGGAACCGGAGGGCTCGCTGCGGTGACAGGAGCCAAACTCCGCCAGACGCAACGGCAGGTCGCGGTAGCTGCGCAGGCCCTGATTGAATACCTGTACGTGACAAGGACAGTTCATAGGTTTAATGGCGAACTGACGTTCTTCACTGGTCAGGGTGAACATGTCATCGCCGAACTTATCGGCGTGACCGGACTTGCGCCACAGGCTGAAATCTACCAGCTGTGGAGTCTTGATTTCTTTGTAGCCGAATTCGCGCTGGCGGCGACGCATGTACTGCTCGATAGTGCTGTAAATGGTCCAGCCGTTCGGGTGCCAGAACACCATACCGGGCGCCTCTTCCTGAATATGGAAAAGGTCAAATTTCTTCGCCAGCTTGCGGTGATCGCGCTTCTCTGCCTCTTCGATGCGACGCAGGTAAGCTTTCAGTTCTTTTTTGTTGGCCCAGGCAGTGCCGTAAACACGGGTCAACATTTCATTGTTGGAGTCACCGCGCCAGTAGGCACCGGCCACTTTAGTCAGCTTGAACGCTTTCAATCTGCCGGTGGAAGGTACGTGGGGACCGCGACACAGGTCTTCAAAGTCGCCCTGGCGGTAGAGAGAAATATCTTCATCGCTGGGGATGCTGTCGATAATCTCAGCCTTGTACTCTTCGCCCATTTCGCGGAAGTACTTAACCGCTTCTTTGCGCGGCATCAGGCGGCGACTGACAGTGATGTCTTCTTTGGCCAGCACTTCCATACGCTCTTCGATCTTCTCGAGATCTTCTGGCGTAAACTGGCGCTCGTAGGCGAAATCGTAATAGAAGCCGTTTTCTATAACCGGGCCAATGGTGACCTGGGCTGTCGGGTACAGCTGCTTAACTGCTTGTGCCAGCAAGTGCGCTGTGGAGTGACGGATCACTTCCAAGCCTTCGGGCTGACGATCAGTAATAATTGCCAGATTTACGTCGGTATCAATAACGTAACTGGTATCGACTTCCTTGCCGTCTACAACGCCAGCAAGTGCGGCTTTTGCCAAACCTGGGCCGATATCAGCGGCTACATCGTGTACAGAAACCGGAGCAGAAAATTCTCGACGGGAACCATCGGGGAGAGTAACAACGGGCATTGTTTATCCTTTGTTCTCAGTGGCGATCCCTACCAAAGACCGCATGAAACTATCCATGAATTTTTTCATGGAACTCTTGATCGGGATGGGCAATCCATCCTTTTGAAAGGTGGTAGACCCGGGCGGATTTGAACCGCCGACCTCTGCCATGTCAAGGCAGCGCTCTAACCAACTGAGCTACGGGTCTAAAGCTCTACAGCGGGGGAACCCTGTGCTGTGAAGAGCGCGAACTTTAGCACCGCTTTTCAGTGTTTTCAACAACTTACTGAACTTTTGTGTGAATTTTTTTAAGAGCGACCAAGCACCAACAAGGCAGTGCGGGACTATCAAAATGTAGATCCAAGTCCCGCCCTTCAGCAAGGATTATTCCACACCTTTTAAGTGGGTAATCTCATCGCGCAATTTTGCTGCCGCTTCAAATTCCAGGTTCTTCGCATGCTGGTACATTTGCTCTTCCAGCTCGGCAATTCGGGCCCAGCGCTGCTTATCGGTAAGGGCCTCAACATCTACCTTATATTCACCCTTGCCCTCGGCAATCTTGCGGCGCCCTTTCTTCGGCACGCCTGGAGCCACTGCTCCTTCCAGAATATCCGCCACACTCTTGCGGATACCTTTGGGAGTAATACCGTGCTCCTCATTAAAGGCCATTTGTTTCTCGCGGCGACGACGGGTTTCTTCGAGTGCGCGCTCCATAGAACCGGTAACTTTATCCGCATAGAGAATCGCCCTCCCCTCCAGGTTTCGCGCAGCCCGTCCGATGGTCTGGATCAGCGAGCGATCGGAGCGGAGGAAGCCTTCTTTATCGGCATCAAAAATTGCAACCAGGGCAACTTCAGGCATATCCAGGCCTTCTCGAAGCAAGTTAATACCAACTAGCACGTCAAACTCACCGATACGGAGATCCCGGATAATCTCTACCCGCTCAACGGTATCAATATCGGAGTGCAGGTAGCGGACACGAACACCACTCTCGGAGAGGTATTCAGTAAGATCCTCTGCCATCCGCTTAGTCAATACGGTAATCAGTACTCGCTGGTCTGCATCCACGCACTGGTGAATTTCAGATAAGGCATCATCCACCTGGGTCAATGCCGGGCGAACTTCAACTTCCGGGTCCACCAGGCCGGTCGGGCGAACCACCTGCTCAACCACCTGCCCCGCATTCTCCTGCTCGTAAGGGCCAGGCGTTGCAGAGACAAAGACCGTCTGGGGCGCCAAGCCTTCCCACTCCTCAAATTTGAGGGGGCGATTATCCAGGGCCGATGGAAGGCGGAAGCCATACTCCACCAGGGTTTCCTTGCGCGATCGGTCTCCGCGATACATTCCGCCGATTTGCGGCACCGTTACATGGCTTTCATCGATAAACAGCAACGCATCGCTGGGCAAGTAATCGAATAGCGTGGGCGGCGGCTGGCCAGATTCACGACCAGAGAGATAGCGGGAATAGTTCTCCACCCCGTTGCAGTAACCCAACTCCTGCATCATTTCCACATCGTAGCGGGTGCGCTGATCCAACCTTTGCGCTTCGACCAGCTTGTTGTTGCCACGCAGTTGCTCGAGTCGCCCTCGCAGCTCATCTTTGATTTCATCGATGGCACTGACGATGGTCTCTCGCGGCGTCACATAGTGGCTCTTGGGGAAGATGGTCACCCGGGGCACCTTCCTGAGCTGCTCTCCGGTGAGCGGGTCAAATATGGTGATCTCTTCGATCTCTTCATCAAAAAGAGACAAGCGCACCGCTTCCAAATCGGAGTCTGCCGGGTAGATATCGATAATATCGCCGCGCACCCGGTAAGTAGCGCGACGGAAATCTGCATCATTGCGGGTGTATTGCAGTTCAGCCAGGCGCCTGAGGATAGTGCGTTGGTCAACGAGATCGCCGCGATCCAGATGCAGGACCATCTTCAAATATTTGTCGGGGTCACCCAAACCGTAAATTGCCGAAACTGTGGCGACCACAACCACATCGCGCCGCTCAATAAGTGCCTTGGTGGCCGAGAGGCGCATCTGCTCGATATGCTCGTTTACGGATGCATCCTTTTCGATAAAGGTGTCCGAAGAGGGAACGTAAGCTTCTGGCTGGTAGTAGTCGTAGTAAGAGACAAAATACTCCACCGAATTCTTCGGGAAAAACTCTTTAAATTCCCCGTAGAGCTGGGCCGCCAGCGTCTTATTGTGAGCCATCACAATGGCCGGCCGCTGCAAGCGCTCAATAATATTCGCCATAGTAAAGGTCTTACCCGAGCCGGTAACACCCAGCAGTGTTTGATGACTCAGGCCATCATCAATTCCCTCTGACAGCTGCTCTATCGCCAGCGGCTGATCGCCCGCTGGCTGATACTTGGATTCCACCTTAAAAGGTCGCGACTCCATACACTTCCCCCAACCGCTTAATCATTCATGCAACACAGGATTGTAGGCTGTCGTCATACGACCCACAATTACAAGAGAATAGCGTCCTACCCTTCCCAACTCTGACCTGCGGCATTTTGCGCATGACCCCAAAAAATAATTTCCTGACAAATCAATTAGTTAAAGATGAAAAAAGGGGTTGACCTGTTCGGAAGTGCTCTATAATATACGCGCCATCTCAACGGCACAGCCGAAAAGATATTCCGCCTTAGCTCAGTTGGTAGAGCAAATGACTGTTAATCATTGGGTCGCTGGTTCGAGCCCAGCAGGCGGAGCCAAATTTCAAAGCGCAGCTTAATTTGCGCTCTATAAATTAGATTAAATTCCGCCTTAGCTCAGTTGGTAGAGCAAATGACTGTTAATCATTGGGTCGCTGGTTCGAGCCCAGCAGGCGGAGCCAAACAAAAGCCCGGATAGATTCCATCTATCCGGGCTTTTTCTTTTCTGCTCAATTTTATTAATCCACATAGGGACCGGGAAATAGCGACCAACCCGTATTGGTTAGCCGCCCAAAACATGCACTAGCGGGAGCCAACCTCCCCAGCTAAAGGCAACCTCTCCACAGTCGCCCCTCCACTCGCTTTACGTACCTGCCCCTGCCTCGACCAGACAACATCGACCAATCCCTGCTTGGGTGAGTAGCCTTTTACAGCCCTACATAGAATCCTGCGGACCTGCTCGCAATCATGAGAGCCGCACGCATCCCTGAGCTCCGAAACCAGAAGTTGCAAAGCCTCACTGTCGAGACGCTCCTCTTCGGCGCGCATAATCATTGGGTGGTCCGTGCCTAGCACGTTATCCCCCAACAACAATTCTTCGTACAATTTCTCCCCAGGGCGCAATCCAGTGAGCTGGATTTCAATATCGCCATCAGGGTTTTCTTCATCCCTTACTGTGTGCCCCATCAAGCGAATCAAGCGCTCAGCCAGATCGTAGATGCGTACAGGCTCACCCATATCGAGAACAAATACATCCCCATTGCGCCCCATACTCCCAGCCTGCAATACCAGCTGAGCCGCCTCGGGGATAGTCATAAAATAACGGGTTACTTTTGAGTGGGTTACAGTTACCGGACCACCGGCATTGATCTGATCCGTGAACAGGGGAATTACTGAACCGGAAGAGCCGATAACATTGCCAAACCTGACCATGCATACGCGCATTTTATTAAAACGGCGACCAAAATCCTGGCAAATCAGCTCAGCAAATCTTTTGGTGGCACCCATAACATTGGTTGGCCGGACAGCCTTATCGGTAGAGATAAGCACAAACTGCTCAACTCTATGCTGCTCTGCGGCCTCAAGTACGGAAAGGGTGCCCAGGACATTATTCTCGGCACCAATAACAACATTCTGCTCAACCAAAGGCACATGCTTGTATGCGGCCGCATGGTAAATTGTATGCACGGAGAAACCCTGGATGATTTCCGCCATACGCTCAGTGTTACGCACATCGCCTAGCAGCGCGGTTACTTCAAACTGGACCCCATCATCCTGGTGCTGCTGTCGCAGCTCGCGCTCTATCTGATAAAGGGCATATTCAGAGGACTCAACAACAACCAGCCTGGCAGGCTTCCATTGCGATATCTGCCTGCACAATTCTGATCCTATGGACCCGCCAGCACCAGTAACCAAAACCACCTTGCCGCTGATGGAGCCAGAAACGAGCTCCTTCTGCGGCTCAACAGGAGCACGCCCCAGGATATTTTCATAGGTCTGTGAAACATCCTCTGCCCGCCCCACACCGTCGAGCAGCTCCTCCACTCCAGGAATCGCCTTTACCACCAGACCTCGTTCTCTGAGTGCCTTGGTTATCTCCCTGCGGCGACGCCTAGGTACTCCGGGCATAGCCAAAATAACTTCTGCTATATCTTTACCTGCAACCACTTCAAGAATATCTGCAGGGTTATACACCAACAACCCATCGATAAATGTCTTTTGCTTGGAGGCGTTATCATCAAAAAAAGCAACGGGCTTATATAGCTGCCCGTGAACCAACGCCTTATACATTTGCAAACCCGCAGTACCAGCACCATAAATGGCCACCCGGGTTTTATGAATTTCAAGCGCTGTCTGATAGTAAAGGCGGACCAACCAGCGGGACCCACCCACGGCAATAAATGCAAAGCACCAATAGATCACAGGGACAGAACGAGGAACCCCTGCAGTAGTCAAGTAGGAAAAGAGTGCCAGCATCACTGCAGAAAGGGTTACCCCTTGCAGAACCGCAATAATAGCTTTTTGCCCCATGTACCGGATAATTGTCCGGTACAAACCTAGCCGAAGAAAAATAAAACTAGTAGCGACTAACGTTAACCCCAGGCAGGCAAACATTCGCCACTCAAGAAATTGTGCGACACCATTGAGCCGGATTGCCATAGCCAGCAGAAAGGCCAAACTTAACATCAGCATATCAAATGCCAACATCAATACAGGCTTTTGGATTCTCTTTACGCCTCGCCAAACCCTTGTCACATGACTCCCCGGAATCTACCTACAAACAAAAAACCATCCTCTACAGAGGCTACTCAGACCTTCTCAAATACAGCAACTGCTAATGCCGCTGAAGAGAAGAGCAACATCACGCCCAACTGCACAACGAGCGCTTTTTTTGCTCCAACCCGAATCGCATATCTTTGGTAAAAGTGCTCGCGATGGGCCTCCCACCAACGCTGACCGCCCAACATTCGCTTTAATAACGTGTAAGTAGCATCCAGCCAAAAAGGTGCAAATATTAGCACCGGCATCCAAAGCTCAAACGCTCCCCGTTGCCAGCCATACAAACTGACAGCAACCACCGCCAAACCTATACCTGTTGAACCGGCATCACCCAAAAAAATCTTCGCCGAAGGCCAATTGAAGACCAAAAAAACAGACGCACATACAGCCAGCAGTGCACAGAGCCAAGCTAGCTCAGCGTCCCCATTTAAAGCGCAAACTAACCCCAGAGAAGAAAAGCCGATAAGCGTCATTGACCCCGCCAAGCCATCCATCCCATCCATAAAGTTATAGAGGTTGATAGCCCAGGCTCCAGCCAAAATGAATATTGGGTAGAGCCACCAGTCCAACCCTCCCGGTAGCGCAATTAACAGCAAGGCTACCGCCAGAAGATGAGCTGAAAAGCGAAAATGTATAGCCACACTCCTCAAGTCATCCAGGGCGGACACAGCTAACAGTAACGCAAACGCCCCCAAAACCAGCGGGGACAAATCAAGTGGGCTAGCAACTACCGCGACCAAGCAGCCAAGCAGGAAAGCCCACCCACCTGTACGAGGAACCGGCACCGAGTGCATCGAGCGATTATTTGGTATGTCGAGCGCAAAATTGCGCATTCTTACAATAAACACCGATGTAGCGCCATAGCTTGTAACCACAGCAAGCAACAGTGGAATTACCCACTCCCAAGCCACACTACTCAACCAACCAACCCCTTATCACTTTCACGCAAGCCAATCCCTCCAGCCACTCTTAACACAGACAAATATTTGCACCGCAAGCAATTACAACTTTCTACACACCCCTAAAGGAAAACCCTAGAGGTCGTCCAAGCAGAGAACATTCGCTAATGATTAAAGGAAGATCAGAGCGGGGGACAGAACACAATAAATTACGAAGCTTTGTGACTAATGTAATCCAAGAATTACATCTTACCGGGGGAAGCAGTTGAACGGTACCAAGGGGGCTCATCTATCGCGACTCTCTTGTCTATCAACTCAAAACCCCGACCGGAGGCAACTATGGACCTACCAGTCGGGACCCGTAAATCTTCAGAGCCGAATTATACCCCTGTTCTTGTCCAGGGTTGCTGCACCTACACCTTTAACATTCAACAACTGCTCTACAGATGTGAACGGGCCGTGCTCTTCTCGATACTCAACAATCAGTTGCGCTCGCGCCTCGCCAATACCATCCAATTTCTCAGCAAGCTCAATGGCTGAAGCACTATTAACATTGACTGACAGCACAACTTCCTTGGCATCAACACTCTCCAACTCCTCCGCATATGTAGAGGGGTTTAGAAAGAGCGAAACAGCTAGTGCAAAAACAACAGAAAACAATCGGTAGGTCAATTTCATGGTCAACTCCCAGTGAATTATCAGTTTCACTTTGGGACTGCAATTACCTCCCCTAAGCAACGCCATGATATCAACAGGCGACTTTCTGTCGGCTCAGGCCTAATTACACATCATTACAAGCTGCGAAGCAAGATAACCATCCTAATCTGCCACTTCAGCCAGTACTGACTTTAGGGCCGCTAGGGGTTCAGAAGCCGCGGTGATGGGACGACCCACAACCAAATAGTCAGAACCTTGCGCCAAAGCTTCAGCAGGCGTCAAAGTGCGTCGCTGATCCCCGGCATCAGAGCCCGCGGGACGAATTCCTGGCGTCACCAGGGAGAAATCGGCTCCGCATTCACTTCGCAGCAGTTGGGCCTCCCGTGCGGAGCAGACTACACCGTCGAGACCGCAGGATTTAGCTTGAGAGGCCAGGTGCAACACCTGCTTTTCCAGCGGAGCAGCCACACCAACTGCAGCCAGCTCCTCTTCAGTTGTGCTGGTAAGTACGGTAACCGCAATTAATAGAGGCCTATCTTCGCCAAATTCCCGCAGAGCCTCGGCAGCAGCCGACATCATCCGCTCACCACCACTTGCGTGAACATTAACCATCCATACACCCAATTTCGCAGAAGCTTTAACAGCCTTCGCAACAGTATTGGGGATATCGTGAAATTTAAGATCCAGAAATACCTGGAAGCCCCGGTCAACCAGCGTTTTCACCAGGTCTGGACCAGCAGCAGTAAACAGCTCCTTACCAACTTTGACCCGACACAGTGACGGATCGAGCTGATCTGCCATTGCCAGTGCAGACTCAGCATTGTCGTAATCCAGAGCAACGATAACCGGAGAAGAAACTTTAGACTGCAAGAAAAACCTCATTTATTTCAAAAGCCGTCCCGACCAGGCCGCCAGCCCGGTGAATAGGACAGTCATTACTTTACTCGCCCTCAATCCCCTTAACGGAGCGCACTGAATCCCAGTGCTTGCAGCTCGGGCATAACCAGTGCAACTGGTTGCCCGAAAACCCGCAATTGCTGCAGCGGTAGTGAGGGCGACTTGCTATTAGTTGATCAATTAATGTTTTGAGTAAGGCTAGGTTCTCTCTCGCCCTACCCTCTGTACTGTCTATATGAAGATCGAGAAAACGTCCCAACCCCCTCAATGATGGGCGCAGCGCCAACTGCTTCCCCATAAATGCCGCCGCTGCGGCCTCGCTATCTTGCTTTTGAATACGCTCGGTCAGGGCAATTAATACGCTATTCGATGGGTGCTCCCTCAACAAGGATTCAAGATAGCGATCCAATCCTTTGCCATCCCCCAAATCCCCGTAACAAGTGATCAACAACTCGAGGATTTCAGGAATATAGTCCGGACTTTGCTTGGGAATTCGCTGCAATACCTTAATAGCCTCTTTTGGTTTGCCAAGCAGGTATTCAAGGCGCCCCCACAGCAAATTTGCCCGTACCGAGCTGCGCTCATAACTCAGGGCGGAGTCGATATGCTTCCGCGCACTGAGGTAATCCTTTGCCGCTATAGACTCCTCTGCCAATTCACAGCAAAAATGAGCTTGAACCGGCGCCCAGTCAGCTGAGAGGCGCTTGAACCGTCGACCGTGCAACAGGTTTACTGCATGGATTGCTTTAGCCCACTCTCTTTCATCCCGATAGACCTCAATCAGGCGCTCCAGACTAACAGCCTTCAGTTCCTGGGAAGTTTCAACCAACTCTTGCAGCAAGCGCTCAGCCCTATCCAACCAGCCCGCAGAAATATAATCGCACGCGAGTTCAAGCTGGGCCTTATTTTGACTAACTCTGGACAAACTGGGACGACCAAGTAGATTTTGATGGACTCGAATCGCTTGGTCGTATTCACCTCTTCGGCGCAATAAGCTCCCAAGGGCCAGATGGGTATCAAAAGTAGCCTGACTGACCTCTAGGGAGTCAATAAATTTATCGATGGTGTCGTCGTGGCGCTCGCTCAACAAATAATTCAGGCCCTGCGCGTATGAACGCACTAAGGCATGTTCTTGCTCACTGTAATCTTCTACTTTCTTTTTGGCACTGCCTCGCCCCAGCACCCAGCCGATCGCGATTGCCGCAAGCAGGAAAAAGAAATAGGTAAAATCGAGCAAATCAGTCTCCAGAGGCCTTGCGGTGGGCGGAGTGTAGCTCCCGCTCCATTTTCTTCAACTGCTTCTCGAGCGCCCGTACTTGGCGACGCTTGATAAAAATAGGCTGCAGACTGACAACAAAACCCAGAAGCAACCCCAATAACAAGAAACCGATAAGCCAGAAGCCCACGCTTCCCGACGGCAGTTGATAGCCCACAATATTTGGCGCGACAGTCTCCGGATTGGCAACTGCGAAATAGACCCCCAAAGCAATACACAGCAGGGCGACGACCCCATAGACGATGCGTGTCAGCCAACGCAAAAATGACAAGGGAACCTCCACGTTCCACAAAATAACTTTATCGAATAACGACGAAGCTCATCCCTGTTAATAGCAGTACATATACTGCTGCCAGGGAGCAATCATACTTCGATACTCGCCTCATCATGCATACTTCGATTCACTCTGTCGCGTAATTCTTTGCCAGGCTTGAAATGCGGGACATATTTCCCGGCGAGATCAACCGCATCCCCAGTTTTGGGATTCCGGCCCGTACGCGGGGCTCGATAGTGAAGAGAAAAGCTACCAAAGCCGCGTATCTCTATACGCTCACCCTGGGACAGGGCATCTGACATGGTGTCGAGCACCACTTTTACCGCCAGCTCTACATCCTTAACTGGCAGCTGATCCAACCTCAACGCAATCCTTTCGATCAGTTCGGACTTGGTCATGCGCTCCGCAACCTTTGTAAGTCATTGATTATTCTGGAGTAGAGCACCAATCATCTAATAGAAAGCCGGACTGGGCAACCCCAGTCCGGCTTTCGGGTCGCTCCAAATGATCCATTTGGAGCTATGAACACTCAAAGACGATTAGTCTTTGTTATTCATTTGAGCCTTAATCAGGTCACCGATAGTAGCGGGCTGAACTTGTTCAGACTGCTTCTTGCTGTGATCCTTGATAGCTTGCTTCTCGTCGTCCTGGTCTTTGGCTTTGATAGACAGGCTGATCACGCGGTTCTTGCGATCCACGCTGGTGATCTTAGCTTCTACTTCTTCGCCTTCTTTCAGAACGTTGCGAGCATCTTCAACCTTGTCGCGGCTGATTTCAGAAGCGCGCAGTACGCCTTCTACTTCGTCCGCCAGGGTGATTACTGCTTGCTTAGCGTCAACTTCCTTAACAGTACCTACAACGATGCTGCCGCGATCGCTGGTGGTAACGTAGTCGGAGAATGGATCGGACTCCAACTGCTTGACACCCAGGGAGATACGCTCACGCTCGGAATCGATGCCCAGGATAACAGTCTCGATTTCGTCGCCTTTCTTGAACTTGCGAACAGCTTCTTCGCCAGCTTCGTTCCAGGAGATGTCGGACAGGTGAACCAGACCGTCGATGCTGCCATCGAGACCAATGAAGATACCAAAGTCAGTGATGGACTTGATCTTACCGGAGATCTTGTCGCCCTTAGCGAATTTACGCGCGAAGGCATCCCACGGATTTTCCTGGCACTGCTTGATACCCAGGGAGATACGACGACGCTCTTCGTCGATATCCAGGATCATCACCTCTACCTCGTCGCCAACCTGGACAACTTTGGATGGGTGAATGTTCTTGTTGGTCCAATCCATTTCGGAAACGTGTACCAGACCTTCCACACCTTCTTCCAGCTCGGCAAAGCAGCCGTAGTCGGTCAGGTTGGTTACAACAGCCTTCACGCGGCTGTTCTCTGGGTAACGCTGCTTGATGGATACCCAAGGATCTTCGCCCAACTGCTTCAGGCCCAGGGATACACGGCTGCGCTCGCGGTCGAACTTCAGTACTTTTACTTCGATCTCGTCGCCAACGTTCACGATCTCGCTCGGGTGCTTGATGCGCTTCCAAGCCATATCGGTGATGTGCAGCAGGCCGTCGATGCCGCCCAGGTCTACGAAAGCACCGTAGTCGGTCAGGTTCTTCACGATACCCTTGACGCTCATGCCTTCCTGCAGGCTTTCCAGTAGAGCTTCACGCTCTTCGGAGGTGGCAGCTTCCATAACGGCGCGGCGGGAAACAACTACGTTGTTGCGCTTGGAGTCCAGCTTGATAACTTTGAACTCGAGCTCTTTACCTTCCAGGTGCGCGGTGTCGCGAACCGGACGAACGTCAACCAGAGAGCCGGGCAGGAACGCACGGATATTGGCAACATCAACAGTAAAGCCACCTTTAACCTTACCGCTGATAACGCCTTTAACCACTTCGTCAGCTGCGTGAGCTGCGTCGAGGATTTTCCAGGCTTCAGCGCGCTTGGCTTTTTCGCGGGACAGACGGGTTTCACCGAAACCGTCTTCTACAGCTTCCAGGGCAACCTGTACTTCGTCGCCCACCTGCAGCTCAACTTCACCTTTATCGTTGGCGAATTGTGCAGCAGGGATAACGCCTTCAGACTTCAGGCCCGCGTGAACGGTAACCCAGTCTTTATCTACGTCGATTACAACACCAGTAACAATTGCGCCCGGTGCCATTTCAACGCTTTTCAGGCTCTCTTCAAATAGATCAGCAAAGCTCTCGCTCATTACATTACCTATAGTGCTGGGTCCAGCCGTTGGTAACTGTTAAGTCTAGTCAACCGCCAGCCGCGACCCCAACCGCGCTGCCAGCACGCGGGTCGGATTACGATAACGGCCGGGCGATTCTGGCTGATCCCGGCCGCTGTCGTTAGAAAACTATTTACTGCCCGAACTTCAGGATAAAATGCGGTCCTGAACCAAATCGAGCACTTTTCCGAGGACTTCATCGATACTCACCCCCGTACTATCCAGCTCAACCGCATCCTCAGCGGGAGCCAGGGGGGAGGCTTTTCTATTCATATCCTGCGCATCTCGGGCACGGATGTCCTCCAGCAGGTCGCGGAGGCTAACAGAAACCCCCTTCTCCTGCAACTGAGCGAAACGCCTGTTAGCGCGCTCCTCAGCGCTGGCGGTTAGGTAAACCTTGACCGGCGCGTCGGGAAACACGGTAGTGCCCATATCCCGACCATCGGCAACCAAGCCGGGGGCTTGACGGAAGTCCCGCTGGCGCTGCAGCAGCGCTGCCCGCACTCCGGGAATTGCCGCGACCTTGGACGCGGCCATGCTTACCCGCTCCATACGGATATCTGCGGTGACATCACTCTCTTCCAGCCACACCTGCAACTGACCGGCACTCACGGTAAAGCGTACATCGAGGTCTTTCGCCAATTCAGTCAGCAACTTGTCATTGGAGAGGTCAACCTCCTTATTAAGTGCGGCCAAAGCGGCAGCCCGATAAAGGGCCCCGGAGTCCAGCAAGGAAAAGCTCAAGCGATCAGCCAAAAGCTTTGCAATGGTTCCCTTACCCGAACCACTGGGACCATCAATGGTAACTACTGGTGGCAACCCGTTTGTATCACTCATATTTTCTTTACAACTCAACATCTCTGGCGGATGCACTCAAGCGAACCACAACCGCCCAAACCTGAATGCCCGTGTCACGCCAACTGCAACTTGAGACCCGCGCCCGTTGCCAGTTCGGCAAAGTTCGGGAATGAGGTCGCCACATTGGCGCAGTGAAGGATGCGGATTGTATCCTTTGCGCGCAGCGATGACACTGCAAACGCCATAGCAATACGGTGATCCCCCAAGCTATCGACGGTGCCTCCAGAAAATACCACACCCTCTTTGCAGCCCTGGATCACGATACCGTCCGGTGTTGGCTCAGCTTTTACCCCAAGTGCAATCAAGCCATTTGCCATCGCCTGAATCCGGTCACTTTCCTTGACCCGCAACTCCTCCGCACCAGTCAGGACGGTCTCACCTTCTGCACAAGCTGCCGCAACAAACAATGCGGGAAACTCATCAATCGCCAGGGGCACCTGATCCTCAGGGATGCGAATTCCCTTCAAGGGCGCATAGCGAACATGAATATCCGCCACCGGCTCACCGCCCACTTCGCGCATATTCAGCAATTCAACATTGCCGCCCATTGCACGGAGGATATTGATAACCCCATCGCGGGTGGGATTGATCCCCACATGCTCCAGCACAACATCGGAACCGGGAGAGATAGCGGCAGCAACCATAAAGAATGCAGCTGAAGAAATATCGGCAGGCACATCGATGCGACAGGATTTCAGTGAGCCACCGCCCACCAACTTAGCCTGAGCACCATCCCGCTCCACCTTATAACCAAAGCCCTGCAACATGCGCTCGGTATGATCTCTAGTGGGCGCCGGCTCAACGGTAGACGTTTGACCCTCACTATAGAGCCCAGCCAGCAATACCGCTGATTTCACCTGGGCACTGGCCATCGGCAGCGGGTAATCGATCCCTTTCAACGCACTACCACCCTTAATCAAAAGCGGCGGACGGCCTTCCGGGCCAGTCTCAATATTTGCACCCATCTCACGCAGGGGGTTAGCCACGCGATTCATCGGGCGCTTTGACAGGGACTCATCACCAGTGAGTGTTACGTCGAAATCCTGCCCGGCAAGCAATCCAGCCAACAGGCGCATGGAGGTCCCGGAGTTACCGAGATATAGCGGTCCGGGCGGTGCCTGCAAGCCATTAAGACCCACGCCATGAATTACAACCCGACCATTATCCGGCCCCTCAATTACCACCCCCATATCGCGGAAAGCCTGCAGGGTTGCCAGTGCATCCTCGCCCTCCAGGAAGCCCTCAACTTCTGTAACTCCCTCGGCCAGGGAGCCCAGCATAATTGAGCGGTGCGACATGGATTTGTCCCCCGGCACCCTGAGCTTGCCATTTACAGCCTCGCCCGGCTGCACGATAAAAGTAATCTCTTGTTCTTGCATAGGTTCCGAATACGCTTGTTTTGCCAACATTTTGGTAAAGTGATCCCGTGCCGCTTTGGCGCGAGTAAAAACCCCCATCAGGGCAGCGCTATCACCGGAGGCAATAGCGTCGCGCAGGGAAGAAAGGTTGAGGCTGTATAGGTCGATGGCCTTTAAGATGGCATCCCGATTGGCGAGCATAATATCTCGCCACATAACCGGGTCACTGGAAGCGATACGAGTAAAGTCACGGAAGCCTCCCGCCGCATAACGGAAGATATTTTCGTTTTCCGCATCGTGGGCCAAAGTGTCCACAAGGCTAAAAGCGATGACATGGGGAAGATGGCTCGTAGCAGCCAGAACCTCGTCGTGCTCCTCCACTGACATTGTCAGGGGCTCAGCTCCCACGGCCTGCCATGCTCGCTCCACGAGCTGCAAATGAGCAGCCCCTGTATTCGCAAGCGGCGTCAGGATAATGCGGTGATCCCTATAGAGGTCATCTCTCGCCGCGGTAACACCACTTTTTTCAGAGCCAGCGATTGGATGCCCTGGCACCAAAAAATCTGGAGCACTTCCCCACACTTTTTCTGCCGCTGCCACCACGCTACCTTTTACGCTGGCGCCATCTGTCACAGTGACTCCCGCCGGCAGGTGTTCTTTAAGCTGCGCGAATACAGACTCAATCGCCAGTGTCGGCACAGCCACAAACACCAAATCGCCCGGCTCCAGCTGCGGCAATACCAGCTCTAGACTGGTGCTGGCCCGATCAACAATACCGAGCGCCCTGGCTTCATCGCAGACACTCTCTTCCAGAGCGACCCCGATAACCTCTCGGCAAGCCCTAGCAGCTTTCAGTGCAAGGGCAAAACTCCCCCCAATTAAACCGATCCCAACAACCAGCAGTCGGCCAATTTGAGCTTGCGCCATCACAGCACTCCGCGAGGGTAGGAACCCAGCACTTTCAGATCTGAGGCACAGCCTCCAACCTCTTTTAGCGCCTCGGCAATCCCCTGGGTATCGCGGTGGCCGCTAAAATCGATAAAGAACACATAGGTCCAATTGCCAGACTGCGATGGCCGGGTCTCTACCCGAGTCAAATCGACACTGTAGCGACGAAACGGCTCCAGGAGATCGTGCAGAGCACCTGGCTCATTGCGCATTGATACCATCAATGAGGTTTTATCATCCCCGCTCGCAGGCACTTGCTGGGTACCAATAATCAAGAAGCGGGTGGAATTATCCGGGCGATCTTCTATTTTCTCCGACAGCACCTTCAGCCCGTAGAGTTCCGCTGCCATATCGCCAGCTATCGCCGCAGCATTCCACTCACCCTTAACGCGCTTGGCCGCATCCGCATTGCTGGAAACTGCAACACGTTCCACATTGGGATAATGGGCATCAAGCCACTTGCGGCACTGCGCCAGGCTCTGCGCATGGGAATAAATACGAGTGATTGACTCTGGGCGCGTTACATCTGAGATCATCAAGTGATGATGGATACGCAGCTCCACCTCACCGCAGATACTCAGGTTGGAGTGCATAAAGTTGTCCAGGGTGTGATTGATCACCCCTTCGGTAGAGTTTTCTACCGGCACAACACCGTAACTGACGGCCCCTGCTTCTACCTCACGGAAAACTTCATCAATTGCCGCCAGCGGCCGGCTCTGGGCAGAGTTGCCGAAGTGCTTTAATGCCGCCTGCTGGGTAAAGGTACCTTCAGGGCCCAGGTAGGCCACTTTGACGGGCTCTTCCAAGGCCAGGCAGGCCGACATAATTTCGCGAAACAGTCGCGCCATTTCTTCATCAGTCAGCGGGCCATTATTGCGCTCCATAGCCTTGCGCAGCACTTGTGCTTCACGCTCCGGCCGATAATAGAGAGCATCCTCGCCAGTAGCTTTCTTAACCTCTGCAACCTCCAGGGCACAGCGAGCCCGCTCACTAATTAAGCGAGCAATCTCTCCATCAATACTGTCGATCTGATTGCGCAGCTCCAGCAGTCGCTGGTCGCCACTCACAGTTTCCTCTGCCATTCGTCTATCTACTTTCTCTAGAAATCATCAAGATTGAATTAACCACCTAAGCCTTGCGCGCTTCAAAATCCGCCATAAATGCCACAAGCGCTTCCACTGCCTCCATGGGAACGGCGTTATATAGCGACGCACGCATACCACCCACAGAGCGGTGCCCCTTTAAGCTCAACAAACCCGCTTCTTCTGACTCAATCAAAAACTGCTTATCCAGGCGATCGTCAGCCAATACAAAGGGCACATTCATGCGGGAGCGACTTCCCTCCTCAACCGGACTGGAGAAAAAGTCACTGCTATCGAGGAAGTCGTACAGCATTTTGGATTTAGCATCGGCCTGCTTAGCCATCGCATCAACTCCCCCCTGATCTTTCAACCACTGGAAGACAAGACCAGATAAGTACCAAGCGAAAGTAGGCGGCGTGTTATCCATAGAGCCCGCTTCTGCAGCCACCTTCCAGCTCAAACTGCGAGGAATATTTTCCAGTGAGCGATCGAGTAAATCATCCCGAACCAAGGCTACAGCGATACCTGAGGGGCCAATGTTTTTCTGCGCGCCGGCATAGATAACGCCGAACTTTTCCACCTCAATCGGTTGAGACAAAATAGTTGAGGACATATCCGCCACCAGCGGGCACTCCACTTCCGGCACATAGCCAAACTCAACACCGCCAATTGTCTCGTTGGGGGTATAGTGGAAATAAGCCGCATCACCACTCGACTGCCAGCTGTCTGCCGCAGGTGCATAGCTGAAGTTGCGATCCTCACTGGATGCAACCACATTTACCTCACCATAGCGACGAGCCTCTTTGATCGCCTTGGCCGCCCAACTACCGGAGTGTATAAATTCAGCTTTGGATGAGCCGGCACCGAGAAGATTCCAGGGCACGGCACTGAATTGCCCAGTTGCCCCGCCCTGAAGAAACAACACTTTGTAGTTGCTCGGCACACTGAGCAGATCGCGGAGGTCCTGTTCGGCCCGCTCAGCTACTTCAACAAACTCTGGAGAGCGGTGGCTGACCTCCATTACAGAGCAACCGAGCCCTTGCCAATTGAGCAACTCCCTTTGCGCCCGCTCCAGTACGGGCTGCGGTAAAGCGGCAGGGCCTGCACAGAAATTAAACTTCCTCATGAGCTGATTTCCACAATACAAAAAAGGTTTCAAATACAACTAGATGTGTCTACGCACAAATTGCCATTCAGGGGGATAGATATCGCGCCTTTAGCGTTTTTCGTGAGAGCCAAAGGCAAGAAAGGCCGCGATAAACGCAGCCTTTCTTAGTGGTCTGGAGCGGTGGGTCACTCTTCCCCACCGTTTTCTTCACCATCATCTTCGGTCTCTTCAATGCGACCGAGACCAACCAGCTTCTCGCCAGTCTTCAGGCGAATCACTCGCACCCCCTGCGTGTTGCGCCCAAGTACAGACACTTCATCAACACGGGTACGCACCAGAGTGCCCTGGTCGGAGATCAACATCATCTCCTCACCTGGGTGCACCTGACAGGCCCCAACCAAGGCACCGTTACGTTCACTTTCCGCGATCGCAATAACACCCTGGGTACCGCGTCCCTTGGTGGGGAATTCGCTGATAGCTGTGCGCTTACCGTAACCATTCTCAGTAGCCATCATCACAGAGCCACCCTCTTCAGGGATAACCATAGCGATAACCTGCTGACCTTCCTGCATACGAATACCGCGAACACCACGGGAAACACGACCCATAGAGCGCACATTGGACTCGGAGAAGCGCGCTGCCTTACCGGCGCTGGTAAACAGCGCTACATCGCGCTCACCATCGGTAATCGCAGTGGCTACCAGGCGATCGCCCTCCTCCAGCTCAATTGCACGCAAACCAACACTGCGGGGGCGGGCAAAAGCGGTGAGGGGGGTTTTCTTCACGGTGCCATTGGCAGTGGTGAAGAAGATAAAGTGATTTTCGTCGTACTCAGACACCGGCATCATGCTACTGATACGCTCGCCCTCTTCCAGGGGCAGCATATTAACCATTGGGCGACCACGGGAGGCTCGGCCAGCGGTAGGCACTTCGTAGACTTTCAACCAGTACACCTTGCCCTTATTGGAGAAGCACAAAAGGGTGTCATGGGAGTTGGCGATCAATAGATGCTCAACGAAGTCCTCGTCTTTTACCTGGGTCGCGGATTTACCCATACCGCCACGGCGCTGGGCCTGGTAATCGGCCAGAGGCTGGCTCTTGGCGTAACCACCGTGGGAGATAGTTACTACCTTGTCTTCCGGGGTAATCAGATCTTCAACAGTCAGATCCTGGCGAGACGCAACGATATCGGTACGACGTTCATCGTTAAAGTCCTTTGACAGCTGCTCTAACTCTTCGCGGATCACTTCCATCAGACGCTCGAAGCTACCGAGGATATGCAGGTATTCAGCAATCTGCTCCAGTCGCTCCTGGTATTCTGCCAGCAGCTTGTCATGCTCCATACCGGTCAGACGGTGCAGGCGTAACTCGAGGATAGCCTGGACCTGGGCCGGAGACAGGTAGTAAACACCATCACGCAAACCAAACTCTTGCGGCAGATCGTCCGGTCGGCAGGCATCGGCGCCAGCGCGCTCCAGGAACTGCTGTACATTCCCTATCTTCCAACCCTTGGCCAGCAGCGCCTCGCGGGCATCTGCCGGCGTGGCGGAAGATTTGATCAGCTCAATAACCGGGTCGATATTGGCGATGGCAATTGCCTGACCTTCCAGGATATGACCGCGCTCGCGGGCTTTGCGCAACAGGTAGACCGTGCGACGGGTAACGACTTCCTGACGGTGGCGAATAAAGTGCTCGAGCAGCTCTTTGAGATTCAATACCTTCGGCTGGCCATCGACCAGGGCCACCATATTGATACCGAAGACGCTTTCCAGCTGGGTCTGGGAATAGAGGTTATTCAGAACCACATCACCCAGCTCTCCCCGCTTAAGCTCAATCACTACGCGCAAGCCGTCTTTGTCGGACTCATCGCGCAGCTCAGAGATACCCTCGATCTTTTTCTCTTTCACCAGCTCAGCAATACGCTCGATCAAGCGTGCCTTATTCAACTGGAAGGGGATCTCAGTAATGATGATGGTTTCGCGATTGGTCTTGTCATCGCGGACCACATCCGCTTTGGCACGCACATAAATGCGCCCACGGCCAGTGCGGTAGGCCAACAGGATACCGGCGCGGCCATTGATGATGGCGCCCGTGGGGAAGTCCGGCCCGGGGATGTACTCCATCAGGTCGTCGACGGTCAACTCGGAATTATTGATCAGAGCCAGGCAAGCCTTGATCACCTCACCCAGGTTATGGGGAGGGATATTGGTGGCCATGCCCACCGCAATACCGGAGGAACCATTGACCAATAGGTTCGGCACACGCGAAGGCAATACCTCCGGCATTTGCTCAGAACCATCGTAGTTATCGACAAAATTAACAGTTTCTTTATCGAGGTCGGACAGCAGCTCGTGGGCCAACTTGTCCATACGAATCTCGGTGTATCGCATGGCAGCTGGACTGTCACCATCGATAGAACCGAAGTTACCCTGGCCATCTACCAAGGTGTAACGCATAGAAAACGGCTGCGCCATACGCACAATAGTGTCGTAGACCGCAGTGTCTCCGTGCGGGTGATATTTACCGATTACATCACCAACGACACGCGCTGATTTCTTGTAAGGTTTATTCCAGTCGTTTTTAAGCTCGCTCATCGCGTAGAGCACGCGGCGGTGTACCGGCTTGAGGCCATCGCGTACATCCGGCAGTGCGCGCCCGACAATCACGCTCATGGCATAGTCGAGATAAGACTGCTTGAGTTCTTCTTCGATATTAATCGGAGAGATTTCTTTGGCTAATTCGCCCATGGCTTACGGCGTTCCTTTTATAGCGCGGGCGTACGTACTGTGCCCGGGATAAGCGGGCGATTCTACCATAGTTTGAGATGTTTGGAGTCGTGGGACTCGGAGATATACAACTGCGGCACAAACCACAGTTGTGGCCCCCATTGACTGCGGCTACAGTAAAACACCCCCACAGCAGCCACCAGATAAGTCCTCATGCAACAAGCTGTCGATACCCTGATCCACGCACGCTGGATCATACCCGTCGTACCCGAGAAAAAAGTGTACGAAAATTGTTCGCTCGCAATAGAAAAGGGCAAAATCTCTGCCCTGGTACCCACAGCTGAGGCCTCAATTCGCTTTAAGGCAAAAGATGAAGTCGACCTGGGGCAACACGCACTAATTCCAGGGTTAATCAATACTCACAACCATGCACCCATGACGCTATTGCGCGGCTACGCTGATGACCGCCCCCTTAAAGAGTGGCTGGAGCAACACATCTGGCCGACAGAGCAACGCTGGGTAGGTCCGCAATTTGTAGCTGACGGCAGCCGGCAAGCGATTGCCGAGATGCTGCGCTCTGGTACTACCACTTTTTCTGATCAGTACTTCTTCCCGGAAGCCGTCGCCATTGCTGCGCGGGAGAGCGGAATCAGGGCCCATATCGCCTTCCCCGTACTGGATGCCCCAACCCCCTGGAGCCGCAATAGCGATGAGGCCCTACACAAAGGATTGGCGTTACGCGATGATTACCGTGCGCACGATCGAATTGAGGTGGTATTTGCACCCCACGCCCCCTATACCGTGGGGGATAAAACACTGGAAAAAATTGCAGTCTGCTCTGCCGAAGCGCAGATCCCCATGCAAATGCACCTCCACGAGACCCACGCTGAAGTTGAAAGCGCCCTGAATGCTACTGGAGAGCGACCCACCGAGCGGCTATTCCGCCTCGGACTGCTAGGGCCGCAGACACTTTGTGTACATATGGTGGCCACCAACCAGCGAGATATTGAGCTAGTGAGCTCAAGTGGCGCCCATGTTTCTCACTGCCCATCATCCAATCTCAAGCTCGCCTCAGGCTTTTGCCCGACCTATGACATGCTGGAAGCCGGCATCAACGTTTCCCTGGGCACCGATGGCGCCGCGAGCAATAACACCCAAGACCTGTTCTCCGAAGCCAACACAGCCGCACTACTGGCAAAAGCTGTTAGCGGGAACGCAACAGCCCTACCCGCGCATAAGACACTGAGTATGGCGACCATCAACGGAGCCAAAGCACTGGGAATTGAAGATATAACCGGAAGCCTGGAGGTAGGTAAAAGCGCAGACATTGCTGCTATCAACCTCGGCGGTCTAGAGCAGCAGCCTTTGCATGACCCCGTGTCCCAGTTGATTTATGCCAACGGAGGACACAATGTCAGCGATATCTGGGTTGCAGGGCGACAACTTTTAAAGGAGCGCCAGCTACAAACCTTAAACGAAACTGAGGTTATCCAGCGGGCGCAAATATGGCGTGATAGAATCAGCGGAAATTTACGCTAGATAACTGATTCCGGCCCAATCACTGAAAAGTGCCGGTTACGAGCGACGGAGTTTGCAAAGAAGTTCATGAGCAATGTAGATCCCTCAGAAATCGCCAAATTTGAGCAACTTGCCAGCCGCTGGTGGGACAAGGAAGGCGAGTTCAAACCACTACACGAAATCAATCCACTGCGTGCAAATTACATTGATGGGTATGCTCCGGTTGCCGGTAAGAAGCTCCTCGATGTGGGCTGCGGTGGCGGTATCCTGGCTGAAGCCATGGCACAGAGGGGAGCCGATGTTACCGGTATCGATCTAGGGGAAGCCCCACTCAATGTCGCCAAACTCCACGCCCTCGAAAGTGGCGTCAGCGTCAACTATCGCAAAGTGGCAGTAGAGGAACTGGCAGAAGAAGCGCCCGAGAGCTTTGACATTGTTACCTGCCTGGAGATGCTTGAGCATGTACCAGACCCCTCTTCTGTCATTCGCGCCTGCGCGAAACTTGTAAAACCCGGCGGTAAACTATTCTTCTCTACGATCAACCGCACCCCTAAAGGGTGGCTGTTTGCCGTAGTCGGAGCGGAATATGTCCTACGCTTACTGCCCAAGGGCACTCATGAATACAGTAAGTTTATCCGCCCCTCAGAAATGGGCGCCTGGCTGCGCGATGAGTCCCTGGAAGCGCACGATATAACCGGTATGACTTATAACCCGGTTACCCGAAGCTACAAATTGAACCCCCGGGATGTCGACGTCAATTATTTGATGTATGCCAGCAAACCAGAATAAGTGAACTGCAAAATGAAAGCCGTTTTATTTGACCTGGATGGTACCCTGCTTGATACAGCGCCAGATTTTATTGTTGTATTAAATCAACTGCGCCAACAGGAACAATTACCTCCACTGCCTGACGAGACGATCCGGGGAACCGTATCCAATGGTTCCAGGGCGCTGGTCACATTGGGGTTTAACAAAGAAGAAGGTGACCCTGCCTTCCCAGGATTACTACAAAGGTTACTGGACCTCTACCTCGCACACCTTGCAGAGAAGACGACCACCTTCCCTGGCATCGACAATCTGCTCGACAACCTGGTTGAAAAAAACCTTCCCTGGGGGATTGTCACCAATAAACCGGAGGCCTACACCACTCCTCTGATGGAAGCCTTTACCCATCTACCGCCAGCCTCTGCAATTGTTTGCCCTGACCACGTCAGCAAATCCAAGCCGGACCCCGAGCCCCTATTTTTAGCCTGCAGCCAGATTGGCTGCGCTCCCGCTGAAGCAATTTATATCGGCGACCACAAGCGCGATATCATCGCCGGCCAAAAGGCTGGTATGCCAACTATCGCTTGCGGATATGGTTATATTGACTCAACAGATAACCCCGCCAATTGGGGGGCAGACCACCTGGTAAATTCCGCCAATGAAATTTGGCCCCTTCTAGAACAACACTATTTTTGAAACTTGAAGTAATACCGGGCACCCAAGCCCGGTGACAGTATCGGGATATTTCATGTCAGACTTTGTTGGCGACTATCAAGCGCCCTCCGACTTATTAAATAGCAAGATTATTCTTATCACCGGTGCCGGAGACGGCATAGGTAAAACTGCAGCAAAGACTTTTGCCGCTCACGGGGCGACGGTAATTTTGCTAGGGCGTACAACTCCCAAGTTAGAAGCAGTCTATGACGAAATCGAGGCTGCCGGTGGGCCAAAACCGGCTATTTTCCCCATGGACCTGGGTGCGGCAAAAATAGAGGATTTCGAGAGCCTTGCAGAAGCTATTCGCAACGAGTTTGGCCGCCTGGATGGACTCCTGCACAATGCCGGCCTACTCGGGCAACGCACCCCTATCGGCAATTACAATTTCAATACTTGGCAACAAGTAATGCAGGTCAATGTTAATGCAGCATTTGGGCTAACAAAGGCAATGCTGCCCCTGCTAGAGGAATCAGAAGCCGGCTCTGTTATTTTTACAAGCTCCAGCGTTGGAGTTAAAGGGAGAGCCTATTGGGGAGCCTATTCAGTATCGAAATTTGCCACCGAAGGGCTAATGCAGGTACTCGCCGATGAACTGGAAGGGGTTTCCAATACCCGGGTCAACTCCCTAAACCCTGGGGCAACCCGTACAACAATGCGAGCAACTGCCTACCCAGCAGAAAACCCCCAGTCGGTAACCTCTGCAGAAGATATTATGCCCACCTACCTCTACTTAATGGGTAGAGACAGCAACGGCATAAGCGGGAAGCATTTTAGCGCCCAGAAGAAATAGAGACCCTGCCCCATGGACAAGAATCCGAACTTCGGTCTCGGGCGCTTGTCCATGAAACTCTTGATTGAAATTGTACTCGGTAGCTAATTAACTATTCACCGAAGCCCTTTTCATCACCATCTTTTGCACCTGAGCCTTCCCCAACTGGCGGCATATGCTCCGGAGCATCGGCAAATACATCACCCTCAAACTCCATCATATGCGAGCCATCAAACAGCTCTATATCTTGAGCGTCTCCCGAGTATTGGTTGTAGTCAACAGACTGATCATCACTCTCACTAAGCACGATCCCCACAGCATAAGCTGCAGACCGGTCAGACACTGCGAGACTTATTCCTTCGCAAGACACATACCCAATCACAACAGCAAACAGTGCTGCAGGTGTTAGCAACCCCTTCATCTTTCCGCCCCTGGATAGTTAACTTTTATGATTTTTTGCTTATTGATAGCTTGCCAGACTTTTAGAGGCATAGTTAGTCACCCCCTGACTTCAAACCTAACCCAACATCTCAAATAAATTAGCCATTAAGGCCGCTTCTCAGGTCATCTGTGCTATTGCGCAAATTCTTTCATGTTGGCAAGCTGAAAAGTGTGAGCCTTTTCCCAAATCTATTTGTTCATGCCGACCATGTCAGGCAGAATAAAAGTCATAATTAGCAAATAAGTCGACACCCTGAACTATGAAAGCCCTCATCATTTTTGCCCTGCTAGCACTTTCCTCCTCGCCAATATTTGCGGACTCGTTAAAGAACCAAGTCAAATCCTGCTCTGAAATTAAACCCCAAGAAGGTCGTCTCAGATGCTATGACCGGATCGCCAACTCCCTTGATCAGCAAGCAGTTAAAGAGTTTGGCCAAGAACAAAAACGGATAGCTGAAGAGGCCCCCAAACATATTGAGGCGAAAATAGTCGCAATCCAAATGGCAGCGCACCAGAAGCGTCTAATTTCCCTCAATAATGGCCAAACGTGGAAACAAAATGACTCAAAGGGAGTAAATTGGAAAATCGGCGACCTTGTGGTTGTAGAGCGAGCCATGTTCGGCTCCTTTTTTATGAAACCTGCCGACGGTGGACCAAAGCTTCGCGTAAAACGCGTTAAGTAGTATCCGCGCCCCTCTTGGTGGGTGCCTGCACCCACCCCAATCATTTCCCGTCAATAATCCACCCTCCTAATTTCAACCAACCCAGGCACTTTCAGCAACACTCTTCTATAGTGAGAAAGGAATAGGCGCCAAAAGCGCCTTGAGAGGCTAAACAGCGTGTAGTACTTACACAGCCAACAGAAGGTTTAAGCACTTGTCCCGAGAACATTTTTACTCAAGGGATGAAGAATGGCTGAAGGATACAGGCGAACCACTCTCTGACTCCTGCCAGGGCGCTAGCGAGCCCGACCCCCAGGTCGAGCAAGGCCCAGGCGTGGAAGAGATCCACGCAACGGGTGAATCCCTCTCCGAGAGTGGCACCACCCCAATGCAAAGCTATCTCAAGCATCTATATAGGCTTGAACTACTGACCCCGGAGGAAGAACACAGCACCACCTGCCTACTACGTGACCTGGAGGAAAAGCTAATATTCAACCTCCAGGAAAGCGGCACCGAACTGGTCCAGCTGCGAAGTGAGGGAGTGGAACAACGAGGAAGCACCGGTGCCTACGACCATGGATTAATCATTGCTCACACGGAAATCCTCCTCACAAGTGAACATTTGGATCGGCGCAGTCGCAGCAGGATAATCGGGCTATTACAACGCTTTCAAAAACAGCGGAAAAAACTGATCCAATGTAATCTGCGCTTGGTTATTGCTATCGCAAAACGCTTTCGCAACCCATCTGTGCCCTTTATCGATTTAATTCAAGAAGGCAATGTTGGATTAATGAAAGCCATTGAGCGATTCAAACCACAAATGGGATATCGATTTTCCACCTATGCCTACTGGTGGATTCAGCAAGAAATTCAATTAGCCTTAAGGCGCAACGAAGATCTAGTCCGACAACCGGCTAATGTTCAGGATGATTTAAGAGCAATCTACAGGGCCATTGGCGAAGTCCGTGCTCAGGGGCAGCCCGCATCTGATGACAACCTAGCCCGCCACACCGGACTGGACATTGAGAGAATTCAGAGCCTGTTAAAGCTACCTGGGCCCACCGGCTCTCTGGATGACCCGGTTGCAGATGACCAAAGCAGCACCAGACTGGACTATGCGCCAGCTGACGAGCTGTACAATACCGATGAACTGGTAACCAACCAGGAGCTAGCTCAGCGCCTCCGTGAAGCTGTTGCCCGTCTCCCCGCACGACAAAGGACAGTCCTCAACTTGAGGTACGGGTTAATTTCTGACAAGGACTGTTCTTTTCGGGTTATTGGTGAGCAGTTAGGGCTTAGCCAGGAGCGCGCGAGGCAACTACATTCTGACGCACTTCGACAACTGAAACGGCAGTGGCGCTAGAAAAGGAAGAAGCCGGTGGCAAGCCTCTTTAGGGAGCTTGCCATCGAACCCTTTCCCACTAGTCTTTAAAACAGCCCTATCAGTTAGTACCGCGAAGCTATGCGTAAATCAGTGGCCTTTAACGATAAGTGCAGTGCTTTTAAATACTGCGCCTATATTTTTTCCTGCGGACTCTTCCTTACTCCGCCAATCCACGCGGAATCTGAATTCATTGTAAGTGCAGGCAAAGGACTTGGGAATGAATTGATGCAGTATCGCTCTATCTCGGCTTCAGAAATGGCTGGATTTAGCTACTCACATTTACTGTCTTCATTTAGCCTTGGCAATAATTCATTACAATGGTGGGGCCAAGGCAGTTACTCCCATATGCGAATTGAGCATCGAAGCGAGAAACAGCAGCAAAATATTCTCGAAATTAAACCAATTCTCCGCTGGTACCCTCGAAATGAATTTCAGGGCGGATTTGCTGAAGCAGGTGCAGGCGCGTCCTACTTAAGCCAAAAGAACTTCGGTGATATCGGATTGAGCACCAAACTAAATTTTGCCCTGCACTTTGCTCTTGGGTACCGCTTTTCCAGAGGCTACATCCTTTCATTAAGATACAGTCACTTTTCAAACGCCAGAACCAATACACCCAACCCCGGCTTTGATTTTGCCTCTTTAAATGGACATCTTAGTTTTTAAAGACTCAATGCTATAGCCCAGCTACTAGCGACTCGCGTGCCCACCAAATTAACTTATAAGATTCTGAAAAAAATCTATGGTTTTTCCAGCTGAAGCTGCATAACTAAACTCTTGAGGGTTCGAGTTGTTTGGCTTGTTCAGCAAATTCAAACTTGTTTGTATTAAAGATTTAATATCACCTCGCTCCACCAACCCTTCGGGGAAATAATTTTGCAAAACCTCACCCGTACAGCCTCCAGAATAAGCGACTACCGGGCGCCCCATTGCCATTGCCTCCTTGGAATACTTTGCATTCTCATCCTTCTCACTGGCGAGTTGAAATACTAACTGGGAAGTTGCATACAACTCACGCATATCACGGCGTTCACCGAGAAAAGTTACCTTGCCGCCGAGATCCAATTCTTGCGCGAGCCCTTCCAGTTTTTTCAAATAGCGTAAATCATCATCCATCAAAGCCCCTACAATCACTCCATGAATATCTTCGTTGTGTGCAGCAGCTTGGGCCAACATATGTAAAAACTCTTCTTGCCCCCCACTTGCAGAGATCTCTCCCGGCATCAGCCACCAGTTTTTCCCTTCCAGCTGAGGATAACTATTCAAAAGCTTCAATTGCCACTGGCTCGCCACTGGTTTCTCTCGATCAAACTCGCGAATATTGATACCGCGATAAATAACCTCTACGGAGTTTTCAACAATTTTGGCAGAGGAATTCCTCAGGTTCTCTGCAACCCCATGCGAGGTTGCGATAATTCCATCTCCCGACAGAAAACCTTTATTTAAGTAACTTTTGGGAAAAGGTTTATCCACAAGAGGTACCAGCTTGGGCCGACTTGTAGCCGGCTCACTCTTTAAGGCGCGCCAAGCTAGAAAAGCTGTTAAACGGCCATAGGTATGGACAATATCCGGGTTCAACCCCGTAAGAATCTTACGCAGGCGGGATTTATGCCGCAAAGACCATATTGACTCAGTGGTTTTTGGAAAGCTGATAAAGTCACTACCGTGCAGACGAAACCGCGCCTCCAATGGCCCACCAGCAGAAATCACCAGAGACTCGTGGCCGTTTTTGACCAGTTCACTTGCAAACTCAAGCGCAAGAGTTGCTGTGATTCCGGGCTCTAGATTGGGCAAAAATTGTACAACTTTCAATTTGACTTCCGTGGCAACAAACCAAAAGGTCTATTTTGACTTCCAATAAGATAATTTCCCAGTAAATCATCACTAATTTGCAAGCCAGTGACTCCATACGCAAAAGCTCCCCTGGCACCCGAAAGTGTTAGTGATAGTATTTGCAATGGCAAACCACTCAGGGACCTGAAAATGCTTCACCGACAAATAAGTTACTTTCTCGCCTTTACGCTGCTTCTGCTAACAATAGGTGCTTCAGCTGCTGAGAGCGACAAAGGTGTCTTCTGGAAAGCGACCAAAGATAGTAAAACCATTTACTTATTAGGCTCTGTTCACTTGGCAACTGAGGATTTTTACCCCCTTAGATCAAAAATCGAGCAAGCCTATACCAAAAGTGACGCCATTGCCGTCGAGGCCGATATTCTAGCTGCAGAAGGCGATAGCCTGTTGCAGCAGCGAATCAAGATGGAGTCTGTATACCAGGGAAAACGCACCTTAAAAGACGAATTACCACCGGAGCTTTATAGCCAACTAAAATCTTGGATGCGAAAGCGGAATATGCCCGAAGCTATGTTTATCCAGCAGCGTCCCGCCATTGCCATGATTTCCATAAGCATGATTGAGATGCAAGCCCACGGCCTCAATCCAGAGCTCGGCATTGATCGCCATTTTCTGTTGAAAGCTAAAAAAGATGGGAAATCTATTCTGGAACTGGAAGGAGTTCTCCAACAGTTCCAAATGTTAAATGGCCTGGACAACCCTGCATTATTATTTCAACAAACCCTCGAGCAAATTGGGGATATTTCATCCTTTTTGCCCAAGCTGACCGGCGCATGGAAAAGAGGTGATGAGGATGAATTAAACCGCCTAATCATCCTGGATGGTCTAACAGAGAACCCTGAATATAAACCTCTTTATGACACTTTGTTCTTTGAACGCAATGAAAAGATGGCAGAAAAAATTGCCCTAAAGGGGCCAAATTACAAATCTCTTTTCGTTATTGTCGGCGCTGGCCACCTAGTAGGCGATCGTAGCGTTATCAAGTTTTTGAGTGACAGTGGTTACAAGCTAGAGCGCCTTTAATATGTCACCCTGAGCATTTTCGGCGCAGGCTTTCTGCGCCCCTCTTCTCATCACACCGCCACGCCCCAACCTTTTCTATTGCTAAACTCGAATAGCACTTCTTCCGTGACCAATGACAACTCTCAAATAGAGGCGCTCAATGAAATATTGGGGAGCATGCTGTGCCACTTCAATATTTTTATTTTACTTCCCAGCCATCGCTGATGAAGCCGAAACAAAAGGTGGACTGAAAATTGTCTCTGACGATGGGAACTTCTCCGCACAACTAGGCGGAAGAATTCACTTCGATACATATATTTTTGATAAAGATCTGGAAGACCCGGTTAACACCACAGACTTTCGCCGCGTAAGGTTGTCAATGAAAGGCAAAATCTGGAAGTGGAACTACAAACTTGAGAGAGACTTTGCATCCGATGGGACTGGAGGATTGCGAGACGTCTATTTAGCAACAAAGTTCTATACGGGAAAACTAACCATCGGCAACTTTAAACCCAGCCGCTCAATCAATGAGCTGACAAGCTCCAATGACCTAGTGCTCATGGAGCGGGCATTTACCAGCGCTGCAGGTATTTATTCTGGGCGTGGGCGTCAGCAAGGTATCGACTGGCATAAGCATTGGTGCTGTCATACATTTGGTTTTACGTTATTCAACTTACGGGACCCAGGCGATCCCAGGAACTCGGGGGTTGGCGCAGCAACTCGACTGACCTGGGCTCCAATTAACGATGTTTTATCAACAGTTCATCTGGGTGTATACCGTAGCTACGAAAAAGCGAATCAGGACAGTCCCGATATCACTGCTGAAGTTGCCTATGCGGGCCGACGAGGGCCGGAGCAGCTGATAGCAATCACACCTGGCGGATCAGATAATTTTTTTGGCGAGTTTGGTGACGATGAGTTTTTCCTTGGAGATGGCGGAGGCCGGGTCAATACTACCGGTTTCGAGCTAGCTGCGACTTACGGCCCTCTATTCGGCCAAGCGGAGTATGCGTATGGTCATTTCACAGGGAAGATATACCTTTCTGAATTGACCTATGAGGAATTCTTCGGTCTTCCTCCAAGTTTTTTTTGCGACCCCATAAGCGGATGCTTTATTGGCGGACAGGATGTTCACGCCTGGTACATTATGGGAAGCTGGGCAATTACCGGCCAACATAAACCCTACGACTCCAAGTTGGGGGTATTTAAATCTATCAAGCCATCTCCTCCAGAGGGTGCCTGGGAAGTTGCCGCAAGATATACCGCTATAGAGAATCGGGATTTTCGCCAGCTGCGAGCGAGTAATTTTACATTTGGGGTCAATTACTATTTCAACCCCAAAGTCCGCGTAATGATGAACATCACCCTCGGTGACGATGATTTTACTGGAGATAAAACCAACCAATTTGCCATACGACTACAAGGGGTTTGGTAGGGGAGGTATAAAGTGGCTCAAGACAGTCCTCAAGCCACTTTACCAAACGGAAATTTAACCTACTTGCTGCGCCTTAGCTGGGTCAAAAACCTCAACCTCTGCAGAAAGTTTTATATCCCGAACCGGATTTTCAAATCGATTTAATGCGATATTTCGCTGCTCTTTCGCTTTCTCAATATTGGCCTCTTTCACCGGGCCGTAGCCCCGGATGATATCCGGATATTGAAGTAGCTCAACTGCAGCAGCGTGATTCTGCGAATTTAATTGGCCCAGAACTTTCTTAACCAATTCTTCATATTCACTGATCAGTGCCCTCTCCATTTTTCGCTCAGCAGTATAACCAAATATATCAAGCGCCGATCCGCGCAAGAACTTCAGCTTCGCCAAAACACCAAATGCCTTGTACATCCAACCGCCAAATTTCATTTTGCGGGGACGCCCCAAGCCTTTATCGAAGCGCGCCAATAACGGGGGAGCCAAATTGAACTCCAGTGTAAAGTCACCACTGAAGTTCTCTTTTAGCGATTCGGTAAAGCGGCTATCGGTGTATAGGCGGGCCACCTCGTACTCATCCTTATAGGCAAGCAATTTAGCATAATTGCGCGCAACCACCTCGGCCAACTGCACATTCCCGGGCACTTTTAAAATCTCAGCAGATTTCACCGTATCGACCAAACTGCGGTAACGCTCGGCGAGGTCCGCATTTTGATAACCGGTGAGGTGCTCCACCCGGTGAGCCACAATCGCTTCAAGAGTTTGTGGTACCTCTACTGCAACTTTTTCGTGGGTTAACAGTTTGTCCAGAGCGTTGCGATTTTCTGCCGCCAACCGCCCTGCAGCAAATCCCTGCAGATTTCCTTCCACAGCGACACCGTTTAAGCGGATTGCTTCCAGCAGGGAGGCTTCAGTTAGCGGAATCAACCCTTTCTGCCAGGCGTAGCCGAGCATAAAAATGTTGGCGGCGAGCGTATCACCCAGAGCTGCCTTGGTCAGGCGATGCGCCTCTACTGAGCTGAGCTCATTAACCGCACCACTCACCGTATCCAATACCGCTTGCGGTGAATGGACATCCTCACGCCCGAGAACCGTTGCCGCCGTTGGACTCAAGTGGGTATTCACTACCGCGCGACTGTGCGATTTATCCAGTTTAACCAAACAAGCTGCCACATTGCCGGCTGCAATCAGGTCGCAGGCCATTAGGGCATCGGCACGACCGTCGGAAATACGTACCGCCTGCAAAGCCTCGGGCGCAACCGCAAAGCGAATATGGGAATAAACCGCACCGCCCTTCTGAGCCAATCCGGTCTGATCAAGGGTACTGCACGCCTTGTCTTCGATATGTGCCGCCATCGCTAACAAGGCACCAATGGTCACCACACCCGTACCGCCAACGCCGGTAACCAGGAAGTTATAGGGCTGCTGTAAGCCCGGAAGCTGCGGCGAGGGCAACTTGGCCGCTTCAGTTCGCAACACTTCGCCTACCCCGGCGCCCTTGGCAATATTGCCACCTTTCACCGTGACAAATGAGGGGCAGAAGCCGTTAACGCAGGACATATCCTGATTACAGCCGGTTTGGTTTACCCTGCGTTTGTCGCCCAGAGCTGTTTCCACTTTCTCAACAGCGATACAGCTCGACTGCTGGACGCAGTCCCCACAGCCTTCACACACCAGCTCGTTGATAAAGGGGCGCCCCTCGGCTTTAGGCAGTAGCCCGCGCTTGCGCTTACGGCGCAGTTCGGTGGCACAGGTCTGGTCATAAATAATAACGGTACAACCTTCAACCTCACGCAGCTCATCCATTACAACGGGCAAGTAATCCCGGTGACGAATTTCAACTTCACTGGGGAAGGACAGCGCACCCTTGTATTTATCCGGGTTATCCATCACCAGGATAACTTTCTGCACCCCTTCTGCCAAAACTTGGCGACAGATCATATCCGGAGCCAACTCACCATCGTGGGGCTGGCCGCCGGTCATGGCGACCGCATCATTAAACAGGATCTTGTAAGTGATATTGACCTTGGCAGCCACGGAAGCGCGAATCGCCAAAATACCGGAGTGGAAATAGGTACCATCACCCAGGTTTACAAAGACATGCTTTTCAGTGGTAAACGGCGCCTGCCCTACCCAGTTGACCCCTTCGGCACCCATTTGGGTGAAGGTATAAGTCTCCCGGTCGAGCCACTGGGCCATATAGTGACAACCAATACCTGCCAGGGCACGGCTTCCCTCCGGCACCTTGGTAGAACGATTGTGGGGGCAGCCGGCACAGAACATAGGCAAGCGAGACACACTTGAGCCCGTCTGCTGGGAAATACGCTCAGCCAGGGCATTGAGGCGCATCAAGCGGTGCTTGCCGCCTTCATCCAACTTGTCCTCACCCAAAACAAAACCCAATACCTGGGCAATAATCGCTGGCGACAGCTCGCCATAAGCAGGCATCAGCGGCTGATCACTATCGTCCACTTTGCCGAGAATACGCGGGAAATTCGGGTCCTTCACGTGGACGTTGTACAGCTCCTCTTTCAGCTGCACTTCCATCAAACTGCGTTTTTCCTCAAGCACCAGCAGCGTATCCAAGCCACGGGCAAACTCCTGGATACCCGGCACATCCAACGGGTAGGTCATACCCACTTTAAGGATTCGAATACCGAGCTGCTTGGCCTTCTGCTCATCGATACCCATATCTTCGAAGGCCTGCATCAAGTCCAGATGGGCCTTACCGGTAGTGATGATGCCGAGGCTCGCCTCAGGGTTTTCCAATACAACCTTGTTGAGCTTATTGGCGCGGGCAAAAGCCAGCGCAGCAGGGCGCTTGTAGCGCCACAGGCGCTCTTCCTGCTCGAGAGGGTTATCCTGCTTGCGAATATTCAGGCCGCCCTCGGGACGTTCAATATCCGGGTAGTGGAATTTAACCCGCTCAGGGTCCACTTCCACGGTCGCAGAGCTATCCATATTTTCTGCCAGGGTGATCATTGCCACCCAGCAGCCGCTAAAGCGAGACAGCTCCAGCCCGTAGTGACCATAATCCAACACTTCCTGCACGGTGGCGGGGTTAAGTACTGGAATATGCATATCCACAAAGGCAAATTCAGACTGCCCGGGATAGGAGGATGACTTACAGCCGTGGTCATCGCCGGCAACGATCAGCGCGCCACCTTTGGGAGAGGAGCCAGCGGCGTTGGCATGGCGAAATGCATCGCAGGAGCGGTCGACACCCGGTGTCTTGCCATACCAAATCCCACAGACGCCATCCACTTCTGCCCCCTGGAACAAGCCCACCTGCTGGGATCCCCAAACTGCCGTAGCCGCCAACTCTTCATTGACGCCAGGTTGGAAACGGATGTTGTACTCTCCCAGCAGTTTTTTCGCCCTTGATAACTGCAGATCGTAGCCACCCAAGGGCGACCCCCGATAACCGGAGATAAAAGTCGCGGTATTGAGATCGCGATCCCGGTCCATTCGCATCTGGTCTATGGGTAAGCGCACAAGGGCCTGGATACCTGAAAGGAGCACACGGCCCTTGAGCATGGTGTAGCGGTCGTCCAATGAAACCTGTTTTTTTACTTGGGAATCCGCCGTACTTTGAGGACTGGTTACTTTTTCAGTCATACACCTACTTCCGGTTAATTATTCTTCTCGAAACCCGGTTCGAGTTATTAGTCATTATTCTTCCGAATAGTCCGTTTTCTGTGGTCAGATGCGCCTGTTTTTATATTTGCCGCAAAGTCCCAGAGCGGCTGAGGGCACACTGCACCTATCCCGAAACGGTTTAGTCAGGTCATACTAGTTCGTTAAGCGCAATAGAGCATTGCTTTATTCACGCAAATATGCGTAAATTTGTGATAGAAGTTTCGATTTAGATAATTTTTATAGGATAGGAGTCTTTATGAAGCGTTCGACAGACCTGGATGATTTTGACCGTAAGATTCTGCGAGCGCTGCAGGAGAACGCAGATTACTCCATGGCAGAGCTGGGCGATAAAGTCGGTCTTTCGCACACTCCCTGCTGGCGCAGAATCAAGCGGTTGGAAGCCGAAGGCATTATCCGTGGCCGTGTTACCCTGCTGGACCCACGCAAACTGGATCTGGGTGTCACCGTATACTGCTACGTTACCATCCACAATCACGATGAGGAATCCCTGAACAACTTTGAATCAGCAGTTCAGGATGTCCAGGAGGTGGTCGAGTGCTACTCCACCAGCGGAGACAAAGACTATGTCCTGCGTGTTGTAGTAGATAGCGTGGAGCACTATGAGCAATTACTGAAGCGCTCCCTGGTACACCTGCCAAACGTGGCCTCAGTCAACTCCACCTTTGCCCTAAAGCAGGTGAAGTACACTACCCAGCTGCCACTTTAAGCCAAAAGTGTGAAAAGTAAAGCCCCTTGTTTTAACGCATGGGGCTTACTGAGAAAATTTCGGTTACTCTGCCATCTCCCGCAGCGCATTAAGTAAATGATCAAGCGTTTCCTGCAGTGACTTTCTGTCACAATCCACCGTTATTTCTGCATATTGCCGGTAAAGGGCCTGTCGCTCTTCAAATAAGTCCGCAAAAGACTGCCCTGGCGCCTTCGCAATGCCACGGCTTTCATAATTATGGATACGCCGGCGTAACTCCTTAGCTGAACACTGAAGAAACACTACCACACCCTGACTGCGTAGATTCTCCATGCCCTCTTCGCTGTAGACGGCGCTTCCTCCAGTGGCAATAACATCACTGGGGAGGGTGGCCTCGGCTAATACCTCCCCTTCAATGGCACGGAGATTAAGATAGTCACTTTCGGCCATAATTTGCTGCAAAGTCTTGCCCTCCCTGGACTGGATCAGAACATCAGTATCTGTAAACCCCAGTGCCAGCTCCTTTGCCAACAACACCCCCAGCGTACTTTTACCGGCGCCGGGCATTCCAATCAGGACAATACTTTTTCTTTTTTTCATTTTATTAATACTTGCACATTCAATCGCTACGACGGGGAAAGAATACCGAGCGCAACCAGCCCAATAAGGTGTTCCCACCCAACATCATCTTATCCAATTCATCCAGATTATGCGCTTGGCGAAAGGCATCGGCAAATAATGCCTCCCGGGTAATCATTCGTCGCTTGGGATTAATTGATTTAATGGGTTTTGCCGGATTACCTGCAACAACCGTATTTGCGGGGACATCTTTAGTGACGATACTGCCGGCTCCTACTACAGAATTATCACCGATAGTGACACCTTTGCAGATGGTTGCACTATCTCCAATCCAAACATTGTTACCCAGCCGCACCGGGGAAGTACAACGGAAGGGCCGCGTGCGATTGTAGAGCCCGTGCCAATCAGAATCGGAAATATACACATTGGCTGCGATCATACAGGCATCGCCAATCTCAATAGATTGAGCCGCAGAAATACGCACCCCTGGAGAGATCAATACGAAATCCCCAATAGTAATAAATGCCTTTCCCCCCTTGTGTCCAAAAGTGGTAAAGCGAATACATTTCTCGTTGTTGGAGATTAAGTGAGGGTAATTTCCGAGCCGAACATTTCCGCCAAAAACATGGACAGAACCCGGGTCCATCACTTCCGGCTCAACCCCAACCGCATCGAATTGTGGCAGAAGGAAATACTCTGTTCGCCATTTGCGCCAACGCAGCTGCAGTCGCTTGAGCCAATAGGGCCTGTGATCCTTACGCATATTTTAATTTCTACTTATATTTTATGGGATTTACGGAGCCCTGAATAAAAACCCAATTGCTTTTGTATTAGTGGCAGTTTAGTGTTTCGGCCACGAAAAATAGCAAGCGTTTACCCATGTCCCTAAATCTACCTATTGATATTCGAGCAATTAAAGGTTTCCTCGCCGCCCATGAAGGGGAAGCTCTCTACCACCTGGCAGCTGAAGCCAGCTCACTGGGTCCCTGTCTTGAAGTGGGCAGCTACTGCGGCAAATCATCAATTTACCTGGCCAGTGCCTGTAAGCTGACCGATAACGTCCTGTTCGCCGTAGACCACCATCGTGGATCTGAAGAGCACCAGCCAGGAGAGGAGTATCACGATCCCGAACTGTTTGATGGCCAGGCCAATTTAATGGACAGTTTTCGCACTTTCCGCGCGAATATTCGCGCGGCTGAATTGGATGACTGGGTTGTTCCCGTCGTCGCCCCCTCCGCAACAGCTGCACGCTGCTGGAATACTCCTTTGGGTCTCGTTTTTATTGACGGCGGCCACTCCCTGGAAGCGGCCATGACCGATTATCGCAGCTGGTCCCGCCATATCGTGCCCGGCGGCTACCTGGCTATCCACGATATTTTCCCGGACCCCGCCGATGGCGGCCAGGCGCCCTACGATATTTACAAGCTAGCCCTGGCTTCCGCTCAGTTCGAGCTCGTCGAAACTGTCGACACCCTGGGAATCCTGCGCCGCATTTGAGGGCAGGCACACCGATGTAAACAGCTCGCTCGCTGGCGTTAATCCGGCGAGCGCATCGGCAGCCAGAAGCATGGCCCCTACAGTCCAGGTGGTTTTTTCCTCCGGCCAGATGGCCTCATCCCGGTAGACATAACCGGTCCAGTAGCCCCCATCTTTATCCTGCCAGCGGTGCAAGCCGCGATACAAAATTTCCGCCCGCGAACGCTGGCCAGCAGCGATTAGGGACATGGTGAGTTCGCAGGACTCAGCCACCGTCACCCAGGGCTCATCGCTGACGCAACGACATCCCAACCCGGCCACGACAAACTCATCCCAGCGCTGCTGAAGCCGCAACTGCGCTGCCTCACCAGAAAAGGCACCGGTTAATACGGGATAAAACCAGTCCATTGAAAAGCGCGCTTTGCTTTCCCAGGTGCGATCAAAGCGCTCCGGTTTATTGCGCAGCGCATCGCCCAGAGCTTCCCGGGCAAGTATCCATTGCGGGCGAGCAACCCCTAGCTGGTAGGCAATATTAATTGCGCATTCCAGACTTTTATAAATGGAAGAACAACCGGTGATCAGGGCATCTTCCATAGGGGCGCCCTCTGAATCTACCGCCCAATGAATTTCGCCAAATTCCGTTTGCAAGCGCAATACAAACTCAATTGCACGCTCCACCATCGGCCAATAGCGCTGTAAAAACAGTATGTCTCTACTGATCAGGAAGTACTGCCAAATTCCTGTTGCCACATAGGCAACAAAATTGGTTTCACGGCGCTCCCGGTTGTCAATATCGCCATCTTTATAAGCGGCCCACCAGCTGCCGTCCTCCAGCTGAATCTCAGCCAACCAGCAATAGGCGTTTTCAGCAGCTCTGAACTCCCCGGCAATGGCGAGCCCCATAGCGGCCTCAACATGATCCCAGGGGTCGGCATAGCCCCCTTTAAACCAGGGAATTGAGCCATCGGGGAGTTGCTGGGAGAGAATATAGGCGGCGCTATCCTGGATAAATCCTTCAGGGAAAAAACCAGAAGCTTTTGCCGGCACAGAAACTTTACTCATGCTTCAGCTCCCTCTGGCAGGGAGAGAGGCGTATCTACTCGTTGTGTCGAACCAGCAGGTTTCACAAAATAGAGAGCGATACTTTTTCCCAACAGCGGGTTCAATAGTTTTTCGAGAATCCGGGTAAAGGCTGGTTTCTTCATCAGATCCCACACCAACAGGCGGTGATAGGCAGAGACCAAACGGGAATCGGGCTTGTCCCAAAACAAACACTTTAACCACCAATAAGGTGCATGCAACGCATGGGCCTTATGCCGGGCAAAATAGTGGTGTCCCAGCCTTTCAATATCCTCTCGCAGCTCGCGCTCGCGGAATATCCGGATATGCCCACCCTCAACCTGATGGTATTCATCGCTGAGTTTCCAGCACACCCATTCGGGAAAAAATGCCGGTACTGTCGCGGCAAAAATACCGGAGGGTTTTAATACCCGGTTAATCTCAGCCAGAACAGACTTGTAATCGGGGATATGCTCAAGTACCTCTGAGCAGATAACCACATCAAAACTCCCATCGGCAAATGGCAGTTGCAGGCCATTGGCAACTCCGAACTGCAAGCGACCTTTTGAATGCTCGGGAGAGCGAAAAGGCTCCGCTCGTTCACTGGCAGTGCGCACATCATCAAAACACAGATCAATGCCGTAAACATCGACATCATCGGTGATCATCAAGTGAATGGAATGGCGCCCTTCACCGCACCCCAAGTCGAGGACTTTTTGGCCAGGACAAAGATTTAAGTGCTGGGGATCTACAGTAATCATCAAGCCGCCTCCGCACTGCGCATATTCGGAGTTTCTATTTCATGACTACTGGATTGTTCCGCCAGTGTATGTCCGAGAATTTCCCGGTAATATTTCACCAAACTCTCTGCAGCGATTTTCCAGGAAAATTTATTTTCAATGCGCTGGCGACCTTTCTCACTGAGTTCTTTTCGCAGCGCTTCGCTGGATAAAACCTGGCGCAGGGCATTGGCCAAAGCTTCGTGATTTCCTGCAGGGACCACGATTCCGGCATCCCCAACCACCTCAGGCAAAGCACCCCCGTCACTGGATACTACCGGAGCACCACATGCCATTGCCTCCCCGGCAGGTAAACCAAATCCTTCGTAGAGCGATGGGCAAACTACCGCTGTAGCCTTGCGGTAATTATCGACCAGTTCTTCGTTAGAAATACCGGAGACAAACTGAACCCTATCCTGAAGATCCAGATCGTGAAGCAAGCGTTCCGTGGCGCCACCTTCGCGTAATTTGCCAACCACCAACAACTCTATGTTTTCATATTCCTGGCGCAATTCCGCCAGCGCCTGCAATAAAAAGCGCAGACCTTTGAGCGGCTGGTCTGCCGATGCGGTGGTCATAATTCGCAGAGGCAAGCGCTTATTCTCTGCCCCTGGGTTGAATAATTCGGTATCAATACCGTTGTAAATCAGGTGAATCTGCTCGGGAGCCACGCCAAACTGCTCGATAATATCCCGCTCAGATTGCCTGGAAACGGTCACGATATGGCGAAGTTTCCGCGACACCTTGATCTGCATATTCAAAAAATTATGCCAGCGACGTACCAGCAAACGAAAACGCCAATCGGGGGCGGCATCTAATGCCAGTTGACGATCCCGGGTAATGGGGTGATGAATTGTCGCGACAACAGGCAATCCATTTTTTTCGATATCCAGCAAGCCGTAACACAGTGATTGGTTATCGTGAACAATGTCGTATTGTTTGCCGTGCTTGCGCAGGTATTTATTTACCCGACGGCCAAACGTATAAGGCTCGGCAAAACCGCCGGTAAGCTTACTCCACCATTCAAAAAAATCCGCCCACGACAGCAGGTGGCGAGGTTTCAAGGCCCGCGCTGGACGCTCAACTTCATAGAGATTCAACCCTGGCATTTTGATGAGCTTTACGCGCTCATCGAGTTCTGGGTAGGGCTGGCCAGAAATAACATCCACGGAGTGACCAGCATCTACCAGTGCTTTACTCAGGTAGCGCAGGTAGATGCCCTGACCACCACTGTGTGGATTGCTGCGATACCCCAAAAGGCATATTTTTAGTGGCTGCGTCTCGCCAGCCGTTGGACCGTCTGCACAATTTCCCAAGGCGGTCATAGTTTCCCCATCTGCAATATTCTTATACCCCATAACATTATCCGCTCTCGCACAGACATTCTGCGAATGCCAACGTCTAAAAGCCGACTGTCTGGGGTGCCTCGCTGGTAAAGCGGAAGAATACACTGGCGGAGAAATGACTGCTAGGCGGAAGCGGTCCACACTCTTGGTATCCTGGCCCAAGGATGTGTGCTCGCAAGCCAAAATAGCAACAAAAGCCCAGCAACCGCACACCGTGTCAATCGATGCACTCAAGCCATGGCAACTTTAAAAGAAGGGATTAATGCGAACAGGAAGTGGAAATAAGTCAATCAAAAATAAAAAAATGCCCGCCAAAAGGCGGGCCAGATTTCTCGAACACACTTTCAGGAGGAGAGTTTCAAGTACATTACGCACTTAAATTTAGGTATAGCAGAGGAAATACCCCCCACTAACTCTCCTGTCGTGAAAGCCGTTCACTAAAACGGCAATCGGCGCTAAAGCACACCGCCAATGTTTATACCCGATGCAGATAACTCTGGTATTCAACATCGGTAACGCGGGCAGCTATCTCTGCTTGCTCCTGTCTTTTCAACAGAGAGAACAATTCCACAAAGCGCGGATCAAGGTACTCGCGCCACAAAGGGCTCTGCTCAAAGCGCTCCAGTGCACCACTCCAGGTATTGATCAACTTCTCACTCTCCACCTGATAGGCATCGCCTTCCACAGGTGCAGGCGCTTCCATTTGGTTCTCAATGCCATGACACACACCAGTGAGAATCGCAGCTAACACCAGATAGGGGTTAACATCCGCCCCCGCAATGCGGTGCTCGATACGCCGCGCCACAGGATCGCTGGCAGGCACGCGCAAAGTTGTAGTGCGATTATCGTAGCCCCAGCAGAGGTTCAGCGGTGCGTGAGAACTCTCTTGGAAGCGGCGATAGGAGTTGCTGTGAGGTGCGAAAAACGCCATCGCATCGTTGGCAGTCGCCAGCATTCCTGCTGCGGCATAACGCAGTAAATCGGAGCCAGTGTCAGAACCGTCATCAAAAACGTTCTTCCCATTGGCGTCGATCAAACTCATATGCACGTGCATTCCGTTACCCGCCTGATCCCCGAAAGGCTTGGCCATGGTACTCACGCGGAAGCCGTGACTGCGCGCCACCCCTTTTAACAAGCGCTTAAACAGTAATGTTTGGTCGGCCACTTTAACGGGATCGGCACTGTGCAACAGGTTGATTTCAAACTGTCCCGGCGCACACTCCGACAATACTGAATCTGCGGGAATACCCTGTGCCTCGCAGGCAGCTCGCACATCGGCAAAGAAGTGTCGCTGTGCATTGAGCTCGGACAGATCGTAAACGTCGGTGGAAGGCACCAGCTCGGCGTCGTTATCGCTAACCGGGCGCGGACGCGCCAGATGATCCACCTCATCGCGGAGCAGATAGAATTCCAGCTCGGTCGCACACACGGCGGAATAACCCAGCTTGCCGAGACGCTCTACCACGCGTTGCAACTGGCTGCGGGGATCGGCATAGAGAGAGGAGCCATCTGCCTCATGCAACTGCATATGCAGCTGGGCAGTGGACTCGCGATGCCAGGGCGCCAGGCTAATAGGCGAAACCGGCAGACAAACGCCGTCGCTGTCTCCACTGGCAAATACCAGCGGGCTGTCTTCGATATCCCGCCCCCAGATATCGAGACTGACCGCGCTACGCGGCATTTGCAGACTGCCCTTGAGCAATTTCTCCGCAGCTTCTGCCGGCAACCACTTCCCTCGCGGCACGCCATTGATATCGAACATAAAGCCTTCGATCCACTTTAGGTCCGAGTGCTCTGCCAGGAATTTTTGCGACTGCTCCAGCAGATCGGGCTGGGCAGTGAATTCTTTTTCTTGAGACATAAGGTGCCTGGGGTGATCCAATCTAAACGCAGAGACGGCCCAACACCGCTTTTCCATTAAAGCTATGGAAAACGGGGTATCAGACCGCCTCTGCAACAGAGTATCTTGCCGCTATGTTACGCCAGTGCTTTAGCAGTGTCGTCCAGGGCGCGGTGCGCTTTTTCTACCAGCTCATCGACCTGTTCAGTGGTCATAATCAGCGGTGGTGCGATAACCATGGCATCGCCAACGGCGCGCATCACCAAACCGTGCTTGATACTCAGGTCACGACATACCGCACCAGCGGTGCAGTCATCATCAAAACGAGCGCGGCTGGCCTTATCTTTTACCAGCTCCAAGGCACCGACCATACCCAAACTGCGGGTTTCGCCAACGATCGGATGCTCCGCCAGTTCAGCCCAACGCTTGGACAGGTAAGGGCCGGTTACATCGCGGACATTCTCGATAATCTTCTCGTTGCGCAGAATATTGATAGTTGCCAGACCTGCCATACAGGCAGCCGGATGCGCGGAGTAGGTGTAACCGTGGGTAAACTCGCCACCTTTGGTTTTGATCACCTCAGCGACACGATCACTCACCATGGTACCGCCCAGGGGGAAGTAACCATTGGTTACCGCTTTGGCAAAAGTCATCAGGTCGGGCTTCATGCCGTAATAGTCGGCACCGAACCACTCACCGGTACGGCCGAAACCAAAAATCACTTCATCCATCACCAGCAGGATGTCGTACTGGTCCAGCACCTTCTTGACTTCCGGCCAGTAGGTTTCCGGCGGGATAATTACGCCGCCAGCACCCTGGATTGGCTCAGCGATAAACGCCGCAACATTATCCGGGCCCAGCTCCTGTATTTTCTCATCCAGGCTGCGAGCCGCTTGGATACCAAACTCCTCTGGAGACATATCGCCGCCCTCACCGAACCAGTAGGGCTGCTGTACGTACTCAATGTAGTCGAGCGGCTGGAATTGCTTGTGCATACCGCTCATGCCACCCAGGCTGGCACCGGCAATGGTAGAGCCGTGATAGCCATTCTTACGGGAAATAACGATGCGCTTCTCCGGCTTTTCCTGGATATCCCAGAAACGGCGGATCAGGCGCAGGTTAGTATCATTTGCCTCGGAACCGGAACCCGTGAAGAACACATTGTTCATATGCGCCGGGGTCACTTCAGCCAGGGCATCGGCGAGTTCAATCGAGGGCACCGTAGTGCACTGGAAGAAGCTGTTATAGAAAGGCAGGGTATTCAGCTGCTCGTAGATCGCATTGCTGATTTCTTTACGGCTGTAGCCGAGATTGCAACACCAGAGGCCTGACATGCCATCAAGCATTTTGTTGCCATCAATATCGGTGATGTAAGCGCCCTCGGCGCTGGTAATCACACGGGTCCCCTGCTGGCCCAAGTCATGGAAGTCAGTAAATGGGTGTAGCAGGTGCTCACGGTCGTGTTGCTGCAGCTCAGTCTTGTTCATATTTCTCTCCTGGCTTTCACAGGCCTTGCTCAGCGCCCACCAATCGGGCTCAAAAGGCCAAATCGTTACCACTAATTTGTGATCACATTCTAGTGGGGCCATCGACAGAAGCGCAAGGTCTATCTGCCCTTACCGAAAACATAAGGTCGAATTGCGCCAGTGCGAGGAGAAAAATTGGAAACTAAATGGTCAACTGGGGGGGAGGAGCCGCTACAGCAGCTCCTCTGCAGAGATAGAGCCGAGCCCCTCTTCAATATCCTGCTGAATGGCTTTGCGCACCTTCAACTCATCTTTACTGGCAATAGCTTCGAGCAGATCTTGATGCCGGTCTGGCAACTCCTGCACGCCAAAGCGCTGGAAAACCAAGTGCTGGAGGGGAGCTGTCTGTAGCCACAGGCTCTCGATCAGGGACAGGATGATATGGGGCTGCCCCAGGCGATAAAGGGTAAAGTGAAATTCCAGATTAGTGGTCACATAGCGCTCGATGTCTTTCTGAGCGAGAGCTTCTGTTACACGCTCATCCAGCTCCCGAAGTTGCGCTAATTCAGCATCCCCGACCAATGGCAGTGCCTGTTCAGCGGCCTGACACTCCAGGGCCACGCGAGCGGCACAAATCTCTGCCAGTTTTTCCGGGGTCATTGTCGGCACCCTGACCCGGCGGGTATCTGACAGCTCAAGGGCCCGCTCCGAGGTCAGGCGACGCAACGCTTCGCGAACCGGCATTGGACTGCAATTAAGCTCCGAGGCCAAGCCCCGAATAGTAATCGCCCTACCCGGCAAAAACTTTCCCCGCAGAATGGCATCCCGCACCTGAAAATAAACCCTCTCCTGAGTTGTGCGGTACTCTTCCTGGGGACTGTTAAATTCCTGCACCATACCTATGCTGCCCTGACCTGCTCCAACATATGAGGGACATCCTCCGCACCCACCTCAATTAAATGTTCAGCTGCCCGGCCACTTTGCCAAATTTCATAAAAATCATCTGCCACCCGGCGACTGAGATCAACCACCCGCCCCCAGTACTTCAAACGGTCTTCACGGTCGAGCTTGTAGAAATCATTGCGGTCTGGAATTTTTCTATAGGGCAAGGAGGCAACAAATTTGGGCGAAGGAGCCACAACCAGAGTGGATTGCATGGCATCTCCGCGAACCCGTCGCCAAGAGAGCCCTTTATCAAACCAACCGGGCACCATATAGGGGAAAAAGTGCGGATAGAGCACTAGGCCCTGGGGGTGGCGGAAGCGCAGATCAAAGTGGTAATCGGTGATACCGCCATCGCGATAATTACCCTGTGGAGCTCCCTCTGGTGTCTGCACCCCTGTCATTACCAAAGGGATACAGCCACTGGCCAGTACAGCAGCACAGGTATTCTGCTCGGTCAGCGGAATATTTTCGGTGCTCAGGTTCTGGAAGTGAATGCCTGCCGACTCTTGCGAATGAAAAACCACCCGCTCCCAAAAAGCGCTCAGGCTGTTGCGAGATACAGCATTTGCCAGTGCCGAGGCGAGTAATGCCGGCGCCAACAGTGCCTTGTTTTCACTGGCCAGTGGCCCCCTGCCCCTGACCGCCACAAAGTGACTGTGCCAAATGGGATTTTCCACTACCTCGCGAGCACCTTCAGCACCCAACACTGCCTGTAGCATCTTGCGACCGCCGGCAGTAATCTCCTCAGGGGAAGGTTTGTCTGAATAGGTTTGGTAAATGTAGTGATGCTCTAATCGCTCAAGTGCTGACAGCGGCTCTGCCATTGCGTAACACATGTTGCGAAAACTACCGATAGATGATCCCAAGGTGACAATTGGTTCGCCCCGCCCTTTGAAGAACTCCCCCATCAATACCCGATCCAACTGGCTAATCACCAGCCACTTGGGACCGCCGGAAGCGCCGACCAGCGTCGAAAATTGCCTCTGGGACAATCCCTCTTCACGTATGCGCCGCGCAGCCGTCTCTCCGGCCAGTAGAATACAACTGGTATTTTTCACTCACTTTCTCTTTTTCTTGGCCGTCAGAATTTATCTCAGGTTTCAACTATCCCGGACTACCACTCACCCTGATTTTCCATAGACATCCAGGGCTCCTGTGGTGGGAGAGGCTCTCCACTTTGCAGCAACTCAATGGAAATCCCATCTGGGGAGCGAAGAAATGCCATATGGCCGTCTCTCGGGGGTCTGTTGATAACCACTCCCTGATCCATCATACGCTGGCACACCCCGTAAATATCATTTACCCGATATGCCAGGTGTCCAAAATTCCGCCCGCCAGTGTAGCTTTCCGGGTCCCAATTGTAAGTGAGTTCCAATGTCGGGGCCTTATTCTCCCTGGCCGCTTCAAGATCCTCGGGGGCTGCGAGATACACTAGGGTAAAACGCCCTTTATCATAATCATTTCGACTAACGACCTGCAGGCCCAGCTTTTCACAGTAAAACGCCAGAGATTCATCCAGATTGGTTACGCGAACCATGGTATGTAAGTACTTCACCCTCTACTCCTTCTTGTTGCCAAGCTCTACAATCAGCCCATAACAAATAAATCGGCTTTTTAAAGCTAAACGCATATGTATAAAAAATTCTATCGCGAGTTCCTTCAGGCGCCCAGTGGCAGTCCCTCTTCCATGCTGCACATGGCTTGCCACTCCCACCACTACTGGCCCGATGTTACCCTTGATGCAGTACAGCAGTACTGGCGCGATTCAGCACTTCTGGCCGATGAAAAATGGGGGCCAATTTTTGAGGAGAAGATACCCTCATGGCAAGCGGCGATCGCAAAATCCCTCAACCTACCCAGGGCAGACTTGATCGCTATAGCCCCAAATACCCATGAACTAGTGTATCGGCTACTGAGTTCATTCGATCCCAGTAAACCATTGCGCATTCTCACTACAGACGGAGAGTTCTACAGTTTTACTCGCCAATTACAACGTCTGGAAGAGCTTCCTCAAGTAGAGGTAACGAGAGTTGCTAAAGAACCCTACGCCACCCTGGCAGAAAGATTTGAGACCGAGCTACATAAAAATGAATACCATCTGGCCTATGCCAGCCTGGTATTTTTTGACTCCGGTGTGGTATTTCCTCGGCTGCTGGAGGTTGCGGCACAGAAACCGCATGACACACAATTCGTTATCGATGGATATCACGGTTTTTTTGCTCGCCCAATCGATCTTTCAACCGTTGCAGACAAGGTTTTTTTTACAGCAGGATCATACAAGTACCTAGGCGCCGGCGAAGGCCTGTGCTTTATGACAATTCCTGCGAACTGCACACTGCGCCCCCTTAATACTGGCTGGTTCGCAGAAATGGCGGAGCTGGAGAATCGCTCTGGCGAAGTCGGATATAGCGACAATTGGCTGCGCTTTGCTGGGGCGACCATGGACTATTCAACACTCTACAAAGCCCTGGCTATTTTCGATTTATTCCATCGCGAAGGCATTACCATCGAGAAAATACACAGCTATGTTCTCAATGCGCAAACCCGGTTCCTGAGTAGCATGGATAACTCAGACCATCCCATCTTGAATCGCAACAACTTGATTTGTCATGATCTGGAAGAAGGTCACGGCCACTTTTTCACATTTGACTGCTCACAACCAGAAGTCTCACAGAGGGTTCAGGAAGAGCTCAAGGCTCGAGCAGTTCTGTGTGATCGGCGACAACAGTTTCTCAGGCTGGGATTCGCCATCTATCACGATAAGGATGAAACTTACCAGCAGGTTTTTAACTCTTAAAGCTTCAGAGCTAAGAGGACAGAGTGATTTTTACCACCGCCGCTAGAGCATATTTAACACCTAAAAGGCACACCGGCTCAGCTGCGGTTCAGGATTCAATCTATAAAATAATGGCGCCATTTTCGTCGCAACAATCAGCACTCAATGGATAAGGAAGCGTTATGAAAGCAGTAAAAATTTCAGTAATTTCCCTTCTCGCCCTGCTCGCCACCGCCTGTGGTAACGAGCGGGCTCCAGAAGACCGGGGGACCATGGTATCCATCGCTGCACGGGGGGAGGCAAGTCAGGTTCCTGATATCGCAAAAATTTCTGTCGGAGTGGTGACCGAGGCAGAGGACAGCAAACAGGCAATGCGCGATAACGCCAATCAGATGGAGTCTTTAATGGCCACCATCAAAAAATCGGGTATCAACAAGAAAGATATTCAAACCACAGGCGTTAACCTATCTCCGCGCTACCAGTACCAGCAAAACAAAAAACCCCGAATCACTGGTTACACCGCGCGAAATACCGTCAGCGTGAAGGTTCGCAAACTGGATGAACTCGGCAAGGTCTTGGATAATCTTACTGCCGCTGGCGCCAACCAGATCAACGGTCCGAGCTTCGAAATTGGTGAACCTGCTCCAGTTCAAGCCAAAGCCCGGGAAAAAGCCCTTGAAGACGCCCAGGAGCGTGCAGAAATGTACGCCAAAGCGCTGGGTACAAAAGTGCGTCGCATTGTCAGTATTTCAGAAAATGGCAACGGCGGTATGCCACGCCCCATGTACCGCACTGAAATGGCGGCCATGAAAGACAGTGCTTCCACCCCCATTTCACCGGGAGAAACCACTCTTACCGTCAATCTGGATCTGGTATACGAACTCGAGGACTAATACGGAGCAATAGCTACTCACATACGGAGGCAGGAAGGATACACGGCGCTTGGGGCCATTCAGGGCTTGAATATATTCACAGCGCATTTCGATTCTTCCCTGCTGCCCCGCAGTAGCTAATGTCTTGTCAGCAGTGAAACAGCACCAACAGCCTTGCTGTTTCACTGCCGTTCTTCTCTACCGACTAACCGCTGATATCTTGCTCAAGAAACACATCACTTGGCAACTCGCTGGACTCTTTGTAAATAACGCCTTCTTTCATTACAAACAGAACCCGTTGCATTTCCGAAATATCTTCCAGGGGATTTCCAGCCACAGCGATAATATCAGCTATCTTGCCCTCGCTAATGCTGCCCAGTTCATCCTGTACTTGCAGCAACTGGGCCGCATTCCAAGTCGCTGAACGCAATGCATCGGCCGGGCTCATTCCACCCTGCACCATCAGTAAAAATTCACGGGCATTATCGCCGTGACGGGTAACACCGGTATCGGTTCCAAATGCAATTTTTACTCCGCGCTTGTGAGCGCGGCTAAAAGTATCCTGCATTAAAGGCCCCATAGTCGCGGCTTTCGGGCGCACCAGGTCTGGCAGGAAGCCTTCAATCGCCGATTTTTCTGTCACCCACTCACCAGCCATTAGAGTCGGCACAAACCAGGTGTTGTTACGGCGCATAAGGTCCATCACTTCATTATCCATATAGGTGCCGTGTTCAATGGAGTCCACTCCAGCACGAATTGCGCGAATCATTCCCTCCTTACCGTGGGCATGTACTGCAACTGTGAAACCATAGTCCTTAGCAGCCTCAACAATTGCCTCCAGCTCATCCTGCATAAATTGTGGGTTCTGGCCGCTCTTTGCCACACTCAAGACTCCACCAGTCGCGGTGATCTTGATCAGGTCAGCGCCGTCCTTATAGCGCTGACGAATCGCTTTGCGCGCGCTGATCGGCCCATCAATAACACCATCCACCGGGCCAGGGTTTCCCATCAAGTCCTGCCTGAGCCCATTGGTGGGGTCAGCGTGCCCACCGGTAGTTGCGATTGTCTTTGCCGCCGTATAAATACGCGGACCTTCCACCAGGCCTTTGTTGATTGCATTACGTAAACTCACAGTCACATTGTCGTGATCACCAAGATTTCGAATCGTGGTGAATCCAGCCTGCAGAGTGCGATGTGCAGCATCCACGCCGCGCAAGGTAAAATCGGCAGTATTCCAGCTGAAAGACTCCATATAAGCACGCGGCCCAAACTCGTAAGTGAGATGGCTGTGCATATCCATCAAACCTGGCAATACCGTATATTCTCTCAAGTCGACCAAGCGCTCTCGATCGCGCTTGGCAAACCCCTTCTGTACTGACTCAACCCGCCCATCGACAATATGAATGGTGCGGTCTTCCAATAATTTTCCATTACTGCTATCAAATAATTTGCCAGCGTAAATTGCGATGCTCTCGGCCCCAGCCTGTAAACTAAAAAGCCCGGCAAATACCGACAAAGCCACGGCGGCTGCGCGGTTGACAAAGTAGCTTCGGTTGGTCTTTGTTGTCATTGTCGTCCCCAGTAGATCTCTTTTAGATTCTTAACGTCCTTTACCAAGATCGCACAATCTACGCAATTACCCAGGCGAGAGGAAGCCTCTATGAAAATCTATGAGTTCGCAGCAGCACCAAACTGTCGACGTGTTCGCATGTTTATGGCAGAAAAAGGTGTGGATATCGAATATGTAACAGTAGATATCGCTAAAGGGGAAAACCTTACAGCAGAGTATGGGAATAAGAATATTTTGAAAAAAGTTCCTTTACTGGAGCTTGAGGACGGCACACATATTTCCGAATCAGCCGCCATTCAACGATATATTGAAGAACTACATCCAGAGCCCCCTCTATTTGGCAGAAATGCAAAAGAAAAGGCTCAGGTTGAAATGTGGAATCGTCGTGCTGATTTCAACATGATGTATCACATTGCTATGAATTTTCAGCATGTAACTGGTTTCTTTAAAGACCGGATGAACGTTTATCCAGAGTTTGGGAAGGACTGCGGCAAGGAGGCCATGAAATTTATTGGCATCCTTAACGATCATTTATCAGATCATCAATACTTGGTTGAAGACTACTTCTCCGTAGCAGATATTGCCATGGTGACCTGCATGGACTTCGGAAAGATTCAGGACTTACGACCCAATACTGAAGAGCACCCCCACGTAGTCCGCTGGCGTGAACAACTTAAAGAGCGCCCCAGTTTTAAAGCTTAAACCTTATTTCCCCGCCCAAACAGGGCGGGGAAATAATTTCAGTCAGTCCTTTGCAGGAAGCACCTCAACGGGGCCAATATCCAAGGCTTCAACCTCGCCTTTAATCTTACTTAGATCCCCAACAATCACCCAGGTGAATTGATCTGGCGCAAGATACTCCTTCGCGGAGGCCTCCACTTTTTCCTTATTCAGTGCTGAAACCCGCTGTGGGTATTCGGCAATATATTCCTCTGGAAGCCCCTTCTCCACCTGCCAATTAATACTGGAAAGCAACTGCCCTTTGGTCTGGAATCGAGCACTTTGCTTCAGGACTTCATCATTCTGGTAGTCCTCAAGCTCTTTCGCAGTAATAGGGCGCTCCCCTAAATACTCCTCATACTCTTTTACCAATTCTTTAATGGCTGGAGCTGTTTTATCAGTTTGCACAGGAGCAAAGAGAATATAGGGACGCTGCCCTTCAGTATCCAGGGAAACCGCGCGGGCACCATAGGACCAATGCTTGTTCTCACGAAGATTCATATTGACCCTGGACGTAAACTTTCCGGCAATAATATTTGTCATCGCATCAAAAGCTTCAGCTCCCTGCGGCTGCCAAGGCGGCATCAGCAGACCTGCCATGATATAACTCTGTTGTGCGCCGGGCCGGTCAAGCAAATAAACTCGAGCTTTTTCTGGGCGGGGCACCTTGGCAACTTCAATTTTGGGAAGCTCTGATTTAGGAGCAGTCCACTTTCCGAGAGTTTCATTCAGCAGAGGCTCTATTTCTTTTTCAGTAACATCCCCCACGATCGTCAGGGTTGCATTATCCGGTCGCACCCAGGTCTTTTGGAAATTAACCAGATCCTCACGGGTTATGGACTTAATTCCCTCGGGAGTACCCGATCCCGTCAAGGGAGAGCCATAAGGGTGGTTTTCTCCAAATAGCAGCGGCGGCAGTTCACGCATAGCCAAGCCCTGAGGCTGGGCTTTTTCCTGGGCTATTGCATCCAGGCGATTGGACTTAACCCGCTCCAGGTCGGACTCTGGGAAACGAGGTTCAGTAACCACCTTCTCAAATAGCTCCAGCGATGGCTCCAGCTGCGTCTTAAGGGCACTCATGCTGATATTGTTATAATCAAGGCCGCTACCACCACCAATATTCACACCAAGCTCTTCTGAGCGAGAGCTAAATTCCAGGCTATCCAGATCACCCGCACCTTCGTTCAGCATTTGCGCCGCAACTGAAGCCAGACCCGGCTTATTTTTATCTGCGGAGGCGCCACTGCGAAATTGTAGATTCATCAGTACCACGGGAGTATCGTGGCGTTCGGCCAGAACAACCTTTAATCCATTTTTGAGGGTAAATTCTTTTTGTTTTGGCAGTTCCAGCTCTACATTTTTGTCTACCTCAGGAAGTTTACTGCGGTCAGCACCCTCCGCCGCTGCCGTATACTTCTGCTTCGGCTCCATAATTAAGGTGTAGGAGTCCTCTTTCAACCACTGCTCAGCCACTTCTTGAACTTCGAGAGCGGATACTTTTGCATAATCCTCTACGCCTTCGATCAAGGCTCCGGGATCGCCAAAATAAAACTCCGACTGGGCAAGGATGTCACTCTTACCACCAAAACCACCGGTTTTTTCCAACCCCTTTACCAGCCCGGCAAACTCACTCTGTTTAACCCGGCGCAGCTCATCCGCATTCACACCATTTTTTGCGAATTGCTTTAATTCTTTATTCAGTAAGTCTTCAACTTTTTCTACAGACTGCCCGGGTTTCACATCGACGATAATCATCAACTGCCCTGCAAGCTGACGGCCGTAATAAAAAGCACTGACACTGGTGGCCACTTGCTCATCGCGAACCAAGCGGCGGTAAAGAAGAGAGTTTTTTCTATTGGCGAGAAGGGAAGTCATTAATTCCAGCGCATCTTCCACTTCGCTACCCACTGCGGGCACATTCCAAACCTTGTAAATTCGCGTTTGGGGCACCTGGTCGTAAACCACCTCCCTCTTTTTCACTTGGGTGGGTAGTTCCCAATTCTTAATGCGCGGTTGCACTCCTGTGCTCGGGATATCACCAAAATATTTGCGCACCTTGGCCATCGCATCTTTGACCGTAACATCACCCGCAATTACCAAAACTGCATTAGCGGGCTGATAATGGTCCTCAAACCATTTTTTGACATCTGCAAGACTGGCGTTGTCCAGGTCCTCCATCGAGCCAATCGGCGTCCACGAATAGGGGTGTCCTTTGGGGAAGGTGCTCTTGGCAATAATATCGAACGCTTTGCCATAAGGTGCATTCTCCCCCTGGCGCTTTTCATTCTTTACAACACCGCGCTGCTCATCCAAAACCTCCTGGGTAATTGCACCTTTAAAATGCCCCATTCGGTCGGACTCCATCCACAGCGCCATATCCAAGGCGCCTTTGGGCACAGTGACAAAATAATTGGTGCGGTCATTGCTGGTGGTGCCATTCATATCGGTGGCCCCAGAGCGCTGGAAGGGTTCGAAATATTCTCCAGGGAAGTTTTCGCTACCGTTAAACATCAAGTGCTCAAATAAATGAGCAAATCCGGTTTTACCTGGCGGCTCGTCCTTAGAGCCTACTTTGTACCAAAGATTGGTAGAAACAACGGGGGCTTTGTGGTCTTCATGTACAATCACCGTCAGGCCATTGGGTAATACTTCCTTATGGAAAGGAATCTCTAACTTGGGTGGCGGGACATACGCCTCTTTATCGGATGCAGCAGCCTTACTACTGGCTGCTGCTTCCTTATCCACCGAAAGCGCATGAGGCGTATCATCGGTAGACTTTCCGCAAGCGGTAAGGCCAGTAATAGCGATGGCAACGCTGATAAGTAGCGGACGCAAGTCCATATTGTCACTCCCTTTTAAAAAACCGCAATTTCAGGATGGCAAGTTTAGGCCAGCTTTCCTCCAGAGTGTCAGCAAAACCTTTTACCAACCGCAATTTAGCAAATATTCCAGGCAAAAAAATGGGCACCGAAGTGCCCAAATCAATACATCACAGAGAGAAGCGAGATGACAATCGCCCAAGGAATCAGGTCACCAGCTCTACTCCTGCGCTGAAAACATTACGCTGCCACAGTACCAGACTTATCTTCGGCCTCGCCTACAACCGTATGGTGACCAAAGCGCTCCTCGGCAACCCGGTCCGCTACGTGAGCAGTGGTCTGGCCGGTTTCATCGGCACGCTCGAACACTTCTTTCATCGTGCTGCCAATCTCTTCGATATGAGCGCGCACTTCTGCAGCGTCGTAATCGCCTTTCTGCTGGTAGTAAACATCGATAATACCGCCAGCATTAATGACATAGTCCGGTGCGTACAAAATACCTTTCTCGCGAAGCACTTCAGCATGGCGCTCTTCCGCCAACTGGTTGTTAGCCGCGCCAGCGATCGCCTGAACCTTCAAACGGCTGATGGTGTCATCGTTAAGAATTGCACCCATCGCACAGGGGGCAAACAGATCTACGTCCAGGTCAAAGATCTCGTCGGCAGTTACGGCTATGGCACCAAGCTCGGTAACCGCACGATCAATATTGTCTTGGAAAATATCGGTGACAAACAGTTCCGCACCGGCATCCTTCAATAGTTTACCCAGACGGAAACCGACGTTGCCCACGCCTTGAATAGAGACTTTTAAGCCGGTCAGGTCAGTCTTGCCCCAGCGATGTTCTACCGCAGCTTTCAGGCCAACAAACACACCGTAAGCAGTCGAAGGGGAAGGATCACCACCATACTCGGAGCCCGCAAACAGGCCGGAGACAAACTCGGTTGTCTCACCGATAACACTCATATCCGCCACGCTCGTGCCAGAATCTTCAGCAGTGATATAACGGCCGCCCAAGGTATTAATAAATTCACCCATAGCGCGCAGTAACTCAGGAGTCTTTTCCTTGCGCGGGTCACCAATAATTACGGACTTGCCACCACCCAGCTTGAGGCCGGCCATTGCGGACTTGTAAGTCATACCCCGGGAAAGACGGAGAACATCATTCAGGGCCTCGCCATCGTCGGCGTAGGGCCACATACGGCAGCCACCCAGTGAGGGACCCAAATTCGTATTGTGTACCGCGATAATGGCCTTCAAGCCACTCTTTGCATCTTGGTAAAACGCCACTTGTTCGTGTTTATCGTAGGCGGAATGGGAAAAAATACTCATTAACTGTTCCTCTCCGGAAGGCCGGTTCTACAGCTGGGGAACAACCACAGCCCTTATCTGTTTTTATCTGGAATAAGATTATATCCAGCTCCCACAGACAAAGTTTGCATATTTTGCACACATGAGCATTAGAATAGCTAAAACATCACACCAAAATATAATTTTTAGGATATCTGTTTGCCTTGGAATAACTTGGGCCACCCAGTCATTAATCGAGGCAGCTAGCTCTACGCTCTTATTTCTCCATCAATTAGCATTGATTACCGGGCCCTCCCCTACCGCTGGCGGCTCTCTTATAAATTTCCTATAACTGCCCCTCAAGAGAACACGATTCCTGTATAAATCTTCTGGCAAAGAACCTCCTTTTGAAGCCTTCCTTAATATGCCTACTTTTTCAAAAATTTTTGAAAATCTCACAACACTGGCAACTAAGATCATTTCCACCGCCTAAGCGCGTTACATCCTCTGCGCATGGTCTGGTAGAATCCGCGCCCAAATCGACCCATAGAGATAAACTCGATGCTGAATGCCGACGCTCTAAAACAACTTTCGCAACTGAAAACAGATATTCGCTCCAGTAAGGAGTTTGCCGAAGGCCGGGTTCGCGGCAGTAACGGCAAGTTTGGCTTCGTTGAGTTGGATGACGGGAGGGAAGCCTTCCTGCCTCCCAATGAAATGGAGCGTGTATTTCCCGGTGACCGGGTTCGAGTAAGTCTCTCCGAAGAGAACAAGGGTAAACTCGCGGCAGAGCTCGATGCATTGATCGACAGCCAGCTCGACTACCTTGTTGGCCAGTATGTACAGCGCGGCCAGGGCCACTTTATCCAGCCCACGCAAAATGGCCTGTCCCGCTGGATTTTTCTCCCTCCCAAGGCTCGCGGCAAGGCCCAGCCAGGAGAGTTTATTGCCTGCAAAGTAAACCGCCATCCATTTAAAGACGGCAGAGCCCAGGCCAAGGTGGAAACCGTTATCGGCAAGCCCGATATGCCCGGCATCGAACACGCCTATGTTGTCGCCCAATTCAAGCTTCCTGAGCAATTTGGTGCCGCTGCACAAAAGCAGGCGGACACAGTTGCGGAGAAACTGACAGCAGTTACCGGTGAGCGCACCGAACTTTCCGAGCTGGGCTTCGCAACTATCGATGCAGAAACCACTCGCGATATGGACGACGCTCTGGCCGTAAGCAGCCGTGACGGGGGCTGGACCCTGCACATTGCTATTGCAGACCCATCGTCGCTAATTGATGAGAACAGCCCCCTGGATAAAGAGGCGTTTAATCGGGCCCACAGCCAGTATTTACCGGGCGAAACCCTACCCATGCTGCCCCGCAACCTGTGTGAGGACCTGTTCTCCCTGGTTCCCGGCGAGCTGCGCCCCGCCCTGGTTATCGATATCGATATCGATAGCGATGGCACCATTGGCAATAGCCGCTATGAATTTGCCGCTATTCGCTCCCAGCACAAACTGAGCTATGAACAAGTCAGCCGCTTTATTGAGGGTGACGACTCCGCCGTGCCCCAGGAGCAACAGGACAGTCTGCGTAATTTGGCGGCGATCCACGAAGCGCGCGCCGCATACCGTGCCAGCCACTCACTGGCAATGGAAGATCGCCCGGACTATGAAATCCGCTTGAACGATCAGCGCAAGATCGAGCGTATCGAAAAGCAGGAACGCAATATCGCTCAGCGAATGGTCGAGGAAGCCATGCTCGCTACCAATATCAGCATGGGTGGCAAACTCGCCGAGATTGAGCAGGGCTGCTTCTCTGTTCACTTGGGCTTCCGCGAAGAGCGCATGGGAGAAGTTCGCAGCCTGCTGAAAGAGCTGCTGCCTGAGCATGCAGAGTCCGATCTGGGGCAACTGGAGCATTACCTTGCACTGGTTAAGCACCTGGAAAACCATGAAGAGCCGCAGATGAAGAACCTGCTCGCCGTGCTCAAGCGTATGCTGCGCCCGGGCCAGCTCGATAACAAGGTAGGGGCTCACCTGGGACTGGGCCTCAAGGCCTACGCCACCGTCACCTCTCCAATTCGCAAGTACAACGACCTGCACAACCACCGCGTTCTGCGCGCTGCTGCGCAGGGAGAGAAAGCCTCCACCCTGGCCGATGATAAAATTGAATCCCTGCAGGAAAGCCTGATTCGCGGTCGCCAGGCCAACCGAGCTCTGGAGCAATGGCTCTACGCTCAATTTATCGAGAAAAAAGTTGGCCAGGAATTTACAGGGAAAATTACCCTGGTAAACGGCGCAGGCATCGGCGTGCGACTCGACGACTTTGGTATTGACGGCTTTGTGCGCATGAATGGCGATAAGAAGAATCTGCCCACCTTCGATGGCAAGCACCTGGTTCTTACGCACAATGAAAAACGCTTCCACCTAGAACAGGAAGTTTCAGTTAAAGTAGCGTCTGTCGATGTAGACAAACGACGCATCGCCTTTGAACTGAACGCTGAAAAAACTGAGGCTGCCGACGCGGCTCAAAAATAAATTCCTGCACATTTACCCAAGCCCGGCTCTCGCCGGGCTTTCCTGCCGGGGGCCAAAGCCCACCACCTTTGATCGGCCAGCTAGCTTATAGCTCCGGCACCAATAGAATAAATCGAGGCCACTCATGAGCAATATTGCTGAATTGAACCCAACTCCACTGTGGGCACACTTTTCCAAGCTCTGTGAAATTCCACGCCCATCCAAGCATGAAGACCGTGTAGTGGAGCATATCGTTAACTTCGCTAAAGCACGCGGCTTAGGCGTTCAGCTGGATGAAATCGGCAATATTGTTATCAAGAAGCCGGCCACTCCAGGTATGGAAAACCGCAAGACACTGGCCCTGCAGAGCCATGTAGATATGGTGCCGCAGAAGAATGCCGACACTGAGCACGACTTTCTCACCGACTCAATCAAACCCTACGTGGATGGAGACTGGGTAACTGCGGAAGGCACCACGCTCGGCGCAGACAATGGTATTGGTGTTGCCGCAATCCTGGCCCTGATGGAATCTACTGATATTCCCCACCCCGCCTTGGAAGCCCTGCTGACAATTGACGAAGAAGCAGGCATGACCGGCGCCAAGAATCTTAAGCCTGGCTATTTTGAAGCTGACCTGCTCCTCAACCTGGATACTGAAGATGAAGGTGAGCTGTATATCGGCTGTGCCGGCGGTGTCGACGTCAATGTCAGCCTGCCCTATACGCCAGAAGCGATCCTGCCCGGTGCCGAAGCAGTAAAACTCTCTGTTCGCGGCCTCCGTGGCGGGCATTCAGGCTTGGATATCGACAAAGGCCGAGGCAATGCCAACAAGATCGCAAACCGCATTATCCACGCCGTTCTAACCCAGGTCCCCGAGCTGCGTATTGCCAGCCTGGATGGCGGTAGCCTGCGCAATGCGATTCCCCGCGAATCCTTCACAACCCTGGTCGTGCCTTCAGTAGCGGTCGATAAAGTACAGGAAATTGTAAAAAGCGAGAGCGCTCAAATTGCCCGTGAACTGGACAATGAAGCGGCACTGGACATCACCCTGGAAGCTACCGAAACTCCAGCCAACACCCTGGACGCAGATAGCCAATTGACCCTTATTCGCGCAATCCGCTGCTGTCCCAATGGTGTTGAGCGAATGAGCACTGCTCTCGAAGGCATTGCTGAATCATCCAACAACCTGGCCCGTGTTGTAACAATGGAGGAGAACGGTGAGCATCGAGTAAAAATCCAATGTCTTGTACGCAGCCTCTCTGACAGTGCCCGCGACCAACACGGCCTCAATGTCGCCGCCACCTTCCAGCTGGCAGGTGCGGAAACGACACTGGACAACGACTACCCTGGCTGGACACCAAATCCCGATTCACCGCTGTTGGCGATGATGAAGGATGTCTATAAAGAAATGACTGGCGAGGAAGCTGAAGTAAAAGTTATTCACGCCGGCCTGGAGTGCGGATTGCTGGCCAAACCCTACCCCAACTGGGATATGGTTTCCTTTGGCCCAACCATTCGCCGCGCTCACTCTCCTGAAGAGAAGGTACATATCCAGAGTGTCGCCAATTTCTGGGATTACTTTATTAAAGTGGTCCAAGCAATTCCCACTCGCGACTAATCGCCCAATCGGGCCTCGGGTTGCTCCGAGGCCCCACACTTTGCCTTCCCTCTCCACCCTCCAATTACTACACCCAACGTATCAATCACACTAAAAACTGCTTTCTAGCTATTGTTAGAGAGCCACTGGGCTATTTTAATATTTCTTGACTCCGCAGGTGGCCGGGGGAAGTTGCAAAAGCCTCAGAGCAGAAACGGCTGCTATAACAGAGGAAAACTTACGGGGATACAGAAGGCCTAAATTTTCCGCACACAAGCAATCTGGAAAGCTACCGCCCAAGTTATCTAGCGGTAGAGAAATTGGAGATCCAATGTTGCGCTACCTCGTTGCGGCGACAAAGCCAAATGGGTTCGAATCCCTGGATATATTTCAAGAAACGATAAACTCCAGCAGCCCTGGCAGGGTGGCCGCTGACTCGCCCATGTAGTCCAACACTCATCAACTTAGGACTCACGCTCCCTTCCCGCCAAAGCTGATCGAAAGCACCTTTTAGCAACAAAAAGAAATCATCGGCAGTCGTGCACCCACTGGGCAGCAGGTACTGAATATCGTTATTCACCAAGGTGTAGGGAATCACCAACAATGAATCTGATTTCTGTTCCCAAAATGGTAAATCATCACTGTAGGAATCTGACGTATACAGTAATCCATCAATTTCTCGTACCAGTGATCTAGTATGGGAGCTTACCCGACCTGTATACCACCCAAACGGAGTCCTAGCCGTTAATTGTTCGATTATCTTAACAGTGAGCTGAATATCGTGTTTCTCCCGACTCTTAGGAGTATCTTTATAATCAATCCACCGGTATCCATGGCCAGCAATCTCATGTCCCGCTTCAACCAGGGCCAGCGCTAAATTCGGATTAAGCTCTAACGCCTGACCGGTAGCAAAAACTGTTAAAGGTACGTTGTAAGTATTAAAGATATCGAGAAGCCGCCAGACACCAGCGCGAGAACCATACTCATACATACTCTCTACACTGAAATCCCGCCCTCCAACCCGTGCAGGCCTGCCAGGAAGTTCATGCAGGTAAGATTCAGATTGGGTATCGCCGTTTAGCTTGGTGGATTCTGACCCCTCCTCTAAATTCAAGACAAACTGAATTGCAATGCGGGCCTGATCAGGCCAGCGGGGATGAGGCGGACGCCCAGCGTAACCCTCCAGATTTCTCTTGTGCATCAACCCAGCTCAAATGTCGTTACACCAAAAATTCTATCCCGCGCAATATCCGGCATTGGCCCCAGGTACATTCTTGCGCAGCCAAAAACCTCCTCCATTCCATAGTGCTTGGCCAGCGACATAGCCGCAGGATTATTTTCCGGCACATCCAGAAAGATAGGCCCATCATCTGCAAATGAGACCAGTCGCTTCAGCAACATATCTGCCACTTTATAGCTATTTGCAAACAGAGGACCTACTTTACATCCATTGCGGCAACGTCTGATTACACCATAACCACAAAGACTTCCAAATTGGACATAGCCCAAACTCAGAGCCTCTGGCTGGGAAAGCCATGCTTTCAGAAATATCCGTCTACTTGCGGGAAAGCAGGTCCTGTCGTAAGCAATTATTTGATCGAAAGAAACTTCACTAAGCGGGATAATTTCATCAGGGCATTGAGTACTCACACCCTCAAAAGCAGAGAGCTCGACTCGATAACGGAGATTACGATGGGAGAAGTTAAAACCGCCGCGGGCATAGTAATCCTGCATCGCAAATACCCCATCCATACCGATGCTTGCATCAGGTCTCAACCGGGTTTTTAAGCGGTCCCGTCGGATATGCCAAAGCCTGTTACCAAACCCATGACCCCTGAATTCAGGCCTAACGATAAAAAACCCCATAAAACCAAAATCATCACCGTACGCAGTAATTGCCCCTCCTCCGATCAAGTCACCCCGAACTTCCGCCGCAATGTAAGCTTCTGCATCTGTTTTCCAGAAAATTTCTGCATCGTGCAACCCCGGATTCCAGCCTTCAAGTGCAGCCCAGTCAACCAGTAAATCCACTTCTTTACGTGTCATCTCCCGAACAGTAAATGATTCATGCATTGACTTAGACTCTTCTCGTTATCGTATTTATTCAGCTACTTGGAGCGAGGAACTTAAAGGGTTCTGAAGGACTCAACTTAGATGCCACTTCCCCACCAGTATCCATTGGAGTATCTAATTTCATTGTCATTACTTTAGATCCCGGCTCAATAGAAACACTATCCATATCCAGCCAAATTACTGATGGATTAATAACAGAGTCGAAATAGTAGCGGCTACTTTTTTGATCAATAACCGACCGCCACAATGTTGAGGCTATATTGGGTTTATCGGGATCATCCATTCCCAGCGGCACGCTGACAGCACGAATTTGGGAGAATGCGGATGCTAATGCATCGCGATACTTTTTATATTCTGGTGATGTTTTTAAAGCATAACTCGCCCGTACAAATCTGTCCGCCGCACTAATTGTACCCGGTAGAAAGTTTTGGCCTCCAATTGAATTCCAATAGGAATTGATTGCCAGTTGCTGATCATAAGGAGGAGAATTAGTCATTACCGTAAACTGCTTACCGTGATGGATCTTTAGCACACCATCAAGATATTCAAAAATAGCGGAATCACCACTGGGGTCTGAAATTGCAATATGTGTACTTGCCGGTCTCCCATTGGGAAGATCTGCGCCAACCACAGTGAATGGGTCACTCTTTAACCCCTTTACCGCAGCATCAACCGTTGCGTAGTTATCCAGGATGTATTGCAACCAGGCCCCAACAGAGATAGTCGGCTTATCCCTATCGGCAGCACTCCCATAATCTGCCTCAGCCAAGTATAAAAGGTTGCCTACGAGGCCCTTTTCATTGAGCCCATCAGTTGTAGCCGCATCGTAAATACTGATAACAATTGAGCCAAACTTCGATGTCCAAGTAATAGATTTTGGGCCCAAGCCACCATTGCGCTCCATCCCCTGAGGGAAAACCCAAAATGCCATAGCTGCATCGGTATCACTCCAGTCCATGCTACGGGCAGTAATATAGGTCTTATCGCCAGTTTCATAGAGTATTCGGGTACAAGCAATCGAAGACCTGGGCTCGAGTAGGCACAGTACTACAACAACAAAAACCATAACGGAGTTTATAGCTTTAGGAAAACATGAAATCCTTTTCACTTTGTCAACCATCCCTCAAAATCATTAATTAATATACTGATCGTTTACAGTCACTGTAATCGGCTATAAACAATAGAAAGTCCGGTTTCCATCTTAGATGGCCAACAATGGGGAGACTGTCTTTCATTCCAATACTTAGCAACCTTGGCGTAAAGGTCCAGAAACTGACACCGCTTTCGACATGTACAGTTCAAATATTTTGTAACTTCAGTAAACTTTTACAGCTTATCAGCTTCACGCTAAAAGCATTCATTTTGGTATAGGCCACTCAAATAAAAACTATTTGAAAAACTGTACACCTATTAACCAGAAAGAAGTGACCCCTCTTACTCGAAGTAGCAATAAGGCCAATCACGGAGCCCCTAATGAACTCAATTGGCAGACTGGTAATCCTAGTCAACAACTATGAAGAAGCTATTGCCTTTTATCGTGACAAATTGGGGTTTGAAGTATTTATTGACTCTCAAGCAGCACCACATCGATTTGTTCATATTCGACTTCCGGCACAAAAAGATATGGGTATATGGTTACTTCAGGCAACTTCTGAAAGCCAGCAAAAGAAAGTGGGAGCACAAACTGCAGGGCAGCCTTGTGCCGTTATTTATACAGATAATTTTGACAGAGAATATAAAAAACTTGCAAAAAATGGCGTTCACTTCAGCAAGCCACCCACTTCTGAAGGGGGTGCAGAGTTTGCCCACTTTGAAGATCTCTACGGCAACGAATTTATTTTAGTTGAACTACAAAAAGAAACCGTAGAGTAAATTTTAACCTGTCGCTTCTGATTCCCCCATAGAGTGCGGTGTAAGCAGCGACAGATCTTCACCTTCGCTAGTCTACCCCCTTAACCGCGATGAAATAACTTCCGACAAGTAATTTAAGAAAAGAAGTACGAAGCGGCTTTTCCTCTCCCAATCAATAAATCTTTTTCTTTTCTATATTTACATCTCGTTTTGTATCACATATAAATCGAGTAACATTCAGTTGACATGCACCTATATCCAATGTCCTTCGGTTAGTATAGAGCTGGCCATCGCACAAAATTTCACCACTGAGATACACCGTAGCTAGCTACTGGCTAGCGTACTTATATATGGAAATACTCACTTACTGAAACGATTTTCACACAGAAAAAACAAAGGCAGGAGCAAACCTTGGCAGAAGGTTATATCTCCAGAATAGAGCCAATTGGAATAACAATGAGAAGAAGCTTAATTATGCTGGTGCCCGGACTGACACGAGTCACCAGCACCGCCCAACTGTCAGAGTTCACCGAGGGAATGATCGCAGCCAGTGAGCGTATGCCTCTCACTCAGATTTCTGATCCTACCGTCCCTGCCGGCATCAACCGCCTGAGGGTCAACGATAAGCAGGAGCTTGATCTGGTTGAAGCTTACTGGAACGACTTGGTTCCTAGCATTACCCAGCAGAGCCTGAAAGTCCGCTTAGCCCGAGGCTTCTCCCTAATCTGGTTCTGGCTGGCCAACCTCCATATTTGGAAAGGGGTGCTTAAACGAAAGTACCTGACATTTGGTCTAACCCTTTCAGCATTAGCCTTTATTGTTTGGTACATTGGTACCATCATTTTGTTTGTCGAAGCTGTTGAGCCCACCAGTGACAGCCCGTTTTATCCCGCAGTACAACAGCTCAAGCAAGGTGTTGAGTATATAGGGGGCTGGCGGATCTGGCTGATTGCTACTGCCGTTGTTGCCGTTATGCCGGTTGCCTTACTAGTAGATATTTCTGACTTTTGTAAGCGCTATCTCACCAATGAGCCGGCGGCCAAGGGCAAGCCTGCAGTCCGCTTTGAGATTATCCGACGGGTCAGAGAACAGCTCGAAAACAGTATTAAACTTTACGACTACGATTCCGTAACTATTGTCGGACATAGTTTTGGCAGTGTTGTTACTGTAGACCTTTTTGCCGATCTTCCGCCAATCGGTAAACCAATCCGTATCCTAACAATGGGGTCCCTAATCGAAGTTCTGGGTAAGCAGGCTCCTTGGCTGCAGAATGAAGTAGAGCAACTGTCACAAAGAAAAGATCTAATCGAGTGGATTGATATCAAGTCTCACTCAGACTGGTTTGCCAGTGGTTCTGCGGTCCCAGCACGCCACCACTGTTATGAGCGAATTATCGGGTCTTACGGTACTTTTCCGGACAAATTGGCAGCTCGAGTTCACTCCCGATATTTCGATAATCAGGAGGCTGTTCGCTTACTGCTGACTTACTTTGAAAAGCAAAATGATCCCAGTATTTCGCCAACCTCGCACGAGATTTTGGAACCGGTATAAAGGGGTACCCAGACGACCAAATCAGAAATAAATGTATCTATACCTCAGCCCCCTTCCGGCGACTGGAGAGGGCCGAGCAGGACTATTAAAATGAAAATTAAAGAGGGAGCGATCATGATAAGGCAGCCAATAGCAATCTTTGCAGTTTTAGCCTTTCTTACCATTCTAGTTAGCGGATGCTCACAAATGGCGCCGCGCTATGATGCTGCGCTATACTCCGATTTAACCACTGTCAATGTAGAGATAATGGAATTTTTCTCTTCAGTTTCCAGTGGAACCAACAAAGATTCTTACTCAAAAAGAGATGAGAGATACCATGCATTGATCGGCAAAGTAGATGCGCTGGCAATGCAATCGAAAACCCGCCCTGCGCCTGAAAGTAAACTACTCAAAAAGATTAACAACTATTTGGAATCCTCTGGCAGGAATATTAGCTTTGAGCGGGAACCCCCCAGTGTTGCGTCATTGGAGAAAATTTCAGAGAGTTTGAACATGATGCGCACGGTAGATGAAGATAAGGGCCTAAACGCAACCGCTGTTTCTCTATTCAAAAATGAAATTGTTGTTTCCATGGACCAAGCACTCACTTATGAGTCTTTTCTGAATCGCTGAGGAAATTACTATGTCTATTGACGTTAACCAACTCGTTGCAGATATCAAAGGGGCAGCTTCTGCGGTAATTAACAGTGATATTTCTGAACTCAGGGGGTTTTCCGAGCGCCAGTTATCCGCAATGGCTCAGCAAACAAAAATGATTGCTAAAGCAATTGCATCTGATGAAATATCTGGCGATCTGCAAGATTACTTTCTCGACTCCCTGGAGGATATGGCCAAGAACTTCGCCAACACTTTACGTGGACTCCTGTTAGTCACCATTGAGAAAGTCTGGAATGCAGTTTTGGGAGTTCTCTGGGGAACAATTGAAGCTTGCACCGGCATTTCCTTGAAAGCTGCTATCTGATTTCTATTTAAATTGGGCTGGGGTAACTCAGCCCTCCCCCCTACACTCAATCAAGATTACTCACCGGATCACCCCCACTACCAAGGACACTATTCAGTCAGTCTGAAACAGCTCATGTTTCTGGCTCTCAGGATTTATTGAGCATTCACCAACGGGTAAAAAGAGTTTAACCCCCCTGTAAAGAATTATTCATCAAGACGCGTCAATGTACGCGCGCAAATAACTCAAGCCGCTTACCAGGCTGGTTAACACTTGCTGAATCACTACAAACTGGGGTATCCCGATGAATACTAAAAAGACCTACCTGGCAGCCGCCATTTCGGTGGCCACAATAATGAGTGCCAGTCCCGTGACCGCTGAAGACCTCAGCAACGCACAAATTGAAGAAGTAATGGTTCTGGGCTCCGGTAGCACTTTTAACAGCAGCGAAGTATCTGAGGCAATGCGCAAGCAACAGTCCTCTATCACCAGCGTTAATGCATTGATCGATAACCTCCCCGGTGTCTCAGTCAATGAAGGAGATACTTACGGCTTTGACGACTGGTCAACCAATATCAGTATTCGCGGATTTACTAACAGCTTAGATGAACAGCAAATTGGCACCACCATCGATGGTATTCCCAATGGCGGTTCGAATTACGGTGGAGGCTCAAAAGCAAACCGCTTTGTTGATCCGGGTAATATCGGTTCAGTAGAAGTATCACAGGGTACTTCAGATATCGCTTCACGTTCCCACGAAGCCCTGGGAGGCACTATTGATTATCGCACTGATGATCCTTTGGACACACAGCGCAGTCGAATAGAACTGTCCACAGGCGAATTTGATGCACAGAGAGTATATTTTCGCTATGACACTGGTATTTTTGCCGGGAACAGCAAAGCCTGGATCTCATACTCTAACCAGGAAGCGACCGACTGGATTACTGAAACTGCTGAGAATGAACGAGAGCACATCGCGGCAAAACTAGTGACCAGCTTGGAAGCTGGTACCATCAAGGCCTACCTATCTTACGACGATATCCACGAAGATAACTATCAACGAGTCTATTCGGACGCCCAATTTGAAGAGTACCCTGAAAACGATTTCCTTACCGGCAACTGGTCCGGTATTCCTTATATCGATCAACTTTATCGCCGTGGCTGGTCTACCTTGCGTGAGAACCTGCTGGCCTACACCCAGTTCGATTTTGACCTGACAGATTCATTCAATCTACAGGCCGGACTCTATTACCACAGCAACGAAGGCCGCGGGGACTGGGTGCCCCCTTACCTGGTTGATATTACAGATGACAGTGAACAGGGCGAGTCCGAGTTCCTCGGCGGCTCAACTGCCTACGGCGGTAGCCAGTCGGGCATCATTTATTTTGTTGATGTTAATGGCAATGCCCTTACTTACGATGAAACATGTACAGCGTCAGTCACCAATATCTATGGCGATTCAGGACCGGCCTACAACCCAGATTGCTATGCAGTAGGTGCTATACCCGCAATGTCTTATCGGCACACTCATTATGAGAAAGAGCGTGCCGGACTGACTCTAGACTTTACATACGCTACCACCATCGCCGGATTGGACAATGAGCTACGAGGCGGCCTCTGGTATGAAGACTCCACCCGTGACGAACACCGCGATTGGCACAAAGTCACTGATGCAACTCAAGGTGCCAGTTTCAATTCAACACCTTACTGGGTGCAATACGACCGCAGTTACCCCTCAAGCAGCACAAAGTGGTATTTACAGAACTCCCTGACCATCGACACTCTCACTTTGACACTGGGCGCCAAGCAGTTCTTTGTCGATGTTGAAAGGGAAGATCTATTTCAGGAGTCTTCCGATGTAAGTGTTGACTCTGACTCAGATATCCTGCTCTCCGCCGGTTTGATTTGGGAAACACCCCTGGAAGGTGCAGAGCTGTTCGCAGGCTACGCTGAAAACTTTAAGGCGATTGGAGACAGCGTATTAGAGCGGCCCGATTCAGATCTCGACAATATCGAACCGGAAACCTCAGAGACCACAGAGCTCGGGCTTCGCTATACTGCCGATAATTTCTCGGCAACTGCCACCTACTTTCAAAATGATTTTGAAAACCGGATCATTTTCCTGGATAACAACACTGCCGCAGGTAATAACTATTTGATTGGTACCAATGGGACCTATTTTAATGCCGGCGGAATCGAATCTGATGGTCTGGAACTTTTCCTGGACTACAATTTATCAGAAACTCTAAATCTCTATACATCCTATACCCTGCTGGACACTACCTATATTGGCTCAGGAAACTCAGCAGTAGATGAAACTCAAGGAATAACACCAGGGAATGACGTAGTCGGAATAGCTGATCAACTCTATGTGATTGGCCTGGATTGGAATTCTGAAATATTTTACGGTGGCATCTCCAGTAAGTTTACCGGAGATCGCTTTGTCGACTTAGACAATAGCTGGGCAGCTGACTCCTATGTAGTTGTCGATGCCTACCTGGGCATGAATCTGGGAGAATTTAGCCCGGCACTACGGGGAGCCAACCTGAATTTAGTGATAAATAATTTACTGGATGAGGATTACTTAGGAACTGTCGTTTCTGGCGGTGCCTGGATAGGTGCTCCACGGACAGCCTCACTCTCTGCAACTATTGATTTCTAAGATTTTTTTGGCAGCCACACAATCGGCTGGAAATGCTAGCCGATTGTGCGTATGTTTAGTCAAGCAGTAGATTCAAAAATAAAGTGCAATAAATAATAAATATAGTCGAAAAATAATTTTGATTATTTGCGACAAATATAAATAATCCAAAAATATGCAAAGAGCTCTTTCAATGAACAGATTGGCTACAGCAATCCTGACCCTGTTTCTTTCTACTCAATCCCTTGCCGCAGACAACCTCGTATTAGTTACTATCGACGGCTTGCGCTGGCAGGAAGTGTTCTCCGGTTATGACCCTGAACTTCTCAATCACACAGAGTTCACTGAAAATAAACAAGACCTTATCAATCACTTTCACGGCGATTCACTCACCGAAAAACGTCAAAAATTATTGCCTTTTATCTGGCAAACAGTGGCTAAAGAAGGGGTTTTAATTGGCAATCGCGACAAGGGATCTAAAGCACAAGTTACCAATAGCTGGTGGTTTTCCTATCCCGGTTACAATGAGATTTTAACCGGCTCCGCCGACCCCAAAATCAATAGTAACGACCCAACTCCCAATGCCAATACTACCTTTCTCGAGTGGCTAAACAGCAAATCTGAGTACAAAGGCCAAATCGCTGCATTCGGTAGCTGGGGGGTATTCTCCTCGATACTTAATCGTGATCGCAGTGGTATTTACATTAACGCAGGGCTGGAAGCTGCCAATTGGCCAAAATTGAGCCAAAGAGCAGGGTTTCTCAATGATTTGCAGGGGCAACTGCCGGTTTTCTGGGAAAACGTGCGGCCCGATGCATTTACCTATGGATTTGCAAAAGAGTACTTAATTAGCAAAAAGCCCAAGGTAATGTACATTGCCCTGGGTGAAACCGACGATTTTGCCCACGATGAGGAATATCACCAGTATCTCCACTCCGCACATCGGAGCGACATGATACTCGCCAAACTCTGGCAGACACTGCAATCTCTTGATCAATACCGAGACAATACCAACCTACTCATTACCGTTGACCACGGGCGCGGCAACACCGCTGAATCCTGGCCCCACCACGCCAGTGGCCCAGCCCTGACCCAATACTTCGGTAAAGAAGACCACCCCCACAAAGCGGGTATACCCGGCTCCAATGAAATCTGGATTGCGGCGCTGGGCCCAGACATTAAGGCCTTGGGAGAAGTATCCAGGGGAGAAGCCATTTTTCAGGATCAGATAGCCGCAACCGCACTACAACTGCTCGGCCATAAGTCAGAAGAGTTCTCGCAGGATAGTGGCAAAGCAATAGACAGTATTCTCAAATAAACCTTTGTTCAGCCAGGCCTGGCAAGTTCGGCTGAACAAATTTTCACCGCCTTGGACCAGTAATATTCTGGAGCCTGATAACAACTTAAAGAACCCATCAATTTAGTGTTAACAGGCTCTAGCTGCCCCGCCCCGGTTTCCGCATAATGCAGGCCGCACTCGCAACTGAAAACAGATGGCCTGATGTATGTGGTTTAAAAACCTCCGTATTTATCGTTTGACGAAAGAATTTTCCCTGGATGCTGAAAAATTGAACGAATTGCTGGAGCCCCATGCATTTGTTCCCTGTGGCAGTCAGGACAGCACTCGCTATGGGTGGGTGCCTCCACTAGGGCGCCACGGCAGCCAGTTGGTGCACGCAACGAATGGCTACCTAATGGTCTGTGCTAAGAAGCAAGAAAAAGTGATTCCTGCTGCGGTAGTCAATGAGAAAGTTGAAGAGCTGGCACAAGCTATTTCTGAAAAAGAAGCCAGGCAGGTAGGTCGCAAGGAGCGGCAAAACCTTAAAGACGAGATTCTCCTTGAAATGCGCCCCAAGGCATTCGCTCGCTCCCGTCTGCAATATGCCTATATTGCACCTCAGGATGGTTGGGTAGTGGTTGACGCCTCTTCTGCCTCCGCCGCCGAGGAACTGCTGGAGAACCTCCGCGAGGCTATCAGTAGCCTTGCCGTGGTACCACTCTCCGCTAAGAATCTGCCACAGCAAACAATGACCCACTGGCTCAGTGCCCCTGAAGCACCGCATCAGTTTGATTTTGGCCACGAATGCGAGTTGCGCGATCCCAAAGACAGCGGCAGTGTTATCCGCTGTAAAAACCAGGACCTCTGTGCCGAGGAAATTCACAATCACTTGGTAGCGGGACTACAAGTGCACAAGCTGGGGCTGACCTGGCGTGGGGGCGTTGAATTCCTGGTAGATGATCAGCTGTCTCTAAAGCGTATCAAGTTCAGTGACGAGCTTCTGGAGAAAGCCGATAGCGCCGATGCAGAAAGCGCAGCCCAGCGATTTGATGCAGATTTTGCGGTGATGACTCTGGAGATCTCAGCACTGACCAAAGACTTGCTCTCCGCCTTCGGTGGCGTCAACACCGAGTCGGCTAGCGTTGAGGAACTGGTGGCCAAAGCCAGCCGCCAAGAGGCGGAGGCTCTGGCCAAAGAGGTAGAAGAGGTCGTTCTTTAGGGAGCTCAGATAGTGATACGTGCCTGAAAGGCACGTATCACCTGCTCCCTTCCCCACCAATCAGATCTCAACCATTGGGCGGCCAGGTTCGGTCCACTGAACGTGGTACTTGCGTTGCTCAGGCTGGTCCACACGCGCAAAGGTATGGGCTCCAAAGAAATCCCGCTGTCCTTGTAGCAGGTTCGCCGGCAGCGACTCGGTGCGGAAGGCATCGTAGTAATTGAGCGCCGATGACAGGGCCGGTACCGGAATACCATTCAGAGTGGCGCTCGCCACCGCTTGGCGCCAGTTGGCCTGGTGATCGGCAATCTGCTGAGTGAAGAAATCATCCAGCAGTAAGTTGGAAAGCTTGGAATCTCGATCGTAAGCATCACTGATAGATTGCAGGAACACTGCTCGAATGATGCAGCCTGCACGCCAAATTCTGGCAATTTCAGAGAAGTTCAACTGCCAGCCCTGCTCCCGTGCAGCCAGCTTCATCAAATCGAAGCCCTGAGCGTAAACACAGATCTTTGCGCAGTAGAGAGCGTCGTGCAGCTGTGCAATCACTTCTTCCCGTTGCTCTGGAGCCACTGGTGTCAACTCAGGCCCTTGCAGTTTCTTCGCTGCGCGGGTACGCAATACCTTCCGGGTAGATAATGAACGGGCGTAAACCGCTTCGGCAATACTCGGGGCCGGACAGCCCACTTCCAGGCTGCTCATGGCTGTCCAGAGACCAGTACCTTTTTGCCCTGCTCGGTCGAGGATAACGTCTACCAGCGGTTGTTCTGTCACGGAGTCCAAGGTAGAGAGCACTTCCGCACTGATATTGATCAGATAGCTGTTCAGCGGGCCTCGGTTCCACTCGCGGAATACTTCTGCAATTTCCTCTGGGGCCATACCCAGCGCCGTGCGCATCACATGGTAGGCCTCACAGATCATCTGCATATCGGCATATTCAATACCGTTATGCACCATCTTCACATAGTGGCCTGAGCCTATCGGGCCGATATAAGCCGCACAGGGCTCACCTTCGCGAACCGGGTTGCCAGGCTCAAAGCGCTCAATCGGCTGGCCGCTGGCTTTATCCACTTTGGCGGCGATAGCATGCCAAACTGGCTCAATACGACTCCAGGCATAACGGTCGCCGCTGGGCATGAGGGACGGCCCAAAACGAGCACCCACTTCGCCACCGGATACTGCGGTGGTGAAGAAAATCAATTTGCCTTCATACCGTTTAGCCCGCTCTACAGAGTCGGTCCACAGGCTGTTACCAGTATCAACAACGATGTCGTCAGCCTTCAAGCCCGCATCGAGTAGCTTGCTGCATACGTCATCAACGGGGGCTCCAGCCGGAACCGAGAGAATAATCAAGTGCGGGGCTTTAACCTTCGCCAATAGCTCTGTGTAAGAGTTGCAGGCTTCAACACGCGCAGGCAGGTCTCCACGCTCTTTCTTGTCCTGCTCCAGCAGCGCATTCAGCCGGTTGTGATCCAAATCAAAGGCACAGACCCTATAGCCATTGTCGGCCAGGTTCAGGATCAGGTTCTTACCCATCACACCGGCGCCGATAAAGCCAATATCGCACTGTGAATCAGACATCAAGTTCTCCATATAAAGACAGGGGGCTTTCAAGGGCGCGGAGTATAGCAATATGAATCTGGAGCAGGGAGAGCAAAAACCAAACAAAATTGCCCAGAGCCCCGTAAATACAGCCTACAAGCGACAGAAATCGGCAAAAGCTTGGCTCTTCCCTCATACACTCCTCAATACACCTTGAAACAGGGATGCTTTTGCCTTTTAGTGCCAGGCAGCGATTCAATTGGGTCTATCTAAGATTCCGAGAGCAACTTTTGACGCTTGATGAACTATAGCGGGCGTTTTAACAACCTGAGAAGCAGGGAATAAGGCTTAATGTACTTCCTCATTCCGGCAATTAGTCCCCTAAAGATTGTAAAGATGGCAGGGTATAAGTATCTGCACCCAAATCTCATTCGAAGCTACTACATCAGTGAGGTTGTTAGATCCACCGCTAACGTTAATCTTCCATATAGCCACACCTTAATTTACTTAGCGATAAAAAAGCGCTTATTATCATCGACACCGCAAATATCCATAGTGATCCTAATTTACAAGTGAACTCGCAGGCTGTACCAGCCAGAAGTGAAACAGCAGGTCAGTGTTTATTTGGATCTATTCTAGACCTCTTTCGAAATATTCCTATTACAAGGAATACATACTAAACCAATCAGAAACTCCCACCGATAATTCTACAATACACTAAGACGGCCACCTTATATTTAAATTTTCAATATTGATTAATTAAATTTTAAATCACTTACATTATGAGATACCTCACCAGCCTAAACAGCAATAAAATACCAATATCAACTCTTACTTTCCTACAACTACACAACCTTAAATTACAGAGCTTTACAATAGACATTTTTTTAATAACCCACCAAAAGCATAAAATATTTTCTTATATGCGCACTTAAACCTAACAACAATTAAATCCCGCGAAAATAAAAACAATTAACCACTTAAATCTAGAAAAAATTACGACTGAAAATTAAATTCACGTCTATTTAGACAGGACACCCCCCCAACAAATGCCTCAATTCGTCTTTACTGGTGGGAGGTATTGGGATTTGTCCCAAGCTTATTATTGAATACAACCAAATTTCATTACCCCCAGCGATGATGATCACTTATAAAAATGACGCATATAAAGTGAAGTACAAGCGATGCGTCTAAATCAATAATTAACAGAGACATAAGGAATATTATTACCATGAAAAACATCCTTACTGCAGCTTCTTTCTGCATGGCATCTTTTGGGATAATCGGGCTAGCAAATGCGGAAACCTGGTCGCCCTCAGGCGCTATAGGCCTCGCAAATGTAGGTACTTTCACCGTTCAAAAAGGCATTTCGCTCAACTGCTCACTATCTGGCAGTGTGAGTTCAACTGGAGCCAGCGCTGAGGTAGGCAGCATGGCATTATCAGGGGGGTTCCTAAATATGTGCAATAGAGTGGTATTTAATAACTTACCCTATGACCTCGTCGGAAATGCTAACAATACTGTAACCATACAAAATGTATCTGTGAAAGCGGTAACAGGTGAATGTGCTGGAAATCTTACTGGATCATTTAACCAGTCAAATGGAAGAATTACTTTTTCCAATGCTCAAATCCCTAGTGTGGGATCCGGTAGCGCATGCGTAATCAACGGTGTAATATCAACAAACCCTCAATCTTCCTACACTGTCCCCTAAGCCACACCTAACCTCCAAATACCACTAGTAAAACTAGTGGTATTTGGGATCGTCCTAAGGTAGAAATTTATATTTTTATCTTCGACTTAAAGATATTTACCTTTACTAACATAACAACAAGATAACAAATCCAACATTATACAGAGGTACCTACAACCTCACCCGAACAATAAAAATACATGGGAGAAAGCTAATACGGGGCGTTATAGGAATAACAGTAGGCTGGCAAAAATTCCCCACACCAACCTACCGCTACCTCTCACCATCCAAATCATAAAGAATGTAGCAATTCACCACGTAAAAATCAGAACCCTTTACTAATATTAAAGCCGACGATCCGTGGTTCTAAAGTAAAGACATTAGTTGTAAGACCCGAATCATCACTATTGGTAAACATATCCGTGATAGGCGCATCATCAAATATATTCTTTACATAAAGCTGCATATATAGATCGGAATTCGGATTACTTAAGCTGACAGAAGCATTGAGATTACCCCAAGCCTTCAAACGGTCATATTCAGTATTATAAACCCGAGCATAAGTCTCTGATTGGCGATAGTAATCTGCGCGCAGAGTTAAATCCCAATTCTCAATAGGTATCGTATGCTCAACACCGAAATTAAAAGTAAAGCGTGGCGCATTGGGTAGCTCATTGCCACTTAAGTCAGCAGCAAAACCCCGACCTCCATTTGGAGCATCAGTTAGAGGGTTATAAGGGTCGACCCCGTAAGCCAAATCATGTCTCAACCAGTCTTCGACCTCAATCTCGGGTGAAAATGAACCATACCGCGCGGAGCCAGAACAGAGTGACCAGATAGCAAATATGTTAGGTGCACTCATAACTGTTTCTACTAAATCTACAGGAGCAATACAATTAGATGGGACTTGAATACTGGGGCGTACCAGTACCCAATCTTCATTGCCCTGTGTACGATCCATTACATCAATAGACTCCTCTCCATCGGCAATTCGGGTTTTAAGATATCCTAAATTCATATCTACCCGAGTTGCTTCTGTAAGCTGCCAGGCTAGCTCCAGCTCAACTCCCATCGTCTCTGCGTCAAAGTTTTCATTGAGAGAAATTCTGTCAACAATTTGAGAGACCTGGTAGTCGGTATAGTCGTAGTAAAAGGCATTAGCATTTAACGATAAACTGCCATCGAATAGAATGTTCTTACTACCAAATTCAATCGCATTTACAAACTCAGGCTCAAATGAATCCTCTAATGGCTGAAATTGAACTATTTCTGGATCAACCTCAGCTCGAGGAGGGTTAGTACCACCTCCCTTGTATCCATGGGCAAAAGATACATAGAGCATTGTTTCGTCCGTAAAAGGCGTTTCCGTACGCCAATCCAGAACTGCACGTCCAGTGTATTCACTCCAGTTTTGCGTGACTTGCTCACCCTCTGGATAACCACGATGTACAAGTCCTCCAGAGAGATTACCAGAGGAAACTTCGCCAGTTTCTGGATCATAATAAGTCCCCAGTAGTAACTGACTGGGAACTGGCGTAGAGCGTTTTCGATCATCAGTATAGCGAAGACCGGTAGTGAGTTTTACATCCTCATTAATTTGCCAATATGCTTCACCAAACAATGCCCAGGAACTAACTTCTACTAAATTTCGGCTCAGAAAATAGTTGTGCCCTTCCTCATCAATATTCTCTATTGAGTTAGGATCAACATACATACAATCCGAACCAATATTTTCTTCCGGATCAGTACAGTTTTGTGAATATAAGAGGAAGTTTTCATCGTACCCAGAATTGTATAGATACTCTGCTAACATACTGAATATGTTATTAAATACAAAATAGTCATCCTGGGTTTTGAAATCCAAATAGTTTGTGCCTACCGAGAAATTCCAAGGACCGTCAAAGGATGTCTGCAACCGGAATTCCTGGCTCCACTGCTTGTTATCCGATCGACTAATATCAACCGCTAACAATCCTTCTGCCGGCCCCAATTGTGGGTCGGTATAAATTCCTCCAGGAGTGGGCTCTAGGTCGCCACCATCATTAAAGATGGGATCTGATACATAACGGTTATAATCTTGGGAGGAGTAGTAATCATCCTTCGCATAGGTTGACTGAGAGTAAAATGTGAGGGAATCCGACAGGCCCCATTCAAAATTCAGTTGCACCAGGTCATTCTCGGCACGAAATACCGGGTCATAACTAGTCTCAATCTTGCGAAGATCTCGAGACTGAGTCGTACCTGCATAAGGATCAGTATACCAATCGATGACCTGGCCATAGCTCGTGAAAATTAACCCTGTGGCCAAAATACTTGCAAAACCTTGAGCATTGGGTGCACTGTAAGCCTCCTCACTATAAATCGAACTCGGCAAACAACCCTGACTAAAAAACACAGGCGTAAAGCCTGTTAGTTCAGTGTCACCAATATGTGTTCGGCCTGGATCTTTAGTACAAAGCTGCTTGCCCGTACGCGAGCGCTTATCATCCTCCTCAAAGTGCTGCCAAATTAGATTGGCACTAAAAGATTCACTAGGCTCCCACTCAAATATTGCACGAGTAGAATACAAATCACGGTCATTAACATCATTGCCGGTATAAGTGTTGTAATCAAAGCCATCGCGTTTGGTCATAGCTCCGGATAAGCGCAGCGCCATAGTTTCACCAAGAGGCATATTAAACATACCGCTGGCGCGTTTGGAGTCATAACTGCCTACCTCTGCCTTAATCTCAGAGGAAAACTCGTCCTCAGGCATAATTGGCAACATGTTAACCACACCCGCAGTAGCATTACGACCATAAAGCGTCCCCTGTGGGCCGCGCAACACTTCTACACGCTGGACGTCAAAAAACTCTTGCTCAAATAATCGATTACGAATTAAAGGCGTATTATTAAAGCTCACCGCAACTGCCGGGTCAGAAGCAGCAGAAACCGCCTTAGTGCCTATACCGCGAATAGAGAAGTTGTAGGTACTGAAGTTGGACTTGGAAAAATTAGCATTGGGGACGGCACGAAGCAGCTCTTCTCCACGCTCAATTTTAAGATCATCCATATTGTCGCCACTGAGTGCAGATACTGCAATTGGTACATCCTGAATACTCTCTTCAATTTTCTGCGCGGTAACCGTAACTTCCTCAATTGCCTGGCCGGGACGTTTAGTTTCTTCATTCTCCTGGGCAATGGAAATGGTAGGAGCAACTGCAATTGCCAGAGAGGCAAGAATAGTACTGTACCAAGGAGTAATTTGGTATGAATGTCCAGATTGATAAATCGCTTGTGCAATCAATGTTTTCTTTTTGACAGGTTTCATCATCACACTACGTCTCTCTTTATTGTCGGTATTATTGGGTTATTGACCTGATATAAACCTTTTTCAGGTACAACAAAACCTAAGACGCACAAATGATAAAGAAGGGGGGATAAAAAAATAAAATTTATATTTCTTAAACTGTAGCAGAATTTCAGACCAAAAAATCGCTAGACTACAACGGCATCCTCTATAAGAATACGCAAATGATATAGCGGTTTATCACTAATTATTCCAAGAAGTCTCATTACCCAACTCTATACCCCATACAGAATCACCTGCTAACCGGCACAACCTCAGAATAATATTCAATGGAGATCAGTACCCTCATGGTATTTCTTCCACCACTTGCCTAACCTTGACCAATGCGCGCTGTATTAGCTCTTTAACCGACTCCTTAGAAATCCCCATCTGTTCAGCAATTGCCTGGTAAGTCATCCCCTCAAATCGGTGAAAACGAAAAGCTGCGCCAGCCCTTGGCGGCAACCCCAAAATGGCTTCGAGTACACGAGCATAGGCCTGTATTCCCATTACCGTACGTTCAGGACTGATCATATAAGGAATATCCACCTTGTAATCAATTGAATCATGAAGACCACCGCACCGCGACTTCTGATGCCTGCCATGACTAATTAGAAGATTTTTTGCCATAGCATAAATATATATTCTTGGATTTTCGATTTCCCCCCCATACTTTTTGATTCGAACATATAACTGAATAAAAACCTCTTGTACCAAATCATCAACATCGGACAGGTTAACCCTGGATGAAAAGTAACGCTTCAAATCTAATCCATATTCCCCTACCCAGTGAGCCACATCATCCTGATAAGAATTTTCCATTTTCTAGTAAACCGCCTCATCTGATCGACTAGTTTTTTCGAGCTTCTGGAAAATTTTGCAATATCATCTTGCAATCTACAGAGATTCACCAGGGGCCACTAAGAAAACAAGCAGTCGACCAATTTTGCTTTTGATCAAATTATTTTTGTTGTACAAGCATAACCTTCTTTTTAAATCGCACACTAATCTAAGACTTTAGTTTTATCGAAATACAATCCCCCCTTCAACCCAAAAGAACAGACAAAGAAAACACACGATAAACGACCACCTCCAATAGGTGGGAAAAACCAACGCCTAAATTGCAACCAACAAAAAATTTGATAGTAAGGCAAAAAAACCAAAACTAATCAAATCGTAGCCTATTAACCTTCAAAAGGAGGAAAAATAAAAGAGCAATAGGTGGCACCACTAACAGAACAACCTCAAGCGCAGAAAAACTACATTGCGGAATACAAAAATAGCATTACTAACTTCTTCCAACTTCATAGTAATAAATTAAATTCTCATACTTATCTGAAATCCAGAAAAGATTCATACTCTTCATCCTATTAGAAAAAAATCACATTTTTTTGACTAAAAACTTATGCAAACGGTTTTCAATCTACAATTATTTCGCTATGCTGAAGCACTTTCCTGACTTTTTATTAGAGCCGACCTAGTGGTAACTTACTAAGCAAGTGGCACTTTCGTTTATGGGATATATCAAATCACCTTACAAAAAGCCCAGATTTGCAACTAGATTTCTTTTTGGCAGGCTGCTAAGTGCTGAGCCGATTGCTTCATAATGAATAAACTCTATGCTTGTTTATTCTTTATTCTATGCCCTGCCCTAGGCCTGTCGAGCTCGGTCAACACGGATACCATCCCCTTCCAAATCCCCCGCAGCCATAGCCTGGAACTAGCGGACCCAGCCAGTAAAAGGATTTACCCCCTATTCATTAAACTGCCAAAAAGTTACATGAACGCCCCTCATCGTCGATATCCTTTGGTGTTGATAACAGATGGAGACTCGGCCTTTCAGACCATTTCTGGTGCAACCCAAGTGCCGATGGAATTTGGTAAGCTACAAGAAGTCATCCTGGTTGGACTGTCATACTCAAAAGGCTCAAGCGATCAAGTCAGCCGCATTCGAGATTTCACCCCCACTACAGACAACAACTGGAAGTATTTGACAGGCAAAGCAACTGAGCATGCAACTTTCATCCATGACGTCATTTTGCCCCACCTGTCCAACTCTTATCGCCTAACTGGAAGTGGGCATACTTTTATAGGACATTCTCTAGGAGGCCTACTAGGTACTTATATGCTGCTTACCAGACCAACCGGTTTTAACAACTACATCCTCGGCAGCCCCTCTATATGGTACGACAGTGAGAACATTCTCAGCATCAAAGCCGCTCCCAGCCCTATTCCCCGGAAGGTGTTTGTTGGAGTAGGCTCCCTAGAAACTCCAGTAAAGAGTCAAACCCGCAACGATATGGTAGGGGGAGCAAAGAAACTTCACAGAAAGTTAATCGAAGAAAAAGGAGTTGAGATAGAAAGCAAGCTACTCATTATTCCCGGAGCAAATCATGGCACTTCATTTCCAACAACAGCTATTCAAGGATTGGACTGGCTATATAAAACAAACCTACAGCAAGGGAGTAGCAAGCCCCAATAAGAGAAAGCTGCTTTAGTCAGTATCCCATAGCTCGAACATCTTAAGTCAGAAAGAGGAAAATAATAAAAATAAAACAGCCTCTTGAATTATAAAGCCTGCTTTTATCACTGTAATTCCTATAACAAAAGCATACAGGAGTCATATGAAGAAAAAAGCCACCCCCGAAGCCTGTGGTTATAGAATCCAATGGTACCACTCTTACTGTATGCCAAAAAATACAGCCCACATATTGTATTTTGCGTGGCTTTTCAGAACCCACCCTCTCTTGAGGCCACCAAATTGATGCTTTTACCATGAGAATATATAGAACTTTTGCCCCTAGCTTATTTAGTTCCGGCTTAAGCAATAAAATTAATGATGCATCAGCATATGGGACTACCGAAATCCACAATTATCTCATAGGCTCAATGAACGACTTAAAAATGAATGGAACTGTATTTTTCGGCCGTGACTGAGAAAGTTTCACTTAAGGTTATTTAGCGGCTTCCCCCCACTTGGAAAAATAAAATATTTAAACAGAAACCTAAAGAAATACCTAACAACAATGAAGAAAAAGCTCCAAAATATATTTACTCTTGCAGCAGCAGTTTTCATGCTACTAGCCAGCTCTATTAAAGGGGCCGCAACTCCTATTAACAATGAGGAAGCCTATACTTTTACCACATGGAGCAAACAAACGGCAGAAGGCTATAGTGGGGCTATTCAGGTACTTGAAGATCGCAGCAAAAAGAACAGTCGTAAAATCTCCCTTCACTATATAAGATTTCCGGCCACAGGAGAGAAAGCAGGGCCACCAATTATATACTTGGCGGGAGGCCCTGGCGGCTCAGGAATTATGGCAGTCAACTATCGATTCGATATGTTTATGGCATTGCGGGAATATGGAGATGTGATCGCACTGGATCAACGTGGCACCGGTCGCTCTAACGACCTCCCCAATTGTGAATCCAAACAAATTGTACCGCCTCTTGAAGCCACCACTGACTCTCAGTATATCGATTACCACCGCAAAGCCCTGAGGGAGTGTTTGGATTTTTGGGAAGCCAATGGCGTAAATTTAACAGCCTATAACACGTTAGAAAGCGCTCGCGATCTCGATGATCTAAGAATCCACCTGGGCGCCGAGAAAATGGTATTATGGGGCACCTCCTATGGAAGCCATCTATCTCTGGCAGCGATAAAAGAAATCGAAGGAACCATTGATAAGCTAATTTTATCCAGCGTTGAAGGTTTAGCTCAAACTATCAAGCTACCCGCCCGAACAGACTACTACTTAGATCGACTGCAACAAGCTATCGATCAACAGCCTAATGCAAAAGCACGCTATCCAGATATCAAGACTCTAATAAGTAGAGTCCACAAAAAGCTGGAGTTGCAACCATTGAAAATTCAAATCCCTCAACGAGATGGCAGTAAAGCCGATTACCTTCTACAGCGTAGGGATATGCAACAAATTGCTTCGGCATTTATTGCTGATCCCAAAAGTGCCAGCCTTCTTCTCCGATTTTACCGCGACTTGGATCAAGGCAAGACTCTAAATTTTGATAAAGTCCCCAGACGCCATTTTCCTAGTGAATTCCTACAACCCGGCACTCCCATAACCTTACACCCAATGTCAATAGCAATGGATATAGCCTCCGGAATTACCAGGGAACGTAAGTCACAAGTCGTAGCACAGGCTAAACAATCCCTACTTCAAGATTATCTGAACTTCTCACTTCACTACGATAACATGGCGCCACATTTGGACCTCGGTGATAAATTCCGGAATAAGCCGACCAGCAACATTCCCGTCTTATTACTAAGCGGCACCTTGGATGGAAGAACCTACCTGGAGAGCCAGCATGAAGCTATATCAGGGTTCAAAAATGCCATCAAAGTAACAGTGGAAAATGCAGGACATAATTTATTTATGGCCTCCCCTGAGATCCAGAATACGATCAACCTTTATATGGAAGATAAGCCTATTACCAAGACCCATATCGTAGCCAAACTACCTGATTTAGCACCATAGTTACCATTCATGGAGAGAAACTTGCAGCCATAAAGTACTAAGCTTCATAGCAATTTTCTCTCTTTCTCGCATCCAGAATCCCTCCACATTACCCTTTCCATAGATGCAACTGGAGGCTGGGGGATGACCAATATTACCGACGAAGTTCATCGCGGAGCCATCTGTGACCTCAGAGCGTTACAACAACCCGGCCTAGCCACATTTAAACGCTATATTCGTGGCAGCTTACCTGGTCCCCCATTTTGGCGCCTAACCGGAATGACTCCCACTGAGGCAGGTCTGGGAAAGGCCACCTACTCCATGCCCATTACACCCTGGCTGGCCGATGGCACAGGAATCTATTGGGGAGGTATTTATGCCATGTTTGCGGACGCCCCCTTGGCATCCGCCATTTGGACCACCTTGCCAGCAGGGAAGGTACTGAGCACGTCAGAGTTAAATATGTGCTTTATCCGCCCCATCACCAGCAGTACCCAAAATATTGTAGGCAGAGCTACGACTGTTCATTCAGGTAGCCAGGTGGGGTTATCAAGTATCCAGATTAACGATCAGGAGGGGAGGACCTTGGCTTTCGGTAGTACCCGCTGCCTTATTGCCGACTTTCCAGTCAACCCAGATCAGGAACTGCCCATGCCTGACCTAGGGCCAACGGACACACCCGACCCCTATCTTCGCCCTCCCCCAAAAACGTTCTTCTGCGATATGGCACACTTATCAGAGCAGGTTCCCATAGAGCTCCAGCGAACCACTATCAGTGAAGGAAGAACCCACCCCATCTGGATGCTTACCGGCTACCGTGCAGTGGAAGTGGAAAATGGTCGCTGCATCTCGACAATGCCCTCATCCCCCTGGTTTTCCAATGGAACCCTATCCATCTACGGCGGCCTGTTGGCATGGGCAGCAGATTTCACTATGGGAGGTGCGGTTTACTCAACTTTACCTGCCGGATCAATTTTTGCCACCCTGGACATGCACATTCGCTTTGCACGTCCCGCAAAACTCAACAGCGGCGACTTGATTTTGGAAGCTCAGGTCCTCCACCGGGGACGGCAGCTAAGGGTATCGTCTTGCAATATTGATACTCCCAGTGGCAAGCGCGTTGCAATTGCTACCGGTTCAGCCCTGGTGATTCCAGGCGGCGCACAAATGCTGACTGACGGCAAAGAGCCCGATGAAATCATCGCAACCGCTACCTCAGGTAAGCCATGGACCCCTTAAAAATCACTATCGGTTGCACAGCGATCTTCGGGTAAAATACTCCCACGAGTATTCACTCACACAATTGATCGTTTTTTAACCAGGCGTGTTAGCAAAACCTACTCAGGTGACAGCTGCCAAACCTTAGATTGTTACGGGGAAGAAACTATGGCCTCATTGCAAGACCAACTACTCCAGGCAGGACTTGTCGATAAAAAGAAAGCCAAACAAATCAGCAAAGATAAGCGGAAGCAACAGAAAGTTGCGAAGAAGTCTTCACAACCCCAGGTTGATGAAACAAAGCTCGCAGCACAAAAGGTTCAAGCAGAGAAAGCCGCTCGTGATCGCGCCCTCAATGCTGAGCGGGATGCGGCAGCGCAGCAAAAAGCTATTGCCGCACAAATCAAGCAATTGGTGGAAAAAAATCGCCAACCTTATTCGGGCGAAACTACTTACAATTTCACTTTCGACAAAAAAATCAAAACCATCTATGTCAGCGAAGAATTAAGGGATCACTTGATTGCGGGGCGCCTGATGATTGTTGTCCAGGGAGAACAATTTGAGCTGGTTCCACGGGTTATTGCCGAGAAAATTGCGGAGCGCAATAGCGATATCGTAATCAGGCCTGCTGAAAGTTCAGCAGTGGTAGATGAAGATGATCCCTATGCAGACTTTCAGATCCCCGATGATCTTATGTGGTAAGCAGTCAAATGGAAAAAGCTGTTACTCAGGCGGTAGAACAATGGCTTACTGATGTGGTTGTCGGTCTCAACCTCTGCCCTTTCGCACGCAAACCTCTGCGTGCAGGGCAAATTCGACTCAAGGTGAGTCCTGCCACAGGAGACGAGGCGCTACTCAGTGATCTATTGACGGAGTTACGTCGGCTCGATACCACTTCGGAATCTGAATTGCTTACCACCTTATTGATTATCCCTAATCACCTAGGGAAATTCAGCGACTACAACCAGTTCCTGGATTTAGCAGAGTGGTTACTGGAACGCAACGACTATGTAGGCACCTATCAATTAGCCAGCTTCCACCCAGATTATCAATTTGCTGGCACTGCAGCCGCCGATGCAGAAAACCTAACTAATCGCGCACCCTATCCTATCTTACACCTGCTGAGAGAAGAAAACCTGGAAAAAATGATTGATCTATATCCAGATCCAGAGAGTATTCCAGAAAATAATATCCGTCGCATGGAATCATTAAGCCATGAGGAAAAACTAAAGTTATTTCCCTACTTATTTCTTCAGGGCAACAAGAAATAATGAAGCCTCTGGCAGAATTATTACGATTAAGGAAGCAGATCCGAGTTATCGGTTTTGATGACGCCCCTTTTGAAAAACGAAGGGGTGCGCCGGTAAAAGTAAGCGGTATTGTCTGCACCAAAACTCGCTTTGAGGGGATGCTTTGGGGGCAGGTAAGCAAAGATGGGATGGAAGCTACAGAAACACTTGCCACACTGCTGAAAGAAAGTAAATTCTACAGCCAGGTAAATGTCGTATTGACCGATGGAGTAGCAGTGGGTGGTTTCAATATTATTGATCTACCCAAGCTGGCCGATATCTTACAGCGCCCTTGTATCGCGTTAATGCGAAAACCACCAGACATTCAAGCCATTGATAAAGCGCTGCAAAATTTTCCTGACTATCTACTGCGTAAAGAAACCCTGATGAAAGCTGGGAGTATCCATAACTACAATAACTTCCATTTTCAAGTACAGGGATGTGAACCGGAGATTGCCGCCCAGGTGTTAGAGCAAACCACTGACACTGGGTATGTCCCTGAAGCTCTACGTTTAGCCCATATGATTGGCGCGGCAGTAATGACCGGACAAAGTGGCAAACGCGCATAATTCCAATAGCATAACAGATCTACCATTTGTCGCGGGCGGCTATAGCTCTTCTTTTACCGCGAAAATTATTATATTGCCCACAAATCCTGATATACCCACCTTAAACCTTTTGCCAACCCCACCGGGAAAGTGGAATAGTGGTCCGTACCGCTCACCACCTCTTCACTAAGCTTTAATCCACGATAATTACGCGACTGTAATTTAGCAAGAAATCTCTTATGCCCATCTACCATATCATTACGCATGTGGCTCTTTTGTATTGTCTCCAAAGCGCCAGTGGCAATATAGACGTTTACAGGCAGTGTGTTGTTATGGCTTGCATATTTATTCTCCAAATCAAAGATCATTTCATCCTTAAACCAAAGAGAAGGACTTGTCAGGATATAAGTGGAAAACAACTGTGGATTGGTAAGTAATACCCAAGCACCAAAAGATCCACCCAATGAATGACCTGAAAGAATCCTACGTGTGGGATCCCCCCTAAAGCTCCCCTCAATAAAGGGCATTACTTCTTTTTCAATAAACTGTAAGTACTTACTGGCTCCACCAGTTGTATAACGCTTCCACCCACTATCGACTACGGGAGTGAGATCTCGAACTCGACTATACTGCCCGTTTTCTCCGTGAGCGAATGAAATAGCAACTACGATGGCTTTATCCATATCCTTAAAGTGTGTAACACCCGAGGCAACCTTAAATGTATGAGGCCCATCATTAAGGTAAATTATCGGGTAGGTCTTATTTTTATTGTCATCGTTCGAGTAACCTGATGGTAACTTCACGTACAAGTCGTATTTGCGTTTGAGAATATCAGAGTCAACTGTGTATATTTTAGATCCACTTAACTCAAAAGATTCAGAAACCTTGGTAATGAGGGGCTTTGCATTTAGTGAATTAGACAGCACCAGAATGGCTATCAGCAGAATAGCTCTAATCATATTTAACCTAGTTTAATTTTATACTCAATATTGCTTTAAGAAAAAATTCGCCACCAACAAAAATGTAAGTCATTTAAACTCTGAATATAATAAGGTGAGAGAGAAATAAAAAAGATAAAAAAAAGCTTAATTATGAATCAAACTGATTTTGTTGAGCGTACTTTATCAATTCATCTTGAATCTTTTGAACCTGTTGAGAAAATTGATTTAAAGAATCTCCTACCAGCCCCTTACTAATAGGGAGGTCAAGCCTTAATGGATCAACAGCCGTACCATTTTTATGAATCTCATAGTGCAAGTGACGCCCCTGCACACGACCTGTAGCGCCAAGGTAACCGATTACCTGCCCTTGTTTTACTCTTCCCCCTTTACTAATTCCTTTCGCGTACCCCTTAAGGTGCGCATAAATAGTCTTTATCCCGGAGCCATGGCGAATACGAATATAGTTGCCGAAACTACCAAAATAAGAAGCTCGCTCAATAATACCATCACCTGCAGCCAATATCGGCGTGCCCAAAGGGGCTCCAAAGTCCAAACCTTTATGTACTCGGGTATACCCTAGGACTGGGTGCTTGCGGCGCCCAAAATAAGATGACAACCTTGCATTCTCTAACGGAGTACGCATTAGAAACCCTCTAGAGCCTTGGCCATCAGGGTAAAAATAATCCACCCCCTGAGGTCCCTCAGTAGAAAACCGATATAAACTTATCTTTTCTCCACTAAGAATAAGCTCAGCAAATAAAATTCTATTTAGTTTTTCCTTTCCAGTTTGGCTATTGAACAAGGTATCATAGAAAACAGAGAATTGATCACCTGCTCGAATCTGCCGTTGAAAATCTACGGAATAACTAAATATTTCATTTAGTTTTGTGAGCACAGAATTAGATAGGCCAGACTCTTTTCCACTTTGGTATAAACTGCCAAAAATTTCACCTTTAACGTAGTATTTCCTGGCATCGACAGGAGATTCAAATTGATTAGTTCTATAATTGTCTCCATGTCTAACCAACTCCAAACTCTCTGCAAAGCCAACAACTAAGGTAAGCTTATTAAGCTTTCCAGTGGTATCTATTGTTAAGTTAAATTCCTTACCAACTGGTAGGATACTGACATTGACATGTTCCGACAAAGCCTGAATTATTTTATACGCTTCTGCACGATCGACTCCACTATCCACCAATAGTGATAAAACCCCTTGGTTTTTAGCTAGTTGAACTTTTTTTGTGCGCTCTAGATATTCTTCCTCAACTCTATATGGAGGGGCCACCTCCCTACGCTGCATCCCTTCATCTTGATGTACCAAGGATAGATCATTGAGTAGGGGCAATGTAAAAGATAAATCATATTGTACCGATTTAACATTGGAATTGTTTTCCAATAACGGCCCTGCTATCGCCAGTGATTGAATCGATAAAAGAACCAGCAACAAAGCCATCCTCCAGATATCGATCAGAAAGAAAATAGTTAATCGCCTCACGGGTAACCCTACTTTTCTTAAGTAATAAATCACACTCCCCCCTTACTTCGCAAGCAAAGTGTCTGGGTTGATTCGCTTGCCTTCTTTGATAAGTTCAAAGTGAAGATGTGGCCCTGTTACACGCCCTGATATACCCACAGTTCCTATCGCCTGGCCGGCACGTACTGACTGCCCTGCCTCAACCTCCCGCTCATTTAAATGGGAGTACAGAGTTTTCGTATTATTACCATGATCAATAATTATGATTTTCCCATAATTTTTATGCTTATAATCATCAGTAGAGACTATTACAACACCACTTTCAGCTGAAACCACCGGAGTACCAATCGGTGCCGCAAAGTCAGTACCTTCATGGGGTTTTTTGCGAATTTTACTGAAATCACCAAAAGGGCTACTAATACGGGCACTCTCAACCGGGACTGTCAATTTGGTAATCTCCACTGAAGCCATTGTTAATCCCGGTTTTAACAGTAGTCCTCCGAGTATTAAAATGGTTGAAAAACTGCAGAACAACATAGCGCGTAAATAGACACCTAATTCGCCATTATTAGACCCCGCCCTTGGGGCTTCCATAATATTCAAAAGTCTGCGTCGGAAAAAAGGAGCCTGACTCGTACCACCAGAGAAAGAGAAAGATACAACCCAGTCACTTGTTCTTTGTGAAGAGTTCCGTCGAAGAGTGTCAATCATTGCTTGTGCATAAACACGGTGCAATTCTCGCTTACATGACTTTAGAACTTCGCGATCGCACCCCAACTCTATCGCCCAGCTGAATCGAGACTTCATCCAACCTAAGAAGGGATTGAACCATAGGATGCAAGTAAATATATGCACAATCAGAATCAACAAGGGGTCAAGCCTTTTCAAGTGCATAATTTCATGCTCAATGATTAGATGACGCTCCGTTTCATTCATTGATAAAATATAGGAGGGAAGCACCAATTTACGACTGAATAGCTGCATCACAAATGGTGTAATCGTTGAGTGTGTTATAAACACCTGAGTCTTACTTCCGATTAGAAAATCACTTTGAGATGAAGTAAAAAACTGGTCAAATTTAACAACAGAAAGCTTATTATTTGCTATTAAACGCAATTTCTTGCCATAGAAAAACTGACTCACTACCACTTTAGATAAGGTAAAAAACACCCCGGACAGATATATAAGCAACCAAAGAAAAGCCAGTAATTCAACAGAACTCAAAGAGGTCGATACATACTCATGCAGAACTATGTTAATTGGTGGTATAGAGGTAGCCTCATAAGCTGGCGGTAATTCAAAATTCAGATCCGGAGCAATACCCAACGTTAACTGGTCGCTCAATTGCGCAAGAAAAAATGGGGAACCAGCAGCAACCATTGCACACAACCAGAAACTTCGCCAATGGTATATCGCATTAAAGCTGTCTTTATTTCTAGCTGTTGCCAGCCAAATAACAATAAAAACCAACCCCGCCCAAAATATTGAGAAGAAAGAAGTAGCTAGAAAATCCAGTGCAAATGGTAGAACTGTAGAGACTATCTCGGCCATAGCCTATTCACCATCCTTGCTGACCGGCTCAGAGTTAGGCCAGGAATCGAGTACTGCCTGAAGCTCCTCGATATCTTTATCACTCATTAACTTACTGCCGGCAAACATCGACACAGGAAAGGGACCATCAAGCTCTAATACTCTTTCAGCGAAATCTTTTGCATATGACGCCAGAGTTTCCACCTTCTCAATCGCAGGGCTATAAACATGGATTCCATGGATCTCAGATTGAGCCACAAACGACTTATCCCGCATCCGATCTAGTGTCTTTCGAGTAGAGGAGTATGACCAACCCAATTCAGGTCCCACCCGATCATGTAACTCTCTGGCACTCAGCGGTTCTTGCCTCCAAAGGGCTTTCAACAGCGCAAGTTCTGATGGGGACGGTTTTACCTTTTTCATTTTATCTTCCCGTGTGACAGTCAGGGCTAGTGTGCGACAAGTGTCGCATTCGGTCAACCACCCTGCAGGGAAACTTGTTAGGTTGTTTTTTATACAGTCAGAATCGTAAACAGTTCTTGCCGGCTGGCAAAAAGTTAAAAGCTATCGATAGACCAATCGATTTTGATCAGTTTAAGCACCAACCAATATAAGGTTTGAAAGCGCTTGCAACCAACTCAAAGCCTCAGGGCTTGCTGCACCAGCGCCAAGCAAAGCCCCAATCCAAAGATATAAGTGCCTACGGCACCCAAGAAGCGCATTGGGTTAGGCTTTGCCATAGTGGAGGGAAATAAGATGCCTGCAACAAAAAGAAATCGACAAGCGGTCAGCAGAATAACAAGCCACCAAACCCAGGCAGAAGACTGCCCTAAGCTTACCAAGTAAATAAGCACCATCAAAAGGGGAGCATATTCTGCTGTATTTGCATGGGCCCTTACCCATTTGTGCAGGGTATTATCGGGGTCGAAAGAATGCCCAACTAAAACCTCATACTTACCGCGCCCAACAGTAACCAAGGCACCAAGCAGAAGAGATAATGCCGCTAAGAGCCCAATACACAAATAGTAAACATTCATAGAAATCTCCATTTTCTATGTTATTTGTACAGGGAGGGCATTTTAAGCCTCGCCTCCCCGTCCTAGTTGTTCACACTATATAAGCATCGCTTTCAGCTATATTTTAAAGAATCACAGCAGTATCTCTGGAGCCTGCCGCGAACAATGCAACCAGAGAAAACTGTGAAAAACCTTGATCAGTAGATAGATACTCTTTACACCAAAACCTAAGTTCATCCGACCATTTAACCAAAGCCTCCTGCCTCTTCAGCTCAGCATCATATTGGGAAGCCAGTCCAGCAAAGTGACAGTGCACAACTACTTTAGAGTCATTGCTCCGACTATCATCAACTACAGATACAGTCATAGAAGCAGATACAGACTCCCAACTAATCAGGAAGTACAGAGAAGTATCATTTACATTTTCATCAAGCTTGGAAATTGCAAGCTGTAACACCTCGGAAAGGTCCTGATAAATATCATCAGTCGCCAAGGCAGTACTTTCCGATCGGTGTAACTCATGCTCCGTAACAGCTTTATTTTCACCACCAAAGACGCATGTCGAATTTTCTATCTGCCAAGCCAATCTCATAAACCCTCCAAATACATCAAGACTGAACAAAGAAATATTCTACGAGATTTATGAGTAGAGCACACTTCATCGCCTCCTAGCCTGCATACTCTTCTCCATACTCAGACCCAAAGTAAGGCAATTTCCCTTGTAACCACACCAGGAGTTGACCTCAAATGACAACTCTACTACTTCGCACTGGGGCGCTCTGATACATGCATGGTAATATCGGCATGAAACACCTCCTCTCCATTGGTATCAATAACGCTCACAGGCATAACAACATCGCCAGCCTCAATGGATTTAAACTCTGGATACTCACAAACGGCTCGAAGATTAGTCTTCGCCATCTTTAAATACTTGACCTCCATCCCTACCGGTATCCAGCGAAAGCGTCGATCCAATGACACATCCAAACAAACACCGCCAGCTAATTCAGCGGCATTACACATGGCGATAGCATGTACAGTACCAATATGATTTGTCACGCTCCAACGCTTATTCAGTAAAACCTCCACTTTACCCGGTGATAATTCCAGGAAACGTGGCTTGATTGAACGAAAATACGGCGCCTTAAGTGCCACTAATTTAGATACCAGCCAGCGGCCCAATGCTGAGCTACCAAATCGCCCCCAAAGATTAAGTACCGGGCTTTTAGAAGATCGATAGTCCACCTTACCTCTCCATCCTATACATCGAACCGCCACTCTATATGGGCGGTCTTAAGCTATTTAGGCCACTATATATCAATTTCCGGTAGTCCAGGATAATCAGATCTATCAGATTTATTGACATGGGCTATTCCAAGCACAGAGATATCCCAGAGGAGGTTTGACTCACAAGCGAGTGCAACTCATAGGGCTAGAGCTAATAATTTGTATTCCTTAAGATCATATCCATTAACAGGTAGAGTAAGTATATCTGCAAACCAAGAGGCATACTTAATGGCAATCGCTACTGCGCACCTTGAAAGATTGTTTTTGATGTCCAAAAAGTTTACCCAGACAAGCACTTACAAAAAAGTTTAGATTGAGTAGCTAGTCATATATTAATTTATACGGGAGAATAGATATTTAAAATTATCAGACCAAAAAATTTGGGTCTACATTCTGAGTACACGCCTAGCTGTGGCACTTGTTTTAACGAGCTTAAATACATCTAGTTTTCAACGACAATCCAGCCAAAATTATGGGACGTATTGAATATTTTTCAAGAATCCAATATTACAAAGGGTATGGCAGAAATTCCTACAGTGTATCAACAATATCAGGGCCTCAAAAAAGCTACCCCACCAAAGGCTTCCTCCCCTTTCGTATACCTAACTTTATAGTGCTAAAAATCTTGCGCTATTTTTCTCATCCCACTTATATAGATACCGTGATTATAATCTCAAGGCTGTATCAGCTACCATTCGCTACCGAAGCAACTCTAATAGAGGCCGAGAAGATCACAGTTCATCCATTTATCATTTACTTCGCTATTAATACCATACCCCCAAATATGGACAGCCCTCCATCTGCGGGAATTAGTACTTCAAGTTTACGTGAAAACTTAATTTCTACTAATGAAGCCTGCTGAGCCAGTCTCAGCAGAACCCTATTATGGGAAGAACCAAACTGTGTCAGTTTTTATGTAAGAATGAAAGCCAACTAAAAGGTTTTTACTCGGTTACAAGGCTAAAAAAGGGCTATTATATAGTGAAGGCTTATTAGATCTACTCAACTCAGATTCAGATATATATCTAGTGGATGCACACTCAGAGGAAAGCAAATCAAGGATCAGATGAGAAGAACGGAAATCTCTAAAAGAAAATGAGGCAGCTCTATTGACTAAGCCGCCTCCAAAATCATTTATGATAATTTTTGACGGTATTCCCTTGGCAGCATACCTTTATTTCGGCGAAATGCTCTTCTAAGCTGCTCTTGAGATTTAAAACCACAGATGGTAGCTATACGCTCCTGAGTCAACACTTGAGTGGCTAAAAGCTGACAAACCTTTTCAATACGAATTTTCTCAACGAACCGACCTGGCGTTACTCCCATATCTCGAGTAAAACAGCGAGCAAAGTTTCTCGGACTCATTGATGTCTTTTCCGCGAGACTATTAACGCATAAAGCTTTATCCAGATTATTGTGAATCCACTGAACCAGCTCTAAAAATCGATCACTTTTTAACTGACTCATAAGATAAGTACTACTTTGCTTCTGATCTCCATCTCTCTTGAGATATAAAACCATCAACTGAGCAACAGCTAAGGCAATACCCCGACCAAAATCATCCTCCACCATTGCCAAAGCCATATCAACACCAGCACTGACACCCGCTGAGGTATATATATGATCATCCTTAACAAATACTGACTCTGAATCAACATCCACCTCTGGAAACTTCTTCAGATGGTCAATGTATCTCCAGTGGGTTGTAGCCCTCCGACCATTAAGCAAACCTAGTTTTGCAAGGATCAGAGCCCCGTTACCAATAGAACCTATACGTTTAACCAAGCCAGACTGCAGAGACAGCCATCGATTTAGACATTCACTTATCTTAAGATTATCAGTAGCTCCAAGATTACCGCTTACAAGAAGTGTATGAATTCCTGTTGAATCAGTGAAACATCTGTCAGAGCAGATCCTTAAACCTGATGATATTTGCTTGGTGTCTCCATCTTCAGCTAAAAATTCTACCTCATACTGATCATCACAACTAAAGCCCCTATCCTTTAACTGTTGATTTGCAAGTGAAAAGACCTCCGCTGGCCCCATCACATCCAAGGAGTGCGCCCCAGGATAAAATACGATAGATACTTTCTTTTTACAGTTCATTTTAAATTGCAGAATAAGCGTAAACTATATAACAACCTCAAAATCAATGTATGCTTTACTGACCTATTACGGGAAACTTCAGGGATACTATCTTGGGTAACCCACACCCCAAAAGATGTGCAAAACGCTATAGCAGAAGCTGAAATATAAACCAGCAATAAACCCCAGCAACAACTGGGAATAATAAAAATAAGTTAATTCTTCACTATACCCGAGTAATCTACTGGGTATTTACGACTATCCAATAGCTAGAATTATTCATACAGTGATTTCTTACCCCAATTAGAGAGTTGTGACAAAACCACATCAGCAACACTCTCAACACCCAGACATATGTGGGTACATCGCCTACAAACAAACTCCTTTAACATCTGTATTAACGGTTATTAGACCTGCTCAAATAAACAATCTTGCACCTAAGGTACCAGCTTTTTCTATTCTGTAAAGTAATAACAGTATTTTTTTTTGGAATATACAGTCGCCCATCAAGCAGCCCAACTTCCTGCCAAATAAACCCTAATTGCAGCCACTTACCCTCATGTCTACCAATTTAAAAATCACAGGAATAGTTAAAAAACTTAAAAGTAAAAGATAATCATTCCTAAGAATGGAAGCCAGAAATGTTACAAGATTAATTTAGCTAATTTAGTAACTTATAGCGTAGAAACATCATAGACACTGACATTGAGCCTTATAAACATTTTACCGCACAAATCAGTCATCTTATCGCATACCATCCTATAACGTGGAAAACTAAGCAGCCTCTATTTTTACACCATAGTGCCACTTATCAAATCACAGAAATCAATATTCCACCTCACCTTTCCATCCAAATTTACCCCTCCAATCTTTTATCTCCACCCCGAGATTAAAATCCAACATTCCAAACATAAAATTTCAAAAACTAGATATAGCAAAGCATCAAATAATTCCCTTCTTGGTAATAAAGATATTCCGAGTATTAACATTACTAAAATATCCCCCCCTAGACACCAAGTCAGGGATTCCTGAAATCCAAAGAAAACCACTCAAACAACTTTTAATTGATCAGATTTGGCGCAAGAAATCGCTATTCAAAAAGATCTATTCGCGCAGCCACTAAAAAGTCCCCAATCAATAAAAAGCAAACATTAAGAACTTTACAATTATTTACTTGACACCAGACCGATACTGTAAAAATATTCCACAAAACAACAAAAACACTAAGAAATCGAGAGAGGTCTCCAATGCTCCGAGCAAAGACATTCTCACAAGAATTGATATCCATAGTTATAATAGGGGAGGCGCGCCGAGACAATATCTTCACACTTTTCGGACTCAACAATAATAATGCCTGTATAGATATTAAAAAAAATTTTGTATCCCAATCATCAGGACAAAACATTGAACTTATTCCAAAAGCATCTACCCAAGTTTATATAAAGGCGTGTAGAAATCTAAGGAACCCTCCATCAAGAATATCTATTTCAAAACTTGGCAACCTATCGTTTTACACCATCAAAGCTTCTCGAGATCAACACCTACTTTTAGATAGTGGCGTTAAAACTTACCCTCAAGCAATAAAGTATTCAAACTTTACAACCCTCTCAAAAGCTCACACAAAATCTTACAAAGCAGATAGTACAGCATCAATCGACCCAACCTAAACAATTTCATTACACAACCAGGAGCCATAAATAGGGAGAAGGCGGCAAGGGATAGCCTTTATATTTCTGAGAAATATCTATAAATAATTTTTGCGCAAGCAATTATTTCATACGATAACACTAAAGAGAATAAACCCATGCCAAAATTTGTTACTGAAGACATCGACCCCACAACTGGGCCCGCTTCACTTCAAAGAAATGCTTTTTATAAAAATGTCGTCCCCAGTGATCTAAACCCCCTTGACTTGGTGGCAAGACAAATACTTACCTACAAGTTCACTCACTTACACAATCCTCAAGATTCAGTACGGCAAGCCATGAGAGATGTAGAGACTGTGGCATGTGCAATTGCTGGTAAAGGAACTTTACTCGTTGCCCATAATAGTAGCTTTGGGGCTCACGGCGGAAACAATAGCGCTGTGGAAGCAGCCACTGTCAAAGCGTTGAAAGATCTACGAACTCGCGGATTCACCAACATTACTGACTGCTTCGTTCTTAGCCCGATTAGAAGGCAAAGGAAAACATTTCATGCCGAAATGCAATTATTAAAAGCCTGCGCCGAGAATAACAGACCCATTCAAGGAGGTGTTATTGGCGTTTCGAAACCCTGTTGTGGTAAATGTGCAAAATATCTCAAAGCATTAGGGATTGATTTTTCTCTTTACAGTAAATCCCCTGTTGGGGACTGGATCTCACCAGAAATCGATCAGGTAAAAACCACATCCAATCCAGCCATTTAAACTCCCAGGCACTCGGCAAACCTAATGGGTTTGCCGAGCATTTTTTTGATATAGGCTTCCACACTAAAGCTCTTGAAGAATAGAAGTATCACTCCAAAGAAATTTGGTGTTTTCATTAAAGCTGTTCTTTTCGACACATCGGCCCAGGGGATCATATTGGTATAGAATTATATCGTGAAATTTCTCCACCCCTTTTTCAACCCTTATTTCATCAACCCTTACTAACTGTTGACGGTAATTATAGTGGTATCGAAGTTGTTGTGGCGCCCCCTCTGCTCGCCTATCCTCAACCCCGGGCTCTTGCTTTCCGCAATTGTAAATAGTGTTATTTTTACAACCATTACCATTTTTATTGAAATTTTTGGTGGGAAAGTGTTTCCAATTATCCAAGTGAGAACATGAAAAGATAAAGTTAGCCGGATCAAATTTACAAAGATTTAATCCACCATCAAAGTATTGCCCTAAAATATTTCTGTGTCTGCTACAAACATCAGGTAAACTATCCTTAACTGCTGCAGCCTCTAGTGCTGGATCGAGCTTAAAAAACAGGTCAACAAATATACCAAAACAATCTAACGAAAACTCACTATACTTATTGGGCGCTCTAACAGAAATGCCCTGTACACGACTTTGGGGGTCATAATTTTTTAAAAGGTCCAAGCTGCCCCTTGGCTGTTTATGAGTATTTTCACATAGATCTGCATGGGCATTTGGAGCACTTTGAATATTATTATTCCTATCGGAAAAATAATTTAGTAATCCACTAGCATTATCAAAAGGAAGCTTATATATCTTACCATCAGGCAGTGTTGTAGATATCCGATTGCCTGCCATGTCGTATTGATGGCTCAACTTATTTGCACCCTGCCATTCTGCTATTACACGACTATCATTGTCATATTCCCATCGTAATTTACAATGACGATTCTCGGCGCTAATCAAATTTCCTGTACAGTCATATCTGAATTTGCTAATACCTTCTTTAGAGCTTTCTTTTAACAGCCGACCTAACCGATCTCGCTCAAAATGAACATCGATCTCCTCATCTCCTTGTATGCAGGCTATCAATGTTACGGTTACTAAATGGCCTGCGCAATTATAGACATAGCGGGTAACACAACCATCAAAATCAACCTCTTCTATTAGGCGATTATTAAGGTCGTATTTTAGTCGGTAAGACTGTCCCTTTTCATTTTTTAGGCCAATCAAATTTCTCTCACCATCATAGCTATACTCCAACCTTCCGCCATCAGAATTAGTACGGGTTTCTACTTGAAGAAGAGCGTCATAGGTATAAACTGTTTTGGCTCCAAATTCATCTGTTATCTCTTCAAGCATTCCATAGTGGTTGAAGCTGTAGTCAGCTTTATTATCTCCATCAGCTACCACAGTATTAGCTAAAGTTAGAACACCATACCCACAATCTATTTCCTCAACGCTATTACCCTTGATGAGACTCTGAATATCATCATTGATATGTCGATAGTTAAATGAGTAATTTAAATGTTCTACAATCTTTAACAACTTCCTTCCCGCGCTCCATAGGTAGCGATTAGTTTTTCCATCTGAGTTAGTAATGGTTCCTAATAAACCAGAGGAAGTATAGTTATACCGTATATTATTATTGAACGAATCTTTTACAGTGGAAATCTGCCCTTGTTTGTTGTAACTATATAGCCAAGTATTATTGAATGGCGCAGAAATTTTCTTGAGACGACCTTTTTCATCATATTCAAGATGGTAGTTATTACCTGTAACATCAGCCGTGTTAATTAATCGGGTCTGCTTATCATACCGGAATAGTTCTTCACATACAGTATCGTTATTATTACGCAGCATGACCCTAGTTACTTGGCCTTGCTCGTTGTAAGAGTTCAGTGTTTCTCCACCCTCAGCATCTCGATAATAGGTAAGTTGTGCGTACTCATTAAAGCGAAAATACTGGCTTCCGCCTCGAATATCACTAACTGTAACTCCGTAATTATCATCATCCCAAGAAAATTGATAACTACAAGTAGCTTTTCCGGCGATCGGATCTCCCCACTGGCGTATGCAACGAGCAAAAGGGTTGGTTGCTTTCCATTGGAAATGGAGTCGGTAACCAGTTTTCAATACTCTCTGCGTAATAATATTATTATGATATTCGTACTTTTCACTATTGCCAGATTTGTCAACAGCCTTAATCAAGTTGTTCTCGCTATCAAACGTATATTGAGCAAGAATTTTAGAATTACCAAAGTGGGTATCTTTTGTAATTGTATTAACATGAAGGCTCTCAGGTGATTCTCCTGACGAACTTATAATTATAGTCTCACCAAAGCTACTCTCAATTGAAGCAAGAACATCATCACTATAGTGAAACAAATAAAAATTATTGTGACAATCTCGAATTTCAGAAATTTTTAATGCGCCGGTCTCTCCAATAGCTTTAAAATGTTTTTGCGCCCCATTGGGAACCCCATAGCGAGAGATAACCCAATGTTCATCATTTACACGGGTTAGCGTGATTTTCTCAAAAATATTATGACTGCAACAACTATTTCCGGGGGCAGGTATACTGATTATTCGACCCTCAGCATTAAAGAATAGAATTGACTTACCTGGACGCCATACTAAACGCTCACTAAATGTATGAGTCCATCCATAACCCAATCCGCTATCCCGAAGGTTGCTACTACGATATGTTCTAGATATAAATAGAGGCAGCGGGCCTCCTAGTACAGCATCAACTACAGTAATCTGTACCTCGCCGGTTTTTAAATTTACCGACCGCCCCACCTCAAATTTATTTATAGTGTTTTGGCAATTATCATTATTATAATTTACACCTACTTCATTGCACGTAATATCAACATCTTCAGAAATATCTTTAGTGCAGTTAAGCTCATTGGAGCTCAGACTAGAATCCTCTTTAGGGGTTTTATTAAGTAAATTGGTATATGTGTGACTTGGAAAATGGCCACTATTACTATTTCGAGACGAGCCTTTACTATTTAATCGATTAACGCTCACCTGAGAGATTCTTATATTGGGCAATACTGGCCTTTTTTTACTTGATGCATTATTTGATACTTCGGTAAGTAGTTTTCTCTGCCGCTTCAACCGGGCAAATTCAAACATTAAATTACCAATTTTTCTAAATGAATTCACCAGCCGTATATTCTTAGCCAGAGAATTAGCAGAAACATCACCTTTTGTTAGTGCCGAAAGTGCTATCGTTAATATTACTTCGAAAACACCACCAACATTTGACTCCGTTATTGACAATCTATATTTCGTTTTCACGTAATCTTTAGCAAAACGGGAAACAGCCTCCTGAAGGGTCTGATCACTATAGATAACCTCAGCTATATTAAAACTTAGGTGAAGCTGCTTCTTGGAAACGGAGTTTGAATTAAACCCTAATATTTCTACTAAACCTCTATACAATAAGGTCGCACACTCGGCGTGTACCTTCTCCGAGCCCTCGTCATAAAGCACATAATTGATCGCTTCTGTACTTAGCTCAAATGACTGGCGTGCTGGGGTTACCATCGCCTCTACTTTAGCAAAATCTCGTGACCATATTGGCAGGCGCCAGTTGTCAAAGGAAGATGTTTTTTCCGAATACTTAAGGATATTCATAGTCCGCCACAGGTTGGCATAACTACAATCGGATTCATTGTTCAAACTTGTATCCGCATCCTCTTTTACAATAACTTGATGCAAACCCATACGAATCTTAGCCACTAATTCCGTTTGTAGGTCAGCTAACGCCGAATGTGGTAAGGGAGCCTCTTCAATAACTAAGCGGCTTTGCAGTATCGCCCTATAGATAGCCTTATCTCGCTCATTCAGATACCCAGGAGGGTCACTTGGCGAGGTATAAGAGGCACTTTTCTCATAAGCCATACCTGGTGTGCGAGTGATATATGCCCCTAGATACTGGTCATAGACCAGCTGGAGCGTATTGCTATCAAACATTCCCAGAAATTCAGTAACATTAACTTTCTCGCCGGGGCTTGCCTTGTACATATGACCAGCACGTACCGTATAACGAGCACCTTTAGAATCTTCGATATAAAGCTGTATCAAAAGTTAAATCCTATCAACCACTGACAAATAGTTGTATTGTCATAAAACAACCGGATCCATCCGGGTTCCCTACATTTAGAGGCTAAGAATAGATATTGTAAATTTCTGCGGAATTTAAACTAAATATCTGCAAAAGTACCTGCAATCTCTTTAGTCAATCTGTCGCGACCTCAATGAGGCACACGGCAGAACTACTTTAAATCTAGATTAAATTATATCAATCTTGAGTATAGTGTCAGGAAAAATTGATTACAGAAGGGCACAAAAGGCTACACAAAAAAATTAAGATAAAATCTCGAGGGAAATGTCAATATTAATTAGTTTACAAAGTAGCAAATCCTGACAAAAGAGCCTCATTTACCCTCCCAAATGAGACTCTTTGTTACTAATAATTTTAAAATTCACAGAAGCAATGCTAAATTACCATATATTGATATAGAAATAACAAGCTGGATACTTGGCTTTTTCTATAAATTTAATTAGCTTATAGTCTTATACACGCAAACATCAACATTTTATTCAATCCAATATAAATAAGCTTATAAATCCTGTTCGCTGCATATAGCCGACCGGGTACCCCAATCAGCTATTTGAGAATGTTAATTATTGACGATAAAATTGCTCGACTTACCTGAGTAGCTGGAAATATTTCCGCTCCAACCACTCTTCCAATTTCCATAGTGCTTTATTCGGTAGGTACCAGATGGAGTATCTTCTCCAATAGTCCACTGTCCTTCAGCAAAGGAACAAGCCATGCAGTCGATGGCAGTATCTCGAGTCCAGATAAAACGAGTATCTAAATCGTCATCGGTAAGATAAGTTTCCCAACTACCATTAACTTTACGCTGTACCTCAATAAATGTACTCTCAGTCTTCAGGTCATTACGGGGATGACCAGAACGGAAAGTGACAGATACAGTATCGCCAGCACTGTAGCTGGTACCTACATCATCCCAGACTTGACCAAAAGACTCCCACAGACGTTTATCATCATAAACAACCCCAATTACATTAATGATTTGGTCATCAGACAGATCTTCCGGAGAGGGCCCTGCGGTAATATCTACGCCATTGACCATAGCATATGTCATTTCGGTATAAATCTGTCTATAGGCAGCAAGGGTATTGGGACCGTATATGGTATGTGCTCCCTCATAGTGCTGCCTATCAAACTCTTCAGGGGTAGTTATGTAACCGGAATAGGCATTTGCCAAACCAGCAATCACCACAGTGTTTACACCGCTTCCTTCAAAAGCTGACAAGACTTCTGCTTCAAGACGTCGACCTGCCATAGTCGTCATTTCACCCGGCGCGGCGACCAAAGCAAGTGAGCCTATGCGAAATATTTGGAAAGGTAGGTAAGGGGTATAAAGTGCTTGACCTATTACCTCACGCTCTACAAATGTAGGTTTGGGGTACTGGCAGGGGTCATCCTGAGTATCCTCATATACAGCGGCTGCAGAGAATGCACTCATCAGGCCAAAAAGGGGGTAACCATTAATCGCCGATTCGAATAGTCCCACATCTCTATCCCAATCCACCCCCTCATTTTCAACAGACATTCCCTCAAAAATACCATCAATATTGCTGGGACCGTCCCAACTTGATCCTGCAGTAAATGACCAGCCGACAGCGCCTTCACAAATATCCATTTGCCCCTCACCGGTAAATTCACCTGCTACGGTATAGCCAGGGAAATAGATATGTTGATGTCGATAATCTAACCCACCTTCAAGTTTTACATTAGCTGACTGGAAAAGCGACTGGGCTTTTGCAACTTGCTTTTCAGCTGCTAAAAGTAAACTTTCATACTCAGAATTTCCGCATCCATCCCTGGGGCCACAAATATTCGGAGACGCATCACCTAAATTGCTATTGGCAAATGCCGCAGTAAATTGACTTGCAGCACCCTTCTCGGTAGCCCAAGACTCGAGTAACTGACTCGCCGCCCCCTTATTATCCCCGCTAAGTTGGCGCTGCTCTGTCCCTAAAGAGACATTGTGTACTGCAAACCAATTAATAACTCCCAGTGCTTTGTTGTTTGTATCGACCAACTTGAGTTGGGTCATGGTTTTATTGGTATCGTATTGATAGTCGCTTGCATCAGTATTTTCTGAATAAGGGTCTGGGTTTCGATTGATACTGGTATCGAGCAAGATCCCCTGATCAATAAAGATATCACCTGCGGTTAGTCCACTGTCCGCTTCAACGATTGACTGAAAAATACCATCAACAATAGCGTCATAGTTATCTTCCGCATACCCGAGAGCACTCATATTCAACATAACATAATGATCATACCCCCCAGGACCTACATGGGTATGTGTAGCAGTCAGCATTACATTCTTTTCGGTGTACTTACTATTACCATAGAGATTTTTTAATTTATCTACGACACCCTGCTTCACGCCCTGCGGAATACCTTGCAAATCTGCTGATACGAATACCAAACGTTCATTTTCAGAGCTATCAGAAATTATGAATGCGCGGGACCATAAACGGGTATGAATTCCCTTGGTTGTCTGCCCCGTTTCTCCATATCCTACCATTCCAACATCTGCTGCCGGGCCAGTTATATCATACTTACCAACACCAACACGCCAGTCAGATGCTTTAACAGTGGAAGAAGCTCCAATAAATACCATTAAAGCAATGACGTAACCATTAATTATTTTTTTCATTTTTTCTCCAGAATCTATACACGCAGGAGTACATTCGCCAGTTCACAGAAGTGAAGGCGTATCCTTTTCGTTGAAAATTGATACCTGAATAAGCCACTTCCGATCGACTCGGACGCGGCTCTCTAGATAGTTAGCCAATGTAATCTTGGCTTTTATTATCTCATCCTGAAAAGCGGCCTTATTATTTTTAAAATACACATAGTAGCCATAACCTCCCTGCTGTCAGCACACTAAAACTGAGAGTACAGCTCTAGTACGCATGTTCAGAATACCCTAACTGGCTGTATTTGGTAGCACCCGCAGAGTAATTGCCCGCCATAAATCCGTTAATTTAGAGTCGAAAGTTAAATAATTTTAAATATGCGAAGATTTTCTGAACTACGGCAAATCTAAATATTTACAATTCAAGCAAGTACAATCTAAAAATGAGTGTAAAGAAAGGATAGATTAGGGGAATTTAATTACGTTTAGAGAGGAAATGTAAAAAACTTTCGCCATTCAAAATTAGCACTCAATCAGTTTCCAATTATATTCCATAGGTTGACTAATTGTTCACAAAAATAATTAATTAGGCAAACATCTGTACTTAACATTCAAAATTGTCTTGATAGAAAATAAGGTGGAAGTTGAATAACATTAATAATCGGTCCTTTTAGCATTTGACGCCCCTGACTATAAATATGTGAACTTTATGTAGCTATCAATATCTGACTACTCTGCAGTAATCCATATAGATACATATATAATGCACGCTAAACTTCTCCCCCTCTCAGTTTTTTCCATATTGACCTTCTTATCCCTACCATCCCTGGCCGGTCAAAAGTGCGATGTACAAATGACGATACAGAGTGAATGGGAAGACGGATATATGGCTTCAGTGGTTGATCCTACCCATCAACAACGGACACACCACTAAGCGACTAGTTGTTCCTCAAACGCCTCAGGGCTGAGATAGCCATTGGCGCTGTGTAAGCGATTTCGATTGTAGTCTATCTCTATATACTCAAATACGGTCTCTCGCATGAGGCACCTTGTGGGAAAGCGGTTACCATGGATTGCTTCTACCTTAAGTGAGTGAAAGAATGTTTCTGCACAAGCGTTATCATAGCAATTACCTTTGGCGCTCATGCTGCACCGCAGACCATAAGCTGTAATCAAAGATTGATAATCTTTAGAGCAATACTGGCTTCCCCTGTCAGTATGCACGATAACATTCGTAGGTTTCTTACGTCGCCATAAAGCCATTTGAAGAGCGTCACAGACCAATGTAGCTGTCATCGTTTCTGACATCGCCCAACCAATAACTAGCCGACTATATAGGTCTATCACTACAGCCAGATATAACCAACCTTCTTCCGTTCTCAGGTAGGTTATATCCCCAGCCCATTTCTGATTCGGCCCTTCAGCATTGAAGTTCTGCTCGAGCAGATTTGGAGCTACTGGCAGACCATGTTTTGAATAGGTTGTGGCTTTATATCTCTTGGCGGCTTTAGCCCGTAGGCCCTGTCGACGCATGCTGGCAGCAATTGTTTTTTGATTATATTTACTCCCCTCACTGGCCAACTCCTTCGTCAGGCGAGGAGAGCCACTACGTTCTTTACTGGCTATAAAGCGCTGCTGTACCAAGCTATCGAGCTGCATTCGGTACTGCTGGTACCTGGATTGGCCGGCCGATCTTGACACCCAGTCGTAAAACCCACTGCGAGATACGTTCAATACCTTGGCCATCGCTTTTATGCTGAATTCATGCCTGTGCATTTGCATGAAGGCGTACCTCATTTCAGGCTCTTTGCAAAGTACGCTGCGGCCTTTTTTAAGATCGCCAGCTCCTCTGCCTGCTCAGCCAGCTGCCGCTTAAGGCGAGCATTCTCTGTGGCCAGCTCTCTCTCGGCATCCCCTCGGCTCTGATGTAACTTAGCCTTGCTTCGCCATCCGTAAATCTGAGAAGGATGTAACCCAAGCTGTTTAGCGGCAACGCTTACCCCAACTTTGAGCGCAAGTGCTAGGGCATCCTTTCTATACTCCTCTGAGTACTGTTTACGAGTGGTTTTGGTTGGTTTATTTGATCTTGTCATAGAGCACCTCTGCTGCGTAGTTTATCGCTTAAGAGAGTGTCCGTCGTTGGTGGGTAGGATCAGGTTGTACGTAATACAGGTACCGAGCCAATAAGTGATTGGGAACTTTCATGGCAATGGCCCTCAGACCAAGAAGTCACACATATATGGAATGCTACTTCAGCCCAGGATGAAAACCTGATCTCTGTAGTTGGAAAACAAGGCTACGTAAGAGTACCCGTTGGCCAAGCCCAATCTTTTGGTTTTAATATTCGCTACTCGGGTGGTGAACAGAAGCCTGCTCATATTAACGCTAGTTGCAACAACACCATCAATGAACCAGATCCGCCCCCACCTTCACGAGACCTGTTAGACCCCCTTTCACAATACAATTTTATTTTAGGCACTCAAACGATAAACCCCAGGTATACATTTACAGATAAGGGATCACTTGTTGAAAGTGCTGAAGCCATTTACTCAATGGGCTCTAACTTACTCAAGATTGCCCTTTCTCCGAGCCTATATAGCGAGCTAAGTAACTCTGGACTCGACTATCAATTCAAGCGAATGCTGGAAGAAATACCAGAATTTCAGCAAGTCTTGGAAATGGATTTCTCCATCTACATGTTTTGGGTCGAGGACTCCGGTTCCTGGATGGATAACAAAGGAATGAGTGAAGAAGAGCTAAAGTGGCAATATGACAAAATTTATTCATTGGCTGAATATTTACTAACTGAATATAGCGGCTCCGGTAAGACATTCATGATCGGGCATTGGGAAGGCGATTGGAACCTGGTTCAAAAAACTGATGGTACTAGAGATGACGGTCAGGAAACTATCCCTCCTAAGCGTTTACAGGGTCTAATTGACTGGATCAATATTAGACAAAAAGCCATTGACGATGCCAAAGCAAATATCACCCACTCTGACGTTAACTTATATCACTATATTGAGGTCAATAGGGTTGAATCTGCAATGCAGGGCAAAGAACGAATAACCAATGCCGTACTTCCCCATACTAATGTAGATTTGGTGTCTTATTCAGCTTACGATCTCACTACCAAAGAAAAGCATTCAGATTTTGCCACTCTACATAGTGAGTTGACTTCAGCTCTGGAATTTATCAACTCAAATCTTCCCAAAAAATCTGGGCTGCCATTTGAAAAGCGGGTTTTCATTGGCGAATATGGTTACGGAGAGTCCTGGTTTAAGGATTGGGAAGCCCGCTCTGGCGAAGCCCAGGATTTGCTATCACGCAATGTAATAAAAACGGCACTCCAATGGGGTGCTCCATTTATTTTGTACTGGCAAATGTATGACAATGAGTATGATAGCTGGATCAATGAATTCGCTGGCTACTGGCTGATTGACAAGGATGGTAATAAAAAGGAGATTTATAAGACTCACCAAGAGTACTATAAGGACGCGAGGGCATTCTTAGATAACTATTATATGGAAAACTCCTCCCTTCCGTCAGAAAGTGAATTTCGAACCTATGCCTTAAAATGGTTTGAATCATCGAAAATCCCACCACAACAGCCCAAACCTGACACTCCCCCTACTATACCGGAAGAACCCAGTGAACCTTCAGGCCAGTGTAATGTGGAATATGCAGTGCAAAACGATTGGGGGAGTGGCTTTATGGCAAATGTGGTTATTTATAATAAAGGAAAGACTTCTCTCGATAAATGGCAGCTACAGTGGAACTGGCAAGGTAACCAATCAATCACACACTTCTGGAATGCACAAGTCGCAGAAAGTAACGGGACTATAACTATTACTAGTGAATCATCTATTCCGGCAGGAGAGGCCCGAGCTTTTGGGTTTAATGCAAATTACTCTGGAGAAAACACCCCACCAATTATAATTGGCAACTGCACGGGTACACTCACAACAGAACCTTCACAACCTAGTCAGCCCCCCAATCAGCCCAATGAACATTCAGATAGTAGCAGTATTAAGCTATGGTTTATTGGTGATTCGATTACTTACGGTATGACAACACTCCCTTATAATTCAAACGGATTTCGTAGCCAGATCTGGAACTATCTTGCCAAAGCAGCCGATGGCAACTCAATCTTTCCTATAGATCAAGAATCTACCAGTGAGCAGCTAATTCTAAAATACAATGGAAAACAACTAGAAACGATTGGCACTATCACTGGACCATCAGGCCCTGACGATATGTCTCAACAGACCAAGAATTACTGGCACTCTGGGATACCTGGAGCTACAACCAGCGATTTACTTTGCTATCTTGATCCGATAGGCCATCAAATCACCCCGGGCTACAATTTCACCAACTGCCTCAATTCCATCAAGAACTTCAATCAATTTCTCAGCGAAATGTGCAGGGAGGGCGAAACTAGTGCTGGCTGGCTCACTAATCAAGCCTGCAATTTAACGCGGGATATAACCTCTGAAGATAGCGTTGTCATACCTATACAGCTCGGGACTAACGACATCACCTTCCTTAGCATGAATAACGCGATTGATTGTAGCCTTCCTATAGAAGAAAATAGTGAATCCGCCCAGAAGCTAAATATGGTCGTTAGTAAGATAATATCATCACCCAATAATATTCAAGGCATATCAATAACAGATAGAATACAAAATTACTTTGAGAGCATAGATATTCCAACTGAGAAAATTGCATTCGTAATTTCAACTATCCCTCGTCGAAGTGATTTAGACGGACAAGATCCGAAAAATTACTGTACGGACTTTTATAATCAAAAAATCAGGAAGTCATTATCAGAGGCCTCCAATACCAAAAATATTTTCTTAGTAGACCAAGGAAATATTATCCCAACTGGAGACCCGGTACACCCTACAACTGAGGGCCACAAGATTATGGCTTGCAACTTACTTTATGGTAAAAATCTTGGCCATTCAGATATTCCTTCTTGTATTCTTCCCAGTAACATCCCAGATAAAGGGCTATTGAAAGCAATAGATCATGTATCCAATTAGCTAGGATTTCGCTTAACAGGCCCTGATTAGAAATTTTCAGGGCGCTGCTTTTACTCACCAATAACTTTGGGCGCCTTTATAAACCCGACTTCTATAGAAGCCGGCCTAACTCTGAACCAGATTTAAGAACTGCTTCCTATATTCTGCCCAAATCACTTTTCCTGAGAAATTACTTAAATCAACTTTTTTTAATTTTGAACCCGATAGAATTGACAAAAACATTGATTCCAGCTTTTTTACTGCATCATTACAGTCTGAATAACAGAAGTTTTCGGAATAGAACTCTGGGTAGCACTGTTCATCTGGCACCAGTGGAGTCGCACCGAGAATAGCTGCTTCCATCACCGCCAACCCTTGGAATTCATGGTAAGCCGTAGAAAGGAATATATGGCTATGTCGCAGTACTTGACGATAGTCTTTAGCACTTTCGAGATACCCGAGTACCAATAAATGGTCGGCAAACTCTTCTTGTATTTGAGCAAACTCAGCAGGGCTATTACGAAATGACTGCCCCATTAGATTAACAAGAAACTTAACATTTCTGGCTTTCAAGCCCCGAAGGATATCCAGCAATCGGTCCGCGCCTTTGTCATATTCCCAACGGGCCGCCCAACTGATAATCAAAGTATCTTGACCTATCTCGCCCCCATAAATGCTCTCTGCGCAGGAGTCCCAGGAAAAGGCCTCTTCAGTTTTCGCACTATCAAAAACGATGTCTTCTATTGGCACAGGAAGAACTCGCGACTTTTCCTCAATCTCCTCACAAATTCCGGGAGGAACACAATCAGGAAAGCGCTTGAGTAATTTCTTTACTCCTCCTAACAAGGTACTGCGGTTGTATTCAGAGTTAAACAAGACCAGATCACCGGACAAGGCCGTGTAAATATTCAACAACCGGGGTTCTACCGATCGAAACGCATCAGAGCTCACTGGGTAAGCAAATTGATTCTCATGAAAATATACAACTGTAGGCACCCTAACGATTTCAGGAACTAAACCGCGCAAGGCACTTAGATCGGTCATTGAGGTTGTAACAATAAGGTCCCAACGCTGCTTCAATAATTGCGCAGTTTCCCCTCGGCCCCAAGAAAGGCTATTACCACGGATTCGCCAGCTAAAGTATCGCGGTGGTAAGGTTAGTACGGTCCATTGCCAATCAGAAAATGCCGCTGCCAGCCCTTTACGCCAACGCTTGTGACTGTCCGCATCATAAGCGGAGAGTAATAAAACTTTCATCAAATAGTAACAAGAAGAAGCGGCACCGGGATCAAACTTAACCCCGGTAGCTATTGATCGGAGGGATTAATCGAAAGAGCGCACATTCATTAATCGTGCAAACAAGCTGGAAGTATCCCAACGAGCTCCACCAATAGCTTGTACCTCACTATAAAACTGATCTACCAGGGCAGTTACGGGCAGTAAAGCTCCGTTATGTTGTGCCTCTTGAAGGACTATAGCCAAATCCTTACGCATCCAATCCACAGCAAAACCGTGGTCATACTCCCCAGCTAACATAGTTTTTGAGCGGTTTTCCATTTGCCAGCTCTGTGCCGCCCCCTTGGATATCACATTGACAACCTGCTCTCCATCGAGGCCAGCTGCCTTGGCAAAATGTAAACCTTCAGCAAGCCCCTGAACGACACCCGCGATACAAATTTGATTGACCATTTTACACAGCTGGCCGCTACCTACTGGCCCCATCAGGTTGCTCGCCCGCGCATAACAGTCGATAAGAGGTTGCACCTTATCAAAGTCTGCCTTATCTCCCCCAAACATAACCGTTAAAGCACCATTCTCAGCGCCGGCCTGGCCTCCAGAGACAGGTGCATCCAGAAAACCGATTCCCTTTTCGCCAGCTGCAACTGCCAATTCCCGAGCAACATCGGCAGAGGCTGTTGTATGATCTACAAACAAAGCCCCGTCATCCATACTCGTGAATGCCCCCTGCTCTCCTGTCACCACTTGGCGGAGATCGTTGTCATTGCCTACACAGGCAAAAACAACCTCCGCGCCCTTTGCAGCTTCAGCGGGCGTTGCAAAGCTCTCTCCATCATATTCTTGTAGCCATTGATCCGCACGGCTAACAGTGCGATTGTAAATTCGCACCATGTGGCCAGCATTAGAAAGATGCCCCGCCATGGGATATCCCATCACCCCCAAGCCAATAAATGCAACTGTTGCCATTTCCTCTACCCCCATACCATCCAAATAAGTATTACACCGAGAACCAAGCGATAAATCGCGAATGGAGCCATCCCAATGCGGCTAATAAATTGAAGGAAAAAATGAATACACAAATAAGCACTAATACAAGATAAAACGGTACCAAGCAGCAAGTCATTCCATGGAACACTTTCCAGCGCAAGTAATTCAATCGTTAACAAAATAGCGCTGAGGGCAATAACAGGAATGGACATCAGGAACGAAAAGCGCGCTGCAGCCTCTCTCTTCATGCCAAGCATCAAACCAGCAGTCATTGTGATACCAGAGCGGGAGGTGCCAGGGATCAGGGCCAACACCTGTGATAAGCCAATCAGAAGTGCTTTTTTCCAATTTAACTGGGCTAGAGATTCGACCCTGCGCCCCTTTGCATCAGCCCACCACAGTAAAATACCAAAGCCAATAGTCGTAGCAGCGATAACACCGGCTGAACGCAGGTGAGTTTCTATGAACCCTTTGAATACCAGGCCTATCAGCCCCACAGGTATAGTAGCGAGAACAATTAACCAGGCCAGCCGCCCCTCATCGGTAAATTGTTTATCCGTAAATCCTCCTAGACCATCCCTAATCAGCACCCAAATATCTTTGCGGAAATAGAAAACTACTGCCAGTAAAGAGCCAAAATGAACAGCGACATCAAAGGCCAGCCCCTGGTCCTGCCAACCCAATACCTCAGAAGGTAAAATCAAGTGTGCGGAACTGGAGATGGGCAGAAACTCTGTCAGCCCCTGTATCAGGGCCAAAATTACAATCTGAAATGTTTCCATGTGTTATTAAGATCGGATTTTTTGTCTTTTCTTCCAAGTCACTTCATTGCGCAAATAAACAGGCTCAAGCTCTTCAGCGGTCACTGTATGGCCCTGCTCCCATAGTGGTTCTGCCAGCTGCGCTATATCCCGAGCGTGAATGAGGCTGGCTTGATCAACGGCAGCCAATGACGCCCCTTCAAAAGCCTCATAATGTAATCCCGGGCCCGCCCCATAGATCGGAGTACAAATCTCCGATTTCTCTAAAGACAGCAGAACCTCCTCCGGGTTCTGTACCGCCTCCGGGATCAAGCTATCGCAGGGAGAGTCACTGGAGTAAACCCCCCAATATACTTGTTGCATACGAGCATCCAGCATTGCCACGACCGGTGACTGTCCCCAGTCCGGGTGCGATCGCCGAGCTCCAAGTGCTAGGGCTGCGAGGCTGGAAACCGGAACCACCGGTAGATCTGCAGCATAAGCCAACCCCTGCACACTACTAATTGCTATACGGAGACCAGTAAATGACCCCGGCCCGCGGCTGACAGCAAGAGCATCCAGGTCTGCCAGCTTTATGCCGGCTTCTGCGAGAACGTCATCCACCATTGGCAAAAGGCGACGGGTGTGATCGCGCTCTGCCTGTACAAAACGCTCAATCAGCTGGCCATCAGATATGAGAGCAACAGAACAGGCGCCCGACGTTGTATCCAGGGCAAGTATTTTCACAGCGTTCTTAATCCTGGTCATAAAAAAGGGAGGGAATTGTGGCACGGGAGCGGAGGGGAGTCATGCCCAATATCGCAACCCGCAACTAAAAAACCCCGGACTAACCGGGGTTTATGAGGAGCCTGCCAAAGTTCACTTCGTTGAGCCCATATATATGACCCTAGGCGGCCTTTTTCGGTGGCCGGCCTCGACGGGCAGCACCAGCCTTCGGTGGACGGCCTCGACGGGCTGGAGCCTTCTTAGCAGCTGCTGTCGCAGTCGCTTTCTTGGGTCGTCCGACTCTTTTTGCTGGCTTAGCTGCTGAAGCTGCCTTCTTTGGGCGGCCGGCTTTTTTCGCCGTCGCTGTAGCGGCCTTCTTGGGGCGTCCAGGCTTTTTCGCTGCCGTGGCCTTGGTTGCAGGTTTCTTCTTGGCCTTTTGAGTTTCGGCTTTTAATTTGGCTTTAGCCTTCTTCTCTAACTCTTTAATTTTAGCGGCAGCTTTCTTTGCAGCTGCTTTAACCTTAGCTTCAGCCTTCTTCTCAGCAGCCTTCAATTTCTTGGCATGAGCCTTTTCTTTGGTTTTTACCCAGCGTGCTTCAAATGCCTTGAGTGCGGCAGCCAACTCTTTATCTGCTTTGCTGGAGAGGCTCTTAGAGAGACTTTCCACCTTTTCTTTTGCAGCAGCTTCAGCCATGTGTACGGCATCCATAGCCTTAGCTTTGGCAAGATCCATCTTTGCCGCTGCAAGCTTGGCGCGCAAATCCTTTGCCTTACTATTGGCACTGGCCAGCGAGGTTTTCGCTGTTGCCGCATTACTTTTCTGCGCTCGAGCCTTAGCCTTAGCAACACGGTCCATTTGCGCATCCAGCGATTTCGTCGCTGAATCTACCGCCTTCTGCGCTTTCACGACCGCTGGCGACGCTGCGGTCGCACTAGTTGCTCGTTTCGCGCGTGTACCTTTTTTTACTACTCTTGCCATCCCTTGTCTCCTCACTGAAAGAAGAAGTACATCCAAAAGTGTGCCGGCAGCATTGCCTTTTAGCTATCGAATAAAAACTGGAATCGGCCGTTTTTATTACTTATGCAGAGCGCCGCACCGCCTATTTCGATACAACTTTATCAAAGTTAATAAAAATACCCGGCATTGCAAGTAAAAAAGCGAAAAATGAGAAACTTTTTATAAAAAAAGTATCTTTTTCTTATCAATTTTCACTTTTGGGTCCCGTTTTAGCACTTTGGTAGAAATTATTTTGTCCCATTGAGCTTAGTTTGCACAATTTCCGCAAGCGCCTCTATATGATCCTCACGCAAATTTAATGCGGGAATATATCGGTAGTCACTGCCCCCAGCATCAATAAAATTAGCGCGATTCTCTACCGAAATTTCTTCCAATGTTTCCAGGCAATCCGCAGAAAAAGCCGGGCAAATTACATCGACACTACTAACTCCTGTTTTACCCCATTCAATAAGGGTCTTATCGGTGTATGGCTGTAGCCACTCTGCCTTACCAAAGCGCGATTGAAATGTGACTTGCCACTTATCCTCACTGATTTCTAGTTCATCCGCTAATAACCGTGCGGTTTCCATGCAATGGCGATAATAGGGGTCCCCCTTATCCACATTGGCTTTTGGGATACCGTGAAATGAAAGTAACAATTTTTCCGCTGGCCCTGCTTTTTCCCAGTGTTCTTTTACTGAATTGGCCAGGGATTTTATGTAGAGCGGATTTTGGTAATAATCTCGAATCAGAGAAATATCCGGAATATCGCGACTATTGCGAAAAATTTGCGCCACCTGATCATAAATTGCTGCAGTTGTGGTAGCCGAATATTGGGGATATAGGGGAAGCACTATAAAAGACTCGAAACCTTTCTCGCGCAGAGTTTCTATGGTGTTGTCGAGGCGGGGCTCACCATAAGTCATGGCATATTCAACAGCGACATCGCAACCTTTTGCTTTTAAACGCTGCTGCAACAGCTCTGCTTGCTTCTGCGTATAGTAGAGAAGCGGCGATCCTTCCACTTTTGTTTCATCTGCACTGCTATTCCATATTTCCGCATAGGCAGGGGCAATACGTTGTGGACGAAAAGGCAGTACCAAGCAGTTCAATATGGTCAGCCAGATTGGCCGCGGTATCTCGACAACCCTCGGATCTGAAAGGAATTCCCGCAAAAAACTACTTACTGCTGTAGGTGTAGGCTCAGCTGGAGTACCCAAATTCATCAAAATTATTGCCGTAGACATAAACCACCCCGTTAGAAATCTTATCCTTTCAAGAAATCCTGCCAGTTATCAGGCAGGGAAGAGCGCATACTGCCAGGCCAATACCGCCGTGATCAACTCGCTCAATATCACTTCTGGAGATACAAAAAAGCCCCCAAGTGGGGGCTTTTAAAAAATGTTAGTGACGATCTCAGCTGAGCGCTTCCAACACTTTCTCGCGAATCTCATCCATACCGCCAACACCCATTACCTTGCTGTACTTGGGAGCCGCTTCAGGAGAGCGTGCTTCCAGCTCGCGATAGAAGCCTACCAGCGGTGCTGTCTGCTCGTGATAAACCGCCAAACGGTTGCGAACAGTTTCTTCAGTATCATCTGTACGCTGGATCAGTGCCTCGCCAGTCACATCATCGACACCCTCAGCCTTGGGCGGGTTGTATACGATGTGATAGACGCGACCAGAGTTTTCATGAACCCGGCGGCCCGAGAGACGCTTTACGATTTCTTCATCGTCAACAGCGATTTCCAGAACATGATCGATATGTACATCGGCTTCCAGAAGGGCTTCAGCCTGGGGAATGGTGCGAGGGAAGCCATCGAACAGGAACCCTTTAGCGCAGTCTTCCTGGGCAATGCGCTCTTTAACTAACGCAATGATCAGGTCGTCAGAAACCAATTTTCCCGCGTCCATAACATCCTTGGCCTGTAGGCCAAGAGGGGTACCCGCCTTCACCGCAGCGCGAAGCATATCGCCGGTGGAGATCTGCGGAATGCCGAACTTCTCTGTTATGAATTGAGCCTGAGTGCCCTTGCCGGCCCCCGGCGCGCCCAAGAGAATAATTCGCATGTTCAGTAAGCCTCCAATACTATCGACGAACCAAAAGCCGCCGCGCTAAAAGAGCGCTACCTTACACTCACACCTCAGATTGGGCAAGATTGCTACCGATGCCCCCACAATCCATACAAGCCACAGAGTACTAAAAGGGGCACAAAGCTCCGCTCTACGTAAGCCTGTTAAGATCCCTAGCTATCAGCACCAGGCTCCCGCTGAACTTTGGCCTTGTCCCAAAGTCTGTCCAGTTCCTCCAGCGTTGCCTCTGATACTTGCCGCCCTTCACTGTGTAAACTGGACTCAACATAACCAAAACGCCGCTCAAATTTCCTGCTACACCCCCGCAAAGCCGCCTCAGGATCAACCTTCAGATGGCGAGATGCGTTCACACAAGAGAAAAGCAGATCCCCCAGCTCCTCCTTTGCATGCTCCGTATCCCCATTTGTCACAGCCTCCCGCAGCTCTGCAACCTCTTCCTCAATCTTATCGAGGACACCATCAATATTGGGCCAGTCAAAACCGACACGGGAGGCGCGCTTCTGCAATTTGGCTGCACGCGTCAAAGCCGGCAGCCCCACAGCTACTCCTGCCAGGGTTCCTGCATCCCCTTTGGCAGCGCGTTCGGCCTCTTTAATCGCCTCCCAACTCCTCTTTACTTCAGCTTCATCAAGAGCTTCGGCAGAGCGGTCGCCGTAGAGGGTTCCACTGGGAAAGACATGGGGATGCCTGCGCACTAGTTTGCGTACCAAAGTGTCAACAATCTGGGGGAAATCAAAGTGGTCTTTCTCACGCCCTAACTGGGCATAAAAAATGACTTGGAAGAGCAGATCTCCGAGCTCTTCGTGCAGGTGCTCAAAGTCTTCCTGCTCAATAGCCTCTGCTACCTCATAGGCCTCTTCAATCGTAGAGGGGACAATACTGGCAAAGTCCTGTTTCAGGTCCCAAGGGCAACCGCCCTCAGGGCTGCGAAGCTGAGCCATCAAGTGGAGGAGGTCCTCCACAGAGTAATTCTTTTCCACGTTATTCCTTACTCAACGTTCAGCGCAGAATTCGCCGCTTTGCAGCTGCCACATTGGGTAGTTGATTGATCCGATGTAAAACCTGGCTCAACTCTTCAAAGTTGTGGATCTCAGCAGTCACGATCATTTCTACCGTATGCTTGTTCTTATTAGAGCGGGTTTGCATAGCGGTAATATTAATTTTCTGACTGTCCAGCATCACCGTGACATCCCGCAACAGGCCCTGGCGATCGTAGGCTTCGATCATAATTTCAACGGCGTAAAGTTCGCGGGGTTTTTCCGCCCAACTTACCTGGAGTACCCTTTCAGACTCCTCAACCTGCATACGCAGCATATTTGCGCAGTCTTTACGATGTATAGAAACCCCGCGCCCAAGGGTGATATACCCCATAATTTCATCGCCTGGAACAGGGTTACAACAGCCGGCAATGTGGGTGAGCAAATTACCCACTCCGTCGATATAGACATCAGCCTTGCCTTCTCCCCGGGCAACTGGAGCCGTCAGTGATGGTACCCGAGGCACATTGTCGACCTTCACCATTCGCTGGGCTGCGTTGAGAACCTGACCCACGCCTATATCACCGGCACCCACTGCCGCATAGAGGTCCTCTAGGGAATGCATATTGAGCTTGGCTGCCAACTTATCGAAATCGAAATCACTCAGCGCCAGCTGCTTAAATTCCCGGTCGAGAATACTGCGGCCATCGGCGATATTCTGATCCCGAGCCTGCTGCTTAAACCAGTGAATAATCTTGGCTCGGGCACGGGAGGTAGTGATATAGGCCATGCCCGAAGAGAGCCAATCGCGACTCGGCGCTTCGAGTTTTCCTGTGAGGATTTCAACCTGATTGGCTGTCTCCAACCGGTGGTTGAGCGGCACGATTCGGCCATCTACTTTAGCCCCGCGACAACGATGACCAATTTCTGTATGAATCTTGTAGGCAAAATCTAATGGTGTTGCACCCCGAGGCAGGTCTACAACATGACCACCGGGGGTAAATACATAAATACGTGAATCTGCCTCACTGGAGCGCAAATCATCTTGTAGTGGGTTACCTCCCACCTCTTCATGCCAGTCGAGCACCTGACGCAACCAGGATATTTTTTGCTCGTAGCTATCTTTACTCTCGCTCTTAAGATCAGTGCCCTTGTAACGCCAGTGAGCACAAACACCGTATTCCGCTTCTTCATGCATAGCAAAAGTTCGGATCTGAACCTCGAGCACCTTTCGCTCGGGGCCAATTACAGCCGTGTGCAGAGAGCGATAACCGTTTTCTTTGGGGGAGGCGATATAATCATCGAATTCATTCGGTATGTTGCGCCAGAGGTTGTGCACTATACCCAGAACCGCATAGCAATCCCTTACTGTTGGGACAAGAATACGCACTGCGCGAATATCATAGACCTGGGAGAAGCCGATATTTTTTCGGCGCATTTTCCGCCAGATACTATAGATATGCTTTGCTCGCCCGTAAACATCACCTTCAATATGGGCGCGCTCGAGTTCAGAGCGCAATAGCTCCAATACCTCATCGATATACTGCTGCCGAGCCAGTCTTTTCTCATCCAGCAAGCGAGCAATCTGCTTGTAATCTTCCGGCTCAAGATAGCGAAAAGATAGATCTTCCAATTCCCATTTGATATGACCAATTCCCAGGCGGTGGGCCAGGGGTGCATAAACATCGGCCACTTCACGAGCAACTCTTTGGCGTTTAGCCGGCTCTGAGTTTTTTGCAGCACGAATGGCACAAGTGCGCTCAGCGAGTTTGATCAAAGCGACTCGCACGTCGTCGACCAATGCCACCAACATACGCCGGATATTCTCTGAATGTTCCTCTACCGCACCACTCGGGCTTTCTTCTCCGGTATCTGCGCTGCGACTGCGAATCGCAGCCATACGCAAAACGCCACGAATCAGCTTGGCAACTCGCTCACCAAATTCTTTTTCCACAGCTTCCAGTGGCAGGCGTTTCTCACGTACGGCACGGTACAGCACCGCCGCGACAAGTGCTTCCGAGTCTATTTGTAAGTCGGCGAGAATCTCAGCCATCTCAAGGCCAGTAGCAAAACTGCTAGCGCCCTCAGCCCAGATATTTTCTGCCTCAATTGCGCGCTGTTCTGCTTCGGCACTCACCTCAGCTGCGCGCCGCAAAGTTACTATCGCAGAACCATCCAGGCCCGCGAGTTTCTGTACATGGCGCAACCAGGATTCAAGGTCGAGTTCACCTTCTCCACCATAGGAATGATGCTTTCTTACTTGAACCATGTTTTAACAAGAGTCATTTGTGTTATTGGCATAATTTTGTCGTTACCTGGCTTAGCAGCACATTTACTCAGTGCTCATGCTGGATTAAGCGCTTCTCTATCATAGGTTTGAACTCACCAAAGTCCATGATTTTCTGTATACATTTCAATAAGCTGCGCGAAATTCAGCAGTTTTTCGTACCAATTTGAGTGGGAGGGTATAAGTCTTGTGCAGCTTGTTGACCTTTTAACCAACAGTAAACCTGCAAAACCAATGCCTATAGAAAACCAAAATTGTGATATTGGGGAAATCGATAGAAGTGAACAGGTTGCATTTATTACTTAAAAGTGAATTTTTCCACCTCTACGTGAACATGAAACAAGGCTTTACCGAACTTTACAAACTATCAGTTTTTTGTATTTACCAGCTTAGTTATTGCTTTTTGTAACTGGCAATGCACATATAGCAAGAGGATTAGAGGCTCTCCCCAAAAAAAGGGGCAAAAGAGATGATTGTAAATTGATTGGCGAATCACTTTAAAGAGCTGCGAATCTCACAACGTTTTTGCGAGTAGACATCAGGAACAATGCTGGAATTAAAGTACTTTATTTCCAGCATTGATCAATAAAATAAGATAAATTAGAGAATAAAAGTAAGAACTATTTTGGGGCGGCAAAAAGTCCTGAAGATAAATAACGATCTCCACGATCACAGACAATTGCAACAATCGTCGCTTTTTCTAGCTGCGCAGACAGCCTTAAAGCACCGGCTACCGCTCCTCCAGAGGAAACGCCACAAAAGATACCCTCTTCTTTCGCCAGCCTGCGAGTCATATCCTCAGCTTCTCGCTGGTCCATATCCATGACCATATCCACTTGCTCAGGAACAAAAATCTTAGGTAAGTATGCCTCCGGCCAACGGCGAATCCCCGGAATACTGGAGCCTTCAGTTGGCTGCAATCCAACGATTTGAATATCGGGATTTTGCTCCTTCAAGTAACGCCCGCATCCCATAATGGTACCGGTTGTACCCATTGAGGAGACAAAGTGAGTCACCGTTCCAGAGGTCTGCTGCCAAATCTCCGGACCGGTTCCCTCATAGTGAGCCAGGGGATTATCGCTATTGGCAAACTGGTTCAGTACCAATCCTTTCTTATCCTCCTGCATTTGCAAAGCTAAGTCCCGCGCACCCTCCATACCTTCTTCAGCGCTAACCAATATCAACTCAGCGCCATAAGCTGTCATTGAAGCCTTGCGCTCCTCGGTAGCACTGTCGGGCATAATCAATATCATTTGATAGCCCTTAATCGCTGCAGCCATTGCCAGGGCAATTCCCGTATTACCGCTGGTCGCTTCTATCAGGGTATCTCCCGGAGAAATATATCCTGCAGCTTCCGCATGGTTGATCATTGAAAGTGCCGGGCGGTCTTTTACCGAACCCGCAGGGTTATTGCCTTCCAGCTTGAGCAAAACAGTATTACTGGTATCACCTGGCAGGCGCTGTAGTTTAACCAGCGGGGTATTGCCTACGCAGTCAGCAATTGTTGGATAATCCATAATGCAATAAATTCCAGAAAAATCTCGCGGGATCCAAGTGTACAGCAAGCGGTACTACGCACTAAATACCGTCTACTTTGGTCTACTCCCTACCCTGGTTATTAAGGGAGTTATACCTGAAGCGGTATTATTCAGATGGCTATGCCGCGCTATCTAATCTTGGCAAAGTGAATCTTTGAGCCTCTAAAACGCGCATATTGTGACAAAAAAGAAGCGTTTTCTGATAAGTGAATGAGTGCGCTCAGATGTACATAACGGTAAAATGAGGGAAAAATAATCGTACAAGGCCCCTCTTAACATGGCCCCAGGCAACCCTATTCTCTCAATCGAGGAACCAGAGCAACCTCGATCCTTACGAACCCTGGTATTTCGCCTTACTGTAGCACCCGCACTAATTCTGTCCTTGCTCCTCGCTCTCGTTTTCACCCTGCAGCAAATGCACGATCGTCGCCAATTACTATTAAGCCACGGTCGAGCCAGCGCCGAACAGCTAGCTGAACTAATTGAGATGAGCGGGGGCCATCCAGCTGAACTTAGAATGGAATGGCTGCGTAAAAGTTTGCTGGCGCTAATGCTGGAAAAAGATATGGTCAGATCTGTTCATGTCTACTCCACCGAACCCAGCCCCAAGCTAGCCCTCAACCCCAGCACCAGACTCAGCTTGCTGGCCAGTGTCGGGCCGCGTCCACGCACCCCCATTAGCAGAGACACCCTTAACAAGCGCGAACCCTTTATTTTTGAAGATGATGAGACCCTTCAGGTTTTACAACCATTGAAAGGCGATATCACCACCTGCTGGATAAGTATTGAGCTACATCGCCCCTATTTCCTGGTGGGAACTTACCAAGTTTTACTCGTAGGCTTGGTGGGGTTGATTCTCTGTACCCTAGCCGCGCTGGCCTGGTCGGTCATCATGTCTGAGCGCTTTGCTCACAGCCTGATTAGAATGGGACATACTCTGGAGGCGATTGGCAGAGGTGAGTTTGATCGACGCACCCATGAAACGGAGAATCGAGAACTCGCTCAACTGGGAAACCAAATTAACGAGATGGCTGAAAACCTGTCCAGTTACCAACAGGAATACAAAGCCAACTTGCTCCAGTCTATGGATGACCTGCGCCAATCGCTGGACAGTATGGAAGAACAAAATATTGAGCTGGACTTAGCACGTAAAAGGGCGCAGGAAGCAAGCAGGATTAAATCGACGTTCCTAGCCAATACCAGTCACGAGATTCGCACACCTTTAAATGGAATTATCGGTTTTACCAACCTATTGTTAAAAACTGGAATTGATGAGCTACAGCAGGATTACCTGCAAACCATTTTACGTTCATCGGAAAACCTGTTGACTACCATCAACGACATCCTGGACTTTTCCCGCATTGAGTCCGGCAACCTGGTCCTTGACCATATCCCTATGGACCTTGGCTTACTACTTGAAGAGACCCTGCAAATACTGGCCCCAAACGCCTATGAGCACCATCTGGAACTGGTGCCCTTGATCGATTCTCAACTCCCTCCCACTTTAATCGGAGACCCGTTGCGAATTAAGCAAATACTTACAAACTTGGTGGGTAACGCGGTGCGCAGCTCGGCAAATGGCAATATCCCCGTGCGCTTGTCAGTACATAGCATTAATAACTCAGAACTTGTACTCCGTATTTCGGTTACCGGCCTGGGTAACCGTCTTGACGAGGCTGGTCGCCGTGAAATTGAGAACATCCTCACCAGCAAGTCCCCACAGCTCACCCAACAAATCAGCGCAAATGGTTTAGGGATGTCTATAGCCCGCAGCCTAGTTGAGAGGATGAGCGGCTGCACAGGTATTGAAGAAACAGCCAATGACGGCAGCACCTGTTGGGTGCAAATTTCCCTCCAGGCTGAACGCAATCGAGGCATGTATCCGCGTATTCAATATCCTGGCTGCCGAATTTTACTTGCAGACCCCAACCCAGTTACACGGACCCAGGTAGCTCAGCTACTCAGCCAATGGCAAGTGGAGCCCATAGAACTCGGCGATACTGATACTCTGCAACCGGCAATCGAGCAAATGTGGCGGCACGATGCCCTACCGGATGCGGTTATTATCGATACAGCTACTGCCAAAGGTGATTTTGATAATTTCAGTAGCAAAGTGCAGTCGCTGGTTGATACCTATCAGTGCCGCGTGATCGTACTGGGCCCACCCGCTGAATTGCGTCGCTGCTACGACCAACTACGCACCCGCACTCTCACTTTCCTTAGCAAACCCGTCACCCGAGACAATTTGCTGCGATCCCTGAAACGAGCAGTACCACAGCAGGGGCAGCAGCGGGTTAGTGGCGGGGTACAGGCACTACCGTGGCCCGCACCACCGCGCGTGCTGGCAGTGGATGACCACGCGGCAAACCGCCGACTGGTCGGCGAACTTCTGCGAGCACAAGATGTAGAAGTCGTTATTGCAGCAAGCGGCGAAGAAGCTCTACAGCTCTGGCAGCAGGGAGCTTTCGACCTGGTGTTTATGGATATTCAAATGCCCGAAATGGATGGTATCGAAGCTACACGTCTGATTCGTGAGCAGGAGACCGGCCGCCGTACTCCAATCATTGCCCTCACCGCCCACGCCGGCGCCGAAGAAAAAGCACGCCTGCTGTCTGCGGGACTGGACGACTACTTAAGCAAGCCTGTTAGCGAGGCCCAGCTCTCCCATATGATCAAGCGCTGGCTTAAGATCATCACTCCCCAGGCCGCAGAAAAAGTGAAGATTGAGGAGATGCGCCTGGTAGACATTGGCGAATGCCTGACCCTCGCCAACGGCGATGCCAAGCTGGCCAGGGACATGCTGCGCATGTTGATTGACGGTCTCAGTTCAGATGAGAGAGAACTGGAAAGGTTGTACAACCTTGGGGATTACAAGGGCATGTTCGAACTCACTCATCGCATGCACGGTGGCTGCTGCTATTGCGGAGTTTCACGCTTGAGAGAATCAACTTGCGTGTTACAAGAGGCATTGCGCACTATCCAAGGGTCCGATGCCCAAGCCTTTGACCAGCGCAAACTCAATGCTGTTCTCAGGGAGATCCGGGCCCTGCGCGAGTGGGCTTCTGAACAAGACTTGGATGCGCTCTTTGGCCTGGAGGTAGTTGCCTAGCAGGATTCAAATACCACGAATGCCACGGCCGAATCTTTTTCATCGGACAGGCTGAGGTGGATTCTGTCCACACCAAGTTTTTCGGCCCTCTCCTCAGCTGCGCCCGCCAGTACTACCTGCGGTGCAGCTCCCTTGCGGCGACGGACATCAATGTCCTGCCAGGAAACCCCTTCACCAATCCCAGTGCCCAAGGCCTTGGCTACAGCCTCCTTCGCCGCAAATCGCTTACACAAATATGCAGCGCGGATGGGCTCAGCCATAGAATAAAAGTCCTTCCTTTCCGCACTGCTAAGAACACGCTCAACAAAGCGATCACCAAAGCGCTGCCACGCAACCTCAATACGGTCGTAGTTACAAATATCGGTGCCAATACTAACTATCATTTTTTTCCGTAAACCTGTCGAAAAAGCTCTCTGCTCTGCAAAGGCTTATCCCCCAATACTTTCCTCAACAATAATCGTGTAAGGCGCTTTGCAGGTGCTAAAGCCTCACCTGACCAGACACCCCCATTCATAGCGCTGTCCATCCCCAATAGTTCGGCACCTGAAAAAAAATACTCTCCCAGACTCTCATCATTGGAGCGGTGAACAGGCATTAAACCCCACTCATCATCCAGGCGATAAACCCCGCCTTCATTTACAAGGTCTCCTTGCGGGCCGCAAATATTGAGGGATGGGCAGGTACCTAGCTCCAGGAGCAGTTGTAACTCAAAGCAACGAAGCGGACCTTCCAGTTCAGCATTGGAGAGTCCCTCCAGCTGGGACAGAGATTCCAGCAGGCTCTGATAAGCTGCAAACAGCGTGTAATGCGCCTCGCCCTCGGGAAGGAGCCTTACCATCAGTTCATTGGCATAAAGGCCCGCATAAACCGCTCGGCTTTTGAGCCATAGTGGTACACCAACATTTTCGACTGGACCGAGCATTTTAAGTGAACCCGCTCCCATCAATGTGACAAGCAACGGGGTGAAGGGCTGCAACGCTTGTTGGCGGCGCTGCTTGTCACGACGGGCCCCACGGGCGACACAGCCCAGCCGGCCGTAATCGGGCGTGAAAAGCTCCAGGATCAAACTGGAGTCTTTATAGGGCCGCGAATGGAGGATATATGCGGGTTGAGGCGGTTGAGGCGTTTTCATAGGTCCAGGGGAAATTGCCCTGATGATTACTCGTCTCTGTAACCGAGACTGCGCAGAGCCCGCTCATCATCAGACCAGCCAGATTTCACCTTCACCCACAAATTGAGCATTATCTTGCTATCAAACAAGCGCTCCATATCTTCTCTAGCCTGGCTGCCAATCTGTTTGATTCGCTCGCCCTTATTTCCAATGATGATACGTTTTTGGCCCGCCCGCTCAACCAAAATAGCAGCGCTGATATGCAAGACCTTACCCTCTTGGGCAAACTCCTCTACCTCCACAGTAACTTGGTAGGGAACCTCGGCACCCAATTGACGCATAATCTTTTCGCGAACAATTTCTGCTGCGAGAAAGCGCGAGCTGCGGTCGGTCACTTGATCTTCGGGGAAGAAATGCTGCCCCTCAGGCAAGTGCTTCAGAATAACCTCTTCCAGAGTATCCAGATTTACGTTGCGCAAGGCTGATATGGGAACAATTTCAGCTTTTGGATGCTCCTCAGCCAGGGCTTGTAGCTGGGGCAGTAGATCAGCTTTATCCTCGAGCTGATCCACCTTGTTCACGGCGATAATTAATGGGCATTTAATACCGCGCAGCTTCTCTGCCACCAACTGGTCTGCCTCACTCCAACGAGTGCGCTCTACAACAAACACCACTACATCCACATCCCGCGCAGCACTGGCGGCAGCTCGATTCATATAGCGGTTGATCGCTTTCTCTTGGTCGGAATGCAGGCCCGGAGTATCGACAAAAATAATCTGGTTTGGACCTTCGGTTTTAATACCGAGCATATTGTGACGAGTCGTCTGCGGCTTGCGCGAAGTAATCGCAAGCTTCTGCCCTAGCAAGTGGTTCAACAGTGTGGATTTTCCCACGTTGGGGCGGCCGACAATCGCGACATAGCCACAGCGAGAAGGTTGTTCGCTCAAGAATTTTCTCCGAAAGAGTTGGAGGTCTCCGGGAAGCCCGGAGCCAGAAGTGCCCCCAGTGATATCGAGGGCTGTCAGCGCGATGCGGGACACTAATCCGGCACAACGCCTCTATTGTAAGGTTAGTCCTGCCCGGTGAGGAGCTTGTAGGCTTCAACCGCCGCCGTCTTTTCAGCATTGCGACGACTGCTGGCTTCTCCCTTCACCGGCTGTGTAAGTCCACTGACACGACATTCCACTACGAAATGCTGGGCGTGCTCAGCACCAGAGACATCCACAACTTTATATTCAGGCAATGGTTTTTTACGTGCCTGTAACCACTCCTGCAAGCGGGTTTTAGGGTCCTTCATAGTCTCCAATGATAGCCCCTGCAAGCGCAGAGCAAACCATTCGAGTACCCGGGCTCGAGCTGCTTCCAAGCCAGCGTCCAGATAGATGGCGCCAATCAAGGCCTCCACAGCATCAGCGAGAATCGACGCCCGGCGAAAGCCGCCACTTTTCATTTCACCTTCACCAAGGCGCAAGCAATCTCCAATCTCCAGCTCCCGAGCCAGTTTTGCCAGCGTTTCTCCGCTAACTAATTGGGCCCTCAAACGGCTCAACTGCCCCTCGCGTCCATTGGGGAACTGCTCATAAAGGGCCGCGCCGATGGTGAACCCAAGGATAGAATCGCCCAGAAACTCCAAGCGCTCATTATTACGGCTGCCATGGGATCGGTGAGTAAGCGCCAACTCTAGCAGCTCAGCCTGATCAAAATCATGGCCGAGGCGCTTGCAAAGGCGTTCCAGTAAAAGATCAGTCACGTTTGCGGAATTGCTCCAAATCGATCAGCGCATCACAGCAAAGTTCTGGCTTTGCCGTGTCGAGCTGCTTATTAAACTTCATCACAACATCAACGTTGTACATCAATGGCTGGCGCAACTCGTAATTGATACTTACCACAGTACTCTTGGCCCCTCGAACTACTTGCACCGACTTGGTCGGCTCACCCCGAACATTATTTATCAGGAAAAAACGGCCCAATTCTTTCTTGATTTGACCACTAGTCATATTTTCAAGGTTGGGGTTCTGACCAAGGGTTTTTAACCCCTCATTAACGTAGCGAGCATCTACATAGGCCGGAGCCATCTTAGATACGCAAGTCAGAGCAAATCCCAATAGTGCCAGTGCCAGCAACCATCCCCAATAACCCATTCCCCGCTGCCCCTGCATTGAGAGGTTGAGCTTATTACCCATTACTTTGCCCTCTACCCTTTATAAATCACCGGACCACCGCCCGGTTGGTTTCATTATTGGATTGAGCCTACACGCTTAAAGCTGGGCAAACTGAGTAGCTTGTCCCAGTGCATCCAAATGGCGAAAGCTTTGCCAACGATATCTTTCTCTGGAACAAAACCCCACTCCCGGCTATCCAGGCTGTTATCGCGGTTGTCGCCCATCATGAAGTAATGCCCTTCAGGCACTACACCACTGAAATTGCTGTACTGCCTGGGATGGACACTTTTCTGCATCTCGTGGCGATAACCATCGAGATCTTCCCACATAACCTCAGTTTGTGGATTGCTCGGAGGAATAGCTCGGATCAATTCTTGGCGAGCCAGCTCACCGTTCACATAGAGCACATTGTTTTTCAGCTCTATTCTGTCACCGGGCAATCCGATCACCCGCTTGATGTAATAGGTATCGTTGTTGTGAGGTGGGAAAAACACCATAACATCGCCACGCTTGGGCTCGCCTACATCCATAACCTTGGTACGGGAAACTGGCAAGCGTACGCCGTAGGCATATTTGTTAACCAGGATAAAATCCCCGACTTCCAGCGTTGGAATCATTGAGCCCGAGGGAATTTGAAAGGGCTCAACGAGGAAAGAGCGCAGAACAAATACGATCGCCAGAATTGGGAAAAAAGACTTCGCATACTCAACGACGATTGGGTCGGCTTGCTGGTCCCCAACTTTCTTTTTCCGTTGACGGGCGAAAAACAGGCTGTCGACCAACCAGATTCCGCCACTAATCACAACTAACCAAAGCAGAATCAGAGGTAAATTGATATCCATTACTTTTCTCTACTATTCCTTATTTTTGTCGTGGCGCAGAGTCTAAACTCTACTGATCCACCTTCAGCACCGCCAAGAATGCTTCCTGAGGTACTTCAACACGACCCAGCTGCTTCATTCTGCGCTTGCCCGCTTTCTGTTTCTCAAGCAGCTTTTTCTTACGGGTAACATCACCACCGTAACATTTGGCCGTCACATTTTTACGCAACGCCTTCACCGTGGTTCTGGAGACTACTTGGCCACCAATGGCCGCCTGGATAGCCACATCAAACATCTGGCGAGGAATCAGCTCCTTCATCTTCTCCGCCATAGCACGGCCTTTCTGCTGCGCGTTATCGCGGTGGACGATCAAGGCCAGGGCATCTACACGGTCACCATTAATCAGGATATCCAGGCGCACTAACTTAGCCGCTTCAAAACGGACAAAGCTGTAATCCAAAGAGGCAAAGCCACGGCTTACAGACTTGAGGCGGTCGAAGAAGTCCATGACCACTTCACTCATCGGCAGTTCATAGCGCAGGGACACCTGGGAACCCACATACTGCATATCCTTTTGGATACCCCGCTTCTCTACGCACAGAGTAATTACATTACCCAAATACTCCTGTGGCACAAGAATATTCACCTCGGCAATCGGTTCCCTCATCTCTTCAATGGAACCTACATCCGGCAGACGCGATGGGTTGTCCACCATCACAGTCTCGCCATCTGACTGCTCAACCTCGTAAACCACCGTCGGCGCGGTAGTGATCAGGTCCAGGTCGTACTCACGCTCCAGGCGCTCCTGGATAATTTCCATGTGCAGCATACCGAGGAAGCCGCAGCGAAAACCAAAGCCCAGTGCATCGGATGTTTCCGGCTCATAGAACAGGGAAGCATCGTTCAGGGAAAGTTTCTCCAGCGCGTCCCGGAAGGCCTCATAGTCATCAGAACTGACCGGGAATAGGCCGGCATAGACCTGGGGCTTAACTTTCTGGAAGCCCGGCAGCATATCGATGTCATCGGCGCCCTTGGCATGGGTCAGGGTATCGCCCACCGGGGCACCGTGAATATCCTTGATGCCTGCCACTACAAAGCCCACTTCACCAGCGCGAAGTACACCGGTTTCATGGCGCTTGGGCGTGAAAATACCGACGCTGTCCACAACGTGGGCGCGACCGATAGACTTGGTGACAATCTTTTCCTTGGTCTTCAGCGTGCCCTGGACAACACGCACCAGAGAAACAACGCCCAGGTAACTATCGAACCACGAGTCGATAATCAGCGCCTGCAGAGGAGCACCCACATCGCCTTCGGGCGGCGGCACCAAGCGCACCAGATCTTCCAACACATCTTCGACACCCAGGCCGGATTTGGCGCTGCAACGGGTCGCTTCGGCGGCATCAATACCGATAATGTCCTCGATCTCTTCAGCAACCTTTTCTGGGTCTGCTTGCGGCAAGTCCATCTTGTTCAGGACCGGGATAACTTCTAGTCCCTGCTCAATGGCCGTATAACAGTTGGCAACCGACTGGGCTTCAACGCCCTGAGCAGCATCAACCACTAACAGTGCGCCTTCACAAGCAGCCAGAGAGCGGGATACCTCATAGGAGAAGTCCACGTGCCCCGGGGTATCAATAAAGTTCAGCTGATAGGTCTTACCATCGCGCGCGTTATAGTCGAGCGTCACACTCTGCGCCTTGATGGTAATCCCACGCTCGCGCTCGAGCTCCATGCTGTCCAGCACCTGTTCAGCCATCTCCCGATCGGAGAGGCCACCACAGTCCTGGATAAAGCGGTCAGCCAGGGTAGATTTCCCGTGGTCGATATGGGCAATAATGGAGAAATTGCGGATATGAGAGAGATCTGTGGCCACTGCGGAATAAAAACCCTTGCAAAATCAAATGATTAGCTGGCTATAGTGCCAACTGTGTGGCGCAAGTCTAACAGAACTCATGGACAGAGGTGAGAGCTAGGTGGCCCAATGGGCCACCAATCGCTGGAAAGCGGCTAGCTTTCGATCTTAATTGTACGGAAAGTGGACTGCCCGGCGCGGAAGAAGCGAATCGGCAATAGCTCATCTTCCGGCAGATCCTTGACGACAGTTTTGTAGTCACTAATGTCGCCAACTTCTTCAAAACCAAGTTGCGCGATGATATCGCCACTGCGCAAACCTGCTTTGGCACCGGGCTTGCCTGGAATCACTTGCTTCACCAGCACCCCAGTTTCCACATTCCATCGCTGCTTCAGGATATCGGGAATTTCCTCAACCACGACACCCAGGCGCCCACCCACTCCAGAGCTGGGATTGGCTGCCACTTGCCTCGCTTCATCTTCAGAACCCGGCAGGGTGCCGACAGTAACACTCAGGCGCTCGGGTTTACGATTGCGGATCAACTCCACCTGGGCCTGTGTACCCGGTCGAATCTGGCCTACAACGTGCGGCAGGTCACCAAAAACTCCTATCTTCTGACCATGGAAGCGCAAAATGATATCACCGGGCATAATTCCCGCTTGAGCCGCGGGCGACCCAGGGCTCACCTGATCGATCAGGGCGCCGGCGGGCTTACCAAGGCCCATGGCTTCCGCCATATTGCGGTCGACATTACTGATTCCCACTCCGAGCCATCCGCGATCCACCCGCCCTTTTTCCTTTAACTGGGCAACCACATCCTGGGCAAGGCTCGCGGGAATAGCGAAGGAGAGCCCGATAGATCCGCCACTGCGGGTATAGATCTGAGAGTTGATACCCACTACTTCGCCATCCAGGTTAAACAGCGGGCCTCCGGAATTTCCGGGGTTAATTGCAACATCTGTCTGGATAAAAGGAACGTAATTCTCGCGGCTCTCATTGGGGATACTGCGCCCCATCGCACTGACGATCCCGGCGCTTGCGGAGTAGTCCAAGCCGAAGGGAGAGCCAATAGCGACAACCCATTCTCCCACCTGCAGCTCTTCGGAATCCCCCCAGCGTACTGACGACAGGTCCTCCGCGTCGATCTTTAACAGGGCCAGGTCGGAGCGCACATCCTTGCCGATAACCTGCGCCTCGTATTCGCGACGATCAGTCAATGTAACGGTTACCTGGTCTGCACCATCGACCACGTGATTATTGGTTACGATATAACCGTCTTCAGAGATGATAAAGCCGGACCCCATACTCGCTACCGGGCGCTGCTGGCGCTGGCGCGGCTCGAAAAGGTGGCGGAAGATATCGGGAATTTCCTGTTGAAGCTGCGGCTGGCTACTGCGACTAGTGCGGTTGCGATCAACCGTGTTGATTTTGACGACTGCCGGTGAGTTATCTTCGATTAACTCCGTAAGTTCGGGTAGTCCGCGGGCACTGGCAGCCCCGGAAACCAACAGACAAAGAACCAGTAGATATTGTGTACAACGTTTAACCATAGGTTTGTTACCCCTAGTGATCCCTTCTAATATGAAACCATTGGATTTTCGAGTCCTTTCAAGGGCGAACCTTGGCTTGTCCAGCCCCTTAGGGACTCTCAGTAACGACTTAGTGGCGATCTAGTCACCAAAGTTCTACAACAGACTGTAAAACTGTGTAAAGAGTTAACGATGTCCGAAATGCGCCCGCGCCCAGAACGCGGTCAGTTTCACCTGCCCACCGAGCTCTACGGCCAAAGTGTTTTGGGCGCCCCTTTACTCTATTTTCCCGCGCAAACCGGCACCCACCACGGCCTCATAATGGCCGGCACCCACGGAGATGAAGTCGCCGCAGTCGTCGCTCTATCCTGCGCGTTGCGGGCCCTCGCCACCAACTCATTGAGACATCACGTAATCCTCGCTGCCAATCCGGATGGCTGCCAGCTGGGCACCAGGGCCAACGCACGCGGCGTAGATCTCAACCGCAACTTTGCCACTGCAAATTGGGATGGCAGTGGCAATGTCTACCGGTGGAACAGTGCTGCAGAAAAACGCGATGTTCGGCTAAGTACAGGTGATAGCGCCGCCTCTGAACCCGAGACCTCTGCACTTTGCCAGCTGTTTGCAAAGCTGGGACCGACCTGGACCGTTTCCATTCACGAGCCCCTTGCCTGTGTCGAGGACCCCAGCAACAGCCCTCTGGGCATGCAGCTTGCCAGCGATTTCAAGCTGCCTCTGGTTGGGGATGTGGGTTACCAGACCCCAGGATCATTCGGCACCTGGTGCGCAGAACAAACACTGCCCTGTATTACCCTTGAACTCCCCCCAATATCAGCTGATGCGGCAAGTGAAGATTATCTGCAAGCGCTAATCGATCTGCTGACTTACGACCAATAAACTCTACCCGCCTTGAAACGCAGAGGGGGCTCCACATCGCTGGCCAGCCAGGTGGGCCCATCCAGGTCCAGAAAGCTCGCTCGACTGCCCAATGGCCAGGCTGCTCGGATAGCCCGAGAGGTACACAGCATGCATCCCAGCATAATTTCCAGGCCGAGATCAGTCGCTTCATCTGCGAGTGCCAGGGCCTCGGTAATTCCGCCAGTTTTGTCCAACTTGATATTGACCATCTCATAGCGTTTGAGCAACTTCGGCAGATCTTCCCGAGTATGGCAACTCTCGTCTGCACAAATCGTCAGCGGGTGCTCAAAGCTCTCCAGAAATTCATCTTCACTCGCAGGAAGCGGCTGCTCAAGCATCGCCACCCCCAACTCGCTTAAATCATGACATCTCTGTAACAAGGTCTCTTTTCGCCATGCCTCATTGGCATCAATCACCAACCTGGCATCCGGTGCTGCAGAGCGTACTGCCGACACCCTTTCTTGCACATGTTGGTCATCAAGTTTCAACTTGAGAACCTCAGCTCCCGCCGTCACAGCAATTTTCGCAGCACTTGCCATTGCCTCGGGACTATCAACAACTAATGTCTGTACGGTAGGGAGAAAATCCGGAGCCGGATGTAGACGCCCCGCTTTTTTAGCCTCCCAATCTGCCAGCGCACAATCCAATGCATTTCGCGCCGCTCCGGCAGGCATACGCAGCTGTAATTGCTCTCGGGTCAACCCATCGCTCACCTCTTTGAGCATTGGCTGTAACTGGTGCAAAACAGAGGCAGCACTTTCTCCATAGCGAGCATAAGGCGTGCACTCACCGACGCCAGAGATTTCACCATCACTAAGCTCCGCCACCACAACCTGAGCCTCAGTGCGAGCGCCACGAGAGATGACAAATGCAGTACGTAGAGGCCAGCGCTCATCAAAACAGCGAGCCCTCATTGGCAGAGCCTCCAGGCAATAAATGGAACTCTCAGTTTAGGTCAGGGAGATTAGGGTTAGCTGGCGAAGACGGAGGCGGCGGACTATTTCTTTTGGGAGGGCTCAATCTGCAGCAGTACCGGGGTGTAGGTGGGGTTTTGCGACTGGGACCTACTGTACCAGCGAACGCCCAAAGCACCGAAGACCAGACCGATCAAGGCCCCAATTACAGCACCGGGCTCAGCGAAGAGCGAATCCCCAATCAGTGCAACTAGCACCAGGGACATCAAGGGGACGAGGTAAACCAGCAAAGCGCTACTGGTCAGGGCATTCTCGGTAATACCAATTACCGCCACATCATCGAGGTGGATTTTATCAGCAGAAAAACCGTTGAGAGCTACTTTAACGCGGGTCGAAGAAGAAAACAGATCGCCCAGCAACCCAGTCCCACAGCTGCTTTTGGTAGAACAGCCATTACAGGCGCTACTCTGGGTGGTCTCCACCCAGATAGCATCGGACTCTATGGCCACTACCCGGCCACGCTCTTGCAGCACCTATATGCTCACTTAGCTCTTTGCGGTAATTGAGCTGGCGACACGGCGAGCTGTAGTTTCGGGAATTTCACCCACCACTGTCACAGTGTAAGCAACACCTTCAATTTCCAATCGGTCCATATAGGCTGTTGTGGCTCCGCGGATTGCGCGACCTTTAAAGCCCTCAAGTTCTGGACCGAGGCGCTGAACAAATACAGAGAACACTCCCAGCCCATCGCTAAACACCATCATATCGCCATCAGATAACGGCTTGACGGACACTACCCGGAAACCGTCGGGCAACCAGCCCACCTGCCAACGGCTCTGTGAAGCCGTACACTCATTCCGATTATCGATGCGCCGGGCATTATTCGAGACCGCCTGAAGTGCGGCATCCTCTACAGGGGCGAGATCCAGTTGTACAAACTGGTAACGTTCCAATACGCGGCCCTGAGTGCTAACCAGCATGGTCTTCAACGGCAGTCCAGTCTGTTTATCGAGACTCACTACCAGTCCCAGGCGATAGCGATCCCTCGGTCGCGCCTCAATCACAACAGCATCGCGATCCGCGATTCGCTCCTCACCCCGCAAGATAAATTGGTAGGCGCGCTGAGCCTGTTGTTGGCCCGCCGAGTTCCATGCTGTAGCACGATTTCTTGGCGAAGCACTGACATCGCAATTTCCGGCACTGCCGTGGCTGATCAACTCTCTAGGCTCACCACTGAGGTAGCGCACGCGCTCTACCTGCTCACCTTCTCGAACCGCGTGAACAACCTGCAAGGTCTCCAGGAGGCCCGCATGCTCAAAGGTCACCAGACCACTGTATTCAAGCTCAGTTACTGCCTTTGCCAACTTGGCTAGCCAATGCTCAACCTCGTTGTTACTCACCACACCCGGGCTTACCAGGCCGCTCTGCCCTGCAGGGTTGAGATTCGCCGGATTAAGATTAACTACACCAGATGTCACCGCCTCTTGCGCCGGCACGGTACCAGCAGCACCTTCCGGGGCTACAGTTGCAGGATCGGACAGTGCTGCGGCAGGACTTTCCACCTCAGCCGAGCCCCCGTCTGTCATAGCAACTTCCACTACAGCTGGGGCCGCTGCAGGAGCAGTACTCATATCGAGATTTATGGTGGTGGGGGCACTGGGTTCAACCCCTGTGCCGACCTGGGCAAATGACATGGGAGCCAACAGCGAGGAGGCCAACAGTAGACCGTTGGCCTTGAGAATCCCACAGAGGATTCGGCGCCCCCTGGTTTCGACTTTCGTCACACTACATTCCAACTTGTTCGCCGTAAGTGGCGCGAGCAAAAGGCACCATGCCCTGACTGCCCACATGAGCGGCTTGTTCTGAGTGCTGAATCATTACGCGATTCAGGTGGCGCATCAACTCGGGGGTTGGTGCCTGCTGTATTACAGCCTGCCCCACAACACCTGTGCGCTGCTCGGGTACAAAGCGGGGAGCCGCAGTGCTCACAGAGCGCGTAGAGGGAGCGGGCACATAAAAACCGGAAGGCTGCGGAGCAGACTGAACCACTGGTTGGGCTTCACGCTCAACCGATGCTACTGGCTGGCTCCCACCCTGGATGGTGTTCTGCGGAGAATCAGTCATTTGCTGCACACCCAAAATGGCAGCAAAGGCCACCGTCGCAGCAACAGCACCACGGGACAGCGGGCGCCACCAGCGATTGTTAACCAGATTGCCAGCAACCGCAGCTCCCCCATTGCCGTTTTGGGACAGGGGCTCCTCCTCATCGATAGCGGCAGAAATACTCGCTGCAAGACCGGTGTCTACCGGTGCGACCTGTTCGCGGCGCATAACACTCGCCGCGAGCTGGTAGCGCGACCAGCGCTCACCCAACTCTTCAGAGGCCGCGCTGGCCTTCAGAAGCCGTTGCAGCTCCAGTTCGCTGACTTCGCCATCCATGAGCGCCGAGAGCGACTCGTTAAGACGTTCCTGATGATTCCCGTGGGACATAGGGGTTAACCCTCTTGTGCAATCATTTATTTGGTGCCCACAAGCACCATATTTGGTTACATGTTATGACCGGAGTCTGAGCAGTTGGTTTCCCCGACTGGGAAAATTTTCCGCAATTTTAACCCCTGTCACCCAGTGTTTCCGGCTCGCCGGCCATCACGGCCTGGACTGTCCGGTCTATCGCCTCCCGTGCGCGAAATATTCTAGAGCGCACGGTTCCCACCGGGCATCCCATAACCTCGGCGATTTCCTCGTAGCTAAGTCCCTCAAGCTCCCTCAGCGTTACCGCTGAGCGCAGATCCTCTGGCAGTGCGCGAATGGCGCGATGCACCGCCGCTTCCAGCTGGTCGCGAAACATCTGGCTCTCAGGTGTCTCGTTATCGCGCAGCAGATCAGCACCCGAGTAAAACTCAGCATCTTCCAGTTCAACATCAGAAGATGGCGGCCGACGACTGCGGGAAACCAGGTGGTTCTTGGCGGTATTAATCGCAATCCGATACATCCATGTGTAAAAAGCGCTCTCGCCACGAAAATTGGCAAGAGCACGATAAGCCTTGATAAAAGCCTCTTGGGTTACATCCTGTACTTCACTGTGGTCCTTAATGAACCGACTCACTACAGCAACAATTTTGTGTTGGTACTTGAGCACAAGAAGATCAAAAGCACGTTTGTCCCCTTTTTGTACCCGTTCCACCAACTCACGGTCACTCGTTGACGCCTGATGCGCTGTCATCCCCAACTCCCATATCCAGCCACACTGCGGGCGCCACAAAACTTGACTGCGGGGCCACCGGCGCAGGCGTTTCTTTTACTGTGTTGATGACAATGACAATAGGACATAAGTTCCACGTCAAATCGACGAATAATCAGGAGGCGCTATACTACGCGACCCTTAAACATAATTGAAATCTATGAATGCCCAGGCAAACTACGACGTTCTCGTAATTGGAAGCGGTGCAGCAGGCCTTACACTGGCACTGCATCTCGCCTCCCAGTATCGCGTGGCCCTGCTCTCCAAGCAGAGATTGCAAGATGGCTCCACCTGGTTCGCCCAGGGAGGCATCGCCGCAGTGCTGGATGAGATGGATTCGGTTGAGTCGCATATTGCAGACACATTAGACGCGGGTGCAGGACTCTGCCACCCCGCTTCAGTACGCTTTACCGTAGAAGAGAGCACCGCTGCAATCCGCTGGTTGATTGATCAGGGAGTGGACTTCACCCGAGAAGAAGAGGGCTACCACCTCACCAAAGAGGGGGGGCACAGCCACCGGCGCATTATCCATAGCGCCGATGCCACCGGCCGAGCGGTGCACAGCACACTGATCACCAAGGTACTGAACAGCCCAAATATCGACTGTTTTGAGCACCACGTCGCCATCGACTTGATTCGCCAGCCCGATCCGCAGAAAGGCCGATTCCGCTGCGCTGGCGCCTATGTGCTTGATAAAAACACCGATGAAGTTGAGCTGGTACAGGCAAAAGCTGTCGTTCTGGCCACCGGTGGTGCCAGCAAAGCATACCTCTATACCAGTAACCCAGACGGTGCTAGTGGCGATGGGATCGCGATGGCTTGGCGCGCCGGTTGCCGCGTGGCGAATATGGAGTTCAATCAATTCCACCCCACTTGCCTTTATCACCCCAAGGCCAAGGCCTTACTGGTCACAGAGGCTTTGCGCGGCGAAGGGGCGGTGCTCAAACTTCCAGACGGCAGCCGGTTTATGGACCGCTTCGACAAGCGGGGTGAGTTGGCACCAAGGGATATCGTCGCCCGCGCTATCGACCACGAGATGAAGCGACTGGGAGCAGACTGCCTTTACCTGGACATCTCCCACAAAGATCCTCAGTTTGTGCGCGATCACTTCCCAACGGTCTATAGCAACTGCCTTCGCTACGGTATTGATATCACCCGCGAGCCTATTCCTGTCGTACCTGCAGCCCACTACACCTGCGGCGGCATTATGGTCGACCGCCATGGGCGCACAGATCTGGATCAGCTCTACGCCATTGGCGAAACCACCTTTACTGGCCTCCATGGCGCCAACCGCCTCGCCAGCAACTCGCTATTAGAATGTCTGGTTTATGCACGCTCCGCAGCCCTGCATATCGACGAGCACCTGGGGATGGTACAAGCCCCTCGCCCATCACCTGGTTGGGATGCATCGCGAGTCACTGATTCTGATGAAGATGTGGTGATCTCCCACAACTGGGATGAACTGCGCCGCTTTATGTGGGACTACGTAGGTATCGTGCGCACCCGCAAGCGACTCTTGCGCGCTCAACACCGGGTGAAACTGCTACAGAAAGAAATTCGAGAGTTCTACGCCAATTACCGTATCAGCAACGACCTGGTTGAGTTGCGCAACCTCTCGCTGGTGTCCGAACTGATTATTCGTTCCGCATTGGATCGTCGCGAGAGCCGTGGACTGCACTACTCCCTCGACTACCCCCAGCTGCGTGAACTTGCTATGGACACGATTTTGGTGCCAGAGAACTTTGCCGGCCAACGTCAGTTTATTTAGGCAGCCTATGGACTGGCCTGCTACTTCGATCCCGAACAGCTAACGAGAATAGCGCAGTGCTACTTGTAGCCTGCGCCAGTCCTGCGGCGCCAGCATATCCTTGGCCAGCACCAAACGGAACCGGCGCCCAGCTCTGTCACGCCCGTTAATCACCACCAACCAGGACCACAACACCAGCTCATTTACAAACTGGAATTCGCGACTATCTGCCCCATCAGGGCGCCAAAACCACCTTCGCTCACGGGTCGATAAATGGCCTCTCCCAGCTCTTACCCGGCGCCACTCTATCCCCGCGTAAACCACAGCGAAAAAGCTCGCCAGCACAGATAACACTAAAGGCAAGTTACACAGCCAAATAAGCAGAATCGCCAGGAAGGTGATCAGCAAAAGGAGCAAATGCAAAAGAAAGGAAGGCGCAACGACGCAACTTAAGCGGGCGCTGCGCTCATAAAGCGGGGGTGTCGAGCTATTCCTGGAGTCCGGTGTTGTCACGGATGATCTGCACTATACGCTTCAAGTCCGGGTCAGCCGGATCTTCCCGACGCAAGAACCAGGCGAACAGATCCTGATCCTGCTCATCGAGCAGGCGGATATAGCGCTGCTGATCCTCTGGCTCCAGGGTCTCGTAAACATTATCCAGAAACGGCAGCAACACCAGATCCAATTCCAACATGCCACGGCGGCTGGCCCAAAACAGGCGGTTGCGATCCATACTTCTTTCCAACCAGCTAAAAAGCGCAGTATACCCCCTGCCCCACCAAACTTGAAAAGGGCGCGAAGGACCCCCAAATTATGCCCCGAATACAAATGCAGGTGGCAGGATTATGGATCAGCAACAGTGGCAGGATTTTCTCAGCAACGAGGGCGCCATTTGGGAGGGCAGCAAAGCTCACTTCCCTCTCACCAGTCGCGAAGACCCTCAGAGTTTGCACCTGCTGGACCTGGGCCCAATCGGAGCTATTTCCATTACTGGGCCCGACAGCCAGAAGTTCTTACAGGGGCAGCTCACCTGTGACTTGATCAACCTTCCCGATGAACACAGCACCCTGGGAGCTCACTGCAGCCCCAAGGGGCGTATGATCAGTGCTTTTAGTGCACTGAAACTTTCGCAAAGTGAGTTCATCTTCCGACTGCCAAAGGATTTGGCCCCCATCGCCCAGCAAGCGCTAGCCAAGTACGCCGTCTTTTTCAAAACAGAGCTGCGAGACATCAGTGATGAAACCCACTGGTTAGGCCTGCAGGGGCGCGATGTGGCAGAGCGCACCTCCAAACTGCTGGGCTTCGAGCAACCCTCTGTCGGCGAGGTGAAGCTATTTGACTTCGAAGGAGAGCGCTGCATTGCCCAATGTATTACCGACCTGCAGCTAGCCATCCTGGTACCCACCAGCAAGGTCCAGCAACTGTGGCAAAAGCTATCACCAGAGTGTGAAGCTACCGGCTATGACTGTTGGCAAATGCGCCAAATTGAAGCCGGCATCCCCCAGGTGGACGCAGCCACTACAGAGATGTTTATCCCGCAGATGACCAACCTGCACCTGCTCGGTGGCGTGAGCTTTAAAAAAGGCTGCTATACCGGCCAGGAAGTAATTGCCCGTATGCAATTCCGCGGCGCCGCCAAACGTCGCCTTTACCGGGCAAGCTGCGCTTCGGGGGATCTCCCTGAATCGGGCATGGAGATCTTTGGAAATGGGAAGCAAAGCATTGGCAATCTGGTAGAAGCCTGCCATAGCAAAGAAGGCGTTCAGCTACTCGCCGTACTCACCATCGCCAAAGTGGCCGCAGGTGAAACCTTACACCTGAAAGATGGCCGCACTTTGGATATCGAGGAACTTCCCTACGATGCAGACGCCGATCCGCTAGCCTAAACCGGAAAAGTACTTTTAATCAAAAAGGCGGCTTTTTAGTCGCCTTTTTTGTTTATGATTTAACAACCAGAAAAAACCTCTGGAAAGTAAAAAGGTTTGCACCACTCAAAACGCAGCTTACTACCGCTACTATATTTATGGATATTTCCCTGGGCTTCAAAATTTCAGCTAAATAAAGCAGTAGAGGGAGGCAATATTGAAAGAGTTAGACCAACTAATTGTCGTTCTTGAATGCTGCATTATTCTGGCAGGCTTTGCTGCAATAGTTGGCACACTCCAACCCAGAAAAGGCAGAAATCTTGGCAAAGGAAGAATTGTATCCCTCGCGATGATTATTTATATCAGTTTGATCAACGCATTACTGGCTGCCTTCACCCTGACTCTATCCAATTTTGATCTCGCTGATCGCACCCTGTGGTCAGTAAGCAGTTTTGCCATGAGTGTGGCTACGTCGTTTTCTATCGGCTACCTATGGATAAAGAAACGACTCAAATCTGTTTCAATTGTTGCCAAGGTTACCTATTTCCTTCTTTTCGGCATTGCCGGCTCAGTAGTTATTATCAATATCATGAATGCGCTAGGGATCGTTTTCAACAAGGAGTATGGACCGTATTTTTTATCCTTTGTTTGCAACCTATTTGTCGTCGGTTATGCATTTTCAAGACTGCTTATGCGCCCATTATGGGTAGCTGTTAAAGAAAATGAACTAGGCCGAACCGACAAGGAGAAAACGGCGGCGTCCAGCTGATTTTCAGCTAAAAGTGTGGCGTCAACCATTGGACACCTACACCTAACAACAATTATTAACCATATAGCAAGCGGGTTAAAATAAAGCTAATTGTGAGACGGGAAACAACTTACCAGTTCTCCATTTCACTCATATACTGTTATCAACTTTCCTATTTAACCTTTCTGCTTGGGACAATAGCGGAAGATGGAAAAACTGTCGGTACAAATCGATCAATTACTTGTCATTATTGAAATATCCATAGTGCTGGCAGGGTTTGCGGCAATGGTTGCCACTTTTCAGTCAAGGAGAATAGAGAGTATCTCTAGGGGTCATGTGGTGTCCCTGGCCATGATTGTCTATATCAGCCTATTCAGCGCACTGCTCGCCGCCTTTTCTTTGGCACTTTTGAACTTCCGTATCGATGCTGGCTATGTTTGGTCTACAAGCAGCTCCTTGATGGGAATAGCCACCACAGGCTTTATTGTCTATCTGTGGAAAAAAAGACACTTTAAATTTGTGTCTATTGTAATGAAAGTTACCTACTATGGGCTTTTCAGTATCGCTTCATCGGTAGTTATCGTCAGCACCCTCAACGCTACTGGCATATTTTTCGAAAGAGAGTTTGGCCCTTATTTTTTAGCCTATATCTGTAACTTGTTTTTTGTCGGCTTTGCGTTTGCCCGGCTGTTAATGCGACCTCTTTGGAAGGCCGTTGAAACCAAAAAGAGGCACCCTGTGAAGGGCCGCTAATCCAAAACAGAGAAGATTATTGAGCAATTAATATATCACCACTCAACTAGAAATACTTTCTGATTTACTCAAGCCCTATATCCACAGTCAATTCCAGCACGATTTTAGCGCCATTTTTTTACGCTCAAATGATTTTTACCTATAAATACTAATTTTCTCTATTTACAATCCGGGAGAGCTGAAAACTCTTCTTTTTTTGACTCGTACCACTTCTGCATCAATTCAGGATCCTTCATCAGTTCCTGCATTTTCTTCATAGCCAGTAAGTGCTATGCATCATTTTTTCGATACATCTCAATTCCGTGCATCTTGCTAAGCTCCGCCACCTCTTCAAAGTTATCCCCGCGAAACTCCACATCGCAGGCACCCCCCAACTCCTTGCAGGTCATCATTTTCATAGCAATATCACCTTAGATTTCATAAGTTATATTTTATCTGACAGATAAATAACTTCAAAAGAGCCAAAAATAGATAATAGCTCTTATTGGCTTTCAAGCCTCTAAAGACTCCCATCACAAAATACTGTCAAAGCAGAAAGTTGACGCATATAACCACTAAAAAATAGAAAGATTTTTTATCTGGAAGCCAAGAGAAGGATAACAGGAATAGAATTTTTGGCTCTCTGGATAAATACAAACCCGGATAGATAACACCTATCCGGGTCAAGCCACTAAATCTCCACAGCAACCCGCTTCAATTGACCCGCCTCTGGCAAAGCCCACTCAATAGGCTTTTCTCCACGCTGTTGCAACCAGTGATTTGCCTGGGAAAAAGGACGGGTACCAAAGAAACCCCGGTGCGCAGATAGAGGAGAGGGGTGTGGAGCACGCAACACTAAATGCTTATTGCGGTCGATAAAGCCTCCCTTCTTTTGGGCATAGCTCCCCCAAAGAACAAAGACTAACCCTTCACGCTGTTCCGCTAGCTTGTGAATCGCCGCATCCGTAAATTGCTCCCAACCCTGCCCTTGGTGGGCGCCGGCCTTGCTGTCCTCAACAGTAAGGGTGGCATTTAGCAAAAGCACGCCCTGCTCTGCCCATGGTTGCAGGCAACCGTGGTGTGCAGGAGGAATACCCATATCGGAGTGCAACTCTTTATAAATATTTTGCAGCGATGGGGGAATGCGTACTCCGGGCATCACAGAAAAGCACAGGCCATGGGCTTGGCCAACGCCATGGTATGGGTCCTGACCCAGGATAACGACTTTTACCTGATCAAAAGGTGTGGAGTTAAAGGCATTAAAGATCTGGCCACCGGCTGGGTAGATCTTCTTGCCGGCAGCCTTCTCCCCCTTTAAAAACTGACGCAATTGGGTCATATAGGGTTGGTCAAACTCCCCGCCCAAAACATCGTACCAAGAGGGGTGGATCTTTATTTTGTCCGGAACCGGCATTCTTAAACCTTCAATATCTTTTTAACATAGTGTTGTAACTCGGGCACAACTTCCTCCTCAAACCAGGGCCTGCGACGCAACCACAGGGTGTTGCGCGGGCTTGGATGCGGCAAGGGAAAGTATCCCGCTGGCAGTGCATCGCGGTAATGTCGAACATTCTCGGTAATACTGCCATACCAGTGCGGGAGGTAATGGCGCTGGGCGTATTGTCCCACCAACAGCGACAGTTGCAAGTTGGGTAATTGTGCCATTAGGCGCTGATGCCAGGTGGCGGCACACTCGGGTCGCGGCGGCAGGTCACCGCCCTTGCCGCGCCCAGGGTAACAGAAGCCCATGGGAATAATGGCAATCTGGGACTCGTCGTAAAAGGTGCTCCTATCAATCGCCAGCCAATCTCGCAAGCGATCTCCTGAGGGATCATTCCAGGGAATACTGGTCGCGTGGACCTTGGTGCCCGGGGCTTGGCCGACGATCAATAGGCGTGCAGACGCTGCAGCCCTCAAAACTGGATTCGGCCCTAGAGGAAGCTGTTCTTCACAGAGGCGACAAGCCCGTATTTCCTCCAGCAGTGCCGGTAACTTCTCAACTACCACCTACTATATGTCCCTATTGTTTACCGTCGGGGAAAGCCAAATGTAACAACCGCGCGCGGCGATCCTGGGGATCACGGGCACGACTGATATTATTGTTATTGAAAACCACAAATACCCCCTGGTTATTTACAGCAACTCCAGACCCCATCCCCCCCAACCGCGACACTTCATAGGCGTGCTCCGGGGATTCTTCAATCTCACGGTAAACCAAGCACCATTCAGCTTGCAAGCTCGGCAGAGCTCTTCTACATACCGCATATGCGTTGCTTTCAAGAGTAAAAAGAGCGCCGTCATGATAATCAAGTCCTCTCAGATTCTCCGGGTGGTCTCCAAAATCCAGCCCCACTACAGAAGGCAAGGAGAAAACTTGGAACTCTCCTTTATTTCCCACCTTTAACAATCCCCTGGGTTCCCGCTCTAAAGCTACCCACAAGTCATCGCCAACCTCAACTATTCCCTCCCCGCCATTATTGTATCTCAGCGAATACCCCAGGTGTTCTATTGCTGATGACCACTTGTTATTAATCCAGCGTGAACTCCCATCTGTGTCCACTTCTGCTATTCGATTGTGGCGTTCACTCAATAAAAATGTACCGTCGTCTCTACAACATATTCCACCAAAACGCATTGCGGTTTTAGGCCGCAATAAATCCATAACAAAGTGAGAAACATTATCGGCTACTCCCCTTTTGGGCGGAGGCAGGCCGCTAACTTTCAGGTATTTTTCTAATGTCGCACTCTGACCGTGTAAATTGATTCTATATATTTTTTCCGATTCTTTAGGAGAGATCGTTATTAATTGGCCACAAAAACTCAAACCAGATAGACCTACACTCGAGCTATTATCTATCCAGTAATCAGCAATATCTTTAGCCAAAAAAATCTCAGCAGCCATTCCCACGGATGCTAAAAATATGAAATTAATTGCGAGGAAAACTGTCTTGATCATTACATCCCCCTTTAAACACAACCCAACTATTCGAACCCCAATAATAGAAAGTCTCTATTGGTATTTAGTCAGATTGATCTGGTAGAGCCAGATGTAATAAGAGTGCTCTGCGATCCTGAGGGTCGTGAATACGGCTGATATTATCATTGTCAAACACAATAAAAACGCCCCGCTCTCCAATAGCCAAACCATCTCCCTTGCCACCGGTCCGCGATACCTCATAGCCGAGTTCAGAGGAGTTTTCATGTTCCCAGTAATCCAGGCACCACTCAGCTTTCAAGCTGGGTAATTCCCTGCGACAAACTGCATAGGCATTCGGTTCCAGGGTCCACAAAGCGCCATCATAGTAATAGAGGCCTGCCATATTTTCCGACTCATCACGAAAATCCAGCCCTTTTACTGGCGGCGGAGTAAAAATCTGTACACTTCCCTTGGGGCCGAGTTTTACCAGGGCACGGGGATCCCGCTCTATAGCCATCCAAAAGTCATCGCCCACCTTCTGTAGCCCTACACCGGAGAGGTTGTACCCGTGCATATAGCCTTGGGCTTTAGCCGTGGCCGACCACATATTTTCTAACCAATGCCCCTTTCCCTCCATATTTATTTCGGCTATCCGGTTGTAACGTTCACTCAACAAATAGAATTTATCATCGGCACAGGTGATGGCTTCAAAATCCATCGCTGCGGCTGGGCGGGTAAGTTCCAGTAGAAAATACCATAAATTAGTAGGCCTATCTTTTTTCGGAACCCGGAGCCCAGCCAGCTTGATATAAGGCTCCAAGGTTGCACTCCTATCTCCCAATACTATCTGGTAGATCTCCCTGGATTGCTTATCCGACACCGTAACCATTTTTCCATCGCAAAAACTCAGTCCAGATATGCTTAACCCGGCACTATCATCCACCCAGTAATGAGCTATTTTTTTGGCGGGAATAATTTCAGCTGCCAGCCCCAAGGATGACAAGAGTGCACATACGATAGTTAAAAAAATACGCTTAATCACGATCCTTCCAATTTATCGCCAAAGTGATTTAAGAACCGGGAGATTCCCTGCGGCCAACAGACACTACCAAGCTGTAAGGTCCCAATAGCTATTGGTACACAGCATAGTTACCCCAATTGCTCTAAACAATTTTAGCGCTAGTGACTAGAAGATATTTTAAAAATGGAGGGGCTTGTTGAACGGGAAAGAACTAAAGGGATGGGATTAGCGCCGACTCCCGGAAAGTACGGCGCCAGACAGAGTCAATTATTGCAGCCTACTGGCCTCATCTGGCATTGCCAGATGCAACAGCAGCGCGCGCTTGTCGTCAGGCGCCTGGGCACGGCCGATATTATTGTTGTCGAGGATAACGAAAATACCCTGCTCTCCGACTGCCAGCCCCTCGCCCTTTCCATAGCGGGTTTCTTCATAAACCCGCTCGGGAGATTCTTCAAGGGCGCGATAATCCAGGCACCACTCGGCTTCCAGGCTAGGAAGTGCCCTGCGGCACACAGCGTGGGCGTTGCGCTCCAAGGTAAAGAGTGCGCCGTCGTGGTAATCCAACCCCGCCAAGTCCTCTGAACGGCCAGCAAAGTCCAGGCCATCTACTTGAGGCAGAGTCAGTGTGCTGGCCTCGCCATCTGCATTAAGCCTCAACAAACCACGGGGTTCGCGCTCCATGGCTACCCAGAAAGTATCGTCGGCTTTCACCAACCCCTCGCTGGAAGCATTGGTCTTCTGTAGAAACCCCTGGGACCTGGCTAATGCGGACCAGCTATGCTCCTGCCAGCGTGCATTTCCCTCGATATCTACGATGGCAATACGATTGTAATGCTCACTGACCAGATAGACCTGGCCATCGCTACAGGTAACACCTTCAAAGTCCAGATCTTCTGCCGGGCGGAACAACTCCTTGAAGCCTTCCCAAGCGCTGACAGGCTCATCCTGCTCCGGTATCCCAAGGCCGCTTAAGCGAAGATGTGATACCAGGCCGGCACTGCCATCGCGAAGTTCAAGCGTGTAGATCTCTTCAGAATTCTTATCGGAGACTGCCAGCAGATCTCCAGAACAGAAACTTAAGCCGGAAATATCCAGGCCTGCACTACTATCCACCCAGTAGCTGGCCAGCAACCTAGCCGGGGTAATTTCTGCGGCTATTGCCAGTGGCGACAACAGCACCGATAGAACACTGAAGAGAGTACGCTTGATCACTGCAAAACCAATTAATCGCGGAAGTTATTAAACTGCAATGGCTGTTCCAGCTCTTTACCGCGCAACAAGGCGATCACCTGCTGCAAGTCATCGCGCTTTTTGCCAGTAACACGCACCTGCTCACCCTGAATGGCAGCCTGCACCTTGAGCTTTTCATCTTTGATCAGCTTAACAATCTTTTTTGACAGTTCTTTGTCAAGGCCATTTTTCAGGGTCACGTCCAATTTGACCTGCTTGCCAGATTGCTCTTTATCACCTACATCCATCGCCAGTGGATCGATATCGCATTTGATCAGTGCGCCGCGCAGCATATCCACCATCTGGTCTACCTGCATGTCCACTTCAGCGCGAACTACCAGGGAGAACTCACTCATCTCCACTTCCGCATCCACACCTTTAAAGTCGAAGCGGTTGGTAATAGTGCGATTCACCTGATCCACAGCGTTGGTGAGTTGGTGCTTATCCACTTCAGATACAATGTCAAAAGAAGGCATTAAGTTGTCTGCTCCTATTTCCAGGTTTCCGGAGTAATCTCCGCGTTGTTGTCACTATCAGCGAGCCAGATATGACCATCCTGAATGGTTGCACTCAGGTCCATATTGCGCTCAGCCATAGCCGCCAATTGCTCAGTGGCATCAGCGGCTAAATGGTAGACGGTAAGGTTATCAAAGCGCTCCAATTGGCTGGCCTGTTTCTGCCACCAGATTGGTGCTGCACGGCGCCCGTAACTGTATACGATAACGCGCTTCGAGCGGTTGCAGGCTTTGCGAATTCGTTCCTCAGTGGGCAGCCCCACTTCGATCCAGAGATCGATTTCACCGCTCAGGTTTTTTTGCCAGAGATCCGCTTCCTCATCGGAGGACAATCCCCGGGTAAACTCCAGCGTTTCCGCCGCATTGTGAGCAAAAGCCAGTAGGCGCACCATCATACGCTCATCTGTTTCCGAAGGATGTCGCGCCAAAGTGAGCGGATGTTCGGCGTAATAATCCCTGTCCATATCGGATATCTGGACTTTGGCCTTAAATATTGTTGCTTTTAACGCCATTTTGGCTCCATGGTGATGCCTTCTCCAGCGCCGGGAGTCAGGCGGACTATTCTTGATGGGTTCACGTGAGAATAAGGATATTCCGCATGACCTCTGCGCTCCCCAGCGGCTGGCCCTTTTGGCAGAGCTCACTGCTACTGCTGCTGGCAACCACCCTCAGCGGCTGTGGTGTCAACAATATCCCAACCTATGACGAGCAGGTTAAAGCCACCTGGGCCCAGGTTCAAAACCAATACCAGCGCCGTGCCGATCTGGTTCCCAATCTGGTGCAAACCGTAAAAGCTTACGCATCCCACGAACGGGAAACCCTACAAGCCGTCACTGAGGCTAGGGCCAAAGTCAGCTCTCTCCAGGTTGACGGCAACCTTCTCAATGACCCAGCCAAGCTGCAACAGTTCGAAGCAGCACAAGGCCAGTTAACCAGCGCGCTATCCCGCCTTATGTTGGTGGTAGAGCGATACCCCGACCTAAAAGCCAACCAGAACTTCCTCACACTGCAATCTCAGTTAGAGGGCACCGAAAACCGCATCAGTGTCGCGCGCCGGGATTATATCCAGGCTGTAGAGCGCTACAACCGCGAGATTCGCACTTTTCCAGGAAGAATCTGGCATACCGTGCTCTACAGGGATATGCCGCTTCGAGAAACTTTCGAAGCCACCAGTGAAGATGCCGATAAGGCACCTGAGGTTAAGGAGCCTCTGAATAACTCTATGATACCTCTGGCATGCAGAGCGGTTCACAATCAAGGCGCGGCTTCGCAGGAATGTCTAGATCTTTCAAGAAGTCGTAACGCGGAGTGTGAATCGCTCTGCAAGCCCCGAAGGGCGGGCCTTGAAGGCCACAGCTGCTGCGTTGCAGCTCTTGCAAAGGGCTACGGCCATTCGCGGCGAGCTGCGCCTAACATCTGCAGCCTTCAAGACCCGCAGAGGCATTACGGAGTTATTTAGAGGCTCCTCAACTTCCAATAGACAGGCGCCATCGACCCCAAAATGAACCGCCCCAGTCTTACCATAACCACCCTGATCGCTCTGGTCTGTGCCTTAACAGCCTGGGCCGATGTACAGTTTCCAGCGCTGTCCGGCCGGGTAGTAGATCAGGGAGAGTTGTTAAAGGCCGATGAGAGATACCAACTTACTGAGTTGATACAGCAGTATGAGCGCGACAGTGACAATCAGCTGGTTGTCGCCACCATCCCCGAGCTTCAGGGCATCACTATAGAGGAGTATGCCAACCAACTGGCACGCAAGTGGAAGCTAGGAAAAAAAGACAAAGACAATGGAGTGCTTTTCCTAATTGCGCCCAATGATAGAAAGGTCCGTATCGAAGTAGGCTACGGCCTGGAAGGAGCCCTAACCGATGCACTGGCGGCAAATATTATCCAAACCAAAGTACTGCCAGAGTTTCGTAATGGCGATTTTAGCGGCGGAATCAATGCAGGGGTTCGATCAATTATCGCCGCGACGAAAAATGAATATGTCGCTGAACCCGTAGAAACCAAAGAGGGACGCCGAATTGCTGTACTGGTCGGCCTGTTCCTTCTGCTGGTCATGCTACACCTCTTCGGCAGTGCCGCACTGGGTTCACCTGCACAGAGCCGCATTTTTAAGCGGGGGCGCTACGGCGGCTACTATGGTGGAGGTGGATTTGGCGGAGGTCTATCCGGCGGCAGCTCTGGGGGCGGGTTTAGCGGGGGCGGCGGAGGTTTTGGCGGAGGGGGCGCATCGGGAGGATGGTAATGCTCACCGATACTTATCAACGCCAGGTAGCAGAGGCAATCAAGGAAGTAGAGTCCCGCACCGACGCTGAAGTCATGGCTGTGGTCGCCAAGGAAGCGGACAACTACCTTTATATCTCTACCTTATGGGCCGCATTCCTAACACTGTTAGTATCCCCTCTGATCGAATTTCTGCCGTTCTGGATCAACCTTCAACAGGCGGTGACGCTTCAGTGGATTGTATTTATTGTCCTGGCAGTAATATTCCGCTGGCGCCCCATCACCATGCGCTTGGTACCAAAGAAAATAAAATTCTGGCGAGCTTCAAACTTAGCTCGCAGGCAATTTCTGGAGCAGGATTTACACGCAACCAAGGATCGACTCGGGCTACTGATATTTGTTTCAGAAGCCGAACACTATGTAGAAATACTGGCCGACAGAGGCATTGCTCAATACATCACCAATGACAACTGGCAGAGAGTAGTGGAAAATTTTGTGCAACAAATGAAGCGGGGAAAAGCAGGAGAGGCATTACTGGTTTGTATTGAGCAATGCGGAGATCTACTTCACGAAGCGATACCCACCAGCACCATTAAAGATGAACTACCGAATCATCTAGTCGTCATCAATTAAATCCCCGTATCCCCCAAAACTGGCAACACCAACTTACTCAAGTTTCAAAACGAAACTCCACGCCATACCAATCTACTCTCCTATTGTGACTTGAATCATCAACTAAGCTGCCTAAAGACATAAAACCCATAAGTAAACTCTATACAAGAAGATGATTCCGACTAAAACCCTATCGCAGCTTTTCAGTATTACTCTTCTGTTACTGGCATCCGGATTCAGTGACGCTCTCTGGTCTCAAGAACTACAAAAGAAAAATACGACTTCGGCAATCGGGGACGCTTACTTGCCCGGCACTCGTATAGCCTCCCCTCACCCAAAGCAAACCACGACCCGCTTCCCGCCAGCATTGAGCAACAGTGATAAATTAACTTTTCATGTCGAGCATTTGCGGAGCAACCACATTGGCGATCTCGACGCCCTCAGAGTGGAATGGGCCATCAGTAACTGGCAAGTGAAATTTCCGACCTGGGACCCCAGCAGTACCAAGCCGGGGTCCGAAAAGTTACCAGCTGCCCCTACTGAGGTTGTATTCGTACCTACTATTTATGGCGGAAAAGTAATTTATACAAAGCTGACTGGGAAAATCTATGGGGAAGTCAATATAGCCTTCGGTACTGATCTTGAAGTACCAGACTAAATTAACCCCCCTTCAAAAACGAATAATGTGCAACTGATCAACTCTGCTCAAGCAACACATGACTCCCAAAACGAAATTTTATTTATCATTCAAAAAAATACTAATCAGCCTGGTCCTGATATTATTCAGCAGTGCATTATCAACAACCAGCAAGGCTGATTTCATCAGTTTAAGTGGCGCTGAGACCGCCAACAACATCGCGGAGATCGATATACAAAAAAATATCCTAAACATTAGATTCGAGATATCAGCAAACGATGCCAAACTATTTTGGCCAGGAATTGAAGATACAGCAGACATTTATCGACTGGCACAATCAGCAAAAACCCAGCAATCTTTCGATTTTCAAGTACTCTCTGGAAATAAGAGCATTAAGCACAAACTCATCTCAATTCGAGTAGCCCAGAGAAAACCTAGAATTTCCCCTTTTGCTGGGCAAACCGATCCCCGCACCGGCATAAAAATGCCGGATTTCCCGGCAGATAAAAAGATTCTTTTAACTCAGCTGAAATATCCAATCGGTGGACTTTCAGTCCTGCAACTAAAACCACCCATCGGTAGTGATAAGCTGGCATCCGTGACAATTGGCTTTACCAGTCGCCACGGGCAAACACCTATCAGCGGCTTTCACTACCTATCCCAAGCTGAACCACTCATTATCGACTGGAAAGACCCATGGAATACACATTTTAAGAACACTAATATTAGTCGGCATAATCGCTACCCTCTAATGTCTTTCCTCTACGTAGAGCCCCGCCAGATACGTCATGAGATACTCGTGCGCACCAAGGACTTACTGGAGTGGACTAATCACCCTTTCGATGCCTGGCAACTATTAACACCAGAAAGTAAGGCCTTCCTGCACCACACAGTACGCAGCTATCTAAATAATAAAAATCCAACTTCTATTGATCAGTCGCCCTCACAGCCGAATAGCATTGAGACTGTTTTTCTTCGCGCAAATAATAGCGGGTACTCACAGATTTCAGAGAATGACACTATTGAAATAGGCTCAGTGATGATTGGCTACCGGGAAAAATTTTCCATCGATGCACTGCCCCAGAGTGTTACCGTAGACTGGAATCTATTTACCGATACGATCAACTCCGTTCCCACCCTTATTCAGGACCCCACAGGTCCATTCCCCACCCATGTAATTCCTTCATTTCCTGATATTCAGTGGCACAACTACCTATACGATTACCGCCCTCCAAATAGCGATCCACTCGTAATAGAAACCCCTAGCCTAGCGGTCCCTATGGCTATCCTATTTTCATTTCTTATTATTACGATAATTGTATTGACGCTATCCACCAAACACTCAATTTTAGGCCGCAAGGGTTCAACTATTATCTATACCGCCATAATAATCTCAGCTGTCGCTTTGTACCTCAATCTTCCAGAAGAATACCGGGTAAACCTCCCTGGAACCGCTAAAAAACGAGACTTGGGCCAAGTAACAGAACAGCTACTGTTAAAAGTTGCTGCCGCATTTAAAGAGCCTCTACCGATCAATCTGGAATTAAAGCTAAAAAACCTGATTACCAAGGAAGGATTCGAAAGTACCTATTCAAATCTGGCACAAATTTATCGCCCCCAAACAACAAGTGGTGGCTTGGGATCAATCAGTACTATTACAAATCTTAAAGTCGAGTACTCCAGCCAAATTAACCTGAATGGCAACAAAGGATTCCGGTTAATTACAAGTTGGCAGGCGGTAGTAGAGGACCGAAGCTGGGGACACTTTGAACAAAGACCGCAAGAGACCCGGGCCAATATCGCAATTATCCAGTCTGATAACCACTGGAAAATCGCTGGATTTACTCCTCTATCCGTACGGTAAGAATAAAATAGAGAAATAGCTAGAGCCATGAAAAACAGCACACTCAAGTTGCCCGCGATGATTGTTCTATATCTCCTCATATCCAGCATCAGCGGGCAAGCACAAGCGCATTTCCTTCTCAACCTCAATGTACGGATTTTCCATATAGAGCACACAGCCAGTGGTGCCAACCTATATATGAGAGTGCCTATGCCCTATTTACTGGCAGATAAAACAGGACTGGGGCGCGACCCCTATACAGGCAAACTCCCACAACCCGCCCCATATACCAAAAACTCCTTGGATCAAGGTGACTTGGTCCACTATGTTGACTTTCAACAGCTGGAGCTAGCGCCTCTAGGACTCGGTAATATTGCAGAGAGCGCCACTTTTCTCCGCAATACTGACATGCAAATAAAAGGCGATGTAAAAGCCGTGCGCTTGTATCGGATAGGAAGTGAACCGGACTTTGCAACGCTGGAGGAGGCACAGCAGGCATTTTTAAAGCAATATTTACCTGAAGATACCAATCAAAGGTTGTATGTGGGTGACACCTTGGTTGATATTCAGATCTACTACCCTCTGGAAGCTCCCCTTGGGGAATATCAACTATCCAGCTCTCTTAACCCAGGCCTCCCCAACCAGGAAGACACCGCCAACCTGGTACTGGATTACAATCCAGGTAGGACCCAGGTCTTTCGCTCACGCGGTCTTATGCAAGAGCCACTACTGATTACCCACTCCTCAATAGACGCTGTGAAGACTTTTCTGGCGGAGGGCATCGCCCATATCCTGAAGGGGTTGGACCACGTGTTGTTTGTACTCTGCCTAAGCCTCGGTGCACTCAGCCTACCGCTACTCTTATGGCGCGCTACCGGCTTTACCATCGGTCACAGTATCACCCTGTCAGCCGGATTCTTTGGCTTTGTTCCCACAGTCAGCTGGTTCGTACCTATGGTAGAAACCGGTATCGCCCTATCCATAATCTATATGGCCTGGATATCACTACACAGGGAAGACACTAAGATCACAGGCAGCGAAAGTACAATTTTTATCGGAACCTGCATGCTCGGCCTACTCCACGGCCTGGGTTTTTCATTTGTATTACATGAAATACTCCAAGTTGATTCCCCGAATATCTGGCAAAGCCTCTTGGCCTTCAACCTGGGGGTAGAAGCCGGGCAAGTACTCATAATTCTTGCCATATGGCCCCTTGCCTATTTAGCCAGGCTGTGGAAAAAGGAATGGGAAATCCGGATACGTTATTCTGTTGCTGGACTCTGCAGCGCAATTGCTTTTATTTGGACATTAGATAGAGGATATGAGCTTGTTTCGGCAATTTTCTGAACAGGAGAATGAGTTATCTCTCTGGCTATTACAGCCGAGATAATACACCTAAAAATTCCTTGTATTCTCAAGCTCCAGAGACAAAACTCACTCCAAAATTAACCTCCCTGTCACTACACACGTAATAGTGAGTAAAAATACAAAGCGCAATAAATCAGGACGTTAAATAATTTAAGATCCAAACCCCTTGGGATGCTGCTTCCCGGCGTCACCTATTACTTCCCAAGAAGCCTTTGAATCAACCCATAAGTGATGAACCACTTTTAGATTTTCGTTACCATCCACCAAACTTCCTGCAGGAATGTAAGTATTTAAAGAATCATTCTCTCCGGGCAGAGTCGAACCGCAAGTAGCGCAAAAATTTGTATGCCAATCATGCCCGGGCTTAGACCAATACTTAAGGTTCTCCTTACCTTTAACCCAACTAAACTTCTCGGTAGGCACAATAGCTACAGTAATAGCGCCACTCCCTGTGGAACGACGACAGATTGAACAGTGGCACATATATAAATCTGTGAGGGATTCTTGTATCTCATAAGCTATCTCTCCACAATTGCATTCACCTTTAGTCAAAAAGACACTCCTTTATTATTAATATAAAGTCTCGAAAACTGAGATATCTATATCACCTTTTATAATTTCTACACTGCTAAAGCAATATAATTTGGCTGTAGAAATAAGCTGATAACTCGTCCTTTTTAAATAAGGCATAGCCACTCCTAGATACATGACTTTGATCATCAGTGAAACGTCGGAGTACATCTCCCTCCTCATACAACAACCACATACACTCTATTTCAGGGCCCAAACCTGCTGTATTTTTAAGATAGTCAATTAAAATTGGTAAGTAATGCTCATCTGGGCCACTTAGCTTATAGTCCCAATTTGCAACTTTTGTAATTTTTTTAGCGTATTGAATAAGGTTTTCTTGAGCAACATCTTTTAAATTAGACTCCTCATGGAATTGAATATTTGAAAAATCCCCAAAATATTCACTGCTAAATTCAGAATTTGTACAGTTTTCAACTTCAGCTGCATTGATACCTAAGCAGATCATAAAGCAGCACACAAAAAGGATGGTTTTCATCATAATTTCACAGTTTATTTTTATAAAAGTTATGCCGTATCCAAAAGTATAAAATAAAGCATGAGTAAATAGTTACTTCCTGCAGAATTAACCTTACAAGTTGGGTTTATCGATATAGCCAATTGCGAACTTCCAGAAGCCCATACCCCAACACTCCAAGAAAGATTACCCAAAACAAGGAGACTCCCTTTTCAAGAACTGAGAACATTGGCAGGACTGGATTATAATATACAGTTCGCATTCGCCCTATCGTTGAGAGAGAGCCTATTTTCATCCAGGCTCCACTATATGACGATTTACCTACCGTATATTTGTATCTAAATAAAACAAAGTTTGTATTCCCTCCATTATTCTTCGCATAAGAACCAAACCTTCCGACCGGGTCAGTATACCCATTTTGATATAGTGTAATCTCCTTTATATTGACGTATACAGGCTTGACCTCCACATAAAACACAGAAACTAAACCTAAAATAAATAGGCAACCTGAAACTGTAAGGAGAACACGACTAAAATACTTAAGGAATCCATTCATACATTTTAAATCAACTCAAGTAATACAAGACAATCTCTATCATTGATAAATTTTAACCTACCATGGGGCCCCAATCTACTAACACTAACGATCTCCCGGACTAATTTTAACTCCGGCAATAGCTACATGTTCTACAACAAATATCTCAGGCTGAACTTCGGTTCCAAATAGAGAAATGGCTATCAGAAAGAACAGGTATTTTGTGGCGTGCATATTTATTGCGTATTCTAGTTGCACAAACCTTAATCCAACCTGATTTCTATCAACATTGTTTCAAGTTTTCGGTAGTTTGTGGCTAATAGAGGCTAACACATAAAGGTGAACGCTCACATACTTGGTGTGGTGCTCACCTTCTCACTTGGTGAAAGGATTCTATACAACTTAACAGGTTGCTGCGGGATCAACCGGGGCTTCATGTATCGTGAAGACCGGAAATATCGTTAAAGAATTTAAATTTAGCAAAATAATGATAGATACAGAGAACTAGGCGTAGCTTAGTGTAAATTTTATTTAGGTCTAAGGGCCTCAATAAACTTCGCATCTACCCACATTATTTCAAAATTCGGTGGAGTACAACGCCGACAGTAGAAAAGGTATTTCCCATCAGGTGTTACATATCCACCACCATCTTCCCCTTCTGTATTGATATTATCACCGAAGTTAATAGCCGCACCCCATGAGCCATCTTGTTGGCGAAAACTGATGTACATATCGCTATCACCATATCCACCCTCTCTTTCACTATCCCAGATAATATAGGACTCATCAGGGGCAATAAACGGATGAGCAGTCCACTTGCCTGTATTTATCTGCTCTCCAAAAGGTTTTGGCGCTTCACGCTTACCATCTAACAGACGCGAATATCGAAGAATACCATCTCCATTTGAACCCACTTCATCAAATACAAAGGTTCCTTTTGAAGAAGCCGTAAGGCGCATGATACGAAAGTCTTCAAATAGTGGCCCCAGGCTTTTAGGTTCTGACCAACCATTGTCAGTGCGCGCTCTATATCGATTTCTAGAATACATTGTTTGACCATCAGGTGAGATAGAGCCACCCCAGGCCACTTCCGATTCATACCAACGATTACCCTCAAGCTTGAATACAACTTTCGAAGACTCACCACTTTGGTGATATCTTCTTGTAACGTAGTACTCCTGCATATCAGGCGTGAAGTAGCCACCCCAATCCCGATACTCTTTCGAGGGATTAGGAGCGAATAACTTTGGAGTCAACCCAGGAGGTTTCTGTCCAAGATAGGGCCCTTCAAGAGCTGCCTGTGTATCCTGACTATAACTGTTAACACCCAGGGCTAGCAGTGAGAGTAGAGCCATTGAAATACAAAGGTTCCTCATGACATATCCTTGCTTAAATATGAAGTAATAAGCAATCAATGTATCTATTCAGGCTTTATAACACCTGACGTCCATATGAATTTTGCCTGATTCTTGTGGGAAGAGGTGTGATCCGCCAGCTATTTGTATGAAATATGCTCAAAAGTGGCTCTACAGCGAGGGTTCGGACCTCCCTTTTGCCCTCCATATATACTGACCTTGCGGCTCATTTTGTATTGCCAATCCACACCGAGCCCCCAATTACAGAGAGAGTTATCGGGAAACGACGATCTTAAACCTATAGAAATACTCCCTCAGATATTCACCTATTCGCTGTAAGTAAATCCACAAGTCTGCCCAAAAGAATAGATGCTGATGGAAACTATGAAGTAACGAGTACTATTTTCTAATATCAATCGAATGATCAATTTTTATTCTGCGGGATTAAGAATGAGCATACTTTAGCCCCAATAGCTGCTGCATTTTCTACCAGATAGACATCAATCTGGTAGAAAGTGCAGCTCAATTAGATACATTGCCTGAAATACACTTTCTTAGATCTCTACCGATTGAAGATAAGATATAGTCAAGCATATTGATTATCGTTAAGAAGTCGTAATTATCATAGATTGATTTATTCTAGATTATATACAGCTAGCACCAAGTTCCTGAACAGCTTTCAACCAGGAGCCCCGTTGATTCTTATCAGACAAAATCATTGAACCAAATAAATTGACCTCTGCTTTTGAAAAACCACAGTATTGAAGAGTAAATCGATCAAGCTGCTCTAATACTGGCTTTGCTTGTTCTTCTAAATATTCTGTAGGGGCATCCATTGTCAAAATTATTCTTGATGTTTTGCCTTTAAGAAGCTGTATCGGTTCTGTACTACCACTCTCAAATTTAAAGGTAATTCCGGGAAGAAAAGATCGATCAATCAAGCCTTTGAGCTTTCCTGGCAATCCGCCCCACCAAATAGGCGACACCACAACAATATGCTGTGCCCATTTAAGAGCCTCTTGAAATTCAGATAGACAATCCTCCAATACTTGATAGTCATCGTACCCAAACTCTAAATTCGAATTGAAGTCCATTTCCGACAGGTTATATCGTCGAACATTAGTCTGTCTCTTTGCTTCAGACTCATAGACATCGCTCAACTGCTTAACAAAACTGTTCTTCTTTGGATTGCCATTTATAAGTAGGATATTTTTCATCTCGTCATACTATTGCTTAAAGACATGATGAAAAGTCTACCGTCTCCCCTTAAGGGGAGGGTCAAGGCTTTTATGACAGGAATCTATAGACGCAATACATTGATCAACCTTTTCAGCTTTATTAGAAAGTGATTCCAATTCAGCCTCAATTTTTCTTTTTACTTTCTTCAGAAAGACACTGATTCGAGCCCAATCAACCTCTCCATTATGGTATCGAATAACATCCTTCAACTCAGCCAAAGTCACTCCAAGTGCTTTAGCTTCTGAGATCAAAGTAAGAATTTCAACATCTTCTGCCGTATAGACTCTATATCTGCCCTGCCTTTTAGGAACGGCAATGAGGCCTTTTTCCTCATAAAATCTTATCGCCTTTACAGTGAGATTCGTCCTTCTTGACACCTCTCCAATAAACATACAGACCTCCTACCTATGCACAATTTCCCAATGAGATTACAGCCTATGAAAAATATTCATCACATAAAAGGAGCCTTTCATGAGTTTGGGACCTTCGCCAGCTCTTACGGGCACCTAGTAGAAACCCATAAGAGCCGGGACTCACTTCTTACATTCTCATGCTTTCGGCACAAACATTACGTTGAAGAACGTAAATACGCAATACCGCAAATTAAGAAGAAAAGGCCCTCTAATTTCCTGTAATAAATTCAGACGGGGAACCTAACTACGTAAATAAACTACTACTAATGGCAGTAACACCTCTATGCCGCCTCATACGCATCTGGCAAGTATGGCTAGTATCTGGACTACCTCTTACTTGATTTTCAATGGTCAGTGAGAATGTCTATTCAGAGAAACCTTAGAGACTGGTAGATTTTAATTAGAGGTACTCTACTGTATACCAAAAAGCTCTAGCTAAGTAAGTCTGGAGTTGTACCGCTCGCTTTAAGCATGTGGCCTATCCCCATGTCTTTTTGTTTCAGGTTAACAAATAGCTTTGAAGTAAAAACACCAAAGGGCATTTGAGCTACACCAGTCTCTGTACCGGTCGGCGTAACAATGGCATAACTAGGTGTTTTATAAGGCTTAACCTTTTTACCTTTGGCTTGATTAATGATAACGCTCGCTAAGATGCCTCCTTGAACGTTTGCTATATAGCCGTGCTTATTTTTATCCAGAGTAGAGCAATCACCTATCGCATAAAGGTTAGAATAACCCCTAACCCGCATATATTCGTCCACTTTAATTAATCCCATCTTATCTAACACACCGGGTAATTCTGTTTTTAGAAACTCCGTATTTGGCGACATACCTACACATTCATAAACCAGGTCTGCCTTGAAGGTTTCTTGAGTATTTATAGAACGGTAAATTGCACCTTCCTTAACTAGCCGGGTATTGAGGTGTACGCTAACGCCTTTAGCCGTAAGCTGCTCTAGCGCCTTGTTCTGAGCTTTAGGCTTAAGATGGCCAAGTAGTACATCTTTAGAATGCACCAAAGTCACGGTTTTATTGGGAAAAGCGCTGCTAATTTCCCCAGCCAGCTCCACGCCAACGGTACCGCCTCCTACAATCAAAACTGACTGAGATTTCGCCAGTATTTTTTGCTCATTCCGCATTTCTTGCTCACGCTCGGAAATCGTATAAGCTGATGTGGATTTAGCTATCGGCAAGGTTGGGTAGCGACTGCCTGTCGCGATAACTGCCTGTTTAAAGTGGATCTCTAATCCATTTGATGACTTTGCTATCCGGTCATCCATGGAAACCACATCTGCTTGAACAAAATCGCTCTGAATAAAGTCACGATAATATTTACGTGGATTAGCAGTCAGTAAGTTAGGCGCTATCGCATTACGTAATGTGGCAAAGGTCACTTCAAAATGGTCCTTTCGGTCAACCAATACCACCTGCATACCCTGCTTAGCTAACTTTTGGGCCACAGAAACACCAGCAAAGCCTCCGCCAACGATTAACACGTCTGTCCGTTTGATCATAACTCACCTCAATATCGTTCAACTGTTCGGATAAAGCGCGGCCGTTCGCAATGCCTCACGAACAGGTCACTTCTTGATAGGGAGATAAGGTTAAAGTTAGACTTAGACTAATGATATTAACTATAATCTAAGTTCTTGTTAGCTTTTACCTAACAAGTTGATTTAGCTGATATCGGGTGATGATACCGCGCAGGCATGAAGTAAAAAGGTGCACGCAGACTCCCAGCTTCTGCTGGTAGAAGAAAAACAAATAGCTGGTTTACGTAAAAGCTGCTCATTCAAAATGATCAGCGGTGTTGATGCTGTCCAGTTTGCAAGCACTGGCAAATGGTATCGAGTGCAGATTACTCATGTTGTCAGCACAACAGAAAAGATGCTTCATAAAAGAAAGCCAGTTAATGGCTATTTTCAGTTTGAGATCCTCAAATATGCTGCATCAGAAACTTACCTATATTTTCTCTTAACTCACGCCACTATGACTTTGGAACAATTACGATATTTTAAGGCGATAGTTGAAGGGGGCTCGCTAAAAGCTGCTGCCCAGACACTTCACCGAACACAGCCCACTATAAGCGCCGCCATCAAGAAATTAGAGGCGGACCTCAATCTACAGCTATTTGATCGGGACCAATACAGGAGCACACTCACAGCTGACGGCAAAGCCCTGTATGAACAATCCAAATATGTACTAGCTGAAGCCCACTCGTTTGAGAGCTTAGCTAAACAGCTAGTCGCAGGAGAAGAACTGGAAGTAGGTATTGCGTTTACTTCCGCCATACCAGTCGGCCCAATACTCAGCGCAATCCGTCAGTGCAAAATTGAGTACCCAAAAACACGCTTGGAGGTCTATTCCGAAAATGGCCTTGGGCCACTGGACTTATTGAAGGGAGGCCAGGTTTCCATAGCTATCATTCCGTGGACTGAAACTTACGACCAGCTTGAATCCATTCATCTAATGAATATGAAATTCATTTCTGTGATCGCTGGCGACTCTCCCCTACTTACCCAATACGAGGAAATCCCAAGGCAGATTATGCTACACCATCCCCAGGTGATCATCAGTGGTAGGAAGTCATCCACTAAAACCTACGGGGTGCTTGAAGGGGGCGATCAATGGAGAGTCAACGATTTTCCGACTAAAAAAGAAATTATTCTTCAAGGTATGGGTTGGGGTACGCTACCAGAACATATGATAGAAGCGGAGCTTGAACAGGGCTTATTATCGCCCATAGCAGTGGAAGGGATACCAAAACCGCAAGAACTGGAAGTGCGGGTGGCTAGACAAGCATCTGATCCGATGGGTCCCGTAGCAAGTTACCTTTGGCAATTATTCCTAAACCTTCAAGGCTTTCATTAGAAAACACTTACGATATTTCTACCAAAATTTTTCAGATTCTTTATGTTTAAAATATAGATTCTAAGAATTTGAAGCTGACCTACCAGGTGTTTGTACTTTACGAGAGAAACTCTTTGGTTGAGCTTCATCACACTAGCACATAGGTAAATAAAAGGCGCTTAAATTATCCTATTAGAAACAATTAAGTTTGTTTCCATATCAAAGATGCGTAAAATCGATAGATCTCTATTAGTATTTTGTTATTTTTGGTTCGGCTTGATTCGGCTCTCACCTAAAGAGAAGTACCAGAATTTCCTAAACGATCCATTCCTTCAAAAGGAGAACGGTAGCGAGATATAAGAATAAGTAAAAGGCGCTGACCCAAGGTGCTACCAACACCCGGGGCCAGCTAACCAAATTGATACAGACACTATCAAAAGTCGAGTAGACCAAAGGAACTTCCCCTTCAGCCTCTCACAGAACCGTACGTGAACCTCTCAATTCATACGGCTCTTCGTATTCAGCACATTTTCAATCTTCCCATTCTCCAGTGTGCAAACAAGCCACGCATTTGTTGACGAACCTTTCCAATAAAGACCCAACTCTTGAAACAGCTTCGCTTCAGATGCTTAAACTTCTTCCTGGCCCAACGCATCAGCGTTTGGTCAAGATACTTCTGAAGTCGATAAACACCATATTTCCGCCCAAAGTGACCGTAGTAGTTCAGCCATCCTTGTATTGCTGGATTAAGTGCTTGTGCCATCTCCGACAGTGATCGATCCACCCAGTTAATCACACGCCATTGCCTAACCTTATCCTTGATCCTCTTGAAAGCTTTTGGGCTCATTGATGGACCAAAGGCAGTGAAGGTTTGTCCATGGCGATTCTTTGCTTTCCTGGGACCAAATCGATAACCCAGAAAGTCAAAATGGATCACAGGGTGGTTGTCTTTGCGGTTGCTGTTCTTGCAATAAACCTTGCGGGTTTTCTCTGGATGAGCTTCAAGCCCGCAGGTAGTCAGGCGTGCTTTTAGAGCCGCCAGTAAGCGATCCGCCTCTCGAGGATTACGACAATGGTAAACAGCATCATCCGCGTAACGCTCAAAAGGAATATCTCTGTGCGTTCTCACCATCCAGGCGTCCAGCGCGTAGTGCAAAAACAAGTTTGCCAGTAGCGGGCTGATTACACCCCCTTGTGGAGTACCTTGTGTTCGCTCTTCAAGCTGTCCGTCCCGATGTTGTACTGGAGCCGTTAACCAGCGCTGTACATAGAGTCTGACCCACCGATGATTATTATGTTTATCTAATGCCCTCAGCAGGAGTTCGTGATTAATATTGTCAAAGAAACCTTTGATATCTAAATCAACTACCCAGATTCTATCCCAGCATCGTTGTCGAGCTCGACGCACTGCGTCTATAGCAGATCTGCCTGGCCGATAGCCGTAGGAGTCGGGGTGAAATACCTTCTCCAATTCTGGCTCCAGCAGTTGCTTAGCCACCATTTGTGCAATGCGATCTTCGATTGTGGGGATACCCAGTGGTCGCAGGCTGCCATCGAGTTTCGGAATATCCACTCGTTTGACGGCTGATGGAAAATAGCTGCCAGATGACATCCGATTCCATAGCTTGTACAGGTTTTTGGCGAGATTCGATTCATATTGCTCTATCGTTATCTCATCAATCCCCGCTCCGCCGCCATTGGCCTTGATCTGCTTCCACGCTTCCCAAACCGCTCGCTTGGGAATATTGAATGGCTTTGCGCTAATCGTTAATTCCTCCCCATCTGGGTTGATTACACGGTTAGTCGCCGAATACGACAACCCCTTCGCTCCACGTCCATTACAGCCGCTTCTCCACTACTACGGGTTGTTCCGCCCCTGTGACCAGTCTTGGTACTCAACGTCTTGCAGGGCCTCTACTTGACGCTCTTCCTTAACACCTGGACGACAGGTTCTCCTGTTCCACCCAAAAGCCTGTTGTGTGTTCACGCCACCTCTATGCCGGATGCCACTCGGTCGGTAAACAGGTAACCTCCAAGCTTATCCCCGCACTTAGCCAGTGCACGGGTTTTGACATCATCTTGGTAATACGCTTTCGACACCTCATCAGTGGTTCATTTGCATTCGTCTCTACACAACATACCTGACGTATCTCGTACGCCTTTTCCTCAAGCGCTTCTAACCAAAGCTCTTTACTCCGATCACCTTGAGGGGGTTTGTTATCACTTCCTGCAAAGCGATAACGGAGGGCCGACCTCCATCTCCTGGATAGCACGTATTTTTTTTTATTTATAAAAAAAAAAAAAAAAATACTCAGGACGCACTGGCTATATGCATCATACGCTAGATACCCGCTCGTCTTCAATAAAGTGGTGTACATTCAGCAGCTTGAGGCGTGTCCCCAAGCTCTGGGAGCGTTGCGCTCGCCTTTTCTTCTTCTATGCTTATCGTTCTCGTGCGCCCCCTCTTCTAGCCGCTTCTTTCAATACTCACCCAAGAGAACGCTCTTTCTTGTAGCCTATATCAGTAGGAAATGAATATGTTGATATTGAAACGCCGAATAGGTGAAAACCTACGAATCGGCACCAAAGTTTCGGTTAAGGTATTAGAGGTTAAAGGCAATCAAGTGAAGATGGGGATACATGCCCCCAAGTCCGTACCCGTTCATCGAGAAGAAATATATAGGCGCATCCAAAAGGAATAGATGGTGAACTGCCGAAGCCGTTGAGAAGCAAGTGTTCGGTCTTCCCAGCGGCTTTCCAATTAGTTTATGACCTTTGGAAAGGCCTCGGTTAGCTAAATACTTGCACAAACTAACCAATAACAACTGTCTCTATGTGATATTTGTCAAACTCCAATACGAACTGCACTCAACTGAAACCTTTACAGATGGGGTCATTGAAGGGCGTATTACATACTATCTGCTTGTATTTAGCATAAGCTTCTGCATTATAATTTCTGGAATGGGGATTCATAAAGCCATGAAGGTAAGTGGAATGATGAACCTCCACTTGCTCTTTCTGCTTCAAAGTCTGTATGACCTCTGATACAGAAAAATGAGGCTCCATCGCCGGGAATATCAAGCGCGTAGGAAATATAGGATCAACTTTGACGTAATGGCGAACTTGTGAACTATAAAATAAAATTGCCCCTGAAACATTACTCAAAGCTTGATGATCAGATAATCTCCATATGGCCGATGCACCAATACTAAAACCTACTAAACTCACATAACCAAATGATGCGCTGATTCGTTCTGATAATTTTTCAACGTATTTATCGAACCCAACCTTTGATGTAAAGTGTGAATACGCCTCAACTTCACAATCGAAATTCATCAATCCTGAATTATACGGATCAACTATCTCCACACTACCAGGAAGATCAGCTGCAAATCGCTCTAACGCTTTTGTACGACCAAAAATATCTGAAACCAAAATCCAAGCCATAGTTTATTTTTTTCATATAACAAGAAAGAAACGATACACCGACCAGTTATAGTTTAATCTATACATATTTATCGAGTTCGATACAGTATGTCGTAAAACATCGACCCAACAGCTCAGTTTTATGCACTGTTTTGGATATTCTTTTCAAAGCCCTGTATTCTGGCCTACTATCAAGCAAATGACACACTATTTCCTTATGCCCTAACCCCTTAGCCCAACCGATCATTGTTTTGAATACTGAGAGTCCAGAACCCCAAAACTGTTGAGATATGACAACAGCCATCTCAAAGCCGTTATCGTCAGGTTGAATACCACACCACCCAGCTAATACTCCACCGATGTAAATTAGTCGAACACGGCACCCAGGCAGGGAGTCTACTTCTAATTTAACTTTGATCCACTCATTAATACTCTGGGCATCAAAGTATTCATGTTTAATTAAGTGCTCCCTAAGTGAATCCTCATTGAGTACAGCTAACAGCTTATCTCGATTCACTTGGGTTAGCTCCTTAAACTCTATTCTGCTCATATTAAAGTGATTTTGGTCTTCTCGTTTTGGGGCGACTTTAAAGACGAAACAATTTTTGCTTGCTTTATAAGTTACCCAAGATTAATTACGACCGAAAGGTAGATGCCTATTCAATAAGGAAAGTTTCTTTATCCATTTGAAGAAAAGAATGCAGCCACCGTGTAAAAAAACACAAATAGGACATCAACTTCATCGTTCTATTAGCCGCTACGGTTTGCTCTCTTGTACTTTTCCTGGCACTCGCGGCGCTGCTTAGTAACTTCATACAATACAATTCCAGAAGTTGTTCCGAGATTCAGGCTTTCAATCATTCCAAACATTGGAATGGATACGCAGAAAGCACTATTTTCTACTGCAAGATCACTTATACCTCTGGATTGAAAAATCATCCACATATAGATAAGAGTAAACATCATCAAAAGCAGGAGTGAAAGCTTACCGAGCACAGATTTTATGACCATGTGTCTTACCATTTACTCTACTGCATCAGCGTAATCGCTTATCATAAAAAATAGCACTGTGAAGGAGATTACTTGGATTCATGATCGAGGAGCAAAATTGTGCTTATAGCTTATCCAATACTTCTTCGTAACTCTCGCGCTCAATGTATCCAGAAAGAGTGCTCACAACCTTCTCGCTCCAGAATTTTCAGTTTCTAGCCAAAGTAAATCAGTGCCAGGCAACTCCTCGGCAATTGAGAAATCTCCCCCCCCCAAAAACCGACAAATATTAAGGATCTTAAAAGCTGAAGAATCAATGCACTGAGCTATCTGCATAAAACAAAATGATACAAACTCAGAATAACAATCAATATGAGACAGCACGCAGGAAAAAATATATGCGCACCAATTAAAGCGGAAAATATTTTGTTAAAAGAGCCCCCGAAGGGGCTCGTAGATATCGTTGGTCTCGGGCCTAAGCCCTGACCTTGTTACCGAAGGTCCCCACCATCGGAAAGTTCGATACCTTTTTAGGCTATCGCCTTATAAAAATTGAGTCAACACCCTCCATTACAATCTCCCATTTAATCTGCTTTCACGGTAACCTAACCAGCCAATGCAGGTATTAGGGATAACGCTATGTATCAACTTGGACTTGATTTGGGCACTGCGTCTATCGGCGCTGCGGCAATTTCTTTAAAACAAGAAGGTCTGCCGCAGGATCTTATCTGGTGGGAATGCCAGCTGTTTTCGGAACCCCTGGAAAATGATAAGGGGCAACTCAAGCCCAAAAAGGCTGAGCGCAGGGGCGCCCGGCTACAGCGGCGGCAGATAGAGCGGCGGGCGGGTCGGCTTAAACACCTGGCCACCCTTAAACCCCTACTCGGCTTAACGCACACACCGGTACCAACTGCAAATGCCCAGGTTCACTATTTGCGAGCCAAGGCTGCGCGGGAGGAAATTGACCTGGAAAGTTTCCACCAGGTGTTAATGCATATCAGCAAACGTCGAGGTTATGGCGGCACCCTAAAGGTTCAATCGAAGCAGGCGGAAGCGGGCGAGGTCAAGAGCGGCAATCTTCGCCTTACTGAAGAGCTGGAGGCCTTATCGCAAAGTTTACAGGTTGCCCGCGCAACTATCGGTGAATACCTGCACCTCAGAAAGCAATTCAATTTGCCTACCAGACTAAAAGTTGCCAGCGAAGGCATCTATCACTGCCCGCAATATCCCGCTTTTCGCTCCGCGCTCAACCTGGACAGTGCCGGCGAAAGCCTGCCAAATATGTACACACTCAGGGAAGACCTTGTATTTGAGTTCAACCAGATCTGGGCTACCCAGCAGCAATATCATCCTGCACTGCGCAACCCGGAAATAAGGCAGTCTTTTTTTGATGTCCTTTTTTTTCAGCGCCCGCTGAAGTCCCCCGAGGATAAGGTGGCAAAATGCCCGCTGAGCGAGTTCCACTTGCGAGCGCCCCGGGCGCAGATGTCGGCACAACAGTTCCGTATTGAAAAACAACTGCTAGACCTGCGCTGGGGCAGAGGCAAGCATGCCTCACCTCTCACCAGAGAGCAGCGCTCAATAATAAGAGCACTGATGAATGAGTCCCGCGAGGTATCCTTTAGCCGTATCGAAAAATCATTGGAAAAGGCAGGGCAGAATCCTCCGGCCGGAAAATCCCTCAATATGGACAGGGCACAGCTGGGTGGGCGGGAATACTTAAGCGGGAACTCAACACTGGCCGCCTGGCGATCCCTCAAACTGGATGACTGCTGGGAAAAGCTGCAAACTATCACACAAATTCAGGTTATTAATTTTCTCGCAGATCTCGGTTCCCCAGAACAATTGGATAGCGACGATTGGCACCAGCGCTTTGTCGGTAAAAACAATCAGCCGAAAAGCTTCTCCGCTGAATTCCGATCATTTATCGACAAGCTCAGGACCCAGCCTAAGTTTGGCCGCCTGTCGGCAATGGGCTTTGACAGCGGGCGGGCCAGCTACTCGGTGAAGGCACTGACACAGTTAACAGAGTGGATCAGGCAACAGGAAGAGGAAAATCCGGGGGCCAAACTCAGCGAACACTCCGCTATTCAAGCCTGCTTTCTCGATACGGCGAAACCACCAATTGCCAGTGACCACCCTCTACTGGGAGCGCCTCCAGTTACAGGAAATGACACGGTTGATATTGCCCTGCGACAATTGCGCACCGTTATCAATCGAGCCATCACCAGACTCAACGGCAAGCCGGAACAGATTGTTATCGAGCTTGCCAGAGAAATGAAAAAAGGGCCCAAGGCACGCAATGAACAGGAGCGACAAAACAACCTGTTTGCCAAAGCGCGCAAGGCGGCTGCCGAAAAAATTGCCGAACACGGTATCACTGTAAGCTCCACCCGTATTCTCTGTTATCAACTGTGGGAGGAACAGGGCCATCAGTGTCCCTATTGTGAGAAGAGCATTGGTCTGGAACAGGCACTTTCCGGGGCCGAAACCAACTTGGAGCATATTTTGCCGCGCTCACTGACCAACGTCGGCCGGCGTCGCTCTGAACTGGTGCTGTCCCACCGCGCTTGCAACGATGAAAAAGGCAATCGCACCCCCTATCAGGCGTTTGGCCGCGACCCTGAACGCTGGCGGCTAATCGAGTCTCGCGCAGAGGCGCTGCAAAAGCGGAGCAAACAAAAGTACTACCGGAAGTCCGCGCTGCTGGTTATGAGAGACTATGAGCAAGAGGTGCTGACGGACGAGAGTATCGCCGGGTTTGCCGAACGACAGCTGCACGAGACCTCCTGGCTGGCTAAAGTGGCGGCGCAGTGGCTGTCTGAACTGGGCTGCCAGGTCTATGTGTCCCGGGGCCAGCTTACCGCCGATCTGCGCCATCGCTGGAAACTGAATACCGTTATTCCCCAGGCGCGGCTCGATAGCGGCCTGCCCATCGCCGATATGGACGGGAAGGAAATCTCCAGGGAAGAATTTGAGCGCCACCGCCAATATTGGGAGGGCCACACCGCAACGCAGGAAAGCTGGACTCCGCGACAGCCGGATAAACGCATCGATCACCGCCACCACTTGGTGGATGCCATTGTGATCGCCCTCACCTCCAGGAGCCTATTGCAGAAATACGCAAACGCCTGGCGGCGGGCGCAGGAAGCAAGTGGTAGAAAACCGCGTTTGGAACTCACCCCAGCCATTGCCAATATTCGCGAATTAACCCTCGCGGCTGTGAAAGCCTGCTGGCCGAAACACAAAACGGATCGATACCCGGATGCCTGCCTGTTTGAAGATACCGCCTACGGCTTGAGTGAAAAACAAACTCATGAGGGAGAGAGCGAAACGTGGCTGGTGAAGCGAAAACCGATTTCAGCAATGGCTCCCAAAGGGAAAACGGCCGAAAAAGTTATTGAAACAATCAACAAAGAAGTCGCCGGGGAGACAATTAAAGCGCACCTCATCAAAGTTTTTCAGCAGCGTATTGCCGCCGGGCAAACACCCCAGGAAGCCCTTGATTCACCGATTGAGTTTCAGGGTAATATTTTGCGCAAAGTCCGCTGCTACCATCAACACAGCCGCAATGGCCGGCGTATTGAACACCGCAGCCGCTCGGGCCTCCACCATAAATATTTAATCCCCGAGGGTTACGCCTATTTGGAAGCCAAGCGCCTGGAGAGCGGCGGTATCAGCTCCCCCACGCTAGTTCGCGCTGTTGAGGCCCTAGCCATTAAAGAGCAGCCGGTGCCGGAGGATTGTATTCGTGTTTATAAAGGCGATACCTGGCGAGAGAAGCAATCTGGCCGCCACTTTTTAGTTCGCGAGTTTAATGTTGATAAAAATATTCTACTAATATTAACCCCCGCAACGGAAACCAAACCCGTTAAGCAACTAAATAAACACTGGGGTAAAAAGAAAAAATCTGCAAACAAGTTTTTTGTGGAATTTGAGCCCGTGTAACTCGCCCCATAAACCAGCCCACAAAGGGAGTCCGGGTGTCAGAACAGCATATTTTACTGATTGAAAACCCCTGCTCCCTCAGCATCCACCTGGGCTGCCTGCGTATCTGTCGGGAAAACGAGGATGCCCTCCGGATTCCTCCGCAGGACATTGCAGTCATCTGCTTACACCACTTTGCAATCCGGATCAGCGTCGCCGTATTACAGGCACTAGCCGATGCGGGGGCTATTGTCATCATCACGGACAGCCGGCACCACCCCGCCGGGGCCCTACTGCCTGAATTCGGTCGTGGCCAAGCCACCCTGCGACTGCGCCAACAACTCGCCCTCGAGCAATCGGGAAAGACTGGAGCACTATGGAGGAAACTGGTGGCCGCCCGCTTGGGAACCCAAGCAAAAACCCTACAGAAACGGCAGCAAAAGTCTGTACAGCGCCTGCTTCGCTTATCCAAAAACGTTAAGGATGGAGACCCCGCCAACCTGGAGGGGCAAGGCGCTAAAATTTACTGGCGAGAGCTATTCGGCACCCCCTTTCAGCGGGAGAAGCACGGAGCCACAGACCCACTCAACGCCCGATTGAATTTTGGTTACACCATTATTCGCTCACTGATCGCCCGAGAACTAGCAATTGCGTCACTCAGGCCAGAGTTGGGGCTAGGGCATCACAGCCAGGAAAACCCATTTAACCTGGCGGACGACTTTTTAGAAGCTTACCGCTTTCTGGTTGAGGATACTGTTGCCAGTGAAGGCAATCCAGCCCCGCAACCGCTGGACGCGGAATCCAGGCGACAACTACTCGATCGTATTTATTCGGCTCCCATCCAACTACAGGGCAAAGATTTCCGCTTGCCGGCAGCAGTAAAACAAACCGTCAATAGCTTTATCCAACAACTGGAAGACCCAAATAAGAAGCCAGCACTGCTACTGCCAGATCACTCAGAAACGGCTTAAACAGTTTTACCGGGGAGGGATTTACGGCTGCGGCAAAGTTCCGTCAGGACCCACTATGTCAATCAATGGATGGAGAGTTATGTGGCTAATCACCGTATACGACTGCCCGGTTGGCACCGCCGAAGCCAGACATGACTACACGGTGTTTCGCAGAAAGCTGTTAAACTACGCCTTCTCGCAGGTGCAATATTCCCTGTATGTACGTCACTTTCCCACGCTCGCCAGCGCCGAGGCCATGATCGAGCGCTTAAAAAAGCAAATCCCGGCAGATGCCAAAGTGGCCTTTATGTTGATGACTGACAAACAATACAGTATGACCCGGGAGTTTCTTGGCCCAGAACCCAAACAGCAGCGCCCCAATGCCCCGCAACAGATACTCCTTATCTAGAAAAAAGCCCAACCAAATCAATAGGTTGGGCTCCTCCTAGCTTATCGAATTTTCCGATGGTGGGGAATCGGAACCACGCGGGTGAAATGGTCCATTTCCTCGTCAGCTTATCGAACTTTCCGATGGTGGGGAATCGGAACGAGGCCCGACGGATGCTACCGGCTAGAAAAAGCTTATCGAACTTTCCGATGGTGGGGAATCGGAACAATGCGGGTATCCAGGGTACCGCACAGTTGAGCTTATCGAACTTTCCTATGCGGGGTAATTAGATCAAGTCTGAACTACTACATTTAACTATACTCGTATTCCTGCCCTGAAAGAATTTAACCGGTATTTTTCTAGTTAGGCGAGGCCAGAAAACTGTAGCCAATATACTTAGAAGCCCCGTAATAACACCAAGAATCGCTAAACACTTCATCCTTGTGAATGAGAATTTCAATAATTCCTCATAATTCCAAACAATCCACTGCTTATTAAACTCATACTGTCCCACTTCTTCTTTTGAAAGGGATTCAATGTCAAGGTAACGATTTTCGATGACTTCCAAAGCCGTTGGTGTCCGTAGTTTTATCATAGGAAAACTCAAGGCTCCAACACCAACAAGAGCAAAGCAGCCCCCAAAAAAGCAGTGACCATCGAATTAGTTTCACAGTTCTACCAATAGTTTACATTGCCATCAAGGGCGACCGAAGCAGAGCCGGGACCATCCGGCTCTGCTAACAACTGGGCGAATTTGTTTGGCCTGACTATATGCTGCTCACCCACGGCTTCTGGACTTTGACATAGACTCAAATAAAATTATTAAAAAAGCGCCGCTTATTACAGGCAAAATAATCCCGGTAATAAAAAACATAATAGCAAATGAAAAATCACCGATATTAAAGCGCCTATATCCCTCCACGAACGGATACAAGAAGAATCCCATCAGCACACTATAGATAATGTACACAGGGACCTTGAGTAAAGTTCCGTCCCATAACTCTTCCAGACCGACGAAATAAATTGCCGGATAAAGCAGGCCAGCCAGAACAAAAATCAATATCAGATAAAGCCACTTACTCAAAGCTCATACCTCTTCGTTAAACCACCTGGCACCTCAAATAGGACACACATTAATCCATCCCCCACCGGCCCTTGCTATTTTGACTTGTTATGCATCATTTCTTTTTATCTTCAATCTGGCCAAACATTTAGCCTCTTTTGGTAGCATACCGCAGCTCCATCTAGTCGGTATTGGGTTGAAGTTTGTTAGTGCATTTCATACCAACCAGACCAGCTTGACTGAACCTTGTTGAACACTTCTTTGGGTTAATCATAGGAAAACAAATTCGTCGTGGTGTCTTTGCGTCAATAAAAGGTCTAGAGCAAAAGATAATGGAGTTCATAGATGTTCACAATGCTAACCTCGAGCCTTTTGCTTGGACCAAGAGTGCAGAGGCTATATTGAAGAAAGTTGAGCGCGCCAAGACTATACTGATTTGAGTGAACTGTTTGTTATAGAATACTCTCTACCCGTCCCTCGATAATCCTCAAAAATATTTCTTGTACGCAATTACCACCTACTCGGAAGCCAATGTGCCGACTACTAACTAATACCATGCAAATTTTGCCTGTTTTTTGATCTTTCAATCTATGGGAATCCAAGATTGTTGTTGATTAATAGTCATTGATTACTTACAGTCCAGTTAAATCCTGATAGATACATGTAACAGTCAAACTGAGGCAGTATTTTATGGCTCGTAAATTCCATCCCGGCCCACCAGACACTGAAGTGGAGCTAGACTCACTTTCCGATCAAGAGTTACATCTAAGCTTAAGGCTCACAATTCAGGACCAAAAATTAGCCGATGAAACCTATAAACTCCTCAATATATGTATGGGGGAGGACATAGCGGGTATAAGCGAATTTGTAAGAACAGGCGTATCAGGAAAGTTCGTAACTGACTGGCTGCAAGCCCGACATAATTCTCGATTTATTTCCAGAAGAGAAACGATCAGGCGAATTTCAAATCAATTGCGAGAAAATATGGAGGCCAATAAAATATATGCGCCTGGCCCCAATTTTGACGCTCACCATATTGTAGGACTTACCGATGAAAGAGCGGAAACTGCTCGTGCCGTTTTAACTATGTTTGGTATAGATATCAATCACCCAACCAATGGAGTTTACCTGCCAAGTGATAGTAAATATATCCCACATCCTGACATGCCCAACATACAAAAAAGCCACAGAGAAACGCATACGAGACTATACCACAAAACCGTTTTACGCCGATTAAACGCAACCGTGAGTAAGGGCGGAGGAAAGAAAGATATCATTAAAACATTAAGCGCGATTGCAACAGAGCTTGAAAAAGGGGTTTTCCCAATATGATTTATACACTAGAAGAAGACTTAAGCAGAGAACATACCGTTAATGTTCATTTAGCCAAGGAGAACCCTTCCTTACTTATAAAACTAATGCAAAACAAAGGCAAACCTATTAAAGATAAATGGCCTGCCACCCCTCCGCCCATCAGATATATTACAAGCGACATAGACGTGGAAGCTCTTAAAAAAGTTTATATCCCTGATATTGTGTCTCTCGGTTTAAATTTTTGCCTAAGACCATTTGCATACAATAAACTCAAAAATGACCTAGAACCATATTCAGAGTTTCTACCATTAAGCCATATTTTTGAAGAAGAAACCTGGCATCTACTCCACTGCACTAATGAGATCGATGCTATCGTCAAAGAGAAAAGCCGATATGAGATAGAGGAAGACGGGCAGGTTGGCCTTATTGAACATGCCTATCTTGATGAATCAAAAGTTAAAGGGCAACTTTTATTTTCAGTAAAAGGGTACGAAGGAGTCTACACGCATGGCGACACACTCAAAAACCTTTTAAACGAACACACGATAAGCGGTATTACGTTTCGGAAATATCAATAGGCTAGAATTGAAATTAGAAAGATTCCAAATGACTCTGTAGTGTCTCTGCGTAGTAGTCTAATACTCCCGAACACTCCCCCAAGCTGGCAAAGCTACCAAGCAAGGTGAAGTATGACAACAAAAGATACATGCTGGCAGAGGCAAGAAAGACACTGCACCCCTTTCCGAACAAGAGTATTCGATTTCTAAGGCCGGAGAGACTGCAGGAATCACTACCTACAACCTGAGACACTGAATAAAGGAGTTTAAGCAGGAAGAGAGCGGAGCAAACTCAGGCTCCGCTGGATGAGAGGGCTCTAGTAATCTGCATGATCTATATGGGCTTCAATCCTATCCGGGCCAGTATTGCCGAAGTGCCACAAGAGCCTCTACCAATTGTATTGCTTGCCGATGAAGATTTATCGAATGGAGAAATTGTTGAATGCTTCCTCTTTAGTGCCCATAAAATTGCTCGATGGCGAAACCGGTTCGAAGAATCTGTTTTTAAAGCTATTGAGAAAGATCTACCACGAGGATCGAGCCACGGCGGTGTAGACGGCAAAAAACAAACTCAGCCTTATATGTTTCATTACCTGATCAACTACTTAGCCACACCGATACCCATAAATCACCCACATAGAGAAACAACATTAATGCTAACGCCAAAGAGTACATGGTAATTGCACGATGTATACCTTCACGTTTTAACAACCCGCAGTCGAAATGTTGCGAAGCGGGGTGCAAACTGCCGAGTGCCAAAGAAACTTAATTAATTGGGTATTTAAGTGTACTCACTGGGGAGCACCAAATATGGCCAACCCCATGAGCGTTACAATAAAGCTGGACAAGCTGGCAAATAGCACCACCATTAATAGAACTGAAATCATACGAGCGAAATACCCCAGAACTTGAAATGGTGAATTGAATGCACAGCGCCATATTGCGACCGCTCCTGCAACACACCAAATAGCGACAGTTGAGTCCAGCATCAGTTCTGAATACGGTGAAACAGGAATACTTAAATAAAGTAAGCACAACGGAAATAATGGCAACAAAAGGTAACCCAGAAAAACCGTCGATAACTTCGCTTGCCCGCAAAATCCTTTCATACTTTGATTCCAATTCAATACTTCACGCCTTTGGCTGCGGCAACCGGACCCACGTACAGAGTGTCCTGCGAGCATTTATTGCGGGTGAGGCTACCCAATTTTGTTATTCAATTTCACTGCCACACTTTGGGCAAAAGCCTTGGTTTGAATTTTTACCCAATTGCATTAACACTGCCCCAAGTTCACAATTACAAGAACCGCATTCTATAGCCCTAGTGAATGATCGAGCCAATAACCAAGCAATATAAAAAGTTACAATTACAACAAAAACAATCCAGATCTTTGGAAAACCTATCTCACTAATTAGAAACAATGAGCCAAGTATAATCGCGAGTGATGAGCAAACCACATATAGGCTTTTTAATTCACCTCTCAATTGATGGCTTTGTTGAATATATCATACACTTAACAGCCTCCACCATCGCCACCACAACCTCCGCCACCGTCACCGCCACCAAAGAAGCCACCTCCACGACCCCCACCGCTACCACCAGAACTAAGAGTACACACCACATCCGTAAGTAGACAAATTGCAAATATAACCAATAGTGTTGGGCAAACTTCGCTTTTAAAGGAAGAGTCAGAATTGAGGTCCATAAAGTGCCACGAAGTGAGCAACCCTACAATATTTATTATCCACAACATATATTTGTAATTCCCCGCAACATTTAACACCTTAATAAAGGACATCCAAAATGGAATCTAGGCTGCCCCATGGAAGTCCAACAGACCAGTATGCACTTGGGCAACTTGTTAAGTGCGTCGACAAACTGAAAATACCGAGATCAGGAATGCTACCCTCCTTTAATATCCTCGACTGAGTGACCAATCGCTTGATTAAACAACCGGCTAAATTCGGGTAGTCACCGAGTTCAAACTTAACATCATTGAGTATTCGTATAAATATACCAACTGGTTTTCTATCAAAGATATACTCTACTTTCACTTCCTGACTCATGTATCAGTGAAATTTAGCTATGTATATGGTCACCCGCAGGCCACCATTAGCTTGACGACTATTTCAAATGTAAATTCGCTCCTCACATTTACTTTTCAGTATCAAATCAATTAGATGCATATAAACTAGACTATAGAACCAAGTGAAAAATGATCCATATAACCACTATTGCGAATCCAAGATAAACAACCAACTCTGTGATATTAAAATTATTACGCCAAAGATCTTAGTTTCTTCAAAAATAACTGTCACCAACAAGATCTGTGAGCAGAACCACACACCCTGATCACCAATATAACTAGCTCAGCTACCACCGCCAAGTTGCCGCAATATACGGGCCATGTTGAGTAATATCATAAGCAAACCGCCCGTCAGAGAGTCGATCGGAATAGTCAATACTGTAATACTGATACCCAAAACGCAGCGAGGTTGTCTTCCAGGCGCGCCAGTCGAATCCGGCTAGTAGATTCCACTGTAAGTCATCACCCCCAGCGCCAAAGCCTCCCAGTTCCGTGCGTACAGCAATGGTTAGGCATTCAGTAATTCCGATTGCACCTCGCGCAGATAGTGTAGGTTCCCACCAACTCTGTTTGCCTCCAAGGCGATTCCTAAATTCGGGCCTGGGGCCTATGTTAATTCCCGCTCGTGCTTTCACTTCCTGCTTCAATCGGTTCCAGCGCAAACCCGCTCCCACATCAACGAAGTACTTTCGCCCACTATTAGCCAGGTTCCCTTCTAAAATCCGGTAACCGGCTAGGGCATTTATCCAGCCCTGGCGAGCATCCACCTCAACATCAATATCTATATCGATATCCAGCTGTGGGTTTCGCGGCGGGGTTATGGTTGCTCCCTTGTCCAGTCTGAGGTGCACATAGTAGAGATCCGCCACTACCCCAAAGCGCCCATTCCAGGCTTCCAGACGTACAGAAAATGCAGCGTTGAGGAGCTCCAGGGTTTTGCTTAAATCCAGATCAATATCGACACTGGTGTCAGCGACAGTAGAAGTCCCTTTAGTGCGAAGCGGGAGGAAAAGATAAGGAGTGGCAAGGAAGCGCCAGTCATCGGGCTCTTTGGAAGTTAGGCTGGCAGCTGTTGCAGGCTCCGAACTTTGCGCAGCGGCGGTACAGGAGATAAAGCTACAGAGCGTTAGCGCCAATATCTGCCTTACGCTTTTTGCTTTCGCCTGTCCCTGTTTCATAGCAGCAACCGCTCCAAATCATTCGAGGCTCCATAGAGCACCAATGAATAAGGATAGATAGAGCTGAGGGAAGTTTCAGAGTGAGGAAATCTGCGGCATAGGGGGAGGAAATACTGCCGGGCAGGTAAAACTACCCGGCAGTGAGAAGCGATTAGTCGTTCGCTTCTGGGCGCATATGCGGGAACAGCAGTACGTCGCGAATCGACGGAGAGTTGGTAAACAGCATTACCAGACGGTCGATACCGATGCCCTCACCAGCGGTGGGCGGCAGGCCGTATTCCAGCGCGCGGATATAGTCGGCGTCGTAGTGCATGGCTTCGTCGTCACCGGCATCTTTCTCCGCAACCTGGGCTTTAAAGCGCTCGGCCTGATCTTCCGCGTCGTTCAACTCGGAGAAACCATTGGCTATCTCGCGGCCGCCTACGAAGAATTCAAAGCGGTCGGTGACAAACGGATTGTCATCGTTACGGCGAGCCAACGGAGACACTTCGGTTGGGTACTCAGTGATAAAGGTCGGCTGGTCGAGACGATGCTCTACAGTCTTCTCGAAAATCTCGATCTGTACCTTACCCAGGCCCCAGCTGTCTTTCAGCGGGATTTCCAGCTTCTCAGCTACCGCGCGGGCGGATTCGATATTGTCGATATCGGCCGCAGTGAGTTCCGGGTTGTAGTGCAGGATGGAGTCGAACACAGACAAACGCGCGAACGGCTTGGAGAAGTCGTAGCTGCTGTCCTGGTATTCCACAGTAGTGGAGCCCAGTACATCTTCACAGATACCGCGCAGCATCTTCTCAGTGAGGTCCATCAGGTCGTTGTAGTCCGCGTACGCCTGGTAGAACTCAAGCATGGTGAATTCGGGGTTGTGGCGCGTGGACAGACCTTCGTTGCGGAAGTTGCGGTTAATCTCGTAAACCCGCTCAAAACCACCCACAACCAGACGCTTCAGGTACAGCTCCGGGGCAATACGCAGGTACATATCGATATCCAGCGCATTGTGGTGGGTAACGAACGGACGCGCGCTGGCACCACCGGGAATAACCTGCAGCATGGGCGTTTCCACTTCCATAAACTGCTGGCCGTTGAGGAAGTCGCGGATGTACTCGATCACTTTGGAGCGCACGCGGAACACTTCGCGGGCTTCCGGCGTGGCGATCAAGTCCACGTAGCGCTGGCGATAACGCATTTCCTGATCGGCGATGCCGTGGAATTTTTCCGGAAGCGGGCGCAGCGCTTTGGTCAGCAGGCTGTACTCTTCACAGTTGACGTAGAGGTCGCCCTTGCCGGATTTGTGCAGAGTGCCTTTTACGCCGACGATATCGCCGATATCCCAGGCACCGAAGCGCTCTTTAATATCTTTCTGTGCCGCTTTATCGGCGTAGAGCTGGATGCGGTCAGACACATCCTGGATCACCATAAAGGGTCCGCGTTTAGCCAGGATTCGCCCTGCTACGCATGCCCGTTTACCCAGTTCTTCCAGCTCCTCTTTCTGTTTATCGCCGAACTCAGCTTGCAGGTCGGCAGCGAGGTTCTCGCGGCGAAAACTATTGGGGAAAGCATTGCCCTTCTCGCGCAGAGCGGAAAGCTTGGTGCGGCGCTCGGCGATCAGTTTGTTTTCGTCTTGCTGGATATCAGTCATGGTGATCTATCAGTTTTGTGATTGATATTGCCCCTCATCGACGAGGGGCGCGGTGAGAGTGGAGACTTTAAATCAGAGGCCGGCTTTTAGGCTGGCTTCGATAAATTGGTCCAGGTCTCCATCCAGTACTGCCTGGCAGTTGCTGGTCTGGACATTGGTGCGCAGGTCCTTGATACGCTGGTCGTCCAACACGTAAGAGCGGATCTGGCTGCCCCAACCGATGTCGGCCTTGCTGTCTTCCATGGCCTGCTTCTCTGCGTTGCGCTTGAGCATTTCCTGCTCGTACATTTTTGCGCGCAGCATTTTCCAGGCTTTATCGCGGTTCTGGTGCTGGGAGCGCTCGCTCTGGCACTGCACGACGATACCGGATTCTGTGTGGGTCAAACGCACCGCAGAATCGGTTTTGTTCACGTGCTGACCACCGGCACCGGACGCGCGGTAGGTGTCTTCACGCACCTGGGATTTGTCGATTTCAATCTCGATATTGTCATCGATCTCCGGTGACACAAATACCGAGCTGAAAGAAGTGTGACGGCGGTTGCCGGAATCAAACGGCGATTTGCGCACCAGGCGGTGTACGCCGGTTTCTGTGCGCAGCCAGCCGAAGGCGTGGTCGCCGGCGAAATGCACAGTGGCACTCTTGATACCGGCAACTTCCCCTGCGGAGACCTCTTCCAGGGTGGTCTTGAAGCCGTGGGCTTCACCCCAGCGCAGGTACATGCGCAGGATCATTTCCGCCCAATCCTGGGCCTCGGTACCACCGGAGCCGGCCTGGATATCCAGGTAGGCATTGTTCTCGTCGTTCTCGCCGGAGAACATACGGCGGAATTCCAAAATCCCCAGCTGCTGCTGGAGGCCTTCGATCTCAGTGGAGACCTCCCCTACGGAGTCCTCATCATTTTCCTCGACGGCCATTTCCAGCAGTTCGCGGCAATCGGCGATGCCGGAGTCGAGATTTTCGATGGTATTGACCACCGTTTCCAGGGAGGAGCGCTCGCGCCCCAGTTCCTGTGCGCGGTTGGGGTCGTCCCAAACGCTCGGCTCAGCCAGCTCCAGCTCTACTTCGGTAAGGCGTTCTTTCTTGCTGGCGTAGTCAAAGATACCCCCTAAGAACGTCGGTGCGCTCTTCGAGGTCTTTTAATTGATTGATGAGGGGATTGATTTCCATGAACTTTCGGTGTCCGGACAAAATAAAAAGCGGCGCGCATTCTACCGCAGCGCGCGGGGGTCCTTCCAGTCAGATAGGGGCTGATATGGCGGCAAATCCTCTACTAGGCGGTCTGTCCCGAGAGCTTTTCCAGAATTGCGCAGTCTGGGGACTCATTGCCGGCGCAGCTGTCGGCAAAGGCCCGCAAGGTTGCACGCATCCCCAACAGGGTCTGCAACTGCTCTTCGAGCTGGGTAAGCTTGTGATTTACCAGGTCTTTGGTCTCGCGGCTGTGGCGTTCCGGGTTATCCCGCAACCCCAGTAGCGCCCGGACCTCCTCAGTGGTAAAGCCACAAGCCCGCGCGCGGCGCACGAAGCAGAGGGTTTCGACATCGGCAGTGGAGTAATCCCGATAGCCATTAGCAGAGCGGCCGGGCACCACCAGGCCAATATTTTCGTAGTGGCGCAGGGCTTTGGCACTGAGGCCCGAATTCTTTGCGGCTTGGGAAATATTCACAACGCCCCCTTCAGATCACGGCTCAGGCGCTGTTATCCCGGCAGGCTGCAAACTGATACTGCACTTTCTCAGCGGGGTTATACCCCAGCTCAAGTGAGGCATCCAGGGCATCCATACCGATCAGGTGCATCAGGATATCTCCAGTGGGTGCGCCACATACGGCTGGATACATCCGGTCTGTGCGGACTCCACAGCGGGACTCCTGTACCATCACCCCGCTGTCACGCAATTTGGCCAAGCTCTGTTGAAGGGTCATACCACCCCCTTCGCACTGCTTGCTGCCGCTGCTGCGGTAAATCCACACCATTTCCCCTGGGGTCATAGTGGCTGCGGGAGGCGTGGGTGCGACCTCGGGTTCCGCCGCGCCGGGCGTGTTCTCAACCTCGTTCTCCATCGCTTTCTCCTCTCTCGACTGGCCGCAAGCCGCCACTGAGATAATCAGGGCCCATACCCACAGGAAAGACAACCGTTTTTTCAGCACAGAACATCCTCCATAAAGCGATAAATAGCCGTTTCAAGAAAGCGCCAGCCAGTGCGCCATTGGCATACTTGCTCACAACGCCATCTATTACCTTGTGATGGAGAATACCACCTCCCACAATCTCAGTGGTGGATGGTAGCCCCAAAAGTCTAAAGTTTTGATATGGATTTGAAACTATAAGATGGCGAAAAACACTTTTTTCATGGCGTAGAAATATACCCCAGAGCCTTAGCTACCCATTCTCTCAAATTCCGGGTACGAGCAGCTATAAGCGGATTTATCGCATCACCCATCGACCCCTTGAGGAAGTTTCTCGACATCAGATTTGAGGTGCTCCACCAGCGACTCAATCACTGCCCGAAGTCAGCACGGGAGGGACGCTCCACGCACACCAGATAGCTAGGCGACCTGCTCTCACAGCCCATTGGCACGAAAGAAACCACTGAAATGTCCGCCCAACGAGGGCTAGAATCGCTCCTTTCATCTCACAACCCGCATTGGGGGGGCAAGCGTACGTTTGAGTGCCAATTACCCTAACTTAGCCTGTTTTGTGTGTGTCATTATTCCCGACCAATACCATGAACAGTTACAATCGGGGCTTTTCATCATCGAGGAATAATGATGACAGGCCTCCGCCTCAGAATGCGAGACGAATTAGAGCAGCGATATAACAAACTACGACTCGATGCATTAAATAGTGCGACCCGCGTGCTGGATAACCCAAGCATACAACTCAAATTGGTCGATAACGCTACCTACTCAGCCTTTCAACAATGGGAAAAGCAGCCTAACCGTATCAAGGATTGGGACTGACCAAGCACATTACAGCAATGGAAGATGCGCTTCCCCAAGAGATTTGAGGCGGCAGCTTGGAAGAACAACAAACTTGCAGGTTTGTCGTTAGGTAGACCAACCTACGCAGGTACAGGGCTTCGGCTCGATTACATCGAAAAAGCCCCCGTGACAGACATTAGGCTGGTCGAAACCATGTTGGTGGCACTGACTGCCTATGGTACGTTGTTAGGAGCAAATCACCTTAAAATCATGCATCCTGTCAATGCAGCGGTAAGAGATTACTATGTGAGTTTCGGATTTACCTATATAAGCAAGCAGGACTGCTGCATGAAGAGGTTGTGATATGGCAAATATTAAACAGATCAAAGATAAGCAGGATGAAAAGCTCAAAGGTAAATCTGATGAGGAAAAAGCCCTTGCTGCTGCACGTCGCGCCATGGCAGAGATGCGCAGTAAACGCCACTTAAAAGAACCCGATCAGATTGCTTCTGGTAAATCAGACAAGGATGGCAATATGGTCATTGAAGAGCTAACACCGAAAGACGATATCGACATTGACGAAGAAAACAGTAAAGGTTCCCCAAAATGACTGATCATCAAAAACCTAAAACCCTGACTCCAGAAGAAAAGCAATATACAGTACTACCCAACGAGGCAGAGCCGAACACCTCAATGACCAAAGCGATAGCAGCGGCACTTAAAGCAAAAGGTAAAACGCAGAAAATCCATAAACCAAGATAAAAAAGACAGCAATTCCGGGGAAGGATTTGGCACTTTTACGGACTGGGGTGAAACTGCATAAACTATCGACTAAAAAGACACATTCATCTTGCCCCTAATTCCGAGCTCATAGATATCAGGATATCGTCTCATTGATTACGGTAAAAATTTAAGTTATTAACAATACTTCAGACATTTTTTTAAACTATACCCCGACAAGGCAAGGCCTATGTCTTGATGATTGATATTTTTCATGTATCTTGGGCAGCCTTAAATTGCAAAAAAATCACATAGCGCTCCAAGTGTCGGAATCACCAAGCTAAACCCACCCAAGATATTGAATTAAAACTATCAGGCAGCTAAAAATTACATTAATGGCAACCAACATGCTCATAATCGCAGAGAGACATAAATCGTGAGCGCTATCATATAAATGATCAATTAAGGAACCCCTGATCAATGAAGCATTTTTCTAGAATTAAGCTGATTTTTTTGAAAAATTCACTTTTCGACGCAAAACGCTTAATTTTCGCGTAATAGCCCCCTAATTTTTCACCTAAAATCCCCAGTTGGCGGATTTCAGGCGCACCACCCCTAGGTGGCCAAGTATTTTCTCCCTATTAATAAGTTGGTAAAGCCTGCCAGTAAGCACAGCCTCTCAGTATTTTTTACCAGTCCCCGATAGCGGACCTTGTCATAACCAAATACCCGTTTTATGTATCGAAAGGGGTGCTCGACCTTTGCTCTTATCTGCGCCTTGATCTTTTCCGCTTTACGGAGTGCATCACGCCCTGGAAGAGTTTTTAGCTTACTCGGCTTCATTGCTATGTACCAATCTGCCTCCCGCTCTTTCAACTCTTCACGTTTCTCCGCACCAATGTACCCAGAGTCTCCCCAGATTCTTTTCTCCTCCCCGTGGAGAACTCGCTCTGTGGTTGTGACATCATGCGAATTGGCTGCTGTTGTATCTATGCTATGTATTACTCCGAGCACATCATCAACCCCGATATGCATTTTCATTCCAAAATGCCACTGATTGCCTTTCTTTGTTTGATGCATTTCTGGATCACGTTTTTTCTTTTTATTCTTGGTTGAAGTTGGCGCAGAGATAATAGTGGCATCTACAATCGTGCCTTCACGCAGTACCATGCCATTCTCAGCAAGATGCTTGTTGATTTCATCAAAAAGAGCTGCACCTAGCTGATTGAGCTCCAATAAGTGGCGAAAGTTAAGAATCGTTGTTTCATCGGGAATTGGGCCACTCAAAGTCAATCCAGCAAAACTACGCATGGATTCAATTTCATACAGTGCATCCTCCATAGCGGGATCACTGAGATTATAAAATAGCTGCATGCAATGAATACGGAGCATGACACTCAATGGATATGGCTGTCGGCCACGTTTGGCTTGTGGATAGCAAGGAGTGATCTGAGCCTCTAGTCGTTGCCATGGGATGAGGGCTTCCATTTTAGAAAGAAACTGCTCTCGGCGAGTTATACGGCGCTTTAGCTTATATTCTGCTTCGGCAAAGGTGACTTGGTGCATAATCTATCGTAGTCTTGACGGATTACTGAATACTACCAAATTGGCTTGGAATTATTCAGAGGTTCCTTAAAAATAACGCTGAATATAGACCTTAGAATAACCATCAATATAAGCAGCTCCAACGATAAAGCGGCTACGCACAAATTAATTACTTGCAATACAAGCTCAATAACAGATATCAATTCCTCATTCAACTTGCCAGTATTAAACGCAGTACCATTGCTGCAGTGCACTTGAATTTTTACACCATTTATACCGAATTTTAGAAAAGTAGTGTTCGGAAGCGACACCGCATATGATGCGATCAAACCAACCTATAGCTGTTAGCGTAAAATACGCCAATTCAGGATAAGGCCAACCAGGCTCCCACCGATAGCATCAAAGTACCAGAGATCCGATTAACCAAACGCACATTTTCAGACCGCTCCAGTAGTCGACTCAGGGCCTGGCCACCACTGGCATAGATCAGCAGGCACAACGCCTCCAAAAATAGCAATATCGCTAACAAGACTGAGAGCTGCGGTACCAATGGTTTGGCATCGTTAATAAATGGCGGTAATAACGCAATAAAAAACGCCCAGCCCTTGGGGTTGGCCACAGCAGTGACAAAACCCTGTAGTGCCAGCGCTCTTCGCGATGGTCGGCTAGCATCGACCGTATCACCCTGATCCATCAGAGCCAGCTGCCCCCGGGAGCGCCACATCTGCACGCCTACCCAGGCTAAATAGGCGGCCCCGCAGTATTTGAACAGCTGAAATAAAGTCGGATACTGAACCATCAATACCGCAGCACCGAGTGCAGAGGTAATCGCCACCGACGCAACACCGATCAACTCTCCCACCATCATCCACAGAGTCTGACGCACGCCCAGGGTAATTCCCAGACTGAGCGATAGCATCATGCAGAGCCCCGGTGTGACCGAGGCAAAGAAGCTTGCGGGAACAAAGAGTGCCAGTGTCGATAATTCCATTGATATTCCTAGTGGTGAGTGCCGCTGTGGTTGCCGTAATGACTGACCAGCATCCCCGCCAGCATCAAACCACAGCCAATTAACTCCGTGGTATTGAGCATTTCATTGAGGAATAGCCAGCCCGCCGCCAGGGCAAAAACTGCCTCCAGGCTCATAATTACGGTAGCGTGAGAAGGCGCGGCGTAGCGTTGGGCCAAGAGCTGGAAAGTAAACGCCAGTGCCGTGGAGAAAATCATCATATAGGCAATGGGCCAAGCCGCATCGATCGCCGATTGCAGTGTCGCCTCTTCGGTAAATAGCGAAGCTACGGCGGACAAAAGGCCACACACCAGGAACTGGATACAGGCGAGTCGCAAAGCGTCGTAGCGTTTTACTAATCGATCCGCCGTCAATACCTGGATGGCAAAAACAAAGGCACTGGCAAATACCATTAAGTCACCCACCAGCTGGGATTCTTCACTGAAGTCCGCCAGCCAATAGAGGCCAAACAAAGCGAGACCAATTCCCATCCAGGTCCAGCGGTTGGTTTTATGCCCCAAGGACAAACCGATCACCGGCACCAACAGTAAATAAAAACCGGTAATAAATCCGGCGCGGCCGGCAGTGGTATAAAGCAGGCTCACCTGTTGCAGTGCCGCGCCGAGAAACAGCCAAAAACCCAACAGTGCGCCACCGGGCAGGCAGGCGCGCCAGGTGTGATTCACCGATTGCCCTTTGGCTTCACCGGGCTGGGCATCGCGACGGGAGGATAACCAGTAAACGATGGGAATCAGGATTAAACCACCGAGAATAAAACGCCATGCGTTAAATGCCAGCGGCTCAATATCCGCCATGGCAATCTTTTGCGGCACAAAGGCTACGCCCCAGAAAAGAGCGGCTAATAACAGTAGGACTTCGGCCTGAACTTGTTTACGTTTCACTACTTTTTACTTCCAAACAACTTGGGAGCTGTTGCAAAAAACTCCGTGTTTTTCCCAACAGCCAAATACAAAGTGCACCCTATACCGCTTCTAACAGGCTCACCATTAATTGCAGGGATTCCCGCCCGCGAAATTCGTTAACATCGAGCTTAAAAGCCAAGCGCACTCTTTCCGTGGGCTGCGGCCACTGCTCGGTGTCCACATTAAAAGCAATAGCATCCAGCGCTAATTGCGGCGCCTGGGGCGGCGCCACCACCATTTTTAAATGGCGCTCGCCGACAATGCGCTGTTGCAGCAACAGGAATTCACCGTCAAATACCGGCTCTGGAAACGCCTGTCCCCAGGGCGCGCAAGCGCGCAACATGGCTGCCGTGTGCAAAGTGTAATCCCCAGATTCCAACTCACCGTCAGAGTCGATAACCGCGTGCAGCTGGTTTTCATTCAGGCGGTTGCGCACCACCTGCTCAAAAGCCTTGCGGAAAGCCTCCAGGTTTTCCTGGGGTAAGCTCAGCCCCGCCGCCATGGCGTGGCCACCGAACTTGCTGATCAGGTCCGGGTGAGAGGCGGCTACGTCACTCAGGGCATCGCGAATATGCAGCCCGGGAATCGAACGCGCAGAGCCCTTCACCAGGCCGTTATCACCCTCAGCAAATGCGATCACCGGGCGGTGGAATTTCTCTTTGATGCGGCTGGCCAAAATACCCACCACACCTTGATGCCAGTTGGCATCGTACAGACACAAACTCCAGGGAATTTCGCCCTCCAGGCGCAACTCATCCAGGGCCGCCATTGCCTCCCGCTGCATCCCCTGCTCGATCGCTTTGCGATCCCGGTTCAGGGCGTCCAGCTCGCCGGCCAGCTCCCGCGCTTCACTGGGATCGCGGGTGAGCAGGCAGCGGATACCGGTGCCGATATCGTCGAGACGACCAGCCGCATTAATTCGCGGCCCCAAAATAAAACCAATATCTGTGGTAGAGAGCCTGCGCTGGTCGCGCCCGGCAACCTCCATCAGGGCGGCAATACCGGGCCGGCAGCAGCCGGCACGGATACGGGCGATGCCCTGATGAACCAGAATCCGGTTGTTGTGATCCAGCGGGACCAGGTCGGCCACAGTACCCAAGGCGACCAAATCCAGGTATTCGGCCATATTGGGCGGGGCGATACCGCTCTGCTCAAACCACCCACTCTGCTGTAGGGCCGTGCGCAAACGGCTGAGCAGATAAAAGATCACCCCCACCCCAGCGAGGTTCTTGCTGGGAAAGTCACAGTCCGGCTGGTTCGGGTTTACGATGGCATCCGCCTGCGGCAGCTCACTGCCGGGCAGGTGGTGATCTGTCACAATCACTTTCATACCAGCAGCTTTTGCCGCTGCCACGCCCTCGATACTGCTAATACCGTTATCTACGGTGATCAGCAGATCGGGCTGATAATCTTTGGCTACCTCGACAATTTCTGGAGTCAGCCCGTAGCCGAAGTCAAAGCGATTCGGCACCAGGTACTCCACTCCCGGCGCGCCCATTGCACCCAGGGCCAACACCCCCAAGGTGCTACTGGTGGCTCCATCCGCATCGAAATCCCCCACGATAAGGATTTTCTTTTGCCCGTGGATAGCATCCACCAGCAAGGAAACGGCAGCCTCCAGCCCTCGCATACTCTGCGGGCTCTGTAATTGAGAGAGGCTGTGATCCAACGCTTCTTCGCTGACAATCCCCCGCCCCAACAGGACACGCTGCAATATTTTTGGTGTTTCAGAAGCAAAACGGCCAGTAGACAAATCCACTGGCCGTCGCTGAATTTTTGTACTCAATGTATTTCTCAGCAAACTAATAGCTAATCGGTTGCCGCTTATTGCACGACAGTGTGCCGATTAACTGCCTTCTGACAGCATCGTCGCCATATAGTCGTGTACTTGGGACAAGTTATTGGGCAATACCTTGAAGCGCTCCTCCCGCTGCCAGAGATCCTGCATATGACTCGGCAGGGGAATCTCTTTTTCTGGCAGGGCCTGGGCCACGGCATCGGGGAATTTTGCCGGGTGTGCGGTAGATAAGCAAACCATGGGCTGTTCGGTAGAGTGACGTACCTGTCGTGCGGCTTCAACCCCGATAGCTGTATGCGGATCGAGTAGATATTCGCAGGAGCTGAAGGTCTCGCCAATCATTGCAACCGTGCGCTTGTCATCCACACGGCTGGAGGAGAAAACTTCTCTCGCTTTGCCCAGGGCCGATTCACTCAAATGCATGGGCTGGCTGCGATCCGCGAGCAATTCGGCAACCGTCGCACCATCGCGACCGTAGAGATCAAACAGTAATCGCTCAAAGTTGCTCGACACCATAATATCCATACTGGGAGACAAGCTGTGCACCAGTGGTTTGGGAGTGTGGTCATTGCCGCTGATGCAACGATGCAGAATATCGTTGGCATTGGTCGCAATTACCAATTGGTCGATAGGCAATCCCATCTGCCTCGCCAAGTAACCGGCAAAAATATCGCCAAAATTACCGGTGGGCACGGAGAAGTTAACGGTTTTATCCGGCGCCCCCAGGCGCAGGGCAGCATAAAAGTAATAGACGATCTGCGCCATAATCCGCGCCCAGTTAATGGAGTTAACCGCTACTAGGCGGCGTCCATCAGGCAGGAATGATTGATCGGCAAAACTCGCTTTCACCATATTCTGGCAATCGTCGAAATTACCTTCGAGAGCGATATTAAATACGTTGTCCGATTGCACTGTGGTCATCTGGCGTCGCTGGACTTCAGACACACGGTTATGGGGGTGCAGAATAAAAATATCGATATTGTCGCAGTGGCGGCAACCTTCGATCGCGGCCGAACCGGTATCCCCAGAAGTTGCCCCCATAACCACCACTCGTTCACCACGCTTTTTCAGCAGGTGATCAAAGAGTTGACCGAGGAACTGTAAGGCAAAATCTTTGAATGCCAGGGTGGGCCCATGAAACAACTCGAGCACCCACTCATTGGTGTCTGTCTGCACCAGCGGGGCAATAGCTTTGTGGCGGAAGTGCTTGTAGGAGCGTCCGATAATACCGCTCAGCTCTTCATCACTGAGATCATCCCCCACAAACGGCTGGATAATGCGAAAGGCCAGCTGCTCGTAATCGAGCCCCGCCATAGAGGCAATTTCCTCGCAGGAAAATTTCGGCAAAGTCTCGGGCACGTAGAGGCCGCCATCGCTGGCGAGGCCGGTGAGAACGGTATCGGCGAAGGAGAGAGGCGGCGCGCTGCCGCGTGTGCTGACAAATTTCACAGTATTTCTTGGCTCTTATCGCTGGCTGGGGGGGTTATTGATCGGGCGCCGAACGTGAGAATTCCCTCTCTCGGCGCCGATAAGATTTTTAACCGAGACTCTCGACTCGAATTCTGACGACTTCACCTTCGACCGTCTCCAGGCCCTCTATCTGCGCAACCGCTTCGCGCAGGCTGGCCTCATCGGCGCGGCTGGTTAAGATCACCACCGGCACCAGCGCCTCACCTTCAACCGGTTCGTGCTGGATCAACGCCTCGATGCTGATACCCTGATCACTGCAAATGGTGGCCACCTGAGACATAACACCGGGCTTGTCGTGGGCGGCGATACGCAGGTAATAACTGGTAATAACATCTTCTTCCGGCAGAACCTGGGTTCCCCCTTGGTTCGCAAGAGCGACACCCGCTGCCGGCACTCTGTGCTCCGGCTTGGCCTCAAGAGTGCGGGCCACATCAACAAGATCGGCGATCACTGCCGATGCCGTGGCTTCATCGCCCGCACCAGCGCCGTAATACAGGGTTGGTCCCACAGCATCGCCGCTGACCAGCACCGCATTCATAACGCCGTTTACGTTGGCGATCAGGCGGCGCTGGGGGATTAAGGTCGGGTGCACCCGCAACTCCACGCCCTTGTCGGTGCGACGCGCAATCCCCAGGTGCTTGATACGGTATCCCAGCTCATCGGCGTAGCGAATATCTTCACTACAGATCCGGCTGATGCCTTCGGTGTACACCTTGTCAAAAGCGAGCGGCATAGCAAATGCCAGGGAAGCCATAATCACCAGCTTGTGAGCAGCATCGATACCTTCCACATCAAAAGTGGGGTCCGCTTCTGCATATCCTAATGCTTGGGCCTGGGCCAGAGCTTCATCAAAGCTCCGCCCTTTTTCCCGCATCTCAGTGAGGATGTAATTGCCGGTGCCATTAATAATTCCGGCGAGCCACTGCACCTGGTTGCCCACCAATCCTTCGCGCAGGGATTTAATAATAGGAATACCGCCAGCTACTGCCGCCTCATAGGCAATAGTGACATTGTGCTTTGCGGCCAGCTCAAACAGCTCGTTGCCGTGTTCGGCAATCAACGCCTTGTTAGCGGTGACAACATGCTTGCCATTTTCAATCGCTGTGCGCACCAGCTCCTTGGCTACCGTAGTACCACCGATAAGCTCCACCAAAATATCCACGTTGGGATTATTGGCGACATCGAAAATTTCCCGGGTAACGTTTATCTGGCTGGTATCACAGTGTGCGTTATCGCGGCGCGCACCTATTTGTTCAATGACCAGGGCGCGACCACAACGGGCAGCAATTTCCCGTCCATTGCGCGCCAGTACATTCACCGTTCCGCTACCGACGGTACCCAAGCCACAGATACCAATCCGCACGGCACGGGGTGCCTTTTTTACAACCACCTGAGCCTCCGCCTCCGCAGTCTCTTCCACTGTTGCGCTCACAATGTTCCTCCGCGCATTTACCTCGGGGCAGCGAACCAGGCCGGGATCTATCCCCCGATGTGGCTCACTGTGCCATCACAGGAAGCTGCGCAATAAATGCAAATAAAATTGACAAAAGATCAACAACCTTACCGAGCGAAGCGTGAAAAAGTCAATATAATTGCGCCATAAAGGCACCACTTCCGGCGAGAGAGCAGTCGAAACTTTTGTCACCTAAAATCACTACTTGAAACCTATAGCGTCCTCAGTAGATGCTATAGAAGCATCTACTAGCATCAGGTAACAGCAACCTGCGAAATTGCATCCACCGCGCCTTTGAACAAAATAGGGCGCACTGAATCCGGACTCAGATAGTGGTCGAGTAATGAAGAAAACCCTAATCCTTTACACAGGTGGAACCCTGGGAATGCGCCGAAGCGAATCGGGCTATGTACCCGACGCTGACCTGGAAGGCGCACTGGGCCGCCTCTTACAAGATGTTATCGGCCAGCTTCCACAATACGATTTCCAGGCACTCGACCCACTGCTGGATAGCGCCAATATGCGACCAAAGGACTGGTATCACATTGCCAGCCTGATACGCGACAACTATAGCCAGTACTCAGGCTTTTTGGTGCTGCACGGCACCGACACCATGGCCTACACCGCCTCAGCACTGTCCTTTGCCCTGCAAGGCATAGAAAAGCCTGTAGTCGTCACCGGCTCCCAGATCCCTCTTCGAGAAATGCGCAGCGACGCCTATAACAACTTAATCGCGGCGCTACTATTAAGCGGCTCCGACGATATCAGGGAAGTCTGCCTCTACTTCAACGGCAAACTTCTACGCGGCAACCGCGCAGTAAAGGTCAGCTCCGGCTCATTAGACGCTTTTAGCAGCCCCAATTACCCCTGCCTCGGGGAAGTGGGTATCCAGGTCAATATCGATCACAACGCCCTGCTGGTTCCCACCGGTGAACCTCAGTTTCAGATTCCCGCAGACGCCAATGGCGGAGTGATTTTGCTGAAACTATTCCCCGGTATATCCCCCTCACTGATTGAGAAAATTTTGGAGAGCCGCCCCAAGGGCCTGATTATTGAAACATACGGCACCGGCAATGCGCCGACTGACGACAGTGCATTTACCGAGCAACTTGAGAAGGCTTCAAAGCTCGGCACTATCTGTGTAGCAGTGTCCCAGTGCTTGGAGCACCAGGTGGATCTGGGTAAATACGCTGCGGGCTCCGCCCTGCTTGATGCCGGTGTTATAGGTGGCCTGGATATGACTAGCGAAGCCTGTTTTGTAAAGCTCAACCACCTGTTGGCAATGGGCTATCCCGACAAGGAAATCAAAACCCTTTTGCAGCGCCCATTGTGCGGAGAATGCAACCACCCCGACTGATAGAAACTGGAATTATTGGCGAAGCCATATGGCTTCGCCCTTTATAAGGAACTGAGTGATTAACAGGGTTTGAAGGGACCCCCTCTATCCAGAAGCAAAATACCGATGAGCAACGATTTTTCGCAAAACCTCCGCCTTCTGTGCAGCTTCTACCCATCCATAGCCGAGGTGTGCCGGCGAATTGGGGTAAACCGTGCCCAGTTCAATAAATATCTCAACGGCAACACTCAACCCTCCCAGTATACCCTGGGAAAGATATGTCATTTTTTTGGCGTAGAGCCCCATGAAATCGTGATGCCCCACGAGCAATTCAGCCAAATTGTTCGCGTGCGCAACGCGCCCGTCTCCGACAGTCTCCCCGCCAGACCTTACAATCGCGATATTGATATTCTGATGCGGGAGTCCCAGGGGCGGGCCGATAAATATTTAGGCTTCTATTTCGAGTACCACTACTCCATGACCTTCTCCGACCATATTATTCGCAGCCTGCTGCATATTGAGTCGGATGGTGATGGGTATTATTTTCAGCGCTTCGAACGAATGCGCTACCCGGACAGGGACGAGTGGTATAAATCCCGCTATAAAGGCATGCTGCTCTTTCTTGCCGATCGTATTTTTTTGGTCGGCTATGAATCCTTGACTCACAATGAAATCGCACAAACTATTTTATACCCCACCTATAAAAGCCGAGTCAGCTATTTATCCGGATTAAAATTGGGAGCATCCGCCAGTGACAGGCGTGAGCCCGTCTGCACAAAAGTAGTTCTCGAATCTCTCGGTCGCAACATCAGCATAAAAAATGCACTGAAACTATGCGGTGTTTTTGGTCCTGAGTCCGAAGAGATCAACAGAAATATTCGCGAGAATATTCGCGCAACCTCTACAGAGGGGCCGCAGAGTTTCTTTGCGACACCACTCTAAAAATACTTCCCAATTAATTACTAAATTACCCCAACACGAGGCTTGCGGGAGGTGGGGATATTACCTCACCCCACACAGGCCCATACGATGAAGAGAAGAGAAACTGATGACCAACGATTTCCACACACTCAAACCAATGCCGGTTTTTAGTGCAGGTGCAGAAACCCGCTTGGAGAAAGACTTATTGGGTGAGCGCGAAGTACCGGCCGATGTCTATTTTGGCATTCAAACTTTGCGCGCTTTGGAAAATTTCCAGATTACCGGAATTACCCTGAACCACTTCCCCAATCTGGTAAAAGCACTGGCGATGGTAAAAAAAGCTGCGGCCAGGGCCAATGGACAGCTCGGCTACCTGGAGCCCAAACTGCAAGATGCGATTGCCACTGCCTGTGACGAGATTATCGATGGCAAACTGCACGATCAATTTTTAGTAGATATGATTCAGGGCGGCGCCGGCACTTCTACCAATATGAATGCCAATGAGGTGATTGCCAACCGCGCGCTGGAATTACTCGGTCACAACAAAGCCGAGTACAAAAAAGTACACCCCAACAACCATGTAAACCTGTCGCAATCTACCAATGATGTTTATCCAACCTCGATAAACCTGGCCATTCTACTCAGCTACAGCGATCTGGTTCAGTCCATGGAGAGCTTGTGCGTTGAGTTCGACAAGAAGGCTAAAGAGTTTGCCTCAGTAATTAAAATGGGTCGCACCCAACTGCAAGATGCGGTACCTATGACCCTGGGCCAGGAATTTGCCGCCTTCGCCGCCACTGTGCGCGAAGATGTCGACAGAGTTAAGGAGCTGGTCGCCCTATTCAAAGAGATCAATATGGGTGGTACCGCGATCGGCACCGGCATTAATACCGACCCGGAATATCGCCAGCTGGTTGTTAACGCGCTGTCAGAAATTTCCGGCATCGATTTTATCTGCGCAGAAAACCTGGTGGAAGCCACTTCCGACATGGGCGCCTTCGTGATGTTCTCCGGCGTCATGAAACGCATCGCCGTTAAGATCTCGAAAATTTGCAGCGATTTACGCCTGATTTCCAGCGGCCCTCGCGCTGGCCTCAATGAAATTAACCTGCCGCCGATGCAGCCCGGTTCATCCATTATGCCCGGCAAGGTCAACCCGGTTATTCCCGAAGTGGTTAACCAGGTCGCCTACCAGGTGATCGGCAACGACCTCACGATTACCCTGGCTGCTGAATCCGGCCAGTTACAGCTCAATGTAATGGAGCCAGTGATCGCCTTTAACCTGTTACAGTCCATGCGCCTGATGACCCAAGCCATGACCACGCTTGCGGATCGCTGTGTGAGCGGCATCACTGCCAACGAAGAGCACTGCCTGCAACTGGTTGAGAACAGTATCGGCCTGATTACTGCGGTAAACCCGTTTATTGGCTATGAAAATGCCACCCGTATCGCCAAGCAGGCACTAATTACCGGAGCCAGTGTGAAGCAGTTAATCCTTGATGAGGGGTTACTGAGTGAGGAGGAACTGAACGATATCCTCGCGCCGGAGAATATGACCCAGCCGAGAAAAGTAGAAATTAAAAACCCTGCTTAAAAACAAAAACCGGCAACCTCTCGGTTGCCGGTTTTTTAGCTATCAGCCGGGCTTAGATTCCCAGCTCTTTAAGCAGGCGATCCGGTGGTAAGTAACCGGGAACAACCCGGCCATCTTCCATCACGATAGTCGGCGTACCGCGCACATCGATAGCCTCGTTGCCCAACTTGTATTGAGCTGCCACCGGGTTTGTCTTACAAACATCCAAAGGCACGTTTTCACGGTTCTTAAGTGCAGTCAGCGTCTTATTGCTGTCTTCCGCACACCATGCAGTTGCCAGTTTGCGATATCCCAGGGAGTTAAGACCACCACGCGGGAACGCCAGGTAGCGCACTTCGATACCGCGCTTGTTCAACTCGGGCACATCCTGGTGCAGCTTGCGGCAGTAACCGCAGTCCACATCGGTAAATACATAAACGCTTGCCTTGGTTTCACCTTTCGGGGAGAAGACAATCATATCCTCTGTATCAAGGGCGCCCATCACTTCAGCGCGGCGCGTCGTCCTACGCTGCTCGGAAAGATTGGCAACACCGCCAGCCTTCACCTGGTAGAGATCGCCGTAAACAAAGTGATTGCCATCAGCAGAGACGAACAGGGTCGTGTTGCCGTCATCGACATCCACTTCGTAAAGCCCCTCAATTGGACTCTCCCGTACCTCTCCATAGGTTGCTTTGGGATTACTCGCCTCAAGGCGTGTCTTGATGGTTTTTACAACGTTGGTATCGACTTCTGCCAACGCTGCAGAGCCCACCAGACTGAGTAGCGCGCCAGCGATTGCCAGCGGCTTCTTGATAAGCGTCATTACCAATTGCTCCTTAAATTCTCATTGGGCTTCGACTTAATCATCGGCCTTCAGTTCCAGCCAGTATGGCAGCTCTTTGCCGCTGCGAACCTAATTGGCACGTTTTAACATATCCAGTCATCTTGGACCACGCAAAACACCGCAAGACGTGAGCGCTTTAGCGAAATTGACTGTATCCCCGCGCCAGGGCAAGCCCGTGTCCATTTATGTCAGTTAAGGCAAGCAGGCCCAATCAGGGACACCAAATATGCTGCTCGTAACCCACATACAAAAAAGGCCGAAGCGTACGCTTCGGCCTTTTTCTGCGATCAAGGAGAGCTTAGTTGAGCTTCTCTTTGATACGTGCAGCTTTACCAGTCAGGCTGCGGAGGTAGTACAGCTTGGCCTGACGCACGTCACCGCGACGCTTAACCTTGAGGCTGTCAACCATCGGGCTGTGAGTCTGGAAAGTACGCTCAACGCCAACACCGTGGGAAATTTTACGCACGGTGAAGGAGGAGTTCAGACCACGGTTGCGCTTACCGATAACCACGCCTTCGAACGCCTGCAGACGCTCACGGTTGCCCTCTTTTACTTTTACCTGAACGATTACAGTGTCGCCCGGTGCGAAGGGAGGTACTTCGCTCTTCAGCTGTTCCTGCTCCAGCTGCTGGATAATTTTGTTAGTCATTTGGATCGCTCCCAAATACAGATTGTGTAGCTTCTCAGCTAGTTCACCGAACTACTCGCGCCTCCCGGCGAATTCGGCCTCAATTTTCTTCGAGCTTCTGTTCCCGCTGGATCTCATCCAGCAACAACTTCTGCTCATCGCTCAGCGCCAACCCTTGCAATAAGTCCGGGCGTCGCTGTTGCGTGCGCACCAATGCCTGTTTCAGGCGCCAGCGGCGTATTCTTTCATGGTTGCCGGAAAGCAAAACTTCCGGTACCGCTACTCCCCGATATTGTTCCGGTCGGGTGTAGTGTGGGCAGTCCAGCAGGCCAGAGGAGAAAGAGTCCTCAACCGCCGATTGGTTGTGTCCAAGTGCGCCGGGAATCAAGCGGGTAATAGCATCCACCATCACCATAGCAGCCAGTTCGCCACCGCTGAGGACATAGTCACCAATGGACCACTCCTCGTCGATCATAGATTCGACGATACGCTCATCCACACCTTCGTAGCGCCCCGCCAACAACACCAGGTTGCCAGCTGCAGACAGCTGCTCCACTCCACCCTGATCGAGCTGTCGACCCTGGGGAGACATGTAGATACTGCGTACAGATTCACCATCTTCACCAGCCCAAGCTCGAGCAGCCTCGAGAGCCTGGTAAAGGGGCTCAGCCAACATCACCATTCCCGGTCCGCCGCCGTAAGGGCGATCGTCCACAGTCCGGTGCCTGTCACTGGTAAAGTCCCGAGGATTCCAACAGCGAACTTCTAAAAGGCCATCTTTCACAGCCCGTCCACTGACGCCATACTCGGTCAATGCGGCAAACATCTCCGGAAAAATGCTTACCAGAGCGATTCGTTTTGTCATCGCTCCTACGCCTTAAAAAGCCGGGTCCCAGTCGACGGTTATTACACCGACTTCCAGGTCAATATTGGTAATAAACTGATCAGGTAGATAGGGAATCAAGCGCTCGCGCTTATCCGCTCCACCGCGCACCACCATTACATCGTTGGCGCCAGTTTCCATCATGCGAGCAACGGTACCAAAGTCGTGATCTTCGCCATCGAAATGGCTGACAACCTTTAACCCTTCGAGCTGGTGCCAGTAATACTCACCATGCTCAAGCTCAGGCATCAGTTCACGAGCTACAGCAATATCGCGCTGGCAAAGTCGAGCCGCCAAATCGCGGTCATCAATGCCTTTCACATGTACGATCAAGCCCTTGCCGTGACGCTTACCAGCGTCAATTTCGAGAGCTTCCCAACCTTTCGGCCCCTGCAAGCGCCAATTAGGGAACTGCAGGATGTTGTCCATCGGCTCGGTATAGGAGTGAACCTTGACCCAGCCGCGCACACCATAAACGGTAGTAACGCGCCCAACCGTGACCAACTCTTCGGAAGGTTTTCCGTTATCTGTCACAGGAGCACCACTTACGCGCAAATTAAGCAGATTCTTTCAGAAGCTTGCCGACGCGGTCAGAAACCTGTGCGCCACGACCCAGCCAGAAATCAACACGCTCGCGATCAACACGCAGACGCTCTTCCTGACCACGGGCAACCGGGTTGAAGAAACCAACACGCTCAATAAAACGACCGTCGCGAGATTTGCGGCTGTCGGTAACGGTCAGATGATAAAACGGGCGCTTTTTAGCACCACCACGGGCCAAACGAATGGTTACCATGTAACTTTCCTATAGGTTCAACACTAGGCAACCGCACTAAGCAGTCACCACAACAACTTTTTACCGGCAGCAGGGCCGGCAGAAAGGCGGCGTATTCTAATGTACCACCCCAGATTTGTATAGGGTCGCCAAGCCGCCCGGAGAACTGCGGTTCTCTACTTCTTTTTGAGGCCCGGTGGCAGGCCTCCAGGCATACCGCCCATACCGCCAGGCATACCACCGCCCATACCGGGCAGGCCGCCGAGGCCGCGCATCATTTTGCCCATGCCGCCGCCTTTGAGCTTCTTCATCATCTTGCCCATCTGCTTGTGCTGCTTGAGCAGGCGATTCAAGTCCTGTAGCTGGGTGCCAGAACCAGCAACGATGCGGCGCTTGCGCGAACCGTTAAGAAGGTCAGGATTGCGGCGTTCGGCCGGCGTCATGGAGGAAATCAGGGCATCCATACGCTTAAATTCTTTGCCCATATCGGCCTGTTGTGCAGCCTGCGCTACACCGCCCATGCCGGGCATTTTCTCCAACAGGGAGCCAAAGCCACCCATGTTTTGCATTTGCTGCAGCTGATCGCGCAGGTCTTCCAGGTCAAAGCCTTTACCCTTCTGGACCTTCTTAACCAGCTTTTCGGCTTTCTCTTTATCAATCTTCTGCTCTGCTTCTTCAATCAGAGACAGAATGTCACCCATACCCAGGATACGGGAGGCGATACGATCCGGGTGAAAGGTTTCCAGGGCGTCGGTCTTTTCACCAACACCGATAAACTTAATTGGCTTGCCTGTGACGTGACGCACGGAGAGAGCGGCACCACCACGGGCATCGCCATCGGCCTTGGTGAGAATCACACCGGTCAGCGGCAGTGCATCATTAAAGGCACTTGCGGTATTTACCGCATCCTGACCGATCATTGCGTCGATCACGAACAGGGTTTCCGCCGGGTCCAACTCACTGTGCAGCTCACGGATCTCATCCATCAGCTCGGAGTCCACATGCAGTCGACCGGCAGTATCCACAATCAGCACATCGGCAAATTGTTTGCGGGCAGCGTCCACAGCACCCTTGGCAATATCCAGCGGTTTCTGCTCAGCTGTAGAGGGGTAAAACTGTGCCCCCACTTCACCGGCCAGGGTCTCCAGCTGTTTGATAGCGGCGGGGCGGTAGACATCCGCACTCACCACCATGACTTTTTTCTTTTCACGCTCCTGCAGGTATTTGGCCAGTTTGGCCACACTGGTGGTTTTACCAGCGCCCTGAAGGCCCGCCATCAGGATTACCGCCGGAGGTTGCACGGCGAGGTTGAGAGGCTCTGCAGCCGCACCCATCACCTTAACCAGCTCATCCTGAACAATCTTGACGAACTGCTGGCCCGGGTTGAGAGCCTTGCTAACCTTCTGTCCTACCGCAGCGGTGCGCACTTGCTGAACAAATGCCTTAACCACTGGCAGAGCGACATCCGCCTCCAACAGCGCCTTGCGCACTTCGCGCAAAGTATCGCGGATATTGTCATCCGTAAGGCGCGCTTTACCGGTAACTTTCTTTAAGGCCGCCGATAAGCGGTCACTCAGGTTATCGAACATAAATTCGTCTCGATCTCTCCGTTTACGGACTCAACCCCAGTGCGGAGGGGCGCGAAATTAGGGGGGAGCAAACTGCAACTCCCTCTCTGAGGCGCGGCAGTATAGCCCAGGTCTCGCCACAGCCGAAATATCGCAAGTCTTCCTTGTTTCAACTGGCTATGACACACTCCTGCCCTAACGCAATAATGAAGACACGGATTTACCCATGGCGGCTTTCGCCCACTGGACAGCTATCGCTCTCTACCTGGCCACAACCATAGTTGCAGGTGCGGCTCTGGCCCGAAAACAACAGCCGAATTCCAATCTGCTTCTCAGCCTTTTGGCGGGTGCACTTGTCACCCACGGAATATCCCTGGGACACGTTCTCTTTTCACCCGAAGGCTATCGCTTTGACCTGCTGGCAATGCTCTCGCTGATTGCCTGGGTAGTTAACTTTCTATTATTGATCCTGGCCGTTGGCCGGCCACTTACGCTACTTATTCTTATTTTCGCACCAGTGGGAGCCGCCACTGAATTTGCCGCATCCCATATTTGGGGCACCGTAACGCCACATCAACAGATCTCTACCGGCATTGCGGTACACGCTCTATTGTCTATTTCTGCCTATTCGCTGCTGACCCTGGCTACCCTTCAGGCGATCTATCTCTATTACCTTAACCAGCAGCTGCACAACCACAGGCCGGTAGGCGCCACCCGTCTTCTGCCACCATTGCAGAGTATGGAATCACTGCTGTTCGGCCTGATCACTTTCGGGCAACTACTGCTCACCGCCTCCCTGCTGACCGGTTTCGTCTTTGTTGGCAATTTGTTTGAAGAGGGGCCAATACACAAAACCATCCTCTCTATGGTCGCCTGGGTTCTTTACACCATACTCCTATGGGGACACTGGAGGTTGGGCTGGAGAGGCAATACCGCTGTGCGTTGGACCTTAAGCGCTTTCGCCGCCCTACTACTTGCCTATTTTGGTAGTAAGCTGGTTATGGAAGTCATTCTCCAGCGCGGGTAATCGAATATACGACTGCAAAGCTTGCGGAGGTCGGCAATATGTTCCAATATCTCCGCTTGGAAATAAAAAGAGTTCTCCCTTGAACGAGATGCCCATGGGCCTGCTATTCGGTTTGCTGGCCCTATTGATACTGATATCCGCCTTCTTCTCCAGCTCCGAAACCAGCATGATGGCGCTTAACCGCTATCGCCTGCGGCACCAAGCCAAAAGCGGGCACCGCGGGGCAAAGCGCGCCACCGAGCTGCTCGCACGCCCGGACAAGCTGATCGGCTCAATTCTAATCGGCAACAATCTCGTTAACGTTCTTGTATCCGTAATCGCCGGCTCAGTATTCGCGCAGATATACGGAGAAATACTCACCACCATAGTCTTAACTCTTGCCCTACTGATTTTTGCTGAGGTCACACCAAAGACTATTGCCGCTCTACACCCGGAAAAAATTGCTTTCCCCGCCTCATTTATTTTGCGCCCACTGCAATGGCTGCTCACTCCCCTGGTGCTGTTGATTGGTGGCATATCCAACGGCCTAGCGCGCATGTTGGGAGTCGAAACAAAAGCGAATAGCGAAGCGGAACACCTGGCCCCCGAAGAGCTCCGAACCGTTGTATTCGAATCAGGCGCCCTGCTTCCCAGCAAACACAAAGGCATGTTGCTCAACGTGCTGGACCTGGACCAAGCAACCGTTGAAGACATCATGATTCCGCGCAATGAAGTCATGGGCGTTGACCTGGAAAACAGCGCCGAAGAGATCCTGCAGCAGCTAGCGGAAAGCTCCTACACTCGCCTCCCCGTATATCGCGGTGACATCAATCGAGTAGTAGGCATACTTCACCTGCGAAAAGCGGCGCAAATACTGCGCGACGGACCGGAAAATTTAACGGCAGAGCAGCTCAACTCCTTCACCGATGAGCCTTACTTCGTACCCGAGGCAACACCACTCCCCACACTGCTGATGAACTTCCAGAAAACCAAGCGCCGCATGGGGCTGGTAGTTGATGAGTACGGAGAGGTAATGGGTATCGTTACCCTGGAAGATCTGCTGGAGGAAATTGTCGGCGACTTCACCGCAAGTCCAGTACCCAGCGATGACGAGGAGATAGTCGCCATAGAAGATGGCTGGTACATGATCGAAGGCGGCACTTCTATTCGCGATATTAATCGCACCCTGGGCTGGGAACTGCCCACTGATGGGCCAAAAACCTTTAACGGCCTGGCAATGGAACACCTGGAGAGCATCCCCGACGGTAATATCAGCCTGTACATCCTCAATTACCTGGTGGAAATTGAGGAGGTCTCAGACAAGATGATTACCCGGGCCAGAATCAAGCGAATCGATAAATAGCGCTACAACCGTTTATCACTCAACCTCTTCTAGCAAGCGCCTTACCGGCGCAAAGCTGGTGCGGTGTATTGGAGTGGGACCCTGCAACTGTAAAGCTTCCATATGCGCCTTGGTGGGATACCCTTTATGACCTGCAAGGCCGTAACCGGGATATTCAGAGTCCAGCACCACCATTTCCCTATCACGGGTCACCTTAGCCAAAATAGATGCCGCCCCAATTGCAGCGACACGACCATCGCCCTTTACAACGGTATCGCAAGGGTAATCCCAGTTCGGTTTTTTATTGCCATCCACCAACACAAATTCAGGCTGCACGGATAGCTGAGCAACTGCACGATGCATCGCCAGTAAACTTGCCTGCAAAATATTTAGCTGGTCAATTTCCTCAACTGTTGCAAGAGCTATGGAGTAACTGAGCGCTCGCTCACAAATCTCATCAAACAACTGCTCGCGCTTTTTTTCAGTCAGCTTTTTGGAGTCGGCAAGCCCGGCGATTGGCTTGTTAGGATCAAGAATCACAGCTGCGGCAACTACATCACCAGCTAAGGGGCCGCGCCCAACCTCATCGACACCTGCAATCAAATCACCCTTGAAAGGGCAAACATAGGGGGGCAATTCTGTTTTACTACTCATAACTTATACTACTCGGCAGATTCAGGCTTAGCTTCCAGCAGCCCCACCACGGCATCAGCAGCCCGCTCAGAAGCATTTCGCCTCAACTGTTGATGCATCTCGAAAAACTCGCGCTCTAAATGATCCCCAAGAAGCGGGTCTTCAAAGTACTGCATCACTGCCGCACCAAGATTCTCTGGAATGGCATCATTCTGCAAAATTTCTGGCACCAGTTCTTTTTGGGCTAATAAATTTGGTAGCGAAACCCATGGGGTGTGCAGCATCCGTGAGACGATCAATGACGTCAACCTGCCCAGCTTATAGGTAACGACCATGGGCTTTTTAAGCAGCATTGCCTCTAAGGTTGCTGTACCCGATGCTATGAGCACACAGTCTGCCGCAGAAACGGCCCGTCTCGATTGCCCCTCAAGTAAAGTAATAGGGAGTTCAGGGTAATCTTTTAGCTGCTCTTGAATCTCATCCATACGCTGCTTGTTGGCAGCGGGAATAACAAATTTAACATCCGAGTGACGCTGGTGGCACCATCGGGCCGTCTGCAGAAACAACGGCCCCAGCATGCGAACCTCACCTCCACGACTGCCAGGCAAAAGGGCAATTACCCGGTCGTCTTCCTCAAAGCCCAATGCTTTGCGTTCGCCGGCTACATCCACTTGCAGGGGAATTTCATCAGCCAAAGGGTGGCCAACAAAGGTCACCGGTACTTGGTTATCTCGGTAGAAATTCGCTTCAAATGGAAGCAGGGTCAACATGTGGTCGACAGCCCGCGCAATCTTTTTAATTCGACCCTGCCGCCAGGCCCAAACCGAAGGACTGACATAATGGACGGAGGGGATACCCTCAGCCTTGAGCGCAGCCTCGAGAGTCAATGTAAAGTCCGGGGAATCTATACCAATAAATAGATCGGGCGGGTTATCAGTAAAGTGGCGACGGAGAGATCTGCGGATTTTCAACAGTTCTGGAAGGCGCTTCAAAGGTTCTACCAGCCCCATTACCGATAGTCGCTCCATAGGGAATAAACTTTTAGCACCCAGTTCCAGCATGCGCGGCCCGGCAATTCCCTCAAACTCTACATTGGGAAGCCGAGTTTTTAATGCAGTCATCAAACCAGAACCGAGGATATCTCCTGACGCCTCACCGACAACAATACCAATTCGTATCGGCTTATTTTTTTCTGACACGCCTAAATCCCTCCTCTTGGGGAGCTGTTTATGTTGGAATGAAATGGGAGCTCAATAAAGTGCAATCGGAGCTGCACGAAACAGCTCCAAAGGGAAGTGAATCAGCGAACAATGCCGCGGGTGGAAGATTGCAAAGACTCTATCCACGGCTGAATAACTGGAGATTGTTCGCGCAACTCCATCAAGGCCTGCAGCGCCTCTTGCATAGTGAGACCGCGACGATAAACAGTCTTGTAAGCTTTATTGATCAGGGCAATATCTTCTCTAGAAAAGCCCCGTCTGCGCAGCCCTTCTGAGTTAATGGTCTTTGCTTCGGCAGGATTCCCGGCAACCATAACATAAGCAGGAACGTCTTTACCGATAGCAGCACCCATCCCCAGAAAGGCATGCTCTCCCACGGTACAATTCTGGTGAACCAGACTATAACCACTCAGAATCGCCCAGTCTTTTACAATCACATGACCGGCTAGCCCGCAGTTATTCACCATAATTGTGTGATTACCGACGACGCTATCGTGGCCTATGTGGGCATAAGCCATAATCAAGTTTTCGTTACCGATTGTGGTCTCGCCCCGGTCTTGGATAGTACCGCGATGAATCGTCACCCCCTCACGGATCACGTTATTGTCGCCAATAACGAGTGTCGTCTCTTCACCACGATACTTTTTATCCGGGGTATCCTGCCCTACGGAAGCAAACTGGTAGATTCGGTTGCTCTTCCCCAGTTTGGTCGGCCCACTAAGCACCACATGAGAGGCAATATCACAGCCATCACCTATCTCTACGCCGGCTCCAACAATGGTGTAAGCACCAATACTCACCCCGGAACCAATTACTGCCGTAGAGTCGACAATAGCTGTAGGGTGGATACTTGTCTGCATTCTGGGATCTACTCCTCGGCATTAATCGTACTGGGTAACCTGCACCCTTAAAAACAAAGGCTACCCGGAAAATCCTGAACCTAACTCTCCAGCGAGCTTTACAGAATTACTGAACCTTTTTCACGGCACATAGGATATCAACAGAAGCCGCCAGCTCGCCATCAACACTGGCTTTACAAGCGAATTTCCAGATATTTCTGCGAACAGATACCGCTTCAGACTCGAGTTCAAGGCGATCACCTGGGATCACCTGACGCTTAAAGCGCGCCTTATCAACCCCACCGAACAGATACAGATATCCATCTTCCGGTTTTTTGCCAAACGTTTTAAAGCCGAGGATTCCCGAGACCTGGGCCAGGGCTTCAACAATCATCACTCCCGGGAAAATAGGCATTTCCGGAAAGTGGCCATTAAAAACTTCTTCGTTTCCAGAAATGTTTTTATAGCCTTTTATATACTTCCCTTCTTCGAGTTCTACTACACGATCCACCAACAAAAAAGGATAACGGTGCGGCAGGTACTCGCGAATTTCACGTACATCCATCATTCCAAATGCCCCCAGAAACCACTTCGGGGCGTAAAACGCCCCGAAAACAACAAAGCTAAATTAATTAATAACTAAAGTTCAATCGTCTGTCCCACTCTTTTGGGACAGTGCCTGAACCTGTTTTTCCAAATCTTTCAATCTGCGCGCCATTTGATCCAACTGACCAAAACGCACAGCATTACGACGCCAGGTAGAACTATCGGCAAAGGATAGCGCTCCAGAGTAGCTACCAGTATCCTTTATCGATTTAGTGACAAACGTGTTGCCCAACACCTGACTGCCATCTGTAATCGTTATATGTCCGTTAATACGGCTACAACCACCGATAAGACAATGCTTCCCTATCTCAGCACTGCCAGCAATTACGGCACACCCGGCTATGGCCGTGTAGTCACCAATCTTCACATTGTGCGCGATTTGGACCAGATTGTCGATCTTGACTCCTCGCCCAATCACCGTATCACCCAAAGCTCCACGGTCTATACAGGTATTGGCTCCAATTTCCACATCTTCGCCAATTTGCACTCCACCTAGCTGGTGAATTTTTACCCAGCTGCCTTTATTAGGCGCAAACCCGAAGCCATCGGCTCCAATAACCGTCTGGCTATGAATAATACCGTGTGCACCGATAGAGCAGTTATGATGAAAAACAACGCCGGCATACAGGCGTGTTCCTGCACCGACTAAACTGCCCTCGCCAACATAGCAGTTAGCACCAACAATCGCTCCAGGCTCTAATTTTGCGTAGGCCTCGACCACAGAGCCGGGCCCCACACTGACACCAGTACCAATCTCTGCCGTAGGGTGAACCACTGCAGAGGGGTGAATACCAATAGGTGCTTCAGGAGTTGTATCGAACAGGGCTGTTGCTCGAGCAAAGGCCAAGTAGGGGTCCGCAACACATAAAGCCGTTACCGGGCACTCTTCAACAAACTCTTCCGATACCAGCACTGCGGCAGCTTTGGTCGTTTTCAGAAAGCGTCGATAATTGGGGCTTGCAAGGAAAGCCAAGTGCTCTGCACCGGCATCCTGCAGTGTATTTAAACCCTGAACTTTTTGATTGGAATCTGAACCGGGCGCCAACCGCAAGTCGGCCCCCAGCTCTTGCGCCAACTGGGCAAGAGAAAAGCTATCTTTCATATAAGACTATCGACTTACTTGGCTGCGTTCATACGCTTAACAACAGCCTCTGTCAGGTCGACGCTGGGGCTTACATAGTAGGCAGTATTGGAATCCAGCACTACGTCAAGCTTTTGCTCTTTAATCAGTGCATCCAGGGCATCCCTAGCCTTTGGCCCCATAGAAGCCTGGATCTCTTGACCCACTTGAGCTTCCATTGCACGCAATTTTTTCACCGTCGTCTCAAAATCTGAACGCTGAAAATTCATTTTGCGTTGGTATTCGGTCTTTTGTTCATCAGACCAGGTCACACTATTTTTCTTGGCATCTTCTGCCATTTTTTGCAGTTCAGCTCGAATCGACTCAGCACTGCTTTGCAGCTTGGAATACTCAGAACTGGTCTTCAGGGAATTTACCTTGGTCTTAGCTGCATCAGTGCTCATGATCGCAGCCTGTAGGTTAAGTACCGCGACCTTGGTTTGCGCCAGCGCTGCGCCGGACAAGGTCATACCTGCAAGCAGTATTGCTACAATTTTTACATTCTTAAGCACGTCGGTCTCTCCAATAGATTTTATTTTAATTGCGCTGATTTACGCCTAATTCATTTTATCTGACAAATTTAGAAGCTGTTACCCAGGGTAAACTGGAACACTTCCACATCGTCATCTTCATTTTTCTTAAGGGCTTTTGCCAAGCTGAATGTCAGCGGGCCAAAGCCAGTGATCCAGGTCAAGCCTATCCCCGCAGAAACGTTCATCTTACCAAAGTCCACATCGTAACAGTTGATCTGGGTATCGCCACAGCTAGTATCGAATACATTACCTGCATCGACGAAGAAAGCAGTTTGCAGAGAGCGCTGATCCTTGATAAATGGCATCGGGAAAATTACCTCAGCACTACCTTCGATCAGGATGTTACCGCCGAACGGATCGGCATCATCGTAGGAGTTAACCACCAGCTCGCCATCGTCATCGACATAGTAACAATACTCAGTGATCTCTCCGTCCTCAGTAGCACAACCAAGAGCGGTGTAATATTCGTAAGGTGTGGAACGAGGCCCCAGAGTGTTACGTTCAAACCCACGTACTGAACCAAAACCACCGGCATAAAAATTCTCAAAGAACGGCAGTTCATCAAGATCGCCAAAACCGTCGCCGTAACCCAGACGAGTGCGGAGGCGTAAAGTCAGACTCTTAGTTAATGGGCGGAAGTACTGCCCCGTATAAATCAGCTTGTAGTACTCAAGGTCACTACCGGGAACTGTAAATTCCAATGAAAGATTCTGTGAAGCACCACGAGTCGCCAAGATGCCCCGATTCAAGGTTGAGCGGGCGTAGGACGCTGTCAAAGCAACGTTATCAAATGAATCACCGTAACGATCGATAAACCCATCAAAAGTGGTATTGAATTGACTATCATCAATATCCATAGCCAAGTCGAGGGTCTCGTCCTCAGCAAGAGCCTCTTCGATTAACTCATAGTTATCATATGTGATTCCCTGGAGGGAAACACCATCAATCAGATCAGGGCTCGATGCAATTTCCTGTACCGTACCTGAGCCCGTGGACAACTCCAGGTGATTAAAGCTCACATTAAGGCCGACGCGGGAAATCTCCGACATTGGGTAGCCGAAGTTAACGCCACCACCATAGGTTGTAGTGTTGTAATCGGAAAGATTAACCTCGGAATAATCATTCTCTGTATAGAAAACGTTAAAGCCACGGCTCACACCATCCGGAGTGAAGTAAGGGTCGAGGTAAGAAAAGTTCACAGAAGTCTGGTAGGTAGAGGCATTCATTCCGATACCTACAGATTTACCAGTACCTAACCAGTTGTTCTCCTGAATATTGGCTCCCAGCACCAAGCCACTGCTCTGGGCCCAACCAATAGTACCTCCGATAGAACCTGATGGCTGCTCTTCAACGGAGTACTCCACATCAATTTGGTCGGAAGTTCCCGGCACCTCTGTGGTTTCCACCTCTACTTCCTTAAAGAAGCCCAGGCGCTCAAGGCGTACTTTAGATTGCTCAATGCGCGCAGAGGAGGCTGATGCTGACTCCATCTGACGCATCTCACGGCGCAAAACCTCATCTGTAGTACGGGTATTACCTCGGAAATTAATTCGGCGAACATAAGCCCGCTTACCAGGGTTGATAAAGAAGGTAATTTTTACCGTCTTCTCTTCTTTATTGGGCTCAGGGATACCATTAACCTCAGCAAAGGTGTAACCCTCATTCCCCAGACGCTTGGTAATATAATCCGAGGTCGTTGTCATGCGAACCTGGGAAAAGGTCTGCCCTTCCCGCACCAACAGTAAACGCTTAACTTCTTCCTCAGGAACTACAGGATCACCAGCCAGATCCACTTCGCTAATGGTGTAAACATCGCCCTCAAACACATTGACAGTGATAAATACACTCTCTTTGTCGGGGCTTAGGGAAACCTGAGTGGAGTCAATTTTAAAATCCAGGTACCCACGATCCAAGTAATAGGATTCGAGACGCTCCAGGTCGCCGGTCAATTTCTCTCGGGAATACTTGTCATCACTGCGCAGCCACGACAACCAACCGGTAGTTTGCAGCTCGAAAATCTCTCCAAGCTCTTCATCGGAAAACGCTTTGTTACCGACAATATTGATGTGCTTAATAGCGGCCACTGAGCCTTCATCGACAATTACGCGAAGCTCAACCTGGTTGCGTGGCAACTCTTTTACTTCAGTTTTAACACTGGCGTCATAGCGTCCCTGGGCAACATATTGGCGTTGCAGCTCCTGGGCCAACCCCTCAAGGGTAGCGCGCTTGAAAATCTGCCCCTCTGAAAGGCCATTCTCCTGCATGCCCTTCAACAGGTCTTCTGTTGCGATCGCCTTATTGCCTGTAATTTCGATCTTGGAAATTGCAGGCCGCTCGCGCACAGTGATAACCAGAACACCATTCTCCTGGCCGATTTGGATATCCTCAAAGTAACCAGTGCGAAACAGTGCCCGAGTGGCGCTCTGAATTTCCAGAGTCTCCACCTCATCCCCTACTCGCACAGGGAGAGCTGAGAATACGGTACCGGCAGAGACGCGCTGTAGCCCTTCCACACGGATGTCATCAACTACAAATGACTGTGCTAAAGCACTGAGAGGCAGTGCCAGGCTAAGAGAAGCCGCTTTCAGGAAATGTTTCATCTACTAATTCCAGGTGTTTTTATTCGCAATCCAGGAGTTACAGCGCCAACTAGCGCCCCGCTCCCCCAGAATCAGAGGGTTGCCCCTCTACCATGTAATCAACATCGGGCCGGTCTGAGGTGCCGGACACCTTAGTTGTTTCAACTTTCACTACCTTCAAGTATCCAAGGCGCTCGAGACGCACTTTGGATTGCTCTATACGCGCAGTGGAAGCCAAAGCTGACTCCATCTGGCGCAGTTCACGCCGCAAGACTTCATCTGCGGTGCGAGTGTTCCCGCGAAAACTAATACGTCGCACATAAGTAAGCTTTCCCGGATCAATGAAGAAGGTAATTTTTACTGTACTTTCTTCTTCATTGGCCTCAGGAATACCATTCACTTCAGCAAACGCGTAACCTTTGTTACCCAAGCGTTTAGCAATATAGTCTGAAGTGGTCGTTACCCTCGCTTGGGAGAACCGCTGACCTTCTCGCACCAATAGCAGGCGGTTGATTTCCTCCTCCGCTACTATCGGGTTTCCGGCAATTTCCACCTCACTAACCGTGTAAACACCACCCTCAACCACGTTAATGGTAATGAATACACTCTTCTTGTCCGGCCCTAGAGATACTTGTGTCGAATCAATCTGAAAATCAAGATATCCGCGATCCAGGTAATAGGACTTTAAGCGCTCCAAATCACCAGTGAGTTTCTCACTAGAGTACTTATCATCACTGCGCAACCAAGAGAGCCAGCCGGTAGTTTTAAGCTCAAAAATCTCTTCCAGCTCTTTATCAGAAAATGCACGATTTCCTACGACATTAATATGTTTAATCGCAGCAACAGCCCCTTCATCAACAGCAACCTGCAGTTCAACCTGGTTGCGCGGCAGTTCCTTGAGCTCCGCTTTAACACTGGCGCCATATCGACCCTGCGCCACGTACTGGCGTTCAAACTCCTGGGTCAACCCCCTGAGGGTCGAACGCTTTAGGATCTGGCCTTCGGCGAGACCGTATTCCTTCATCGCCTTCAGTAGATCCTCAGTGGCAATCGCCTTGTTCCCGGCTATATCTATCTTTGATATAGCCGGTCGTTCTCTCACGGTAATAACAAGAACGCTGTTTTCGTGGCCAATCTGAATATCTTCAAAAAAACCAGTGCGAAACAATACTCGGGTCGCATCCTGAATCCCGACAGGCTCAACTTCGTCGCCTACCCGAATCGGAAGCGCTGAAAAAACTGTACCTGCAGAAACCCGCTGCAACCCGTCCACTCGGATATCGCTGAGAACGAACGACTGTGCCAAAGCGCTGATAGGCAGCACCAAGCCCAGAAAAATCGCTTTCAGCAAATACTTCATACCGCTTCCGAGTCGCTTTTACTCACAACAACATCGTGCCAAGACAAAACGTCTCACACGCATAAAAATCTCTCTCACATTATCAGCCCGGAAAAAAACCAATCCAGGACACTACAAACGTAAAATATCGTTGTACAGAGCTAGCCCCATAATGCAAAGCACCAAGGCCATACCCACTTGCAAACCAATCACCTGCACCCTCTCTGACACAGGGGACCCCTTGATCGCCTCAATACCGTAGTAAAGGAGGTGACCACCATCGAGTACCGGAATAGGCAACAGATTGAGTACACCAAGGCTAATACTGAGCAACGCCAGCAATGACAGGAAAGACTGCCATCCCGCTTCCGCGGAAGTACCCGCCACTTTAGCAATGGTAATGGGGCCACTCAAGTTTTTGGTCGAAAGTTGACCAAATAATAGTTTCTTCAAGCTATTCAGGGTAAAGACTGTTTTATCCCAGGTCTCCTGCAAGCCCTTAACTAAAGCGCCCCCCACCCCATAGTGGTAAATCCGTACTCGATCATCCGGCCAAGTCTCTGATACCGGCTGCACTCCAACCTGCCCTATGGTTTCACCACTATCCAGCTTAATCTCCGCCGGTGTTACGGACACCGTCAGCGGTTCGCCTCCACGCTCGACAGTGATATCCATTGGAACACCAGCGCGGGCTCTCACATAATCGGTCCAGCTTTGAAAAGATGAAAAGTCACGGCCATCGGTCGAGACAATCTTGTCTCCAGCCTTGAGTCCAGCTGAGGCTGCCGGGCTCCCCTCCACCACATTATGAAGAGTCATACTCACCGGTGGAGTCCACAGCTGCAGACCAATCTCCCCGAGCGGATCGGGAACTTCGCGGCCGGCAAGCCAGCGATTGATATCCGCCACCATATGGTATTCAAGGTTGGAATCCGGATAGCGCACAGAGAATTCTATGGTGCCACTATCACCCAGGCGGTTTGCCAGGCGCCAATTGAGGGCCTGCCAAGTGGGGGTAGCCTCACCATCAACAGCAACAATTTCCTGCCCGGACTCAAGGCCTGCCGACGCAGCAATACTCCCGGGCTCAACGGATTTCACAATAGGAACCGGGCCCGCTGTTCCACCGAGGAACACCGCCCAGAAAAAGACTACCGCCAAAAGAAAGTTAGCGGCAGGACCGGCAGCGGCAATCGCCATCCTCGCCCATACGCTCTTGCGGTTAAACGCCTGATCCAGCTCTTCAGCCGCTACAGGCCCTTCGCGCTCATCGAGCATTTTTACGTAACCGCCGAGGGGGATAGCGGAAATAGTGAATTCGGTACCGTGGCGATCATAGCGGGAGATCAACCGGCGGCCGAACCCCACAGAAAAGCGCAGCACCTTAACACCACATAGGCGTGCTACAAGAAAGTGCCCAAACTCGTGGAAAGATACCAGTACACCGAGGGCCACCAAGGCCCAGATTACCGTCTGAATTAGATCCATACTCAGCTACAACTTCTTGTCATACGCAATTTAGCGGCCATTATACGCCGGGCAATGTGTTTAGAGGGCGGCAAGCGCCTGCTTGGCCAGTTCTCGCGCATTGAAATCAATGGCTTCGACTGCCTCGAGTCCCGACAGTTCAACAACGGGAGCCCTATTCATCACTTTTTCTATCACCAATGCAATATCAGTAAATGCTAAACGCCCCTCCAGGAAGGCTTCTACTGCAATTTCATTCGCTGCATTTAAGACTGTTGGAGCACTTTTTCCCTCATTAACAGCCTCTCGCGCCAAACGCAGACAAGGAAAACGATTAAAATCCGGGGCCTCAAAATCCAGCCGGCCTTGCGCAATCAGATCCAAAGCTGGCACCCCTGCATCGATGCGCTGGGGAAAAGCCAGGGCATGGGCAATAGGAGTGCGCATATCCGGGTTACCCATCTGCGCCAGTAAAGAGCCATCCCGGTACTGTACCATCGAGTGAATAATACTCTGGGGGTGCACGACTATCTCAATCTGCTCAGGGCGCGCATTAAACAAATAGCACGCTTCTATAAACTCGAGCCCTTTATTCATCATTGTGGCGGAGTCAACAGAGATCTTCCGGCCCATCGACCAATTGGGGTGTGCACAAGCCTCATCTGGCGTCACCGCCCCCAACTCGCTCGCAGCCCGAGTGCGAAATGGCCCACCCGAACCCGTAAGCAGTATTTTTTCCACGCCCGCAGCTTCGAGGTCCTCGCAGGGGAATGGCAAACATTGAAAGATTGCATTGTGCTCACTGTCAATCGGCAACAGTTGCGCACCACTCTTATTCAAGGCCCTCTGAAATATTGGGCCCGCCATAACAAGCGCTTCCTTGTTCGCCAGTAACACTTTCTTGCCCGCGTCTACTGCCGCCAAGGTTGGGCGCAATCCCGCAGCTCCTACGATCGCCGCCATGACTGTATCGACCTGAGTATCGGAGGCAACACGACACAAGCCCTCCACCCCACTTAGAACTTCCGTATCGACTTCGCCGCCAAGCAGTATTCGCAACTCTTCAGCTCGCGCCTCATCGACAACAACAGCATATTGAGGCTTAAATCGCCGACACTGCTGAGCAAGGTCGGCAACTCTTTCACGGGCGGTAAGAGCAAAAACAGAATATTTTTCCGGGTGTCGCGCCAACACATCCAGGGTGCTCACGCCGATCGAACCAGTGGAGCCGAGAACGGTAATTTGTTGCGGGGGAATTACTTGCATAGGCCCTTTTCGTACCTCTGATAGCAATATTGCTGCCACCAAACAATTGCACGCCCAGCATTAAGCTAGGCGCTAGCGAATAAAACACAAAACTGGAGCGGAAACGCCTCTACAAGTATTTCGGCAGCTCGCTCGCTAGTGCGGCCATCGTAAACACTGGAAGAGCCGCGGAAAGGCTATCTATCCGATCGAGGATGCCACCGTGCCCCGGTAACATATGACTACTGTCCTTAATCCCTCTGTGCCTCTTAAACATACTCTCCACCAAGTCCCCAATAACTGAAGCCAGTGCAGTAACCAAGACACCAAAAGTGAACAAGACAGTATTTTTCAGTGGAAGCTCAAATAGGTAGGAGGTTACGAGGGCCAAAATCAAGCAAGCACCCAAGCCACCGAAAAAGCCCTCCCAGGACTTGCCTGGACTAACTTCTCTAGCCAGCTTCCTCTTACCAAACTTGCGGCCGACAAAATAAGCACCGACATCCGCCGCTGCAACGATCGCCACCACGTAAAGAACCAGCCAGGCTCCATGATCCAAGCCTCGCAAAACTACCAGTGACAACCAGGTTGGAACTAATACAACAAGACCTATCAGACCTCGCACCCATCGGTTGCCCCACAGAGCAGCACTGGACGGGTAGCTCTGCACCCACAAGAAAGCGAGCGCCCACCAACCACAGGCTACAGCCAGAATCTGGCGGCCGCGATCGATATCTGGATCATCAAAATTCATTGAAAAGACGTATTGAGCCGTGACCATTAGGGCAAACCCCAATGCGGCGAGGAAAACAAAGCGCAGCGCACGGTTCAAGTTCGATAGATTGGCCCACTCCCACCCCGCCAGGAGGATAACCGCCACAAATATCAGTGAAAACCACTGCATTGGAAGTAAAAACAATACCCCCATAAACAGTGCTAATAGCACCAAAGCAGTAATTATTCTTTGTTTTAGCACCGCAAACCCCTTTGTAAGTAGCTAGACAACTCTGTCTGGATAAACTGCACAGATCAAGAGCGTGTCGGCAAAGATTTCCAACCAATTTGTATTGCAAGCCTGGCGCCGCAGACTTGCCCGGATCACGCCTGAGCGATCGCGTCATCCCCCTCGGCGCGACCGCCGAAGCGGCGATCACGTAACTCATATTCTGCGATAGCCTTATCCAGCTCGGCTTCGTCAAAGTCGGGCCAAAGCGTATCAGTAAAATAGAATTCACTGTAAGCGGCCTGCCAGAGGATAAAGTTGCTAATACGCTGCTCACCGCTGGAGCGGATCAAAAGGTCTACCGGCGGCAGATCTTGAAGCTGTACGTATTTGCCAAGTTCATCCTCAGTAATCGACTCTGGGGAGCGTGTGCCATCGGCAACCTCTTGAGCCAATCTACGGGCCGCCTGGGCAATATCCCAGCGCCCGCCGTAATCAGCAGCAATTATCAGGTCGCCCTCAGTCCCTGCGCGGGTGATATCTTCCGCTTCGGCTATAGCGCGCTGCAAGCGAGGAGAGAATCGGTCCCGTCGACCAATAACTCTCAGGCGAACCCCCTCCTCCCGCATCCGTCGGGCCTCTTTGCGCAAATAGGAGTTAAACAGGCTCATCAGCAGCTCGACCTCCTTCGGGGGGCGCTGCCAATTCTCGCTGGAGAAGGCGAACAGAGTAAGCGCTTTAACGCCGCGAGTTTTACAAGCTGAAAGCAGGTCGCGGATACGCTCGACACCGGCCTTGTGGCCGGCTGAAGGGGAAAGGCCCTTGCGGGCAGCCCAGCGCCCATTGCCATCCATAATAATGGCGATGTGACGTGGGCCGGGAGCATGTAGCTCGGTACCACCGATGCTCATTAAATTTCCATCAGGTCTTTTTCTTTCGCTGCCAGTGCTTTGTCCACATCAGCGACAAACTGATCGGTAATTTTCTGAATGTCGTCACTTGCGCGGCGCTCATCGTCCTCAGAAATTTCCTTATCCTTGACCAATGACTTCACGTCCGCCAGCGCATCGCGACGAATATTGCGAATGGAAACCCGCGCTGTCTCTGCCTCACTCTTTGCCTGGCGAGTGAAGTTTTTGCGAGTCTCTTCGGTAAGCATAGGCATTGGAATACGGATAACCGCACCAGCTGTGCTGGGATTGAGGCCCAAATCGGACTTCATAATGGCCTTTTCGATATCCGGGACCAGATTTTTCTCCCAGGGAGTTACGGAAAGAGTGCGCGCATCCTCAACAGTAACATTGGCAACCTGAGATAACGGAGTATCAGAACCGTAATAGGAGACGTGGATGCCATCGAGAATACTCGGGTGTGCACGGCCGGTGCGAATCTTGTTGAAATTTCCAGCCAGGGCATCAAGTGCCTTACCCATACGAGCTTTCGCGTCTGTTTTTATATCTTCAATCACGATTTCACTTCCTCTTCAATTAAGGTGCCTTCCACGCCGCCAACCACAATATTCAACAGCGCCCCGCTCTTATCCATGCGGAATACACGTACAGGCATATTGTGCTCGCGACACAGGCAGATAGCGGTCAAATCCATCACGCCGAGCTTCTTATCGAGAACCTCATCGTAAGTCAACTGGTCATAGCGAGTTGCTGTCGGGTCGAGCTTGGGATCAGCAGAGTAGACGCCATCGACCTTGGTGGCCTTCAGAACCAGCTCAGCCTCAATTTCGATACCACGCAGGCAAGCTGCAGAATCAGTGGTAAAGAAAGGGTTGCCGGTACCGGCAGCAAAAATCAGAACTTCGCCACGCTCCAGGTAGCGAATAGCCGCACGGCGATCGTAGTGATCGACAATACCGCTCATTTGAATCGAGGACATCACTCTCGAGGAGATGTCAGATCTTTCCAGGGCATCGCGCAGCGCCAGGGCATTCATCACCGTAGCGAGCATCCCCATGTGGTCACCAGTAACACGATCGAGGCCGGCCGCACTCAGCGCAGCGCCACGGAACAGGTTACCACCGCCAACAACCAGGCCCACCTGGACCCCGATACCAACCAGCTGCCCAATTTCCAGGGCCATTTTGTCCAGCACCTTGGGACTGATACCGAAACCCTGATCACCCATCAGCTCTTCGCCGCTGAGCTTTAACAAAATTCTCTTATACTTGCGGTCTTTAATACCGGGCATTCGTTAGTCCCCTTCAATGTACCTGTTAGTGGCCAGGCCTTGCCGCTGAACATTACAACAATTTCAGTCATTTACACAGAGGGGTGCTCCGCTGTAGGTAAGAAACCCCAGCGGAAGCACCCCACTGCGATTGAGTGCCCGAGGGCACCCAATAATATGCGATTAAGAAGAGGATTTAACCTGGGCCGCAACTTCCGCTGCGAAATCCACCTCTTCCTTCTCGATACCTTCACCCACTTCGTAGCGAACAAAGGAAACCACATCGGCACCGGCATCTTTAACCAGTTTGCCAATGCTTACGTCCGGGTTCTTAACGAAAGGCTGCTCTACCAAGCTGTTCTCTTTCAGGAACTTCTTGATACGGCCACCCATCATTTTCTCTACGATTTCAGCCGGCTTGCCTTCCATATCCGGCTGAGCCTTGATGATGTCCTTTTCTTTTTCCAGAACGTCAGCAGGCATATCTTCCGGCTTGTTCACCTGCGGGTTAACCGCAGTCACGTGCATGGCAACATCTTTAGCCAGCTCGATCTCTCCACCGCTCAGAGCTACTAGGGCAGCGATGCGGTTGTTGGAGTGAACGTAAGCACCTACAACTGGAGCTTCAACCAGCTCGATACGACGCACGCCGATGTTCTCACCGATTTTCTGAACCAGTGCTTCACGAGCAGTTTCCAGCTCGCCTTCCATCAGGGCAGCTACGTCTTGCTGGCGATCGGCAAATGCCTTCTCCACAACCTTGGCAACAAACGCCTGGAAGTTTTCATCGCGAGCAACGAAGTCAGTCTCGGAGTTCACTTCAACCAGTACGCCGTAGCTGCCGTCTTCTGCAACTTTAGCGGCAACAACGCCGTCAGCAGCGGTGCGGCCAGCTTTCTTAGCGGCCTTCAGGCCGGAGGCTTTGCGCAGGTCTTCAATCGCCTTTTCGATGTCACCATCAGCAGCCGTCAGAGCTTTTTTACACTCCATCATTGGCAGGCCGGTACGCTCGCGCAGTTCTTTTACCATAGACGCGGTAATCGCCATGATTCAATCCTCGGGGTTCTGTCACTAATAATTAGAAAAAAGGGGCCGTAATTCGGGCCCCTTTTTGAGTTCGCAGTGTAAAACTATTGTGTTACACCACTTAGCCCTGCAAATTACTCTGCAGCGGCTTCGTCATCGTTAGCTTCGACGTACTCGTCCTTTGCAACGGTGTTACCAGCTTCTGCAGCGCCAGCAAGTACTGCGTCGGCTACAGCTGTGGTGTACAGCTTGATTGCGCGGATAGCGTCGTCGTTACCGGGGATCACGTAATCAACACCAGCGGGATCGCTGTTGGTGTCGACAACACCAATTACGGGGATACCCAGCTTGTTAGCTTCCTGGATAGCGATGCGCTCATGCTCAACGTCGATTACGAAGATCGCGTCAGGCAGGCCACCCATATCCTTGATACCACCGATGGAGCGCTCAAGCTTATCCATGGCACGGGTACGCATCAGAGCTTCTTTCTTGGTCAGCTTCTCGAAAGTACCGTCCTGAGACTGGGCTTCCAGCTCACGGAAACGCTTGATGGAAGCGCGGATGGTTTTGTAGTTGGTGAGCATACCACCCAGCCAGCGGTTGCTGACGTAAGGCTGGCCACAACGCTCTGCCTGCTCTTTGATAGACTTCTGTGCAGCACGCTTGGTGCCAACAAACATAATCTTTTTCTTTTGAGCAGTCATGCCCTTGATGATCTGCAGGGCTTCGTTGAAAGCCGGTACAGTGTGCTCAAGGTTGATGATGTGAATCTTGTTGCGGGCACCAAAGATGAATTGACCCATCTTCGGGTTCCAGTAGCGGGTCTGGTGACCAAAGTGAACACCAGCCTGCAGCATATCGCGCATACTTACTTGCGGCATAATAAACCTCTATATATACGGGTTAGTCCTCCACGTATCCCATGCGTCAACCCCTTTCAGGGCACCCAGACACATGTGTCGATGCGTGTGCGGCTTTTACTCGCCCAGGGAGTATCCCCAGGCGGCGCGCTTTATACCACAAGTGCACCCCATAGTGAAGAATTGGCACCGATTTCGCGCAAATGATCACGCCTCAATGCTGTTGGCGGGACGCCTGAGCCATCCTTGCGCTAATAGCGGCAAAATGTGTCCTACAGCCAGCAATCCGCTACAATAGCCCGCCTCTTGGGCGCTACCCGCCCCAACCCAGAAACAAAGGATACGCATGACCTCAGCCATTAAGACCCCAGAACAAATCGCCAAGATGCGCACCGCAGGCCGCCTCGCCGCAGAGGTGCTGGAAATGATTGGCGAGTATGTCGTTCCAGGAGTCACTACCGAAGAACTGGATCGACGCTGCCACGAACACATCGTGAAGGTACAGAAAGCGATCCCGGCCTGCCTCGGTTATCGCGGCTTCCCAAAATCTATATGCACTTCCGTCAACGAAGTGGTGTGTCACGGTATCCCCTCCGAGAGCAAAATTCTCAAGAAGGGCGACATCATTAATATCGATGTTACCGTTATCAAAGATGGCTGGTACGGTGACACCAGCAAGATGTTCTTTGCCGGCAAGCCCGCCGCCCACGCTGAACGCCTGGTACAAATCACCCAGGAGTGCATGTACAAAGCCATCGAAATTGTCCGCCCCGGCACTACCCTCGGCGATATTGGCCACGTCATCCAGCAGCACGCTGAGAAAAACTATTACTCAGTGGTACGCGACTTCTGCGGACACGGCATCGGCGACGTCTTCCATGAAGACCCACAAATTCTTCACTACGGTCAGCCGGGAACTGGTGAAGTACTCAAAGAGGGCATGACCTTCACCATTGAACCCATGATTAACGCAGGCAAAGCGGCCACACGAGTGTTGGGAGATGGCTGGACTGCAGTAACCAAGGACCGCCGCCTCTCCGCTCAATGGGAACACACCATGGCAGTGACTAGCGACGGTGTAGAAGTGCTCACAGCACGCAGCGAGGAGAACTTCTAAAGCCGTACTGACGGGCCGCGAGGAATAAGTGCATTACTCGCGGCACTACAGTAGCGGATCTCCGCAAACCGAACCCAAGCCGCTCCCCACCTGCGGCAGCCCAAGAGCCAAACGGACTTCCCATGCAGCCGGTCAGCCCTCCCTATTTTGAACGCCCCCTGTTTTTCTTTGATCAGTCCCGTTTTCGCAGGGATTTAAGCTCCGGCGACAAACCCACTCTGGAGATATTCAAAGATGCTGTCGGCGCAGCCGAACGGCAAATGGCAGAGCGTTTTCGCGAGGGAGAGGACGTTGTCACGCTGGTACACGAGCGAGCCTTGTTTATAGACTGCCTTCTGCATTACGCCTGGCACCAGTTCGAGTGGAGAGACGATATAGGGCTTCTCGCTGTGGGCGGCTACGGGCGCGGAGAGCTGCACCCCCACTCCGATATCGATTTACTCATCCTCTCCAGCGATCACCCTGCCCCGGATACCATCGACAATATAGAGCGCCTGGTGGCCTTTTTATGGGACCTGGGCTTGGATATCGGCCACTCTGTACGAAATATCGCGGAGTGCCTGGAGTTGGCCGCGAAGGACATCACCGTGGCCACCAACCTCACTGAGTCCCGCACAGTTGTCGGCGACAGTACTGTTGGCGAGCAGCTAACTGCACAAATGGAACACAAAAGGCTCTGGCCCACCGAAGAATTCTTCAAGGCCAAGCTCGCCGAACAGAAAAAGCGGCACAGCAATCAGCAGGCTGCTGAATATATTCTCGAGCCCAATATTAAGAACTCTCCCGGGGGCCTGCGGGATATCCAGACAATTGCCTGGGTTGCCAAATATTTTTTCCAGGTGCGCACCCTGAAGCAACTGCAGGGAAAGGCATTTTTTACCGAGGAAGAGTTCGCCATATTACAGTCCGGGGAAACCTTCCTCTGGCGTGTGCGCTACGGCTTGCACCTGCTCGCCGGCCGCGCGGAAGAGCGACTACTGTTTGACTACCAAAGAGAACTGGCGAAGCAATTCGGTTATGTGGATAGCGACACCCAGCTCGCCGTTGAGCAGTTTATGCACAACTACTACCGCATCGTGATGGCACTGCAGGAATTGAACGATGTACTTCTCCAATATCTCGGCGAAGCCATCCTTCAGCGCAAAGGCAGCCAGCTGGTCATTCCGCTAAATGAGCGATTCCAGCTGCGCGACGGCAATATTGAGGTTACCCACGCCCAGGTATTTAACCAGGAGCCCTCGGCCCTGCTCGAGATCTTCGTGCTGATGGCCAACAACCCGGATATTAGCGGGGTACGGGCCTCCACCATCCGCCTGATTCGCGAGCACCGACACCTGATCGACGACGAGTTCCGCGCAGATCCGAAAAATACCCAGTTGTTTATGCAGCTGCTTCACTCACCCAGGGGATTGTCGACCCAGCTATCCCGAATGACCCGCTACCGCATTCTCGGGCGATACCTACCAGAATTTGGGCAGGTAACCGGGCAAATGCAGCACGACTTATTCCATATCTACACCGTGGATGCCCACACCTTGCAAGTTGTGCGCAATATGCGCAGCTTCCGGAGCCCCGAGGCGCGGGAAAAATTCCCGATTGCAGCGGAAATTCTCGAGCGCATGCGCCAACCGGAACTGCTGTATATTGCCGGTCTCTACCACGATATCGCCAAAGGGCGCGGTGGCGACCACTCCAAGCTGGGCGTTGTGGATGCAGCGGAATTCTGCCAGCGCCACCATCTGCCCGCCCGCGACCGGCGTCTGGTTTGCTGGCTTGTAGAAAAGCATCTATTGATGAGCCAGGTTTCACAGAAGCAGGACATCAGTGATCCCGAAGTCGTACATGCTTTCGCCCGTGAAATGGGTGACCGCGAACATCTGGACTACCTGTACGCCCTCACAGTCGCAGATATCAATGCCACCAACCCGGAACTCTGGAACAGCTGGCGGGCCAGCTTGATGCGCCAGCTCTACCAGGCCACCCGGCACGCCCTGCGCCGAGGCCTGGAAAACCCCATCGACCGGGAAGAAATCATCGAGGAAACCCGCTGCCAGGCAATGGAAAAACTGGACGCTATGGGACTTCCGCAAGCCTCGGTGGAAAATATCTGGGCACAAATGGGGGATGACTATTTTGTTCGCGAAACCGCTGACAATATCACCTGGCACACTTCGGCCATCCACGAACTGCACAGCAGCCCCGACACCAGCCAAAAAGACACCCTGGTTTTAACGCGAAACTCAGGGCCTGGCGAGCACGACGGCGCTACCCAGGTTTTTGTCTACACGCCTGATAGAGCCAACGTATTTGCCGCAGCGGTTACCGGGCTGGATATGCTCAACCTGAACGTCCACGATGCGCGCCTATACAATTCTGCCTCCGGTTATACGCTGGATACTTTTTACGTGCTGGATGAAGCGGGCCAGCCGCTACTGGACGAACCCCAGCGCCTAGCGCAGATTCGCGACACTCTACAGCAGGAATTGGCCCTGGTTGAGGACTACTCAAAGATCATTCAGCGACGTACGCCCCGCCGCCTTAAAATGTTTGAATTGAAGAGCCAGGCTCATCTCTCCACTGAGCCCGGCGATCATTACAGCACCCTGGAAATTACCAGTGCCGACAGACCCGGCTTGCTGGCCCGCATCGCGCGTATTTTTATTTCCCACGATCTGCGCCTGCACAATGCAAAAATTTCGACACTCGGCGAACGAGTCGAAGATATTTTTCACATTACCGACGCCGAGGGATCACCACTTACCGACATCGAGGCCAACGGCGCACTGGAAAAAGCCATTTGCCTGGAACTGAACAACCAAGACGCCTAACCGAAAAAACGCCCGAGGCCCGCTCACGACCATGAACCCAAATCTGGAACAGCTGCAGCCCTATCCATTTACCAAGCTGCAAGCCCTGAAAGAGGGCCTCCAAGCGGCGGACAAGCCGCATATTGCACTGTCCATCGGTGAACCCAAGCATGCGCCACCGGAGTTTGTCAGTGCAGAACTAGTTCGGCACCTGGACAAGCTTGCCGCCTACCCACTGACCAAGGGAATCGAGCCCCTGCGGCAGGCGATCGCCAATTGGCTGAGCCAGCGTTTTCAGTTATCCAATGTGAGCGCAGATAGCCAGGTGCTGCCGGTGAACGGGACCCGGGAAGCACTTTTTGCATTCGCCCAGGCGACCGTTTCCGCAGGCAGCAAAGTCCTGATGCCCAATCCCTTCTACCAGATCTATGAGGGCGCGGCCCTTCTCGCCGGGGCGCAGCCGCACTTTATTAACTGTGTGGCAGAAAACCAATTCAAACCAGATTTCACCTCGGTTCCGGAATCGGTTTGGCAGCAATGCGAATTGCTTTACCTCTGCTCTCCCGGCAACCCCACCGGCGCTCTTCTCGAAGCTGAAGATTTTAAACAGCTGATAGAGAAGGCAGACCGCTACGATTTCACCATCGCCTCCGATGAATGTTATTCGGAGCTGTATTTTGACGAGTCATCACCGCCGGTAGGACTATTACAGGCCTGCGAGGAAATGGGGCGAACAGACTTTCGCCGCTGTGTAGTATTCCACAGCCTGTCGAAGCGCTCGAACCTACCCGGGCTTCGTTCGGGCTTCGTCGCCGGTGATGCCGATCTGCTGCAAAAGTTTTTGCTCTACCGAACTTACCACGGCTGCGCCATGCCGCTGCCCAATCAATATGCTTCGATCGCAGCCTGGCAGGATGAGGAACACGTCCGTCAGAATCGCACACTTTACAGTGAAAAGTTTTCTTCAGTTCTCGAAATTCTCGATGGCTGCCTCGAAGTACAACAGCCACAGGCAAGCTTTTACCTTTGGCCCAAAGTGGGGGATGGTGAGCGTTTTGCCAGAGAACTCTATGAAGCGCAAAATATCACAGTACTTCCCGGTGCATTTCTCGCCCGCGATAGCATCGGCATGAACCCCGGTCGCGAGTATGTGCGTCTGGCACTGGTAGCGACACTGCAAGAGTGCATCGACGCTGCGCACCGTATAAAGGCATTTTGCAGGTAAGGCCAACTCACTCTTCAAGAACAACTGACAACTCGAGCACATACAGGAACTCCACGCCCAGGCATATCTTAACAATGGCAGTAAAAAATCTACTCAAGCAAGAGCGCGTCACTTATATTTTGCAGCGCCTGGAGGAACTCTACCCGGAAACTCCCGTTCCTCTCGATCACAAAGACTCCTATACCCTGTTGGTTGCGGTACTCCTTTCCGCTCAATGCACCGATGAGCGGGTCAACCAGATAACCCCTGCACTCTGGCAGCTGGCAGACAATCCCAGGGATATGGCGCAGGTCCCGGTAGAGGAGATCCAAAAAGTCATTCGCCCCTGTGGCCTCTCACCGCAAAAATCCAAAGCCATCAGCAAGCTCTCGCAGATCCTGATCAACGAATACCACGGCGAAGTGCCCGAGAATATGGCCGCGCTGGAGACCCTGCCTGGGGTCGGACACAAGACGGCGAGCGTGGTTATGTCACAGGCTTTTGGGCACCCAGCGTTTCCCGTCGATACCCACATTCACAGATTGGCCCAGCGCTGGGGGCTAACGAATGGCAAAAATGTCACCCAGACGGAAAAAGACCTGAAGCGACTGTTCCCAAGAGACAAGTGGAATAAATTGCACCTGCAGATTATTTTCTACGGTCGCGAGTTCTGTTCTGCGCGGGGCTGTGACGGCACCGTTTGTGAAATTTGTACTACCTGTTATCCCAACCGTAAAAACCCCAAGAAAACCAAAAAGGCGTAACCGTGATTACTCTGTACGGCATTAAAAACTGTGACACCGTAAAAAAAGCCCGCAAATGGCTGGAGAAAAATGGAGTCGATTATCGCTTTCACGATTTTCGCGTAGACGGCATGGAAGATGTCCCCCTACAAGCATGGCTGGATAAATTTGGCTGGCAAGAGGTCCTAAATCGCCGCTCAACGAGCTGGCGTGAACTGAGCGATGAACAGAAAAACGAAATGGACAATGCACTCGCCTTAGATCTGGCCAGTGCGACCCCTACCTTAATCAAACGCCCGGTCACCACCACCTCAAAGGAAACCCTTTTCGGTTTCAAAGAGGCGACCTTCGAACAACTGCAAAGCTAGTCGAATTAGGAGATAACCACCATGAGCAATATTTACAGCATCGGTTTTGGTGTCGGCACCTGTAACAGCAAGGGCGACTGGCTTGAAGTTTATTACCCCAAACCCCTGTTTAAACCCAGCGCAGAAATCGCTAACGCGGTTACTGAAACTCTCGGCGTGGCAGAGGGAAATCACAGCCTGCCTCTGGACTCCACCCAGCTGCAGAAATTAGCCGATGCTCTCCACGGTGCCGGCGCCTCTGACCAGGCGGAAATCCTGCAGCAATTTGCCAATTCCCAAAGACCTCTCGCAGTAGTTATTTTGGCTACTGACGAAGCCCCGCAGTCAGTGCCCGAGGCCTACTTAAAGCTACATCTTCTCTCCCACCGCCTGGTAAAGCCCCACGAGACCAAACTCGACGGTATTTTTGGCAAGCTGGTCAATGTCGCTTGGACCAACCAGGGAGCCATTGATCTCGAGGAATTACCGCAGCGACAACTGGATGCAAGACTCAAAGGTGAGTACCTGGATGTCTCCTGCGTGGATAAATTCCCCAAGATGACCAACTACGTAGTACCGGCTGGGGTTCGTATCGCCCACACCGCTCGAGTACGCCTCGGCGCATACCTGGGGGAAGGCACCACAATCATGCACGAGGGCTTTGTTAACTTTAATGCTGGCACCGAAGGGCCCGGCATGATTGAAGGCCGTATTTCCGCCGGGGTATTTGTCGGCGCCGGTTCCGATCTCGGTGGCAGCAGCTCCACCATGGGCACGCTTTCCGGCGGCGGAAATATCGTTATCTCGGTAGGCGATAACTGCCTGCTCGGCGCTAATGCCGGCATCGGCATTCCCCTTGGCGACCGCTGCACTGTAGAGGCTGGGCTCTACATTACAGCTGGAACCAAAATCGCCCTGCTGGATGACAGCGGCAAGCTGGTAGAGCACATCAAGGCCAGAGACCTGGCTGGAAAATCCGATTTACTTTTCCGCCGCAACTCCACTAATGGTGTAGTGGAATGTCTCACCAACAAGAGTGCTATCGAGCTCAATGAAGCTCTACACAGCAATTAAAATTGCACAGTGCGGAACTTCAGTTCCGCACCGCTGCACCCCACCCCTCTAGCCGCTTCTTTGCGGCCCATCTCCCTAAACAAGGAAAGCCCAAGTGACTCCCACCCTCCAACTCGCTTTCGACCTGATTCGCCGCCGCTCTGTCACCCCCGAAGATGCGGGGTGTATGGACCTTATGATCCAGCGCCTGGAAAAAATAGGATTCCAGGTAACAAGATTGCGCAAAGGTGACACCGATAATTTTTGGGCAGTACGCGATGGCTCTAGTGAAGGCTCCCTACTCGCCTTTGCCGGACACACCGATGTCGTACCCACAGGCCCAGAAGAAAACTGGAGCTGCCCGCCCTTCGAGCCTGAAATTCGCGACGGTTTTCTATATGGCCGCGGTGCGGCGGACATGAAGGGTTCCCTGGCAGCCATGGTGGTTGCCTGTGAGGAGTTCGTTGCGACACACCCAGACCACAGTGGTCGCATAGCATTTCTGATCACCAGCGACGAAGAGGGCCCCGCAACAAACGGTACCGTTAAGGTTGTCGAGTGGCTCGAGGAACAGGGAGAAAAGATTGACTGCTGTATCGTCGGCGAGCCATCCAGTAGTGAACGGGTTGGCGATATCATCAAAAATGGGCGCAGGGGCTCACTCGGCCTGGAACTAAAAGTTCTCGGCACCCAAGGCCATGTAGCCTACCCTCACCTAGCCGAGAATCCGATACATACTCTGGCCCCTGCTCTCGCTGAACTCGCTGCCGAAGAGTGGGACCAGGGGAACGAATTCTTCCCCGCAACCAGCTTCCAGGTTTCAAATATCAATGGCGGCACCGGCGCAACCAATGTTATTCCCGGCGAAGTGGATTTACTCTGCAACTGGCGTTTTTCCACTGAATTAACCGCCGAAGACCTTGAGACTCGGGCCCGCGCAATCCTGGATAAGCACAACCTCAAGTACGAGGCGAATTTTAAATTATCCGGATTGCCTTTTCTCACTGCCGCAGGCCCACTGGTTCAGGCAACCCAGCAGGCAATTCTCACGATCACCGGGGAAAAAACGGAGCTATCAACCGCCGGCGGCACTTCCGATGGCCGCTTTATTGCCCCTACCGGAGCCCAGGTCGTAGAACTGGGACCGGTAAATGCCACTATCCATAAAGTGGACGAAAGGGTTGAGGCCGACCACCTGGATATCCTCAAAGATATTTATCGGGAAGTATTAAAAGAGCTGCTTACTTAAATTAATCCGACCCCCTAGAGGCTCGAAAAGGGCGAAAGCTCAAAATATTCTCTTGAGAGGCCCCGGTTTTCATGGCTGGGGCAGTAAAACTCCAACAGGTTTATCTGGCCAAAAACTGGCTACTTCTTGAATATTACTATTCAGCGTATTTGCCAACTCTTCCTATACCCCCCATTACTCCAGACTGTGCAGGGTGGCTCGGGCCGACACAATTTATAGAGAGCAACATCTATCGCCAAGTTGGTTTAGACTACTAAATGAGTTGCGACAGAGATACTTAGTGAATCGCGCCGACGACCACCAACCGCTCACTGTTTCTCGAGTCGCGCGGCTCCTGCCACCAACTCGAGCCCTCGAGAAAGACGCCATGAAAAGCGTAATCAAGTTGGACCCGCACAACCCAAGTGGTGAAGGCCTCAAGTCCTGGGCTGTCATCCCTCCCTCTTTTCTTACCGGCCCGACGCCAATCCAGCGAGGGTATAAAGCCTTTGAGCACAACGGCCTCTGCACTGGGACCTGGGATTGCTCGGGCGGAAGCAACACAGGGCTCAATCCCTATCCTCTCTTTGAGTTCATGCTTCTGATCGAAGGCCATGTCGGCATTATCGACGAAATAGGACACAAAGAAATTATCTCTGCTGGAGAGCCGTTTTTCCTCCCGCAAGACTTTAATTGCGCATGGGACATGCCGGTATATTACCGTAAGTACTTTATCAATTTATTCAATGATGAATATCCTGCAGAGACTGATCCGTCTAAGCTGAGAGTCGTGGGCCCGCTTCCAAATATTTCAGAAGACGACTGCAGAGAGACTAGTCTCAGCGCTCTAGAGCCACACCAAGCCCGGCATCTGGCATACGAGCCTGGTGATGGCAGGATCCAGGTCGGCACATTAATATCCGGACCTTGTCGTTGCGATATCACAGATTTCAGTCGGAGCGAGCTGATATGTATGCTGGAGGGGGCGGTACGGGTCACAACATCAAACGGCGAGGAGACCTTCCACGCCGGTGACAGCTTCTTCATACCATTGAATGCCCCGGTAGGGTGGCACGCCGACAAACCTTTTCGCGCATTCTTTTGCGCAGTCTGCGCCCTGAGCATCAATGGATTACATCGATGACTGTTCTCATCTTTGGTGGCTCAGGAAACGTCGGCCGGGCCCTCATTCCGATCTTGTATGCGAGTGGAGCAAAGATCCGGGTCGCCACACGATCGACTGTCTATGCCGCAAGTCTCCCCGATGATATTGATACAGTCATTGCCGATATGGACGACCCTTCCACCCTAAGGTCCGCATTTAAGGGAGTTGAGAGTGTCTTTCTACTCATCGCAAATAGTCCCAAGGAGACCCATCAAGGCCTCTCCACGCTGGCGATCGCCGCTGAATCCCCCCCCAGGCACATCGTTTATCTATCGAGCGATCTTGCAGTTCGCGCACCGATGATTCCCCATGCGGGTGGAAAATTCGCCATTGAAACAGCGCTGCGAGCAAGTGGGATCGCGCACACGATACTACGGCCCACCTACTTCGCTCAGAATGATCTTGTTCAGAAGGATATGATCACTGCAGGTGCTTATACAACGCCGTTGGGCCCCCACCCCGTTGCACGCATCGATATCCGTGATGTTGCGCTCTCAGCAGCGTCAGCACTCTTAGACATAAGGGCGAAGAACGAAGTAATTCTTTTGTCGAGTTTGGATGCCCCGAACGGCAATGAAACCGCTGCACTCTGGTCCACAGCACTTGGTCACGCCGTCATCTACCCGGACCTAACGCCGGAAGAATTTGCCAACAGCATCGAAACCATGGTGCCTCCGTGGCTGAATTTCGATCTTCTGGTCATGCATCGCTGGTTCAAAACAAACGGCCACCCAGTAAATCAGGAAGATCTTGAGGCTCAGGCCACACTTTTGCCGCAGGGGCCACGAAGCTATCGAAGTTTCGTAGAGGAGACGGCCAACACATGGGAAAGTGAAACCCAAAGCCACCAAGTACCGTAACTCACCCCCCCTTCTTGAATACAGCCGCTAACATCGTAGTGGCAGGTCGCCCTTTGTGCCGTTAGCCCAATACACACCCTGACCCCAGCTCTCAATTAAATGGAGAGTGACATTGATTCAATAATCGAAATGATGAAGATTTTCCACGCGAGTACTCATAAGATTGTTTCCGATCTTTTTACTCGACAACTTATTGCGTTAAAAACGCAAGTTCAATCATCAATAAATTACTTAATATAAATAGCCTAATCACCTTTTAACAAAAACTAAAATAAACATGCGAAATGAGCATTCTAAAGAATATTGCAAACTGGAAAACTTGGTGCTTTTAGTAAATGAAACCCACACTAGCGAAGAAGTTAATCCATGCTTTCTCAATAGACCGGGCAATAATTGATTCCTTTTGTCCTACGTAATTAAGAGCGCCGTACCAGAACCTTTCTTACAAACAACCCCCATCCCACCCCAAAACCCAACCCTCTTCAAAGAGGGAAGTAAAACCCTAAATATTACCCCCATGGATCAAGCGATAATTAAAGTTAAGATTTGTAAGTACAACACTTCTTAACATTAGAGGCTTTTTTAGTCTTCCACTTCCCATATAATTTCGAGCCTTATATACTCGGATTCAGTAACCAACACTGCTATTTCAGCTAAAAAACCACCACTGGTTACGTTTCGATATTAAAGAAATGATAGCTTATGAAAAACTTCAAAAACCCTCTTCAAACCATTATTAACTGGAGCTTTTGGTCACTGCTCTTTTTATTATTTTCCTGGTGGCATGGGGCATTCGAACACCCTCTTTCTGCAGAAGAAAAACAGCACTACTCCGAAAAGCTGGCAGAATTAAATCCCGATGAATCGCCATCAGAATTTTTGAAGTTGCTTGAACGGGATCGCGGTGAACCAATTTTTATTCTGAATGCTATCAAGTACTATGACGAACCTGTTATAACCAAAGATCACAGTAAACCAATGGGTTCAAAGGAGGTCGCGCAAAAATATAATAATTACGTGACGAGCTTCTTAATTAAGCGCGGGAGCTATCCGATTTTTTTCGGAGACGCCTTAGGCGTAACTGCGGCAAAGTGGGGTGTTGATTATGAAGGTGACTGGTCTACTGCCGCAGTGGTAAGATATCGCAGTATGCGCACCCTTCTGGATTTAGCAATAGATCCAACCTTCAGGGAAAAGCACCACTATAAAAAATCAGCATTAGAGCGCACTATTGCTTACCCTAATGAAGCACGCCTGATAGCTGGAGGCCTCAACCTAGTGGTCTTTCTTATCCTTTTATGCGGAGCGCTAATCTCCCAGTTGATCATCAACAGACGGAAGAAATGAAAATGTGTGGACTACCTGTAATTGGCTTTAGGTGGGATCCCTTGGAATTCAATGCGTACGGCAGATAAAACCGTGCCTGGCAATACAAAAAATAGCGTCAATAACTTATATAGTTGGTATCTTTACGCTCCCTCGCTGCAAGGGCTAAAGATGTTCGATAGTTTTGAGTTGCACTTTTGACCAAATAAACGGCCACCCAGGCAATTAGGGAAATCTCGAGGCTCAGGCCGCTCTTTTGCCAGAGGACATGCGAAGCTGTCGGAGTTTCGTAGTAGAAATAACCAACCTATGAAGGAGTGGGACCCATAGCCGCTGAGTACCGTTACTTAATCTCTTTTTCAACACGGCCTCAATCGTCGTAGTAATAGTTAGCCCCTTGCACCGCAAACCCAATACGCGCCCTGGCCCTCCAAACCAGGGCCGCTAAATGCCACTATTCATAATAGCGACGAAAGGGTTAAGACAAACTTTTTGGGTACCCTCAAAGATATTTATCAAGAAATATTAAAAGAGATACCTATATAAATTAACCCACCTCAGGCTGGAGGCTCGAAAAGGGCGAAAACTCCAAGCGTGTTTTCAAGACATCCCAGATTTCCTAGCTGAGAAGGTAAGATTCCTGTAGTTTTCCACGCCAAACAAACTGACTATCTCCCCAATATTGCAATTCAGCGTATTTATCCCCCTTGGAACCGCCCCTTCGGTATGCTCCACCCAACAATAAAAAGGAGCTCACGGACCATGGATAGGTTTATAAAGTTTATCGCAGCGGCAGTTATAGCAAGCCCGGCAATTTCCACCCACGCAAATACAAATGAACATTCACCCAATTTTAGCTACGAGGATATCTTCGACCTGGAGTACGCCAGCGACCCACAGTTTGGCACTAACGATAATAACATTTATTACGTACGCAACTCCCTGAACAAAATGGCAGATACCACAAGGGCAAACCTCTGGTATATCAGCGATGATGGCAAAGATCACCGCCCCTTAACTTCGGGAGATTTTCACGACCACTCCCCACTTCTATCTCCAGATGGAAAAACTATTGCCTTTATCAGCGATAGGAGTGGAAAGCCCCAGATACACTTATTGTGGCTGGACAATGGTAAAAGTGAGCAAATTTCCCATCTACCCAAAGCCCCATCAAATATCCAGTGGTCCCACGATGGTCAGCATATAGCCTTCACCATGTTCGTGCCCGAGAGCAAACCGCTGCCAGTGGAGCTTCCCACACCACCAGAAGGGGGCGAGTGGGAGGAAACACCTCAGTTTATCGACAAGGGCTTGTATCGCATTGAGGGCCAGGGATACTTAGAGCAGGGTAATTCACAGGTTTTCATGATTTCCCGTGAAGGAGGTACCCCCCGCCAGCTCACCAGTGGGGACTACGAGCACAACAGCCAACTCAGCTGGGGCAAAAATAATAAGGCCATTTACTTTTCAGCAAATCGCCACCCAAATCATGAAATTGAACTGCTGGATTCAGAAATTTACAAGGTAAATATCGACGATGGGAATATTGAGCAAGTAACCGAAAGATTTGGCCCAGATTTTCAACCTCAAATCTCACCCGATGGAAGAAAGCTGGCTTATTTAGGCTATGAAGATCAGCGGTTTTCCTATCACCAAAACACTTTGCGAGTGATCGACCTCGCTAGCGGAAAAAACCAGCTAATAAAAACTGCCAGCGATCGTAGCGTTTACGATTTTCAATGGCTCTCTGACAGTAAGCGTATTGCCTACAGCTATGACGATCACGGCTCAACCAAAATTGCCATTAAGAAAATTGGCGGAAAGGAAACCTTGATAGCGGATGACGCCGGTGGACTGACACTAGGCGCGCCCTATAGTTTTTCAGATTTTTCTGTCTCCAAACGCGGGGACCTAGTTTATACACAAACCACACCTCAAATTCCCGCAGAACTTGCAATTTCCCGTGGAGGCAAGATAAAAACTCTCACGGCGATCAACAGTGATTTGATACCGCTACGCAATATGGCCCATGTGGAAGAGGTCAACTATAAGTCCAGCTTCGATGGTCGCAATATCCAGGGCTGGATAGCCTACCCTCCAAATTTCGACCCCCAAAATAAATACCCCCTATTACTTGAGATCCACGGTGGTCCACTATCTAACTACGGCCCGCGCTTTTCTGCCGAAATGCAACTATTTGCCGCCGCAGGCTATGTCGTGCTCTACACTAACCCTCGCGGCTCTACCAGCTACGGTAATGAGTTTGCCAACCTGATCCATCACAACTTCCCGAGCCAGGATTACGATGACTTAATGGCAGGTGTCGATGCAGTTATCGCCCAAGGCTATATCGATGAGGATCAATTATTTGTCACAGGTGGAAGTGCCGGCGGCACACTGACAGCCTGGATCATTGGTAAAACTGAACGATTCAGGGCTGCGGTAGTTGTCGCACCGGTAATCAATTGGGAAAGCTTTGTTCTAACTGCCGATTACTCCAAAATATTTACTCGCTACTGGTTTTCCGGGATGCCTTGGGAGGCCCCCGAGGAGTATCGACGCCGCTCTCCACTCACCTATATTGGCAATGTCACTACACCGACCATGCTATTGACTGGCGAAAACGATTATCGCACCCCGATATCCGAGACCGAGCAGTTTTACCAAGCACTAAAGTTAAATGATGTAGAGGCGGCTATGGTGCGTCTTCCAAACACATCCCATAACTTTTCCGATAGACCCAGCAAGAGAATCTCTAAAGTAGCTTCGACCCTCTACTGGTTTGACCAACACAAACCCGACAGAGAAAATGAAAGCGAGGACTTGGCAACCAACTAATTCAAAATTTTACAGGCATATTCAGCCAAATAACGGAGTAGCAGGTCAGCCATCCTGCTGCTCCATCACGGATTATCCCATCGAGCACACCAGTCAACGGATCACTCCCTTTGCCCCCCCTTCCTCAGGTATCCTCTAGGAAACAAGAAGGAGGAGCCTAAAGATCATGAACCGGCTAATAAAAATTGTCGCAGCGATGTTTATCGCCAGCCCTGCGCTCGCTGATAACCAACTACCCAATTTTAGTTACGAGGATGTATTTAACCTCGAATACGCGAGTAGCCCTCAGTTCAGCAGTGACGGGAAAAGTATTTATTACGTCCGCAACTCAATGAACAAAATGAAAGACGGCAAGCGCGCGAACCTTTGGCGTATCGGTACCGATGGCAAAGATCACCGCCCTCTGACCTCTGGAGACTACTCCGATTACTCCCCACAGCTATCCCCAGACGGGAAGACCATCGCTTTTATCAGCACCCGCAGTGGCAGCCCGCAGATCCACCTGCTGTGGTTAGATAATGGCCAGAATCTGCAGATTACTCACCTGCCAAAATCCCCCTCCAATATCCAGTGGTCACGGGATGGTAAGCAAATAGCTTTCACTATGTTCGTACCGGAAAGCAAACCTCTGCCAGTACAGCTCCCCAGTGCCCCGGAAGGCGCAGAGTGGGCTAAGCCACCACAGTTTATCGACAGCAGCATTTATCGTTCAGATGGCATGGGCTATTTAAAGCAGGGGCATGTACAGGTTTTTGTGATCCCTCGAGAGGGCGGTACCCCTCGCCAGCTTACCGAAGGCGAGTACGATCATCACAGCAGTCTCGCCTGGAGTAAAAATAACGATGCAATTTACTTCTCAGCCAATCGTCATCCCGATCACGAAATCGAGCTGATGAACTCGGAAATTTACAAGGTGAGCCTACAAAACGGCAGTATCGAGCAAATTACCGAACGTTATGGTCCCGACCATCACCCGCAGATGTCTCCAGATGGTACGAAGCTGGCCTATTTAGGCTTTGAGGATCAAAAGCTCGGATACCAACAACATACTCTGCGCGTCCTGGATCTCAATAGCGGGAAGTCCCGTAAAATAAAAACTGCCAAGGATCGCAGTATCTCCAACTTCCACTGGCTGGGCGATAGCAAGCGAATTGCCTATAGCTACGACGATCACGGCTCCACCAAAATTGCCATCAAGAAAATTGGTTCCAGCGAAACCCTAATGGCCAGCGACGCTGGAGGCCTTTCGCTGGGACGCCCATACTCCGGTGCCAATTTTGCAGTCTCCAAACGCGGGGACATCGCCTACACACAAACAACCCCTCAAAATCCCGCCGAACTGGCTCTAGCGCGCAACGGCAAAACCCAGGCACTCACCGAGCTCAATGGCGACCTGATGCCACTGCGCGAGATGGCAAATATTGAGGAAATCAACTACAAATCGAGCTTTGACGGCCGAGATGTTCAGGGCTGGGTCGCTTACCCTCCCAATTTCGACCCCGAGAAGAAGTATCCCCTTCTATTGGAAATTCACGGTGGTCCCTTCTCTAATTACGGCCCCAGATTTGCCGCCGAAGTCCAGTTATTTGCCGCTGCTGGTTATGTTGTTCTGTACACTAACCCCCGCGGCTCCACCAGCTACGGCCATGAATTTGCCAACTTAATTCACCATAACTACCCGAGCCAGGATTACGACGACCTGATCTCTGGCGTCGACGCTGTAATTTCTCAAGGTTATATTGATGAAGAGCAGTTATTTGTTACTGGTGGCAGTGGTGGAGGCACATTGACAGCCTGGATCATTGGTAAAACTGACCGTTTTAGGGCCGCTGTTGTTGCCAAGCCTGTTATCAACTGGGAAAGCTTTGTCTTAACTGCCGATTATTCCAGGTTCTTTACCAACTATTGGTTCTCAGGTATGCCCTGGGAGAAACCTGAGGAATATCGCCGTCGCTCACCGCTCACCTATGTCGGAAACGTTACCACTCCCACTATGCTCTTAACCGGGGAAGAGGATTACCGTACACCGATGTCAGAAACGGAACAGTTTTATCAAGCACTAAAACTCAATGATGTTGATGCTGCCATGGTTCGCATTCCTGGGGCATCTCACAGTATCGCCGCCAGGCCTAGTCAATTAATAGCAAAGGTTGCCTCTATTCTTTATTGGTTTGATCAACACAAACCCAACCAAGAGAGCCAAGACCTTGTAGCAAGATAAATAAACATTCAATTTATTATATTTTGACACTTTCCCAGTGGGCTCTTTGAGCCCACTGGGTAATCTTGTTCCTAGCGCCATTTGTACCGCATAATCTCTGAAACAACAGACATGGACGAGATCATGCGCAAACTAATATTTCTATTATTTCTCTGGCCCACCTTTGTCTTCTCCAGCCAAATCCCCCTGAATGACTTGATACGTCATGCTGATATACAAGAAGTTAAAATCTCGCCAACTGGTACGCATATAGCAATTAGAAAGCTCCACGAGGGTGAGAGGGTTCTCATTTTTATGTCCTTGGAAACAAGGAAAGTTACAGGTCTTTTACGTTTTCGCGGTGAGGAAGAGGTAGGAGATTTTTTCTGGGCCAACCATGAACGGGTTGTTGCTGAGATAGTATCCCGGCAAACCTCACTGGAAACACCTGTCACATATGGTTCGCTCTATGCGATCAATTACGACAATACAAAAGCCAAAAATATTTTTGGCCACTCAAGTGGGGAGATGCAAACTGGCACTCGTTTCAAAAAAGCTAAAGCCACATATGCACACGCTGACTTGGTGGACCCTCTAATCCATAAAGATAAAAAAATATTGATATCCACTCGTCCATGGGCTCAAAACCAAGAAGCTATTGGGGAGATTTTAGAGCTGGATATCTATAGTGGTATCAAGAAAAAAGTGGCTAAGCTTCCAGAGGTTGACGGAGTTGTCCACACAGATAATAAAGGTAATATAGCATTTGCCACAGGGGTAAATGAAGAGAGCTATAAGCAACTTTATCAAATGACTGAAAATGGCTGGAAATTAGTAGACCAACCTGTATTAAAAAATGGCACCCCTGTTGGCTCAGACCCAAAAACCGGAGAGTTCTATCTAACGATTTATCACAATGACAATACTGAACAACTTATTAAAGTAGATACCAACTCAATGGAATACGAATCCGTATTCCAACATGAAATTTCAGATATCGAAGGTATTATTTACAATCCAAAAGATCTAAAACCACTCGGAGTGTATCTTTACCCAGACTATCCTGAGGAATATTTCTTTGATGATGGCGAAGGATTTTCCGCATATTTCCGCGGGTTAAAAAAGGCCTTTGATGGGTACAATCTTCTATTTACAAGCTTTACAACTGATGGTTCCTTGGGGATATTAAAGGTATATGGCGATAGACTTCCCGGAGACTATTTCTTAGTAAATACTAAAACCAAAAAAGTTGACTTCCTAATTTCCTCATCAGAGTGGCTAGACCCCCAAGCACTCAACCCAATGGTTGCAGATTCATTTATAACCGAAGACAAGCTTCGCATTGGCACTTACTTAACATTCCCCAAAAACAAAAAAGAAAATCTGCCGATGGTCGTCATTCCTCACGGAGGGCCCCATTCTCGTGATTATTGGACCTACAATCAAACCGCTCAAATATTATCCATGAACGGTTACTTGGTTCTGCAAATGAATTTTCGTGGCTCAACGGGATACGGTGGAGGGTTCTATACCGCTGGAGAAAAGGAATGGGGCAATAAGATTCAACAAGATATTGCCGACTCAGTTAAATGGGCTATAGAAAAAGGTTACGCAGATCCTGAGCGTATATGTATCTACGGTGCAAGCTTTGGTGGTTACTCAGCACTTATGAATCCTATTCGCCACCCCAGTCTCTACAAGTGTGCGGCAGGTTATGTTGGTATATATAACTTAGAAATGATGTATACAAAAGGAGATATCAAGCAGAGGGATCGCGGAATTGCATACTTAAACCGAGAACTCAGCCGGGATGAAAACTTCCTCAACGAGAACTCCCCCCTTTATAGCTTAGAAAAGCTCAATTTGCCGATATTTTTGATTCATGGCGAAGAAGACCAACGGGCTCCCTTTGAACACGCTAAAGCCATGGTGAAAGAGTTCAAAAAAATGAAAAAGCCTGTTAAAACTCTGTTTGTAAAAAGAGAAGGGCACGGGTTCTATACTGAAGAAAATAATATGAAACTCTACACGGAACTTCTTGAGTTTTTAGACGAGCATATAGGTATCGGGGCAGCCGAAAAGCAGCCTAGCAGAGGATAGAGTAATAAACTGAGAATGTAGCCCCAAACAACCAGGGGCTACATATTTTCGGTTTCGCGATCACTTCAAAATGAATCTCACTCAACCGTGATCGTGATATGCCTTCCATTTCTTCATATGACGATCTTTTTTTTCAGCCTTCAAGGTTTCCAATTTGGCCAGCTGTTCATCTGTTAATACAGATTCAAATTGAGTGCGCATCTGGTTGCGGCCCTGCATTTTAGCGACTTCCAGTTTGCCAATCTCGGCTCCCAGGCTTGCCAGTGTCTGCTGATCCGCACCGGCACGAATTGCTTCACGTAGCTCTTCATACGCTTTGTGCATTTCTTCGCGCTTAGCTATTTTTCCTTCACGGTTGGAATCACGAAGCTCTTTCAGTTGATCCTTTTGAGCTTCTGTCAGATCCAGTTCTTTAGCAATTTTTTCTGGACCATGACCGCGACCATCCATACGTCCTTTACCATCACATGCCATGCTAACGGCTGGTACAGCTACAACGCCAGCCAAAGCCAAACTACCTACTACAGTTCTCCAGTTTTTCATCATTCAACCCTCTCGTTTGCATTCAGTAAGTACATAGTAAGTGGGCGCCGTGTAAACAGGGGATAACTGTAGTAAACCTTTGTTAAGAACTCTCTATAAGCGCATTTTTATAATAAATACAAATTAAAAATGTACTGCCTGTAAACAACTTTTCAAATTAATCGTTATTTGGGGAATTAAGAGAGTTGGGCAGCATTTAAATTAGAAATTTATTCCGGAAGTTATACAAGGCTAACTTGTATAACTTCCACAATATTCAGAGGTTTTAATGGAGAGCGGCTGAGGAGGGATTTTGCTTCGTATCCACATCTTCCAGTGAGTGGGTCAGAACAAAGTAATAAACAACCTGCTCGCGCCCCTGGACTTCGGCTATCAGGTCAAAGTTGTACTCTCCCCGCTCCCCGGGAGAAATACGTACAGCAGCTATATGTTCAGGCTCAATAAACAGCTCGGCGACAGGTCGTTTACCGCGCATTACCTGAACTAGCTTGGTACGAGCATCTTCAGCAGTGAAGCGCCAGTGGTAGTCATCATCATCGTATACTACCGAATCACTACTCCCGGCCCTGACAATACAATTTGTATGCTCTGTCAGCCAAGGCCAAAATTCACTGAATAACAGGGAGCTTTTCATAGCGAATCAGTCATCCAGCTCAAGAGCATCGCTGCCAAGCTCAAACTCTTCAGCTATTTGCTGACACCAGCGATTCAACCGCTCTGCGGTCATCTCTTCCTGCTGGTCTTCATCAATAGCCAGACCGACAAATTTTGATTCACCTTCCACCTCAGCCTTTGAGGCTTCATATTCATAGCCTTCCGTGGACCATAGACCAACTATAGTGGCTCCCTTTTCCACAATAACATCGTGAAGCATACCCATCGCGTCCAGGAAATAATCACCGTACCCAAACTGGTCTCCCAGGCCAAATAGAGCAACCGTCTTACCGGTAAAATCAATTTCCTGCACATCCTCCCAGAACTCTTCCCAATCAGATTGAATCTGACCAAAGTCCCAGGTAGGAATTCCAAAAATAAGATGTTGGTAGTTAGCAATATCCAGCTGGGTGACATCAGCAACATCAAACAGGTCTACATTGCTTTCGCCTAGGCGGGCGCGAATACGCAAAGCTACAGACTCGGTATTACCCTCATCACTGCCATAGAACAAGCCGATTTTACTCACAGTCAACCCTCTCCGCCCAATCCGGGCCGCTACATACTGAATTACAAGGCGGCGTATTCTCCCAGCAATAACCGGGCTCAGCAAGTTACCTATTGGATCAGATTTCGGAAGGTATAAAGAAAAATGCCCCCGGGGCAGCGGGGGCTAAGGGTTATGAACCTGCTGGGCCTTGGGGAAGGGTGCACCCAGCGGATCGCACAAGGAGTCGTTGGTTGGGGGGCCTAGGACTCAGTATCCTGGCTAGCAGAGCTTTCACTACGCCGTTTCATTTGGCGTGCTTTGCGTTCGCTCTTAATCTGCTCTAACTTGGCCTTCTGCTCATCAGTTAGAATGGACTTAAACTGTTCTTTCATTTTGTTGCGGTTTTGCATTTCCTGAAGCTTTAGCTTGCCGAGCTCGTCACCCAGCTGGTCCAGTGTTGCTTGATCAGCACCGGACTCAATTGCCGCATCTATTTGCCTGCGCAGCTCGATCATTTGCTCGTGCTGTGCCATCCTCGCCTCGCGGTTACTTTCCCGGTTAGCTTTTAACTGTGCCTGCTGACCCTCGGTCAGCTCAAGCTGGCGGACCATATATTCAAATCCGCGCCCCTGATCACCTTCACTACCTCCGAAAGCTAGTGCCGCTGGGGCAACCAGAACACCTACCAAAGCCAAGCTTCCCATTGCTTGTTTCCAGTGTTTCATCCCTTCGTCCTCATGTTCGCGTTCAGTGACTACATAGTAAGCCCAGCTTGTGTAAACGGGGGAAAACGCCGGTAAACATTTGTTAAGAACGGTAAAAAGCCCTATCCCCAGCGGTAACCAGCGCCAGCGCTTTGCATATAATGGCCACACAGAAACTGAGAGAACGCCATGAGCCGCATCCTTTTAATCGACGATGACACCGAACTCACCGACTTACTAAGGGAGTACCTTACCGGAGAGGGTTTTCAAGTAACCGCTGCCAATGATGGTGGCCGGGGGCTAGAGCTCGCTCAGAGCGAGAGTTTTGACGCTCTGGTTCTGGACGTCATGCTGCCCGTTCACAATGGCTTTGAAGTACTACGCAAACTTAGGGAGGAGGCATCAGCAGCAAGTCGCTCCCTGCCGGTTTTGATGCTCACTGCAAAAGGAGACACTGTAGATCGTATCGTCGGCCTTGAAATGGGTGCCGATGACTACCTGCCCAAACCTTGCAATCCCAGGGAGTTGGCGGCCCGACTGCGTGCAGTGCTCCGCCGCGGCCGAGTCGAAGCTGAAGAAAGCGACGACAGTCTTAGCAGCGGCCAGATTCGACTACTGCCTGCAGAGCATCAGGGCTATTGGAATGATCAAGCTTTGGCTCTGACCGGCGCAGAGTTCGCCGTGCTCAAGGTACTGGTTCAGCATGCCGGCGAAGTGGTTGGCAAAGAGGTTCTCACTGAAAGTGCCCTTGGCCGTAAGCTGATGCCCTACGACCGCTCAATCGATGTCCATGTCAGTAACATTCGCAAGAAGCTCGCGGATAAAGGTGCCAGCCGCGACCTAATTATCAACATCCGAGGTGCCGGATATATGCTCACCCAGAGCAAGCAGTAGGTTTTCCACGATGCGCAGTCTCTTCTGGAAAATGTTCTTTGGGGCCTGGATCACCGCCATGGTGATGGTTGTAGCCGCCATTTACATTACCCACTTCGGTGAATTCGGCGATCCCCGACAAGAGGAACGTTGGGAGGGCCCCGCCCTATTTCGCGAAGTCATGCGAAATATGCGAATCGCCCGCCGTCACGGTCCCGAACAATTCCAGCACTGGCTCGAGAAAGCCCCCAAAAAAGTCAAACGGCGGGTTTATGCGGTTGATCAACAAGGCAACGACATCCTCGGTCGAGAAGTGCCATCAAATATGGGCTCGTTGATCGACAGCCTTGATTACCGCAATCGCGAAGCTCACAAACTGGTAAATAACAAGCCCACTGTAGGTTTCTTCCTGCCGCTGCGCACCGGAGACCCCCTGCGTATCGTCGTCGTTGCTGGGGATAGCAAGGAAGGGCTATTACTGCGCTTCCTGTGGCGCAATTTCTGGCCAATGTTGCTGCTTTCCATGATTGCCTCAGGTCTAGCTTGCTACTGGTTAGCCCGCTACTTGAGCCGCCCTCTTGAACAGTTGCGTGCCGCCACTAAGCGTGTCGCTGCCGGTGAACTAGATTACCGCGTGACTCCATCCCTGAAGTCTCGAAATGATGAACTGACTGACCTGGCCCTGGACTTCGACTCCATGACTGCCCAGCTTCAGGAGTCGATGTCCGAGCAGCGCCGCCTGATCAAGGATGTCTCTCACGAACTGCGCTCGCCATTAGCGCGCCTGCAAGTGGCACTGGCCATCGCCCGCCAAAAGCAAATTAACGGGCTCGATACAGAACTAGATAAAATCGGCAAGGCAGCGGATTACTTGGAAGATATTATTGCCGACGTGCTATCACTTCCTATTAGCAGCCAGGAGCAGCGCCCCCTGGATGACGTAGTGGAAGTTAATGCCCTGATAAGCGCCCTGGCGGAAGACCTCCACAGCGAAGCTGCTGACAAAGACCTTTCCTTTGAAATTCGCTCCGAAGGGGAAGAGCTCCTTGTCGCAACCCGGGGCAGCTCCCTGACCGCTGCCCTGGAGAACATCCTGCGCAACGCAATCAAGTACAGTCCCGAGCACGGCCGGGTCAAGGTGTCGATTAAAGAATCCTCAGAATCCTGCACCATCTCAGTCATTGACTCAGGTTCCGGCGTGGCAGATGAGGAATTGGAGGCTATTTTCCGCCCCTTTTATCGCACAGACAGTGCACGCACCCGGGAAAGTGGTGGCTTTGGACTGGGACTCGCTATCGCCCAGCGCACCATCCTGCATCACCAGGGAAGTATCAGCGCCAAAAACAGCCGGGATGCGGGCCTGTGTGTTGAGATTAAGCTCCCCCTGCTACATATTGCCGACGATTAAGCATCGCAGCAGCTAATATAAGCATCTCTACCGCCAGAGTTTTCTGGCGGTTGCTTCCTTGCACCCGCAAATAGCAAAGGAACCCGCTATGCGCTGGATTATTTATATTCTTATTGCCCTGGTAATTCTCGTGCTCGCGGGATATTTATTCCCACGCGAAGTCACTGTTCATCGCAGCGTATTTATCAACAAACCACCACAAGTGGTTTTCCCCTACGTTAATAATTTTCACAAATTCAACGAGTGGTCCCCATGGCGCCACATCGACCCCTCGGTACTCTATGAGTACAGCGGTCCCCAAGAAGGCGTCGGTGCCAAAATGACTTGGCGCGGTGAAAACTCCAAAGCTGGAAGCGGCAGTCAAACCATCTTTGCCAGCAAACGAGATTCTGTGGTCGCTACCAAACTGGATTTTGGCGATGGCAGCCAGGCCACAGCAGAATTCCAGCTGGAACCAAAGGATGGCGGCACCCTTCTTACCTGGAACTTCCACAGCGATACCGGCGGTGGCCCCAGAGAGCGCTGGATGGGTCTGGCAGTGAAAAAAATGGTGGGAGAGTCCTATGAGCAAGGATTGGAAAAACTAAAGAACCTGGTTGAAACCGCACCGGAAAATAACAACTCCGGCGGAACCTCTACCGATTCAGTTTCAGATATTCCGTCCGATGTGGATGACGCTATGGGTGATGGCCCCCAAGGCATCCCCAATGAATTGCGCAATCAAAATGAGGAGGAGGCGGGAGAGACACCCGCAACCCCACAATAGTCCTCAGCGCAGCTCCTGCAGCGACCTCCTTTCCAGGTAGCCGCCCAGGGCTTTATCGGATTGGAGAGCTGGAGAAGTGGTGCACTACCAGCTCCGGCTTATCGCGCTGGATAAACAGAGTGGCCAAGATCCGCTTTCCCCCACGACTCCAGGTACTGTGGTCGTGGGCGTTAAAGGTCACGGTAATTTGATTAAACCCGGACTGCAATAATTTTTCTGGAATATGCAGATCTGCAGCATAAAGTCGCTGGACCTTGCTGCCATTAATATATAAATGTGCATGCCCCTCCAAAAATGGCTCACCTTCCTCACCGGCAAAGCGCGGGGATTCCAGTTCAAACCGATCGTAATCAATATGGAGGTTGTAGCCCGACAGGTCATCCCGACTGATATCCAGCTCAATCCTGGGCACTGCGACATGTACCGGTATCTCAATCAGGGGGTGCTGATCGCCATTGTGTCCCGCGTGAGAATTTGTCTGGGCCACCTGTGACGACACCGGAACAGCTGCGCCCAAGAGCAAAACCCCGGCGATAAAATACCAATGCATTTTCATTGAATATTTACTCCTGTAGGAGCCCCTGAATAACTCCGTGATACCTCTGGCTGTCAGAGGCCCCCTAGATTAAATATGAGTTAATACTCCCAGCAGCGATTCACGACTCCCTCGCTATCCAACTTGCCAGCAAAACGCGGGCCAAACGTATACGGGAAAGCTGGAATCAATTGGCCGCTACTATCCTCAGTCACCGTCAAATGATAATGGTAGCCGCGCTGATTATCGCTGTGACCGTTGAATTGATCGAGATAGGCCCCGCCCCGATCAGTCAAACTTTCATCCCAGTAGTAATCCTCGTAAAAGAAACCTGAGACAGTCTCAAACTGATTGCCAGAGGGGGATGTATAGCTATCACTGGTATCAGGGCCTGCGTAATTCGTATATGTAACGCCGCGATCGACATTGTATTCATCAACTAACAAACAGTTGCGCCGACCGGCAACACCGCAACCCGTAGCTGAATTCGGGTTATCGTAATTACGAATTGCCCAGCTACTTTTTGCCAATACACCAGCATCCTCCCATGGACCATAGATAGCGTAGCCATCGGCGGTATACCCATAGATGGGAGAGTGCCCATCCGCAGTATCACCGACGATATCTGCCAAACAATTACTATAAACATGGTGGTGATAGTCGCCATTTGCCGCGTGGCCCGCACAAATATCCACATCGTACAATTCGGCTACAGGAGCCAGGGTGTGCCAGATATTGTTGACCCTCTGCCCGTCACTCCATTGATAAATAGAGGTGCCGTTGACCCAATACCCCTGAGCACCAAGACCTGATTCACAGGGTTCTGTTGCCACTTCCGGCTCTACCGGGAAATAGCCCTCGTGGGAAACTTCTTCCGGGCAGACGGGTCCCGGTGGCCAAAAACCGTAACCTGCCCCAGCAGCGCAAGTGTCGTTGCTGCGATAGCCAATATCCTGAGCAAAGCTGACGCTATCCCCCACTTCAACAGAGGGATAACCATTGAGGAAGTCGGAAAATGCTTTGGGACGATCAACAAGTGAATCAAATATTTCCCGAGTGATATCAATCTGATAATTGGGAATACCTGAGGCAGTAATCTTCGTGTACTCTTTTCCATTAACCCTGACCGATTCAATCCTCTGGACATTCACCAGCACCCGGCGATTGCCGTTGCTCTTGAAAATATAGCGAGCACGCTCTCTATCTGTATTTAGAATCCATCCCTCTTCTGAGACTGTATAAGCAGAGTTCAGCGCATCACCTTCTGCATCATATTCACGCTCGGGGAACTGTTGCGCCACGGCACTCGCAACGCTCAACCAGGACAAAACCCCAGTCGCAAAATAGCTTTTTAGCTTCACAAAACCACTCCTTATTTTTTATTTATAAAGAAATAACTTCATATCATTAAATATCGACAGGAAATCTGACCGCTCAATACAGTCAAAAAACCCAACCCGACACAACACACCTCCTTACACCGAAAAGACAAGGCAAACAACAAATTGGCGCTCGGGATGGAGCAATCGAAGCAACACACCCACAATCAGACCACCCCACCAGAAGAAGCACTCAAAAAGCGCTCATGTGTACAATCATTTTTCGATAATCAAGCAAAACACTTACAAGAAAAGCTTTAAAAGAGCACCCAACAACCATCAACAAAAAATACAGGGACTTTATCAACCTTTCACAACCACAAAAAAATCGAGAAAACCATAAAAAATCATCAAAAAAATTCACTTAATTTTTATGCTTTACTCAAGCCGTAAAAAGCAAAAAAGTAGCCCGCAAAAGTGAATGAATTGTGGAAGCCTACGGACCGAATTCACAACATTTGATATTTTCTATATTTCTTACGGGACTCGATAAACTGTCGAAATATTATCAATTAATAAAAATAGAAAAATGAAAATCCGGACACTACGGGTGTACCGAAAACCACTTTCGGCAGTTCAGTGTTTTTTGAAGAAGGGGAAGTGGATTGCTATACCAACGAGTGAAGGGTGAGATCTGCAAATAAATATACGGCTAAATTCAATTTGAAAACTATGGGTTAATCACTCGCCATTTACGTCTCTACTGTCATTTTAGCATTGCCTTATACATAAAAAAGCCCGCTAGTGCGGGCTTTTTTATTTCTAACCTAACTTCGGCCGATTGCGCCGAGCAGCCGGTGCAGGCGACTTGCGCAACTTCCTACGCTGACGCTCCAGGTTTTGTTTCTCACCCTGGGTCAATGGGCGCTGGCCCAGTTTCGGCATTCCCGCCGTTACGCAGAGGTCATCGATCTCGCGGGGCTCCATCTCAATCCACTGCCCCACGCGCACATGGGAGGGAATAAAGACGCTGCCGTAGCGCACACGCTTCAAGCGGCTAACTCTAACTCCCTGGGACTCCCACAGACGACGCACCTCACGGTTGCGGCCCTCCATCACTACGCAGTAGAACCAGCGGTTTTTACCTTCACCACCACTCTCTACGATGTCGGTAAAGCGCGCCGACCCATCATCTAACAACACGCCCTTGAGCAGACGCCGCCTCATTTCCTCATCCACATCCCCCTGGATTCGAACCAAATATTCGCGGTCGATTACCGAGGAGGGATGCATTAATTTATTGGCCAGCTCTCCGCTATTGGTAAACAGCAGCAAACCACTGGTGTTGAAATCCAGGCGCCCAACAGAAATCCAGCGGCCGGTTTTCAGTCTCGGCAGGCGATCGTAGACTGTCGGGCGGCCCTCCGGGTCGTGGCGGGAGCATATTTCCCCAACCGGTTTGTTGTAGAGTATTACCCGGCAGCGATTCTGCTCTGCTGAAGGCAGCCGGCTACCATCAAACTCGATATGATCCGAGTCAGTTACGCGCTCGCCGAGCTCCGCCACTTTTCCATTTACGGTTACGCGGCCCGCATCAATTGCGCGCTCCATTTCACGGCGCGAACCGAGGCCGGTGCGCGCTAATACTTTCTGTAATTTCTCGCCTGCTGGCGGGGTACCATCACTCATGGGGTGGTGCTTTCCACTTGTACTACTTCTTTGGAATCTTCATCGACATCAGCATTTGCCTCCACCGACTCCTCGGCGACCTCTTCAGCTGTGTCGTCTTCGGCAAACATACTGCTGGGTGGTAACGTTGCCGTTAGAGAGCCCTCGCTCTCTTCTTCTGCTTGCGGCGATTCAGCGCTGCTTTCCTCATCACTGTGAAGTTCACTCTCTTCACTTAGATCAACATCTATATCCAACTCCAAATCATCTTCAGAGTCTTCCTGCGCCATTTCCCACTGGATCTCTGCTGCCGCAGTTTCCACTGGGTCTTCCTCTGCATCCGTCTCGGCGGGCGCTACTTCGCGGTCTACTTCGGACTCGGACTCGGCGCCTGATGCTTCAGCAGCAACTTCCTCAGCCAAAGCCTCTACCAGGGCATCGTCTATATCTTCGTGTTCAGCCGCAGGGGCTTCAGTAGGGGGTTCTGCCTCTGAGTCTTGCTCTGACTCAGAGTCTTCCGAAGCACTATTGTCCACCTCGGACTCCCCCTCCTCGGACTCCCCCTCCTCGGGAACCGGCTCTGGAGGCAAACCTTCCTGCTCCAGAATCTGGTTCAGACTCTCGATATCGCGGATCTCCGCCAGAGTCGGCAAATCATCCAGGGTGCTCAAATTAAAATAATCGAGAAACTCCCGGGTTGTTGCGTAGAGAGACGGCTTACCGGGCACGTCCCGCTGCCCCACAACTTTAATCCAACCGCGCTCCAGCAGGGTTTTAACAATATGCGAACTCACCGCAACGCCGCGGATATCCTCGATATCACCACGGGTTACCGGCTGTCGATAAGCGATAATGGCAAGGGTCTCCAAGGTAGCACGGGAATACCGTTGCGCCTTTTCCTCCCACAGCCGATTCACCCATGGGGCCAGGTCTTCCGGCACTTGAAAACGCCAACCAGTCGCGACTTTCTTCAGTTCAAACCCTCGGTCAGCACAACTCTGGGCGATTTCTTCAAGCACATCTCTCAGGGTAGTCTTGGAGGGTTGCTCTTCCTCGTCCAGCAAAGACAACAGTTTTTCTTCACTGAGGGGCTGGCCAGCGGCCAACAGGGCGCCTTCGACGATTTTGCGCAGTAATTCGGGGGCGATTGTCATCTTCTATTTTCTAACTCGAATACATTTCCGACGCTTTATCCGAGGCCTCTACAGCGTCCTCTGGATCTTCAACCTCTTCGAGAGTCTGATCCTCAAGCTCGCTGCCAGTACCGTCTTCGCTTTCACTACTGTGGGTAGCAGCGCGAGCACGCACGTGGATCGGGCCAAAAGCTTCATTCTGCACCAGCTCCACCAGAGACTCTTTTACCAGCTCCATCACTGCCAGGAAGGTCACTACGACACCGAGGCGACCCTCCTCAACGGTAAACAGGCTGACAAATGGCACAAACTGGCCGTGGCGGATCTTATCCAGCACCTGGGTCATACGCTCGCGGGTGGACAACTTCTCCCGCTCAACCTGGTGGCTCTCAAACATATCCGCACGCCGCAGCACATCAGCCAGGGCGACCAGGACTTCTTTCAAGTCAATTTCAGGGTCGGGGCGTGTGATACTTCGATCGGGAGCCTCTGCGTTGGCCTGATGGACATCCCGGCCAACACGGGGGATTTCATCGAGATCCTCAGCCGCAGTTTTGAAGCGCTCATACTCCTGCAAACGGCGAATCAGAGCCGCGCGGGGGTCCTCGCCCTCTTCCTCCTCCGCTTCAGGCGGTCGCGGCAACAACATCCGCGACTTTATTTCCGCCAACATAGCGGCCATGACCAGATACTCGGCGGCCAAGTCAAAGCGAATTGCCGTCATCATCTCCACATACGCCATATATTGATGGGTGATGTCGGAGACGTTGATCTCGAGAATATCCAGGTTTTGGCGGCGAATCAGGTATAGCAGGAGATCCAGAGGCCCCTCGAAAGCCTCCAGAACAACTTCCAAAGCATCTGGTGGAATAAAGAGATCCTGCGGGAGGTCGTTAAAGATTTCGCCCTGCACCAAGGCCAGGGGGGAATCCTCATCCGAGTCCTGGCCCGGCGATTCCGCATTGCCAGCCTGGGCAGAAGCTTCATCATCGCTCGCCGCAACCTCGGCCAGCACTTGCTCCTCGACCTCTGCTAGTAACTCATCACTGGACACCCTGCCCCACCCTCAATCGTGCAAACGCGCGATTATACACGGCGCCGCAGCTTTCAGCCGAGTATTTCGTCAGTTGCCCCACATCCCTGGCGAATCAGTTGGGGCTCATCACCCGTCAGGTCGATCACGGTGGTGGGCTCCAACCCGCAGAAACCGCCATCGATAACCAATTCCACTTGGTGCTCCAGGGTATCGCGGATATCGTAAGGTTCGGTTAGGGGCTGTTCTTCGCCGGGCATAATCAGGCTACAGCTCATCAACGGCTCGCCCAATTCTTCAATCAGGGCCAGGGCGATGGGATTATCCGGCACGCGAATACCGATGGTCTTGCGCTTCGGATGAATTAACCTGCGCGGCACCTCGGCGGTCGCCGGCATAATAAAGGTATAGGAACCCGGCGTATGATTCTTTAACAGCCTAAACATCTGATTGTCGACCTTCGCATAGGTCGCCAGCTCCGATAGGTCTCGGCACATCAATGTGAAGTTGTGCTGCTTGTCCAGTTGGCGCACCCCTCGAATGCGCTCAACCGCCAGCTTCTCTCCCAGTCGACAGCCTATGGCGTAAGCTGAATCGGTGGGAAAAACAATAACGCCCCCTTGGGCGACGATCTCTGCTGCCTGAGTGATCAGGCGGCCTTGAGGATTATCCGGATGAATCTGAAAAAACTGCGCCACAAAGCCCCCCAAAAGCCTTACCGATTGAAAATACCTCACTGCCATCCACCAGGCTTAAAGCCGGACGATGGCCCCCAATTCACAAGCCGGAATTAGGGCAGCGAAACGTGACCCCGCTGTTCCCGGTGCAGAGTGTGCCACAGATTCCACACCGGCTCGACGTCTGCTGGCAACCGAACACAACCTAATTCCCGCCACGGCTGCTCCGGCTGGTGGAAATCGCTGCCAAGGGAACAATATGGCATCGATTTGCCCACCGCCTCCGCAGCTGAGAATAGTAGTTTCCTCAACTCCCTCGTCTGTGTCGGGTTCTGCCGACCGCACAACAATTCGACAGCATCCCCTTTTTCTTCCAGAAATGCCCCCAACAATCGCAATAACTGGGTGCGGGTCAATCCATACTTGAGGGGATGAGCCAATACCGCACAGCCACCGGCCTGATGAATAGTGGCGATAGTCTCTCCCAGCTGGGGCCACTCGACCCGCACATCCCCCACCTTGCCGGCACCCAAGTAGCGCTTAAATGCCTTACCGGTATCATCTATATGTCCAGCTTCCACGAGCCATCGTGCGAAATGGGGCCTACCCAGTACCGAGTCGCCCGCCAGGGCACGCCCACCCTCCAAGGCACCGCTAAAGCCACGCTTTTCCAGCTTCTCCGCAATACGCTCTGCCCGCTCCTCGCGCAACTGCTCACGCAGCTGAATGGCTTCTTGCAGGAGCCCCGATTCGGGATTGATGTTCAGGCCCACAATATGTACGGGTCTACGCCCCCAAAGACTGGAGAACTCAATCCCCGCCACCACATCTACGCCCAAGCAGTCACCTTCCTGTTGAGCCTCAGACACTCCATCCACCGTATCGTGGTCGGTTAGGGCGAGCATCGTCACACCTTGGGATTTCGCTCTCGACACCAGCTGCGCAGGACTTAAAATACCGTCAGACGCGGTACTGTGGCAGTGCAGATCTACCAGGTCTGTATTCAAATCGGCTGAAAGGGTCTTCAACAACAGGCTCTCACTCAGTTCGACGATGAAAAAGATCGCCATATCCGTCTTTTCAGGAACAATCGCCCTATTGCGCTGTCTATGCGGCACTCGGCGTTTTCAGGGATAAGGCCCGGACTAGCAGTCACTCTCAGGTGGCTCGCCAGGGCCGAAGTCTGACAGTAGTTTTGTCAGCGGGGAAATTGAACGGGCTATCAGCCCCACCAGTTTCCAGCGGGCATTATCACCGGAATTGAGTATGACCGAAACGAATTCGACCACGACATCTCCCGAGAAGCCTAAAAAGGAAGGGTTTCTCAGCAATATTGCCTTCAATGTCATTATTCCGACATTGATACTGACCAAGCTTTCCGGGGATGACTGGTTGGGCCCAACCTGGGCATTGATAGTGGCCCTGGCCTTCCCGCTGGGCTATGGCCTTCGCGACCTGCTGCGCCTGGGCAAGGTCAATTTCTTCTCAGCCCTCGGGTTTATTGGCATCCTGCTCACTGGCGGCATCAGCTTGCTCAAGCTGGACCCGCAGTATATTGCGATTAAGGAAGCTGCAATCCCAGGCCTACTGGGTGTTGCCACGGCACTATCCGTTTACACCCGCTGGCCGCTGGTCAAAACCCTGCTGTACAACGATCAAATTCTGAATACGACAAAGATCGCCGAGTCATTACAGGCCAATGGTAACCAGCCAGCCTTCGACCGCACTTTGCGCCAGACTTCATGGATCGTTGCCGGGTCATTCTTTTTCTCCTCGGCGCTGAATTACATTCTCGCCAAAATGATCGTCACCAGCCCGCCGGGCACAGAGGCCTACAACACCGAGCTGGGCGAAATGACCGCCTATGGATATCTGGTTATTGCGATCCCATCAACCCTGATTCTGATGGGTGCACTCTTTTTCCTGTTCTCCCGTATCGGCAAGCTGACCGGGCTGAAACTGGAAGAAGTGATGGTTGCGCAATAACACCTTAAAAAAAACTAACAAGAGCATTAAAAACAATGTGGTACGCAATCATCAGTGAAGATGTTAGCGATAGTCTCCCTTTACGCAAAAAAGCCCGCGCCGGTCATTTGGCTCGACTCAACCTTCTAAAAGATGAAGGTCGTCTCCTGGCCGCCGGCCCAAATCCCAGCATCGACAGCGAAGAGCCCGGTGAAGCCGGCTTTACCGGCAGTCTGGTAATTGCTGAATTCCCCTCTTTGGAGGAGGCCAAAGCCTGGGCTGACAGTGACCCCTATATCGAAGCAGGCGTCTATGCATCGGTTACAGTCAAGCCCTACAAGCTTGTACTGCCCTGATAAAAACTCTAACCAAAAAGCTGCATCACAATGAAGAAATTACTGTCCGGTGTACTCGCTGTAGCGCTGTTGAACTCAGCGCCAGCGGCACTTGCAGCGGAGACCCGCTATATTACCGACCAACTTCACGTGCCCATGCGCTCCGGCAAAGGCAATGAATTCCGGATTCTGCACCGCGGCCTGGCCAGTGGTACCGAACTAGCCCTACTCGAAGATGCCGCCTCGGACGGCTGGGCAAAAGTGCGCACCCCCAACGGCACTGAGGGATGGATCAGACGCCAATACTTGGTCAGTGAGCCCGTGGCAAAACTAAAGCTGGCAACTGCAGAAGCCAACCTGGCCCGCTTTGAAAAAATGGAAGGTAACCTGGGGGGAGAAGTTCGCCGGCTGGAGACAGAAAACGGCGAACTGAATAGCGCCCTGACCTCTGCCCAGCAGCAGAGCCAGGAATTGGCCGCCGAACTCAAGAGCCTGAAATCCCTTTCTGCCGACGCAATTTCGCTCAACGATCGCCATCAAAAACTCCTGCATCAGTACGAATTACTGAAACAGGAAAAAAGCATGGCGGAAGCGGAAATTCAGCGTCTGTCCGGTAGCGATGCCCGCAAGTGGCAAGTGTACGGTGCCCTATCCGTTGTATTAGGCGCTATTCTGGCGATGATTGCCCCCCATGTGCGCCCGCGCAAACGCAATTCCGAGTGGGCCAACTGATCTCCCTCGCTACAACCAAAATCGCTTACTATACGCCTGTGGGAATGTTGAAAAGCATCCCTCAGGCAGCGATATTCAAATACTTTCTCTCTACCTACAACCATACGCTGGCACAGAGGTAAACCGATTACCCCCGGACACTCAAAGGACACGGATGATGCGTAAATTAGTTATTTTTCTTTTCTGTACTCTATTCAGCCTTCCGCTATTTGCCCAAAACCCTCAGGTGAAACTAGAAACTGATCTCGGGGTTATTCGTATCGAGCTATATGCCAAGCAAGCACCAGTCACCGTAGAGAACTTCCTCGCTTATACCGATAGCGGCTTCTACGATGGAATTATCTTTCACCGTGTTGTGCCTGGATTTGTCGTCCAAGCCGGTGGTTTCACTTTTGATTTCCAAAGAAAAGAAACTCGCGACGCTATCGCCAACGAATCAGCTAACGGACTCCAAAACCTGCGTGGCACCCTTTCCATGGCGCGCACAAACGATCCCGATAGTGCCACGTCCCAGTTTTTTATTAACCTGGTAGATAACACCCGTCTGGATGCCAGCGAGGATAAACCTGGCTACGCAGTTTTTGGCAAGGTTATCGAGGGAATGGATATCGTAGAAAAAATTGAGCGGGAACCCCGTGGCCTTTATCGCAGGCACCCAGAGGCCCCCAATACTCCGATTCGGATTCTTTCCGCAAAACGAATTACAACCAGCGACAACACAGTCGCTGAACACAGCAAGGGAGAATAAGCATTGATCGCTCTCAGCGTAAACCTCAATAAAATTGCCTTAATCCGCAACTCCCGCGAGGGCAATTTTCCCGACGTAATCGCCCACGGACGCACTTGCCTTGATGCCGGAGCCCAGGGGCTGACTGTACACCCCCGCCCAGACCAAAGACATATTCGTCCAGGGGATGTGCGCGACCTGGCAAAACTCTGCGCCAGCCGCAAGAACATAGAGTTCAACGTTGAAGGCAACCCCTTCGCCGCTCCCCTGGGGGACTACCCCGGTCTAATACCACTGGCTTTGGAAACCAAACCAGACCAATGCACTTTGGTCCCCGACACCAATGATCAGCTCACTTCTGACCACGGCTTTGACCTCAAACAGGATGGAGATCGATTAGTTCCGATAATTGATCAACTTAAAAATGCCGGGATACGTGTCAGCCTGTTTATGGACCCAGACCTGGACCAGATCAGCCTGGCCAAACAGGTCGGGGCTGACCGTATTGAGCTCTACACAGGCCCCTATGCCGAAGCCGTAACCAAACAGAGCCCAGAGCTGGAAACAATTTTCTCTGCCCACTGTGCCGCCGCTGAGCACGCACATCAGCTGGGACTGGGGATTAATGCCGGCCATGACCTCAACCTGGTTAACCTACCGCGCTATCGAACATTACCGGGCTTGCAGGAAGTCTCCATAGGCCACGCCTTTACTGTCGATGCTATCAGCATGGGCCTGGAGAATGCCGTTAACGCCTACGTCGACTGCCTCGCTGGTAGCTGATGCAAAGCCTCAATATTATTGGCGCGGGCCGCCTTGGCAAAACCCTGGGGCGGCTGTGGCAGGAGAGCGGTGTATTCGAGATACAGTCAATTTACAACCGCAGTCTCGAAAGTGGAAAAAGTGCCTGTCGATTTATCGGTGCAGGCAATGCTGTCGATTCCCTCTCAGCAATGCCTTCAGCAGACCTATGGCTGATTGGTTGTATCGATAGTGAAATCGCTATATTTGCGCAGAAACTTGCCGATAGCGGGCTGGTCGACGAGCGCACTATTATATTCCACTGCAGTGGCGCTCTCAGCTCTAAAGAACTAGCCCCCTTGAGACCCGCTCTGGTTGCCAGTGCTCACCCGGTTCACAGTTTTGCCGAACCGGAAACCTCACTGCAAACATTTGCCAAAACCAGCGTCGCTGTCGAAGGGGATAGCCATGCAGTAGAGGTTATTTCTGTGGCTTTTGCAGCCATTGGCTGTGAAACACTGGCTATTGATCCCCTCAACAAGTCTCTGTACCACGCTGGATCAGTGATCGCCTCCAACTACCTCACCACCCTAATGGACCTGAGCTTACAAAGCTTTGCAGCCGCTGGCATAGAGCGGGACAGTGCTCTTCGCCTGTTGGCGCCGATTGTTTCACAGACTCTGCAAAACAATTTGGAGCTGGGACCAGAGAGGTCGCTGACAGGTCCCATTGCCAGGGGGGATGTGGAAACCGTTGGAGCCCAGGTGGAAAGCATTGCATCAGTAGATAGCCAACTGGCACTTTGCTATCGCCATCTGGGCCTCGCCTGTGTAGAGTTGGCGCGGCGCGGCTCGCTCTCACCTGAGAGCGCAGCCAGATTGATCGAACTGCTGAGTGAGCCAACGCGGTGAAAGACTCCTCCGAATACCTGGAAAAAAAAGCCTTCTTCGATAGCCTCCTGACAATTTATGGGCGCAAGCCTGTACTCGAGGCTCTCGAGGATTTATCTGTACCCGTCCATAAATTACATCTGGCCCGCAGCAACCGGCGCGACCAGCTAATCCAGCGAATGGAAACCCTGGCGGAAGAGCGTCAGATTGAAATTGCTTACTGGGATCGCAAGGGCCTGTCCCGGATTTCGAAGAATTCCCGTCAGGACCAAGGTGTAGCCCTCGACCTGGCCCTGCCCCACTACGGCAGAGCGGAGGACTTTTTACAGAAGGTTGCAGCCCCAGAGCACAAAAACACCTATGAACTTCTGGCCCTGGATGGCATAACCAACCCTCAAAACCTGGGCATGATTATTCGCTCAGCCTGTGCCGGCGGCATTGATGGAATCATCCTGCCAAAGAAAGGCTGTGCACAGATAGACCCCCTGGTTATCAAAGCCAGCACAGGCACACTGTTTAAAACCCAGATTTTGCGCTGTGACAAATTGGCAGCCACCCTGGGGGAGTTCCGCGAGGCAGGGGCTCAGGTTTGCGGGCTGTCATCCCACGCCCGAACCACTCTGAAAGAGGTCTCCAGTAAAGTCTCCACAATTTTTGTGTTGGGCAATGAAACCCACGGCGTTAGCGATGCCGTCGCAGCTCAGTGCAATGAGCTGGTGCGTATCCCCATGCAAAACGATGTGGAAAGCCTGAATGTGGCGGTCACGGCCGCGCTAATTAGCTTCCGCCGAGAAATTTAACTCTACCCATGTGGGAGGCACCCTCCTCCCACCCTCTCAACTTATCCCACGAGTTCAACCCCAATCTATCCAGGATTATCCACTACCCACAGATTCTGTGGATATCTCTGTGGCTAACTTCATGCCGCAAGCCGCAAAGGCCCGCCACTTGGAGATTGTGACAACATGAAGAAAAAATAGACAACCCGGGAAACGCTTAAAAAATCAACGAGTTAGCGAAAACCTAACAGGGCGTTTAGCGACAATCCGTACCAATTAAAGATCGAATAAAGAGAAGGCTTCGTTGTGGAAAATGAGACGCTAAACCCAAAACAAAAAAAGAAAGGGGTGCTAAGCACCCCCTCGATTCTGCCGTTACTCCCACTCAATTGTCGCGGGAGGCTTGCTGGAAACGTCGTAGACCACACGAGAGATGTGCTCTATCTCATTGATAATACGGTTTGAGACCTTCTCAATCAGCTCATAGGGTAGGTGTGCCCAACGCGCCGTCATAAAGTCCACAGTCTCTACCGCGCGAAGAGCTACCACGTATTCATATCGACGGCCATCACCGACAACACCCACAGATTTTACCGGAAGGAATACAGCAAAGGCCTGGCTGGTTTTGTGATACCAATCGGCGTTGTGCAGCTCCTCGATAAAGATCGCATCCGCCTCTCTCAGAATATCGGCATATTCCCGCTTTACCTCTCCGAGAATCCGCACACCCAGACCCGGTCCCGGGAAGGGGTGACGGTAAACCATGTCGTAAGGCAGGCCCAGCTCCAGCCCGATCTTACGAACCTCGTCTTTGAACAGTTCACGCAGGGGCTCTACCAACTCAAACTGCATATCCTCTGGCAAGCCGCCCACATTGTGGTGAGACTTGATTACATGTGCCTTGCCGGTTTTAGCGGCGGCAGACTCAATAACGTCTGGGTAGATAGTGCCCTGGGCCAGGAATTTCACGTCCTGCAACTTGGAAGCTTCGCGATCAAAAATCTCAATAAAGGTATTACCAATGATTTTGCGCTTGGCCTCAGGGTCTTTTTCACCTTGAAGACGCCCAAGGAAATCCTCTTCCGCATCAGAGCGGATAACGCGAACGCCCATATTGTCGGCGAACATCTGCATTACCTGGTCGCCTTCGTTTTTACGCAGGAGACCATTATCTACAAATACGCAGGTCAGCTGATCGCCAATAGCCTTGTGCAGCAGTGCCGCCACCACAGAACTGTCGACGCCACCGGATAAACCGAGCAGCACCTTGCCCTCGCCCACCTGATCGCGGACTTTAGCAATAGAGTCTTCAATAATATTCGCGGGAGTCCAGAGTTTCTCACACCCGCAAATATCAATCACAAAGTGCTCATAAATACGCATGCCTTGCAGGGTATGAGTCACTTCCGGGTGGAACTGTACACCGAAGAAATTCTTCTCGGCGTGGTACATACCGGCAATTGGGCAGGAATCGGTGGAAGCCAGCAGCTCAAAGCCCTCTGGCATCGCCACTACCTTGTCGCCGTGACTCATCCAAACATCCAGTAGGGAACTGCCATCATCAGCGATATGATCTTTGATATCGCTCAACAGGTTGGATTGGCCTTCAACTTTTACCTGGGCATAGCCAAATTCGCGAATATCGCTGCCCTGTACGGTGCCTCCAAGCTGATGGGCCATGGTCTGCATGCCATAGCAAATGCCCAGTACCGGCACGCCCAGGTTATAAACCGCTTCTGGCGCGCGCGGGGAGCCCTCTTCTGGTACCGACTCGGGGCCACCGGCGAGAATAATGCCCTTGGGCTGATACTCACGAATTTCCTCTTCGGTCATATCGAAAGCGCGAATTTCAGAAAATACGCCCAGCTCGCGAACACGGCGGGCAATCAATTGTGTGTACTGGGACCCGAAGTCGAGAATGAGTATTCGGCTGGAATGGATATCTTGGCTCATGACTTACTCGATAACTGGATTAAATAACGGCAAACGGACCTTGAAGGTCCGTTTGCTGCTTGTTCCATCTAAATTTTTTTCACCTGGAGAAGGTCGAAGGCTTAGCGTCGGCCCACCGGGTAGTTGGGGGCTTCTTTAGTAATTTGAACGTCGTGGACATGGGACTCACCCATACCGGCTGCCGTGACCCGCACAAACTCTGGACGAGTGCGCATGGTCTCGATATCGACACTGCCGGTGTAACCCATGGCTGAACGCAAACCACCCATCATCTGATGAACAATGGCTGACAGCGGACCTTTATAAGGCACTCGACCTTCGATGCCTTCCGGTACCAGTTTTTCAGCGCCCTTGCTCGCATCCTGGAAATAGCGATCGGAAGAACCCTGAGTGCGAGACATAGCACCGAGAGAACCCATCCCACGATAGGACTTGTAAGTACGGCCCTGATAGAGCTCAACTTCGCCCGGCGCCTCTTCGGTGCCGGCGAACATGGAACCCATCATGACAGATGAGGCGCCGGCAACAATTGCCTTGGAGATATCGCCGGAGTAACGGATACCACCGTCGGCGATCATGGGCACACCAAATTCTTTAAGGGCTGTGGCAACCTCTGCAATTGCCGTCACCTGGGGTACCCCGATACCCGTTACGATACGGGTGGTACAGATAGAACCGGGGCCAATACCCACTTTGACCGCATCCGCACCGGCCTCAACCAGTGCACGCGCTGCATCAGCCGTAGCAATGTTGCCACCGATCACATCCACCTGGGGGTGCATTTCCTTAATGCGGCGCACGCGCTCAATCACATTGCGGGAGTGACCGTGAGCGGTATCTACTACCAGCACATCAACGCCGGCTTCTACCAATGCAGCTACGCGATCATCGGTGTCCGGGCTGGTGCCCACAGACGCGCCCACACGCAGGCGACCGTCGGAATCCTTACAGGAGTTCGGGTACTGCTCTGCTTTGTTAAAGTCTTTAACAGTGATCAGGCCGCGCAACTCAAAGTTGTCGTTAACCACCAGTACTTTTTCGATACGGTGCTTATGCAGCAGTTCGCGTACTTCGTCGGGGCTCGCATCTTCGTGGGCCGTCACCAGACGCTCTTTCGGCGTCATGATGCTGGCGACACTGACGTCGAGATCAGTTAAGAAGCGAACGTCGCGGCTGGTAACGATACCTACCAAATCGCCACGATCCATTACCGGTACACCGGAAATATTATGGTGACTGGTCAGCGCGATCAACTCGCGCACAGTGGCATCGGACTCAATAGTAATAGGGTCTTTTACAACACCGGCTTCAAACTTCTTCACCGCGCGAACGGCAAGAGCTTGCTCTTCTATCGACATACTCTTGTGAATAATGCCGATACCCCCTTCCTGGGCCAACGCAATGGCCAGGCGAGCTTCCGTCACCGTATCCATAGCAGCGGACACAATGGGGATGTTCAGGGTAATGTTGCGGGAGAGTTGGGTTTTTAAACTCACATCCTTGGCCGTGACCTCGGAATATCCGGGCACAAGTAGGACGTCGTCAAAAGTGAGGGCTTCGCGCGCGATGCGCAGATTGGATTCAGACATTGTTGACACTCAAACCTCGAATAGGCGGGATTGGGTATCGGCGCGATTATACCTCTACGCGCCCAAAGCGCAAACATCAATTTGCAGAAAAACGGATTTGTACAGTAAAGCTCTTTACCTATAAGGGCGATACTGCAATATTGCTCCGCCCAATACGCGCGACGAGATTCACCGATGCAGACAATTCCCCCTAGTCAAAATGCCAAGCGCAGCGTGCTGTCGGTCAGTGACCTGAATCGGGAAGTTAAACATCTTTTGGAAAGCAGTGTGCCCCTTCTATGGATCAGTGGGGAGATTTCCAATTTTTCCATGCCCAGCTCCGGACACTGGTATTTTAGCCTTAAAGATGCGCGGGCCCAGGTGCGCTGCGCCATGTTTCGCGGTCGCAATCGCAGTGTCGCCTTTCGGCCGCAAAATGGTCGCGAGGTTTTAATCAGGGCCAGGGTGAGCCTGTACGAAGGGCGCGGAGAATTTCAGCTAATCGTTGAGCATATGGAGGAGGCCGGCTTTGGCGCCCTGATGCGCCAGCTGGAACAGCTCAAAGCAAAACTGCATGCCGAAGGCCTGTTCGAAACAAGCAGAAAACGCTCTCTTCCGTTTTTGCCAACCAATATCGGCATTGTCACTTCGCCGACAGGCGCGGCAATACGGGATATGATTCACGTATTGGGCAGGAGACACCCTTCTGCACAAATTGAAATCTGGCCCGTAGCCGTTCAAGGTCAGGGTGCCGCTCAGCAAATCGCGGCAGCGATTGAAAAAGCGGGCCGCAGTGGTCGCCACGATTTATTAATTGTCGGTCGCGGCGGAGGCTCCCTGGAAGACCTGTGGTCTTTTAATGAAGAAATTGTCGCCCGCGCACTGGCCGCAAGCCCTATTCCCACTATTTCTGCAGTCGGCCACGAAACCGATACGACTATTGCAGATTTAGCCGCAGACCTGCGCGCCCCCACCCCTTCTGCCGCGGCGGAAATAGCCAGCGCCAATGCTGCAGAAATTTTACAGCGGCTTGACCAGGTCCAGCGCAGATTGCACCGCGCCATGGACAACCAATTGAAGCATTTATCTCAACAGGTTCAATTGCGACGCAACCGTTTGCGCCACCCCAAAGAGCAGCTCCTCAACCAAGCCCAACGGCTGGATCATTTGGAGATGCGCCTGATAGCAGCTTGCCAACAGCAAATCCAAAATCGCAAATCCCAGTTGGATTCCGCCTCCAGAGCTTTTGCCCACAACCTACCGACACGCCGACTCGACAACAGTCGAAAGCAGTTAATCCAACTCAAGGGAAACCTGGAGCGTGCGATACAACTGATATTACAGCGCGGCGGTGACAAACTCTCCCACGGGGCTCAATTACTACAAAACATCAGTCCCCTGGCAGTATTGCAGCGAGGCTACGCCATTGTTCTGGATTCAGAAAATCGCGCAATTCGCGATAGTTCAGAACTGGATACCGACCAGCAAGTCCATATTAAGCTGGCCAAAGGGAACTTCACTGCAAAAGTTAATACCATCGAAAACTGATTTCTTTAACAATTAAAGGGCGCAAATCAAGCGACACTATAATGATTGAGGTAGAGTGCCTTCGGAGCAATATATGGATAGTGAATCTACTGCTATCCACCTCAACCAGTGGACCTTGATACTACTTTCAGTACTACTGCTTGCCCTTGCGGCCTGCACGGAACCAGATCGTGATTCTGGAGTAGCCGAATCAGTCACCATGTCAGCTGCCGAAGCGCAGGATGCCGACAAGCGATCAGGGCAACTGCCTGAAATAACCCCCGCTAAAGAACAGCAAGTCAACTACGTCGAAACCGGTGACCTTAGGGACATAAGAAAACACGGCACAATTCGGTTCGTTAATTTAACCGGTGCTTCCGAGGACCTGTTACCTCGTGACGATGTGGTGAGTCTCCGTCACTTCGAACTTGCCAACAAACTGGCCAAACAGTTAAAGCTGGAACCCAAGTGGATAAAAGCTGAAACGCCCGATGACGCGGTGCAAATGCTGATCGATGGCCAGGCAGATGTAATTGCCTATAACCTGACTGTCACTGACGCCCGTGAAGAAATTATTGACTTCACGGTTCCTCTTCGCCATTCGCGGTTAGTACTCGTCACTGGTCCTGAGGGTCCAGATATTTCAGATGCGAGCAAATTAAAGGACCTGGAATTTATTATCCCCGCCGGCTCTTCTATTAAAGAAACAGCAGAGCAACTTGTTGCCGAAAATCCAAACTCAAACCTAACTATTCGAGAAATTGATATTAATGGTAACCGAGATACCTTGCTGGATATCATTAATGGCCAAAAGAACCGGGTTGCTATTTTGGAAGATTTTTCAGCCCAGGATTTGCGCAATTACCGCGATGACATGCGGATTGGTGCAGATGTATCTGAAGTACAAAATATTGCCTGGGGCGTACGCAAAGACTCCAAACGCCTGCATACCACTCTCGATAATTTTTTGACCCGCAACCTGGTTAAATCCCAGGAAGAACGCATTACCGATTGGAAGGGTATTAAAAAATCTGGAGTAATCAGGCTACTCACTTATAACGGGCCGACAACCTATTTCTTATGGAAAGGGGTATTAATGGGGTTTGACTACGACCTAGCCCAGGCTTTTGCCAATAAGCACAAACTCCAACTCCAGGTTATTGTTGTCCCCTACGAAGAAGACCTTGCCGACTGGCTGAGGGCGGGTCGCGGTGACTTTGCCGGGGCCGAACTCAATATTACCAGTGCCCGTGAAGACCAGGGCATGGTATTCACCAAGCCCTATGTCGAATCCACAGACCAGATCGTCAGTGGTAAAGGCAGCCCCCCTATTACCCAGATTCAGGATCTTAATGGCCGCAAATTAACCCTGCGCGCCTATTCATCATTTATTGAAACCGCTGAAACACTGAAAGAAGCTGGTATTGATGTCGATATCCGTGTGGCGCCGCCAGATATTTCCCAGTCACAAATCTTCTCATTAATCGCCGACGGGCTGGTAGATGCGACTATATCCCACTCCGGTCGAGCCAAGATTGAGGCATCCGTTCAGCCACAACTGGTACTCGGAACCCTTATCGGTGACCCGCGTCCACAGGGCTGGATGGTATTAAGACAAAATTGGCACCTGTTACAGAACTTGAATAAGTTTTTGAAAAATTATAGAAAAACGAGCCAGTACCAGAAGCAGTACCAGGCTTATTTTGAGCCGAACAAACGATTTACCCAGCGAGTAAGTTCCCGGGTAATACCGGGAGAAAACCTCTCTCCTTACGATGAGTTGGTGAAGGAATCTGCCTTTAAATACGATTTTGATTGGCGCATGATCGTCGCGCAAATGTGGCAGGAGAGCAATTTCAACCCTAAAGCCGTATCTCCAGTTGGCGCGCAGGGGTTGATGCAGGTAATGCCTGCCACAGCCGAGGAAATGGGATTTCCTCCGCCGCTGTTCGAACCTGAAAGAGGTATTAAAGCGGGGGTAAAATATATGGATTGGGTGCGCGATCGCTTTAATCCCGCTTTGCCAACCGTAAATAAACTCTGGTTTACTCTCGCTTCCTACAATGCCGGATACGGCCACTTACTCGATGCCCAACGGCTGGCTAAAGAATTGGGACTGGATCCCAATGTGTGGTTCGACAATGTGGAAGTCGCCATGCTGAAACTGGCCCAGCCCCAATACTTTAAACGGGCGAGATACGGCTATGTGAGAGGCTCCGAGCCCGTGCAGTATGTACGCAATATCAGCAATCTCTACAAAGCCTATGTGGAAATGATGAGCGATGATGTGACAGTCCGCCCACCTCTACAGCGCTTGCCCGGCAAAATCTATTGTGAACCCGGGGATGTGCCTGAGGGCGTTATTCAGCGGATGCCCACTTACTCCTCGCCCTAGGCAACCACAAGCCCTCACAAGGTTAAAACGATTTTCCCGGTGATAGTGCCAGACTCGAGTAATTTATGGGCCTCAACCGCCTGATGCAGAGGAAATTCAGCGGCTAGTTGCGGCCGCACTTTACCCGCTTCAATTAGCGGCCAAACCTTTTGCTCCAGTGATTTCGCAATACCGGCTTTCACTTCTGGCGAGCGTGCCCTCAAAGTTGAGCCGGTCAATGTAAGTCGCTTCAACATCACCGGCATCATATTTACTTCTACTTTAGCGCCAGCCAGGTAGGCAATATTCACGATTCTGCCGTCGTTAGCGGCCACACGAATATTGCTATTGATATAGCTACCGCCCACCATATCCAAGATAACATCAGCTCCGTGATCATCTGTCATCTCGCGCACCACGGAGACAAAATCTTCATCCCGATAGTTGATCGCCTTCTCCGCTCCCAAGGCCACACAGGCTGCGCATTTATCTTCTGTTCCCGCAGTAGTGAAAACCCGGGCTCCCAATTGATGGGCCAACTGGATTGCCGTGGTACCAATGCCAGAGGAACCACCATGGATTAAAATCACCTCACCCGGCTTTAAACCCGCGCGGTCAAATACATTAGTCCATACGGTGAAAAAAGTTTCCGGCAATGCAGCTGCCTCAATAAGACTAAGGCCTGCAGGGACCGGGAGGCATTGTCCCTCTGGGGCTACTGCGTACTCTGCGTAACCTCCACCATTGGTCAGGGCACAAACTTTATCTCCCACCTGCCAGCGCACAACTTTTTCCCCGACTTCAACAACCTCACCAGCCACTTCCAATCCCAATACCGGCGATGCCCCGGAAGGTGCGGGATAATGCCCTTGGCGCTGCACAATATCAGGGCGATTAACCCCAGCTGCAGCTACACGGATAAGGACTTCGTCTGCGCCGGGAACAGGCTTATCCATCTCCTTCAATTGCATAACTTCAGGCCCGCCAAATGTAGGCAGATCAATAAACCGCATATTTTTCCCCTTTATAGGTTCACTTTTATTGCCACGCCAACAAAACAAGAGTATCAAAAATCATCAAGCAGTTTTTATTCAACACGCAACCCAATAAAAAACGGCCAGCCCCATCACAACTTTTAATTGTGAAAAGGAACTGGCCGTTTCGAAGTCTGCTGGCTTAAAAATTACTTTCTCTAAGCAGCAAATTCTCAACCGAGATTAGAGTTCGTAAATAAACTCAACCCCCATAACACGACCTTTATTCAGCGGGGTAAAGCTGGCACCGATACCACCAAGGGTAACTGGTAGCTGCGTGTCATTACCCTCAGTAACTTCATCAAGCATATTTTTACCGAATACAGAAACTGTATATTGGCCGCTATCCGCAGTATAACCAATACTAAAGTCCACCATTTCCACTTCAGACAACATGCCTCTGTTGTCATCCGTATAAGGTGCTTCATCGCGATGATTGTAGTTAATGCGGGAGGTGATTGTTCCGTAGGAACCCAGAGACAAATCGTGCACTAACCCTATACCATAAGTCCATGGCGCCAGGCGTGGGATCTCGAGACCCAGATCTTCATCATCCACAAGGCCGTCACCATTCAGGTCACCGAGTACCTTATCGTAATCGCCATCTACATAGCCCACGTTGAAGGTAAGCAGCAGGTTTTCACTGAGCGCAGCCATGGTCTCCAGTTCAGCACCACGAATTGTCGCATCTGCGGTGTTTCGAATAATTTGCGCCACACCGGTCACTGCGTCAGCGAGATTCTCCTCCCGCTGCATATCATCAATCGTGTTGTGAAATACCGCCATATTGGTCCGAACACGGCCATCGAGCCAATCTACCTTAGCCCCAATTTCGAAGCTGCTTTGCTCTTCCTGGTCTGTTGCCTGCGGGGTATAAGGCATTCCTGTGGTCGGATCTATACCTGCGTTGCGGAAGTTGTACCCTCCACTGCGGAAACCCTTGGTCCAGAATGTGTAGAGCTGCGTCTCGTCTGAAACAGTCCACTGCAAGCCAACTTTGGGAGTGAAGGCATTCCAGCTTTCGCTATCTTCAAAGTCGTAGGCAGCACAGCCATCCAGTGTGCAGAGGTTCAGGGGAATAGAGGCAATCTTCGCATCTTTCTCCTCACTCGAGTAGCGTCCACCCAGGGTCAACACCCAGGCCTCGTTCAGATCGATATCAGCCTGGGTAAAGAATCCATAAGTACTGTGATCCTGCACACCACCACCGGTCCAATCGATAATGCCACCATAACCATCGGCTAATAAACGATTTTCCAGGTAGGTTACATCCTGAGAGAACCAATAGGCACCGGCAGTGATGGCTGTGCGACCGAAACGGCCGGCATAGCGCAGCTCATTACTCAACTGGCTCTGATCCACGCTTGAGTCCGCATGGAAACCGACAAAAGGTAGGGAATCAATATCCCCCAAGCCCCGTGCCTCATACTCACGCCAAGCCAAGATATTTGTGATGGTGCCATCACCGAACTCAACATCTTTATTGAACTCAGTAATGATCTGGGACCACTCGTCTTTTTGATAACCCTCTTCGTCCTGGGCCACCTCAAAAGAATCTTCACTATTGTCCCAATCAGGAATACCGTATGCCTCAGCAATCTGGGTTGCGCTGGGATAGGCAATAATACCGTTACCAGTATCAACTACATAAGCTTCGTTACCACGGTTTTGAGCGACAACCCCATCTGAGTCCATACGCCCGTGCTCCATCCGCACAAGCAGTTCTGCCGTTTCATTGAGCTGAACACTAAAGCTTGGGCGAATAAACCAGCTGTCAGAGGCACCGGCATTATCATTGCCGGTGGCAACATTTTCGAACCATCCACGGTCATCGTTGTAGTAAACGGTCAGGCGGCCGTTAACATCGTCAGAGATGGCACCATTAATTGAACCCGCAGTCACCACATCCAGATTATCCGTTGTGGACACCTTGACGCGAGCAGAGAATTCATCAGTTGGGCGCGCTGTTTTAACTACGACAGCGCCACCGGTAACATTACGGCCAAATAGCAGGCCCTGCGGACCACGGAGAACTTCGATACCCTCCAGGTCAAACACATCGGTAACAACACCCGCATTCACACCGAGGTACATACCATCGACAAAGACCCCTACTGTGGGATCAATTGATGGAATAGAGCTATTCACTCCAAGACCGCGCACAGTGAAGTTTGCCGTATTTTTTACAGTACCCACATCCTCCAGCTGGACGTTGGGCATTTTGAAAGAAAGGCTTTGTAAATCCCTGGTTTGCAGAGCCTCCAGTTGGTCACCGGAATAGGCGGTAGCCGCTACCGGAACATCCTGAAGTAATTCTGCGTCTGCACGCTTACGGGCTGTTACCTGCACTTCTTCCATAAGGGTGCCGACTGCTCCCTCTGCGGCATAACTGGGGCTAATACCACTGGCTAACCAAAGAGTTGCTACGGAACAGGCGGAAAGCAGAGCAGAGTGCTGCTTGGGTTTTGACGGACTTCCCATGTTTTCTCTCCATTGTTTTATTTTTTTTATGTACAACAACGGACTTATCGCAATCGGTACTGCCTGGCTCCACTGCTCTACCTCATAAAGAGGCTCCGACTAAGTGAAGCTCCGATTCAAGACCGCGCTGATAAAGAGGCACAGATTTCGTAGTGAATCTGTGACATGGACAGGTTACAGGCTCACAACCGTGTGTGGAAGTCTATTTACCGTAAATGTCTGTAAAAATAACTCAATTAGTCTGGAAAGTTCTTTCAACTTGAAGAAAAAAATTAAAGGGACTGGAAAAAATAAAATTATGCACTGTTTAAGGGCGATACTCTAAGTTGCCCTTTTACATAGAAAATTGATTATTTTCAAAAAAGCCAATGACAATATGTATCTAAACCACCCCAAAAACACAAAACTTTTTGTCTATTTTAAATTGATGCGCTCTCAGCTCTTTTAGATTAGTCTGAAAGTGCCCTTCGATATTTCAGGTTACCGGCAATTCAAAACTAATAAACTCAATTAACCTGGTACATTTAAATACATTAAATTTGACCAGCGGGTCTGCCTGGAAAATAAATTTCCATTAAAGCCAGGAGCTATTTCGGCGCAATAGAAGTGTCATCACCACCCGAAGCCACATGGGAAAGTATTTCATTTATTTCCGCTGCATCGAGGGTTTCTTTTTCCAAAAGAGCCACAGCCAATGCATCCAATTTCTTGCGATTTTTTGTCAGCAACTGATCTACTTTCATCTCAATTCCGCTGATCAAAGCAATAATTTCGTCATCAATAATCTCTGAGGTGTGTTCGCTGAAGTCCTTCTGCTGGGCCATTTCACGTCCAAGAAATATATGTTCCTCTCCCCGGCGGAAAGCGACAGGGCCTAATTTTTCGCTCATCCCCCAGTGCGTCACCATGTGACGGGCCAGTCGCGTCGCCTGCTTTAAATCTGCCTCAGCACCAGTGCTCACCTCCTTGAACACCACCCGCTCAGCGACCCTCCCCCCAAGCATTACGCCGATACGATCGCGGAGATAACTGACCTGCATACTGTGATGTTCTTCGGTGGGAATCTGCTCGGTAGCGCCGAGACTGTGCCCTCTGGGAATAATAGTCGCCTTCTCCAAGGGGTCTGCATTGGGCAATAGCGTTGCTACCAGCGCGTGTCCCGCTTCGTGGTAGGCGATAATCCGCTTGTCCTCCTCACTGATAACCATTTCGCGCTCGCCACCGAGAACCACTTTATCCCTCGCCCTCAACAAACAATCCATATCCACTGCGGACTTATCTTCTCTCCCTGCCAACAGTGCGGCCTCATTAATCAGGTTTTCCAGATCCGCGCCGGCAAAACCTGCGGTCAGGGCCGCGAGCCGCTCCAGATCCACCTTGCCGTGCAATGGGACATCGCGGGAATGAATCTCAAGAATCTCCTTACGTGCGGCCTTGTCTGGAAGGTCCAGAGTAATTTTTCGGTCAAAGCGCCCCGGTCTTAGCAGTGCCGCGTCGAGAACGTCGGGCCTGTTGGTTGCCGCAACCACCACCACCGCTTCCTGGGGATCAAAGCCATCCATCTCACCAAGGATCTGATTGAGCGTCTGCTCCCGCTCATCGTGTCCGCCACCAACACCCGTTCCCCGCGCCCGGCCGACGGAATCAATCTCATCGATAAAGATAATTGAAGGAGCATCTTTCTTGGCTTCGGCAAACATATCCCGCACACGAGAAGCGCCCACCCCTACAAACATCTCAATAAACTCAGAGCCACTAATACTGAAAAATGGCGCTTCGCTCTCACCGGCCAGCGCTTTCGCCATCAGGGTTTTGCCGGTACCGGGAGGCCCCATTAGCAAAATGCCCCGGGGGATCTTCGCTCCGAGCTTGCGATAGTGCTCCGGGTTCTTGAGGTAGCCCGCCACTTCTTGCAGGTCCTTCTTCGCATTTGCCAGCCCGGCCACATCATCGAAAGTCACTTGGGACTCACTGCGCTCAAACCGCTTTGCTGGTGATCGAGCAAAACCGAAGGGACTGCCGGGAGCCCCACTGGCCATCTTTTCCTGCATTCGCCGCCCCATCCAAACCAGGAGCCCAATAATCAGTATCCAGGGCAGAAGCAGAATCAACATCCGCTGCATAAAGCCCCCTCCCGGAGACTCTGCCAGGATCTCCACTTTCTCCTTTTCCAGAAGGGGCAGCAGTTCGGGGTCTTGAACGGAAGGTAAAATGGTTGTGAAGTGTTCCGGCGGTGGAGCCTTTTTTTCTTTCTCGCCAGTGTTTGACGCCGGCAGCTTGCCCGCCTCCGGCTTAAAAGTGCCGCTGACTCTATCCCCCTCGATAACCACGCTGGCAACTTTGCCTTCGGCGACCTCTTTCTTAAAGTCACTGTAAGCTAACTCAGTCCGCTTGCCAGAAAGCTGTCCGTTAGTGCAGTACTGTACAGTCAGTATTAAAAGGAAAATCCACAGGAAGTACTGAAGCCAATTCAGCGGCCCTTGCGGAACCGGCTTTCCCGATGGCGGTGAAGGAGACTCCCCCTGCGGCAGCTTTCGCTCTTGGTCCTGCTCGTCCGCCATATATTCTCACTATATCTCTGGAGAAGCCTGCCGCCGGAAGATAGGCCTGGCAATGGGCAATGGAAAAGGTGCGAATCATCGGAATCCCGGTAGAGTAATGAGTATAGTTCGCCGCCAATCACACCGAGGAATTTAATGCCTCGCCCCCGGATAACTGGCGCAATCGGTACTCAAGGCAGTATTTTTCAAAGGAAGGCTTGCAAATTGAGGAAAGGCACGGCAGAATTCGCGCCCTGTCGAGACTGGTCGACCGCTCCCAGAGGGGCCCAGAAACTCGATAAGTTGCGGATTTTTAAGGATTTTTTCCAAAAAGAGGTTGACGGCAACGAATCAACTCTCTATAGTTCGCACCCATAACGACGCGCTCGTAGCTCAGCTGGATAGAGTACCTGGCTACGAACCAGGCGGTCGGAGGTTCGAATCCTCCCGAGCGCGCCATACAAAGAAAAGGGCTTACGTTTCACGACGTAAGCCCTTTTTTGTTGCAGAACAGCTAGTGCCAAACTGCTCATTGCACAATTTATTCTTCGCAGCCTCGCCCTACCCCAGCAACCCCCCTTCACTTCAAGCAATCACAAACAACTTGAATGACCCAACAGGGTTAGAAACAATCGCTCCATACAGCGGATAGATATGCGCACATCAGTCAGCGGGAGCAATTGCACCAACTGTCCAACCTCCAGATACGTTAATCCATTTTCATCTCACTAGGGTCCTGTGCTCGACTAGAGATTTCGACACACAAAAGAAAGTAAGGAGTTAATACTCCTAACTTGGGCCCGATCGCACTTGGAAAAGGATTGAAGCCCCCTTCCACTTTTGCAGCTGCACCTACGCCAAGATAGCAATCGATAGACTGCAATTCATTGATGCCTCAGAGAAGAAAACTTCCACCCACGCAGAGCAACAGCAGGGCAAACAAACGCTTGAGCAATCGCGGAGATAACTTGTGGGCCAGTCGCGCTCCAAAACGGGCGAAAAACATGCTGGTGATGGCGATACCGACCATGGCTGGCAGGTAGATAAAACCAAAACTCCACTGGGGCAGTTCAGGTTGCTGCCAACCAATAACCATAAAACTCAGAGCGCCGACGGCAGCAATCGGCAGACCACAGGCTGAGGAAGTTGCCACTGCTTGCTGCATCGGCACGCTGCGCCGAGTCAGAAAGGGAACCGTCAGTGTGCCACCGCCGATGCCAAAGATGGCAGAGGCCCAGCCTGTTACCCCGCCGGCCGCTGTCAGCCCCAACTTGCCGGGAACAGCGCGACTGGCCTTGGGCTTAAGCTCCAGCCCCATTTGAATGGCAATGGTGATAGCAAATACACCAATGATCTTTTGCAGTACCGGCCCCTGGATAGCTGCCGCAGTGAACGAGCCGAGACTTGCACCGAGAAGAATACCCAGGCTCATCCAGGCAAAAGTCGGCCATAGCACCGCACCTTTGCGCTGATGCTCCAAAACCGAGTTAATCGAAGTAAAGACAATAGTCGCTAGCGAAGTACCCACAGCCAGGTGGGTCAGCACATGCGGATCGATCCCCTGTGCAGTAAAGCTGAATACCAGCACAGGTACGATGATGATGCCACCACCGACACCAAACAGACCGGCCAGCACCCCAGCCACAGCTCCCAGCAGCAGGTAGAGTAGAAATTCCATAAATTCCTCGAATTAATTAATGCGGGTTTCTTCTGGAGGCAGGCGATGGGGCCGCATGTCCGCAACCCGTTGCTCACATGTATTACCCGGCTGGGGGCACCGCAGTAAGGTTGCGATATTGACCTTTGAAATACAGAAGTGGCTGCCTTGCAGCAGCTTTTTGTAGGTTTAACGCCTTCACCTCACCAATCACAATCAGGTGATCTCCCGCAGCGTGTTCAGCATGAATTTCACAGTCAAGCCAGTGTAGGCTGCCGGCGATAATAGGATTCCCCAGCGGCGATTCCTGCCATTCAACTTCGCTCCATTTGTCCGCGCCTTGACGAGCAAACTGGTTGGAAATCTTAACCTGATCATCCGACAGGATATTGACTGAAAATCGGCCTGCCTGGCGAATTTTGGGGTAGCTGTACGAACTCGACATAACGCTGAATGACACTAATGGCGGGTTCATCGATACGCTATAAAACGACTGGCAGGTGAAGCCTATCGGCTCACCCTCACAGTCCGATGCGATCACGGTAATACCGGAGGCGTAATGCCCCAGTGCTTCGCGAAAGCGCAACGGTTCTATGGCTGTACTGGAAAGTGACATGGGAGCACCTGAATATTGGGGACAGCTAAACCGAGAGCTCTCTTCGGACAATTTCTGCACCTGCACTTAACGCATTGAGCTTACCGTTCGCAACCTTACGGGATAGAGGCGCCATACCACAGTTCGTACAGGGATAGAGATCCTTAGCATCCACATACTTGAGTGCTTTTCGCAAGGTATCGGCGACTTCCTCCGGTGTTTCAATCGTGTTGCTTGCCACATCAACAGCGCCCACCATCACTTTTTTACCACGAATAAGCTCAAGGAGATCCATTGGGACATGGGAGTTGTGGCACTCGAGCGAAATCAGATCGATATTGGATTTTTGCAGTTTTGGAAACGCTTCTTCATATTGCCTCCACTCTGACCCCAGAGTTTTCTTCCAGTCTGTATTGGCTTTGATGCCGTAGCCGTAGCAAATATGTACGGCAGTTTGGCATTTCAGCCCCTCAATGGCTTTTTCTAAAGTGGCAATCCCCCAGTCATTCACCTCATCAAAAAACACATTAAATGCGGGCTCATCAAATTGAATAATATCAACACCAGCAGCCTCTAACTCACGCGCTTCCTGATTGAGAATTTTGGCAAATTCCCAGGCGAGCTTTTCGCGGCTTTTGTAGTGGCTATCGTAGAGAGTATCAATCATTGTCATGGGGCCAGGTAATGCCCACTTGATAGCTTGACTGGTTTGCTTGCGTAGAAACTTGGCATCTTGAACAAACACTGGTTGTTGACGAGATACTTCGCCAACAACTGTCGGCACGCTCGCTTCATAGCGATTGCGGATTTTAACGGTTTCCCGCTTCTCGAAGTCAACGCCGTTGAGGTGCTCGATAAATGTGGTCACAAAATGCTGGCGGGTTTGCTCCCCGTCACTAACGATATCGATACCGGCTTGTTGTTGCTCTTGTAAGGTCAGGCGCAAGGCATCCTGCTTACCCTCATGTAATTGATCGCCCTGTAATTTCCAGGGAGACCAAAGTTTCTCGGACTCTGCGAGCCAGGATGGTTTGGGCAAGCTTCCAGCGCTTGAAGTTGGCAATAGGCGATTCATGAAAAATAATCTTATCTATATTTGTTAATTAAAGCGCGTAATTAGCGGCCCACTGATCAAGGATACTTCTGTATGGCTTGATAAATTGTTCTTCAGTAAACTTCCCTTGCTTTATAGCCAGCTGGCTACGCTCTTCCCGGTCATAAACAATTTTAGTCAGTGAATAATCCTGGTGCTTCAAGCTGGGCTGATAGCAGGTCCCCGCTACAGAATTTGCATTGTATATTTCAGGTCGATATATCTTTTGAAAGGTCTCCATCGTGCTGATAGTGCCAATAAGCTCAAGATTCGTATAATCACCAAGCAAATCACCTTGGAAGTAAAAAGCCAAAGGGGCAACACTATCCGGCGGCATAAAATAGCGAACCTGCAAACCCATTTTCTCGAAATACTCATCAGTTAAAGAGTATTCGTCCTGCCGATACTCAACACCCAGCACGGGGTGCCGGTTTTCAGTTCGATGATAAGTTTTACTGCTTGATACACTCAGACAAATAACAGGGGGCTTGCTGAAATTATCCTTGTAGGCATTTGAATTCAGGAACGATTGAAAAATTTTCCCGTGAAGATCACCATAGCCCTCAGGAAGGCTAAACTTGTCTTGCTTCTTGTTATGCTCCAACAACAACACGCTAAAATCATAATCCCGCACATATGAAGAAAAGTTGTTTCCTACTATGCCCTCAATCCGTTGATTGTTTTTATGATCAACAATATTCGTCTTCAATACTTCAATGGTAGGAAAGGCTTCTCCGTTGCCTTCAATATCAATATCAACGGAAATAATATCCAGCTCTACAGAGTAACGATCTGCACTAGGGTTGTCCCAATGCGCCAAGGCATTGAAACGACGATCAATCATTCTCAAGGTGTTGAGCAAGTTATCCCGACGGCTCTCCCCTCTCGCCAAGTTCGCAAAATTGGTGGTGATCCGCGTGCTATCCGCTGGACGATAGTTTTCATCAAAGCGTAAGTTCTTGATGGTGAATGCAAACTCTTTATTCATTGCGGCCTGGTATCCTGATTCCTAAGGCAAAAACTGAGTTCTTTGCTTGGTGATTGACATTGCCAGTCAGGATAAGGCTCTTTATAAATGAACAAAAATGGTATATTTTCAACTATCCATTAATTTTACTCATAGTTTGCTCGGGTAAAGCTATGCTAGAGCGCACGCACTTAACAATAATCCAGGCCGTAGACCATCACGGTTCGCTAACCGCAGCGGCCAAGCACCTCTGCCTAACCCAGTCGGCGCTGAGCCACACGGTACGCAAACTGGAACAGAACCTCGGGGCCCCTATCTGGTTGCGTGAGGGCCGCAGCTTGCGCTTGACCCAGGCTGGTGAGTATCTACTTGGATTGGCCAACCGTGTCCTGCCACAACTGGAACATGCTGAGAGCAAGCTAAAGCAAATGGCTCAAGGTGAGCGCGGTACCCTGCGTATCGGTATGGAATGCCACCCCTGCTATCAGTGGTTACTGAAAGTAGTGTCGCCATTTCTGGAAGATTGGCCGGACGTGGATGTGGATGTTAAGCAGAAATTTCAGTTTGGAGGTCTCGGCGCTTTACTGGGTTACGAAATCGACCTGCTAGTTACCCCTGACCCTTTCTATAAAGCCGGACTGCGCTTCGATCCCGTATTTGACTACGAGCAGGTGCTGGTCGTCCCTCGAGATCACCCAATGGCAAAGCGAAAGTACCTGACAGCAGAAGACCTACGGGATCAGGTGCTGTTAACTTACCCCGTGCCACCGGACCGCCTGGATATCTATACCCAGTTTCTCAACCCTGCGGGCGTGGTTCCACTGCGCCACAAGACCAGTGAAACTACCGATATCATGCTTCAAATGGTGGCCAGCGGCCGCGGGGTCGCAGCCCTGCCTCGCTGGCTTGCAGAGGAGTACTCTACCAAGCTGGCACTATCGGTGGTGCGCCTCGGACGACAGGGTATTGCCAAACAGATTTTCTTAGGAACTCGTGAAGACGACAGCGAAGTTGAATACCTGAGCGCTTTTATCAAACTGGCGAGAGGTTATGAGCATTCAGAAACTGGGAGCTAAGACCGATTAGATTTATCGATAACTCCGCAAGAATTCATTAAGCAGCAAGTTTCTATTTGCCGGCAACGAACTAAGTGCAGTAGATCCGAACCCGCCCCACTACACCAAACAAGAAAGGCCTAAATCACAAGATTCAGGCCCCTTCTTTCTCGAGTAATTGTTCCGCAATTTCAGGCTATCTACTTACAAATATCCTGCTTTTGCACCACATCGTATTTCTGCAATAGGGCTTTGTAGCGGCCACTGGTGCACAGCTCTGCCAGCCCGCGATTAAAGTCATCTCGCACTTTTTCATCGCGGAAACCGACTCGAAAGTCTGTCATCATCGGGAATATCTGGAATAGATCAACCTGAGCCATGGTATGGCCCATTTTATTGCTGTAGTACTTAAATAGCTCCATATCCACCACGGCGACCGCATCTGGCATTTTCCAGAATTGGGCAACCAAGTCACGAGCTGTTGGCGCTTGCATAACATTCTGTTTCTGGGTGCCATTAGGCCCAAACATTTTTTCAAATTCGGGCCCAAGATCCATGGGAGCTCCCTGCCAAGTGATCACTTTCTTACCCGCGAGATCTGCAATACTGCCAATCTTCATTTCTGCGCTGGCTTTAGCAATGGCGTAATTGGCGAAGCTGATCATATTGTTCGAGTAAAATAGGCCATCATTCTTCTTGAGTACATTCACCGCTGCCTGAACCATACCCTTCTCAAGTGCCGGGGCCGTCTCCGCAAACCCCATCTGAACGAACTCCAACTTATAGCCAGGGAGAGCTTGCCGAACGATATCTATTTCCAAACCACTGGTCGCACCGTCAATCACATAGGGCGGTGCATCCCCCGCGATCGCTACTTTTAACGGGGTTTCGCCGGACTGGGCCAGCACCTGGGTGCAGACTCCAAACATCAAGATAAGAAGGGCCAATAGCGAACGCATAAGCTTCTCCACAGTGACAGGAAAATCACCCAGACGCTCTAAGTGTTGGCAGACATCCCCCATTTATCAAGCTTCGCTTCCGGATAACTCTATCCATCCGAAACCTTGAATTCGGCAGTAAACTCCCCATTCTAAAACCAGGCAAATAGTAATTTGTCGCAACTGGGGCATACCGGGTAAAACAGTGATACATGAGATTGCCGATATTCTGATTGAGAATGAAACAAAGCTGCATCAGTTCGAGATACGCAAAGACCCTGAAGTCATTAGCAGGCTACTAAGCCCTGATTTTATAGAGGTAGGGAAATCCGGGCGGACCTTTGATTTCAAGGCAATAGTGCGATCAATGCAACAGGAGGAAAATACGGGCTGGGAAATTCACAGCCAAAACTATGAATGCATTCCTCTCTCTGACACAGTCATTATGCTGTTGTATAAATCTGCACGGCGAGGCCAGCAAGGGGAGTACAAGGGGTTTTGTAAGCGATCATCTATTTGGGTTAGAAGTAAAGGGCAGTGGCAAATGAAATTTCACCAGGGGACTCCCTGCCAAGAATTTAAGCTGGAAGATAATATCTCATGCAAACAACCGGCATTTAAGCTGTGAGTGCTTTTATCGCAATTATCCTGCTGGCCCTGGCGATATGGCTGGTTCCCCACTTCTACCGACAGTGGCGCATTTTTTACCTGCGCTCACAACCCTTAACACGGGAACAGCTACAACTCATTAGGGAAAATCTTCCTCTCTATCACTACCTTAACTCCAATCAACAGCAAGAGTTATGCAGTAATATCGCCCTATTTCTCCACGGCAAAGAGTTTGTCGGTTGCGAGGGGCTTCAGGTCAATGAACGCATGAAGGTGGCCATCGCTGCCCATGCCTGCCTACTCCTATTGGGCCGCAAGAATGAATGCTACCCCAACCTTTACAGCCTGTTGCTCTACCCGGACACCTATGTCGCTCACGAAACCCGTCGGGAAGGCTATATAGAAACAGCCAGGCACAGTGCCCGTGAAGGGGAGGCACATTATCGTGGACCCGTAGTCCTCTCCTGGGGTGACCTGGAGAAAGATTTACAATCGCCTGAACGGGGCCACAATGTCGCCCTGCACGAGTTCGCCCACAAAGTCGATGAAGAGGATGGTTACTTTGATGGCCGCCCTCTATTTGAAAGCAGTGATGAAGGGGCCACCTGGGCTGAGGTTATGAGCCGGGAATTCCACCGTTTGAGACAAAGAGCTGAATTCGGTGAGTTTCCTGGTGATACACCCTCTGTGCTCGATTTATACGGCGCCCAGTCTCCCGCTGAGTTCTTTGCTGTAGCAACAGAAAGTTTCTATACGATCCCAACGGCTATGCACGCCTTACACCCGGAGCTCTATAAGGAGTTAAGTCATTTCTATCGAATTGATCCCGCCGAATTAATACGCGGAAAAAGTACTGTGGCCTGACAAATACGCTACCAGTCCAGTTTCTGTCTTCCTGCTATGCTTATTTCGTGCACCAGCGGAGTTGGAATAGTGGCCAATACGCATTGTTTAAGATTCGCTCTTGTGGGACTGGTTGTTCTTTTGGCCATGACTCAACCGGCCACAGCAGATATCGCCACAAACCAACAGGATGCAAAGGCTCTGATAGAGCGCCTTGAAAAACTGTATCTCAAGGGCCCTACACCTGTCTTTGTTCTACAGCTGGAAAAAAATACTCTACCGGACGCTAAGTTACAGGCTTTTGCAATGGAGCAACGCCTTATTAACTTATCGGACTTGAGAAGTAATGCGCTATCTCTGCATCGTTTTGGTGGCTTACCGGGACATAGTACAAGAGCATTTTTTACTCGAATTACGACAGCAGAAATTCAAGCTAATACCTTGTTACCTAATCTAATTCAAGCATTGGGTATCTCACCCGAGCAGATCGCACAATACCAACCACTCGCAGGTGCCCAAGCCTACCCAGCCTACACTACCTGGCTAGCCAACTACGCTACACCCGCCGAAATTGCCGCTGCCCTGTTAATCAACTTTCAGAGTTTTGGCAAAAATGCTGAGCGCGTTGCAAAAGCTCTCAAACAAAATAAGCGCTTTACCAATGAACAGCTCAGTTTCTTAATGACTTTTAGTCAACTTCCAGAAGGATTCAGGGATCAGGCTATCGATATAATTGCAAGAGGACTAGCTTCAGGTGTTCGAGAAAATGATATTGCCATTCGCGTGCGGTTAATCCAAGCCTATGAACGGGAGTTTTGGCGGGCATTTGAAACAAGCAACATTCGCAATTAGTACGATAACTCAAATTCTCTAACTTATCGGCATTACTTAACCGCCAAAGATATACCTAAAATTCTTGATTGACCTAGTAAAAACTACTTTTATTCTCTCAAGCCGAAAGAACTTCCCCTATTACGAAATATATTGTAGACAATGAAAAAAATGGATCTCACAATACTTATATGGAAAGTAAAGGTAGATTTAAAAATGAGTGAATATGCGGAATTCAAGGATGAAAACTTCAGGTTATTAGTCCTGGATAAGTTAATGTACCATTATAAGGTAATACAGCCTGAATTCGATATTTTTCAGTTTGCCGATAGTTACACCAAAAGAAATATAGATATAGAAGAAGAAGGGTACGAGCCTATCCCCGAAGCTCTCGACCACTTCCGGTCCATTCAAATTAAGAAAGAATGGCTAAAGGATATAACTGACCTTCATCAGGATGGGGGTGGCCATATCTGGTTACAAATCATTCCCTTCTGGTGTGGAACTACTGACGACTTTGATATCCATTCCACCGAAGACACAAACCTCCTACCAAACCTGAAAAAGCTCATACTTTTCTACAATGAAGAAAATCCAGAAATTTTAGAAGATTTTAAAAGAAAAGGCATAGAGGCCAAATGGGTATAACTCTAAAAAATTACTATCAGGCAAAAAATATTTAAATTCTAACCAATATCGTATATCAGTCCGCCCTTTACTTGAAACTAATGTTCTGAGTTTGAGATACCGCCAAGCAGCGACAAAGTAAACCTCAGATATGAAAATTTTGACTTTCTTCACTTCCAATTGAGTACAGATATTACTTATAGTACACGCAAAATCTGGAACTAATTTAGAAAACACTACTCTATAGCCCCGCGAAAGATCACATCAGCAAGGATTAGTTTGTGAAACGTATTATTTCTTTAGTATCAGCCTCTCTAGTTTGTGTATCATGTGCCACAGTGAAGACAGTTAACCCTAAGAATAATCAGGTAGATATCACTCATAGAGGCCACAAAAGCTATTGCGAAAGTATTCCAAGAGTTTATAGCGGAACCTCTTACTCCTTTTGCTTGCTAAATAGCGAACCCAGTCAGACTGTAAATACTGGATCAACTATCAACCGTGTTCCACTGGTAGCTATAGATGCTGTTTTTTCTGTAGCCGCTGATACCGTTGTTTTGCCGTATACCGTAGTGACTCAGGCGAAGTATGGTAATATCGAAGTAAACTGATATGCTCCACCTGTAGATTAATAATTTTAAAGTAGTTATTAATAAGCCCAACTGAAAAATCTCTCTTTTAACCACAGAAAAATATATTTATTGGGAACAGGCCGCGATCACTGATTTTGTCTTACTTTCAAATCCATGATCCGGCCTCTAGCTGCCCCTAGGCTAAAAGTAAAACCAAGCAAATTAAATAATATTGATTATCGGGTGGGCAAAATTTCTTGGACTTGCCAGAACCAAAATGCCTGCACTATCGTCCCTCCACCTACATATCACACAATTAAAAAGCAATTGGTTGCTTGAAGAATATATGTACAATATGAAAGGCAGACAGCTCCCACCTGCCCCTAAACAATAATAAACAAAGACCGAGAGACATCATTTATAGCTCTCTTTAACCGCCTCTACATTCCAACTTCAAGGTAACAAGAACCCTTAGAGAGAAAACGCTATAAAACCCACTAACTTTGGAGATAACAAATTGCGATATCCAGCAATAGACATCACTAGAGGTATATTAGTAATTATTATGGCCCTCGATCATACTCGAGATTATTGGACTTCGACCCAGTTTGACCCATTGGACCTATCCCAATCCTCCATCGCTTTGTTTTTAACTCGTTGGATCACGCATATATGTGCCCCTGGATTTATATTTCTTACAGGATTGAGTGCCTATTTTCACGGTAAAAAACTTAACTCCAAGCCGGAGTTGGCAAAATTCTTAATACTTCGAGGGTTAGTACTAATTATCCTCGAACTAACCTTGGTAAACCTCTCTTGGCAGTTTGCTTATAATTACGCTTTTGTACAGGTAATCTGGGCCCTGGGCGTATCCATGATCATACTGGCGGGCTTAATCTATTTGCCAATGATATGGACCAGCATCGTTTGCCTGGCCGTAATATCCTTACATGGATACCTGAATGATGACTTCATGCGCCAGCTATTAGGTGGCTATGAATGGCTTTGGATTCTTGCGCATGTACGCACTAGTTTTAGACTTTTTGAGTTCAACACCGGGATTTTTGCTGCTTACAATATTATCCCCCTCTTTGCTCTTATGTACCTTGGCTATGTATTTGGGCCTCTTTACGAGATGGCAAACAAGCAACGAGTGCGATTATTAATAACAACAGCGACCGCGCTTTCGATTATATTTATTGCGGTTAGACTAATAGGCTTTGGCGACCCCAATGATTGGATTCCACAGCAGGGGCTTCTGGGCTTTATCAACACAGCCAAATACCCAATGTCGTTCAGCTATATCCTTATGACAATGAGTATAGTTTTCTTGATCATGGCTATCGTAGAAAATCGGCAAAACCGAATACTGGATGTATTGCTCCTCTTTGGGCAGGCCTCATTGTTCTTCTATTTACTCCATGTCCCAGTGATCAATCTGTCCGCACACCTATGGAGCTACTTAGAGTTTGGAGTAGCAACCAACTTCTTCAACGGCTCCAAAGTATGGCCTGAAGGCTACACACCTAATTTACTGAGAACCTATGCCTACTGGATTGCTCTGATTGCGATACTTTACTATCCCTGTAAGAAATATCTTCAAAAGAAAAAAGAAAGTGGATCGGTGATATACTCCTACGTATAACTCTCGGCACAACTTTATTTCGCATATTAAAATTCTGCTCTGGGGTGAGCAAAGCCCCAGAGTTACCTCCCAATCAGGACGATATAGATGTTGCAAAAAATAGACCAATGGATTGATCAAATACTGATAGACTTCAAAGAAGAGAGACAATCTTGCGCAAGGTTCACAGAGAAGTTTTCAGGGTATTATACGGAAGAATTTCTTAGCAAAAGCTACTTTGTAGTGGTTGATAATATTCCAAAACCGAGGTTTCCCGAGCTCTACCAGGCTGGTCTGGGTGACTTTGTCGACATGGAAGTAGCCGGTATCACTTACAAAGATACCTACTTTGTCAAAACACCATTTGCTGCGGACATTTCCCTCCATTTCCATGAGTTAGTCCATGTCCACCAATGGTCTCTCTTGGGAGCAGAGTCATTTATCAAACGTTATATCAGTGAAATTCAGACCTACGGCTACAACGGTGCACCTCTGGAAAAAATGGCCTACAGCCTGCAAGATAAATTTATGGACAATTGCACTCCAACAGATGTTTTAAGTTACGTTCAGAATCATTTGTAAGCACTCAATGATCATTGGACTTCATCTATAAAAAGGTTACCTTCTGGATAAGTGAAAGTGACCTTTGTGCTACCAGCCAAAATTGATCTTATTGACAGGCTAAACATTTCTACTAAAGCCTGATCATCAAGACACAAACTATAATTTATTGAGTTTTATAGTTTGCAAGCTCCACACCATGCTACAAGCAACCCGACTCTTCCTGATCTTTGCTGCCCTATCCACCTTAAATCTGGCATCAGCAACAACATGTAAGCCCATATTCAATCATCAAGATGACAAAGTGGCCGAAAACAATCGCTGCACTAAAATCAGCTTTCAACCAAGCAATACGGAAGGATCCGGCGTTATTATTATGGATGACGATACCAAAGGCTCCTGCGCTTATACATCTGCGGTTCAGTGTGGGAATACCGAGATTAGAATGAAAGATATTTCAGCAATTGACTTTAAGGTTGACGTGCCCCCAGGTAAGTGTGGTGCTAAAGAGTGGATTGCCGTTTATATGTTTCCCTGGTGTGGACAACCTGGTGGATGTTGGGCCGGAGGGCAGCGGGAAGTCGATTTTGTAGAAACAACAGGCTCTAATGGTCCGGGAAGTTTCGCTTCCAATTGGGGAGGGCTTCCCAGTCAGGCGGCGTGGACAAGCCAAACAGGCCCCCTAAAGGTGAAGAGTGGTACCCAACAGCATATAACTTTTACATCCAAGAAAATCATATCGGGTGAAGCTAGTGGAACCTATCAATGGGATATAAGAGTGTGTGAAGCATCTGCGTCCAAGTGCGATGATTCAAATCAGCTTTGGCACGCCTACCGGGAAAAGGGGCCTGCAATTTTTGATGAATCCATGATGATCGTGATCGACAACTGGGGCGTCAACAATCCACCCCAGCCAGGTTGCACGTTAAAAATAACGGATATGCTAATCACCAAATATTAACGATGCTTCTTACAACGATAGGGGGTTAGTGGCGAAAACCCTAATAGTCTTTTTTCCACTGTAACTCTACACTACCGGAACCGCTATCACCGTCATCGGCACTTTTAAACTCCAGGTTGAGGTTATCCCTAAGTTCTATTTGCATCTCCGCCTGCCATGGACTGAGAGGATCGGTACTTCTCTGTAATTCCACATAAATTCGATTGGTAATATATTTGCCCAAGCTCAATGCGTACTCATCACCTTCGTCTCCCTCCTCCTGCTCAATATTGAGTGTATCCAGGTGCAACAGCTCGCGTGTCTTGGCGATAGGGTCCAATACCGCTCGCCCCGACTGCAAACTGCGTACGACACTAACCAAACGAACAGCTTGTAAAGGTGAAATATCTGATAATGACTTCCCAAAAAGCAACTGCGCCAGAATTTCATCCTGAGAGGCCGAGGGGTCAGAGGTAAATGTAATATCCAAGTCCGCAGCAGTGCCTGATATCTGCGCGGTTATTTCTCCATCGCTATATTCATAGATACCTTCAACCAGGATAGCGACCTCATTATTCTCGAAGCGAATTTCGCCATCTTCTAGATCAAATTTCTTACCGAATAAATCAAAGCTGCCGCGAACAATTGTTAATTCGCCGGAGGCTTTTGGCTTATCTGCGGTGCCTCGAATATCCACCACGCCGCGCAATTGAGAATTTAAGCCAAGTCCGCGCACATAGGATTGTTGGTCCAAAACAATCTCTACATCCAATCCAATTTTGCTAAACAGGGGAGAAGATCGCTGCACCTGTGGGCCATCGACCTGAACTTCCACCACCTGGATTTCTGGAACACTGCTGCCGATCCATTGCTCAATCTGTACAGCCAGCGGCTTCAAAGTGAATCGCCCGGTAATTTCTGCATCCTGGGTTGAGCCCGACAAACGGGCATCGCCGGATATTGCACCGCGTACTCCCGGTGAGTTAAGCAAGTGGGCCCGACTGAGACTTAATACGATATCAAAACTGGGCGAGCTATCCGGAGGTAAAAAGACCGCCCCTCCCAGGTTTATCCGCCCACCATCACCATCGGTAGCGCTTCCTCGCACAATCCGCCACTCCTCAGGAGACAGCTGCGCGTAGAAATTAATATCCGCAATGCGAGTATGGCTCGGTCGGTGCTCATAGCGACCATTACTCAATTCGATATCACCGGTTAATAGAGGACGCTGCCAATTTCCGGTACCGTCAACATTGAAACTGAGCAAACCGCGCATACGGTGGACACGGGGATCAATATATTCCGCAATCACTGACAAATCGGCCGTACCGCGCCCCTGCAATTGAAAGGGCACATTTCGCAGGCCACCAGTTTGATTATTATCAGCAAATAATTGTTCGAAGATCGGCGCAATCAAGACACTTACTTGGCTATTTACTGCGTTGCTACCGCCGTGTTGGGCAATCAGGGATGCGTCCAGCTCTCCATTATCTGTCTGCCAATCCAATACTATCGAAAGCGGTTGAACCTGGATTCCGCGCTGCCCTCGCCCCAGGGCTTCTCCAGTAGCGCGCAATTCCCCTTGGAATTCAGGCTGCTTGGGGCTTCCACCAATACTGGCATAAAGGCTGACATCTCCATTACCCGCCCTACCGCTGGAAAAACTATTCGCCAGATCCGATAGATCACCCTGGCCGCGCAACTCTAAATCCAGTCGCTCTGCGTTCAAGCTACCCAGTATCGATAATTGGTTGCGACCCGCCCATAGCAGCTCGATACCATCAGTTACCAGGCTCCTGTCTGCATAGTCCAAAGTACCCTGTAAATGCCAGGGCTCCAGATGAAATTCTCCCTGGGCGATCAGGTTGGCTTTAATCTGCGGGTTTGAAATAGCCCCGTCAACCCTGCCATCCAAGCTCAACTCCCCTTCAAGGGAGTTAGGGAGAGAGAGACCGACGAGATCTACCAGGAACAGCGGTAGATTGCGCGCGCCCATATCAATTTGTAATCGGTCTTGCCGAGGTTCGATAGAACCATCGGCCTGCAGCAATGCCACCCCCACCCGACCCAGCTGCTGGGCATCTTCAGCGAGGGCTGTCAGGCGGCTTTGGCTCTGTAGGGGCTCCGGCTCCCCTTTATCAAAACCTGAGGCAATCACGGGGGACTGAGGGCCTCTGCTTGAGGATGAACCAAACTGGTTGCCATTGCCGTTGGTAAATAACTCCAATCGCAGGTCACTGACCTCTATCAGGTCCATATCGCCACTGGCTTCCCCTTTTAAGTTAAAGGGGTAATCCTGCGCGACGCCATTGGAATCCAGTAAAATACTTACCTGGGGATTACTCCACTCTCCCCGGACTGTTACTTCGGAAGTCCCCCCTAGACTTACCCCCTCTGCCTCGGTAACTCCAAGGTCATCGCGCAAGCTAATATTTTTGCCATCGATCTGCCCGTGTAAATCCAACTGCTTCTGTTCAATATCAAGCTGACCGATTACTTCCAGATTGAGCTTCTCACCGGTAAATACCAATTCATCAATAGTCAGCGCGTGCAGGTTTCCACTTATCGCCGCCGTCAACTCACCCTGTAAGTCGTGGTAAGTACTCACTGCACTCAGAGACAAATTGAGGTTTGGGTTTTTCCATGAGCCGATGGCCTCCACACGCAACTGGTGCAAGGTGCCGGATAAAGCAGTGGGGATATCTACCCTATCAGCCTGGGGTAGCGAAGCTGCAAGCCGGCGAATTTCTTCAACACCCAACTCATCAATCTCTCCCACCAAATCCAGTGCTTTCAAATTCGTATCTACAGTACCGAGCACCTCGATCCGTGCACCGGCAAAGTGCAAAGATAAGGCTTGCAAGTCAATCACACCTGCCTGGGTATCGACCCGGCCCTCCAATTGCAGGGGCTGCTGCCGGTAGCTGCTTTCCACTTGTAAGCTGCCATTAATATTCGGCTGTTGCAGGGAGCCCTGCACCGAAAAATCTGCGCTGAGCCAACCACTGTCCAGGATATCCTGCCAAGGGCGGGAAAGTGTTAGCGGGATTTGATTGAGGTTAACTGTCCCATTGACACCGTCCGCGCTAATGTTGCCTTTAATCGTACTGCGCCGCTCATCCACTCGCAGCCAAATCCCCTTTGAAGAGAGACGCCAGGGGTTAATATCGGCTTCGATACTCCCTGTCAGATCCAGCTGATGTTCTGCTAGAGGAGCTGCGATCGAATTAATATCCAGCAGCAGTTTTTCACCCTGCTTACGCAGGGATAGTTCGCCGCGAGCATCCAATACCTGATTTTCCGGCAGATGCAGCTGTCGGCTGACAAACCCCTGGCCCACCTCACTGGTAGAGAAATCGATTACAAAGCGCTCGCCCTGCATCCGGCCATTTACAGTGAGATTAAACTCGGAACCATTCAGCTCACTCACTTCGATAAATAGCTGCGCCGGTTTATCCTGCCAGCGGTATTGGGCGTTAGCCTGAATAGCAACAGGGGGAATCCCCGTCAACCGGCTGTCCACCAATTGCAGGCGAGCTATATCCAGCTGCGCCAAGCGAAACCCGGGAACTAGCAACTCCCAAGTAGTCGATGGCTGCTCCTCTCTGACAACTTCAACCTCCTCTTCGCCAGAATCTGCCAGCGCAGAGAGAAGTTCATTGAGGATATTTAGGTTGAGCAGTAAATCTTTGGCCCCCACTCGCTCAATATCGATGGGATCTCGGGACAAGCTGTTGAGGTTGACTTCCAGGTCCTGGGCTTCGGCAAGCGTATTAGCTCGATAGTCAATTCTCAGTCGCTCGAAAAACCAAAATCCTAATTTTTCACTGTGAATTCCCTCTGCCTCAATTTCGAGGTCGTCCACCAATTGCTCGGCAGCGTAAAAAGCCCCACGAGTAAGGCCGACGCGCCCCGGTTCCGTGCTGAGGAAATAGATAGCGGACATCAGGAGGAACAGACAAATGCCTGTTACCAGGGAACCCCCAGCACCCAGGGAGCGCCAGAGCCCACGCAGGAAAGCACCAACCCAGTGGGCAACGCCCAGCCCAAACAGGCCCAACCAGCGCATCAGAATGCCTGCCCCAAGCTCACATACACCTGGTAGCGATCATCGATGCCCTCACGGCGATCGAGGGGAAAGGCGATGTCCATGCGGATGGGGGCAAAGGAGGTGATATAGCGCACGCCAAAACCCGTTCCCCAAAACAGGTCGGAAAACTTGGGCGCTGCGTCCTCATAGGCATTGCCGCCATCGAGAAAAATCACACCTCCCCAGGTATCCGTAAAACGAAAACGGCCCTCAAAAGAAATCTCGCTGAGTCCCCGACCACCGATAGCATCGGAGAGGGTTTCCTCACCCTCATCATTAATCTCAATAAGTCGCGGACCCAACTCCTGGTAACCATAACCCCGCACGGAGCCACCGCCACCGGCATAAAAGCGCTCATCCGCAGGCAGCTCAAGATTCGACTCCCCTGTAATTGCCCCGGCTTTCAACCTTATTGCCAAGGTGGGCTTATAACGCCAGTCATCGGCTGTTTTATACGCAGTGAGCTGTAGGGTATTTTTAACAAAGGTGGTATTGGTATTTCTAAGATCGATATAGGGTTTTACTTCCAGCGCAGAAGTAGCGCCACGGCGGGCATCCAGGGGTTTGTCTGTCGTGTTTAATTTAAAGCCCAGGGGGAAAGCTAACAGTGTGTAGTTTTCATCGGGATCATCTGCTTCAACTGCCCCTTCCACCTTCTCGTCCACTTCACTGAATTTCAGCTCGGCGCCACCACTCAGCGTGCGATGCTTACTGATTTTTCTCGATACCAGAGCACTGAATGTCAGGGACTCTGAACGGTAGGAATCAACATCCTCACCTTCCAAAGCAATACTGGCGGTCAAGCGTTGCTTGTCATGGAAGAAACGGGGAATAGTAAGCTTGCCTTCCAGGGTTTGCTTTACCTCGTTGAGCTTACTTTCGACTTCAATTTTTTCCCCACGATGGAAAACATTGCGATGTTCCCAGGCTGCTGAAATACCGGCTCCCTCATCAGAGGTGTACCCCACCCCCAAGGTTATGGTGCGGTGATTGCGCTCCTGAATAACAAAAGTAACATCCACCAACCCATCGTAGGGTTCAGAAACTTCAGTATTTACATTGGCAATTAAGTTGGTGCGCAGCAGACGCAACTGCGCAGCATCCAGTTTACTGCGGCTGAAGCAATCTCCGGATTTAATCTTGACCTTATCCAACAGGTAGTCCTCTTCAATAGAGGTGACTCCTTCAATGCGGACTTGGCCAACATGGACTTCGGGACTGGAGGCCACCCGATATTCCAGTCTCGCAGCAGCTTCCCGGTGAATCACCGTTGCCTGGTAGCTGACATCCACATTCAGCAGACAGGCATTTTCATTGAGGTACTTGGTAATTTTTTCTACGCCCTCAAGTACCTTGCTGGCAATCAGGGGATCTCCAACATGGATAGGTAAGCCGCTAAAGCCTGCCCGCAAACCGGCCGGCATATCAATATCCAGGCTCTTGATATGGTATTGGGGGCCGGGAGTGACACTATAGAAAATTTGGTTGCCAGAAACAGACTCATACACAGTGGCATCATAATATCCCTGCGCACGCAGTAATTTTTCCAGGTTACCCCGCTCATAGTGCGCAATATCCGCCGGATCATCGTAGTTTTCCAGCGCACTACTGTTCTTGCGCAACTCGTTGAGTTCGGAGGTCAATTTTTCCTGCAGCTGAGGATCGCCCTGCACCAGCAGGGTAAAACCCGGCAAGCGATCAAAAAATGGGATGGCTGCTGCCAGCTGCATTGGCAGCGCTAGAAGGGCAACAAGTAGGGAGACAAAGAGAATTCGCAAGATCTTTATCCAATGTCAGTAGCGGCTACTCCGCAAAAAATCCGGGTATCCGTTCCCTCCGTAGGCTGGAATATCCAGCTGATGACAACAGCTGGGATAATTAAATCGACTTATTGAGCAGCCAATAAGCCGATTCGGCGTTTGGGACTTCTATGGCTGTGTGCCTTGGCTGGGCATTAAGGGATTACAATCCTGGATAATCACCCGCCCTTCCAGAATATTTCCTTTGGAATACTCCGTGAAAATACACTGGTTAGTTTTGGGGTTATAATTCTCGATCCACAAATTATCTTCTTTCCAGGTGGCGCCGATATGGCGGTACCCATCGGGCACAGAGATACGCATGACCCCGCCAAAACGCTTCACGAAAACCTGCTCATAGTGAAAGTAGTAGGCAAGCCAGCCGCCAACAAAGAAAACCGCAGCCACGATTGCGCCGATCTTAAGGCTGCCCAGGCGACTGCCGATAAAAAGAGAAGCAATAACCAGGGCAATCACCGCTGCCCAGTACAAATAAGTAACCATGACTGTTTTTCTACCGTGAATTATTGGTGTTTATAAAGTGAAGGGTAGCGCAGAACCGCAGCAAACTAAATGGCGCCGGGTTACGCTCCCTTACTCCTAAGGAGCCTCTGAATAACTCCGTAATGCCTCTGCGGGCCTTGAAGGTTGCAGATGTTAGGCGCAGCTCGCCGCGAATGGCCGTAGCCCTTTGTAAGAGCTGCAACGCAGCAGCTGTGGCCTTAAAGGCCCGCCCTTCGGGGCTTGCAGAGCGATCCACACTCCGCGTTGCGACCTCTTGAAAGGTCTAGACATTCCTGCGAAGCCGCGCCTTGATTGTGAACCGCTCTGCATGCCAGAGGTATCACGGAGTTGTTCAGAGGCTCCCTAACTTACTCCTCTGCCAACTCCGGCAGCTTTTCAAATAGCGATAAGGCTTCAGGGTTGGCCAGGGCCTCTTTATTTTTAACCGGTTTACCCTCCACCACATTGCGTACAGCCAGTTCCACAATCTTACCGCTGATAGTTTTAGGAATATCCGCCACCTGGATTACCTTCGCCGGTACATGGCGAGGCGTGGTATTGGCGCGAATCGTGGAGCGGATTTTCTGGGTCAGATTCTCGTCCAGTACAACACCCTCTCGCAAAACCACAAACAGCACTACCCGTACATCGTCGTGCCAGGGCTGGCCGATACAGATACTATCGAGCACCTCCTCGACTTTCTCCACCTGGCGGTAAATCTCTGCGGTTCCGATACGCACACCGCCGGGATTAAGTACTGCATCGGAGCGGCCATAGATTACAACACCACCGTGTGCCGTAATCTCGGCATAGTCCCCATGCGCCCACACACCAGGCCAATTTTCAAAGTAAGCACCGCGGTACTTGGCTCCATCTGGATCGTTCCAGAAGCCAATCGGCATACAGGGGAAGGATTTGGAGCAAACCAGCTCCCCTTTCTCTTCAACCACCGCACTGCCTGTATCATTCCAGACTTCCACCGCCATACCCAAGCCGCGACACTGCAATTCACCGGCATAGACCGGTAAAGTTGGGTTGCCAAGGGCAAAGCAAGACACAATATCGGTGCCGCCGGAAATAGAGGATAAGCAGAGATCTGCTTTTATATCTCTGTAGACATAGCGGAAGCCTTCGTGGGCCAGCGGAGAGCCTGTGGAGAGCACCGCACGCAATTTCTCCAGCTTGTGGGTCTCCCGGGGTTTGCAGCCACTCTTCTCCAGCGCAGCAATATATTTGGCACTGGTGCCAAACACACTGATTCCCTCTTCATCGGTCATATCCCATAGACTTTGGGATGAAGGGTAGAAAGGTGAGCCATCAAACAGCACCAGAGTCGCCCCACAAGCCAGGCCACTCACCAGCCAGTTCCACATCATCCAGCCACAGGTGGTGAAGTAGAAAAGTGCATCCTCACGGCGCAGATCGCCATGCAAGCGATGCTCCTTCAGGTGTTGCAGCAAAGTGCCCCCCACTCCGTGGACGATGCACTTGGGTACACCAGTAGTACCTGAGGAGTACATGATGTACAGGGGGTGATTAAATTCGGTTTGTACAAAGGAGAGTTCGCGAGCGGGCGCCGCTGCTTCAAAAGCTTGCAGTAGTACCGCCTTACCCAGCGGCTCAGCCGCTAGTACCTGAGCAGTTTCCTCTTCTGAGCGAGCAACCGGCACCACTACCAAAGTTTCTATGGATTCGATTCGCTGCATGATCTCGCGCAGACGCGGCAGTGAATCAATAACCTTGCCGTTATAGAAGTATCCTTCACAGGCAAATAGCACTTTCGGCTGCACCTGGCCAAAGCGGTCAAATACTCCATTGATACCAAAGTCTGGTGAGCAGGAGGTCCAGATAGCCCCGAGGCTGGTGGTGGCCAACATGGCCACTACGGTATCGATCACATTGGGCATAAAGCCCGCTACCCGATCTCCCTCAACAACGCCCTGGGCAACGAGGGCCGCTGACAGGCGCTCCACCCGATCGTACAGCTCCTTGTAGCTCAGCTCGCGGCGGCTACCGTTCTCCAGGCGCTCGACCAGGGCAGCCTTGTCATCGCGATAACGCAGCAGGTTCTCAGCAAAGTTCAGGCGTGCCTGTGGAAACCACTGCGCACCGGGCATGGAATCGTTACTGAGTGTCTCATCACCCTTATCTATAGCAATAACTCCGGTGTAATCCCACAACTCCCGCCAGAAAGCTTCGCGATTATCTACTGACCACTGGTATAAAGCCGCATAATCATTGAGATCCAGCTGGTATTGCTGGTTGACCCTGCGACGAAATTCATCCATCTGGGTGGCGGCAATAGCCTCTGCGCTGGGTTGCCAGAGCGGTTGGGAGTTGTCCTTCATTTCAACAGACCTTGTGGCTCATTATTGTGTTTTCAAATCGCCCTCTCGGGCACAAGGGGAGCAATCATGCCCTGCCCCACCACTTAAAACTATTTTAATCTTTTTTAGATTTGTTAAATAAAAGTTAACATAGCCAAATCCATCAATTCCCCAGGAACCTGCCGCTGTGAGTGCCACGATCAAACAACTACGCGCCTTTGTCACAGTGGCCCGCAGCCGCAGCCTGGCCCAAGCCAGCGCTCAGTTGCACACTTCCCAGCCAGCCCTGTCCATTGCCATCCGCAATCTGGAGGATACGACTGGCGGCCCGCTTTTCAGTCGAGAAGCCCGCCAACTCACTCTCACCCCGGAGGGTGAGGAATTTCTCTCCCGCGCCGAACAACTACTGCACAACTGGGATCAATCCCTGGATGCGGTACAGCAGGCCTTTCGCCTGGAACGTGGGCAGTTGCGCTTGGCAGTAATTCCCGCCTATGCGCTCAACCAACTCCCCCAATTATTAGCCAATTTTCACCGCCAGCACCCACAAATCAATATCCTGTTGGAAGATGTGGTGATGGAACGAGTAACCCAAGCGGTGCAGGATGGCCGGGCAGAGCTGGGCATCAGTTTTCGCCCCGAGGATTTAGGTGGGCTTGAGTTTGTGCCCCTACACCGGGATCGTTTTATCGCAGTCATGCCACCCCAGCACCCCCTCAGCGAAAAAGGAAAAGTGCGCTGGAGTGACCTGGCCAGTTTTCCTTTCATTGCTATGAACCGCGGCTCAGCGGTGAGGCGCTGGACCGATGAGGCCTTCGGGCAAAGTGGCAAAGGCGTTCACTATATCTGCGAAGCTAATCAATTAAGCACAATCGGCCAGTTAGTACGTGCGGGAATGGGGATTAGTGCAGTGCCGAGCTTGTGCGAAACACAGGTTCGGGAATATGGGCTGGAATGCCAGCCGCTATCGGCACCAGTAGTGAGTCAGGAGGTGGGGATATTATTAAAGAGCCGAGGCACCTTGTCGGCACCAGCAACCGCGTTTTTATCCGCGATTACTGGTTGAGGTCTATAAAAGTGCCTCTACTTATTTGAGCGACTAGTGACTGCTGGTTGCGCGCAGCATCCAAGCCGTTTTCTCGTGAACTCTCATACGATCAGATACCAGGGCAACTGTGGATTCATCTTCTCCCGCCTGGGCATCTTTTAAAACTTCACGACAGGTTTTGATCACCTGCTCATGCCCTTTAGTGAGAATTTTTACCATTTCTTCCGCCGGTGGTACCTCAACCACTTCTTTGATGGAGCTGAGTTGAGCAAAAGCCTGGTAAGTACCGGGAGCGGAAACCCCGAGGGTACGAATGCGCTCGGCAATATCATCCACCGCAGTGGCCAGCTCGGTGTAATGCTCTTCAAACATCAGGTGTAATTCACGGAACAGAGGCCCAGTAACATTCCAGTGGAAGTTGTGGGTTTGCAGGTAAAGGGTGTAGCTATCTGCCAACAAATGTTTCAAACCGGCAGCAATCTTTTCCCGATCCTTTTCACTGATACCAATATCGATTTTTTTCATAATACAAATCCCTCTTCCAAAAACTGTTGTCACCGAAATGGTTATAAGGCCATTTTGGTACCTTTATTCACTTCTCACAAGCTATCGAGCCAATAGCTTATTTATATAGACAAGTAAGATTTATAAGGTACAAAAATGGCATGAATTTTAACCCGGCTATTGGAAGAAAATTTTGCGACAAGACATTGCCAATAAGGGACTCTCCAAATAAAACTATTTATCGAGCCCCCTGCTGGCAACACAAGAAATCAGGCACTACAAACCGGGCAATTACTATGGCTCGGCAGCTGCAAAGTTTGCAGAGCTAAGGTTTCCGTCTCGATTAAGTGCAATTTATTCAAGCTCGATACCGGCAAATCCATCAGGTATTTCATGGCCTCTAGAGCCTGCATGCTACCAACCACACCCAGCGCAGGACCGATCACACCTGCTGTCGAGCAGTTCTGGACTTCAGCCTGCTCCTGGGGCGGAAACAGGCAGGCATAACAGGGACCTTTTCTTTCAGAAAAATCAAAACTAATCAGCTGGCCGGAAAACCCCTGCACCGATGCCATTACCACCGGACACCCTGCCTGATAACAAACCCGGTTGATCGTATGGCGGATTTCCAGGTTATCGGTGCAGTCCAACACCAGATCCACCTGTTTTACATGCTCAAGCAGCCAGGATTCATTCGCCATTTGGCTGTGGGGGTGAATGCGAATAGTTGGATTGGCTGCAGCCAATTGTTGTGCAGCCACCATGGCTTTGGATTTTCTCTGGTGATTGGTTTTGTACAAAACCTGGCGCTGTAAATTGGAGAGATCGATATGATCACCATCCACCAGGTGCAACTCTCCAATACCGGCTGCGGCCAGATACATCGCTGCCGGGCTGCCGAGCCCACCTAAGCCAACAATCAGAATTCGCGCAGAAGACAGTTTTCTCTGCCCCTCTTCACCCACTTGGGGCAACATTATCTGGCGACTGTAACGCTGTAATTCCTTACTACTTAACATGGCTCTACTTCCGCATGCTTACCTTTCAACAGGAGATTAAAATCGGCAACCACCTGCTTGTAATCTTCCGCTTGAGTAATAGCGCTGACCACGGCGATACTGCCAACGCCGCTAGCGATAACCTCACCGGCCCGTTGCATATTAATACCACCAATTGCCACGAGTGGATAATCGGGCAATAGTGCTGCCATTCGCGCAAGTTTCTGCGCGCCCTGCAACTGATCCGACATATCCTTGGTGTTGGTCGCATAAATTGCACCAATGGCCAAGTAGCTGGGGCGATAACAGTAGGCCAACAGTAATTCATAGAAGCCGTGGGTACTGATACCCAGCTTCAATCCTGCCGCTTGAATTGCCCTCAGATCAGCAAACTGCAAATCCTCCTGGCCCAAATGCACGCCGTAGGCGCCGCACTCAATCGCCAACTGCCAGTAATCATTGATAAACAGGCGCAGGTTATATGTCCTGCCAATAGCCACTGCCCTCTCAATCTGTGCGCGCAGGTCCCCACCCGGATTCTTTATTCGCAGCTGTAAAGTACGCACCCCCAGCTCAGCCAGGCGCTGCAACCACTCCACTGTATCCACAACTGGATATAAACCTAATGCTTGAGAGTCTGTTTGGGCAAACCCTTGAACAAGAGGCGGGGCTGCACCAAAGCCATAATCCAGCGCACGCTCTTCTCCCGGCACCAAAATCTCCGGGAAGTCGATTAAATCCAGGGGCCAGCCACAGTGGCCTACAGGTCCAGCACCAGCGCCGATATGTGCATTATTTCCCCGGCGCAAGCCCCGCTGTACATAGGCTTTACCCACAACGCAGGCATCTCGCAACGGGTAGCCCAAAGCGCGGCAAGCGGCAATAGCGGAGGACAGGGTGCAGCCAGTGCCATGTGTGCCCGTACTGGACACTTCCGGGCCAATAAACCAATCGGCTTTTTCACCATCCCACAGTAAGTCGGCAACTTCTCCCGCACGCAATTGCGTATGGCCGCCGGTAACTAAAATTGCGGTACCGCCGTGGGCGTGCAACTGACGCGCAGTTTGCACAATAGATTCCGCACCCGTGACACTGGCTCCGGTAAGCCATTCCAATTCATGTAAATTGGGAGTAACCAGATCACACTGTGGCATCAACTGAGCCAACACCGTTGCGGTAATATTCCCTTCGGTGAGCCCGGCTCCGTTGGTAGCAACAGCAACCGGGTCGTAAATAACCGGGACCGGCTGCACCGCTTTCAGCTGGCGCAGGAAATCTGTCACCGCAACAACTTGTTCAGCATTCGCTAGCAGACCGATTTTAATTGCGGCAGGAAATAGATCCCGCTGTAAAGCCTGTAACTGAGAACCCAAGACCTCTAGGGAAACTGCATTAATTGCAGTAACTTCCACCGTATTCTGTGCAGTATTGGCCGTGATAGCACTGCAACCATGGCAGCCGAGGTCGGCAAAAGTCAGTAGGTCCGCCTGAATACCGGCGCCACCGCCGGAGTCACTGCCGGCAATGGTCCAGACAATTGGCTTTTTCAATTGGAGTTGATCGCGCATAAAAATACTAATCCTGCAATATGCTCTCTGCCTGCTGCCAGAAAGGCATATCCAGGGTGGGGGTGCTGGGGCTGGCAGTTTGACGCCTGAGCATCAAGCCGGCATTAAAGGCGGCGCGCCCGGATTCCACAGCCAGTTTAAAAGCATTAGCCATCAGTACCGGATCCTGGGCTTTTGCAATCGCGGTATTCAATAACACCGCATCAAAGCCCATCTCCAGTGCTTCTGCCGCCTGTGATGGCGCACCGATTCCGGCGTCAATAATAAGCGGTACATCACTCAGGCGCTCGCGCAGTGTTTGCAGGTTATATTTATTGAGCAGTCCCTGCCCGGTACCGATGGGAGCCCCCCAGGGCATTAATACCTCGCAACCCACATCCAAAAGTTTTCGACACAGAACCAGGTCATCTGTGCAATAAGGCAAAACCTTGAAGCCTAACTGAATTAATTCCCGCGCAGCTTCTACCAGACCAAAGGGGTCTGGCTGCAAATTGTAATCATCACCAATCACTTCCAGCTTGAGCCAATCGGTCTGGAAAATTTCCTGGGACATTTTTGCCAGCTCCACCGCTTCTCGCGGCGATTTACAACCGGCGGTATTGGGCAACAACTGACAACCGGACTCGCGAATATAATCCCAAAATCGATTGTCCTGCTGCTGTGCCGGATTTTGCCGGCGAAGAGACAAAGTAATAATTTCCGAAGCTGAGGCTTGCACGGATTCGCGCATAATCGCTGGGGAGGGATACAGGCCGGTGCCCACCAAAAGCCGGCTGTTAAATGTTTTTCCGTAAAGTGTTAATAGATCGCTCACCTTTACCCCCCCACTACCGGAGCAACAATATCCAGGCTATCGCCGTTATTTATCTGTGTATTGCTATATTCCGTACGGGGAATAAATCCACCGTTGATCGCAACGGCAAACGTTTCTCCGCGATAGCCGAGCTGCTGTAAAAGCGCAGAGAGTTTTAGCGGGGATTCAAGGCTCTGTGTTTCCCCATTAATTAGTACCTGCATCAAACCACCTGTAACAGTTGTTGTGCCACTTGATTCTCCACTTGCTCCACTACTGCCGGCGCTAAAAGATAACCGTGACGGTAAAGGCCATTCACCCTAATCAGCCCATCCTTGCTGTGGATATAAGGCATATTATCCATAGTGGCGGGGCGACAATTTACGCGGGTCTCAACAATACGAGCCTCGGCAAAAGCCGGGTTGAGGGAGTAAAGCGCGGAAGACAATTCCATGCTGGAGCGCACGGAAATGGGCGACTGGTCTTCGCTCTCAATTTCCGTAGCGCCGATTACTGTGCGCCCATCGCTGCGTGGTACAGCGTAGAGCTTATAACGCGGGTGGAGCAGCCGCACTGGACGCTGCAAAACCACTTCCCGGGATTCCACCACCATCACCTCACCACGGACACCGCGTAAGCCTTCAATCTGCCCCTTGGCACCGAGACCACGGCAGTCGATCACGCAATCAAATTGTTCGCACTCCGAGTTCACAGAGATATGCCCGGCTTCGCAATTTACGTTGCTCTGCTCTCGCAGAGTGACTGCACCTCGGCGCAATACTCTGAGTAACGCAGGCAATAGGCGGTGATTATTGATATCCGCCTCACCCCGCAGGTAAAGCCCCTGTTCAAAGCCGTGTAAGGAGGGCTCTAATTTCGCTAAAGTATTGCAATCGAGTGGCTGCACCTGCTCCCTGGCAGACTCGCCCAACTTGCCCTGTAGCTCCCGCAGGAATTGCAGCAGCTCACTTTTATCCTTGCCGTGAGCAACCAGCACTGAGCCCGCTCGGCGGTATTCCACGTCCTGCCCGCTCTGCTCCTCCAGCTGCCGGACCCACTCAGACCAAATCTCAAGGCTTTTCAGCCCCAGGTTGTAAACTTGTTTATCGCTGTGCACCAATTCCGATAGTGGTGAGATCATTCCCGCTGCCGTCCAGCAAGCTCCCCCGACTGGTGCCGACAGATCACCCGCTTCAAACAGGGTAATATCCAGTTCCCGTTGGCAGAGCCGCCAGGCGAGCAAGCGACCTAACAGGCCGCCACCGGCAATAGCTACTTTGGCTTTGGTTTCGCTTGTCACAGACCACCTATCTTCGCAAATCCAAATCGACACCCAGCGATATGCGCTATGCACTCGCCGTACTTTTGCTATCCGATTCTTGGGGGAGAGGACTCTCCCCCAAAATACTCATTAGCCCTTGTGATAAATCTCGCTACCCATGTCCTTAAATTTAATCGACATTTCCTCCATGCCCTGTGCCGCTTCCTGCTTGGCCGCATAATCGCGCACATCCTGGGTAATTTTCATGGAGCAGAATTTCGGGCCGCACATGGAGCAGAAGTGAGCTACCTTGCCGGATTCCTTTGGCAAGGTTTCATCGTGATAGGTGCGTGCCCGCTCCGGGTCCAAACCGAGATTGAACTGGTCTTCCCAACGGAATTCAAAGCGGGCTTTTGACAGGGCGTCATCGCGCTTCTGTGCCCGCGGATGCCCTTTGGCCAAGTCTGCGGCATGAGCCGCAATCTTATAGGCCATAAGGCCCTCTTTAACATCCTCTTTATTGGGTAGGCCCAGGTGCTCTTTGGGGGTCACATAGCAGAGCATGGCGCAACCGTAAGTGCCGATAAGTGCAGCGCCGATGCCGGAAGTAATGTGGTCGTAGCCGGGAGCAATATCGGTGGTCAATGGACCTAGAGTGTAAAAAGGTGCGCCGTGGCAGTGCTTCAGCTGCTCATCCATATTTTCTTTGATCTTATGGATAGCCACATGGCCGGGGCCTTCGATCATCGTCTGAACATCGTGCTTCCAGGCAATTTCAGTCAGCTCGCCAAGCGTGTGCAGCTCGCCAAACTGGGCTTCATCGTTAGCATCTGCAATGGAGCCCGGGCGCAGGCCATCACCGAGACTAAAGCTCACATCGTAAGCCTTCATAATCTCGCAGATTTCCTCGAAGTGGGTATAGAGGAAATTCTCTTGGTGATGGGCGAGACACCATTTGGCCATAATGGAACCACCGCGAGAGACAATCCCGGTCATACGTTTGGCAGTGAGCGGCACATAGCGCAAAAGCACGCCAGCATGAATAGTGAAGTAATCCACCCCCTGCTCCGCCTGCTCAATCAAGGTGTCGCGGAACACATCCCAGTAAAGATCTTCAGCAATTCCGTTTACTTTCTCCAGCGCCTGGTAAATCGGCACAGTACCGATGGGCACTGGCGAGTTTCGCAGAATCCACTCGCGGGTTTCGTGGATATTGGCACCGGTAGACAGATCCATCACCGTGTCCGCGCCCCACTTGGTAGACCAAACCAGTTTCTCCACTTCCTCTTCAATGGAAGAAGTCACAGCCGAATTACCAATATTTGCATTCACCTTGCACAGGAAGTTGCGCCCGATAATCATCGGCTCCACTTCCGGGTGATTAATATTCGCCGGGATAATTGCCCGCCCTTCTGCAACTTCCCGGCGCACAAATTCCGGCGTGATTTGCTTGGGGATGTAAATACCATCACGTGCCTTCTGGTATTCACTTTCACTCATTTCCGCTGCCAACTTGGCTCGCCCCATATTTTCGCGCACAGCGATAAATTCCATCTCTGGGGTAATAATGCCGCGGCGGGCATAGTGCATCTGAGATACATTCTGTCCCAGTTTGGCCCGGCGAGGGCTGGGAAGGTTTTCAAAGCGGATATGATCCAACCCCTGGTCCGCCATACGCTTCTGGCTGTAGGCCGCTTGGCGAGAGTCCAGCAGTTCAGTATCTCTGCGGGCCTCTATCCAGCCCTGGCGCAATTTGGGCAGCCCTTCCCGTACGTCCACTTTAAAATTGGGCTCGGAATAGGGGCCCGAAGTGTCGTAAATGGTGAGGGGCTCATTGGGTTCAAACACCGGATTCTCTGCATCCCCCCCTACCAAACTATCTCCCAGACAGATCTGACGAGCACCAACCTGGATGTCGGCAGTTTCACCGGGCAAATACACCTTGCTCGAGTTAGGGAAAGACTGAACCGTGAGATTCTCAAGAAATTCTTTAGCGGAATCGCGACTGGCAGCGCGGGAGGACTTTCCGGCTTTACCGGATTGTTCAATGATCTCAGACATGCGTAACCTTAAAACTTGGGAATTTAAAGGTCGCAGCATCCAGGGCACATACAAAGAGAAAAGACGCCAAGCTGTAACAAAACAGGCGACTTCAGATCTTGTTCCCTACGCGGGGGTTACCCCGATCAGGTTCAACGGATCTCGCAACAGCGATCTCAGCCCACAGGCACTCCGACAAGTAGAGCGCAGTATAGTGGAAGCACCAGAAGAAGAACAGATAGCATAAAACTGTGCCAGAAAAACTAAAGCTTTGAAACGCCAATAAAGTAATCAATGCTCTTGGCGACAAAACTCCAACAGACTTCAATTTATTGATAACTGACCAAAGGGTCTCAAGCATTCACCACTCACAATATCTGAGTGCGTCCTACACTCCTTCTCGTTTACCGGAGCAGTGAATAAAACGATAACAACTTACGGCGAAAGTCGGTGTGGGAGAAAATACAATGTTGAATAAATATGGAGTTCTAGTAACGCTCTGTTTGAGCATCTTGTCGATACAGCCAGCAATGGCAGCCCCCTCCAAGTCAGTTGCTGCGGGTGACAGTATTACCATGGCATTCGGTGCAGACTGTACCCGCAATAAGTATTTCTGGGACCTGTTTTGTCTTCTCGGCGGGGACCAACCCGAGCATTCCTGGTTTGACGGCGACGACAATTCAGTGGAGAGTGTTCACGATAAATATAAAGTTAACTACCCCAATATGGCTGCCAATAAAAGCGCAGCGGAATCTGGTGCTGAGATGCGTAGTGGAGGCGACAATTTCTCCACTCAAGCCGATCGGATTCTATCCCAGAGTAATATACCTGACCATGTCGAGGTAGTATTGGGTGGTAATGACATCTGTAACCGGGAATGCGTCGATCCAGCCAACTGTAACGATCCACTCTACACCGATAGCGAGTGGCGCTCGGCAGTTCAAGCTGGACTGGACAAATTAGTCGATGGTCTCCCTAACGGCTCAACGATAGTACTCGGCTCAGTACCACGAGTACACGATCTCCGGGCAGCTGGTCTGGATAAGCAAAGCGGTAATTCCCGCGTAGATTGCGAGAGTGTCTGGTCGACTTTCGGAATTTGCCGAATTGCAACAAATGGCGGCTCGATGAATGGAGAGAGCTTTGCTACTCGTTATAACGGAATAGCCGCAGCCCAACAACGTTATAATGAAATCCTTGCTGAGGAAGCAGAAAGTTACAACGGTATGAATGGGGTAGAAGTTGTTGCTGAATATACCGGTGAGGATGAGTTAAATGCCGGGACTTTTCAGTTTAATAAAGATGATATTGATGGTGGAGACTGTTTCCACCCAAGCATTCAAGGACAAAATATTGTCGCTGACCTACTGTGGCAAGGAAATCCGGATAAATAAGTAACTTTTACTGCTCGGTAAATTCAGGGCCCGCAATAAAGTACCGCGGGCCCTAATCAATTCACTTACCCAAATCCTCATCAAAGTAACCATTCTCTTCAACCACATATTGCAATCTATGCGGCAAACCTTTTCTCATAAAGGCGACATCAATTACTTTTCCACTGGTAAGAGCACTCCAAAGCTCATTCTGGCCACTGTGGACCCAACTGTCATTGACCCTCAACAGCACATCGTTTTCCTCGAATCCAAGTGCAGTAAAGAACTCATTGTTGGCCACCCCCTCCAAGCGCATCAAATGGTGGCCCTCAACTTCCATCTCCGCCTCAATAAATTTAGCCTCCAAGAATTCTCGTTGTTCGAGTTGCTTCGCCAACCACTCTTGTCCAAGAGTCAACACACCAGCCGGCTCGATTAGTTTTTTACCCTTTTCTCCCTGAGGCTGTTCAATACGTTTGCGCAGCTCCTCATCGTGCTGATAGGACAAAGTTAAAGGGATAATATTACCTTCTTCACCTTGCAATAGCAGACGCTCCAGGGAGCCCTGATTATCAATAACGGCATAGTGCCCTTTCAAACGCTTCAGAAAGACATCTTTAAGAACAGACTGCCCCAGTGAAAAATTCTGTGCCTTCTGCCCATTTACTTCTATTAAAGCTTTGGACTTATTCTCTATACTCGATTCACTAACTCCTACCAGGGCAAGAGGTAGATCCGTAACAGGTAATTGATTTTCAGTATCTTTTTGTTGTTTCCATGTATATTTTTGCTGAGGATCTATATCAAGCCTGATTAGTTCCTTTTCTATCCAGTAAGAATATTGCTCAAATGATCGTGCGCCCTTTAGATACAAACCGTTTATAAAAACAACCGGCACATTTGTAAGGCCAAGCCCTAAAGCAATTTCCTGATCCCCAAGAACAACTTCTTTATAATTCATATCTCCAATACAGGTTTTAAATTGCTTGTCATCGATCAGTAAACTGCTTGCGGTCTGGGAGTAAGACTTCTCACCAAGGTTTGGAGTTTTTGCGTATAAGGCGTCGTGATATTCCCAAAAAATATTGTGCTCACCAGCGCACTTAGCCGAAACAGCAGCTTTGATACCCTCCCGATGAAACTTAAGGGGAAAATCAAAATTTACCTGGCGAACCCAACCAGAATAGTCACTCAACAATCGTCTCAAGGTTGGCTGAAAGGATTTACAGTGGGGAGATTGAAAGGAGCAGAACACAGCAATTGTTATAGGCGCTTCGGGATTTCCTCGAGCGGCGCGCCCGCCATAATCAAGATCTATCCGTGGTGGCTCTGGAACGGGAAGCATAACTTCTATTTCTTGACCATCTTTTGCTGTTTTGGCAATCATTTCATGCAGCTTGTTGAGACGTAATTTATGCTCCACTTCAGCAATATCATACAACACAAGCTGGAGCTCCTTATCCAAGGCCTTCACGCTGACCTCCTGGCCATCAATCCGTGCAGCTATATGTTGCTGATCAAGTACTTTAGTTCCTACTGTTATTTCCGCATCCTTTGAACACCCCCCCATTAGGCTCAAAATACCCAACGCCATTAACTTTACTATAACATTCCTTAGTCGATTCACTGGTAATTCTCCTTTTACCGGTTTTGACCAATCTTACTCACCAATTCTCATTTCAGCCGCTTACAGCAAGCTTTATTCAGAATGTGTTCAAAAAATGAGAACCAGGCAAGATTTTTGGCACCTAAGTTAACGTCCTTACCAGAAAAGAAATCTCACCTCAGACTAATCGTAAGCAATCAAATCAAACTTATTCGACCCTGAGCGTACTGCTCCTCTACAGGGACTTGCCGTTAACATCCAGAGAGCAAAGGTTAGAAACCAACTCAACAGATAGATTGTTTCGAAGTATGCAAAAAATAACTATTTCCAAAAAATTATATATACAAGAACCCCCGAACCATCTACAGGAGGCTGCTATGCCGGACAATTAAATCCCAGCCACCTACAATGGTCTCGGAACCGTTAATGAAGGGGAAAGTCAGAACAGGGGATCAGGAGTCAAATTATGGCGAACAATCTATATGGACTACAATGATTTAAACGTACTTCACTCAGAACCCATAGTTTGAATACGTCTATCACGTTTAATAGCAGCGCCGTGATGAGAATGTAGTTTATTACCAATATCTGATTTTACTACTCTCCTATTGGCTTTAGAAATAGATGGACAGATTATTTGTATTAATCGCATGCCCCCTTAAAAAACACCCCACAGTATACCAATGTCCCAATTTTCACAATAAAAAATACATAGGAGTAAAGAAGACCCTCAGAAAGGCGGATACTCCTTTGCCTCCGGAATTCATTCCCATTTCAATACTATGACGAATTCTCATGAGCCGATGAAACATGACCAACATATATTTAAGCAACTATCTGAAATACGAGGGCTAAAAGAAATACAACTCGTTGTCGGCGGATTTGGCTTTATAGGTCAATATTTGACATGGGGACTTCTGCAAAAAGGACTCAATGTGGTCCTAATTGCCAGAAATAATGCTAACAATCGGGCCGAGAAACTAAAACAAAAAAATAGTTTTGCCAACCCTCGCTATAAACTTTCGGAAAATAATTTTGACCAACTTACAATAATATCAGGTGATTTAAACAAACCAAACCTCGGGCTATCTTCTGCATCTTACAGACAACTATGCTCTCTAAATATTGGCTCCATTTGGAACAGCGCTGCTGACATGCACTATAGCTATAGTAATTTACAACAAAGCATTAACACCAATGTTATCGGCGTGAATCGACTAATCGACATTGCTGTAACAGCAAAATGTCGACTCAATCAAATATCAACTGCTTTTATTGCCGGTAAAGCTCATGCCAACGGAATAGCCATAAATGAGGTACTCTACCGCCCTGGCAATTTTTTCAACGCATACGACTACACGAAAAATATAGCAGAGAACTTAATAGCAGAGTCAAAAAATCTGGAATACACCATCTATAGGCCAACTATTGTGCTAGGCGACTCAGTGAGTGGGTACACAAATTCTGAGTCTGGGTACTATGAATATGTGAAACTGCTAAACCGACTAAAAAAGCAACATGTAGAAATCCCCATTCACTTAAAATATACTCCAGGTTGTTTTATTAATGTCATACCTGTTGACATCTGCTGTGATGCAATATTAAAAATTTCAGAAAAACATGAAGCCACAAGAAATCAGTACTTTAATATTGCCGATTCCAATCCGATGACAGTCGACAACTTTATCAAATTTAATCGCAATTACTTTAAGCTGGATTTAAGACAATTTATAGAGAATCACACTTCATTAAGCAACCTTTCTGAGAGGGAAAAACGTCTACTTAAGATTATAAACAGAATGCAAAACGGACCATTCTTAAACAGTGACTTCAGGTTTTCCAGTGTAAACAGCCAAGAAGTGCTAGGCCATCCGGTTCAGAATCAATGGTGTAATAGCAACAGCTATCTAACCAAAGTTGTAGATTATTTTTTAAACCAAACAAGTTAGCGACTAAAGTAACCCAATTAAACACGCCATGAACAAACCTAATGAAATACAGCTCTCCGATTACGCAAACAGGATCAGCTACTCAGGGCCAAATGAAGACTCTAGATCAGAACTTAAGGCGCTAAATATTAATGAGAGCGATAGTGTTTTATGCGTTACTGGCGGTGGAGATCGCGTTTTAAGTCTTTTACTGGGCAAGCCAAAAAAAATAACTGCCATTGACTTAAACCCCTGCCAAAATTATCTTTTAGAACTCAAAATTTCCGGAATACAGGCGCTAAACCATGAGGGATTTTTAGGTTTCTCGGGGATCATCCCATGCAAGAAAAGGATAAACGTTTACAACAAAATAAAACACCTATTATCAAAAAAAGCAGAATTATTCTGGTCCAAAAACGAAAGAATGATTGAGAATGGTTTTATTTATGAAGGGGCCTTCGAAAAACACTTCAAACTAATTAGCGTAATTATTAAAGCTATCCGGCCAAAGAAAATAAAAACTCTCACCACCCTAAGCAACATCGAAGAACAGCGTGAATTTGTTAAAAACAAATGGAACACCCCTGCATGGAAAAAATTTTTGCGCTTTCTTACCAACAAATACTTCTTCCAAATTTTCCTTAAAGACCCTGGATTCTATCAACACATTCCCCAAGAAGTATCAATTCCCGAGTATTTATTAGACAGAATGGATCACTCCCTAATGAACCACCTGGTCCTTGAAAATTTCTTTATGACATTCCTGCTAACTGGGAAATACAACCCTGAACATGGAATGCCCTTATACTTAGAAAAAAATAACTATCCAATAGTAAAGGGGGCACTAAATAACACAGCCATAGAAATGGTAAATTCGCCTCTAGAGCAATATTTATACGGCACCAAAAGTAAAATTGATAAGTTTTCTATTTCTGACGTTTCTGCTTATCTTGATGAAGACAGCTTTGTTTCTCTACTAAACGCAATATACTCAGCAGCTAGTAAAAACAGTATCTTGTGTATGCGCCACTTTATTACCAAAAGAAAAATCCCCACTTCTATAGAAAATAAATTTTCTTTTAATTCAGCTCTAGAGAAAGAGCTTAATAATAGCGACATGTCATTTGTTTATAGCTTTAATGTTGGCATAAAAAGTGATCTCTAAATTACCTAACTTCTTATCGAGCCGTTATGAAGGCTGAAATGACAGCAGCCTTTGAGGTTTCCTATTAGAAACTACAGCATTGCTCGCCAGCCTATAGACCTCTTAAGCGTAACAAGCTAGAGCACAATGCAGACACTACATAGTAGCAAAAATATTTAGCGATATTTTTTCAGACACTAAAAGGAGCAACCTATTGGGCCGCCCTTTTGAGAATTAGAAACCTATAAACCGCTGCGCCGGTTTAAGACTGCACCGACCTCCAATCCAATACCAAGCTTTAATTACAGCTGACCTACACTGTATAGAAAGCAGTGCTCGCCACCCTACTGGCAACTTCGGCGCAGGGCTGCGAGGCAGCAAAATATTTCACTGTTTCCAAAAAAAGAAAACCTCCGCAGGCTTCCCTGCGAGGGTTTTCTTTT